>NZ_CM174448.1:4920000-7027070 GCF_057837605.1 Pseudomonas sp. GL_093 | reverse complement strand
GGATATCCCCTAAGTTGAAAGCCGGTGAGGCAAAAACAAGCCGCCATTGTAGCCGACCAAGCCCCGACTTATCCACACGAAGGTTGTGCACCTCCCATGAAGAATCAGTGATTTATACGAAAAAAATACGACCAGCGGTCTGTGCGTAAGCTCTGTGGATAACCGGGTCTAAGGTCGTTGTACAAGTGGGGAGGAAACTCGGTGGATAACCACGCTGTGGATAAGTACCTCTTTCACACACAGCTTATCCGACAGCGCAGCACAGGGTTACCACCGTTTTCCACCGTAGTTGTCATTCTCTGTACATCACGACTTTAAAGGGCTGATGGCAGTTATCCACAGATGATCGTGCCCCTAGCTTTTATAAGCTTTACAGAAAAGCTTTAAATACTTTCCTTCTTAATTTCTATATCTAGCCAGGGAGCTCGGCAGGAAAAACGTCTGGAGATCTATTTATAAGGAAACGCTGGTTGGAAATTGACCTAGAGGCTTGCTTTCTCTAGAATCCCCGGTCTCTTAAAACGGGGGCCATTCCGGCCCGTTGTGGACGAACCAGGTAACACGACAATGAAACGTACTTTCCAACCAAGCACTATCAAACGCGCTCGTACCCACGGTTTCCGTGCTCGCATGGCTACCAAAAACGGTCGTGCCGTTCTGTCGCGTCGTCGCGCCAAAGGTCGTGCGCGTCTGGCAGTTTGATAAGCCGGCACTGGAGGTGAGTCAGGACTTCAGTCGGGAAAAGCGTCTGCTTACTCCCCGGCATTTCAAGGCAGTCTTTGACTCCCCTACCGGCAAGGTTCCGGGGAAAAACCTCCTGCTCCTTGCGCGCAACAACGATCTCGATCACCCCCGTCTCGGGCTGGTTATCGGGAAAAAGAGCGTAAAGCTCTCCGTCGAGCGCAATCGCCTCAAACGTCTGATGCGTGAATCGTTCCGTCTGAACCAGGACTCACTGGCCGGCTGGGACATCGTTATCGTCGCGCGCAAAGGTTTGGGTGACGTAGAAAACCCCGAATTGATTCAGCATTTCGGCAAACTCTGGAAGCGTCTGGCACGTAGCACGCCGGTACCAGCAGTCAAAACCGAAACTGTAGGGGTAGACAGTCCCGATGCGTAAACTGGCACTCGTTCCGATCCAGTTTTATCGCTATGCCATTAGTCCTCTGATGGCCAGTCACTGTCGTTTCTACCCCAGTTGTTCCTGCTACGCGTATGAAGCCATAGAAAATCATGGCCTTCTGCGCGGTGGCTGGCTGGCCTTTCGTCGTTTAGGTCGCTGTCATCCGTGGAATCCCGGTGGTTATGACCCGGTTCCATCTATCCCTACCTCCCGTTCTTCTTCGATGGCCGAGTAATCATGGATATCAAACGCACGATCCTGATCGTCGCCCTGGCAATCGTGTCCTACGTTATGGTTCTTAAATGGAACCAGGACTATGGCCAGGCTGCCCTGCCGACTCAGAATGTTGCTTCCAGTACTACCGCACCGGGCCTACCGGATACGGCGACTGGCAATAATGCTTCTGTCAGTGACGACATTCCACGCGCCGCAAGCGATACCAGTGCAACTGCACCTGCTGAAACACCAGTAGCTGCAAGCAAAGACCTCATCCAGATCAAAACGGATGTGCTCAACCTGGCAATCGATCCACAAGGTGGTGATGTTGCGCAGTTGACGCTGCCGCTGTATCCACGTCGCCAGGACCATCCGGAAATTCCATTCCAGTTGTTCGATAACGGCAACGAGCGGACTTATCTGGCTCAAAGCGGTTTGATCGGCACCGACGGTCCGGACGGAAGTCCTGCCGGTCGTCCGGTTTACTCCTCGGAGAAGAAGGTTTACCAACTGGCTGACGGTCAAGACCAATTGGTCGCAGACCTGAAGTTCAGCAAGGACGGCGTCAACTACATCAAGCGTTTCACCCTGAAACGTGGCCTGTATGACGTAACCGTTTCCTACCTGATCGATAACCAGAGTGCCAAACCCTGGTCCGGTGCAATGTTCGCGCAATTGAAGCGTGACGCCAGCTCCGATCCTTCTTCCAGCACTGCCACCGGCACCGCGACTTACCTGGGCGCCGCCCTGTGGACAAGTAACGAGCCGTACAAGAAAGTGTCCATGAAGGACATGGACAAGGCTCAGCTGAAAGAAACCGTTAACGGTGGTTGGGTTGCATGGTTGCAGCACTACTTCGTGACCGCGTGGATTCCGGCGAAAGGCGAGAACAACCTCGTCCAGACCCGTAAAGACAGCAAAGGCAACTACATCATCGGCTACACCGCACCGGCAATGACTGTCGCGCCAGGTGCAAAAGCCGAGACCAGCGCTGTTCTATACGCCGGTCCGAAAAGCCAGGCTGTGCTGAAAGAGTTGTCCCCAGGTCTGGAACTGACCGTCGACTACGGCATTCTGTGGTTCATTGCCCAGCCAATCTTCTGGCTGCTGCAACACATCCACGCGCTGGTCGGTAACTGGGGCTGGTCGATCATCTTCCTGACCATGCTGATCAAAGGGATCTTCTTCCCGCTGTCGGCTGCCAGCTACAAATCCATGGCGCGCATGCGTGCAGTGGCACCGAAACTGGCCGCGCTGAAAGAGCAACATGGCGACGACCGGCAGAAAATGTCGCAATCCATGATGGAGCTGTACAAGAAAGAGAAGATCAATCCGCTGGGTGGTTGCTTGCCAATCCTCGTGCAGATGCCGGTTTTCCTTTCGTTGTACTGGGTTCTGCTGGAAAGCGTTGAAATGCGCCAAGCGCCGTTCATGCTGTGGATTACTGACCTGTCGATCAAGGATCCGTTCTTCATTCTGCCGATCATCATGGGTGCAACCATGTTCATCCAGCAGCAGCTGAACCCGACTCCTCCGGATCCGATGCAGGCCAAGGTGATGAAGCTGATGCCAATCATCTTCACCTTCTTCTTCCTGTGGTTCCCGGCTGGTCTGGTGCTGTACTGGGTAGTGAACAACTGCCTGTCGATCGCCCAACAGTGGTACATCACTCGTAAGATCGAAGCAGCTACCAAAGCAGCTGCCTGATTTACACTGTGAATAACCACTCAAAACGCCCCCTAGTGGGGCGTTTTGCTATCTGTCACTTTTGTCTGGATAACGGTTTATGAGCGTTCCTCGTGAAACCATCGCCGCCGTCGCTACCGCTCAAGGTCGCGGCGGTGTGGGCATCGTCCGTATTTCCGGACCGCTGGCGAGTGTTGCGGCCAAGGCCTTCAGCGGTCGTGAACTCAAGCCAAGGTTTGCCCACTACGGCCCGTTCCTCAGTGAAAACGATGAGGTGCTGGATCAAGGCATCGCCCTGTATTTTCCGGGCCCTAACTCGTTCACCGGCGAAGATGTGCTGGAGCTCCAGGGCCACGGCGGTCCGATAGTTCTGGATATGCTGCTCAAGCGTTGCCTGGAACTGGGCTGTCGGTTGGCCCGGCCGGGTGAATTCAGCGAGCGCGCGTTCCTCAATGACAAACTCGACCTGGCTCAGGCCGAGGCGATTGCCGACTTGATCGAGGCGAGTTCTGCACAGGCTGCACGAAATGCCCTGCGTTCCTTGCAGGGCGCATTTTCCGAGCGTGTGCATAACCTCACCGAGCAACTGATTGGCCTGCGCATCTATGTCGAAGCGGCGATCGACTTCCCTGAAGAAGAAATCGACTTCCTCGCCGATGGTCATGTACTGAGCATGCTCGACAAAGTGCGTGACGAGTTATCCACCGTACTACGGGAAGCCGGGCAGGGTGCCTTGCTGCGTGACGGGATGACCGTGGTGATCGCCGGCCGGCCAAATGCCGGTAAATCCAGTCTGTTGAATGCACTGGCCGGTCGTGAAGCCGCGATCGTCACCGAGATTGCCGGCACCACCCGGGACATTCTTCGTGAACATATCCACATCGATGGTATGCCGCTGCACGTGGTCGACACCGCTGGTCTGCGAGATACCGACGACCAGGTAGAAAAAATCGGTGTCGAACGGGCGCTGAAAGCCATCGGCGAGGCTGACCGGGTGCTTTTGGTGGTCGATGCTACCGCTCCTGAGGCACTTGATCCGTTCGCGTTATGGCCTGAATTTCTGGAAATCCGTCCCGATCCGGCGAAAGTCACGCTGATCCGAAACAAGGCTGACCTCACGGGCGAAGCCATTGCCCTGGAAGTCAGCGAGGATGGCCACGTCACCATCAGCCTGAGCGCCAAGTCTGCAGGTGAAGGGCTGGAATTGCTGCGTGACCATCTCAAGGCCTGCATGGGCTACGAACAGACCTCGGAAAGCAGCTTCAGTGCTCGCAGGCGTCACCTTGAAGCGTTGCGTCACGCCAGTGCTTCCCTTGAGCACGGCCGTGCACAGCTGACCCTGGCGGGTGCCGGTGAACTGTTGGCCGAGGATTTGCGACAAGCCCAACACGCTTTGGGTGAAATCACCGGTGCATTCAGCTCCGATGACTTGCTGGGACGGATCTTTTCCAGTTTCTGTATCGGTAAATAGTCCTCCCGTTGTCCACAGACAGGCCATTCGTGCCTGTCTGTTCTCTCCTTTTCCTGAATTCTCTTCCAGTGCTGAGCAGATTCTTTCTGCTTGAGCGGAATTCCCGTGCCCTGGATTTGCTTATTCAGCAGTTTTCTGTGGATTAAGCCCTGTGAATAACTGCCACTAAGGGCAGTTGATAACAGGGCCTCAAAACTGAAGATAACCGCCCCTGTGGATAAGCACCCCTTTCATCCACAGGCTTAAACCGGTTATCCAAGGGCCTCCTTGGCACATGACCACAGGGTTTTGAATCTCTGTACATATTGAATATAAAGGCCTGTAGAGATCTATCCACAGAAATGTGCCTCAGTAGAAATAAACATAAAAACAAAGATTTAATAAATTTCTCTCTTTTTAATTTCTATAACCACGACTTCTCCACAGCTGGTTAAATTTTGTGCAAAGGGTTCTTTAGGAAGGGCGAAGTCCCTATACTTGCCGACCAGGTCCAAAAACCTGAGATCAACCTATTCCGGATTACCTAACTGAAGCAGGCACGAGGTGCGTGGTGGATTTCCCTTCCCGTTTTGAAGTGATCGTCATCGGCGGCGGTCATGCCGGTACCGAGGCAGCACTGGCCTCAGCACGTATGGGTGCAAAAACCCTGTTGCTGACGCATAACGTGGAAACCCTCGGTGCCATGAGTTGCAACCCCGCTATCGGTGGGATCGGCAAAAGCCATCTGGTCAAGGAAATCGATGCTCTCGGCGGCGCGATGGCCATTGCTACCGATAAAGGCGGTATCCAATTTCGCGTATTGAACAGCCGCAAAGGCCCGGCCGTGCGTGCAACCCGCGCTCAGGCTGATCGGGTTCTGTACAAGGCCGCTGTCCGCGAAATACTGGAAAACCAGCCGAACCTGTGGATATTTCAACAGGCTGCCGACGACCTGATCGTCGAGCAGGAACAAGTGCGCGGTGTTGTCACCCAAATGGGCCTGCGTTTCTTAGCGGATTCCGTGGTGTTGACCACTGGCACCTTCCTCGGTGGACTTATCCACATCGGAATGCAGAACTTTTCCGGTGGCCGTGCCGGTGATCCGCCGTCGATTGCCCTGGCTCACCGTCTGCGTGAATTGCCACTGCGTGTCGGTCGCCTGAAAACCGGTACGCCACCGCGTATCGACGGCCGTTCTGTGGATTTCTCGGTGATGACCGAGCAAGCCGGCGATACACCGATCCCGGTGATGTCGTTCATGGGTTCCAAAGAGCAGCATCCGAAACAGGTCAGCTGCTGGATTACCCACACCAACGCCCGTACCCACGAAATCATTGCCGCCAACCTTGATCGTTCGCCGATGTATTCCGATGCCGGTGTGATCGAAGGTATCGGCCCGCGTTACTGCCCGTCGATCGAAGACAAGATCCATCGCTTTGCCGACAAGGAAAGCCATCAGGTCTTCATCGAACCGGAAGGCCTGACGACCAACGAGCTGTACCCCAACGGGATATCCACATCCCTGCCGTTCGACGTGCAACTGCAGATCGTGCAATCGATCCGCGGCATGGAAAACGCGCACATCGTTCGTCCGGGTTACGCCATCGAATACGACTACTTCGACCCGCGTGACCTGAAGTACAACCTGGAAACCAAAGTCATCGGCGGTCTGTTCTTCGCCGGGCAAATCAATGGCACCACCGGTTACGAAGAAGCCGGCGCCCAGGGTTTGCTGGCCGGGGCCAACGCCGCACTGCGTGCTCAAGGCAAAGATGCCTGGTGCCCGCGTCGCGACGAGGCGTACATCGGGGTGTTGGTCGACGACCTGATTACCCTGGGTACCCAGGAACCGTATCGGATGTTCACGTCCCGCGCCGAATACCGCCTGATCCTGCGCGAAGACAACGCCGACCTGCGCTTGACCGAAAAAGGTCGCGAACTGGGTCTGGTGGATGACGCGCGTTGGGCAGCGTTCTGCACCAAACGCGAAAGCATCACGCTGGAAGAGCAACGCCTGAAAAGTACCTGGGTTCGCCCGGGCACCGAGCAAGGCGATGCTATTTCCGAAAAGTTCGGCACGCCGCTGACCCACGAATACAACTTGCTCAACCTGCTGAGCCGTCCGGAAATCGACTACGCTGGTCTGATCGCAGTGACTGGTGGCGGCGCAGAAGATCCACAAGTCGCCGAGCAGGTCGAAATCAAGACCAAATACGCCGGTTACATCGATCGCCAGCAGGATGAAATCGCACGGCTGCGGGCCAGCGAAGACACAAAACTGCCTGTGGATATCGATTACACGAACATTTCCGGTCTCTCCAAAGAGATCCAGAGCAAGCTCGGTGCGACCCGTCCAGAGACTTTGGGCCAGGCGTCGCGTATCCCGGGTGTGACGCCGGCAGCGATTTCGCTGTTGATGATTCATTTGAAAAAACGCGGCGCGGGCCGTCAGTTGGAGCAAAGCGCTTGAGTTCGTTGGTCACCTCGCAACACGCAGAAGAGTTATCCACAGGTGCTCGCCAGCTCGGTGTCACGCTGACAGAAACCCAGCATGCCCAGCTGCTGGGTTATCTGGCCCTGTTGATAAAATGGAACAAGGCTTACAACCTGACTGCCGTACGCGATCCGGATGAAATGGTTTCCCGTCACTTGCTCGATAGTTTGAGCGTGATGTCGTTCGTCGAAAACGGTCGCTGGCTGGACGTTGGCAGCGGTGGTGGCATGCCGGGTATTCCGTTGGCCATCCTGTTTCCAGAGTCCCAAGTGACCTGCCTGGACAGCAACGGCAAGAAAACCCGCTTCCTGACCCAGGTCAAACTCGAACTCAAACTGGATAACCTGCAAGTTATCCACAGTCGCGTCGAAGCTTTTCAGCCTGATCAGCCATTCAACGGGATCATCTCCCGGGCGTTCAGCAGCATGGAGAACTTCAGCAACTGGACTCGCCACCTCGGCGACACCGAAACACGTTGGCTGGCAATGAAGGGCGTTCATCCCGCCGATGAGCTGGTAGCATTGCCGGCAGACTTCCACCTCGATAGCGAACACGCCCTGGCCGTACCCGGTTGCCAAGGCCAACGCCATCTGCTGATACTGCGCCGCACGGCATGATTGGGAACACAAGCAAGAATGGCTAAGGTATTCGCGATAGCGAACCAAAAGGGTGGTGTGGGCAAGACCACCACCTGCATCAACCTCGCAGCTTCCCTGGTCGCTACCAAGCGCCGGGTGCTGTTGATCGATCTCGATCCACAGGGCAACGCCACCATGGGTAGCGGTGTGGATAAACACGGCCTGGAAAACTCGGTCTATGACCTGCTGATCGGCGAATGCGATCTGGCCCAGGCCATGCACTATTCCGAGCACGGTGGTTACCAACTGCTGCCGGCCAACCGCGACCTGACCGCGGCCGAAGTGGTTCTGCTGGAAATGCAGATGAAGGAAAGCCGCCTGCGCAGCGCGCTGGCGCCGATCCGTGAAAACTACGATTACATTTTGATCGACTGTCCGCCGTCGTTGTCGATGCTCACGCTGAACGCTTTGGTCGCTGCTGATGGGGTGATTATCCCCATGCAGTGCGAGTACTTCGCGCTCGAAGGTTTGAGCGACCTTGTGGATAACATCAAGCGCATCGCTGAGTTGCTGAACCCGAACCTGAAAGTCGAAGGCCTGTTGCGGACCATGTATGACCCGCGCCTGAGCCTGATGAACGATGTTTCGGCGCAGCTCAAGGAACACTTCGGCGAGCAGCTCTACGACACGGTGATTCCGCGCAACATCCGCCTGGCCGAAGCGCCAAGCTACGGCATGCCGGCGCTGGCGTATGACAAATCATCGCGGGGCGCCATTGCCTATCTGGCATTGGCGGGCGAGATGGTTCGTCGTCAACGCAAAAACTCACGCACTGCCGCTGCTCAGGCAACTTAAGGAATCCCCATGGCCGTCAAGAAACGAGGTCTCGGACGTGGACTGGATGCACTGCTGAGTGGTCCGACTGTCAGCTCGCTGGAAGAACAAGCGGTGCAGGCTGATCAGCGTGAGCTGCAGCACCTGCCCCTGGACCTGATTCAGCGCGGCAAGTACCAGCCGCGTCGGGACATGGACCCTCAGGCGCTGGAAGAGCTGGCGCAGTCGATCAAGGCTCAGGGCGTGATGCAGCCGATCGTGGTTCGTCCGATTGGCAGCGGCCGCTTCGAAATCATCGCCGGTGAACGCCGCTGGCGCGCCAGCCAGCAGGCTGGCCAGGAAACCATCCCGGCGATGGTTCGCGATGTACCGGATGAAACCGCAATCGCCATGGCGCTGATCGAGAACATCCAGCGCGAAGACCTCAACCCGATCGAAGAAGCGGTTGCGTTGCAGCGTTTGCAGCAGGAATTCCAGCTGACGCAGCAACAAGTGGCCGAAGCGGTGGGCAAGTCCCGCGTGACCGTGGCCAACCTGCTACGCTTGATCGCGTTGCCGGAAGTCATCAAAACCATGCTGTCCCACGGCGACCTGGAAATGGGTCATGCCCGTGCTTTGCTCGGTTTACCGGAAAATCAACAGGTTGAAGGGGCGCGACACGTTGTCGCACGGGGGCTGACTGTACGCCAGACTGAAGCACTGGTTCGCCAGTGGTTGAGTGGCAAACAGGAACCTGCTGAACCGGTAAAGCCGGACCCGGATATCGCTCGACTCGAACAGCGTCTGGCTGAGCGCCTAGGCTCTGCGGTGCAGATTCGCCACGGGAAAAAGGGGAAGGGGCAGTTGGTGATCGGTTACAACTCCCTCGATGAGCTTCAAGGTGTACTTGCACACATTCGCTGAAACATTTCCTCATGTAGCGTGCAGTCGGAAATCACTACCTGACAGTTGAATAGGGGCAGAACCGCCCCTATACTCTGCGCGCATTTTGTCGGCACAAATTATGCCAAGTTATTGAATTCTGGCAGCCGATCATTGGGGAGCAAAACGATGGAAAGCCGCACGCCAAACCGCTTGCCGTTCCATCGCCTGGCAGTTTTTCCGGTCTTACTGGCTCAATTTGTCGTTTTGGTACTGGCCGCTTTGGCGCTCTGGTACTGGCATGGAGTCGTAGCCGGGTACTCAGGACTCTGCGGAGGCCTGATAGCCTTGCTACCCAATGTTTATTTCGCTCACAGGGCATTTCGGTTTTCCGGCGCCCGAGCAGCTCAAGCCATCGTCCGGTCTTTTTATGCCGGCGAGGCGGGCAAACTAATTTTGACGGCAGTGCTCTTTGCATTGACGTTTGCAGGTGTGAAGCCATTGGCGCCGCTAGCTGTATTCGGCGTCTTCGTGTTGACCCAACTGGTCAGCTGGTTCGCGCCCCTGCTGATGAGAACAAGACTTTCGAGACCTTAGGGCGTTTGAGGCAACCATGGCAGAGACAACCGCTTCGGGCTATATCCAGCACCACTTGCAGAACCTGACCTTCGGTCAGCACCCAACTGGCGGGTGGGGTTTTGCCCACACCGCAGCAGAAGCCAAAGAAATGGGCTTCTGGGCTTTCCACGTCGATACTCTCGGCTGGTCGGTCGCGTTGGGTCTGATTTTCGTTCTTCTTTTCCGCATGGCGGCAAAGAAGGCGACTTCCGGTCAGCCTGGCGGCTTGCAGAACTTCGTCGAGGTTCTGATCGAGTTCGTCGACAGCAGCGTGAAAGATACCTTTCACGGCCGTAATCCATTGATCGCACCATTGGCGCTGACGATTTTTGTCTGGGTGTTCCTGATGAACGCCGTCGACCTGGTTCCGGTCGACTGGATTCCGAAAGTGGCTGCCTTCATTACCGGCGACCCGCATCTGGTCTTCCGTGCTGTTCCAACCACTGACCCGAACGCGACCCTGGGTATGTCCCTGTCGGTGTTCGCGTTGATCATTTTCTACAGCATCAAGGTCAAGGGTATCGGCGGCTTCATCGGCGAACTGACCCTGCACCCTTTCGGCAGCAAGAACATCTTCGTTCAAGCCCTGCTGATCCCGGTGAACTTCCTGCTGGAGTTCGTGACACTGGTTGCCAAGCCAATCTCCCTGGCACTGCGTCTGTTCGGCAACATGTACGCCGGCGAACTGGTCTTCATTCTGATTGCTGTGATGTTCGGCAGCGGTCTGCTCTGGCTTAGCGGCCTGGGCATTGTTCTGCAGTGGGCGTGGGCTGTGTTCCACATCCTGATCATCACCCTGCAGGCGTTTATCTTCATGATGCTGACCATCGTTTACTTGTCGATGGCGCACGAAGAGAACCATTAAGACCAGTCTCGACTAGTCTGATGTCCCACTCGGTCAAACGAGTGGGTGCCCGAACAGGGCTATGAAACGATTTGTTTTACCGCTTTAAAATCTAAAAAACCTAAACCATACGACGTAAAAGTCGGGAGGAAAGATGGAAACTGTAGTTGGTCTAACCGCTATCGCTGTTGCACTGTTGATCGGCCTGGGCGCACTGGGTACCGCAATTGGTTTCGGCCTGTTGGGCGGCAAGTTCCTGGAAGGCGCAGCGCGTCAGCCAGAGATGGTTCCAATGCTGCAAGTCAAAATGTTCATCGTTGCCGGTCTGCTCGACGCCGTAACCATGATCGGTGTTGGTATCGCTCTGTTCTTCACCTTCGCGAACCCATTCGTTGGTCAACTCGCTGGCTAATTACTCGAACCTTCGAGTAATTGGTGTGATGTGCAACGAACGAGCGAGGTGTTGGCGTGAACATTAATGCAACCCTGATTGGCCAGTCCGTTGCGTTCTTCATTTTTGTACTGTTTTGCATGAAGTTCGTGTGGCCTCCGGTCATCGCGGCTTTGCACGAACGTCAGAAGAAGATCGCGGATGGACTGGATGCTGCCAGCCGAGCAGCTCGCGACCTGGAGTTGGCCCAAGAGAAAGCGGGTCATCAACTGCGCGAAGCAAAAGCTCAGGCAGCTGAAATCATTGAGCAAGCCAAGAAACGCGGTAACCAGATCGTCGATGAGGCTGTTGAAAAAGCCCGTATCGACGCTGACCGTGTGAAGGTTCAGGCTCAGGCCGAGATCGAGCAGGAACTGAACAGTGTCAAAGACGCGCTGCGTGCCCAATTGGGTGCTCTGGCCGTTGGCGGCGCCGAGAAGATCCTGGGTGCCACAATCGATCAAAACGCGCACGCGGAGCTGGTAAACAAACTGGCTGCTGAAATTTAAGCGAGGGCGATCATGGCAGAATTGACCACGTTGGCCCGACCTTACGCTAAGGCAGCCTTCGAGCACGCCCAGGCCCACCAGCAACTGGCCTCTTGGTCAGCCATGCTCGGCCTGGCTGCAGCAGTGTCGCAAGACGACACTATGCAGCGCGTGCTCAAGGCCCCGCGACTGACGAGCGCAAACAAGGCCACCACGTTTATTGACGTGTGTGGCGACAAGTTCGATGCCAAGGCACAGAATTTCATTCACGTCGTTGCCGAAAACGACCGTCTCCCGCTTTTGCCGGAGATCGCCGCTCTGTTTGACCTGTACAAGGCCGAACAAGAGAAATCGGTAGACGTGGACGTAACCAGTGCTTTTGCATTGAACCAAGAACAGCAAGACAAACTCGCCAAGGTTCTCAGTGCACGGCTCGGCCGGGAAGTGCGACTGCACGCTGCGGAGGATGCCACCCTCATTGGTGGTGTCATCATCCGCGCCGGCGACCTGGTAATCGATGGCTCGATTCGCGGCAAACTCGCGAACCTTGCCGAAGCATTGAAATCTTGAGTTTGAAGGGGCAGCAGAGCAATGCAGCAACTCAATCCTTCCGAAATAAGTGAAATTATCAAGGGCCGCATCGACAAGCTCGATGTGACCTCCCAAGCCCGTAACGAAGGCACTGTCGTCAGCGTATCTGACGGTATCGTGCGGATTCACGGTCTGGCCGACGTAATGTACGGCGAGATGATCGAGTTTCCGGGCGGCGTCTTCGGTATGGCTCTCAACCTGGAGCAAGACTCTGTAGGTGCCGTTGTATTGGGCTCTTACCAGTCTCTGGCTGAAGGCATGAGCGCCAAGTGCACTGGCCGCATCCTCGAAGTTCCGGTTGGTAAGGAACTGCTGGGTCGCGTAGTCGACGCACTGGGTAACCCAGTTGACGGCAAAGGTCCGCTGAACAACACCGAGACCGATGCGGTCGAGAAAGTTGCTCCAGGCGTGATCTGGCGTAAGTCGGTAGACCAGCCTGTACAGACTGGCTACAAGGCTGTCGATGCCATGATTCCTGTCGGCCGTGGCCAGCGTGAGCTGATCATCGGTGACCGTCAGATCGGTAAAACCGCTCTGGCGATCGACGCGATCATCAACCAGAAAAACAGCGGTATTTTCTGCGTCTACGTAGCGATCGGTCAGAAACAATCGACCATCGCTAACGTGGTTCGCAAGCTGGAAGAAAACGGCGCACTGGCTAACACCATCGTCGTTGCCGCGAGCGCTTCGGAATCTGCAGCACTGCAATTCCTGGCACCGTACTCCGGTTGCACCATGGGTGAATTCTTCCGCGACCGCGGTGAAGACGCGCTGATCGTTTATGACGATCTGTCCAAGCAAGCAGTGGCTTACCGCCAGATTTCCCTGCTGCTGCGCCGTCCACCAGGCCGTGAAGCTTACCCAGGCGACGTGTTCTATCTCCACTCCCGTCTGCTGGAGCGCGCATCCCGCGTTTCGGAAGAATACGTAGAGAAGTTCACCAACGGCGCAGTGACCGGCAAAACCGGTTCCCTGACCGCACTGCCGATCATCGAAACCCAGGCTGGCGACGTTTCCGCGTTCGTTCCGACCAACGTGATTTCCATCACCGACGGTCAGATCTTCCTGGAATCGGCCATGTTCAACTCCGGGATCCGTCCTGCTGTGAACGCCGGTGTTTCGGTATCCCGTGTGGGTGGTGCCGCTCAGACCAAGATCATCAAGAAGCTCTCCGGTGGTATCCGTACCGCTCTGGCTCAGTACCGTGAACTGGCGGCATTCGCCCAGTTCGCTTCTGACCTGGACGAAGCGACCCGTAAGCAACTTGAGCATGGTCAGCGCGTTACCGAGCTGATGAAGCAGAAGCAATACGCACCAATGTCGATCGCTGACATGGCGCTGTCGCTGTATGCCGCTGAGCGTGGGTTCCTGACTGACGTTGAAATCGCCAAGATCGGCAGCTTCGAACAAGCGCTGATTGCTTTCTTCAACCGCGATCACGCCGAATTGATGGCGAAGATCAACGTGAAGGGTGACTTCAATGACGAAATCGACGCTGGCATGAAAGCCGGTATCGAGAAGTTCAAGGCCACCCAAACCTGGTAAGCCGCAGCGGGAGCCGCAAGGCTCCCGCTTGCTAACCTGATAGGTGTTACATGGCAGGCGCAAAAGAGATTCGCAGTAAGATTGCGAGCATCAAAAGCACGCAAAAGATTACCAGCGCCATGGAAAAAGTGGCGGTCAGTAAAATGCGCAAGGCACAAATGCGCATGGCTGCTAGCCGTCCTTACGCGGAGCGCATCCGCCAGGTTATTGGTCATTTGGCCAACGCCAACCCGGAATATCGCCACCCCTTCATGATCGAGCGTGAAATCAAGCGCGTCGGTTATGTCGTAGTGAGCAGTGACCGTGGTCTGTGTGGTGGCTTGAACACCAACCTGTTCAAGGCCCTGGTCAAGGACATGGCGGTAAACCGCGAAAACGGCGTCGAGATCGATCTGTGTGTTGTTGGTAGCAAGGGTGCGGCTTTCTTCCGCAACTTCGGCGGCAACGTCGTTGCAGCTATCAGCCACCTGGGTGAAGAGCCGTCGATCAATGATCTGATTGGCAGCGTCAAGGTGATGCTGGATGCCTACCTGGACGGCCGTATTGATCGCCTGTCCGTGGTGTCCAACAAGTTCATCAACACCATGACGCAACAGCCTACTGTGGAGCAGTTGATTCCACTGGAGGCAACCCCGGATCAATCGCTCAAGCACCACTGGGACTATCTCTACGAACCGGATGCCAAAGAGCTGCTTGACGGCTTGATGGTCCGTTACGTCGAGTCGCAGGTCTACCAGGCGGTGGTCGAGAACAACGCGGCTGAACAAGCTGCGCGGATGATCGCGATGAAGAACGCTACCGACAACGCCGGTGATTTGATCAGCGATTTGCAGCTGGTCTACAACAAGGCGCGTCAGGCTGCGATCACCCAAGAGATCTCGGAAATCGTCGGCGGCGCTGCCGCGGTTTAACGGTTCAAATATTCAGAGGATCCAGCTATGAGTAGCGGACGTATCGTTCAAATCATCGGCGCCGTTATCGACGTGGAATTTCCACGCGACAGCGTACCGAGCATCTATAACGCGCTGTTGGTACAAAGCGCGGCAGGGACCACTCTGGAAGTTCAGCAACAGCTGGGCGACGGCGTGGTTCGTACCATTGCGATGGGTTCCACCGAAGGCTTGAAGCGCGGTCTGGAAGTCAAGGACTCTGGCGCAGCCATCTCCGTACCGGTCGGTAAAGCGACCCTGGGCCGGATCATGGACGTTCTGGGCAACCCGATCGACGAAGCTGGCCCGATTGACACCGAAGAGCGCTGGGGCATTCACCGTCCTGCGCCAACCTTCGCTGAACAAGCTGGCGGCAACGACCTGCTGGAAACCGGCATCAAGGTTATCGACCTGGTTTGCCCGTTCGCCAAGGGTGGTAAAGTCGGTCTGTTCGGTGGTGCCGGTGTAGGCAAAACCGTAAACATGATGGAACTGATCCGTAACATCGCCATCGAGCACAGCGGTTATTCCGTGTTCGCCGGTGTGGGTGAGCGTACTCGTGAGGGTAACGACTTCTACCACGAGATGAAGGATTCCAACGTTCTGGACAAAGTGGCACTGGTTTACGGTCAGATGAACGAGCCGCCGGGTAACCGTCTGCGCGTAGCACTGACCGGCCTGACCATGGCCGAGAAGTTCCGTGACGAAGGTAACGACGTTCTGCTGTTCGTCGACAACATCTATCGTTACACCCTGGCCGGTACTGAAGTATCCGCACTGCTGGGCCGTATGCCTTCCGCAGTAGGTTACCAGCCGACCCTGGCCGAAGAGATGGGTACTCTGCAAGAGCGTATCACTTCGACCAAAAACGGTTCGATCACCTCGATCCAAGCGGTATACGTACCTGCGGATGACTTGACTGACCCGTCGCCAGCGACCACTTTCGCCCACTTGGACGCCACTGTCGTTCTGTCCCGTGACATCGCTTCCCTGGGTATCTACCCAGCGGTCGATCCACTCGACTCGACTTCGCGCCAGCTGGACCCGAACGTAATCGGCCAGGACCACTACGACACCGCTCGCGGCGTACAGTATGTTCTGCAACGTTACAAAGAACTGAAGGACATCATTGCGATCCTGGGTATGGACGAGCTGTCGGAATCCGACAAGCAGTTGGTAAACCGTGCTCGTAAGATCCAGCGTTTCTTGTCGCAGCCGTTCTTCGTGGCTGAAGTCTTCACCGGTGCTTCGGGTAAATACGTTTCCCTGAAAGACACCATTGCTGGCTTCAAAGGCATCCTCAACGGTGACTACGACCACCTGCCAGAACAAGCGTTCTACATGGTCGGCGGCATCGAAGAAGCGATCGAGAAAGCCAAGAAACTGTAATCCCGGCGCCCGGCAACGGGCGCTAATTTAGGTTGAGGCAATCAGATGGCTATGACAGTCCATTGCGATATCGTCAGTGCGGAAGGGGAAATCTTCTCCGGCCTGGTCGAGATGGTGGTTGCGCACGGTGCACTGGGTGATCTTGGTATCGCTCTGGGTCACGCGCCGCTGATCACTAATCTCAAGCCGGGCCCGATCCGCCTGATCAAGCAGGGCGGGGAAGAGGAGGTGTATTACATCTCCGGCGGTTTCCTCGAGGTTCAGCCGAACATGGTCAAGGTACTTGCCGACACTGTGCAACGTGCTGCCGACCTGGACGAAGCCTCCGCTCAGGAAGCCGTTAAGGCTGCCGAGAAGGCCTTGCATGACCGTGGTGCAGAATTCGATTACGGTTCTGCTGCCGCACGTCTGGCCGAGGCTGCAGCTCAGCTGCGCACCGTCCAGCAGATCCGCAAGAAGTTCGGCCACTAATAGGCCACCGCTTGTTGTGCGATTGATTAAAAAGGGTAGCCTCGGCTACCCTTTTTTCTTTTTAGATATTCAAAACCTGGTCGCAGCCGCTGACCTCCCAGGATTGGTAGCCAGTCATGTCTTTAGAAATCGTTATCCTCGCTGCTGGTCAAGGCACTCGCATGCGTTCGGCACTGCCGAAAGTTCTGCATCCGATTGCCGGCAACTCGATGCTCGGCCATGTTATCCACAGCGCCCGGCAACTTGATCCACAGCGCATCCACGTAGTGATCGGCCATGGCGCCGATGCAGTGCGCGAGCGTCTGGCGGCTGATGATCTGAATTTCGTCCTGCAGGACAAACAGCTTGGGACTGGTCACGCGGTTGCTCAAGCGGTGCCTTTCATTGAGTCCGACACCGTCCTGATTCTTTATGGTGACGTGCCATTGATCGAAGTCGAGACCCTGCAGCGTCTGCTCAAGCAAGTAGCGCCGCAGCAACTGGGTTTGCTGACCGTAGAACTGGACGACCCGACCGGCTATGGCCGCATCGTCCGCAACGCCGACGGCAAAGTAACAGCCATCGTCGAGCAGAAAGACGCCAACGAAGCCGAACGAGCGATCACTGAAGGCAACACCGGCATTCTGGCACTGCCGTTCGCGCAATTGGCTGGCTGGATGAGCCGGCTTTCGAACAACAACGCCCAGGGTGAGTACTACCTGACCGACGTGATCGCGATGGCAGTCAGCGACGGTCTGGTGGTGGCCACCGAGCAACCGCATGACGCCATGGAAGTGCAGGGCGCCAACGACCGCAAGCAGCTTTCCGAGCTTGAGCGTCACTATCAGCTGCGCGCCGGTCGTCGGTTGATGGCCCAGGGCGTGACCCTGCGTGACCCGGCTCGTTTCGATGTGCGCGGTGAAATCACCGTCGGCCGCGACGTGCTGATCGACATCAACGTGATCCTCGAAGGCAAGGTCGTTATCGAGGACGACGTGGTGATCGGCCCGAACTGCGTGATCAAGGACAGCACCCTGCGCAAAGGTGTGGTGATCAAGGCCAACAGCCACATCGAAGGCGCGATTCTCGGCGAAGGCAGCGATGCCGGCCCGTTCGCTCGTTTGCGTCCAGGTACTGTGCTGGAAGCACGAGCGCATGTGGGTAACTTTGTTGAGCTGAAGAACGCTCATCTCGGCGAGGGCGCCAAGGCCGGTCATCTGACCTATCTGGGTGATGCCGAGATCGGCGCGCGTACCAACATCGGCGCGGGCACCATCACCTGCAACTACGATGGCGCCAATAAGTGGAAAACCGTGCTGGGTGAAGATGTGTTCATCGGTTCCAACAACTCGTTGGTTGCGCCTGTGGATATCTCTTCGGGTGCAACCACGGCGGCGGGTTCGACCATTACGCAGAATGTGGATAACGCGCAGTTGGCCGTGGGTCGTGCGCGGCAGAAGAATATCGATGGCTGGAAGCGGCCTGAGAAAATCAAGAAGAGCTGAGTTATCCACAGATTGAAAGATCAAAAGATCGCAGCCTTCGGCAGCTCCTACAGAGTGAACACGAACTCCCTGTAGGAGCTGCCGCAGGCTGCGATTTTTTTTGGTTATCCACAGGTCTTTTTATCGGCCTACGCTTGACGAAGTTTCGCCAATAGGTTTTTATTGCTTTCGTTATCTTTCGAATCGAAACTTGCCAAGCCATGTCGAAACGCAATACACCTCAACGCCGTCACAACATCCTCGCCTTGCTCAATGAGCAGGGCGAAGTCAGTGTGGATGAGCTGGCCAAGCGCTTCGAAACGTCGGAAGTTACGATCCGCAAGGATCTCGCGGCGCTTGAGACCAATGGTTTGCTGCTGCGCCGTTATGGCGGAGCGATTACCCTGCCTCAAGAGCTGGTGGCCGATCTTGGTCAGCCGGTGTCCAAATACAAACAGGCTATCGCCCGCGCCGCCGTTACGCGGATTCGCGAGCATGCGCGGATCATCATCGACAGCGGCAGCACCACGGCGGCGATGATTCCAGAACTCGGCCAGCAGCCGGGCCTGGTCGTGATGACCAACTCCCTGCATGTCGCCAATGCCTTGAGCGAACTTGAGCATGAGCCGGTGCTGTTGATGACCGGCGGCACCTGGGACCCGCATTCCGAGTCCTTTCAGGGGCAGGTGGCCGAGCAGGTACTACGCTCTTACGATTTCGACCAGTTGTTCATCGGTGCCGACGGCATCGACCTGGTTCGCGGTACCACCACCTTCAACGAACTGCTGGGGCTGAGCCGAGTCATGGCTGAAGTCGCCCGGGAAGTGGTTGTCATGGTGGAGGCCGACAAGATCGGCCGCAAGATCCCCAACCTGGAGCTGCCCTGGAGCAGCGTCCATACCCTTATTACCGATGATCGCCTGCCGCTTGAGGCACGGGATCAGATACAGGCCCGCGGAATCAACTTGATCCTCGCGGCTGTCAGTCAGGAGAAATAGCATGTGTGGAATTGTCGGCGCAGTCGCAGAACGTAACATCACCGCCATCCTGCTCGAAGGCCTGAAGCGCCTGGAATACCGTGGCTATGACAGTGCAGGTGTAGCGGTCTTCACCAATGACCAAAAGCTTGAGCGTCTGCGACGTCCGGGCAAGGTCAGTGAATTGGAACTGGCGCTGGCCGAAGAACCGCTGGTCGGTCGTCTGGGTATCGCCCACACCCGCTGGGCCACTCACGGTGCGCCGTGCGAGCGCAACGCTCACCCGCATTTCTCCGGTGATCTGGCGGTGGTGCACAACGGCATCATCGAGAACCACGAAGCCCTGCGCGAGCAACTGAAAGCCTTGGGTTATGTGTTCACTTCCGACACCGACACTGAAGTCATTGCTCACCTGTTGAACCACAAACTCAAGGATCTACCTGATCTGACCGTGGCCCTGAAAGCGACTGTCAAAGAACTGCACGGTGCTTACGGCTTGGCGGTCATCAGCGCGCAGCAACCGGATCGTCTGGTCGCGGCCCGCAGCGGCAGCCCGTTGGTCATCGGTCTGGGCATGGGTGAAAACTTCCTGGCTTCCGATCAGTTGGCCCTGCGCCAGGTCACTGACCGCTTCATGTACCTGGAAGAAGGCGATATCGCCGAACTTCGCCGCGACAGCGTGCAGATCTGGGACGTGAGCGGCCAAGTCGTCGAACGTGAGTCGGTGCAGTACCGCGATGGTGCCGAAGCCGCCGACAAGGGCAAATTCCGCCACTTCATGCTCAAGGAAATTCACGAGCAACCGGCTGTGGTGCAGCGCACTCTGGAAGGTCGCATTAGCCAGAATCAAGTGCTGGTGCAAGCGTTCGGTCCACAAGCTGCCGAGCTGTTCGCCAAAGTGCGTAACGTGCAGATCGTCGCGTGCGGCACCAGTTACCACGCCGGCATGGTTGCCCGTTACTGGCTCGAAGAACTGGCCGGTATCCCGTGCCAGGTCGAAGTCGCCAGCGAGTTCCGCTACCGCAAGGTAGTGGTGCAGGCCGACACGCTATTCGTGACCATCTCCCAGTCCGGTGAAACCGCCGACACCCTGGCAGCCCTGCGCAACGCCAAGGAGTTGGGTTACCTCGCCAGCCTGGCGATTTGCAACGTCGGCATCAGCTCGTTGGTGCGTGAATCCGATCTGACTCTGCTGACCCAGGCCGGTCGCGAAATCGGCGTGGCCTCGACCAAAGCCTTTACCACTCAGTTGGTCGGTCTGCTGCTGCTGACTCTGTCCTTGGGTCAGGTTCACGGCACGTTGGCCAAAGGCGTCGAAGCCACATTGGTTGAAGAGCTGCGTCGCCTGCCGACCCGCCTCGGCGAAGCCCTGGCCATGGACGGCACCGTCGAAAAAATCGCCGAGCTGTTCGCCGAGAAAAACCACACCCTGTTCCTCGGTCGTGGTGCGCAATTCCCGGTGGCGATGGAAGGAGCGCTCAAGCTCAAGGAAATCTCCTACATTCACGCTGAAGCCTATCCGGCTGGCGAGCTGAAACACGGTCCGTTGGCGCTTGTGGATAACGACATGCCAGTGGTCACCGTGGCACCGAACAACGAGCTGCTGGAGAAGTTGAAATCCAACCTCCAGGAAGTCCGCGCCCGGGGTGGCGAGCTGATCGTCTTCGCGGACGAACAAGCTGGCATGACCAATGGCGAAGGCACGCACGTTGTGCAAATGCCACACATCCACGACATCCTGTCGCCGATCCTCTACACCATTCCGCTGCAGTTGCTCTCGTATTACGTTGCTGTGTTGAAGGGCACCGACGTTGACCAACCGCGTAACCTGGCGAAGTCGGTGACGGTGGAATAAGTTATCCACAGGTGATGGAAACATTAAAAATCGCAGCCTACGGTTGCGATTTTTTTTATCTGAATTGAGGACACGCCCTTCTGGAGGCTTCATGGCTGTTGAATTATTCACAGCACTCAATTGGCTGGAACCAATCATGCCATCGTTTCCCGCTGAAACTCTTGAACAAGCGGCTCGGTATTTTGACGTCTGATAGCTGAACTATCCTGATATAGGTTTCATTTGTCGTGGGAGCGTGATGGGAGCATTTGGTGATAATCGCTCTAGCGCCCGCCGAAAACCTTCCACTTTGGCTGTATCTCCTCGAGTTCTGTGGGTAATGACGCCATAGGCATAAGGAAGTAAACCTTCCAGCCAATCTCGTGGGTGGATTTCTACACTGTTCTCCAATGTCGACACGACCCAGTCGGGCAGCCACGACATATCGCGGTCCGAGAAGTTGACTTCGCCTGCGACCAGCAACGCCAGCGTGGTACGCAGCGAAGACTTGTCCTTCAATAATCTCTCTTGCAGCGCTTGGCAAGCGTCCGGGTCATCCAGTAACACGCGAAGATCGTTGGGTTTGCTCAGCTTCAGCGAGGCTGGAAGCAGCGCAGACAAGGCCGGTAACGAGTCCATCCAGCGTTTTTGCACCTCCAAATCAATTCCGACGAAATCCAGCGCCGGAGGCACAAGCGTCGCGTAACGGATAACCGTAGGTGTCAGGTAGCGCAGGCGAAGGCTCATGATGTCCATAAAGAGCCGGTCACTTGCGCATAAAGACTCCAGGGCCGGTGCGGTGCGCGTAGTGATTGATGGAGGTGGGCCGATAATGAACGTCGCATTGCGTCGGTGTGGCAGGTAATGAATGTCGCCCCAGCTGTCGTTCAGGCAGTGTGCTAGCCAAGCCTGGGGCGTAGGGCCGTTGAACGGGTCCAGATTCATGGGGACGCCAAAACCGTTGAACACCACATGACCGAGGGGATTGAGGCGGCTCTTCAATAGTTGGTGGAACCCGTGATCAAACACTATCGGGGTATAACCGCTCTGGGTGTAGAGGTCGACAATAATGACGTCGTACCGGTCGGGGGTGACGTCCAGGAAGTGCGCGGCATCGGCGACCACACTGTCAAAGACGATATTCGCTGCAAGTCGGTTCCGGTTGTCGAGGCTGCGCGAGAATGCGGTCTCGTCCAGATCAACGGCCAACAGACTGGCCACTCTCGTGCTGGCTGCGATCGGCGTCAGCGCCACACCGTCCGAAAGCCCCAGCATCAGAACCGAGATTCGATCCTTGGACGGATCCCCCAGGAAACCGGTACATCCCATGTCATCATAATATTGGCCGCAGAAGATCTGTTCATGTCGAGCAGACTCAGGTCGATCCTTGAAGTCCGGCATGGTGAAAGGCAACTCCATTTGTAATAGGCGGGGGGACGGCGAGGCGCGTCAGTGCGCAAACGCTTCAGGGTATTTGTCCAGGTAGGCATCATTGAGCTGCGTATCCGGGGAACGCATGAAAGTTTTGAAATCGGGTACCAGAAAGACCAGCAGAGAC
This sequence comes from Pseudomonas sp. GL_093, assembly GCF_057837605.1. Classification (NCBI taxonomy): domain Bacteria; kingdom Pseudomonadati; phylum Pseudomonadota; class Gammaproteobacteria; order Pseudomonadales; family Pseudomonadaceae; genus Pseudomonas; species Pseudomonas sp. GL_093. Next base: position 7,004,691 of record NZ_CM174448.1, on the reverse strand, counting down.
AACAGCAACACCATGGCGCCCAGCAGCGTGATTGTTAGTGCGACCCCCAGATAGGCGATTAGGGTGTTCATCGCAAAACTGCCCAAGGGGCTGGCCGCCGCAGACAGAAATGAAACCGTGGCAAAAATCCGGTTGCGATGGAGCTTGGGCGTCGCCAGCAGCCTCACTGCGGAGGTGGGGATGTTGATCAACATCAGGCCTACGCCGCCGCAGAAAAAGGCTGCGGGTACGATGAACGACGATGAAACGGTGCCGACAACCACCAGGTTGCACCCTAGTAATGCAAAACCTGCGGACACACACATGTCACGGGGAACCCGGTCGGATAACCAGCCGATGATCTTGTAACTGCCCGCCAGAATGCCCAGCCCGAAGCATGAATCCAGAAGACCGATGTAAGTGACCGGGTAATGGATGACGTCCTTTACGTACAGTGGAATCAGAATGGTAAAGAACGGAAACAGGGCAAAGTTGATCAGCATTGCAATGATGGCCAGGTAAAACTCGACTTTCACTCCGTAAACCACTTTGAAACCGGAATAGATCATGCTGAAGCCGCTGGCAACCGGGGCTTTTTCGCCTTGGCCGGTGGCACCGATGTGGCTCGGGATGGTCGCGATCAACGCCCCGGCGATGAGAATCGCAAAAAAATCGGCAGCAAAGGCGAACGTGATACCGAACCCGTAAATCAACCCACTGGCCAGTACCGGCCCCAGCAGAATCGAAAAGGACGACATCACGCTTTTGGTCCGAAAGGCCAGGGAGACTTTATCGTCGTCTGCGAACAAAGGAATGATCGACGCTTGGAGAGGGTCGCGCACTCCGACGATCGCACTGCTGATCATCATCAGCGCGCCCACCGTCCAGGGGTTGAACGACCCCGTGGCGGAAAGCACCACCATCAACAGCGCTGTCAGCAGGCTGATCCATGAGGCCAGCTTGATGATCAGGATTTTGTTGTACTTGTCCCCCAGCCATCCCAACAGTGGTTTGGCTAACACCTCCGCCGCAATGGAACAGGCAATCATGTTGGCGAAGTAGAGCGCAGAGCCTGTTTCCTGCAAGGCCCACCAGGCCACCGCCAGTTGATTGCACCGTCCCCCCAGAACCATAAGCAAAAAGCTGAATTGCACTTTCAGCAGACGCCGGTCGATGCCGGGAAAGCCCCACGTAATGCCTGAAAAATTTGCACTCATTGACGTACCTTTGATCCAGATAGGGCGACTGTGAAAGCAAAGGCGTTCAAGAAACGACCGGGTGACGCTCATCAGGGTAGATCGAGAGATATCGCTCGATGCCTCCCTCAAGGCTATAGAGTTCCGCTTCGTGGGCGACGCTGCGAACTGCCAGTAGGGCTGCCTTGCTCCTGACACCGGATTTGCAATAGAAAACGATACGGCGGGTGGTATCGAGCTCTTCCTGGCGCTTGATGATGTCTTTGAGTGGAATCAGTCCGCCGCCCAGCGAACCTTGATGATGCTCGCTGATGTCGCGCACATCGACCAATTGAAATGGCGCTTGTGTCGCTATCCAGTCATGCAGTGTGTCGGGTGACAGCCAGTCGCTGTCGCGCCACGCAGGTGTGGTCGTGGCGCCAAGTGTTCTAGCAGGGGGCCGGCTCCGTGTTTTTTTGTTGATGCTCAACAGGTGGAAAGTGTTGTCCAGGCCGTCGATAGACAACAATTGCCCGCTCAATGGCTCCCCGGCACGGAGGATGAGCTTGAGTACTTCATTGGCTTGAAAGCAACCGAGCAAACCAGGTATGACGCCAAGAACTCCCGCTTCCGAGCAGTTTTGTGTCAAGTGCGGTGGAGGCGGTGTTTCGAACAGATCCCTGAAGCAGGGCCCCCGTTGTTGGGTGTGTCGGTTGTAATAATTAAATACCGACACCTGCCCTTCGAACTGACTGATCGAGGCATAGACCATTGGTTTTTCGCACTCGATACAGGCGTCACTGATGAGGTATTTGGCGCCGAAGTTATCAGTGGCGTCGACGATGATGTCGTATTCCGCCAGCAGCGACAGGACATTGTCCGGGTTCAGCGTCGTCGCAACGGTGTGGACGACGATGTCGGGGTTCAACTGGTTGATGCGGCGCTTGGCTGCCAACACTTTCAGTTCGCCTACATCGGCAATCGAATAGAGAATTTGTCGGTGCAGATTGCTCACGTCGACGATGTCGTTATCAATGATGCCGATCGTCCCGACGCCAGCACCTGCCAGATACAGGAGTACCGGGCAGCCTAGCCCCCCGGCGCCGACCACCAGCACCTTGCTGTCGTTGAGACGCTGCTGCCCCACAGCACCGATCTCGCTGAGGATTATCTGGCGGGCGTAACGGGAGGTGTCCGTCTTCAGGTTGCATTGCATGTCAGCCACCTGCCACAGCGTTGATCAGAATCAATTGCGCGTTACTGTCCAGAGGACAACTGCGGTCATGCTCACTGGTCACGGGCATGCCGTCGACGAACAATCCCACGAACGGCAGCGGGTACAGGTCCTCAGAGAAGACCGGGCCAATCAGGTCGGGAAACCGTGCGGTCAGGTTGCTTAGTACATCGTTGACACACAGGCCCTCAGTGGCGTGTGTTTTATGCTGATCGGTGTACGACATGAATTGTCGGGGAAAGTGTACGACTGCCATGGGTCATCCTTGAACGGTGTCAGTTGTCAGGTCGCTGGAAAACGCATCCAGCCTAGAGGTGATCAGTTTTCCGATTTCGGATAGTTCAGCCGAAGCCTGGAGAGTGGCCAGACTTTTGAGGAAATACTGATGCAAGTAGTGGAGTCGTTCGGGACGAGCTCGCACGGAACCGCTGGCCAGTAACCTCTGGTGGTAGTTCACGGCGCTGACCGCAAACAAACATGCCAGCAAAACACCCCTAGGATTCTTGCCGCCGGTTCCTGATGGGAGTATGTAGTTGTTCGAACTATCCTTGAGCTGGAAGTCGTAAATCTCGGCGATCAAACTGGACCAGATATGGGACAGTTCATGCACCAGTAACTCTTCAAGGTCTGTAATGCTGGTAAACGCGGCTTCGCCCAGAAACATTTGTTGAGGCAGCACGGGATTGGTCAGGCTGACTTGTTGAGTCAGCAACTTATGTATTTTAACTGGCAGATCCAATAGCCCAGTCCATTCCGGCAGCAAGGCTTTGAGGTTGCTCTTCGCTTCGGCCAACATGACCTGCTCGGCGTTACCGAGCGCTTGATGAGGTGGAAATTCGGGTGCACCTTCGACGTGCCGGTTATACAGGCTGGTGGCAAAGTCTGGTTGCAAATAGGCGGTTAAAGGTAACTCGCCGCCCTCGATATTTTTACGTACAACAGCGACAAGCGTTAAAAGTTTTATGCTGTTGAACATGGGGTGCACAAAGGGCAAACCGTTTATTTCACACAGTATCTCTGATGGCGACATTCTGTTTTACCGTCTTGTCCATGGTTGCAGTTTGAGAAAATCGATCAAGTCCAAGCTCTTTATTCTGTAGGCAGAAAAGTTGGCCAGGGCGCTGTCTATTTGTTTCGCCGCGACAGGGAGTACCAGCAAGGCTTCTTTCAAACAATTTAGAGTTCGATGTCCGTACCACATGTTTTTCAGGTAATGAAGTAGGTGTTGTTCTTGCTCTAGCGTAATGATCTGTTCGGTCGCCCACTGTCTTAAAAACTTCCTGATATGAATAAGTGGTTCGCTGAGTGAAAGAAAAGGCTCTTGTGCTTGATGTATCAGGGTCACTTCGTCGTCGGACATGTCTGGGTCGCTGGCGAATTGTCGATACACTTCACCAAAACCTGTCATTCCCAGCGTATCCATTTCACAGGCGCGAATGGCCCCCATAGACGACAATCCCCAAATGCGCCAACCCGCAGCCAGGGCGTCGAGTATCTCGGCATGGCCGACAGCAGGATGTGCATGGAACACGCCATCGACAATTGCCAGATTCGAGGGGGGCAATTGCGCCACCAGGCGTTCGATATCGCCGCGTTTGACGGGCGGGCGTAACACCAGGCCATCACTGCACAGTAGCTGACTGTCTATTCCTTGCAGAGAGGGACCAGCAAACAGTGTGCAAACCTCAAGCGCTTTGTTTGACATATGTACTCAACCTCGGACCGACCCTTTTCAAGCCGGGTTCAAAGGCTTCAAGCCCCGGAATAATAATTCTGACCACAGTAATGTCGTCCGTCGCTTTGCTGAGCAAGACCCTTAGCACGGTACTGAGCCCGACACGCTGCAACCGCTCGATGAGCAACTCCCAGGCCGATTCGATCGTGGGGATTGCGGTTTCCTGGCAGTCGATGGAGGAGTAATCGATCATCTGGTCCCGGGAGGTAGCCACGGTACGCAAGCGTGAGATGGCCTGAAGTTCGGCCGAACGGCCCTTTTTCTCGAAATATTTGACGCGCTCGATGATGTCGTCCCGGCCGCCGTGTATGTGGCTTAAACGGCTTTGGGCCGCCTCACAGATGGCCCGGATCAAGGCGATTTCCTTGATGGGATGTAACCCTGAGCCGGTGGCCACAGAGATGGGCGCTTGGGAGGACTCTTCCATGATAAAAGCCTGAAAGTAGGCCAGGCCAAAACAGTTCTCGGTGTAACGGACCGACAGGCTCAACCCCGCGTCATTGATTTTATTGATCAGAGCGTCGGTTTCTAAACTGTGGCGGTCCAGATTGATGAGGCGGGAGCAGTCATGCAGGTGATTAAAGGCTTGAACATCGCGCTCCATGAGTTCGCAAACAGCGTGTACCGAGGCTTCCACCAAGTCATTGCCTGAAGCCAGGCCACTGGAGCTTTCCCCGAAGAGTTGTTGCCCGGGGTTTTTGGGGTATGGAATGAACACCAGTTCGGCGGGTGCAAGCACCTTTTGCTTGCGCAATACATCTTCAACTTCGATGGCCATGATGAGCGAGTCGGCGTCGGCAGAGATGCCATACAACATGCAGAACTGATTGAACGCTATTCGTCCTTCGTGGCTTTCAATGAGTTGCCTCGGCGTAGTTTTTAACAGTTTCAGTTGCGCCGTGTTGTATTGCGCAAGGCTAAACTCAATGGCTTCCATGTACGCGCCTATCTTGGCTTCTGCTGATCTGAGGCCTTTACCAGCATTTACGCACAGCGAACCCCTCAATGCATCGGGTCGAATGCTGGCAAACACTGGAATGCCGATACGGTCCAGCCAGGTTGTATCGGTCACTCGGGTAATGCCCAAACGCGGGGCAATATCGTTGACGATAGTTTTTAATGTTTCTTCGGCACTGCGGCGACGAAGGCTCGAACTAAGCCTTTGCATACTGGGGCACCTTTGAGTGATGAAAGATATAAAACAAGCATCATGTTCGACACAATAAAACGGGAGGGAATTACTTCCCTCCCGTTTTTTCAGGCTGCGATTTTTACGTCTTCAGCCAGAGCCAGCGTCAACACGTTGTTGTTCGACTGATGTGCCACAAAACCGGCGTGCATGAGGCTTTCATCGTTCAGAATAACGGAAAATTTTTCCGCAGTTTCTGGGTCCAGTTGAAGCTCGAAGGTTACATCATTAACTTTAGAATCCATTACTGTTACTCCATCCTTAGTATTGCGTTTGAGAAGGTCTGTTGCGCAACACCTAGATTTTTTGCAGATGAGGACGGGAATGTCAAAGAATTAATTTATATCCTCAATCGGATCTGGTTTAACTGTAATTGTCTTTCGGACGGTGCCTGCACGAATAAGAGAATATTCTTACAGGGCGGCGGGTAATCCGAGGAAATTTTAATTACGTTTTTTGTCTGCCGAAAAATAGAGTTGTTGCATAGACCCATGATTAATAACTGGTAATTGATACTCTTGAATGGTCTTAATGTGGTTTATCACAGATTCTTATTTTTCTCCCTTGAAGGAGCTTCGGTAGGAACAAGCTAAACGATTTATTTTTCGTAATGGCCCCCGGCGATATCGTCGATTTTTTCAATCTCGAAGAATTTGCCTACAGTCTCGTCATCGCATTATTTAAGAGCATCCTAGATTGCGATCGGAATTCGGTTGCGTAGCAGGACCAGACGGTAAGTGAAAGATGCGGTTGTCCAGCGACCTGATTTATCCATCGGCATGTGCAGAACCCCCTGGATACTCTGATCACCGCTCGGGCTGATACCGGATAGTTTCGATAAAGCTTGGCTGATTTAAATTGTCGCCAGAAAGCATGTAGGTCCATAACCTAGGCGTGATCTCTTCCTCTGGATCAGGTCAACCTACAAGAAGCTGCCGTGACTGCAATCTTTTGATTTTCAATGAGGACACGCCCATGGACCGATTCCAGGAAATGCAGGTCTTCGCTGCCGTCGCCCAAGACCAAGGCTTCTCGGCAGCGGCTCGGCGTCTGGGCCTGTCTGCAGCCAGCGTGACTCGTGCAGTGGCAGCGCTGGAGAAACGCATCGGCACGTTGCTGCTGACGCGCACTACTCGCAGTGTGCATTTGAGCGAGGCGGGTCAGCGTTACCTGGAAGACTGTCGGAGGATTCTCGCCGAGGTGCAGGAAGCCGAGGATTCGGCGGCGGGCAGTCACGCTCAACCGCGTGGGCAACTGACAATCACCGCGCCGGTGTTGTTTGGTGAGCTGTTTGTCACGCCAGTGATGGTGAATTATCTGACGCAATTTCCTGAGGTCAGCATCAATGGGTTGCTGGTCGATCGAGTGGTCAGCATGGTCGAGGAGGGAATCGATGTCGCCGTGCGGATTGGTGAGTTGCCCGACAGTAATCAGCACGCGATTCGCGTGGGTGAGGTTCGGCGGGTTGTATGCGGCTCCCCGGACTTCCTGACAGCCCACGGTCGACCTCGACATCCTCAGGATCTGGCTCAGGCGCCGGTTATTGCGACGTCCTCTATTGGTCAGTCGAGAACCTGGCCGTTCCTCGAAGGGGGAGAGCCGCTGAGTGTTCGACCCGCGCCGCGCCTGGTGGTGACGGCCAATCAGGCGGCTATTACGGCGGCATGCCTGGGTTTGGGGCTGACCCGGGTTCTGTCTTATCAGGTCGCGAGTAAAGTCGCCTCCGGTGAGCTGGAAATCGTTCTGGCGGACTTCGAACTGCCGCCATTGCCTATCCATGTGGTCTATCAGGGCGGGCGCAAGGCCCCTGCGCGGATTCGCAGCTTTGTGGATTTTGCGGTGAGCGCGCTACGTGAGCATCCGTCCTTGCAGGCGTGAGGGTTTATTTCACCTGGTGAAATAATGGATTGCGTTGGCTGGTTATTCTGTTGTTTTGGTTGCGGGTGGAAGATAGCTCCCCATCGGTGCCGAACACTGTTCAACAGCGCCACCACCCAGCGGAGTCGACTATGCAAGCGATCAAACTCTACAACTTCCCTCGTTCCGGCCACGCTCATCGTGTAGAGCTGATGCTGTCCCTGCTGCATCTGCCGACCGAGCTGATCTTTGTCGACTTGCCGAAGGGCGCGCACAAGCAGCCGGATTTCCTCGCGCTCAACGCGTTTGGTCAAATTCCGGTCATCGATGATCAAGGCGTGGTGCTGGCCGACTCCAACGCGATTCTGGTTTATCTGGCGCAAAAATATGGCGACGGCCGCTGGCTGCCAACCGATCCGGTCGGGGCGGCCAAGGTTCAGCGCTGGTTGTCGATTGCCGCTGGGCCGATTGCCTTTGGCCCCGCCAGAGCGAGGCTGATCACGGTGTTTGGGGCGGCTTACAACGCTGAAGAGGTGATCGCTTATTCCCACACCGTGCTCAAAGTGATCGATCAGGAACTGGCAGCAACGCCGTATCTGGCTGGCGCCGAGCCAACCATTGCCGACGTTTCGGCCTACAGCTACATCGCCCATGCGCCAGAAGGCAACGTGTCCCTGGAGGACTACGCCAACATCCGCGCCTGGCTGGCGCGGATCGAAGCGTTGCCAGGGTTTGTCGGCATGCCGCGTACCGTTGCCGGTCTGCAAAAAACTGCCTGATGCTTACGGCCCGACACTCTCGGGTCGTTCACACTGCGCCGATGGCGCAGGGGAGAAGTCGTTGTGGACCGTTCACCCTGGCACGCCGGCGAGAAACAATTGCAGGCTCATGTAGGTATTGCCGAGCGAATGGAGGCGCTCGGTCGTAAGGTGATTCGCAGCGAGATGCCGGATCAGCACCGCACGTTCTATGAGCAATTGCCGTTCATGCTGTACGGGGCGGTGGATGCCGACGGTAATCCTTGGGCCAGTATTCTTGAAGGGCTACCGGGTTTCGCTCATTCGCCCACGCCGGGTGCGCTGCAATTCAGCAGCCTGCCGGGCGCTGATGATCCGGCGCAATTGACGGAGGGCGCAGCCATCGGCCTGTTGGGGATCGAACTGCACACCCGTCGCCGTAACCGCCTCAATGGCCGAGTCGGCGCGATGACGGCAAGCGGCTTCGATGTGACAGTTGAGCAGTCCTACGGCAATTGCCCGCAATACATTCAATTGCGGCAGTTTCGCTCGGTGCCGTTGGCGGATCCGTCGCCTCGCATCGCGCAACACCTCAACGGGCTGGATGATGCGGCGAAAGCCCTGATCGCGGGAGCCGATACCTTCTTTGTCGCCAGTTACGTGGACATTGATGGGCAACGCTCGGTGGACGTTTCTCACCGCGGCGGCCAGGCCGGTTTCGTACAAGTAGAAGGCAATCGCCTGACCATTCCGGATTTCGCCGGCAACCTGTTCTTCAACACCTTGGGCAACCTGCTGCTCAATCCCCGGGCCGGTTTGCTGTTTATCGATTTCAATTCGGGAGACCTGCTGCACCTCAGCGGTCGCACCGAAGTCATTCTTGAAGGCCCACAGGTCGAGGCGTTTCAAGGGGCCGAGCGCTTGTGGACGGTCGAGGTGGAAAGCCTGGTACGTCGGCCCGCCGCGCTTGCTCTGCGGTGGCGTTTCGACGGTGTGTCGCCCACCAGTTTGCTGACCGGCACCTGGGCGCAGGCCAACGCCCGTCTGCAAGCCCAGGCCCTGGGCGATCGTTGGCGGCCGCTGCGAGTGACGCGGATCAAAGAGGAAAGCCACAACATCCGCTCGATCTATCTGGAGCCTGCTGATGGGGCGGGGTTGCCAGTGTTTCAGGCCGGGCAGCATTTGCCGCTGCGCTTTAACATTGCCGGCGAGGTGCACATCCGCACTTACAGCCTGTCGAGCGCGCCGTCCGATGATTTTTTCCGCATCAGCGTGAAGCGTGACGGCTTGGTGTCTTCGCACCTGCATGAACAGGTGCGTGTCGGTGATCTGTTGGAGGCCCGTGCGCCTCAGGGACATTTCACCGTCGCGCCTAATGAGCGTCGTCCGCTGGTGCTTCTGGCTGCCGGTGTCGGCATCACGCCGCTGCTGTCGATGCTGCGCGAAGTGGTTTACCAAGGCCTGCGCACCCGCCGCATCCGGCCGACCTGGTTCTTCCAGAGTTCGCGCACGTTGGCCGATCAAGTATTTCGTCCTGAGCTGGATCGTTTGCTCGAAGATGCCGGTGATGCGGTCAGGGTGTTGCGCTTGCTAAGTCAGCCGGAAGCCGGGGCCTTGGAGGGTGAGGATTTCGACCTGACGGGGCGGATCGACACCGCGCTGCTCAAGACCCTCCTTGAAGTGGAGGACTACGATCAGCTGGATTTTGTCCTCTGTGGTCCGAGCAGTTTTACCCAGGGGCTGTACGACGGCCTACGGGAACTGGACATCCGTGACGCAAGGATTCACGCCGAAACCTTTGGCCCCTCGACCTTGCGCCGGGTATCGGACCCCGACGCGGTGATCATCGAGCAACCGCCCGCGGCGACGACCTCGGTGCCGGTGGTGTTTCAGCGCTCGGCTAAAGAGGCTCGCTGGCAACCCGACGGTGGCAGTTTGCTGGAGTTGGCGGAAAGCCGTGGGCTGCGCCCGGAATTCAGTTGCCGCGGCGGTTCCTGCGGGACCTGCAAGACTCGCCTGATCAGCGGCCAAGTGAATTATCCACAGCCGCCAGCCGAAGTGCCGGATGACGGACACGTGCTGATTTGTTGTGCGATTCCGGCGCAGGGGTCGCAGCCTTTGGTCCTCGATTTGTAGCAGCTGCCGAGCCTGCGAGGCTGCGTTCGAGTGCGAAGCAGTCGTAAAATCCGATACAGCGGTTCTTCAGATACACCGTGCACGTAGTATTGGCGACTGCTGCGCCCGCGCGCGGACCGAGCCGAACGCAGCCTCGCAGGCTCGACAGCTGCTACAAAGGATCTGATTCGGCTCAAGGGGCTTTATGTATTTTTTCGCTCGTCTGTCGGCGTTGATTGTCGCGGTGGTGTTGCTCAACGGTTGCGAACGGCAGGATGCGCCACCGCTCGATCAGCAACTCTACGTCTGGCAACGGCAATGGACACCGGGCCACGAAGCGGCGCTGAGGGACAGCCGCGCTGACTTTTCCACCCTGCGGGTGCTGGCCTTGCAGGCATTCCCTGGGGCGGGTTGGAGCCGGGCGCGGATTGATCCAGCGCTGCTCAAAGGCGATGGTCGGCCGCTGATCGCGGTGATTCGTCTCGACGGCCAGCTCAAGTCGCTGGATCGGGACGCAGTCACCGCGCAGATCCTGCAGGTACTCGGCGATTGGCAAGGGCAGGGGTTGAATCTCTCCGGCGTGGAAATCGACCACGATGCCGGTAATGCTCGGCTACCGGCCTACCGCGAATTTCTTACGCAGCTGCGCGCAGTTCTGCCGGCCACTATTGCGCTGAGCATCACCGCGTTGCCGGCCTGGCTCGACAGTCCCGAATTGCCGGCATTGTTATCCACAGTCGACAGCAGCGTGTTGCAGGTGCACGCGGTGAGCGATCCGCGTCTTGGCTTGTTTAACCCGGATCAGGCCCGACAATGGACCAAGGCCTGGAGCCGCATCACTTCGAAACCTTTCTATCTGGCGCTGCCGGCCTATGGTGTGGCGTTGTTGCCGCGCGGCACCGGTGCGCCGTTAGTGGAAAGCGAAGTGCCGATCGAACAGGGCGGCAAACGTCGGGAATTACTCGCCGATCCGCAGCAACTGAGCCGACTCGGGACCGAGTTGCGCAACGATCCACCGGCTCATCTGGCGGGCCTGATCTGGTTTCGCCTGCCGCTGGCCAGCGACCGCCGGGCCTGGAGCCTGACGACCTTGGGCGCCGTGGCGCGTGGCGATGCCCTCGACAGTCGACTGGCGTTGAAACTCTCGGTGCAGAACGACCTCTATGACATCAGCCTCAGCAATCAGGGCAACCTCGACAGCGCCTGGCCCGAACGCCTGACTCTCGCGGTGCAGGGTTGTGACGGTGCCGACGCGCTGGCCGGTTATGCATTGCAACAGCGCCCGGATCTGCTTACCTTCACCCGCCTGCGCGACGGTCGAATACCGGCCGGCGGGCAGCGCGCCGTGGGTTGGGCTCGTTGCGCACATATTGATCAAGGAGGTTCGAATGTTGACCCGTAACTGGCCCCGCCATCTGCTTTGCCTGAGCCTCAGCCTGCCGCTGGGTTCGGCGCTGGCCTGTGGGCCGGATTTCCCGATGCGTCTGCTGGACAACCGCGGCCAGTCGCTGGCGGAACTGCCGGAAGGTAATTTCAGATTTGAAATCAGTCGCCTCGGGCATGCGGTCGCCGGGCTGAAGAACGTCAGCGAAACCGCCTATAACATGGATGCGCCCGACTACGCAGAACAGCGGGATAAGGCTGAGCAATCCGGTTTGACGGCTGAGCAGCAAGCGCTGGTGAAACAGCTACGCAGCCTGACCGATGCGCATGAGGTCGAGAGTCAGGGCGCGAGCCTGCCGGCGGAACTCAAGCTTTATCTGGCCGGCGCGGTGGCATTCAATGCGGGTGATCATGGACTGGCAGCCGAGTACTTCCAGAAGGTGCTGGCGTTGCCGGCGGATCAACGGGCGTTACGCAGTACCTGGGCGGCTTACTCGTTAGGTCGGGCGCTGTTTGCCATGAGCTCCGAAGCGGACGCTGGCCCTGACTTGTTGGCTCAGTCTCGAAAGGCCTTCGAGCAGACCCGCCAACTGAGCATCGACGGCTTCAGCGACCCACTGGAACTGGGCGTCGCCAGCCTCGGTGAAGAGGCCCGCGTGGCCCGCACCGCTGGCGACTGGAACAGCGCCATCGAACTCTACGCCACGCAAAACCTTCAGGGTTCGGCGGTGGGTTATACCTCGCTGAAACTGTTGGTGGCCGACCTCGCGGCGATGCCTGACGATCAACTGGCCGAGTTGCTCAAGGGCAAACCGGTACAGCAACTGGTGACGGCGTCGTTGATCAGCCGACTGGGCTGGTCATTCGGCGATCAACCGCCGAACGAATTGAAACTGATCAAACTGCTGCAAAACAGCACCCACGGTAGCCTCGACAACGCGGATCGTCTGGCGGCTGTGAATTATCAACAGGGTGATTACGCCAGCGCCAAGGCGTTCCTCGAACATGCCGGTGATGGCGGACTGGCGTGGTGGCTGCGGGCCAAACTGGCCGTGCGCGATGGCGATAAAAACGCGGCTGCCGCGGCGTATGCCAAGGCTGCCCAGGCCTTCCCGCAGAACGAGTCGTGGGGTGAGCGGCGCACGCCAGACTGGGACTTCGAAACGCTTCAGCCCAAGTGCCGGGTCGAGGGTGAAAGCGCAATCCTGGCGTTGCAACGCGGGGACTATCTGCAAGCGTTCGATCAGCTTTATCGCAGTAAAGATATCTATTGGTTCGACGCCGCCACGGTCGCCGAGCGGGTGCTGACCGTCGATGAGCTCAAGCAATACGTCGACACTCAAGTGCCGGCGCCGCCCCCTCTGACTCAGCAGGATCGCGATAACTACGTGCAGTTACCGGTGGCGGCGAAACTGCGTAATTTGCTCGGGCGGCGCTTGCTGCGCGAAGAGCGGTACGACGAAGCGCCAGCCTATTTCGATAACGCCGACTTGCAGGCCAAGGCCAAGTGGTACGGGCAGTTGCGCCACGACGCCGAATCAAAATGGTGGCCGACCAAACGGGCATTCGCTTATTACCATGCCGCGACACTGGCCCGTTTCGACGGAATGGAGTTGTTGGGCTACGAGTTGTCCCCGGATTACGCGAGCTTCGGTGGCAATTACAGTCTCGAAAGCGCGGAACTCAAGGTCGGGCCGCTGATGGCCGAGGGTGAAGTGCAGCGCCAGCAAGCCACCGTGGCGCAGCCCGATGAGCGTTTCCACTACCGTTTTGTCGCCACGGCTTTGGCAAGCAAGGCCGCGGATCATCTGCCCCACAGCAGTCAGGCGTTTGCTTCGGTGTTGTGCAAGGCTTCGTCGTGGGGCACCAGCCTGCAAGAGCAAAGCGCGTTCTACCGTCGTTATGTCGAGGAAGGCCCGTATGTGGTCTGGGCCGGCGATTTTGGTCATCAATGCCAGGATCCGGACTTTCAGAGCGCCGACAAGCGCTATGTGACCCAGGTCACCGACACCGCGCGCTCGCAACTGCGGCCCTACAAAACGCCGTTGCAGATTGGCGGTGTGATAGCGGTCACGGCAGCGGCGCTGTTGCTGATCAATCGCCGCCGTAAAACGCGGTAAGGCTCAAGCCTGTTGCACAAAGGTCAGCCGCACGGCGAAGCCGATCAGCAGACTGCCAAACAGCCACTGCTGCAGGCGCTGGGCCGAAGGACTGCGTTGCAGCCAACGGCCCAGCGCTGCGCCGGTCAGTGCGTAAGCGCTGTCGAACAGCAAGCCGACACCGACCAGCACAACTCCGAGGGTCGCAAATTGCGCGAGCACCGGCCCGGCGTGCGGATCGATGAACTGCGGCAGCAACACCGAGCAGAACAGCAATGCCTTGGGGTTGAGCAGGTTGGTCAGCAAACCGCGCTGGATCGCTGCACGCCAGCGAGGTTTCTCGGTGGTGGCGTCTGTTCCATTCAAGTTCGGCAGCATGGTGGTTCGCAGGCATTGAATGCCGATCCATAGCAGATACGCGGCCCCGGCCAGGCGTACCACGTCGAACGTCCAGGGCGCAGCCTTGAACAGTGCCGCCAACCCCAACGCTGCCAAGGCCACATGGCATCCCCGGGCCACACCCAAACCCACCGCAGTCGCCAGCGCCGCGCCTTTGCCCTGACGAGCACCAGTCTGCAACAACAGGATCATGTCCGGGCCCGGCAACAAATAAACCACCGCCAGCGCCATGAAAAACACCCAGAGTCCTGCCACGTTGCACCCCATTCGTTGTCGATTCGGTACGGCTAGTCTAGGGCTGAAGGGCAGGGCAGGTGGTTGCGTAGTTCGCTTCTAAAATGCTTCTGATTGGCATAACCTGCCACTCAATTGCGGGAAAACCATCAGGATCTACCAAGCCATGAAACTCGACGCCTACGACCGCAAGATTCTCGCCGCGCTGCAACGGGACGGTCGCCTGAGCAATGTGCAACTGGCCGACGAGATCGGTCTGTCCGCCTCGCCTTGTTTGCGCCGGGTTCGGATGCTTGAAGAAGCCGGGGTGATACGCGGTTACCAGGCCAATCTGGATCGCGACGAAGTAGGGCTTGGGCTGACGGTGTTTGTCGGGGTCAAGGTTGAGCGGCATAACGATGAGCAGGCCGAATCCTTTCGCCTGGCCGTGACGGCATTACCCGAAGTGATTTCGGCCTTTCTGGTGTCAGGGGAATCGGATTTTCTGCTGCAAGTGGTGGTGCCGGACCTGCGCGCCTATGACCGTTTCCTCACGGGGCGCTTGCTGAAATTGCCGGGTGTGAGCGACATTCGCAGCAACTTTGCGATTCATACGGTGAAGACGCCGGGGGCGTTGCCGCTGGAGCATTTACCGGTCTGAGACCGCTATCGCGAGCAAGCTCGCTCCCACATTTGATCTGTGGCGTTCACAAAACCAATGTGGGAGCGAGCTTGCTCGCGATAGCGGTAGACCCGCCACCGCCAACCTCCAGGCTTACATTTGTGTCGCCATCCCCTCCACATTCATCGCTGCCTGGCGCAAGGCCTCGGAGCGGGTCGGGTGTGGATGGCAGGTCAGGGCAATGTCTTCGGCGGAGGCGCTGAACTCCATGGCCACGCAATATTCGCCAATCATTTCACTGACGCTTGGACCCACAAGGTGCACGCCGAGAATCTCGTCGGTGCGCTCATCGGCCAGCACTTTGGCGAAGCCTTCGGTTTCGTGATTGATCTTTGCCCGGCTGTTGGCGGTGAAGGGAAATTTGCCGACCTTGTAGGCACGACCTTCGGCCTTCAGTTGTTCTTCGGTCTTGCCGACGCTGGCCAGTTCGGGTTTGGTGTAGATCACGTTGGGGATCAGGTCGTAGTTGACCTCGGCCGCTTTGCCGACAATCTGCTCGATGCAGACCATGGCCTCGTCTTCGGCCTTGTGGGCGAGCATCGGCCCGGACGTAACGTCGCCGATCACCCAAATGCCAGCGGCTTCGGTGCGATGACCCTTGTTGGCGAGCATGCCGCGCTTGTCCGTGGCGAGGCCGACGTTTTCCAGCCCCAGGCCTTGGGTGTAAGGCCGGCGTCCGATGGATACCAGCACGTAATCCGCTTCAATCGTTTCGGCCGTTCCACCGGCGGCGGGCTCGACGCTGAGCTGAACGCCGGTCGCCGAGGTTGTGGCGCTGGTGACTTTGGAACTCAATTTGAAGTTGATGCCCTGTTTACTCAACGAGCGTTGCAGGGTTTTGCCTGCTTCACTGTCCACACCGGGGCAGATCCGGTCGAGAAACTCGATCACCGTCACCTGAGCTCCCAAACGCCGCCACACCGAACCCAGCTCCAGACCGATCACCCCGGCGCCGATCACCACCAGATGCTTGGGTACTTCGGTCAGCGACAACGCGCCCGTCGAATCGAGGATGCGTTTGTTGTCGATGTCCACACCGGGCAGGGGAGTGGGCTCGGAACCGGTGGCGATGATGATGTTCTTGGTGTTCAGTTCGGTCTTGCCGCCCTGGCTGTCGGTCACCGTCACTTTGCCGGGCCCGTCGATGTGGCCCCAGCCCTTGACCCAATGGACTTTGTTTTTGCGAAACAGAAACTCGATGCCCTTGGTCAACCCGGCAACGCTTTCATCCTTTTGCTTCATCATCTGCGCGAGGTTGAGTGTGGGTTTGACTTCAATCCCCAGGTTGGCGAATTCCGCGCCCATGGCGGCGTCGTAGAGTTCGGAGGCGTGCAGCAACGCTTTTGATGGCATGCAACCGACGTTCAGGCAGGTGCCGCCGAGCGTGGCGCGTCCTTCTACGCAAACCGCTCTGAGGCCCAACTGACCGGCGCGGATCGCCGCGTTATAACCACCGGGGCCTCCGCCCAGAATCACGACGTCATAGATGCTCATGGTGTACTCCTGGAGTGAATCGGATCGGAATGGGTAAAACGTAGTCCTTGGGTAAAATTACGAACGTAATATGTGCGTTCCGCAGCATTTCGGTCAAGGCTTCAGCCAAGCGACAGGTTGAGCGCCTTTAGATACAGCATTTAAGAACGGAAATTTCACGGCTTTCGTTATACCGTAACGTATTGCGATATGAGCAACGATAAACACTGGGGTGGTATGCAAGTCGATCTCGATGTCGATGGGACGCAAGTAGCCGGGCTGCCGCGTTTCCAGCAGGCGGTTTTTCAAGGGCGACGATTGCGTCAGTTCGCAATCGGTCTGGGCGCTCTTGCGGCGGCAGGTTGGTTGCTGGCGTTTTTCGTCGGGCTGTTTGCGCCGCAGTCGCTCTGGCCAGCATTGCTGGTCAATCAGAGCGCCGGTTTGCTGGTGCTGGTCGCCGGTTTGCAATCGGCCTGGTGGGTGACGCAGTGGCGCGCGCGGGCGTTGAACCCGGTCGTGCAGGTCGTCGTTGCTGACGAAGTCGTTGCCCCGGTGGGCTGGTACGAACGGCTGCTGGATCGGCTCAGTCAGCGATGGCTGCGAATGCTGGTGCAGATCGGCGCCCCGACGCTGTGGCTCGCGGGTTGGTCGCTGTTGACGTTATTGAGCATCGAACAAGTCTGGAACCTTGCACTGCCGCCAACCGCACTGGGAGTGTCGGCCAGTGTCGGTGCGGCGCTGTCGTTGTTGCTGGCCTTCGGTTTACTGGTGCTGGAGCGTCAACTGGCGCAGGAAAACGTCGCGCAATGGCCCGAGGCAGCGTCGTTGGCGCAGCTGACACGGGTGGCGATCATTGGCCTGGTGCTCAGCGCTTTGTGCCTGTTGTTGGGTAGCGAAACCTCGGTATGGCCGGTGCGTCTGGCGGTACTGATTGGCTTGCTGCCAGGGTTGGTCGCCGCCGAGCTGCTGTTGCGCGCCCTGCTGTCGTTGTTCAGTCCGCAGCGCGAACAACTCGAACCTGCCTTGCTGGCGCGCAGCTTCGTCGCCGACATGCTGCGCTGGCCGCCGCAACCCTTGTTGGCGTTGCAGCACGAATTGCATAACCGCTTCGGCATCGACCTGCGACAGATCTGGGCCTTCACCTACATGCGTCGGGCATTTTTGCCGGTGCTGGCCGTGGTCTCGATAGTGGGTTGGTCACTGACCGGCATTCACGAAATCCCCATGCAAGGGCGGGGCATCTACGAGCGATTCGGCAAACCGGTGGAGGTATTCGGTCCTGGTTTGCACGCAGGTTTGCCTTGGCCGCTGGGCCGAGTGTTGAGCGTCGAGAACGGTGTAGTCCACGAGTTGGCCACCAGTGTTGGCGACACACCGGCACCGGTCGTGGCTGAACCCGCCGAAGGCCCGGCGCCCGCGATTGCCAATCGCTTGTGGGACGCCAGCCATGTGAACGACAAATCCCAAGTCATTGCCAGCAGCCGAGCCGACAGGCAGAGCTTCCAGATCGTCAACATGGACGTGCGTTTCGTCTACCGCATCGGCCTGAGCGATCAAGCAGCATTGGCCGCGACCTACAACAGCGCTGATGTCCCGACACTGATCCGCAGCACCGCCAGCCGAATTCTGGTCCACGATTTCGCCTCGCGAACCCTCGACGGTTTGCTCGGTGAAGACAGGGTAGGGCTTGCCGAAGAGATTGGTCGGGCGGTACAGGCTGACTTGCAGAAACTCGACAGCGGCGTGGAAATTCTCGCCACCGTGGTCGAGGCGATTCATCCGCCGGCCGGTGCTGCCAATGCCTATCACGGCGTTCAGGCTGCGCAGATTGGCGCCCAGGCATTGATTTCCCGCGAGCGCGGTGCGGCGGCGGAAGCCACCAACCAGGCGCAATTGCAGGCCAGCATCGCTCGCGATCAAGCGACCGCCAGCGCTCGTGAAATCAACGCTACCGCTCAAGCGGCGGATCTGCGGTTCAGCGCCGAGCAAAAAGCCTACGCCAGCGCTGGCCAGGCCTTCGTGCTGGAGCAGTACTTCAGCCAACTGTCCCAGGGCCTGGCCAATGCCAGATTGCTGGTGCTCGATCATCGTCTGGGCGGCAGCAGTAACGCGCCGACCATCGACCTTCGTACGTTCACGCTGCCGGCTGACCCTGCGCCGGCGCGTAAAACCGCTCAGCCAGGAGCTGCCAATTGAGCCAGTCGCACACTCACGATCACGATGACCACACTGGCCACGATCACGGCCATGGCGGGCATCACCACGGCCATCACCACCACGGTGATCCCCAAGAAGCGGGCCCGTTCCCATGGCGGCGAATGGGCTGGGCAGCGTTGCTGGTAGCGTTCGCCATCGCGGCGGCGAGCCTGGTGCAAGTGCGTTCGGGGGAGGCGACGGTGATCACCCGTTTCGGTAATCCGTCGCGGGTATTGCTGGAACCAGGTCTTGGCTGGCGTTGGCCTGCTCCTTTTGAAGCGGCGATTCCTGTCGATCTGCGACTGCGCACAACCTCGAGTGGTTTACAGGATGTGGGTACGCGGGACGGTTTGCGCATCATCGTTCAGGCTTACGTGGCCTGGCAGGTTCAGGGCGATCCGGACAACGTGCAACGCTTCATGCGCGCCGTACAGAATCAGCCAGACGAAGCAGCGCGGCAGATTCGTACGTTTGTTGGCTCTGCGCTGGAAACAACGGCCAGCAGTTTTGATCTGGCTAACCTGGTGAACACCGATGCCAATCAAGTTCACATCGCCGATTTTGAAGCGCAGTTGCGTCAGCAAATCGATCAGCAGCTGCTCACGACTTATGGTGTGCGGGTGCTGCAAGTCGGTATCGAGCGTCTGACTTTGCCGTCGGTAACCCTCACCGCTACGGTCGATCGCATGCGTGCCGAGCGTGAAACAATTGCCACCGAACGCACGGCCATCGGCAAGCGCGAAGCGGCGCAAATCCGTTCCGCTGCCGAGCGTGATGCACGAATCGTACAAGCCGATGCGACGGTGAAAGCTGCCGATATCGAAGCTCAGTCGCGCGTTGAAGCGGCGCAAATTTATGGTCGCGCCTATGCCGGATCACCACAGCTCTACAACCTGCTGCGCTCCCTCGACACACTAGGCACCATCGTCACGCCCGGCACTAAACTGATTCTGCGCACCGATGCCGCGCCGTTCCGGGTGTTGGTTGACGGTCCGCCGACCCTTGATAACAAGTCCGGGTCGCAGCCATGAAATTAGTTCCACGTGGAACAAATGAGTTGAGCAGTCCCTGGATTCAGGCGGGGCGATTGGCTTTTTTGGCCCTTTACGCCGTGACAGTGTTAGCCGCTTTAGCGTGGGCATTTTCCAATGTGCGGCAGATTGATCCGCAAAATCGTGCTGTGGTTTTGCACTTTGGCGCGCTGGATCGCATCCAGAATGCTGGCCTGCTATTGGCTTGGCCACGTCCGTTTGAGCAGGTGATTTTATTGCCTGCGGCGGATCGGGTGATTGAGCGTCGGGTGGAAAATCTGCTGCGCACAGATGTCGCGTTGCAGGCAGACCGGGCAGCGAGTTTCGCCACACCGATCAGCGATGCACTCGCCGGCTCCGGTTATTTGCTCACCGGTGACGCGGGCGTGGTGCAACTGGATGTGCGGGTTTTCTACAAAGTGACCGAGCCGTACGCCTTCGTTCTTCAAGGCGAACATGTGTTGCCGGCATTGGATCGATTGGTGACTCGCAGCGCGGTGGCCCTCACTGCCGCACGAGATCTGGACACTATTCTGGTTGCCCGACCGGAGCTGATCGGCGCCGATAGTCAGGCTGCTGAACGCCGCGAACGGTTGCGCGGTGATCTGGTGCAAGCCATCAATCAGCGCTTGGCGGACCTGACCGCGACCGGTCAGGGGTTAGGCATTGAAGTGACGCGGGTCGACGTGCAATCGAGTCTGCCCGGCCCAGCGGTCAACGCCTTCAACGCTGTTCTGACTGCCAGTCAACAAGCCGATAAAGCTGTGGCCAATGCTCGCACTGAAGCCGAGAAACTGACTCAGACCGCCAACGAACAAGCCGATCGCACGCTGCAAGTCGCTCACGCCCAAGCGAGCGAACGTCTGGCCAAAGCCTCGGCTGACACGGCCACGGTATTGAGCCTGGCCAAGGCGCAACAACAGGGCACCGACCCGCAAATGCTGCTGCGCATCTACCGCGAGCGGATGCCGAAGATTCTCGGCCAGGCCGGCTCAGTGACCACGGTCAACCCGAAAGACGATTCCCGCCTGATCATTCAGGGAGCTGCACAATGACCACCCAAACCGCCGCCGCACCGAGCATGTTGTCCTCGGCTGAACAACGCAGCGCCGCACGTCAATTGACCCTGGCCATGCTCGCATTGGGCCTGCTCGCGCTCGGCTTGACCTGGCGCTGGTTGTCGCCGGAGCAAACGGGCGTCAGTCAATTGCTGCTGGGCTTTGCTTCGTTATTGGTGGCCGTGCCGGTGATGCGTTCAGCCTGGTACAGCCTGCGTTATCCGAGCCTGCACGGGATCACTGATCAATTGATCGCCCTGGCCATGCTCGGGGCGTGGGCCACGGGTGATCTGCTGACCGCGGCGTTGCTGCCGATCATCATGATCTTCGGCCACGTGTTGGAAGAGCGCAGCGTGATCGGCTCGCAGGAGGCGATTCGCGCCCTCGGCAAACTGACACGCAGCCACGCGCGCAAAGTTCAGGCCGATGGCTCCATCGTCGAAGTCGATAACGGCACACTCAAGGCCGGCGACCTCGTCGAGGTGCGCGCGGGTGATCGGGTGCCGGCGGATGGTCGGGTGTTGTCCGGTCAGGCGAGCCTGGACACCGCTTCGATTACTGGCGAATCGGTGCCGATGGAGGCGGGCGTCGGCATGCAAGTCTTCGGTGGCGCGATCAACCTCGACGGTCTGCTGCGCATCGAAGTGACCCGCACCGGCAATGAGTCGACCCTCGGCAAAGTCATTGCGCTGATGCAAAGTGCCGAGCGTTCCAAACCACCGATCACGCGTTTGCTGGAACGCTACGCCGGCAGCTACATGGTGCTGGTGTTGCTGCTGGCCGCCGTGACCTGGTTCGTCACTAACGATGCTCAGGCCATGCTCGCGGTGTTGGTGGCGGCCTGTCCTTGCGCGCTGGTGTTGTCCGCGCCGGCCACGGCGATTGCCGGCGTGGCGGTGGCGGCTCGTCACGGAATTCTGATTCGCAGCTCCGCGTTCCTCGAAGAGTTGGCAGACCTGACTTCGCTGGTGGTCGACAAGACCGGAACCCTGACCTTTGGCACCTTGCGTTTGCAATCCATCGACAGCCCAATCGAGGATCGCAGCCACGTCCTCAAGCTCGCTGCCAGCCTCGGGTCCGCCAGCAGTCATCCGGTCAGCCGCGCGCTCGCCGGGCTGGTCACCCAGGAACATTTTCTGCTGCTCTCCGACATTCACGAGCGTCAGGGGCTGGGTGTGGTGGCGATGACGGAGCAGGGCGAGGCGGCGCTCGGTCGTCCGGAGCTATTCGCGCAATTGGGCATCGCCACTTCAAGTGTCCCCGACCACGATGGCCCGATTGCCGGGCTGGCGCTCAACGGTGAATTCCTCGCCTGGCTGTTGCTGGCCGACAGCGTCAAACCCGAGGCTCGATTTGCCTTGAGCGAGCTACGTGAATTGGGGTTGGGCCGGCAGTTACTGCTTACCGGAGATCGACAAAGCGTCGCGCACACATTGGCGCGGGATGTCGGGATCAGCGACGTTGAAGCTCAAGCCTTGCCCGAGGACAAACTCAATCGCGTGCTGAAGGAAATCGGCAGCGGCTTCCGGCCGATGGTCGTGGGAGATGGGATCAACGATTCGCTGGCGCTCAAGGCCGGTGTGGTCGGCGTCGCCATGGGCGCGGGTGGGGCGGACATCGCGCTGGCGTCGGCCGATATCGTCCTGATCGGCAGCGACCTGCGTCGACTCGGCACGTGTGTGCGCTTGAGTCGCCAATGCCGGCACACGTTGCAGGTTAACGTGATCATCGGTCTGGGCTGGACGCTGGCGATTGTAGCCTTCGCCGCCTTCGGTTGGCTTGGCGCTGCGGGAGCGATGATTGCTGCGCTGTTGCACAACTTCAGCACCTTGCTGGTGTTGGGGAATGCCGGGCGTTTACTGCGTTTTCAGGAACCATTGCTCAAGCTTGAGGATGAGGATTGAGTACGCCGGGTGAATGCTCTAAACAGCGCGATCACGGTCGATTTCAAGTTTTCAGAACTGTGCGATGAATTCGTAGTCATCTAGGGTGAGGGCAATCACTTTTGTGAATTCGCGACGGTGGGTTCGAGCGTTACGGATTATAGAAAAGGGCTATCAATTCGATAGCCAGCTATTTTTCAAGGATGGACTACCCTCACATCAGACGTCTGAAACAAGAGGGTCTATCCATGCTCGCGCATCTTCCTCCGGCCTTACAGAATCTGCAGTTACCGCTACGCCTGCGACTCTGGGACGGCCATGAATTCAATCTGGGGCCGACGCCTAGCGTCACTATTGTGGTCAAGGACCCACAAATGGTTACCCAGTTCACTCACCCAAGCCTGGACGCGCTCGGAGCGGCGTTTGTCGAAGGTAAACTTGAGCTGGAAGGCTCCATCAGCGACGTGATCCGCGTCTGCGATGAGTGGAGCCAGGCGTTGCTTGGTGATCAAGACAGTCAACCGGTGCGCACCGCTCACGACAAAGAAGCCGACGCCAAGGCGATTTCCTACCACTACGACCTTTCCAATGAGTTTTATCAGCTGTGGCTCGACAGTGACATGGCGTATTCCTGCGCCTATTTCGAGACCGGCAGTGAAACGCTGGAGCAGGCCCAGCAAGCCAAATTCCGTCACTTGTGCCGCAAGCTGCGGCTGCAACCAGGGGAATATCTGCTGGATGTTGGCTGCGGTTGGGGCGGACTGGCACGGTATGCGGCCCGGGAGTTTGGCGCGAAGGTATTCGGGATCACACTCAGTAAAGAGCAACTGGCACTTGCCCGTGAACGGGTGACTGCCGAAGGCCTGGACGATCTGGTCGAACTGCAACTGCTCGACTACCGCGACCTGCCTCAGGACGGTCGCTTCGACAAAGTGGTCAGTGTCGGCATGTTCGAACACGTTGGCCACGCCAATCTGGCCGAGTACTGCAAGACCTTGTTCGGTGCGGTGAAAGAGGGCGGGCTGGTGATGAACCACGGGATCACCGCCAAACACATCGACGGCCGTCCGGTGGGGCGCGGTGCCGGCGAATTCATCGAGAAGTATGTGTTCCCCAATGGCGAGCTGCCGCATCTGTCGATGATCTCTGCCGAGATCAGCGAAGCAGGGCTGGAAGTCGTCGACGTCGAGAGTCTGCGCCTGCATTACGCGCGTACGCTGGACCATTGGAGCGAACGCCTGGAAGACAATCTGGAAGCGGCTTCCAGGCTGGTGCCAGAGCAGGCTTTACGGATCTGGCGGCTGTACCTGGCGGGATGCGCTTATGCGTTCGCCAAGGGCTGGATCAATCTGCACCAGATTCTCGCGGTAAAAGCCCACCCCGATGGCAGCCATGAACTGCCATGGACGCGCGACGATATCTACAATCCTTAAAGTATCGGTGAAATAAGCCGGGCGACCCGCATGCCGACCTGTTGCAGGCGGTGGGTCTCCCGGCTTTCTTCTTTGGCGATCTCGTGAGCCTGGGCAAAGTCATCGTTGAGCATCTGTTCTACTTCGGCGGCAAACGCGCTGTCGACCGTCAACAACATCACTTCAAAATTCAGCCGGAACGAGCGGTTGTCCAGATTGGCACTGCCAATGGCGCTGATTTCGCTGTCGATCAACACCACTTTCTGATGCAGGAATCCCGGCTCATAGCGGAACACCCGCACGCCAGCGCGCACGGCTTCAAAGGCATACAGGCTGGAGGCGGCGTAGACGATTCGGTGGTCCGGTCGTGAGGGCAGCAGCAGCCGCACATCCACACCTCGCAGAACCGCCAGCCTTAACGCAGCGAACACGGCTTCGTCGGGGATGAAATACGGGCTGGTGATCCACACCCGCTCGGTTGCCGCATGGATGGCTTCGACGAAGAATAACGAACAGGTTTCGTAGGAATCCGCCGGACCGCTGGCGAGTAATTGGCAGAGCACGCCGTCGTCCGGGTAAACGTCCGGCAGGATCAGCGGCGGCAATGAGCGGGCAGCCCAAAACCAGTCTTCAGCAAACGATTCCTGCATGCAGGCCACCACCGGCCCGCGTACTTGCACATGGGTATCGCGCCACGGCGCGAGGGGTGGTTTCTCGCCCATGTACTCGTCGCCGACGTTGTGCCCACCGACGAAACCCAGCACTCCATCGACCACCACAATCTTGCGGTGGTTGCGGAAGTTGACCTGGAAGCGGTTGAGCCAGCCGCTACGGGTGGCAAAGGCTTTGACCTCGACGCCGGCATCGCGCAGCGGCTGCACGTAACTGTGAGGCAGGGAATGGCTGCCGATGCGGTCGTACAATAAATAAACCGCCACGCCTTCGGCGGCTTTCTGCAGTAGCAAGGTTTGCAGGCGTTGACCGAGGCGATCGTCGTGGATGATAAAAAACTGAATCAGCACCGCTTCCTTCGCGTTGCTGATGGCTTCAAATATTGCGTTGAAGGTGGCCTGGCCGTCGATCAGCAAACGCACCTCGTTGTTCGCCAGGCACGGCATGCGCCCCAGTTTCGGCATGGCCCTCAAGGACGCGTAAGCATTTGAGGCGCGAGCGGTCAGCGCCTCTTCTACCCAGGGGCGCCAGTTGAGCTCGGAGATTGCCTTGCGCATTTCTTCGTTGGCCTGGCGCCGAGCCTTGATGTAGCCATCGAAGGTACTGCGGCCGAAGACCAGATAGGGGATGAGCGTGAGGTAGGGAATAAACAGCAACGACAGGGCCCAGGCGATCGATCCCTGGGCGGTCCGGACGGTGAGCACGGCGTGGATGGCAGCGATCAGGCCCAGCGTGTGAAGCAGTGCAATCATGTAGCCGAAAATATGCGGTCCAAAGTAATCCATGGGGCAGCCTTGCTCCTGAAGATTCAATGCTTAACAGACCATGTTCCGTGCAGAATGTCGCTATTTAATTGGCCCATGAACCGAAGCCATTGGCTGACGTCTAACGGCCACTACTGATCAGGAGTTACTCGATGAACGTTCGTCTGCTGGGTTTGGCCATGGCTATTGGTTTGTCACTTCCTGTGGCCGCTCAGGCGCAGATGTTGCAGCCCGGTTTGTGGGAAATGACCACAAGCAACATGAAGGTCGATGACCAGAATCTCCCGGATTTGCAGCTGATCCTTGGCCAGTTACAGAGCCAGATGACCCCTCAACAGCGCGCGCAGCTCGAAAAGCAGGGCATCACCATGGGCGGCAAAGGGATTCGGGCTTGTCTGACGCCGGAGCAGGTGAAGACCGACAATATTCCGCTGACCGATCCACAGTCGGGCTGCAAACAGGAAATCACCGACCGCACCGGGAATCAGTGGAAATTCCGCTTCAGCTGTCCGAAAGCGCAGGGCACCGGTGTCGCCACGTTCCTCAGTGATCGTGAGTTCACCACCAAGGTTAACGGCACGTTCAACGCCACCGGCATTCAGCAGAAGGGCAGCCTCGATAGCCGCGCCGTGTGGTTGGGACAGGATTGCGGGACCGTCAAACCGAGAGCTTAAAAGCTCGCCAGCAGGCCCGCGCCCTTACATGACTGTGTGGGAGCGGGCCTGATTCAACCACTCACACACCGTCTCAACGCTCATCCTGCCGAAATCCTCTCCAGTGCGGCTGCGCACACTGACAAACCCGCCTTCTTTTTCTTTCTCCCCGATCACCACCAGATACGGCACGTGCAGACTGTGCTCGCGAATCTTTTGGCGGACTTTCTCGTGACGCAGATCCGCGCGGGCGCGCACGCCACTTCTGCGCAATGCCTCGGTTACCGACTGCGCGTAATCCGCCTGACGTTGGTCCATGCTGACGATCATGACGTGTGGCGGTGTCCGCCAGCTATCAAGCTCCTGTTGGCAGGACCAGCACGTCCCGTAAATCCGTTGCGGCAACGTATCGCTGATGTGGTCGAGGGTGAACGCTTGCAACACTCTGGTCGCGGGGACATGCGGGCCAGCGGTCGTAGATTCGAAGTTCCCCAGGCGGTACAGCGGCGTCTTTCCTTGACGGCGAATCGAGTGATTGGTCGCCGCCAGAGCCTGCATGCGGGCTTCGATCAGTGGCAGGTCTGCCTGTGTTAAGGATCGCTCGACAGAAAACTCATGAAAGAACCCGTCGCCCAGCGCCGTTCCTGCGTGAAGTTGCACCTGTGGATGGAGTTGCTTAACGGCCATGGCCAGCATCAGCACGCAGGAGCGTCGCAGGATCTCCAGCCCGTCGGGCTCTTGAGGCGTGACGATGCTGACCCGGGCGTCGGCCTCGATCATGTACTCACAGTCCACCAGGACGCCGTCCACTCGGCCGGCCACCGCCGCTTTTGCCAGCCCGGGTCCGATACTCGCGGCGAGCTCGTACACCGACAGTGGCTGGTCGTATTCACGCAATGAACCATCGCTCAGGGTGATATGAATCATGTCGGTGCTCTCGAGTGCTAGCGCATAAACCGTAGTGGTAAACCCAGGCAGTTGTCATTAAGACGTTTGTCGTGCCAGGCAATTTGCCCCGACACGATCGTGGTGCTGACGCTGTGCCGGAATCGCTGTCGGGCAAAAGGCGTCCAGCCGCATTGAGACAGGATCGGCTGCTGGGAAACGGCGACACCGCCGGGTTCCGGTTTGATCAGAACGAGGTCGGCCCAATAGCCTTCGCGCAGATAACCGCGGTCGGGAATGGCGAACAGATCGGCGACCCGGTGACTGGTCTTGGCCACGAGTGTAGTGATCGGCAACACTTCATCCGCGACCAGTTCCAGCAACGCGGGCAGGGCGTGTTGCACCAACGGCAAACCGGAAGGTGCCTGACTGTACGGCCGCTGTTTTTCGGCCCAGGTGTGGGGCGCATGATCGCTGCCGATCACGTCGAGCCTATGGCTCAGCAATGCTTCGCGCAAGGCGTCGCGGTCGGACTGGGTTTTGATCGCCGGGTTGCACTTGATCAGGTTGCCGAGGCTCGGGTAATCCCGGTCATCGAACAGCAAGTGGTGCAGGCAGACTTCGGCGGTGATGCGTTTCTGGGCCAGCGGCTTGTCCTCGAACAACGCCAGTTCGCGGGCGGTGGTCAGGTGCAGAACATGCAGTCGGGTGCCGTGACGCCTGGCCAGGTCCACGGCCATAGAGGAAGAGCGAAAGCAGGCCTCGGCGTTACGGATCAGCGGGTGGGCCGCAGCTGGAATGTGTTCGCCGAACAAGTCACGCAGGTTCGCGGCGTTGGCGTCGATGCTGGGCGTGTGTTCGCAGTGGGCCAACAGAATGGTCGGCACCTCGGCGAATAGCCGCTCCAGAATCTGTGGGTCATCGACCAGCATGTTGCCGGTGGAAGCGCCCATGAACACTTTGACGCCGGCTACTTCACAGGGATTCAGCGCGGCGACGGTGTCGAGATTGTCGTTGCTCACGCCGAAATGAAAGCCGTAATTGGCGACTGAGTTGATCGCCGCTCGACGCTTTTTGTCGGCCAGTGCGCTGAGGGTCAGGGTCGCCGGATTAGTGTTGGGCATGTCCATGAAGCTGGTGATGCCACCGGCCACCGCAGCCCGGGATTCGGTGTAGAAGCTGCCCTTGTCTGGCGAGCCTGGATCGCGGAAGTGCACTTGGTCGTCGATCATTCCGGGCAGCAGCCATTGCCCTTGTGCATCGATTTCCACGTCGGCATTTTCACCGTGGATGCTGCTGGCGATCTTCACGATTCGACCGTTGCTCACCAGCAAATCACCGTCAAACTCGCGATCTTCATTCACCAGCCGGGCATTGCGAATCAGCACGCTGCTCATGGTCAGAACTCGTTCTGCAGGGCTTTGTAGCCGCGCACCAGGTCGACGTTGGTACGCGCCACATCCTCGGAAAACTCCGAGGCGCTGACGCTCACCGGCGGGAACTGCGACAGATCTGTCTTCGGGCCGATGCGGGTGGTGGAGGGCACATAGAAGTCTTCGGGCAAGTCGCGACCATCGACCACCGAGTTGTGCCGCACCACGCAACCGTCACCGACTGCGCAGTTGAACAGCACGCTGTTGAACCCGATAAACACCCGATCGCCAACCGTGCACGGCCCATGAACGATCGAGCGGTGGGCGATCGAACTGAACTCGCCGATGGTCACTGCCGCGCCGGACTTGGAGTGGATCACCACGCCATCCTGGATGTTCGAGTTGGCGCCAATGGTGATCGGCTCCATCTCGCCAGAGGCATCCACTTCGTCGGCACGAATCACCGCGTAAGGACCGACGAAGACGTTCTCGCCGATCACCACTTTGCCGCAAATGATGGCGGTTTTATCCACGTAGGCAGATTCGGCTATCACCGGCAAATCACCGGAAGGATTCTTGCGGATCATGGCTTGCTCAACGCGTCGTATAGGGTGTTGAGGTTGTACTCGAACAACCCGATGAAGGTGCTGGCCGGCCCGCTGGCCGCGAGCGCATCGGAGTACAACGTGCCACCGATGTGCGCGCCGCTTTCATCGGCAATCTGCTTGAGCAGGCGTGCATCCTTGATGTTTTCCATGAACACGGCTTTGACCTTGGCCTGGCGTATCTGTGTGATCAGTGCGGCGACTTCCGCGGCTGACGGTTCGCGCTCAGTGGACAGACCTTGAGGGGCCATGAAGTCGATGCCATAAGCCTGGCCGAGATAACCGAAGGCGTCATGGGACGTCACGATTTTGCGATTGCCCGGTGGCAGCGAACCGAGTTTGGTCTTGGCTTCGGCGAGCAGCGCGTAGATCTGTTTCAGGTAGGCCTGACTGTTGCGTTCGTAGTCGTTTTTATTCGTCGGGTCGGCGGCGATCAGTGCCTTGGTGATGTTGCTGATATACAGCTCAGCGTTCGCCAGATTGTGCCAAGCGTGCGGGTCGGGAATCGTCTCGCCATCTTCATCCAGGGAACGCGGGATGACGCCGTGGCTCGCGCTGATCACTGGCGCTTTGGTCTCGGTGCTGGTCACCAGACGGTCCAGCCATGGCTCGAAACCCAAGCCGTTTTTGATGATGAGTTTGGCTTTGAGCAACGCCTTGGCATCGTCAGGTGTCGGCTCATACGTGTGGGCATCTGCATCCGGGCCGACCATGTTGATGATCTGGATATGGTCGCCGCCGACTTGATGGGTCATGTCGGCGAGGATGCTGAAACTGGTGACTACCTGAAGTTTTTCCGCAGCAGACAGCGACATCGACACCAGCAAACTGAACAGCACGAGTAGAACGCGCATCGGGTAACACCTCATTGGGATGTGAGCAAAGGCGGGCGGCGGAGCAAACCGTGCACCGGTCCGAACACCACGGACAGCAGATACAAACCGCCAGCCACCAGCACGATCGCCGGGCCGCTGGGCAGCGAGAAGTAGAACGACAGCAACAGTCCGAGCCACACCGAGAGGCAGCCGAGCAGGGCGGCGATGGCCATCAACGTCGGTAAGCGACGACTCCAGAAGCGAGAAGCGGCGGCGGGCAACATCATCAAACCGACCACCATCAGCGCGCCGATGGCCTGGAAACCAATCACCAGATTCAGCACCACCAGGGTTAGAAATACGCCGTGTGCCAAGGGACCAAGTCGGCTGACGGTTTGCAGAAAGAGTGGGTCGAGGGTGTCCAGCAACAGCGGTTTGTAGATGAAGGCCATGGCGATCAGGCTGAAGCCTGAGACCCAGAGCATGCCCGTCAACGTCGGGCCATCGACTGCCAGCGCCGAGCCAAACAACAGGTGCAACAGGTCCAGACGTTTGCCGGCGATGCCGAGGATCAGCACACCGCAGGCAAGGGAGATCGGGTAGATCGCGGCGAGGCTGGCGTCTTCCCGCAGGCCGGTGCGACGGGTGATCCAGGCGGCGAGTCCGGCCATGCCGAGACCGGCACCGAGGCCGCCGACGGTCAGCGCCGGCAGACTCAATCCGGCGAACCAGAAGCCCAAAGCGGCCCCCGGCAGAATGCCGTGAGCCACCGCGTCGCCGATCAAACTCATGCGGCGCAGGATCAGAAACACGCCCAACGGTGCGGTACTGCATGCCAGAACCAACCCGCCGAGTAGTGCTCGACGCATGAACACGAACTCGTGGAACGGTTGCCAAAGCTGAGCGGCCGCGAGCATCAGGCCACCCGCGTATGGGGTTGTTGATGGATCAGTTCAACGCTCGATCCGATGACGCAGCCGGTGCTTTTGATCAGCAACGTTTGAGGAATGTGTTGGCGAACGGCGGCCAGGTCATGGCATACGATCAGCTGGGTTCGGCCTTCGGCATGCCAGGCGTGAATGTGTTTCCAGAGCAGTGCCTGACCGAGCTCGTCGAGGGCGGCGTGGGGCTCGTCGAGCAACAGCAGTGGCGCCTCCGCGAGGCTCAAACGGGCGAGCAGGGCACGCTGTAATTCGCCGCCGGACAAGGCCATCAACGGGCGCTGTTCCAGTCCGCTCAGACACCAGTTTTCCAGCACGGCTTTGAGGCGTTGTCTGCGTATCTCGGGAGACTGCGTGCTACCCCAGAAACCGGCGGCCACTAACTCTTGCAAGCTGATGGGGAATTGGCGATCCAGGTGTTGTTGCTGAGGTAGGAACGAGAGCTTGCCCTTGCGTGGAACATCCAGGATGACTTTGCCGGTCAGCGGTTTTTGCAAACCCGCGATGACTTTAAGCAGGCTGCTTTTACCCGAACCGTTCGCACCGATTACGGCGGTGAGACTTCCTTTGGTCAGTTCGAAATCCACGGGTGGAGTCAGTGGTTGGCCGGGTGCACCCCATCGCAAGGCTTGGCAATGAATCATGCGGCCTCCCAATTCCAGCGGCTTTCGGCGACAGCATCGTGTGCGTGGAGGCTTTCCGCGTGGACGACTCGTAGGTGGAAGGCGTTGATGCCGGGGGAGCGTTTCAGGGCCAGGTTCAAACGTCGTGCGGCGTCTTCGCAGAACATCAGGTTCTGCCCGTTGGCCAGCGCGAAGGCTTGTTCGTCGGCGCGTTTTACGGCGGTTTGTACGGCGGTGCCGAGGGCCGCTTCGGCGTCGTTGATGATCGCGATCAGCGGCAGGTCATCCAAGAAGTCATCCAGTCGAAGCCGCAATTCAGCATTGCTCCGTTGGCTGTGAGGCGTTGCAACAATGCCTTTTGTGGAGCCGAGCCAAGCCAACACATCGGCGTGTTGCAACGGCTTATTGGCGAAGTCATCGACGAATTGCTGCTGAATCAGCTGCCGGGAAAGCGCAGCTGAACACGGACAAGTCGAGGAATAAGGCACGTCGATTTTTAGTTCCACGTGGAACATCGCGTTTTTCAAACGTGCTTCGATGCTCACTGGATAGGTTTTCCAGCCGGCCAATGGACTGACCAGCGCCGGTCTTTTGAGCAGTAAATCGGTGTGGATTTTTAAGTACGCGCTGTTGGACAGACCTTCATGCGTCTCGAGAAAACTTTGCAAAACTTTCCGCAACAAGGCCGGCGTCAGGTTTTCTCGCTCGAGAATTTCCAGCGCCAAGTACAGCCGCGACATATGAATACCGCGCGCCTCTCCATCATCAAGGCTAACGCCGGCGTCGGCTTTCGCACTCAGCCGTTGGCCATCGAACAAAACAGGAAGAGCAATGCCACACATACCCACCCACTCAAGTGGCAGGGCTTGGCGTGCGGCCTGCGCGGCGATATCCGGCAGAGTCAGCGCATTCATGAGCAGGTCCATCGTGGGAGTCGATTCTGTATGTTATGTTATTACATTAGAATCGACCATGCCTTTTTCATGAACAGGCTTTCATCATGTACAGACGTCACTTGCTCAATCTGATCCTGGCCAGCGCGGCCTTCGCTTTACCGTTTGGCGTCTCGGCCACTCAGATTCGCAATGCGCGGCTCTGGCGTTCGGATGAAAAGTTGCGATTGGTGTTCGATCTGAGCGGGCCGGTGCAATACAAGACGTTTTCCCTGAGCGCTCCCGAACGGCTGATCATCGATCTGAGTGGCGCCAACCTCAGTGGCGACTTCAGTCAGTTGGCGCTCAGCAACACAGTGATTCGTTCGATCCGCTCTGGGCCCTTCGGCCAGGGCGATACGCGAATCGTCCTCGACCTCAGCAGTCCGGTGCAGCTCGCCAGTTTTTTACTGCCGCCACAGAACGGTCAGGGCCATCGACTGGTACTCGATCTGAAGACGGCTGCGCCGTTACAAATGGCGGCAGCGACCGAGACGACCGTCGACAAGGCTCACCCCAAGCGCGACATCATCGTCGTGGTCGACCCTGGTCACGGTGGCAAAGACCCCGGCGCGGTCGGCGCCAAAGGTGAGCGTGAGAAAGACGTGGTGCTGTCCATCGCCCAGCTATTGGCCAAACGGCTGAAACGCGAGAAGGGCTTCGACGTGAAACTGGTGCGCAACGACGACTTCTTCGTCCCGTTGCGCAAGCGTGTGGAGATCGCCCGCAAGCACAACGCCGACATGTTCATCTCGGTGCATGCGGACGCGGCACCACGTCTGACGGCGTCGGGCGCGTCTGTCTACTGCCTCTCTGAAGGCGGCGCAACGTCGGCGACGGCGCGTTTCATGGCGCAACGTGAGAACGGCGCAGACCTGCTGGGCGCTACCAGCCTGCTCAATCTCAAAGACAAGGACCCGATGCTTGCCGGGGTGATTCTCGACATGTCGATGAACGCGACCCTCGCCGCCAGTTTGCAGTTGGGCAGCACGGTGCTCGGCAGTCTGGCGGGCATCACCACATTGCATCAGAAGCGCGTGGAACAAGCGGGATTTGCGGTGCTGAAGTCGCCGGATGTGCCGTCGATCCTGGTGGAAACCGGCTTCATCTCCAACGCTCGCGACAGTCAGCGACTGGTCACCGCACGCCACCAGCAGGCCGTAGCCGATGGCTTGTTCGAAGGATTACAGCGCTACTTCCAGAAAAATCCGCCGGTAAACAGTTACATCGCCTGGCAGCAAGAGCAGAAAAAATCCCAGGCCTAACACCCGGTAATTCGGCTACAGGTGAACTTGCCACTGCTACCACCGGAACTAGAAAACCGATTGATCGTGGTCCAGCCGACGCGACGGTTGTAGCCGACCCAGGCCTCGCCATCGGAAGCGAGCCCAGTGAAGAACGTGAGTTGCCCGTAGCGACTGTTGGTCTGCGCCCAGTGGCGTTTTCCGGCCGCTTCGAAGCCCCGCAGATAGATCGTGCTTCCGACGGTGTTGACGCTGTAGGCATTGCCGTCGCCATCCACGCAGGCCAGCAGATTGGCGCTTCGGGTGCATTTGGCCAGGCTCGGGATTTGCGCCCAGGCATCGACAGCGACCAGCAGCGAAAAGCTCATCAGCGCTATTTTCAGGGCTGCACGCATAGGATTTCTCACGGACCGAACGGGCTTGAGCATCGTGCCTTTTGTCATCGTGGACAAGAGGAGAGTGGCTTGATTGTGTTGTTATACTATAACATCAAGTTAAGCCCGACACTGCGACCGGGCATCTCTATGAGGAATACCTGATGCCCAATCGTCTCCCCGTCACCGTCCTGTCGGGCTTTCTCGGCGCTGGCAAAAGCACGCTGCTCAACTACGTGCTGCGCAATCGCGAGAAGCTGCGCGTCGCCGTGATCGTTAATGATATGAGCGAAATCAACATTGATGGCGGCGAAGTCCAGCGCGATGTCAGCCTGAACCGCGCGGAAGAAAAACTGGTGGAGATGAGCAATGGCTGCATCTGCTGCACCTTGCGCGAAGACTTGCTGGAAGAGGTGAGCAAACTCGCCAAGGAGGGTCGCTTTGATTATTTATTGATCGAGTCCACTGGCATTTCCGAGCCGCTGCCCGTGGCGGAAACCTTCACCTTCCGCGATGAAGAAGGGCAGAGCCTGGCCGACATCGCCCGGCTCGACACCATGGTCACCGTGGTCGATGGTATGAACTTCCTGCTCGACTATCAGGCCGCCGAAAGCCTCGCATCCCGTGGTGAAACCTTGGGCGAGGAAGACGAACGCTCGATCACCGACCTGTTGATCGAGCAGATCGAATTCGCCGACGTGATTCTGATCAGCAAGATCGACTTGATCAGCAGCAGAGAACGCCAGGAGCTGATCGCGATCCTTGAGCGGCTTAACGCCCAGGCGGAAATCATCCCGATGGTCATGGGCGAAATCCCCTTGGAGAAGATCCTCAATACCGGTCGTTTCGACTTCGAGAAGGCCGCTCAGGCGCCGGGCTGGTTACAGGAACTACGTGGCGAACACGTGCCGGAAACCGAGGAATACGGCATCGCCTCGACAGCCTACCGAGCACGCCGACCGTTTCATCCGCAGCGCTTTTACAGCTTCATCGACCGCCCGTGGCTGAACGGTAAACTGCTGCGCTCCAAGGGCTTCTTCTGGCTGGCCAGCAAGCACATGGACGCCGGTAGCTGGTCCCAGGCCGGCGGATTGATGCGCCATGGTTTCGCCGGACGCTGGTGGCGTTTCGTGCCGAAAACCCAGTGGCCGCAGGACGAAGAAAGCACCGCCGGGATCATGGAAAACTGGACCGCAACCACTGGCGATTGCCGCCAGGAACTGGTGTTCATCGGCCAGAACATCGACTTCGCGCAACTCATCAGCGAACTCGACAATTGCCTGCTGACCGACGATGAAATGGCGTTAGGCATCGAGGGCTGGCGACTACTGCCAGACCCATTTGGCCCATGGCATGAAGAGGTGGCAGCCTGATGTTGGCACCCAGTCTGAAACTGCGACCGATCATTCATCAGGTTCAAGGTGAGACGCCGCAAGCGCTCCCCCGAATACTGGATGACGGCGTAAACCTCGCCGTTTGGCAGCGCCAACTGCCGGCGCACATCGCTGATTTCGGGCGTTTGCTGCTGTCACTGAACGAGCCGTTGGCCGAGTCGCTGGTTCTGGAATTGCCCAGCGATGACACCAAACCCAATCTTCATGGATTAGCCTCAGGTTTCAGTGATCTCGAAGGTTACGAAGGTTTCATCGCCGACGTTTCCTGGCTGGTCAGTGCTTTCGCCTGTTTGATGGGCGCCAAGCGTGTCGGCCTGCGCTTGCGGGTCCTGGACAAGGCTATGTGCCCGCGTTTCCATGTGGATCACGTGCCGGTGCGGCTGATCACCACGTATTCCGGGATCGGCAGCCAGTGGCTGAAGGAAGGTGCGATGGATCGCCGACAACTGGGTAAAGCCGAAGCCGAACCCCAGGACGGTCCGCTGATCGAGCAGATCGCCAGCGGCGAAGTCGCGTTACTCAAAGGCGAGAAATGGCATGGCAACGAAGGCTTCGGACTTATTCACCGCTCGCCACAGCTTGCGTCCGGTGAGCGGCGGCTGATCCTGACGCTCGACTGGCTGAGCTAGCGGCTCACGGTTTGAGCCAGGTTCCCTGGCTCTGAGCTTCGCAAAATGGTTTCAAATACGCCGCATCCGTGGCTACGCCGTAATAGTGAATATCCTGCCGGTAAGGCATATTGGCGACTTGGGCGTTGCTGCACACGCCGAACGCGCCGGTGGGGCATTGGTCGACGTACTGCACTTCGACTTTCTGGCCAGGAAGGCTCGGCTGGCAGAAACCATCGGCGAATAGCTTTTCCGGGATGTTGCGGTTCTGCTGGCAGACTTTCACGTCGAGTCGCGCAGCCGTGCTATGTACCACGCAAGCTTGGGCCAGCGCGTCGCCGGACATGAGCGCCAAGAGCACCGACAACCCCATCAACCGCATCCTTTACCTCCTCAGAAATCTTCGACCATGTTGCAGAACATTCCCACTCACGTCATTGCTGGCCCCTTGGGTGCCGGCAAGACCAGCCTGATCAAGCACCTGCTGGCGCAGCGGCCGGCGAATGAGCGTTGGGCGGTACTGATCAACGAGTTCGGCCAGATCGGCCTCGACGCTGCGTTGCTGACCCAGGACGCCGATGGTATCGCACTGGGTGAAGTGGCCGGGGGCTGTTTGTGTTGCGTGAATGGTGCACCGTTTCAAATCGGCCTCGGGCGTTTGTTGCGCAAGTCGCGGCCGGATCGACTGTTTATCGAGCCCTCCGGGCTGGGACATCCGGCGCAATTGCTCAGGCAATTGAGTGAGGCGCCGTGGCAAGGCGTGTTGGCTGTTCAACCCTGCGTGCTGGTGCTGGACGCCCAGGCGCTTGCTGCCGGCAAACCGCTGCCGGTGGCGCAACAGGAAGCGCTCAAGAGCGCCGGGTTGTTGCTGATGAATAAAGCCGAAAATATCGACGATACTGATCGCCAGCGAATCGCCGCACAGTTGCCGGCGCGTCCGTTGTACTGGACGCAGCAAGCCGCGTTGCCATTGAGTGAGTTACCAGGGCTTGGGGTTCAGGCTGTAGCGGGTGTGGATAACTTCGTTGCGCCCAAAGGATTGGCACAGCTGCCGGCCATCTGGACCGATCCTGCGCTGCCAATTTGCTTGAGTCAGGAACAGGAGGGCGGCTGGAGCGTGGGGTGGCGCTGGCATCCGATTCAGACTTTCGATGCGACGCTCCTTGGCTGTTGGCTTGAAAGCCTTGCCTGGCGGCGGGCGAAGCTGGTTATCCACAGCGTCGACGGTTGGGTTTCGGCGAATGCGCTGGAAAACTCGGTGCTGGACTGGCAGCCCAGCGAATGGCGGCGTGATTCGCGCATCGAGCTGATTTTCAGTGAGCCGCAGGATGTTGATTCATTGCAAAGAGAGCTAGCCGACTGCCGGTCGAGCGCGACTTGAATCAAGGACGCCATTTAGTGTGTTCTTGCCGCCACTGGCTCATCTCGATCACCTCGGCGCGCGGTTTCACTGCATCGGTCACCGCAGGCGTGTCGTCGAACGGCATCGGGTAGGGCGCCAGCTCAATCTGCGCACTGTGGGCGCCGAACTGGGTGATGGTGCCGTTGTGACGGCTTTCACCGGTCACGGTGAATTCGAAGTTATACACACGGGCGAGGCGCCGCCGGCCGTTGGCGTCTTTAATGAACGCTATCTTCTTCAAGGCCACGTTGCCGTCCAGCAGCTCGATTCCGAGCTTTGTGCAATGCAGCTTGACCCGCTCCAGCGCGCGCTCGCGCAAGCCATGGTTGTGCCATACCCACGCGCCACCGGTGGCAAGCAGCATCAGGACGAAGATATTTCCAAGGGTCAGCATCAACACGTTGCTCCAACAAGATAGTGTCAGCTTAACTGCGTCACCGGTCTGTCGTACAGGCTGCGTTTAGTCGCATACTGCGCGGCTTGAATTTCAATCGTTTGACGGAAAACTCACCGCATGAAACGTACGCCCCATCTGCTCGCCATCCAGTCCCACGTGGTGTTCGGCCACGCTGGCAACAGCGCCGCGGTTTTCCCGATGCAGCGGGTCGGGGTGAATGTCTGGCCGCTCAATACGGTGCAGTTCTCCAACCACACCCAGTACGGCCAGTGGGCCGGTGAAGTGCTGGCGCCGCATCAGATTCCCGACCTGGTCGAAGGCATCGCGGCAATTGGCGAGCTGGGCAACTGCGACGCTGTGTTGTCCGGCTATCTCGGCAGTGCTGCCCAGGGCCGGGCGATCCTGACAGGTGTGGCGCGGATCAAGTCGATGAATCCCAAGGCACTGTATCTGTGTGACCCGGTGATGGGCCATCCGGAGAAGGGTTGCAGCGTGCCCGCGGAAGTCAGCGATTTCCTGCTGGAGGAGGCGGCTGCCGTGGCGGACTTCATGTGCCCGAACCAGCTGGAGCTGGACAGTTTTTCGGGGCGCAAGCCGCAATCGTTGTTCGATTGCCTCGCCATGGCGCGAGCGCTGCTGGCGCGTGGTCCGAAGGCTGTGCTGGTCAAGCATCTGGACTATCCCGGTAAACCGGGGGATGTTTTCGAGATGTTGCTGGTGACGGCCGAAGACAGCTGGCATCTGCGCCGTCCGCTGCTGGCGTTCCCGCGTCAGCCGGTGGGCGTCGGCGACCTGACCTCTGGACTGTTTCTGGCTCGCGTACTGTTGGGCGATAGCCTGGTGGCGGCTTTTGAATTCGCCGCGTCGGCGGTGCATGAAGTGCTGCTGGAAACCCAGGCCTGCTCCAGCTATGAGCTGGAACTGGTGCGGGCTCAGGACCGGATTGCCCACCCGCGGGTGCGGTTCGAAGCGACAGCAATCAGTCTCTGAGTTCCGCGTCGAAGCCATTCGCGAGCAGGCTCGCTCCCACATAGATCTCCTGTGGGAGCAAGCCTGCTCGCGAAAGCTATCTGAAGCTGATAACAGGTTTCAGGCGTCGCCCTTGATGTCCTGATAACGCTTTTCCAGTTCCTGGCGAATCTGCCGACGTTGCTGGGCCTGCATGAAGCGGCGTTTATCTTCGCTGTTCAGCGGTTGCAGTGGCGGGACAACAGCCGGTTTACGGTCGTCATCCACGGCGACCATGGTGAAGAAGCAGCTGTTGGTGTGGCGCACCGAGCGCTCGCGGATGTTTTCGGTCACTACCTTGATGCCCACCTCCATGGAGGTGTTGCCGGTGTAATTGACCGAGGCCAGAAAGGTCACCAGTTCGCCGACATGAATCGGCTCGCGGAAAATCACCTGGTCCACCGACAGGGTCACCACGTAGCGGCCGGCATAACGGCTGGCACAGGCGTAGGCCACTTCGTCGAGGTATTTGAGCAAGGTACCGCCGTGGACATTGCCAGAGAAGTTGGCCATGTCGGGGGTCATCAATACCGTCATCGACAGTTGTGCGTTTCCGGGTTCCATAGCGTTCTCACGGTTCAAGGCAGAATTTCGGGAGGGCGGCACCTCTGCGGGTGCCTTGTCAGCTTTTTCAAACCAACAGTTATCGGGACGCCGGGCGGCTGGCTGCCGTCACGCCCGGATCGATCTGTTTCCATATATTGCACCGCCTTTGCAGCGGAAGTCGTGGTGTTAACCTCCAAAAGTCCCCCTTAAGGAGCCCCACGCCATGCATGCCATCAGTTTTATTCAAGATCTGGCAGTGATCATGTTGATCGCAGGTGTGGTGACTGTGCTGTTTCATCGCTTAAAACAACCGGTGGTGCTCGGCTACATCGTTGCCGGCTTCATCATCGGCCCGCACACCCCGCCGTTCAGCCTGATCCACGATGAAGAAACCATCAAAACCCTCGCCGAACTCGGGGTGATTTTCCTGATGTTCTGCCTGGGCCTGGAGTTCAGCCTGCGCAAGCTGTTCAAGGTCGGCGCCACCGCGTTCATCGCGGCGTTCCTGGAAATCGTGCTGATGATCTGGATCGGTTACGAGATCGGTCGCTGGTTCGACTGGAACACCATGGACTCGCTGTTCCTCGGCGCGATTCTGGCGATTTCCTCAACCACCATCATCGTCAAGGCGCTCAACGATCTGAAGATGAAGAACGAGCGCTTTGCGCAGCTGATTTTCGGCGTGCTGATCGTTGAAGACATCCTTGGCATCGGCATCATCGCCTTGCTGTCGAGCATCGCGGTCAGCGGTACGGTCAGTTCCGGCGAAGTGTTTTCCACGGTCGGCAAGCTCTCGCTGTTCATGATCGTCGCACTGGTCATCGGCATCCTGCTGGTGCCGCGATTGCTGGCCTACGTGGCGAAGTTCGAAAGCAATGAAATGCTGCTGATCACCGTGTTGGGGCTGTGTTTCGGCTTCTGTTTGCTGGTGGTCAAACTCGAGTACAGCATGGTGCTCGGCGCCTTCCTGATTGGCGCGATCATGGCTGAATCTCGGCAATTGTTGAAAATCGAGCGCTTGATCGAACCGGTTCGCGACCTGTTCAGTGCGATCTTCTTTGTCGCCATTGGGCTGATGCTCGATCCGATGATCCTGCTGCAGTATGCGTGGCCAATTGCGGTGATCACCGTGGCCGTGGTGTTGGGCAAGATGTTGTCTTGCGGCCTTGGTGCCTTTATCGCTGGCAATGATGGACGTACCTCACTTCGCGTCGGGATGGGGCTTTCGCAGATTGGCGAATTTTCTTTCATCATCGCGGCGCTGGGTATGACGTTGCAGGTCACCAGCAACTTCCTTTACCCGGTCGCCGTTGCCGTCTCGGTGATCACCACGTTGCTGACGCCTTACCTGATCCGCGCGGCTGATCCGCTGTCGATCAAGCTTGCCGCGGTGGTGCCGAAGCGACTGGGCAGGGTATTGGGGATGTACGGCGAATGGCTGCGTAGCATCCAGCCTCAGGGCGAGGGCGCGCTGTTGGCGTCGATGATTCGGCGGATTCTGTTGCAGGTGGGCGTCAATCTGGCGCTGGTGATCGCGATCTTCTTCTCGGGCGCTTATTTCGCCGAGCGCATGTCCGCTTACCTGCAAGACTGGATCAGCGACCCGAGCTGGCAGAAAGCGTTGATTTGGGGCGGGGCGTTGCTGTTGTCGCTACCGTTCCTGATCGCCGCCTATCGCAAGCTCAAGGCGCTCTCGATGCTGTTGGCGGAGATGGGCGTGAAGCCGGAGATGGCTGGCCGCCACACGCAGCGAGTGCGTCGGGTGATCGCCGAAGTGATCCCGATCCTCTCGCTGCTGGTGATTTTCCTGCTGCTGGCAGCCTTGTCGGCCAGTATTCTGCCGACCAACAAGTTGTTGGTGCTGATCGTCGTCGTCGCGGCCGCTGTAGTGGCGCTGCTCTGGCGCTGGTTCATCCGCGTACACACACGGATGCAGGTAGCGTTGCTCGAAACATTGGACAACCACAAGGACTCGTCCAGCCACTGAGACCTCTGTAGCAGCTGCCGAAGGCTGCGTTCGACTGCGAAGCAGTCGCAAAATCGGACAATGAGATTTCCAGGTAAACCGAGTCTTTAGGGTTTACGACTGCTGCGCAGCCGGACGCAGGCTACGCCAGCTGCTACAAAGTCGCGCTTGCTCAGCTTTCCAGCCAGACGTCCCGCGCCCAGTGCCACACCGATTCCCAGGTTTCTTCGGCAATCAGCTCTTCTTCGGCCAGCCACAGCACCACGGTGCCGTCTTCTTCGACCAGGTAGTAGTTGTCACCGTCCTGGCAGATCGGAATCATGCTGCGATCAACACCCGCATCCCAGGCGTTGGCGGCAACGTCCGGCAGGTAGGTGTGGGATTGCGGGTCGGTAACGGTTACCGGCTCCAGGCTGCCGTAGACGACGTCGCTGACGGTCAGCA
Source organism: Pseudomonas sp. GL_093 (assembly GCF_057837605.1). Classification (NCBI taxonomy): domain Bacteria; kingdom Pseudomonadati; phylum Pseudomonadota; class Gammaproteobacteria; order Pseudomonadales; family Pseudomonadaceae; genus Pseudomonas; species Pseudomonas sp. GL_093. The sequence continues at coordinate 6,963,195 of NZ_CM174448.1, read as the reverse complement.
AAAACTCTCTGAAGACAAACGGAATGTCGATGAACAGCTGTTCTTCGATTTCCACCAATTGATCTTCGTCGGGCAATTCCAAGGGGACCGGTACCGGTTCGTTGGCTTCACGCAGTTGTTCGATGATTTCTTCCACGTCCGGGATCCTCTTGCTTGATGGCGCGGTTTAGTTGGGGCGGTTTATACAGTAGCTCGCTATAGATGCAACTGCGAAATAGAAAACCCCAGCCGAGGCTGGGGTTTTTATTACAGCATGCTTAACGCAGAAGGGATCAGCCGTTCTGGCGGATACCGGCGACCAGCCAAGGCTGGTTCTCGCCCTGCGGACGTTCCATGTTCCAGCTTTCGCTGAACACTTCGCCCTGGTCGAAACGCGAGGTCTTCGACACACCGGTGAAGGTCAGGGTGGCGATGGTCTTGTCGGCACGGTCATCCACGCCGTCCAGTTGAACATTGAGGTTATCAATGTAGGTGGACTGGAAACCGTCGCCCAGATCGGCACGTTCGCGCTTGAGGAACTCCAGCAGTTGCGGGGTCACGAACTCGGCGATCTTGTCCATTTCGTTGGCGTCCCAGTGTTGCTGCAGGGACTGGAAGTGGTTGCGGGCCGCTTCAATGAAGTTCTTTTCATTGAACCAGGCCGGAGCGTTGATCACCGGACGAGCGGCAACCGGTGCTGCCGAGCCGCCGAAGATCGAGCCCATGGCCGCTGGCTTCTGCTCGAACACTTCACGCTGCATCGGTGCGCCGGCTGGAGCCATGTGCTCTTGCTGTTTGCGACGACGAGCGGCGATGAAACGGAAGATCAGGAAGGCGATGACCGCCATGATCAGGATGTCGAAGATCTGCATGCCCTGGAAGCCGCCGCCCATGAACATGGACGCCAGCAGGCCACCGGCAGCGATACCGGCCAGAGGGCCGAGCCAGCGCGAAGCACCGCCAGCCTTGGCAGCAGCGCCCGCGGCACCGGCCGCACCGGCAGTGGCAGCAGCACCGCCTACGCCAGGAGAAGAAGGAGCCATTTGGCTGGTCTGGTGAGTCGGCGCAGCGCCGGAGCTCTTGCCGCCACCAAAGCGCTTGGCGTTGGCGTCGAGGCTCATCGTCAGGCCGATGCACAACGCCATGGCGATGCTAAGAAAACGTTTCATAAAGGGAATTCCCATTTGTGGATGGCACGCGCGCCATGTTGCACAGCTGAAGTGTTACTGGCTAGCGGCAGAGTGTTTCGGGCTTTTGCCTGACAGGTTGTGTTCAGCTTCAATCAGCGCAATAAGGCCTGTTAACTTTGGTCCGTAGGACGAGTGGGTAAGGTCTGTAGGAAGGATTTCTAGCGTCGCAGCGCCAGCATGACCACACCGGCCGTAATCAGGCCGATTCCGCCCCATTGGCGCAGGTCGAGTTTTTCGCCCAGCAGGATCACGCCGAGCACCGCCACCAGCACCACGCTGAGCTTGTCCACCGGAGCGACCAGCGAGGCCGGCCCCAGTTTCAGTGCGCGGAAGTAGCAGATCCACGAGGCACCGGTGGCCAGTCCCGACAGCAGCAGGAACAGGTAGCTCCTGGCAGAGATCGATCCTAATGACTGATATTGGCCCGTGGCGTACAAAATCAAGGCCAGGCTGACCAAAACCACCACGGTACGCAGCAGGGTGGCGAAGTCGGAGTTGACGTTTTCGATACCGATTTTGGCGAAGATCGCGGTCATGGCGGCAAATGCCGCTGACAACAGGGCCCAGAATGTCCAGGAAGAAAAGAAGCCTGAGCCCATGTTTTACGCCTTTTGTCAGATCAACCCGTTGAGGCAGGTTCAACACAAAACCCTGTGGGAGTGAGCCTGCTCGCGATAGCCACACCGCGATTTAACAGATACACCGCAGCGATCCCAATCGCGAGCAGGCTCACTCCTACAGAAAAGCTATCAGGTAGCTTTAAACAGCTTCGAGCTTCGCGTAGCCCAACATCAGCCACTTGCTGCCTTCGCTGAAGTTCACCTGCACCCGAGCCTGAGCCCCGGCGCCTTCGAAGTTCAGGATCACGCCGTCGCCGAACACCGAATGCCGTACGGCCTGGCCGAGGCTGAACCCGGTGTCCGGGATTTCGCTACCGCCAAACAGGCTGCTGGAGCTCTGCTGCTGACCACCGCCGAACGGACGGCTGACGCTGTTGGACAGCCGCACTTCCTGGATCAGGCCTTTCGGCACTTCACGTACGAAACGCGACACCTTGTTGTAAGTCTCGCTGCCGTACAGGCGTCGGGTTTCAGCATAGGTCATCACCAGGTTCTGCATCGCCCGGGTGATACCGACGTAGGCCAAACGGCGCTCCTCTTCAAGACGACCCGGTTCTTCAAGGCTCATCTTGTGCGGGAACAGGCCTTCTTCCATGCCCACCAGGAACACATAAGGGAATTCCAGACCCTTGGCGCTGTGCAAGGTCATCAACTGAATGCTGTCTTCGTGCTCGTCAGCCTGAGTGTCCCCGGCCTCCAGCGACGCATGACCGAGGAACGCCGCCAATGGCGTCAGGTCTTCGTCTTCTTCAGCGTTTTCGAAGTTGCGCGCGGCGCTGACCAATTCCTCAAGGTTTTCTACCCGGGCCTGGCCTTTCTCGCCTTTTTCCGCTTCGTGGTAGGCGATCAGCCCCGACTGCTCGATGACGGTCTGGGTCATCAGATGCAGCGGCATCTCCATGCACTTGGCGGCGAGGTTCTCGATCAGCTCAATAAATGCGCCCAGCGCGCCGGCCGCGCGACCGGTCAGGCCTTTGTTAGCCACCAGCAGGCGCATGGCTTCCCACATCGACACATCGCTGTGACGGGCGTGGTCGCGGATCGCTTCAACGGTTTTCTCACCGATACCACGGGCCGGAACGTTGATCACCCGCTCCAGCGCTGCATCGTTGCCACGACCTTCCAGCAAGCGCAGGTAGGCCATGGCGTTTTTGATTTCTGCCCGTTCGAAGAAGCGCTGACCGCCATAGATGCGGTACGGAATACGCTCACGCAGCAAAGCTTCTTCCAAAACGCGTGATTGGGCGTTGGAGCGGTACAAAATCGCGATATCACTGCGGGCCAAGCCGGTTTTCAGCGCGCTTTCGATGGTTTCTACCACGTAACGTGCTTCATCGTGTTCGTTGAACGCGGCGTACAGATTGATCGCTTCGCCTTCGCCGCCGTCGGTCCACAGCTCTTTGCCCATGCGTCCGGTGTTATTGGCGATCAGGGCGTTGGCCGCTTTGAGGATGCCGGCGGTGGAGCGGTAGTTCTGCTCCAGACGAATGGTTTCAGCATCCGGGAAATCATCGGAGTACTGATAGATGTTCTCGATTTTCGCGCCGCGCCAGCCGTAGATCGACTGATCGTCGTCGCCGACCACCATCAGGCTGTCGCCGCCCTTGGCCAGCAGACGCAACCAGGCGTACTGCACGGCGTTGGTGTCTTGGAACTCGTCCACCAAAATGTGCCGGAAGCGTTTCTGATAGTGCGCCAGCAGGCCCGGATGATCGCGCCATAGATCGAGGGCGCGCAGCAGCAATTCGGAGAAGTCGATCACGCCAGCGCGCAGGCACGCCGCCTCATAGGCTTCATAAATGCTGCGCATGGTCGCCAGGAACAGATCGCCGCTGGCTTGAATGTGTTGCGGACGCAGACCTTCGTCTTTCTGCCCGTTGATGAACCACTGGGCCTGACGGGCCGGCCAGCGTTGCTCGTCCAGACCCAGCTCGCGGATCACCCGCTTGACCAGTCGTTGCTGGTCGTCGCTGTCGAGAATCTGGAAAGTCTGGCTCAGGCCGGCTTCCTGCCAGTGCGCCCGCAACAAGCGGTGCGCCAGGCCGTGGAAGGTGCCGACCCACATGCCGGCCGGGTTGATACCCATCAGCTGCTCGATGCGATGACGCATCTCGGCAGCGGCCTTATTGGTGAAGGTCACCGACAGGATGGAGTGGGGCGAGGCGTTTTCGACCTGGATCAACCAGGCGATACGGTGCACCAGCACTCGGGTTTTACCGGAACCAGCACCGGCCAGGACCAACTGACGACCCACGCGGGCAGCTACGGCCTGGCGTTGGGCATCGTTGAGGGAGTTCAGCAGAAGGGAGAGATCATCGCGCATCGGGGCATTCTAGGGTGCGCCGTCACACCGGGCAAACCGAGCTTTGCATTAGCCGATGAAAGAAGCACGGATGACGACCGGTCGGTCACTGGCTGCAGGCGTTGGCGGGGTTCGCTCCAAGGCTTTTCAGCGGGTCAGGGGTGCTGCAGTTTTTGTCGATTTTATGATCTGGAGCAGTTTGGTCCGGGCATTTGCTTGTGTATGCTCCTTCGACGTTTCGGGCTCATGCTCACCATTATAAGAACAAGAACATTGCCTATGACCCTCAGCACCGACCTGTCGGGCCCCGTTGTGGAGCCCCGGGTTATCCGCAAACAGTACGCCATGGAAATGGCGGTCGAACGCACGCGTCTGCTTTATCAGGGCTCATTGCTGCCCACATTATTCATGTTGATCAATGGTCTGGTCTGCGCTGGCTTGCTTTGGAGTCCGCAGCGTTACTTCCTGGTGAGCGTCTGGCTGGTGTGGCTGTTGTCGCTGGTGGCGTTGCGGGTGATTCAAGTCGCGGCCTTCGATTCGGCGATACCCAACCGTCAGGCCCATCCGATCTGGCGCCGCATGTTTTTGCTGGGTTCGGCCATGACCGGTCTGACCCTGGCCGGCGCCGGCATTGCGCTGGTACCCGCCGATAACTTCATGCAACAAGCCTGGGTGTTCGGCCTGATCGGTGCCGCAGCGCTTTCGGCCAGCGTTGCCTACGCGGTCAGTCTTCCGGCGTTCCTGTCCTTTACCTTGCCCTGTTTGTTGCCGGCCATCGGCTATCTGTTCTGGGGCGGCGATGAACAGAGTCAGGGCTGGGGCTGGTTTGGTCTGATTTTGCTCGGCGCGTTGAGTGTGGTCGCCTGGCAGGTCAATCGGCTCATCGATAGTGGATTGTTGCGGCGCTTCCAGAATCAGGCATTGATCGAGCATTTGCAGCAAGCTCAAAGCTGCAGCGACCAGCTCAATCAAAAGCTGGCCAAGGAAATCGACCAGCGCCGTCGTGCTGAAGACGAGCTGCGGCAAATTCAGATCGAGCTGGAAAGCCGTGTTGCCCAGCGCAGCCTGGAGCTGGACGCTGCCAACCAGGCCCTGAGCAAGAGTGAAGCGCGTCTCGCCCTGGCGTTGAAGGCCAGTGAGCTCGGGTTGTGGGACTGGAACCTGCAAACCGACGAAGTCCATCACACCCAGCTTCAGGAGCTGTTCGGCCTGGAGCCGGAACTCGTGACGGCGATGCTTCGCCACCTCAAGCCGCGCCTGCACCCTGATGACTTGCCGTCGCTCAAGCGTGCGCTGGTCGAGCATCTGAAGGGCCGCAGCGAGGATTACCAGATTGAGTACCGCGTGCGCCACGGCGATGGCCATTGGGTCTGGATCGAGGACCGCGGTCGAGCGGTTGAGCGCGGCGAAAATGGCCGGGTGATCCGCATGGTCGGCACCCGTCGCGACATCAGCGTCAGCAAGGCTCTGGAAGAGCAACGGCAACTGGCCGCGACGGTGTTCGAAGCCGCCAGCGAAGGCATCGTGATTTTCGATCCGGATTACGCGCTGATCGCGGTCAATCAGGCCTTCAGCCGAGTCACTGGCTATGACATTGAAGACATGATCGGACGCAACGTGGTCGAGTTGCCGTGCAGCCGGGATGCCCGCCGGCACTACACGGCGATTCATCAGGCGCTGGAGCAGCACGGCAGTTGGCAGGGCGAGCTGGTAGAAACCCGCAAGAATGGCGAGTTGTATCCGCAGTGGTTGCAACTGAACGCTGTGCGCGATGCTCGGGGAAATGTGAGCCATATCGTGGGCTTCTTCGCCGATCTATCGGCTCGGCGCGAATCTGAAGAGCGCATGCGTTACCTGACGCATTACGACGAATTAACGGGCCTGGCCAACCGTTCTCTGTTCCGCGAACGGCTAAGCGAAGCTCATCAGCGGGTGCGCCAGGGCGGCTACCGCAGTCTGGCGTTGCTGCACATCAATCTGGATCGCTTCAAGCTGCTCAACGACAGCCTTGGCCATGAAATCGCCGACCAGCTCTTGCAGAAAATGGCCCGGCGGTTGGTCAATGCGTTGCCTGAGGCGGATACCATCGCTCGCTTATCCGGCGATGAGTTTGCCGTGTTGTTCAATGCCTACGGCAACCTGTCGAGCCTGGCGCGGGTGGCGACCCGACTGTCGACCAAGCTGCGCTTGCCGATCACTGTCGAGGGCCATGAACTGGTGGTTAGCGCGTCCATGGGCATCAGTATGTTGCCGGACAACGCGCGAGAAATTTCCGCGCTGGTCCATCAGTCAAATATGGCCATGCAGCACGCCAAGCACTTGGGCGGAAATAACTTCCAGTTCTACACCGACAGCCTGCAAGCCAGCACGCTGGAGCGCTTGCAGCTGGAAAATCAGCTGCGCAAGGCTATCGAAGAGAAACAGTTGATGGTGTTTTATCAACCGAAGCTGTGCCTCGCCACGGGTCGGTTGAATGCCGCCGAAGCGCTGGTGCGCTGGGATCACCCGACCATGGGCCGTGTGCCGCCTGGGGACTTCATCGGTCTGGCCGAGGAAACCGGGTTGATCGGCCCGATCGGCGAGTTCGTGTTGCGTCAGGCCTGCTGGCAAGCCTGTGAGTGGCAGCGTCAGGGGCTTGAACCGATTCGAGTGTCGGTCAATCTGTCGGTGCATCAATTGCGTCAGGGCAAACTGGTCAGCCTGGTGCGTCAGGTGCTGGAGGAAACCGGTCTGGCGCCGCACTACCTCGAGCTGGAACTCACCGAAAGTCAGTTGCTGGACAGCGTCGAGCACATCATCGCGACCTTCCAGCAATTGCGTGATTTGGGGGTGAAGCTGGCCATCGACGATTTCGGCACTGGCTATTCGTCTCTTAGCTATCTCAAGCGCATTCCCGTGGACTACGTGAAAATCGATCAGGCATTTATCCGCGGTCTGGGGGAGAGCAGTGAGGATGCTGCGATCACCCGGGCGATCATTGCCATGGCGCACGGCTTGTCGCTCAAAGTGGTGGCTGAGGGTGTGGAGCGGGCAGAGCAGTTGGCGTTTTTGAAAGCCGAGCACTGCGATGAAGTGCAGGGCTATTTGATTAGCCGCCCGGTCGAAGCCGATGGCCTGGCTGCACTTTTACGTCAGGACGCAAACTCCCTGTAGCAGCTGCCGAAGGCTGCGTTCGGCGGCGCAGCCGTCGTAAAACCTGAGAACCGGATTATCCGGTAACCGTGTAACGCCCTTTCACGACGGCTGCGCCGCCGAACGCAGCCTTCGGCAGCTGCTACAGGGTCTCGGGGGCTACATGGAGCGCATGTGGCGTGAAATGGGGACATCGAGTTACGCATTGAGCAGGCAAAAAGCCGATTCATGTAGTATAACTACAAGCGTGCTACATCCCCGGCACCTGCCAATAACAAAGAGTCCAGCCCTTTGAATCTGCTGCAACACATCGCCCAGTCACGCCACCTCTTACGCAAGTCGGAGCTCAAGGTCGCCGACCACGTGCTGCTTGATCCTGCGGCGGTGATGCACAGCTCCATGGCCGACCTGGCCCACAACGTGGGCATCAGCGAACCGACCATCGTGCGCTTCTGCCGCGCCATCGGTTGCTCCGGTTTCCAGGACTTGAAGCTGAAGCTGGCACAGAGCCTGGCTGCTGGCGCGAGCTTCGGGCAATTCGCGATTCATGAAGACGATTCGGTCGCTGACTACAGCCTGAAAATCTTCGACACCACCCTGCACACGCTGATGGAGGTTCGCGAGAAGCTTGATCCGGTGGAGTTGCAGCGTGCTGTGTCGCTCATGTCTCAGGCTCAGCGGGTCGAGTTCTATGGCTTTGGTGCGTCGGGTGCAGTGGCGGCCGATGCCCAGCACAAGTTCTTCCGTTTGTTGCTGACGGCGGCGGCGTATTCCGACCCGCACATGCAGGCGATGTCGGCGGTCACGTTGAAACCGACCGACGTGGCGATCTGTATTTCCCAGTCCGGGCGTTCCAAAGATTTGTTGATCACCGCCAACCTGGTGCGCGAAAGCGGCGCTTCGCTGATTACCTTGTGCCCGAGCCAGACACCGCTGGCCGAACTGTCGACCGTCAACCTGGCGATCGATGTGCACGAAGACACTGAGATCTATACGCCGCTGACCTCGCGCATCGCTCACCTGGTGGTGATCGACGTGTTGGCGATGGGCGTGGCCATGGCGCGCGGGCCGAGCCTGGTCAATCACCTCAAGAGCGTCAAGCGCAGCCTGCGCAGCTTGCGGCTGTCACCTAAATCGGTAAAAGCGCTGGACGATTGATTCTGCTGGAAGGTCGTTCCGACCTTATCGCGAGCAAGCTCGCTCCCACAGGTTCTGTGGTGTGCGCACAATTTGTGCAACACCGCTGATCAAATGTGGGAGCGAGCTTGCTCGCGATGGCATCCTGGAAAGCGCCGAAAATTCACATCTCTGTAACCCGCCCGCCGCCAAACCGTCATCCCTCGCGCCTATCTTGAAACTCCCGTAATCGCCTTGGGAGACTCGAAATGGCCCAGCCCTACGAAGAACGCAACAGCGCCGCCAGAACCCGTCGTCAGCAGGAAGACCAGCGTCGCATGGAATTTCGCCGCGCTATCGAAGATCGCTGCGAACGTCGCCAACTGCTGGCCGAGATCGGTGATTTCCCTGAGCTGGAGCTCAACTACTGGCAGGCGGCACCGGCAACTTCCCGTCGAAACGCTCAACCAGCACGCTGATCTGCACCCGCTCGCTGCGAATAAACGCAAGGAACGCGTGCGCCACCGGTGACAGTCGTTTCGCCTTGGCTTGCACCAGGCACCAGCTGCGGTACAGCGGCAGCTCTTCGACCGGCAACTCGATCAATCCGCCGGTCGCCAACTCAAGGTTCAGGGCGTGACGCGTCAACAGCGCCACGCCCAGACCCGCCAGCACACATTCACGCTGGGCTTCGGCTGACGAGACTTCCTGGGTCTGGTTGAAGTGCACGCGCTTCTCTTTGAAATATTCTTCGCAAGCCAGCCGCGTCCCGGAGCCGGATTCGCGCATCAGCAGTGTGTAGGGTTCAAGATCCTGCAAACGCAGCGGGCCCATGTGGCACAGCGGATGATCCGGTGGCGCCACGGCAACGATCGGGTTGTTGAGGAATGGCAAGAACTCCAGCCCCATATCCTGCGGCACCATGGACATGATCACCAGGTCGTCGCGGTTGTCCGACAGTCGTCGAATGACCTGCCCGCGATTGACCACCGTCAGTTGCAGGTTCACTTCCGGATGTTGGCGCTTGAACGCGGCAAACAGGTGTGGCACGAAATACTTGGCGCTGGATTCCACCGCCAGTTTCAGCTGTCCTTGCAGCGATCCCTGCATGTCTGAAAGCTGCATGTCGAGGTTTTCCAGGCGTCCGAAAATGTCCCGGCTGGCGCGTTGAAGGGCTTCGGCCGCCTCGGTCATGTAGAGCTTTTTGCCGACGTAATCGAACAAAGGCTGACCAATCAGCTCTTCAAGTTGACGAATCTGTAGGCTCACGGCAGGTTGTGTGAGAGACATTTCATCGGCTGCGCGGCTGTAGGACCGCAAATCACAGACTTCATTAAAGATCTGCAATTGACGCAATGTCATACGCATCAAGGACTTACGCATTATCTAAGGACTCTGGTCGCAGGCTGATGAGCCAACTATAAGTCTTTGCTTATGCCTGACCCAATTATTATTCATTTTTGTTAATCCCTTGTGGGGGCTAGTGTGGGGCTGCGACTGAATTGAAACATTTGGTCACGCGTCGACCTGGTCTAGCAGGTCGTGGGTACCACCGGCTCAAGGGAACCTCCAAGTGATAAAAAAGATCCTGATCGCCAACCGTGGTGAGATTGCCGTACGAATCGTACGTGCCTGCGCCGAGATGGGCATTCGCTCGGTCGCGATCTATTCCGACGCCGACCGCCATGCGCTGCATGTGAAGCGTGCGGACGAGGCCCACAGCATCGGTGCCGAGCCACTGGCCGGCTACCTGAATGCGCGCAAGCTGGTGAATCTGGCGGTAGAAACCGGTTGCGATGCGCTGCACCCCGGCTACGGTTTCCTCTCGGAAAACGCTGAACTGGCGGATATCTGCGCCGAGCGCGGCATCAAGTTCATCGGTCCATCGGCTGAAGTGATTCGCCGCATGGGCGACAAGACTGAAGCCCGTCGCAGCATGATCAAGGCTGGCGTACCCGTCACCCCGGGGACCGAAGGCAACGTCGCGGATATCGCGGAAGCCTTGATCGAAGGCGACCGCATCGGTTATCCGGTGATGCTCAAGGCGACTTCCGGTGGTGGTGGTCGTGGTATCCGTCGCTGCGACAGCCGGGAAGAACTTGAACAAGCATTCCCGCGGGTCATTTCCGAAGCCACCAAGGCCTTTGGTTCCGCGGAAGTGTTCCTGGAAAAATGCATCGTCAATCCAAAACACATCGAAGCGCAGATCCTCGGCGACAGCTTTGGCAACGTGGTGCATTTGTTCGAGCGTGACTGCTCGATCCAGCGTCGCAACCAGAAGCTCATCGAGATCGCCCCGAGCCCGCAACTGACCCCTGAGCAGCGCGCCTACATCGGCGACCTGTCGGTGCGCGCAGCCAAGGCCGTGGGTTACGAGAACGCTGGCACCGTGGAGTTCCTGCTCGCCGAGGGCGAGGTGTACTTCATGGAGATGAACACCCGGGTGCAGGTGGAACACACCATCACCGAAGAAATCACCGGCATCGACATCGTTCGCGAGCAGATTCGCATCGCGTCAGGCCTCCCGCTTTCGGTGAAACAGGAAGACATCCAGCACCGCGGTTTCGCGCTGCAATTCCGGATCAACGCCGAAGACCCGAAAAACAACTTCCTGCCGAGCTTCGGCAAGATCACCCGGTACTACGCCCCCGGCGGCCCCGGCGTGCGCACCGACACGGCGATCTACACCGGTTACACCATTCCACCGTTCTACGACTCCATGTGCCTGAAACTGGTGGTCTGGGCGCTGACCTGGGAAGAGGCGATGGACCGTGGCTTGCGTGCCCTCGACGACATGCGTCTGCAAGGGGTCAAGACCACCGCCGCGTACTACCAGGAAATCCTGCGTAATCCGGAATTCCGTAGCGGCCAGTTCAACACCAGCTTCGTTGAAAGCCACCCTGAACTGACCAACTACTCGATCAAGCGCAAACCCGAAGAGCTGGCCCTGGCCATCGCCGCCGCCATCGCCGCCCACGCAGGCCTGTGAGGAATAGAACAATGAGCAAACAAATCTACGTTACCGACACAATCCTGCGCGACGCCCACCAATCGCTGCTCGCGACCCGCATGCGCACCGAAGACATGCTGCCGATCTGCGACAAGCTCGACAAAGTCGGCTACTGGTCGCTGGAAGTCTGGGGCGGCGCGACTTTCGACGCCTGCGTACGCTTTCTGAAAGAAGACCCGTGGGAGCGTCTGCGCCAGCTGCGCGCGGCGTTGCCTAACACTCGCCTGCAAATGCTCCTGCGTGGCCAGAACCTGCTGGGCTACCGCCACTACAGCGACGACGTGGTCAAAGCCTTCGTCGCCAAGGCTGCGGTCAACGGCATCGACGTGTTCCGCATCTTCGACGCCATGAACGACGTGCGTAACCTGCGAGTGGCCATCGAAGCGGTGAAAGCCGCCGGCAAACACGCTCAAGGCACCATCGCTTACACCACCAGCCCGGTGCACACCATCGAGGCGTTCGTGGCGCAAGCCAAGCAGATGGAAGCCATGGGTTGCGACTCGGTGGCGATCAAGGACATGGCTGGCCTGCTGACTCCTTACGCTACCGGCGAACTGGTCAAGGCGTTGAAATCCGAGCAATCGCTGCCAGTGTTCATTCACTCGCACGACACCGCTGGTTTGGCCGCGATGTGCCAACTCAAGGCCATCGAAAACGGTGCCGACCACATCGATACCGCGATCTCCAGCTTCGCCTGGGGCACCAGCCACCCGGGCACCGAGTCGATGGTTGCCGCCCTTAAAGGCAGCGAGTTCGACACCGGCCTGAACCTGGAACTGCTGCAAGAGATCGGTCTGTACTTCTACGCCGTGCGCAAGAAGTACCACCAGTTCGAAAGCGAGTTCACCGCCGTCGATACCCGCGTTCAAGTCAACCAGGTACCGGGCGGGATGATTTCCAACCTGGCCAACCAGTTGAAAGAGCAGGGCGCCCTGAACCGCATGAGCGAAGTGCTGGCCGAAATCCCGCGCGTTCGTGAAGACCTCGGCTTCCCGCCGCTGGTGACCCCGACCTCGCAGATCGTCGGCACCCAGGCGTTCTTCAACGTGCTGGCCGGCGAGCGCTACAAGACCATCACCAACGAAGTGAAGCTTTACCTGCAAGGCGGCTATGGCAAAGCGCCGGGCACCGTGAACGAAAAACTGCGTCGCCAGGCCATCGGCAGCGAAGAAGTGATCGACGTGCGTCCGGCCGATCTGCTCAAGCCGGAAATGACCAAACTGCGTGCCGAAATCGGTAACGTGGCCAAGTCTGAAGAAGACGTGCTGACCTACGCCATGTTCCCGGACATCGGCCGCAAGTTCCTCGAAGAACGCGCCGCCGGCACCCTGACGCCTGAAGTGCTGCTGCCGATTCCTGAAGCCGGCGGCGTGACCTCGGCCGGTGGCGAAGGCGTGCCGACCGAGTTCGTCATCGACGTCCACGGCGAAACCTACCGCGTCGACATCACCGGTGTCGGCGTCAAGGCTGAAGGCAAGCGTCACTTCTACCTGTCTATCGACGGCATGCCGGAAGAAGTGGTGTTCGAACCGCTCAACGAATTCGTCAGCGGCGGCAGCAGCAAGCGCAAGCAAGCCACTGCACCGGGCCACGTCAGCACCACCATGCCGGGCAACATCGTCGACGTGCTGGTCAAGGAAGGCGACACCGTGAAAGCCGGCCAGGCCGTGCTGATCACCGAAGCGATGAAGATGGAAACCGAAGTGCAGGCGGCCATCGCCGGCAAAGTCACCGCCATCCACGTGGCCAAGGGCGACCGGGTGAACCCGGGCGAAATCCTGATCGAGATCGAAGGCTGAGTTAACAGCCTCGATACACCGCTTTAAACCTCGGGGGGGCATGTGCTCCCCTTTTTTTCGCCCCGAATTTGTGGCCGTTAGAAACGCATTCGCCACTGACCCGTCACGCCGTGGTTTCGGCTGTCGGTGCCGATCTCGCCGGTGAGACCGACGCCCAGGGTGTGTTTTGCTGACAATCCAAGGTCCAGCCCAGCATCGACCAGCAGACTGTCACGATCCAGCGGCGCGCCAGAAACGGTGAAGTTTTTTCCGCCCGTCACTAATCGTTGGCGGGTATCGCTGTAGACGTCCCCGTAAGTGTGTTTCCAGCCAGCACTGAACCGCGGCGTCAGTCGCATGCCGTTATCCAGCGTGTTGAGCTTCGCCAGCCGCAGGCCGAATGTACTGTTCAAATTGTTCTGCGTTTGGCCGTGTACCTTCAGTGCCGCTGCGCCACCTTTTTCCGTGTAAGTGTCGCGCTGATAGCGTTGGTAGCCCAGGCTGGCAAACGGTTCGATGCTGACGTTCGCCTGGCCCAGGTTGTAACCCAATTCCGCAAAGGCCTGCTGGGTGTTGGCATCGTAACGGCCTTCGGGGCGGTCACTGAAACCTTTGAAGGCAACCCGGCGTTTAGTGCTGCCGTCGTGGTTGCTATAGGTCGCGCCCAGGCGCAGCGACATTGGTCCGTTTTGACGCAGGGCATAAGCTCCCACATGCCAGCTGTCGAGATCGCCGTCGAGTCCACGGCTGTCCAGGCGCGTTTCGGATTTACCGCTCATTACACCGATGCGCCATTCCTCATCAATTCCCCAATCTGCACCCAAAACCAGGCCTTGGGTGGAGTGTTTCAGCGCGTCGTAGTCGCGATCCAGCGTCCCGCCGTGACCCAATGCTTGAAGCCAGACTCGGCCATTGTCTTCGCTGCCGGCGGCCAGGCGTGGTGCATTTCGCTTGGTGGATTTGCTGTAGCTACTGGCGCTGTCCAGCTGACGCATGGCCGAGAGCATGGTCGCGCTGATTGGGCTGTCACTGTTCAGGGTCGCTTTCGCAAGGTTGGCGTTGTTGCCGCCGGCCAGCTGTTCGATGGCAACAGATGCCGTCTGTTTGTCAGCGCTGAGCAGGGCTGCGACAGCAGCGTTTGTGGGGCTGGATGCCTTTGGCACTGTGGCGACGGAATGGGCAGCTGGGGGGGGCGTCGAGGCTGTGACTGGCTGGTCGGTGGTGGTTGGAGTTGCGGCAGTGACGGGCTGGTCGGTGGTGGGTGGAGTTGCGGCAGTGACGGGCTGGTCGGTGGTAGGTGGTATTGCGGCTATCGAAGGTTTTTCAGCGGTGGTTGTCGGTGTGGAGACCGGAACGGATATGTCGGCAGGTGGATTCGGGGCTTCAGCGACGGAGGGTGCTTGAGGTATGTCCTTCGGCTCTTCAATGCTTTGGGCGACTTCCTTCCCGTTATCCGTGGTTGCGACAGCATCCAACGGCACATCGTTACGGACGAGGATCAGGCCGACACTCTTGTCTTGGTAGTCGAGATTGGGCGTTAAAAAGGCAAGGTTGTTGAGGACTTTCCCAAACTCCCCTTCGACTTTATCGGCAAAAAGGATTTTGTTTTCGCTGATTAGCGAGTAGTCACCCGGTGCTGCAACGATGTTCAGTGTGGCGCCGCCAAGGCTGGCGGTGCCACCGACCAATATCGTTTCACTTTTGCGGTCGGCATTGACCTCGTAAGTTAGCTCGGCAGTTTTGGAGAGATTCAAGTCACCTTTAACTTTCGGTGCGCCGTGCAAACTGTCGACAGAAAGTTTTCCGTTTACCTTCAGGGAACCCGTTAAACCGTTGCCCGCGAAAGCACCTTTTTCATGGATAACGACGTCGCCTTCGATAGTCCCCGGGTTGTTCAGGGAGCCTCCTGATTGCACGGTCGCTCCGCCGCCAATCTTTCCGTTGTTGACAAGCGTTCCTTGGGTCAACGCCCCACCCTGGATATGCCCATTATTTATTAGCGTTGCCTTTGAACGTATCAAGACACCAGTATTGAAATCACCGGAACCATTCATGGTCCAAGTGCTTCGTTTGAGCTCCAGGCCTTCAAAACGACGGCTCTCGCCTAACGTGCCACCGCTCGCGGTATCAAGTTGCAGGAAGTTGACACCGTCACCACCGTCGATAAATCCGGAAAGGACTCCGCGGCCAGACACAATGACCAGATCATCTCCATCGCCGAATGTCCGATCAGTACCATCCGCTGCTTTGTTGATGGGAATCTTGTTGGTGGTGGGGGCATTTGTAAATGCGTCCAGCGCCGCTATGAGCTGCTCCGGCGTTGCACCCGAAGGAATGGTGTCATCGATGGATACTTGCTGGGCAAGCGAAATTTCAGCGCCACCCAGCGCAAGCGCAACGGCCAGCGCCAGGTGTTTTGGTCGGTATTTATGTTGAACGGACATTGAATTCGGCCTCTGTTGATAGGAGGCCAAACTCTAAGAGGGAGGCTATAGGTGCCGATGTCAGCTGCTTCCCGCAGGTTTGCGGGGGTTGTCAGAAGGTTGTGTAGAAAATTGCCGGCCCCCTGAGGAAGGCTGTTTTTACCCGTTCGGGCTGACGCTTTTTCTTACAGCAAATCAAGACACGGTCGGCTATCGCAAACTCGGAAACTCATCTGCCACTGACTGGGCAACCCAGACTCCGTCTGTTGCTGCCGATACTAGTATTGGTTCGAATCTGCATTATTTTGCGCATTTTCTACATTAGGTTGAATTCATCTGCATTTTAATGCGTATTGATACAGTGTTTGGTGATAATAAATGCACTATATTGCAGTTAAAGTACGCGCTAGCTTCTGAGAGATGCATTTAAACGCAGGTGATGACGATATGTACGACCTGACTTTACAGATCTTTACCTCCGGGAATTGGCACGACGCCATGGTCTTAAGCTTTGACAGCCCTGAAAAAGGTTTCGAAAGTCGATGCAACTTTGGCTACGAAACCCCCTATCTCGTCGAAAACATTGAGGGTATTGGAACACCCTTTGCCAAAGCCGTAAGTGCCAGGTTTCCTTTGGACTGGGAGGGTAAGCGATCCAACGCGCCAGCATTTCTGCATGACATCGCACCTGCCGGTGCCGCCAAGAAATTTCTGCTGACACACATAGGTCGTGACAAGCCTGCTGACGTCAGTGTCGACCTTTATTTACTGGCCAGAAGCACTCCGGCACCGATTGGCAATATGCGCATAAAGGAATCCGCCGAGGCAGTAGATCAGCGCGAGCCTATAGGGTTTAAACGCCAAGACGTCATTAGTCGTGATAACCGGTTTCTCGAATATGCCTATGAGCAGGGCGCTGCAATTGGTGGAGCAACGGGGGCAGGTGGCGAGGCGCCAAAACTTTTGTTAGCTGAGTGTAAGGGCGCAGATCTATACCCCGATGCAGTATTGGACGATGCAGACGTTACCCAGCACTGGTTCGTGAAGTTCTCTCGCAATAAAGGAACCCGGAACGATCAGGACATTCTTAGAAGCGAGTACCACTACTACAAGGCACTACAAAAACTAGGCATCGAAACGGTGGCAGAAAAGGGCTTGGCCTTGGAGGAGGCGACCAAACCTAGCTTGTGGATGCAGCGTTTTGATCGGCAAGTGACCCCTCAGGGTGTCGAGCGTTTTGCCGTGGAGTCGATCTACTCTCTGGCGCAAATCACCACGCCCGGTAGCCCGATGGACCACATGGAAGTTATCCGGCTGCTTGCGGGGCTATGGCGTGATGCGGGGCAGGCGGACCAAATCCCGAATCTCGTTGCTGACTATCTGCGTCGGGATCTGCTCAATAAAATCCTCGGCAACTCAGATAACCACGGGCGCAATACCGCAATCATCCGCGATACGGCCTCGTTTCGCCTGGCACCGATCTATGACTTGGCGCCAATGGTGATGGACGACGAAGGCGTGACAAGAACCACCAAGTGGCCGAAAGAGTTGGAGAGGGCTGGGGACGTAAATTGGCGTGGTGTGTGCCAGGCATTGGCCGACATCGCTGATCCGAATGATCCGCTGGCAGCGCTAATTGATTTGCCGGGTTCTTTTGAACGCCTGCGCGAGGATGCCAAACACCTATTGGCACTCCCGGACATTCTGACTGACAGCGGATTGCCCGACGCCACAATGAATCACCCGCGAATTGCATTGAAAAATCTGGAGCAGCGTTTGAAAGAGTGGGACCTGAAATGAGCATGACGGTTGCCGAGCGCACATTGCTCATAGAAAGCATTCAAGAGGCGCTGGCCCAAGGCACTCTTGAGATTGGTGAGGCAGTCCGTCGCTTGCGGGTGGAAGTCACAGGCCTGCACCAGACCCAGTTTGCAAAGATGTGCAAAGTCTCGGTGCGCACGCTGGTGCATATCGAACATGGAGAAGGCAATCAGACGCTGAAATCGTTGAATTCGGTGTTCCGACCGTTTGGATTGAAGATGGGCGTAGTTCGGATTCGGCGCGATTTCAGCTGAAACTGCACGGACCAATGTGGGAGCGAGCTTGCTCGCGATGGCGACACAGCAGTCAACCAAGTATTGAATTCGTCACTTCATTCGGTGCTTGGTGTAGGACCGCTCTGAGATAAGGGGACCGGGTTTTACATCGAATGAGGGCTCGCCTATAGTTCGCCCGTCGCCGACGAATCGGTGATCGATCTTAGCCGGTCGAACAAAGAGTGCACGGGCGCCCCCTGAAAGGAGGCGCTTTTTGCTGCCTATGTTTTTATGCCTATGGCGGCTGTGCGTGGGACACCTTCGGGTGTGCCGGAGTTCTCTTTGTCCGGTCGGCTAACCCGCGTACAGCTGTCACCTAAATTTGCTTAGCCGCGAACGGTGGGAGCTCTTCACTCAGAGAGAAATCCCCATGTCCAAATATCACCCGCTCCAAGGCAACTTCAGCGTCGGCCCGACGTTGTACATCGACACCGAAGCCCGTGCTTCCGACCTTCTTGAAACTGCCACCCATCGAATCAAAGCCGCACGAAATCTGCTCAACAGCGTCACATGTCTGTGCGTGAAGGATGCGGAAGGTCATGACTTGGAACACTTTGCCAACGCTGCGCATATGTTGATCCAGGATGGCTGTGACGCCTTGGATGCGTTGGGCTGGAAGCTGGATAAAACCACACGTTAAAGATTAAAAGATCGCAGCCTTCGGCAGCTCCTACATGGGATTTGCGTACATTCGAAGGCTGCGAACTTTTCGCTAGCTACGGCTCAAATACGCCTTCCCATAATGCCGCTCCATCCGCGCCTGAATCAGCTCCAACCCAATCGACATCACCCAATAAATCACCGCCGCCGTCGTCAGCATCTCGATGTAGCGATAGCTCGAGCGCCCATACGATTGCGCCAGAAACATCACCTCCCAAACCCCCATCACCGAGATCAGGGACGAGTCTTTGAGCATCGAGATGAATTGGTTGGTGGTCGGCGGGATGATGGTGCGCATGGCCTGGGGCAGGGTGACGCGCCAGAAGATCACGGTTTCGCGCATGCCGAGGGCCAGGGATGCTTCGCGTTGGCCGTGAGGGACGCCGAGGATGCCGGCGCGGAAGATTTCGCTGAGGTACGCGCCGTAGTTGAGCGACAGGGCAATGATGCCAGCGGCGATGGCGCCGGGCACGATGCCGAGTTGTGGCAGGCCGAGGTAGATCAGCAGGATCTGGATCAGTAGCGGTGTGCCACGAAAGAACGAGGCATAGAAGCTCGCAATGCCGAAGGCCACGGCGCTTTTCGACAGCCGTGCCAGGGCGGTGATGAAGCCCAGCAGCGAGGAGGTCACGATCGAGCACAGGCACAGAAACAGCGTCAGCGCTGCGCCTTGCAGGAAGCCGTTGGGCGCCAGGTGCAGACCGATCAGGTTCGGCAGTTTGTCGAGGATGATCGAGAACTTCAGGTCGAAGCTCAGGAAGAAGCTGGCGAACAACCCGAGCATCGCTGCCCAGGTCAGGTACAGCCGCGTGCGGAAACCGAAGATCCGTTGCAACAGCGACTCAGCCACCGGTTGTGGCGGCTGAGGAGGTTTGGGGAAAGAAGTCATTTGCTGATGTCGGCGCCGATCCATTTCTGCGAGAGCTTGCTCAGGGTGCCGTCCTGTTTCAGCTGAGCGAAGACATCACGCACTTTGGCGTTCCACTGGGCGTCGCCTTTTTCAATGGCCACCGAGTTCGGCTCCGAGTACAGCGGCTCGCCGGCGAGCTTGAAGCGCTTGTCTTCGGTCAGGCGCGGTTGGGCGGTGACAAGGTTGGTGAGGATCGCATCCAGTCGAACGCCGGCACCCAGGCCGAGGTCCTGGAACGCCACGTTGTCAGTGTCATACGGCGCGATCTGCACGTCCTCGAACGGGTACTGCAATTGAGTGTCTTCGGCGCCTTCGATCACCAGGTTCTTGTTCAGGTAGCTTTCGTAGCTGGAGGCGCTGGTGAGGCCGACTTTCTTGCCGCTCAGGTCTTTGGCGCTGTGGATGCTGTTGTCCTTGGCGTTGACCACGATCACCGCTGGCGAGGCGTAGTACTCGACCGGGAAGTCGAAGACTTCGGCGCGGGCCTTGCTCGGGGTCATGGAGCAGATGCAGATGTCGTAACGCCCACTCCAGCGGCCGGCGGCGATCACGTCCCAGGACGGGGTTTCCAGGCGCAGTTTGACGCCCAGTTTGTCTGCCACGGCCTTGGCCACTTCGACGTCGAAGCCATCGAGTTGGTTCTGGTCATTGAGGAACGAGAAGGGTGGATAGCTTTCCATCAACACGCCGACCAGTTCTTTCTTTTTTTCTACGCGATCCAGCGTGGCCCCGCCAAAGGCTTGGGTGGAGGCAGCCAGAATCGTCAGGCCCAGGGCCAGGAGTGGTTGGAATTTCACAGTCGATCCCTGATAAAAAAGAGGTTGTTATTAACCGGATGGTGCGTATTAAATAGTTATAAGAACGACTCTGATAGTGAGTTATTTTCATAAGCTTATGAGTGAAAAGCATATGGGCGCAGCAAGCACAGTAATTCTGGATGGCGGCATGGGTCGTGAGTTGCAACGCCGAGGCGCACCGTTCAGACAGCCCGAGTGGTCGGCGCTGGCCTTGAGCGAAGCGCCGCAAGCGGTAGAGGCGGTGCACACGGCTTATATCGAAAGCGGTGCGAACGTGATCACCAGCAACAGTTACGCGGTGGTTCCGTTTCACATTGGCGAAGAGCGTTTTGCAGCAGAAGGGCAGGCGCTCGCGGCGTTGGCCGGTGAGCTGGCTCGGCGCGCGGTAGAGGCTTCGGGCAAAGCGGTGCGTGTGGCCGGTTCATTGCCGCCGCTGTTTGGGTCCTATCGTCCGGACCTTTTCGACGCTGCTCGGGCGGCCGAATTATTGGCGCCGCTGGTGACGGGGCTGACACCTCATGTCGATCTGTGGCTGGCAGAAACCCAGAGTTCGATCGCTGAAGCGCGAGCGATCCATGCCGGTCTGCCAACAGACGGCAAGCCGTTCTGGCTGTCGTTTACCCTGAAGGATGAGGACACGGACGAAGTGCCGCGCTTGCGTTCGGGTGAGCCTGTGGCCGACGCCGCAGCAGTGGCGGCTGAGCTGGGCGTCGAGACGTTGCTGTTCAACTGCAGCCAGCCGGAAGTGATCGGTGCTGCGATTGATGCGGCGCGGGAAACCTTCGAGCGTTTGGGGGTGAAGATTCACATCGGCGCGTACGCCAATGCTTTCCCGCCGCAACCGAAAGAGGCCACGGCCAATGACGGTCTGGACCCGTTGCGTGAAGACCTTGATCCGCCGGGTTACTTGCAGTGGGCGGCGGATTGGAAAGAACGCGGCGCCAGTCATTTGGGTGGTTGCTGCGGGATTGGGCCTGAGCATATTGCGGTGCTTGCCCAGAAATTAGCGTGAAGCCATTCGCGAGCAGGCTCGCTCCCACAGGGATTTTCGGTGAACGCAATATTGGGGATCGCCGCAGATCAATTGTGGGAGTGAGCCTGCTCCGGGCGGCGTTCCGACGATGGCGTCCGTCCAGGCGCGACCGAATCAGGTGCGGCACTCCGCCAACGTTTTCACCTGCCCCGAATCCGTCTGGTTCTCATCGGACAGCCAGCGCTCAAACCCCGCCCCGATCGCCGGCCATTCCGAGTCCAGAATCGAATACCACGCCGTGTCCCGATTCTGACCCTTGACCACCATGTGCTGGCGAAACACGCCCTCAAAACTGAACCCCAGCCGTTCGGCCGCGTATTTGGAGCGGGCATTGCCGTTGTTGCACTTCCACTCCAGACGGCGATAACCCAGCGCAAAGGATTCCTTGGCCAGCAAATAAACCGCCTCGGTGCTTTTCGGCGAGCGCTGCATTGGCGCACCGAAAGTGACATGGCCGATCTCGATCCGACCTTGTGAAGGAACAATCGACATCAAACTGAGGATGCCTTGCACATCGCCGCTGGCACGGTCGATCACGCTGAAGAAATACGGGTCGCTATTGGCCGCATGATTGTTCAGCCAATCGTTGAACGCGCTGCGCTCCGGGAAAGGACCGTATGGCAAATAATCCCAGAGTTTCGGGTCGGCACCCGGGCCTTGCAGGGCTTTCCACAAACCGTCGGCGTGACGCGCCGGGTCGAGTTTTTCCAGGCGGATGAAACGCCCTTCGATGGTTTGAACCGACGGTGCCGGAACGCCTTTCCAGTCGGCGAGTGAAGTCGACATGCTGTTCTCCTTGAACCTTAAATGGCTTTGCGAAACTGGATGAAACCGGGGCGTTCGGCGATGCGCTCGTAGAGCTGGATCGCGGTGGCGTTGGTTTCGTGGGTCAGCCAGTGCACCTTGCAGCAACCGTCCTCTTTGGCGGTGGCATAAACGAATTCGATCAACTGCCGGCCAACGCCAGTGCCACGGGTTTCCGGCGCTACCAGCAAGTCTTGCAGGTAGCAGGAGTTTTCGATGCTCCAGTTCGAACGATGGTAGATGAAATGCACCATGCCCACCGCCTTGCCATCGGCCCAGGCCAGCGCGGCATGGGTCGGTTCGCTCGAGTCGAGCATGCGCTGCCAGGTGCTTTGGGTGACGGCCTCAGGCAGTTCGGTGTTGTAGAAACGCAGGTACGCATGCCACAAAGGCAACCAGGCGGCGTGGTCGTCGGCGGTGACCTGGCGGATGTCGATCTGACTCATGTTCGTTCCTTAACGCATCAAGTGGGCGAGGGCCTGGTCGTGCACATCAGGGCTGGCGGCAAGCCCCTCGCGCACACCGGTGATGTCTGCAGCGTTGCGGTTCTGGCTGAGCTTGCGCTTGCCTTCCAGGCGCTGAATCGGCAAAGCAAAACCGACGATGGCCTTGAGCATCCCGTCAATGTAGTCGGCGGGGGCATCGGCGACTTTCCATGGATTGGCGCGACCCGCTTCATGACGATCAGTCAGCGCGCTGACCAGCGTGCGCAGGCGATCGGCGTCGGTGAACACGTCGGCCGTGCCGTACGCGTGCACGGCGACGTAGTTCCAGGTCGGCACCACTTTGCCGTGCTCGGCCTTGCTCGGGTAAAACCCCGGGCTGACGTAAGCGTCGGCACCGGCAAAAATCACCAGGGCTTCGGCACCGTTCTGCAGTTCCTTCCATTGCGGATTGGCCTTGGCGAAGTGTCCGTAAAGGGTGCCATTCGGTCCCTGGTCCGCACTCAACAGCAGCGGTAAATGGCTGGCTTGCAGACCTTGTTCCCCGTGTGTGACCAACACAGCGAGGCGGGTGCCGAGTATCTGCTGGTGCAGGTCATGCAAATCTTCTATGGCAAAGTTGCTTGGCGTGTACATGGAGATTTTCCTTGGCGAATGCCTGCATCCTAGGCAGGCTAATGGTCTGTTGTAAGAGCCATTAACGAGCAATTTCATAGGTCCATTGCCATGACCAGCGAGCCACTGTCCTTGTCATTCAACCCCGCGGGGATCGAACTCGATCGCCGTCAGGGTTTGAGTCGTCAGCTCTATCAAGCCTTGCGGGTGCGAGTGCTCGACGGTCGTCTGGCCAGCGGTACGCGATTACCCGCCAGTCGCGATCTGGCGGCGGCGTTGTCGATTTCCCGAAACAGCGTGGTCCGGGCCTACGATCAGCTCTACGCCGAGGGCTTTATTGAAGGGCGTGTGGGTGACGGGACGTATGTCGCGCAATTGCCTCAATCAGTGTTGCCGGTGAAAAAACTATCCACAAAAGTATCCACAGGGTTGTCAACAGGGTTACCCACAGCCTTATCCACAAATTGGCTGGATTTACCTGTGGTTTCATCCAGCAAAGTTATCCACAGCGGCGCATTGGGGCGGGTTGAGAGGAACCATTTGGCCCTGCCTCCCGTCGGTCCACCTCGTGCATTTCGCGTGGGTGTTCCGGCTTTTGATCTGTTCCCTTTCGAGGTCTGGGCCAAGCTGAATGCGGCTTTCTGGCGTAAGCCGGATCTCCAGCAGCTGTGTTACGGCGATCCGGCGGGCGATGCGCGATTACGTGGTCTGATTGCCGCGTATTTGCGCAGTTCTCGGGGGATGCAGTGCACGGCTGAGCAAATAGTGATCACCAGTGGCGCGCAGCAGGGGATTAGCCTTTGTGCACAGCTGCTGGTAGAGCCGGGCGATGGCGTGGCGATCGAGAATCCGGGGTATCGGGCGGCGGGTCATGCGTTCGCCGTGGCCGGTGCGCGATTGCATGGGGTGGCGGTGGACAGCGACGGTATCGACTGCACCGAATTGAACGGGCTCAACGATTGTCGATTGGCCTATGTCACGCCGTCGCATCAATACCCGACCGGGGTGGTGATGAGTCTGGCGCGGCGGCTGGAGTTGTTGGCCTGGGCCGAGCGAACCGAGGGTTGGATCGTCGAGGATGATTACGATGGCGAATATCGTTACAGCGGCGCGCCACTGGCACCGCTGGCTGCGCTTGATCGTCACGGGCGGGTGCTCTACGTCGGCACGTTCGGTAAAGTGGCTTTCCCGGCATTGCGCCTGGGCTATCTGGTGCTGCCACCGGCATTGGTGGACGCTTTCGCCCAGCGTCGCGCGGTCGATGTGCGCCACTCCGAGGTGAGCACCCAGGCCGTCATGGCCGAGTTCATGGCGGCCGGGCATTTCCAGCGGCACATCCGCCGCATGCGCCGCGCCGCGTTGAGTCGTCGCAATACGCTTCTGGCCAACTGGCCTTCGGATATCCCAGGGGTGGGCGGCCTGCCGAGTGTGGCGGCAGGGCTGCACCTGACGGTGGCGGTCGACACTCAGGCCCGCGAACGCGAACTGATTGAAGCCGCCGCCAGCGTCGATGTCGAGATCAACGGCCTGAGCAGTTACTGGCTACCGGATTCGACAAACACTGTGGATGAACGCGCCGGGCTGGTGCTGGGCTTTGCGGCGGTGCCCGAGGCGGCGATCAGCGCAGCGCTCGGGCGATTGCAAAAGGCCTGGCGGCCCTGAGATCGAGGACTTCCGTCAGGTACCGGACTTGATCTTGGTCCAGGCCCGGGTCCGTGCCCGTTCGGCATCGCGGGGCAGCGGTTGCAGGGTGTAAAGCGTGCTCATCGCCGTTTCGGTAGGGTATAGATTCGGGTTGTTGCGGATCGCCGGGTCGACCAATTCTGTGGCGTCCTTGTTCGGATTCGGGTAGCCGACGAAGTCGCTGACTGGTGCAATCACCTGCGGCTGCAACAAGTAGTTGATGAAGGTGTAGGCGTCTTCCGGGTTCTTCGCGCCTTTGGGGATCGAGAGCATGTCGAACCAGATCGGCGCGCCTTCTTTCGGCAGGCGCATGTCGACGATCACGCCGTTCTTGGCTTCCTTGGCGCGGTTTGCTGCCTGGGAGAAGCTGCCGGAATAACCGACGGCGACGCAGATGTCTCCGTTGGCGATGTCGGCCATGTACTTCGAAGAATGGAAGTAGGTGACGTACGGACGAATCTTCATCAACAGCGCTTCAGCCTTGTCGTAGTCCGCCGGTTTCTTGCTGTTGGGGTCCAGACCCAGGTGTTGCAGGGCCAGCGGAAGGATCTCCGACGGCGAGTCGAGTAGCGCGACGCCGCACTGCTTGAGCTTGCTGATGTTCTCTTCCTTGAAGATCAGGTCCCAGCTGTCCACGGGTGCGTTGGCACCCAGTGCAGCCTTGATCTTGTCCGGGTTGAAGCCGATCAGGATGGTCCCGTACATGTACGGCACGGCAAATTTGTTGCCCGGATCGTTGGCTTCGATCAGCTTCATCAGCTTGGGATCGAGGTGGTTCCAGTTCGGCAGTTTGCTGCGATCCAGTGGCTGGAAAACGCCGGCCTCGATCTGCTTGGCGAGAAATACGTTGGACGGCACCACCACGTCATAGCCGGAGTTGCCGGTCAGCAACTTGGCCTCCAGCGCTTCGTTGGTGTCGAAGATGTCGTAGACCAGTTTGGTCTGGGTGTTCTGAGCCTTGAAGTCTTCCAGCGCTTTGGGGGTGATGTAGTCGAACCAGTTGTAGACGCGCAACGTTCGCTCTTCGGCGTGGACAGCAGCACTGAGCACCGTGGCGCACAGGGCTGGAGCGATAAAACGCTTGAGACTTTTCATTGTTCTAATTTCCTCATTGGGCGCTTTCAAAACCTTCGAGAACGTTCACGGCATTGATGCCGATTTCTTCTACCGCGTAGCCGCCTTCCATCACGAACAGCGTCGGCTTGCCGAGGCCCGCGATGCGTGCGCCCATGGCCAGGTAATCCGGGCTGTCGAGCTTGAACTGGGAGATCGGATCGTCCTTGAACGTATCGACGCCCAGGGAGACGACGACGATATCGGCGCCGTACTTTTCGATCTCTTTACAGGCTTGTTCGAGTGCGGCGCTCCAGCTGTCCCAGCCGCTACCGGCCGGCAAAGGGTAGTTGAAGTTGAAGCCTTCGCCGGCCCCTTCACCCAGCTCATCTTCATAGCCGAGGAAGAACGGGAACTCGGCTTCCGGATGACCATGGATCGAGGTGAACAGCACGTCGCTGCGCTCATAGAAAATCGACTGGGTGCCGTTGCCGTGGTGGTAGTCGACGTCGAGGATCGCGACTTTTTTATGGCCCTGATCGAGGAACGCCTGCGCAGCGATGGCGGCATTGTTGAGGTAGCAGTAACCGCCCATCAAATCGCTGGCGGCGTGGTGTCCCGGTGGACGGCACAAAGCGAAGGCACTGCGGGCGCCGCGTTGAATGACAGCTTGAGCGGTCAATGCGACTTGCGCCGCGCTGTACGCTGCTTGCCAGGTGCCAGCGGTAATCGGTGCGCCGCCGTCGAAGCTGTAATAGCCGAGCTGGCCGTGCAGGCTGGTGGGGATGATCCGGCGCAGGGTGCGGGCCGGCCAGGTGTAGGGCAGCAAGTCGCCGTCGGTACCGAATTCGGTCCAGCGCGCCCAGGCACCTTTGAAGAAGTCGAGGTAATCGCGGCTGTGGATGCGCGCGATCGGGTCGAGGCCGAAATCCTGGGGCGCCTCCACAGGGCCCAGATCGCGATACTGCACGCGCTGCAGAACATGGTCGGCCCGCGAGGGCATTTCGAAGCAGGGCATCAGTTGCCCGTCCATCAATTCGCAACGGCCGTGGTGCAGGTGGTGATCGTCCGAGTAGATCGTCAGCATTTCTTGTTCTCCGCAGGCTGATTCGGTTGAACACAGTCTTGCGGCGCGCGGCGTTTGAGAGAACGGCAGGAAAGGCCAAAAGGGGATCGATATGGCCAAAAGAATTGACCGGAATTCGCCCCTTATTGGAGCAGGTGCCCCAGCGCAGGGCATGGGAACGATCAGTAGTCAGGGGCGGAACTGACTCGGCGCCACACCGCTCCAGCGCACAAACGCATGGCGGAAACTCGCGGTCTCGCTGAAACCCAATGCTTCGGCGATTTGATAGATCGGCAGTTGGTCCTCGCAGAGCATGCGTTTGGCCTGCTCGAACCGCAGCTCATCAAGCAATTCCTGATAGCTGCAACCCAGGTCATTCAGGTGCCGACGCAAGGTGCGCGCCGAGCAATTCATCTGTTCGGCCAAACCTTCGAGGCCGGGCGCCGCATTCAACTGCGCGCTGAGTAGCTGGCGGATTCGTCCCAGCCACACCTGGCGACCCGTGAACTCGGTGTTCTGTTTGCGGCACCGTTCGGCCATGGCTTGATGGGTGATGGCGTCGGCCAGAGGCAGGGGGTGCTCCAGCCAGGCTTTGTCGAAGGCAAAGGCGTTGGACGCAGCGTCGAACTGCAAGGGGCAATCGAAACGTTCGGTGTAGCGTGCCTGATAGTCCGGTGCCGGGTATTCGAAGCGGGCGCCAAGCAGCGGCAACGGTTGGCCGAGCAGGTCTTCGCAAGTGACCTTCATCGAAACCAGGCAAAACTCGACATTGAATGGCGCCAGCGCAGGGTTTTCCCGATAGTCGCCAGCGGTGAGCCAGATGCGCTCGTTATCCTCTTCCAGGCTCAACTCGAACAGTGTTCCTAATAGCGCCGGATAGTGCAGTGCCAGCCGCAAGGCGTCACCTAAAGTGGCGCTGGTGAGTAAGGCGTACCCGAGCATGCCGTAGGACGAAACATGCATCCGCCGGCCCAATTCAAGGCCGATATCGTTGCGTAACGCGACGGCATTGGCACACACCAGCATTTCCTGGTTGGTGGTGATGCGCGTGTCCGCCCGGCTCAGATCCGCCGCGCTGATGCCGCTTCCCGCGAGCAGTGCTTCGCTGGACAGGCCTTCGGCCTTGAAGGTATTGAGCACCAGGGAGACAGCGTTGAGGGTGGTGAGGTGGGAGTGGAGCATGGGGTGTTCCAGCCTTGGGATGCTGGAACGCAGCAAGTTATATGCCGAGCGAAGAACCTGTAGGAGTGAGCCTGCTCGCGATGGCGTCGGCACATCCAGCATCAATGTGTCAGACATACCGCTATCGCGAGCAGGCTCACTCCTACAGGGGGTGGGTGGTGTCAGATGAGTTCGCCGCACAGGTCGAGTTCTACAAGGCGTCGTACTTCATCGGTGTCGAGTCCTGCTCCGAGCAGTGCGTGCAACTTGCCGAACGCCGCTTCCCGCGTCATCCCGCCACCCGAAAGCACGCCTGCATCGCGCAACCGACTGCCGGCCTCGTAAACATCCAGCACAACGCCACCTTCATGGCATTGGGTGACGGCTACAACCACAACACCCTTGTCCCGCGCCCGTTCCAGGCTGGCGAGGAACTCTGGATTGTCGCTTGGCCCGGTACCGCTGCCGTAGCACTCCAGCACCAGGCCCTGAATGCCGCTGTCGAGCAGGCCGTCCAGTATCTCGGCGCCGATACCGGGGAACAGCGGCAGCACAGCGACTTTCGCCTGTTGCTTGGGCTGGTTGTAGGTCAGCGGCACCGGTATTGAAGACGCCTTCGCACCGCCACCCTGACGCTCAAGACGCTTGAATGGATGACGACCGAAACTGCGCACCTTCGCGCACCGGGTCGGGTCCAGCAGTTCGCCGTGGAAGTACAGATGAACGCCCGGGGCAAGGCCGTGACCCAAAGCAACCAGCGCGCCACTGAGGTTTTCCCAGGCATCGCTGTCGGTCACGCCGGCCGGCAGCATGGAACCGGTGAACACCACGCGGGCATGCAGGCCGAGCAGCTGAAAACTCATGGCCGCAGCGCTGTAGGCGAGGGTATCGGTGCCATGCAGGATCAGGACGCTGTCGCAGCCCTGGACATCGACGGCGTCGACCACCGCTTCACGCAGTTGCTGCCAGTAAGCCGGGCTCATGTTGGCGCTGTCGATCAGCGGCGACATCTCGCGAAAGCGCCACTGCGGTACGACAAGGTCAGGCTGGCTGTGCAGATACTCGCGCATCCGGGCTTCGAAACCGGACGCCGGGGCCAGGCCATGAGCGCTGGCTTGCATACCGATGGTGCCACCGGTGTAGAGCACCATGACGTGCTGGGCGGCAGGGTAGGTCGAGGAATTCATGGGGGTTCTCCGAGAACGATGACAGCATGCGGTCGAGCATGACGCTGACCGCACGCTGTGTCACGCCGGGCGCGGGGGATGCGCCCGGTTTTTTACCGATCAGCGTTGCGCTGCGGGTACGCCTTGCGGCTCGGCTTCAGCCTTGGTGGCGGCCGCTGGCGGATTGGCTGGCCAGGCTTTCAAGTCCAGGTCCAGATCCGGGAATTTGCTCGAATCGAACACAGGCGTCTTGATGCCGGCCGCGCGCTGGTCATCGTAGTCACGCAGGATGCGCATGCCGACTTTGAACAGCAGGAACAGCGCGATCAGGTTCACGAACGCCAGCATCGTCATGGTGATGTCGGCGAAGGCGAACACCGTGCCGAGGTTTTCGATAGCGCCCCAGAAGATCAGCACCAATACCAGCGCGCGGTAGCCGATCAGCGCCTTGCGGTTTTCACCGATCAGGAAACGCAGGTTGCTCTCGCCCAGGTAGTAGTTGTAGAGGATCGAGGTGAACACGAACAACGACAGGGCCACGGAGATGAAGCTCCGGCCCCAGTCACCAACTACGGCCGCGAGCGAGTTCTGGGTCAGGGCAATGCCGTCGCCTTCGAAGCCCGGGGTGTAGAAGCCCGAGAGCAGGATCAGCAACGCGGTGCAGGTGCAGATCACAAAAGTGTCGAGGAACACGCTGAACGCCTGAACCACACCTTGTGCCACCGGGTGCTCGACCGACGCGACTGCGGCCACGTTTGGCGCACTGCCAAGGCCTGCTTCGTTGGCGAACACGCCGCGCTTCACGCCCATGACGATGGCGCTGCCGATCAGGCCGCCGAAGGCCTGGTCGAGACCGAAGGCGCTTTTGACGATGGTCATCAACATGCCCGGCACGTGGTCGAATTGCAGCACGATCACGTAGAGGGTCACGCCGATGTACACCAGGGTTTTCACCGGCACCAGCAGGTCAGCGACCTTGGCGATGCGCTTGATACCACCGATGAACACCAGACCCAGCAACACTGCCAGCGCCAGGCCGGTGTAAGTGGTGTCGAGGCCGAAAGCGTTGTTCAGCGAGTGAGTCACGGCGTGGGATTGCAGACCGTTGAAGGCGAAGCCGAAGGTGATCAGCAGCAGGAACGCCATGATCATGCCCAGCCAGCGTTTCTGCAGGCCGTGCTGGATGTAATAGGACGGGCCGCCACGGTATGTGCCATCGGAGTCGCAGCGCTTGTAGAGCTGGCCGAGGGAGCATTCGAAGAAGCTGCTGGACATGCCGACCAGCGCGGTCACCCACATCCAGAACACCGCACCCGGACCACCCAGGGTTACGGCGATACCGACACCGGCGATGTTACCCGCACCGACGCGGCCGGCGAGGCTGAGCATCAAGGCCTGGAACGAACTGAGTTGGCCGGCGCTGCTTTTCAGGCTGTCGCGGAATACCGCAAACATGTGGAAGAAGTGGCGCAATTGAACGAAACGCGAGCGGATCGTGAAGTAGCTACCGAGCCCGACAATGAGCACGATCAGTACTTTCCCTGAGAGGAAGTCGTTAATGACTTCGAGCATGGATTTTTCCTCGCTGTTTTTTGTGTAGGCAAATGCTGGGCGGGCAGAAACATCGCGTTACACCGGATTGCACGCGGCAAAACAGGTGAGGCGAAGGTTCGTCCCGATTTCATATTGCGGGTTTGTTATTAGTTCGGGTTTCGCATGGGTTTGGGCCTCGTTACCGACGACCGCTCACGCGAAGAGGGGCGGCACTATACCGATGAGTGTGCCGTCCGTCTGCACGATTGTGGTGCAAGCGATAAATCGAAGCCTTTGAAACACCTGACGTTTTAGCGCCGGGCTCGTGTAGGAGTGAGCCTGCTCGCGATGCAGGCACTGCGGTATTTCAGTTACACCGCGTAATCGTTCATCGCGAGCAGGCTCGCTCCCACAGAAGACGGTTGTCCTTTCAATAATTAAAAAAAAGGGCTTGGGGAATAAATCCCCAAGCCCTCAAAAGGTGAGAGGTGTCTAGTCCCTCGACCTGGTGAGCGGTGCCACAAGTAACGCGTCGGATCAGGCTTTAAGCGGAACCAGACGCGGAGCAATCATGTTTTCCGGGCGCAGGATGTCGGCGAGCATTTCGTCGTCGAGCAAGCCTTCTTCGCGCACCAGTTCCAGCACGCCGCGGCCGCTTTCGAGGGCGATACGGGCGATACGGGTGGCGTTTTCATAGCCGATGTACGGGTTCAGCGCGGTGACCAGACCGATCGAGTGCTCGACCAGTTCGCGGCAGCGCTCTTCGTTGGCGGTGATGCCGACGATGCAGTGCTCGCGCAGCATGTCCATGGCGCGTTGCAGCAGGCGGATCGAGTCGAAGATCTTGAACGCGATCAGCGGCTCCATCACGTTCAGTTGCAGTTGGCCGCCTTCGGCTGCGATGGTTAGCGCCAAGTCGTTGCCGATGATCTGGAACGCCACCTGGTTAACCGCTTCCGGGATAACCGGGTTGACCTTGCCAGGCATGATCGAGCTGCCTGGCTGACGCGCTGGCAGGTTGATTTCGTTGATGCCGGTGCGTGGGCCGCTGGACAGCAGGCGCAGGTCGTTGCAGATCTTCGACAGTTTGACCGCGGTGCGCTTGAGCATGCCGGAGAACAGCACGAAGGCGCCCATGTCGGAGGTGGCTTCGATCAGGTCGGCGGCTGGAACCAGCGGTTGACCGCTGATCAGCGCCAGACGCTGAACGGCCAGAAGCTGGTAACGCGGGTCGGCGTTGATGCCGGTACCGATCGCGGTGCCGCCCAGGTTCACTTCGGTCAGCAGTTCAGGTGCCAGTGTTTTCAGACGTGCCAGGTCTTCGCTCAATGTGGTGGCGAAGGCACGGAATTCTTGACCCAGGGTCATCGGCACGGCGTCTTGCAGCTGGGTACGGCCCATCTTCAGGACGTGGCTGAACTCAACACCCTTGGCGGCGAACGCCTGGATCAGGCTGTCGAGGCTGGCCAGCAGCGCGTCGTGACCCAGCAGCAGACCCAGACGGATCGCGGTCGGGTAGGCGTCGTTGGTCGACTGCGCCATGTTCACGTCGTTGTTCGGGTGCAGGTATTGGTATTCGCCCTTCTGGTGACCCATGGCCTCCAGCGCGATGTTGGCGATGACTTCGTTGGCGTTCATGTTGGTTGAAGTGCCAGCGCCGCCTTGAATCATGTCCACCACGAACTCTTCGTGGAAATCGCCGCGGATCAAACGTGCACAGGCTTCGCTGATGGCAGCGTGCTTGGCTTCGCTCAGGTGACCCAGTTCGCGGTTGGCGTCAGCGGCGGCCTGTTTGACCATGGCCAGGCCGACAACCAGCTTCGGGTAATGCGAAATCGGAACGCCGGAGAGACGGAAGTTATTCACCGCTCGCAGGGTCTGGATGCCGTAATACGCTTGAGCAGGTACTTCGAGTACGCCAAGCAGGTCTTTTTCTGTGCGGAAAGATGCAGCGGAGGACATGATAGAAATCATCTCGATATGGACCCGGTCTGTGCCGGAACACTGCAAATGCTAGGCTTGTGGAGAATTTTGGGCCAATGCTGTTAAACACTAGCCTATGCACATTCGGCATAATGCCCGTGTGACGCCGCGTGTGCGGCGAGCGTGTGACCTAAATTGGTGCGTGTCCGGGAGGGCGTGATGAACCTTGAAAGTAAATGGCTGGAGGACTTTAGTGCTCTGGCCGCCACCCGCAGCTTCTCCCAGGCTGCCGAACGACGCTTCGTGACGCAGCCAGCGTTCAGCCGGCGAATCCGCAGCCTCGAAGCCGCGCTCGGCCTGCAACTGGTCAACCGTTCGCGCACGCCGATCGAGCTGACGGCGGCGGGGCAGTTGTTTCTGGTCACCGCGCGAACGGTGGTCGAGCAGCTCGGTGAAGTGTTGCGTCACCTTCATCATCTGGAAGGCGGGCAGGGTGAAGTGATGCAGGTTGCCGCTGCTCACTCCCTGGCGCTGGGTTTCTTCCCGCGCTGGATCGCGCAGTTGCGTAATGAAGGCCTGAACATCGCGACGCGCCTGGTGGCAACCAACGTCGGTGATGCCGTGCATGCGCTACGCGAAGGCGGCTGCGATCTGATGTTGGCGTTCTATGACCCGGATGCCGCGATGCAGATGGACCCGGAGATTTTCCCGTCGCTGCACCTTGGCGACACTGAAATGCTCCCGGTCTGCGCGGCGGACGCCGAGGGCAAGCCGCTGTTTGACTTGGAGGGTGAAGGCAGTGTGCCGCTGCTCGCCTACAGCGCCGGTGCATTTCTCGGGCGTTCGGTGAACATGCTGCTGCGCCAGCGTGCACTGCGCTTCACCACCATTTACGAAACCGCCATGGCCGACAGCCTCAAAAGCATGGCGCTGGAAGGATTGGGCATTGCCTGGGTGCCGCGGCTCAGCGTGCGCGCTGAACTGGCTCGTGGCGAACTGGTGGTTTGCGGCGGCCCGCAATGGCATGTGCCGCTGGAGATTCGCCTGTACCGCTGCGCCTTGGTGCGCAAGGCGAACGTGCGGTTGCTGTGGCGCAAGCTGGAAGGCGGTGCCGCGCAGGGCACTTAAGCACATCGAATAACCCTGTGGGAGCGAGCTTGCTCGCGATAGCGGACTAACATTCAACATCAATGGTGACTGTCCCGACGCCATCGCGAGCAAGCTCGCTCCCACAGGGGATCGGTGTTGTATTTGACTGACTCTTAAGTCAATAAAACCGGCACTTTGCGCCGAATGACAGATGGTCGCTATGGGGGCTGTTTATCTGCTTCATTGAGGTATACTGCGCGGCCTTCGGCCGGTTCGTCCGGCCATAATTCGTACAATCAAGCCACGCATTTTGCGTGGCTTGTTGTTTTTTGACGCGCCTGCGGGCGCCCAGAGAGAAGAGGCACGACGATGAGTGCACTGGTTGGCGTGATCATGGGCTCCAAGTCCGATTGGTCCACCCTTAGCCACACCGCCGATATGCTGGAAAAGCTCGGCATTCCTTACGAGGTGAAAGTGGTCTCTGCCCACCGCACCCCGGACCTGCTGTTCCAGTACGCCGAAGAGGCTGAGGCGCGTGGCATCGAGGTGATTATCGCCGGTGCCGGCGGCGCGGCTCATTTGCCAGGCATGTGTGCGGCCAAGACCCACCTGCCGGTGCTGGGCGTGCCGGTGCAGTCGTCGATGCTTTCGGGCGTCGATTCGCTGCTGTCTATCGTGCAGATGCCCGCGGGCATTCCGGTCGCCACCCTGGCCATCGGCAAGGCTGGCGCGATCAACGCAGCACTGCTCTCGGCGAGCATCCTCGGCGCCAAGCGCCCGCAGTTCCACGCGGTGCTGAAAAAATTCCGCGCTGAGCAGACAGACAGCGTCCTGGAAAATCCAGACCCACGCATCGCCTGAGGTTGTTGACGATGAAGATCGGTGTAATCGGTGGCGGCCAGTTGGGTCGCATGTTGGCGCTGGCGGGCACTCCGCTGGGCATGAACTTCGCTTTCCTGGACCCCGCGCCGGATGCTTGCGCAGCCGCGTTGGGCGAACACCTGCGGGCCGATTACGGCGATCAGGATCACCTGCGTCAGCTGGCCGATGAAGTCGATCTGGTGACTTTCGAATTCGAAAGCGTCCCGGCTGAAACCGTGGCTTTCCTGTCGCAGTTCGTCCCGGTCTACCCGAGCGCCGAAGCCCTGCGCATCGCCCGTGATCGCTGGTTCGAGAAGAGCATGTTCAAGGACCTGGGGATTCCCACCCCGGCGTTCGCCGACATTCAATCGCAAGCCGATCTGGACGCTGCCGTGGCTTCCATCGGTCTGCCAGCCGTGCTGAAAACCCGCACCCTGGGTTACGACGGCAAGGGCCAGAAAGTCCTGCGCAAACCTGAAGACGTGGCCGGTACGTTTGCCGAACTGGGCAGCGTGGCCTGCCTGCTGGAAGGTTTCGTGCCGTTCACCGGCGAAGTGTCGTTGATCGCCGTGCGCGCTCGTGATGGCGAAACCAGGTTCTATCCGCTGGTTCACAACACCCACGACAGCGGCATCCTCAAGTTGTCCGTGGCCAGCACCGACCACCCGCTGCAAGCCTTGGCGGAAGACTATTCCAGCCGTGTGCTCAAGCAGCTGAATTACGTCGGCGTGATGGCGTTCGAGTTCTTTGAAGTCGACGGTGGCCTCAAGGCCAACGAGATCGCCCCGCGTGTGCATAACTCGGGTCACTGGACCACTGAAGGTGCCGAGTGCAGCCAGTTCGAAAACCACCTGCGGGCCGTTGCCGGTCTGCCGCTGGGTTCGACGGCCAAGGTCGGCGAGAGCGCGATGCTCAACTTCATCGGTAAAGTGCCGGAGACCGAGAAAGTCCTGGCCATTGCCGATTGCCATCTGCATCACTATGGCAAGGCGTTCAAGGTCGGTCGCAAGGTCGGTCACGCCAACCTGCGCTGCGCCGACAAGGCCACGCTGGAGCAGCAGATCCTCAAGGTCGAAGCGCTCATCGCCGAATAGTTTCATGTGGCAGCGGCGGAACCATTCAGGGGCCGCCGTTCTCTCATGGCAGGATGCCAAAGTCTGACTAGGCTTTGGGCATATCCAAATCATTCAGAGGGAAATGCCATGGGAATTATCGGAACCATCTTTATCGGCTTGATCGTCGGCCTGCTGGCTCGGTTCCTGAAACCGGGCGATGACAGCATGGGCTGGATCATGACCATCCTGCTCGGTATCGGCGGTTCGCTGGCGGCTACTTACGGCGGCCAGGCTCTGGGCATCTACCAGGCCGGTCAAGGCGCAGGCTTCATCGGTGCGCTGGTCGGCGCGGTGGTGTTGCTGGTGATCTACGGTTTGATCAAAAAGAACTGATCCAAAGCGACAAAGCCCCCTCTGCGCCGCACGCAGAGAGGGCTAGAATGCTCGGCGTTGCACCGTCCTCTCCTTTACCGAGCACCTCCATGCGCCGTCTTTTACTGACTTTCCTTTTACTGGGCTCGGGCCTCGCCCATGCCGGCGAATTGCCGGAAACCGACTGGCTCGAATTGATGCCCAAGTCGGACCAGAAAGCCCTCGAGGCCATGCCTGAAATCGACCACAACTCACCCGAATCCAATGGCACCTTTACAAAAAAGGGTGGGATGAAGCAGAGCAAGGGTTTGCCGGCGGTGATGTATTCGACCAAAACCGTGCCGTCGATGAACGACAAGAACATCCGCATCGGTGGTTATCCGGTGCCGCTGGAATCCGACGCCCAGGGCCGCAGCACGCTGTTCTTCCTCGTGCCGTATCCGGGCGCCTGCATTCACGTGCCGCCACCGCCACCTAATCAATTGGTGTTGGTGCGTTATCCGAAGGGTTTGAAGCTGAATGATATCTACACGCCGCTGTGGGTGACCGGCACGCTGAAGGTCGAGAAGGTCAACAACGACCTGGCTGATGCGGCGTATGCGCTGGATGCGGCGAAAGTGCGGGTGGTAAAAGAATCAGATCTGTAGGTGATCAAAATGTGGGAGTGAGCCTGCTCGCGATGGCGGTGAAACAGTCAACATTGATGTTGGATGTTATGGCCCTATCGCGAGCAGGCTCGCTCCCACATTGGGTATCTGGTGTTAGAGAGGTTTGCTGCCGATGCTGACACCCAGGGTATGGCTCGCACCCGGTGCCAGCGTCACCACATCACCCATCACATTCGCCGTTTCAATGCACAGCATCCGCTGCCAGCCATCGTCGGCCATGTCGCTGAACGCCGCAGCGCGATCAATCCACGGATTCCAGATCACCGCCGAGCGTGAGCCGCTGCTGGTCAGCTCGATGCGTCGTTCCCAGGCCGGATCGACAATACTCAGCTTCGCCGGGGTATTGAGATAGATACGATCGGTCTCGCCGGCAAAACGCAGATCGCCGGTCTGAGTGACGGTTTTCCAGTCGTCCAGGGTTTCGATGTAACTCAAGCCATCCAGCCCTTCGACATGCACTTCGCGTACATCGCTGACCGCGAAATAGCTGTGCAGCGCCTGGCTGATGGTGACGTTGTCAGCGCCCTGGTTATGGCTGGTCAGGCTGATGTGCAGTTGCTCATCCAGACGAATGCTCAGCTTCAAATCCACTTGATGTGGCCAGCCTGGCAAGCCGCCTTCAGGGTAAGGCAGAACAAACTCCACCTTGAGGCTTTCGCCCTCGGTTTCAATGCCGCCCAGTTCCCAGTCCATCGCCCTTACCAGCCCGTGGGCGGTCGGCGCTTCGTTGCTGACGCGCATCGCCTGAACGCTCTGCGGGTTGCGCGGCAGATTGCCGAACCACGGCCAGCACACCGGAACCCCGGCGCGGATGCTCTTGCCAGTCTTGAACACGGCCTCGTCGTTGAGCCAGATCAGCGGCGGTTGCCCGGCCACTTGATAACTGAGGATGTGCGCGCCCTGCTGGGCAACCAGCAATTCGGCCTGCCCGTGGCGGATGCGCCAGCAGTTCAGTTCATCCAGTTTCACGGCTTCAACGTTGGGCGTACTCATGGGCAACTCTCGATCAGGAACAATGACTGCAATGGACCGCAGAAAAGTCGCAGTGTTTAACGAGCTCTCGGCGGAACCGAACGGGTGCGTCCGCTGCCGTCGATGGCGACGAACACAAACACGGCTTCAGTCACCTTACGCCATTCACTGGACAGCGGATCGTCACTCCAGACTTCGACCATCATCTGAATCGAGCTGCGGCCGATTTCCAGCGCCTGGGTATAGAAGGAGAGCTGAGCGCCCACCGCTACCGGAACCAGAAACGCCATGCGGTCGATCGCAACCGTAGCCACGCGGCCACCCGCGACTTTGCTGGCCATTGCGGTGCCGGCCAAATCCATCTGCGACACCAGCCAACCGCCGAAAATATCGCCAAAGCCGTTGGTTTCGCGAGGAAGCGCGGTAATTTGCAGGGCAAGGTCGCCTTGCGGGATTGGATCTTCTTGTTCGAGCTCTATCATGCCGGGGGTGCCTCTGACCCGTGACTCTCATTGGTACTTCAGGTGAATAGCCGTCTCAAGGAAAAACGATTCAGCCCCGAACATACTACGTTCGTCACGTTTTTCGTAAGGCGCCTAAAGGGAAACTCTGCGAAATCGGCTGACGGCTGCCAACGACGTTTTCGCACAGCAACCCCTTACAAGCAGGTGCAGGATTGCGAGTATATCGGTCGGTAGACTCCGAGACGACCGTCCGGTTCTCATTTCGACCGTCAAATACGCACCTCTATGTGCTTTTTCGAACAATTTGCTATCGTGCCGGACCTGCCCAAGCCTCAGCCAGCGTTGTTGGGGTTGCAGATCCGACTATAAGAGAAGCCTTGCCATGACCACAGCGCCTTCGAGCATCGCGCAGCCAACCCAGTCCGCACGTCCGCTGACTCGCAACGACTACAAGACGTTATCGCTGTCTGCCTTGGGCGGCGCGCTGGAGTTTTACGATTTCATCATCTTCGTGTTCTTCGCCACGGTGGTCGGCAAGCTGTTCTTCCCGGCCGACATGCCCGAGTGGCTGCGCTTGATGCAGACCTTCGGGATCTTTGCCGCCGGCTACCTGGCGCGTCCGCTGGGCGGTATCGTCATGGCGCACTTCGGCGACCTGCTGGGACGCAAGAAGATGTTCACCCTGAGCATTTTCATGATGGCGGTGCCGACCCTGATCATGGGTTTGCTGCCGACTTATGCACAGATCGGCATGTGGGCGCCGATCCTGTTGCTGCTGATGCGGGTGATTCAGGGCGCGGCGATTGGCGGTGAAGTGCCGGGCGCGTGGGTATTCGTTTCCGAACACGTGCCGCAGCGGCACATCGGCTACGCCTGCGGCACCCTGACCTGCGGCCTGACGGCCGGTATCCTGCTGGGCTCGTTGGTCGCCACCGCGATCAACAGCATTTACACCCCGGTCGAAGTGTCGGATTACGCCTGGCGGATTCCGTTCCTGCTGGGTGGCGTGTTCGGCCTGTTCTCGGTTTACCTGCGCCGCTGGTTGCACGAGACGCCGGTATTCGCCGAGCTGCAACTGCGCAAGGCACTGGCAGAAGAAGTGCCGCTGCGCGCGGTGTTGCGCGACCATCGCGGGGCGATCCTGATTTCCATGCTGCTGACCTGGCTGCTGTCCGCCGGCATCATCGTGGTCATCCTGATGACCCCGACCGTGCTGCAGACCGTCTACCACTTCTCGCCAACCACCGCATTGCAGGCCAACAGCCTGGCGATCGTGTTTCTGAGCCTGGGCTGCGTCGCCTCCGGTGCACTGGCTGACCGCTTCGGCGCGGGTCGAGTCTTCGTGTTCGGCAGTGCCGCGTTGCTGATCAGTTCGTGGACCTTCTACCACAGCCTGTTCAACCACCCGGACTGGCTGTTCCCGATGTACGCCGTGACCGGCTTGCTGGTCGGCACCATCGGTGCAGTGCCGTATGTGATGGTCAAAGCCTTCCCGGCGGTGGTGCGCTTCAGCGGGCTGTCGTTCTCCTACAACCTGGCCTACGCCATCTTCGGCGGCCTGACCCCGATGGTTGTCACCTTGCTGCTGAAGGAAAGCCCGTTGGGGCCTGCGTATTACGTAGCGATCATCTGCGGTGTCGGGATTCTGGTGGGCGCGTACCTCTGGAAGAAAGGTCGCTAAGCCGACCCTTTGTATCGACTGCACTGGCCCCATCGCGAGCAGGCTCGCTCCCACATTGGTTCTGTGTTCACCGCAGATCCCCTGTGGGAGCGAGCCTGCTCGCGATGAAGGCGACGCGAATCATCCTGCAAAAGATCGAATGCTGGCCTTTCATCCAATTGTCATATTTCAGCCATAGAGTGTTCACACGGCCTGCTGATACTTGGCCCCGACTTAACACACCTATCTGCTAGGAGTAAGGCATGAAACTGAAGCGTTTGATGGCGGCAATGACTTTTGTCGCTGCTGGCGTTGCGACTGCCAACGCGTTCGCCGCTGTTGACCCGTCGATCCCGAGCTACACCAAGACCACTGGTGTGT
Source organism: Pseudomonas sp. GL_093 (assembly GCF_057837605.1). Taxonomy (NCBI): domain Bacteria; kingdom Pseudomonadati; phylum Pseudomonadota; class Gammaproteobacteria; order Pseudomonadales; family Pseudomonadaceae; genus Pseudomonas; species Pseudomonas sp. GL_093. The sequence goes on along the minus strand of NZ_CM174448.1, from coordinate 6,923,180 downwards.
CGGGCAACTTGTCCAGTGTCGGCTCCGATACCCTGGCCAACCTCATGACCCTGTGGGCTGAGAACTACAAAAAAGAATACCCGAACGTAAACATCCAGATTCAGGCCGCTGGCTCCGCCACTGCGCCACCTGCGCTGACTGAAGGCACCTCTAACCTGGGCCCGATGAGCCGCAAGATGAAGGACACCGAACTGGCTGCCTTCGAGCAGAAGTACGGCTACAAGCCAACCGCTATCCCGGTTGCAGTAGACGCCCTGGCTATCTTTGTTCACAAAGACAACCCGATCCAGCACCTGACCATGGAACAAGTCGACGCAGTCTTCTCGTCCACTCGTCTGTGCGGCGCTAAAACCGACGTGAAAACCTGGGGCGACCTGGGCGTGACCGGCGACCTGGCGAACAAGCCGGTTCAGCTGTTCGGTCGTAACTCGGTATCCGGCACCTACGGCTACTTCAAAGAAGAAGCTCTGTGCAAAGGCGACTACAAGGCAAACGTCAACGAACAACCAGGCTCGGCTTCGGTCGTGCAGTCGATCAGCTCCTCGCTGAACGGCATCGGTTACTCGGGCATCGGCTACAAAACCGCTTCCGTGAAGACTGTGGCTCTGGCCAAAAAAGGCACCACTGAATTCATTGAAGACACCGAAGAAAACGCCCTGAACGGCAAGTACCCGCTGTCGCGTTTCCTCTACGTTTACGTCAACAAAGCCCCGAACAAACCTCTGGCGCCGCTGGAAGCTGAGTTCGTGAAGCTGGTTCTGTCCAAACAGGGCCAGGAAGTTGTAGTGAAAGACGGCTACATCCCACTGCCGGCCAAGGTTGCTGCAAAAGCACTGGCTGACCTGGGTCTGCAGGAAGGCGGCGCTGAAGTCGCAAAAAAGTAAAACCTTGAGTCCGGGATAAACCCGGACTCTGTAGGAGCTGTCGAGTGAAACTAGGCTGCGATCTTTTGATCTGGCCTCTAACCGCAAGATCAAAAGATCGCAGCCTCGGTTCCCTCGACAGCTCCTGCAACCCCCAATTTTTCAGTCCGCTGCCAGTTCCCACAGGCGGCGGATTTGTTGCGTCACTGCATTGTCATCTTTCTGTCATACAGGATCGCTAGGGTGTGCGAATGAATGATCTGGCCAATTCCACCATGACTACTAATCCCCCCAAGCGAATTGACTTCAATACGCCTGAGTTGCAACGCAAGCGCCGCATCCGCGCGCTCAAAGATCGCCTGACCCGTTGGTACGTCCTCGTGGGCGGCCTCGCCGTTCTCGGCGCGATCACGCTGATCTTCTTCTTCCTGGCCTACGTTGTCGCGCCCCTGTTTCAGGGCGCTGACCTGACCGCCAAGGACGCCATCACGCCGGCCTGGATGCAAGACGCCGGCAAGCCGTTGATGATCTCCCTGGAAGAACAGAACCAGGTCGCCATGCGGGTTTCCGACAAGGGCCAGGCGTTGTTCTTCGATATCGACAGTGGCGCTGAACTCAAGCGCGTCGATCTGAAGGTTCCGGCCGGCACTACCGTGACCTCCATCGGTGAAGACCAACCAGGCCATCCATTGGTGGCGGTGGGCTTGTCCAACGGCCAGGCGCTGGTATTCCGTCACACTTATAAAGTCAGCTACCCGGACGGCAAGAAAACCATCTCGCCGGCCATCGAATACCCGTACGGCGAAACGCCGATCGCGCTGAACGAGGCGGGCGGTGCGCTGGAGCACGTCAGCCTTAACGCGACCGATACGACGCTGATGCTGGTCGGTTCCACCGGTTCGCAGCTCAATGTTTTGTCGCTGACCAGCGAAGAAAACATGATGACCGGCGAAGTCAGCAATGAGCAGAAGCGCATCGATCTGCCGCAGATGACGGAGCCGGTGAAGAACATCTTCGTCGACCCGCGTCAGCAGTGGCTGTACGTGATTAACGGTCGCGCCCAGGCCGACGTGTTCAGCCTGCGCGACAAGAGCCTCAATGGTCGCTACAAGCTGCTGGAAGATGGCGAAGCGCAGATCACCGCCAGTACTCAACTGGTGGGCGGCATCTCGCTGATCCTCGGTGACTCCAAGGGTGGTCTGGCTCAGTGGTTCATGGCGCGCGACCCGGACGGCGAGCTGCGTCTGAAGCAGATTCGTACCTTCCAGATGGGCACCGCGCCGATTGTGGAAATCACCGCCGAAGAACGTCGCAAAGGCTTCGTTGCCCTCGACGCGTCCGGCAAGCTCGGCGTCTTCCACAGTACCGCTCACCGCACCTTGCTGGTCGATCAGGTGGTGGAAGGCCAAGGCATTTTCGGTCTGTCGCCGCGTGCCAACCGCATCATCGTCGAGGCCAACGGTAAGGTGCAGCCACTGTTGCTGGACAATCCGCACCCGGAAGTTTCGTGGAGCGCATTGTGGAGCAAGGTCTGGTACGAGAACTACGACGAGCCTAAATACGTCTGGCAATCGACCGCCGCCAACACTGACTTCGAACCGAAGATGAGCTTGTCTCCGCTGACCTTCGGTACCTTGAAAGCCGCGTTCTACGCCATGCTGTTGGCCGCGCCGCTGGCCGTCGCTGCGGCGATCTACACCGCATACTTCATGGCCCCAAGCTTGCGCCGCAAGGTCAAACCGGTGATCGAGTTGATGGAAGCGATGCCGACGGTGATCCTCGGCTTCTTCGCCGGCCTGTTCCTCGCGCCGTATGTGGAAGGTCACTTGCCGGGCATCTTCAGCCTGCTGATGCTCGTGCCGATCGGCATTCTGGTAGCGGGTTTCACCTTCAGCCGCTTGCCTGAATCGATCCGCCTGAAAGTGCCGGAAGGCTGGGAAAGCGCGATCCTGATCCCGGTGATCCTGTTCGTGGGCTGGCTGTCGCTGTACATGAGCCCGTACATGGAAACCTGGTTCTTCGGCGGCGACATGCGCATGTGGATCTCCCACGACCTGGGCATCACCTACGACCAGCGCAACGCACTGGTGGTGGGTCTGGCCATGGGCTTTGCGGTCATTCCGAACATCTACTCCATCGCCGAAGACGCCGTGTTCAGCGTGCCTCGCGGTTTGACCCTCGGCTCTCTGGCCCTCGGTGCCACGCCGTGGCAGACCATGACTCGCGTGGTGATCCTCACCGCCAGCCCGGGCATTTTCTCGGCGCTGATGATCGGCATGGGCCGTGCAGTCGGTGAAACGATGATCGTGCTGATGGCCACCGGTAACACCCCGGTCATGGAAATGAACTTGTTCGAAGGCCTGCGCACCCTGGCGGCCAACGTTGCGGTGGAAATGCCCGAATCGGAAGTCGGCGGCAGCCACTACCGCGTGCTGTTCCTCTCGGCGCTGGTGCTGCTGTTGTTCACCTTCGTCATGAACACCCTCGCAGAACTGATTCGTCAGCGTCTGCGCAAGAAATACTCGTCGCTTTAAGAAAGGTAGAAGTCTGTGAAACAGAACTCCCTGAATGGATGGTTCAAGAGCGGCGCCCCCGGCGTCTGGATCAGCGGTGGCGCGGTGTCCATCGCGGTCATCATGACCATTGGCCTGCTGGCCGTGATTGCCGTGCGCGGTCTGGGCCACTTCTGGCCGGCGGACCTGATCCACGCCAGTTACGACGTGCCGGGCCAGGCCAATCACCTGGTCATCGGTGAAGTGGTACAGAAAGAAGAAGTGCCGCGCGAGCGCCTGAAAAGCGCTGGCCTGCCGGTGCCCGATCAGGGCCCGGAGTTCATGACCCGCGAGCTGATCAAGGTTGGCAACCGTGACTTGAACGGCAACGACTTCACCTGGATCGTCGGCGAGTGGCTGACCAACCAGAAGACGCCGCCAGAGCTGATGACCATCGAGCGTCGCGAATGGGGCAACTTCTACGGCTACCTGGTCAACGTCAAACAGGACGGCAAGGTCATCGCTGAAGGCGAAGCGGCGTGGCCTGAGTTGCAGGCGCGTGTGGAACGCGTCAACAAGCTCGCCGCGCAGCTCAAGAGCCTGGAAAAAACCGACATTGGCGCAATCAACTCGGGTCTGGAGCGTGTGCGTCTGCACGGCCGCAAACTGGAGTTGGCAGGCCAGCTCGACGCTACCGCACAAGCGGACATGGAATCCGAGCGCGCTGAGCTCAATGCGCGCTATCAAGACATCGAAGCCCGTCTGAATGACCTGCACGCCCAATTCAACCGCGACAGCCTCACGGCCCGCGATGCGAACGGCAAAGAAATCGAAATCAGCATCGGTAAAGTGGTACATGCCTACCAGCCGAACGCGATGGGCACCGTTACCAAGATCGGCTTCTACTTCAGCAAGGTGTGGGAATTCCTCAGTGATGACCCGCGTGAAGCGAACACCGAAGGCGGGATCTTCCCGGCGATTTTCGGCACCGTGATGATGACGTTGATCATGGCGATGATCGTGACCCCGTTCGGCGTGCTGGCGGCGGTTTACCTGCGTGAATACGCCAAGCAGAACGCGCTTACGCGGATTATCCGCATCGCCGTGAACAACCTGGCCGGTGTCCCAGCCATCGTTTACGGCGTGTTCGGTCTGGGCTTCTTCGTCTACGTATTGGGCGGCTCGGTTGACCGGTTGTTCTTCCCTGAAGCACTGCCGGCACCGACCTTCGGTACGCCGGGTCTGCTCTGGGCCTCGCTGACCCTGGCGCTGCTGGCGGTGCCGGTGGTGATCGTGGCCACTGAAGAAGGTCTGGCGCGGATCCCTCGCACCGTGCGTGAAGGCTCGTTGGCCCTCGGCGCAACCAAGGCTGAAACCTTGTGGAAGATCGTGCTGCCGATGGCCAGCCCGGCGATGATGACCGGCATGATCCTCGCGGTGGCTCGCGCCGCTGGTGAAGTGGCGCCGCTGATGCTGGTAGGTGTGGTGAAACTGGCGCCGTCGCTGCCGCTGGACGGCAACTACCCGTACCTTCACCTGGACCAGAAGATCATGCACCTGGGCTTCCATATTTATGACGTCGGCTTCCAGAGCCCGAACGTCGAAGCTGCGCGGCCGCTGGTGTACGCCACGGCGCTGCTGCTGGTGCTGGTGATCGCCACGCTTAACCTGTCGGCCGTCTATATCCGTAACCACCTGCGCGAAAAATACAAAGCGCTGGATAGCTGATTTCTTATGTGGGAGCCAGCCTGCTGGCGATGGCATCACCGCGGTTTACAGATTGACCGCGTTGCCTGAATCGCCAGCAGGCTGGCTCCCACAAAAACTGAACCGAATTTGTTAGCACAGGGAGCCTCCCATGCAGCACGAAGCACATACCCACGGCATCAACATGTCGGCGCTGGGTCGCGACAAACAGAGCCTGAGTCTCGAACAGGAAACGGTAGCCATTGAAGTGCCGGGCCTGAGCCTGTTCTACGGTGACAAACAAGCGCTGTACGACGTCAGCATGAACATCCCGAAACAGCGCGTGACCGCCTTCATCGGCCCGTCCGGCTGCGGCAAGTCCACGCTGCTGCGCACCTTCAACCGCATGAACGATCTGGTGGATGGCTGTCGTGTCGAAGGCGAGATCAACCTCTACGGCAACAACATCTACCGTAAGGGCGAAGACGTAGCCGAGCTGCGTCGTCGCGTCGGCATGGTGTTCCAGAAGCCTAACCCGTTCCCGAAAACCATCTACGAGAACGTGGTCTACGGCCTGCGCATCCAGGGCATCAACAAAAAGCGCATCCTCGACGAAGCCGTCGAGTGGGCGTTGAAAGGCGCGGCACTGTGGGACGAAGTCAAAGACCGTCTGCATGAGTCGGCGCTGGGCCTGTCCGGTGGTCAGCAACAACGTCTGGTGATCGCTCGCACCATCGCCGTGGAGCCGGAAGTGCTGCTGCTCGACGAACCGTGCTCGGCACTCGACCCGATCTCCACGCTGAAAGTCGAAGAGCTGATCTACGAACTGAAATCCAAGTTCACCATCGTCATCGTGACCCACAACATGCAACAGGCCGCGCGGGTTTCCGATTACACGGCGTTCATGTACATGGGCAAACTGGTGGAATTCGGCGACACCGACACCCTGTTCACCAATCCGGCGAAGAAGCAGACCGAAGACTACATCACGGGTCGCTACGGCTAGGAAGCTGTTGTTGCTCACTGAACTGACGCTGCGGTCCACCGCACCTTACCGGACGCTCCAAGGACGCCAACATGATTAGCAAAGAAGGCCTTACCCATCACATCTCCGCGCAGTTCAACGCTGAGCTCGAGGAGGTGCGCAGCCACCTCCTGGCCATGGGCGGGCTGGTGGAAAAGCAGGTCAACGACGCGGTCACCGCGCTGATCGAGGCCGACTCCGGCCTGGCCCAGCAGGTTCGCGAGATCGACGACCAGATCAACCAGATGGAACGCAACATCGACGAAGAATGCCTGCGCATTCTGGCTCGCCGTCAGCCGGCAGCGTCGGACTTGCGTTTGATCATCAGCATCTCCAAGTCGGTCATCGACCTGGAGCGCATCGGTGACGAAGCGACCAAGATCGCCCGTCGCGCCATCCAGTTGTGCGAAGAAGGCGAAGCCCCGCGGGGTTACGTCGAGGTTCGCCACATCGGCGACCAGGTCCGCAACATGGTTCGCGATGCACTGGACGCCTTTGCCCGCTTCGACGCCGACCTGGCGTTGTCGGTGGCCCAGTACGACAAGATCATCGACCGCGAATACAAAACCGCGCTGCGCGAGCTCGCCACCTACATGATGGAAGACCCGCGCTCTATCTCGCGGGTCTTGAGCATCATTTGGGTGTTGCGTTCGCTGGAACGGATCGGCGACCACGCACGCAATATCTCGGAGCTGGTGATTTACCTGGTGCGCGGCACCGACGTGCGGCACCTGGGCCTCAAGCGCATGAAAGAAGAAGTTGAAGGCACAAGTGGCGAAACCGCTAATGTTCCGGGCAAAGCTGACGATAAGTAAGATTGCCTGAGAAAAGCGCCCGGCCTTTTGGCCGGGCGTTTTTGTTTGTGGTTGATGAATTCGAAAGCAGCACCCGCGAACGAAAAGTCCCGGCGTGACTGAAGGTTTTTGGCAATGTGCCATCAGCAAAGCGGTATGCTTGCCGGGATTTTTTAAAGGGGTGATGGATGAGTAAGGTCAGTGTGTTGGTCGTGGACGATGCGTCGTTCATTCGTGACCTGGTGAAGAAGTGCTTGCGCAACTACTTCCCGGGGATCCGGATCGAAGACGCGGTCAACGGCAAAAAGGCTCAGGCCTTGCTGGCACGGGAAGCGTTCGACCTGGTCCTGTGCGACTGGGAAATGCCGGAAATGTCCGGCCTGGAACTGCTGACCTGGTGCCGCGAGCAGGACAACCTCAAGACCATGCCGTTCGTGATGGTGACCAGCCGTGGCGATAAAGAGAACGTCGTTCAGGCGATCCAGGCCGGTGTTTCCGGCTACGTCAGCAAGCCGTTCACCAACGAGCAACTGCTGACCAAGGTCAAGCAGGCCCTGAACAAGGTCGGCAAGCTCGACACCTTGATGAACAGCGCGCCGACCAAAATGAACTCGGCGTTCGGCAACGACTCCCTGAGCGCATTGACCGGTGGCAAAGCTGCCGTGGTCGCGCCTGCAGCGGCGCCGGTCAACCCGTTCGCCAAACCTGTCGCCGCCGCGCTGGCTCCGGCGGCTGCTCCGTCTCGCGGTCTGCTCAACAGCCCGCCGATCAAGCCTCCAGCGTCCTCCGCAGCGCCAACGGGCGGTCGTGGCCAGGGCCAATTGCGCCTGCCGAACGGCATTCAGCAATGTGTGATCAAGGCCTTGAGTCTCAAGGAAGCACTGCTGGTGGTGAAGCGTACCGACGCCCTGCCGCAAGTGCTCGACAGCGCCGTGCTCGACCTGGAGCAGGGCGATAACGCCGAAACCGCCCGTCTGAACGGCTACCTGCACGCCATCGTCGCCCACGAGCCGAAGCCCGACAGCGACTGGTTGCAACTGACCTTCCGCTTCGTCGACCAGGATGCGCAGAAGCTTGATTACATTTCCCGTTTGATAGCACGTGGTACGGCGCAGAAGCATTTCGTACCCGGCGCTTAAGTTCGGTATCGTCTGTTAGGCCGCCATCGCGAGCAATCGAGCGTCGACCGGCTGCTCCCACATTGGAATGCGTTCCCTTGTGGGAGCGAGCTTGCTCGCGATGAGTTCTTCGAACTCACCACACATCCGCTGAACGGCCCATTTTGAAACATCTGCCGACTACCCGGGTCCATTGCAGCTGCTAGGCTCCTACCCAGGCCTTACTCGACAGAATCTTGCCCATGCTCGCGCGCCTGCTGTTTTTCTGCGGTCTTTTCATGGCATCCGCCTCGGCGATGGCCCTGACGATCTACAAGTCCACCGACGCCAATGGCGTGGTCTCCTACAGCGACCGCCCCACGACGGGCTCCAAGGTGTTCGTTTTTCGTGATCGCATGGTCGAGAATCTAGAGCGTCAGGTGTACCTCGTCATCACGAAGAAGAAGGGCGTGGACAGCGTTTACGTGCGCAATGACTTGTATGCGCCGGTAGAAATCGAATTGAGCTTCGGCGGGCTGAAGAACGTCAGTGGTGCGCCGAGCCGCCCGATCCGCCGGGTGATGCCGGCACGCAGCAGTATTCGTCTGGCGCTGCTCACGGCCACGCAGCCCGAAAGGCCGCTCGCGTATGTCCCCAAATTTGAATACTCCCTGGGCGACCCCTCAGGGGCCGCCCAGGCCTATCGGTACCCGCTGCCGTGGCGTGGCGGACCGTTTCGGCTGAGTCAGGGCGCCAACGGTCAATACAGCCACTTCGGTCCAAAGAACCGCTACGCCATGGACATCGCCATGCCCGAAGGCACGCAGATCATCGCGGCGCGTGGCGGTGTGGTGGTGAAAACCGAGAATGCCCAGACCGGGCGCGGCAACGATCCGTCGGGTAATTTCGTGCGGGTGCTGCACGATGACGGGACGATGGGCGTGTACCTGCACCTCAAACAAGGTTCGGTGAGCGTTCGCGAGGGGCAACGGGTGTCGGTGGGGAGTCCACTGGCCTTGTCGGGCAATACCGGCAACAGCAGCGGGCCGCACCTGCATTTCGTGGTGCAGCGCAATACCGGGTTGGGGCTGGTGTCGATCCCGTACCAGTTCAATCAACCGGTGGGCGCGTTGCCCAACTTTGCGTTGGGCAAGCAGTGAGGTGTTGCCTGTTCTGACGCCTTCGCGAGCAAGTCGAATCGTCGCACCGCCGCTCCCACAAGGTCTGTGCAAAACCTGTGGGAGCGAGCCTGCTCGCGAAGGGATCGACGCGGATCCGGATCAGCGTATCAATCGAGCATCAACACCTTGGCCAGAATGATCTTCGGCCCTTTCATCTTCTTGATGATGATCCGCAAGCCCTCGACTTCCAGCACTTCTTCCTCTTCCGGCACCCGTTTCAGGGTTTCGTAGACCAGCCCGGCGAGGGTTTCGGCTTCGATGTGGTCCAGATCGATGCCCAGCAGGCGCTCGACCTTGAACAGCGGCGTGTCGCCGCGCACCAGCAGCTTGCCCGGCTGGTACGCGAGGATCCCGCGCTCAGCCTTGCGGTGTTCGTCCTGAATGTCGCCGACCAGTACTTCCAGCACGTCTTCCATGGTCAGGTAGCCGATGATGTTGCCATCGGCTTCTTCGACCAGGGCGAAGTGCGAGCCGCCTTTGCGGAATTGCTCCAACAACTGCGACAGCGGCATATGGCGCGAAACCCGCTCCAGCGGCCGGGTCAGTTCGGCGAGGTTGAACGACTCGGGAATGTGGTCCAGGGCTGCCAGTTCCAGCAGCAAATCCTTGATGTGCAGCAGGCCGACGAACTCCTGACGATCGCTGTCGTACACCGGATAACGGCTGAACTTGTGGCGACGGAACATCGCCAGGATTTCCTTCAGCGGCGCGTTGAACTCCAGCGTCACCAGGTCTTCCCGGGAGTTGGCCCAGTCGACCACTTCCAGCTCGCCCATTTCCACGGCGGAAGCCAAAACACGCATGCCTTGGTCGCTCGGGTCCTGGCCACGGCTGGAGTGCAGGATCAATTTCAGTTCTTCACGGCTGTAATGGTGCTCGTGATGAGGGCCGGGTTCACCTTGGCCGGCGATCCGCAGGATCGTGTTGGCGCTGGCGTTGAGCAGGTAAATCGCCGGGTACATCGCCCAGTAAAACAGGTACAGCGGCACGGCGGTCCAGAGCGATAGCAGCTCGGGTTTGCGGATGGCCCAGGATTTCGGGGCCAGCTCACCGACCACGATGTGCAGGTACGAGATGACGAAGAACGCAGCGAAGAACGACACGCCTTTGATCACTTCGGCCGATTGCACGCCGACGGCTTCAAGGATCGGCTCGAGGATGTGCGCGAACGCCGGCTCACCGACCCAGCCGAGGCCGAGGGAGGCGAGGGTGATACCCAATTGGCACGCCGAGAGGTACGCATCGAGCTGACTGTGAACGGTGCGCAGGATGTGTCCGCGCCAGCCGTTTTTATCAGCGATGGCCTCTACACGGGTCGAGCGCAGTTTGACCATGGCAAATTCCGCCGCAACGAAAAAACCGTTGAGCAAAACCAGGATCAGAGCAAAAAGAATCATGCCGAAATCGGCGAAGAGTGTCGCGAGGGTCAAGCCAGGGGAAGGGTCCATGATGGAGTTTTGCGGTTTCCGTGTATTCGAAAGGAAAGAAAAAAGTGCGCCTGAAGGGCAGGCGCAAGTCAGCCAATGTAGCGGCTGACCGGGCGATTGCCTAGTGGCGCGTGCCGGCCGGTATCAGTCGGTGGCGCTGATGACCCGGGATTTGGTGACCTGGGCCGGCGCAAAATGGCAGGTAAAGGTGCTGCCATGGCCCGGCACGCTGCTGATTTCCATCCGCGCGCGGTGGCGCAGCAGCACGTGTTTGACGATCGCCAGGCCGAGCCCCGTACCGCCGGTGTTGGAGTTGCGGCTGGAATCGACGCGGTAGAAGCGTTCGGTCAGGCGCGGCAAGTGTTTGCTATCGATGCCGATGCCGGAATCCTGCACGCTCAGGTGTGCGCCTTGCTCATCACCCCACCAGCGGATGCGGATATTGCCTTCGGCCGGTGTGTATTTCACCGCGTTGAACACCAGATTGGAAAACGCGCTGCGCAACTCGGCTTCGCTGCCCTTGAGCAGAATTGTCGGATCGGCTTCCAGGGTGATCTTCTGATTGCGCTGGGCGGACAGTTGCTGAGCGTCGCTCTTGATCGATTGCAGCAAGCCGTCGATGGCCACCGGCTGGTTGTCCGACGGGTAATCGGTGGCTTCCAGTTTGGCCAACAGCAGCAAGTCGTTGAGCAAGGTCTGCATGCGCCCACCTTGCTGCTGCATCTGCTGCAAGGCACGGGACCAGCGCGGGTTCACGTCCTCGACGTTGTCGAGCAGGGTCTCCAGGTAGCCGCAAATCACCGTCAGCGGCGTGCGCAGTTCATGGGAGACGTTGGCGATGAAGTCTTTGCGCATCTGTTCCAGTTGATGGATACGCGTCACGTCGCGCACCAGCATCAAGTGTTCGTTGTTGCCGTAGCGGGTGATGTACAGCTGAATGCGCAGGCGATCATTGATCGGTGACGGGATTTCCAGCGGCTCGGCGTAGCTGTTCTGCTCGAAGTATTCCTTGAAGCGCGGATGGCGGACGAGGTTGGTCACCGGCTGGCCACTGTCTTGCGGGGTCTTGAGGCCGAGCAGGGTTTCGGCGGCGCGGTTCCACCATTCGAGGTTGCCGTCGCTGTCGAGCATGATCACTGCGTCTTTCAGCGCGGCAGTCGACTCCTGGACCCGATCGATCACTGCTTGCAGGCGCCCACGCACACGTTGGTCGCGACGTTGCAGGTGGTAGATGCTGTCGAACACTTCGCCCCACAGGCCATAGCCATCGGGCGGTGCCTCATCGGGTTTGTGCAGGCGCAACCATTCGTGCAGACGCAGCAGTTGCTTGAGCGTCCAGGCCAGGTAAAGGCCCAGGCCCGCGGCGAGGCTCCAGCCGTAGTAGCCGGTAATCAGGCCGATCACCAGGCAACCGGTCACCAGCAAAAGCATGTGGCGGATCAGGGTGCCATGCCAGTTTTGGTTCACTTGAACGCGCGTCCTTGTCAGCTTGTCGGGCGGGAAAGGTCCGGATCAGGCCTTGGTGGAGAACCGATAGCCGGTGCCGCGCACGGTTTGTACCAGATTTTCGTAAGCATCACCGAGGGCTTTGCGCAGGCGGCGGATGTGCACGTCGACGGTGCGCTCTTCAACATAGACGTTGCCGCCCCAGACCTGGTCCAGCAACTGGCCACGGGTGTAGGCACGTTCCTGGTGGGTCATGAAGAATTGCAGCAGGCGGTATTCGGTCGGGCCCATCTCGGCGGGTTTGCCGTCGATGGTCACGCGGTGGCTGATCGGGTCCAGCAGCAGGCCGCCGACTTCGATCGGCGTCTCGCCATCGGTAGGACCGGCACGGCGCAGCACGGCTTTCAGGCGCGCGACCAGCTCTCGTGGTGAAAAGGGTTTGGTGATGTAGTCATCGGCGCCGACTTCCAGGCCCTGGATCTTGTTGTCCTCTTCACCCTTGGCGGTGAGCATGATGATCGGGATGTCCCCGGTCAGCTCATCGCGCTTGAGGCGTCGGGCCAGCTCGATGCCGGACGTGCCGGGCAGCATCCAGTCGAGCAGGATCAGGTCCGGCTTGCGGTCGACAATGATGGCGTGGGCCTGCTGCGAGTTCTCAGCCTCCATGCAGTCATAGCCGGCCATTTCCAACGCAACGGCGATCATTTCGCGAATGGGCGCTTCGTCGTCGACGATCAGAATGCTCCTGCCAACCATGCCTTTAATCCTCTTGTCATTTAACTGTCTTGCGCCGCATTAGATAACGGAATTATTGCAGTCGTGTGACAGTATTTTAGTCGCCCGGCGATTGTCATGATCCTGAACTAAGCTCTAATTCCGAATCCTGACAACCACAAAAGGAAGGTTTCCATGAAACACATTGCTCAAACCTGGAAGGCGCTGCTGGTCACGGCTGCGCTAACGCTGCCGACACTGGCCTTCGCCGCCGACCCGGCGATGATGAAAGACGGGATGATGGTCGATCATAAGGGCATGACGGTGTACACATACGACAAGGACTCTGGCGCTAAGTCGATGTGCAACGGCGAGTGCGCTGAATACTGGCCGCCAATGATGGCGCCGGCGGGCGCCAAGCCCGAAGGCAAGTGGAGCACGATCAAGCGTGACGACGGTAAGATGCAGTGGGCCTATGACGGCAAGCCGCTTTACACGTTCATGAAGGACAAAAAACCCGGTGACATGGCAGGCGACAATATGAAGGACGTCTGGCACGTCATGCGCGAGCATAAGTAAGCGATTCGCTTAAGGCTGCCGCAGAGTTGTAGCCCTGTAGCAGCTGACGCAGCCTGCGTCCGGCTGCGCAGCAGTCGTAAAGCCTGCTCACGCGGTATCTCTGATGAACTGCGGGCTCAGGATTTACGACTGCTGCGCAGCCGGACGCAGCCTTCGGCAGCTGCTACATAAAGCGTGTCAGTCAACGCAGCGCGTAATCCAGCACAATCCCGACAAAAATCGCCAACCCGGCCCAATGGTTGTGCAGAAACGCCTTGAAGCAACGCATCCGGTCCTTGCCGCGGGTGTACCAGAACTCCCACGCAAAACAGCCCGCCGCCGCCAGCAACCCGAGGTGGAACCAGCCACCGAGCTCGAATTTCGACCCGGCCAGCAGCAGGCAACCCAACGCCAACCCTTGCAGCGTCAGGATGATCACCCGATCCGCCTCGCCAAACAGAATCGCCGTGGATTTCACCCCGATCTTCAAGTCGTCGTCGCGGTCGGTCATGGCGTAGTAGGTGTCGTAGCCCACCGTCCACAGCAGGTTCGCGATCCACAGCAACCACGCCGCCGCCGGCAGTTCACCGGTTTCGGCGGTGAACGCCATTGGCATACCCCAGGAGAACGCCGCGCCCAGCACCACTTGCGGGTAATAGGTGTAGCGCTTCATGAACGGGTAAGTGAAGGCCAGCGCCAAGCCACCGAACGACAGCCAGACCGTGGCCGCATTGGTGCACAACACCAGCAGGAAACTCACGCCCATCAGCAGCGCGAAGAACACCAGCGCTTCTTTGGAGCTGATCTTGCCGCTCACCAATGGCCGCTGTTCGGTGCGTTTCACGTGGCCGTCGACCTTGCGATCCGCCCAGTCATTGATCACGCAGCCGCCGGCGCGGGTCAGCACCACGCCCAGGACGAAAATCACGATGTTGGCCAAGGAAGGCGACCCCTTGCCGGCAATCCACAATGCCCACAGCGTCGGCCACAGCAGCAGATAAATGCCGATCGGTTTGTCCATGCGGGTCAGCTGAATGAAATCCCAGGCCCGTGGATTCAAGCGATTCAGGGACTTGAGCAGGCTCTGATACATCAGCAGTTCTCCGGATGGGCGCGGGTAGCGTTCCACAAGGTCGGCAAGAAAATTTCGGCCACCAGCACGCTCAAGGCGCCGCGGTCGAAACGCGAACGGCGGCCCCACAGTTCAGGTGCCCGGGACTCCATCGGCAGCCACTCCTGAGGATAGTGACAAACCTGAATGGCGCGCCGTTGGAACGCCTGATCGCAAAACAGCAATTCGCCAAGGGAGCGGCTGCCCAATTCGTCCATGTGCAATCCGTCGCCCTGCAATGCACTGCGCGCTGCCACGCTGCGCGCAAATACCCAGGCTTCGCCGTGGCCGCGCAGATACACCTCGCGAACCCAGCCTTCGCTGCCTTCGGCCAGGTCCAGCGCGGCACATTCGTCGGCGCGCAGCGGTTGCCAGCCTTCGAAGAGAGGCGTGACGCTGAAGCCGTCATTCGACAAACGGATCAGCCGTCGGGTCAAAGAGCCTTCATCGAACAGCCAGTCAAGGGTAGACGTGTCGGGGAGGGGCGTCAGTTGGCTTCGAGGGAGCCAAAGCGGGGGCGCTGCAGGGGATTTTGAGTGCGGCACAGTGAGTCATTATTGGCAGCAAATGAGGCGGCGAGCTTACCATGTCAGCCTGTGATTTTGATTGATCCGGCCGGCCATTGCGTCGAACAGGCTTGCATCTGCCGGGCCCGATCAGTACAAAACGCGCTGAGCCGGACGGCAGCGCTCCAATCATCGACCGTTCGCGCCGGCAAAAGCCTGAATCTTGAGGATGAACCCAATGAAAAAGTGGCAATGTGTGGTCTGTGGCCTGATCTATAACGAAGCCGAAGGCTGGCCGGACGACGGCATTGCGCCGGGCACACTGTGGCAAGACGTGCCGGAAGACTGGCTGTGCCCGGACTGCGGCGTGGGCAAAATGGATTTCGAAATGATCGAAATCGCTGCTTAAAACAATTAGAGGAGTAAGGAATGAACGCACCTGTCGTGATCGTCGGCACCGGGCTGGCTGGCTACAACCTGGCCCGGGAGTTTCGCAAACTCGATGGCGAAACCCCGCTGCTGCTGATTACTGCCGATGACGGACGCTCCTACTCCAAGCCGATGCTCTCCACCGGCTTCGGCAAAAACAAAGACGCCGACGGCCTGAGCATGGCCGAACCCGGCACCATGGCCGAGCAGTTGAAGGCCGAAGTGCGTACGCACACGCGCATCAGCGGCATCGACCCGGGCCACAAGCGCTTGTGGATCGGTGAGGAAGCGGTGTTTTATCGTGACCTGATCCTCGCCTGGGGCGCAGAAACCGTACGAGTGCCGATCGAAGGCGACGCAGCTGACGCCGTTTTCCCGATCAACGATCTGGAAGATTACGCGCGTTTTCGCGCAGCGGCGGCGGGCAAGCGTCGGGTGTTGCTGCTCGGCGCCGGTCTGATCGGCTGCGAGTTCGCCAACGACCTGATCCTCGGCGGCTACGAGGTGCAACTGGTTGCACCGTGCGAGCAGGTGATGCCGACCTTGCTGCACCCGGCGGCGGCCGCTGCGGTCCAGGCCGGGCTGGAAAGCCTGGGCGCACGCTTCCACCTCGGGCCGGTGCTCAATCGCTTGCAGCGCGTTGCTGACGGACTGGAAGCGCATCTGTCCGATGGCCAGGTGATCCCTTGCGATGTGGTGGTGTCGGCCATTGGCCTGCGTCCGCGCATCGACCTGGCGGCGGCGGCCGGTGTGCAGGTCAATCGCGGCGTGGTGGTCGATCGCCACCTGAAAACTTCCCACGCCAATATCTATGCCTTGGGCGACTGCGCCGAAGTCGATGGGCTGAATCTGTTGTACGTGATGCCCCTCATGAGCTGTGCGAGAGCGCTGGCCCAGACCCTCGCCGGAAACACGACGGCGGTGAGTTATGGCCCGATGCCCATCACCGTTAAAACGCCGGTCTGCCCCTTGGTGGTTTCACCGCCACCACGGGGTTTGGAGGGCGTCTGGACAGTCGAAGGGCAGGGCGCGGACATCAAGGTATTGTGCCGCGATGCCAGCGGCAAACTGCTGGGTTATGCCCTGACAGGCGCGGCGGTGATGGAAAAACTGGCCCTGAACAAAGAGCTTCCGGCACTGCTGGCGTAAATACCGGTCGTTCTGTCGGAATCACCCCTCTTTTGCCCATACAAAGGTCGCGCCGAGACTGGCGCGGCTCTTCGCTGCGTGCCATCCTCACTCCCGTCTGCCGCAGAGTAGAGCATCTGCGGCGCTTTGGGCGCTGTTCCAACGAGAACAGCACGGACATAACAACAAAAAACCGTCAAAGGGGCTTCACTAATGCGTAAACCAGAACTCGCCGCTGCAATTGCTGAAAAAGCAGACCTCACCAAAGAGCAGGCCAACCGCGTTCTCAACGCCGTTCTCGAAGAAATCACCGGCGCTCTGCACCGCAAGGACAGCGTTACGCTGGTGGGCTTCGGTACCTTCCTGCAACGCCACCGCGGTGCCCGCACCGGCAAAAACCCGCAAACCGGTGAGCCCGTCAAAATCAAGGCCAGCAACACCGTTGCGTTCAAGCCAGGCAAATCGTTGAAAGACAGCGTTAATCCGTAACACGCACCGACTTCCCGCGTAGCGGGTGAGCGGGATAAAAAATGGGCACGCCAACATGGTTGGGTGCCCATTTTTTTATGGGTGGCGGATTAAATGACGCGGCTTTGTTGCTTGGCGAAAATCGCCGCCATCTCCGGCTCATCCAGATAATCCAGCGTTCGCTCCACCAACAAATGCACGCCGTCGGCCATGCGGCTGAGCGCCAGGGCTACGGAGCGGCGGGAACCGTCCACATCGTCGGCGAGGTTGGCGGCGATGGCGCTGATGGACAGCAAATCTTCCGAGGCATTGGCGAGAAGGGTTTCAGGGTGGATGCCCGAGCAGACGCTGAAGAGCTGGCCGTTGCGTTTTGGTGGTTTGGGGTCGGCTGGCGGGAAGTGATGGTTGAGGGCGCGCTCGGCGGCTTCGTTGAGTTTGTTTGAATCGGGGCTTTCGTAGGGAGAGACCGGATCTGTGTCCGGCGGATTTGGAGTTACCTTGAACATGATCTTCAATTCCTTGAATGATGCTGACAACACTTCGCCGACTAAACGAAGGGGTGGCAGCTGTACGCAGGTTAGTCGGACCGGGGAATTGAAGAAGCCGGCGCACCCGAAGGTGCCCTACGCACAGCCACCATCAAACTCAGGTACGAATACCTGTCTGACGGATGCTCATGCATCTTCAATTACCAGCGAGCGACTAAACCCGATCACTGATGGGCAGTGACAGGAACCAAGTTACCGACCGCCCCCAAGGCGCACAAGCCGGCGGATTCTGGCGTAGCCGTAGGCAACGGCGCAAGGTGTTGTAGCTCTCAGGAAGTAACCTTGAAGTGTTTTAAACAAACGCGATCGAGCGGTGTTTAATCATCGTAAATGTAGGTACTCCTTAAATCCGGTATGAAATTTCCGCGATACCGAAAGTTCCATTGTGGAACTTTGTTTTTTGTATGGGCTGCCATCATTATGATGGCACTTTTTATTCGGGCTGTTGTCGCTCCCATTTTGTTGAAAGATGACAGCGACTTTCGGAAGCCTCCTACATTTAATAATTTTTATTTTGGTCATGATTCAGACGCGTGGCAGCGATTCAATCGGCAGCGACCACGGGTGATTGACAGCGATGGCTCTAAGCCGGTGCTTTCCGATCGATACGCTGGGTGAGGAAACATTAAACTGATATCAGGGAATCCCTTGCAATATATAAGGAGATCTCCTACGGGCAATAGAGACACTTCGTCTTGTTGTTTAACCAGATGCTTGCTAGTGGCCATCATCGTGAGTACGATGCGCGCACTTGAAAGAGCACGAACTCAATTGGATGAGACTCATCGCAGCTCTTTGATTCTGTCTCGCGTCGTTGGAATTCCAATAGACGTATGACTGTAATCCTAATTAAAGGCCATGGATGTCCTACTCAAGCAAACTTTCCGCTCATTACCTCGAACTCGCAAAAGCCTCTGTTTCCAAAGAGAATTTCGCGGGCGAGGACGTTCGCTTTTCGAGCGAATATGAGGCGCTGGAAAGCGAGCTGGGCAAAGCCCAATCCATGCACGAAAGCGGTCAGATCGACTGGCTGAAAATCCGCGAAAACAGTGAAAACCTACTGCGCACCCAGTCCAAGGACTTGCGGGTTGGTGCCTGGCTGACTTGGGCCCTGTACCAGCGCGAATCCTTCCAGGGGCTGCTGGCCGGCCTCGGTTTGCTGCACTACCTGTGCGAAAGCCACTGGGCCGAAGTCCACCCGAACAAGGCCCGCACCCGCTCCGCTGCCATCAGTTGGTTGGTACCGCGTCTTGAGCAGGTACTGACCGAAAACGTCGCAATCAAAGAGCAGTTGCCGATGTTCCGGCGGCTGGTCGAACACCTTGAAGGTCTCGATGCCGCTTGCACCGAGCACTTGGGCGACGATGCGCCGTTGCTGCTGCCGATCTCCCGCCGCCTGAAGAACATGGTCCAGCGTGCCGCCGACAATCAGCCGGAACCTGGCGTCGTCGGCGCAGCGGTGGCTCAGGTCAAACAAGCCGCCACGCAACTGTTCACCCCCGGCGCACCCATCGACAACGAAAAAGAAGCCCATAAAGCCCTGCGCGCCCAGCAGGAAAGCGCGCGGCCGTTGTGTGCCTGGTGGCTCAAGCAGAAAGCCACCGACCTGCGCGCGTTGCGCCTCAATCGCACACTGTTGTGGTTGCCCATCGACGCGGTGCCCGAGCGCAACGCTGAGCAGATCACCGTTCTGCGCGGGTTGCCAGCCGACAAGCTCAAGGCCTACCAGGACCGTTACGACCAGGCCAAATACGCTGACCTGCTGGTGGAATTGGAGGCGAGCCTGGCGAAGGCGCCGTTCTGGTTCGATGGCCAGCGAATGGTTTGGGAGTGCCTCCAGGGGCTCAACGCCGAGATGGCTATGCGCGAAGTGGAAATCCACTTCGCGCTTTTGATTCAGCGCCTGCCCGGCATCATCGAATTGCGATTCCATGATGGCGCCCCGTTTGCCGATCCGGCCACCCGCGCCTGGGTCAGCGCCCACGTCATGCCGCACCTGCAAAGCGCCAGTGCGCCGCGCAAGGTCGAAGTCGCTGACAGCCAGCCGGCCTGGGAACTGGCCCTGGAAGAAGTCTTGCCGATCCTGCGCAAGGACGGCCTCAAGGCCGCCGTGCAGATCCTCAAGCAAGGCCTGCAAAGCGCCCAAGGCGGACGCGTCCGGTTCTTCTGGCAGTTCGCCCTCGCGCGGTTGTGCTTCATGGCCAAGAAATACGAACTGGCCAGGACCCAACTCGAAACCCTGGACCAAACATTACAGGACTCAGGCCTGAACGCCTGGGAGCCCGATCTTGCGCTGGAAGTGCTGCATTTACTGCATAGCTGCTGCGAGTTGTTACCGCAGAACCATGCCGTACGTGAACGCAAGGAAGAGATTTATCGCAGGCTGTGCCACCTCGATCTCGAAGTGGTACTCGAATAGGCCCCCGGGCCACAACCGCAAGGAGAATAGCCATGGCCAAAGAAGGCTCGGTAGCCCCCAAGGAACGCATCAACGTCACTTTCAAACCTGCCACCGGTGGTGCTCAGGAAGAGATTGAACTGCCGTTGAAACTACTGGCAATCGGTGACTACACCCACCGCAAGGACGAACGTAAAGTCGAAGATCGCAAGCCGATCAGCATCGACAAGATGACCTTCGACGAAGTGCTGGCCAAACAAGAGCTGCAGCTGACGTTGAGCGTACCGAACCGTCTTCAGGAAGAAGGCGACACTGAAGAATTGGCCGTGAAACTGCGCGTCAACTCGATGAAGGACTTCAACCCGGCCAGCCTGGTCGAGCAAGTGCCTGAGCTGAAAAAACTGATGGAACTGCGCGACGCGCTGGTGGCCCTCAAAGGTCCGCTGGGTAACGCGCCTGCGTTCCGCAAAGCCATCGAAGGCGTGCTCGCCGACGACGAATCCCGCGGTCGTGTACTGGGTGAGCTGGGCTTGAACGCCGCAGCCCAGGACGCCTGAGTCTCCATCAGCCAAGGAAGCCAACACAATGAGCACTAGCGCAGCACAGCAAAAGAGCAAAGAGAACGGCGAATACAGCATTCTCGACAGCATCATCGCCGAAACCCGCCTGACGCCGGACGACGAAGCCTACGACATCGCCAAGCGTGGTGTGTCGGCCTTCATCGAAGAGCTGCTCAAGCCGCAGAACAACGGTGAGCCAGTCAAGAAGGCCATGGTTGACCGCATGATCGCCGAGATCGACGCCAAGCTCAGCCGTCAGATGGACGAAATTCTGCACCACCCGGCGTTCCAGTCCCTGGAGTCGTCGTGGCGTGGTCTGCAGTTGCTGGTCGACCGCACCAACTTCCGCGAAAACATCAAGATCGAAATCCTCAACGTCTCCAAGGACGACCTGCTGGACGACTTCGAAGATTCGCCGGAAGTGATGCAGTCGGGCCTGTACAAGCACATCTACACCGCTGAATACGGTCAGTTCGGTGGTCAGCCGGTTGGCGCGATCATCGCTAACTACTTCATGTCCCCAAGCTCGCCGGACGTGAAACTGATGCAGTACGTGTCCAGCGTTGCCTGCATGTCCCACGCGCCGTTCATTGCCGCGGCCGGCCCGAAATTCTTCGGCCTGGAAAGCTTCACCGGTCTGCCGGACCTGAAGGATCTGAAAGATCACTTCGAAGGCCCGCAATTCGCCAAATGGCAGAGCTTCCGCCAGTCGGAAGACTCCCGTTACGTTGGCCTGACCGTGCCGCGTTTCCTGCTGCGTAACCCGTACGATCCGGAAGAAAACCCGGTCAAATCGTTCGTGTACAAAGAAACCGTCGCCAACAGCCACGAGCACTACCTGTGGGGCAACACCGCCTACGCGTTCGGCACCAAGCTGACCGACAGCTTCGCCAAATTCCGCTGGTGCCCGAACATTATCGGCCCACAGAGCGGTGGCGCGGTTGAAGACCTGCCGTTGCACCATTTCGAAAGCATGGGCGAAATCGAAACCAAGATTCCTACCGAGGTTCTGGTTAGCGACCGTCGTGAATACGAACTGGCCGAGGAAGGCTTCATCTCCCTGACCATGCGCAAAGGCTCCGACAACGCGGCGTTCTTCTCCGCCAGCTCGGTGCAGAAGCCGAAGTTCTTCGGCATCAGCGCAGAAGGCAAGGCAGCAGAGCTGAACTACAAGCTCGGCACCCAACTGCCGTACATGATGATCGTCAACCGCCTGGCTCACTACTTGAAAGTGCTGCAGCGCGAGCAACTCGGTTCGTGGAAAGAGCGCACCGACCTCGAGCTGGAACTGAACAAGTGGATCCGCCAGTACGTGGCCGACCAGGAAAACCCAAGTGCCGAAGTCCGTGGCCGTCGTCCACTGCGCGCTGCCCAGATCATCGTCAGCGATGTTGAAGGCGAGCCTGGCTGGTACCGCGTCAGCCTGAACGTGCGCCCGCACTTCAAGTACATGGGTGCCGATTTCACCCTGTCGCTGGTTGGCAAGCTGGACAAAGAGTAAGCGGAGCTAACTCATGACTGGATACGGCAGCCTTTTCGAACGCCTGGGTGGCGACGCGGACAAACGCGTCGGCTGGAGCCGCGAGGTCTCCGCCATGGCGTCCGTGGCTGCCCATCTGGCCAAGATGCTCAGCACCCGTGCGGGCAGCGTGCAAACGCTGTCCGATTACGGGCTACCCGATCTCAATGACATGCGTCTGAGCCTGCACGACTCCCTGAGTCAGGCCCGTCTGGCCATCGAAAATTTCATCGAAGCCTACGAGCCACGCCTGAGCAATGTGCGTGTCATTTCCCTGCCGCGTGATCACGATCAGCTTCGCCTGTCCTTCAGCATCGAAGGCTTGCTGGAAGTTGATGGTTTCAAGCGTCAGGTCAGTTTCGCCGCGCGCCTGGATGGCAGCGGTCAAGTGAAGGTCAACTAAGGAGACTCCGATGTCCGGCAAACCCGCAGCCCGCGTATCCGACCCCACCGCTTGCCCGCTTCCCGGTCACGGCACCAACCCGATCGCCGCCGGTTCCGGCGACGTCTTCTTCGACGGCCTCGCGGCCGCCCGCCAAGGCGATGCCTCGGCGTGTGGTGGTGCGATGTCGGGCGGGTTGGCGACGACCGTTTTGATTAACGGTAAACCGGCGGCGACTGTGGATTCTGTCGGGACCCATGGCAACAAGGTTACGGCGGGTTCCGGGACGGTGATTATCGGGAATTCGCATTCGCCGGTGCCGTTTGTGGCGCCGTTGCCTCTGAACATTTTTGGGTTCGACGTTCGAGTTCAATTGATGGATCAAGCATCTGGAACGCCGCTCAAGAATGTCTCGTACATCGCCACGCTTGAAGATGGCACAGAGGTTCACGGTAAGACCGATGCGGCCGGATTTTCGAAAGCACTCGGCAAAAAAGCTCAATCACAAAACGTCCAGTTCTCGGTTAAACCGAACTGGCTGCTAAAAGGGGAGTGAGATGCCGCAAGCCGTCCAGGTGGCAACTGTTGCCACTACACCTGCCGCCGATGTTTCACCTATTCAGGTTTACTTGGCTGCGGATAACGACTTTCTCATTCCTTTGGTTTTCCCCCAATTCCAAATCCATGTACTGGATGACTATAAGGACACTTGGTTTGGTCAAAAAATCAAAATCGAGTTTCCCAAAGCTCCCTTGCTGGGGCATGCCGGTGTTTTGCTGATTAATGGCAAGACGGGTGAATCCAAATACTATGAGTACGGTCGATATAAAGGGCCCGGTCCGGCTGGGCGAGTACAAAAAGGTAGCATCCCCAACGTAAAAATTGTGGCCGGGCATATTACTGAATCATCATTGAAAAAAACACTTAGGCAGATCTCCATAGGTCACGGCCAATCAGGAAATATTAAAGGTGTCGTGCTGAGAGGAGCCGTTTATGCGAACGCTCTAGTATGGCTAGACGGAAAGTTCGCTGAAAACAGTGACAAGACTCGGAAAGCGTACGATCTAGGAAATCATAATTGCGTAACTTTCGCCGCGGAGTTGGCGGAGAGCGTGGGGTTTTCTGCTCCTTTTCGTTCTCGAACAGTGGCGCCAACTCTATACATGACACAGTTTCAATTGTCTGAAATTGACCTTGAATACAGTTTCGCCGATGACAAATTGGAAATAGACGAATGAAGACTCTGAAGAGACTGGCCATTTCACTCGCTATTATTTTTTTTCTGCTCGTAGTGGCGGTGTTTGCTCTGCTGGAGCGCGATGACGGAAAGGGGCCTGTATTGAAAGATCATCCAAATGCTTTTTGGAGCGGGGCGGAAGACGGTGGCTCTTTCTTTGAGATTACCAAATCGAGTCCACCAAACTACTACGTCGAAATACGCCATGAAAGCGGAGATATCTGGTCCAAAGGCTGGGTGACACATGTGAAAAAGGAAGGAGGACAGCTTTCTAACGAAGATTTTATGGGTTACGACGGAGGTGATGAAGTTTACTTGCAAGACGAAACTGCATTGAAGTTGAACCCCGTGTTGGTGAAGTAACATGACAGCATGTGCTTTCCTTGGTCTAACGAAAAAGGGGACTACCCCGAATATTCTTTATTTTTTAATGTCGGCTATTTTATTGCTTTTTTCGTTCACCGACCCCAAAAGCAAATGGACGGTTGGTTTCGGTTTTTTTGGCTCTTCAAAAACAATCGATATGTATGGCTATTTGTTTGTTTTTTGCACGACGCTTTATGTTCCGATGATGGTGTTCGCATTTTATTATTTGGTAAAGGCGATTGTGGCTTTTGTCAGATCAAAAAGTTTTCAGCGTGGGATGTCTCCTTTAGTTATTTCGGTTGTGGGTGTCGTTGCGCTTTATAGCTTCAATCACTGGGTGTTTAGTGAGATTTTTTAATGATGTGGCACAGGACTTCCAAAAAGTATGAGGCGAGTTTCCGGTCTGGCGGCCGCGCTCTACAGGACGTTTTATTCATGAGATTCAATACCAGGCAGGTAACCCGTGTCGTTTAACCACTACTACCAAAGCGAACTCACCGCACTTCGCCAGTTAGGTCGTCGATTCGCCGAGCGTAGCCCGGCGTTGGCGCCTTTCCTGGGTCAGGCCGGGCGGGATCCGGACGTGGAGCGGTTGCTGGAAGGCTTTGCGTTCCTGACCGGCCGCCTGCGCCAAAAGCTCGACGACGAGTTGCCGGAGCTCAGCCACTCGCTGATGCACCTGCTGTGGCCCAACTACATGCGCCCGCTGCCGGCATTCAGCATTTTGCAGTTCGATCCGTTGAAGCGATCGGGACCTGCGTTGATGGTCGAGCGCGACACGCCGGTCGAGAGTGTGCCGATCGATGACGTGCGTTGCCGTTTCCGTACCTGCTACCCGACCGAAGTTTTGCCGCTGGATCTGGCCGCGCTGAATTACTCGGTGAAGGGCGACGGTTCGCTGTTGAGCCTGCGTCTGGAGATGAGCGCTGACGGTCACCTCGGTGAACTGGAACTGAGCCGTCTGCGTCTGCACTTCGCCGGTGAGCGCTACATCAGCCAGATGCTTTACCTGAGCCTGTTGCGCAACCTGGAAGGCATCGAACTGATCCCGCTGGACGGCGCCGGCAAGCCCATCAACGGCGTCAACGGGACGCCAATGGCCTTCAAGATGCCCGGCGACCGTGTGCAACCGGTGGGTTTTGCCGAAGAAGAGGCGTTGATCCCGTATCCGCTGAACACCTTCCGTGGCTACCGCTACCTGCAGGAATATTTCGCCTTCCAGGACAAATTCCTGTTCGTCGATATCAACGGTCTGGACCTGCTCAAGGCCCTGCCGGAAGACACGCTCAAGCAGATGCGCGGGCTGGAATTGCGCTTCGACATTCGCAAGAGCGGCATCATGCGGATGCGTCCGACGCTGGACAACGTGAAGCTCTATTGCACGCCGATCGTCAACCTGTTCAAGCACGACGCACTGCCGATCCGCCTCGACGGCAAACAAGATGAATACCTGCTGCTGCCGGCCGAATACGACCTGGAAAACTGCGGTGTGTTCTCGGTGGAAACCGTGACCGGCTGGAAGCCCGGCGGCCTCGGTTATCAGGAGTACGTGCCGTTCGAATCGTTCGAGCACGACCCGAGTTTTGACGTGCCCAACAGCCGTCCGCACTACAGCATCCGTCAGCGTTCGTCCTCGTTGCACGACGGCCTCGACACGTATCTGAGCTTCGGCATTCGCCACACCGAAGCCCACGAAACCCTGTCTATCGAGCTGATGTGCACCAACCAGAACCTGCCGCGCAAGCTCAAGCTCGGCGACATCTGCATGGCCTGCGAAGAGACGCCGGAGTTCCTCAGTTTCCGCAACATCACCCCGGCCACGCCCAGTTATGCGCCGCCGCTGAACCGTGACTTCCTCTGGAAGCTGATCAGCAATATGTCGCTTAACTATCTGTCGCTGGCCGACGTCAATGCGTTGAAGGTGATTCTCGAAACCTACGACCTGCCGCGCTACTACGACCAGCACGCTGAAAAAGTCAGCAAGCGTCTGCTGGGCGGGCTCAAGTCGATCAAGCACCAACACGTCGACCGCTTGCACCGAGGGTTGCCGGTACGCGGGTTGCGCACCGAGCTGACCATCGACCCGGAAGGGTATATCGGCGAGGGCGACCTCTTCGTTTTCGCTTCGGTTCTTAACGAGTTTTTCGCGCTTTACGCCAGTCTCAATTCGTACCACGAGCTGCGGGTAAAAAGCACACAGGGAGAGGTGTACCAATGGACACCACGTATGGGCCTTCAGCCGCTTCTTTAAGCGGACTGACCCGAGGAATACGCGAGTACTCGCTGTTTCAGGCCGTGCTGCTGGTGGTTGACCGGCTGCGTGAGGCCCACCCGCACCTGAGCCAGGACGATTTGTACGATCAACTGGAATTCCAGGCCAACCCGAGCCTGGGTTTTCCCGGCAGTGACGTTGATCGCGTGGAGTTTTTCACCGAGCACGGCCACCTGCGCGCGCGCCTTCGTTTCAACCTGATCGGCCTGGTCGGTTCCGGTTCGCCACTGCCGGCGTTCTACGGCGAACAGGCCCTGGGCGATAGCGAAGACGGCAACCCGACCCGCAACTTTCTCGACCTGTTCCACCATCGCCTGCAACGGCTGATGCTGCCGATCTGGAAAAAATACCGCTACCGCGCAAGCTTCGAGAGCGGCGCGCTCGACCCGTTCTCTTCGCAATTGTTTGCGTTGATTGGCCTGGGTGGCGAAGAGATTCGCAAGGCCGGCGAACTGAACTGGAAACGCCTGCTGCCGTACCTCGGCTTGCTCAGCTTGCGGGCGCACTCGGCGGCGCTGATCGAAGCGGTGCTGCGTTACTACTTCAAGCACGCCGAACTGACTATCGAGCAGTGCATCGAGCGTCGTGTCGAAATCCTCGACGAGCAGCGCAATCGCTTGGGCCGCGCCAACAGCCTGCTCGGCGAAGACCTGGTGCTGGGCGAACACGTGCGCGATCGCAGCGGCAAATTCCGCATTCACATCCGCGAACTCGACTGGCAACGCTTCCATGAATTCCTGCCGATCGGTTTCGGCTACCAGCCGCTCTGCGCGCTGGTGCGGTTCACCCTGCGTGACCCGCTCGATTACGACATTCGCCTGGTGCTGCGCCAGGAAGAAATCCGCGAACTGCGCATCGGTGAGCAGAACGCCTGTCGCCTGGGATGGACCAGTTGGCTCGGCCGCGAAAAAGCGGACGGCGTGGTGACCCTGGGCAGCAAAATTCATTAAGGACAGATGACCAATGATCAACGTAGACCTGCAACAACTTATCCAGGCGCTGGACGCCGAAACCCGTCGTGACCTGGAAAGTTCAGCCGAACGCTGCGTCGCCCGTGGCGGCAGCAAGATCCTCGTCGAAGACTTGCTGCTGGGCTTGCTGGAGCGCCCGCAAGGCTTGCTCGCACGCGCGCTGCAAGACGCCGAAGTGGATGCCGGTGAGCTGAGCGCCGCGTTGCAATCGCGGGTCGAGCACAGCGCTTCGCGCAACCCGGTGTTCGCCCCGGAACTGGTGCAGTGGCTGCAAGACGCGTTGCTGGTGGCCAACCTTGAATTGGGCCAAAGCCAGGTCGAGCAAGCCGCGTTGATCCTCGCGCTGTTGCGCAACCCGATGCGCTACGCGGGCAGCCGCTACCAATCATTGCTGGCCAAACTGAACATCGAGCGTCTGAAAGAATTCGCCCTGTCGCAGAAAGAACAACCGGCCACCGGCAAACCTGCCGTGCCGGGCGAATCGCTGCTGCAGCGCTTCACCCACAACCTGACTCAACAGGCCCGCGACGGCAAACTCGACCCGGTGTTGTGCCGCGATGGCGCGATCCGGCAGATGGTCGACATCCTCGCCCGTCGCCGCAAGAACAACCCGATCGTGGTCGGTGAAGCCGGCGTCGGCAAAACCGCCATCGTCGAAGGCCTGGCCTCACGCATCGCCGCCGGTGAAGTGCCGCAAGTCTTGAAAGGCGTTGAGTTGCTGTCGCTGGACATGGGCCTGTTGCAGGCAGGCGCCAGCGTCAAAGGTGAATTCGAGCGTCGCCTCAAAGGCGTGATCGACGAAGTCAAAGCCTCGCCGAAACCAATCATCCTGTTCATCGACGAAGCTCACACGCTGATCGGCGCGGGCGGCAATGCCGGTGGCTCCGACGCGGCCAACCTGCTCAAGCCAGCATTGGCCCGTGGCGAGTTGCGCACCATCGCCGCCACCACTTGGGCGGAGTACAAGAAGTACTTCGAAAAAGACCCGGCGCTGGCCCGTCGTTTCCAGCCGGTGCAACTGCACGAACCGACCGTCAGCGAAGCGGTGACTATCCTGCGTGGCCTGGCTCAGGTTTACGAGAAGAGCCACGGTATCTACCTGCGCGATGACGCCGTAGTTGCGGCGGCTGAGTTGTCTGCTCGCTATCTCGCGGGTCGTCAGCTGCCGGACAAAGCCGTCGACGTACTCGACACTGCGTGCGCCCGCGTACGCATCAGCCTCGCCGCCGCGCCGGAAAGCCTCGAACGCTTGCGTGGCGAACTGGCTGAAGGCGGTCGTCAGCGTCAGGCCCTGCGCCGTGATGCCGAGGCCGGTCTGCTGATCGATCACGAAGCGCTGGACGCTTTGGAAGATCGCCTGGCCGAAGCCGAAGATGAAAGGGTCGCCCTCGAAGCGCTGTGGACCGAACAGAAGGAACTGGCCGAGCGCCTGCTGGACCTGCGTCAGCAACTGGCCAAGGCCCGCGAAGCTGCCGCCGTCGAGCCTACTGTCACGGTTGAAGAAGACGCCGAAGGCACCGTGATCGAAACGCTGCCGGTGGACGAAGCGCAAAGCGTTGAAACCCTGGAAGCCGCGCTCAACGAAACCCACAAAGCACTGACCGAGCTTCAGGTCAAAGAACGTCTGGTGAGCTTCGAAGTCTGCCCGCGTCTGGTGGCCGAAGTGATCAGCGCCTGGACCGGCGTGCCATTGGCCCAACTGGCCCGCGAGCACAACGCCAAGGTCGCGAGCTTCGCCACCGATTTGCGCACGCGCATCCGTGGTCAGGAACAAGCCGTTCACGCACTGGACCGCTCGATGCGCGCCACCGCTGCCGGCCTGAACAAACCCGATGCACCGGTCGGCGTGTTTCTGCTGGTCGGCCCGAGCGGCGTCGGCAAGACCGAAACCGCGCTGGCCCTGGCGGACTTGCTGTACGGCGGTGATCGTTTCATCACCACCATCAACATGTCCGAGTTCCAGGAGAAACACACCGTCTCGCGCCTGATCGGCGCGCCGCCGGGCTACGTCGGTTACGGCGAGGGCGGCATGCTCACCGAAGCCGTGCGCCAGAAGCCGTACTCGGTGGTGCTGCTCGACGAAGTCGAAAAGGCTGATCCGGACGTGCTGAACCTGTTCTACCAAATCTTCGACAAAGGCGTGGCCAACGATGGCGAAGGGCGCGAGATCGATTTTCGCAACACGCTGATCCTGATGACTTCGAACCTGGGCAGCGACCGCATCGCCGAGCTCTGTGAAAACGGCGCACGACCGTCGGCCGAAGTCCTTGAAGAAACCATCCGCCCGGTGCTGAGCAAACACTTCAAACCGGCGTTGCTGGCGCGCATGCGTGTGGTGCCTTACTACCCGGTCGGTGGCCCGGTGCTGCGCGAGCTGATCGAAATCAAACTCGGTCGTTTGGGCGAGCGCCTGAACCGTCGTCAGTTGGATTTCACTTACTCGCAAGACCTCGTCGATCACCTGGCCGAACGTTGCACCCAAAGCGACAGCGGCGCACGTCTGATCGACCATCTGCTGGACCTGCACGTGCTGCCGCTGGTGGCTGACCGCTTGCTCGATGCGATGGCCACGGGCGAAAGCCTCAAGCGTGTCCACGCGACGCTAGACGGCAACGCCAGCGTGACGTGCGAGTTCGCCTGAGGTGGGTGTGATGTTCACTCTAGTGCCGCAACCGCTGGTCTATGCCGAAGCCTTGCTGGCGCAGTTCGCCAGCCTGTCGCGCGCGGCGGACGGTGCTGCGCTGCTGGGTGACTTCGTGCGCGGGTTGGCCGAGCTCAGCGGTTGTGAGTTGACGCAGCTGTACCTGCTGGACGCGACTCACACGTGTCTGGGGATGAACGCCGAATGCCTCAACGGCATCCTGCAACCCCGGGAAGCGGCGAGCCTGCCGGCGGATTACAACGGTGAACAACTGCTGCAATTCGCCCTGTGCCAGAACCGCGTGGTGTGCCTCAGCGAGTTGAGCGGCAGCCTGCACGAAACCAGTTTCCTACCGCCTCAGGTCATGCCTTGGCAGTCGCTGTTGTGTGTGCCGCTGGTCAATCAGCAGAAAGCCGTCGAAGGCTTGCTGCTGTGCGCCAGTCGCCGGCATGTCGACCTGCAAGGCTTTGCCGATTCCCTCGGTCAACTCGGTTCGTTCGTGCTCGGCCAACTGCATTTGCTGCAACGTCTGCGTCAGCCAACCGGTGATGCACGACCGGCGAAGGTCAGCGTCCCGAGCGCCAGCGGTTACGGTTTGATCGGCAAGAGTTCGGCCATGCGCCAGACCTATTCGCTGATCAGCAAAGTCC
The DNA here is from genome assembly GCF_057837605.1 of Pseudomonas sp. GL_093. Lineage (NCBI taxonomy): Bacteria > Pseudomonadati > Pseudomonadota > Gammaproteobacteria > Pseudomonadales > Pseudomonadaceae > Pseudomonas > Pseudomonas sp. GL_093. Next base: position 6,892,712 of record NZ_CM174448.1, on the reverse strand, counting down.
TGCACAGCCCGTATACCGTGCTGTTGCGCGGCGAAACCGGCACCGGCAAGGAAGTGGTGGCGCGGGCGATTCACGATTGCGGCCCGCGCCGTTCCCAGGCGTTCATCGTGCAGAACTGCGCGGCGTTCCCCGAGAACCTGCTGGAAAGCGAATTGTTCGGCTATCGCAAAGGTGCCTTCACCGGTGCTGATCGCGACCGTGCCGGGCTGTTCGATGCAGCCAACGGCGGCACCTTGCTGCTCGATGAAATCGGCGACATGCCGTTGTCCCTGCAAGCCAAGTTGTTGCGGGTTCTGCAGGAAGGCGAGATCCGCCCGTTGGGCTCCAACGACACCCACAAGATCGACGTACGCATCATCGCCGCGACTCACCGGGATTTGTCGGTGCTGGTCAGCGAAGGCAAATTCCGCGAGGACTTGTACTACCGCCTCGCGCAATTCCCGATCGAGTTGCCGGCCCTGCGTCAGCGCGAAGGCGACATCCTCGACCTGGCCCGGCACTTCGCCGACAAGGCGTGCTCGTTCTTGCAACGGGACGCCGTGAGTTGGTCCGATGCGGCGCTGGATCACCTGTCCGGTTATGCCTTCCCCGGCAACGTGCGTGAACTCAAAGGCCTTGTCGAACGCGCGGTGCTGCTGTGCGAGGGCGGCGAGTTACTGGCCGAACATTTCTCTCTGCGCATGGAAGCCATGCCGGAAGACAGCAGCGGGCTGAACTTGCGCGAACGCCTGGAGCAGGTCGAACGCACTCTGTTGCTCGATTGCCTGCGCAAAAACGACGGCAACCAGACCCTCGCCGCCCGCGAACTCGGGCTGCCGCGCCGCACGCTGCTGTACCGCCTTGGGCGCCTGAATATCAATTTGGGTGATTTCGATGGGTAGGCAAACGACCGTCGATTTCACCTCATCCGCTTCTAACAGCGCCGCCCAAACGGGTCGGCGCTTTGTACTTTGTCTACCCCTGGAGACCCTCTGATGCCTGTTCGTCACTGGCAAGCCGTCCTGCTGACCCTCGTCGTTCTATGCGGCCTCGGCGGCTGTAGCGGCAATTACAAATACAACGACAACACCTATCGCCCATTGGGTGATCCGCAGGCGGTCAATCGCGGCAAGTGACCGCAAGGAGTATCACCATGGAACTGGTTTTCGAAATGCTCAACACCAAGCAGTTCGTGCCCACGGATTTGTGCCAGAAGACCTTCAAACAGGCCGGTGGCGTGATCGGTCGGGGCGAGGATTGCGACTGGATCATCCCGGACCGCAAGCGTCACCTGTCCAATCACCACGCGGTGATCAGCTACCGCGAAGGCACGTTTTTCCTGACCGATACCAGCAGCAACGGTATCCAGGACAGCGAAAGCGGCGCGCGCCTGCGCAAGGGCGAAGCGATGCGCATCGAGCACGGTAGTGTCTACGTGCTGGGTGACTTCGAGATCCGTGCGCGGCTGGTGCGCGACCCGGCGACCTTCGACGTCGAAGTAGGCCGTCCGCAAGCAGCGGGCAGCATCATTCCGGACGATGCGTTTCTCGATCTCGACCCGCTCAATGCCCTCGATCAGCAAGAGCGTGTGTACTCGGAAATCGACGAGCTGATCTCCCCGAGCACCACCCTCTCAGACACCCGTCAGCGCGCCGACTATGCGCGTATCGACATGGAAAGCCTGATGGTGCCGGAGCTGATCAACGCCCCGGCAGAGCCCGCCCCCGCGCCACCGCCCAAAGCGGTCGAGCGTCAGAGTGAAGGTTTCTGGGAGCATTTCGGTGCCGCGTTGGGCGTGGACCTCAAAGGCCTCGACCACGATGCTCGCGAAGCCCTGGCGTTGAACGCTGCACGCCTGCTCAAGCAAAGCGTTGGCGGTTTGCAGCAGAGCCTGCGCACCCGCAGCGAACTGAAAAACGAACTGCGTCTGGCCCAGACCACCGTGCAAGGCACCCAAAAGAACCCGCTGAAATTTGCCGTCGATGCCGGCGAAGCGTTGGGCATTTTGTTGCAGCCGAACAAGCCGGGTCAGTTGCCGCCCGAGCAAGCAATCTCCCGTGCGTTCCGCGATTTGCAGGCGCATCAGGTGGCCTTGCTGACCGCCAGCCGCGCCGCTGTTCGCGGCACGCTGGAACACTTCTCGCCACAGCAGTTGACCCTGCGTTTCGAGCGCGACAACAAGCCGTTGCTCGCCACCTCCGGCAGTCGCTGGAGAGCCTACGGTCGTTATCACCAGGCCCTGCGTCAGGACGATGACTGGAGCGAGCGCCTGCTGGCCCGCGACTTCGCTCAAGCCTACGAAGAACAGATCCGCCTGATTTCCACCCTTCACACCGACCACCAAGGATGATGCGCATGTCTCGCTGCTCGACCGCTTTTTTCAAGACGCTGACGGCATTCGCGGCCCTGGTGTTGCTGGCCGGCTGCTCGTCGCTGTCGCCGTATTCCCACGTCACCAAGCTCAACCTGAAGCTGACCGCCAGCGATCAGCTGAACCCGGACCTCAACGGGCGTCCGTCGCCGATCGTTGTGCGTCTGTTCGAGCTCAAGCATCCGGTGACGTTCGAGAACGCTGACTTCTTCAGCCTGTACGAGCGCGCCAAGGAATCCCTGGCCCCGGACCTGGTGGCCAGCGAAGAAATTGAACTGCGTCCAGGTGAAACCGTGGAGATGAAACTCAGCGTGGAGGAGGGCAGTCGCTACGTCGGCATCCTCGCCGCCTACCGCGATCTGCCGGAAACCAAATGGCGCTACACGGTGCAAGTCACCCCGGTGGAAGTCACCGACGCTGATCTGACCCTCGACCAGGCCGGTATTCGCAACAGCAACGAAACGCTCGCCAAGGCGGATGACTGATCATGAATTCCCATAAAGTGATTTGGCAGGAAGGCATGCTGCTGCGTCCGCAGCACTTCCAGCACAACGATCGCTACTACGACCACCAGATGAAGACCCGCACGCAGTTGCTGGGCAGCTACACCTGGGGCTTCCTGAACCTGGACATCGACTTGCAGTTCCTCAACATGGGCAAACTGGTGATCAGCCAGGCCTCGGGGATTCTGCCGGACGGCAGCCTGTTCGAACTCGGCGGCAACACCGAACCGCTGGCGCTCGACGTACCGCCGAACACCGGTAATACGCCGATCTACCTGGCGCTGCCACTGGTCACCGGCAACCACATCGAGTCGCGCCGACCGGAGCAATCCGACGTGCTGGCGCGCTACACCGCGTACGAAGCGGAAGTCGCCGACTCCAACGCCGGCGACGATTCCGCCAGCCAGGTCAGCTGTGGTCGCCCGGACTTCAAACTGTTGCTCGGCGAGCAGCAGAGCGACCAGGCCTACGTGAAACTGAAGATCTGTGAAGTGCTCGACACCACGCCCGACGGCGTGATCAGCCTCGACCCGGACTTCGTGCCGACCTACATTCAGGCGCACTCGTCCAGCTACCTGCTGTCGTGTCTGAAAGAAGTGATCAGCATGCTCGGCCACCGGGGCGACACCATCGCCGAGCGGATCCGCTCGAACGGCAAAGTCGGTGGCGCGGAAGTCGGCGACTTCATGATGCTGCAACTGATCAACCGCACCGAACTGCTGCTGCGTCACTACCTCGGCCTGGAGCAGGTTCACCCGGAAGAGTTGTACCGCACGCTGCTGACCATGCTCGGCGATCTGGCGACCTTCTCCAGCGACAGTAAACGCCCGCGTCTGGACAGCCGTTACCAGCACAGCGACCAGGGCGCGAGCTTCCGCAAACTGATGGAAGCGATTCGTCAGGTGCTGTCGATGGTGCTCGAACAGCACGCCATCGAACTGGTCCTGCAAGCGCGTCAGTACGGGATCATCGTCTCGCCGTTGCACGACCACAAACTGCTGGGCTCGGCCTCGTTCGTGCTCGCCGCCAGCGCCAACTGCGACTCCGAAGAACTGCGCCATCGCTTGCCGGCGCACCTCAAGGTCGGCCCGGTGGAGCGTATCCGCCAACTGGTCAACCTGCATCTGCCTGGGATCAAGGTCAAACCGTTGCCGGTGGCCCCGCGGCAGATCGCGTTCCACTCCAACAAAACCTATTTCATTCTCGAACTCAGTTCCGAAGACCTGGCACAACTCGAGCGCTCCGGCGGCTTCGCGTTCCACGTGTCCGGCGAATTCGCCGAGCTTGAACTGAAATTCTGGGCCATCAGGAACTGACCGACATGATCAAGGACATGGAACATACCCAGGACGATAAAACCGTCCTGCTCGACCGTCAGGGCCACGGCCCTGCTTCGAGCCCGCTGACAGATTTCGCCGCACCGCCGCGTTTTGAACAGCTCGAAGAACGGATGATCTACGCCGCGCGTTTGCGCCCGGCCGAAGCGTTCAACATCAGCCTCAATTCGCTGGTCGCAGCGGCGTCTGACTTGTTGTCGGAAGTGGTGCGACTCAAGCACAGCGACACCCGCGAAGACATGTACGCGCTCAACGAGCGGCTGACCGCCGGGCTGAAACTGTTTGAAGTGCGGGCGCTGCACAACGGCGCCGAAAGCAGCCAGGTGATGGCCGCCCGTTACGTGCTGTGCACCGTGGTCGACGAAGCCGTCGTGACCACGCCGTGGGGCAACGAAAGCGAGTGGTCGCAGATGAGCCTGCTCAGCAGCTTCCACAACGAAACCTTCGGCGGCGAGAAGTTTTTCCAGCTGCTGGATCGCCTGTCGAAAAACCCGGTCAAGCACCTGCCGATGCTGGAGCTGATGTACCTGTGCCTGTCGCTGGGCTTCGAAGGCAAGTACCGCGTGCAAGCCCGCGGCATGCTCGAGCTCGAAGGCATCCGCGACGCCTTGTATCGCCAGATTCGTCAGTTGCGCGGCGACGTGCCACGTGAGCTGTCGCCGCATTGGGAAGGCTTGAACGATCAGCGCCGCAGCCTGGTGCGCATCGTGCCGGCGTGGATGGTGGTGCTGTTTACCGTGGTTTGCCTGGTGGTGATGTATTCGGGCTTCGCCTGGGTACTGGGCGAGCAACGCGAAACCGTTCTGCAACCTTATCAGCAGCTAGATCCGGCCGCGGTCCAGCCGCAGTCGCAGCCGTAAACAGGGACGTGTGATGAAAAAGTTTTTCAAGAAAGTCGGCGCATTCTTGCGTCAGACCTGGGTCTGGACCTTGCTGCTGGTGCTGTTCGTCGCGCTGCTGGTGTGGTTCGTCGGGCCGCTGCTGGCGGTCAATGACTACAAGTTCTGGGAAGGTTCGACCTCCCGCCTGCTGACCATCAGTGTGCTGTTCCTGATCTGGGGCCTGACCATGGTCTTCGTCAGCTGGCGCGCTGGCGTACGCAAGAAAGCCATCGAAGACACCGAAGACGGCCAGGATCGTATCCGCCGTGAAGAGCTGATCGACGAAGAGCAGAAAGAGCTTCGCGTGCGCTTCAAGGATGCGTTGAAAACCCTGAAGACTTCGAGTCTCTATCGCGGTCGCAGCGAGCGCTGGCGCAGTGATTTGCCTTGGTACTTGCTGATCGGCCCTCAGGGCAGCGGCAAGACCAGCCTGCTGGACTTCTCGGGCCTTGAGTTTCCGATCAACAAGATCGACCGCAAACTGACCCGCGACACCCTCGGCACCCGTCATTGCGACTGGTATTTCGCCGACCACGGTGTGTTAATCGACACCGCTGGGCGTTACCTGACCCAGCCGGATGCCGAAGTCGATGGCAGCGCCTGGAGCACCTTGCTCGACCTGCTGCGCAAGCGTCGCCGTAACCGTCCGTTGAACGGCGTGCTGGTGACCATTCCGGTGGAAATGCTGCTGGGCAACACCGAGCAAGACCTCGACACCCTGGCTCGCCAGGTGCGTGCCCGTCTGCAAGACGTGCATCAGAAACTGCACGTCGATGTGCCGGTTTATCTGGTGCTGAGCAAGGCTGACAAGCTGCTCGGTTTCGACGAGTTCTTCGATCAACTGACCCGCGAAGAAAGCGATCAGGTGCTCGGCACCAGCTTCCGCAAAGAGCAGAGCGGCACCGACGTCGCCGTGCTGCGCGCCGAGTTCGAAGAACTGCTGCGTCGCCTGAACAGCCAAGTGATCATGCGCATGCACCAGGAGCGCGACACCCAGCGCCGTGGCCGCATTCTCGACTTCCCGCATCAACTGGGGCAGATCGGCGAGCGCCTGTGCCTGTTCGTCGACATGGCGTTCACCGGCAACCGCTACCAGCGTGTCAGCCAGTTGCGTGGTTTCTACCTGACCAGCGCACCGCACCTGACTCAAGAGATGGACCAGACCACCGCCGGCATCGGCGCCAATCTGGGGATGAACGCTGGCATGCTGCCGACTTTGCGCAGCGGTCGTTCGCGCTTCATTCACCATTTGCTGAGCCGCGTTATCTTCCCGGAAGCCGATCTGGCCGGTCTGGACAAGCGCGAACGCAGCCGTATCCATTGGGGCCAACGTGCCCTGTACGTGGGCGCTTTGGCGGCACTGGCACTGTTCGGCATGCTGTGGGCGGGCGGATTCTCGGCCAACTACGAGCGCCTGGAAAACCTGCGTAACCTGGCTCAAAACTGGACTCAACAGCGCTCGGTCCTGACCGCGCGTGATGATTCCATGGCAGTGCTCAAGACCCTCGACACCCGCTACGCGGCGACTCAGGTCTTCCCGAAAAAAGGTGACGTGTCGTACCACGAACGTGGCGGCCTGTACCAAGGCGAAGAGGTCAACCCGGTGGTCAAGGAGGCCTACGAGCGTGAGCTTGAAGCGCAACTGCTGCCGAAGGTTGCGACCCTGCTGGAAGGGCAGATCCGCGCCAACATGAAGGACCGCGAACGCTTGCTCAACAGCCTGCGTGCGTACCTGATGTTGAACATGAAAGACCGTCGCGACGGCCCGTGGCTCAAGGATTGGGTGGCCACCGAATGGTCCCAGCGTTACGCCGGCAACACTGCCGTGCAGAACGGTTTGAACACCCACTTCGAGCGTTTGCTCAAGCAGCCGTTTATCTACCCGCTGAACGATCAACTGGTGGCCCAGGCGCGTCAGGTGTTGCGCAGCGAGTCGCTGGCCAACGTGGTTTACCGGATGCTGCGCGAGCAGGCCCGCAACCTGCCCGAATATCGCCTCAGCCAACACTTGGGCCCACAAGGTGCGCTGTTTGTCGGCACCGAATACGTGATCCCGGGTTTCTACACCCAACAGGGTTATCAGCAGTACTTCTCGGTTCAGGGCTCTGCGCTGGTCACCGATATCCTGCGCGACAACTGGGTGCTGGGCGAAGGCTCGGGCATCAGCGGCATGGACTTGCGTCGCCTGATGGTCGAACTGGAGCAACTGTACTTCCGCGACTACGCCAACTTCTGGAGCGAAGCGGTTGGCCAGGTTGCACTGCCTCCAATCAGCGACTTCAGTGAGGGCGCCGAGCAACTGGCGGGCCTGACGTCCGCCAACTCCCCGGTGTTGCAACTGCTGGTGGAAGTACGCGAGAACACCCGTTTCCCGGTGATCGCCGACAGCGCTGATGCAGCTGCCGAGGCGGCGGACAAACTGGGCGAGAAGGGCGGCAAGCTCGGCAAACTCGCGGCGGCCGCGGCTGACAAAGCCGCAGACATGACCAAGAACCTGCCCGACACCGCGAAGAAATCCCTGCAACGCCGCTTCGAACCGCTGCACCGTTTGCTGGATGACAACAACGGCCCGGCCGCTGATTTGACCCCGGCCCTGACGGCGCTCAACGACCTGCAACTGCAACTGGCGAGCCTGGCGCGTGCCAGTGCGCCGGAACAGGCCGCGTTCGAAATGGCCAAGACCCGCATGAGCGGCCAGCGTGATGCGCTGAGCAACTTGCGCAATGCCTCCAACCGTCTGCCGCGTCCGGTCAGCGTGTGGTTCAACGTCCTGGCTGAAGACACCTGGCGTCTGGTGCTGAACGATTCCTACCAGTACCTGAACCAGCGTTATCAGACCGAGCTGTACAGCTTCTACGGCAAGGCGATCAACAAGCGTTACCCGTTCAGCGCCCACAGCACCAGCGACGTTGCGATCAGCGACTTCCGCGAGTTCTTCAAGGCGCAGGGCATCAACGATCGCTTCTTTGAAACCTACATGCGTCCGTTCGTGAGTGGCGATCCAGGCAACTACCGTCTGCGCAGCATCGACGGGCACAGCATGCCGATCTCCAAGGTCTACCTCGACCAGATGGCCGCGGCACAAGTGATTCGCCAGAGCTTCTTTTCGATCAACCCGGCCGAGCCACAAGTGCAGTTCAAACTGGAGCCGTACACCCTCGACCCGGCCGTCAGCCGTTCCGAGTTCAAGTTTGGCGACAAGACCATCGAATACCGCCACGGCCCGATCGTGCCGGTGTCGTTCAAATGGCCGACCGATGCTGAAGACGGTCGCACCAGCCTGGTCCTCGACAAAATGGCCGGCCGCCCGATTGGCATCGAGAAGAACACCGGCCCATGGTCGCTGTTCCGTCTGTTCGACTTGATGCAGACCGAGTACCTGAGCGGTCGCGATGTGCTGGTGCTCAAAGCTGACGTAGGCGGTCTGCGCGCCAACTACCTGCTTAGCAGCCAGCGCACACCGAACCCGTTCGACATGGGCGTGCTGCGTACCTTCCGTATGCCGGTGCAGCTCTGATGCTGGTTGCCAGTCCCTGGCGCAGCGCTGCGCGTACCGATCCTGGCAAGGTTCGGGCGCGCAACGAAGATGCTTTCCTGGACTGCCCACAGCAGGGGCTGTGGGTGGTCGCGGACGGCATGGGCGGTCATCAGGGTGGCGACATTGCCAGCCAGCTGATCGTCGCCAGCCTGGCGGAATTGCCGGTGCAGGACGACTTCGACGAACGACTCAAAGGCATCCGCCAGTGCCTGCACTGGCTTAACCGCCGCTTGGGTCAGGAGTTGACCGTCACGGCCGGGCGCCACGACAGCATCATGGGCAGCACCGTGGTGGCGCTGCTGGTGGAAGGTAATCGCGCGGCCTGCATCTGGGCTGGCGACAGCCGTTGCTACCTGTGGCGTGGCCAGCGGTTGTATCAGCTGTCCAAGGACCATTCGCTGCAACAGCAACTCATCGACGAGCAGAACATGAGCGTCGAGGACGCCCGTGCACATCCTTCCGCTCATGCCCTGACCCGTGCGGTCGGGGCAGCCGATGTGCTGACGCTGGACGTGCTCGAACTCGAGGTTTACCCCGGCGATACGTTTCTGTTGTGCAGCGACGGTTTGTACCAGGGGCTGAGCACCGATGCCTTGGGCAACGCCCTGAGCCTGACCGCGCCGCACGTTGCGTTGGAGCGTCTGTTCGACGGTGCTTTGCGAGGCTCGGCCCGGGACAATCTGACTGCCGTGGTGATCCGAAAATGACTCAACTCATGCCGCCGCTCGACGACCTGCTGGTGACCGACGAGGAAGCCAATAACCTGACTTACTTTGCGTTCGCCAAATCGCACAAAGCAGAGCCCGCACTGGCGCCAACTAAGGCTAGCGTTGGCGAAATGCCCGACGTGCTGGCAGGCCGTTACCGCATCGAGCGCCTGCTCGGTGCCGGTGGCATGGGCGCGGTTTACCGTGCACGGGACTTGCTGAGCGAACAGTTCGGCGATCCCGACCCTTACATCGCGCTGAAAATCCTCAGCGAAGAATTTGCCGAATCGCCGGACGCCAGTGCCTTGCTCTACAGCGAGTTCGCCCTGACCCGACGCCTGCGCCACGACAACGTGCTGCGATTGCACAGCTTTGAAGTGGACACCGATTGCCAGCGCGCCTTCATCACCATGGAACTCATGCGTGGGCTGACCCTGGACAAATTACTCTGCGAGCGGCCGCTGGGCCTGCCGTGGAAAGAACTGCGCGACATCGCGCTGCCGCTGCTCGACGCGCTGGCCTTCGCCCACGCTCGCGGCGTGCTGCACGGTGACATGAAACCGAGCAACGTCATGCTCAGCGAAGAAGGCGTGCGCCTGTTCGACTTCGGTCTGGGCCAGGCCGAGGAGGGCATCCTGCCCGGCCTGCCACACCTGAGCCGCAACCGCTTCAACGCCTGGACCCCCGGCTACGCCGCGCCCGAACTGCTCGAAGGCCAACCGCTGTCGGCCACTGCAGATGTCTACGGCGTGGCCTGCGTGCTCTACGAATTGGCCGGCGGCAAACACCCGTTCCGCCGCTTGCCCTCGACCGAAGCCCGCGACGGCCACCTCGAACGCGAGCTGCACGCCCCCAGGAATCTCCCGAAACACTGCTGGCCAGCCCTGCGAACGGCGCTGGCATTCAATGCGGCAGATCGAACGATCACAGCCGCCCAACTGCGTGACGCTATGGGCGCCACATCGACTTGGCTGCAACGTCTGCGACGTCGGGCGTAACGGATGACTACCGAACAGGGAGCAAACAATGTTTAACCCTTCCAACGAAACGCATTTCAGCCTGACCGTCGAAGACTACGTCGGCGACCTGCAAGTGCTGTCGTTCACCGGCACCGAAGGCATCAGCCAGCCGTATCGCTTCGACCTGGAACTGGTCAGCGAAAACCCCGATCTGGACCTGGAAAAGCTCCTGCACAAGCAGGCCTTTTTGGCGTTCGATCCGCAGGGCAGCGGCATCCACGGCCAGATCTACCGCGTAGCCCAAGGCGATGCCGGCAAACGCCTGACCCGCTACAAAATCTCCCTGGTGCCGCAACTGCAATACCTGCACCACCGCACCAACCAGCGCATCTACCAGCAGATGTCCGCACCGAAAATCATCGCGCTGATCCTCGACGAACACGGGATCAAGGGCAACGCCTACAAATTCCAGTTAAGCCAGCCCTGCCCGGATCGCGACTACTGCGTGCAGTACGACGAAACCGACCTGCATTTCGTCCAGCGCCTGTGCGAAGAAGAAGGCATTCACTACCACTTCCAGCACAGTTCCAAAGGTCATCTGTTGGTGTTCGGCGACGATCAGACCGTGTTCCCTAAACTCGGGCAGCCCACGGCGTATGTGCAAGGCAGCGGCATGGTCGCCGACGAGCCGGTAATCAAAGGCTTCAAACTGCGCCTGGAAACCCGCACCGGCCGCGTCACCCGCCGCGACTACGACTTCGAAAAACCGCGTCTGCAACTCGAATCCGCCTACAAACCCGAGGCGCAAAGCGATGAACCGGACCTCGAAGACTACGACTACCCCGGCCACTTCATCGACCGCGCACGCGGTAAATTCCTCAGCCAACGCGCCCTCGAACGCCACCGCGCCGACTACCGCCAGGCCGAAGGCAAAAGCGATCAGACCACCCTGGTCAGCGGCCACTTCCTGGAAATGTCCGACCACCCGCGCACCGAGTGGAACGACCTGTGGCTGCTCACCGAAATCTTCCACGAAGGCAAACAGCCGCAAGTCCTCGAAGAGTCGGTGACCAGCGACACCACCGACAACAAGGACGACTTCCACCAGGGCTACCGCAACCGCTTCCTCGCCACCCCGTGGGACGTGTTCTATCGCCCGGCGCTGGAACACCCGAAACCGCGTGTGCTCGGCAGCCAGACCGCCATGGTCACCGGGCCTAAAGGCGAAGAGATTCACTGCGACCAATACGGCCGAATCAAGGTGCAATTCCACTGGGACCGCGAAGGGTTGGCTGATGACAAAACCAGCTGCTGGATGCGTGTCTCTTCGAGTTGGGCCGGCGATCGTTATGGCGCCATTGTCATTCCACGGATTGGTATGGAAGTGCTCGTCACCTTTCTTGAAGGTGATCCCGATCAGCCGCTGGTGACCGGTTGCCTGTACCACAAGGAAAACCAGGTTCCTTACGACCTGCCGGCGAACAAAACCCGAACCGTGTTCAAAACCCTCAGCTCACCGGGGGGCGGTGGGTTTAATGAACTGCGGATTGAAGACAAGAAAGGCGCAGAGCAGATCTTCATTCATGCCCAGCGGGATTGGGATGAAAACATTGAGCATGATCAGAAGATTCGTGTGGGGAATGAGCGACACGACACCGTCGAGAAGAACACTTACACCGAGCTCAAAGCTGAAGAACATCGCACCACGATTGCGGATCGCAAGACAGAAGCGCGGCTGGATGACCACCTGACTATTGGGCAGAACCAGCATGTGAAGCTAGGGACTGCGCAGCTGACCAGTGTTGGGAAAGAGATTCATCTGAAGGCTGGGGACAAGATTGTCATCGAAGCCGGGATGGAGCTGACAGTAAAAGCAGGTGGCAGCTTCATCAAGCTCGATGCCGGCGGCATCACAGTTGTTGGGCCGGTGGTGAAAATTAATGCCGGTGGATCTGCTGGGAGCGGGACAGGGATTGGGATCAAACCGCCGGTGCTGCCGGGGGCTGCGGATGCGGATAAGGCGGGGAGTTTGATGGATCAGGCGTTATCCAATCCGATGAAGGAAACGCTCCCCGGACAGCTACGTCTGCGCATTGCGCCTTTGCCGAACATGCCCGGTTATGCCGATGAGCCCTATCAGCTCTATGCGGATGGCGCGCCGATCAGCAAAGGCTTCAGTGATGAGCAGGGCAACGTGGTGTTTCAGCACATTCCCGGTACCCGCAACTATGTCGTGGAAACCGTCAACGGCCATCGTTTCAGCATGGACATGAGTGAAGAGTCTACTGACCAGACACGTCACCGCACTGAACGGCTGGGGCGCGAAGGCTACCGTGATTTTCCTGAGGGCGCGGCGTCATTGGAATCCGCGAATATCGGCGATGTATTCCGCCAACTGTGGGCAGATCAAAGTGAGCCGAAGGCGTAAATGGAGTTACATGAATGACCTACCTCGATCAGAAATTATCGCTTTCGGTTGAAGAAAGCGCAGCGACCCTGAGTGCTGACTGGTTCGCGCACAAAAATAATCCGCTGAGCCCGCCACGCCCGGCGGGCAACATCGTCACCCCGCTGGTGTGTGGGGAGGAAGCGTTCGGCAAAGTGTATGAGTGCATACAGAAGGCCAAGCGCAGTATCGACCTCATCAGCTGGGGGTTTGACCCAGGTTTACGCCTCAATCGCGGCTCAGCCGACAGTCTTAGTCTCGGCGAATTGCTCAAGAAAAAGGCTAATCAGGGTGTGGAAGTCCGCGTACTGATCTGGAACAACCGACTGGCCCAGCTCGGGGAAAACTCGGTCATCGGTGAGGGCTGGAACGGATCCGGCGGAACGTCAATGGGCTCGGGCATGACTCAGGGCCAGCCTGCGGACACTAGCGGACGAGATGCCAAACGCCAGAAGCTCCTGCAAAAGCAGCAGGAAGAGCAGGCAAAGTTGGCCAAGCTTTCACCCAGCGACGAGAGTGGCAGACGCGCCGCGCGTGACAAGTTGATCAAGATCCAGATTGACCTGGATGCGCTGGACAGCGGCTACACCAAGGGCAGCGATTCGGGCGGAACAGTGCAAGACCCGAACGAACAGATCAACACGCGTGACTGGCACCGCTGGGTGCACAGCAGTGAGGCACGCAACATCGAATTTCGCACGCGCGACTTCAACTGGGCGGGCGAACTGACCTACGACGACCAAAACGGCTTGCGGGTCCATTACGGGCGTCTTGCCATTCTGTGGCGGTTGATGAAAAGCGAGTCCCCGGATGTGCCTTTTATTCAGATGCTTGCCCTCGGCCTGTTCCCCAGCCATCACCAGAAAACCCTGGTGATCGACTACATGGACCCGCAAACGGCCGAAGGCTTCGTCATGGGGCACAACCTGCAACGCAACTACTGGGACACCACCGAGCATGCCTTCGACGACCAGACCGGCAAGCGCGACCAAGGCTTCGGACCCTGGCAGGACCTCTCCCTGCATGTGCGTGGCCCGGTACTGTTCGACCTGAATCACAACTTTTGCAATGCCTGGGACAAGGGCACCCACTGGATAAAACGTGTCTTCAGCGGCACGTTGATCGACCAGCGAAAAGTGATCAAGCCATTGAGCCTCATCTGCAATGGCGGTGAACCTGCGCAAATCTGCAGAACCCAGCCAGAAGAAGGGCCGGAAACCACCATTCTCGAAGTGTATGAAAAGGCCCTGGGCAACGTGCACCAGTACGCCTACATCGAGAACCAGTATTTCCGCTACAAACCCTTGGCCGAACGCCTGAAAAAGACCGCGGCCGACTACACCGCCGCGGGCAAGCTTCAAGACCTGTACCTGTTTGTGGTGACCAACAACCCGGAAAGCGGGCATTTCTCAAGCACCACTCACGAGACGCTGGATACCCTCGGGCAGGGAGAGCTGATGCCCTTGGCTCACCGCGATCTCAAATACGACCAGCGCCAACTCGCCCTCCGCGAACGTGAATTGACGGCCCGCCCCAGCTCGCCTCAGCGCGATCGGGACCTGGCAGACGTGAAAGCGCAGATGGCCAAGGAGAACATCGACTCCAGCCGCGCCGATGACCTGATCGAAACGGACCCCAACAAGCACTACAAACAGGCCGCGGCGCGTGAGCTGGAGCCCGAACTGATCCCGCCGAAGGGGCTCAAAATCATCGTTGCCACTTTGGTCAGCTGCAAGGACAGTGGTGCCCCGATAGCCGCGAAAACCAGTGCAGAGCGGCAAACGGATAAGGCCATCGAAGAACACCTCGGCCCTGAACAGGGCACGGCGCAGTACAAGTCGATTTATGTGCACAGCAAATTGCTGCTGGTTGATGATCTGTTTTTCACCTTGGGCTCGGCCAATATCAACTTACGCAGCTTGCAGACCGACTCTGAATTGAACATCGCCATGCCTAGCCCGAAAACGACGCGGACTTGGAGAGAGCGGTTGTGGGCGATGCATTCGGGGGTGCCGGTAGTAACAAATTCCCCCTCGTCACAACAGAATATTATGAAAGACTACAATAACTGGGAGTCAGTTATTGATAAGAATTGGAAGAATCAGCAAAGCAATCTTCCGTTAGATGGAAACTTAGTCAGATTTTGGGATGTGGTGACGCCTTATGCTAAAGCTGTTGATTAACTATTTGCTGGTTGTATTTTTTTATCTATTTGGGGCTATTGCCATGGCTGATGAGTTTAAATGTGTTCATGAGAAAGATACGGCGCCACCTCTGGATCAGCAGGCGGACCAATGGTTTAAACAAGCTAGAGTCATAAGTAAAGAACGGTTGCCCGACTGGGCTGAAGTAGCCAGTCTATATCAACGATCGGTTGATAAAGACCATTGGAAAGCAATGCATAATTTGGCTGAGTTATATCTTAGGGGGGATGGTGTTAGTAAAGATACTAATAAGGCTATCGATATTTATATGAAAATGGTAAGCCTGAATGCCCCGCTGGGCTATTACGACATGAGTGTGATGACCCAACGAGGTGTAGGCGTTGTGCAGTCCGATAAAGATGCCATGTTGTTTCTGCTGAAAGCTGGCGATATGGGAAACCCATTGGCTCAGACTGTGTTGGGGAATACATATATTTATAAGCTGAAAAAAGTTAGTTTGGGTGCGGCTTATTTGCGCTGTGCAGCTCATCAAGATGATGCGAAGGCTAACTATGAGCTGGCTGAGTATTACGAAGTTACTGATAGGAACTATCCAGTCGCCATGCACTTCTACCAGCGTGCGGCTGCATTAGGATATCCGAAAGGTTTCTTGGCAATTGAAAATACTTTTAATTTTGGAAAGTTCGGATATAAGAAAGATGAAAGGCTAGCTAGCAATTACAGTGCGGTGTCTAGCAAACTTTATAGTAATCCCGAACTGTTATTTCCAAATCTCGCTAAAGATTATCCACTGCCGCCACACCCTGTTCAGGGCTATCACGGCGATAAAGATATCAATTGGAAACCTACTGGGCGTGATGACGATTATTAAAGCATGGCTGGCGGCAGGCTTATTATGTGCCAATGGACTTGTTCTGGCTGACGAATTCAAGTGTGTCCAAGAACAAGATACTGCCCCGCCTTTGAATCAACAGGCGGAGCAGCGGTTTCAACAGGGACGCTCTATCAGTAAAGAGCGCCCCGCAAACTGGACGGAAGTCGCTCGGTTCTATCAACAAGCGGTAGAAAAAAATCATTGGAAGTCCATGCACAATCTCGCCGAGCTTTATTTGCGCGGCGACGGGGTTGTCAAGGATACAAATAAAGCTATCGACCTATACATGGAAATGGTGAAGTTAAAGGTACCCTTGGGTTATTACGATATGAGTGTGATGACCCAGCGCGGCGTTGGGGTAGTGCAGTCTGAAAAAGACGCCATGATGTTTTTGCTTAAGGCTGGGGATATGGGGAGCCCGCTAGCACAGATCAGGCTGGGCACTATCTATATTTACGACCTTAAAAAATATCAACTAGGGGTGTCTTATTTGCGATGCGCAGCGCATCAAGATGATGCGAAGGCAAATTATGAATTAGCCGCATACTACAAAATAGTTGACAGAAATTACCCTGTTGCATTGCATTATTACCAACAGGCTGCTGCCCTAGGCGAGCGTAAAGGGGCTATGCAAATCGAAAGTGTATTTCGAGATGGGCTATTTTCTTATCAGAAAAATAAAAAAGTTGAAGATGCCTATTATGGAATATCAAGTCAGCTGTCTAATAATCCAGAGCTTCGTTTTCCAGATTTAGCGAAAAGTCACCCATTACCTCCCAACCCGGTTCAGGGTTATCACGGCGATAAAGATATAAACTGGAAACCTACTGGGCGTGATGACGATTATTAAAGCATGGCTGGCGGCAGGCTTATTATGTGCCAATGGACTTGTTCTGGCCGACGAATTTAAGTGTGTCCATGAACAAGATACTGCCCCGCCTTTGAATCAACAGGCGGAGCAGTGGTTTCAACAGGGACGCTCTATCAGTAAAGAGCGCCCTGCAAACTGGACGGAAGCCGCTCGGCTCTATCAGCAAGCGGCAGAAAAAAATCATTGGAAGGCCATGCACAATCTCGCTGAGCTTTATTTGCGTGGCGACGGGGTTGTCAAGTATAAAAATAGAGCTATCGACCTATATATGGAGATGGTGAGGTTACAGGTGCCCTTGGGTTATTACGATATGGGTGTGATGACCCAGCGAGGCGTTGGCGTTGTGCAGTCCGATAAGAATGCCATGCTCTTCCTGATCAAGGCGGCTGATCTAGGAAGTCCACAGGCACAAACAAGAATCGGATACATATATGTATATGATAAGAATAAAGATGCTACCGGCCTGAACTATATAAAGTGCGCCGCTAAACAAGGGTATGCCGATGCTAATTATAAGTTGGGTACGTACTATCAGGGAATAGATAAAAATTATCCGGTAGCCATGCACTATTATCAGCGCGCTGCTGCCTTAGGGGAGGATAAAGGAGCTATGGAAGTTAGGGATGTTTTTCAAGAGGGACTGAACGGTTATCCGAAGAATGCCAAATTAGCGAAAGTCTATGATGATATATCGAGTCGCTTCTACCGTGATTCTGACCTACGTTTACCTAATTTAGCAAAAGACTACCCACTCCCACCGCACCCTATTCAGGGCTATCACGCCGATAAAGACATCAACTGGAAACCCACGGGACGTGATGACGACTACTAGTCCTGCGACGAAATGAGAGACTCTGCGTCAGAAAAAAGCATCCCGCTCAAACTCGCGGTGCACAGGTTTTCGACTCAAGCATGTCCATGAAGGACTCGACGAATGAAGGAGCACTGTAATGCGTAAAACCTTGGGGATTTTGGCGGCTGTGTTGTTAGCCCTTTCGATATTCAGCGCAGTGCTGGGGCTGGGGGGGATCGCTGCCGGAGCGACTGGCAGCGGAAGCCTATCCAGTGGCCTTGATGTTGCCTTCACCGTGGCGTGGGTGCTGTTTGTCTTGAGCTTGTTAAGCGGCGTAGTCGCTATTTTTTGGCCGAAAGACAGTCGTCCGTAGAGCGGGGAAAGGATGGGTTTTCAGGCTGAACCCATCGCTCCCCCCTGTTTGCTATTTCGCGTTGGCGCGATGCTCCGCCGGATCCGGCGAATCAATATGGTCCAGCGCTCGCTCCACTAACAGATGCACACCGACTGCCATTCTGCTGAGTGCCAGTGCGACGGAGCGGCGTGAGCCTTCTACGCTGTCGGCCAGGTCGGCGGCGATGGCGCTGATGGACAGCAGGTCTTCCGAGGCGTTGGCCAGGAGGGTTTCGGTGTGGAGGTCGGGAGCGACGATGAAGAGGTCGCCATTGCGACGTTTAGGTCTTTTATCCGCAGGGGTGCCGAGGTGAAGATCTAGGGCGCGCTCGGCGGCTTCGTGGAGTTTTTTGGAATCGAAGGATTCGTAGGGGGATGTGTCTTCGTGTTCTGGAGGATTGGGTGTTGGCTTGATCATTGGTATGTCCCGATATGTGTTTTGGATGTGGCTGTGTCCTCTTCGCTTGCATTCGAATGAGGGTGGCAGCCGTGCGCAGGTGTGCAAGACCGGGCATATCGGACCCCGGCAGACCCCAAAGGGACCTCCCACGCACAGCCGCCATAAATCGTTTACAGCGAGCATGAAAACGCTCGATGTTCGGATTGGCGATTGTGCGGCGATATGTACCGGACTTGCACGTCCGTGTCACCGTTTTTGCGGTAACGAACAAAGACTATCGGTGAAACCTAAGGCTGCCTAGTTCACGAACAGCACCGCGTGTTGAAGGAAATATCCGATGGACTCGAGCGTAGAAAGATCAAAATATCCTCGCTTTTAAACAGTTGGTTTCGTCAATGACTTGGTAGTCATCAGCGTCAAAAAGACCTGCATCTTCTTCTAACGCAACCAGATAGTGGCGTTCTCGCTTGAAGCCGCTACACTGCGCCGGCCGTTCATTTTCCTTTTGAGGCTGTGCGCATGAAATTTCGTTTTCTTCTGTGGATGCTGGGGTTGTTGATGGGTAAGGCCAGTCGGACTAATCCTGCGTTTCAGCAGCAGTTGGGTGACAAGGAGCTTGTATTCCAATTACAGACCCTGGACGGGAACGTGGCGCGGCATTTCTTTGTGAAGGATCAGCGCATCACCAGTAAGTCCGGCGTGTATGCCGAGCCGGCGTTTGCCATTGCCTTTAAAGACGCGGCGTATGGCTTTGCCACGATGCAGGCGAAGAACAAGCAGCTGGCGTTTATGACGGGGATTCAGGACAAGTCGATTCAGATCAAGGGCAACCCGGCGCTGGTGATCTGGTTCCAGGGGTTGACCAAGTATTTGAAGCCTAGGAAGGCGAAGGCTACCGCTAAGGTTTGAGTGGGGCAGTTAGACTGAGGTGGATTCATCGCGAGCAGGCTCACTCCCACAGGGATTTAGGTGATCCCCTGTGGGAGCGAGCCTGCTCGCGATTGGTTTTAGGCCTGGGTGAATTGCGAAGCCAGTTCGCGCAGCAGCACTTCGGCTTCGAGGACTTTGCTGACGACGTCGTTGGCTTTGTCGCGAGTCAGGCCGACGCGTTCGAGCAGGGCGTCGGGGATGTCTTCATCCGGGCCGGAGCCGATGCCGCGACCGCGTAGCAGGCGCACGGCCAGGCAGACGAGATTGGGGTACTCGGCGTAATCGCCGTCGTAGCCCGGGTCGTGCTGGAAGCGCAGCGCGGTGGCCAGTTCTTCGGGCATGTCCCAGTAGCGCATCAGCCACGAGCCGATCTGTTCACGGCTGATGCCCAGCAAGTGTTGCTCGACGTAGCTGTGGCACAAGTGCGGGTTGACCTCCAGGTGGCGGCAGATCAGCGAGAAGTGCGGCGGAAACACGTGCGCCAGCAGCAAGTAGCCGAAGTTGTGCAGCAGGCCGGCGAGGTAGGTCAGGCCGGCTTCCGGGCGCTGGGCGCGGGGCATGGCGCGGGTCAGGCCTTCGATGACGGCGGCGGTGTAGATCGATTGCTGCCAGTACGGCGTGGTGTGTTGTGGGTGGTCTTTTGGCAGGCTCAGGGTTTTGCCCAGGGCCAGGCCCAGCGCCAGGTTGATCACCAGGTCGAAGCCCAGCACCCGCACGATGGCGTCTTCCACTGAACGAATCTTGCCCGGCGAGGCGTAGTACGGCGACGCCGCCCAGCTCACGACTTGTGCGGCCAGGGCCGGGTCGGTTTCGACGACGCCGGTGATGTCGTCGATGGTGGCGTTGGGGTCGACGCGCAGTTTGATGATTTTCTGCGCGGTCTCGGCCAGCGGCGGAATCTCGATGGTCTCTTCCAGGCGTTGCTGGATGCGCCGTGCGGTAAACGCTTGAACAGCCTGGGTGATTTCCTCGCGGTCATCGTGAGGGCGGTCGAGGTTCGGGCGAATGCTGATCAGCGCTTCGCCGAAGTTGGCGGCGCTGGCCTTGGTCAGCATGGTCTTGAAGTCTTCGCTGGTGATCTCCAGCAACACGCCCGGCTCGCCCGAGTTGATCAGCAACTTCGGCTCGCGCAGCAGGCTTTCTTCATACAGGCACGGTGAGCTGGTGAGCGCCGGCATGCCGGGCAGCAGGCTCAGGTTGTGTTTGCCGAGCATTTTTACCAGGCGTTCGGTGGACACGGCGGTGAGGCGGCGGCCGGTCAGTTCGGCGAGGCGATTGAGGTCCAGCAATTGGCTCTGCGGGAACAGCACCATGAGCGTGCCCACGGCGTCATCAAGCAGAACAGCCTGCACTTTGCGTGCGGCGTTCAGGCCGTGATGGTCGAGGACTTCTTCGTAGGCAATACCCAATTTGCCCAGCATCAGCCGAATAACCGACGGAGCGTGCGGGGTGGCGGGTGCGAGGGCAACTTCGGTCATGGTCTGTATCCGTTTTAAAACAATGGCAGGAGTATAACCAGCTTGCTCAGAACGGTGGTTCAGAAACTGCGACGGTGCTCACACTTGGCCGTATTGCTGCCCATGACGTAGCCAGCGGTCGAGCAGCGGGCTGACGTGATCCGGCCAGCGTTCCAGCAGCGCCTGGGCGGCGTCGCGCACGGCGGGCAGCAGATCGGCGTCGCGCATCAGGTCGGCGACCTTGAATTGCAGCAGGCCGGTCTGGCGCGTGCCGAGCATTTCGCCGGGGCCGCGCAGCTCAAGGTCTTTTTCGGCGATGACAAACCCGTCGTTGGTTTCGCGCATGATGCCCAAACGCTGGCGACCGATCTGTGACAGCGGTGGATGGTAGAGCAGCACGCAGTGGCTGGCGGCGCTGCCCCGACCCACTCGACCGCGCAACTGGTGCAATTGCGCAAGCCCGAGGCGTTCTGGGTTTTCGATGATCATCAGGCTGGCGTTCGGTACGTCGACGCCGACTTCAATCACCGTGGTGGCGACCAGCAGTTGCAGGTTGCCGGCCTTGAATTCGGCCATGACCGCGGCTTTCTCGACGGGCTTCATGCGGCCGTGGATCAGTCCGACCTTCAACTCGCCGAGGGCGGCGGTGAGGTCTTCGTAAGTGGTTTCGGCAGCCTGGCAGGTCAGCTCTTCCGACTCTTCAATCAGCGTGCACACCCAATAGGCCTGACGCCCTTCGGCACAGGCGCCGCGCACCCGCTCGATGACTTCGACGCGCCGGGTATCGGTGATCAGCACGGTGTTCACCGGGGTTCGGCCGGGCGGCAGTTCGTCGAGGATCGAGGTGTCGAGGTCGGCGTAGGCGCTCATGGCCAGCGTCCGGGGAATCGGTGTGGCGGTCATGATCAGCTGATGCGGACACATCCGCCCGCCGACACCTTTCTGCCGCAACGCCAGCCGTTGCTGCACGCCGAAGCGGTGCTGTTCGTCGATGATCGCCAGTGCGAGGTTTTTGAACTGCACTTCGTCCTGAAACAGCGCGTGGGTGCCGACCACCATCGGTGTGCCGTTGGCGATCTGCTCCAGTGCGGCCACGCGGTTCTTGCCTTTGAGCTTGCCGGCCAGCCACGCGACTTCAATGCCCAGCGGTTCGAGCCAGCGCTTGAAGGTGATGAAGTGCTGCTCGGCGAGGATTTCGGTGGGCGCCATCAGCGCGACTTGATATCCGGCCTCCAGCGCCTGCAACGCGGCGAGGGCGGCGACCACGGTTTTCCCCGCGCCGACGTCGCCCTGAATCAGCCGCAACATGGGCTCGTGCTGACTGAGGTCGTAGGCGATTTCGTTGCCGACCCGTTGCTGAGCACCGGTCGGAGTGAAACCGAGGTTGGCCAGATACTGGGCCGGCAGCTTGCTGGCTTTCGGCATCGCTGGCGCGCGCAGGGAACGCATGCTCTCGCGCAGGCGCTGCTGGGACAGTTGATGCGTCAGCAGTTCTTCAAAGGCCAGACGGTGCTGCGCCCAGTGATGACCGAGGGCGAGTTCGTCGACATCGGCATCGGCCGGCGGGTGGTGCAGGTAGCGGATTGCATCGGCCAGCGGCGCCAGTTGATAGTCCCGCGCCAGTTCGTTCGGCAGCCAATCGGGCAGGCTGGTGGGGCCGAGCATCGTCAGGGTTTGCATGCACAGTTGGCGCAGACGCTGTTGGGTCAGGCCTTCGGTGAGCGGGTAAACCGGGGTCAGGGTTTCATCCACCGGCGGCGGCTCGTCGCCGGTGATGGCGCGGTATTCCGGGTGATAGATCTCCAGCCCCGACGCGCCGGGCCGTGCTTCGCCGTAGCAGCGAATCCGCGTACCGCGTTTGAGGCCTTCTTTCTGGGCGTTGCTGAAATGGTAGAAACGCAGGCTGAGCCCGCCGGTGCCGTCCTGCAGGCGCACCACCAGGCTGCGGCGGCGGCCCATGACCACATCGGCGCCGCTGACGGTGCCTTCGATCACGGCATCTTGCCCGGGTCGCAAATGGCCGATCGGGACCACGCGAGTGCGGTCCTGATAGCGCAACGGCAGGTGAAAAAGCACGTCCTGGAGATTCTCCAGGCCGACCTTGGCCAATTTCTCGGCCATGGCTTCGCCGACACCCTTGAGTGCCGTCACCGACACTTGCGACAACTCGGTCATGGCAGCGACTTAGGCCGCAACCACCGGTGCCTGTGGCTTGGCCACCGAGCACAGGCGAATGGAGTCAGCGAGGATTTCAATCGCTTTCGGCCGCGGGAAGCTCGCGCGCCAGGCGATGGCCACGGTGCGGAACGGCACCGGAGGCGTCAGTGGACGCACTTCGATCACGCCGGGGGCGTAGTGATGGCTGTCGACCGCCGACAGCGGCAGGATCGAGATACCCAGGCCGGACGCAACCATGTGGCGGATGGTTTCCAGGGAGCTGGATTCCACCGTGGTGTGCTTGGCGCCGTCGTTGCCTTTGGCCAGGGTCGGGCAGGCTTCCAGCACTTGATCGCGGAAGCAGTGGCCTTCGCCGAGCAGCAGCAGGCTCTTGTCGTTGAGCAGGGCGGCGTCGATGGATTCTTTTTGGGTCCACGGGTGCTGGGCCGGCATCAGGACGTAGAACGGCTCGTCGTAGAGCTGGAGGGTCAACACGTCGGCTTCGTTGAACGGCAGGGCGATGATGATCGCGTCGAGCTCGCCGTTGCGCAGTTTGTCGCGCAGCACGTGGGTGAAGTTTTCTTCGATGTACAACGGCATCTGCGGGGCGACCCGGTGCAGTTGTGGAATCAGGTGCGGAAACAGGTACGGGCCGACGGTGTAGATGGCGCCGACTTTCAGCGGCGCGGTCAGTTGGTTCTTGCCGGCCTGGGCCAGTTCGCGGATGCCTTGGGCCTGCTCCAGGACTTTCTGCGCCTGGGCGACAATGCCTTCACCGACCGGGGTCAGGCGCACGGCACTCTTGCTGCGCTCGAAAATCAGCACACCGAGTTCGTCTTCAAGCTTTTTCACGCCCACCGACAGGGTCGGCTGGCTGACATGGCAACGCTCGGCCGCGTGGCCGAAGTGCTGCTCTTGGGCGAGGGTAACGATGTAGCGTAATTCTGTAAGAGTCATAGCAAGCGTCCATGAAGTTGCGGGCCAAGCATACCGGCTGCAATCGATAGACGCACGTTATCAGACTGAGTGCGTTGAGTGACACAGGGCAAAGCAGGTTTGCCGCTGGCGGATAGGCAAAAGGCACCTTTCGGTGCCTGATCGCGGTCTTTTCTGCTGGAAGAGATCCCTGTAGGAGTGAGCCTGCTCGCGATAGCGGTATCCCATTCACCGAAAAGGTTGAATGTGATGGCCTCATCGCGAGCAGGCTCACTCCTACAATGGTTCAGCGGCGCTTTAGCGCCGGCGTTTTTCCAGCGAGTAAACAAACGGTGCAACGATTTCGATGGCGCCATTGGTCAACATGTCAGCCGGTGGCTTTGGCAGCGGTTGGGCGCGGCGGATTATTTCCAGGGTGGCCCTGTCCAGATCGGCATTGCCGGAGCCGCCCACCAGTTCGAACGACAACACGTTACCTTCAGCATCCACCACGAAGCGCAGGCGGTTCATGCCTTCCTTGTTCCGCATCTGTGCACTGGCGTACTTTTTGTACTTGGCCAGGTGCGCAAGCAATTCGCCTTGCCAACTGGCCTTGGCGGCTTGTTGCGCGGCAGATGGCCCGGGTGCCGGTTGTGCGGATTTCTCCGTTGGCGCCTGAGTCGGTTGCGCGTCGCTCGGTTTTTCCTCGGACGGCTTCTCTTTAGGCGGTTCCGGCTTTTTCTCCACAGGCTTGGGCGGTTGAGGCTTGGGCTTGGGTTTGACCGGTTTCGGCACCGCAATCTCTGCCTTCGGTACTTCAGCCAGTTTCGGTATCGGCAGTTCTTCCACCGGGGCGGGTGGCTGTGGCGGCGTTATGACCTTCGGCGGTGCCGGCGGTGGCGGGGCCGGAACCGGCGCCAATTCGACCATCATCGCCTGTGGCGGCAGCTCGATCGGTGGGCGCGACGTCCAGTTTAGCGCCAGCGCAATGGCCAGCGCATGGACGCCCAGCACCACGGCCAGGCTCGCGCTGTAACGCGTCAGCTTTTGGCGCGTCGTGATCATTTCTTGACTGCCGTCTCGAGTCCGACCAGACCCACCTTCAGGTAACCGGCGGAACGCAGGTTGTCCATCACGCTCATCAGGTCGCCGTAATCCACGCCTTTATCGGCCTGGAAGAAGATCGTCGTGTCTTTCTTGCCTTTGGTCCTGGCGTCGAGGGTGGCGCCGAGTGCTTCGGCTTTCACTTCGTCTTCGCCGAGGAACAGGCGTTGGTCAGCCTTGACGCTGAGGAACACCGGTTTCTCCGGCCGCGGCGCCGGTTTGGCGCTGGAAGCGGGCAGGTCGACCTTGATGTCCACGGTGGCGAGCGGGGCCGCCACCATGAAGATGATCAACAGCACCAGCATCACGTCGATGAACGGCGTGACGTTGATTTCGTGGTTCTCGGCCAGATCGTCGTCTGCGCCTTCTTTCAAATGCAAGCCCATGGCTGATTACCCTACTTTGACCATGTGGGGTTGCGCGGAGCGCTCGGTGGTCGGCAGGTGATCGAGGTCACGGCTGACCAGCAGCAGGACTTCAGCCGAGGCATCGGATACTTGCGCCTTGTAACCGGCAATGGAGCGGGCAAATACGTTGTAGATCACTACGGCTGGAATCGCTGCAACCAAACCCAGTGCAGTCGCCAGCAGGGCTTCGGCGATGCCGGGAGCCACGACGGCGAGGTTGGTGGTCTGGGTTTTGGCGATGCCGATAAAGCTGTTCATGATGCCCCACACGGTGCCGAACAAACCTACGAACGGCGCAGTGGAACCGATGGTGGCGAGGACGCCGGTGCCGCTGCTCATGTTGCGACCGCAGGCTGCAACCAGACGCTCGAGGCGGAAGGCGACGCGTTCCTTGATGCCTTCTTTCTCGCGGCTGTTGACCGACAAGCGCATCTCTTCCAGGGCGTCATGCACCAGCAAATTGGCGAGGGTGCCTTGCTTGGTGGCTGTCACACTGGCTTCTTTAAGGGTGGTGGCTTTTTTCAGGTGGACGATTTCGGTGCGCAGTCGACGCTTGGCGCCCATCAGCTCGAAGCCTTTGGCGATCCAGATGGTCCAGGTGATGATCGAGGCGATGGCCAGACCGATCATCACGATTTTCACGATGATGTCGGCGTTCTGGTACATGCCCCACGGCGACAGGTCGTGGGCCATGCCGAGGGTGTTGTCGGCTTCGAGGACTTCCGGAACGTCTTCGGCGGTGGTGTCTACGGCTTGGGCCGGGTCGGTCGCAGCCGGGGTAACATGATCAGCTGGAGTTGGAGCTGGAGCAGCAGTGGCTGCCGGAGCGGCTGGCGCTTGTGCGTCAGCGAAAGCGGCGGTCGGCGCCAGCATCAGGCTGAGCAGCAGGGCGGCCACCGCGCTCCAGGCGCGAGGTCGTTTGGTTGGCGAAGCGGGGAATTGATTGCGTGTCATGCTGGCCGGACCTGAGAGAAAAAGACGGTAAATGTTCTTCCAGGCCTCGTGAGGCCGAGAACAAAAGTGGCAGGCATTATTGCAAGTAATTCTTGTTAACAAAAGTAATAGAGTATCTTTTTTTCCTTCATTGCTAGCCGCTCGTCCATTGCCAGCGCTAGTCTGTGCCTTTCTGATGGGAGTTTTCTGATGTCCGCGCCTTCTGTTTTGATCGCCGGCTGTGGTGATGTTGGTAGTCGTCTGGCCACGCAATTGTTGGCTGGCGGATGGGAGGTTCACGGCTTGCGGCGTGATGTCTCGCGTCTGCCAAAGGGCGTGATCGGCGTTGCCGGTGACTTGTTCAATGAAGACTGTCCAGCGACCTGGCCAGTCGGTGCGGTGGATTACCTGGTGTATTGCGCGGCTGCCACCGATCACGATGAAGCCGGTTATCGCGCCGCTTATGTGCAGGGCTTGCAGCATGTTCTGGAATGGCTGAACGACTACGGGCAGGTGCCAAATCGCCTGCTGTTTGTTTCCAGCAGCAGTGTCTATGGCCAGCAGGATGGCGAGTGGGTCGATGAGACTTCGCCGACCATTGCAACAGGCTATTCGGGTCGATTGATGCTAGAGGCGGAGCAAGTGGCGCTCGATAGCGGCATCCCGGCCAGCATCGTACGTTTGACCGGCATTTACGGCCCCGGTCGCGAAAGGCTGCTGACTCAGGTCCGCCGGGGGTATCGCGTGGCCGTCGATCCACCGTTGTACGGCAATCGTATTCACGCCGACGATGCTGCGGGGTTGATGGCGTGTCTGCTTGAAGCGGATCGTCGCGGCGTGGCGCTGGATGACGTCTACATCGGTGTGGATGATGCGCCTGCGCCACTGGCCGAAGTGGTGGGCTGGTTGCGTGAGTATCTGGGCGTAACCGAATGGGCCGAAGACGCGAGCGTGCGTCGCACTGGCAGTAAGCAATGCAGCAATGCTCGGGCGAAAGCCTTGGGCTGGACACCGAAGTACCCAAGCTATCGCGAAGGATACGCCGCGATTCTTGAAGGCCGCGGCTAACTTCCGGTCACCACAAACCAAATGTGGGAGCGAGCTTGCTCGCGATGGCGGCATAACAGTCAACGATGATGTTGAATGTTACGGCCTCATCGCGAGCAAGCTCGCTCCCACATTGGTTATGCGTTGGCCTTATGGCCGGGTTATTGCTTCTCGAGCAACCACTTGCGATCACCCGACGTGAACGATGGCATCTCGTCCGCCTGAGCGGTGTTCATGGTCTGGAAGATCTCCAGCTCTTTGCCCTTGCGCGCAAAGATCCAGGTATTGCCCTGGCCGTTGAGTTGCAGCCACATGTTGTCGTTGCCGCCGCTCATCGACGCGCAATCGCCCGCCAGACACAGGGCATAGCGATCCGCCCCCGGCAGGCCGGCAACCTGGCCGTCAGCCTGGAATTGCACGGTATTGCCTTCACCGGGACCGCTGACGACTTTCCAGCTGCCGCCCATGTAGGCCGAATACAGTGCGCGTTCGAAACTGGCACCCACCGGTGCGCCGTCCGGCACCGTAACCTGCGCGCGGTCGAAGACTTGCTCCGGCTCATTGTCGCTGGCGATTTGGCTCAGTTGCTTGCCGTCACGCTTCAGCTCACTGGCGGAGCTGCCATAAAAGTCGACCTTCCAGGCGCCGGACGCTTCGCCCAGCAACTTGCCGTCGACATTTTCAAAACCATTGGTGTAGCGGGCCTGGCCGGCCTTGGTGTTCACGTCCCATTCCAGGTTCGGACCATAGGCCTGGAGCGCTTCGCGCAGGGGGCCGCCTTTGGCTGCAGCATCGATCGCCACCTGATTGATCCAGGTGCCGCTGATGTCACGGTCGGCAGGGTTGCTGGCACAACCGCCCAAGAGTAGGGCGACCAGCGAGAGAGCTAGCGCATGGCGCATGGTGGAATCCTTTCAGAACCCTTTCTTTACAAGATCGGTCAGCGCAGCCCTTTAAAGGCTGCGCCGTACGCATTTACTCGATGACCAGAATGGCATCCATCTCAACCTGCGAACCCTTTGGCAGGGCCGCTACGCCGATGGCGGCGCGGGCAGGGTAAGGCTGGTCAAAGTACTTGCCCATGATCTCGTTGACCTTGGCGAAGTGGCTCAGGTCGGTGAGGAAGATGTTCAGTTTGACGATGTCCTTGAACGAACCGCCAGCGGCTTCAGCCACGGCTTTGAGGTTCTCGAACACCTGGACGGTCTGGGCTTCGAAGCCTTCAACCAGTTCCATGGTTTTTGGGTCCAGAGGAATCTGGCCCGACATGTAAACGGTGTTGCCAGCCTTGATCGCCTGGGAGTAAGTACCGATGGCGGCCGGGGCCTTGTCGCTGGTGATAACTGTTTTGGTCATGAATGACTCCTTGTAATGAGTGGCTTACGCACGCATGCGAGTGATGCGAATCACCCCGGTCAGGGCGCGCAGTTTCTTGATCACGCGAGCCAGGTGCACGCGGTCGTGCACGCTGACCACCAGTTGGACCACGCTGATGCGACCATCGCGTT
The DNA here is from genome assembly GCF_057837605.1 of Pseudomonas sp. GL_093. Lineage (NCBI taxonomy): Bacteria > Pseudomonadati > Pseudomonadota > Gammaproteobacteria > Pseudomonadales > Pseudomonadaceae > Pseudomonas > Pseudomonas sp. GL_093. The sequence continues at coordinate 6,864,037 of NZ_CM174448.1, read as the reverse complement.
CGTCCATGCTGATTTTTTCGATATTGCCGTCGGCCGCGTTGACGCTGCTGGCCAGCAGAGCAATCAGGCCGCGCTGGTGTTCCAGTTCGACGCGCAGCTCGACATTGAATTCGCCGGTGACATCCTTGGCCCACGAGAGCTGGATGCATTTTTCCGGGTTGTGGCGGATTTCGCTGATGTTGCGGCAATTGTCCAGGTGCACGACCATGCCTTTGCCCGCGGACAGGTGGCCGACAATCGGGTCACCCGGGATCGGCGTGCAGCACTTGGCGTAACTGAGTACCAGGCCCTCGGTGCCGCGAATCGCCAGCGGGCCTTCCGCGCTCGGCAGCTGTTCGCCTTCACCAAGCAGTCGGCGGGCGACCACATAAGCCATGCGATTGCCCAGGCCGATGTCTTCGAGCAGGTCTTCGATCAGTTCCAGGCGGTACTCGGTGAGCATCGCCTTGACGCGCTCGGCTGCGACTTTCTCCAGCGAGCTGTCGAAACCGTTGAGAACCTTGTTCAGCAGGCGTTCGCCGAGGCTGATGGATTCGGAGCGGCGTTGCAGTTTCAGCGCATGGCGGATGTGAGTCCGCGCCTTGCCGGTGACCACGAAGTTGAGCCACGCCGGATTCGGTCGTGCCCCGGGGGCGCTGACGATCTCGACCGTGGAGCCGCTTTGCAGCGGTTCGGACAGCGGTGCGAGACGACGATTGATCCGACAGGCAATGCAGCTGTTGCCCACGTCGGTGTGCACCGCGTAAGCGAAGTCGACCGCCGTGGAGCCTTTGGGCAGCTCCATGATCCGGCCTTTGGGCGTGAACACGTAGACCTCGTCCGGGAACAGGTCGATCTTCACGCTCTCGATGAACTCCAGCGAGTTGCCGGCCCGTTGCTGCATCTCCAGCACGCCTTTGACCCACTGGCGGGCGCGGGCATGAGTGCCTTTTGGCTGCTCGTCGCCGCTGGATTTGTACAGCCAATGGGCGGCGATGCCGTTGTTGGCCATCTCTTCCATTTCACGGGTGCGGATCTGAATCTCGATCGGAACACCGTGCATGCCGAACAATGTGGTGTGCAGCGACTGGTAGCCGTTGGCCTTGGGGATCGCGATGTAATCCTTGAAGCGACCTGGCAACGGTTTGTACAAATTATGCACAGCACCCAGCACGCGGTAGCAGGTATCGACCTTGTCGACGATGATCCGGAACGCATAGACGTCCATGATCTCGTTGAAGGCCCGACGCTTGCCGCGCATTTTCTTGTAGATGCCGTAGAGGTGTTTCTGACGGCCGCTGACTTCGCCCTGGATTTCGTCGATGGCCAGGCAGTGGCTGAGGGACTCTTCGATCTTGTTGACGATTTCCTTGCGATTACCCCGGGCGCGTTTGACCGCCTGGTTGATCCGTGCGGAACGCATCGGGTGCATCGCCTTGAAGCCGAGGTCTTCGAATTCTATGCGGATGGCGTGCATGCCCAGCCGGTTGGCGATGGGCGCATAGATTTCCAGGGTTTCCTTGGCGATCCGTCGGCGTTTTTCGCCGGACAAGACTTCCAGGGTCCGCATGTTGTGCAGGCGGTCAGCCAGTTTGACCAGGATCACGCGAATGTCGCGGGCCATGGCCATGGCCATTTTCTGGAAGTTTTCAGCCTGGGCTTCGGCCTTGGTCTCGAAGTTCATCTGGGTCAGTTTGCTGACCCCGTCGACCAGTTCGGCCACGGTTTCACCGAATTGCGCTTGCAGCGCTTCCTTGGCAATACCGGTGTCTTCGATCACGTCATGCAGCATCGCAGCCATCAGGCTCTGATGGTCCATGTGCATGTCGGCAAGAATATTCGCAACCGCGAGTGGGTGCGTGACGTACGCCTCGCCGCTACGGCGGCGTTGGCCGTCGTGGGCTTGTTCGGCGTAGAAGTACGCTCGGCGGACCAGGTTGACCTGGTCCTTGCCGAGGTAGGTCGATAAGCGATCGGCGAGGGCGTCTATGCTCGGCATGATAATTCCTGCCGTTCGCTGTGACCCCGCGCCGTGCTACGTCGACCAGGCATGGCTTAGACTGCCTCGTTGGACTCGTCCTCGAACGCTGCGAACAGCGGTTCGTCTTCGACGATTTCAGCGTTGGCGATGAACTCGTAGCTCATCAGGCCTTCAGCGATTTCACGCAAGGCTACAACGGTAGGCTTGTCGTTTTCCCACTGAACCAGTGGCTCTTTGCCGCCGGTGGCCAGTTGACGGGCACGCTTGGTAGACAGCATGACCAGCTCAAAGCGGTTTTCCACGTGGTTTAGGCAATCTTCAACGGTTACGCGGGCCATGGTATTCCTCGGAGCGAATGCAATATGCGCGCTGCCCGGTTGGGCGAGCGGACTCAACAGTTTAAAAAATCACCAGCGATTAGGGAAGCGCTGATTTTTTGACCAAGCCCTTCAACGCGCTGCAAGTGCCAATGTAAAGCCCTTGCAGCAGTTTTGGGAAGAGCTGTTTAGCCGAGCAATTCAGCCAAAAGTTTTCCGTTACGCTGCTGCTGACGTTTCTGATGCAGCTGATTGGCACGGAAAATTGCCTGCAAATCGCGCAGTGCGTGGGCGAAATCGTCGTTGATGATCAGGTAATCGTAGTCGACGTAGTGGCTCATTTCGCTGACGGCTTCGCGCATCCGGCCATCGATGATCTCGTCGCTGTCCTGGCCGCGATTGGTCAGGCGCTGGTGCAAGGCTTGCAGAGACGGCGGCAGAATGAAGATCGAACGCGCCTGGGGCATCAACTTGCGCACTTGCTCGGCGCCTTGCCAGTCGATTTCCAGAATCAGGTCGTGGCCTTCATCCAGGGTCTGCTGCAAATGGCTTTGCGAGGTCCCGTAGAGATTGCCGAACACTTCGGCGCGCTCGAGGAAATCCCCATGCTCGATCATCTTCACGAACTCGCTGCGTTCGACGAAGTGATAGTTCACGCCGTTCACTTCACCGGGGCGCATGGCGCGGGTGGTGTGGGAGACGGAGACGCGGATCTCCTGATCAGCGTCGGTCAGGGCCTTGACCAGGCTGCTCTTGCCCGCGCCCGAAGGTGCGGAAATGATGTACAGGGTGCCGGTGCTGTGGGTCATGTCAGGGTTGCCTTACTCAATATTCTGCACTTGTTCGCGCATCTGCTCGATCAACACTTTGAGGTTGACCGCCGCCTGGGTGCTGCGCGGGTCGAAGGCTTTGGAGCCCAGTGTGTTGGCTTCGCGGTTGAGCTCTTGCATCAGGAAGTCCAGGCGTCGACCGGCAGCGCCACCGGATTTGAGCACCCGGCGAACTTCGATGATGTGAGTGCTCAGGCGATCCAGTTCTTCGGCGACGTCGCTCTTTTGCGCGAGCATGACCATTTCCTGCTCCAACCGCTGCGGGTCCATCTCGGCCTTCATGTCGGCGAAGCGGTCGAGCACTTTCTGGCGCTGGGTGGCAAGCATCTGCGGGACCAGTTCACGCAGGGTCACCACATCTTCTTCAATAGAGGTCAGGCGATCATTGATCAACCGTGCCAGCTCCGCGCCTTCGCGCTCGCGGCCGGCCTTGAGTTCTTTCAGGCCTTCGTTGAACAGCGCCAGTGCTTCTGCATTCAAGGCTTGCGGGTCGGTCGCATCGCCCACCAGCACGCCGGGCCAGGCCAGGACTTCCAGCGGGTTCAGCGCGGCCGGATTTTTGATCAGGCCGGCGATGGTCTCGGCGGCGGCGACCAATTGCGCGGCGCGCTCGCGGTCCACTTGCAGTGGTTTGTCGGTATTTTCTTCGGTGAAGCGCAGGGTGCATTCGAGCTTGCCGCGCGAGATTCCCTGGCGCAGTGCTTCGCGGACCGCGCCTTCGAGGTCGCGAAAGGACTCAGGCAGGCGCAAATGCGGCTCCAGGTAGCGGCTGTTGACCGAGCGCAGTTCCCAGCTCAGGGTGCCTTGGGCGCCGGCTTTTTCGACGCGGGCAAAGGCGGTCATGCTGTGCACCATGGAGGTACCTCGCAATGCAGGTTCATACGTTACCAAAGGTTTCGCAGGCCTGATCTATATGAATTTAAGCCCAGAGGCAGCAAAGGCGCAGGATTGTAGCGCAGTGGGGCGAATGCGCCCAAACACACGGTGTGACAAAGGGCAGCAGGTCGTCGGCAAAGCGCTGTGCAGGGCCTTCAGTCGTCGGGGGATTTTTTAGAAGTGCCCACTCGTGGCCCTGCGGCTCTATAATGCTCCGCAGTTTTCCGTCCCCCGTACAGGTATTCCCTATGAAACGTCCAAGTGGTCGCGCTGCCGATCAGCTCCGCTCGATCCGCATTACCCGCAACTACACCAAACACGCCGAGGGATCTGTACTGGTCGAGTTCGGTGATACCAAAGTCATCTGCACCGTCAGCGTCGAAAACGGCGTGCCGCGTTTCCTCAAAGGTCAGGGCCAAGGCTGGTTGACCGCTGAATACGGCATGCTGCCGCGCGCCACTGGCGAGCGTAACCAGCGTGAAGCGAGCCGCGGCAAACAAGGCGGCCGCACCCTGGAGATCCAGCGTCTGATCGGTCGTTCCCTGCGCGCTTCGCTGGACATGTCCAAGCTGGGCGACGTCACCCTGTACGTCGACTGCGACGTGATCCAGGCTGACGGCGGCACCCGTACCGCGTCCATCACCGGCGCCATGGTTGCACTGGTCGATGCCTTGAAAGTGATCAAGAAGCGCGGCGGCCTGAAAGGCGGCGACCCGCTGAAGCAAATGATCGCTGCCGTATCGGTGGGCATGTACCAGGGTGAGCCGGTACTCGACCTTGACTACCTGGAAGACTCGGCCGCCGAGACTGACCTGAACGTAGTAATGACCAGCACTGGCGGCTTCATCGAAGTCCAGGGCACTGCCGAAGGCGCTCCGTTCCAGCCGGAAGAACTGAACGCTATGCTTGAGTTGGCGAAGAAAGGCATGTCCGAAATCTTCGAACTGCAAAAGGCTGCACTGGCCGACTGATCGGATCTGCTCCAACCAAGGAGGACGCCATGAGTGACGAGCAACAGCTACTTCCCACCCCGAGCAAAGAGGTTCGGCAGTGGGCAATGTTTTGTCACCTGTCCGCCTTGCTGGGGATCTGGGTTCCGTTCGGTACGCTGATCGGCCCGCTGATTCTCTGGCAGATGAAGCGCGAGATGGACCCGTTTGTTGATGCTCAAGGCAAGGAGGCGCTGAACTTTCAGATCACCGTCGCCATTGCCTCCGCCATCTGCTTGCTGCTGATGGTGGTGATCGTCGGGTTCTTCCTGTTCGGTCTGTTGGCGATCGGTGCGCTGGTGCTGACGATCATCGCCGGCGTGAAGGCCAATGAAGGGGTGCCTTACCGGTATCCATTCACCTGGCGGTTGATCAAATAACGACCAGCGCTGACTCTCCCCTGTGGGAGCGAGCCTGCTCGCGATTGCGGTCTGACATCCAGAGTTGATGTCGCCTGACACACCGCTATCGCGAGCAGGCTCACTCCTACAAAAAGCCAAGAATCAGCGCGCACAAAAAAGCCGACAGCGATGTCGGCTTTTTTGTGTGTGCGAAAAGACGCTTAGATGGTCAGCGTCCAGTCGTAGTCCACGATCAGCGGTGCGTGCTGCGAGAACCGTGGCTGACGTGGCAAGCGTGCGCTACGTACGAAGCGACGCAGGCCCGGAGTCAGCAACTGATAGTCGAAACGCCAACCGAGGTTGAGCATTTCAGCCTGTTCGTTATCCGGCCACCAGCTGTACTGGTCACCTTCACGGCTGACTTCACGCAGGGCATCGACATAGCCCATGTTGCCGACAATCTCGTCCATCCAGGCACGTTCAGGTGCCAGGAAGCCCGGGGATTGCTGGCTGTCACGCCAGTTCTTGATATCCAGCTTCTGTTGCGCCACGTACAGCGAGCCACAGTAAATGTACTCGCGACGTTTGCGTCGCTGTTTATCCAGATAACGGGCGAAATCGTCCATTAGCTTGAACTTCTGGTTCAAGTCTTCATCGCCGTTCTGCCCCGAAGGGAGCAGTAAGGTCGCGATGCTGACCTTGTCGAAATCTGCTTGCAGGTAGCGCCCGTAGCGGTCGGCCGTCTCGAAGCCGAGACCGCTGATGACTGCCTTCGGTTGCAGCCGCGAATACAAAGCCACGCCACCTTGGGCGGGAACTTCGGCTTCGCAGGCATAAAGGAAGTAGCCATCCAGTTGGAAAGCTGGATCGTCCAGTTCAAAGGCGGAGGCGCGGGTGTCCTGCAGGCAGATGACGTCGGCATTCTGTGCTTGCAGCCAACTGAGCAAACCTCGCTCCACTGCAGCCTGAATACCATTGACGTTCACACTGATGATCCGCATAAATGGCCCCAAAAATCGCGTGCGTGTATGATACACGGCGTCAACCTAATTAGCTAAATCCGTGGTATTTGGGGTTTTTTTCATGCAAGCGTATCAGCGCGATTTCATTCGTTTTGCCATCGATCGCGGCGTTTTGCGCTTCGGCGAGTTCACCCTGAAGTCCGGGCGCACCAGTCCTTACTTCTTTAATGCTGGCCTTTTCAACTCGGGGTCGGCCCTTGCGCAGCTGGGTCGTTTCTACGCGGCGGCCATCGTCGAGAGCGGTATTTCGTTCGACGTGTTGTTCGGTCCGGCCTACAAAGGCATCCCTTTGGCGGCGACCACCGCAGTGGCCCTGGCCGAACATCATGGCCGCGACCTGCCGTGGTGCTTCAACCGCAAGGAAGCCAAGGCTCACGGCGAAGGTGGCAGCCTGGTCGGCGCACCGTTGACCGGCGACGTGCTGATCATCGACGACGTGATCACCGCTGGCACTGCCATCCGTGAAGTGATGCAGATCATCGCTTCCCAGGACGGCGCCAAGGCTGCGGGCGTGCTCATCGCCCTGAACCGTCAGGAGCGTGGCAACGGCGAGTTGTCGGCCATCCAGGAAGTGGAGCGTGACTTCGGCATCCCGGTGATCAGCATTGTTTCGCTGAATCAGGTGCTCGAATTCCTGGCTGACGATCCACAGCTCAAGCAACACCTGCCGGCGGTTGAAGCCTACCGCGCGCAGTTCGGCGTCTAAAGAAAAGGCCCTGTGAGAACAGGGTCTTTTTTTGAGTGCTGGTATCAGGGTGGCTGTTACTCCCGTAGCCTTAAGGCGCGCAATAAGGCATCAATCTGCCCGAAAGCGTCCTGTTGCCACTGATCCGGTGTGCGATCTCCCAGGATTTGGCTGTCTTCGACGAAACGCCTTACTGAGGTCGGGCCGTAGCCCTCGGCGATATCAAACTTTTCGCAAATGAACTGAAAACCCTGTTCGCCACTTCCCGTTTCAAGTACTGGTCGACACTCTTCTGCAAGTGCTTCTATGCCTCCGGGATAATTGCGAACGCAGTAGTAGATGTCGTATGCGTCCTTCTGTTTATGCCTTCCGTTCAGGGCATATCCCTTCATCGCCAGTAGTGCGGGGACCGAACACACAGCGATCTCCACTCGATTTTTGCCGCCCGTAGGCATGGGGCCTTCAATTGCAACCATCTGATAGAAACGCATGGCCAAGTCAGCGCCGTCGGCGCGTTGAACTGCAAAGTCGTTGAGAATGGGTGGCTTGTTTTGGATGATTTCGGCGTCGCGCGGCATCAAGAAATCCACGATCACATCTATCGCAGCTCCACCGTCCTGCACGGGAACCTCGCGGACTAGTTGGAATCGCCGAAGTTCTCCTCTTTGCTCGTATCCATTGCCCATCAGTGCTTCGATCAATGTTGCGTACTCGCCATCACCGAGAGCCTCTGCGTTCAGGCTTAAATCGACATCAAGGGTACCAACATGTTGCATATCGTCATTCGCAAGCAGAAGCCACGGCACTGCTCCACCGATCACTGCAAACTTGCCTCTGAAGGAACCAAGAATTTGACCCATTTCGACTAATACCGCCTTCACTGCAGTCGTCGTTCTGTCGTCATAATCTGAAGCGGATTGGGGTTCTTGAGGTACTAACGGGGCCATGTCAATTTTTCCTGTCGTAGATACTCGGCAGCTTCCTTTCCTCGCTCTCCTGCTACCGATAGATCCAGATAGGTCTGAACTGGACTGGTGCATATGGCTCCCGGCGCGGCTTCAACGGTGTCCAGTAGAAGTCCTTCGTCCCTGGGTAAAGTGATCACTACGTTTTCTCCCTTTGATGTGGGAACCAACTGTAATGCTTTGACCAATTTCTCTAGACCTTGAATGTCCGCATAAAAGTAATTCGTGCTGACTCGAGCATAGGGCGCGAGCCATTGAGCGGCAGAAAATGAGGAAAAAAGCGCGTGTCCGTTGCTCCTTTCTCCGATAGCGTTCCGCGCCGCATTTTCCAATGCGCTGCCATGTAAGGTGGTATAGAACTTTTTACGGTCCCCTGATGGAAGCTCGTATGTTTCGACCCATGTATCCAAAAGGGCTTTAGGATCGGATAGACATACGCCCTCGTTTGTTGTTCTTGCCCATTCTCGATTCAGCAGCGCGGTGCGGACATTGCTGACTTGACCCAGACTCGCTCCGGAAGCTTCGGAAAGCTCCATCACCCGCCAGGCTCGGTCCGGTTCCCGAAGCATCATACGAATGATCTGAGCTGATTTTGGTTTGAAGAGAGACTTCAGCTCCCTGTTCTCCGAGGGCGGCCTGTCAGCGACTTGGTGGTCAATGAATACACCATCGAATGAAATCCAGGAATTGCCCTCCAGGTCCAGATATCCCACACCTTTTTCCCGACACGTTTGTCTGGCAGCGGGTGAAAGATAAGGTGCGACCACGATAGGCGTAGCCTTTGTGTTCCGCTCGTTCACGTAGTCGCGAAGCTGAAGTATGGCTACGTTTATGAATCTGGGCTGGCCACTTGCTTTCACCTCGCAGACCAGAGAGTGCGATTTCCCTGATGTGTTTACCTCGACAACGAAGTCGGGAGTCCAGGCTTTTGAAAGCGGGACAGATTTCAGGCTTTTAATCTCGAGGATCGGTATTTTACTCAGGAGGTTTCGCAGCGCGTCTCTTGAGTGCATTTCGAGCTCTTTCATTGATTTAACCCTTTTCAACGAATGCTGAAAATAGCCATTCTGGTGAAATCTGTCGATAATTTTCATCCAATATGACGATTTCAGCGAATGTTGAAAATAGGGTTAACAGTGAAATATGGAAAGCGGACGTGCTGTTAGCCCAGCTTCCGCCATTTATCGATAAGCCGCACAGCGAGCCATACATTGAGCAGCGCAAACACCAGCAACGCCAGGACGACGAACACATAAAGCGTGCGATCCACGTCAAAGTCCCAAAGATTCAGCGTGCTGCTGCCCATGATTCTCACAGCAGCAGGAAGGTTGACGTAAAACAGCGCCAGGAAGGCGCTGGTCAGGGGGAGGGCGCAGGCGAACAAAACGTTCGTTACCTTTTTTCGGCTACGTTTTCTGGCGAGCGGGCCAGATTGGCTTTCATCCAGCTCCAGTGCTTCATGCAGCCTCGGCCACGCCAGGTTGAACATGAAGGTGGTCAAGGTCAGCAGCAATCCACTGACCGCCACGATGTCACTGAACGGCATTGATCCCCAGCGTTGCGCAGAGCAGGTCGTGGGAATCCTCGCTGATCTCGAACTGCCCGGCGCTGCCTTTACGTTTTGTGATGGGTTTGAAGGTCGGTTCGTTCTGTGTGATCAGCATGTTCAGCTCATCACGAATGACGTCCGAACTGATCACCACCAGGTACACCGTCTGCGCATGTTCCGCAGACTCGATCACGGCTCGCATGCTGTGCTGCAGAATATCGTCCAGCTGATTGCGAAAGCGCGAAACCGTGTTTTTCAGCAGGGTTTTGCTTTGGCTCTGGGTCAGCTGAAAAATCGTCGATATCTGGGATTCGGTCGGCAATGTCTGCCCGAAGTAGCTTTGAATCAGATACAGCAAGCGGTCCTGTTTCGCTTCATCGGCCCGACTCGGCATGCCGCCTTCTACCAGCATTTTCAAGTATTCGGTCAGGCTCGCCTTGGCGATTCGCTGCAGGGCGTGGGCGATTTCGTGGTCGGAGATCCTCAAGGTCTTTTTGACCGGCTCCCTTTGCTCGAGGTCGAATACCTGGGCGTCGATCGTGAACGAGATCTGCATGGTTCAGACCCCCGTGATTACTTGGAAGGCTTGTTTGGATACGGATCTGCCACGGCGTCACCTTGGCCGGTCAGGATATTCCAGCCATTAAGTACGTGGGTGCTTGGTTTGAAGTCTGGACACGGCGGAAGCGAAGTCTTTGACTGATTGGTGTATTCGCGCCCGCAGTCTGCGCACTCGTAAGTGCCTGCTGAAACATCACTGCCGTAGGGAACGTGGTCTTTTTGCATGGGGAAGATCTCCTGTGGATACAGGGAAGATCCTATGCGGACTTGTGCTGGCTGGATGTCGGACGTTTCGCTTAATCAGGTCAGGCATTTCCTGCGCGCATAAAAAAGATCGCAGGCTTCGTCAGCTCCTACGGAATATTCGTACATCCATAGGTGCTGCTGAAGGCTGCGATCTTTTGCGTTCTTGAATCAGTGACGCTTGCGATTGCTGATCAAGGTACCCACACCGGTGTCGGTGAAGATTTCCAGAAGAATCGCATTTGGCACCCGGCCATCGATGATCAACGAGCTACCCACGCCACCTTGCACGGCTTCCAGCGCGCAACGGATCTTCGGCAGCATGCCGCCGTAGATGGTGCCGTCGGCGATCAAGTCGTCGACTTGTTGAGTGGTCAGGCCGGTCAGGACCGTGCCCGACTTGTCCATCAGGCCGGCGATGTTGGTCAGCAGCATCAGCTTTTCAGCTTTCAGTGCTTCGGCAACTTTACCGGCCACCAGGTCGGCGTTGATGTTGTATGACTCGCCGTTGGCGCCGACACCGATTGGCGCGATCACCGGGATGAAGTCACCTTTGACCAGCAGGTTCAGCAAGTCGGTGTTGATCCCGACCACTTCGCCCACCTGGCCGATGTCGATGATTTCCGGTTGGGTCATCTCTGGCGTCTGGCGGGTGACGGTGAGTTTCTTCGCACGAATCAGCTCGGCGTCTTTACCGGTCAGGCCGATGGCGCTGCCGCCATGACGGTTGATCAGGTTGACGATGTCCTTGTTCACCTGGCCGCCGAGGACCATTTCCACCACGTCCATGGTTTGCGCGTCAGTCACGCGCATGCCATCGATGAAATGGCTCTCGATCGACAGACGCTTGAGCAGGTCGCCGATTTGCGGGCCGCCGCCGTGAACCACCACCGGGTTGATGCCGACGGCTTTCATCAGCACGATGTCGCGGGCGAAGCCGGTTTTCAGCTCCTCGCTTTCCATCGCGTTGCCGCCGTATTTGATCACCAGCGTCTTGCCGACATAGCGGCGAATGTAAGGCAGCGCTTCGGACAGGACCTTGGCGGTGTTGGCGGCGGCTTCGCGTTCGAGGGTCATTCAGGGCTCCGGGTACTTCAGAAGATCAAAACGGTAATTGGAGATCAGGTGCAACACGCTTCAACTGGACTTTGAATACGTCCTTGATGCGCTGCAGTTCAGCCTCGTCATCGGCCTCGAAGCGCAACACCAGCACCGGTGTGGTGTTGGACGCGCGAACCAGGCCCCAGCCTTTGGCGTAGTCGACTCGCACGCCGTCAATGGTGGTCAGGTCGGCGCCTTCGCCCCACTTCGCGTCGTGCAGAGCATCAATGATGCTGAATTTGCTCTCTTCGGTCACATGGATATTGATTTCCGGCGTAGAAATATCGTTCGGGAAGGTCGCAAACAGCTCTTCCGCGTTGGATTTTTCTTTGCTGAGGATCTCCAGCAGACGAGCGGCGCTGTAAATGCCGTCGTCGAAACCGAACCAGCGCTCCTTGAAGAAGATGTGCCCACTCATTTCGCCGGCCAACAGGGCGCCGGTTTGTTTCATTTTCTTTTTGATCAACGAGTGACCGGTCTTCCACATTAGCGGACGGCCGCCGTATTCCTTGATCAGCGGCGTCAGGCGGCGGGTGCATTTGACGTCGAAGATGATCTCCGCGTCAGCGTTGCGCGCCAGCACGTCACGGGCGAACAGCATCAGCAGGCGGTCCGGGTAAACGATGCTGCCGGTGTTGGTCACCACGCCGACGCGGTCGCCGTCGCCGTCGAAAGCCAGGCCCAGGTCAGCGTTGGTTTCCTTGACCTTGGCGATCAGGTCCACGAGGTTTTCAGGCTTGCCCGGGTCCGGGTGGTGATTCGGGAAGTTGCCGTCGACGTCGCAGAACAGCGGGATGACTTCGCAGTTCAGGGCTTCGATCAGTTGCGGGGCAATCACGCCGGCCGCGCCGTTGCCGCAGTCGACCACGACTTTGAGGCGGCGAGCCAGTTTGATGTCCTGGACGATTTCGGTGTTGTAGCGGTCGAGGATCTCGACCTGGGTGATGCTGCCCTTGCCGCTGCTCAGGTTGTTGGTCTTGAGGCGTTCGTGCAGGGCCTGGATCTGTTCATTGGCCAAAGTGTCGCCAGCGATGACGATCTTGAAGCCGTTGTAGTTCGACGGGTTGTGGCTGCCGGTGAGCATCACGCCGGATTTGCCGGCCAAGACGTTGGCGGCGTAGTACAACGCAGGCGTTGGCACCAGGCCGACGTCGCTGACGTGGCAACCGCTGTCGGCGAGGCCTTTGATCAGTTGTTCGACCAGTTCTGGACCGGACAGGCGACCGTCACGGCCGACGGACACATTGGGTTCGTCCTGGGCCAGGCTCTGGGAGCCGATGGCGCGACCGAGCCAATAAGCGGTTTCAGCGTTCAAGAATTCCGGGACGGTGCCGCGAATATCGTAGGCGCGGAAGATGCTGTCGGGGAACTTGGGTGCGACTTGGGCTGGGGTGCTCATCTGTAGAAATGCTCCATCTCGAAAGTGGCTGGACCTGCCGCGAAGAACTCGTCGGCCGGCTCAAACTGAAGGGTATGACGGCGTTTTTCACTGAGAGTTCGTGGTGCGTAAAGGCCATGACCCCGACATCAGCGTGTAATGGAACCGCCAATACCTTGATTTTCAGTGATAAACCTTCCAGATGACGTCTGTGCAATTCAGTGCAAAACCTGTGGGAGCGAGCAATCGAGCGTCGACCGGCTGCTCCCACAAAGTCATCAATGGCTGCCGGAGTGGCCGAACCCGCCAGTGCCGCGCTGGGTTTCGACGAACTCTTCGACCATCTCGAAATGCGCTTGAACCACCGGTACCAGCACCAACTGGGCCAAACGTTCGCCAACGACCATGGTGAATTCGGTCTGGCCACGGTTCCAGCACGACACCATCAACGGTCCTTGATAATCGGAGTCGATCAGGCCGACCAGGTTGCCCAGCACGATGCCGTGCTTATGGCCCAGGCCGGAGCGCGGGAGAATCAGCGCTGCCAAACCCGGATCGCCAATGTAGACAGACAGGCCTGTCGGGATCAGCAGGGTTTCGCCCGGCTTGATGACGGTGTCTTTTTCCAGCATGGCGCGCAGGTCGAGGCCGGCGGAGCCTGGCGTGGCGTACTGCGGCAGCGGGAATTCGGTACCGATGCGAGGGTCGAGGATCTTGGCTTGCAAAGCGTGCATGTAAATTAAACCTGGTTCAGACGTTCGGCGATAAAAGTGATCAGCTGGCGAGCAATCTTGCTCTTGCTGGTCTGGGCGAAAAGTGTGGCGTGTAGCTGGCGGTCGATCACGCTGCAGGCGTTTTCTTCGCTGTTGAAGCCAATGCTCGGGTTGGCGACGTCGTTGGCGACGATCAAATCGAGGTTCTTGTCTTTCAACTTGCGGGCAGCGTAGTCGAGCAGGTGTTCGGTTTCGGCAGCGAAACCGACACTGAACGGACGGTCGGGGCGTGTGGCAATGGTGGCCAGGATGTCCGGGTTACGCACCATCTGTAGCAACAAGCCGTCGCCGTTCGTAGGGTCTTTCTTGAGTTTCTGTGGGGCGACGACTTCCGGGCGGTAATCCGCGACCGCTGCTGAGGCGATGAACAGGTCGCAAGGGATCGCGGCTTCACAAGCGGCGAGCATGTCGCGGGCACTGACCACGTCGATGCGCGTGACGCGATCCGGGGTTGGCAGGTGCACCGGGCCGGTGATCAGCGTTACGCGGGCGCCGGCTTCCACCGCGGCTTCGGCCAGGGCAAAGCCCATTTTTCCGGAGCTGTGGTTGGTGATGTAGCGCACCGGGTCGATGTTTTCCTGGGTCGGGCCGGCGGTGATCAGCACGTGTTTACCGGTCAGTGCCTGACGCTGGAAGCAGTCCGCCGCGAGCTGGGCGAGGTCGGTGGCTTCGAGCATGCGGCCCATGCCGACGTCGCCACAGGCCTGGCTGCCGGAGGCTGGGCCAAAGGTTTTCAGGCCACGGCTTTCGAGGGTTTGCAGGTTGGCCTGGGTCGCCGGGTCGCGCCACATGGCCTGGTTCATCGCCGGGGCAACGGCGACCACGGCGTCGGTGGCCAGCACCAGCGTGGTCAGCAGGTCGTCGGCAATGCCTTGGGCCAGGCGGGCAATGAGGTCCGCGGTGGCGGGAGCGATCAGCACCAGGTCGGCCCATTTGGCCAGTTCGATGTGGCCCATGGCGGCTTCGGCCGCGGGGTCCAGCAGGTCGAGGTGGACCGGGTGGCCGGATAAGGCCTGCATGGTTAACGGCGTGATGAACTCGCTGCCGCCACGGGTCATGACCACGCGCACTTCGGCGCCCTGGTCGATCAGTCGGCGAACCAGGTCGGCGCTCTTGTAGGCAGCAATGCCGCCGCCGACGCCCAGAACGATGCGTTTCCGATACAGCCGCTGCATAGGTCTGCCTTTCATTTCGTTGATGACTGCATGGCGATACCCCCTCCCCAGGAGTGAAATCGCCCGCAAAAAAGATGGGCTACGATATCACAGCGACCGCTACGGAACAGCGGCGCCCACAGACCAGGGAGGTGCTATGAGTATTCGTGATTGGCCGGCGGCGGAACGGCCGCGGGAGAGGTTGCTTGAGTTGGGCTCGGGGAGCCTTTCAGACGCCGAACTGCTGGCGATTTTTTTACGAACGGGCGTGTCGGGTAAAAGCGCGGTAGATCTGGCGCGACACCTGTTGAGTCAGTTTGGCAGCCTGCGCTCACTGCTCGAGGCCGATCAAGCAGCATTCAGCCGGCAGTTGGGGCTCGGGCCGGCGAAATTCGCTCAGTTGCAAGCAGTCCAGGAAATGAGCCGGCGGCATTTGGCCGAACGTGCGCGCCAAAAATCGGCGCTGGAAAATCCGCAGGCGGTTCGTGATTACCTGAAGTCAATGCTGCGCCATGAGCCTCACGAGGTGTTCGGCTGTCTGTTTTTGGATTCCAGGCATCAAGTGCTGACCTTTGAAGTGCTGTTTCGCGGCTCCATCGACAGCACCAGTGTCTATCCGAGACAAGTGGTTAAGCGCGCATTGGCCCACAACGCCGCAGCGTTGATCCTCTGCCATAACCATCCGTCGGGTAATACCAACCCCAGTCAAGCCGACCGAATGCTGACCAAGCGCCTGCAAGAGGCGCTGGACCTGATCGATGTGCGGGTGCTCGACCATTTCATCATCGGTGACGGCGATCCGCTGTCCATGGCTGAGTACGGGTGGATGTAGCTCTGGAGGGAGAATACAAACCCACTGTAGGAGCGAGCCTGCTCGCGATGGCGTCGTGTCAGTCACCTTGTCCGGTAACTGAAAGATTGCAATCGCGAGCAGGCTCACTCCTACAGGTTTTGTGTATGGCGGGTTATTTGAGGTTGACCTTCGAGTAATCCTGACGACCAAACGGGCTGACCGAGTAGCCCTCAACGTCCTTGCGCGTCAGCGCGAAGGCGGTCGGGTGGGCCAGCGGCAGCCACAGCGCCTGCTGCTGGATCTGTGCCTGGGCCTGTTCGTAGAGCTTGGTACGCACACCTTGCTCGCCGGTGGTCTTGCCGGCGCTGATCAGCTTGTCCAGGTCCTGGTTGCAGTAGCGGGCGAAGTTGGTGCCGGACTTGACCGCGGCGCAGGAAAACTGCGGCGTGAGGAAGTTGTCCGGGTCTCCGTTGTCGCCGGCCCAGCCCATGAACAACAGATCGTGTTCACCGGCCTTGGCGCGGCGAATCAGTTCGCCCCATTCGATCACCCGAATCTCGGCCTGAATGCCGATTTCCGCGAGGTCCGATTGCAGCATTTGAGCGCTGAGGCTCGGGTTCGGGTTGAGCAGACTGCCAGAAGGTCGGGTCCAGATGGTGGTCTGGAAACCGTCCTTGAGCCCGGCCTTCGCCATGAGTGCTTTGGCTTTTTCGATGTCATGCGGATAACCCGGCAGGCCTTTGGCATAGCTCCAGGTGTTCGGCGGGTATGGACCATTGGCAGGTTCGGCGGTGTCTTCGAACACGGCTTTGATGTAGCTGGCCTTGTCGAACGCGAGGTTGATCGCCTGGCGCACTTCAGGCTTGTCCAGCGGTGGATGCTGGCTGTTGATGCCGACGAACGCGGTCATGAAGGCGTCAGTCTTTTCCACTTTCAGGGTCGGTTCTTTCAGCGCTGCCTGTACGTCCAGAGGCTTGGGTGACAGGGCGATCTGGCACTCGTTGCGGCGCAATTTCTGCAAACGCACGTTGGCGTCAGGGGTAATGGCGAAAATCAGCGGATCCACTGAAGGCTTGCCGCGGAAGTAATCCGGGTTGGCCTTGTAGCGAATCGAGGCATCTTTCTGGAAGCGCGTGAAGATGAACGGCCCGCTGCCGATTGGCTGGCTATTGAGCTTCTCCGGGGTGCCGGCCTTCATCAGTTTGTCGGCATATTCGGCGGAGTAGATCGAGGCGAAACCCATGCTCAGCGTCGCGAGGAAGGTCGAGTCCGGGTGATCGAGGGTGAAGCGCACGGTGAGCGGGTCCAATGCGTCGATCTTCTTGATCAATGCTGGCAACTGCATCGACTGGGCGTGCGGGAAGCCGCTTTGGGCGACTTTGTGCCACGGGTTGGCCGGGTCGAGCATGCGGTCGAAGCTGAACTTCACGTCTTCGGCGGTCAGGTCACGCGTCGGACTGAAGTATTCGGTGCGGTGAAACTTCACCTGCGGGTGCAATTTGAAAACATAGGTCAGGCCGTCGGGCGTGACTTCCCAGCTGTCCGCGAGGCTGGCGACCACTTTGCCGCTGGCGGTATCGAAGTCCACCAGACGGTTCATCAGCACGTCGGCCGAGGCGTTGGTGGTGGTCAGCGAGTTGTACTGCACCACGTCGAACCCTTCCGGGCTTGCCTCTGTGCAGACGCTCAGAGCGGCGGCATGGGCCAATGGGCTCAGCAGAAGCGGGGCGAGCAACAGCGGTAGGGCAGCGAGGCGCATGGTCGGATTCCTTTACAGATCGAAGGCCCATCTGCAAGTGCAGTCTGGAAAAGGCTTACCCTAGTGGGCTCTTTTGTAAATGACTATCCCCTTTTTCATTTTAAGGGGACTATAGGCGATTGTTTTCGGTGAGTACCGGTTGAGCAAAACCCTGGATTGGCCTGTTGGCCGATTCTCTGCGACGAGCGGTCTTCATCGACGATAGCCTTTATCCAAGGCGCTCGGAGCCAGAAAAACGGGGTTTTTATTAAGTCTGTGCACACGGAATGTTGTTGCTCTCCAGTCTTTCTGGTATAAAGCAGCGCTCTTTTCTAGGGGCCCGGTTCCTTCACTGTAGGTGTAGCCGGTAAGACCTCTAAAGAAACGCGGCGCCTGGCGCCAAATGACTGAGAGATTAAGCGGCCAACCCATGCCGGGTTGGGCATGTGGTTTTAGAGGGCTGAGGCATGTCGAGAGTATGTCAAGTTACCGGTAAGGGTCCGGTGACTGGGAATAACATTTCCCACGCAAACAACAAAACCCGTCGTCGTTTCCTGCCGAACCTGCAGCATCACCGCTTCTGGGTTGAAGAAGAGAAACGTTTCGTGCGTCTGCGCGTATCTGCCAAAGGCATGCGTATCATCGACAAGCGTGGCATCACTGTCGTGCTGGCCGAAATCCGCAAAGCTGGCAAGATCTAAGGGAGCTAATCATGCGTGAATTGATTCGTTTGATTTCGAGCGCCGGTACTGGTCACTTCTACACTACCGACAAGAACAAGCGCACTACTCCGGACAAAATCGAGATCAAGAAATTTGATCCGGTTGTTCGCAAGCACGTGATCTACAAAGAAGGCAAAATCAAGTAATTGATTTTTCCCTCTTACGAAAAAGGCCCGTATCTCGCGATACGGGCCTTTTTTGTTGCCTGGGGTTTTGTGTTGCCCTTCAGGGCCTCATCGCGAGCAAGCTCGCTCCCACAGGTTTTGTGATCGGCACAGATCCCCTGTGGGAGCGAGCTTGCTCGCGATGAGGCCGGCTGGGACAACCCAAATCCTCAAGCCTTCTGTTCAAACGCCACATAGATCTTGCGGCAAGGCTCCAGCACTTCCCAGGTGCCCCTGAACCCCGCAGGAATCACGAAGCGGTCACCCGCGCGCAGGGTTTTGCTGTTGCCGTCGTTGTCGCGTAGTACCGAAACCCCTTGAACGATTTCGCAGTATTCATGTTCGGTGAAGTTCACCGTCCATTGCCCGACGTCGCCTTCCCATACGCCGGCGTTCAGCTGGCCGCACGGACTGTTGTAGTGGTTGTACACCGCTTGCTCGGGATCGCCCTTGAGGACTTTCGTCGGGTCTGGTCGATAGCGCTCGGGCGCGGTCGTGGCCTGGCTGAAGTCGACGACATCCTGGATATTCATTGTTGTAATTTCCCGTGATTGCCTGAAAAGCCCAAAGTCTATGTTTATTAAAATGAACACCGCAAGGCCGTTTGCCGACCTTGTGTCAAATATATTGAAACAACCCCGGCCACTGGTTTAGGGTGGCAGTTGCCTTGGGCCGAAAAAGCAGGCTGGCCGGGCAGAATTCCTGACAGCGCCCGCGAAGACCGTGGAGCGTTCGTATTCAATAAGAGGAGGACACTCGTATGACCACCCTGACTCGTGCCGATTGGGAACAACGGGCTCGCGATCTGAAGATCGAAGGCCGCGCCTACATCAATGGCGAATACACCGATGCTGTCTCCGCCGAGACCTTCGAGTGCATCAGCCCGGTCGATGGCCGTCTGCTGGGCAAGATTGCCAGCTGTGACGCCGCCGACGCCCAGCGCGCTGTTGAAAACGCCCGCGCCACCTTCAATTCCGGCGTCTGGTCGCGCCTGGCCCCGACCAAACGCAAAGCCACCATGATCCGTTTCGCCGGCCTGCTGAAACAGCACGCCGAAGAGCTGGCCCTGCTTGAAACCCTGGACATGGGCAAGCCAATCAGCGATTCCCTGTACATCGACGTTCCAGGCGCGGCGCAAGCCCTGAGCTGGAGCGGTGAGGCCATCGACAAGATCTACGACGAAGTGGCCGCGACTCCCCATGACCAGCTGGGTCTGGTGACCCGCGAACCGGTCGGCGTTGTCGGCGCCATCGTGCCGTGGAACTTCCCGCTGATGATGGCGTGCTGGAAACTCGGCCCGGCGCTGTCCACCGGTAACTCGGTGATCCTCAAGCCATCCGAAAAATCGCCGCTGACCGCCATCCGCATCGCTGCGCTGGCCGTTGAAGCCGGTATCCCGAAAGGCGTGTTGAACGTCCTGCCAGGTTACGGTCACACCGTCGGCAAGGCCCTGGCCCTGCACAACGATGTCGACACGCTGGTGTTCACCGGTTCGACCAAAATCGCCAAGCAACTGCTGATCTACTCCGGCGAATCGAACATGAAACGCGTCTGGCTCGAAGCCGGCGGTAAAAGCCCGAACATCGTGTTCGCCGATGCGCCGGACCTGCAAGCTGCCGCTGAATCGGCGGCCGGCGCCATCGCCTTCAACCAGGGCGAAGTCTGCACCGCTGGCTCGCGCCTGCTGGTGGAGCGTTCGATCAAGGATAAATTCCTGCCGCTGGTGATCGAGGCCCTGAAAACCTGGAAGCCGGGCAACCCGCTGGATCCGGCAACCAACGTCGGCGCGCTGGTGGATACCCAGCAGATGAACACCGTGCTGTCCTATATCGAATCCGGCCACACCGACGGCGCCAAACTGGTGGCGGGCGGCAAGCGCATTCTTCAGGAAACCGGTGGCACTTACGTTGAGCCGACGATTTTCGACGGCGTCAGCAATGCGATGAAAATCGCTCAGGAAGAAATCTTCGGCCCAGTGCTGTCGGTGATCACTTTCGATACCGCCGAAGAAGCCATTGCGATTGCCAACGACACCCCTTACGGCCTGGCCGCGGCGGTGTGGACCAAGGATATTTCCAAGGCCCACCTGACTGCCAAGGCACTGCGCGCTGGTAGCGTGTGGGTCAACCAGTATGACGGCGGCGACATGACGGCGCCGTTCGGTGGCTTCAAGCAGTCCGGCAACGGTCGCGACAAGTCGCTGCACGCGTTCGACAAGTACACCGAGCTGAAGGCGACCTGGATCAAGTTGTAAGCACCACACAACGAAGATCCCCTGTGGGAGCGAGCTTGCTCGCGATAGCGGTCTGACAGTCGACGTCAATGTTGAATGTGAAACTGCCATCGCGAGCAAGCTCGCTCCCACATTTGTTTTGTGTTGTCTGTGAAAAATAATATCCACAGGAGCGTGGGAAATGCGTTGGGCGACTTATTTCGCCGTGTTGGCGTCTGTCTTGAGTGTCGGCCTGGCGCTGGGCGTCAGCATGCCGTTGGTGTCGTTTCGCCTGGAAGGCTGGGGTTACGGCTCGTTCGCCATCGGTGTGATGGCAGCGATGCCCGCCATTGGCGTATTGCTGGGGGCAAAGATCTCCAGCCATCTGGCCGCGCGTCTGGGCACGGCCAATCTGATGCGTTTGTGTCTGTGGGCCGGGGCGTTGTCCATCGGTTTGCTGGCGCTGTTGCCAAGCTATCCGATCTGGCTGGTATTGCGGCTGATGATCGGGGTAATCCTGACCCTCGTCTTCATCCTTGGCGAAAGCTGGATCAACCAGCTTGTGGTTGAAGAGTGGCGCGGTCGATTGGTTGCGCTGTATGGCAGCAGTTATGCGCTGAGTCAGCTGGCCGGGCCGTTGCTGCTTGGCGTTGTGGGCACCGAACACGATTACGGGTTCTGGGTCGGCGTCGGTTTGCTGACGGCGGCACCGTTCCTGTTGCTGGGCCGCAGCGGCGCACCGGCCAGTGAAGCCAGCAGCGTGACCTTCAGCGACTTGCTGGGTTTCTGCCGTGGCCTGCCGGCGATTGCCTGGGCGGTGTCGCTGTTCGCTGCGTTCGAAGCGATGATCCTGACTTTGTTGCCGGTTTATTGCCTGCGTCAGGGCTTTACGACGGACATTGCGCTGGCGATGGTCAGCACGGTGGTGGTGGGTGATGCCTTGCTGCAATTGCCGATTGGCGCACTGGCTGATCGCTTGTCGCGACGTACGTTGTTCACCGGGTGTGCGGTGGTTCTGCTGATATCGAGCCTGGCCATCCCGTTGTTGATCGACACGTTGCTGATCTGGCCGTTGTGGGTGTTGTTCGGTGCCAGTGCCGGCGGCTTGTTCACCTTGTCACTGATCCTGATCGGCGAGCGTTATCGCGACGATGCGCTGGTGCGCGCCAATGCGCATATCGCGCAGCTGTGGGGTATCGGTTGCCTGATCGGACCGCTGGCGGCCGGTGCCGGCAGTCAGTGGATCAGCGGGCATGCGTTGCCGTTGCTGATGGCGGCCGGTGCGCTGGGGTTGGTGATTCTGCTGAGGCGCCAAGGCGCGTTTGGCGCGGTGGCGGAGCCGGCTTAAACCTGTGGGAGCGAGCTTGCTCGCGATGCGGCCTTAACATTCAATATTGATGTGGGCTGATACACCGCAATCGCGAGCAAGCTCGCTCCCACAGGGTTACAACATCCGCTCAAGGCCGACGGTGGTGCTCATCCACGCATTGAAGCGACGCCACCAAGTCCCCGGCTCCTTGGTCAGCGTGTGCATTTTGCCGTCGTCCTCGGTGACCCAGACGACCTGGCCATTTTCCAGTTTCGCCTGATAACTCAAGGGCGGCGCCATGCCTTGAAACGCCAGTTCACGCACGCGCGCGGCGAGTTCCGGGCTGTCCACCAGTACCCCGACTTCGGTATTCCACAGCACTGAGCGTGGGTCGAAGTTGAAAGATCCGATGAACGACTTCTGCTGGTCAAAGATCATCGCCTTGCTGTGCAGGCTGGAGTCGTAGCCGCGGTAGGACTTGCTGTAGAACAGATGGGGGCCGCTGCCGCCGCCTCCGGGCTGGCGACGCAATTCGAACAGCTGCACGCCATGCTCCAGCAGCGCCTTGCGATACGGCGCGTAACCGCCATGCACCGCCGGGACGTCAGTAGCTTCCAGTGAGTTGGTCAGCAGGCTTACCGACACCCCGGCATCGGCGCGCCCGGTCAGGTACACCAGCCCCGGTTGGCCGGGTACGAAGTAGGCCGAAATCATGATCAGCTCTTTGCTGACGCCATTGAGCTCGGGCGCCAACTGCGTGGTCAGCAGCAACTGGGGGTCGGGCTCACCGTCGGCCAGCACCTTGCTCGGTGCGTCCCACAGCGCCTGATTCCAGGCCCAGATCAACTCCCGACGCCAGATTGCCAGGCGCGGGTGAGTGCTGTAGGTCATCAACTGCTGGTAGAGCGCGTGATTCTGTTTGCGCGTTTCCTCAAGCGATTCTTCCAGTCGGGTCCGGGTGTTTTCCAGGTCCCTGGCCGTCGGTTTGCTCGAGAGGAACTCGTCGATCGGCTTGCTCAGCGCACTGTTCCAGTATTGGTCGAAACTGTGCCCCAGCTGTTCGGCGACCGGGCCGACGCTGAGCATGTCGATGTCAGTGAAATTCAGGTTGGGTTCGGCATCGAAGTACTCATCCCCCAGATTGCGTCCACCGACGATGGCCATGCTGTTGTCGGCCAGCCACAGCTTGTTGTGCATGCGCCGGTGTTGCTGCGACAGGTTGAGCAACCGTCCCACTGTTCGTGTCACGCCGGTGCTGCGACCCAAGTGCAATGGGTTGAACACACGGATCTGGATCTGCGGATGTGCCGCCAGCGTGGCGATGATCCGGTCCAGGCCATCGCTGGTGGTGTCGTCGAGCAGAATGCGCACGCGTACGCCGCGGTCGGCAGCCTTGAGCAGTTCATCCACCAGCATCCGTGTGCTGATGCCGTCATGCACGATGTAGTACTGCAAATCCAGGCTGCTTTGGGCGTTGCGGATCAGCTCGGCGCGGGCGGTGAAGGCTTCGGTGCTGTCGGAGAGCAGGCGAAAGCCGGATTGTCCCTGATGGGGGGCCGCCTGAGCCTGAATCGAGCGACCGAACGCCGAGTCGCTGGCGGGCAGCGCTTGGCTCGGTTCGCGCGGAACGTTGAGCGTCGCACAGCCGCCGAGGAACGAGGCGAGTAACAGAAGAGCGAGCAGGGGCTGTCTGACTCTCACGTGGGATCGTTCCGATTGGCGGCAGGTGTCGGCATATGGACGCTGGATTCCCGAGAAAGGTCAGTCGGTGAAGCAGTCGGTTTCCGCGAGCAGTTTGATCGCTGCGGCGCCGACCTTGCGCACCGCTTCTTCAATTTGCGGCGTTGGCTTGGCAGCGTAGTTCATCCGCAGGCAATTGCGGTACTTGCCCGAGGCGGAAAAGATACTGCCGACGGCAATCTGTACGCCTTGATCATGCAGCGCACGATTCAGTTTCAGGGTGTCGAAACCCTCCGGCAGCTCGACCCAGAGCATGAAGCTGCCCTGGGGGCGACTGGCTCGGGTACCGGCCGGAAAATAGCGGCTGACCCAATCGATCATCACGTCGCGATTGCGCTGGTATTGCGTACGCATCCTTCGCAAATGCGGCTCGAAGTGCCCCGCTTTGAGGAATTCGGCGATGGCAATCTGCGGCTGCGGCGCCGTGGAGCCGGTGCTGATGTATTTCATGTGCAGCACCCGTTCCAGATACCGTCCCGGCGCCACCCAGCCAATACGCAGCCCCGGCGCCAGGGTCTTGGAAAAGGAACTGCACAGCAGGACGCGGCCATCTTCGTCGAAGGATTTGATCGTGCGCGGGCGCGGGTAGGTGTAAGCCAGTTCGCCATACACATCATCCTCGATGATCGCTACGTCGAAACGCTGTGCGAGCGTCAATAACGCGCGTTTTCGTGACTCCGGCATGATGTAGCCCAGCGGGTTGTTGCAGTTGGGGGTCAACTGTATGGCCTTGATCGGCCATTGTTCCAAGGCCAGTTCGAGGGCATCGAGGCTGATCCCGGTGAGCGGGTCGGTAGGGATTTCCAGGGCTTTCATGCCCAGGCCCTTGAGGGTCTGCATGGCGCCGTGAAAGCTTGGCGAGTCCACGGCTACGATGTCGCCCGGCTCGCAGATGGCGCGGATGCTGGTGGACAGCGCTTCGTGGCAACCGGTAGTGATCACCAGGTCGTGGGCCGTCAATTGGCAACCTGAATCGAGCAGCAGACGGGCAATCTGTTCGCGCAGTTCGAGGGTGCCGTAGATGTTGTCGTAATACAGACCGGGCATGTCCTGCCGCCGGCTGATTCGCGCCAGGTTGCGCAGCAGCGGTTTCATGGTCGGCGTGGTGATGTCCGGCATGCCGCGACCCAGTTGCACCACATCCTTGCGTGGCACTGCGCGGATCAGTTCCAGCACTTGATCCCACTGGGAAATATCCACCGGACGCTGGGCCGGGCGTCCAATGGCCGGAAGCTCCGGCAGTTCGCGACCCACCGGTACGAAGTAACCCGACTTGGGTTTCGGTGTCGCCAACCCGCTGTCTTCCAGCACGCGATAGGCCTGCTGCACCGTGCTCAGGCTGACGCCGTGTTCAACACTCAACGCCCGCACTGACGGCAGCCGGTCACCGGGGCGATAGAAGCCCTGTTCGATCCGCGTGCCGAGTAGTTCGGCGAGGTTGACGTAAAGGGTCATGGCGCAGTCTCGGTGTGGGTGATTCGGTTAACCAGTACAGATGGGGCGGAAATATAGGATTCAGACGCTGAAACGCAAAATCTGTATGGAGTTAATACAGTCTCGTTGAATCTGTAATGCTTTTCGCCTCCCGCGCATCATGAAAGCTCTGGCTACCCAAGTAAACAGGAGCAATCAAAATGAACGGCTTGAGCGATGTGCGGCTGACGTTACACAGTCAGGAACTGGCGGCAGGGCAAATCAACGGCGCACGTGAGG
Organism: Pseudomonas sp. GL_093; assembly: GCF_057837605.1. Lineage (NCBI taxonomy): Bacteria > Pseudomonadati > Pseudomonadota > Gammaproteobacteria > Pseudomonadales > Pseudomonadaceae > Pseudomonas > Pseudomonas sp. GL_093. Next base: position 6,838,902 of record NZ_CM174448.1, on the reverse strand, counting down.
CGGTCATGCGCAACGCACCGTCCGGCCTGGGTCGCTGGAGTCTGTTCTGGCATCGTCTGCACACGCGCAAGGCATTGCTGGAGCTCACGACTGAGCAGCTAAGGGATGTCGGGTTGAGTCGGGAGCAGGCGCGGGAGGAGGGGCTTAAACCCTTCTGGCGGATCTGACTTCTTTGGCGCCCTCAAGGCCCAATCGCGAGCAAGCTCGCTCCCACAGTTGATCTGTGTCGTTCACAAATCCCCTGTGGGAGCGAGCTTGCTCGCGATGGCGCCGGAACAGACACCAAAAACTGATCAGACCAACTCTTTAAGCCGATGCCACAACATCCCCAGCGCAAGCAGTGGCGAGCGCAAATGCCTGCCCCCCGGAAAGGTGATATGCGGCACCTTGGCAAACAGATCAAACCCGCCACCCTGCTGACCACTGATAGCTTCAGCCAACAACTTTCCCGCGAGGTGCGTGGCATTCACGCCATGACCGGAATAAGCCTGGGCGTAATACACATTCGGCTGATCCTTTAACCGCCCGATCTGCGGCAGGCGATTAGCGCCAATGCCGATCATCCCGCCCCATTGATAGTCGATCTTCACCCCGGCCAGTTGCGGGAAAACCTCCAGCATCTTCGGCAGCATGTACGCGGCGATGTCCTTCGGGTCGCGACCTGAATAATGGCAGGCGCCACCAAACAGCAAGCGTCGGTCCGCCGAGAGCCGGTAGTAATCCAGTGCCACCCGTTGATCACACACCGCCATGTTCTGCGGCAGCAGCGAGTGAGCCAGTTCTTCGCTCAAGGGCTCGGTGGCGATGATGTAGCTGCCGGCGGGCAGCACCTTGCCGCCGAGTTCGGGATTGAGTTCATTGAGGTAGGCGTTGCAGCCCAGCACCAGCGTCTTGGCGCGAACCGAGCCCTGGGCGGTATGGACCTTGACCTCGGGGCCATAATCGATGCGGGTGACCGCGGATTGTTCGAACAGCTTCACCCCCAACTGCTGGGCGGCTGCCGCTTCGCCCAGTGCCAGGTTCAGCGGGTGCAGATGCCCCGAGCCCATGTCGATCAAACCGCCGACGTAGCGGTCGGAACCCACGACAGAATGCATTTCACTGGCTTGCAGCAGACGGGTTTCGTAACGGTAACCGAGACTGCGCAGCTCTTCGGCGTCTTCGGCAAAACCTTCGAGGTCGCGAGGCTTGTTAGCGAGGTCGCAATAACCCCAGGTCAGGTCGCAAGGGATCTGAAAACGCTCGACGCGCTGTCGGACGATTTCCACCGCTTCCAGGCCCATGAGTTTCATCTGACGCACGCCGTCCGCACCGACCACGTTAGCGAACTGATCGAGGCCATGGCCGATGCCTCGAATCAACTGCCCGCCATTGCGTCCGCTGGCGCCCCAACCAATTTTGTGGGCTTCGAGCAGGATCACACTGAAGCCGCGTTCGGCCAGTTCGAGCGCCGTGTTCAACCCGGAGAATCCACCACCGACCACGCACACGTCAGCCACCAGGTCAGCTGTGAGCACCGGATGATCGGGCTGCGGCAGGCTGCTGGCGGCGTAGTAAGAAGCAGGGTGCTGGTGGTTCGGGGCCGGTTGCTGAGCACGGGCATTCATGTGCGTGTTCCTGATTCTTGTGTTTAGAAAATTTGACGGAGCATAAGCCGGACCTTCGGACACGGGCAACACTGGTCGGTTGGTGCTGTCTGGATCGGGGCTTTTACGTCAGAATCCCGCTCTATTCCGCTTTTGGTTACCGCTTCGATGAGCTGCAACAGTCAGAAAATTCGCACGCTTCGGCAGCAGATTCCCTCGTTCGAGTGCGTGCCCGGCTGCCATGACTGCTGTGGGCCGGTGACCACTTCACCAGAAGAAATGTCCCGCCTGCCGCGCAAGACCCGGGCCGAGCAGGACGCTGCGATGGATGAGCTCAATTGCGTTCACCTCGGACCCAACGGCTGCACCGTGTATGACGAGCGGCCGCTGATCTGTCGACTGTTCGGCACCACCAAGACCTTGCCATGCCCGAATGGGCGGGGGCCGGTGGAGCTGATTCATCCGCGGGTCGAGAAGCAGATTCACGAGTACATGGCTTCGACGCGGCAGGTCCTGGTCTAAGGGAAGACCGAGTCGCCTGCCTTCGCGAGCAGGCTCGCTCCCACAATGGATCTGTGTAAGACACAGATTTGTGGCCAGTGAAGATCACTGTGGGAGCGAGCCTGCTCGCGAAGGCGGCCGAACAGACGCCGCATACTTCAATCCGGAATCGGCAGGTTCAAGCTCTCTTTCACCTCTTCCATCACGATGTAGCTCTTGGATTCGCGCACATGCGGCAGTTTGAGCAGGATGTCGCCCAGCAGTTTGCGGTACGAGGCCATCTCGGAAATCCGCGCCTTCACCAGATAGTCGAAATCCCCTGACACCAAATGGCACTCCAGCACGTGGGGCAGTTTCAGCACCGCGCGTCGGAACTCTTCGAAAGTATCGCCGGATTTATAGTCGAGACTGATCTCGACGAACACCAGAAGACTGCCCTTGAGGTGCTGCGGATTCAGCCGGGCGTTGTAGCCCATGATGATCCCTTCGCGCTCCAGCCGCCGGACCCGCTCGGTACACGGCGTGGTCGAGAGCCCGACCTTTTCCCCCAGCTCGGTGAAGGAGATACGCCCGTCCGCTTGCAGGATCCGCAGGATGTTGCGGTCGATCTTGTCCAGCTCACGTTTGGTCTGAGTGTTGGTACGCATAGGGGATGCGCCTCCGTGAAAAGCGTTTTTGCCGAGAATTCTCGCCAAATATAGGCACTTATATAGTGAAAAGCACTGCCTAATCTTTTTTACACTGCGCACATCAATGCTCGACAACTACGAACGTCAGCGGCAAGCCGCGATGAGGGATATGAAAATGCGCGTTATGGTCTTGGGTAGCGGCGTCATCGGTACCACCAGTGCTTACTATCTGGCGCGTGCCGGGTTTGAAGTGGTGGTCGTGGACCGTCAGCCGGCCGCTGCCATGGAGACCAGTTTCGCCAACGCCGGGCAGGTTTCGCCGGGTTATGCCTCGCCGTGGGCTGCGCCGGGTGTTCCACTTAAAGCCATCAAGTGGCTGTTGCAGCGCCACGCACCGCTGGCGATCAAGGCCACCGCCGACATCGACCAGTACCTGTGGATGGCGCAGATGCTGCGCAACTGCACCGCCAGCCGTTATGCGGTGAACAAGGAGCGCATGGTCCGCCTGTCCGAGTACAGCCGTGACTGCCTCGACGAATTGCGCGCCGAAACCGGCATTGCCTACGAAGGCCGTAGCCTCGGTACTACGCAATTGTTCCGCACCCAGGCTCAACTCGACGGCGCCTGGAAAGACATCGCCGTGCTGAAAGAGTCCGGCGTGCCGTTCGAACTGCTCGATCGCGCCGGCATTGCCCGCGTTGAGCCGGCGCTGGCCAGCGTCACCAACATCCTCGCCGGTGCCCTGCGCCTGCCGAATGACCAGACTGGCGACTGCCAGATGTTCACCACCCGCCTGGTCGAAATGGCGACCAAACTGGGTGTGGAATTCCGCTTCGACCAGGACATTCAACGCCTCGACTACGCCGGCGACCGCGTCAATGGCGTATGGATCGACGGCAAGCTGGAAACCGCTGATCGCTACGTGCTGGCCTTGGGCAGCTACTCGCCGCAACTGCTCAAGCCGCTGGGCATCAAGGCGCCGGTGTATCCGCTCAAGGGTTATTCCTTGACTGTGCCGATCACCAATCCGGCGATGGCCCCGACTTCGACTATTCTCGACGAGACCTACAAGGTCGCGATCACCCGTTTCGACAACCGCATTCGCGTCGGTGGCATGGCTGAAATAGCCGGTTTTGACCTGTCGCTGAACCCGCGTCGGCGCGAAACCCTGGAGATGATCGTCAACGACCTCTATCCTCAGGGCGGCGATCTGGCCCAGGCGAGTTTCTGGACCGGTCTGCGTCCGACCACCCCGGACGGCACGCCGATCGTGGGTGCTACGCCGTTCAGTAATCTGTTTTTGAACACGGGTCACGGCACGCTTGGTTGGACCATGGCGTGCGGTTCCGGTCGCTTGCTGGCCGATCTGATGGCGAAGAAAACGCCGCAAATCAGCGCCGAAGGCCTCGATATTTCCCGTTATGGAAAAAAACTTCAGGAGTCTGCAAAACATGTCAATCCAGCGCCAGCTCACCAATGAGCGCATGAGCCAGATCGTAGTCCACAGCGGTACCGTGTATCTGGCAGGGCAGGTCGGCGACGATATGAACGCCGGGATTGAACAGCAGACCCGTGAAACGCTTGCCAACATCGAGCGTTTGCTGGATCTGGCCGGGACCGACAAGAGCCGTTTGCTGTCGGTGACGATTTACTTGAAAGACATTGATGCACACTTTGAAGGCATGAACGCGGTCTGGGACAAGTGGCTGCCAAAAGGCGTCGCACCGGCCCGTGCCACCGTTGAATCGAAGCTGTGCGAACCGGAAATCCTGGTTGAGCTGTCGGTTGTCGCCGCTCTGCCATAAGCCAGTCTGAAAAATCCCTCTCCCGGTGCTACTGGCGGTTCACGCCGTCAGCCAGCGCCGGTTTTTCTTCCCATGACCGCCTAGAAGTCTGCCGCCATGCGTCCAGCCCGTGCCCTGATCGATCTTCAAGCCCTGCGTCACAACTACCAAATCGCCCGTGAAGTCACGGGGGCCAAGGCCCTCGCGGTGATCAAGGCCGATGCCTACGGTCATGGCGCAGTGCGTTGTGCCCAAGCGCTGGAAGCCGAAGCAGATGGTTTCGCCGTGGCTTGTATCGAAGAAGCGTTGGAGCTGCGAGCCGCGGGTATTCGTGCGCCGGTGTTGTTGCTGGAAGGCTTTTTCGAGGCCGATGAGCTGTCGCTGATCGTCGAACATGATTTCTGGTGCGTGGTGCATTCGCTGTGGCAGCTCGAAGCGATCGAGAACGCTGCACTGAGCAAGCCGATCACGGTCTGGCTCAAGCTCGATTCGGGCATGCATCGGGTGGGCTTGCATCCAAAGGATTATCAGGCGGCCTATCAACGGCTGCTGGCCAGCGGCAAGGTGGCGAAGATTGTTCTGATGAGCCACTTCGCCCGGGCCGATGAGCTGCACAGTCAGGCCAGTGTCGAGCAAGTCGCGGTGTTCGAAGCGGCGCGTCAAGGTTTGTCCGCCGAAGTCAGCCTGCGCAACTCGCCGGCTGTGCTTGGCTGGCCGCAGATTCCAAGTGATTGGGTTCGCCCGGGCATCATGCTCTACGGTGCGACTCCGTTTGAAGAAGCCAACGCCGTGGCGTCCCGCCTGCAACCGGTGATGACCCTCGAATCGAAAGTGATTTGCGTGCGTGAACTGCCAGCCGGCGAGCCGATCGGTTACGGCGCCACATTCATCACTCAGAAACCGATGCGCGTGGGCGTGGTGGCCATGGGTTACGCCGACGGCTACCCACGTCAGGCGCCGACCGGTACGCCCGTGATGGTTGCCGGGCAGCGCAGCCAGTTGATTGGCCGGGTGTCGATGGACATGCTCTGCATCGACCTGACCGATGTGCCGCAAGCCGGCCTCGGTTCGACCGTTGAATTGTGGGGCAAAAACATTCTCGCCAGCGACGTGGCGGCGGCCGCGGGCACGATTCCTTACCAGATCTTCTGCAACCTGCGCCGGGTGCCGATGCTCTATTCCGGGGCTTAGGTCAAAGCGGCCTAACCGAAAGTCGCTTCACCGAACAGGATTCAGGTCCAAGTGTTGTAAATACTGAACGCTGTCGCCATGATAACGCTCAATATCCTTACAACCTGAATCCCTGGAGGCTCCAGCATTGGACGTCGGTGAACGACTGCAATCCATCCGTAAGCTCAAAGGTCTTTCCCAGCGTGAACTCGCCAAACGCGCGGGCGTCACCAACAGCACCATTTCGATGATCGAGAAGAACAGCGTCAGCCCCTCGATCAGTTCGCTGAGGAAAGTACTGGGCGGGATTCCCATGTCCATGGTCGAGTTCTTTTCCGAAGAGATCCTGCAGGAAAAACCGACTCAGATCGTCTACAAAGCCAACGAGCTGATCGATATTTCCGATGGCGCAGTGACCATGAAACTGGTCGGCAGGGCTCATCCGAGCCGGGCCATCGCGTTCCTCAACGAAATTTACCCGCCAGGCGCCGACACCGGTGACGAGATGCTCACCCATGAGGGCGAAGAAACCGGGATTTTGCTCGAAGGTCGACTTGAACTGGTGGTGGGGCTTGAAACTTTTGTGCTCGAAGCCGGCGACAGCTACTACTTTGAGAGTACTAAACCGCACCGTTTCCGTAATCCGTTCGATGCGCCAGCGCGACTAATCAGCGCAGCGACTCCAGCGAATTTCTAAGAAAAGAGGCGTCCCGCGAGCATTGCGCAGGTGCCCGAGTTGTTTTTCCGCCACGCATAAGACCCCTTCGACTTTAGGGTTGTTTCAGTGTGGCGGGCTTACCGTTATACTTGCGCCCGCCTGCGAACCGTGGCCGTGGGCGTGACTAGCCACCATTGAGGGTGAACGCGTGAATCTAATTATGAAAATGCTGGCCGTACCAGCAACCGTATTGGCCCTTTGGGCAGTCAGCGCACAAGCTGCGACCAACGACGATATTGCTAAACGCCTTGAGCCAGTCGGCCAGGTTTGCGTTCAGGGTAAAGAGTGCAAGGGGATGGAAGTCGCTGCTTCTGCTGGCGGCGGTGGTGGTGCCAAAACTCCTGACGAAGTGATTGCCAAACATTGCAACGCTTGCCACGGCACCGGCCTGTTGGGCGCGCCGAAAATTGGTGATGCCGCAGCCTGGGGCGAGCGCGCCAAGAAGGAAGGCGGTGTTGACGGTTTGCTGGCGAAAGCAATCTCCGGCCTCAATGCAATGCCTCCAAAAGGCACCTGCGCCGATTGCGCAGACGCCGAACTCAAAGGCGCCATCCAGAAGATGTCCGGCCTGAAATAAGCCTTCATCTTCATCAAAAAGCCGCTTTCGAGCGGTTTTTTTGTGCCTGCGATTTGCGGCTTTGACTGTTCATTGCAGCAAAGACCCGGCAAGCTCGGTCCAACCCCAATTCACGGAATGTAAGGGAGGATCAGATGGTGCAGCTGTGTTCTATCGAGCAAGCGGTCGATGAGGTCCTGGCACGGTTGCCGGCGCATATCCACATGGGCCTGCCCCTCGGTCTGGGCAAACCCAACCATTTCGTCAACGCGCTGTTTCAACGCATCGCGCAGTTGCCCGAGCGGCAGCTGACGATCTACACCGCCCTGTGCCTGGGCCGTCCTTCTTTGGGCGACGGTTTGCAAAAGCGTTTTCTAGAGCCCTTCATCGAGCGGGTTTTCGGCGACTATCCGGAACTGGATTTCCTGGCCGACCTGCATCGCGACAGCCTGCCGTCCAACATCCATGTTCAGCAGTTTTTCATGCAGCCCGGCAGCCTGCTCCACAGCGCACAGGCCCAGCAGGATTACATCAGCAGCAATTACAGCCACGCCGCTCGAGACATCAACGCCGCCGGGTTGAACCTGGTGGCGCAATTGGTGGCGAGCCACAGCGAACATCCCGACCGCCTGAGCCTGAGCTGCAACCCGGACATCACCCTCGACCTGTTCCCGATGATCGCGAAACGCCGGGCGGCGGGGGAGACGATCCTGCTGGTGGGCCAGGTGCACAACGATTTGCCGTACATGCCCGGCGACGCCGAAATCGGTATCGACACGTTCGACCTGCTGATCGACGAGAAGGACAGCACCACGCTGTTCTCCACACCGAACATGCCGGTGGGTTTCCAGGATCACTTCATCGGGCTGCATGCCAGCACGTTGGTGCGCGACGGCGGTACCTTGCAGATCGGCATCGGCGCCGTGGGCGACGCGCTGACTGCTGCGCTGCTGGCGCGGCAGGCCGACAATGACGGTTACAAGGCGTTGCTGACGGACGTGAATCTCAGCCAGTGGGCGCAACTCATCGACCGCGAAGGCGGCGTCGAACCTTTCGCCAAAGGCCTTTACGGTTGCAGTGAAATGTTCGTCAACGGCTTGCTGGTGCTGGCCGACGCCGGGATCGTGCGGCGCAAGGTCTATCCGGATGTGCCGACCCAGCAACAGGCGAATGCCGGCACGCTGGACGAAGCCGCGCAGACTGACGGCATCTCGGTGCATGGCGGTTTCTTCCTTGGGCCGCGCAGTTTCTATGAGCGCCTGAGCGAGCTGCCGCACAGCAAGCGGCTCGAGTTCAACATGACCCGCATCAGCTACATCAACGAGCTCTACGGACAGGAAGAACTCAAACGCTTGCAGCGCCTCGATGCGCGCTTCATCAACACCGCCTTCACAATGACCCTGCTTGGCGCAGCCGTATCGGATCAGCTCGAAGACGGGCGAGTACTCAGCGGTGTCGGCGGGCAATACAACTTCGTTGCGCAAGGACATGCACTGGAAGGCGCGCGTTCGGTGTTGCTCCTGCGCAGCTGGCGCGAGTCGGGCGGTGAGGTCAGTTCGAACATCGTCTGGGAGTACGGCCATTGCACGATCCCGCGACATCTGCGAGACATTGTGGTCACCGAGTACGGCATCGCCGATCTGCGGGGCAAGACCGATGCGGCGGTGATCGAGGCGTTGCTGAACATCAGCGACTCACGTTTCCAGCCGGGGTTGATCGAACAGGCTCAGGCGGTCGGCAAGTTACCGAAGAGTTTCCGTATTGATCCACGGTTCGCCGACAACAGTCCGCAGCGCTTGCAGGCCATCCAGGCGCGGCATCCGCAGTTGTTTCCGGAGTATCCGTTGGGCTGTGATTTCACCGCCGAGGAGAAGGATCTGCTGCGGGCGCTGAACTGGTTGAAGAGCAAGTTCAAGCTCACGGAGATTCTGGAACTGGGCAAGGCCGCGCTGGATGCGCCAGAACCTTCATCGTTTCCCGAACATCTGGAACGAATGCAGCTGACCAACCCGGAAGGGCTGAAAGAGGACTTGTTTCAGCGGTTGCTGCTCACCGGCCTCAAAGCCACCACGCAGTAACAGCCAGCCGAAAACAACTGTAGGAGTGAGCCTGCTCGCGATTGCGGTGTATCAGCCAACGAAAATGTCGACTGATACACCGCAATCGCGAGCAGGCTCACTCCTACAGGGGGGGTTGCGGTGTGGCGTTATTCGATGAAGGTTACGACGCCGCCAGCCAGCGACTGAACGCGAGCCAGGGATTCAACGCGATAACCCTGGGCATCCAGTTCCGCACGGCCGCCCTGGAACGACTTCTCGATCACGATACCCAGGCCCGCGACGGTGGCGCCGGCCTGTTTGATGATCGAGATCAGCGCTTGCGACGCCTTACCGTTGGCCAAAAAGTCATCGATGATCAGCACGCGGTCGCTGCTGGTCAGGTGGCGCGGGGAGATCGCCACGGTGCTTTCGGTCTGTTTGGTGAACGAGTAAACGGTCGCCGACAGCAGGTTTTCGGTCAGGGTCAGGGACTGATGCTTGCGCGCAAAAATCACCGGCACGCCGAGGTTCAGACCGGTCATGATCGCCGGCGCGATGCCCGAGGCTTCGATGGTGACGATCTTGGTGATGCCCGAATCCTTGAACAGCGTGGCGAATTCGTCGCCGATCAGCTTCATCAGGGCCGGGTCGATCTGGTGGTTCAGAAAGGCGTCGACTTTCAGGACCTGGTCGGAAAGCACGATGCCTTCTTCGCGAATTTTCTTGTGCAGTGCTTCCATGAAGCTTTCCTCTTCGGGCGGCTTGTGCGCCTAAGGCTGGTTAAAAAGTAGTCGATTCTAGCGCTTTAACATCGCGCGTATATCCGCCAATGCGGTATTGCCGCGAACAGCTTTGACTTCAACGGGTGTGTCGTCGGTGCCTTCCCAGGCCAGGTCGTCCGGCGGCAGTTCATCAAGAAAGCGGCTCGGCGCGCAGTCGATGATCTCGCCGTATTGCTTACGCTTGGCGGCGAAGGTGAAGGCCAGGGTCTGACGCGCCCGGGTAATTCCGACGTAGGCCAGCCGACGTTCTTCTTCGATGGTGTCGGCTTCGATACTGGAGCGGTGCGGGAGGATTTCCTCTTCCATGCCCATGATGAACACGTAAGGGAATTCCAGGCCCTTGGAGGCGTGCAGGGTCATCATCTGCACACCTTCGGCACCGTCTTCCTCTTCCTGCTGACGCTCCAGCATGTCGCGCAGGACGAGTTTGCCGATGGCGTCTTCGACGGTCATCTCGCCTTCTTCGTCTTTTTCGAGGGTGTTCTTCAACGCCTCGATCAGGAACCAGACGTTACCCATGCGGTAATCGGCGGCCTTGTCACTGGAACTGTTGGTGCGCAGCCAGTTCTCGTAGTCGATGTCCATGACCATGCTGCGCAGCGCCGAGATCGGGTCTTCGCCGGCGCACTGCTCGCGGACCTTGTCCATGAAGCGCTTGAAGCGCGACAGTCGATCGGTGAAGCGCGTATCCAGATGCTCGCCCAGACCGATTTCGTCGGTGGCGGCGTACATCGAGATTTTGCGTTCGGTGGCGTAGTTGCCGAGCTTTTCCAGCGTGGTCGAACCGATCTCCCGGCGTGGGACGTTGATCACCCGCAGGAAGGCGTTGTCGTCGTCCGGGTTCACGATCAGGCGGAAGTAGGCCATCAGGTCTTTCACTTCCTGACGTCCGAAAAAGCTGTTGCCGCCGGACAGGCGATACGGAATCTGGTGGTGTTGCAGCTTCAGCTCGATCAGCTTGGCCTGGTAGTTACCGCGATACAGGATTGCAAAATCGCTGTAGGGCCGATCCGTGCGCAAGTGCAGGGTCAGCAGTTCCACGGCCACGCGTTCGGCTTCGGCGTCTTCGTTGCGACAACGGATCACGCGGATCTCGTCGCCATGACCCATCTCGCTCCACAGCTGCTTTTCGAATTCGTGCGGGTTGTTCGAGATCAGCACGTTGGCGCAACGCAGGATGCGGCTGGTGGAGCGATAGTTTTGCTCCAGCATCACCACTTTCAGGGACGGGTAATCGTCCTTGAGCAGCATCAGGTTTTCCGGCCGGGCGCCGCGCCAGGCGTAGATCGACTGATCGTCATCGCCCACCACGGTGAACTGGTTGCGTATGCCGATCAGCAGCTTCACCAGCAAATACTGGCTGGCGTTGGTGTCCTGGTATTCGTCCACCAGCAGGTAGCGGACTTTGTTCTGCCATTTTTCGAGGATGTCGGCGTGTTCCTGGAACAGCTTCACCGGCAGCAGGATCAGGTCGTCGAAGTCCACCGCGTTGAACGCCTTGAGCGTGCGCTGATAGTGGGTGTAGACGATGGCGGCGGTCTGTTCCTTGGGGTTGCGCGCGTTTTCCAGGGCTTCGGGCGGCAGGATCAGGTCGTTTTTCCACGAGCCGATCATGTTCTTGATCTCGTCGACGCCGTCGTCGCCCGAGTATTCCTTCTGCATGATGTCGGTCATCAAGGCTTTGACATCGGTTTCGTCGAAGATCGAGAAACCCGGCTTGTAGCCCAACCGCACGTGTTCCTTGCGGATGATGTTCAGGCCCAGATTGTGGAAGGTGCAGACGGTCAGGCCGCGGCCTTCGCCGCCCTTGAGCAGGGTGCCGACCCGTTCCTTCATCTCGCGCGCGGCCTTGTTGGTAAAGGTCATCGCGACGATGTACTGGGCGCGAATGCCGCAGTTCTGGATCAGATGCGCAATTTTGCGCGTGATCACGCTGGTCTTGCCGGAGCCTGCACCGGCGAGCACCAATAGAGGGCCGCCGACGTAGTTCACGGCTTCTTGCTGCCGGGGATTGAGTCGGGACATACGGAATCAGGGAGTCGTTTGCGAAATGGGCCGGCATTTTAACAGGCTCAGCGAATTGTGCTGCTCTCTCCGACTTGTGACGCAGCACGCTATCTATATTTGCCGGTTTTGATACTTTCACGCAGGATGCGCGGTGAGTTTGCGTCTAATGTTCGTAATTCCGGATACAAAGCCGCGTTTGTTAACCGGTGTCATTTGGTCATTGGTTATCGGCGCTGCATAATGCCGCCGCCTACATCTTTGCAGAGTCTAGGGAGCTAGCTTGTCTACGCCTGTCGAACCCTTGCGTTTGCTGCTACTGGCCGAAGAGCCAGCGTGGGCAGCGTTGTTGCGCGAGTGTCTGGCTCCGATGGGGAGCTCGACCGTGCTGATCAGCGCGCCGAGCTGGGAGTCGGTCAGCAGTCTGTTCGATGACAACCGCAGCGCGGTGTTGTTGACGATTCCAGCGCTTCAACCTCTACCTGGCCGTTGCAGCCTGCCGACGGTATTGCTGCTCGAACATGAGCCGCTGTCGCCGCCCGATGGTGTGAGTGACTGGCTGGTACGCGATCACCTCGATCCCGGCATGTTGCGCCGGTGCCTGCGGCATGTGCGCGAGCGGGGCGTGCTGGAAAACACCCTGCAGCGCCTGGCCGAGCAAGACCCGCTGACCGGCATCGCCAATCGCCAGGGTTTCCAGACCTTGCTGGCGGCACGCCTGGCGGAAAACGACGGCCGCGGCCTGGCCCTCGGTCACCTCGACCTCGATAACTTCCGTCACGCCAACGATGCCCTCGGCCACCAGGCCGGTGACCGGTTGATCCTGCAAGTGGTCGCGCGGCTGAAAAGCCAGCTTGAGGCCGGTGATCAACTGGCGCGACTGGGCAGTGATGAGTTCGCCCTGCTGATTGACACCCGCCGCGCGCCTCAGCGCGCCGAATGGATGGCCGAGCGCATTACCGAAGCGTTGGCCGAGCCTTACTGGGTCGACGGCGAAAGCCTGTTGATCGGTTCCAGCCTGGGCATCGCCCACGCCCGGGCCCAGGCCGGTGCCGACCCGCTGATGTGGCACGCACACATCGCCATGCAACAAGCCAAGAGCACGCAGGGCTGTACCTTCCACATCTTCAACGAACGCATCAATCGCAATGCCCGCAGCATGGCCGATCTCGAAAGCGAGCTGCGCCGGGCGTTGCGCCGGGATGAACTGGAACTGCATTACCAGCCACGCCTGAACCTTGAGGACGGGCAGATCGTCGGCCTCGAAGCCTTGGTACGCTGGCGTCATGGCGAGCGCGGCTTGTTGCCACCGAGCGAATTCGTGCCGCTGGCCGAGCAAAGCGGCTTGATTGTGCCACTCGGTTACTGGGTGATTTCCCGCGCCCTGCGTGACATGCAAGCGTTGCGCGAACGGGGTTTGCCGGCGTTGCACATGGCGATCAACCTGTCGTTCCGGCAGTTTCAGGACAGCCAGTTGCTTTCGACACTGAGTCGTTTGATTGCCGAGCGCGGCGTCGAAGCGCAATGGCTGGAGTTCGAGCTGACTGAAACCGCGGTGATGCGCCGCAGCGATCTGGTGAAACAGACCATGGATGCGTTGGGGCGTCTGGGTGTGCGCTTCTCCCTCGACGACTTCGGCACCGGTTTCTCTTCGTTTGTGCACCTCAACAGCCTGCCGATTACCTTGCTGAAGATTGATAAGAGCTTTGTCGGCGGCATGGAACAGCGCGAAGAGAATCGAAAACTGGTGCACGCGATGATCAATCTGGCGCACAACCTCAATCTTGAAGTGGTCGCCGAAGGCGTAGAAACGCCGGAGCAACTGGATCTGTTGCGCGGGTTTGGCTGCGATCAGGTGCAGGGATATTTGATCAGCAAGCCGTTGCCGTTGGCGGAGCTGGTTGAGTATTTGACCTTCGGCAGCAATCAGCAGCCCGCACTGGAAGTCGTGAGTTAACGCCGAACCAATGTGGGAGCGAGCTTGCTCGCGATAGCGGTGTGTCAGTCGACATCAATGTTAACTGACACACCCTCATCGCGAGCAAGCTCGCTCCCACAAGGGATCTCAGTCAGGCTGGGCGACCGGGAAACTATTCTGCGGCGCAGGCTCCTGCCGAATCATCCGCTTCATCTTCCACTCAAACGCCCACGTCAAACTCACCGCGGCGCACGCCAGCCCCAGCGCCAACCCCCACCAGACACCCGTCGGCCCCCAATTCAAATGGAAGGCCATCCACCAGGCGGCAGGCGCGCCAATCAGCCAATAACATCCCAACCCCACCAGGAACGTGGTCTTGGCATCCTTGAGCCCGCGAATGCAGCCCATGGCGATGGTTTGCGTGCCGTCGAACAGCTCGAACCACGCGGCGACCGCCAACAGGCTCACGGCCAGGTTGATGACGTCGCGAAACGCCGGGTCGTTGTGGTCCAGGAACAAACCGATCAACTGATTCGGCAGCAACCAGAAGACCATGGCGAAGGCAAGCATCGCCGCCGCGCCAAAAGCGATGCCGACCCGTCCGGCCAGCCGTGCATTCAGCAGCTGCCCGGCGCCGTAGTGCTGCCCGATGCGCATGGTGATCGCATAGGAAATCCCCGCCGGAACCATGAACGCCACCGAGACGATTTGCAGGGCAATCTGGTGTGCGCCCATTTGCGTACTGCCCATGGTGCCCATGCACAGCGCGGCGAACGCAAACAGTCCGACTTCCACCGCGTAGGTGCCACCAATCGGCAGGCCCAGGCGCCACAGTTCCTTGAGGTATTGACGGTTAGGTCGCGACAAGCCCTGACGCAAGGGATAAGCGTCGTAGGCCGGATGCCGACGGATGTGCCAGGCCAGCGCCAGCGCCATGCAGTTGGCGACAACAGCGGTAACCAGCCCGATGCCCATCAACCCCAGTTTCGGCAGACCGAACATGCCGGTAATCAAGGCGTAATTGAGCAGGAAGTTGGCCACGGTGCCACCGAGGCTGATGACCATCACCGGCGTCGCGCGGCCGATGGCACTGGTGAAGCCGCGCAAGGCCATGAAACTCAGGTAGCCGGGCAGGGCGAACGGCAGGATCAGCAGGAACTGCCCGGCTGCGTGGACGTTGGTTTCGGTCTGGCCGAACAGCAGCAACACCGGTTTGAGGTTCCACAGCAGCAGCCCGGCCACCAACGCCATCAACCACGCCAGCCATAACCCCGCCTGGGTCAGCCTGGTGGCGCCGACGATGTCGCCGGCACCCTGACGAATAGCCACGAGGGTGCCGACCGCGGCGATCACGCCAATGCAAAAAATCGACACGAACGAGTATGTCGCTGCGCCCAGGCCGCCACCGGCCAGCGCCTCTGGACTCAGGCGCGCCATCATCAAGGTGTCGGTGAGGACCATCAGCATGTGCGCCAACTGCGAGGCAATCAACGGCCCCGCCAGCCGCAGGATGGCCCAGAGTTCGGTACGTGCTGGATGCTGCATGGTCATCACGCTCGATAATTAAAGAGGGACAGGAAAGCGTCGATTCTCGGCGCTCTACGGGGTTTGCACAAAGGGATAAAAAGGATGGGTTGCATGATTCAAACTCATGCTGGAGAGTTTCTGCTAGGGTGGCCGAATCCCGCTATAGGAGCTTTCCGAATGTCCCGTCGTCTTCCTCCCTTGTATGCCCTGCGCGCATTCGAAGCGGCGGCGCGGCACAGTTCGTTTACCCGTGCGGCCGAAGAATTATCGATCACCCAAAGCGCGGTCAGTCGGCACATTCGTACACTCGAAGAGCATTTTGCCTGCCGGCTGTTTCACCGCAGTGGGCGCAATCTGCAATTGACCGAGTCGGCGCGGTTGATCCTGCCCGGCATTCGCGAAGGCTTCACCGCCCTGGAGCGGGCCTGCAATACCTTGCGTGCCGAAGATGACATCCTGCGCATGAAAGCGCCGTCGACCCTGACCATGCGCTGGCTGCTGGCTCGGCTCAGCCGCTTTCGGCACCTGCAACCAGGCAATGAGGTGCAATTGACCAGCGCCTGGATGGACGTCGACTCGGTGGACTTCAACCATGAACCATTCGACTGTGCCGTCATCCTCAGCAACGGGCATTTCCCGCCGGACTGGGAGGCGAGTTTCCTGTTCCCGGAAGAACTGATTCCAGTCGGTGCACCGAATCTTCTGCAGGATCAACCGTGGGATGTCGCACGGCTGGCCAATGCCGAACTGCTGCACCCGACACCGGATCGGCGCGACTGGCGCAGTTGGCTGGAACGCATGGGGCTGGCGGATCAGGTGTCGCTCAAGGGCGGGCAGGTGTTCGACACGCTGGAGCTGGGCATGATCGCCGCCGCCCGAGGTTATGGCGTGTCCATGGGCGATCTGCTGATGGTGGCGGAAGATGTGGCTCAGGGACGTCTGAGTCTGCCGTGGCCGACGGCCGTCGCCAGCGGTGAGAAATATTACCTGGTCTGGCCGAAAACCCGCCCCGGTGGTGAACGTTTGCGCAGGCTCAGCGACTTCCTGCAAAGCGAAGCCCGCGCAATGGAATTGCCCGACGTTCAACACTTGGGCTGAATCGATAGAGCCGCCGCAATGGCGGCCTTGAGCCATATCCCGGTTAATTACTCAAGTATTCAGATTTTCCGCCGAAAATGCAGGTGGAACCTTCGTGCAGGTTCGACGTAATTCCCATTAGAAATTTTGCTGAGCGTGCGTCGTGATCAGGATGATCCGGTCGCTCGGCCAGGAGCTGTCATGTCTCAACCTCGTGCCCGGATCGCCTCACAGCTTGGTCTTGCGCTTGCCGTGATACTGGCGATTGTCATCAGCGGCAGTACCGTGTTCGCCCTGCGTTCGCTGGACACCGCCAACCTCGCCACCCGCGAAGAGCACCTGGCCAGTGAAGCCCGGTTGCTGGCCGATCAGTTGAGTACCTTTCACGGCACGTTGCGTGAAAGCACCCAGCGCCTGAGCGGCTTGTTCGAGAAGCGCTTCAGCGCCGGTTTGAGCGTGCACCCGGATGAACCGGTGGCGGTAGCGGGCGCGCAGACGCCGGGGCTGCACCTGGGTAGCGAAGTGTTGAACAACAATTTCAAGGAAGTGGACGAGTTCAAGCAAATGACCGCCGGCGTTGCGACGGTGTTTGTGCGCAGCGGCGAAGACTTCATCCGGGTCAGCACGTCCCTGAGCAAACAGGACGGCAGCCGGGCCATCGGTACGCTGCTCGATCACGCGAACCCGGCCTATGCCCGCTTGATGGCGGGGCAGGCCTACGTCGGTCGCGCCTTGTTGTTCGAACGCTCCTACATGACTCAGTACACCCCCGTACGTGACAGCGGCGGTAAGGTGATTGCCGTGCTGTTCGTAGGATTTGATTACACCGACGCGCAGAACGCGCAGTTCGCCAACCTCAAGCGCTTCCGTATCGGCCAGACCGGTTCCCTGGCGCTGCTGGATGAACAGAGCAAATGGCTGGTGCCGATCGCGGGCGTACAAGCGCTGGATCAGGCGACTCCGACCATCGTTGGCTTGGCGAAAACGCCGGGCAAGGGCGAGTTCTGGAGCGACAAGTCCGAAGATTTCTACAGCATTGCCGTACCGTTTGAAGGCGGCCCATGGTCGGTCGTGGCGAGCATGCCGAAAACCGAAATCCGTGCCGTGACCTGGAGTGTCGGCATTCAATTGGCGATTGGCAGTCTGCTGGCGATGTTGATCGCTGTGGCGGCGGCGGTCTGGTTGCTGCGCAGCAAACTGGCGCCGCTGGGTGATCTGGTGCGTCAGGCCGAAGCTTTGGGCGCCGGTGATTTGAGCGTGCGTCTGAACGTATCGAGCAACGACGAGATCGGTCAGCTGGCTCGCGCGTTCAACCAGATGAGCCAAGCGCTGTCGACCATGGTCGAGCACATCCGCAAGGCCTCGCAAGAGGTCAACAGCCGCGCCCAGGCCCTGTCCGGTCTGTCCGGTGGCGCCTATGAAGGGATGGAGCAGCAGTCGGGCGAAATCACCAGCATGGCCGGCGCCGTGGAAGAGTTCAGCGCAACATCCCTGAACATTGCCGACAACATGGGCAGCACTCAGCGTCTGGCCCAGGAAAACGCACAGCAAACCCAGATCGGTCGAACGTCGATGGACGAAGCGTCCTCGTCTCTGGAGCAAATCGCTGGCGCGCTGAACAGCACGGCGACGGTGATCAATACCTTGGGTCAGCGCTCCCAGGAAATCGGTGGCATTGTCGGTGTGATTACCTCGATTGCCGATCAAACCAACCTGCTGGCGCTCAACGCCGCCATCGAAGCCGCTCGTGCCGGTGAGCAGGGGCGTGGTTTTGCCGTGGTAGCCGATGAGGTTCGCAACCTGGCTTCGCGTACCCGCCAGGCGACAGATGAAATTTCCGGAATGATTCAAAGCATCCAGCAGGAAACCGGCAACGCCATCAGCACCATGGAGCAGGGCAACGTATTGATGCAGGAAGGCCTGGCGCGCAACGCCAATGTCGCCAGTGCCCTGGCACGGATCGATGAGCAAAGCCGTTCTGCCGGTCAGCAATTCGCGGCGATCACCACCGCGACTCAGGAGCAGAGCAGTACCGCCACCTTGCTCAGCAGCAACCTGCAAAGCATTGCCCTGGCGAACAGTGAGCAGCGTGAGGTGGTGTCGAACCTTGCGGTGACGGCCAAAGAGCTGGAGAAGCTCGCGGCGGACTTGCGCCAAGAGGTTGACCGGTTTCGTTGAGGCGCCGCTGAAATAGCTATCGCGAGCAGGCTCACTCCTACAGTTGATCTTTGGTGTTCACAAGTTCTGTGTTCACAACAAATCCAGTGTAGGAGTGAGCCTGCTCGCGATGGGGTCACCTCAATTTAGGATAGGCCCACAGCTAGTTGCACTTGGCATTGCTGGACACTTCCTTGGTCGCCTGTTTCAACTGGCTACCCAGCTCAGCCGCATTGGTGCTGTTGTAAACCCGGCCACCGGTGTTTTCGGCGATGCAGCGCGACGGGCCACCGGCGCCGATTTTCACCACGTTGACCCGCAGGCGCGGTTGTTCCCTGGCGATTCGGCGGGACACGGCGCAGGCGTCTTTATCGCAACCGTCCTCGCCGTCGACGAACATCACGATCACTGCATCGTTATTGCGCCCGTCGACCTTGCTGGCGGCGTAGGCCAGGCTGTCGGCCAGTGGTGTGCCATCGTTGGGAACCAGACCGCGAATCCCGTTGATCAGCCGCGGGCGGTCGCCAAACTTGAACACGCCCTGGTCCGGTGTTCTTTCGCAACCGGCGAAGGTGATCAGGCGCGTGTCGATCTTCGGGTCCAGCCCATTGATCATGCCGGCCAGCGAGTCCTTGGCGACGTCCATGCGGCTGGGCTTGGCGAAGATCTGCATGGTGCGGTTCGGGTCCAGGTACTTGTTCATCTCATTGCCGAAGAACCAGTCCTCATCGGATTTCACCGACTTGATGTTCAAGTCCATCGAGCCCGAGGTGTCGAGTACCACCACAAATTGCGGGGGCACGGCATCAGGCGCTTTTTTACGGCACGCGTAGTTGTCCAGCGTCGGGGCTGGAGGTGGCGGCGGTGGCGGTGGCGGCGCGGCCACGACCGGTTTTGGTGGTGGGACGGGCTTGGGTGGCGGCACTGGTTTTGGTTCGGGCACCGGTTCTGGTTCCGGAACAGGTTCCGGTTCCACAGCAGGCTCGGGAACTGGCTCGGGAACAGGCTCAACCGGTTTCTCGACGGGCGTCACCACTGGCGCTACCGGCGCTACAGGCGGAACCACAACAACCGGTTCACGGTGCAGGAACCACCAGAGCCACAGCGCCAGAAGCAGCAACAGCAGCGCAAGCAAGGCCGCCGCGATCCACCAGCCACGGCGCGACGGCGGAACAACCGGCACCACTGGAACCACCGGCGGCACGATCGGTTTGGGCGGACGCAGGTTCCAGCGCACCACCAAAGGCTCCCCGTTGAGGCTGTAGAGTTTGTCCAGCTCCGGCGTGCCGAGCAGGCTGCGCAGGTCTTGCGCTTCCGTCGGTTGACCGCGTTTTTGCAGTTCGTCCGCCAGCTGTCCGAGGGACGTCTGACGCACTTCATAGGTTTCCAGCAAACGTCGTTGCGCGTCCTCGTTGAGGTCGGCGTAGGGCGTGGGTTGGCCACCCAGTTCGGTCCACCATTCCAGTACGTCGCCGCTGCCCATCCGCGGGATGGCAAACAGGCTGGCGACGGTCGGCGGAAAGTGTTTCTGGATGAGGGCGACTTTGGCTTGCAGCGCACTCATCCCCTCCGGTGTGGCTTGCGCATCCCTGATGACCCGCTGCATGACGACGATTCCTGAAAAAGTGCAGGCCTCCATCGGGAGGCCAGCGGGGTGAAAAGTTACTCTTCGTAGCCGAGGCTGAATTGCAGCTGATTGACCTTCTTCTGCAATGCCTTCAGCTCTTCCTGCTTGGCCGCCAGCGTCGCTGGCGTTGACTTGGCCGTTGGCGCTTTTGAAGCCTTGAGCTGCTGCTCGAGACCGGCAATCTGCTTCTGCACACCGCTTTCGTTGCCACGCCGAGCCTTGAGCGAGCTTAGCAACTGGCTCAACGACTGATTCAACGCCGCCTGGGCTTTCTGCTGGCTGGCCAGGTCGGTTTTGGTGCTGAGCTGCTGGGCCTGAATGTTCTCGTACACCTGACGGAACATTGCGTTTTGCTGACGGGACTCGCTCAGGGCCAGTTCCTTCTGCTTGACCTGATCGCTGTAACCACCGGAGTAGTCGCAGTTCATTTTGGTCAGCATGCTGCTGTCGCGATTGGTCGCATCGCATTCGCCCGGCTTGGTCGCACAACCGCTCAAGGCCAGGACGGCGGAGAGGACCGCCAGTTGTCGTAGCGTCATGTGCTTAGCCCAAGGTGATTGCGGAGCGTTGGCTGTACAGACCGTCGACTTCCTTCTGCAGGGCAGCGACTTTC
Source organism: Pseudomonas sp. GL_093 (assembly GCF_057837605.1). Taxonomy (NCBI): domain Bacteria; kingdom Pseudomonadati; phylum Pseudomonadota; class Gammaproteobacteria; order Pseudomonadales; family Pseudomonadaceae; genus Pseudomonas; species Pseudomonas sp. GL_093. Next base: position 6,818,214 of record NZ_CM174448.1, on the reverse strand, counting down.
TGGTTCATTTTCATAATGTTCTTGTCCACTTGCTTGATCTCGGCGCCGGCGGCGCCTTGTGCACGCTCGGCGTCTGCCACTTTGGTGTACTCGGTGACTTTGATGCGCATGTTGCCGAGGTCTTTACGCAGGCGCGCGATGTTCGAATCGATCTCGGCGATTTGCTCCTGGGCCTGGGACTTGTCGACTTTCTTGTTGGCAATGTCCTTTTTGATCCGGGCGATTTTTGCCTGATCATCATTGATCACTTGCTGAGCGGTCGCGGTACGGGCGATCACGTTCTGGGTGTCTTGTTCGACGTCGCTGTTCATTTTAGCCAAGCGGGTGGAGGTGTCGGCGTATTCGCTGCGACGCTGATCCAGGTAGTAGTTCGCACCCATGGCCACGCCGCACGCGGTAATACCGGCGGCGACGGCGCACACGGCTTTGTTGTTGCTGTTGGACAGCGCGCAAGCGAGGATGCCGACACCTGCGCCCATGGCGCAGGCCTGATAGCCGGACTTGCTGAAGAACTCTGCGTCTTGACCTTGGGTCAGGCGCGGGTCGGTCCCGTCGCTGTCGCCGAGCATGGAGCTACCGGTGTTGGCGCAACCGGTCAGCAGCAGGCTGCCGGCGAGTACGAAAGCGATCTGTAGCTTGAAGCGAGTCCAAAGGCTGCGCGACATGGTGAAACTCCTCGGTGACGGTGTTGACATGTTGTTATTGAGTAACGGTTTTGCAGCTGTTCAGCCAGGCTTCAGTGTCGATTTTCTGCTTTTGCAGGAACGCCTTTTGATTGGCCCAGTGGGTGCGCAAGTAAGGTTTGAGGTCTTGCAGCTGTTTGTTGCGGGTGATGATTTCTTCCATTACCGGGACCTGCGTTTCAAGCAATGGCTGGCCGTACAAGGTCGCCGATTCCACCAGGCTGCTGGCGTAGTAACGGCTGAGTTTGTGCAGGCGATCCTTCTGCTCGTCGAGCTTGCCTTTGCGCATGTCGCAACTGGCGTCTTTGTCCGCGCTTTCGCAGTTAAGCTTGTAGTTCTTTTGCAGGAAGTCCAAGTACTGGCCGTCGTCTAGCATCTTGGTGCACAAGAATGCGCCCAGATTGAGGCTGGCGCGAATCGCCTGGTCGCGGGTTTCTTCCTGCTGCTGGTTGCTGGCGCGCAGTTGGTTTTCCAAGGCCTGAAGCTTTTCCTTGAGCGCTTTGTCTTCGACGCCCGAGGCCAGGCTGTTCAGGGATTGCACGGTGCCTTTGTCGGCGGATTCGGTTTCCTTGCTGCCGGTGCCGAGTTTCTTCCAGCTGCTTTCGATGCTGGCGACCCGTTCGCGAGAGGTGAGGGTCGGTGAGACCATGACCAGGCGCAGGCCGGTGGTTTTGTTTTTCACCTGACCGTCAGCGTTGTAATACGGCTCTTCCTTACGCAACGCAGTTCGCAGGTCGGCCTGAGCGGTCAAGTAGTTGCCGCCACGCACGACGTAGCCGCCGGCCTGGCCGTGCTGGCGGTCGAGTTTGTTCAGGCGAAACGGCTCGAACATCATTTCGTCGACGTTGCCGAGCATGTCATGCAGACCCAGCGGATTGGGCTTCTGCAGACCGGACAACTGCACTTTGCCGTTGGACGATTGCGCCCCGGCGAACCACTCGTAGGCATTGATGCCGTCCGGCATCGGGTAGTGCGTGTCGCGAAACTCTGCAGCACCGACTTCCAGCCCGCCGCGTGCGGCGAATTCCCACTCGACTTCAGTCGGCAGGCGCAGGAAGCCCTGTGCGCCGTCCTCCTTGGGCAACTTGTCGGCGGCGTTTTTGCGCAGCCACAGGTTGTACTTGTCGGCGGCTTCGATGGCTTGCACCCAACTCACCGCCGTTTGCGGTATGCGCATTTTGGTGGCGGCGGTGGGGCAGGTTGCTTCGGTCAGCGCAGCGTATTGCAACTGACTCATTTCGTACTTGGCCATCAGGTAGTAGCGGGATTTGTCGTTCTTCGCACCCGTGAAACTGCCGGCGATGAACGTCGGTCGGGTCTGTTCGACGTAGCCGTATTCCGCGCCGTCCTGACCGATGTTGATCGGGTAATCGTCGAGCGGGCCGGCCACCGGAATGAACACCTTGCGAAATACCATGGAGCCTTCGCAGGGCATCGGCAGCACCACGTCGGCGGCGTCCGGCATCGGGTTGTAAAACTTCTCTTCCCAGCCCGCCGCCGAGGCGTCGAGCACATAGCCGAGGCTCAGGGGCAACAGCAAGCCAAAACGTTTATAGCTCACGCAGACTCTCCGCAGGTTGGATGTTGATGGCTCGCAGGGCGCCGATCACGGCCACCAGTGCAGCGACCAGAAAGGTCAGGAGCAGGGCGGCGAGGCCATGCCAGACAGTGATGTGGCAAACGAAGGTGCCGGTGGCCTGACTGCTGCCGAGCAAGTAGTCGAACAAATGGCTGCCGACGGCATAAAACCCCAGCCCGCCGATGTAACCGGCAAGGCTCAATACCAGCGCCTGCAAGACCACGAAACCGCCGACGGCCCGGCGCTTGAAACCCAGCAGACGCAGGACCGCGAGGCTTTTGCGTTTGCGGTCGATGTTGGCCAGGAACGCGCCGACCATCGACGCCACGCAGCCGATCAGCGCCGCCACGGCGATCACGCCGAAGATCAGCCCCAGCACATGGTTGATGGCTTTGACGTTATCGATATCGGCCAGCCGGCTCGACGTTTCGATGTGTTGTTCATTGAGCCAGTGCTCCAGCGGCGCGACTTGATCGATGTCGCGCGCATACACGCGGGCGCGGGCATACAGCGGTTGCAGATTGCCCAGAGGCTTGCCGGTGATAACGCCAAACGCACTGACCTGATAACCGTCGCGAAAGCGCTCCAGATCCAGCAACAGCGGCGGGGCGACAAACCCGGCAGCGCGGCCGAAGCGGGCGCCGTCGAGCACCGCCAGCACCGTCAGCGTCATCTCGCCGCGTTCATTGACACCTTCCAGACGGCGCAAGGCCCGCAGCTGCACGCTGTCGCCGGCCTTGGCCTGCAAGCGTTGCGCTGCGCTGGCGCTGAGGATCACTTGATTGCCGACCGGGGTAAGCGACGCCAGGTCCAGTTGTGGGTCGCCCGGCTCGGTGGCGATGATTTCTGCACCTTCGACAAACCGTTGCATGCCGATCAGCAGGTCTGCCTGAGTATTCAGCGAGCGCGTCTGGCCGAGGGCAAAACCGGTTTCGGGGCGCAGGCGCAAACGCTCGATCCAGGCACTGTCGTAGTTGCCGTTGCTGAGCATCTTCACTTCAAGGTTGCGCGGGTCGCGCAGCAGTTCGTCCTGCAACTGACTGACCACCCCGTGCTTGAGCCCGAACAGCAGCAGCAACGGCGCGATCACCGCCACCAGGGAGGCGGCGATGCACAGCGAGACCTTGCGGTCGTGCCACAGGTCTTGCAGCGCCAGTGAGCCCAGCAGGCGCAAGCGATCAGTCCATCGGTTCAAACAGTGTCTCTCCCTGGCGGCTGATAGCGCCGAGGCGCGGCAAGCCGAAATCCTTCAGCAGGGCCCAGTCATGGGACACGACGAGCGCACTCAGGCCCATGTTCGACACCAGGCTCAGCAGCAACTCGAACAAACGCCGGGCGCTGTGAGGGTCGAGCGCGGCGGTCGGCTCGTCGGCCAACAGCAGCAGCGGTTCATGGGCAATGGCGCGCACACAGGCAACGCGCTGGCGTTCGCCGATCGACAAGGCCTGAGGTTGTTTATCCAGCAACCCTTGCAGGCGTAACACGTCAACGGCGTGGTCGATGTGCTCGCTCTTCACCGACATCCCGAGCAAGCGGCGCGGCAGGCTGATGTTGTCGCGCACGCTCAGAAACGGCAGCAAGCCGCCACTCTGCAAAATGAAGCCCAAATGCCGGGAGCGCACCGCCGCCAAGGCTGGCTGGTCATCGCTGGCAAGCAGTTGGGCGATGTCCTGATCGTGGGTTGCGCCCAGCCGAAAGCGCTCGAGTTCCACCGGCGCGAGCAACAGGCCGATGGCTTCGAGCAAGGTGCTTTTGCCGCTGCCGCTCTCGCCGGTGATGGCGAGGATTTCTCCGGCACCGACCTGCAAATGCGGCAGGCGCACGTGATGGGCCAGCGCGCCTTCACCACGGCGCACCAGCAAGTTCTTGATATCGAGCATCAGCGTCTCGTTAAGGCATCATTTCGAGTGGCACGGGGTACACGTTGTCCCGTGCATCGCTGTCCTTGGCTAAAGCAACCCAGCGGTCGACGTCAGCGTTGTAACGTTGGTAGTGCCGCAGCTTGGTATTGAGCGTGCGGATGAATTTCTCCTGCGCCAGGCCATCCCAGCTTTTCCAGGTTTCTTCGTCCAGGTTCAATACTTCGCTCTGATACGGCAGGTCTTCGAGGTACTCGCCGAGCACACCCATGTCCGCCAGTTTGGCGTTGCTGTTCTGCTTGAGCTGATTCGGGTCGGCGCCCATGGTCGCAGCGACCGAACGCAGGCGATCGAACATTTCCGTCGGCGAAATCAGGCCTTCGTTGGCGGCGTCGAGGATCTGCTTCATCACGTCGCTCAAGTCACTGAGCTGGGATTTGGTCAGCAGCACCCGTACATCGGTGGTCGGGATGTTCTGCTTGATCAGGTCGCGGTCGGTGATCCACGCCTTGAACACCGGCGGGGCCTTGCTGTTGGTCTTCTCGCCGAGATAGGCGAGTTGCATGGCGTGGCCGATCAGCGCCGCGTCTTCGAGCATTTTCTTCTCGGCCGGGTCCTGCTTGGCGTTCGCCGCACTGCCGATGGCGTCTTCACCCATGTAGGCGGCTTTCACCTGAGAGGTGATCGCGGCGGCCAGTGCGTCGACCTTGCGCCCGAATTCATGAATATCGCCAGCGTTCACCGGGTAGTACAGCGAGGTGTTGGTGCCCGGGTAGGTCGACAGGTTCTGGTACTGCGCCTCGGCCTTGGCGTGGTCCTTGGCCCCGGCCGGGGTTTTCAAGTGCAGGGTGTAAATCGCCACGCCCGGGTTGGCGGCTTCCATACGCACCTGCGCGGCGCTCAAGCCGGTCTTCGACAATTTGTCGTCACCTTCGATGGCGCCCGCGTCAGTGATCAGTACCACGTAGCGCGCGCCGAACTGGCTCCAGTCGACCTTGTCGATGCTGTCCATGACGCCGGCAAAGGCGTCCTCATCGAAGCTGCTGCTCGACACGGTGGCCTGTTTGAGGTCGGCGATCTTGGCGAAAAAGTCGGCGCTGTCTTTCACCTTGGTAGGGTCGGCGTACATCTTGGTGGTGTATTCCAGCCCCGGCACCGCCTGGGTGTTGGAGCGGAAAGCCACGAGGCCGAACTTGACCTGCTTGCCGAGGTTCTGCGCTTCGATCCGCTGATAAACCTTGCGGATCGCCTCGCGGGTGCGGTCGATGTACGGGTCCATCGATATCGTCGAGTCGATGACAAACACCACCGCCGCACTGAATTCCTTCAGTTGGTTGGACGTTTTGTCCTCGGCTGCCTTGCCGCCGGCAGCGCTGTTCGCAGCACCGCCCTTGGCATTCTTGTCATCCGGTTTGCTGACCGACGCGACGTTGAGCAGGCGCGTGCGGAAACCGCTTTCGGTCATGACTTCTTCGCCACTGAGCACCGGCAGCAGGTAGAACTGCTTTTGCAGGTCGACGAAGTATTCAGGTTCTTCAGCCAGTACGCCCGGTGCTTGTTGGCCCTTTTTCAGCGTGGCCCGCAGCGGCGCGACTTTGCTGACCGGGTCCGGCGCATCGAGGATGCCTTCGACGGTGGCGCGGTCCTTGAAGAATAGCAACCGGTCGCGGTTGGCCGGGTTGGTGAAGGCAAGTGTCAGCTGCATCTTCCAGTCGGTGGTGCAGCTGGCAGGCAGCCAGCCAATGGTTTTGCCGTAACTGTCGGGGCCGACTTTCAGCCACTCGGCGTTTGCCGCTTGAGCGCGTTCGTACACATAGAAACGGCTGAAGACCGGTTGCGCATCGCCTGCTGCACCGCCCGCTGTCGGGCTGATCTTGCAGCCCGGCGTGGTCAGCACGCGTTGGAACAGGGTCTTTTTACCGGCCTGGATCAGCGGTTTGTCATCGGCCTGGGACAACGGGCTAATGCACAGCGCCAACAGGGCGGCGCCGCTCAACAGGAATCGACTCAGGGGAGAGCGCATCACTTCTGCAACTCCTCGAAACGCTGCTTGGCTTCGGCGTTGTTCGGGTCCTGGGTGAGGATCGTTTCGTACCAATAGGCGGCGGTGGCGTTGTCCGCGACCGGGAAGCATTCGCTGGCTTTCAGGTATTTAGGGTCGTATTCGCGGGCATAAGCGTTGGCGATCAGCGCGTCACCGGCCTGGGCACGGTTGGCGTACAAGCGCTGGGCGACACCGCAGTGTTTGCCGGCCTTGGCCTGGTTGATGATCTCCAGCAACTTGGCACTGTCGGGCGCAGCCTTGATGCAGGTCTGGACGAAGGTCAATTCGGGCAGGCTGTTCATGCTCTCGAGGGTGCAGGCTTGTGCGTCAGCGCCGGCAGGCGCTGTGGCCACCGGGGCAGGCGCCGGGATGCGTTTGTAGAACCAGAATCCGCCGCCCGCTGCCAGCAGCAACAAGACGACAATCAACAGGCCGATCAGGCCTTTGTTGCTTTTCTTCACCGGTGCGGGAGGCGGCGTGTAGTCGCGCTCGGTGAGTACCGACTCCAATTCCACTTCGGGCTCGGCGGTGGACAGGACCAGTTCAGGCAGCTCCGGGATCTCCGGGATTTCCGGTGCCGGTGCACTCGGCGCCGTCAGATCGGCGCCGCCGTAGGTCGAGCGCGTCTGGCCGCCGGCGGTAGACGGCAGCACGCCAACGCCGGGCCGAACCACGCCTTTGTCTGCATGCCCTTGGCTCTGTTCGCGTAGTTCAATCTGGAATTGCGAGTTGGCGCCGCCTTCCAGCAGCGGGTCGACCACGTCCGGGCCGACCTGCGCTTCCAGGCCTTCGCCGCTGGCCGTGACGTTGAAACGCGAGACCTTGAACCAGAATGGATTGTTGCTCCAGGCCTTGTGGTCCTGGAGGTAAAAACCGTCCTGGTTACGCTGAATGGAAAACTCCAGCTGTTCCTCGCTACCCTGCCATTTCTTCACAGTGAGGCGGGCCTGGCCAGGCACATTGGGCTCTAACGCGAGCAGGTCGACACGAATTGGCATTGCTTATCTCGCTGTGAAGGCTGTGAGCACTTGGCCCAGCCGTTCGTTCTGTTCAGGGGTGATTTCGCGCCCGGCACCATGGCCGGCGTTGTCCTGCGTGATGTAGGCCAGGCCCGAGAGCCAGTCGCCGAGATACCGCTGCGCCTGATTCGCCGGTTGCGCCGGCAGCACGGGCACTTGTCCGGGACTGATGTCGGTGTAGAACGAGAACAGCGGCGCCTTGGTTCCGGCGCGACTGTTCGGACGCTCGCTCACCGGCTTCTGCAGGTAGCCGAACCAGGACACGAAATCGCGCAGCACCCGTTGCACTTCCAGGACCTGGCGCTCGACCAATTGATCGCGCCGCGCGCCACTTTGTGCACGTTTGAGGACTGCGCGGCTCAGTTGCCCCGGCAAGTCCTGGCGATAGCCGGCGGTGATCAATTCGTCGACCACCGCTTCCAGCAATGCTTTTTCCAACCCCAGGAGGTTGAGCAGGCTTTGGCGGGTGGTCAGTTCACGCAGGTGCGCGATCCAGGCCTTGAACGCCGCTTTGGCGAAACGGTGCTCGTTGCTTTGCAGTTCGGGCGCCGGGGTGCCGGTGTTGCTGCTGACCGGCGTGTCAGGGCTCGTGTCGTCACCAAAATCGAAATCGAAACCGGCGTCGTTGCCATACAGGCTCTGGCTCGGTGTCGGGGCGACCGGTTCATCGTTCGCGGTCGGCTCGTCATCCGTTTCGTACACGCCACTGAGGTACAGATCGCGGACCTCTTCGCTCGGCATGTCGAGTTGATCGATCAGCTCGCCGAGCACTGCCGGGCGACGGCCCAGGCCGGTCAGAATCATCTGTGCCTGGGCTTTCTTGGCGGCAGCGGCACCGTCGCCGTCGGCGTGGTACCAGGTACTCAGACCATGAGTGGTCAGGCCTTCGAGGCATTCGCTCAATTGCTCGCGGATGCGCTGCAATTTGAATTCGATATTGGCCACGCCTTTGAAACTGCCGCTGAAGTGGCTGATGCCACCGTCATCGTTGCGCAGCATTTCTTTCCAGGCGTTGGCAGGATCGTGGATGTGTTTGCACACCAGGTCGTTGCCGGCAAAGCTTGTACCCAAGGCGTCGACTCGCTCCTGGTAGCTGGCATTGAGACCGGTTTCCGCACCGGTCGCGTCTTGCTCGATGAACGCCGCGTCCATGCGTGGTTTGCGCACCAGGAAGGTATTTTGGAACGGCGTGCCGGCCCAGTCGCTCATCCAGCTCAGGCTGCCGAAGCGCTCCAGCATGGTCAGCTTGACCATGCCGTTCCAGCTCTCATCGTACTGATCAGGCGTCAGGCTCAGGGAGTTGGTGATGCGCAGGTCGAGCATGGTCAGCGCCCAGATCAGACCGGTGTCGCGCTTGCTGCGAGCGGCCGAGTCGGCGCCTTGGGTCTTTTCGATCCAGCGGGTCAGCACCGGGCCTACGTCGTTGACGTCGCTCTGCTTGGTTGAACCGGTGCAGACCACCAGCGCGTTCATTTCCTGGTTATCGGTGTAGCGTTCGAACAGGTAGGCGACCTTGCCACGCAGGATCAGCTGCGAAACGGAGTTGTCCTTGGTGGCGGATTGCGGGTCGTTGGAATCGGCGATCTCGTGCAGTTTCTTGCGCCCGCGATAACCGGGGAAGTCCAGCAAGTCGACTTGATTGACGATGTCGTCCGCCGGGGCTTCGATCAGGCCGAAGGTCATCTCGGCAGTCAGTGCCGCCAGTTGCGCAACCGGAATGCCCTGACTGTTTTGCAGGCGTCCGTCGACCTGGGGCCGCACGTCGATCGGCAAGTCCAGCGGGCTGCCGAAGCGCTCGAGGATGTCGACGTTCATGATGCTGTCGCGCTGGCTGTAGGTGTCGTTTTCGAAACTCACCAAGGCATGCAGTGGGGCGAACACGGTCTCGGGCAGGCCCAGCTTGTGCAGCGCGCCGGCCAGCTGCTGATACACGCGTGTCAGCTCGCTTTGCTCACCCCACAGGATTGAAAACAGCTCGGCCCGTTCCTGGAAATTCAGCCGTGGTGCCAGTTGCAACGCCGTGGGCCAATACAGGTGTTCGAGTTTCTTCACCGAATTGCGGAAGTTGTCCCGCAGGTAATCCCACAGCGACACCAAATCGTCGGCGTTGACGCCCGGTTGCAGCGGCCCGGTTTCCCGACCTTCGAACGGTTTGAGCACGCGCTGGATGCGTTCTTCGTCGATCTCGTAGGAAATGCGCTCAAGGTCGAAATCCTTGAACCAGGAGTTGGCGAGAATCTTCGCCAGCTCGATTTCCTTGAACAGGGTCAGCTCGACCGGGAACTGCGGATCCTGGCTCTGCGTGGCGTGGCGGCTGAAGCGCGTCACCAGGCCGGTGGCTTCCTTGCCGCCACCCACCGGGTTGATGTGCTTGATGAAGTCCAGGCGCTGGCCACCGAAGTCGGTTTCCAGTTTGCCGTTCTGACCCGCAGCGAGGGCTGAAATCAGGTAGGACTTGCCGGCCTGGGACAAGCCGAAAAAGCCGATGGTCATTGGCGTGCAGGCCACGCGACCGAGGCTTTGAGCCAGGTTGCGGGCACGGTGCAGGCGGATGTTCAGGTTGTCGGCTTCGCTGTCCAGGCGCGGCGCGTTGCCGCGCGTCTGGCCAATCCAGTCCAGCGCCTGACCGGCACCTTTATAAACAGCGGCCCAACTGGCAGAGAGCTGAGTTTGATCGGGGGTCAGATCATTCATTTGCGTTTCACACTTCCACTGTCGAGCCAGTACTTGGTCTCGCTCAGGCCGGCGTCGAGCATGGTGTTGAGTTCCAGCTCGAGGTCGCTGCGCGGGTTGAAGTTGACGTTGTTACTGTTGGATTCGATGTCGCGAACCGAGAGGCGGTCGCTGACCAGATCCTGCTTGCGTGTGTACTTGTCCGCCGGTTTGACCTCGAACCGCACCTTGAGCAGCGGCGCGCTGCCGTTTTCACCGATCGCCCGGGAAAACTTCTCCCGACCGGCCTTGGTGAACCGCAAGGTATAAAGCGGCGAGGCGGCCCAGCGGTCGGCGGCCAACTGACGGAAACCGAGGCGCAGATCGCCGCGCATTTCCAGCTGTGGCGTGTCGGCGGCATCGCCAACGCCGATTTCCGGCAGCTTGATTTTGTAGTCTTCGGACTGGATGTCGCGGTACAGCACGTCGGCATCCTTGATCACGTTGTTCAGGTCGATGACGCCGATGTGCTTGACGGTCGAATACGGCTTGAGCGCCGACGCACGGAAGTAGAAGTTCGGCACGCTGTGGTTGGCGCACAACAGGCAGAGCATGGCGCCCACCGACGCGGTGCTTTTCGGGTCGTCGATCCGGCCGTTCTTGTGGAACGGGTACCAGCCGCCAGTGCGGTAGTTTTGCAGCGCCAGAATGCGCCCCGGTGGCAGCGGCAGCACCTTGCGAATGAACGCCTGGATGCCGGGCAAGCGCGAAGGGCGGCCGGTCAGCAGCAGAACGTCGCACGGGTAATGCGCGACCACTTCACACAGCGCACCGAGAATCTTGGTGATGTTGATCTGGTCGTTGAGGAACGCGGCGTGGAGCTTCTGCAGGTCGAAACTGATCGGCGCGTCATACAGGTCGAAACCGCTCTGACCGCCGACATCGCGGCGCACGGCGGCGTTGACGTAGTCGAGCACGGTCTGGCTGATCGCGTTGTCACCGAGCAATTGGCGGTAGCTTTGCGGGGTGACTTCTTGCGGCACTTGCGGATCGTAATGCTCATACGCCTTGAGCAGCGCCAGACCCAGCGGTGCGAACACTTGCAGGTTCAATTGCTGGCGCAGGATCATGTCCTGGGCGCTGACCGACTCATCGCCGCACAACCGAGACATCAGCGAATCCGGGGCTTTCACGCCGGCGTTCTGCAAGGCTTTTTCGAAGCTCGGCAGGATGAAGTCCTGAATCACGTCCAGCAGGATGTCATCGCCAGCCACTTTGAAGCCATCGCGAAAACGCTGCTCGGGCACGATGTGCACGTTGCTGCCGCTGCCGGTGTTGCCGGCACGGTCGAGGCGATAGTCAGTGATCACCAGGTCCGTGGTACCGCCACCGATGTCGATGGTCGCCAGGGTGATGCGTTCGCGGTCGGTCTTGTCTGGCCGGGCGATGGTGTCGAAAAACTCTTCCGGGTGACCGGCGAAATTCTCGTTGACCTCGGTGTACAGGTACACCAACTGGCCACAGGAGGCTTCGTCCCATTCCACGCGGATGCTCGGGATCGGCGTACGCGGGCTGACGGCCTGATCCTGATGTGGGTCTTCCTCGCCGGCGTGCCAGCCGAGGCTCTTCCACACCAGGCCGATGGCTTGCAACATGCGTTCGTTGAGAATGCTGCGCTCGGCCTGCGGCATGCCCGGCGGCACGGTCAGGGTGATGCTGTTGAGCTGGCGCGGCACGCGGGTGTGACCCTGGCGTGAACGCTGGGCCGGGCTGTTGATTTGCGACAGCGCCTGGGCCAGTACTTCAGCGAGCATGAAAGTCATCAGCGAGCTGCGCGAATAACGCGGCATGAACACCGGCAGACGATCATCTTCTTCGAGGCTGTAAAGCGCTTCGCCGGTTTCATTGATCAGGTGCGAAAACGGCGCGGCGGTGGCGTACGGCTCGCTGTCGGTCTTGATGTACGAGCAGTTGAAACGCCAGCCGTGGCCGTAAGCGTTTTCGTCCCACAGATAACGTTTCGGGCTGGACAGGCCAGTGGACCCTTCGGTGCCGCGACGACGGCTGGCCAGACGGCTGGCCTCATTGCCGACGCGGGCAATCGTCGCCCATTGGAACGCATCGTGCCGGCCGCTCTTGACCGAGCAGTGGTCCTTGCCGAAATACGCCTGGGCGAATTCCACACGGCTTTCGAACGGCAGGTTGTAAGTGTGTTCGGGGGTGATCAGGTCGCGCAGTTCCAGCACGTAGTTCTGTTTCAACCCGGAACCGGCCTGACCGTGGTTTTCGATCAGGATGCCGCAGGTGCGCGAGTTGCCGACGTCCAGCACCAGGTCCACCGGAATCGGTTTGACCAGGCCATTGCTGTCGTTGGCGACTACTTTCAGCTCGGGGATTTCAACTTTCGCCCGGGCTGTCGACTGCTGGGCGGCAGACGGCTTGCTCAACAGACTGAGCAAGTTGAGGTAGTGCGCCAAGTGATAGTTGGCGCGGATGTCGGTGTCCAGCTCTGCGCGCGAGCGGTGGGCATTGCCCTCGTTGAACACTTCCAGCAGCCACTCGTTGACCCACGGCTGCGCCAGGAACCAGCGGGTTTCGCTGGCCTTCGTCGCCAGTTTGAAGGACACGCCGGAGCTGATGTCTTCTTCATTTGGCGCCAGGTACGCGGTGCCGTCACGCTTGGGCATGACGCGGCTGTCGAAGGCCATCGTCAGTCGGTGGGTGTTGCCGTCGATGTCGGGTGTCGCCAGTTTGACCAGGCGCATGCGCGACCAGTTGGTCGGACCTTCATCGAAGCGGTGCGGCGGCATGAAGCGGAAAAACGGGGTCGGCAGCCAGATACCGTCAAGCAGCTCGAGGCTGCTTTTCATGTCGACGCTGAACGCAGGTTTGGCTTTCTCGACCTTTTCCGGTTCAGGTTCGTAGAAAAAGAAGTCTTTCTCTTCGTTGTACGACAGGCGGCAGATCAGCCCGCTGATCATCGGCGCGAATTCGCCCGCCGGTTCCTTGCGGGGATCCAGGCGCAGGGCGAAATCCATGAACTGGATGCCGGTGTCGCTGACCAGCGTGACGGTGTCTTCGAATTGGGTGACTTCAGGCAACATGTCGGGTTATTCCGTTTTTATTCGGCCACGTGCCGCATGGACATGGGGAATTGTTCTTTTCCGTAACCGCCGGTGCAGTCTGCGACTGTGGTCGCCCCTTTGCGGCAGTTGACCTTGGGCATGTCGTAAGTGCTGCCGTCGGCGCACACGGCCTGACCCTGACTGTCGATGGCCAGGCTGCCACCCTTCATAGTAGCGCTCACCGGCCCGCTGCATTGGGTGCCGTCGGCCTGGTGTACGGTGACTTCGCCCTTACCGTCCTTGAGCTGGTATTCCAGACGCAGGGGTTTGCCGGTTCGGCGATCCTGAATACCGGCACCGGCGCGGAACTGACCGTCGAGGAACTTGGCGGCACCGTCGGCGGCGTCTGGCGGAATGCTCAGGGGCGGGCCGGGTTTTGCGGCGGCGGATTTTTCTGCTTCGGGCGATGTGACATCCGGCGGCGCGGTTTTGTTTTCGGGTGGCGCGGTTGGGGATTCGGTGGCTGGGTCTGCTGCCGGGTCTTTGGCCGGGTCTTGGGTCACGCCGGCGGGCGCTGCGTCAGCCTCGTTGCCCTCGACGGCCGGCGCTTCCACGCCATTCGCTCCGGTCACAGCGGTGCCGGTTCCCGTGGTAGAGCCTACAACGGTGCCCGTCACCGGAACGCCATTCAACGTCGTGACATTGCCAGTCAGTTTCGGCTCTTCCAGTTGTTTTTCCACCGGCACGATGCCCTCAGGCAACAGATCGACCGCCACCAACGGAATCGGAACGCAACCACGCAGACCCAGCAACAGCCACAAAAGCAGCAGCAGGAACGGCAGCAGCAACAGCCACCACCAGCGACGCCACCACGGACGAGCAACCACTGGCACGACGGGCGCAACTACAGGCGCGGCTTCGACCACAGGGGGCAGCGTAAACGCGGGCGGAACCTGATAGAGGCAGTGCAGGGGATCGCGATTGCCGGTACCGGCATGCTCGAAACCCCAAAAGGTCAGCACCGGTTTGCCTTGCACCAGGTACACGAAGTTTTCGTCGGGGAAATGAATCACGCGCTTGAGCAGCTTGCCGAACACAGCTTTGTCGCCTTGCTGCTGTTCGCCGGATTCAGTGCCCAGGAAACGCTGGCTCAATTCCTCGAGTGCGGTCTTCAGCGCTTCAAGTTGACGGCGGGCAGGGGCGCGTTCTTCTTCGGTCGCGCTGCTCCACGGGATCACATCGCCGTCGAGGCCGCTGTACCAGTCGATCTGGTTACCGAGCTCATCGCTTTGAGGGATGGCCAGGTGATCGACCATTTCAGGATTCTTGCGGCGAATGGCTTCGCGCAATTGCAGGGCCGCCCGGTAGACCGGTTGACCTGTTTCGCCCAGGGCAGTGAATGACCCGCTCTTACCGCTGCGTAATAGTGCCCCGCGCATTCAAACTCCATATGTTCTGTTGCGCAAAAATGACAGACAAAGATGCCTGTTCTTGCTCCTGCAATTAGCGGGCGACCTTAATGTCATAATGATGTCGCCGTCAATCAGCCGGAGGTCCAAAACCGTATGAGACTAGCGTAAGCGTGCGGAGGTTGCATGGGGTCAATTTAAATTCGCTTGGGATGGCTCGGGTGTACGCTTTTTAAGCTTGCTGAATCGTTTCATCAGCGCTATAAAAATTACACAACTCCAAGAAAGGCTTACCCATGAATCCGCTCAAACTCATTGTTGCCTTTGGCGCGCTGTCCGCTGCTTCCCATGCCATGGCCTGGGATTACGTCCTGCTCGACAGCGACAAAGCTTCCCAAAACTGGCAGATCACCAGCCAACAACTGGGGGTAAAAACCGGCAAACCCTTCTCCGTGACCCTGCGCACCTTGCACGGCGGTCGGCAAGAGGGCGTCAGCATCGTCGACATCGATAACGGCACGATGAAACTCTCGGTAGTCCCCACCCGCGGGATGAACGTCCTGCAGGCGTCGGTCGGCAATGTGCGCATGGGCTGGGATTCGCCGGTCAAGGACGTGGTCAATCCGTCCTTCATCGAACTCAACGGTCGCGGCGGGTTGGGCTGGCTTGAGGGTTTTAACGAGCTGGTCGCCCGCTGCGGCTACGAGTGGGTTGGTCACCCCGGCATGGATAACGGTGAACTGCTGACCCTCCATGGCCGTGCCGCCAACATCCCGGCCAGCAAAGTCACTTTGCACATCGATGAAAAAGCGCCTTACGCCATCAGCCTGCGTGGCGAACTGAACGAGCAGGCGTTCAAGAAAGTCGACTTCTCCGTCGCGACCGAACTGGTCACCGAGCCCGGCAGCGTAGCGTTTGCCCTCAACGACACCCTGACCAACAACGGCGATTATCCGAAGGAATACCAGGCGCTGTACCACAGCAACTTCAGCACCCCATTCCTGGAACAAGGCGCACGTTTTGTTGCACCGGTGAAACAGGTCTCGCCGTTCAATGACAAGGCAAAAGGGGATCTGCCGGACTGGCAAACCTACCGCGCGCCGACCAAGGACTATGACGAGACGGTCTACAACGTTGTGCCTTATGGCGATGCCAAGGGTGACACGTTGACCGTGCTGCATAACAAGGCGGGGAGCCTTGGGGTTTCGGTGGGTTTCAATACTCAGCAGTTGCCGGTGTTTTCCTTGTGGAAAAACACGGACACACAAGGGCAGGGCTATGTCACGGGTCTTGAGCCAGGAACGAGTTTTTCTTACAACCGCCGGTATCAGCGGCCACTGAATCTGGTGCCGACGATTGGAGCTAAAGAACAGAAGGAGTTTCAGATCAGGTACAGCTTGCTCGCTGATAAAGGGGCTGTGGATAAGGCGTTGAAGACGGTGAGTGATATTCAAGGTGGGCGGGAAACTGAGGTTCGGCAGGCGCCGTTGGTGGATCTCACCAAGGAGTAAACCGATCAATTGGCGCTCGGCCGATACTGCAGCGCTTCCTCCAGATGTTCACGGCTGATGCCATCGACTTGCTCAAGGTCCGCCAGGGTGCGCGCCACTTTGAGCAGTCGATGGGCTGACCTCAGCGACAAAGTCAGTCGTTCACACGCAGTTTCCAGCCAGGTTTCGTCGACTGTGGATAAGTTGCAGTGGCGGCGCAGGCCTGGCAGATCGAGAAAGGCGTTGGCGCAGCCTTGGCGTTTGTGTTGCCGCTCTCGTGCATCGGCGACCAGAACAGCCGCAGTGGCCGTGTCGTCGCCGGGTTTCAATGCAGGATTCAACGCCGTGGCTTCCCGAGCGACGGTCAGGTGCAGGTCGATCCGATCCAGCAGCGGTCCCGACAGCTTGTTGCGGTAGCGTTGGACCATGTCAGGTGTACAACTGCATTTGCCGCTGGGTTCGCCAAGATACCCACAGGGGCACGGGTTCATCGCCGCCACTAATTGAAAGCGAGCCGGAAATCTCACGCGATCCTTGGCACGGGAAATCACGATGTGACCGGATTCTAAGGGCTCCCTTAAGACTTCCAACACCTTGCGATCGAATTCCGGAAGTTCGTCGAGGAACAGCACTCCATGGTGGGCGAGAGTTATTTCGCCGGGTTGCGGTTTCGAACCACCGCCCACCAACGCGGGGCCCGAGGCGGAGTGGTGGGGCTGGCGGAATGGTCTTTGCGGCCAGTGGCTCAAGGGCACGCAACTGGTGACGGATTGAATGGCTGCGACTTCCAGCGCCTCGTTTTCGGCCAAAGGAGGAAGCAGCCCCGGCAAACGACTCGCCAACAGCGTTTTCCCGGTCCCGGGTGGTCCGCTGAACAGAAGGTTATGAGCGCCCGCCGCCGCAATCAGCAATGCGCGTTTGGCCGAAAGTTGTCCCTGCACTTCATTCAAGTCCGGATAGGGTTTGCTGGCGTAGAGCAAGCCATTGGAAACGTAGGGCTCGACCGGCGTATGTCCATTGAAGTGTGCAACGGCTTCCAGCAGGTGATCCACGGCAAACACCTTCAACCCGGACGCCAGGCACGCCTCCTCGGCGTTCGCCCGCGGCACCATCAACGAGCGTCCGGCCTTGCGTGCAGCCAGCGCCGCCGGCAACACGCCTCTCACAGCACGTACCGCGCCTGACAACGCCAACTCTCCCAGGCATTCAATGTCATCCAGCGTCAACGTCGGCACCTGCACGCTGGCGGACAGAATCCCCAGCGCAATCGCCAGATCAAACCGTCCGCCATCCTTAGGTAAGTCCGCAGGCGCGAGATTCAGCGTGATGCGCCGCGCCGGAAATTGCAGGCCTGAATTGATGATCGCGCTGCGTACCCGGTCCTTGCTTTCCTTCACCGCCGCTTCGGGCAAACCGACCATGGTCAGCGATGGCAACCCGTTGGCCAAATGGACTTCGACGGTAACGGCGGGCGCATCCACGCCAATCTGGGCACGGCTGTGAACGATGGAGAGAGACATGGTCGTTCCTTGAGCTGACAGAGAACCGCTTCCTGCGGTTTTTTGAAGAGTAGTCGGGTCGCGTGACGGCACAGGCACCAAACTTTCGCAGGATGTTGCGAGTGTCTTTCTGGTAGGTGGAGCGTAAGCGAGTGTGGAGTACCGACGTAACCAGTCGCGGGATGAGGTTTTTGTAGGACGTTGCCTGGAACAATGAAGGACGTCGGCGAAATCTAAATTGAAGGCGAAAAAAAACCGCCTTGAGGAGGCGGTTTTTTATTTGCAGGCTTCGGTGAGGCCGAAGCCCGTGCTTCCTCAACAGATACACCCACGATGGGAAGCCTATTCAAATTTGATCATCCGGGCAAGCGTCAATAATGATCTGCTGATGACCGGCGTTAACAACAGCAAGGAACTGGAAAGAGTATTTGCCACTTCATGATTTGATACAACTCGTTAGAATATTTGGAAGGTTAGTATTGAAAGAACTGCGATAGCATTCGCCGCGATGAGGCTCGATGAGTGGGTGATTCGCGAAGTGTGGCCGGGGGCGTAAAGATTTTCATGTTCCTCGACACGGTGTGAGAATCGTGCCGGTGCTAGTTTTGAGGAGCCCACACCCGGCCGCCTCAACACATACACCCACATGTATGCCCCAAGGTGCGCGTACGCCGGAAAGCGCACTGGAGGTTTGGCCTCACGCAAGGAGGGCCAAAGTATGTCTAAGTTTCTTAAACATATGTGGAGCCTCGTTAGAAACGCGCTATGGGCTTTTCGCCTGTACGAGTTTCTGCGGGACCGCTGGAATGATCCGCTGTAAGGATTGACCCGGCGGAAACCGCCCCGGTTTCGGCTGGGGCGGTTTTTTGATCTGTACGAAATTTAAGAACTCCGCGTTTAGAGTAGGCACCGCTGCTCAACGCTGAATATTCATTATCGGGGCAGGAGGCAAGGGGGCGTAATGACTAAGAATGGTATGCGCCCGGTGCACCCTGGCGAGATCCTCAAAGAGGAATACCTGGAGCCTCTGAGCCTTACGGCTGCTGCTCTGGCCAGAGCGTTGCGCGTTTCGACACCCACGGTGAACGACATCGTGCTTCAGCGTCGGGGCGTCAGTGCTGATATGGCTCTCAGGCTTTCTATTTGTCTGGATACGACCCCTGAATTTTGGTTGAACTTGCAATCGACTTACGATTTGCGCAAAGCCGAGATTGAACGAGGGGCTGCGATCCGGGATCAGGTTGAGCGTCTTTCGCACTGCGCCTGATCCTCTGCTCCTGAACGAACCCCACGTTACAAGCGTGGGGTTTTTTTGTCGTTCAGATTGCCAGGAGTATTCGGGAAGCACGCTTCCACCACGGTGCATTGACTGCACGCTGTGGCCGTTCACCCTCTGGAAGCATGTGCGGAACATCCTGCAACCGAATCCACGGCTGGTCGTTCCAGTGCAGCAAACTCAATGACATCTCTGGCCAGTTCAGCAGGCTCAGTATTGGGCGTTCGGTTGAGGTGGGTTGTTGGGCGTCTCTGAGGGCTGGGACGACGTCGTGGGTTAGCCATTCGCGCAGCGCCCGGTATTCGGGGCAGTAGTGGTAGACGAGTAGGGCGTAGACGCCGGACTCGCTGATTAGCAGGGTGTTTTCGATGGTGCCGTGGATGAGCATTCGTAAAGTTTGGTGTTGGTCGGGATCGAGTTTTCGGACGGCGCGTTCGTCGAGGTAGAGGCGTAGCAGGCGGCCGAGGTCACGGGCGCTGAACCAGGGTTGGTTTTCTATTAGAAGGGCGTGGAGGTGGAGTTTGTGGCGAGTGAAGATGTGTGGAGTCAGATAGTTTTCGTCCATGGTGCAGTACCCAAATTCGCTTGATAGATGACTGCCACTTATCGTCGCCAAACAATAAGGGTGGCAGCTGCGTGCGGGTTGGCGAACCGGCCAAGCGAATACCGGCAGACCCGAAGGTCTCCCACACACAGCCGCCATATAACGAATCGAGGGAAATACCCGATATCGAATGAGGTTGCGTGCATAGCTTGGTTCCAGGTCGCCAAACCTAGTGCTGAACATTCAGCAGAAGGTGAGCTTAGGAACCGGGGCTGTGCGGCGCAATCGGACGGCGGTGGTTTTGTTGTAGGAAGGTGCTTGGAATTTTGAGCGCTAAAAGATCAAAAGATCGCAGCCTTCGGCAGCTCCTACAGTTGAATCTGAAGGTCGTTCCGACCTTATCGCGAGCAGGCTCGCTCCCACAGTGGATTGGGTTTCACCGTGGGATCTGCGGTGTTACTCGACTGGTGGATTCAGCTTCGCTTCAAGTTCCGCCACTTTCGCCTCAAGACTCTCCAACCGTGCCCGGGTCCGTGCCAGCACGACCATCTGGCTATCAAACTCTTCCCGGCTCACAAGATCCAGCTTGCTGAAGCCGCTCTGCAACAGAGCCTTGAACTGGCTTTCGATTTCGCTTTTCGGCAGTGGGGTGTCGCCGCTGAAGAGGCGGGAGGCGGTGCCGCTCAGGGCATCGAGGAAGTCTTTGGGCGCGAGCATGGGAAATGTCCTGTCAACAATGGCGGGCAGTGTATCACGCAGTGTCTATAGTCAATCTCGCCGTCAGGGGTGCACGCTTTTCGCGCATGGTGACGGGCGGCCGCGCACTGTTGTTGTGCGTATCCGTCGGACCATTTGCGCGAAGCCGCTTGCGGCAGCGGCCAAAGGCTTGAAATCAGTGGGTTTTGGCGAGATGGCAAGCTTTCTGCTTAGTCGGTAGTGACCCATGCACTGATGCAGTCGCTGTGACGAATGCAGTGCGCCAAGCGGAACGGGGGAAGTGTTTCGTGCGGAGTGGTTAGCAGGCGTCGGACGGGCAGGTAAGGCCGACGATGCGTTACAAAGCCAGGCACTGCGCTTAGACTTGAGTCGGGTTTGTTTTCCTGGGGCAAGTCCACCAATTCGGGAGAGAGTTTTCATGAAGCTAGTCACTGCCATCATCAAGCCGTTCAAACTGGACGACGTACGCGAGTCGCTGTCCGAGATCGGCGTGCAGGGCATTACCGTTACTGAAGTCAAAGGCTTCGGTCGGCAGAAGGGTCACACCGAGCTGTACCGCGGCGCGGAGTACGTGGTCGATTTCCTGCCAAAGGTGAAGATCGATGTCGCCATTGACGACAAGGATCTTGACCGGGTTATCGAGGCGATAACCAAGGCTGCCAATACCGGCAAGATCGGTGACGGCAAGATCTTCGTGGTCAATCTGGAACAGGCGATTCGCATCCGTACCGGCGAAACCGATACCGACGCAATCTAAGCCGCCACAAACCCAACGCCCCAGGAGAAAACAATATGACTCTGCGTAAATTCGCAGGGCTAGGAGCCCTGTTGTCCCTCGTAATGCCCAGCCTGGCTATGGCGGCAGACGAAGTGGCGGCCCCAGTCCTTAATTCCGGCGACACTGCCTGGATGATGACCTCGACAGCCCTCGTGCTGTTCATGACCATTCCCGGCCTCGCGCTGTTCTACGGCGGCATGGTTCGCTCCAAAAACATTCTTTCCGTGATGATGCAGTGCTTCGCCATTACCGGTCTGATCAGCATCCTGTGGGTCATTTATGGCTACAGCATCGCGTTCGACACCACGGGCATGGAACAGGGCGTCATCAACTTCAACTCGTTCTTCGGTGGCATGGGCAAGGCGTTCCTCGCCGGTGTCACGCCAGCGAGCCTGACCGGCCCTGCGGCGCTGTTCCCTGAAGCGGTGTTTGTCACCTTCCAGATGACGTTCGCCATCATCACCCCTGCGCTGATCGTCGGTGCCTTCGCCGAGCGGATGAAGTTCTCCGCCATGCTGATCTTCATGGGCGTCTGGTTCACCCTGGTTTATGCACCGATCGCGCACATGGTCTGGTCCGGTAACGGCGGCCTGTTGTGGGACTGGGGCGTGCTGGACTTCGCTGGCGGCACCGTGGTGCACATCAACGCCGGTGTGGCCGGTCTGATTGCCTGCCTGGTACTGGGCAAGCGCAAAGGTTTCCCGACCACCCCGATGGCGCCGCACAACCTCGGTTACACCCTGATGGGCGCCGCGATGCTGTGGGTAGGCTGGTTCGGCTTCAACGCCGGTTCCGCCGCTGCGGCCAACGGCACTGCCGGTATGGCGATGCTGGTGACCCAGATCGCAACCGCCGCCGCTGCACTGGGCTGGATGTTCGCCGAGTGGATCACTCACGGCAAACCAAGTGCCCTGGGTATCGCTTCGGGTGTTGTGGCCGGTCTGGTTGCAATCACCCCAGCCGCTGGCACCGTGGGCCCGATGGGCGCTCTGGTCATCGGTCTGGCAGCCGGCGTGGTGTGCTTCTTCTGCGCCACCACCCTGAAACGCAAACTCGGCTATGACGACTCCCTGGACGCCTTCGGTGTGCACGGTATCGGCGGTATCCTCGGCGCGATCCTGACCGGTGTCTTCGCTGCACCGTCGCTGGGTGGCTTCGGCACCGTGACCGACATCGCCGCACAAGTCTGGATTCAGTGCAAAGGCGTGGGCTTCACGGTGATCTACACCGCGATCGTCACCTTCATCATCCTCAAGGTGCTGGACGCTGTCATGGGTCTGCGTATCACGGAAGAAGAAGAGGCCGTCGGCATCGATCTGGCACTCCACAACGAACGCGGCTACAACTTGTAAGTACGCGCACAAAAAAAACTTGCCCGGCTTGCCGGGCATTTTTTTGTCTGGAGTTTGTCAGTGAAGGAACTGCTGAAAGGTTTTTTCGTACACGTTTAGTGGCGTTTACGACGGGCGTTTTTCTGCGGCCAATGGCTTACATGATAGAAGGAATATTAGGGCCTTTGTTTTTTCCCAGAGCGCGCTAGAATGCGCCCCGAACGTGCGGAGAACTGTATGTGGCAACAGACTCTGATTACCCTGCGGGCGAGGCCCCGGGGCTTTCATCTGGTAACGGACGAGTTACTCGCCGGCCTGCCTGAACTCAAGGCATGTCGGGTCGGTCTGTTGCATTTGTGGCTGCAGCATACCTCGGCGTCGTTGACCATCAACGAGAACGCCGATCCGGCGGTACGTCGCGACTTCGAACGATTTTTCAATCGTCTGATCCCACAAGGAACAGACGGCTATGAGCATAACGACGAAGGCCTGGACGACCTCCCGGCGCACTTCAAGGCCAGCGTACTTGGCTGTCAGCTCAGTTTGCCGATTTCGGCAGGCCGACTGGCGCTGGGGACCTGGCAAGGCGTTTATCTGGGCGAGCACCGTGATTTTGGCGGTGCCCGTAAAGTCCTCGCCACCGTGCACGGTGAAGAGGCATAAACCGCTGGTTACCAGCGGTTGTAGAATTTTTTCCGGCGGCCTTCGACAGACGGCGAAGCTGGGCTATAACTAATCTGCTTTTCGCAAGTCATGAGGTAGAACATGAGCGACGATGATCTGGAAAACGACGACCTCGAAGTAGGCGACGACGACGAAACCGAAGAAGGTCTGGAAACAGCAGCGGAAGACGTTGCTGACGACGATGGCGGTGAAGCGCCCGTTCCGACCGCCAAAGGCAAAGCCAAGGCAGCGGTATCGGTCGATGAGCTGCCGAGCGTCGAAGCGAAAAACAAGGAGCGTGATGCTCTGGCGCGGGCCATGGAAGAGTTCCTGGCCAAGGGCGGCAAGGTGCAGGAAGTGGAGGCCAATGTGGTCGCCGATCCGCCCAAGAAGCCTGACAACAAGTACGGCAGCCGGCCTATCTGAGCCTGCTACTTGCTTGCTGAAAAAGCCCGCCGTCGCTGCGGGCTTTTTCATGGGTGAAACAAAATTCTTGAGCTCGACACAATCCCCTGTGGGAGCGAGCCTGCTCGCGAAGAGGCCGGCACATTCAAAATCTATGTCGGCTGACCCACCGCTTTCGCGAGCAGGCTCGCTCCCACAGGGGTTGGATGTGAATGCAAGGTCAGTGTTGGGCGTTCCAGAGGGCCAACAACGCCGGCAACTCGCTCAAGCTGCGAATTTCGGCATCCGGTGCCTTCTCGGCTTCCCAAACCTTGCCCGCCGGGTTAAACCAGATCGCCCGCAATCCCGCCTGCTGGGCGCCTGCAATGTCGTCACCCGGATGATCGCCGATATGCACGGCCGTCTCGGCCGTCGCACCACCACGCTGCAACGCCTCATGAAACAGTCGCGCATCCGGCTTGCCGATGCCGATGTCTTCCGCGCACAAGGCAAACTTGAAGTAATCCGCCAGCCCTAACCGACGCACATCGGCGTTGCCATTGGTGACCACGCCGAGGGCGTAGTGATTGGCCAGCGTCTCCAGGGTCGGTTGCACCTCCGGGAAGATTTCCAGCTGATGCCGCGCATGCAGAAACACTTCAAAACTCTGATCGGCCAGGTCTGAGGCCTGATCCTGGTCGTAACCGGCCTCTTCCAGTGCGTGGAACAAGACTCGGCGGCGCAGGGCGCTGATGCGGTGCTTGAGGCCCGGCTCACTGCTCAGGATCCGTTCGCGAATCGCCCACAAATGCTCCACCGGCACTGCGCCCAGATTCGGTGCATGCTCGGTCAGCCATTCACGCAATACGGCTTCGGCGCTGACGATCACCGGGGCGGTATCCCACAGGGTGTCGTCGAGGTCGAAGGTGATTAATTGAATTCTCATGACTCATCGCCTTTGATGCGTTTGGCCCGTGGATGGGCGCTGTCGTAAACCGTCGCCAGGTGCTGGAAGTCCAGGTGGGTGTAGATCTGGGTGGTTTTGATGTCCGAGTGGCCGAGCAACTCCTGAACCGCCCGCAAATCCTGGGACGACTCCAGCAAATGGCTGGCGAAGGAGTGCCGCAGCATGTGCGGGTGCAGGTTCTGTCCCAGCTCGCGCTCGCCAGCGGCCTTGACCCGCACCTGAATCGCCCGTGGGCCGAGGCGCCGGCCTTGCTGGCTGACAAACACCGCGTCGTCCGCAGGGTTGGTCATGGCCCGCAGCGGCAGCCACAACTCCAGTGCTTCTCGAGCTTTTTTGCCGACCGGCAGCAATCGCGTCTTGCTGCCCTTGCCGAGCACTTGGACCATACCGTCAGCAAGATCCAACTGATCAAGGTTGAGCCCGGTCAGTTCGGAGAGGCGCAGGCCGGAGGAATAGAACAGCTCCAGAATCGCCTGATCCCGGCGTGCCAGAAAATCATCCTCCACCGCGCCCTCAAACAGTTGCAGCGCGCGATCGGTGTCGAGGGTTTTTGGCAGCCGTCGTTCGCCCTTGGGCGGCGCCAGGCCGTTGGCCGGGTCGTGGTCGCAGAGGCCTTCGCGGTTCAGATAGTGATAGAGCCCGCGCACCGCTGACAGCAGCCGCGCCAGGCTGCGCGACGATTGGCCCTGTGAGTGCAGGCGAGCGATCAGGCTGCGCAGACGCTGGATGTCCAGGGCCGCCCAACTGCTGATGTTCTGTTTGACGCACCAGCCCAACACTTTGTCGAGGTCGCGGCGGTAGGCGTACAGCGTGTGAGGCGACACCTGCCGCTCACTGCGCAGGTGTTCGCAGTAAGCGTCCAGTTGCCGTTCCATCATCAGCGTACCGAGCGCAGGGAGGTGTTGACCCGTGGCAGCACGCGACCCATGACTTCGGCGATGTAGCTGAGGAACAGCGTGCCCACCGAACTCTTGTAGTGCTGCGGGTCACGGCTGGCGATGGCCAGGACGCCGTGGATGCCTTGGTAGCTGATGGCGACAACGGCGGTGGAGCCGATCTGTTTGCGCTGTTCTTCGCCAAACAGGAAGTCCAGTTCGTGTTCACGCAGGCTGCCGCTGACGCTTTTGTCTTCCGAGAGCAAGCCGCCGATGGCTGTTTGCGCGTCGGCATGCGTGACCCAGCGGCCGACCGGCATCGGGTTGTCACCCAGCAGAATCAGGCTGACGAAGGGCACCTGGAAGTCCTGGCGCAGACTGTCTTCGACACTGATCACCACGTCTTCCAGGCTGGTGGCGTCCATCAGCGCGAGAATCAGGCGGCGGGTCTTGTCGAAGAGGCGGTCGTTGTCGCGAGCCACGTCCATCAAGTGCGACAGGCGATGACGCAACTCGATATTGCGGTCGCGCAGGATGCTCATCTGGCGTTCGACCAGCGAAATGGTGTCGCCGCGCTGGTGCGGAATGCGCAAGGTTGCGAGCAGTTCTTCATGTTCGACGAAGAAATCCGGATGAGCCTCCAGGTACGCGGCAATCGCCGCCGCCTCAAGGCTTTCGGAAGGGGATTCGTCGGGCTGTAGGGCGGGAACCTGGGGCTTATCTTTCATGGATTCGACTCTCTCAAAGACGCACTTGTCCTTCATAAACGCGTACTGCCGGGCCGGTCATCATGACCGGTTGGCCAGGGCCTGCCCATTCAATGGACAGACGCCCGCCGGGCAGGTCGATCAAAAGCGGCGAATCCATCCACCCCTGGCTGATCGCGGCCACTGCGGCAGCGCAGGCGCCGGTTCCGCAAGCCTGGGTTTCCCCGGTCCCGCGTTCCCAGACGCGCAGCTGCGCGCGGCTCCGGTCGATGACCTGGAGAAAACCGACATTGACTCGCGCCGGGAAGCGCGGATGGTTTTCGATTTTCGGCCCCAGTTCATGCACCGGTGCATTATTGATGTCGCTGACCCGCAGCACGGCATGGGGGTTGCCCATGGACACGGCGGCCAGGTCGACCAGGGTGCCGTCGACGTCAACCTGATAGCTCGTGGCCTGCTCCGGTGCTTCAAATGGAATCTCGGCCGGCACCAGGCGCGGTGCGCCCATGTTGACACCGATCTGCCCGTCGCTGCGGATATCCAGTTCGATGATGCCGCTTTTGGTCTCGACGCGGATCTGCCGCTTCGCGGTCAGGCGCTTGTCGAGCACGAAGCGAGCGAAGCAGCGCGCACCGTTGCCGCACTGTTCCACTTCGGAGCCGTCGGCGTTGAAGATCCGGTAGCGGAAATCCACGTCCGGGTTGCTGGGCGCTTCGACGATCAGCAACTGGTCGAAACCGATACCCGTATGCCGATCGCCCCATTGCTTGGCGTGTTTGGGCAGGATGTGCGCATGCTGGCTGACCAGGTCAAGGACCATGAAGTCATTGC
The DNA here is from genome assembly GCF_057837605.1 of Pseudomonas sp. GL_093. Taxonomy (NCBI): domain Bacteria; kingdom Pseudomonadati; phylum Pseudomonadota; class Gammaproteobacteria; order Pseudomonadales; family Pseudomonadaceae; genus Pseudomonas; species Pseudomonas sp. GL_093. Next base: position 6,791,842 of record NZ_CM174448.1, on the reverse strand, counting down.
CCAGGCCGTGCATCTTGGTAAAACGCAGCAGCATGGGTTTACTCCGGCAGCAGGCTTTCGCCAGCAAACAACTCGGCTACCGTCTCACGGCGACGCACTTCAAATGCCTGATCACCGTCCACCAACACTTCAGCGGCACGGCCGCGGGTGTTGTAGTTGGAACTCATGACAAACCCGTAGGCGCCGGCCGAATGCACGGCCAGCAGGTCGCCTTCTTCCAGGGCCAACTCACGATCCTTGGCCAGGAAGTCGCCGGTCTCGCAGATCGGCCCGACGATGTCGTAGGCGCGAGCTGCGGTAGTGCGCGGGCGCACGGCGGTGACGTCCATCCAGGCCTGGTACAGCGCCGGGCGGATCAGGTCATTCATGGCCGCATCGACGATGGCGAAGTCTTTGTGTTCGGTGTGCTTGAGGTACTCGACCTGGGTCAGCAGCACGCCGGCGTTGGCGACGATGAAGCGGCCCGGCTCGAACACCAGCGCCAGGTCACGACCGTCGAGACGCTCGCGCACGGCTTTGATGTAGTCGGCAGCCAATGGCGGCTCTTCATCGCGATAACGCACGCCCAGACCACCACCGAGATCGATGTGGCGCAGGTAAATGCCGCAATCGCCGAGGCGGTCGACCAAGCCCAGCAGGCGGTCGAGGGCGTCGATGAAGGGTGGCAGGGTGGTCAGTTGCGAACCGATGTGGCAATCGACACCGACCACTTCCAGGTTTGGCAGTTGGGCGGCGCGGATGTACACGTCTTCGGCGTCAGCGATGGCGATGCCGAACTTGTTCTCTTTAAGACCGGTGGAAATGTACGGGTGGGTGCCAGCGTCGACATCCGGGTTCACGCGCAGCGAGATCGGCGCGCGAACGCCCAGCTCGGCGGCGACCACTTGCAGGCGTTCCAGCTCATCGGTGGATTCGACGTTGAAGCAATGCACGCCGACTTCCAGGGCGCGACGCATGTCGTCACGGGTCTTGCCGACACCGGAGAAGACGATCTTGTCGGCGCTGCCGCCAGCGGCCAGTACGCGTTCCAGCTCGCCACGGGAGACGATGTCGAAACCGGCGCCCAAACGCGCCAGGACATTCAGAACACCCAGGTTGGAGTTGGCCTTGACCGCAAAGCAGACCAGGTGCGGCATGCCGGCCAGCGCATCGGCGTAAGCCAGGTACTGGGCTTCGATGTGCGCACGGGAGTAGACATAGGTCGGTGTGCCAAAGCGTTCGGCGATGGCGGACAGGGCAACACCTTCCGCGAACAGCTCGCCGTCACGGTAGTTAAAAGCGTCCATGGCGTTCCCTTATTGGTAGACGTCGTGCTTGTGTGCTTTCGACGGAGTTTGCTGTGACGACTTGGCCTGCTCGGCAGGATCCTGGCTATCGTCAGGCAGGTACAGCGGGCCTTTTTGACCACAGGCCGATAATAAGCTGACAAAAGCGACGAGCGAAGCGAGCGCAGCAAGGGAAGAGATCAGGCGCTTCATGGCGAAATCCTTGAAAATGCATTAATTGCGCCGGAGTATACCGGCCACCCGGCAGCTTGCCTATGCGACGGGGCTCCCGTCCGGCGGGGCTTCGCACGATGCCGGTAAGTTATGTGCAATCCATTGTGGGAGCGGGCTTGCTCGCGAATGCGGTGGTTCAGTCAACAAACATGTTGGATGTGCTGGCCCCTTCGCGAGCAAGCCCGCTCCCACAGGTACAGCGCTGAACGTATCGAAATCGACGCTTGATCGTTATCCTTTGCAATCACCGGGGCTCGCCCGTATCTTGCGGCGCTTGAGCGTGAGTAGACACTTTTTGAGGTTCCCGCAATGAGTTTGACTGAAGCCCGTTTCCACGACCTGGTCGATGCCACCCAGCAGACGCTGGAAGATATTTTTGACGAGTGTGACCTGGATATCGATCTGGAGAGCTCGGCCGGTGTGCTCACCGTCAAGTTCGAAAACGGCAGCCAGTTGATTTTCAGCCGTCAGGAACCGCTGCGGCAGCTGTGGCTGGCGGCCGTGTCCGGCGGGTTCCACTTCGATTACGACGAAGAAAGCGAGCGCTGGATGTGCGACAAGAGCGAAGAACAGCTGGGCGAAATGCTTGAGCGCATCGTCAAGCAGCAAGCTGACGCCGAGCTCGATTTCGAAGGTCTGTGAAATCGTGACCCAGCCTGCGCCCGTTCGTCCGCCCAAACCGCTCTACAGCAATGTCAGCCCTGCGGTGGCTTCGCCGTGCAGCGGTGTGTGTCGGCTGGATGAGCAGAAGGTCTGCCTTGGGTGTTTTCGCCATGTCGAAGACATCCGCGAATGGCGCTCGGCCGATGACGATCGGCGGCGGGTTATCTGCGCCCAGGCTGCACAGCGCAAACAGGTCGGCGGGGCCTGACTTGTATATTTATTAAGCTGTGATAGTGTCGAGAAACGCCTCAACCCATCGAGGCTCGTGAAAACCCCGCCTTTTTCTGGCGGGGTTTTGCTTTTTCTGTGCAGAAGAAAGGAGTCTGCCCAAATCATGACCGCACCTTCAATCACCCTTACCCGTCTGGACGTGCAACGTCTGGAGCGCCTGATCGACAGCCTGGATGACACGCTGCCGGGCGTTATCGCGCTGCAAACCGAACTGGACCGCGCCGATACCCTGGTCGGTCACGATGAAGTGCCCGCCGATGTCGTGACCATGAATTCCCGTGTGCATTGCCGCGAAGAAGGCAGCGGCAAGGACTATCACCTGACGCTGGTTTATCCGAAGGATGCCAATGCCGACGAAGGCAAGATTTCCATTCTGGCGCCAGTGGGCAGCGCGCTGCTCGGCCTGAAGGTTGGTCAGCACATCGACTGGCCGGCTCCGGGCGGCAAGACGCTCAAACTGACGCTGCTGGAAGTCGAATCGCAGCCGGCCGAGGGCGGCCACTTTCCGGAATGAACCCCTCAGACCTGCTCGAGCGCCTCGTTCAATGCGCGCTCCAGGTCAGCCTTGTAGCGCAAATACAAAATGCTGGAACCCTGACCATCACCGAGCAGGCCCGACAGGTCCAGGTCGGTGATGTAGCAGCGATAGCGTTCGGTTTCACGGCGCTGCTCGACGATTTCCCGGGCGACCACGCTAAACAATCGGTCGCCATGTTCCAGCTCTGAAAACTCCCGCTGATTGCAGTACAACGTGACCTGCACCTGTCCCGGTGCGGCTTTGCCGACAATTGCCTGCACATCGTAGAACGGTTTGTTGACCGGGGTTTGCGGCGCTGGTCGAGCTTCGACCCGACGCGCCCGTACAGGGCCGGATGGCAGCAGTTGGTAATACAAGGTGTCCAGGCTCAGCGGCTGGGCGACGTCCATCGGCAGCAAGGCGTCGCGCCGGTACTGGATCGATTGCAGGAAACGTTGCAGCGGCACCAGCAGGCTTTGCTCATCGTGGTAGGGCAAGCGCTGCTGCCATAAGGCATTGAATTCATCCAGCACGTACAGATCGGCGTGGTATTCGTTGATCCGGTAGAACACCTGAATGCAATCGGGCTGGCCCATCGGCAGGACCAGCGCCAGATCGTGGTCTTCCAATGCCATCGGGTCCAGGTGCAGTGGGCTGTAGCTTGCCCGCTCTTCACCCAGGTAATCGACCAGCGCCGGCAGCGTGGCGAGGGCGACATGATTGACCTGGCCGGGCACCAGCTCCAGCACGTGGTAGTGCTGCTGGACCTGAATCAGGTAGCGATGATTGAGTTTGCTCAACAGCAGGTTCTGCGCGGTGTCGAGGATCTCTTCGACCCGCCGGGCAATAAACTGTGCGCGGTTGTGGCAGAAGCACCGAACCCGCAACGTGGGTTGTTGTAGCCCGCCGGGCAGGTTGTTGAGGTAATCGCGCACGCAGTCGAGCAGCGCGTGAGGGCCGTCGAAGCGGTTGACCAGCACTTCGTTCCAACTATTGAGCGTGACCTGATCCAGGGTCAGCACCAGGTTTTCCCGGACGCCGGCGTAACTGAGGGAATCGGTGCGCTCGGTGGTCATCAGGATGTTCAGGTCGCGGTGGTGCTTGAGTGGATCGACGCCGACGTTCACCAGGATCAGCACTTCGCTCGGCACACTGGCGCGCAGTAACGGCTCTTCGGCGACAGTCGTCAGCGGCAGGACGATGCTCTGTTGCAGGCTGCCGAGCAGGTTGAACAGCTCGAACTCGCTCAGGTCGCTGCTGCCGGGGTGCAAGGCCAGGCGAGTGCTGCTGTCGATCACGCCGTTGCGGTGACACCAGGTCAGCAGTTCCAGCAATTGGCGGCTGCGCTTGATCGGTGCGAAATGCTCCCATTCGAGGGCCGTCAGGCTGCCGTTGTACAAACCCCACTGAGTTTGACCCGATTCTTTTTTGTTCGGCGCATGCACCAGCGTGAGGGTGTCTTCGGCCAGGTCCGGGGCGATGCCAGGGTTGATGAACTCGACCTTGTCGGCCTTGCGCTCGAAGGCCGCGTACAGCCGTCGACCCAGCACGTTGAGGTCGCGCTTGTTGATCAGGCTGACGGTCTGTTCGTTGCGGGCGAACTGGGTCAGGAAGCGGTAGCTGTAATTGAGCTCGTTGACCAAGGCCCTGCGTTCAGAGCCGACCTGACGGACTTTCCACTGGCTGCGGCTATCGAGCAGGGCCAGTTGACGATGATCCCACTGCCATTCGTGGGCCAGGCGTTTGAGCAACGAACGCTGCCAGCTCTGAGTGCGACTGTTGCTGCCGGTGAGTTTGCGATTGACCTTCAGATACAACGCCCGGCGTACCAGCTCCAGGCGTTCCGGCTCGCCACGGGCGGTCAGGTATTCCTCGATGCGTCGGTAGACCACGACGTACGGGTCCAGCTCATCAAGGTCGAGCCGATTGGCAAACACCGCTTGCTTGAAGCGCAGGCTCAGGCAATGAACCTTGGGGTGTTCGCTGGCATAGACCTCGGTCAGCAGCAGTTTGAGGACCGATTTGTACGGCGACTCGATGCCCTTGAACAACTGCCATAGCCCGGCGCCGATAAATTCGCCCGGCGGGATATAGGCCAGATGCCCCAGGTCCAGGGTTTCGTCGGCACGGATGAAGCGCTTGGACATCAGCGTGTGGGTGTAACGGTCGTAGCTCGCTTCTTCATAGACCGGCACCAGCCACCAGATGGGCGTGCGTCCGGCCAGCCAGATCGCGGTGCGATAAAACTCGTCCAGCAGCAGATAGTGCTGGGTGGTGCCGCAGTCTTCCGAACTCAATTGCGTATCACGTTCGCCGCGTACGAAACGGGTCGGGTCGATCAGGAAGAAATGCGCCTCGGCGCCCTGGCTGGCGGCCCAGACTTCGAGGAGCTGGCATTTTTTGCGCAGTTCAGTGAGCTCGCTTTCGCTCAAGTCCGGCCCATGACAGACCCACACGTCCATGTCGCTCTGGTCGGCCTGGGCGAGGGTGCCGAGGCTGCCCATCAAGAACAGGCCGTGAATCGGTCGTGGCGGATTGCTGCCATGGCGGGGCTTATAGGAAAACGAACGGGTCAGGCGTTGGGCTTCGGCGAGGGTGTTGGCGTCGGGTTCGTAATTCGACAGCCCGGCCGGCGTGCTACCCGAAACGTACCCCGGCAACAGCGGATGATTGACGTGGAAAAACAGCGGCAACAGGGTCAGCACCGCTTGCTGGCGGGTCGACAACCCTTCCATGGCGCGGGCCATACGGCCTTCGTTGAGCTTCAGAAACCGTGCGCGCAACTGGCTGAGCACCTTGCGGTCGATTCCCTCGTCCAGATCGGGGCGGATTTCATGGGTGCGGGTCATGTCAGCTCAAACCGGCTCGCGGGGCTCAGACGTGGGTGTCTGCGGATGAGGGCAGTTTAGCGCCTCGGCTCCAGGACTTTTAAGCTGATTTTGTTTTTTCTGGCGTCAGATTTTTATCGCGGGGTGACGGCAGGTAACAGAGTGAGCCCGCGGAAATCCCGTAGCAGGGGTTTCCGTGGGCGCTACGGTAATGCTCAGGCAGTTTCCCGGACGTTGAGAATGGTCAGAACGGTTTGCACATTTTGCGCTGCATCACGACCCAGGCTGGTCAGATAACCGCCATCGGGCTGAGTGATCAGTTCTTTGTCGAACAGGCGTTGGGCGGCGGCAATGGCTTTCGGGGCAGCGGTCTGATGAATTTTCAAACCTTCCTGGGAACTGTCCAGGTTGAAGAGTGCGAGGATTTCCAGTTCGGCAACCAACTCAGGGGTAAGCGACATAAGGACTCCAGACTTTCTAGGAATTGGACGACAGCGTCCCTAAGGTGATCCCACTCGGGCGGCATGTCCAGTGCTCGCAACAGGGTTTTTTCACCTTGGGAAGCATTCCCCGGTGGGTGGTGCGGCAGCGGGGTGGATACAGTGTAGTCAGGGTCTGAGAAACGGTTGTCTGAAATGAAAAAGATCGCAACCTTCGACAGGTGCGATCTTTGATTTTATTTCTTTTCCGGCGGCAACTCTGGCAATGCACGCAACGCAGCTTCGTACCATTCGGTGTTGAACGCGCGGTCTTCTTCGAGGATCGCGTCGATTTCCACCGCCAGAACGTGGGCCATCAGATTGAGGATTTCTTCTCGCTCGTAACCCACCAATGTCAGCTTGTTGAAGGTGGCCTTGGCGGCAGGCGGGTTGTCGCTTTCGATCTGGTTTTCGATGGCTTCGACCAGGGTGTTTTCGGCGAACTCTTCTTCGTCGATGTCGTCGTTGTTGATGCCGGGGGTTGGCTCGCTCATGGCAGGCTCCTCAAGTTAAGGCGGCCAGTTTACCTGCATTCAGCGCTGTGATGCTGCTGGCAAGAAACGTCGCGGCGTTCTATAAAAGGCACCTGCCAACCCCGCACGGCCTGGAGGCTATGTGATGCTCAAGCTTTATGGATTCTCCGTCAGCAACTACTACAACATGGTCAAGCTGGCGCTGCTCGAGAAGGGACTGCCGTTTGAAGAGGTACTGTTTTACCCGGGGCCGAGCCCCGAGGCATTAGCCATCAGCCCGCGTGGGAAGATACCGGTGCTGGGCGTCGAACAGGGTTTCATCAACGAAACCAGTGTGATTCTCGAGTACCTCGAACAAAGCCAGAAGGGCACGCCGCTGTTGCCGAGCGATCCCTTTGAGCGGTCGCAGGTCCTGGCGCTGGCCAAGGAAATCGAGCTGTACATCGAATTGCCGGGGCGAGCCTGCTACGGCGAAGCATTTTTCGGCATGACGGTGCCGGATGCGATCAAGGACAAGACCAAAGCCGAGTTGCTGCTGGGGTTTGCCTCACTGGGCAGGCACGGCAAGTTCGCCCCTTATGTGGCAGGTGACAGCCTGAGCATTGCGGATTTGTATTTCCTCTACAGCGTGCCGCTGGCCTGTGCGGTGGCGCAGAAGCTGTTTGACCTGGATTTGCTGGCCGAGATGCCGGCGGCCAAGGCGCTGCTGGAGCGTCTGGGGCAAAATCCGAATGTGCAGCGGATTGCGGTGGACAAGGATGCGGCAATGCCAGCATTTTTGGCGATGGTTGCCGGCAAGAAGTAGGTTTTTAGTGTTCTGAAGTCAGCCATCCTCGGAACGCCGCCCGGAGCAAGCTCGCTCCCACAAGGATCACGTTGAACCTGTGGGAGCGAGTTTGCTAGCGATGAACGATGACGCGGTGTTCAGTGGTAACTTGGGTAGTTCGATTTCAAGCCTTCGGCACATCCATTCTGTAACCCGCCCCCGGCGCTCCTTCATGCAACGCCGCCTGAATGTCCGCATACAAGGCGTTCGCCTCAGCGGTAGTGATTGATCGCGAACAATCACGCAGCACCACGCGTAGAAGCACATTCTCCTGGCCCGGTAGCAACCCGAGGCGTTCAATTGCCTGCGCGGGTAAATCCGAGAACTCCCAACGCCCCTTGACCTGCATCTCCTCGATCCAGTCAGAGCAGTCTCCAGCCGCCTGCAGCATCCTTTCGGTCAATACTTCTTCGCTCAGCCCCGGCGTTACCGCCAACGAAATGTCACGAGCAATGGACGGCAGGCGAGATACCGTCGTCCATGGATTCAGATCATGCATCTGCGTCTGCACCCGAACGTTCTGATCGCGCAGCAAGCGAATATCCGGGATGCCTTTGCGCAACATGGTCAGGCGATCCAGCCCCATCCCGAGTGCCAGCCCTCCATGATGCAGCGGATCAATCTTTAAGCGCTCCAACAAAGACCTCGCAATACGACCGCACTCCAGCACTTCAACCGGAGCACCGTCATTCAACATATTCACTTCGATTCCGCCCTCCGTGTAGTGATGCGGACTGTCGCTGTAGACCCAAGGCATCTCTGGAACGGCGGACTTGAGGATATCGCCGACCAGACGCAACAGATGTTCATGCGTTGCCAGTTCCAGATCACCCAGCACCCAAATATCCATTTGATGAGGTTCCGCGCAATGCCAACGATCTCTACTGTCACGACGGAAAGTAATACCTGGCGCGGCCAGCAAGATCGTTTGCCCCGGTTGCCGCACCTGAGCCGCACGCTGAAGCGCTGCCGGAATCTGGCTGGTGGTTTGTGTTCGCAACAGTGAGCACTCATCGACCCATCGGGTGTGTTCACTCCCGAGCGTGACCTCTGCCGGGTCATAACCGAGCAAACCGTAATTTTCTTCAGCGGACACAATCCGCGGCCCCGTCTGTAACTGTGCTTTAGGCCAGCCTTTTTCAGCGAGTCCTTGGAGGACTTCATTTAGCAGCAGCCGGACGGCGTGATCGGGATCGTTTGTTTCGGTTAGATCAACCAGTAATAGGGCCTGATGGACAGACGTATCTGACAGGTATTTCTTCGATGCGTGCACTATATGATCCTCAATCTACAGTTGAATATTGAGCCAAAAAACCAAGCCCATAAATAAACCTAACGACACAAGATCATCTGCAACAACCAAAAAATTGAAAATATCAAACTTTCAGAGCAGGACTACAGATGCGCCTTACACAAATAACTGCATCAAACTCTCTGAGAGCCTTGGTAGATAAATTGATTCTAAAAAACGCCTAACAAACCATTTAACACATCAAAAAATTCTGTATTAATTAGCCCGCTCCCAAGCAGTTCAGGGAGCTAAATCTAAAAAATGAAAAAGGATGATCAGATGAAAAATGAAAAGCTCGTCAAAGAAAAGCTTAACCGGATCACTTCTGGGCCGGATAATTTTGGGTGGGCACCGTTGGCTTGGGCTCACACTGAAGAGTAAGTGATACCAGTGCGCGGTAAGTATTCTTGCTGCGCATTGGAAAAACAAGGAGGGTTTTATGTCGCCAACGAATATTATATCGACACTCTTCGGTCATGAGGAATTATCAATTGTTGCGGATTCAGAGGACTTCCTCAGAGAATGTGTGCTCTTGGGATTCAATACGGCCAATATTTTTGAGCTAGAGAAATTACCAAAAAACAGTATTGTTTTTTCTTTTAGCAATGACGCCGCAAAAATGACGTTTGACCTGGCAAAAAACACAAAAAGCAAGAAAAGCGTTTTCTGCGCAACTCAAGTGTTCGAGCCCACGGTAGCTGCTGCGCTCTATAGCCTAAAGCTTTTGCTGAGTAGCAATTTTGAACATGCCCTATGCACACAGCGATCCGTGTTAAACATGCTCAACTCACATGATTCATTTTTTCTTTCTGGTAACGACGCCGACGCGCAGGTCTCAATTTTTCCGCACGCCCAGCCTTACGCATTACTTGCAGAGGACGTGTCTTACGATTTTGTTCAGTCAGTAGCGGAGTTTTTTGAAGTTCACTACGCACACATGAATCCAGAAGAGCCCTGCCCGTTTTCTTTTACCGGAACATTAAAAGTCGAGGGAATATTGACTGTGCTTAGAAAACCTAATCCGATATTGCCAGAGGGTTTGAAAGCCTCACTTAAATGGCTGAGTGATCGAATATCTGAGGAAGGTGCGCTCTTGTCAATTAAAGACAACACCATCACTTCACTAAAAATAAAAAGCGAGGAGCACATAAAGCTTCTGGATCTTGCGGCTGGTTCTCGTGGACTTAAGCTGACGGAGTTCGCCATCGGGGTAAACGAGTCTATCGCGTCAAGTATTGATTACAAAATCAACTCGCAAATGAATGAAGGCATCAGTGGGGTTCATTTAGCTATTGGTGATGGGTCTTCCGGTTATCACATAGACTTCCTTAGTCCATCCGTGAGCGTAAGTCCGATACACTAGTTAATGGAGTAGCAACCCGTAAATGTTCATAGCTGCTGTTCTATATCCCCTGTGGCAACAACGCCTGTGCATGCAGCTTCTATGGCGCGTCGCAGAATACATTGCTATCGCGGGCAAGTCGGATCCGACTTGCCCGCGAAGCTTTTAACGGCTGGCGAGCAATGCCTGGCCGCGAGCCACAGCCTTCTTGACCTGGGCCGGTGCAGTCCCGCCGATATGGTCACGGGCATTCACCGAGCCTTCCAGGGTCAGCACGGCAAACACGTCCTGATCGATCTGGTCGCTGAACTTGCGCAGCTCTTCCAGGCTCATTTCCGCCAGGTCTTTACCGCTTTCCACGCCGTACTTCACGGCATGGCCAACGATTTCGTGGCAGTCACGGAACGGCAGACCGCGGCGAACCAGGTAGTCGGCCAGGTCGGTGGCGGTGGAGAAGCCACGCAGGGCTGCTTCACGCATCATCGCGTGCTTGGGTTTGATCGCCGGGATCATGTCGGCAAAGGCCCGCAGCGAGTCGCGCAATGTGTCGGCGGCGTCGAACAGCGGCTCTTTATCTTCCTGGTTGTCCTTGTTGTAGGCCAGTGGCTGGCCTTTCATCAGGGTCAGCAGGCCCATCAGCGCGCCGAATACGCGGCCGGTCTTGCCACGCACCAGCTCCGGAACGTCCGGGTTTTTCTTTTGCGGCATGATCGAGCTGCCGGTGCAGAAACGGTCCGGCAGATCGATGAACTGGAACTGCGCGCTGGTCCACAGCACCAGCTCTTCGGAGAAGCGCGACAGGTGCATCATCGCGATGCTCGCGGCCGAGCAGAACTCGATGGCGAAGTCACGATCGGACACGTTGTCCAGTGAGTTGCCGCCCACGGCGTCGAAGCCCAACAGTTGGGCGGTGAATTCGCGGTCGATCGGGTAGGTGGTGCCCGCCAGTGCGGCGCTGCCCAGCGGCATGCGGTTGGTACGTTTGCGGCAGTCGACCAGGCGCTCGTAGTCGCGGCTGAGCATTTCGAACCAGGCCAGCATGTGATGCCCGAAGGTCACCGGCTGCGCGGTTTGCAGGTGAGTGAAGCCCGGCATGATGCTGCCGGCTTCGCGCTCGGCCTGCTCCAGCAAGCCTTGTTGCAGGCGGGTTATTTCGCTCAGGATCAGGTCGATCTCGTCACGCAGCCACAGGCGGATGTCGGTGGCGACCTGGTCGTTACGGCTGCGGCCGGTGTGCAGCTTTTTACCGGTGACGCCGATGCGGTCGGTCAGACGCGCCTCGATGTTCATGTGCACGTCTTCGAGGTCGATGCGCCAGTCGAACTGGCCGGCCTCGATTTCACCCTGGATGGTCTTCAGGCCATCGGTGATGCTGTCGCGCTCGGCATCGGTCAACACGCCGACCTTGGCCAGCATCGTGGCGTGAGCGATCGAGCCCATGATGTCGTGGCGATACAGGCGCTGGTCGAAAGTGACGGAGGCGGTGAAGCGGGCGACGAAGGCGTCGACGGGTTCACTGAAGCGGCCGCCCCAGGACTGATTGGTCTTGTCAGTGCTCATGAATTCGCTCGTGTCGGCTGAAGAAAGATGGCGTAGAAAGCTGTCGCGGATAATAACAGGGTTGCCAATCCTGTCGCTGACACTGGTCGATACGTTTTTTTCTCAGGCGGCGGTCCATACTCGAGTCAATGCCGAGGGGATTTGCGCAACGATATTTTTCAATTGAGCAATATCGTGCCGGCAACCGTCTACAGTTGGACAGTAGGATCAGCGCACTTCCAGACGCTGCAGCTGACTATAAGAAGAGGGGGTGTTCATATTGTGTATCAACAAACCCTACGGCGATGCCTCGCCAACGCGGGCCTGGGCCGCCAAACGCACGACAGATGAAAATTTAGCCGTCGGACGGGCGGCACTTTTTGGCCCTCGCGCTAGTCTTAGCGTGGATCGCGGTGACGGACGTCACTTCACCTGTCTACGCTATCCTTGTGCGAGACTCACGCAGGAATCCAGCGCAATATGAATGTCCTGATCGTTGATGACGAACCCCTTGCCCGCGAGCGCCTGAGCCGAATGGTTGGCGAACTCGAGGGATACAGTGTCCTGGAGCCTAGCGCCACGAACGGCGATGAGGCGTTGGCACTGATCGACAGCCACAAACCGGATATCGTGCTGCTCGATATCGGCATGCCAGGCCTCGATGGCCTGCAAGTGGCTGCACGATTGTGCGAACGCGAAACCCCGCCCGCCGTGGTGTTTTGCACCGGGCCCGATGAATTTGCCGTGGAAGCCCTGCAGGCCAGCGCCGTGGGCTATCTGGTGAAGCCTGTGCGAACTGAACATTTACATGACGCATTGAAAAAAGCCGAGCGACCCAATCGTGTCCAGCTCGCTGCCTTGACCCGCCCCGCCGCCGAAAGTGGCAGCGGCCCGCGCAGCCACATCAGCGCCCGTACCCGTAAAGGTATCGAACTGATCCCGTTGGGTCAGGTGGTCTACTTCATTGCGGATCACAAATACGTGACCTTGCGCCACGAAGGCGGCGAAGTGCTGCTGGATGAGCCACTCAAGGCCCTTGAAGATGAATTTGGCGACCGTTTCGTGCGAATCCACCGCAACGCGCTGGTCGCCCGCGAACGCATCGAACGTCTGCAGCGCACGCCTCTGGGGCATTTTCAGCTGTTCCTCAAAGGCTTGAACGGCGACGCCCTGATCGTCAGCCGACGGCATGTGGCCGGCGTGCGCAAGATGATGCAACAGCTTTAATCCGCCATTTACGGGCGGGTTTCATCCCGATTGCTGGACGTCTGAGGCCAGGGAGGCCACGCGTTTTCTGATACAAGTCAAAGTGGATTTGGCTGAGCTGTTATTATCCGCCGTATCTATTCAGTACGGATTGATCCATGTCCTCTCGCGAAATCCGCATCGCCACCCGTAAAAGTGCACTCGCCCTGTGGCAGGCCGAATACGTCAAAGCCCGTCTGGAAGAGGCCCATCCGGGTCTGCTCGTGACGTTGGTGCCCATGGTCAGTCGCGGTGACAAATTGCTCGACTCGCCACTGTCGAAAATCGGCGGCAAGGGCCTGTTCGTCAAAGAACTGGAAACCGCGCTGCTGGAAAACGAAGCCGACATCGCCGTGCACTCGATGAAAGACGTGCCGATGGACTTTCCTGAAGGCCTCGGCCTGTTTTGCATCTGCGAGCGAGAAGACCCGCGTGATGCCTTCGTTTCCAATACCTACGCCAGCCTGGACGAATTGCCGCAAGGCAGCATCGTCGGCACCTCCAGCCTGCGCCGTCAGGCCCAGTTGCTGACCCGTCGTCCGGACCTGGAAATTCGCTTCCTGCGCGGCAACGTCAACACGCGCCTGGCCAAGCTCGATGCCGGCGAATACGACGCCATTATCCTCGCCGCCGCCGGCCTGATTCGTCTCGGCTTTGAAGATCGCATCACCTCGGCCATCAGCGTCGACGACAGTCTGCCGGCCGGTGGCCAAGGCGCGGTGGGTATCGAATGCCGCAGCGTCGACAGCGAAATTCACGCGCTGTTGGCACCGCTGCATCACCAGGACACTGCGATCCGCGTGACCGCCGAACGTGCTCTCAACAAACATCTGAATGGTGGCTGCCAAGTGCCGATCGCCTGCTATGCCGTGCTTGAAGGCGAGCAGATCTGGTTGCGTGGTCTTGTCGGTGATCCGAACGGCGGTCTGCTGCTCAGCGCCGAGGCTCGTGCGCCACGCAGCGACGCCGAAGCCCTGGGCGTGCAAGTGGCTGAAGACCTGCTGAGTCAAGGCGCCAACGACATTCTGAAAGCAGTCTACGGCGAGGCAGGTCACGAGTGACGGGCTGGCGCCTGCTGCTGACGCGTCCCGCGGATGAGTCGGCGGCGCTGAGCAGTCTTTTGGCTGAAAAGGGGATTTTCAGCAGCAGTTTGCCGCTTTTGGAGATCGAGCCGATTCCTGTCTCTGACACAATGCGCGAGGTGATTCAGCGACTGGATCGCTTTTGCGCAGTGATCGTGGTCAGCAAGCCTGCCGCCAGAATTGCTGTGGAACTGCTCGACCGGTATCGGCCGCAACCCCCTCGTTTGAAGTGGTTCAGCGTGGGCGCAGCCACCGCGCAGATCCTCGAGGATCGCGGGTTGGACATCAGCTTCCCGGTGGATGGCGATGACAGCGAAGCCTTGCTTGAACTTCCTCAGTTGCGCGAGGCAATCGCGCGGCCCGGTCCACGTGTGCTGATCATGCGCGGGGAGGGCGGGCGCGAGTTGCTGGCTGAGCGTTTGCGCGAGCTTGGTGCTAGTGTCGAGTATCTGGAGTTGTACCGCCGCGACCTGCCGCAGTACCCGCCGGCAGCGCTGCCTGACCGGATCGAAGCGGAACGCTTGAACGGGCTGGTGGTCAGCAGTGGACAGGGTTTTGAGCACCTGCATCAATTGGCCGGCGATGCCTGGCCGCAATTGGCGCGGTTGCCGTTGTTTGTTCCAAGCCCCCGGGTCGCCGAGCTGGCACGTGCCGCCGGGGCTCAAACAGTTGTGGATTGTCGTGGCGCCAGTGCCGCGGCTTTGCTGACGGCGTTACGGGAGCATCCCGGACCCGTTCTCTAATGCAAAGGATGGATACGTGAGCGAAACAGCCTTGCCTAAAGATGACGTCAAGCCAGTGCTCGATGCACCGGTTGAAGCACCGGTTGAAACCGGGCCACCTGCCGCAGTGCAGCGCCGAGGCAATGGGCTGGCAATCGTCGCGCTATTGCTGGGCGCCGCCGGTGTCGCCGTGGGCGGCTGGGGAGTCTGGCAGGTGCGTCACCTGCAAGCCAATACTCAACAGCAGTTGAGTCAGGTCCAGGCATTGGGCGATCAGGCGCAGGACCTGAAGCTCAATGAACAACGCCTGACTGCCCGCCTGGAACAAATGCCTGCCGCCGCCGAGCTCGACGCGCGCAGTCGTTTGGTTACTCAACTTCAAGGCGATCAGCAACGCTTGAATCAACGTCTGGAAACGGTTCTCGGCGCCAGTCGCAAGGATTGGCGTCTGGCCGAGGCCGAGCACTTGCTGCGTCTGGCCAGCCTGCGTCTTTCCGCGTTGCAGGACATCAGCAGTGCCCAGGCTTTGGTGCAGGGCGCCGATGAAATTCTGCGCGAACAGAACGACCCGGGCTCTTTTGCCGCTCGCGAGCAAGTGGCCAAAACGCTGGTGGCATTGCGTAGCACCCAACAGCCGGATCGCACCGGTCTGTTCCTGCGACTGGGTGCGCTACGCGATCAGGTGATCAGCCTCACCGAGCTGGCACCTGAGTACAAGGACCGTGGCGAATCCCTGTTGGGTCTCACCGCCGATGGCGACGGCGCCAGTCGCTGGGCGCAATGGTGGGATCAGGTCTCGCGCTACATCCGCATCGACTTCAATGCCGACAAGAATGTGCGTCCGTTGCTGGCCGGGCAGAGCCTGAGCCAGGTGCGCCTGGCCCTGAGCCTGGCGCTGGAGCAGGCGCAATGGGCCGCGCTCAATGGCCAGTCCGCGGTTTATACCCAGGCGCTTGCCGAGGCGCGGGACGTGCTCAAGGGCAACTTCAACCCGGACAACCCTCAGAGCAAAGTGATGCTTGAGCAGGTTGGCGAGTTGAGCAAGCAACCGGTCACCGTCGTCACGCCAGACCTGACCGGCACGCTGAGTGCGGTTCAGGGGTATCTGGAGCGGCGTAATGTCAACGCCGAGGACTCGATCAAACCGATGGCCAAACCTGCTGCGGACACCGCTCAGGAGGCGACGCCATGAAACGCCTCTATGTGATCGTGTTCCTGGTGATCGCTGCGGCTGCCGCGCTCGGTCTGGCGATTGCCGAGCATTCCGGTTACGTGCTGATCGCCTACAAAAGCTTTCGCTATGAGTCGAGCCTGTGGGCAACCCTGGCGTTGGTCGCCGTGCTCTGGCTGGTGTTCTGGGGCATCAAGGCGTTGATCGAATTGGTGACGACCTCCAGCGGCGTGGTCAATCCCTGGTCGCGGCGCAATCGCAGTCGCCGGGTGCAGGTGGCGATTGAACACGGTCAGCTGGATCTGGCCGAAGGTCGCTGGGCCAGTGCGCAGCGCCATCTGCATCGGGCTGCGGAAGCCGAGCGCCAGCCGTTGCTTTACTACCTCGGCGCTGCCCGGGCCGCGAACGAACAAGGTCATTACGAGGAAAGCGACAACCTGCTGGAACGCGCTCTTGAGCGACAACCCCAGGCAGAGCTGGCGATTGCCCTCAGCCACGCTCAATTACAGACTGACCGCGGCGATACCGAAGGCGCCCTGGTGACCCTGCAAGCCATGCACGAGCGTCATCCTCATAACGTCCAGACCTTGCGCCAGTTGCAGCGCTTGCACCAACAGCGGGGCGACTGGTCGGCGGTGATTCGTCTGCTGCCGGAGCTGCGCAAGGACAAGGCCCTGCCACCGGCCGAGCTGGCCGAACTGGAACGCCGGGCCTGGGGTGAGAACCTGTCCCTGGCGGCGCATCAGGAAGAAGACGGGACGGTCGGCTTGCAATCGCTTAATCGCGCCTGGCAGCAGCTGACCTCAGCGCAGCGTCAAGAGCCGCAACTGGTGCTCGCTTATGCCGAACAACTTCGGCAGCTGGGTGCTCAGGTCGAGGCCGAAGAGATCCTGCGAACGGCGCTCAAGCGCAACTACGACAGTCATCTGGCGCGCCTCTACGGACTCGTTCGCGGCAGCGATCCGGCACGTCAACTGCACACCGCCGAGAGTTGGCTCAAGGAGCATCCGGCCGACCCAAGCCTGTTGCTGACTTTGGGGCGCTTGTGTCTGCAAAGCAGCCTTTGGGGCAAGGCCCGGGACTATCTGGAGAGCAGCCTGCGAGTGCAGCGCAACCCGGAAGCCTGCGCGGAACTGGCGCGGCTGCTGGCGCAGCTGGGCGACACAGAACGCAGCAATCAGCTGTTCCAGGAGGGCTTGGTCTTGTTGGACGAGCGCTTGCTGGCGGCACCGTTGCCGGTTCCTGTTCACGCTTGAAGAGTGGACGACGGGTCGTTCGAAGGAGCGATCCGGTCGCCTGCAAACTGCCGGAATTTTACCTTTGTAGTCCGTCAATGGCTGAGTCCTACAGAGGACTACACCTAATCCTCTCGTTCCTGTCGGGATTTCCCTACACTTCTGTTGAAGTGTCCCCGCTGGCCTGCCTTGAAAGGCTGCAGCGCTTTCCTCTACCGTAACCGCCTGTCTCTACTGTTACGGAAATGCCATGTCTTTGGCCTGCTCACGCTCCTTGTTTTTCATGGCTTTCATTGCAGGTGCCCTGGCCCTGGGCGTGTCCTATTACCTGGAATATGCGGTCGGCCTCAAGCCTTGCGGGTTGTGCCTGTTGCAGCGCTTTTGCCTCGCGTTGCTCACAGGCATCTGTCTGGCGGCTTCGGTGCATGGGCCGGGCCGCTTCGGGTCTTTCCTGTATTGGATGCTCGGGCTGTTTTGCAGTCTGGCGGGTACGGTCACGGCGTGGCGGCAGGTATTGCTGCAGAGCGATCCCATGCATCAGCTGTTGACGTGCTCGCCCAATCTGGCAGTTCAGTACGAGGATATGCCTTGGTTGTGTCAGGCCACGCAGATGTTTAAAGGGGAGGCCGAGTGCGCGGAGATTTCCTGGACACTGTTCGACCTGAGTATTCCTGAATGGAGTCTGCTGTTCTTCATGGCAATGACAATTCTGGGAATTTATCAGCTGCTGCGCGTTGTCTGGAAAGCCTGTCTGCGACCGCTCAGCGGCGGTTCGTCGCACCGGGCGCTGGCGGGTGATTAAACACTTGTATGAACTTTATCTCCTGCGTACCTTGAAGCCATTGTCGCGCGGGCATAATCTGGCCCGCACGTGTCATTGGAATTATGTTGCTCGAATGACGCTCTGCCTGGCCGATACTTGACCTTCAAGTGTGGCGACGGGTGTAGGGCAGCATGACCCACAAGGGAAGAGAGATCACCATGCTCGAAAGTTGTCAGAATGCTCAGGAACGTTGGGGTGGAGTGCATCTGCTGATCGATCGCTGGTTGCAGGAGCGTCACGAACTGGTTCGGGCCTATGATGCTCTCGGCGCCAAGCCTGAGGCGCTGGGTGAGAACCGCAAGCCGTTGCAGGAATTCTGCGGCGTGCTGGTCGATTACGTGTCTGCCGGGCACTTCGAGATCTACGAACAGCTGACCGGCGAAGCCAAAGCGTTTGGTGATACTCGCGGGCTTGAGTTGGCCGAGACCATCTACCCTCGTATCGATGTCATCACCGAGAAGCTGCTAGCGTTCAATGACCTGTGTGATGCAGGTCAATGCGTGGCAGAGAAATTCAAAGAGCTGGGTGGCCTGTTGCACGAACGCTTCGAACTGGAAGACTGCCTGATCGAAGTGCTGCACACCGCTCACAAGGAAGAGGATTCGGTTCAGGCTTGAACCTCCTTCCTGCAAGACCTCCAAAAACGGTGCGCTATGCGCGCCGTTTTTCGTTTGTGCGCCAGGCATGGCGCGTTGCGCGTAAGCGCAACCAGCTTGGCTGTGGTAGCCACGCTGGTGACTTGGAGGTGAAAGTCCTCTACACCCCCGGCAAGGGGAAGTGTTAGCCAGAGGCAAGGGTGTCGCGGGCGACTGCGAATCTGAAGGAAGCCCGAGGCAAAATGCTGGCCTGACGAACAGGAAGCGGATTAGGCGGCGCAGCGGGGTAAGGGGGCAAACTTCCTCAAAGCCCAATACTTGCACGGAACGCTGCGACGTAGATCCGACAGGCATAAGCAGGAAGGTCGCGCGAATTACCCTGGGAGATCTGTGCGTTTGCCACTGTGCTACCGAGCGTCGAGAGGCGACGGGATGAGCGTGCAGAAGTCAGCCGAGGCCGTAGTAAGTGACGAATAACTCTGTCACCAAGGGCCGAACAGGTTATGCCGCCAGTAGGCGTCAGAGTCTCGTCGAATGTCGAAAAAGCAGAAATTTCTCCGCAAGAGAACTGTGACCCCAAGCCCCGGACAGAATCCGCGGGTGACGGCTGGCAGTGCGCAGGCATTGGCGGCGTCTGTGACGTGGACGAACGCGGAGCCGGACACGCTGATGGCGCGGGTGCTTGCACCCGCCAACCTCAGACGTGCGTATCAGCGCGTGGTCAGCAACAAGGGCGCACCGGGTGCCGATGGCATGACGGTCGACGACTTGGCGGACTACGTGAAACAGTATTGGCCGACCCTCAAGGCTCGGTTGTTGGCCGGTGAATATCACCCGCAAGGTGTACGCGCCGTCGACATTCCCAAACCCAAAGGTGGAACCCGTCAGTTGGGCATTCCCAACGTCGTGGATCGCCTGATCCAACAAGCTCTGCTGCAACAGCTCACGCCGCTCTTCGATCCGCTGTTCTCGGACTACAGCTACGGCTTCCGTCCGGGGAGAAGCGCTCACCAAGCCCTCGAAACCGCTCGCGACCATGTGGCAGCGGGTCACCGCTGGTGTGTGGAACTCGATCTCGAGAAGTTCTTTGATCGGGTCAATCACGATGTCCTGATGGCTTGCGTGGCGCGTCAAATCGAAGACAAGCGGGTGCTCAGACTGATCCGTCGCTATCTCGAAGCGGGAACGATGTCAGGCGGACTCGTCAGCCGACGGCAAGAAGGGACGCCGCAAGGCGGCCCGCTCTCGCCGTTGCTGTCGAATATCCTGCTCAACGAACTCGACCGCGAACTGGAGCGGCGGGGTCATCGCTTCGTGCGCTATGCCGACGACGCGAATATTTATGTGCGCAGTCGTCGCGCGGGTGAACGAGTGATGGTCAGTGTTGAGCGTTTCCTGACCCAGCGTCTGAAACTGACGCTCAACCGGGAAAAGAGCCGTGTGGTACGGCCTTGGGTCTGTGATTATCTGGGTTATGGGATGAGCTGGCATCAACAGCCGAGGCTAAGAGTGGCGGCGATGAGCCTGGGGCGCTTGCGCGACCGAGTCAGAGACCTGCTGCGCGGAGCGCGGGGTTGCAAGATGGCAACCGTCATCGTGCGATTAAACCCCGTGCTGCGGGGTTGGGCAGGCTATTTCAAGCTAAGTCAGAGCAAGCGGCCACTTGAGGAGTTGGATGGCTGGGTGCGTCGTAAGCTGCGCTGTGCCGTATGGCGTCAATGGAAACGGCCCTCAACAAGGGCTCGGAACTTGATACGTCTGGGGCTCAGCAGGCACCGCGCCTGCATATCCGCGTTCAACGGTCGTGGTCCATGGTGGAGCTCAGGAGCTGCACATTTGAATCACGCGCTACCGAAGAAGCTGTGGGATCGGCTTGGACTGGTCTCAATACTGGATACGATAACTCGGCTTAATCGCATAACTTGAACCGCCGTATACGGATCCGTACGTACGGTGGTGTGAGAGGACGGCGGCTGTGAAGCCGCCTCCTACTCGATCCGGTATTCAGCTGGTGGCACCGCGCAATTCAACTTCGAATACCAGCGGTGTGAACGGCGCAATCAGGTCGCCGGCACCCTCGGCGCCATAGGCTTCGGCCGATGGAATCACCAAGCGCCATTTCGCACCGACCGGCATTTGCTGCAACGCACTGCGCCATCCGCTGATCACGCTGTCGAGACTGAACCACTGCGGCTGACTGTTCTGATCGAACACCGTGCCGTCGGGAAGGCGACCGATATACAGCACCTGGACTTTGCCGTTGGGGCCAGCTTTGGCACCCGTGCCTGGCGCCAACTCCGTTAGCAATATTCCATCGGCCAGTTCACGAACGCCCGGTCTGGCTTTTTCCTTGGCGAGAAAAGCCTGCTCTTTTTCGAGGGCGATTTCACTTTGCGGCGTGCTCGGCTGCAAGGCGACCTGGGCTTCGTGCTCGGCAAGAATTTGTTCGATCTGCTCATCTTTCAGCGCCAGGGGTTTGCCTTGATAAGCTTGTTGCAAGCCTTCGATCAGCGCCTGAAGTTGCAGATCGGGAACCTCCTGGCGCAGGCGTTCGCCGAGGCTTGCGCCCAGACTGTAAGAGAGATCATGAGTGTCATTTTCTTTGGTTTTTTCGGCGGCCTGGGCCACGGAAAAAAACACGCACAGTGATAAAAAAAGGTAGCGCGACATGGGCACTCTCCGACCTGAGATGCGGGGGATTATGCCAGTGTGAATGTGCTCTACGGTGAACTGGTTTTGCGCAGGCGCAGAAGAATTTCAATCCGTTGCAACGTAGCGCTTTGGATACTGTCAACATGCCCTAGCGGCGGTAGCTGCAGAGGTCTAGTATGAGCCGCACCCACGTCAGCCAGGAGGTAAACCATGTCGGCCACCAAGAAGCCAGTAAATACTCCGTTGCACTTACTCCAACAACTCTCGGGCAGCTTGCTCGAGCATCTGGAAAACGCTTGTTCCCAAGCCTTGGCTGATGCTGAAAAACTGCTCGCCAAACTGGAAAAGCAACGCGGAAAAGCGCAAGAAAAACTGCACAAGTCCCGTACCAAATTGCAGGACGCTGCGGCGGCCGGCAAGGCCAAGGCACAAGCCAAAGCCAAGGGCGCGGTGAAGGAGCTTGAGGACTTGCTCGATGCCCTCAAGGATCGTCAATCCGAAACTCGCAGCTACATTCTGCAACTCAAGCGCGATGCTCAAGAAAGCCTGAAACTGGCCCAGGGCGTCGGTCGTGTACAAGAGGCTGTCGGCAAGGCGTTGTCCCTGCGTTCGGCCAAGCCTGCTGCGGCTCCTGCCAAGAAAGCCGCTGCCAAACCGGCTGCTGCAAAAGCACCGGTCAAGTCTGCTGCCAAACCGGCCGCCAAAGCACCGGTGAAAGCCGCAGCAAAACCTGCCGCTAAACCTGCGGCAAAAAAACCAGTCGCTGCTAGCGCTGCAAAACCGGCTGCAAAAACAGCCGCCGCCAAACCTGCCGCCAAGCCAGCCGCTGCCAAAACAGCTGCCGCTAAACCGGCTGCAAGAACCGCTGCTGCCAAACCGGCGGTGGCGAGAACTGCAGCGGCTAAACCAGCAGCCAAACCGGCCGCAAAACCAGTGGCTAGAACTGCCGCTGCGAAACCTGCTGCCAAGCCTGCCGCGAAATCAGTCGCGACTAAAACTGCCGCCAAGCCAGCTGCAAAACCAGCTGTAAAAGCTGTAGCCAAACCGGCTGCCAAAACTGCTGCTGCAAAACCTGCTGCAGCGAAACCAGCAGCCAAACCTGCCGCTGCCAAACCGGCTGCAAAACCAGCCGCCAAGCCAGCTGCAAAACCAGCAGTGAAAAAACCGGTTGCCGCCAAGCCGGCCGCCGCGCCAGTTGCCAGGCCAGCCAACCCGGCTCCGGCAGCAACGTCTGCTTTAGCAGCAGCCACCTCGACAGCCACGCCAGCGCCAACGCCGGCCGCCGCATCGATCGCAGCAACCACCCCAACCAGCGCTTCTTAAGTGCTGCTTACCGCGACGCGCAGCTGATGCAGCGCGTCGCGGTCCAGGTGGACGGCGCCTGCCGTTACACCTTCCAGCCAGGCCGATAGATCGGTCGCCTCACCCTGCGGCCAACTCAGTGCCGATCGTTCCAGTCGCACCAACAGATGTCGCTCGGCTTCCAGTTCGAGTGCCTTCACTTGCTCGCGCAACGCATTCAGTTCGCCATCGTCGGCGGCAACGACTTTCCAATTCACCCGCAAGGCTCGCAGCGGGCGCACCACGTCTGCGTCCCACGGCTCGGCCACGCTACGCAGTTGCTGCAATCGGTGTTCGTTACAGGCGACGCCACGTTCTGCCAGCCACAGCCCGCAGAGCAGCAAGCACACATTGATACCCGACGACTGCAATTTCAGGCAGGCGGGTTCAACGCCGGGACGGGCGTAAGTACTAAGGGAAAAGCTCCACAGGTCAGAGGACATAGTGCTACTCGCGCCAGTTGCGAGCGAAGCTGGTAGACTCCGCCGCCATTATGATTCGACTTCAGAACCTGACTTTACAGCGTGGCCCTCAACGTCTGCTAGAAGACGCCGAGCTGACCCTGCACGCCGGCCACAAAGCCGGCCTCATCGGTGCCAACGGCGCCGGCAAATCGAGCCTGTTCGCCTTGCTTCTGGGTGACCTGCACCCGGATTCGGGTGATTGCTTCCTGCCGGCGGACTGGCGCATCGCCCACATGCGCCAGGAGATCGACACCCTCGATCGGGTGGCGGTCGACTATGTGCTCGATGGCGACCTGCGCCTGCGCGAGGTGCAACGCGACCTCGCCGCAGCCGAAGCGGCCCATGACGGTACCGCTCAGGCCCGCCTGCACTCGGAACTCGACAGCGCCGACGGTTACACCGCCGACGCCCGGGCCCGAAAGCTGCTGGCCGGCCTTGGGTTCACCAATGAACAGATGGATCGCCAGGTAGGAGATTTCTCTGGTGGTTGGCGGATGCGTCTGAACCTGGCGCAGGCTTTGATGTGCCCCTCGGACTTGTTGTTGCTCGACGAACCGACCAACCACTTGGACCTCGACGCCATCATCTGGCTCGAAGAATGGCTCAAAAGCTATCCCGGCACCTTGATGCTGATTTCTCACGACCGGGACTTCCTCGATGCCGTGGTCGATCATGTGGCTCACGTCGATCAGCGCAAGATCACCCTGTATCGCGGTGGCTACAGCGCCTTCGAACGCGCCCGTGCCGAACGTCTGGCCCAGCAACAACAAGCCTACGAGAAGCAGCAGGCGCAACGTGCGCACATGGAAAGCTACATTGCCCGCTTCAAGGCCCAGGCCACCAAGGCCCGTCAGGCCCAGAGCCGGATCAAGGCGCTGGAGCGGATGGAAGAGCTGTCCGCCGCCCACGTCGATTCGCCATTCGATTTCGTTTTCCGCGAATCAGTAAAAATCTCCAGCCCGTTGATTGACCTCTCCGACGCCCGACTGGGTTACGGCGAGCGGGCCGTGCTGGAGAAGGTCAAGCTGCAACTGACCCCCGGTGCGCGGATCGGTTTGCTGGGCCCGAACGGTGCCGGCAAATCGACCCTGATCAAAAACCTTGCCGGTGAACTCGAGCCGTTGTCCGGCCGCCTGACCCGTGGCGAGAACACCGTCGTCGGCTACTTCGCCCAGCATCAACTGGACTCGCTCGACTCCAAGGCCAGCCCGTTGCTGCACATGCAGCGCCTGGCGCCGACCGAGCGCGAGCAGACCCTGCGCGACTTCCTCGGTGGTTTCGACTTCCGCGGTGCGCGGATCGATGAGCCGGTGCTGAACTTCTCCGGTGGCGAAAAGGCCCGCCTGGCGCTGGCGTTGATCGCCTGGGGCCGGCCGAACCTGTTGCTGCTCGACGAACCGACCAACCACCTGGACCTGGAAATGCGCCTGGCGCTGACCATGGCCCTTCAGGAATTCAGCGGCGCGGTACTGGTGGTCTCCCACGATCGTCATTTGCTCAAAAGCACCACCGACAATTTCTATCTGGTGGCGGACGGCAAGGTCGAGGAATTCGACGGCGACCTGGAAGACTACACCCGTTGGCTGGTGGACTACCGCCAGCGCAACGCCCCGGTCAACAATACGCCGGTCAATCCGGACAAGACCGACAAGAAGGCCCAGCGCCAGGCGGCGGCCGCGTTGCGTCAGCAACTGGCGCCGCACAAGCGCGAGGCTGACAAGCTCGAAGCCGAACTGGGCAAACTGCACGAGAAACTGGCGAAGATCGATACCAGCCTCGGCGACAGCGACATTTACGAGCCGGCGCGCAAGAACGATTTGCGTGATCTGCTGGCCGAACAGGCCAAGCTGAAGGTCCGTGAAGCTGAGCTGGAAGAAGCCTGGATGGAAGCGCTGGAACTGCTTGAAAGCATGCAGGCGGAGCTGGAGGCGCTGTCCTGATGGAAGCCTTCACGCTGCCGCTGCCGGCTGTGTGGGGCGAGCCAATCTGGTTCGTCGTGCAAATCCTGCTGATCCTGTTGGCGGGTTACTTCGCTCAACGCTTCGTCGCTAAATGCCTGACTCGCCTGGGTGAGCGCTACCCGTTTCCACCACAGCTGCTGATGCCGCTGCGCGGTGGTCTGCGCTGGCTGATCATGGGCAGCGCGCTGATCTTCGTGCTGGAACGCCTCGGGGTGTCGGCGACGGTGCTCTGGACCGCGTTGTCCGGGTTTGTCGCGGTAGCGGCCGTGGCGTTCTTCGCCATGTGGAGCGTGCTCTCGAATCTGTTGTGCGCAATCCTGATCTTCACCGTCGGCCCGTTCCGCCTCGGCGACGTGGTCGAGTTGGTGGACACCACCGACAAGCCCGGCGTCAAAGGCCGGGTCGTTGCGATCAATCTGCTCTATACCACGCTGATCGAAGCTGAAGAACTCGGTACCGGCAGCGCCATGGTGCAAGTGCCCAACAGCCTGTTCTTCCAGCGCTCGGTTCGACGCTGGCGCGGCAGCGATGTATTCCCTTCCAACGGTTTCGAAAAGTAAGCCTTCTGTTGCCTGATAGACCGCTTTCGCGAGCAAGCCCGCTCCCACAGTAGATCCGTGGCGCTCACAAATTCCATGTGGGAGCGAGCCTGCTCGCGAAAGGGCCCTCCAGCTGTAAACGCTGGTCGGCTTCAACTCGGTCCTGCAAAAAAATCGGTAGTCATCGGCCCAAAGCCGCATTAGCTTAGATGTCTGTCACGAGTCTGAGTCGAGGTGTGCGATGGTGCTTCAAACATGGCTGGCGTTTTTTGCCGCCTGCTGGGTGATCAGTCTGTCGCCCGGTGCCGGCGCCATTGCGTCGATGTCCAGCGGTCTGCGATACGGTTTCTGGCGCGGTTATTGGAACGCCCTGGGCCTGCAACTGGGCCTGGCGCTACAGATTGCGATTGTCGCCGCGGGTGTCGGTGCAATCCTCGCGGCTTCGGCCACTGCTTTCCATGCGATCAAATGGTTTGGCGTGGCTTATCTGGTTTACCTGGCGGTCAAGCAATGGCGCGCGCTGCCCCATGACATGAGCGACGATGCGGCCGTCCGGCAAATCGGCAAGCCGATGGCGCTGGTGTTCCGGGGTTTCCTGGTGAACGTCAGCAACCCCAAGGCGTTGGTGTTCATGCTCGCGGTGCTGCCGCAATTCATTGATCCGCATGCACCGCTGGTGGCGCAGTACCTGATCCTCGGTGTGACCATGATCTGCGTCGACCTGATCGTCATGGCCGGTTACACCGGGCTTGCATCGAAGGTGTTGCGGATGTTGCGCACGCCCAAGCAGCAGAGACGCATGAATCGCACGTTTGCCGGGCTGTTCATCGGTGCAGCGGCGTTCATGGCGACATTGCGTAAAGCCGTGGTTTAAACACACTCAGGTGCAAAAAAGGCGACCCTCGAGGTCGCCTTTTTCATGTCCGGACCCGCACAGAACCAGCAGCACATGCGAACAAAGCTTGAGTGAAAGTCATTGGAAGTGAACAATGTGTTACTTCGTATTACCAATTGAGATTCATTCATGACTGCCCCGTCCCGTTTCCTGGCCTGGCTGATGTTGCCGTTGTTTGCCCTGTGCAGTTTCAACCTGCTGGCCGACACCGTGGAAGGCGCGCCGCAAGCGCTGCATTTGCTCGATTACATCGGTGCGGATTACCCGGAAACGGTGCAAGCGGGCAAGGTCATTAATGAGTCCGAATACCAACAGCAGCTGGACTCCATCAAGGCGCTGCAAGGCTTGATCGCCGCGATGCCGGCCAAACCGGAAAAAGCCGGGCTGGATCAGGGCGTCAGCACGCTGCGCAACGCGATCACTGCGCGTCAGGACGGCGCGGACGTCGGCCGTCAGGCACGGCAACTCGGCGCCAAACTGGCGGTGACCTATGAAGTCAGCCAGGCGCCGATCATTACGCCGGATCCGACCCGTGGTGCGCCGTTGTACGCTCAGCATTGTTCGGTGTGCCACGGCGACGCGGGTGCCGGGGATGGCCCGGCGGGTGTTGGTCTGATACCGCCACCGTCCAATCTGCGTGATGCGGCGCGGTTGGATCACCTGAGCCTCTACGCGATCTACAGCACCTTGGGCCTCGGTGTCGAAGGCACCGACATGCCGGCCTTCGCCGATCAGCTGGACGATCGTCAGCGGTGGGACCTGGCGACCTACATCGCCAGCTTCAGCGCCGATCCGGCTGCTGCAAAATCCGAAAAGACCTACAACATCGCCGACCTGGCCCGTCAGACTCCCGCAGAAGTGCAGGTTGCCGAGGGGCCGCAAGCGGCGGCGACCTTCCGTGCGCAGCGAGCGCAACCGCTGCAGGTCAAGCGTGGCCCGGCACAATTGCTCGACTACACCGCCGCAACGCTGGACAAGAGCATCGCCGCTTACCGTGCCGGTGATCACGATCAGGCTTATGACCTGTCGGTGGCGGCTTATCTGGAGGGTTTCGAACTGGTCGAAAGTTCTCTGGATAACGTCGATGCCAACGTGCGTAAAGACACTGAAAAATCGCTGATGGCTTACCGTCAGTCGTTGCAGGACGGTTTGCCGGTGGCCCAGGTTCAGGAACGACTGGATGCGGCCAAGACCAAGTTGAAGACGTCTGCCGGTCTGCTGGGCAGCGATGGCTTGAGTTGGTCCCTGAGCTACATCTCCGGTTTGTTGATTCTGTTGCGCGAAGGCCTGGAAGCGATTCTGGTGCTCGCGGCGATTCTCGCGTTCCTGCGCAATACTGGCCAGCAATCGGCGGTGCGCAGCGTCAACGTCGGCTGGGGGCTGGCGCTGCTGGCCGGTCTCGGGACCTGGGCGCTGGCGGCGTACGTGATCGATGTCAGCGGTTCGCAGCGCGAATTGCTGGAAGGTGCGACGGCGTTGTTTGCCGCCGTCATGGTGCTTTGGCTCGGCGTGTGGATGCACGACCGTCGTCATGCGGCGGCCTGGCAGGATTACATCAAGAGCAGCCTGGTGGGCGGCGGTGGGCGTTTCGGGTTTGCGACGCTGGCGTTCTTCTCGGTGTATCGCGAGCTGTTTGAAGTGATTCTGTTCTACGAGACCTTGTGGCTGCAGGCAGGTCCGGCAGGCCATAACGCGGTACTGGCGGGTGGTGCGACGGCGTTGGTGTTGTTGGTGGGTCTGGCTTGGGTGATTCTGCGTGGCTCGGCGAAGCTGCCGCTGTCGCTGTTTTTCAGTATCAACGCCGGTCTGTTGTGCGCGTTGTCGGTGGTGTTTGCCGGGCATGGCGTGAAGGCGTTGCAGGAAGCCGGGATTTTCGGCATCCGGCCGGTGCCGTTCTTTGACTTCGACTGGCTGGGGATCCACGCTGATGCGTATTCGCTGAGTGCGCAGGCGGTGGCGATTATCGCGATCATCGTGCTGTATAGCCGTAGTCGGCTGGCTGAGAAGCGGCGGGTGCCGGTTTCCTGATCCGAGTGATCCTCAAGAGGTAAAAACATGCGTGTCTGGATCGATGCCGACGCCTGCCCCCGGGCGGCCAAGGATCTGGTGGTGAAGTTCGCCCTCAAGCGCCAGTTCGAAGTGGTGCTGGTGGCCGGACAGCCGCAGATCAAACCGGGTTTGGCCCTGGTGAAGTTGATCGTGGTGCCAAGTGGTCCGGATGCCGCCGACGACTACCTGGTGGAATACGCGGTCCCCGGCGAATTGGTGATCTGCAGCGATGTGCCGCTGGCCGACCGACTGGTGAAAAAGGGCGTTGCGGCGCTGGATCCACGGGGCAAAGAGTTCGATGCGCAGAACATGGGCGATCGGTTGGCGGTGCGTAACCTGTTCACCGATTTGCGTGAACAGGGGCAGATGAGCGGCGGGCCAGCGCCGTTTGGCGAGCGCGAGAAGCAGGCGTTTGCCAATGCACTGGACCGGATCCTCACGCGGCTATCGCGCAAGACTTAAGCATGACGGTGATCCCTGTGGGAGCGAGCCTGCTCGCGATGGGGTCGGCACATTCAACATTGATGTCGACGGTTAGACCGCTATCGCGAGCAGGATCGCTCCCATACTGAACAGTGTCAGGCGTCGTTTTCGTGGGTCAGTTCCAGAACGCGGTCGACCAGTTTGTTGATGCCTGACGCCGCTTCGCTGATCGATTGCGCCAGCATGTACGCCGGGGTGCTGACCAGTTTGCGTGCTTTGTCTTCAACGATGTCAGTTACCGCGCAGTCGGCGTGTGTAGCGCCCATCTTGTTCATGGCGGCGGCAGTATCGGCGTCGTTGCCGATGGTGCAGGTCACGCCCGGTCCATAGATCTTCGCTGCGAGCGCCGGCGAGATGCAGATCAGCCCGACTGGTTTGCCGGCCTCGGCAAAGGCTTCAGCCAACGCCAGGACTTCCGGTTGCACGGTGCAGCCGGCGCCTTCGACGGCGAAGTTCGACAGGTTCTTGGCCGCCCCGAAACCACCCGGAACAATCAGCGCATCGAAGTCTTCCACGTCCGCTTCGCGGATATCCTTGATGTTGCCTCGAGCGATCCGCGCCGACTCCACCAGTACGTTGCGCGACTCGGGCATTTCTTCGCCGGTCAGGTGATTGATCACATGCAACTGCGCGATGTTCGGTGCGAAACACTGCACCTGCGCCCCCCGCTGGTCCAGACGCAGCAGGGTGATCACGCTTTCGTGGATCTCGGCGCCGTCGTACACGCCACAGCCGGATAGGATCACTGCAATTTTTTTGCTCATGGGCTTTTCTCCAGATTCATGGCGTTAAATGTCCACTAATTTGTCACTCGTTGCCATAGGGATAATTCGCGGCTACACCTAGGATCTGTCCTCAAGATTCCGATCAGGGCGCGTCATGGACTTCATTCTGTATGCAGTGCCGTTTTTCTTTGTGCTGATTGCCGTCGAACTGCTGGCCGACCGTTGGCGCGGAGTGAGCAATTATCGTGTGGCTGACGCGATCAACAGCATGAGCACCGGCGTGCTGTCGACCACCACCGGCCTGTTGACCAAAGGCGTCGGCCTGGTGACGTATGCGTTTGCCCTCAAGCACCTGGCGCTGTTCGAACTCTCGGCCGACAGCGTTTGGGTCTGGGTTTTCGCCTTTGTCCTCTACGACTTCTGCTACTACTGGCTGCATCGCATGGGCCATGAACGCAACATCCTCTGGGCGGCGCACTCGGTGCATCACCAGAGCGAGGACTACAACCTTTCCACGGCATTGCGCCAGACCAGTACCGGCTTCCTGTTGAGCTGGATTTTCTATCTGCCGATGGCCGTGCTCGGCGTGCCGCTGCTGGTGTTCATCAGCGTCGCCTCGCTGAACTTGCTGTACCAATTCTGGGTGCATACCAAACACATTCCCAAGCTCGGCTGGTTCGAGTGGTTCTTCGTCACGCCGTCCAATCATCGGGCTCACCATGCACAGAACGCTCTCTACATGGATCGCAACTACGGCGGGGTGTTCATTATTTGGGACCGTCTATTCGGCTCGTTCCAGGAAGAAGACGACAACGAACCGGTGATTTTCGGCGTGACCACGCCGCTGGCGAGCTGGAATCCTTTGTGGGCGAACGTGCAGTTCTACGCGCAGCTGTGGGATGACGCACGGCGTGCACAAAGCAAATGGGACAAGCTGCGCATCTGGTTCATGCGCACCGGTTGGCGGCCGGCGGACGTGGCGGCCAAGTACCCGATGAACAAGCCAGACCTGAGTCAGTTCCGTAAATTCGAGGTGCCGCTGGACGGGCGTCAGCAGCTTTACGTCGTGTTGCAGTTCTGCGTCTACATCGCGCTGGGCAGCTACTTGATGAACCTGGAGCGGAGTTTGCCAACCGCCGCGCTGGTGCTCGGCTGGAGTGCCGTGGCGCTGGGTTTGTTTACGTTGGGCGTGGCCCTGGAGAATCGCCCGTGGGCGCTGAAGCTGGAGCTGCTGCGCCTGGCGTCGAATGTGCCGCTGGTGTGGCTGGCACCGGTCGTTGGGCTGTGGCCGGCCAGCGCGGCAGGCTGGGTCGGCCTGCTGAGTTACAGCCTGCTCAGTGGTATCGGTCTCTACTGTTGCAGAAACCGTTTCACTCGACTGGCGTCTTAGTCTCGACAGATTTGGCCCGTTCGGCCTGCTCGTCGGCGTAGATCTTCTTCGCCAGGCGGGCATTCTTGAAGCGCCGGCGCAACCACAGGCAAAAGCCCAGGATCAGCAGGGCGCCGAGCACCCACAGCTCGTACTTCTTGACGCTGCCGAGCAGGCCTTCGAGCACCGCGCCGAAGTGATACGCGGCGGCAGCCAGCGCGGCGGCCCAGATCGCGGCACCAATCCCGTTGAGCAGCAGATAACGTCCTGGCGGATAGCCCGACAGGCCGATCGCCACCGGCATCACCGTGCGCAGGCCATAGACAAACCGGAAGCTCAGCACCCAGATGTCCGGGTGCTTGCGGATATGTTCCAGCGCCCGATCGCCCATCATCTGCCAGCGCGGTTTGCGCGCCAGCAACTTGCGGCCGTGCTTGCGCCCCAGGAAATACCACAGCTGATCGCCGGCATAGCTGCCGAGGAACGCCACGATCATGACCACTTTGAGGTCCATGTATCCACGGAACGCGAGGAAGCCTGCGAGCACCAGAATGGTTTCGCCTTCGAAAAACGTGCCGAGAAAGAGGGCGAAGTAGCCGAATTCCTGAAGAAATTGTTGGAGCATTGTCTGGATGCTGGCGAAATGAACGCGCAGCCT
The DNA here is from genome assembly GCF_057837605.1 of Pseudomonas sp. GL_093. Taxonomy (NCBI): domain Bacteria; kingdom Pseudomonadati; phylum Pseudomonadota; class Gammaproteobacteria; order Pseudomonadales; family Pseudomonadaceae; genus Pseudomonas; species Pseudomonas sp. GL_093. The sequence goes on along the minus strand of NZ_CM174448.1, from coordinate 6,760,144 downwards.
AACCCTTCGGGAACATTCATGAAAGTGTCCAAATGTGTCTCGACGTGAACATTTCCTACAAGGACAATGGAATGCGACTACCTGTCACAGGGGTGCACACAACTGTAATACCTTCGTCATAATGGCCGCTTATAACTGTCACGCTCGCCCGCCAGCGCGGGCTCAGGAGTCTGCCGTGAGCTTTACCCCCGCCAACCGTTTGTTTCCAGCAACCCGCCTGCGTCGCAATCGCCGTGATGATTTCTCGCGTCGACTGGTCCGTGAAAATGTTCTGACCGTCGACGATCTGATCCTGCCGGTGTTCGTGCTGGACGGTGAAAACCGTCGCGAAGCGGTGGCGTCGATGCCAGGCGTCGAGCGCCTGACCATCGATCTGTTGCTTGAAGAAGCGGCCAAGTGGGTCGAGCTGGGGATTCCGGCGCTGGCACTGTTCCCGGTGACGCCGCCGGAGCTCAAGTCTCTGGACGCCGCTGAAGCCTGGAACCCGAACGGGATTGCCCAGCGCGCCACCCGTGCGTTGCGTGCGCAATTCCCTGAACTGGGTGTGATCACTGACGTCGCCCTGGACCCGTTCACTACCCACGGCCAGGACGGTATCCTCGACGAAGAAGGCTACGTGCAGAACGACATCACCGTCGACGCACTGGTCAAGCAGGCGCTGTCCCACGCCGAAGCCGGCGCTCAGGTGGTGGCCCCGTCAGACATGATGGACGGTCGCATCCAGGCGATCCGCGAAGCGCTGGAACTGGCCGATCACGTCAACGTGCGGATCATGGCCTACTCGGCGAAGTACGCCAGCGCCTATTACGGCCCGTTCCGCGATGCAGTCGGTTCGGCGCTGAACCTGGGCAAGGCCAACAAGGCCTCCTATCAGATGGACCCGGCCAACAGCAACGAAGCCCTGCACGAAGTGGCGGCGGACTTGTCAGAAGGCGCGGACATGGTCATGGTCAAGCCAGGCATGCCGTATCTGGACATCCTCTACCGGGTCAAAGAAGAATTTAAAGTGCCGACCTTTGTTTATCAGGTCAGCGGTGAATATGCCATGCACATGGCGGCGATCCAGAATGGCTGGTTGAGCGAAGGGGTTATCCTCGAATCCCTGACCGCTTTTAAACGTGCAGGCGCTGATGGCATCCTGACTTACTTTGCCGTCCGTGCTGCTCAATTGTTACGAGAGCAAAAATAGCCCTCCCAGGAACATTCGATGAATACCGAAGTACTCACTGAAGTTGCCGTAAAAGATGCTCAACCTGTGGTGGAGCAAATCGCCGAAACCCCGCCGGAACTGGAGCCTGCTCCTCCCGCGGCGGTGGCCGAGCCCGCAATAGCGGCGCCGGCGATTGCCATTCCCGGCCTGGATGACAGCAGCCTGTACATCCATCGCGAGCTCTCGCAACTGCAGTTCAACATCCGCGTGCTGGAGCAGGCGCTGGATGAGTCCTACCCGTTGCTGGAGCGGCTGAAGTTTCTGCTGATCTTCTCCAGCAACCTGGACGAGTTCTTCGAGATTCGTGTGGCCGGCCTGAAGAAGCAGATCACCTTCGCCCGTGAACAGGCCGGCGCCGATGGCCTGCAACCGCACCAGGCCCTGGCCCGTATCAGCGAACTGGTGCACGGTCACGTCGACCGCCAGTACGCGATCCTCAACGACATCCTGTTGCCGGAACTGGAAAAGCATCAGGTCCGCTTCATCCGCCGGCGTCACTGGACCACCAAGATCAAAACCTGGGTGCGCCGCTATTTCCGCGACGAGATCGCGCCGATCATTACCCCGATCGGCCTCGATCCGACGCACCCGTTCCCGTTGCTGGTGAACAAGAGCCTGAACTTCATCGTCGAGCTCGAAGGTATCGATGCCTTCGGCCGCGATTCCGGTCTGGCGATCATCCCGGCGCCACGTCTGCTGCCGCGGGTCATCAAGTTGCCGGAAGAAGTGGGCGGCTCGGGCGACAACTACGTGTTCCTGTCGTCGATGATCCACGCGCACGCCGATGACCTGTTCCAGGGCATGAAGGTCAAGGGCTGCTACCAGTTCCGTCTGACCCGAAACGCCGACCTCGCCGTCGACACCGAAGATGTAGAAGACCTGGCCCGCGCCCTGCGCGGCGAGTTGTTCTCCCGTCGCTACGGTGACGCGGTGCGCCTGGAAGTCGCCGATACGTGCCCGAAACACCTGTCCGACTACTTGCTCAAGCAGTTCAACCTGCACGAGACCGAGCTGTATCAGGTCAACGGGCCGGTCAACCTGACCCGCCTGTTCAGCATCACCGGTCTGGACAGTCAGCGAGCGCTGCAATACACGCCGTTCACCCCGCAGATCCCGAAACTGCTGCAAAACAGCGAGAACATTTTCAGCGTGATCAGCAAGCAGGACATCCTGCTGCTGCACCCGTTCGAGTCCTTCACTCCGGTAGTCGACCTGCTGCGCCAGGCTGCCAAGGACCCGCATGTATTGGCGGTCCGTCAGACCCTGTACCGCTCCGGTGCCAACTCCGAAATCGTCGATGCGCTGGTCGATGCGGCGCGTAACGGCAAGGAAGTCACTGCGGTGATCGAGTTGCGTGCGCGGTTCGACGAAGAGTCCAACCTGCAACTGGCCAGCCGTCTGCAAGCGGCCGGTGCGGTGGTGATTTACGGCGTGGTCGGCTTCAAGACCCACGCCAAGATGATGCTGATCTTGCGTCGCGAGGCTGGCGAGATTGTCCGTTACGCCCACTTGGGGACCGGCAACTACCACGCGGCCAACGCCCGCCTGTACACCGACTACAGCTTGCTGACCTCGGATGACGCCTTGTGCGAAGACGTTGGCAAACTGTTCAGTCAGCTGATCGGCATGGGTAAAACCTTGCGCATGAAGAAGCTGCTGCACGCGCCGTTCACGCTGAAGAAGGGCATGCTCGACATGATTGCCCGCGAAACCCAGTTCGCCCTCGACGGCAAACCGGCGCACATCATCGCCAAGTTCAACTCGCTGACCGATCCGAAAATCATTCGCGCGCTGTACAAGGCCAGTCAGTCCGGGGTGCGTATTGATCTGGTGGTGCGCGGCATGTGCTGCCTGCGACCGGGCATCGCCGGGGTTTCGCACAACATCCACGTGCGCTCGATCATCGGGCGCTTCCTGGAGCACACCCGGGTCTTCTACTTCCTCAATGGCGGCGAAGAGCAGATGTTCCTGTCCAGCGCCGACTGGATGGAGCGCAACCTCGACAAGCGCGTCGAGACTTGCTTCCCGGTCGAGGGCAAGAAGCTGATCTTGCGGGTCAAGAAAGAGCTGGAACTTTATCTCACCGATAACACCCACAGCTGGAGCCTGCAGGCGGACGGCCGTTACATCCGCAACACGCCGACCGGCAACCAGAACCCGCGCAGCGCGCAGGCAACACTGCTGGAACGATTGGGTAGCCCGATTCTGGCCGTTCGTTAACGCGCAAAACCTGTGGGAGCGAGCCTGCTCGCGAAGAGGCCATCACATTCGACATCAATGTTGAATGTTCAGCCGCCATCGCGAGCAGGCTCGCTCCCACATGGGACCTGCGTCGTCTGCCGAATCGTGGACATAAAAAAGGCCTTCCGAAGAAGGCCTTTTTCAATTTCAGCGAACGTTAAGCACAAAGCCGACGCGGGTCAGCCATTCCGCCTCCAGGCCGAAGTCGGCCTGGGTCAGCTGGTTTTCGTCCAGCCAGTTTTCCGGGAACAACACATCCAGGCTGTCGCCATTGGCCTGCAGCACGACCTGAGGCATTTCCTGGGTGCCGCGGATGTGATGGAACAGAATCGCAAAGCGCAGCAGCACGCACAGGCGAATCAGCTTGATGCCTTCATCGCCGAAGTCGGCAAACTTGTCCCGGGGGATATTGCGTCGGTGGCCACGCACCAGTAGCGCGAGCATCAGTTGGTCTTCGCGGGAGAACCCGGCCAGGTCCGAGTGCTCGATCAGGTAGGCGCCATGCTTGTGGTAGTGATAGTGGGCGATGTCCAGGCCCACTTCATGGACCTTGGCGGCCCAGCCCAGCAGTTCACGCCAGACACCGTCATCCAGATCCCAATCTTCGGCGACTTGATCGAAGGCATGCAACGCCTTGCGCTCAACCCGCGCCGCTTGTTCCAGATCGACGTGATAACGCTCCATCAACGAGCTGAGGGTGCGCTCACGGACGTCTTCGTGATGATGACGGCCCAACAGGTCATAGAGCACGCCTTCGCGCAGGGCGCCTTCACAGTGGTCCATGCGTTGCAGTTCGAGTGCGTCGAAGATCGCTTCGAGAATCGCCAGGCCGGCAGGGAAGATCGCCCGGCGGTCAGGCTTGATGCCTTCGAAGTCGATCTTCTCGATGTCGCCAAGTTTGATCAGCTTGCGCTTGAGCCAGGCCAGGCCTTGGGCGTTGACTTCGCCCGTGCCATGACCGCCGGCCTTCAGCGCCAGGCCGATGGCGCGGATGGTGCCCGAGGAGCCGATGGCTTCATCCCAGGTCAGACGGTGCAGGGCGTGTTCGATGCTCATGATCTCCAGCCGCGCCGCGGTGTACGCCTGGGCGTAGCGGGCCGGGGTGATCTTGCCGTCCTTGAAATAACGCTGGGTGTAGCTGACGCAGCCCATTTGCAGGCTTTCGCGCAGCAGCGGTTCGAAGCGCTGGCCGATGATGAATTCGGTACTGCCGCCGCCGATGTCGGCCACCAGGCGTTTGCCCGGGGTGTCGGCGAGGGTGTGGGAAACGCCGAGGTAGATCAGGCGCGCTTCTTCACGGCCGGAGATGACTTCCACCGGGTGGCCGAGAATTTCTTCAGCGCGGCGGATAAATTCGCCACGGTTACGGGCTTCACGCAAGGCGTTGGTGCCGACGATCCGCACGGCGCCGGTCGGCATACCGCTGATCAGTTGGGCGAAACGCTTCAGGCAATCGAGCCCGCGTTGCATGGATTCTTCACTGAGCTGACGCTCATCGTCGATGCCGGCCGCCAGCTGAACCTTCTCCCCGAGTCGTTCGAGAATACGGATTTCGCCGTTCTGGGCCTTGGCCACGACCATGTGAAAGCTGTTGGAGCCCAGATCGATTGCGGCGATCAGGGACAGATTCTTGGCTTGGGATTGCGGCATGGTCAGGGGGTCTCGGTCGATAACCTCGACATCGTGCCACGATCAAACGCTGCCGCCAACGCGCAGTGTTCAAAGCCTTGATCCTGCGCAGTAATGCCGGTGACCGCTGCGCGGTCAATCGCGAGCAGGCTCGCTCCCACAGTGGTTCTGCGTCGTCCACGAAACCCTTGTGGGAGCGAGCCTGCTCGCGAAGACGGACTCACAGGCGCTGAAGAACCTTCAGCCCGCCACCTCAACCGTCCCGATAAAATTCGCCAGCTCCGCCGTTTGCGGATTCACGAACAACACCTTCGGATCCCCAACCTCATGCACCTTGCCCTGATGCATGAACACCAACTTATCCCCAACCTCCCGGGCAAAACGCATTTCATGGGTGACCATAATCAACGTCATCCCTTCCTTGGCCAGTTGCCGGACCACGCTCAGCACTTCATTGACCAGTTCCGGGTCCAGCGCCGAGGTAATCTCATCGCACAGCAAGACCTTCGGCGACATCGCCAGCGCCCGGGCAATCGCCACCCGTTGTTGCTGCCCTCCAGACAACCGATCCGGGAAGGCATCGAATTTCTCCCCCAACCCGACTCGTTCCAGCATCTCCCGCGCCAGTTCGGCCGCTTTGGCTTTCGGCACTTTCTGCACCACTTGCGGCGCGAGCATCACGTTCTCGCCGACCGTCAGGTGCGGGAACAGGTTGAACTGCTGAAACACCATCCCGACTTTCTGTCGCAAGCTGCGCAGATCGGCACGGGCGGCGTCGAGGTATTCGCCGTCGACTTCAATCACGCCGTCGTTGATCGATTCCAGGCCATTAAGGGTGCGCAACAAGGTGGATTTGCCCGAGCCGCTGCGGCCGATGATCGCCACGACCTGGCCTTCCTCGACACTCAGGTCGATGCCTTTGAGTACATGGTGGTCGCCGTAATATTTATGCAGGGCCGAGATTCTAAGCAGAGGCATGCAGTCTCCTTTCCAGGTAGCGGGCACTGAGGGACAAGGGGTAGCAGAGCAGGAAGTAACCGAGGGCCACGAGGCCGTAGACCATGAACGGTTCGAAGGTTGCGTTGGCGAGCATGCCGCCGGTCTTGGTCAGTTCGGTGAAGCCGATGATCGAGGTGACGGCGGTGCCTTTGACCACTTGCACCGAGAAACCCACGGTCGGTGCCACGGCGATCCGCAGGGCTTGCGGCAGGATCACGTAACGCAGTTGCTCCAGCGGGTTCAGCGCCAGGCTCGACGAGGCCTCCCACTGGCCGTTGGGGATCGATTCGACGCAACCGCGCCAGATCTCCGCCAGGTAAGCGCTGGTGAACAGCGTCAGGGCAATCGCCGCGGCCATCCACGGCGAAATCTCCACCCCGGCCAACGCTACGCCGAAGAACACTAGAAACAGCTGCATCAACAGCGGCGTGCCTTGGAACAATTCGATGTAGGTGCGGGCGAAGCTGCGCGGCAGGGATTTTTTCGAGATGCGCATGACCATGATCAGCAAGCCGATCAGTCCACCACCGATAAACGCCACCAGCGACAGCGCCAGGGTCCATTGCAGGCCGGTGAGCAGGTTGCGTACGACGTCCCAGAAGGTGAAATCGCTCATTGGCTGCTCCGGGCTATGTAGCGGCGACCAATCCAGTTCAGCAATTGGCGGATCATTAGCGCCATGCACAGGTAGACCAGCGTGGTCAGGGCGTAGGTTTCAAAGGCGCGGAAGTTGCGCGACTGAATGAAGTTGGCGGCGAAGCTCAGCTCTTCGGTGGCGATCTGCGAGCAGACTGCCGAACCCAACATCACGATGATGATCTGGCTGCTCAATGCCGGCCAAACCTTGCCCAGCGCCGGCAGCAGCACCACGTGGCGAAAGGCTTCGAAACGGGTCATCGCCAACGCGGCGGCGGCTTCCAGCTGTCCTCGAGGGATTGCTTGAATGCCGGCGCGGATGATCTCGGTGGAATAGGCGCCGAGGTTGATCACCATCGCCAGCACCGCGGCCTGCCATTCCGAAATCTGCACACCCAGTGACGGCAGGCCGAAGAAGATGAAAAACAACTGCACCAGAAACGGCGTGTTGCGGATCAACTCGACATAGACCCCAAAAATGCCGGCGAACGGGCGGATGTTCCACGCCCGCACCAGCGCCCCGACGATGCCCAAGCCCACCCCGAGCACCGCGCCGATGGCCGTCAGTTCAAGGGTGAACAGCGCACCGCGCAGCAGCAGGTCGGTGTTTTGCACCACCGGTATGAAATCGAACTGATAAGCCATGTTCAGTCTCCGCAACGACGATCAGAGATCGGCCGGCAGCGGCTCTTTGAGCCAGGTCCGGGAGTTCTTCTCCAGCGCGCCGTCAGTCCTGGCGGTGGCGAGGATCTGGTTGACCTTGTCCAGCAACGCCGGCTCGTTTTTGTTCACGCCGACGTAGACCGGCGAATCCTTGAGCTTCACTTTCAGCGCCGGAATGCGTTTCGGGTTGCGCTCGCTGATGGTCACCATCACCACGTTGCCGCTGGCGATCAGGTCGACTTGCCCGGCGAGGTAAGCGGCGATGGTCGAGTTGTTGTCTTCGAAGCGCTTGATGGTCACGCCTTCGGGCGCGACTTTGGTCAGTTCGATGTCTTCGATGGCGCCACGGGTGACGCTGATGGTTTTGCCCTTGAGGTCGTCCAGGCTTTTGATGCTGGCGTCTGGCGGACCGAATACGGCGAGGTAGAACGGCGCGTAGGCACGGGAGAAGTCGATGACTTTCTCGCGCTCGGGGTTCTTGCCGAGGCTGGAGATCACCAGATCGACCTTGCCGGTGGTCAGGAACGGAATGCGGTTGGTGCTGTTGACCGGCGTCAGCTCGAGTTTGACCTTGAGTTGGTCGGCCAGCAGCTTGGCGGTGTCGATATCGAGGCCGCGCGGTTTCATGTCCGGGCCGACCGAGCCGAAGGGCGGGAAGTCCTGAGGCACGGCAACCTTGAGGATGCCGCGCTTGACCACATCCTCCAGACCGTCGGCGTGGGCGGGCGCCTGGCTCAGCATCAGGCTGGCAAACAGGGCGGCGAGGAGGGCGCTGTAACGCTGGGTCATGGCAAATCTCCGAATCGGCGAGAAGTGAATTCTGCGGATCGACAGAGCATGGGCCGTGCCAATATCGGGTTTTTGGGGTGTAAGGCCACGGTTTTGCTGGTGTTGCTCGGTCTTACTGGTCTGAACAGTTGATCGGCGTTTCGCACCCCGATAGCGCATCCATGAAAATCTCCGAACCCCCATGGGGCACGACTTGCCGGGCGTTGCGAATAGCTTTACAACTAACCGCTCATTGGCCTGGTTCGTCTGGAAAACCATGAACTCGATCTCCCGCGCCGTACCTGAAGTGGCGCTGCAAGCCATCCGTAAACTGATCACCGAACAGGGCTTCGGGCCTGGGGATGCCTTGCCCTCGCAACGGGACCTGGCGGTGCAATTGGGGGTCAGTCGGGCGTCGCTGCGCGAAGCGTTGTCGTCATTGAGTGCGTTGGGGGTGATCAGCATCCAGCCGGGCAAAGGCGTGTTCGTGCAGTCACCGGTTGATTTGCCGCGAGGTGATGCGGGGCTGAGTTGGCCGTTCGCGGCCCAGGCCTCGCCGCTGGACATCTTCCAGTTGCGCTATGCCCTGGAAGGCTTTGCCGCCGGTTTGGCGGCGGTGACCCTGAGTACTCACGAGCTCGATGCACTGGAAGATAACGTCGCCGCCATGCGCATCGAATTGAAGGCCGGCGACTTCGAGGCCGCGGCGCGACTGGATTTCGAGTTTCACCGGCGCATCCTGCTGGCGAGCGGCAATCAGGCGATGCTGAGCATCCTGACGGCCAGCGCCGACATTTTTCTAGAGAGCCAGAAACTACCGTTCATCCGGGCGGAGCGGGCCATGGAAACCTGGCAGGAACACCGCAAAATCCTCCGTGCACTGGCCCGGCGGGCGTCCGGCGCGGCACAGAAAGCCATGCAGGAGCATGTACGCAATGCAGCACTGCGCACCGGAATTGCCTTCGTCGCTCCCGCCACCTCGTGACTTGGGCTATACCCAAACTCATGCGGCACCATAGCGAGACTCAATCATCTGCACCTTCCTGAACGAGGGAAGGGCAGCTATGATGGGCCACGTTTTTTTGCTTACAACCTGGAGACTTCCATGAGCAGCGATCTTATTAAACACGTCACCGACGCTAGCTTCGACGTCGACGTCCTCAAGGCCGAAGGCGCTGTACTGGTCGACTACTGGGCTGAATGGTGCGGCCCTTGCAAAATGATCGCTCCTGTTCTGGACGAAATTGCTGAAACCTACAAAGGCAAGCTGACCGTTGCCAAACTGAACATCGACGAAAACCAGGAAACCCCGGCCAAGCACGGCGTGCGTGGTATCCCGACTCTGATGCTGTTCAAGAACGGCAACGTTGAAGCGACCAAGGTCGGCGCACTGTCGAAGTCGCAACTGGCTGCTTTCCTCGACGCCAACATCTAAGCGTCGTTTAAAGTGTCATCAAAAAGGCCCCGCACATTGCGGGGCCTTTTCGTTATTGAGGGCTAGACGCTCCGAAACTCAGGTGGTACATTCGGCCCCGCACTGGTTTCTCCACTGCCCCCTGCTAGCCGTCGCCGACGCACTCCTTTTCGAATAAGTACGCGATCCTGTCGCCTTCTCTGCGGCGCGGCCTCATTAAGCCAAAAGCTTAATTTCCCCCCCTCCATAAATGATTACGTCATTCCTATATGAATCTGACTGAACTCAAGCAAAAGCCGATTACCGAACTGCTCGAATTGGCCGAACAGATGGGCATAGAAAATATGGCCCGTTCGCGCAAGCAGGACGTGATTTTCTCCCTGCTCAAAAAGCACGCTAAAAGCGGCGAGGAAATCTCCGGTGATGGCGTGCTGGAGATTCTCCAGGACGGCTTCGGCTTCCTTCGCTCCGCTGACGCTTCCTATCTCGCCGGCCCAGACGATATCTACGTCTCGCCGAGTCAGATCCGTCGCTTCAACTTGCGCACCGGTGACACTATCGTTGGCAAGATCCGTCCTCCAAAGGAAGGCGAGCGTTATTTCGCGCTGCTCAAGGTCGACACGATCAACTACGATCGTCCCGAGAACGCGAAAAACAAGATTCTCTTCGAGAACCTGACCCCGCTGTTCCCGACCGTGCGCATGAAGATGGAAGCCGGCAACGGTTCCACCGAAGACTTGACCGGTCGTGTCATCGACCTGTGCGCCCCGATCGGCAAAGGCCAGCGCGGTCTGATCGTTGCACCGCCGAAAGCCGGTAAAACGATCATGCTGCAGAACATTGCAGCCAACATCGCGCGTAACAATCCTGAAGTTCACCTGATCGTATTGCTGATCGACGAACGTCCGGAAGAAGTAACCGAAATGCAGCGCACCGTGCGCGGCGAAGTGGTTGCCTCGACGTTCGATGAGCCGCCAACCCGCCACGTGCAGGTTGCCGAAATGGTGATCGAGAAGGCCAAGCGCCTGGTCGAACACAAGAAGGACGTGGTGATCCTGCTCGACTCCATCACCCGTCTGGCTCGCGCCTACAACACCGTGATCCCGAGCTCCGGCAAAGTACTCACCGGTGGTGTCGATGCCCACGCCCTGGAGAAACCGAAACGTTTCTTCGGCGCCGCGCGGAACATCGAAGAAGGCGGTTCGCTGACCATCATCGCCACCGCGCTGGTTGAAACCGGCTCGAAGATGGACGAAGTGATCTACGAGGAATTCAAAGGCACGGGCAACATGGAACTGCCGCTGGATCGTCGTATCGCTGAAAAACGCGTCTTCCCGGCCATCAACATCAACCGTTCCGGCACCCGCCGCGAAGAGTTGTTGACAGCCGACGACGAGCTGCAACGCATGTGGATCCTTCGCAAGCTGCTGCACCCGATGGACGAAATCGCTGCCATCGAGTTCCTGGTCGACAAGTTGAAAACGACCAAGACCAACGATGAGTTCTTCCTGTCGATGAAACGCAAGTAAGTCGAACGGGCCAAAAAGCCGGGGAAACCCGGCTTTTTGCTATCTGATTTTTGATCAACCGGCAGTTCGTGGTTCTGAATAGAGGGGTTCGGCGCTAAACTGCCACCCCCGAACGGCACGGCCAACACGAGGCTCACGCATGCAGTATCGCGACTTGCGCGACTTTATCAGCGGTCTGGAAAAGCGCGGCGAACTCAAGCGCATCCAGGTTCCGGTGTCCCCAGTGCTCGAAATGACCGAGGTCTGCGACCGCACCCTGCGTGCCAAAGGTCCGGCCCTGCTTTTCGAAAAGCCCACGGGTTATGACATCCCGGTGCTCGGCAACCTGTTCGGCACCCCTGAGCGCGTGGCGCTGGGCATGGGCGCAGAAGCGGTCAGCGAATTGCGCGAGATCGGCAAGCTGCTGGCGTTCCTCAAGGAACCCGAGCCGCCGAAAGGCCTGAAAGATGCCTGGTCCAAGCTGCCGATCTTCCGCAAGATCATCGCCATGGCACCGAAAGTCGTCAAAGACGCGGTGTGCCAGGAAGTGGTCATCGAAGGCGACGACGTCGACCTCGCGATGCTGCCGGTGCAGACCTGCTGGCCGGGCGACGTCGGCCCGCTGATCACCTGGGGCCTGACCGTCACCAAAGGTCCGAACAAGGACCGCCAGAACCTCGGTATCTACCGTCAGCAAGTGATTGGCCGCAACAAGGTCATCATGCGCTGGCTGAGTCACCGTGGCGGCGCGCTGGATTACCGCGAGTGGTGCGAGAAGCATCCTGGCCAGCCGTTCCCGGTGTCCGTGGCGCTGGGTGCTGACCCGGCGACCATTCTTGGCGCTGTAACGCCTGTGCCGGACAGCCTTTCCGAATATGCTTTCGCTGGCCTGCTGCGCGGCAACCGCACCGAGCTGGTGAAGTGCCGCGGCAACGACTTGCAGGTCCCGGCGACCGCCGAGATCATCCTGGAAGGCGTGATCCATCCGGGCGAAATGGCCGATGAAGGCCCGTACGGCGACCACACCGGCTACTACAACGAAGTCGACAGCTTCCCGGTGTTCACCGTCGAGCGCATCACCCACCGCATCAAACCGATCTACCACAGCACCTACACCGGCCGTCCGCCGGATGAGCCGGCGATTCTTGGCGTGGCGCTGAACGAAGTGTTCGTGCCGATCCTGCAGAAGCAGTTCCCGGAGATCACCGACTTCTACCTGCCGCCCGAAGGCTGCTCGTACCGCATGGCCATCGTGACCATGAAGAAGTCGTATCCCGGCCATGCCAAGCGGGTAATGCTGGGTGTCTGGTCGTTTTTGCGACAGTTCATGTACACCAAGTTCGTTATCGTCACTGATGACGACATCAACGCACGCGACTGGAACGACGTGATCTGGGCCATCACCACGCGCATGGACCCCAAGCGCGACACGGTGATGATCGACAACACGCCGATCGATTACCTGGACTTCGCCTCGCCGGTTTCCGGCCTGGGTTCGAAGATGGGGCTCGATGCCACGCATAAATGGCCGGGCGAAACCACTCGCGAGTGGGGCCGGGTGATCGTCAAGGACGAAGCCGTTACCCAGCGGATCGATGCCATCTGGAATCAGTTAGGAATAGATTGATGCGTGTAACCTTGCAGCCCTCCGGAGCAGTGCTAAAGATTCTGCCCGGCGAGCGGATTCTCGATGGCGCGCGGCGTCTGGGCTATGAATGCCCGCAAAGCTGTCGAAACGGCAATTGCCATGTGTGCGCCGCATTGCTGGTGGAAGGGCGGGTCGAACAGGAAGGCGGTGTGCGCGACCATGGCGAGTTCTACACTTGCATTGCAGAGCCGCTGGAAGACTGCATCGTGCTGTGGGATGGCGTGCTCGCGCTGGGAGAATTGCCGGTGCGCAGCTTGTCGTGTCAGGTCATTGAATGCAGGGACGTCGGCGGCGATACCTGGCGTGTGCGTCTGCGAGCGCCGGCGGGCAAGCCACCGCGTTATCACGCCGGGCAGTACTTGATGATCGAGCGCGAGAACGGTGAGAAATCCGCGTTCTCCCTGGCCTCGGCACCGCATGGCGGGCGTGATCTGGAAATCCATGTGCTGGCGCGCGAAAGCAGTGCGCTGAGCCTGATCGACCAGTTGCAACGCAACCCGATGGTGCGGATCGAAATGCCATTCGGCGACACCCATCTGGCGGAACTGCCGGACGGTCCTCTGGTGCTGATTGCCGCAGGCACCGGCATGGGCCAGATCCATAGCCTGATCGAACATTGCCGCGCCAAGGGCTTCAAACATCCGGTGCATCTGTATTGGGGTGTGCGTCGTCCTGAAGATTTTTATGCCATCGAACATTGGGATGAATGGCTGAAACTGCCCAATCTATTCCTGCATAAAGTCGTCAGCGATCAATGCGGCTGGCAGGGGCGCTGCGGGATGCTGCATGAGGCGGTGTGTGAGGACTTCCCAGATCTGAAACCCTTGCATGTCTACGCCAGCGGCTCTCCGGCCATGGTCTACGGCACGCTGGATGCTTTGGTCGAAGCGGGGATGGACGCTCATCAAATGCGCGCAGATGTGTTTGCGTACGCGCCGCGATCGTAGGTGGGCGAACCGTTCTAGAAGCGCACCCCGGTCGTCACCATGACGGCATTGAAGCCGAGCAACACCAGCTCGGCTGCCAACGGTCCGTAGTGTGCACCGACTGAAGGAATGATCACCGGCGCGACGCCGAAGTGATTCAGGGGGATCTTGTCCTTAGACTTGCCGCTGTAACCTTGTAGCAAACCACCGCTCAGTTTGAAGTACACGGGATAGTCGGTGCTCTCGTAGCGTTTGCCCGCGTACGCATAAAATGAACGCTGGCTGAACGAGTTGCGAAAAGTTGCGCCACCAAACAACCAGCCGGACGCTTGCTCACGCTCAAGGCCGATGAGGTCCTGATTGTTATTGTGGTCGGAGTCGTAGGAGTAGTGTTTGGTATAGACGCTGGTCTGCAAATACCAGGAGCCCGTGTCTTTCTCGGAGGTATCTTCTGCCCGCGACTGCTGCGCCATAAGCACCAGCAGTAATCCGTAAATCCATGGTTTTTTCATTGCTCAGGCCTGTAAGGCAGTTTGGCTTGCGCCTGTGGGTGGCCGTTATACGCGATACATACTGCAACGGACAGGCGGGAAAACTGAAGGATGTGTAGGAAGTTTCTCCTGCTTGGGCTTTATCCTGGACGCGCTAATGCTTATGTTTATTTCGTTCTGGTATTTAAGAATTTTTCTAAATGATATTAGGGTATATGGGCAGGCCTACAGCTTCGGCATTTGATTGCTTATGGCTGCGCCGGCAGGTCGACCGTCTCTTAGCACTTTTCGTTTTAGTATTACTGCTATATGTTCTATGACGTGAATGTTGCTTATATTTTGTAATGATTGCAGGGCCGAAATTCCATCGCCATGAGCGCCATTGAATCTGCTTTTTTGAATCTGGCTTACCCTCCGCAGCTCGATCTGGGGCCGCAGCTCACGCACGAACAATTGCTCAGCTCAATGCAGTCGACGATGGCGCGCCACAAGGGCGGGCCGGTGTGGCTGTTCGCTTACGGTTCGCTGATCTGGCGTCCTGAATGTGCAGCGGTGGAGCGAGTGCGTGGTCGTGTGCATGGCTACCATCGCGGTTTGTATTTGTGGTCCCACGAACATCGCGGCACACCCGAAGTGCCTGGGCTGGTATTCGGCCTGGATCGCGGTGGTTCTTGCAGCGGCTTCGCCTATCGCTTGCCTGAAGAACAACTTGAAGCCTCCCTTTACGCACTTTGGCAGCGCGAAATGCCATTCCCGTCCTATCGTCCACACTGGCTCAACTGCCGTCTTGAAGACGGAAGTCAGGTTCAGGCGTTGGGGTTTGTATTGGAGCGGCATCTGCCCAGCTATGCGGGCAACTTGCCGGATCACGTGCTGAGCCACGTGTTCGAAAACGCTTGCGGGCGTTACGGCACTACTCGCGATTATGTCGAGCAGACCGCCCACGCCCTGCGTAGCCACGCCATGCCAGACCGGAATCTGGAGGCGCGGCTCAAGCGCTGCAAATCAAAGGCCGATCAGGCGATTGCTTCGCGGCTCTGACTGGCGACGTTTTTGTGGCCCAGCGTGGGCGCGAGGAACGCCATCGCCAGCAGGCAGGCAACGACCAACAGAATGAAACCGCCATCCCAGCCGAAATAGTCCACGGTGTAACCCATCAAAGCACTGGCCGCGACGGAACCACCCAGATAGCCGAACAGACCGGTAAAGCCTGCGGCAGTACCGGCGGCTTTCTTCGGTACCAACTCCAGCGCCTGCAAGCCGACCAGCATCACCGGGCCGTAGATCAGGAAGCCGATGGCGAACAGCGAAATCATGTCGATCATCGGGTTGCCCGGCGGATTCAGCCAGTACACGATCGTCGCAACGGTCACCAACGCCATGAACACCATGCCGGTCAGGCCACGGTTGCCACGGAAGATTTTGTCCGACATCCAGCCGCACAACAACGTGCCCGGAATACCGGCCCACTCGTACAGGAAGTAAGCCCACGACGTCTTGTCGAAATCGAAGTGCTTGACCTCTTTGAGGTAGGTCGGCGCCCAGTCGAGGATGCCGTAGCGCAGCAGGTAGACGAAGACGTTGGCCAGGGCGATGAACCAGAGCATTTTGTTGCGCAGCACGTATTTGACGAAGATGTCCTTGGCGCTGAATTCCTCTTCGTGGCTGGCGTCGTAACCGTCCGGGTAATCGTTTTTGTATTTCTCGATCGGCGGTAGGCCGGTCGATTGCGGTGTATCACGCATCACAATGAAGGCAAACACGGCGACCAGAAGCGCCACGGCCGCGGGTACGTAGAACTTGCTGTGCCAGTCGTTGAACCAGCCCATGCCGAGAATCGCCAGAGGGCCGATCAAACCGCCGCCCACGTTGTGTGCGGTGTTCCACACCGACACCACCTGGCCGCGTTCTTTCTGCGACCACCAATGCACCATGGTCCGTCCGCTCGGCGGCCAGCCCATGCCTTGCGCCCAGCCGTTGATGAACAACAGGATGAACATCATGGTCACGCTGGACGTTGCCCAAGGTGCGAAACCGAACACGAACATGACCCCGGCGGAAACTACCAGGCCAAAGGGCAGGAAGTAACGCGGGTTGGAGCGGTCGGACACGATGCCCATCAAAAACTTGGACAGACCGTAGGCGATTGCAATCGCCGACATGGCCACGCCCAGTTGACCCTTTGTGTAGCCTTGGGCAATCAGGTCCGGGAACGCCAGGGTGAAGTTCTTGCGCAGCAGGTAGTAACCCGCATACCCAATGAATATCCCGGCGAAGATCTGCCAGCGAAGGCGTTTGTACGTGTCATCAATTTTTTCGTCAGGCAATGGAGCCTGATGTGCGGCAGGACGAAAGAAAGCAAACATTCAAGAGCTCCAGATTTCTTGTTTTGACTGCGGATGCGAATGTTACAGTTTCGTTACCGAAAATAGCACCGGTTCGCATCGGCCAAATAGCGGAAATGCTGGAGATTGCATGTTCTTTTATGAACATGTCGCTCAGGTGTAAATGTAGGGCGTTGTGGGAATGGCGGAACCGGGTCGCAGGGCTGCGTCCCGGTTTGGGTCAAGCAGTTCAGGTAAACAATCAGCGAACTTGAACCACCACTTTCCCAACCGCTTTGCGCTGGCCAAGATCATTGATTGCCTGCGCCGCATTGCTCAGTGGATACACTTGCGACACCAACGGCTTCAACTTGCCCTCGGCAAACCAGCCAAACAATTGCTGGAAGTTTGCCGCGTTGTCTTGAGGCTGGCGCTGGGCAAACGAGCCCCAGAACACGCCGACCACGGCTGCGCCTTTCAGCAGCGCCAGGTTCACTGGCAATTCCGGAATGCGACCGCTGGCAAAACCCACCACCAGCAGGCGTCCGTTCCAGGCAATGGCGCGGATGGCCTGATCGAACAGATCGCCGCCCACCGGATCGTAGATCACGTCGGCGCCCTGACCATCGGTCAGGCGCTTGATTTCGTCCTTGAGACTGGTTTCGCTGTAGTTGATCAGCTCATCGGCGCCGGCAGCCTTGGCCACGGCGAGTTTTTCGGCGCTGCTGGCGGCGGCGATCACGCGGGCGCCCATGGCTTTGCCGATTTCCACGGCGGCCAGACCGACACCGCCGGAAGCGCCGAGTACCAGCAAGGTTTCACCCGGTTGCAGATTGCCCCGTTGCTTGAGCGCGTGCATCGAAGTGCCGTAGGTCATGCTGAACGCGGCGGCGGTGTTGAAGTCCATCGATGGCGGGATGGGCAGCACGTTGTAGCCCGGCACCGCGACTTGTTCGGCGAAACTGCCCCAACCGGTCAGCGCCATGACCCGGTCGCCGACCTTGAGGTGGCTGACCTTTTCGCCCACCGCGCTGACCACGCCAGCCGCTTCGCCGCCCGGGGAAAACGGGAAGGGCGGTTTGAACTGATATTTGCCCTCGATGATCAGCGTGTCCGGGAAATTCACCCCGGCGGCGTGCACGTCCAGCAGGATTTCATTCTTCTTCGCGACAGGACTGGCGACGTCTTCCAGCACCAGCGATTCGGCAGGGCCGAAGGCTTTGCACAGCACGGCTTTCATCAGGGCTATTCCTTTGGGAGTGATGGCCGATAAGTGTAGGTGTGTGAGTCGATGGGTCAACGAGCATGCCCGGCCCTGATAGTCAGCCATAAGCTTGTGCTTGAGCGGCGGGTCGTTATGCTAGGCCGCAAACCGGATAAGGAGCGAATTGTGAAAGCGTGGATCATGTTGTTGCTGGCCCTGTCTCTGCCTGTGGCAGCGATGGCCGAAGAAGCCAAAGAAGGTGCAGCTCCGAAGGTCAATTACATCACCCTGAGCCCGCCGTTCGTGGGCAACTACGGGTTGGACGGGACGCCGAAGCTCAAGGTCTACAAGGCCGATGTGGCATTGCGAGTGACCGGTGATGAGGCGACCAAACTGGTGAAAGCCAATGAGCCGTTGATTCGTAATCAACTGGTGGCGCTGTTTGCCCAGCAGACCACTGAAGCGATGAACAACGTCGAGGCCAAGGAAAAGCTGCGTCAGGAAGCCCTGAAGCAGACCCAGCAAATCATGAGCGACGAAACCGGTAGCCCGGTGGTTGAGGATCTGTTGTTCAACAACCTCATTATCCAATAAGACTTTTGTTGTCCTGACCGGCCTCATCACGAGCAAGCTCGCTCCCACAATTGATCTGCATTCACTGAAGATCCCCTGTGGGAGCGAGCTTGCTCGCGATGGCATTCTTTCAGGCAACAAATCAATCAAGGCCTTAATGCAATCACCGCCGCCCACTGCTCGGCCGTCACCGGCATCACCGACAATCGCGAGCCTTTCTGCACCAGCGGCATCTCGGCCAGCGCGGTCTGCTGTTTCAGGTAATCCAGCTTAAGCACGTTGGGAAACGTCTCGACGTGCGCGACATCGATCGCGCTCCAGGCGTTTTTCTCTGCCGTGGCTTTCGGATCGTAGTAATGACTCTCCGGCTCCAGCGCCGTCGGGTCCGGATACGCGGCTTCGACGATCTTTCCGATACCGGCGATCCCCGGTTCGGGGCAGCTGGAGTGATAGAAGAAAAACTCGTCGCCCACGGCCATGGCCCGCAGAAAATTACGCGCCTGGTAGTTGCGAACCCCGTCCCAGCGCGCCTTGCCAAGCGCCTCCAGGCCCTTGATCGAGAGCTCGTCGGGCTCGGATTTCATCAGCCAATAAGCCATGGTTTTTGCTCCTTGCGAGGTGAGTGGGCAAGTTGTCGGGGAATTTTATGACAAACCGACGGTCGGTTGACGCCAGCGTTTGCGTGTCGGTTCACGTTGCCGCAAAATGCCGGCCTTCTAAGCTTGACGCTGCTGCACGGCCTACACCTACAACGGAAACCGCTGCTGTCATCGTGTTGATGTGCCTTTGGGGGGCAATCGATGAAACGCAAACCGGATTTACTATGGATTTTGGTTATTTTGTTCGGCCTCGGCGTCGTGACCACCGGCTATGCCCAAAGCCTGTGGAGCAACAAGACCGACGCTCCGATCGAAATCGCGCAGCAACAACAGCCGTCGGCTTTCAAACGCTGAACCTGTCTTCGGACGCCGCTGATTCCAGTGGCGTCTAGCCGGCGAAATACCACGCCTTGTCTGTCACCGTTCCCTGTAACGGCACATCCCAGCTCGCTTGAGCCAATCGTTCGACCTTCTGACATTCATGGGCCAGCCCCAATAGCGTCGGCTTGCGCCAGTTTTTACGTCGCGCCAGGTACGCCAGGCTTCGATCATAGAAACCACCGCCCATGCCCAGGCGTCCACCGACATCGTCAAATCCCACCAATGGCAACAGGACGAGATCGAGCGCCCAGACTTTGCGTTGTCGGGCGAGGTTGTGCCGGGGTTCGAGAATACGAAAGCGGTTGGGTTTGAGTTTTTCGCCGGGGCGAATTCGCTGGAACACCATTTTGGTTCGTGGCCAGGCGCTGAGCACCGGCAGATAAGTCGCCTTGCCCCGACGTTGAGCGGCACGCAGCAAAACCCGCGGATCGATTTCACCGTCGGTAGGCAGATACAGAGAGATATGTTTTGCGCGGCGAAACAGCGGTTGCTGGGCCAATTGCTTGTACAGCCCGCGAGCGGCCTGGCGTTGCTGACTGGGAGTCAGTGCGCGGCGGGCCTTGCGCAGCATGCGTCGAAGTTGCGGGCGGGGCAGCAGCGCAGGTTCGGTCATGGATTCGGGCTTCGGCAGTGCGAGTACATAAAGCGTACCCGTAAAAAAGCCGATGCCGGTATTTAAACCGGCATCGGACTGGAATCAGGCTCCCCGGATGTACCGCTGTCGACTTAGCCCTTGAACCCGAAAGTTCAAGGTGGAAGATGCAGTAGGCTTTAAGGCTTTCCGTCTAGCGGACATGCACACCAGCCCAACGTGCAACCTCCAGGGTATAGCAAATCGGCTCAGGGACATCGCCAACTGGCAAGCACCCCAGGGAGTGATGCGAGTATACCCCAAGCGGTTTCGCGTTTCAGCCCTTGGTGACGTCCGGATCGGTTGCGAGCACCAGATCGACACGATCCAGCAGGTCGCGAACCTGCTCGCGGGTCGAGCCGCTGGCCTGTACATCCGGGCGTTCTTCCTTGTGCAGAAGATCGTGAGTGATGTTCAGGGCGGCCATCACGGCGATGCGATCGGCGCCGATGACTTTGCCGCTGCTGCGGATTTCGCGCATTTTGCCGTCCAGGTAACGGGCGGCGCTCACCAGATTGCTGCGCTCTTCCTGGGGGCAGATGATCGAATATTCTTTATCGAGGATCTGCACGGTAACGCTATTGCTTGAACTCATGAGTCTTGCTCCAGGGCCTTGAGGCGCGAAATCATTGATTCGACCTTACGCCGGGCGATTTCGTTCTTTTCAATGAGGTGAGCGCGTTCCTCGCGCCAGGTCTTTTCCTGAGCTAATAGGAGTCCGTTTTGACTCTTTAGTTGCTCGACGCGGCTAATTAGCAGCTCAAGTCTGGCCATCAGCGCTTGCAGGTCGGTGTCTTCCATTGTTTCCACTGAATTGTGTCTGATGAGTGGCAGGGTCTGCACCCTGGCTGGCGGACAGCCTTTAATAGTCTTGGCGAGTCTGTCGATGTAGGATACAAGGCCTTCATTCTAGACATAGCGCCGTCTGGCGCCTAGCTGCCCATGCCCATTCAGAATTCCCCGTACCAAGCCTTCGCCAAACTGCTGACTTCCAGCGGTCATAATGTCTCGCCTGCCGAACTGCATGGCCTGCTGCTCGGCCGCAGTTGCGCCGGTGCCGGCTTCAATGCAGAAGAATGGTTGATCGATGCCGCCGAGCTGCTCGAAAGCGAGCCGCAAGATAATGTCCGCAACGCCTTGATCGGCTTGCAGGAGATGGTCAAGGGCGAGCTCACCGGCGACGACGTGACCGTCGTTCTGCTGCTGCCGACCGATGACGAGCCACTGGCCGACCGCGCCGCCGCACTGGGCCAATGGTGCCAGGGCTTCCTCAGCGGTTTCGGCCTGAACTGCCGTGACAGCAGCATGCTGAGCACCGAGGCCACTGAAGTACTCCAGGACCTGGCGGCTATTTCACAAGTGCAAGACGCCCTGGAAGAGTCCGACGACGGCGAAAGCGATTACATGGAAGTGATGGAGTACCTGCGCGTCGCGCCGCTGCTGCTGTTCACCGAAAACAAAAAGCCGGACGCGCCGGCTGCCGCCAAACCGTCGTTGCATTAATCGCGTGCCAGGGAAAGCCATCTGCCCATGATTCATATCCCGAAATCGGAATACAGCCGTCGCCGCAAGGCCTTGATGGCGCAGATGGAACCCAACAGCATCGCCATCCTGCCCGCCGCCGCCGTTGCGATCCGCAACCGCGACGTCGAGCATGTCTACCGTCAAGACAGCGACTTCCAGTACCTCAGCGGTTTTCCCGAGCCTCAGGCGGTCATCGTTTTGATGCCCGGGCGTTTACATGGCGAATACATACTGTTCTGCCGTGAACGCAATGCCGAACGGGAGTTGTGGGACGGCCTGCGCGCCGGGCAGGAAGGCGCGATTCGCGACTTTGGCGCCGACGACGCCTTCCCCATCACCGACATCGACGACATTTTGCCGGGCCTGATCGAAGGTCGCGACCGGGTGTATTCGGCCATGGGCAGCAACCCGGAATTCGACCGGCACCTGATGGACTGGATTAACGTGATCCGCTCTAAAGCGCACCTCGGCGCCCAGCCGCCG
Organism: Pseudomonas sp. GL_093; assembly: GCF_057837605.1. Taxonomy (NCBI): domain Bacteria; kingdom Pseudomonadati; phylum Pseudomonadota; class Gammaproteobacteria; order Pseudomonadales; family Pseudomonadaceae; genus Pseudomonas; species Pseudomonas sp. GL_093. The sequence goes on along the minus strand of NZ_CM174448.1, from coordinate 6,738,292 downwards.
AACGAATTCGTTGCCCTGGATCATCTGCTTCACGACATGCGCCTGTATAAATCGGCGGCAGAAGTGAAAGTGATGCGCGAAGCCGCACGGATTTCCGCCCAGGCGCACATTCGCGCGATGCAGGCCTGCCGGGCCGGGTTGCATGAGTTCAGCCTCGAAGCCGAGCTCGACTACGAGTTCCGCAAGGGCGGGGCGAAAATGCCCGCGTACGGTTCGATCGTCGCCGCTGGGCGCAACAGCTGCATCCTGCATTACCAGCAGAATGACGCGGTGCTCAAGGACGGCGACCTGGTGCTGATCGATGCTGGTTGCGAGATCGACTGCTACGCCAGCGACATCACCCGCACCTGGCCGGTCAACGGTAAGTATTCAGCGGAACAGAAGGCGATCTACGAGTTGGTACTGGCGTCGCAAGAAGCTGCGTTTGCGGAAATCGCCCCGGACAAACACTGGAATCAGGCCCACGAAGCCACGGTCCGGGTGATTACCACCGGGTTGGTGAAGTTGGGCCTGTTGCAGGGCGACGTCGACGAGTTGATCGCCAGCGAAGCCTATAAAGCGTTTTACATGCACCGCGCCGGCCACTGGCTGGGTATGGATGTGCATGATGTCGGCGAATACAAGGTCGGCGGCGAATGGCGCGTGCTGGAAGTCGGCATGGCGCTGACCGTGGAACCGGGTATCTACATTGCCCCGGGCAACCAGAACGTGGCGAAGAAATGGCGCGGCATTGGCGTGCGCATCGAGGACGACGTAGTGGTCACCAAAACCGGCTGTGAAATCCTGACCAAAGGCGTACCGAAAACGGTCGCCGAGATCGAGGCCTTGATGGCCGCCGCGCGGACACAAGCGGCATGAGTCGAGTCAATCTGGCAATCATCGGTGGTGGCTTGGTCGGCGCCAGCCTGGCGTTGGCACTGCAGGCCGGAGCCAAGGCTCGTGGCTGGAAGATCGTGCTGATCGAACCGTTCGCTCCCGGCGATACTTATCAACCGAGCTACGACGCCCGTTCTTCGGCGTTGTCCTACGGCGCCAAGCAGATTTATCAACGGTTGGGCGTGTGGCAGGAAATCTCCCGCCGCGCCGAGCCGATCAAGCAAATTCATGTGTCCGACCGTGGACGCTTCTCCACCGCGCGATTGTCGGCAATGGAAGAGGGCGTTCCGGCGCTGGGCTATGTGGTGGAAAACGCCTGGCTCGGCCAATGCCTTTGGCAGGGGCTGGACAAGGACGTGATCAGCTGGCGTTGCCCGGCGGAAGTCACGCGCATGGAGCCGCTGGTCGATGGCTATCGCCTGACCCTCAACGACGAAACCACTCTGGAATGCGATCTTGCGGTACTCGCCGATGGCGGCCGTTCCGGTCTGCGCGAGCAACTGGGGATCGGCATCAAAAAGCGCCCGTACAACCAGAGCGCGTTGATTGCCAACATCACACCGAGTGAAGCGCACAACGGCATGGCCTTCGAGCGTTTCACCGATGACGGGCCGATGGCCTTGTTGCCGTTGCCGGAAAACCGCTGCGCACTGGTCTGGACCCGATTGGGAATGGACGCGCAACGGCTGGCGGCCCTCGATGAAAAGAGCTTCCTCAGCGAGTTGCAAGGCGTGTTCGGTTATCGCCTCGGCACTTTGAAGCAGGTTGGCGCGCGGCATTTGTACCCGCTGACATTGATCGAGGCCGAAGAGCAGGTGCGTCCGCATCTGGCGATTCTCGGCAATGCTGCCCACAGCCTGCACCCGATTGCAGGGCAAGGTTTCAACTTGTCCTTGCGTGATGCTCAAGCGTTGGCCGATGCGTTGTTGACCAGCGAAACATCTCCCGGAGACTTTGCGACCTTGCAGGCTTACCGCGAGCGTCAGCGTCTGGATCAGAACCTGACCGTGGGCTTCTCCGATCAGGTCACCCGTTTGTTCGGCAGCACTCAGCCGTTGGTTTCCCTGGGCCGCAACATCGGTCTGCTCGGGCTGGACCTGTTGCCACCGGCCAAACGCTGGTTCGCGCGACAGGCCATGGGTTTGGGTACGCGTCCCGATGCTTGAGTGGCGGTCGGAAAATTCCTTTATAGGCGGCTCAAGCCGCAAGCGAGACAGGCTTAAAGCATGGAAATGCGCGCAGATCTGCTGATTGTCGGGGCCGGAATGGTCGGCAGCGCCCTGGCGCTGGCGTTGCAAGACAGCGGGCTGGAAGTCCTGCTGCTGGACGGCAGCCCCCTGAGCGTCAAACCCTTCGATGCCCAGGCTTCGTTCGAACCGCGAGTGAGCGCCTTATCGACTGCCAGCCAGCGGATTCTTGAACGTCTGGGCGTCTGGGACGGCATCGCCAATCGGCGCAGCAGCCCTTACACCGACATGCACGTTTGGGACGGCAGCGGCACCGGGCAGATTCATTTCTCGGCGGCCAGTGTGCATGCCGACGTGCTGGGGCATATCGTCGAGAACCGCGTGGTTCAAGACGCCTTGCTCGACCGTTTGCACGACTGCGACCTCGGAATGCTGGCCAATGCGCGTCTGGAACAGATGCGTCGCTCCGGCGACGACTGGCTGCTGACCCTGGCCGATGGCCGCACCTTGCGTGCACCTTTGGTGATCGCAGCGGATGGCGCTAATTCCGCTGTTCGGCGTCTGACCGGCATGGCCACGCGCGAGTGGGACTACATGCACCACGCGATTGTCACCAGCGTGCGCAGCGCCAAACCTCATCAACTGACCGCGTGGCAGCGCTTCACCGATAACGGTCCATTGGCGTTTCTGCCGCTGGAGCGTGACGGTCAGCAGGATTGGTGTTCGATCGTCTGGTCGACCACGCCGAGCGAAGCCGAACGCCTGATGGCGCTGGACGACGAAGGTTTCTGTAAAGAGCTGGAGCGGGCCTTCGAAGGTCGACTCGGCACAGTGCACCGCGCCGACCCGCGTCTGTGCGTACCGCTGCGGCAGCGTCATGCCAAGCGTTATGTGGCTGAAGGTTTGGCGTTGATCGGCGATGCGGCGCACACCATTCACCCACTGGCCGGGCAGGGCGTGAACCTTGGTTTTCTCGATGCCGCCGTGCTGGCGGAAGTGCTGTTGCAAGCGGCCGCGCGTGGCGAGCGCTTGGCGGATGTGAAAGTGCTCAGCCGTTACGAACGTCGGCGCATGCCTCACAACCTGGCGTTGATGGCGGCGATGGAGGGTTTCGAGCGTCTGTTCCAGGCTGATCCATTGCCGGTGCGCTGGTTGCGCAATGCCGGGTTGAAGATGGTCGACCAGATGCCCGAGGCCAAGGCGCTATTCGTGCGTGAAGCGCTGGGATTGATCGGGGATTTGCCGGCACTCGCTAAGGCCTGAAGTTTTCTGCGTGGCTGATGGCCCCATCGCGAGCAAGCTCGCTCCCACATTGGTTTTGTGAACACTGACGATCCCCTGTGGGAGCGAGCTTGCTCGCGATGAGGCCGGTACATTCACCGCAAATTTCCAGCGGTGCAACATCTGGTAACTCCTCCGCAAACTGTTCGATTGAGAAGCTAAATGTGAGTCCATATCATTTGGCTTCAATTTTTCAATCGAGAGATCGCTCCCATGCTGGTACCGAAGCGTCTACTGACCGCACTCGCCCTGACCCTGATTGGCAGCACCGCAGCCCAGGCCGCTGACGAGGTGGTGGTTTACTCCTCGCGTATCGACGAGCTGATCAAGCCGGTCTTCGATGCCTACACCGCGAAAACCGGCGTGCAGGTGAAATTCATCACCGACAAGGAAGCGCCGCTGATGCAGCGGATCAAGGCCGAGGGCGAGAATGCCACCGCTGACCTTCTGCTGACTGTCGACGCCGGCAACCTCTGGCAGGCCGAGCAAATGGGCATCCTGCAACCGTTCACTTCCAAGCTGATCGACGCCAACATCCCGCTGCAATACCGCTCATCCACCCATGCCTGGACTGGCCTGAGCCTGCGGGCGCGGACCATCGCTTACTCCACCGATCGGGTGAAACCCGGTGAGTTGACCACCTACGAAGGTCTGGCCGACAAAAACTGGGAAGGCCGCCTGTGCCTGCGCACAGCGAAAAAGGTCTACAACCAGTCCCTGACCGCCACCATGATCGAAGTCCATGGCGCCGACAAAACCGAGAAGATTCTCAAGGGCTGGGTGAGTAACCTGTCCACCGACGTGTTCTCGGATGACATCGCGGTGCTGGAAGCCATTAACGCGGGTCAATGCGACGTCGGCATCGTCAACACGTATTACTACGGTCGTCTGCACAAGCAGAAGCCTGATCTGGCGGTGAAGCTGTTCTGGCCGAACCAGGGCGACCGTGGCGTGCACGTGAACCTGTCGGGCATCGGCCTGACCAAACATGCTCCGCACCCGGAAGCGGCCAAGGCTTTGGTGGAATGGATGACCACGCCTGAAGCACAGAAGATCTTTGCTGACGTGAACCAGGAATTCCCGGCCAACCCTGCCGTTCAGCCTTCTGCAGAAGTGGCGAGCTGGGGCAAGTTTGTCGCCGATACCTTGCCTGTGGAAATTGCCGGTAAGCGTCAGGCTGAAGCGATTCGGATGATGGATCGGGCGGGTTGGAACTGACTCCACCGCTGATCGTTCCCACGTCGAGGCGTCGAACCGTCTGCGTGGGAATGCATCCCCCGACGCTCCGGGTCGAAGCGTGACGCAGAGCGTCACAAGATGTGTGCCCACGCAGAGCGTGGGCACAATCATTTCTATTGATCCACACCCCTGAGACTTTTCCTTGGCCCACCCCGCCCAACGCCGCTGGTACCCCCTGGTCTTCGCCATCGCTGCGCTGGTCCTGCTGCCACTGAGCGTTTTGCTGTTGTCATGGCAAACCATCGATCATCAAATCTGGTCCCACCTCTGGGATACCCAGATGCCGCGCCTGTTGGGCAACACCCTGACCCTGGTGCTCGGCGTCGGTATCGGCGTGACGCTCTTGGGTGTGAGCCTCGCCTGGCTCACCAGCCTCTGCGAATTCCCTGGTCGGCGTTGGCTGGACTGGGCGCTGATGCTGCCTTTTGCGATTCCGGCTTATGTACTGGCATTCGTCTTCGTCGGCCTGTTGGATTTCGCCGGCCCCGTGCAAACCCTGTTGCGCGAATGGTTCGGCACGGGTTTGAGGTTGCCGCGCGTGCGCTCCACCGGCGGCGTGATTCTGGTCCTGGTGCTGGTCTTTTACCCCTACGTTTACCTGTTGGCGCGAACCGCGTTCCTGGCGCAGGGCAAAGGCCTGATGGAAGCGGCGCGCGTCCTGGGGCAATCCCCGTGGCAAGCGTTCTGGCGAGTTGCGCTGCCCATGGCGCGCCCGGCCATCGGCGCTGGCGTGGCGCTGGCGCTGATGGAAACCCTGGCGGATTTCGGTGCGGTGTCGGTGTTCAATTTCGACACGTTCACGACCGCCATCTACAAAACCTGGTACGGATTTTTTAGCCTCTCCACCGCCGCGCAACTGGCCAGCCTGTTGCTGCTGGTGGTGATGGTCGTGCTGTACGGCGAGCGTCGTGCTCGCGGGGCCAACCGGGCGAGTAACGAACGACCTCGGGTCAAGGCGCTGTATCACCTGCGCGGTTTCAAGGCGTTGGCGGCCATGAGTTGGTGCGGTCTGGTGTTCGCCTGCGCTTTCGTCATTCCAGTGCTTCAACTGGCGGTGTGGTTCTGGCAGCGCGGGCGCTTCGACCTGGATGAGCGTTACGCAGGGCTGATCGTTCATACGTTGTACCTGGGCGGCATTGCGGCGCTGATCACTGTCAGTATTGCTTTAGTGCTGGTGTTTGCCCGACGTCTGGCCCCGACCCGAGCGATCCGCTCCGGCATCAGCCTGGCCAACCTCGGCTACGCCTTGCCGGGTTCGGTGCTGGCGGTGTCGATCATGCTGGCGTTCAGTTACCTGGATCGCGAACTGGTGATCCCGTTATCGGGTTGGCTGGGCGGCGCCGGCAAGCCATTGTTGCTGGGCAGCCTGTCGGCGTTGTTGCTGGCCTATCTGGTGCGTTTCATCGCGGTGGCTTATGGGCCGCTGGAAAGTAGTCTGGCGCGAATACGGCCATCTTTGCCCGAAGCGGCACGTAGCCTTGGCGTCAGTGGGCCACGACTGTTTTTCAAAGTGTATCTGCCGTTATTACTGCCAGGAACGTTGAGCGCTGCGTTGCTGGTGTTCGTCGATGTGCTCAAGGAAATGCCCGCGACCCTTCTAATGCGCCCGTTTGGCTGGGATACGCTGGCGGTGCGCATCTTCGAAATGACCAGCGAAGGCGAGTGGGCGAGGGCCTCGTTGCCGGCCCTGACCCTGGTTTTGGTCGGCCTGCTACCGGTCATCGGATTGATTCGACGTTCAGCGCATCGAAACGCCTAGGTGCCAGTCCTACACCTTGAGGCTACAATGCGCCGCATTCGGTGCGGTCCGTCCTACAGACCAGGTAGCTGAAATCGGCTGAAAGCCTTTTGTTTCAAGGCTTTCACCCCGTGCAGCACCGGCCCGCACCTTCGCCACGCCCGGAAGGAGAAACCCATGGGACAGCGCACGCCTCTGTATGACCTTCATCTCGCCCTCGGCGCGAAGATGGTCGATTTTGGCGGTTGGGATATGCCTTTGCATTACGGCTCGCAGGTCGAGGAACACCATCAGGTGCGTCGCGATTGCGGGGTTTTCGATGTATCCCACATGACCGTGATCGATGTCAGCGGCCCTCAGGCCAAGGCCTGGCTCCAGCATTTGCTGGCCAATGACGTCGAACGTCTGCACAGCCCTGGCCGTGCCTTGTACAGCACCATGCTCAACGAGCGCGGCGGCATCGTCGACGACATGATCGTCTACCGTCTCGACGAAGGTTATCGGCTGGTGGTCAATGCCTCCACCCGTAATCAGGACCTCGCCTGGATGCAGGCTCACCTCGATGGTTTCAAGGTGCGGCTCAACGAGCGCTCCGAGCTGGCGATGCTGGCTATTCAAGGCCCCCAGGCCCGGCACAAAATCTCCGAACTGGTGACCCAGTCCCGCGGCAACCTGATTCAGATGCTCAAGCCCTTCGAAGGCCAGGCCGATGGTGACTGGTTCATCGCGCGCACGGGTTACACCGGCGAAGATGGCCTGGAAATCGTTCTGCCGGCCAATCAAGCGCCAGGATTCTTCAACGATCTGGTGGGCGCGGGCATCTCGCCGATCGGCCTCGGTGCGCGCGATACTCTGCGGGTCGAAGCCGGCATGAACCTTTACGGCCAGGACATTCACCAAGACGTTTCACCACTGGCCTCCAACATGGCCTGGAGCATTGCGTGGGAACCGGCCACTCGCCAGTTCATCGGTCGCAGCGCTCTTGAAGCCGAGCGGGCGGCTGGCGTGCAGCACAAACTGGTCGGTCTGGTCCTTGAGGAGCGTGGGGTTTTGCGCGCTCATCAAGTGGTCCGCATCGCCAATGTTGGCGAAGGGGAGATCACCAGTGGTAGTTTCTCTCCTACGCTTAGCAAGTCGATAGCACTGGCGCGCGTGCCGATGGCAACAGCCGACCGCGCAGAAGTGGAAATCCGTGGCAAGTGGTACCCGGTCCGAGTGGTCAAACCGACCTTCGTACGCCATGGCAAAACCTTGATCTAACCTTTTCTGGCGGGCAACGACCGCTGACAATTCTCTTGAGGACACAGAACATGAGCGATATTCCTGCCGACCTGCGTTTTGCCGAAAGTCACGAGTGGGCCCGTCTCGAAGCCGATGGCACCGTCACTGTGGGCATCAGCGATCACGCTCAGGAAGCCTTGGGCGACGTGGTGTTCGTTGAGCTGACTGAAGTCGGAACAGTCTTCGCTGCCGGTGATCAATCCGGTGTGGTGGAGTCGGTTAAAGCCGCTTCGGACATCTACTCCCCGGTTGCCGGTGAAGTGATTGCCATCAACGAAGAACTGAGCGCTAACCCTGAGTTGCTCAACTCCGACCCGTACGGTGCCTGGATCTTCAAGCTCAAGCCAAGCAACGCTGGCGATCTGGACAAGCTGCTCGACGCGGCAGGCTACAAGGCCGCCATCGGCGAATAATCTTCGTCTTGCGAAATCCATGTGGGAGCGAGCCTGCTCGCTCCCACAGGTTCTATGGATTTAGTACGGACTTCACCGCTGCCACCGAACGCTCGACATCCGCTTTAGTCATGGTGGTAAACATCGGCAGCGAAACAATCAGGCGACCGACCCGTTCGGCCACCGGAAACATCCCTTCCTTGAACCCGCGCTCGCGGTAAAGGCTCAGCAGGTGAATCGGCGGATAGTGATAGCCGATACCGACGCCCAATGCCTGCATCTGCTCCATGAAGGTAGCCCGTGCCGGTTGGCCATCCCTGCGCTCAGGCAGCACCAGCTGAAACAAATGCCAATTGCTGTTCTCGAAATCCGCCGGGGGCAGTTGAGCCCCATACAACGCTTCGAAATCCTCGCCAAAACAAGCGAAATAATGCTTGGCCAGTTCACGGCGATGAGCAGTGATTGATTCGATGTGAGCAAATTGCCCCAGACCAATGGCCGCTGCAACGTCGGTCATGTTGAACTTTCCGCCCAGCACATCAACGTCCAGTCCATCGAAGCCGCTGCGGGTGACGCCCTGTAAACGGTACTTTTGCGCCAGTCGAACTTCCTCGGCATTGTTCAATACCAGGCAACCGCCCTCTGACGAGGTGACGTTTTTGTTCGCCTGGAAACTGAAGGACACGAAATCGCCGGTCGAGCCAATGCGCTGGCCGTTCCAGCTCGAACCCAAGGCTTGCGCGGCGTCTTCGACAATCCGTAATCCGTGTTTTTTGGCGATCGCATACAACCGGCTCATGTCCACTGGCAAACCGGCGAGGTACACCGGAATGATCGCTTTGGTGCGCGGGGTGATTGCCGCTTCCAGCTGATCCAGGTCGATGTTGCGGGTGATCGGGTCAATGTCGGCAAACACCGGCGTGGCGCCGACTTCCAGAATAACGTTGGCGGTGGCCACCCAGGAAATCGGCGTGGTGATCACTTCATCGCCCGGTCCGACCCCGGCAAGGCGTAAGGCGATTTCCATGGTGCAGGTGCCGGAATTGAAAGTGAGCACCGGGCGCCCGCCAAAAAACTCCGAGAGTTGTTGTTCAAAGGCCTGGACCTTGGGGCCGCTGGTAATCCAGCCCGAGCGCAATACGTCGCCAACAGCGGCAATCGTCGCTTCGTCGATGGTGGGTTTGGAGAAAGGCAGGAAAGGCAGTTGATTCATGAGTTCAGAAATCCGATCGGCGGATATTAGGCGTGCGCCGAGCATGATGATCCGGATTGGTCGACGGCGCCACGCCATCCGCTCGGGTATCGACTGCTATGCTGGTTTGACCGTGTTGCATCGACGTTGAGCGCCAGTCAAGAGAGAGCCCGTCATGTCCCAGTTGCCGTCCTTGAGCCAGTTACGCGACCCCAATGCCTTCCTTCGCCGCCACCTCGGGCCCGATGCCGCCGAGCAACAGGCGATGCTCGACAGCCTCGGCCTCGGCAGCCGGGTCGAGTTGATCGAGCAGACGGTGCCGCCGGGAATCCGCCTGAACAGGCCGCTCGACCTGCCACCCGCGCTCGACGAAGAAGCCGCGCTGGCCAAACTGCGCGGTTACGCCGAGCAAAACCAGGTCTGGACCAGCCTGATCGGCATGGGCTACCACGGTACCCTCACGCCCACCGTCATTGTGCGCAACGTGCTGGAAAATCCCGGTTGGTACACCGCGTACACACCGTATCAACCAGAGATCGCCCAAGGCCGGCTCGAAGCGCTGCTGAACTTCCAGCAATTGACCATCGACCTCACGGGCCTGGAGCTGGCCAATGCCTCGCTGCTGGACGAAGCCACGGCGGCGGCGGAAGCCATGGCACTGGCCAAGCGTGTCGCCAAGTCCAGAAGCAATCTGTTCTTCGTCGACGAAAACTGTCACCCGCAGACCATTTCCGTGGTGCAGACCCGAGCAGAAGGGTTCGGCTTCGAGCTGATCATCGACACTGTGGATAACTTGAAGCAGCACCAGGTGTTCGGCGCGCTCCTGCAATATCCCGATACCCACGGCGAAATCCGCGATCTTCGTCCGTTGATCGATCATCTGCATGCGCAGCAAGCCTTGGCGTGTGTCGCAACCGATCTGCTGAGTCTGCTGTTACTGACGCCGCCGGGGGAGTTGGGCGCCGACGTGGTGTTCGGTTCATCCCAGCGTTTCGGCGTGCCCATGGGATACGGCGGCCCTCACGCGGCGTTTTTTGCCAGTCGCGATGAGTACAAACGGGCGATTCCCGGGCGGATCATCGGCGTGTCGAAAGATGCTCGCGGCAACGTCGCTTTACGCATGGCCCTGCAAACCCGCGAGCAACATATCCGCCGGGAGAAAGCCAACTCGAACATTTGCACCGCTCAGGTGCTGCTGGCCAACATTGCCAGTTTCTATGCGGTCTACCACGGTCCGGAAGGGCTCAAACGCATTGCCCAACGCGTCCATCGGCTGACCGGCATCCTCGCCGCTGGCCTGGAGCGCCACGGCATCACCCGCCTCAACACACACTTTTTCGACACGCTGACGCTGGAGGTCGGTGGTACTCAGACGGCAATCATCGAAAGCGCCCAGGCCGCGCAGATCAACTTGCGCATCCTCGGGCGCGGGCAGTTGGGTCTGAGCCTCGACGAAACCTCTGACGAATCCACCGTCGCGAAGTTGTTTGATGTGTTCCTCGGTGCCGATCATGGGCTTAACGTCGATGAACTGGACGCTGAAACCCTTGCTTCCGGCATTCCCGCAGGTCTGCTGCGTACCTCGCCTTATCTGCGCCACCCGGTGTTCAGCGCCCATCACAGCGAAACCGAGATGCTGCGCTACCTCAAGCAACTGGAGAACAAGGACCTGGCGCTCAACCAGTCGATGATCCCGCTGGGCTCCTGCACCATGAAACTCAATGCCACCAGCGAGATGATCCCGATCACGTGGCCGCAGTTCGCCAACCTGCACCCGTTTGTGCCGAAAGAGCAGGCGGTCGGTTATTCGCTGATGATCGAAGAACTGGAGCGTTGGCTCTGCGCGATTACCGGTTTCGACGCGATCTGCATGCAACCCAACTCCGGCGCCCAAGGCGAGTACGCTGGGTTGCTGGCGATCCGCAAATATCACGAGAGCCGCCATCAGGGCGCGCGGGATATTTGCCTGATCCCGTCCTCGGCCCACGGCACCAACCCGGCGTCGGCACAAATGGCCGGAATGCGGGTGGTGATCGTCGAGTGCGACGAGGCTGGCAACGTTGATCTGGATGACCTCAAAGGCAAAGCCGCAGAGGCCGGAGACAAACTCGCCTGCCTGATGGCGACGTATCCTTCGACCCACGGCGTGTACGAAGAAGGCATCAGCGAAATCTGCGAAGTTATCCACAGCCACGGCGGCCAGGTGTACATGGATGGCGCCAACCTCAACGCTCAGGTCGGACTGGCGCGCCCGGCGGACATTGGCGCCGACGTGTCCCACATGAACCTGCACAAGACTTTCTGCATTCCCCATGGGGGCGGCGGGCCGGGCATGGGGCCGATTGGTGTGCGGGCGCATCTGGCGCCATTCGTGGCCAATCACCCGGTGGTGCCGATCGACGGGCCATTGGCGCAGAACGGTGCAGTCAGCGCAGCGCCCTGGGGCAGCGCGAGCATCCTGCCGATCAGCTGGATGTACATTGCGATGATGGGGCCGCAATTGGCGGATGCCAGTGAGGTGGCGATCCTCGCCGCAAATTACCTGGCGCAGCACTTGTCCGGGGCGTTTCCGGTGCTTTACACCGGGCGCAACGAGCGGGTGGCGCACGAATGCATTCTTGACCTGCGGCCACTCAAGGCGCTGACCGGGATCAGCGAGGAGGATGTCGCCAAGCGGCTGATGGACTATGGCTTCCATGCGCCGACCATGTCGTTTCCGGTGCCGGGGACGTTGATGGTGGAACCGACCGAAAGTGAATCGAAGGCGGAGCTGGACCGGTTTATCGGGGCGATGCTGAGTATTCGTGCGGAAATCACCGAGGTGCAAAACGGCAACTGGCCGGCCGATGACAACCCACTGAAACGTTCACCGCATACCCTGGCGGATATCACCGGGGTTTGGGAGCGGCCCTACAGCATCGAGCAGGCAGTGACGCCGGATGCTCATACCAAGGCGCATAAGTACTGGCCGGTGGTGAACCGGGTGGACAATGTCTACGGTGACCGCAATCTGTTTTGCGCATGTGTCCCGGTAGACGATTACCGCTAATCTGCAGCGCGACACAAATCCAATGTGGGAGCGAGCCTGCTCGCGATAGCGGTGTGACAGTCATGGAGGATTTCGACTGATCCACCGCTATCGCGAGCAGGCTCGCTCCCACAGGGTTTTGCAGCGGGCATAAAAAATGCCGCTCATGGGAGCGGCATTTTTGTTCAGCAGTAAATCTTATTCCGAAGCCACGGCATTCTTCGCCAGGATCGCGTTCGCCAGTTCCATGTCCGTGGCCTGCAGGCCAGGGTTGTCGGCGCGGACTTTCTGCATCGCGGCCTCCAGGTATGGACCGCGAATGCCGCCGTCACTGGCGACAAAGCTGCCAGCATCGTCCTGAGCGGCAACGATCAGCTTGTGATCCTTGAAGGTCAGGTAGGTCGAACCGGTGGTCGCACCGGATGAGATGACGTTACGCCAAAAGCTATCGGCCATCGCCGAACCGACAGGAAGGGACAACAAGGCGATGGTAGCGACAGCAAGTTTGAGACGCATATTGGGTGACTCCACTGGGTTAACTACGGCGTTTGATTGCCAATCCCCCAATCGAGTTCCATGACGGCCGCGCCTACTTTTGTTCGCTCTGCGGCGTTACTCGCAGCACCTCCTCAATCGTCGTCAAACCCGCTGCGACTTTTTGCGCTCCTGACAATCGCAAACTGCGCATGCCTTCCTTGAACGCCTGACGCCGCACCGCCAGCAAATCGGTGTCGGGGTTGATCAGCGCTTTGACGCCGTCCGTCAGCTGCATGATTTCGTAGACCCCGGCGCGGCCGCGGTAACCGGTATCGCGGCATTCAAGGCAACCGATGGCGCGATGTGCGTTGTTCGGCAACGGTGCCTGCCAAGGTCGGGTCAAGGTTTGCCAGTCTTCTTCACCCAGGGTCAGCGGTGCCTTGCAATGCGGGCACAAGGTGCGGACCAGGCGCTGGGCCATGACGCCGAGCACCGTGGCTTTGATCAGGTAATGCGGCACGCCCAGCTCCAGCAAGCGGCTGATCGCGCTCGGCGCATCGTTGGTGTGCAGCGTCGACAGCACCAAGTGGCCAGTGAGCGCAGCCTGGATCGCCATTTCAGCGGTTTCCAGATCGCGGATCTCACCGATCATGATGATGTCCGGATCCTGTCGCATCAGCGCGCGCACACCGGCGGCGAAGGTCAGGTCGATGTTGTGCTGGACCTGCATCTGGTTGAACGCCGGCTCGACCATTTCGATCGGGTCTTCGATGGTGCAGAGGTTGACCTCCGGCGTCGCCAGTTTTTTCAGGGTGGTGTACAGCGTGGTGGTCTTGCCGGAACCGGTCGGGCCGGTGACCAGAATGATGCCGTTGGGCTGGGTCGTCATGTCCTGCCAGCGGCGCAGATCGTCGGCGGAGAAGCCCAGCTGATCGAAATCCTTGAGCAGTACTTCCGGGTCGAAGATCCGCATGACCATTTTTTCGCCGAATGCGGTCGGCAATGTCGACAGTCGCAGCTCGACTTCGCCACCGTCCGGGGTTTTGGTCTTGACCCGGCCGTCCTGGGGTTTGCGCTTTTCCGCGACGTTCATCCGCCCGAGGCTTTTCAGGCGGCTGACGATGGCCATGGTCACTTGCGGCGGGAATTGATAGACGTTGTGGAGCACGCCGTCGATGCGAAAGCGCACCGTGCCTTGTTCGCGCCGGGGTTCGATGTGGATATCGCTGGCGCGCTGCTGGAACGCGTACTGGAACAACCAGTCGACGATGTTGACGATGTGCGCGTCGTTGGCGTCCGGTTCCTGGTCGCTGGCGCCGAGGTTGAGCAACTGTTCGAAATTGCCCAGCGTGTTCATCTGCTGATCGGCATTGGTCGCGCCGCTGACCGATTTGGCCAGGCGGAAAAACTCCACACTGAAACGCTGGATGTCGACCGGGTTGGCCACCACACGCTTGATCGGCAGTTTCAGCACGTGGGTCAGGTCGGCTTCCCAGCCGGTGACGTAGGGCTGGGCGCTGGCCACGGTGACTGCGTCGCGGTCGATAGACACCGCAAGAATCTTGTGGCGCTGGGCGAAGGCGTAGGACATCAGCGGCGTAATCGCCGCCACGTTGATTTTCAGCGGGTCGATACGCAGATAAGGCTGGCCGGCCTGCTGTGACAGCCAAAGCGTCAGGCTTTCCAGGTCGAGGTGTTTGCCGGGACGGCTGAGATCGTCCAGAAGTTGGCTGGCGATGAATTCCAGCGGGTGCATCTGGCCATTGGCAGCGTGACGGCGTCGAGCATTGAGCGCGTGTTCGGCCGAGTCCTGACTGATGAAACCTTGGGCGACCAGTTCACGCAGCAAATCATTGAGATCCAGCCAGCGGTCCTGAATGGCAAGTTGAACGGACATGCGGGCTCCTCATGAACAACAGTTCGCAAAGGATAGTCGCGGAGCCGCAGACCGTTGGGCCACTACGCGACGAAGCCGTGTCGAGTTTTTTCAGCCCGCCGCCTGAGCCGGTTCATCCCACGCGCAATCAGCCGCTTGCAGCTCAACCGAACAGACGCTGATCAGGTTACGTAATTTTTCCGCGATCACCTGGGCGCGGTGCCAGCTCAGGCCGTCCATCACGATGTCGATAGACAGCAGATCGTCCATCCGCTGCACGTTGACCTGTTGCGGCGTCAGAAACTGCAAGGCGAACAGGTTGAGCACCCGGCACAGCAGATCCGGTTCGGCCTCGGCCAGCATTTGATAGTGAACGCGGCAGTGGGCGTTGCTGACGTTCCAGACATCGGCGCGGGTGTGCGGGGTGTTGACGGCTTCTAGATGCGGCATGGTTGGTCTCCAAAATCACTGGAGGAATTTTTACATTCGGTGCCGGGCATTTCTTATCTATGATTGGGCTTATTGGCGATTGTTTGAATTGCTTGATTCGGTAAGTTATCAATCAAAGGTTTTTTTATGCACAGCGAGCTGGATGGCTACGACCGCAAGATTCTCGCGTTGCTGCAAGAGGACGCTTCACTTTCCAGTGCGCAGATTGCGGAACAGGTGGGGTTGTCGCAGTCGCCATGCTGGCGGCGGATACAGCGGATGAAGGAGGAGGGGATCATTCGCGGGCAGGTAACCTTGCTCGACCGGAAGAAAATTGGTCTGAACACGCAGATCTTCGCCGAGATCAAACTCAACGCTCACGGGCGTTCGAACTTCACCGAATTCACCGAGGCGATTCGCGGCTTTCCCGAAGTGCTGGAATGTTATGTGCTGATGGGGTCGGTGGATTTCTTGCTGCGGATTGTGACGGCGGACATTGAGGCGTATGAGCGGTTTTTCTTCGAGAAGCTGTCGATGGTGCCGGGGATTCAGGAGGTGAACTCGATCGTGGCGTTGTCGGAAATCAAGTCCACGACGAGTTTGCCGGTCTGAGGTTTTGCGGTGAAGGGGCTGGCCTCATCGCGAGCAAGCTCGCTCCCACATTAGACCGAGTCCATTCAGACAACTCGGTTAACTGTGGGAGCGAGCTTGCTCCGGGCGGCGTTCCGGCGATGACGGTTTTACATACGCAGCAGCATCTTCCACGCACGATTCTGATACACCGCAATCGCCTGCTGCTTGCGCGCATCCAGCGATTCATCGGTGATCGGCTCGTTCGCCAATTGAGCAAGCTGTTTCAGCTCACCGTACAGGCGATCCATTTCCGGGATGTCCAGTACGCTGCGGGCATGGTGCAGCCAAGCCTGGATGCGCTCGATGCGCGGCAGTTGTTCGGCGAGATCTTCCGGCTGTTGCTGATAACGCTGCAGTTGCAGGGAAGTCGCCTCCTCGCCCAACAAGCGCGGCAACCAGCTGCCCAATTGCGCAGCGCCCTGGCGATTGCCACGGACGTTGCGATCGGCAGCCCAGGTGCGGGCCAGCAACCAGCGCGAAGTGTTCAGCGAGAACAGGCCCCAACGCGGGTCTTCCAGTTCTTCGAGGAACTGCTCCGGCGCGGCTTTGCGCACGTCTTCGTCGTCGACACCGGCTTGCACCAGCGGACGCCAGTCTTCGAGCAAGGCATCCAGCGCGACGCGCAGATCGTGCGTCGACTGACGTGGCGCGGCTTGACCCAGGCTGCTCAGCAGCGCGCGCAATTCAGCCAGGTTTTCGACCCAGTCCTGCAACAGGCGCCAGTGACCGTTGAAACGATACTGCTCGGCCAGGCGCTGGCTGCTGCTCAGCAAGTGCCAACTCAGCGCGGCGAAAGCGTCGTCCAGCGGGGTTTCAGCGCTGATCTGCGGCGCCGGCAGGCTCAACGAATAGCTGTTGGCGTCGTACAAGCGATAACCACGCTCGGCCTTGCTGATGTCACACGGCATCAGGGCCAGGGTCGCGGCCAGTTCGGCGGCCAGTTCCAGCAGAGCGGCCGGCTCGCCTTCGCGCAGTTCAAGTTCCAGCTCGCAGATTTCTTCTTTCTGCTTGCCGACCACCACGTGGCCGAGGTCCAGCGCGGCTTCGATAACCACTTTGGTCTTGCCACGGCCCCAAGCGATTTCAGCGCGTTCGCGGACGAAATCGGTGGTGAAAATCGCCTTCAGGGTTTTCTTGTCCAGCTCGGCCAATTCTTCCGGCCAGCATTCGCCGTCGAGTTTTTTCACGTCGAGCTTGGCTTTGGGCAGGTTCCAGTCGTATTCGTTACGCACGGACAGACCGGCAACGCTCTGGCCGCGGGTCTTGAGGGTCTGAATCACTTCTTCGCCGTCGCGGCGCAGGCGCAGGGCAACCTTGGCGCGGGCCAGGTCGCGCTCAGGCGTGTCGAAGTACTGGTTCATCAACTCACGGCGTTCCCAGCCACTTTTGTTGCGTTTTTTCAGGAGCGGGTGCTCGCGCAGGGCCGCGAGAGTTTCTCGGCTGACGCGGAGTTTGATTTCGGTTTCTTTCTGCATGGCCGGAAAATCCAGGATCGGGAGCGCAGCCGGGGGGAATGTGTGGCTGCCAAGGTCGTGCAGTGTACAGCACTGACCTGAGATAGGGCCGCGGCGGTTTATTCCTGTCGCCGGATGGTTCTATGATGGAGTTCAAATCGGGAGTTGGGAGTCAGCGATGCCTTTGCCATCCATGAAAGATCAGTTCGCTGCGCTGATCGCTGCGCCATCCGTCAGCTGTACGCAGGCCAGCCTCGATCAAACCAACCGTCCGGTGATTGATTTGCTGGCGACGTGGCTCGGCGATCTGGGTTTTACCTGCGACATCCAGCAGGTCAGCCCCGGCAAATTCAACCTGCTGGCCAGTTTCGGTTCCGGCCCCGGTGGCCTGGTGCTGGCCGGTCACAGTGACACCGTGCCGTTCGATGGCGCGCTGTGGCAGACCGATCCGCTGAAGCTGACCGAAGTCGACGGTCGCTGGGTGGGTCTGGGCAGTTGCGACATGAAGGGCTTTTTCGCGCTGGCCATCGAAGCCGTCATACCGCTGCTCGATCAGCCGTTCAAGCAACCGCTGCTGATCCTCGCCACCTGCGATGAAGAAAGCTCGATGTCCGGCGCTCGCGCTCTGGCCGAAGCCGGGCGTCCGTTGGGTCGTGCGGCGGTGATCGGCGAGCCGACCGGGCTGAAGCCGATCCGCATGCACAAAGGCATCATGATGGAGCGCATCGACATCCTGGGTCAGAGCGGCCACTCCTCGGATCCGCGCCTCGGCCACAGTGCCCTCGAAGCCATGCACGATGCCATCGGTGAGCTGCGTGGTTTGCGGTTGGCGTGGCAGCGTGAATTCCGTAATCCACAGTTCAGCGTGCCGACGCCGACCCTGAATTTCGGCTGTATCCATGGCGGCGATAACCCCAACCGCATTTGCGGCCAGTGTTCGCTGGAGTTTGATCTGCGCCCATTGCCAGGCATGGACCCCAATGCCCTGCGCGCGGAGATTCTGCAGAAGCTCAAGCCCATTGCCGAGTGGCATCAGGTGAAGATCGATTACGCGCCGCTGTTCCCCGAAGTGCCGCCGTTCGAGCAGGCCGAGGATGCAGAATTGGTCCGGGTCGCTGAAAAGCTCACCGGCCATCGTGCCGAAGCAGTGGCGTTCGGCACCGAAGCGCCTTATCTTCAGCGTCTTGGCTGCGAAACCCTGGTGCTCGGCCCTGGCGACATCGCCTGTGCGCACCAACCGGGGGAATACCTCGAAATGTCACGTTTGCAGCCTACGGTGCATCTATTACGTCAACTGATTGAACATTACTGCCTGACACCGGCGCTTCTCGTATAAATCGCCCGTGTCCCAACCCGTATTCATGAGGAGAGCGCGCGTGTCGCCAAGCCTGTTCCGACGATAACCATCAGCCCGCTGTGCGTTTTACTGTTTCGCCCATTTTTTGGCTGCTATTTATTACAGGCCCAGGTTCATGCCCGAATACGTTAATTGGCTTCGTCACGCTTCGCCTTACATCAACGCCCACCGTGATTGCACCTTCGTCGTCATGCTGCCCGGCGACGGCGTGGAGCACCCGAACTTCGGCAATATCGTCCACGACATGGTGCTGTTGCACAGCCTGGGCGTGCGATTGGTGCTGGTTCACGGTTCCCGTCCGCAAATTGAAACCCGCCTCGCTGCGCGCGGCCTGACCCCGCATTACCACCACGGGATGCGCATCACCGATGCCGCGACGCTGGAGTGTGTGATCGATGCGGTGGGCCAGCTGCGCATCGCCATCGAAGCGCGGCTGTCGATGGACATGGCTTCATCGCCGATGCAGGGCTCGCGTCTGCGGGTGGCCAGCGGCAACCTGGTGACGGCGCGGCCGATCGGCGTGCTCGAAGGCGTCGACTATCACCACACCGGCGAAGTGCGTCGGGTCGACCGCAAGGGCATCAATCGCCTGCTGGATGAGCGTTCCATCGTGCTGTTGTCGCCACTGGGTTACTCGCCTACCGGTGAGATTTTCAACCTCGCCTGCGAAGACGTCGCCACCCGCGCCGCCATCGATCTGGGGGCGGACAAGCTGCTGTTGTTCGGCGCCGACCTGGGTTTGATCGATGAAAACGGTCGCCTGGTTCGTGAGTTGCGTCCGCAACAAGTGCCGGCGCATCTGCAGCGTCTGGGCAGCAACTATCAGGCAGAGCTGCTGGATGCGGCCGCCGAGGCCTGTCGCGGCGGTGTGGCGCGCAGTCATATCGTCAGCTACGCCGAAAACGGTGCGCTGCTGACCGAACTGTTCACCCGAGACGGTGGCGGTACGCTGGTGGCCCAGGAGCAATTCGAGATTGTGCGTGAAGCGGCGATCGAAGACGTCGGTGGTTTGCTGGATTTGATCAGCCCGCTGGAAGAGCAGGGTATTCTGGTGCGGCGTTCCCGCGAGGTGCTGGAGCGTGAGATCGAGCAGTTCAGTGTGGTCGAGCGCGAAGGCATGATCATCGCGTGTGCGGCGCTGTATCAGATTGCTGATTCGGATGCGGGGGAGTTGGCGTGTCTGGCGGTGAACCCGGAGTATCGCCATGGCGGTCGTGGTGATGAACTGCTGGAGCGCATCGAAACCCGCGCCCGGGCGCAGGGGCTGAAAACCTTGTTCGTACTGACGACCCGGACCGCTCACTGGTTTCGCGAGCGTGGGTTTGTGCCGAGCAGCGTAGAGCGCCTGCCATCGGCGCGGGCGTCGCTGTACAACTATCAGCGTAATTCGAAGATCTTCGAAAAAACCCTCTGACTTGATCGTTCCCACGCTCTGCGTGGGAATGCCTCAACGGACGCTCCGCGTTCGGCTTTTGATGGGACGCAGAGCGTCCCGGGCTGCATTCCCACGCAGAGCGTGGGAACGATCATTAATCCTGCACAAACTTCGCGCTGACATACGGCGAATAATCCGGCAGCACCGTTTCAACCTTCCCTTGCTCCTTCAAGAACTTCGCCGTCTCGCCAATCGCCTTCGCCGTGCCGCCGTCCAGCAGCGCGGTGGTCTGTTGGGCTTTAGCATCCGGGAACGTGGAACCGGCCAGCAACTCCGGCACATCGACGGCATTGGCACCGGTCAGTTTGGCGATTTTTTGCACCGGTACCGAGTCAGCGGTCCAGCTGTCTTTATGTGCGGCATAGTCGGCGAACGAGTCCAGCGTGACCTTGGCGAATTTGGCCACAACCTCTGGGTGCTTCTCGGCGTAATCCTTGCGCGCGACCCAGACCTCGAAGGTCGGTGCACCCCATTGGCCGACCTGTGCCGCGTCGGTCAAGGTCTTGCCGGTCTTGCGAATTTCCCCCAGCGCGGGTGACCAGACAAACGCACCGTCGATGTCACCACGCTTCCAGGCTGCCGCGATTTCCGCCGGTTGCAAATTCACCACTTTGACTTTCGAGGCATCCAGGCCCCAGTGCTTTAACGCACCCAGCAAACTGTAGTGGGAGGTTGAAACGAAGGGTGTGGCGATGGTCTTGCCGATCAGATCTTCCGGTTTATCAATGCCGCTGCCGTTGCGCACCACGAGTGCTTCAGCGGCGTTGATCTGGGCGGAAACAATGAACGCAACGATCGGCAGATTGCGCGAAGCAGCGGCTGCCAGCGGGCTTGAGCCGAGGTTGCCAATCTGCACATCGCCGGAAGCAATGGCCGTAACCACTTCCGGGCCGCTATTGAAACGACGCCAGTCAATTTTCTGGCCTATGGTTTTCTCGTACAGTCCGTCTGCCTGGGGGACTTTGCTGGGGTCGATGCCGGTTTGATAACCGATCGTGAGGTTCGCCGCGTGAGCGCTAAAAGATATTATTAGCGATACACAAACTGTAACAATTGAACCGGATAGTGCGCGTTTGGTGGTCATGGCGCTGCCTTTCGATAGGGATTGATCGTGAGTTGCATCAAAGCTAATCGATCTAAAAAAAGGCTAACAAATACCCTTTAGGAATTAGCTTATGAGCCGGTGCCGCGTCCCGGTTCAATGGGAAAGTGCAGAGCTAAATTCCTAAACGGTATGAAAAAGAATTGGGTGATTCTTTTTGGGCTTATGGCCCGGCAAGGAATGAATTTACTGGGGATTAGACTATGGTCGTAGACACACAAAGTTACGATTGACTTGTGAGTCACGGTCTGGCGCTAATCGCGCATCTTAGGATCCCGGGCATACGACCCAGGGCCAGGAACACAAGAATTAGAAACGATAGGAGTGAAACAATGAACAAGTCCACCTTGGCTCTGGGTGTAGCCGTGGCCGTCGGGGTTTTGGCGCAGCAGGCAGGCGCCGCGGGTTTCCTGGAAGACAGCAAGGCTTCCGTCAGTTCCCGCACCATGTATTACAACAACGATAACCGCGAGCGCGGCGGCTCGGATCAGAGAGAGACCGCTGAAGGCCTCAAGTTCGATTATCTGTCCGGTTTCACCCAAGGTACTGTCGGCTTCGGTATCGACGCCCAAGCCCTCGTCGGTATCCATCTGGACGGCGGCAAAGGTCACCACCCAGCCAACAACAACACGTTCTTCCCAAGCGACAGCGATGGTTCGGCTGTGGACGAGTGGAGCCGCGCGGCGGCCAACGTCAAGGCACGCTTCTCGAAGACCGAAGCCCACCTGGGTGGCGCTTTGCAACCGAACATGCCGATTCTGGTAGCGAACGACAGCCGCCTGCTGCCACAGACCTTTGACGGTGGCACCATCACCTCGAAGGAAATCGACAACGTGACCCTCAACGCGGGTCAGTTGGAACACTCGGCGGGTCGTGCCTCTTCAAACTCCACCGGCCTGGCCGTGGCTGGTGGTACTCAGGACAGCAATCAGTTCCGTTACGCCGGTGCTGACTGGAAGGTCACCAAAGACCTGACCCTGCAGTACTACCACTCGAATCTGAAGGATTACTACAAACAGGACTTCCTTGGCCTGATTCACGTTTTCCCGATCGACGCCAACCAGTCCTTCAAGACAGACTTGCGCTATTTTGACAGCAGCTCCGTTGGTAAGAACGGCGACGCCGGCTATCGCTTCAATAACAACAACGGTTTTGCCAGGACTCCGGGCGAGGTCGATAACAAGACCTGGAGCGCCATGTTCACCTACACCCTGGGTGGCAACGCCTTCCTGCTCGGTCACCAGCGCGTCAACGATGACGGCGGTTTCGTCTACCTGAACCAGGGCAACGTTGTGGATGGCAATGGTCATCCGGAAGCGAACGGAGGCGCGAGCTTCTACCTGTTCACCGACTCCATGATCAATGGTTTCGTCCGTGCCGGTGAAAACACCACCTTCGGTCAGTACTCCTATGACTTCGCTGCGCTGGGTGTGCCGGGCCTGAAAACCTCGATTGCCTACCTGCACGGCGATAACATCAAAGCCACGAACGGCAGTGGCCCTGATTCGTCCGAGTGGGAACGCGACATGCGGATCGACTACACCATCCAGCAGGGCTCCCTCAAAGGTTTCGGTGTGACGTTGCGTAACGGCGTCTACCGTGGCAGTGAAGTCTCCAACAACCCCGATGTTGACCAGACCCGTCTGATCTTCAACTACACCTACAGCTTCTTGTAATAGCCATCAGAAAAAGCCTCGCCCGCCGGCGAGGTTTTTTTTTGTGTTTTTTCAATATTCCAAATAGAGCTTATATAGTAATTTTTTATTCTTTTTAGCTTTTAAGCCAATCGCCTAAAGTGAGTGGCTTATGAGCCGATACCTTGTGTCCCGACTCAGAGTAATAGCGCGTAGCTATATGCCTGAATGGCATGAAAAATGATGAAATAATTCTTTTTGTGTTTATCATGCGGGCCAAAATCACAGGGTCAGGCCATCGCCGTAGTCACACGGTCTGGCACTAACCGAGCATTTCAGGATCCAGGGCATTCGACCCAGGACCTCAAAAATTAGAAACGATAGGAGCGAAGCAAATGAACAAGTCCACCTTGGCCCTGGCTGTGGCCGTAGGGGTTTTGGCGCAGCAAGCAGGCGCCGCCGGTTTCATCGAAGACAGCAAAGCTACTTTGGGGCTGCGTAACTTCTACATCAATAACGATAACCGTGACAGTGCTGCTGGCACTCCTGCCAACAAGGCCAACGGTGTTCAGAGCAAAAACGAAGAATGGGGTCAAGGCTTCGACCTGCGCTTCATCTCTGGCTACACCCAAGGTACCGTTGGCTTCGGTATCGACGCTATCGGCCTGTTGGGCGTGCGTCTGGATACGGGCGGCGGCACTAACGGCGCCACTTCGACTTCTTACGGCGGCACTGTTTTTCCAAGCAAGTCCAACGGCGAAGCGGTTGATAACTTCTCCAGCCTGGGCCTGACTGCCAAAGCCAAGATCTCCCAGACCGAACTGAAGTTGGGCACTCTGCAGCCAAAACTGCCGGTTATCGTGACCAACGATGGCCGTCTGCTGCCGCAAACCTTCCAGGGCGGCCAGATCACCTCGAACGAGATCAAGGACCTGACAGTGGTCGGTGGTCAGATCGAGCACGCCAAAGGTCGTAACTCCAGCAACAACGAAGAGTTGTCGATTGCCGGTGCGAACTCTCCCACCGCTACTGGCCGTGACAGCAACAAGTTCATCTACGGCGGTGGTGACTACAAAATCACCAAAGACCTGACTGCCCAGTACTACTACGGCAACCTGGAAGATTTCTACAAGCAACACTTCCTGGGTCTGGTTCACAACTGGGCCATCGGCCCGGGCGTGTTGAAGTCTGACTTGCGTTACTTCAACAGCTCCGATGACGGTGCCAACGGTCACGACTCGGCTTACTTCAGCTCCGGTAACTACCAAGGCTTCAAAGCGGGTAAAGGCAAGGTCGACAACAACTTGTACAGCGGCCTGTTCCTGTACTCCGTTGCCGGTCACACTTTCGGTGGTGGTTATCAGGTCAGCAATGGCAGCAGCGATTTTCCTTGGCTGAACCAGGGTGATGGCTCGTCGGCTTACATCATTACCGACTCGCAGATTGCCAAGTTCGCCCGTGCCGGCGAACGTACCTGGCAAGCTCGCTACTCGTATGACTTCGCCAAGGTTGGTCTGCCAGGCGCTACTGCGGGCATCGTTTACCTGCGCGGTGACAACATCGACACCATCAGCAGCACCAGCACCGCAGTGGCCGGCTCCGGCCGCTCCGAGTGGGAGCGCGACCTGACCCTGGCGTACGTAGTCCAGGAAGGCGCACTGAAAAACCTGGGCTTCACGTGGAAAAACGCCATGTGGCGCAACGACGTCCCAGGCCAACGCGACCAGGACGAAAACCGTCTGATCGTCAGCTACTCGATCCCGCTGTTGTAATAGCACTCGCGTAACTGAAATAAAAAGCCCCGCCCGGCATCTCGCCGGGCGGGGCTTTTGCGTTTTCAAGTCAGGCTCACCCCCGTAAACCCTCCTCGAAATTTCCCTCTTTGTGCAGCAACTCAAGGCCTTCTCGAACCTTGTGGGCGATGGTCGTCCCGATCGTCGCCGAGGTCCAGTGAACACATTTTTAATATTCACTTACGATCTAAACAAATCGATATTTATTCTTTTTAATGAATAAGAAATGCAGGCACAGTTGACCTCAACAAGCACTCACCAGGAGCAGCACCATGAGCCTCAGACTGGGCGATATCGCCCCCGACTTTGAACAGGATTCCAGCGCCGGCACCCTCCGTTTCCACGAATGGCTGGGCGATAGCTGGGGCGTGCTGTTTTCCCATCCGGCAGACTTCACCCCGGTGTGCACCACCGAGTTGGGCTTCACTGCCAAGCTCAAGGACGAGTTTGCCCAGCGTGGTGTGAAAGCCATTGCCCTGTCCGTGGACCCGGTGGACTCGCACCACAAGTGGATCGAAGACATCAACGAAACCCAGAACACCCTCGTCAACTTCCCGATTCTTGCCGACGCCGACCGCAAGGTCTCGGACCTCTACGACCTGATCCATCCCAATGCCAACGACACCCTGACCGTGCGTTCGCTGTTCGTGATCGACCCGAACAAAAAGGTTCGGCTGACCATCACCTACCCGGCGAGCACCGGCCGTAACTTCCATGAAATTCTGCGCGTGATCGACTCGCTGCAACTCACCGACAACTACAAGGTGGCCACCCCGGCCAACTGGCAGGACGGTGATGAAGTGGTGATCGTGCCGTCGCTCAAGGACGAAGACGAAATCAACAAACGCTTTCCCAAGGGCTATCGCGCGGTGAAGCCGTACCTGCGTCTGACGCCACAGCCGAATCGTTGAAGGACGATCACCACAAAGCAGGGGGATTTCAGGCCGTTTTTACGGCCTGTTTTTTTGCCCGGAAAAAGCCATTTCACATAGAACCATAAAGAATAACCAAATGAATAAATATGATTTATGGATATAACAATCACCTGTTAAGGTCAATTCCATCAAAGCGAGATCGCAAACCGCGAATCGCCAACACCGTTCAAGGAATCGTCTGAATGCTGGTTGTCTCACTCGGTGGAAGTCCCAGCCAACGCTCCCGTTCCGGGGTGCTGCTGGAGCGCTCCCAACGCTGGTTGCAGGAGCAAGGTGTGGAAGTGGTGAGTTACCAGGTGCGGGACTTCCCGGCCGAAGACTTGCTGCATGCACGCTTCGACAGCCCGAAGGTGATCGACCTGCTGCAACAGATTGAAAACGCCGATGGCCTGCTGATCGCCACGCCGGTCTACAAAGCGTCGTTCTCCGGCGCATTGAAAACTGTGTTGGACCTGCTGCCCGAGCGTGCCCTGGCCCACAAGGTGGTGTTGCCAATGGCCACTGGCGGCAGCATCGCTCACATGTTGGCGGTGGATTACGCGCTCAAGCCGGTGTTGTCGGCGTTGAAAGCCCAGGAAATGCTTCACGGGATTTTCGCCGTAGACAGCCAGATCGCTTACGGCGAAGGCAGCGTCCAGGCGCAGTTGGCACCGGAGCTGGAAGAAAGACTGAATGAATCACTGGAACTGTTTTTCAGCGCCATGGCGCGACGGCCCAAGCCGATCGATCCGAATCTGTTGAATGAACGTTTGTTGAGTGCTCGCTGGAGCATTTAAGCCAGCACTTAAACCACACCTGAACTTGAAGTACTCACCTTACTCAGCCGCCAACGGCCAAGCAGGTGCAGCCAAAACCCAACAGCAAATAGGAGAGCGCTATGCGCACTGTCATTTTGCGTCGTGGTCTGGTCGCTCTGTTTGCTGCGGCTGTGTCCTTCGGCGTTATTTCTCAAGCACAAGCCGAGACGTTGCGAATCGGCTATCAAAAATACGGCACTTTGGTGCTGCTCAAAGCCAAAGGCACACTCGAAAAACGCCTCGCCGCTCAAGGCGTGGACGTGCAATGGACTGAATTCCCCGGCGGCCCGCAACTGCTCGAAGGCCTGAACGTCGGCTCCATCGACTTCGGCGTTACGGGTGAAACTCCACCGGTATTCGCTCAAGCAGCCGGCGCCGATCTGCTCTACGTCGCCTACGAACCACCAGCGCCGCACAGCGAAGCGATCCTGGTGCCGAAGGACTCGGCGATCAAATCGGTGCAGGACCTCAAGGGCAAGAAAGTCGTCCTGAACAAAGGCTCCAACGTTCACTACCTGCTGGTCCGCGCATTGGAAGATGCCGGCCTCAAATACACCGACATCCAGACCGTATTCCTGCCGCCGGCCGATGCCCGCGCTGCGTTCGAACGTGGCAGCGTCGATGCCTGGGTGATCTGGGACCCGTACCAGGCTGCTGCCGAACAGCAACTGCAAGCACGCACCCTGCGTGATGGCCAAGGCATCGTCGACAACCATCAGTTCTACCTCGCGACCAAGCCATACGCGCAGAAAAATCCTGAGGTGATCAAGACCCTGGTGGAAGAAGTGCGCGCCGTCGGCGAATGGTCCAAGGCCAATCCTGAAGACGTGACCAAACAAGTTTCGCCACTGATTGGCCTGCCAGCGGACATCACCCTGACCTCGATGAAACGCCAGGGCTACGGTGCGCTGTTCCTGACCCCTGAAGTGGTCGCCGCGCAACAGAAAATCGCCGACACCTTCTATCAGCTCAAGCTGATTCCAAAGCAGCTGAGCATCAAAGACGTGATCTGGACGCCTCCGGCGGCCGTTGCCAAAGCTCAGTAATTCGAATCCCTAAGGAGACCACTCCATGAGCCTCAATATCTTCTGGTTCCTGCCTACCCACGGCGACGGCCATTACCTTGGCACCGCCGAAGGCGCTCGCGCCGTCGACCACGGTTATCTGCAACAAGTTGCGCAAGCGGCGGATCGTCTGGGCTTCGGCGGGGTGCTGATTCCCACCGGGCGCTCTTGCGAAGACTCGTGGCTGGTGGCTGCGTCGCTGATCCCGGTGACCCAGCGTTTGAAATTCCTTGTCGCCCTGCGCCCCGGGATCATTTCCCCGACGGTGGCCGCGCGTCAGGCCGCGACGCTGGATCGCCTGTCCGGCGGTCGTGCGTTGTTCAACCTGGTAACCGGCGGTGATCCGGAAGAATTGGCCGGCGACGGTTTGTTCCTGACTCACGAAGAGCGCTACCAGGCCTCGGTGGAATTCACCCGCATCTGGCGCCGCGTGCTGGAAGGCGAAACCGTCGATTACGACGGTCAGCACATCAGCGTGAAGGGCGCGAAGTTGCTTTATCCGCCGATCCAGCAACCGCGTCCGCCGCTGTACTTCGGCGGTTCTTCGGAAGCGGCGCAAGACCTTGCGGCAGAACAGGTCGAAATGGTCCTGACCTGGGGCGAACCGCCGGCCGCTGTTGCCGAGAAGATCGAACAAGTACGCGCCAAAGCCGCGAAGCTTGGGCGCACCGTGCGCTTCGGGATTCGTTTGCATGTGATCGTTCGTGAAACCAATGACGAAGCCTGGCAAGCGGCGGATCGGCTGATCTCTCATCTGGACGACGACACCATCGCTCGCGCCCAGGCTTCTCTGGCGCGCTTCGACTCGGTGGGCCAGCAACGCATGGCCGCATTGCACGGCGGCAGCCGTGACAACCTGGAAGTCAGCCCCAACCTGTGGGCCGGCGTCGGTCTGGTGCGCGGCGGTGCCGGTACAGCATTAGTGGGCGACGGTCCGACCGTGGCTGCTCGCGTGAAGGAATACGCGGACCTGGGCATCGACACGTTCATCTTCTCCGGTTACCCACACCTGGAAGAGTCTTACCGCGTCGCCGAATTGCTGTTCCCGCACCTGGACATCGAACGTCCGGAGTTGCCGAAAAGCGCCGGTTACGTCAGCCCGTTTGGTGAGATGGTCGCCAACGACATCCTCCCCAAAGCCGCGTCGCAGAGCTGAGGCGTGCCATGAAGAAAATTATCCACAGCCTCGCGCCCTGGGCGTTACCGGTGTTGCTGCTGGCGGTGTGGCAGTTGTCGGTGTCGGCGGGCTGGTTGTCGACACGGATTCTGCCGGCGCCAATCGCGGTCATCGAAGCCGGCGTCAGCCTGGTGCGCAGCGGTGAAATCTGGACTCACCTGGCGATCAGCGGCTGGCGTGCAGCGCTGGGCTTCGCCATCGGCGGCAGCATCGGTCTGACCTTGGGCTTCATCACCGGCCTGTCGAAATGGGGCGAACGCCTGCTCGACAGTTCGGTGCAGATGATCCGCAACGTGCCGCACCTGGCGCTGATTCCACTGGTGATCCTGTGGTTCGGCATCGACGAGTCGGCGAAGATTTTCCTGGTGGCGTTGGGCACGTTGTTCCCGATCTACCTCAACACCTATCACGGCATCCGCAACGTCGATCCGGCGTTGGTGGAAATGTCCCGCAGTTATGGCTTGTCCGGTTTCAGCCTGTTCCGTCAGGTGATTCTGCCGGGGGCGCTGCCTTCGATTCTGGTTGGCGTGCGGTTTGCGCTGGGCTTCATGTGGCTGACGTTGATCGTCGCGGAAACCATTTCCGCCAGCTCCGGCATTGGCTACCTGGCAATGAATGCCCGGGAGTTCTTGCAGACCGACGTGGTGGTACTGGCGATTCTCTTGTACGCGGTGCTCGGCAAACTCGCCGACCTCGCGGCCCGTGGACTTGAACGCGTGTGGTTGCGCTGGCACCCGGCCTATCAGGTTGTTAAAGGAGGTGCGGCATGACGGCTCAACAACCTCCGCGCCTGCTGCGCGGGATTCCGCTGGCAGTGCGCAAGCTGCAAAAAACCTTTGGCTCGCGGCAAGTGCTGCGTGAGATCGATCTGCACATCCCGGCCGGTCAGTTTGTCGCCGTGGTCGGTCGGAGCGGTTGCGGCAAAAGTACCTTGCTGCGCTTGCTCGCCGGTCTCGACAAACCCACGGGAGGTGAATTGCTCGCGGGCTCCGCGCCGCTCAGTGAGGCGCGGGAAGACACCCGATTGATGTTCCAGGAAGCACGCCTGCTGCCATGGAAAAAGGTCATCGACAACGTCGGTCTCGGGCTCAAGGGCAACTGGCGTCCGCAAGCGCTGGAAGCGTTGGAGTCGGTCGGTCTGGCCGACCGCGCCAATGAATGGCCGGCCGCCTTGTCCGGTGGCCAGAAGCAACGTGTGGCCCTGGCCCGCGCGCTGATCCATCAACCACGTTTGCTGTTGCTGGACGAACCGCTGGGCGCGCTGGACGCACTGACCCGAATTGAAATGCAGCAGCTGATCGAACGGCTCTGGCAGAAGCACGGTTTCACCGTGTTGCTGGTTACCCACGATGTCAGTGAAGCGGTGGCGATTGCCGATCGGGTGATCCTGATTGAAGAGGGCGAAGTCGGCCTCGACCTGCACGTTGAGCTGCCGCGCCCTCGGGTTCGTGGCTCCCATCGGCTGGCGGCGCTGGAAACCGAAGTCCTCAATCGCGTACTGGCGTTGCCCGGCGAACCGCCGGCACCGGAACCTGTTTCACCATTGCCCACGCAATTGCGTTGGGCCCAATAACTCAAGCCTTATCCAACGACAGGAATCAACATCATGACGATCAAAGCCATCAACGTTCGTAACCAGTTCAAAGGCTCCATCAAGGAAATCGTACTCGGCGACGTGCTGTCCGAAATCGACGTACAGACCGCTTCCGGCATCGTCACCTCGGTGATCACCACTCGCTCGGTGAAAGAACTGGAACTGGTGGTCGGCAGCGAAGTGATCGCATTTGTGAAATCCACCGAGGTGTCGATCGCCAAGTTGTAACTCAGTCAGTGAGATCGGCGGCGCGGCCTTCGCGAGCAGGCTCACTCCTACAGGGATTTCTGTCGTACACAAATCCTGTGTTCGCTGAAGATCAACTGTAGGAGTGAGCCTGCTCGCGATGGGGCCAGCGAAACCCGCGAAAATCAGGCAGGTATCACGCGCTTGTGTAAATAGGGTGGCAAATACAACCCCAAATAAGCATCAAACACCCGCATCCCTTCCTCAGCCATGCGCGGCGTGATCTGTCCGTGTTGTTGCACCGAGCGCGCATAGACGCGATCGCCGAGCTCCATGGCCAGGGCAAACACATCAACGTCCGTCGGCAGTCTCGGCAACTCGAAGTGGTGATCGAAGAGTTTGTGCATCAGGTCGCCGAGTTCGATGTCGTGCTGACGGTCGGCCTGGGTAACTTCAGTCAGCCCGTGCTGGGCAAGAATGAGCTGGCGGGCGGCGGCGTCTTCGCTGTAGATCGCGAGCATGCGTTGTTCCACCAGTCGCGACAGATCGCGCCAGCCGTTGAGGGCGTCATGGTCGATGGGTGCTTGCAGGCAGGCACGGAACGCAGCATGGACATCGGCCGTCAGGGCTTCGAGCAGCGCCGGGACGCTGGCAAAGAAGTGGTAGACGGAGGAGGGCGGGATCTCCGCGCGTTCGGCGACGCTATAGATCGACAGACTGGCCACGCCCTCGGCAGCCAGCAGCGTGCGGGCGGCATCGAGTATTGAATCGATCCGGGCCTGGCTGCGAGCGCGGGGTTTGCGTGGGGTGGCGAGTCGGGTCATTGGTGTCTCCTGCGGGGCAGCGGGCATTGTACGAGGCGAGTTGTGTGTTGTCTTCCCGGCCGCCTTCGCGAGCAGGCTCGCTCCCACAGTTGATCTTCAGTGAGCATAAATTCTGTGTGCACAGAAATCCCCCTGTGGGAGCGAGCCTGCTCGCGATGAATCCAACTCGGTTAACTTTATGAACACATAAAAAAACGCCGCAAGCTGTGAGGCCGGCGGCGTTGTTTTTACTGCAACCACTTACACGGTATGCAGGTACCAGTTGTACTCGAGGTCGGAGATGGAGTGTTCGAACTCCTCCAGCTCGCTCTCTTTACACGCGACGAAGATATCGATGTATTTCGGATCGATGTACTTGGCCATGACTTCGCTGTCGTCCAGCTCGCGCAATGCATCGCGCAAGTTGTTCGGCAGGCTTTGCTCGTTCTGCTCGTAGGAGTTGCCTTCCACGGGTGCGCCCGGCTCGATCTTGTTGGTCAGGCCGTGGTGCACGCCTGCCAGGACCGAAGCCATCAGCAGGTACGGGTTGGCATCGGCACCGGCAACGCGGTGTTCCAGGCGGACCGCGTCGGCGGAACCGGTTGGCACACGCACCGCAACAGTACGGTTGTCCAGACCCCAGCACGGTGCATTCGGCACGTAGAACTGTGCGCCGAAACGACGGTAGGAGTTGACGTTCGGGCAGAGGAAAGCCATCTGCGCCGGTAGGGTCTCGAGCACACCGCCGATCGCGTGACGCAGTGCGGCGTTCTGCTCGGGATCCTCACTGGCAAAAATGTTTTTGCCATCTTTATCAAGAATCGAGATGTGGACATGCAGACCGTTGCCCGCCTGGCCCGGGTAAGGCTTGGCCATGAAGGTGGTGTCCATTTCATGGTCGTAGGCGATGTTTTTGATCAGACGCTTGAGCAGGACCGCGTAGTCGCAGGCCTTGATCGGGTCGGCAACGTGGTGCAGGTTCACTTCGAACTGCGCCGGGGCACTTTCCTTGACGATTGCGTCGGCAGGGATGCCTTGCTCTTTCGCACCTTCCAGAATGTCCTGGAGGCAGTCGACGTATTCGTCGAGGTCGTCGATCAGGTAAACCTGTGTCGAATGCGGGCGTTTGCCGGAGATTGGCGAGCGAGGCGGTTGTGGGCGACCGTTCACGTTCTCCTGGTCGATCAGGTAGAACTCCAGTTCGAACGCGGCGCAGATGGTCAGACCCATCTCGTCGAACTTGGCAACAACTTGACGCAGTACTTCACGGGGATCCGCGAAGAAAGGTTCACCTTCAAGTTCGTGCATGGTCATTAACAGTTGCGCGGTAGGGCGCTTCTGCCAAGGCTCGTTGCACAGGGTGTCAGGGATTGGATAGCAGATTCGGTCAGCATCGCCGATGTCCAGACCCAGGCCGGTGCTTTCCACCGTCGAGCCATTGATATCCAGAGCAAATAGAGAGGCCGGCAGGTTGATGCCTTTCTCGTAAACCTTGTGGAGGCTGGTGCGTTCAATGCGCTTGCCGCGCACCACACCATTCATATCCGCAATCAGAAGGTCAACGTACAGAACCTCAGGATGTTCCTTAAGGAACGCGTTCGCTTCGTTAAGCTGAACGGCACGCGGGGGTACCGACATGATGCAACACCTTTGTTGTTAAAAATATCAATCATTGATCTCTTCGGATTCCAGTCAACCCGAACGGCATGCCGAAGTCAAGCGAGGCCTTTTTTGCCCTAAAAAAGCACCCTTGGGGCTTTTTTGAGGCACTTTGGGGCGTTTTTATGCCTTTGAACGATTTAGCGCCTGCGGGCTTGAGCGGGCCGTGTTGTATTTTTTACGGGGGTGTTGTGTAAAAAAATGAACAAGGCTAAGCTCGATTCAAACCCATAACACCAATAATACCGGGGTGCTTCATGTCTCGCCTGCCGTTAATCGGCGTCACCGCCTGCTCTAAGCAGATCGGTCTGCATGCTTATCACATCAGTGGCGACAAGTACGTCCGCGCCGTGGCCTCAGCGGCCAAGGGGCTGCCGGTGATTCTTCCGTCCCTGGCCGATTTGCTGGCACCGTCCGATATTCTGGACGGTCTGGATGGCATCCTCTTTACAGGCTCTCCTTCCAATATAGAACCGTTTCACTATAGCGGCCCAGCCAGCGCGCCGGGCACTGCTCATGATTCTGCACGCGATGCCACCACTCTCCCGTTGATCCGCGCCGCCGTCGAGGCCGGCATTCCCGTACTCGGTATTTGCCGCGGCTTCCAGGAAATGAATGTGGCGTTCGGCGGTAGCCTGCATCAAAAAGTCCACGAAGCCGGTCCATTCATGGATCACCGTGAAGACGATAGCCTACCGCTTGAAGGACAGTATGCGCCAAGTCACCCGGTGCACATTCAACCGGGTGGTGTGCTCGCAGGCCTGGGCCTGGCGAGCGAGATACAGGTCAATTCGATTCATGGTCAGGGCGTTGAACGTCTGGCGCCGGGCCTTTGCGTCGAGGCCTTGGCTCCTGACGGGTTGATCGAGGCAGTCTCGGTCCCGCAGGGCAAGGGTTTTGCTTTGGGAGTGCAATGGCATCCCGAATGGCAGGTAAGCTCAAACCCGGATTACCTTGCGATCTTCCAGGCATTTGGCGATGCCTGCCGTAAGCGCGCATTACAACGCGACGCCGATGCGTTAAACAACGCCTGACTTATAAGAGTCAGGAAACCAAGCCTAAGAGGCATTTATGAGTAACAACCTCGACCAGCTCACCGATTGGTTGAAAGACCACAAGATCACAGAAGTCGAATGCATGATCGCCGACTTGACCGGGATCACCCGGGGCAAGATCTCGCCGACCAACAAGTTCATTGCCGAGAAAGGCATGCGCCTGCCCGAGAGCGTTCTGTTGCAGACCGTGACCGGCGACTATGTCGAAGACGACATCTATTACGAACTGCTCGACCCGGCCGACATCGACATGATCTGCCGCCCCGACCAGAACGCGGTATTCCTGGTGCCCTGGGCCATCGAGCCCACCGCTCAGGTGATCCACGACACCTACGACAAGCAAGGCAACCCGATCGAGCTGTCGCCGCGCAACGTGCTCAAAAAGGTGCTGAAACTCTATTCCGACAAGGGCTGGCAGCCGATCGTGGCGCCAGAAATGGAGTTCTACCTGACCAAGCGCTGCGAAGACCCGGACTTCCCGCTGCAACCGCCGATTGGCCGTTCCGGTCGCCCGGAAACCGGTCGCCAGTCCTTCTCGATTGAAGCGGCAAACGAATTCGATCCGCTGTTCGAAGACGTCTACGACTGGTGCGAATTGCAGGAACTGGACCTCGACACGCTGATCCACGAGGACGGCACGGCGCAGATGGAAATCAACTTCCGTCACGGCGATGCCCTGTCCCTGGCCGACCAGATACTGGTGTTCAAACGGACCATGCGCGAAGCCGCGCTCAAGCACAACGTGGCGGCGACGTTCATGGCCAAGCCGATGACCGGCGAGCCGGGCAGTGCGATGCACTTGCACCAGAGCATCATCGACATCGAGACCGGCAAGAACGTCTTCTCCAATGAAGACGGGACCATGAGCCAGTTGTTCCTGAATCACATCGGTGGTTTGCAGAAACTGATCCCCGAGCTGTTGCCGCTGTTCGCGCCTAACGTGAACTCGTTCCGCCGCTTCCTGCCGGACACCTCGGCACCGGTGAACGTGGAGTGGGGCGAAGAGAACCGCACCGTGGGCCTGCGGGTTCCGGATGCCGGGCCGCAAAACCGTCGGGTGGAAAACCGCCTGCCGGGCGCCGACGCCAACCCGTACCTGGCGATTGCCGCGAGCCTGCTCTGCGGTTACATCGGCATGGTCGAAGGCTTGAACCCGAGTGCGCCGGTGGTGGGCCGTGGCTATGAACGCCGCAACCTGCGCCTGCCACTGACCATCGAAGACGCGCTGGAACGCATGGAACACAGCGCGACTATCGAGAAATACCTGGGCAAGAAATTCATCACTGGCTACGTCGCGGTCAAGCGGGCCGAGCATGAAAACTTCAAGCGCGTGATCAGTTCGTGGGAGCGGGAATTCCTGCTCTTCGCCGTCTGATACGCCGGGCGCCGCTGATGTTGGCGGCGCTCTCACTGAAAATCTTAGGAGAATTCGCATGACCAGCAACAACCCGCAAACCCGTGAATGGCAAACCCTGAGCAACGATCACCACCTGGCCC
The DNA here is from genome assembly GCF_057837605.1 of Pseudomonas sp. GL_093. NCBI lineage: Bacteria > Pseudomonadati > Pseudomonadota > Gammaproteobacteria > Pseudomonadales > Pseudomonadaceae > Pseudomonas > Pseudomonas sp. GL_093. Next base: position 6,703,121 of record NZ_CM174448.1, on the reverse strand, counting down.
CGTTCAGCGACTTCAAGCAGCTGAAAGAGAAAGGCCCGCGGATCATCACCAGCGCCAAGGGCGTTTACCTCTGGGACAGCGAAGGCAACAAGATCCTCGACGGCATGGCCGGCCTGTGGTGCGTGGCGATCGGCTACGGTCGCGATGAACTGGCCGATGCCGCCAGCAAACAAATGCGCGAACTGCCTTACTACAACCTGTTCTTCCAGACGGCTCACCCGCCGGTGCTGGAACTGGCCAAGGCCATCTCCGACATCGCGCCACAAGGCATGAACCACGTGTTCTTCACCGGTTCCGGCTCCGAAGGCAACGACACCATGCTGCGTATGGTTCGTCACTACTGGGCGATCAAGGGCCAGCCGAAGAAGAAAGTCATCATCAGCCGCAAGAACGGTTATCACGGTTCCACCGTGGCCGGCGCGAGCCTGGGTGGCATGACGTACATGCACGAACAAGGCGACTTGCCGATCCCGGGCATCGTCCACATCGCGCAGCCGTACTGGTTCGCTGAAGGCGGCGAGATGACACCGGAAGAGTTCGGTATCTGGGCGGCCAATCAGCTGGAAGAGAAGATTCTGGAAGTCGGCGTGGACAACGTCGGTGCCTTTATTGCCGAGCCGATCCAGGGTGCCGGTGGCGTGATCATTCCGCCAGACACCTACTGGCCGCGCATCAAGGAAATCCTCGCCAAGTACGACATCCTGTTCGTGGCTGACGAAGTGATCTGTGGTTTCGGTCGTACCGGTGAGTGGTTCGGTAGCGATTTCTACGACCTCAAACCCGACATGATGACCATCGCCAAAGGCCTGACCTCCGGCTACATCCCTATGGGTGGCCTGATCGTGCGTGACGAAGTGGTTGCGGTGCTCAACGAAGGTGGCGATTTCAACCACGGTTTCACCTATTCCGGGCACCCGGTGGCCGCTGCGGTGGCATTGGAGAACATCCGCATCTTGCGCGAAGAAAAAATTATCGAGCGCGTTCATGCAGAAACGGCACCCTATTTGCAAAAGCGTCTACGGGAACTGAACGATCACCCGTTGGTGGGAGAAGTGCGTGGAGTGGGTCTGCTGGGGGCGATCGAGCTGGTGCAGGACAAGGCCACTCGCAAGCGTTACGAAGGCAAGGGCGCTGGCATGATCTGCCGCACGTTCTGCTTCGAAAACGGCCTGATCATGCGCGCCGTCGGCGACACCATGATCATTGCTCCGCCACTGGTGATTACACCGGCTGAAATCGATGAGTTGGTGACCAAGGCACGCAAGTGTCTGGACCTGACCCTGAGTGCATTGCAGGGCTAAGTGCTAGGCTCTGGGCGGGGTGCGAAGTTCGCATTTCGCTCAGCGCAAACAAAGGATGGGGCTTTCCTTGAAAGCCTGCCTTGGATCTTGCCAGACTACCGGTTGTTTCAGATGCCCAGGAAAGGCCGCTGAACACGTGGTTAAAAAGAAAAATTGGAGCATTACCCATGAAGGCATTAGGTATGAAGATAGCTGGCAAGACCCTCCTCGCCATGTCCCTGATGGGCGTGATGGCGGGCGCCGTTCAGGCGGACGATAAAGTTCTTCACGTGTACAACTGGTCCGATTACATCGCACCGGACACCATCGCGAACTTTGAGAAAGAGTCCGGGATCAAGGTGGTGTACGACGTTTTTGATAGCAACGAAACCCTGGAAGCGAAGTTGCTGGCAGGCAAGTCCGGCTACGACATCGTCGTACCGTCGAACAACTTCCTGGCCAAGCAGATCAAGGCCGGCGTTTACCAGAAGCTGGACAAGTCCAAGCTGCCTAACTGGAAAAACCTGAACCCTGACCTGCTTAAAGCAGTATCGGTGAGCGACCCGGGCAACGAACACGCCTTCCCTTACATGTGGGGTTCGATCGGTATCGGCTTCAACGCCGAGAAGGTCAAGGCTGCACTGGGTGCCGACGCACCGACCAACTCCTGGGACCTGATCTTCAAGCCTGAAAACGCCGCCAAACTGAAGTCGTGCGGTATCAGCCTGCTGGATTCGCCAACCGAGATGATTCCGGCGGCGTTGCACTACCTGGGCCTGCCAACCGACAGCCAGAAGAAAGAAGACATCGACAAGGCCGAAGCCCTGCTGCTGAAAGTCCGTCCTTCGATTGCCTACTTCCACTCGTCCAAGTACATCTCCGACCTGGCCAACGGCAACATCTGCGTAGCCGTGGGTTACTCGGGTGACGTCTACCAGGCCAAGTCTCGCGCAGCTGAAGCCGGTGACAAGGTCAAAGTCAGCTACAACATTCCGAAAGAAGGTGCAGGCAGCTTCTACGACATGGTCGCCATCCCTAAAGATGCCGAAAACGTCGAAGGCGCCTACAAGTTCATGACTTACCTGCAGAAGCCGGAAGTCATGGCTGCAATCACCAACGCCGTGCGCTTCCCGAACGGTAACGCGGCCGCCACCCCGTTGGTTGATAAAGACATCACCGCTGACCCGGGCATCTACCCGCCGGCGGACGTGCAGGCCAAGTTGTACGCGATTGCCGACTTGCCGGCCGCGACCCAGCGGATCCTGACTCGCAGCTGGACCAAGATCAAATCGGGTAAATAAGTAAAACCCTGTAGCAGCTGCCGCAGGCTGCGTTGAGGTCCGAAGGACCTCCGCTTTTCGACAGCACAACGGCTTCGCAGTTGAACGCAGCCTGCGGCAGCTGCTACAGGGATCTTCATAAAGTTTGCTGGAACGGTTTTTCGAGGGTAAGTTGCGCGCCGGTTTTGTTGCCAGGCCGCCATGGCTGTCATGTAACACGGGGCAACTTGGGCCCAACTAATTTTAGAGGACCTCCACGTGCCATTTTTTTCTTTGTTGCGCAATGCACTGCTGGTCGGCGCCGGACTGACGCTTGCCGTTAGTGTCCAGGCCGCTGGCACTGTGCATATTTATAACTGGTCGGACTACATCGGTTCGACGACCCTGGCAGACTTCCAGAAAGAAACCGGCATCAAACCGGTGTATGACGTCTTCGACTCTAACGAAACCCTGGAAGGCAAGTTGCTGGCCGGGCGTACCGGTTATGACGTGGTCGTGCCGTCCAACCACTTCCTTGGCAAGCAGATCAAGGCGGGCGCTTTCCAGAAGCTCGACAAGTCGAAACTGACCAACTATGCCAACCTCGACCCGGTGCTGCTCAAGCGCCTGGAGCAAAACGATCCGGGTAACCAGTACGCCGTGCCGTATCTGTGGGGCACTAACGGCATCGGTTACAACGTCGGCAAGGTCAAGGCTGTGCTGGGCCTCGACAAGATCGATTCCTGGGATGTGGTGTTCGAGCCGGAAAACATCAAGAAACTGCACAGCTGCGGCGTGGCGTTCCTCGACTCCGCCGATGAAATGATGCCCACGGTCCTTAACTACATGGGCCTGAACGCCAACAGCACCAACCCCGAAGACTATAAAAAGGCCGAAGCCAAGTTGCTGGCGGTGCGGCCTTACGTAACCTATTTCCACTCGTCCAAATACATCGCGGACCTGGCCAACGGCGATATATGCGTGGCGATCGGTTTTTCCGGCGACATGTTCCAGGCCAAGGCCCGCGCGGCTGAAGCCGGTAAAGGCATGAACATCGCCTACTCGATTCCGAAAGAGGGCGGCGCGCTCTGGTTCGACATGCTGGCGATCCCCAAGGATGCGGCCAACGTCAAGGACGCCCATGCCTTCATCAACTATTTGCTGAAACCTGAGGTGATCGCCCAGGTCAGTGATTACGTGGGTTACGCCAACCCTAACCCAGGGTCGGACAAGCTGATGGAACAGTCCATTCGCACCGACGAATCGGTTTATCCACCACAAGCCGTCCTCGACAAGACTTACGTGTCTATCGAGTTACCACCAAACATTCAACGTTTGATGACCCGCAGCTGGACCAAGGTCAAGTCGGGTAAATAGCTACAAGGCTCAAACTATCCAAGGTTGGCTCACCTTGAGCGAACTGCACTCTTTTTTTCTGGGAGTTTCGTAAATGGCAGTTGCCTCCGGCGCCTATAAGAAAGCCCTCGAGGGCGACCAATCACCTAAACAGGTGTTGGTCAAAATCGACCGGGTCACGAAGAAGTTCGACGAGACGATTGCCGTGGACGATGTGTCCCTGGAAATCAAGAAAGGCGAGATTTTCGCCCTGCTCGGCGGTTCGGGATCGGGCAAATCCACGTTGCTGCGCATGCTCGCAGGCTTCGAACGGCCCACGGAGGGGCGCATTTTCCTCGACGGCGTAGACATCACCGACATGCCGCCGTACGAGCGGCCGATCAACATGATGTTTCAGTCCTACGCCTTGTTCCCGCACATGACCGTGGCGCAGAACATTGCCTTCGGTCTCAAACAGGACAAGATCCCCGCCGCTGAAGTCGATGCGCGCGTGGCCGACATGCTCAAGCTTGTACAGATGAGCCAGTACGCCAAACGCAAGCCGCATCAGTTGTCCGGTGGTCAGCGTCAGCGTGTGGCCCTGGCGCGTTCGTTGGCCAAGCGTCCGAAGCTGTTGCTGCTCGACGAGCCGATGGGTGCTCTGGACAAGAAGCTGCGCTCGCAAATGCAGCTTGAGCTTGTCGAGATCATCGAGCGGGTCGGCGTAACCTGCGTCATGGTGACCCACGACCAGGAAGAGGCCATGACCATGGCCGAGCGCATCGCGATCATGCACCTGGGCTGGATCGCCCAGATCGGCAGCCCGATCGACATCTACGAAACCCCGACCAGCCGCCTGGTCTGCGAGTTCATCGGCAACGTCAACATCTTCGACGGCGAAGTGATCGACGACGCTGAAGGTCACGCGACCATCACCTGCAAGGACCTGGACCGCCAGATTTACGTGGGCCACGGCATCAGCACGTCGGTGCAGGACAAATCCGTGACCTACGCGATCCGTCCGGAAAAACTGCTGGTGACGCCGACCATGCCGACCTGCGAATACAACTGGTCCAGCGGCAAGGTGCACGACATCGCCTACCTCGGCGGCCACTCGGTGTTCTACGTCGAACTGCCGAGCGGCAAGATTGTCCAGTCTTTCGTCGCCAACGCCGAGCGCCGCGGCCAGCGCCCAACCTGGGGTGATCAGGTGTACGTGTATTGGGAAGACGACAGCGGCGTGGTACTTCGCTCATGAACATGCGCAAATTCAAACGTCGACTCAGTCGAATAATTCCCGGTGGCCGCCAGTTGGTCATCGGGGTTCCGTTCATCTGGCTGTTCATGTTCTTCATGTTGCCGTTCTTCATCGTTCTGAAGATCAGCTTCGCCGAAGCCGACGTGGCCATTCCGCCGTACACCGAGATCTACAGCTACCTCGACCAAAAAGTGCAGTTGCTGCTTAACCTGAGCAACTACGCGATGCTGGCCGGCGACGAGTTGTACATTGCCGCTTACCTCGGCTCGTTGAAGATGGCGCTGATCAGCACCGTCCTCTGTTTGCTGATCGGCTACCCGATGGCCTACGCCATTGCCAGTGCCCGCAAAGAGCTGCAAACGGTACTCGTGCTGCTGATCATGATGCCGACCTGGACCGCGATCCTGATCCGCGTTTATGCGTGGATGGGCATCCTCAGCAACAACGGTCTGCTCAATGGTTTCCTGATGAGCATGGGCTGGATCAACGAGCCGCTGCAGATCCTCAACACCAACCTCGCGGTGTACATCGGCGTTGTTTATTCGTACCTGCCGTTCATGATCCTGCCGCTCTACGCCAACCTGGTGAAGCACGACAACAGCCTGCTGGAGGCTGCATCGGACTTGGGTTCGAGCACCTTCAACAGCTTCTGGAAGATCACCATTCCGCTGTCCAAGAACGGCATCGTCGCGGGCTGCATGCTGGTGTTCATTCCAGTGGTGGGCGAGTTCGTGATCCCGGAACTGCTCGGCGGTCCGGAAACCCTGATGATCGGTAAAGTGCTCTGGCAAGAGTTCTTCAACAACCGTGACTGGCCGGTGGCGTCTGCCCTGGCGGTGGTGATGCTGGCGATCCTGATTGTGCCGATCATCCTGTTCAACCGCAGTCAGGCCAAAGAAATGGAGGGTAAAGAATGAAGCGCTTCCGTTTCTCAAGCTTGATGCTGGTGCTGGGTTTGCTGTTCATCTACGCGCCGATGCTGATCCTGGTGATCTACTCGTTCAACGCCTCCAAACTGGTGACGGTGTGGGGCGGCTGGTCGATCAAGTGGTACGTCGGCTTGATGGACAACACCCAACTGATGGGCTCGGTGGTGCGCTCGCTGGAAATCGCCTGCTACACGGCGGTGGCGGCGGTGGCGCTGGGTACATTGGCCGCGTTCGTCCTGACCCGTATCACCCGCTTCAAAGGTCGCACGCTGTTCGGCGGCCTGGTTACCGCGCCGCTGGTGATGCCTGAAGTGATCACCGGTCTGTCGCTGTTGCTGCTGTTCGTGGCGATGGCGCAGATGATCGGTTGGCCGCAGGAACGCGGCATCATCACCATCTGGATCGCTCACACCACGTTCTGTGCGGCGTATGTGGCGGTGGTGGTCTCGGCGCGCTTGCGTGAGCTGGACTTGTCCATCGAAGAAGCGGCCATGGACCTCGGTGCGCGGCCGTGGAAGGTGTTCTTCCTGATCACCATCCCGATGATCGCGCCATCGTTGGGGGCCGGCGGCATGATGTCGTTTGCCCTGTCGCTGGATGACCTGGTGTTGGCGAGCTTCGTGTCCGGTCCGGGTTCGACGACCCTGCCGATGGAAGTGTTCTCGGCGGTACGTCTGGGCGTGAAACCCGAGATCAACGCTGTGGCCAGTCTGATTCTGCTGGCGGTATCGCTGATGACCTTCCTGGTCTGGTTCTTCAGCCGTCGCGCCGAAGAAAGTCGCAAACGTGCGATTCAGCAGGCGATCGAAGAAGGCGCTGCCGACTCCTGGAAACAACCGGACGTGCGTCGCGCCCAGGCGCCAGAAGCGGCTTGAAGTAATGCCGGGTTGACCACAACAGTGTGGCCAACCCAGATCCAATGTGGGAGCGAGCTTGCTCGCGATGAGGGCGTAACATTCAACGAAAATGTTGAATGACAGTCCGCTATCGCGAGCAAGCTCGCTCCCACATTTTGCTTATGCCACCCAAGGTGATTTGCGGATGATCTCGACGAAGTTCATCGGCTTGAAACCCGGCTCGCTGTCGACCAGCACATCCGCGTTTACGGTGCCGAAAGTGGTGTCCGGCTTGTGTTTGAAGCCATTGGCGAACGCACACAGGATGCATTCCTTGAACCCTTCACCACGCGGGTGGGCATGCACCACTTCTTCGCGTTGCGCGCTGGGGAACGCTGCGTAATCAATGCCCAGCACATCCATTTCGACACCAGCGGTGACCAGCGCCACGTTAGGCCGCAGGTGTTGCGGCACGCCCGGTGTGGTGTGCAGCGCAATCGACAACCACACTTGCTCGATATCGTCGTCGGACAAGCCGTAGGGCTTGAGGAACGCTTTGGCAGCGTTGGCACTATCGACTTCGAAGCGCTCGTCGTCAGTGCGATGACCTTCCACCAGACCCAAGTCATGGAACATCGCGCCGACGTACAACAGTTCGGGGTTGTAGGCCAGTTGCTTGCGTTCACCGCTCAAGGCACCGAACAGAAACACCCGGCGCGAGTGGTGGTACAACAGGTCTGATTCGACGTCACGAATGTATTCTGTGGTGGCCTTGGCCAACGCGCTGTCGGGGATTTTGATACCGGCGATGGTGCTGCTCATGGTGCTGTCCTCGTGGGGAACGCCGTGGCGGCGCTGATGGGTTCAGTCTGTCCGCCCCTCCGAAACCGGACAATCGATCCATGGCTGCGATCCCGGCCAATGAGCATGCATATCGCGCCAACCTCGCTTGTTGGGCGCGGATTGGCTAGGGTTGAATCCAGGTTGCACGCATGCCCTGTAGCAGCTGCCGAGCCCGCGAGGCTGCGTTCGGCTGCGCAGCAGTCGTGAAATCAGGCACTGCGGTCTTTCAGGTGAATCGCGTGCGCAGGGTTTACGACTGCTTCGCAGCCGAACGCAGCCTCGCGGGCTCGGCAGCTGCTACAGATCGTGTGGTGGCCGACTTTCATTTCAATACCTGGAAGGCGAATCTTGCCATGAGTAGAACCGTTGCCATCGTGGTGTTCGCAGGCGTTCAGTCCCTGGACGTCACCGGTCCCATGGATGTGTTTTGCGAAGCCAATCGTTTCCTTGAGCCGGCAGATCACTATCGACTGGAGGTGATCGGCGTCGAGCGCGGGGTGATGGCGTGTTCCAACGGTTTGTCACTCAATGCCCATCGGCACTTCACCGAAGCGCTGGAGGCCTATGACTTGCTGCTGGTGGCCGGTGGGCCGCAGTTGCCGTTCATGGATTTCGGTGCGGCATTCGATGCCTGGCTGCGCGATGCCTGCGCGCAGGCGCAACGCTTTGGTTCGATCTGCAACGGCGCGTTCATGCTCGCCCGGGCCGGATTGCTGGAAGGGCGAACGGTGACCACCCACTGGGGCGACGCCACGGCATTGGCGCAGTTGTGCCCGTCGACTCAGGTCGAGGCGGATCGCCTTTACGTGGAGGACGGCGAGCTCTACACCTCGGCGGGTGTCACGGCGGGGATTGATCTGTCGCTGTACTTGCTGGCCAGGGATCACGGGCCGGAAGTCGCATTGAGCGTGGCAAAGCGGCTGGTGGTGTTCACTCAGCGCTCGGGCGGGCAGTCTCAATTCAGCCCATTCCTCACGCCACACGCCGAGCCCACTTCGGCCGTGGCGTTGGTGCAGCTCTACGTGTTGGCCAACCTGACGGGTGATCTGGCAATTGCCGACCTGGCCAACGCCGCCAACATGAGCGCACGCAACTTTTCCCGGGTGTTTGCCAAAGAGGCGAAAGTCACCCCGGCGGAATTCGTCGAGCGGGCCAGGGTGGATGCGGCGCGGGTGCTGCTTGAAAGCACCCACTCGCCGCTGAAGACCGTGGCCTATCAGTGCGGATTTCGCGATGCCCAGCACATGCGCAGTGTGTTCAACCGCAGGCTGGGGGTGACGCCGCAGCAGTTCAGGCTGAACTTTGCGGCGATGGTTTGAGCTGGGATTTTTGTCGTCTGTCAGGACCTCATCGCGAGCAAGCTCGCTCCCACATTGAACCGTGTCTGTCTGGACAACTCGGTCAACTGTGGGAGCGAGCTTGCTCGCGAAGACGGCCGCCTAGGCAACAAAAATCTATTGAACCGCACGCGCCGGCAACAGCTTCAACGTGCTGCGGGTGTTGGCCGTGACTTCTTCGTCGTTGAGATGCGCCTGGTAGTAGATCCCTTCGATATACGCCTCAGCCTGGTCGTCATAGTGGCTGTCGAACGGCACGCCGCTCTGGCCGACCGGGTTGACGGTCAGGCTGTGGGTCGGGTCGGCGAAGTCGATCAAGCGGCGGGTCGACGGACCATAAGTCACTGGCCAAGGCGCCGGACCGATTTTCGCAGAGAGGTTGTTCGGTACTTCGTGAGTACCGGGTGCCGCGAACGGGCCGACATTGAAGATACGGTCCAGCGGCTTTTGCTGCCCCAGCGGATGGCCATGCGTCAGCGTGTGCGCCTTGCCCCACTGCCATTGCGCGAAATCGGCGCCGAGGGTGGTTTTGAGATGAGCAATGCTCGCCTGCCAGGCCACCTTGACTGTATCGGCGCGGGTTTCCTTGCCGAGGGTGTTGCGGTTGTCCCACCACGGTGAATCGGCCGTCGCGGCCAGGCGAGGCAGTGCGGCATCAATCACCCGGGTCGACAGCAACGTCTCGAAGAAATCATTGCCCAGTTCATCGTGCATCGTCGCGTCAGCCAGGTTGAACAGGAACTGGTTGAACAGCGTGGCACTGGTGGAGTCGAGCGGGTAGTCGCCTTTCCATTGGGCCAGTTGCTCAACCAGTTTGAGTTCGGCGGGATCGCTCACCACCTCACGCAGTACCGGCAACAACGGCGCCAACAGGCGCGGGCCGTAAGCGGTGGTGGTGCCCAGTTGCAGCTTCTGGCTGGCGTCCAGATCCCACTTGATGGTTTTGTCGCTGAGCTGGCGATTGAGCTGCTGACCTCGATCGGCCAGGTTGTAGTAACCGGGAATCTCCATGCCGGTCGGCGACACGGGCTGGAAGTTGGCCGAGACGATGTAGCCGCGTGCCGGATTCTCTTCCTGTGGGTTGGCGCTGAACGGGTAGAAACCTTCCTTGTCCGCGTCGGCGGTGCTGCCGTCGAGAATGAACCCCGGACGCACACCCGCCGGACGTTTTGGCAGTTGTGCCGCTGCCCACCAGCCGATGTCGCCCTTGGCGTTGGCCCAGACGATGTTCAGGCCCGGCGCCTGAACCTTTGCGGAGGCACTGCGCGCCTTGGCCAGGGTGTCGGCGCGGTTGAGCTGGTAGAAGCCCTCAAGGATCGGATTCTGGCTTTCGAGAAAACCCCACCACATGGCGATTGGCGTTTTGCCGACGCCGTTGCCCAGCGCATCGTTGACGATCGGCCCGTGCGGCGACTGGCGCAGCACCAGTGTCACCGGTGCCTGGCCCTTGACCGCGATCTGCTGTTCGCTGGTCACCATGTCCACCCACTTGCCGCGATACCAGACCTGATTGGGATTGTCCGGATTGACCTTTTCGGCAATCAGATCGAGGTCGTCGTTCTGGAACATGGTGATGCTCCAGCCGAAGTCGCGGTTCATCCCGAGGGAGGCGAACGGCATCAATGCCTGATAGTGGCCGTAGAGCTCAAAACCCGGCGCCGAGAGCTGCGCTTCATACCACACCGACGGCGCGGAAAAACGGATATGCGGGTCACCGGCCAACAGCGGTTTACCACTTTTGGTCCGACTGCCGGAGACGGCCCAGGCGTTGCTGCCCTCGAACTGCGGTAAGCCGTTGTCGGCCAGTGCCTGTTCGCTGAGTCGGGCGAGGGCGTTGAGGTCTTTCCAGTCGGTACTGGCGAGGGGCGGCAAGGCACCGCTGCGGTTTTTCGCCAGCACGCCCTTGGGCTGCCAGTCGAGATCGAAGACGTTCAGGTAGTTGGCGCCCAACTGATCGCGCACGTAGGTCAGCAACGGTTCGGTGCGAAACGCTGCGGCAAAACTGTAGGCCATGTAACCGGTGATGCTGATGGTGTCCAGAGCGGTGAACGGGCGCTTGGGGATGCCCAGTACATCAAACTCCGCAGGTTTTGGATGACTGTCCTGATACTGGTTGATGCCATCCAGATAGGCTTGCATGGCGATAAAGGCCGGCGACTGTTTGTCCATGTTCGCCAGGTAGGTGTCGGCGCGTTCGCGAATGCGCAGGCTGCGCATCAGCTTGTCGGTGTCGAGCAGTTTCGGGCCCAGTACCTCGGCCAGCTCGCCGCGGGCGAGGCGACGCAGGACTTCCATCTGAAACAGCCGGTCCTGGGCGTGCACGTACCCGAGGGCGCGGTACAGGTCGGTTTCGTTCTCGGCGCGGATGTGCGGGATGCCGCGCTCGTCGTAGCGCACGGTGACCGAACCTTGCAGGTGTTGCAGCTCCACCATTCCCTGGCGTGACGGCTGCTTGCTGTAGACGTACCAACCTGCACCTGCGGCGAGCGCAACAATCAGCAGGGCGAGAACGGTCAGGCTACGTTTCATGGTGATTCCTTGTTGTTATCAGTGGCTGCAGTTCCCTGGCGCCACTGTTTAACACGGCTTGCCGACATGGCCATCGCACTTAGGAGGGATTCGCGTCTCCTGTCAGCCTTACTTCACTGCGTCGACAGGCCACGGGCAGTAACAACCCACGGCCAGTGTGTGCGTGGCATTCACCGCGCGGCCTTCGCTCAACGCTTGCAGAATCGGTTCAATAAAGCTGTTGTTCGAATTGCAGGTCAGGCCTTCGCTGTACGGGCCGAAATACGCCAGTTTGCCGCTGCGATCCCAGATCGCCACGGCCGGGCTGGCGGGGATCTGTTCGGAGCCTGGCAGGACGGCGATGCTTTTCAGGTTGCTTAAGGTGCTCGGTAACTGCCCGTGGCTGCCCGGCTTTTGTACCGCATAAAACTCCACGCCTTGCGGTGCATAGTGCTCTACCAGTTCGCTCAGGTGTTGTTGGTTACCGACGTTGCACGGGCAGGCCGGGTCCCAGAAGTGCACGAGGCGGATGGCTCCGGGGCCGGCGAGATTGTCGGGCAGGCGCAGCGGGTCGCCGGAGAACACCGCGGTGTGCTCGCTGAACGCTCGCAGGTAGCGCCCCTCAAACCAGTCGTAAGCAGCCCACAGCACGCCGGCACACACGAGGGCGAGCAGGCTGGCAAGCAGTGTGGCGCGGTAGGGCGAGCGCATGGATTTCAGTCCTCGAAGGTGCGCTAGCTTGCCATGCTTGCCCCAACAGATGAATATCGCAGGCCTATAAAGTCCGTTTCGCGTTCTGGAATTGCTCATGTCTGCCACTTTCGACTCCGATCATCTGCGTGCCAGCCTGCGGCCGCTGGCCGACTGGCAGCCGCTGTCGGTAGAAGCGCTGGCTTACCAGCGTTTCTACGGGCTGGATTTTGCGGGGCGTAACGTGCGCAGTGGCCTTGGGCGTTTCGCGGTCGATGGTTATGAAGTGGTCAGCCAGGTCTGGTGGCCCGAGCGGGCGAAGGCGACGCTGTTTTTGTTCCATGGTTTTTACGATCACACCGGGCTTTACCGGCATGTAATCGAGTGGGCGCTGGATCAGGATTTTGCGGTGATTGCCTGCGACCTGCCGGGACACGGGTTGTCCAGTGGCGAACGGGCCAGCATCAAGGATTTCACTGAGTATCAGGACACGCTGCAAGGGTTGTTCACCGAAGCACAATCCCTCGATCTACCGCAGCCGTGGCACCTGTGCGGGCAAAGCACTGGCGGCGCGATCGTGATCGATCATGTGCTCAATCAGGGCGCCAGCAGTCCGGCCCAGGGCCAGGTCATTCTGCTGTCGCCGTTGGTGAGGCCGCGGGCCTGGGGCTGGTCGCAACTCAGCTATTACCTGCTCAAGCCTTTCGTCAAAGCCATCGCCCGGCGCTTCAGCGAGAACTCCAACGACCCGGATTTTCTGCCCTTCCTGCAAGCCGATCCGTTGCAGCCGCTCCGTTTGCCGACCGCCTGGGTCGGTGCGCTGGCGCGCTGGATCAAACGCATTGAAGCCGCACCGTACAGCATGCGGCGACCGCTGATTGTGCAGGGGCAGGCGGACATGACCGTGGATTGGGAGCATAACCTTGAAGTATTACGGGGCAAGTTCGATCGGCCGCAGGTGTTGATGTTGCCTGAGGCGCGGCATCACCTGGCGAATGAGACGCTGGCGTTGCGACGGGAGTATTTCGGGTTTTTGACGAAGCGGATCAAGGGGCGGAATCTTTAGCGGCTGTCATGGCCCCATCGCGAGCAAGCTCGCTCCCACAGTAGTTCGCGCTGGTTTGAACGACTCGGTCACCTGTGGGAGCGAGCTTGCTCGCGATGGCGATCTATCAGGCACCGAAGATTATTGGGTGAGGCTCGGCGTATCCTGCCCCACCGCCAGCCCCGCGCGAATCGCCGCCAACGCTGCCTGGTAATAAGCCTTGCCCTCGGTGGACTCGGCGAAGGTCGCAAACTCTTCCAGTTCTTCATCCGACAGGTCGCGATAGACATACAACAGCGTGTTGTTCAGGTCGCTGCCGATCTGGTCCATCAAGCGCTGACGCTGACCGTTCAACATGCCTTGAGCCTGACCACCGCCGAGCAAGCCGGGGATCATCGAACTGAGGCTGTCAGCCGCGACACCGGCAATCGCCAGGCTGACTTCAGCACCAGCCTCGCGAGCGGGCAGGGCCTGGGCCAGATGGCCGATGATCAGCATGCGGCTGTCGCTGGCCTGGATCTTGGGTAAACCCTTGGCGTTTTTTGCCAGCTGATCGCGACGGGTCGCGAGCAATTCGGCGGCCACGATTTTCTTGCCCAAGGGTGACTGAAAGAACGTCAGCGCGGGTTTCGGGTCGGCGAGGGTCTTGCGTAATTGCGCTTCGGCGCGCTGGTCGACGGCCTGGGGGGCAAAGCGCTGATTGCTGTTATTCACCAGCGCCTGGAACACTGCCGGCGGCAGGCTGTTCTGGTACCGCTGCTGAGCGGCCGAAAGAGCGTCGTTGAAATGCGCGCGTTGTTCTGGCCAACCGGCGACCTTGTACAACTGGTCGTGGCCGTCTGCCCACGCGGGCAATACACAGAACATCAACAGTGAAAAAAGCAAACGGCGCATAGGGACTCCTGTCAGCAGGCGACTATTCTCCGTGTGGCATTCGTCCTTGTCGAGAATTCGTATCAACCCGCTGCGCGGCTCTGTCGGATTTTCAGGCACAGGAATACTATGCGCGGCATGCGAATACCCTCTGATCACCCGCTGCTGTTACGTATCGTCGATGACCTGGCCGAACACGGCTGGTCGCAGCAGAATATTTTCCTTCCTCTGGGTCTGACCCGGGAACTGGCGGCTGAGTGCCGCAAACGTGCTGCCGAGGGCGAATTGGCCCCGGCTGCCGTGGGACGCGGGTCGACATCCGAGATTCGCGAGGGGATTCGCGGCGACCATATCCAGTGGATCGAGCCCGGCCAGGCGTTGGCGTGCGACAGCTATCTGGATTTGATGGACAGCTTGCGCGAGGCGATGAATCGCGGTTTGTTTCTGGGCCTGGAAGATTTCGAAAGCCATTTCGCGCTGTACCCGCCCGGCGCGTTCTACCTCAAGCATGTCGACCGTTTTCGCGACGACGACCGGCGCATGGTGTCGGCGGTGGTCTATCTCAATGACGCCTGGCTGCCAGAGCACGGCGGCCAGTTGCGCATGTACCTGGATGAAAGCGTCGAACATGAAGTGGTGCCCACCGGCGGATGCCTGGTGGTGTTCCTGTCGGGTGAAGTACCCCACGAAGTCCTGCCCGCGACCCGGGATCGCCTGTCGTTGACCGGCTGGTTCCGGCGGCGTGGCAACGAGCCGTTCTGACCATGCAGAAAATTCTGGTAAGCCGCTGTCTGCTGGGCCACCGCGTACGTTATGACGGCGGGGCCAGTGGGCCGTTCGATCAGCTTCAGCAGTGGCTTGATGAAGGTCGGGTGGTGCCGTTGTGTCCAGAAGTTGCCGGTGGCTTGCCGACGCCACGGGCAGCGGCAGAGATTCCGGGCGGGCAGGGTGGTGAAGTGCTTGATGGCCACACCTCAGTGATCACCACCGAGGGCGAGGACGTCAGCGCCGAGTTTCTCTCGGGGGCTTATCAGGCGTTGGAACTGGTGCAAAAGCACGGCATCCGCATTGCCGTGCTCAAGGCCAACAGCCCGTCTTGCGGGAATCTGTTGACGTATGACGGGACGTTCAGTGGTGTGAAGGTGAGTGGCGAGGGAGTGACGGCGGCGTTGCTCAGGCGCCATGGCGTTCAGGTTTTCAGTGAGCTGGAGTTGCCGCAAGTCACGGTGGCTTTGAATTCTCTGGACTGATTCAAGAGCGACCCCTCACCCCAGCCCTCTCCCCAGAGGGGAGAGGGGGAAAGGGAGCCGATCTTCATGCTTTTCAAAACCTGAGTTCGACTCGGTTTCTCAGGTCGATGTAGCTCTAAGAACACCTCGGTCAGTCCCCTCGCCCCCTGGGGAGAGGGTTAGGGTGAGGGGCTGGATCTAAAGAACGACAAAATTCTTAAGGCTTGGGCGCCACACTCGTATCCGCCCCCAACCACTTCTGTTCCAGTGCCTCCAATCGCCCATCCGCCTTGATCCGCTGCAATGCATTCTCCAGGCTGGCATGAAACGCCGGGTTACCCTTCTGAAACGGAATCGCCAGGCTAACCGGCGAGCTGTCTTTTGGCTTCTCTTCAGTCAACGACTGCACCAGCAGAATCGAACGAGGCTCTTCCTTCTGCGCGATCAATTGCGCGTTGGTGTGAATGTAAGGTTCGCTGAAGTCGAAACGATCCTTGAGGTCCGGGGTCACTGCTATGTGGTTGATGGCGATGTCGTATTTACCGCTTTCGACACCGTTCAACAGGTCGTCGGAATCGGTAACGACGAAGTCGGCCCGCACATCCAGCTCGTTGGCCAGCAGTTGACCCAACTCGACTTCGAAGCCCGAAAGTTGGCCATCGTCCTTGAAATTGAAGGGCGGTGTATTAGCCTCAAGGGCAATACGCAATTCGCCACGGTCGTTTACATCGTCAATCATTTCGGCATGAGCCAAAGGGCTCAGAAGGGGTAGCAGGCAGATCAGGCCAGGCAGAAAACGCATGGTCACTCCTTTGAATTCATTATCGCGATGCTCTGGTTCAGGCTCGCTTTGCTATGGTTGTCGTGTGCCTTCGACAACGAATGGCCGTGAAGTTGTCATGGCCACACGGATTTTACGGAAAAACTGGAGAAGAGAATGAAAACCTTTATGTCACGAGCAGCATTGGCTGGCCTGTTGATGGGGGCTTCGATGCTGGCAACGGCTGCTACCCCGGCTCCCAAAGGTGCAGAAGTGTCCATCGTTTCTCCTGCGGATGGAGCCACGGTTCCGCAAACCGTCGTCGTCAAGTTCGCTGTCGAGAACATTGCGCTGGCGCCAGCGGGCGATGTCACCAAGAACACCGGCCATCACCACTTGCTGATCGATGTCGATCAACTGCCGGCCGCCGGTGCGCCGATCCCCAACGATGCCAATCACCTGCATTTCGGCAAGGCGCAGACCCAGGCTGAAGTAAAGCTGACGCCGGGTAAACACACCTTGCAGCTGGAACTGGGCGATAGCGGCCACATGCCGTTCGATCCGCCGATCGTGTCGGAGAAAATCACCGTCAACGTTAAGTAACCTGCTCGGAATAAAGAACCGCGCCCATGAAAAAGGAGCCCCCAAGGGCTCCTTTTTTGTCACTCAAGTTGCTATCAGAACAACACGCGGCAACGAATGGTGCCGTTGATGTGCTGCAGCTTCTCTTGGGCAATTTCCGAGTAATCGGCGTCGACGTCGATCACGACGTAGCCGACTTTCTCGTTGGTCTGCAGGAACTGACCGGAAATGTTGATACCGTTTTCGGCGAAGACCTTGTTGATCTCGCTCATCACACCCGGAATGTTCTCGTGGATGTGCAGCAGACGGTGCTTGCCAGGGTGAGCCGGCAGGGCCACTTCCGGGAAGTTCACCGACGATACCGAGGTACCGTTGTCGCTGTACTTGACCAGTTTTTCAGCCACTTCCAGACCGATGTTGGCTTGCGCTTCAGCGGTGGAGCCGCCGATGTGCGGGGTCAGGATCACGTTGTCCAGGCCACGCAGCGGGCTTTCGAACTCTTCTTCGTTGGAGCGAGGCTCTACCGGGAATACGTCGATGGCCGCGCCGATCAGGTGCTTGTCCTTGATCGCGTCCGCCAGCGCTTGCAGTTCAACTACAGTGCCGCGAGCCGCGTTGATCAGGATGCCGCCCTTCTTGATCGCACGGATTTCTTTCTCGCCGATCATCCACTGGGTCGCAGCGGTTTCCGGAACGTGCAGGGTGACGATGTCGGACATGCCCAGCAGCTCGGTCAGGTTACCGACCTGAGTCGCGTTGCCCAATGGCAGCTTGGTCACGGTGTCGTAGAAGTACACCTGCATGCCCAGGCCTTCAGCCAGGACCGACAGTTGAGTGCCGATCGAGCCGTAACCGACGATGCCGAGCTTCTTGCCACGGATTTCGAAGGAGTTGGCCGCGCTCTTGATCCAGCCGCCACGGTGGCAGGAAGCGTTCTTCTCAGGGATGCCGCGCAGCAACAGGATCGCTTCGGCCAGCACCAGCTCGGCAACGGAGCGAGTGTTGGAGTACGGAGCGTTGAACACTGCGATGCCGCGTTCGCGGGCAGCATTAAGGTCAACCTGGTTGGTGCCGATGCAGAAACAGCCGACAGCGACCAGTTTCTTCGCGTGATCGAAGATCTCTTCGGTCAGTTGAGTGCGCGAGCGAATGCCGATGAAGTGCGCATCAGCGATCTTTTCCTTCAGCTGGGCTTCCGGCAGAGAACCTGTGAGGTACTCGATGCTGGTGTAGCCCGCCGACTTGAGGACGTCGACAGCCGATTGGTGGACGCCTTCGAGAAGAAGGAACTTGATCTTGCTCTTATCGAGAGAAGTCTTGCTCATCTGCGTAAACCTGTATCCCGGAGAAAAATGGCAGGAAATGGTCAACAGATGCTGACCCGGACGGCAAGAAGGCCGTCGCCACAGAATAGCCGTTGGGCACTATCCTGCGGGGTCGGTATGCTAGCATATGCACCCCGCTAAACACTCATTCCTGCGACGTGAAGCGTTCTCAGGATGACCATGAATTGTTCGAGAGTTCTGTCGATGACCAATCCTGCCCTGATTGAAGAGCTGAAGACCCTGGTTGAGCCTGGCAAGGTGCTGACCGATGCCGACTCCCTGAATGCTTACGGTAAGGATTGGACCAAGCATTTCGCCCCGGCCCCGACCGCCATCGTGTTCCCCAAGACCACCGAGCAAGTCCAGGCCATTGTCCGTTGGGCCAATGAGCACAACATTGCGCTGGTACCGTCCGGCGGTCGCACCGGGCTGTCCGCCGCTGCCGTGGCTGCCAATGGCGAAGTCGTTGTGTCCTTCGACTACATGAACCAGATCCTTGACGTGAACATGACCGACCGCACCGCGGTCTGCCAGCCGGGCGTGGTCACCGAACACTTGCAGAACGTCGCCGAAGAAAAAGGCCTGTACTACCCGGTGGACTTTGCTTCGGCAGGTTCCAGCCAAATTGGCGGCAATATCGGCACCAATGCCGGCGGGATCAAGGTGATTCGCTACGGCATGACCCGTAATTGGGTGGCCGGCATGAAAGTCGTCACCGGCAAGGGCGATTTGCTGGAATTGAACAAAGACCTGATCAAGAACGCCACCGGTTACGACCTGCGTCAGCTGTTTATTGGCGCTGAAGGCACCCTTGGCTTCGTGGTCGAAGCGACCATGCGTCTGGACCGTGCCCCGAAAAACCTCACCGCGATGGTCCTCGGCACTACCGATTTCGACTCGATCATGCCGGTACTGCACGCGTTCCAGAGCAAACTCGACCTGACCGCCTTCGAATTTTTCTCCGATAAAGCCTTGGCCAAGGTCATGGGCCGGGGCGACGTACCCGCGCCATTCGAAACAGATTGCCCGTTCTACGCGCTGCTGGAATTCGAAGCGACCACCGAAGAAGTGGCCAACCACGCCCTGGAAACCTTCGAGCACTGCGTCGAGCAGGGCTGGGTGCTGGACGGCGTGATGAGTCAGAGCGAAACCCAGCTGCAGAACCTCTGGAAGCTGCGCGAATACATCTCCGAGACCATTTCCCACTGGACGCCGTACAAGAACGACATTTCGGTCACTGTGTCGAAAGTCCCGGCGTTCCTGAAGGAAATCGACGCGATCGTCGGCGAACACTACCCGGATTTCGAAATCGTCTGGTTCGGCCACATCGGCGACGGCAACCTGCACTTGAACATCCTCAAGCCAGAAAACCTGAGCAAGGATGAGTTCTTCGCCAAGTGCGCGACCGTCAACAAGTGGGTGTTCGAAACCGTTGAGAAGTACAACGGCTCGATTTCCGCCGAACATGGCGTGGGCATGACCAAGCGTGACTACTTGACCTACAGCCGCTCGCCGGTTGAGATCGAGTACATGAAAGCGGTCAAAGCGGTGTTCGATCCGAACGGCATCATGAACCCGGGCAAAATTTTCGCTGTTTGACTTTTGAATTTAAGCGCTACGGAACAGGAGTCGGTCAATGAGCTATCAGCACCAGTATGTCGACGGTACGCGTATTCACTTCCCGTTGGGGAAAGTGGTGTGCATCGGCCGTAACTACGCCGAACACGCCAAGGAACTGGACAACCCGGTGCCTACAGAACCGCTGCTGTTCATTAAGCCGGGCAGTTGCGTAGTGCCGCTGGAAGGTGGTTTCAGCATTCCGACCGAACGTGGCTCGGTGCATTACGAAGCGGAAATCGCGGTGTTGATCGGCAAGCCTTTGTCGACCAAGCCGAGCCGTGAAGAAGTGCTCGATGCTATCTCCGGTTTCGCTCCGGCCCTGGACCTGACCCTGCGCGACAAGCAGGCCGAGCTGAAAGCCAAGGGCCTGCCGTGGGAAATCGCCAAGTCCTTCGACGGTGCGGCGGTGATTGCGCCATTCGTGTCCGGCAGCACGTTCGCTGACCTGACCGACATCGGCATCCGCCTGACCATCAACGGCGAAGTGCGCCAGGATGGCAACAGCAGCGCGATGCTCAACCCGATCGTGCCGATGATCCAGCACATGGCCGGCTGCTTCTCGCTGCAGGCCGGTGACGTGATCCTGACGGGGACGCCGGTTGGCGTTGGCCCGCTGAATGTCGGTGACGAACTGGTGATTGAATTGCCAGGCGCCAGCAGCTTCACCAGCAGCGTCCGCTAGTCGCAACACCGCAAAAAAACTGTGGGAGCGAGCCTGCTCGCGATAGCGGTCTGTCATTCAACATCATTGTTGGATGTACTGGCCTCATCGCGAGCAGGCTCGCTCCCACATTGGTTTTTGTGCTCGGCCGCAGAAGGGCTTTCCCGCCATTTCCCGTTTTTTTCACATCTTGTCCGGATAATTCCGGGACTTGCGGCGTCTTAGCCGGTCCCAATTGTGCTATTACCCTTAGCCTGAATTTCTGGAACGCATCCCTCGATGGTCACCCAACCACTGCCCAAGCTTAAAACTGCCCGCCGCTCGCGCTTTGTCATGCGTTGGTATTCCTGGCTTTTGCTGGTGGCAGCCATCGCGTACGGCGTTGCGTTTGCCATGCATTGGGATGACCGTGGCGTGCTCTGGTTGCGCGAGCGTTTCGAAAGCCCCGCCGAACGTCAGGCCAGTGTCTGGCTACCGGATTACCGGGCAGTGATCGACGCCAAGCTGCTGCCGGGCATGGAAAAGGACGAAGCGTCGGACCTGGCTTACGATCCTCAGTCAAAAACCCTGTTCTCGGTGATGGGCAAGAACCCGTTCCTCGTCGAGCTGACCCTGCAGGGCGACGTGCTGCGCAAGATGCCGCTGGTGGGCTGGAGCAACCCGGAAGGGGTGACCGTGATGGGCAATGGTCTACTGGCCATTGTCGATGAGCGCGAACACATGCTCTCCATCGTCAAGGTCGATGCCGATACCCGCGAGCTGAACATCGCCGACTTCCCGAAATACGACCTCGGCCCTTCGAAAGATCAGAACAAGGCCTTCGAAGCCATCGTCTGGGATTCGCGCAATCAGCAAATCCTGCTGGGTGAAGAGCGTCCGCCAGCACTGTTTAGCTGGAAAAGCGATGGCAGCCAGATCCTGAAGGGCGACAAGCAAAAACTCACCAGTGATGAACTGGACATACGCAACCTCTCGGCGCTGGCCATCGACCCGCGCACTGGCCATACCCTGGTGCTGTCTGCCGATTCCCACTTGCTGCTGGAGCTGGACGAGAAGGGCGAGCAGGTCAGCTTCATGACCTTGCTGGGCGGCTTCAATGGTTTGAAGAAGACCATTCCTCGCGCCGAAGGCGTGACGATGGACGAGGCGGGTACGCTGTACATGGTGAGCGAGCCGAACCTGTTTTATCGCTTCGAAAAACAGAAATAAGGCCTGAATGCGTCGACTTGCCCGTCCCAAACCCCTGATTCTGATCCTGTCGGTCATAGCGTTGATCGCGCTGGTTGCGGCTGGCCAGTACCTGCGCCTGTTCGAGCGCGCCTGGTTCAATCTGTACACGCTTTGGCAGCCAACAAACGGTCAGTCCATCGCTCTGGATCAGTACCAGGTAGCGGTCGAGGCGCGAGTCATTGTTGGGCTGGACGACGATGTCTCGGCGCTGACCTTCGATCCGGTGCGCAAAAGCCTGTTCACCGTCACCAACAAAAACTCGGAGCTGATCGAACTGTCGCTGGACGGCCAGATTGTTCGACGCATTGCGCTGGTCGGGTTTGGCTATCCGGAAGCCGTGGAATTCATCAGCGCCGACACTTACGTGATCGCTGACGAGCGTCAGCAACGGCTGATCAAGATTCATCTGGAGAACGACACAACGTTCCTCGACGCAGCGGATGCCGAGCAGATGACCCTTGGCGTGCACATGAGCGGCAACAAGGGCTTCGAAGGCCTGGCTTACGACTCGGTGGGCAAGCGGTTGTTTGTCGCCAAGGAACGCGACCCGATGCTGATCTACGAAGTGCACGGCTTTCCGCATTACAACCCGGAAAAATCCTACGCGGTGCACGTAGTGAACAACCCCAAGCGCGATGCCGGGATGTTCGTGCGAGACCTGTCCAGCCTGCAATACGACGAGCGCAGCGGCCATCTGTTGGCGTTGTCGGATGAGTCGCGGCTGATTCTGGAACTCGATGTGGACGGGCGACCGCTGAGCACCCTGTCACTGAACAAGGGGCGTCAGGGGTTGCAGAAGACGGTGCCACAAGCGGAAGGGATCGCCATGGATGACGACGGTACGATGTACCTGGTGAGCGAGCCGAACCTGTTCTACGTCTTCAAAAAACCAGCACAACCCTAACAGGCACCACAAAACAACTGTGGGAGCGAGCCTGCTCGCGATATCGGTTTGTCATTCAACATCTCTGTCGACTGACATGGCCTCATCGTCGGAACGCCGCCCGGAGCAAGCTCGCTCCCACAGGGGAATCAATTCCAATCACAAATCCGTGTTGGGCTTACTGGGCGCGCAGGGTTTTCACGCCTTCGCTGGTGCCCAGCAGCAGCAAATCCGCCGGACGTGCCGCGAACAAACCGTTGGTGACCACGCCGACGATGGCGTTGATTTGCGTCTCCAGCTCCACCGGGTTGGTGATCTGCATGTTGAACACGTCGAGGATGATGTTGCCGTTATCGGTCAGCACGCCTTCACGGTAAACCGGGTCGCCGCCAAGCTTCACCAGTTCGCGGGCCACGTGGCTGCGGGCCATCGGGATCACTTCCACCGGCAGCGGGAACGCGCCGAGTACCGGTACCAGTTTGCTGGCGTCGGCGATGCAGATGAAGGTCTTGGCCACGGCCGCCACAATCTTCTCGCGGGTCAGGGCTGCGCCGCCGCCCTTGATCAGGTTCAGGTGCTCGTCGCTTTCATCGGCGCCGTCGACGTAGAACTCCAGGTCGCTGACAGTGTTCAGCTCATACACCGGAATGCCGTGGCCCTTGAGGCGGGCAGCGGTGGCTTCGGAACTGGCGACCGCGCCGTCGAACGCGCCTTTGTGCTTGGCCAGTGCATCGATGAAGCAGTTGGCGGTGGAGCCGGTGCCGACCCCGACGATGCTCTTGTCGTCGAGTTTCGGAAGGATGAAGTCGACGGCGGCCTGAGCCACTGCCTGTTTGAGTTGATCCTGGGTCATGCGGGCTCCGAAGCGGGCAAGGGGAGAACGGAAAGGTCGGCATTATAGCCCCATGCCGGGCTAAAACCTCTTGATTCGTGTGGTCGCTTAGGCAAAAGCCGGGTTAGACTCCTTGGCCCTGCCCAACCCGCTCAGTGATGCTTTCCGATGCTCGAACAGTACGTCAAAAAGATCCTCACCTCGCGCGTTTATGACGTTGCCGTAGAAACCCCATTGCAGACTGCCCGCCAGCTCTCCGAGCGGCTGGGCAACAATATTTGGCTCAAGCGCGAAGACTTGCAGCCGGTGTTCTCGTTCAAGATTCGCGGTGCCTACAACAAGCTCACGCAGCTTTCCGATGAAGAGCGCGCTCGCGGTGTCGTCACTGCGTCGGCGGGCAACCACGCGCAAGGCCTGGCCCTGGCGGCGAAGGTGTTGGGCGTGAAAGCGACCATCGTGATGCCCAAGACCACCCCGGAAATCAAAGTCGAAGGCGTGCGTTCCCGTGGCGGCAAAGTGGTGCTGCACGGGGATTCGTTCCCGGAAGCCCTGGCTTACTCGCTGAAACTGGTCGACGAAAAAGGCTACGTCTACATCCACCCTTACGACGATCCCCACACCATTGCCGGGCAGGGCACGGTGGCGATGGAGATTCTGCGCCAGCACCCTGGCCGTCTGGACGCGATCTTCGTCCCGGTGGGCGGTGGCGGATTGATCGCCGGGATCGCGGCGTACGTGAAGTACTTGCGACCTGAAATCAAAATCATCGGCGTCGAGCCGGACGATTCCAATTGCCTGCAAGCCGCCATGGCCGCTGGCGAGCGTGTGATCCTGCCGACCGTGGGCCTCTTCGCCGATGGCGTCGCAGTAGCGCAGATTGGTCAGCACACCTTCGATATCTGCAAAGACTATGTCGATGAAGTGATCACCGTCAGCACCGATGAAATCTGCGCGGCGATCAAGGACATCTACGACGATACCCGCTCGATCACTGAGCCTGCCGGCGCCTTGGGCGTGGCCGGGATCAAGAAATACGTCGAGCAACGTGGTGTCACCGGTCACACCTTTGTAGCCATCGACTCCGGCGCCAACGTCAACTTCGACCGCCTACGCCACGTCGCCGAGCGCGCCGAACTGGGCGAGGGCCGTGAAGCCATCATTGCCGTGACCATCCCCGAGAAACCGGGCAGCTTCAAGGCGTTCTGTGAAGCCATCGGCAAGCGCCAGATCACCGAATTCAACTACCGCTACAACACTGGCAGCGAGGCGCACATCTTTGTTGGCGTGCAGACGCACCCGGAAAACGATCCGCGCAGTGCGCTGCTGGCCAGTCTGACGGGACAAGGTTTCCCGGTGCTCGACCTGACCGACAATGAGTTGGCCAAGTTGCACATCCGCCACATGGTCGGCGGCCGTGCGGCTCATGTGGTTGATGAAGTGATTCTGCGCTTCGAATTCCCGGAGCGTCCGGGTGCGCTGTTCAACTTCCTCAACAAGCTCGGCGGGCGCTGGAACATCTCGATGTTCCACTACCGCAACCATGGCGCAGCGGATGGTCGTGTGGTCGCGGGGCTGCAAGTGCCTCACGATGAACGTCATCTGGTGCCCGCAGCGCTGGAAGAAATCGGCTACCCGTATTGGGACGAAAGCGACAACCCGGCCTATCAGCTGTTTCTCGGCTGAGCGGCTACGCTGATGGCCAGGCCATAAGGAAATCGAACAATGGAAACGTTAACCGCCCTGAAAGTCGCTCATATGGTGGCGACGGTGTTGCTGCTGGTCAGCGCACTGGGACTGGCGATCTGGGTCTGGCGTACACGCAGTAACGGTGATGCAACGGCTCACGCGCGCACATTACAACGCCCGCGGGTGTTTATCTGGCTGGTGATGGGACTGGCGCTGCTGAGCATGCCGTTTACCGGCTGGTGGATGGTGCATCTGGTGGGCTGGCCGCTGGGGCAGACCTGGTTGCTGGCTTCCAGTGTGCTTTACACCATCGCGGCGTTGGGCTGGTTCTGGTTGCTGGTGCGGCTGAATCGGCTGCGTAAGGCTCCGGCAGCGGGTAATGGGAAATTCACCTTTGCCTTGGCGTTGTTCAGTTTTGTCTGCTTTATCGCTATTGCCGGGTTGATGGGTGCCAAGCCTGTTTAAGACTTGAAACCGAGTTGACCCAATCGCGAGCAAGCTCGCTCCCACAGGGATTTTCGGTGAACACAGATTTTGTGAACACCAGAGAAACCTGTGGGAGCGAGCTTGCTCGCGATGGCGATGTCAGTCGCGCAGAGTAATCACCGGCCAGCCACGCTTCTCGGCTTCAGCGCGTAGATTCGGGTCCGGATCGACAGCGATCGGATGCGTCACTCGCTCCAGCAGCGGAAAATCATTCATCGAGTCGCTGTAGAAATAGCTGCCCTCCAACGAATACCCGGTTTCTTCCAGCCAACGATTCAACCGCGTCACCTTGCCTTCACGGAAGCACGGGACGTCGGTGCTGCGCCCGGTGTAGCGGCCATCAACCATTTCACATTCCGTGGCGATCAGGGTTTCGACGCCCAGGCGCTGGGCAATCGGCCCGGTAACAAAACGGTTGGTGGCGGTGATGATCACCAGTTTGTCACCCGCCTCGCGGTGCTTGGCCAGCAGTTCGAGACCCTTGGGCAACACGATCGGCTCAATGCAATCGCGCATGTAATCCTGGTGCCATTGATCCAACGTGGCCATCTCGGTGCGGCCGAGGACTTCCAGGCAGAAGTTCAGGTAAGCATCGTTATCCAGCTTGCCGGCCAGGTAATCCTGATAGAACTCGTCGTTGCGTGCCTTGTAGGCGACGGCGTCGAGGAAGCCGCGTTCGCACAGGTAATCACCCCAGGCGTGGTCACTGTCACCGCCCAAGAGCGTGTTGTCCAAGTCGAATAAAGCCAGCCGCATTGCAGTTACTCGCTGAAAAGTCTGTAGAAAGGCGTCCAGAATACGGACTTTTCACAAGAGTGCACATAAGGTAGACCGGCTCGTTGCTGCTATCACAACCTTTGTGGAACAATGCGGCGACATGCGTTTGCGAGGTTGTTGCCGTGATCGACCCCGATGGTTTCCGCCCCAATGTCGGGATCATTCTCACGAATGATGCCGGACAGGTGCTATGGGCTCGCCGTATCAATCAAGATGCCTGGCAGTTTCCACAGGGAGGGATCAACCCCCAGGAGACGCCGGAAGACGCCTTGTACCGCGAGTTGAACGAAGAAGTGGGGCTTGAGCGCGAAGATGTTGAAATTCTCGCCTGCACCCGGGGCTGGTTGCGCTATCGTTTGCCGCAACGTCTGGTCAGGACGCACAGCCAACCGCTGTGCATCGGCCAGAAACAGAAATGGTTTCTCCTGCGCCTGGTCTCCAACGAGCAGCGGGTGCGGATGGATTTGACCGGTAAACCGGAATTCGATGGCTGGCGCTGGGTCAGTTATTGGTATCCGTTGGGCCAGGTGGTGACATTCAAGCGCGAAGTGTATCGACGCGCTCTCAAAGAGCTTGCCCCGCGCCTTTTATCGCGCGACTGACGACGGAGTTCGACCCCGAGCCATGCTCAATACGCTGCGCAAGATCGTCCAGGAAGTTAACTCCGCCAAGGATCTCAAGGCGGCGTTGGGGATTATTGTGTTGCGCGTCAAAGAGGCCATGGGCAGCCAGGTCTGCTCGGTCTACTTGCTTGACCCAGAGACCAACCGCTTCGTGCTGATGGCCACCGAGGGCTTGAACAAGCGCTCGATCGGCAAAGTCAGCATGGCACCCAACGAAGGTCTGGTCGGCCTGGTCGGCACGCGTGAAGAACCCCTGAACCTCGAAAACGCCGCGGATCACCCGCGCTACCGCTACTTCGCCGAGACCGGTGAAGAGCGCTACGCCTCATTCCTCGGGGCGCCGATCATTCACCACCGTCGCGTCGTCGGCGTGTTGGTCATTCAGCAAAAGGAACGTCGCCAGTTCGATGAAGGTGAAGAAGCCTTCCTCGTGACCATGAGCGCACAGCTCGCCGGCGTTATCGCCCACGCCGAAGCCACCGGTTCGATCCGGGGCCTGGGCCGTCAGGGCAAGGGCATTCAGGAAGCCAAGTTCATCGGCGTACCGGGTTCGCCGGGTGCGGCGGTCGGTACTGCGGTGGTCATGTTGCCGCCGGCCGATCTGGATGTGGTGCCCGACAAAACCATCACCGACATCACCGCCGAACTTGGGTTGTTCAAGACCGCCATCGAAGGCGTGCGCGCCGACATGCGCGCCTTGTCGGCCAAGCTGGCGAACCAGTTGCGCCCGGAAGAGCGCGCGCTGTTCGATGTCTACTTGATGATGCTCGACGATGCCTCGCTGGGCAGCGAAATCACCACCGTGATCAAGACCGGTCAGTGGGCCCAGGGCGCGTTGCGTCAGGTGGTCACCGAACACGTCAACCGTTTCGAATTGATGGACGACGCCTATCTGCGTGAGCGCGCTTCCGACGTCAAAGACCTTGGCCGGCGCTTGCTGGCTTATCTGCAGGAAGAGCGTCAGCAGACCCTGGTCTACCCCGACAACACCATCCTGATCAGCGAAGAACTGACGCCGGCGATGCTCGGCGAGGTGCCGGAAGGCAAGCTGGTCGGTCTGGTCTCGGTACTCGGTTCCGGCAACTCCCACGTGGCGATCCTGGCGCGAGCCATGGGTATCCCGACGGTGATGGGCCTGGTCGACCTGCCGTATTCCAAGGTCGACGGCATCCAGATGATCGTCGACGGCTACCACGGCGAGGTCTACACCAACCCGAGCGAAGTGCTGCGCAAGCAGTTCGCCGAAGTGGTCGAGGAAGAGAAGCAACTGGCCCTCGGGCTGGATGCACTGCGGGACTTGCCGTGCGTGACCCTCGATGGTCACCGCATGCCGCTGTGGGTCAACACCGGCTTGCTGGCGGACGTGGCGCGGGCGCAGAAGCGTGGCGCTGAGGGTGTCGGTCTGTACCGCACCGAAGTGCCGTTCATGATCAACCAGCGCTTCCCGAGTGAAAAAGAGCAGTTGGCGATTTATCGCGAGCAGCTCGCCGCGTTCCACCCGCAACCGGTGACCATGCGTAGCCTGGACATCGGCGGTGACAAGTCGCTGTCGTACTTCCCGATCAAGGAAGACAACCCGTTCCTCGGCTGGCGCGGTATTCGCGTCACGCTCGACCACCCGGAAATCTTCCTGGTGCAGACCCGCGCCATGCTCAAGGCCAGCGAAGGCTTGAACAACCTGCGGATTCTGCTGCCGATGATCTCCGGCACCCACGAGCTGGAAGAAGCCCTGCACTTGATTCACCGGGCCTGGGGCGAAGTCCGCGACGAAGGCTGCGACGTGCCTATGCCGCCGATCGGCGTGATGATCGAAATTCCGGCGGCGGTTTATCAGACCAAGGAACTGGCGCGGCAAGTGGACTTCCTGTCGGTCGGTTCCAACGACCTGACCCAGTACCTGCTGGCTGTAGATCGAAACAACCCGCGAGTAGCCGACCTCTACGACTACCTGCACCCAGCGGTGCTGCAAGCCCTTCAGAGCGTGGTGCGTGATGCTCATGCCGAAGGCAAGCCAGTGAGTATCTGCGGTGAAATGGCCGGTGACCCGGCGGCGGCGGTGCTGTTGATGGCGATGGGCTTCGACAGCCTGTCGATGAACGCCACCAACTTGCCGAAAGTGAAGTGGATGTTGCGTCAGATCAACCTGAGCAAGGCCAAGGAATTGCTCGCCGAACTGATGACCATCGACAACCCGCAAGTTATCCACAGCTCGCTGCAACTGGCGCTGAAGAACCTTGGGTTGGCGCGGATGATTAATCCGGCTTCGGCTAAAACTCTCTAAAATGCTGATGGCCTCATCGCGAGCAAGCTCGCTCCCACACTGGATTTGTGATCGACGCAAATCCCCTGTGGGAGCGAGCTTGCTCGCGATGAGGCCAGTCCTGACACCGCCAATCTAAACCCTGATCTCCACTTCCCCCAAATGCCCGCCATACGGCCCAAAACTCCGCTCAACCATCCACCGCGTCCCATCCGCCTGAACAATCAACGCCGTACTCGCTCGCGTCCCATAAGTCGGACTGGCAATAAACACACTCGACAGTAACGTCTCGGTGGCCAACCCGACCCCGGTATCCGGCAGTTCGGCAAATGGCGCCGTCAGCGGATCATTCAGCAACGCCAACAAAGCCTGGGGTTGCGGATCGTCCAGCACTTCCTCCAGCGCTGCCCGCGCCTTGAGCAGTTTCGGCCACGGCGTATCCAGCCCGGCGTTCGACAACCCATAAACACCAGGCTGCAGCATCACCGCCTCAGTCTCCCGGGCATTGAAGTGCCACAGTTCGTTGGCATTGCCGACCAGCAGGTTAAATCCGGCATATTCCAGCGAACGTCCGCCAACGTCCGCCAAGTAGTCATCTATCGACAGGTCGCCGGTCAGGAATCGCGCCACCAGTTCCCCCCGAGACTTGCGTGCGGGTGGCTGATGCGGATCGCGGATGTTGGTCAGTGCGGCGAAGCGTCCATTGGCGCCAACACCGAGCCAGGTGCCTCCCGCCTCCAGGTCGCGACCGGCATGCACGTGCGGTGCTTCGGGCCATTGCGCCAGGGGCAGGCTGGGTCGGGCATAGAATTCGTCGCGGTTGGCCGCCACGATCAGCGGCTGGGCGTGACCCGGTCGCCAAGCGAAAACAATCAGGCACATAAGGTAGTCCTTGTGTGTTTTCTGCCCACTCTACTCAGTCATCGTGTGGGTATCCATCGCCATCCAGTGGAGCTTGAGGCCATGCATCCGTTACCATGCCGCTCTCATTTGGGGATGCGCATGGAATTTCTGCTCTATCTGGCGCTCGGCGCCTGTGCAGGTGTGCTGGCCGGGCTGTTCGGGGTCGGCGGCGGGATCATTATCGTTCCGGTGCTGGTTTACAGTTTCAAGCTGCAAGGGTTCGATCCGTCGATCCTCACGCACCTGGCGGTCGGTACGTCCCTGGCGACAATCATATTTACCTCGGTCAATGCGATCCGCGAACATCATCGTCGCGGTGCCGTGCGTTGGCCGATTTTTGCCTGGATGACCCTCGGTATTCTCATCGGCGCCGGTTTCGGCGCGCTGACGGCTGAAGCGATCTCCGGGCCCAACCTGCAGAAAATCATTGGCGTCTTCGCCCTGGTCATCGCCGCGCAACTGGCACTGGATTTCAAACCCAAGGCCAGCCGAACGGTGCCGGGTAAAGTCGGTCTGACCGTGGCCGGCAGTGTGATTGGCTGGGCCTCGGCGATTTTCGGGATTGGTGGCGGCTCGCTGACGGTGCCGTTCCTGACCTGGCGCAGCGTACCGATGCAGCAAGCGGTGGCTACTTCATCCGCCTGCGGCCTGCCGATTGCCTTGTCCAGTGCATTATTTTTCATGATTCTGGGCTGGCACGATCCGTTGCTGCCGGCCCATAGTCTCGGTTTTGTTTATTTGCCGGCGCTGCTGGGGATCGCCCTGACCAGCATGTTCTTCGCCCGCCTCGGCGCACGACTGGCCCACAGCCTGTCGCCGAAGTTGCTGAAAAGACTGTTCGCCGCTTTGCTGTTCTGCGTGGGCCTGAACTTCTTGCTCTGACGTGTACCGCAATCCTGACTTAATCCTGGCGTGACAGCGTCGCCCGGGAATTTTGAAAGTTTCAACTCTAACAAGGAGTCGCAATGCTGCCTTACCCGCAGATCGACCCGGTGGCATTGGCCATCGGTCCGCTGAAAATCCACTGGTACGGCTTGATGTACCTGATCGGCATCGGCGGCGCCTGGCTGCTGGCATCGCGCCGGCTGAACCGCTTCGACCCGACCTGGACCAAGGAGAAACTCTCCGACATGGTGTTCTGGATGTCGATGGGCGTCATCGTCGGTGGTCGCTTGGGTTATGTGTTGTTTTACGACCTGAGCGCCTACATCGCCAACCCACTGCTGATT
Source organism: Pseudomonas sp. GL_093 (assembly GCF_057837605.1). Classification (NCBI taxonomy): domain Bacteria; kingdom Pseudomonadati; phylum Pseudomonadota; class Gammaproteobacteria; order Pseudomonadales; family Pseudomonadaceae; genus Pseudomonas; species Pseudomonas sp. GL_093. Next base: position 6,671,842 of record NZ_CM174448.1, on the reverse strand, counting down.
TTCGAAGTGTGGAAGGGCGGCATGTCGTTCCATGGCGGCTTCATCGGCGTGATGTTGGCCGCGTTGTGGTTCGGTAAAAAGAACAACAAGTCGTTCTTCCAGCTGATGGACTTCGTCGCACCAATGGTGCCGATCGGTCTGGGCGCCGGACGTATTGGCAACTTCATCAACGCCGAGTTGTGGGGCAAGGCCACCGATGTGCCGTGGGCGATGGTCTTCCCGACCGATCCGGCGCAACTGGCGCGTCACCCGTCACAGCTTTACCAGTTCGCCCTCGAAGGCGTGGCGCTGTTCGCCATTCTCTGGTTGTTCTCGCGCAAGCCGCGGCCGACCATGGCGGTGTCCGGGATGTTCGCGCTGTTCTATGGCATCTTCCGTTTCATCGTCGAATTCGTCCGGGTGCCGGACGCGCAACTGGGCTATCTGGCCTGGAACTGGCTGACCATGGGTCAGGTGCTGTGTGTACCGATGATCGTCGGCGGTCTGTACCTGATCTGGCTGGCGTATCACCGTGCACCGGCGGCTCCAGCGGCGGCCGTATAAATTCGAACCCCGGGGCGACGGTCCCGGGTTCAAGGACACAGGTAACTCATGAAGCAATATCTCGAACTGGTCGCCCACGTCATCAAGAACGGCACCAAACAAGCCAACCGCACCGGCGTGAACACCATCAGCTTCCCTGGCGCGATGCTGCGTTATGACCTGAAGGAAGGTTTCCCGGCGATCACTACCCGCAAGATGGCCTTCAAATCAGCCATCGGCGAGATGTGCGGTTTTCTGCGCGGGGTGAACAACGCCGCCGAGTTCCGAGCCTTGGGCTGCAAGGTCTGGGATCAGAACGCCAACGAAAACGCCCAGTGGCTGGCCAACCCGTTCCGTCAGGGCGAAGACGACCTCGGCGAGATCTACGGCGTGCAATGGCGCAAATGGCCGGCGTACAAGCAGATCCCGGTCAGCAACCAGGCCGCCATCGAACAGACCCTGAGCCAAGGTTATCGTCAGATTGCTGAAGGCGAAGAGGACGGTCAGGCCTACGTGGTGCTGTACAAGGCGATCGACCAGATCCGCCAGTGCGTCGACACCATCATCAAAGACCCGGGCAGCCGCCGCATCCTGTTCCACGGCTGGAACGTCGCCCAGCTCGATGAAATGGCTTTGCCACCGTGCCACTTGTTGTACCAGTTCCACCCGAATGTGGAGACCAAAGAGATTTCTTTGACCCTCTACATCCGTTCGAACGACTTGGGCTTTTTATACCCCTGCGAAGAATCCGCACATTACGCAATGGCTGCGTAGTAAGGCTCTACCTTCCAAGCTCATTTATTGTGCCCTGGTACAAATTGCACATTGTGTATAGTACGGGCCATTTTGAGGAGAGTGGAAGCATTGAAGGTCATCGCAGTTAGGGGCAAACCCCTAGATTTCAGAGAGTCCCCAACCAGGCGGGACGACCCATCCGAAGAACCTCAAGTCCAGGAAGCCGTGAAGGTTACAGGGGCAGCCGTCTTTGATGACGATGAGCGCCTAATGCCTTTGATCTCGGGCTACTTATCCCACGCGCTCCAGAACGCTCAGATTTCCCAGCTGACGGCTATTACCTACGGTCGCAACCTTGGGTATACCTGCGAGTACCTAATGAACCGTCGTGAGTTTCGTGATTGCGAGCGTGACTCAGCGTTCTTGGAAATCCGAACCCATGTCATCGAGGAGTACTTCGCTCACCTCCGCGAGGCAGAGGAACTCTCTAAGAAGACGGTGCGCAACCGGGATTCTTCCTTGATGGCGTTTTTCAATGATTCTCTGTGCAAGGGAGTGGATGACCTACCCGCACCTCGTACCGCGCCTAACCCCTACACTGCCGGCTATCTATCCCCCCGTCCCAACAAGAACCTGGTGGTGGCCTGCTCCCTGAATGACCTCAGAGAGCTCATCCTGGCCACGCAGAGTGAGCGTGAACGCTGCTTGCTGCAGTTCATGTATGACGCAGGCCCGCGACGCTCAGAAGTCCCGCGAGTGACCCTCAAGGCCATTGATGATGCCCTTCGTTTCCAAGACACGTTGTTCATCTCGCCAGGTGTGTCTGAGGCAATCAATGCTGACTATTGCCCCCTGCATATCGACGGTAGCAAAGGCCCTGCAGACTCCATTAAACCCCGTCAGACTTTGGTCAGTCGCGCCACTTTGCTGCGTGTGAAGAAGTATCACGCTTCCCCGCTGTACAAGATGTACAAGCGCCAATTCTCCGGAGCAGAGAACACCCCAGCCTTCCTGAATGCAGAAGGGGGTGAATACACCAGACGCTCGATTTCCAAGCTCTTGGAGCGCACGTCCACGCGTGCTCTGAACCTTCTGAAAATCGACAAGATGATCTCCCCGCACAAGTTGAGGCACGGGAACGCTTATGCCCTGCTGAGGACGCCTGACATCGGTAGTGATTACCTTGATCGACTGGTGGCCGTGCAAAAGACCTTGGGTCACTCGCACCTCAATACCTCGGAAACCTATACCCAGATCCCCTACGATCTCTACCAGAAGCTCGTACGCCCCGGAACTGAGGCCAAGACGAAAGCAGGTGAGATGGCTGAGCTTTCCCAACAGACGCGCCTGAAAATTGATGCGGGAGTTATGAAATGAGTCGGCTTAATAGTGCTGAGGTAGGCGCCGTTATCGAGTCGTTTGTGGCCCGCGTTACTGATGATCGTGAGTCGTTGCTGAAGGTATGTCTCAGCGGGGGTGAGGACTTGGCGGTGGCTTCTAGATACGTCGTAGAACAGACCAATCTAAGCCCAAAGGCTATCTCAAAGCGCACCTCATACTTCGAGCCTATCTTCGATGCTATGCGTGCCGAAGGAATCATTATCCCAGGTCATTCGTCGAGCGCCTGCGATTGGCGCCGTAGGCTGCTTGCTTGGTATGAAGGGATGCCTATGGAGGAGAAGTTGGCCATTCCAGTGAATGCCAATACCGTCAGGGATCGTGGCTTCATGAGCGAAATCCCTGAGCTGGCAGGCTTCAAGATGGCGAGGGGGAAATTCGAATTGGTGCGGATCACGTTCGAGGAAATTCTCGATGATCTTCGCAAGCTCGGTGTTCTTAATCCGAACTACCAAACCGTCGAGCAGCGTATCGCCTCGAAGAAGGTAGTCGAAAAGACTGAGTCAGTGCGAGATGCCTTCAGAGCTTTGCGCTCAGTCCACATCCATCGTCTGTCCGACTTCGCAAGCCCGGAGCCGGAGCGTCCCTTCCTGCACCTGCTGCACCTGTTCAGCGCTTCATCAATGAAGAGCAGTAGTGCGTCAGGTCAGTCGAATTTCATCGAAGCTTTCAAAAACTACCGAGCCTATCTCAAGGAATCGAGTTACACGGGCTTGGAAGACATCCGGGAGCTCGTAACTGCCTACTCTCTGCCAAAGTTCAGAAGCTATCTTCAAAACAAGATTCTTGAGCGCTTGCTATCTACCAGCCACTGCAGTTCGATGATGAGCTCGGCTCGGAAGATGATGGCTCGTGCAGTCCAGATCGAGGGCCTCGGGCTGACTAGTTATGTCGGAGCTGCGGGGTTCGATGCTGAACGTGAAACTGACCAATACAAGCCCTATCCCCAAGCTGTGCGAAACCGCATTTCGCAGGTCATTGAGCAAGAGATTGAGGAAACCAATCGCCTGGCTCATCCTTACGTCCTAAGCCATGTAGGGGAAGACCCGCTAAACCCTGACGGAAGAGTGCGTCGAGGCTTTAACAACCTTGATAATGCTCGGTGGGTTTTTGAAAACAAACTTGACTGCAAGCCTTTGAACTTCGAGTCAGTAGATCGTGATGACTCCTACCAAAAGGCTTTTATGTCGATTATTTCGAGCTCATCAATTTCGATCTTCGAGATTTATAAAGCTTGGGGTGTGCAGTATCAGGTTGATGGCCGTGCCATTGCGCCATACATCGCCCGGCTTGCTCAGGTCACCGGCATGAATGCTGACTCGTTGCTGGGACTGGAGCTGGATGATTTCATCGAGCGCCATGATTTAACCGATCGCCCATGCTTGCTGTATTGGAAAGAGCGCTCTGAGGGCGCGAAGATGCTTCATCTTGATATTTTCGATGCGGAGATCTCTTGGCTGACCACCTCTCAAGGCCGTGCAGTCAAGCAGATCTTCGACGATGTGAAATTTCTGACCCGTGATATTCGCCTTAATGCGCCCGTTGGGGCCCAGAACAAGCTCTTCATCTACCGGTCAAGCTCTCCCAGGAAGTTCGGGGTCGTGGACTCTTTTGAGAACTCTGGCGCCAACCAATTGAATAAGACCCTGGAGAAGTTCTCTCAGGATCACGGGCTGCTTGATGAAGATGGCAATCCTCTCAAGCTCTCACCGTCACGTTTCCGGCCAAGCTTCGTGAGTGAGCTGATCGAGCGCGGTGTCTCACCACGCGAGATCCAGGTGCTTCTGGGCCATAAGAGCCTCAGCACCACCATGGCCTATCTGGATCAGATGGACTTCAACCCCATGGCGCGCCGGATGCTGAACAAGGTTCTCCATGAAATGCAGCAAGACACTTTGGATGAAATGCCAAAGCTCATCCCAACCAAAACGATTGAGTCCACGCCAGAGGCGATGCCGCTGCGGTCTGGCTTGGCGACCTGCATGAACGTGTTTGACCCACCAGCTTTCATCAAAGCTTTGGCAAGCTACGACCCTAGCAAGCCCTGCACGTTGTTCAACAAATGCCTTTCATGCAGCAACAGCATTATCACCGTGTCGCACCTGCCAGAGCTCTTTGCCATGCGGCGCGATTACCAGCGGATGATTGAGGTCAACCGGGTGCTCGATACGCCCTACGGAGCCGTTATCCTGGACAACCTTGATGTGCTCAACAACATCCTTCACGCGGAGACATCTGACTTTTCCGTGGAAGAGCTGATCAAGGCTGAGCGTCTCTCTGAAAACCTGCAGGTCAGTATTATGACCGAGGTAGTAACGCTATGAGCCACGCTCTGATCCCTGTACTTGCAGCTTACAAAAAGTGGCGGACAGCCGCTCACACCCTCATGGTGGAGTTGCAAAAAAACGTCGCCGATCCGGCACCTGTGTCGTTGGAAGCGCTCTCTTGGTACCAGGCGCTGATGGCGTTACCTGTCAGTAAGACATCCGTCTTGGGTGACGCTGCTTGGGACTTCAACGACGATCATCCGAATGCCGCTAGGAACGTCAAAGGAGCCAAGCTGCGGCTCAATTTTGAATCGTATCCATCGCTTAACCAGTCGGCGGTGTTAGAGGTCAAGGTAGCCCTGTATTGCTGGCTTAAGATGCCGTCGGCACTGCGCACGTTTGCCTCGCCAAGAAACATCAAAGCCAATACTGCCATTTCATGCATGAAGGCGGGCTTGAGCTTCCTGGATACGATGTCTGGGCAGGCGCGGCAGCTCATGACGGATGAATTCTTTGAGGTTGGGTATCATGGTCTGACGTACTTCGACGCGGGTATGTATCGCGAGGCAGCACTCATTCATCCCTATGCTTTTGGCCCTGATCTCAAGAAGTTCTTCACCCTGCTTAGATCGCCATTTTTTCAAGAGCAGATTTTCGACGAGCCATTGCCTTACGTTGAGCTGGAGTCACTGGCTTGGGCTAAGGTGCTCAAGCACGTCCAGGATTCCGAGCGAACGTACCGGATTCTCCCGAACGACGTCTTCGAAAAGGCTTCTCGCGAGGCTTCGTTCGCAGTTGTCGATTTCCTAAGCACCCTCAGGGAGCCCGTAGATGACCTGGTAGCCCTGACCCGCCAAAACAACAGTGGCTACTCGCTGGCCAACGCTCAAGAGCTGTCGCGTTACAATTTCGAGTTGTACGTCGCGCTGAGGCTGCGGAGAAAAGGCTATGATTCCGATGCGATGGCGGATGCTCTGTCCGCAGCGTTTGGTCACGTTCCACCAGCCTTCCAGTCCGGCTCTGGTCAACATGATTTCAAGGCGACCGAAACGTTGCTCAAACTCTCGGATTCTAAGCTGGACGATGATTTCCGTCGGTACATCAACTTTGTATCATACAGCGCGTGCTATCTCGTGGCGCAGTACACCGGGATGCGTCCCTCCGAGCTCTCTGAGATCCTGGTTGAGTCGTGCATGGAGCGAGAGAGCGACTACTGGTTGCTCATCAGCAATGTGATCAAACACCGGCAGGGCTTGGCCAAGCTGTTCGATGACAAATGGATCGCCATTCCCGTCGTCCGTGATGCTATTCGAGCGGCCCGTCTCATCGCCAAGGTTAAGCAAAACCCTTACCTGTTTTCCAACGTGGATACGGTTGCACAAGGGGCGGAACCAGCTTCTATGAAGTCATTAGGAATCGCCTATCAATTCAGTGCATTCTTCGAAGAGATCCTCACCGACGAACAGTTTGAAGTCCTCCAGTTCTCGCCCTACACGTTGCGGCACACCTTGGCGTACCAGATGGCCAGGGCTGAGCTTGGGCTCCCATTCATCTCTCACCAGCTGAAGCACTTTGGCGACCTCATCGGTGGGGCGGGTCAGAACAAGGCGTTCAGTGCGGTGACGCTTGGGTACGGTGCGATCGCTGAAATCTTGTCCAAGGGTGGGCGCTCCTCTGGCAAAACGCCGGCGCAAATGGCAGAGGAGGAGTACATCCAGAGCTACTGCGATCCTGACGGTAACTACGCCGGCCCCAACGCGGAGAGCCACAAGGCGCGAATGAAGAAGGTGTTCAGCGGGTACATGGCTGCTGGCTACACCAAGGAGCAGATCATCGCCCAGATGGCCAAGAAGCGCATGGCGATCATCAACGTGGGACAAGGCTTCTGCTACGGCAGTCAGCGCGAGGCATTTGATGAGTCTCTACCTTGCATCGGATCGCTGCGTTGCAATCCGAATCGCTGCAAAAACGCCGTGGTCACCAAGGTTCATGCTCCTAAATGGCGGGAGATCTATGTGCAGAACAGCTTAGCATTGGGCTCTCCTAACTCTGCAGGTGTTGAGGAGGAGTTGAGAGCGGCGATGGAGGAGGCCAAAGGCGTGTTGGAACATCTGGGCGAGGAGGTCGAGGTATGACGGGCCAAGCGTTTGATGCCAAAAATAAGCTCGACTACGACAAAAACACTGAGCTGCTGGCTCAAGGGATCCTACAAATCGCCTCTGACCCAAATTTGAAGCCAACGATGGCTGAGCTCAGCCGCATTACTGGCATTCATCGCAACACCATCCGCCAGCGAGATTTTCCGGCGGAGCGCCTTGAGGCGATCAAGGAGAGCCGCCGCGTTGCAGTGCTTGCTCAGAGGGTGAAGGCAGAGAAGAAGCAGGATCCCAAGACGATTCTGCTGCAACGCCTTGAAAAGAGTCGATTGGAAGTGCTTTATTGGTTCAATAGGTATCAGGAGTCTGAGAACTCTTGCGCCACGCTCGACAAGCGGTTAGTCACCGTCCGCGAGTCTAGGGATTACTACGTCCAGATCGCAGATGAGCTGCGTCAGAAGATCAAACAGCAAGATACTGAAATTTTGAAATTGCGTAACGCGCTGGATTTGGTCAGCGCGAACCTTGAGGAACCGAAATGAAGATGTACCACGATTTGCTGGCCGACGTGCTGGAGAATGGCGTCGAGAAAGGCGATCGCACCGGCACAGGCACGCTGAGTGTCTTTGGTCGCCAATTCCGCCACAACCTTGAAGATGGCTTCCCGCTCCTCACCACCAAGAAGCTGCATTTCAAGAGCATCATCAACGAGATGATTTGGTTCCTGAACGGTGACACGAACACCAAATGGCTAAAGGAGCATGGTGTAAGCATCTGGGATGAGTGGGCGACTGAAGACGGTGACCTCGGCCCGATCTACGGCAAGCAGTGGACGGCCTGGCCTACCCAGGATGGCAAGACCATCAATCAGATCGACTATGTCGTTAATACGCTCAAAACGAACCCGAACAGTCGTCGCATCCTCTTCCACGGGTGGAACGTCGAGTACCTTCCCGATGAGTCGGTGAGCCCACAAGAGAATGCAAGTAACGGGAAAATGGCTTTGCCGCCTTGCCACCTGTTGTACCAGTTTTATGTGGCAAATAATAAGTTGTCTGCGCATCTATATATTCGGTCTTCCGACCTACTGCTGGGCAATCCGTACAATCTAGCTGGTGTGAGTTTTTTAACACATATGCTTGCGCAGCAGTGTGATTTAGGGGTTGGGGAAGTTGTAGTTACCATGGGTGATGCGCATATTTACTTGAATCATATTGAGCAAGTAAAACTGCAGCTGACTCGTGAACCTCGCCCTCTCCCGAAGTTGGTACTCAAGCGTAAGCCAGAGAGTATCTACGACTACAAATTCGAGGACTTTGAGATCGTAGGCTACGACCCACATCCTCATATTCCTGCTCCTGTATCGATCTGACCTATAGAGGGATTGAGTCCGCCGGTATCAGCGCTTCAAGCGCTTGAGAGCAGCTACCGGGCTCTTTCCCTCCTTCCTCAAACGCCAGCTTCTCTGGCGTAAGCTTGAGCTCACCCATTAGGATTTCCACGAGATGGATCTGGTCGATACTCTGCGTAACAAAATTTCGGCACTGGGCGATGAGGAATGTGTTCCAGGGCTCAAGGCCGTGCTCCTCCACATAGAGACCGCATTTGGTCATCTGTCGAGGGGGCAGGAGGATGGTGAGGATACCGCCTTCACAGATTCAATCTATCGTACCAACCAAGCATTCGAAGGCAGCATTAAGGAAGCGTATCGAGTTCTGGCCAACAAGGATCCTGGCCGAAAAAAACCGTACGAGATTGAGAACTACCTTGAAAAAAACGGTGTGTTCAAACCTCGGGTTCTGTCCCAGCTAACGACCTACCGCACAGAGTGGCGGAATCCATCCTCTCACGATTACAAACTGAATTTTGACGAGAGCGAGGCCTTCTTGGCCATCGTGTCCGTCTCCGCATTCTCATGTCTCTTGTTGGATCAGATCACTGAGCGCGTTGCTTACAATGCGGCTCAGGCGGAAGCAAAGCGTGAAATACAAGCTGCTATTGAGAGTATCAATGCTGCGAAGGAAGCTGGTCTTCTGGAATGGGTGGCGGAATTGTTTTTGCGTTTTTTGTCCCATTCTGAAGTGGATATGAAGTCAGGCCCAGCGCGTCGGCAAGCACAGTTCATCGGCGGTCTATCTGGGTATATGGCTACCGTTGCCCCTGAGCTTGTTGTCCAGACAAACGTTCCCTTAGGACGCATGAGTGCAGATTTTATAGTTGCTCATGGGGATGAGCAGGTCATGGTTGAAACCAAAGGCCGATACAGTTCAGAAACCTTTCGTTGGTCGTTAACGCAGTTGCACGAGCTTCTGAGGGCCCACAGAGGTGCCCTCACCAAAGGTCTGATCATTTTGGGTCTAAGTGGTGATATGAGGCAGTTACGACTTCCTTCTGCCTTGCCAGGGGTCGAAGTTATCGTTCTGATACCAGCGGATGCACGCGTGCCAGAGGATCTGATGACTCGTTTCTCGCAGGGCAGTCTGCTGTAGCTGGCCACTCACGATTCTCCGCATAGCCTGTGCACCTCTCCCTAGGGCTGCAGCGGATCAGTCAGGCAGATCCTTGTGTCAGTTGCGCCCACCGACAAACAACATGAGAGCCCTCCATGAATAACGTTGAGCTGATCCAACAAAAAGCTGAGTTGGTTTTTGGCAACAAAACGAAAGCAAATGACTGGCTGACTCAGCCCAAAGTCGCTCTGGGTGGTCAATCACCGATTGAGCTCGCCCGCAAAGAAGCTGGGTATCTATTGGCCAAGGATGCGCTTGAGCGAATCGACCATGGATACACCGGCTAACAGGGTCAAGTGATGGGAAGAACATCAGATCGCAACAGCACGCGAGCTGATGGCCAACTCCGCAGGCATGCGTCAGTCGCTGAAAGCGAGCTTTTCAGCCAAATCAATCACCTGTTTTCGAGCGTATTTGTTCAAGCTGTGAAAGCACTGCAGCAGATGCGCCGTCTCGTCATCCTCGCAATAGAAATAGGGCACTGGCAGGTTCAGGACAGCAGCGATCTGCTTCACGATGCTTTCACCCGGCTGGTGAACGCCCTTTTCGTATTGAGACAAGCATGCAACTCAGTAGCCTATGTTCGTGCATGCACCTTTCTGTTGAGCAGCCCCGACCACAGCATTCCTTAGGGCTTCAGCTGTCGTGCCTGCCTTAGGGCGACCAATCTTGTCGAACTCGATCGGCCCGATGGCGAGGGGGGATCCTGGTGAAAGAACTCTAAGCAAAGGATCCTTATCAACATCTTTCGGCCAGGATGACATCTTGAAGATCTTCGCCTCCGAACAGACCATACGAAGAGGTGCGACCTCAGGCGATAGCGGATTCACTGGATCGAAACCATTGAAAGGAACCTCGTCTTCGTATACGAATGCGACGTACCAAGGACTTCGATGCGAAGCGTCGCTCGGCGCTGAATGCAGCTCGAACCGGATGGGTATGTCCGTGTCCTTCGGTAGTTGAACGAGCTCCGGAGTGTTTGAGTCCATGTAACCGAAATTTGTTTCCTGGGAAAGCACAACCCAAACTCTTCGTGCGTCACGAAGACCACTGTTTCTTAACGTGATGGTGACTGCGTACTCCTTCACCGTCTGATCTGAATAGAAGGTATCTGGCCTTTGCGAACTCAGAGACGTCTCCCCTGAAAGTACAGAAATCGAGGGGCGACCAAGCGCGATTTGATCGATATAGACTTTCTGGGCGAAGGCCTGAGAAGCCTTTGCAACACTGTTCGCGCTCTCCGCCGCTTCCCACGTGAACCAGGCCGCTACCGCCGAAGCCACCGTGGCAATGAACGTGAACCCTCCCAGAACGCCCACTTTGCAAGCAAGACGCCATACGGCCCGAAAAGAATCAAGAATCCCTTCCCACAGCAGCTGCAGATTCCACAAAATGTCCACCTGAACGCCCTACCAATTAGTCCCGTCACGGTATCGGCCAAGGGGGCATCGGCATGAGCTCAAGCACCCTTCCACGGGTTCGCTCCCCCAGGGAGTGAAAAATAACGGTTAACGACGCACTCTTCTGACGAACAATCCAAGGACTGGAACTGCATCATGATCAATCTCTACGCACACAAACTCTGGTCAATATTCAGAGAGCAGATCATTGCTCTTGATGGCGGGCTATGTGTTGACTGCGGAAGAGGCAAGGATGAGGTCGTTCTGCAGGTTCACCATAAGCACTACATCAAGGGCCGCAAGCCTTGGGAGTACGAAACACTCGATTGCGAAACGCTCTGCAGGGGCTGTCACGCCAGAGAGCACGGAGAAATCCAGCCAGACAGCGGGTGGGAGTATATCGGCGAGGAAGATCTGGGAGACTTGAGTGGAAACTGTGAACTGTGCGACAACGCCATCCGCTATGTTCACTACGTAATACATGAGCACTGGGAGCAGATGGGCGTCGGCACACATTGCTGCGACAACCTCACCGGAACGAAAGAGGCTACAGAAGGAAGGCGACGCCTAGGGCGATACAGGCGATTCATGTCCGTGACGAAATGGACTGGAGACAACAACTGTCTGAAAACCAAACATGGTGCCCTCACTGTCGCAGTTATCCCTGACCAGCAAAGCTTCCAGTTGATCATCAATCAGGCGCCAGGGCGAAAGAGATTCGCGAGCATGCTGGACGCGCAAAATTTTGCCTTCACTTTTATTGATAGCGGTGAAGCTGCGCAATTTGCCCAAAAACAAAAGGCAGAAAACAAGAAACTTCGAGTCTAGCCCCCTGGATGGATGATCAGGTACACCCTGGCCAATCGTATAACGCGGATCAGAGCCGCTAGCCTCCCGCTTTCGCTCACAGACAAGTGCCCTGCACCTGCCGTCCTCGATAGCGTGCAAGTAGGCATCTAGAGGTACTTGCCTAACACTGCTCCGCCCAACGACAGCACCTCAGCCACTTGCTCAAACAAGCTGACCGGTAGGCAGTAGTCCACGAAGCCGTGATCCACTGTATCTGCCAAAGCTAGATTTAAGGTCTTCAACGTATGATGTCGACGCCGCCCATGAACTGCTTAAGAACAGCCGGCACGCGGATCGAACCGTCAGCCTGCTGATAGTTCTCCAGTACCGCCACCAGCGTACGACCGACTGCCAACCCTGAACCGTTCAAGGTGTGCACCAGTTCCGGCTTGCCGGTTTCCGGGTTGCGCCAACGCGTTTGCATGCGGCGGGCCTGGAAGTCGCCACAGTTGGAGCACGAGGAGATTTTGCGGTATTTGTCCTGGCTCGGAATCCATACTTCCAGGTCATAACTCTTGAACGCGCTGAAGCCCAGGTCGCCGGTGCACAGCGCCAGGATGCGGTAAGGCAGGCCCAGCAGCTGCAGGACTCTCTCGGCGTTGGCAGTTAGGCTTTCCAGCGCTTCCATCGACGTCGACGGCTCGACGATCTGTACCATCTCGACCTTGTCGAACTGGTGCAGGCGGAGCATGCCACGGGTGTCGCGACCCGACGCGCCGGCTTCGCTGCGGAAACACGGGGTATGGGCAACAAACTTGAGGGGCAGTTGTTCTGCATCGAGAATCTGCCCCGCCGCCAGGTTGGTCAATGGGACTTCGGAGGTAGGGATCAGGTACAGATCGGCTTCGCCGTCGCGCCCGATCTTGAACAGGTCTTCCTCGAACTTCGGCAGTTGACCGGTACCTTGCAGCGCCGATGCCCGCACCAGGTACGGGGTGTAGGTCTCTTCGTAGCCGTGCTCGCTGGTGTGTAGGTTGATCATGAACTGCGCCAGGGCGCGGTGCAAACGGGCAATCGGGCCGCGCAGCAGAGTGAAGCGCGCACCGGATAGCTTGGCGGCGGTTTCGAAGTCCACCCAACCGAACTTCTCGCCAAGTGCGACTTGGCCCTTGATCTCAAAATCAAAGATTCGTGGAGCACCCCAGCGGCGTACTTCGACGTTATCGTCTTCGTCTTTGCCGAACGGCACGGACTCGTGCGGCAGGTTGGGAATACTCAGTAGGATCGCCTCCAGCTCGGCTTGGATCTTGTCCAACACAGCCTTGTTCTCGTTCAGCTGGCTGCCCGTGTTCTCGACACTGGCCATCAGCGGTGCGATGTCTTCGCCGCGTTGCTTGGCCTGACCAATACTCTTGGAAATCGCGTTACGCTCAGCCTGCAGTGCTTCGGTGCGGGTCTGGAAGGTCTTGCGCTGTTCCTCCAGCGCTTCGATGCGCGCAACATCTAGGATGAAATCACGGGAGGTCAAGCGATCCGCCACTTCCTGAGTATGACCGCGTAGTAACAGCTTGGGATCGAGCATAGGAATATCTCGCAGTGTTGGAATATGTCGCTTCGCATAGGGCTGGGTTGATCGATGATTCGAACTTGATCTGAAACCGAGATCAGTTGCCCAGAGGCAATCCTAATTTAATCAAGGCATCCATCCCCGTGGTGTCATGGATGTGTGCGTAATGCTGTGGCGTCCAAGTCGCAATTTCCGCCCGGAACACCTCCATAGATTTAAAAGGCATGGTGGCCGTGGCATCGAGCATTCCGACGCGTTTGTTGCTCCACCGATCGACGTCGTCCAAGCGAACAAAGTAGGCGTTGATACCTGGCGCATAAACCATTTCGGCGCGAGCGCTCAGGCATAAAAACTCCTTCAGAAGTTGTAGAGCGGCCCCCGTCCCCAAACAGCCTCAACCGCTTGTATGTAGTAGCTGGCACACAAGGGGAGCTCGCTGCGGGGATCAAACATTCACAATATCCGAAGTGAGTAATGGGGAAGACTCTGAAGAGTGTTCGCGAGCCAGGAAGGCAGTTACGATCAGCGTGTCTTACTGTATGCATTTAGCGCTTGAAAAGCCGGCAAGCTCACATGCTTGCGAAAGCCTCTGCCGGACAAGATGTAAAGGGCGTCTTCGCTTTCAAAAAAACATCCGTGGAGGTCTTTTTGAAATCCAGTGATGAACCTGTCGCGTGCTGCAATTCGCCCTTCGCTGTCGAATATTGCTTCGTGGACGAGCAGAACTGAAGGTTGCAGGCCTCGTTTTCTGACGTCCCTCTCTTCAGTTTCAGGGAGCAAGATGTCTAGGAGCATCCAGTTTCGAACGATGCAAAATGGTTGGCCATCGAACTCCTCGCGTGCCAGTCTGATCAGCTCGTCATCCTCTAATCGCGATCCCCCTATCATCCTTGCCGGGCCATACAACACATCTTCAATCAATTCGGTTTGCACATTGCTGCCTAGTTCTTTGAAAATTTTAATGCTGCACGAAAGCCTTCATCTGCTGGCCTTGCGTCGTGAGTATTGTTTTAGCTTCGCCTGAAGATTTGGAAACCTAAGCTTCGTCAATGAATTATGTTGAACGCGGGCAAGGCACCATTTTCATACCACCAGTGACAAATCAAGTATCGGCTCCCGCTGAACGTCTCACAGAGCTGATACCCCTTAACCTGGAACACTATTTCGAGCTTGGAACTACGGATCGTTTTACCATCCGCAAACCGCCCTAGCGTTTCTGAAAAAAACACTCCAATCACGCAGGGAGGTTGAAACTCGGCGCAACATAGATACCCAGTAATCGGTACACCGAAATCGATTTTCTTTGCGTCCCGCACACATTGTGGAAGCCCCATTTCCCTAACTTTTTGCCTGCAAACGCCACCGAAGGCGACATCAGTGAACTCGGTCAAAACGGTCTAAAGCGCCATTTTCATGCAGCCAATGAGCAACGACGAAAATCCCGCCATCGATTATCGTGAATAGGTCGTAGCCTGCACGCCGACACCGGTTGATGACTGGCAGAGCATGGATGGGCAGACCTTCCGGGTACTTTTTTGCCGGGTCGAAAAACAACAGACCTGTGATTTTTGGAGGTCGCTCCAAGGCGCAGAGCAAGTACCCGGCAACATCAGGATCAGTAATGGCTTCACGTGCTCTCTCAATGACTCTTGGATATCTGTGAAAGCGGAGATCCGAAAGTCCGGCACCATAAGTCTTTATCCAGTACATCCTGGCTACCTTCCTTAAATGGGTCAGATTTCAATCGTGAAATCCGGAATGAATCCTGTGTCCTCCCGTGGATAACCTCTCGGATTTGAGATAAACCGGCACCCATCCAGCTCGACATCAACAGCGCGATGCGTATGCCCAAAGATCCAAACGTCCACCTGTGGCAGAAGCGAGTGCCATCGATTTGTGTAAGCCGCGCTGAGATCACCGTCATGCTTGTCTCCCTCAACTTCCGGGATCGGACAATGGTGCGTAACAACGACCGTTGAACCTTCAAACGGCTTAGCGAGTTCATCGCTCAGGAAGTCATACGCAACCCGGTTTCGCTCAATCACGTCATTAGGGCGTAGTCGGCGAAAGCTCTCCTCCGCTCTGATCACCTGGAAGTCATTCATCCATTGGCCACACGTCTTCGTCGCTGCCACAATATCTCCGGTGGATGAGAAATCCGTCCACCCCGTTGTGGCCAGGAAGCGCGTTTGGTTGCAAACAAAAACCTGGTTTTCCAGGACGTGAATATGCGGTGAAGCGGCCTCTCGCATTTTGCGTAGCGTGTGGTCGATGTGGCCTTTGTAAAACTCGTGGTTGCCGGCGCAATAAATAACGGGCTGGCTGAACACCTCGTTTGCCCAGCTAACGCCTCTCGCCTGGGTGTCGATGTCGCCGGCCAAAATGACCAGGTCGGCGTCAGTCGAGGGCGGTTCAAATGGGGCGAACTCGTTGTGCAGGTCTGAGTAAACTCGAATCCTCATGGGCTCGCTCGATCTCGATTTAAACCTATATTGACTAGACCCTAGGCACAGCTTCACGCGTGGTGAGTGCGACCTGCCTTCCTAACGGAGCAGATGCGCAGGGTTGAAAAGCCAGAAGTTCCGATACTAGCACTAAATTGCATTTATCGGAACAGCTGCGATGTGGCCCCATCCTTGTCTTTTGGGACGAACATGTCGCTCACTAAACAGCTTGCCGCAGCGATCAGAGTGATTCGCAGGCAACGTGGACTCGGGTATGAGGATCTGGCCGACGTCAGCGTGCAACGCCATATCAGTGCGCTGGAGCAGGGCAGTGCCAACCCCAGCCTTGGCAAGCTGATGAGTCTTGCCGCCGCTTTAGACTTTGATCCAGTGGCTCTATTGGCGATATGCGTTGCCTTGCGAGATGGCAATACTCCCGATCAAGCACTCGAACGCGCCCATGCCCAACTGAGTGACTTCAAACACTTGGGAGGTATCAAGCAGCTGGAGAGCGAATATGCCGGAAGCGAACTGGTCAAGCGCCGCTCTGGCAAACCGACCAATAACGAAAATGCTGACGCGGTCAAAAAATTAAAATCTGACGGGTTAAGCCAAGCAGAAACCTGTCGGATTCTTGGATTGTCAAAGTCAACAGTACATCGCTACTGGCAAAAATGATTGAATTATTTGAGGCGCTACCGGACTATCTTTACAGCGTTAAATAAACGCAACGATGTAAGCATGATCGAATACGGGGCGCGCTGGAGGTCTGCCAAGATCGACATCGACATCGGCACTCGATGATCACCGCCTTCGCGCCCATGCAGCGGATATCGGCAAGCGGGGCGGTTGCGAGAAGGCTGGCAGGGCCCCTCATTTTTGGGCAAGGGAAGCCCATCATGACCTGAGGTGCTAGAGAGGTAAATCCCCCACGAAACCGGGCAACCCTGCGGAGACGCCCTCTTTCCAATACCTACGGATACAGCATGAAAGCGCTGCCATCATGCCACTGGTTAGGATCGATATCCGTGATGTCTAGCCCGTAG
Organism: Pseudomonas sp. GL_093; assembly: GCF_057837605.1. NCBI lineage: Bacteria > Pseudomonadati > Pseudomonadota > Gammaproteobacteria > Pseudomonadales > Pseudomonadaceae > Pseudomonas > Pseudomonas sp. GL_093. The sequence goes on along the minus strand of NZ_CM174448.1, from coordinate 6,655,068 downwards.
GTACGTAGCAGCCAGCGTGTTTGCTGGCCGTGGTCACTTCCAGGTTCACTGCGACCGTGAAGCGCGATCCGATTGTTTACGAGGGCGATATCACCTGGTTGCAGAGCTACAGCGATCGCACAGTCAGCACATGCGTGCTTCAAAGCGTCCATTGCTTCCTGCGCGGATTTGTGGCCAATGTCAGCAATCTGCGTAGTGCTGTGGCTGAACCGGATCCACCAGCTCCCATTCATTTGGAAGAGAAGCTGCGCATCATCGACATCAAGTTCGTCGCCCAGAATGTCCACCATTCCATCACGGAAGGTCAGTTGCGAACCAATGATGTACTGGGGCTTCTGGAGCTCTTCGATATGCTCTTGGCTCAATCGCGCCATGAGGTGGTCGAGGGGCATCACCGTAGTCGGAACTTGCTTCGGGTTACGCAGTGCCGACAAGCACACGAAGTCTGGAGACGGTGCAATGCGGTCATTCAGAGGGTCGCGGTACCCCCGCAACGGGAAGGTCACACCATCCGTGTGCCCGCTCATCTTGTCCGCCGATTTGACTGTGAATTTACCTCGGCCAGGCGGGAACACCACCAAGTTCACGAACAGGTCGCCTTCGTTCTCGGATCCGTAGGAAACCGTGGCTGAATTGATAGCCGCAAGGCACGCGATCGCAGTTACTCGGGCCAGGACAGTTCCTTCTGCTTCGGGCACCGGGCAAAAATCAATGGGGGTGTCGGGTAGGTCACCTGGCTGGAAAATAGCCTCCAGCTTCAGGCATGGCTGTGCCCATGCAAAGGCTTGCACGTCTGCACAGCTGCTGCCCCGGCTAATCAGCTCACGTTCGATCGCTGGCTGCAGCTCACGCCCCAGATCGCCAGGGCGCGCCAAGTACTCAAGCACTTGCTCAAAGGTCACGTTCGCTCGCCATTCGCTGACAGCGACACGCACTGCTTCTGAAAAGATTGTCTGGATCAATTGTATCCCTACACTCGCGAGTGATATAAAAGTGATGTACGTCAGCGTGATTCTCACGCACGATCCTACCAGCGACCAAATCCGTCTATGAAATTGCCTAAGCTTCAGCCTGCCGATTATCTCCAAGGGTGCGCTAGTTTCCTAGCCTGCCTTAAGCCATTCATGCACCTGCGGGAGAACTCTCAGGGCATTGAGTGCGAGATGACTCTGGCTAATGGCCAGTCTGTGGTGGTCACTGGCAAGGACGAGCCGCATCTGCTGCTTAGCTTGATGTCCGTACTCGTCGAACTGATTCCTCAAGTTCCCACTGACGAACGGTCAGCGATGGCACCTGTCTCACGCACAGCGCCTGCTGATAAGCAGACTTTGGAGACGACCATGCAACCTGCCACTAGTACCAAAAACACCGATGAACGAACCCAAGCTGCCCGCTTGCAAATTGGTTTAACTACTAAGGTCTCGCTTCACCAGTTGGTAAGGGGAGTAGCAAAACGCCGTGGGGTATCGCTATCGATCGCTGCGCGTGATCTGTTGCAGGATGGGTTGACTCGATTCGACAAGGAATCAAGGACAGTAGACCCGTCGGAGTTGCTGACTGATTACGAGCGCACTGCCAATGATTACGAAGGCGCGGATTCGGAAAGTTGGATTATCCGGGCTGACAGACGGCTGGTGATGAGAGCGCGTTTACGCGCAGGCGAGTATGAGCGCTCGTTGTCTTCCTTTACCAACTTCCTTCTCGCCGACGCGTTGATCCATTGCCCTCACGCTGCCGCTGTGCGTGAGGCGACGACTAGTTCGAATACCAGTGATGAGGCTGTCGTAGAGGCTATCAGGGAGATCGAGCAGACCAGTGGGGTCAAAGCTCGTGCTCTCGCTCCTCAGATCGATCTAGGTGAGCAACGCGGCTTGACCAACATGATCCTTGGTGGTTCGGTACTGGCACCTGCGCGAGTCCTGGCGAAGCTGGCCGCCGCTTTGAAGATGCCTCTGGACGTTTTGTCGGTAGCCTTAGAGCGTCGGTTCGCCACCCAATGCGTTCCAGCTTTTAAAGCGACTGATGGAAAACCAACCGTGCAAGCGGAACGCAAGGCTTGGAGTGTTGCAGTCAAAGAGCTTCAGCTACCAGCTGAGGAGCAACAGCGTCTCCTGAATCTAGAGGGCTAAGTGTGAATCCATTCGACCGGGCACGTCGGCAAGCATTCGAAACCCGAGAAGCCCTAGTCGGATTGGCCGACTCTCTAGGTGGGGTCAGCTCCTCTGAGCTACTGGCTCATGTTGAGGACGCACTCGAAATCGCAATCGAGCGGTTGCCTTTCGGGCACCCAGAGCTGGGTGGCGGCAGCGGGGTGCTCAAGCGAGAAATTCAAACCATCTACATCCGCAACGACGTTTCTCCAGGAGAAACCGCCTATCTCATCGCCCATGAGTTGGGCCATTGGTACCTCGACGGCGATCGCCCTGCACAGACTGTTGCTCATCTGACTAGCATGACGGATTCCTACGGGAGTCAGGCTACAGTGGCGGTGGAAGCATACGGTGCTCGTGAGCGCTTGGAGCTTCAAGCCAACGTATTTGCCCGTGAGCTACTGCTACCACGTGGCGTCGCAAGCCACCTGTTCCATAATGGTAATGGTGCTACGGCCATCGCGGTCACTCTGGAGGTACCGCTGGAGATCGTTCGTCTTCAGCTGTTCGACGGCATTTTGCTCCCAATATTGCCTCCCGCTCCACCTCCGCCTCTGCCGCTTATGACGCAGGGGCAGCACGATGCCGCTACCGCGTCCGAAACCTTCGTCAACGTTGTTGCGGGGCCGGGTACTGGTAAAACGACAACACTGATCCATCGCATAAAACACTTGGTAGAGCGCGGTATTCCTCCTAGTCAAATCTTGGTGCTTACTTTCACGAACAAGGCAGCTCATGAATTGGTGGAGCGCCTGAAGGTATCTGGCATCGCCGGGGCCGCCGACGTGTGGGCCGGGACTTTCCATGCATTCGGGCTCGAATTCCTTCGCAAATATCATCAGATTTTCGGCCTGCAGTCCGACGTTCGGCTCGCAGATCCGCTGATGCAAGTTCGCCTGATGGTGAGCACGCTGCCCAAGGTGCGGCTCAAGTACTATCTGAGACTGCAAAACCCCTACGATTGGCTACCTGGCGTCTTGGGCCATATCAAACGACTCAAGGAAGAATGCCTCACCGTTGCCGACTACCGAGCACGCTTGGCTGCACTGCCGCCCTGTGAGCCGGATGTAGCCAATGAGCGCGAAGACATTGCCACTCTGTTTGAAGCCTACGAAACGGCAATGCGGGCTGAGCATTTGGTCGACTACGTTGACCTTATTGCCCTCCCTGCATCCCAGGCCAAGCGGGATCGAACAACCGTTGCTCAGTACATCGACCATTTCTCGCACGTGCTAGTGGACGAGTATCAGGATGTCACCGAGGTGATGGTCGACCTCCTTCGCCAATTGGCTCTCAATGCTCAATCATTCTGGGTCGTTGGTGACGTGCGCCAAGCCATTCACCATTGGCGAGGCGCATCGATCCGTAGCTTGATGCACTTCGACGCCACGTTTCTGAGCACCATTCCAGGAGCAACAGTGCGCCGTTACGCTCTCGATCTGAACCGGCGAAGCACGCCTGAGATCTTGGAGTTATTTTCCTGCGCAGGCATCCATCATGCACTGAATGACCGGATGCCTCTGGAGCCAGTCACGGCGTATCGTCCCTCAATCGGGGTTATACCTACCCTGTATGAATGCGACTCCAAACCCTCCCAAGCCGTCACGATCGCTCAGCGCATTGATGGACTAGTGCAGAGGGGTGTCCCGTACAGGGATCAAGTCGTGATCAGCCGTAAATCGGCAAACGTTGAGCAAATTGTTGAAGCGCTTGAAAACCTGAATGTGCCAGTGCTGCACATTGGCGATGTCTGCCAGCGCCCCGAGATAAAGAAACTGCTGTGCCTGATGGAACTGCTGTGCATGCGACAGCCGCGCTCACTGGTCGGGCTGATCTCTGAGCCAGCGTTTCGAATGCCACCCCAAGACATCGAGCACCTCATATTCCTGACCCGCAAAGGCGCGGGATTGAGCATGCAGCGAGGCCGTTGGCTGTGGCTGCCTACGCCAGGTCTATCGCCTGCTGGCCAGCAAGCCAAGTCAAATTTGGCGTTGCTGTTGAAGGGGCTCAAGCGTAATTCAAGGCCCTGGGATTTTGTCTCCAAAGTACTGCTCGATCAGCGCTACGGTCTTCCAAACCCCGCTGATCAGACCATACAGGCCCATACTCAGCGCTTGGCGACATGGCTATTCGTCTACGCCGTACGCAATGGTGACGGAGATATCCGCCAGGCACGGCTTTCCCAGTTCCTGCTTCGTGAGGAGCTACGCCGCAGGATCGGAGAAAAGCTGGGGGATCGTGGCTTACCGCCTGAAGCGCGAGTCCTGGATGCGGTGAGCGTCATGACTGTGCATTCCAGCAAGGGGCTTGAATACCCTGCAGTTCACGTCACCGACGTTGACGACGCGTCATACGGCGCCAATCGGCCCTTCGCATACGATGTGCGGGGGGTGGATCTCATCCCCCCGGAAGTGCTGAATAGCACCGGAAAAGAGTTCATGTTCGAAGAGCGGGTGGAGCGCAATAACCTGCTCTACGTCGCTCTGTCTCGGGCCCGTGATTACCTGTATCTCTATGAGATCAGCGGGTGGCCACGTCCAGTTCCGCTCAATCGCGCTGCTGCCACGAGTCTGGTTAAGCGCTCGGGGGTGAAGGTACCGCCCGCACCCATCATACCGGTGCCGTTGGCTAGCAGTACCGTGGTACCCACTGTGAGCTATGAGGCGTTTCAGGCCTACATGAGCTGTCCCCTGCAGTACCACTATCGTTACGAGCTAGCGCTCACTGCCGAGCAGGAAATCGATGTCTCGATCCGTGCTCGCTGGGCGATTATGGACATGCTGTTGGCAGTGGCGAGGGACGGCACTGACCCCAACACGGCATTTCAAGCCGCATGGGCGTTACACGGTCTACCAGATAGGACAGAAGATCCTGGCTTGATGGATGATGCGATTGCCGCCGCCAAGCGCGGGCTGGTAGTGGTTAACAGCGTCGGCGGCGCCGTCGAAGAAGGGATGGTTTCCGAAGTCAACGGGGTGCGCATTGAGCTCCCTTGGATGATCGCCGATAAAGGGCAGCTGCACTGGATTCGAGCTCAGACGGGGATCCAGTACACCCTCAGTCACCTACGGCCCATGATGCTGGATATCAATGGGTCTAGAAGGCCGAGTGTGAAGATCTATTCCATTATCACTGACCAGCACGTGATGGATGGCCCTTCCAAGCAGGTCGCAAGCACGTCCGTTTACAAGATGGCTCAACGTTTTGCTGCAGGTGATCGATCTGCTTCCAGGGGGCGGCATTGTGGGCGCTGCGCCTATCTGAGCATCTGTGCCAATATCCCCTGATTGACCTCAAGCTCCAGCGCTGTATCGCCATGGGCTATCTCTCAGCGGTGCGGAAAGCTGTGCGCTGAGATGAGGAGGTAGCTTGGCCGCCATTACACAAGGACAGTTTTGGGTATGACCTACATTAACCTGCCGAGTAATCAGCAAGCTGTAATCAGCGACGTGGACGAAACGGCGCTTCGGGCAGCAGTACGCAAGTGCCTGGATGAAGAGCGCATAGGGCCGATTCATGGCCTCGGTCTCAGTAACTGTGGGCCCTATGTGGCTAACAAGCTCCATGGGTTCCAGCAAGCGATCACTGAGTACAGCAAGGCCAAGGCCCATGCCAAGCGCGAACGCACTCGGCAGGATGCGCTGTATGCCGGCAATGACCTCATTCACGCTATGCAGCAGATGAAAGGGCGGCTCGAAACTGAGCGTAAAGAGGGTGAGCTGTTCTTCATTGATGATCAGATCAGGCCGCCTTTCCATCTCAGTAAGCGACTATCGGTGCAAGTGTCGTTCCGCTGGCGAGCGTCGCCGTCTGCGGACTGGAAGCACGGGTACCTCACCTTCGTCTACGATTTCTCCCCTCAGCCCAGCTACACCCTGCCGTTGCCAAAGCGCAAACCGAGCGCAGCGCAGGCAGCTAGGGATCTCGAAGACAGCCTGTACCGTGAATGGGAGCGCTTGAAAGCTCAGGCGCTGTTCTCTATGAGGGAGTTCTTCCGCGATGGCGGTGACGGTGATGATGTGCCTGAGGTGTTCGCGGTGAGGCCTAGTTCCTTCGGTGGGGGCTTGAATAACTTCAGCTGCAATTTTTGGCAGCCCGAGAGGCCAGCGCCATAAATTCGAGCAAGCATCAGCCTCGGTAACTAGGGCTGGTGTAAACGACCGTCTGCTCATCCAGTATGCGCGGGCGTTACCAAGCATCGTGTACCGCACACCATCACGATGACGCCGAGCCCTGTGTTGACCCAGGGCCAGAGCGTTGATCGTAGCCGGGCGATGCCAGTGGTCATTTCAGGAGTGGATGATGGACAAGGAACAATCGGCTACCAAGATAACTGCTCCCAAGCCGCAAGACTTTCTGCGAACGAGACGTCCGGAGCAGTTCTCGGACTCTGTAAAGCTACAGGAGTCGACTATCGATCGCTCCATGCTGGAGTACCACTTCGAGACCCTGAACAATCGAAGCCAAGAGCTTGAGTTCGAGATATTCGTAAAGAAGCTTTGTGAGCGAGAAGTCTGTCCCAACCTGGTTGCCCAAACCGGCCCCACTGCGGGTGGAGACGGTAAAACCGATACCGAGACGTATCCTGTAGCCAGCCAAATCGCCTTTTTCTGGGGGTTAAATGAGGCCCCCGAGTCCGAGCGATGGGCGTTTGGGGTCAGCACCCAAAAAGACTGGAAGACGAAATGCACGAAGGATGTCGAGAGCATCATGTCGACCGGGCGTGGGTACGTCCGGATCTTCTGTGTCTCCAGCCGCTTCATCAAGAACAGCTTGAGAGCGCAGCTTCAGGACGATCTTTCGACGAAGCATGGCGTCAAAGTGACCATCTACGATAGAACCTGGTTGCTTGATAAAACACTGCAGCCTAAGAATCAGCACCTTGCCATCGATCACCTATGTCTTACAGGCAGTATTGAAAGCAAGATTCAGATCGGCCCGTTCGACGCTGACAAGCAAATTCAGCTCACAGAGATTGAACGCCAGATCGAACAGATTGAAGATCCGGGCCGTCTGACGCTCTCCCAGGTCGACCTCTACACCAAGCTGGCCATAATTTACAAAGAGCTGGAACGTGATGCCTTTGCTGTGGAGCACCAGTTCAATATCGCTGTGCGGACAGCGAAAAAGTTTGGTACCCAGAGACAGCATTTCGACGCCCTTTACCAGCTGACATGGGCCGCGTACTGGTGGCTGGAAAATGCCGAGCTCTTCGAGGAAAACTTTGAGAAGACGTTTGGAGTTGCTCAAGATACGGACAATGTCGAGGTCTGGGAGAAAATTGTAACGTTGTTTAATCTGGTGGTTACGACTCACAGACACGGCACTTGCACCCTCGATGTACCTGCCCTTGAAACCATAATTCGCATAAAGTTGGACGCGATAGCCTGCGACGACAGCATGATCAGCGCAGCGCTCCAAGCTCGGACGTCCTTGGCACTGTTGGACTTATTAATGGCTGACAGTGAGGATCAAATCACCGCTACTTTCCAGTCCCTAGTCCCGATTGCTGAAAGCGCACAGAAGCTTATCGGCTATCCAATGGCTAGGCTCATCAACCTACTGGAGTCGCTGGATGTAGCCTTTGGCGAATTTGAGGACTATGAGCTACTGATCGATAAGCTTATTGACGATGCCAGTGCGCGAGAAGGTGATCGACTGGTAGCTGATAAGTTTCTCAGGCGCGGTGCGTTAAGTCTCGACAAGAAGGATTATTACCGAGCGATCAAGTGCTTGGGCTTGTCTCTCTACGGGTTGTACAAAAACGAGAGCAAAAAAGAAGTTTTCGGTGCCCTCTACATGCTCTCCGACGCCTATGAAAAGCAGGGGTTGCTCTGGGCTGCAAGAGGCACAGCATTAATGGCGGCCCATATTGTCAGTGCCGACGCTATCAAGGGGCAGCGAAGCAGCGCCAAACAGGCTGCTATATACAATCGCCTCATGTGGATTGACGCACAGTTGGGGCGCCTGAGTCAGTCGTTGCATTGGTATTACCTATGCCGGCTCATAGCGCCCACGCTAGCTGACGAAATTTGGTCTGATGACCAGCAAATTAGTTACGAATGCTTGATCGGAAAACTTTTTTTAAATGCTAAGTTTTCGGATATTGAAAAGTTAGCGTGGTTGCCGGACAAACTTAATCAGCTGGATCTGACGTTCAGTGCGGACGCGCTTTTAATTTGCTTGGGGCACGAGGATAAAGTGGGCCCTGAAGGCGAGCCTATTGATTTAGAGTTTATTAATAGGTGGCGATCCCTTGACCTTGGCGCTCCAATTGCGGCACTGGATTTGTATTCGGAGCGTTGGACTACCATAAATTCGGACATCTTGGGTTGCAAGGTGTCGGTAACCTTTCCTGTTAAATCCCCTTGCATACAGCTAGCGCAGCAGTTGCTGGCTGTGCTGGAGAGCTTCTGTGCTCCGATGATGGCAGATGGTTTAGTGGCCACGTTGCCCAGCGTAAATATTGATATTTCCTTGGAAGACGATGATGACTTGGTGTTACATCATACGTTTGATGTGAGTACGCAAGTAACTACAGCCCACATCCAGTGCTCACTTTTCAATGCCTCCACGCTGGACGAAAAGCAGCTAAGCATAGTTCAACAATTTTACACTGAGTTTTGCCTCCATTTTGTAACTGTTATTTGTCCCCAGGTCAGCTGGTCAAAGCTTGAGGCGATGCTACGGGAAGATAAAGCGTTAGAGCGTTCAGTAATGTTCAACTGCAATCTTGGGTTAGAAGGTTTCATGATAGGTCATGACATTTTTCCAGGAGTAATGTCGCACCAAAAACCGCCCTTTGAACTTTATGAGCCGACTCGTAAGGTGGCTTGGTTTGATCATTATATGGTTGAACCTAAGGATTGGCTCTCCAGCGCAGAGGCTTCTGAACAACGACCCAAGCACCCCTTAAAAATTTCTAATTTAAAACACAGGGAAATAAAAGTCGACTCCCTCATTCAAGGTGGCCTTTGGGACAGCGCTGGATGGAATGGCATAGGTTTCATAGGAGACGGCGAACGCGTGACTGGACTGATGTTTGTGTTTAAAAATCCTGCAGTTGGTAATAAAATTTTTTCAAATATCGCGAGCACTATTGGAAAAAAAGACCCTGCCAATAAATTGCGTATTATATTAATCAGGGGGATTAGTAAAAAGAACCCTGCGCACTATCGTGTTGTGGTCACGAGTCGTCTTGATATGAGCGATTCTGGGTCGGCGAGAATGCAGACGATACTTTCTAGATTCAATACCATGACTCCAGAGTCTTCTGAGAATCTTGAGCAATTCTTAAAAAATTACAAGGATCTTAAAAAGAGTGACATCGCTACAATGAATGTCCAAGGAGATCTTGTTATCCACTTGGAAACCTGCGGTGTAGAGGTAAAATATGCTTGGGAAATTGATGAGAACGATCAGGATATCTCCGCTATAAAGCCTGACGACGACATCTTTATTCCGCAAGGCATGGAAAATCCGCCAATCAGCCGTGCGCTGGCGAAGATTCGTTCATTTAAAACTAAGTAAAGGTTAAACACCTACGAGGGTGCGCCAGGAGTGTCATCTCGACTGTCCGGGGGGGTAGTGCCTTCCAGCCGAGATTCCTTACGCAACGATGGTGATGGCAGCGACATAACCTCCAGCAGTGGCGCAAATTTTCATCGATAAATTCTCCAGCATTCTAATAACGGAAGTGAGTATGTGACCCGAAATCGAGTAGAGCTCGCCTTGATTGCGAGAGGTGTAGACAGTGCATTGGCCGAGAAGCTCAGGAAGGAGAAGTGGACGCTTGCGAAGCTTCAATCGCAAGCCCCGGAGAAACTGTTGGATCTTGGCATTGGCGAAGTCGCCGTGCCCGTAATCCTCGGGAGTGGAAGGCCGCCGATCCCTCCTGAGCACCTTATCCGGACGCTTTATGACAATCGCTGGCTTTGCTGTGTTTGTCGAGATGCTAGCCGTCCCATCATCGTTCATCACATCAAACCATGGGCGGAAAGTCGCGACCACTCTCAAACCAACCTAGCCGTCCTGTGCTCAATCCATCACGGTGAGGCCCATTCAACGCACGCATTGGAGCTTACGCTTACGCCTGACCGGCTTAAGGCTGCAAAGGCCACCTGGGAGCAGGAGGTCAGTCGATTAGACCCTCTTGCCATATTCCAGGCCACTCAGCTGATCAGTTGCCAGTGGTGGTATTTTAACCACCTCAGGGTTTTTGAAATCGCGGAACAGGTTGGGGTGAACGTCTCCGAGCTTGAGGGATTCCAGGACGCCCTACTAAATGGCGCGTGTGACGCACAAGGCCACCTTCGCCCCAGGAAAGGCCCTCTGTACGTTGGTCATGCGCTCTCGCATGCTTTGAGGCGATACATGAGCAGCATGCTTGAGACCGCTATGGGGCATGCCTGTGTCAGGAACATCTCAGATGATTTAGATCGAGGGACACTTGATCGTCTGATCATTGAGGGTGACCTAGTATTCGTACAGGGATTGTACAGTTTCACCAATTTGGATCCTGACGGTTCAGGGCAAGATTTGGTCAGGGGGCGACGGCACGCTAACAAAGTTGAGGTCACATTCGTCTTCGACAGAAACGAAGGAACATCTGGCTCAGCACGTTACGAATGGCTTCGTCGCGTGCGCGCGTTGGGCTGTCTCCTACGCGTGAACAGTCTAAGGAAAGATGTAAAGGGTGTTTTGCATATCGAGGCTACAGTCCTGGCAATTCGTAGCGTTAATCAAGAGCTGAAGCTGAGGAGTTACGAGGCTGGGCTGCAGAAAAGCGGTCTGCTTGGAGAGGTGTATGAGGATGAAGAGTTCGACATCCATGATTACGACGATGGGTGTGATGAGCCTGGTGAGAGCTCTGGAACGTTTCGACGCAGGCTTCTATCGAAGAGTCAGGCAATCTGGCGAAAGCTAGTAGTGCGGTTTTGACCAACCTGGAGAAACGTCGAGCTCTTGCACGAGACCATCATCGTCTCGATTGGTGTGGTACACGGTCGTCCGCTCACCACGTGCGCGCGGGCGTCGCCTGCCTTACGAATCGACCACCGTTAGGGGCTGAGGTCGGCCAGGGGTAAGCTGGTCAAGCCAGGAATGACCTAGCCCAGGCTTGACTTTTCGTCATCGTCTTCACCCCGTGCCGGACAGATATCACGCTGGTGCGGGCCCTGCGGTGATCGACGACTGGGCGCTTTTTAGCGTGAGAAGCCTCAATTGTCTGTCTATAATCCGCGCATGTTGAATCCAACCGAAATCCGCCCAATCCTCAAGCAGTGGGTCGCGAAAGCGATGTGCCATGAAGAGAGTGACGTCTTCATCGAGGAACTGTGCTTCATCGATAAGGCCAGACGCGCCGACCTCGTTCATGCCAATGGAAAGCTAACCGCTTTCGAAATCAAATCTCATGCTGACACCTTGGCACGCTGGGAAGGCCAGCAGCAGGCCTATATGGCGTGCTTTGACGAAGTCTGGCTATGCTGTCATTCAAAGCACTTGGTGAAGGCTCTTGAGTCATGTCTTCCGCATGTTGGCGTGCTCGTCGTCGATGACTATTCGGGCATGGCGATGATTCGAAAGGCGAAGCCCAACAAGCTCCAGGATAAATTTCACCTTACGGGATTCTTGTGGCGTAGCGAGTTGGACGTACTCGCGAACCAGAATGGCGTGCCAACGAAAAGTCGTGACCTCATAAAAGAAGTGCGTCGCCAGCTATGCGACGCCCTCCCCATGAGCTTGATCAGATCACATGTCCTAGCAAGCTTGAAACAACGCTATCGCTCGCTAGAGTAAGTCGTCGGCATCGAGATCATCGAAACTGTTATCCGTAGCTACGATGGACTCGATCATGGCGCAGATATGCTGATTGACCCTGTATCCATTCCACGTACCGTTGTTCCCGTAGCCGGTAGATGTGGCGACAATTCTGCTGTACTCACGAGTAGCCCAGCAAAAATCATCACCGTGGTAACCCGGCAGCCCTCTGATTTCTTGGGCGATTTCAATGTACCGCACAAATTCCTTGTCCGAACCTTTGCGTCGTTGCCACCATTCTGTTGGTGTGTAATAGCAGGCGAAAGGAAGCACAGGCATGCCTCGTATGTATTCCATCGAGGCGGTTGGATTGGTGGCGGCGTAATCCCCATAGACAATATCCGACGCTATGCCGCTGGTATCGACCCTTGCTTGCCACGCAACGTCGTAACAGGCGGAGGAACGTGAAGTGTTTGAGGCCGGCTTATCGATAGGGAAGGAGGTGCTCATCAGCACCAGATTCCGTATCTGATAGGTATTCAGTTGACGCAGCGATAGATTGAAATCCGAACCTGAGGCAGTGTTGGCCGGGGCTGTGGCGCCGAAATCCAAAATCACCGTCGCGGTGTCTGGGCTTTCAAGAGCATCCAGGATTGATAGTAATCTGTTCCACGAAGTCGCAGTCGGGTTTTCCGGACAGGTAACCCTGATAGCTATATGTGGGAAATCGCGTTGAAGAGCGAGTGCACTTTGGATGACTGCTCGTTGGGGGTCATCATCAACCCAGGAAACCACTGGTATAACGTTCTGGTTGATGCCTGCCACATCTGAGAAGAATCGACGTTTGTTCTCAAACGCACCATGAGAATTATGCAGGTCATTCGTAGTAATGAAGGCCTCAGCAACGTCCTTCGCTACTCTTGAAACGTCCAGGAAAAAAGGATGCTCAGTCCAATTCGCCAGGAATGTTTGTAGGTGTCTGTCTTCGTCGCCTCGCATGTCCAACAGCGGAGCTACGACGTCCCGCCTGTGGTCTTCCAGATTTATCAGCGCCTTAACGTCATTCTGACCAACTCGTAAACAAGCCACGTATTGCATCTTGCACTCCTTGCATGCTGTAAAGAACGGCTTCGCCGTGGTGCTGAATGCATCATGAGTAAAGTGCCCCGGCCATCAGCAAGCGTCGACATGCAGAACATATCGGTGCGTGCTGCACTACCATTGGCCGACGTCATGCTCCCAGCGAGACGGCAGGTGAAGATTGGTACGATAGCACTTGGCTACTCAATAAAAGCCGTAATACGTTGTTTTTTGGATATGGGGTGCGCCTATGTCCGATTAGTCGGTGCGTTACTCATAGTGGAGTTCACCAAACAGTCCGATCATGAGGTCACCATCCAGGATCTCAAAAGGGAGGGTGACGTACTGGTCAGGATGCCGAGGCAGCGCCTTTCCGTCGTGCGGTGCATTCTTCGTGTGCCCTTGAACCTTTTCCCCGTTCTCCTTGATATAGGGAAGCACGACGATCCGGCCATGGTTCTTGGATAGGATCGTTCCCTCGTGCCATAAGGTGTTTCCTTCTTCACTGCTGGACTCGCCACCCGTGTTTTTCACCACCCACCGTGGCACCCCGTCGTCCTCATACCAGAACACAAAGCCAGCGCAGACCAGTACCCTCTGGCCGCGCATCCTTGCCTCAGCGAGCATTTGCTTGACGCTCGCTAGTTGCAGCAGCTGATTGGCTCGGGGTAGCAAGAGTGCGCGTATCTGCGCTTTAGTTCTTCCCCAGTGTTCAGCTCCCGAAAGACCAAACCCTTTGGCTGTCACTTCGCGCAGACAGATCTGCGAGCGTTTGGGCGTCAGGGCTCCGATGTGTTTCCATGTCCGGTCATCGACACGGCGAAGGCACATGTTGAATCTCGGCAGGGCCACCACATCCACATAGGGGGCTCGTTCGAGCTCCTCGTAAAGAGGTTGGCGCAAGCTCTCCATCGTATTGTGCAGTTTCAGCTCTTGCACCGAGAGCCGGGGCAGATGGGCATTCCGCTTGATCGCCTCGCGCTCCATGAGCTCCTCTTCTCCCTGGATACGGCGCGCCGCCGTCAGTGCTTTCTCGACTTTCAGGGTGGTCGAGCTCTGAAGCACAGGATCCGATACCGCCTGAACTACCAGATCACTAGTGCGGCTGTTGAACTCGTCTGCAGCTTCCATGGCCTCCTCGTAGGAGGTGAAAACAGCTGCCCTCGCATGTCCGCTGCCGTTATCGTAGAAGTAACGCTTCCAGGACAGCTGGGAGTCGGGGAAGAGCTTGAGTGCCCGCAGCTGCCACGTCCATCCGATGCGGAACTGCCGGAATGGAAGGACGGCCAAGGTGGGCATTGAGTGGTATGGCATCTGATCTAGGCGCATCGATTCTCCCTGCTGTTTGCGTCTTAGCGCCTGCGGAAGCGCTGGAGCTGATCCTGGGGAGATAGATTCCCCCGACCTCATGGATAGCACATTGCCAGGATGAATCAATTTTTTGGCTATGAGGCCCGTATTTGGCCTCTTCAGAAGAAGATGAGCTTTGGGCGAGACTTAAAAAAACTGGTGGTTCATCCAGTATTATGGCTTGAGTATGTTATGTGCAAAAGCTATAATGCACATATACCAAGTTGCTTTGAAGGCATTACAAGTCAACGTAATGTGCAGTAAGATGGGGGCGAGAGGGGCCTGGGCACGCCGTTCAACCTCACCGAAGGCGCCGCGCTGCTGAGCCTGATCGGTCGCCTGACCGGCTACACGCCGCGCTGGTTCACCTATTTCATCGGTGATGCCCACGTCTACGAAAACCACTTGGACATGCTGAATGAACAGCTCAAGCGCGAGCCGTTCCCGATGCCGAAACTGGTGATTAGTGATCGTGTGCCGGAATTTGCCAAGACCGGTGTGTATCAGCCGGAATGGCTGGAGTTGATCGAGCCGAGCGATTTCTCGCTGGAAGGCTACGAACACCACGCCCCAATGACCGCGCCGATGGCGGTTTAAGCCTTAACACCGACCAAATGTGGGAGCGGGCTTGCTCGCGAAGAGGGAGTGTCAGTCGACAGAGATGTTGTCTGACACACCGCATTCGCGAGCAAGCCCGCTCCCACAGGGTTATTTGGTGTTCTTAATGGCCGTGACTGCGGCCCACATGAGAATGCTCAACCTCCGTCGCCACAACCCCGCCGCTCACTTCCAGCCGCTGCAAAATCCCGCACTGATCAATATCCGGCCCTTCGCTGCAACGTTGGCGCAGGTCGAGCAGTTGTGTCTGCAACGCCATCAACCCATCAATCCGCGCTTTGACGTGATGAATGTGTTCGTCGATCAACGCATTCACGCTTTCACACTGATCTTGCGGGCTGTCGCGCAGGGCCAGCAGGCTGCGGATTTCTTCCAGGGTCATGTCGAGGGTGCGGCAGTTGCGGATGAAAGTCAGGCGCTCGGCATGGGCCTGGGTGTAGACACGGTAGTTGCCGTCGCTGCGGGCCGGCTCCGGCAGCAGGTTCTCGCGCTCGTAGTAGCGAATGGTTTCCACGGCGCAGTCGGTGAGTTTGGCCAGTTCTCCGATCTTCATGACGGCAATCTCCAAATAGGTGCTTGACCCTATAGTGGCTACAGGGTCTTTACTTGGCAACAGGCACCTTTCCGGACGCGACCCAATGAGCGATTCCCTTCACACGCACAAACCCGAGGCTGATCACGATCACGATCACGATCACGATCACGATCACGATCACAGCCACAAGCTGCAGCCTGCACAGAAGCATGACCATGGCGGCCACGGGGATTCCTGCTGTTCGTCCAAAGTGGCGGCACCGTCGCTGATCAAGTTGAGCGAAACCCCAACGGCTGGCGCGCGCCTGAGCAGCTTCCGCATCGACGCCATGGATTGCCCGACCGAGCAGACGCTGATCGAGAACAAACTCGGCAAGCTCGCGGGTGTGCAGCAACTGGAATTCAACCTGATCAACCGCGTGTTGGGCGTGACTCACGACCTGCCGAGCACTACGCCGATCATCGACGCCATCAAGTCCCTCGGCATGCAGGCCGAGCCGATAGAGCAGGGCGTTGAACCGCCAGCGCCGGCGCCCGAGAAAAAGCCCTGGTGGCCCTTGGCGCTGTCGGGTGTTGGCGCACTCGCCGCCGAAGTGATCCACTTCACCAACGCTGCGCCGAACTGGGTCGTGGCAGTCATTGCGTTGATCTCGATCCTCAGCGGTGGCCTCGGCACCTATAAGAAGGGCTGGATCGCACTTAAAAACCTCAACCTGAACATCAACGCGCTGATGAGCATCGCGGTGACTGGCGCGATCCTGATCGGTCAATGGCCGGAAGCGGCGATGGTGATGTTCCTGTTCACCGTGGCCGAGTTGATCGAGGCCAAGTCGCTGGACCGGGCGCGCAACGCCATCGGCGGTTTGATGCAGATGACGCCGGAACAGGCCACGGTGCAGCAGGCCGACGGCAGTTGGGTCGAGCAAGACGTCAAAGCCATCGAGCTGGGCGCGCGAGTGCGGGTGCGTCCTGGCGAGCGGATTGGTCTGGACGGTGAAGTAGTTTCGGGCAGTTCGACCATCGATCAGGCGCCGATCACCGGTGAAAGCCTGCCGGTGGAGAAGACCATCGGCGATAAAGTCTTCGCCGGCACCATCAACCAGGCCGGTTCCCTGGAGTACTCAGTAACCGCAGCGGCCAACAACTCGACCCTGGCGCGAATCATCCACGCCGTTGAACAGGCCCAGGGCGCGCGGGCACCGACCCAACGTTTCGTCGACAGCTTCTCGAAAATTTATACGCCAGCGGTGTTTATCCTGGCGCTCGCGGTGGCGGTGATTCCGCCACTGTTCATGGGCGCCGTATGGTTCGACTGGATCTACCGGGCGCTGGTGTTGTTGGTGGTTGCCTGCCCATGTGCGCTGGTGATTTCTACGCCAGTGACCATCGTCAGCGGCCTCGCGGCAGCGGCGCGCAAAGGCATTCTGGTGAAGGGCGGCGTCTATCTGGAGGGCGGTTACAAACTCGATTACCTGGCCTTGGACAAGACCGGCACGATCACGCACGGCAAACCGGTGCAGACCGATTACCTGTCGCTTGATCCAACCGCTGACGCATCAGCTCCGGCGATTGCAGCGGCGCTGGCCGGTCGCTCCGATCACCCGGTGTCCTTGGCCATCGCCAACGCGGCTGTGGATAAACAACTCGCGCCGCTGACTGTGGATAACTTTGAGGCGCTGGCCGGTCGCGGTGTGCGCGGAGAAATCAATGGTCAGGTTTACCACTTGGGCAATCACCGTTTAGTGGAAGAACTGAACCTATGCTCGCCTGCACTGGAGGAAAAGCTGTTCGCGCTGGAGAAGCAGGGCAAGTCCGTGGTGCTGCTGCTCGACAAATCCGGCCCCTTGGCGCTGTTCGCCGTGGCCGACACCGTAAAAGAGTCCAGCCGCGAGGCGATCCAGCAACTGCACGACCTGGGCATTAAAACCCTGATGCTCACCGGCGACAACGTCCACACCGCTCAGGCGATTGCCGCGCAAGTCGGCATCGACGAGGCCAAGGGCGATCTGCTGCCGACCGACAAGCTGCAAGCCATCGAAGCCCTTTATGCACAGGGCCATAACGTCGGCATGGTCGGCGACGGCATCAACGACGCACCGGCGCTGGCGCGAGCCGAGATCGGTTTTGCCATGGCGGCGGCGGGCACCGACACCGCCATCGAGACCGCCGATGTCGCCCTGATGGACGATGATCTGCGCAAGATTCCGACCTTCATCCGGCTGTCACGGCAAACCTCAAGCATCCTCAAACAGAACATTGCCCTGGCATTGGTCATCAAAGCGATCTTTCTTGGGGTAACCTTCGCCGGGATCGCCACTATGTGGATGGCGGTGTTCGCCGACATGGGCGTGAGCCTGTTGGTGGTGTTTAACGGTTTGCGCTTGTTGCGCAAATAAACGATGAGGAAAGGGTGTGCTGAGTGCCGAGCTGAAGGCGTTTTACATGGTTGCCCGCCTGGGCAGCATTACCCTGGCGGCGAAAAAACTCGGCCTGAGCCAACCCACGGTGACGACGCAGATTCGCAATCTGGAAAGTCAGTACTCGGTCGAGCTGTTCTACCGTGGCGGCCGCCGCCTCAGCGTCAGCGATGAAGGTGCGCGGCTGCTGCCGATGGTCAAGGCGCTGTTGCAACAGGAAGCCGACATCGAGTTTTTCCTGCGTAACAGCGGCCAGGTCCAAGGCACGTTGCGCATCGCCGCTACCGCGCCGTATTACATCCTCGACCTGGTGAAGACCTTTCGCGAGCGCTTGCCGCAGGTGGAAGTGTCGGTGGAAATCGGTAATTCCCAGCAGGTGCTTGAAGCGCTGGAGGATTACCGGGTGGATGTTGCTGCGTCTTCGCAGTTACTGGAGGATGCGCGGCTGATTCGCCGGGTACTCGGCAGCGATCCGCTGGTGCTGGCGGTGCATCGCAATCATCCGCTGGCGGTTCACGATCATGTTCCTCTGAGTGCATTGGCCGGGCATACCTTATTGATGCGCGAGTCGGGTTCGACCACTCGACGTCTGACCGAGGAGTTGCTGGCCAGCGCTGGGGTGAGTTTCGGTCCGCTGCTGGAGATTGGCAGCCGTGAGTCGATCCGTGAGGCCGTGTTGCGCAACATTGGCATCAGCATCATTGCCCGGCAGGAAGTGCCGCATGATCCGCAACTGCGCGTGTTGACCATCGAGAATGCGCCGCAGATTCCCGAGTATTTGTACTGCCTCAAAGAGCGAAAAGGCGCGCGACTGCCGGCGGCGTTTCTCGGCCTGGCGCAGGAAATGGCCCCCGCTTAAGATCTTCGTCGCCTATTAGGGCCTCATCGCGAGCAGGCTCGCTCCCACAGGTGACCGCATTCCCCTGTGGGAGCGAGCCTGCTCGCGAAGGGGCCAGACCAGCCAACACATCACTCAACCCCAAATCCCTGAATACCACTATCAGCCGTTTTTGCCTCACTGCCACATGACGGACGCATTACAAATCTAGGATGGCCTTCATCTGCTTGATGAGGCCTGTCCATGAACCACTCGATCGCAACTGCCCTGACCAATCCCGGCGCCCCGATGAAAGTGCGCGGCGTGCAGAAACGCTTCGGCGCCTTCACCGCGCTGGATAACGTTTCCCTCGACGTGGCGGCCGGTGAACTGGTGTGTCTGCTCGGTCCGTCGGGCTGTGGCAAAACCACTTTGCTGCGCTGCATCGCCGGTCTTGAGAAACAGGACAGCGGCGAGTTGTACCTCGGCGATCGCGACGTTTCCCACCTGGCGCCCCAGGCTCGGGACTACGGCATTCTGTTTCAGTCCTACGCGCTATTCCCCAATCTCACCGTCGAAGCGAACATCGCCTACGGCCTCGCCGGCAGTGGTCGCGATGAAGTGCGCAAGCGCGTCGGTCAGATGCTGGAACTGGTCGGCCTGATCGGCAGTGAGAAAAAGTACCCCGGCCAATTGTCCGGCGGCCAACAGCAGCGCGTCGCACTGGCTCGGGCCCTGGCGCCGGCGCCTTCGTTGCTGCTGCTGGACGAACCGATGTCGGCGCTCGACGCCCGGGTTCGCGAGCATCTGTGCACCGAATTGCGCCAACTGCAGCGCAACCTCGGCATCACCACCCTGATGGTCACCCACAATCAGGACGAAGCCATGCTGATGGCCGACCGCATCGCCGTGATGAACAACGGCAAGGTCGAGCAATACGCCACGCCACAGGAAATCTACGATCGCCCGGCGACGCCGTTTGTGGCGGAGTTCGTCGGCCAGGGCAACTGGCTGCCATTCCAGCGCAGCAGCGACAGCCATGCTCAGGTCGGCGGTATGAACATGCGCCTGGCCGACGGCAGCGCCAAAACCGCGTCCGGACGTTTGTTCTGCCGCCCGGAAGCGATCAACGTCAACCCGCCCGTGCATGAAGAAAACCTGTTCCCGGCCAAGGTTCGCGAGATCACCTTCCTCGGCAACCGCTGCCGCATGAGCTTCGAACTCGATCAACTGCCAGGCCACGCATTGCTGGCCGAGCTCGCGCCGGAAGCCATGCCACGCCTCGGCGCCCAGCAGATCATGGTCGCCTTGCCGCCACGCAGCCTGCAGGTGTTTGCCTGATGAGCGCGAACCTCGCGCTGCCGATACCGCACAAGCAGGTTCGGCAGACCTCCCGTGCCGAGATCGGCGACCGGGTGTTCGTGGTCGGCGGCAAGGTCCTGTTACTGGCGTTGCTCGGCGTTGCGGTGCTGATGCCGTTGCTGGCGATCTTCTGGCGCGGCTTCAGTTCGGAAGCCGGGCAGGGCGGCGGTCTGGTGGCCGCCCGTGAATTGGTGACCAGTGCGAATTTTCATTGGCTGCTGGGCAATAGCCTGAAAGTTTCCCTCAGCGTGGCGGCGATTGTCGTACCGCTGGCCTACCTGTTTGCCTACGCGCTGCAACGCACATTGATTCCAGGCAAAGGCATCTGGCGCGGCATGTCGCTGTTGCCGCTGATGGCGCCGTCGATGTTGCCGGGCATTGCGCTGGTTTATCTGTTCGGCAACCAGGGCATGTTGCGCGGTTTGCTTTCGGACAATATCTACGGCTTCTGGGGGATTGTTCTGGGCGAGGTCATCTACACCTTCCCACACGCCTTGATGATTTTGCTGTCGGCGTTGTCCCTGGCGGATGCGCGACTGTTCGATGCCGCCTCCAGCATGGGTGCCAGTCCGGCAAAGGCCTTTCGCAGCATCACTTGGCCGGCAACGCGTCAGGCTGTGTTCGCGGCGTTCTGTCTGGTGTTTACCTTGACCATCACCGACTTCGGCGTGCCCGTGGTGGTCGGTGGCGATTATCAGGTGCTGGCGCTGGAAGCCTACAAAGCCGTGGTCGGCCAGCAACAATTCGGTCGCGGCGCGTTGATCGGCATGGTCCTGCTGCTGCCAGCGCTGTTCAGCTTCGGTGTCGACGCCTGGCTGCGTCGCCGTCACGGCGACTCCATGAGCGGCCGGGCACAGGTTTTTCAACCGGCGCCGTCGAAACTGCGGGACGGTTGCTACCTGGCCATCGTATTGCTGATCTGCGCGGTGTTGCTGCTGGTGTTCGGCATGGCGGTGTATTCGTCGCTGGTGAAATTCTGGCCGTACAACCTGTCGCTCTCGCTCAACCATTACCAGTTCAACGACACGGCGGGCGGTGGCTGGCTGGCCTATGGCAACAGCGTGAAGATGGCGTTGTGCACGGCGCTGATCGGCAGTGTGTTGATCTTTACCGGCGCGTACCTGATGGAAAAAACCAAGGGCCAGCGCGGGCTGAATCTGATACTGCGCATGCTCAGTTTCGTACCGATGGCGGTGCCGGGTCTGGTGCTGGGCCTGGGTTACGTCTTCTTCTTCAACCTCACCGGCAACCCGCTGCATGTGCTCTACGGGACCATGACCCTGCTGGTGGTCTGCACCATTGCTCACTATTTGACCACCGCGCAAATGACCGCGACCACGGCGCTGCGCCAACTCGACGCCGAGTTCGAAGCCGCTGCGCTGTCGCTCAAGGCACCGCTGTATCGGCATTACCTGCGCGTCACCGTGCCGATCTGCCTGCCGGCGCTGCTGGACATCGTGCGATACCTGTTCGTCTCGGCCATGACCACCGTTTCGGCGGCGATCTTCCTCTACAGCCCCGACACCATCCTCGCGGCGGTGGCGGTGCTGAACATGGACGACGCCGGCAACGTCGGCGGCGCGGCGGCGATGTCGACCCTGATTCTGTTCACCTCGGCGGGCGTGTCCCTGCTGCTGGCCTGGGCTTCGCGCGGTTTGTTGCGCCGCTCCCAGGCCTGGCGGCAGACCGCGCCGGGCCATTGATTCGCTTCAACCCCTCAACTCAAACAGGAAAAGATCATGTTCAAGCCTATGGCCCTGGCCGCTGCTGTCCTCACCGCTTTCAGCCTGAACGCCTTCGCGGCGAAAACCGAGTTGACGGTGTACACCGCCCTCGAAGCCGAACAACTGAAGACCTACAAAGAAGCCTTCGAAAAGACCAATCCGGACGTCGAGATCAAGTGGGTGCGCGACTCCACCGGCATCATCACCGCCAAACTGCTGGCCGAAAAAGCTCGTCCGCAGGCTGACGCGGTGTGGGGCCTGGCGGCTTCAAGCCTGGCGATCCTCGATCAGCAAGGCATGCTGCAAAGCTACGCGCCGAAGGACTTGGGCAAAATCGGCGGCAACTACCGCGACGCTGCCAACCCGCCAGCCTGGGTCGGCATGGACGTCTGGGCCGCGACCATTTGCTTCAACACCGTCGAAGCCGAAAAGCAGGGTTTGAGCAAACCCGTGAGCTGGCAGGACCTGACCAAGCCTGAGTACAAAGGCAAGATCGTCATGCCCAACCCGGCCTCGTCCGGCACCGGTTTCCTCGACGTCAGCGCCTGGCTGCAAACCTTCGGCGAGAAGCAGGGCTGGCAGTACATGGACGACCTGCACCAGAACATCGGCCAGTACGTTCACTCCGGTTCCAAGCCTTGCAAACTGGCGGCTTCGGGTGAGTTCCCGATCGGCATTTCCTTTGAATACCCGGCCGTTCAGCTGAAGCGCCAAGGCGCGCCGCTGGACATCATCCTGCCGAAAGAAGGCCTGGGCTGGGAGATCGAAGCGACGGCTGTGATCAAGGGCACACCGCACGAAGAGGCGGCGAAGAAGCTGGCTGACTTCTCGGCCAGTCCAGCGGCGATGGAGCTTTATAAAGAGAACTTCGCCGTGCTCGCACAACCGGGTATTGCCAAGCCGCAGACCGAACTGCCGGCGGATTACGAGCAGCGTTTGATCAAGAACGACTTCGCCTGGGCGTCGAAGAATCGCGACGAAATCCTCACCGAATGGCGCAAGCGCTATGACGGCAAGTCCGAGAAAGTGGCTGCCAAGTAAGATCTTTATTGGCTGACAGGGCCTCATCGTCGGAACGCCGCCCGGAGCAAGCTCGCTCCCACACTTGGAATGCATTCCCCTGTGGGAGCGAGCTTGCTCGCGATAGCGGTCCTGAGTTCAGGACAAAACCCCATGACACAACACAACGACATACTGATCGTAGGCGCCGGCATTCTCGGCCTGTCCCACGCCTACGCCGCCGCCAAGCGCGGTCTGAAAGTCACCGTTTTCGAACGCAGCGAAACGCCCTTAGGCGCATCGGTACGCAACTTCGGTCAGGCACTGGTCACCGGCCAACCACCGGGCCCGATGCTCGAACTGGCCAAGGCCAGCCGCGAGATCTGGGGCCAATGGGCGCAACTCGCCGGCTTGCAACTCAAGCGCAACGGCTCGTACCTGTTTGCCCGCACCGAAGCCGAAGAACACCTGCTGGAAGCCTTCTGCGCCGGTCGCGCCGTGGAACACGGTTACCGCGTCGACCTGTTGCGCGGCGCTGCATTGCGCGACTTGTACGGCGGCCAGTTCAGCCATCATCGCGCCGCGTTGCATGGGATGGACGATCAGCAACTGTATTCCCGTGAAGCGATTCCAGCGCTGATCGACTACCTGCGCCGCGAACTCGGCGTTGCGTTTCACTTCTCCACTCTCGTGCGCGACATCGAGCCCGGCCGCTTGCACAGCACCGCCGGCACCTTTAGTGCCGAGCAGATCATCGTCTGTTCCGGTCACGATTATCAGACGTTGCTGGCCGAGCCGATCGCCGAACTCAACCCGCAAATCTGCCGCCTGCAAATGCTCCGCGCCCGGCCGCAAATCAACCTCAACCTGCAACACGCGTTGCTCACCGGTTTGAGCTGCGTGCACTACGGCGCCTTCGCCGATCTGCCGGAAGCGGCGGCGGTGCAGGCGCAGATTCTGCGGGACGAACCGCACCTGCATGAAAACGGCATTCACCTGCTGATCAGCCCAACGCCGTATGGTGAATTAATCATCGGCGATTCCCACCATTACGGCCGCGACCCGTCGCCGTTCAACGCCGAGCAGGTGGACAACTGGATGATTGAACTGGCCGAGCAGACGTTGGGTTGCAATGTGCAAGTGGTCGAACGCTGGCAGGGCGTCTATGGTTCTCGAGGACCGGGGCCGTTCTCGTTTCTGCGTCCGATGCCGGGTGTGAGCGTGGCACTGATGCACACGGGTGTCGGCATGAGCGTCGGGCCAGCGATGGCTGAACGTAACGTAGCAACGTTGTTGGGAGAGCGTTGATGGACCGCAATGAGCAAGTGATCGCCGAGGTGTTCGCGCTGTACGAGCGCTTTGGTGACAGCGATTACATCGGCGAGCCGGTGTCGCAGATCGAGCACATGTCCCAGGCCGCCGAACTGGCCATGGCCGAGGGCTTTGATGACGAAGTGGTGCTAGCGGCGTTCTTCCACGACATCGGCCATATCTGCGCCGAGAGCGCCGAGAACATGGGCGGCTTTGGCGTGGTCAGCCACGAGCGCCTGGGCGCCGACTATTTGCGCCGCGCAGGTTTCAGCGAGCGGATGGCGCGGCTGGTGGAATATCACGTTCAGGCCAAGCGTTATCTGACGCTCAAAGAGCCCGGGTACTACGAGCGCTTGAGCGAAGCCAGCCGCCGGACGCTGGAGTATCAGGGTGGGGTGATGACCGCTGAAGAGGCTGAAGCTTTCGAGCAGGATCCGTTGTGCGAGGTCAGTCTGCGCATGCGCCAGTGGGATGAGTTGGCGAAGGAGATGGAGGTGCCGGTGATGGATCTGAAGGTGTTGAAACGCAAAGCGGTCGGTCTATTGTCCCGCGAGGCGCAATGAGTTGTCTCACAGGCAATTGAGAAACGGCGGATGGATGGGCTTGCGATAACGGTTCAATCTGGGCTTTTCGCAAGGAAGCGCACGGATGCGTTATTTGAAAGTGATTGCACAGGATCGAAGCGGTCAGGGGGCGGCAGATACCGTTCATTTTGAGTTCTATGAAGACGACCAGTTGCAGCGCAAGGCGACGGAGTCGGATCGACAGCGGCTCAAGTCTTTCAGCAAAACGTATTTGAAATGCGCCTGGTACAACAGCGGGGAGGGTGAGGACCGTCACTTGCGAATCTTCTCGCAGAATCCATCTGCTGACGGCACGCCGGAAACGGTACGGCTGCACTTTCATGACGGACCGACGATTGCCTATAAAGCCGCGGCTCACGATCTTGATAACGATGGTGGGTTGGAGGTGATATTGAGTTCGGATGTGGACAATGACGGGCGTGCTGATCGCACGGATCGAAGTCGTGTGACGGCGCTGGTGAAACAGTTTTTGAAGGTGGGGTGGTAGCGTTCAAGACGCGAGACCGAGTTGCGGCCATCGCGAGCAAGCTCGCTCCCACATTAGACCGCGTTCGTCTGAACAACTTGGTCAACTGTGGGAGCGAGCTTGCTCGCGATGGGGCCAGAACCGGCGCCGCATATTCAGAGCTGCTGCGCCAACACCTCAACCTGCTCCTGCCGCTCCGCCTGGTTCAACTTCGGATGCGCATTGAGCGACGACCACTGCGGATGCGCCCGAGCCTTGTTCAGTGCCTCGGGCAGTTTGCCTTCGCGCCAGGATTTGTCCTGGGGGGTGGCGACCTGAATGCTGTCCATCGCCGCATGCCCACGCGCATTGAGCGCTTGCAGCAGTTGCCGCTGACGCAATGCCAATAGCCGCAGCACGCTGTCATCGACGGTCAGCTCTCGCTGGCCTTTGATCTTGCCCAGCAAGCGGCTGCCATAACTGCGCGCGGTTTGCAGGGCGCCACCGGCAATCGCCCCGGCCAATGCCGCCACGCCGAGGGTCAGGCCACCGACCAGCAGATCCACGCCAGCACCGGCCGCCGCGCCAGCCGCGATACCACCACCAACCCGGACCCCCAGTTGTTTGAGGGTTTCCGGGTTGAACAAGTCATCGCCCCAGCGGCCATCGAGCAGTGGCAGATCACTGGCCGCCGCGTCCTGTGGGCGGAAGGCATAGAGCTTGAGCAGCGCTTCGACACAGCGTTGTTCCCGCTGTCGAACCGCTTTGCGCAGTTCATTGATGGCCTGCTGTTCTTGCTCGGCTTCGCTGACCACGCTGCGCCGGCACGCGGCGCAGTCGATCAATAATTCTGCAATCAGCCGCGCCGCACTCTGTTGACGAGCCAGGCGTTGTGCTTGCTGATCGGCGATCAGGCGTTCCAGTTGTGGCCGGGCGTTTTCCAGCAGCAGCGCGAGGCTTTCATACAGTCGCCGTTCGCCATCTTCCGGCGGCGCGACGCTGTCGAAACGCACCAGTGCGTGCAGGCCCAACCGCGCCAGCGCTTCGCGCCAGTCCGGCTCGCGGTGGTTGGCGCTGCTGACGAAATTCAGCACCGGCAGCAGTGGTTTGCCGCAGCTGGCCAACACTTCCAGTTCGTCGCGGTACTTGGCCAGCACCGGTTCCCGGGCGTCGATCACGTAGAGACCGGCGTCGCAGGTCAGCAATTGCCGCAGCACCTTGGCTTCCTGTTCGAAACGCTGCCGGGCTTCGCTGCCTTCAAGAAATCGCGCTAACCGTGCCGGGCCGTCGAGGCGTTCACCCGGTCGTTCCAGACGTTCGAGGTAGTCGAGCAGGGCGATGGCGTCTTCCAGGCCCGGCGTGTCGAAGAGGTCGAGCAACGGCTCGCCATCCACCGACAACCGCGCGCCTTCCACGTGTCGAGTGGTGCTGGGGCGATGAGAGACTTCGCCGAAGCCGACATCGCGGGTCAGCGTTCGCAGCAACGACGTTTTGCCGACGTTGGTGTGGCCGACCACTGCCAGCTTCAAGGGCGCTTTCCACGGATTAGTCATGACCGCTCTCCAGCCAATTCAATGGAGCGCAATCGGCGAACGGCAAGTCCAGCTGCTGCAACGCCACGTGCCAGTCGCCCAGCCTTTCGGCATCCAGCGCTTCGCCCGGCGGTGCTTGCAGCAGCCAGACGCGAGTGGCGCTGGCGTTGCGCGCCAGTTCGGCGATCAGTGCCAGACTGCCGCGGTCCGGCGAACGTCGCGGGTCGCAAGCGATGGCCAATCGGGCCGGGGGGAAACGGCTCAGCTGTTCGAGAAGTTTGTTGCGCGATTCGCGACTGTCGAGGATGCCGGCGTTGCCCACGGTTTTCGGCAGTGGCGGCGGCCAGGGGCGTTGATCGTCCAGCTCGATGGCGACCAACAGCGCGCCATCGCTTGGCAGGTCGCTGACACCGCTTTCAATACGATGCAACTGCTCTGGCGCAGCGTCGCTGATGCCCAGGCGTTCACTGGTCGGCATCAGCCGTTCGCGCAGTTGGGCATAACCGGGCAGGTTCAAATCCAGACGCAATGCCGCTTGCCCGGTTTTCCAGCGCCACAGGCAGAACAGCGCCAGCAACAGTCGCGGCAAAACACCGTAGACCACCAGCACGCCGACCAGCCATGTTGCCCAGGCCTGACGGGCGCTTTCGATGTTCAGCGCGGCATCGCCGCTGGCGCGGATCATCTCCACGGTCGGTACGTTGAAACCAAGCATGGCGGGCAGGGCGCCGAGAGCCTGAGTCATGGCGACAAAGGTGTCGCCGCTGAGAAGGGTGGTTTCCCAGACGAAGCCGTAACGCCGGGTCGCCATCAGCATTAACAGCATCACCAGCGCGCTGAGCATTGCCAGCAACCACAAACCGTTGACCAGTACGCCGACCGCCCAGCGATTGAGTTTCTGTCGTTGCAGCAATAACAACAGGGCCGGCGCCAGTTGCGCGGCTTTGGCATCGCGAGCGAGTTTTTCGCTGAGCCATAACCACAAGCGGCCGAGGGTGGCGCCGTGTTCGCCGGCGAAGGCCAGGCCCAATGCCCAGCTCAGCAATAGAATCAGGTTCAACCCGAGCAGACTGCCCAAGGCCCAGAACACATTCACTGGAGTTTGTCCGTCACCCAACGCGGCAAACGCCAGGCCGGCGCCGCTGGCAATAGCGAGAACAGCCAGCACCAACAGTGCCAGCCGCGCACCTTGCAGCCAATGTTTGAGGGCGCTGGTCAGCCCATCGCGGTCCGCCAGCCACAGGGCACGGCGTTGAATACGTGTCGGCAGATCGCCGCCCGCGCTGCGGGCCAGTCGGTTGGCTTCCAGATCATCCAGGGGGCCGGCGTGTTCTTCACGCAGGCGCACCGTCTCGGTCAGCCAGAGGTTTTGCAGTGGAGTCAGTTCAGTCACGCGGCATCCCGTCGCTCAATTGAACGGTGAGCATAACCGCTGTGGCGCTTATCGGGGTACGGGAGGCTCTGGTATCCTCGCCGGCATGACTAAATCACTCCCCCTCAGCCTGATTGCAGCCCTCGGTGAAAACCGTGTGATCGGCGTCGACAACAGCATGCCCTGGCACTTGCCGGGGGACTTCAAATACTTCAAGGCCACCACCCTCGGCAAGCCGATCATCATGGGTCGCAAGACCTGGGATTCCCTCGGTCGTCCATTGCCGGGCCGGTTGAACATCGTGGTCAGCCGTCAGACGGATCTGCTGTTGGAAGGCGCGGAGGTTTATCTGTCGCTGGAGGCCGCAGTGGTTCGCGCTGAAGAGTGGGCGCGGGAACAGGGTGTTGATGAGCTGATGCTGATTGGTGGGGCGCAGTTGTATGCGCAGGGGATGGCTCAGGCTGATCGGCTGTATTTGACGCGCGTGGCGCTGAGCCCGGAAGGGGATGCGTGGTTTCCGGAGTTTGATCCGGGCCAGTGGAAACTGGTGTCCAACACCCCGAATCCTGCTGAAGGCGACAAGCCTGCGTACAACTTCGAAGTGTGGGAAAAGGCTTAAAAGCATCGCGAGCAAGCTCGCTCCCACAGTGGTTTGAGGTGAATCACAAATTGTGTGAACACCAAAGATCCCTGTGGGAGCGAGCTTGCTCGCGATAGCGGTCTGTCAGACGCCGATCAAGCGTGAGCCAACTCCGAATGCTCATCCGCATCCAGCAGTTCTTTATCGGTCTGCTGCATGATCTGGCTGGTGATCGCCCCCGCCGTAATCGAACCACTCACATTCAACGCCGTACGGCCCATGTCGATCAGCGGCTCAACCGAAATCAGCAACGCCACCAGTGACACCGGCAAGCCCATCGCCGGCAACACGATCAACGCGGCAAACGTCGCACCACCGCCCACGCCGGCCACACCGGCCGAACTCAGCGTCACAATCGCCACCAACGTCGCGATCCACAGCGGGTCCAGCGGATTGATGCCCACAGTCGGCGCAACCATCACCGCCAACATCGCCGGGTACAGACCGGCACAGCCATTCTGGCCAATGGTCGCGCCAAACGACGCGGCGAAACTGGCGATGGATTGTGGAATGCCCAAACGGCTGGTCTGGGCTTCGATGCTCAGCGGAATGGTCGCGGCGCTGGAGCGGCTGGTGAAAGCAAACGTCAGCACCGGCCAGATTTTGCGGAAGAAGCGCAGCGGATTGATCCCGGCCGCCGACACCAGCAGGCCATGGACCACAAACATCAGGCCCAGCCCGATGTAGGAAACCACCACGAAACTGCCGAGTTTGATGATGTCCTGCAGGTTGGAGCCGGCGACCACTTTGGTCATCAGCGCCAATACGCCGTACGGAGTCAGCTTCATCACCAGACGCACGAGACGCATCACCCAGGCTTGCAGGGTGTCGATGGCGTTGATCACTTTCTGACCTTTTTCGACGTCATCTTTCAGCAGTTGCAGCGCTGCGACGCCAAGGAATGCAGCAAAAATCACCACGCTGATGATCGACGTCGGCTTGGCGCGAGCGAGGTCGGCGAACGGGTTTTGCGGAATGAACGACAGCAACAGCTGCGGCACATTCAGGTCGGCAACCTTGCCCGCGTAGTCGGTCTGGATGGTTTGCAGACGCGCCATTTCCTGAGTGCCGGCCACCAGGCCTTCGGCGGTCAGGCCAAACAGGTTGGTCAAACCGATACCGATCAGCGCCGCGATTGCGGTGGTGAACAACAGTGTGCCGATGGTCAGGAAGCTGATCTTGCCCAGCGACGAGGCGTTGTGCAGACGGGCCACGGCGCTGAGGATCGAGGCAAACACCAGCGGGATCACGATCATTTGCAGCAACTGCACGTAACCGTTGCCCACCAGATCGAACCAGCCGATCGAGGCTTTCAGTACCGGGTTGCCGGCACCGTAAACGGTGTGCAGAGCCACACCGAAGACCACGCCCAGCACCAACGCGAGCAGGACTTTTTTCGCCAGGCTCCAGGTGGTGTGACGGGTTTGCGCCAGGCCAAAGAGCAGGGCGAGGAACACCAGCAGATTGAGGATCAGCGGCAGATTCATTGGAACTCCGATAAAGACTTGTGCCGGCTACCTTCCGGGGCAGCCGCGAACCGGCAAGCCTAACAGCTTGATATCTAATGAATTAATATCAAAAACATCTGAATACTGTCGTTTTTGGAATAAGCGAGTGTCGCTGACAGAGATGCAGCTGGCGCAATAGGCACGTTAGCGGTCGCAGGTAGACGAGAGGTGTCATATTAATTTGATAGCGTCGATCTCTTTGATTCAGGGTCTTTTAATAAGGGAAGTATGCCGATGAAGCTCGCACCGAAATTTCTGGTCGCTGCACTCTGCCTGGGCCTCGCCGGCCAGGTATTCGCCACGGATTTGAAGCATTGGCCAGCCGATCAGGCCAAGGCGCTGGATGCAATGATTGCCGCCAACGCCAACAAAGGTAACTACGCGGTGTTCGACATGGACAACACCAGTTACCGCTACGACCTCGAAGAGTCGTTGCTGCCGTTCATGGAAAACAAGGGCCTGATCACCCGCGAGAAACTCGACCCCTCCCTGAAACTGATGCCGTTCAAAGACACTGCCGACCACAAGGAAAGCCTGTTCAGCTACTACTATCGCCTCTGCGAAGTCGACGACATGGTCTGCTATCCATGGGTCGCCCAAGTGTTCTCCGGCTTCACCCTCCAGGAACTCAAAGGCTACGTCGATGAGTTGATGGCGTCCGGTAAACCGGTGCCGGCGACGTATTACGAAGGCGACGTGGTCAAGAAGCTCGACGTCAATCCGCCGAAAGTCTTCACCGGCCAGGCAGAGCTCTACAACAAGCTGATGGAGAACGGCATCGAGGTCTACGTGATGACCGCTGCCTCCGAAGAACTGGTGCGCATGGTCGCTGCCGATCCGAAGTACGGCTACAACGTCAAACCGCAGAACGTGATCGGCGTGACCACGCTACTCAAGGACCGCACTACCGGCGAGCTGACCACGGCGCGCAAACAGATCACCGCGGGCAAGTATGACGAGAAGGCTAACCTCGGACTCGAACTGACCCCGTACCTGTGGACCCCAGCGACCTGGATGGCCGGCAAGCACGCGGCGATCCTGACCTACATCGACGAGTGGAAAAAGCCGGTACTGGTGGGCGGCGATACGCCGAGCAGCGACGGTTACATGCTGTTCCACGATGTTGACGTGGCCAAGGGCGGCATCCACTTGTGGGTCAACCGCAAAGACAAATACATGACCCAGCTTAACGGCATGATGGCCAAGCACGCGGCGGCTCAGGCCAAGGAAGGGTTGCAGGTTACGGCGGACAAGAACTGGGTGATCGTCAAGCCAGAAGAGATTCAGTAAATGCCACGATAATCGCACCCGCACAGTGTGTGGGCGCGACCGGCCCCGCCAATGCGGGGCTTTTTTTTGTCCGGAATAACGACGCGCGGTGGCTGTAAGCTGCCTATATTCATTGGTTAATCATTGGGTGATACGGTGCTGGGCAGTTGGCTCGGGCAACGACCGAAGGAACGGGGGCATGCGACGATTACATCGGGTCTTTATCGCGTGGATGATCACCACGCTGAGCGGATACGGCTGGCTTTGCACGAGTGCGGCGGCTGAGTTGATGCCGCGAAATGATCAAGTCATTTCACCAGACGTGCCTCAAGGGGCCTCGACCCTGAACTTGAGTAAACTGGTGGGCAAACTAAAAGCCTCGCGCAGCACGTCGGTCAGTATTGTGCAACTGGGCGACTCTCACACGGCTGCCGATTTGTTCACAGGCGAAATGCGCCGACTGTTCCAGAAACAATACGGCGTCGGCGGCATTGGCTTCATCGCGGCGATGCCTGTACCTGGCACTCGTTACGATGAGGTTGTTCTGTCGACGGTAGATGGGCAGTGGCGTCTGGTTTCCAGTCGCAATCAGTACAGTGGCGAGTTTCCATTGGGGGGCTATCTGTCGCTGCCCATGAGCCCGGGCGCAGGGGTGCATATAGAATCACGAGCATCGAATGACGGCATATATCGAATATCGGCGCTGTACCGTGCGCTCTTCAATAGCCGCCTGACCGCCAGTGCTGGAGGGGTCTCTGCCAGTGTCGAGCTGTTGCCAACATCTGGACAGTGGCGTTTCAGCCCGGCTATCCAACCCGTAAGTCTGCCGGTGGATCTGGTGATAGCCTCGAATCAGACCGTAGAACTGGGAGGCTGGAACATCGAGTCTTTGACAGAGAGTGGAGTGACGTACTCTGCATTGGGTGTTAATGGTGCGATGTTGAAGATTCTCGATAGGTGGCAATACGGCTGGCAAAGCACTCTGCAAGCCTTGCGCCCTGACTTGCTGGTACTCGCGTATGGGGGTAATGAAGCATTTGACGACGATCTGGACCTGACACTTTATGAGGCTGACCTGAACGAGAAGCTTGTCCTGTTGCGACGCACCTTGCCTGATATCGTGATCTTGCTGGTCGGGCCAGCAGACTCGATAAAACAACGGTCCGCTGACTCGTGCGTCGGGCGCCAACCGGCAAAACTGGCTCAGATCATTCAAATTCAAAGGCAAGCAGCACTGAAGGCCGCAGCCTTGTTCTGGGACTGGCAAGCTTACATGGGCGGCGCCTGTTCAATTGAGCGCTGGCAGGCAGCGCATCTGGCTCAAAATGATCTGATTCACCTGAATGGTGAAGGTTATAAAAAAAGCGCCGGCGAACTTTACGATTACCTGCAAGCCCGGCTGGTGGGGCCGTAAAGCGAGATCTCATCTTCGGCCCATAAAAAAGCCCCGCACTTGGCGGGGCATTTTTTTGTTCGACGGTTAAGTTTTACAGCCCGTCGAGCATTGCCTTGTTACGCACGGCACCCTTGTCGGCGCTGGTCGCCAACAGAGCGTAGGCCTTCAGTGCGGTGGTCACCTTGCGTGGACGTTTTTCCACAGGCTTCCAGCCTTTCTGATCCTGCTCGGCACGACGGCCGGCCATTTCTTCGTCGCTGATCAACAGGTTGATCGAGCGGTTCGGAATGTCGATCAGCACTTTGTCGCCATCCTGCACCAGACCAATCGCGCCACCCGCCGCCGCTTCCGGGGAAGCGTGGCCGATGGACAGGCCCGAGGTGCCGCCGGAGAAGCGACCATCGGTGAGCAGGGCGCAAGCTTTGCCCAGGCCTTTGGATTTCAGGTACGACGTCGGGTACAGCATTTCCTGCATGCCCGGGCCGCCTTTCGGGCCTTCGTAACGAATGATCACGATGTCGCCGGCCTTCACTTCGTCAGCGAGGATGCCGCGTACGGCGCTGTCCTGGCTTTCGAAGATCTTCGCGTTGCCTTCGAAGACGTGGATCGACTCGTCGACGCCAGCGGTTTTCACCACGCAGCCATCCAGCGCAATGTTGCCGTAGAGAACGGCCAGGCCGCCTTCTTTCGAGTAAGCGTGTTCGACACTGCGGATGCAGCCGTTTTCACGGTCGTCGTCCAGGGTTTCCCAACGGGTCGACTGGCTGAACGCGGTTTGCGTCGGGATGCCCGCCGGACCGGCCTTGAAGAAGTGATGCACGGCTTCGTCGTCGGTCTGAGTGATGTCCCACTTGGCGATGCCTTCAGCCAGGGTCTTGCTGTGCACGGTCGGCAGGTCGGTGTGCAGCAGACCGCCACGGGCCAGCGAGCCGAGGATGCTGAAGATCCCGCCGGCGCGGTGCACGTCTTCCATGTGGTACTTCTGGATGTTCGGCGCGACTTTGCACAGTTGCGGCACGTGACGGGAGAGACGGTCGATGTCGCGCAGGTCGAAATCGATCTCGGCTTCCTGGGCTGCGGCCAGCAAGTGCAGGATGGTGTTGGTGGAACCGCCCATCGCAATGTCCAGCGTCATGGCGTTTTCGAACGCCTTGAAGTTGGCGATGTTACGCGGCAATACCGACTCATCGTTGTCGCCGTAGTAACGCTTGCACAGCTCGACGATGGTGCGGCCGGCCTGCAGGAACAGCTGTTCGCGGTCGCTGTGGGTGGCGAGGGTCGAACCGTTGCCCGGCAATGCCAGGCCCAGGGCTTCAACCAGGCAGTTCATCGAGTTGGCGGTGAACATGCCGGAGCACGAACCGCAGGTCGGGCAGGCGCTGCGCTCGTACTCAGCGACTTTCTCGTCAGAAGCGCTGGAGTCGGCGGCGATCACCATGGCGTCGACGAGGTCGAGACCGTGGCTGGCCAGTTTGGTCTTGCCGGCTTCCATCGGGCCGCCGGAAACGAAGATCACCGGGATGTTCAGGCGCAGGGCAGCCATCAACATGCCTGGGGTGATCTTGTCGCAGTTGGAGATGCAGACGATGGCGTCGGCGCAGTGGGCGTTGACCATGTACTCGACGGAGTCGGCGATGATCTCGCGGCTCGGCAGCGAATACAGCATGCCGTCATGGCCCATGGCGATGCCGTCATCCACGGCGATGGTGTTGAATTCTTTGGCGACACCGCCGGCGCGTTCGATTTCGCGGGCGACCAGTTGGCCCAGGTCCTTGAGGTGGACGTGGCCCGGTACGAACTGGGTGAAGGAGTTGGAAATGGCGATGATCGGCTTTTTGAAGTCGTCATCTTTCATCCCCGTGGCGCGCCACAGTGCGCGGGCGCCGGCCATGTTGCGGCCATGGGTGGATGTTTTCGAGCGGTAATCAGGCATGAAGCACTCCGGGCGGCTAATCAGGTATCAAAAGGGAAGTGAGCTTCTATTGACGTCTGGAACACTCAGAAATGGCCGTGTGTCCGGAAGTTGCCGATAACTTTGCGGGATCGCCGCGCGCTTCAGCTTGAGCTCATAAACCCGCCGGGGGATGACTGGCGATGAATGTCGCGATTCTACACGGCTGGCGTCAGGAGGGAATGCCGGAAAAGGGGGATCCAGCGCTGACGGAACGTGTGGGATGACGACCGGCAGGAATCACCCGCTATTCAGCGAGAGCTGCCGACGTGTGATCAGTGCATTGAAGGAAACGCCGACGGTGCTCAAGGCGAGGAAACTCAATGCGAGAGTCGTTTGCAGATGGGCTCCACTCAGATTGATCAGGGCGCTGATCACCCCGCCGAAGATGAATACCAGCGTGTTCCCGGCCGACGCCGAGGTGCCGGCCATGTCCGGAAAAACCTCCATCGCCTTCGAGGTGGCGACAGGGCGGACGATGGTCGTGCCGGCAGTGCAGATGATCATAGGGATCAGCACGGTCAGGGCTGAAAGCCCCAGCAGATTTGAGAGCATGAGCATTACCAGCCCCGAAAAGAAGATCAGGCTCAAACCAACAATGATCTGTGTATTGGGTGCGATCCGCCCAGCGAGGACTCGAGCGACAATGCCGCCGATGATGTAGGCCACGCCATACAGCAGCAGTGTCAGGGAAAACTCGTAGGCCGAAAGCTGCAACTGCTCCATGAAGATCAGGGGCGAGATGACAATGAAGGAAAAGTGGCAGGTGAAGGCGATGGCGGCGATCAGCCAATAGCCGAGGAAACCCGCATCGCGACAGACGCGCCGGTAGGACTGAAGAATGCTTCGGCGCGGGGTTGTGGCGGTGTGCCGGTTTTCAAGAAAGAAGCAGGCCTTAAGGAACACGGCGGCGGCGAGGGCAATAAAGATAATGAAGCTTGCGGGCCAGTCCAGTGCCTGTTGCAACAGGGTGCCAGCCAGTGGCGAGACGGAAATGAAGATCCCGCTGGCGGTGACCATCAGAATCCGCAGTTGATCCCGCTCCTTGCCGTCGAACAGGTCCTGGACCAGCGCCTGCGAGAGTACGAAGCAACCGCAGCCGATGGCCTGCACCACCCGGAACATCAGGAACCAGGCGTAGTCGGTGGACAGCACGCAACCCGTCGCACCGACGATCGAGACCGCCATTCCCACCAGCAGCAGACTTTTGCGCCCGATGACATCCGAGAGCGGCCCGACCAATAGTTGGGAAAGTGCGATCCCGATGGCAAACAGACTGATGGAAAACGCGATGTCGCCTGGTGTGGTCCGGAAGTGTTCGGCCAGCGCCGGGAACGATGGCAGCAGAACATCCAGAGGGAAGACCCCGAGCATCACCATGGACATTAACAGGGTGATCGCAGAGCGGCGGTGTTTGACACTGACCGCAGATTTTCCTTCATCCATCGACAAGTCCTGCCTGTGCGAAGAGCTGCTGGTTAAAAGGCAGGTCGAAAAAACCTGCCTTTTCCATTGCCTGTAGCGTCGCGCCTGCACCTGATCGGGCGCGCTGAAGGCAGGCTTGCGGGCCGGTCAGGGCACTGAGGATTTCTGCGACGCAATTCTCCCTGAGGCCTACGCTGTTCAGGCTTTCCTTCAGCCATCGCTCATCGACTTCAAAGAAAATCAGGAGGATGTCCACCAGCAGCTTCGCGGCGAACGTGCGTTGGCTGCTGTTCAGGGTCAGCCACAGATAATGGAACACTTCGCAAAAATAACGACTGTGTCGGGCCTCGTCGGAGAGGTGGTCCCTGAGCATTTCCTGGACGCTGGACACCAGCTCGTTGCGGCAAACCTCGAGCAGTTCCCTGGCGATGATGGTCTCGGACACGAAGCCGACGAGAAACCAGGCCAGCGCCTTATGCCTGTCAGGTGCGTGGTCAAGCAGGGCGTTCAGTCGGGTAATGCGGTGCGGCATCACCGGGCGTTGGGTCATGCCATAGAGGTCGGCTATCTGCTCGGCGAGACTATTGGAGAACAGCGCGTGATAACCCTCATCGGTATAGAGCTGGAGGGCGGCCGTTTTCATCCGTCGGGGGATAGTGGCACCGAGCTCATCGTGGACGATGGTTTCCACGGAGCGGTTGACGATCCGATGTTCGAGCCGGGTGGTGTAGTCGAGGAAATACACCAGATGGTTGGCTGATAATCGATGGATGATCGCACTGCCGGCTGCTTCGATCACTGGGTGATTCAGGTAGGGCAAAAAGGCAGGCGGGAACCAGTGCCGTGTTTCCAGTTGCCGTTCCAGATCTGATGGCAATTGATAGGTGTGCTCGCTGGTTCGTACCGAGGCTCGGGCATTCCAGTCGCCGAGTGTGAAGCGCTGTGCCCAGGCGTCGGGCAGTGACAGTTCGTCTGTGCGGGGCTCGGTCATTGGTGTGAGCCTCGACTGCTTAGCAGTGCTTTTAATTCCTTGCACATCACTTGCCCGTCACTCTGGCCGCAGCCCACAAAAAACAACGGTTGTTCGGCGCTGTCCTCGATTCCCAGCAACGTTTCGACCTGATCGTCGGCCAACGCACCGGTCAGCCAGGTGCTTAACCCAAGTGCGGTGGCCACCAGTTGAAAGGTCTGGGAAATATGACCTGCCTCGACGTAAGCCATTCGGTAGGCCCGCGAGTGTTCATATTTCCACCACAGTTTGTCGAAGCGAGCGGTGATGAACAGGCCGACTGGCAGGTTGTTGATGAAATGCTGCCCACATAACAATTGGCCCAAGGGCGAGTCAGGCACCGGATTGACGAAGCTCAACGCATGTTCGTCGGGGTGGTAGGCGTAGAGCCCGGGATTCAGGCAGCTGACGTTCTGAACATGCAGAAAACCTTCGCAGGCATTCAGCCCGCCACCGGATGGACTGCTGCGCCGGGCGCCAAGACCTTCCGCGATGGTTTCGTCGATGTCGTTGTCGCGCTCACGTAGATAGCCAAGGGACAAATACAAAAGAGTGCCCACATCGTCGAGAGAAACCCCTTCACCCGTGAAGGAGCGACAGGTCTTTCGGTCGATCAACGTCTTTGCAAGTGCGCTTTGCGGCAGACAGAAAGGTTGGGGCAGGGCAATCCGCTCGCTTGTCGGGCGTTCTGTGAGTCTGACCTGCGGGGCAGGAGTGGCCAGTACTTCGGCGCAATGGTCCAGATAGTGTCTCGACCATTCATTAATATCTTGGGGGACGTATTCACAAGGAATGTTCTTGGTGCCGATATGAAATATCTTCGACAGTTCATCCCAGCCCCATTCCAGGGTGTCTTGTATTGAAGTTGTGAGTATTCCCGCGTTCAGGAGTTGCGTGTCTATTATGTTGTTGTCATCAAATTTTTCAGGGTTGTCGATAAGGTGTGCAAGGCGGGTTGAATATTCAAGGTTCAATTCGAACTGTTTGTGGTTCTTGTAATCCCAGACTATTTGGTCGGGTGAACGAGGAAGTATGAATATATAAGGGTTTATCTGCATGATTGGCGACTCACTCTGGTCTTTGCCATAGAAAACGCTGGGTAGCCGGCACTCCCCAGCGTTTCATTTACTTAGCGGACTTTTGGCGCAACCAGAAAAGCCAGGTTAGCGATTTTGTTGGTTTCCAGAGTAATTGCTTTCATGTTTTGAACTCCTTGTAATTGATAGTGAGTGTCACTCCTTTGTGACGACTTAATCATAGTTTGTAATGAGTTCTTATCAAGGGGGAATTGGGTAGGAATGTTCCAGTAATTTTGTCGGATCGATCTGAGGGTTGGATGAATCTTGTAAGTTCTGTCCGTTAAAATAAAAGACGAAGCGAAACTTCCTGCAAGTCATTAAGACTGCCGGGGTAGGAAGTTGGAGAGTTCGATAACAGAAAACAGAACGGGGAGCCGGCCGGCTCCCCGTTAAACCGGCGAAATCAGCTGTTTGGCAGCAGACGGCAGGTGATGCTCTTGATATAGCGGGTTTCGGCGATGGCCGGGTGAACCGGGTGATCCGGGCCCTGACCGCCGCGCTCCAGCATCTGGATGTTGCGGTCCAGGTGACGGGCGCTGGTCAGCAGGATGTTCTGCAGATCGTCTTCCGGCAGGTGCATCGAGCACGAAGCGCTGACCAGGATGCCGTCCTTGCTGAGCAGGCGCATGGCTTGCTCGTTCAGGCGACGGTAGGCACCTTCACCGTTTTTCATGTCTTTCTTGCGTTTGATGAACGCCGGAGGATCGGCAACGATCACGTCGAAGCGCTCTTCGCTGGCTTTCAGCTCTTTCAGGGCTTCGAACACGTCACCTTCAATGCAGGTCATCTTGTCGGCGAAACCGTTCAGCGCGGCGTTGCGCTCGACGCCGTCGAGGGCGAAGGCCGAAGCGTCGACGCAGAACACTTCACTGGCGCCGAACGCAGCCGCTTGCACGCCCCAGCCGCCGATGTAGCTGTACAGGTCCAGCACGCGTTTGCCTTTGGCATAAGGTGCCAGGCGTGCACGGTTCATGCGGTGGTCGTAGAACCAGCCGGTTTTCTGTCCCTGGATGACGGGCGCTTCGAATTTCACGCCGTTCTCTTCCAGGGCAACCCACTCCGGCACCAGGCCGAACACGGTTTCGACGTAGCGGTTGAGGCCTTCGGCATCACGGGCAGCGGAGTCGTTCTTGAACAGAATGCCGCTAGGCTTGATCACCTGGGTCAGCGCTGCGATCACGTCTTCTTTATGGGCTTCCATGGTTGCCGAAGCGATCTGTACCACCAGGATGTCGCCGAAACGGTCGACTACCAGACCTGGCAGCAGGTCGGAATCGCCGTAGACCAGGCGATAGAACGGCTTGTCGAACAGGCGATCGCGCAGGGACAGCGCGACGTTCAGGCGATGCACCAGCAGCGACTTGTCCAGCGGCAACTTGATGTCGCGCGACAAGAGGCGGGCGCAGATCAGGTTGTTCGGGCTCATGGCAACGATGCCCAGCGGCTTGCCGCCGGCTGCTTCGAGGATCGCCTGGTCGCCGGCCTTGAAACCGTGCAAAGGAGTGGCGGCTACATCGATTTCGTTGCTGTAGACCCACAAGTGGCCGTTTCGCAGGCGACGGTCGGCGTTGGCTTTGAGGCGCAGGCTAGGCAGGGACATGACGTCGCTCCGGAAAAAAGAGCGGGAGTATAGCGTGTTGCGCACGGCCAGGTTTGGCGGATGGACATGCGGTGAGGAAGGGCCAGGCATTTGATGAAACTTCAGGCGATGGACCGGCCAAGGTGTCGGATCCAACTTTATAAGGGTTAGAATCGCCGCCTGTCCCAGAGTGTGTACTTATGTCCCCAGAGCTGACTTCCGAACAGATTCAACAGTCCCTGCAAGGCATCAGCGTGCCGGCCCAGCCGCAAATCATGGTGGATTTGCAGATGGAACAGTACATGCCCGATCCGGATCTGGAGGTGATCGCGAAGCTGATCTCCCAGGACCCGGGCCTCTCTGGCGCCTTGTTGAAAATCGTCAACTCGCCGTATTACGGCTTGAGCAACAAGATCGCCTCGATTCAGCGTGCGGTGAATCTGCTGGGCAGCCGCTCGATCATCAACCTGATCAACGCGCAGTCGATCAAGGGCGAGATGAACGACGACACCATCGTTACCTTGAATCGTTTCTGGGACACCGCCCAGGACGTGGCGATGACTTGCCTGACCCTGGCCAAGCGCATTGGCACCCAGGCCGGCGATGAAGCGTACGCGTTGGGCCTGTTCCATGACTGCGGCGTGCCGCTGATGCTTCAGCGCTTCCCCAACTATATGACTGTTCTTGAAGAGGCCTACGCCAGTGCCAGCGCCGAATGCCGGGTGGTGGACACTGAGAATCGGGTGTTCAATACCAATCATGCGGTGGTGGGTTATTACACCGCCAAATCCTGGCGCCTGCCGGAGCATGTGACCGCCGCCATCGCCAATCACCACAATGCGTTGGCGATCTTCAGCGATGAGTCGTCGCGCAACAGTCAGCTGAAGAACCTGCTGGCGATCCTGAAAATGGCCGAGCACATTTGTGCGTCCTTCCGGGTGCTGGGCAACCAGCGTGATGACCACGAGTGGGACAGCATCGCACCGCTGGTTCTCGATTATGTCGGTCTCTCGGACTACGACTTCGAGACCCTCAAACAAACGATTCGTGACCTTGGCGCTCACCGCTGAGCGTTGCACAGCCTGATTCGAGAGCACCATGCCGGAACTGCCTGAAGTCGAAACCACCCGCCGCGGAATTGCGCCGCACCTGGAAGGCCAGCGCGTCAGCCGGGTGATCGTGCGTGAGCGGCGCTTGCGCTGGCCGATTCCCGAAGACCTGGATGTGCGGCTGTCTGGCCAGCGCATCGTGCTGGTGGAAAGACGCGCGAAGTACCTGCTGATTAATGCCGAAGTCGGCACGCTGATCAGCCATTTGGGGATGTCGGGAAATCTGCGTCTGGTGGAAATCGGCACGCCGGTGGCCAAGCATGAGCATGTGGACATCGAACTGGAATCCGGCCTGGCCTTGCGTTACACCGATCCGCGACGGTTTGGCGCGATGCTCTGGAGCCTCGATCCGCTCAACCACGAGTTGTTGATTCGCCTGGGGCCGGAGCCGTTGACCGTCCTGTTCGACGGCGACCGCTTGTTCCAGCAGTCCCGCGGGCGATCCATGGCGGTCAAACCGTTCATCATGGACAACGCAGTGGTGGTCGGCGTGGGCAATATCTACGCAACCGAAGCGTTGTTCGCCGCCGGTATCGACCCGCGTCGTGAGGCCAAAAGCATCTCTCGGGGGCGTTATCTGAAACTGGCGATCGAGATCAAACGCATCCTGGCGGCTGCTATCGAGCGCGGCGGCACCACACTGCGAGACTTTATCGGCGGTGACGGTCAGCCGGGTTATTTCCAGCAGGAACTGTTCGTGTACGG
Source organism: Pseudomonas sp. GL_093 (assembly GCF_057837605.1). Classification (NCBI taxonomy): domain Bacteria; kingdom Pseudomonadati; phylum Pseudomonadota; class Gammaproteobacteria; order Pseudomonadales; family Pseudomonadaceae; genus Pseudomonas; species Pseudomonas sp. GL_093. The sequence continues at coordinate 6,613,344 of NZ_CM174448.1, read as the reverse complement.
CCGTGGCGGTGCGCCCTGCAAGGTCTGTGGCACGGAGTTGCGGGAAGTGAAGCTGGGGCAGCGCGCCAGCGTCTTTTGCCCGCGTTGCCAGAGCTGATACGCCTAGGGTCTATAGTCAGTGTTCTGACTGCCTAGCCCAAGGACCGTGCCATGAACCTGTTTCGAACCGTTGTCGTCGTTTTGCTGCTGAGCGTCGGTGCGCCAGCGCTGGCGGCAAACACGGGCAGCGGCGACCCGCGTTACACCATCCAGAATCCCCCGGCGTACGCCATGCTCGGCGATTTGCTGATTGCCCGACCCTTGCTGGTCGTGGCGACGGTGATCGGTGCCGGAGCGTTTGTGGTGTCGTTGCCGTTTACCGCATTGGGTGGCGGCGTTGGCGATGCGGGCCAGGCGTTGGTGGTCGACCCGGCGAAAGCGGCGTTTGTGCGGTGTCTGGGGTGTATCGGGGAGGGGTTTGAGCAGAGGGAGTGAAGTCAGTTACTTCTTTGGTGTGGCTGATGGCCCTATCGCGAGCAAGCTCGCTCCCACATTGGATTTGTGATCGACGCACATCCCCTGTGGGAGCGAGCCTGCTCGCGAAGAGGCCCGTACAAACGCTACAAAACTATCTGAATCAAGCCTTACCAGTAATCTTCAGGTACTTCTCCATCAACTGCTCTTCAGTCTCCGGATGCGCTTCGTCCAGCGGAATGCAATCCACCGGGCACACCTGCTGGCACTGAGGTTCGTCGTAGTGGCCGACGCACTGGGTGCACAGGTTCGGGTCGATCACGTAGATCTCTTCGCCCTGGGAGATGGCGGCGTTCGGACACTCGGGTTCGCAGACGTCGCAGTTGATGCAATCGTCGGTGATGATCAGGGACATGCTAACTCCAGCCAGGGCGGAAGGCCCGGGCGCAATAAACCAATGCGCACAATTGTGCCGCATTGGCGCCCGCAGTGCACGCGGACGCCGCTTGAGCGGTTGTTACTTCTTGAAGCGCTCGTTCAGGGCGTCCGCCACCGCAGGGTGGACGAACTTGGTGATATCGCCGCCCAGGGCTGCGATTTCACGGACCAGCGTCGAGGAAATGTACGAGTAACGTTCGGACGGGGTAAGAAACAGACTTTCCACATCCGGCGCCAGCTGACGGTTCATGTTGGCCAGCTGGAATTCGTATTCGAAGTCCGACACCGCACGCAAACCACGCAGGAACACGTTGGCGTTCTTCTCTTTGGCGAAATGCGCCAGCAACGTCGAGAAGCCGACGACTTCAACGTTGGGCAGATGTTTAGTGACCTCGCGGGCCAGCGCCACACGCTGTTCCAGGGGAAACAACGGGTTTTTCTTCGGGCTGGCGGCGACGGCGATGATCACATGATCGAACAGGCGCGCGGCGCGTTCGACCAGATCGCCATGGCCCTTGGTAATAGGGTCGAAGGTACCTGGGTACAACACTCGGTTCATCGCGTCGTCCTGGCGGGAGTCCGTTGGGGAGTCGGATGGTATCGCAGCCTTCCCGGTCGGCCAAGTCGCCTTTTGGGTAAGAAAGCACTATAGACGATTGGAATATTCTCCCTTTTCATGGGTTTTTCAAACGTTCAGCCAAAGAAGTTGCCAGCTGCGCCGTCAGCCCGTAGACCGACAATTGTGGGTTTGCGCCAATGCTGGTGGGGAACAGCGAGCCATCATGAATCGACAGATTGCCTAGCTGATGATGCCGGCCGAGGCTGTCGGTCACGGCGTTTTTCGGGTCTTCACCCATGGCACAACCGCCCATCACATGGGCGCTGCCCAGGCGTGTGCGGTACAGCTCAAGGCTCAGGCCGTCGATCAGCGTGCGCGCTTCGGCGAGGGTTTTCACGTAGCGAGCGTCGGCATGCATGGGCATCACCGCATTGGCACCGCCCGCGAACTGGATCTCGGCCATGCTGTGGAACGCCCGACGCAATCCGTCCCAGGCATAGGGTGAAACCTGATAGTCGAGCACCGGCGTGCCGTCACCGCGCAACTCGACGCTACCGCCGGGGCTGCCCGGGTGAAAGCCGTCCCGCAGCAACGCCAACATGGCGTGGGTGTGGGGCAGGTTTTCCATGTGTTGGGCGTTTTCCTTGCCGAAGCCTCCGAGCAGAGTGGTCGCGAGCGCCGGGTGCAGCGGCGGCACTTCGAGTTTGTAAGACATTTTTCCGGTGGTGCCGTCCTGCCATTGGAAATGGTCGGAATAGATCGACTGTGGCGCACCATAGAACGGGTTGATCACTTCGTCGAACAGCCCGGCCGACATGTTCACCAAGTGTAGAAAAGTCCGTTTACCCAGTCGTTTGTGTGGGTCCGGTGCCTCGGAGCGCATGAGCAGCGCCGGGCTGTTGATCCCGCCACCGGCCAGCACATAATGCCGCGCCTTGACCGTGATCGTATGTCCGGTAGGTGCGACGCAACGCTCGTCCATTGCTACGCAATGCAAGCCCGTGACCTTGTCGCCGGCGATCAAGAGCTTTTCGGCGCGAGCCAGATAGAGCAACTCCCCACCTTTTTCCAGGGTCGCCGGGATAGTCGTCACCAGCATCGATTGCTTGGCATTGGTCGGGCAACCCATGCCGCAGTAGCCAAGGTTCCAGCAGCCACGCACATTGCGCGGGATCACATGCCAGGCGTAGCCGAGTTTTTCGCAGCCTTTGCGGATCACGTCGTTGTTGGCGTTGGGCGGGATCATCCACGGGGCGACGCCCAGGCGTTGCTCCATTTTCTCGAACCACGGCGCCATCTCGGCCGGCGTGTGGCCTTTAACGCCGTGTTCCTTGGCCCAGTGGTCGAGGGTCGGGGGCGGCGTGCGAAAGCTTGAGGTCCAATTGATCAGCGTGGTACCGCCCACCGCCCGGCCCTGAAGGATAGTGATCGCGCCGTCCTTGCTCATGCGGCCGATACCTTCCTGATAGAGGCTGGTGTAGGCCTGGTCTTCGAGCATCTTGAAGTCGCTGCTGGTCTTGAGCGGGCCTTCCTCGATCAGCAATACCTTGTAGCCCGCGGCGCTGAGGATTTCGGCGGTGGTGCCACCGCCCGCTCCGCTGCCGATAATCGCCACGTCCGCTTCGAGGGTCAGGTCCTGGGTCAGTTGTGAACCGTTATAGGTTTTCCAGCCACGGGCCAGGCCTTCGCGGAACGGATCGGGTACGGGCATCTTCAGTTCTCTTTTTATTTTGGATTCTGTGGTGAAGCGACTGACGCCATCGCGAGCAGGCTCGCTCCCACATGGATCGCGTAACCCCTGTGGGAGCGAGCCTGCTCGCGATAGGGTCGCCACGGTTTCAGACGGTGGGCGGTCCGGGATACCCGCAATGCGCCCACGACTCCGCCCGGCTGTACCACGCCATCATCACCAGTTGCAGCAAGGAGCTGTGGCCCATGCGCAGCAGACTTAACGAGCTGTTTTCCCAGCGATCGAGAAAGTGCCGGATCTCGTCGGCACTGGCGTTTTCCCAGCTGCCCCAGATCCCGGTAAGTGGTCCGCGAGTCACGGCCATTCCCAGCACTTCGAACAACTGCCGGGTCAGCTTGAGCATTTCCGACGACAGGTGATTCAGACCGTTATCCAGGCAGTGCAGGGTTTCACCGACAGCCGTCGGCATTTTTTCGACGGCCACAGCGCCGTCGAGCATCACCGGAATCAGAGCCCGCAGAAACAGCAAGTCACCGCTGCGCAGAATCACGAAACCGCTGGCCGGCACGCTCGATGAGCAACCGCTGAGGCTCGCGCCCAAACCGGCGGTGGCGAGAAACGCGCTGGCTCCCAGGCTGAACTTAAGCAAGCCGCGCCGTGACAGCGCGGGGGTATCGGACAGACTTGGGCTCATTATTGTTATTACCCGAAGGGAATGATCGTTAGCGGATAAACAGTTTCTGAATCAGCTTCTGAATGGCTTTTCCGTACGGCGGGTAGATCAATTTCGCCGCATTGAACCGCTGTTTGATCAGCACACCTTTGGCTTTGCTGAACGTCAGAAAACCTTCGTGGCCGTGGTAATGGCCCATGCCCGAGGCGCCGATGCCGCCGAATGGCATGTCGTCCTGAGCGACGTGCAGCAGGGTGTCGTTCAGGCACACGCCGCCGGAATGGGTTTCGTGAAGTACGCGGTGTTGCTCACGCTTGTCGTAGCCGAAGTAATACAGGGCCAGCGGACGGGGTCGTTGATTGATGTAGGCAAAGGCCTGATCCAGATCCTTGTACGGAACGATCGGCAACAGCGGACCGAAGATTTCGTCCTGCATCACCATCATGTCGTTGCTGACGTTGAGCAGCAGGCTGTGACTCATGCGGCGCCCCTGGCCCTTGTCGAACAACGGAATCAGCAGCGCGCCCTTGCTGGTGGCGTCGCTGATGTAGCCGTTGAGGCGCGCCAATTGTCGGTCATTGATGATCGCGGTGTAGTCCGGGTTGTCGGTCAGGGTCGGATAAAACCCGCGAACCGCCTGACGATAGGCTTCGACGAAAGCGCCTACGCGATCTTCCGGCACCAGTACATAGTCCGGGGCCACGCAAGTCTGCCCGGCGTTGAGCGTCTTGCCGAAAGCGATGCGTTCGGCAGCGTCCTTGAGTGGCACGTCGCGGGACACGATGGCCGGGGATTTGCCGCCGAGTTCGAGGGTTACCGGGGTCAGGTTCTCGGCCGCCGCACGCATCACGTGTTTGCCGATGCTGGTGGCGCCGGTGAACAGCAGGTGATCGAAACGCAATCTGGAGAACGCTACGCCGATATCGGCTTCGCCCAGTACCACGCAGACCAGGTCTTGCGGGAAGATTCGGCCCAGCAGTTCTTTGAGCAGCAAACCGGTGGCGGGGGTCGATTCGCTGAGCTTGAGCATCACCCGATTGCCTGCCGACAACGCGCCGACCAATGGCCCGATGGCCAGATACAGCGGGTAGTTCCACGGCACGATCACCCCGACCACACCCAACGGTTGATAAACGACTTTGGCCGCCGCGGGTTGAAAGGCAATCCCGACCTTGCGCTTCGACGCCTTCATCCAGCCTTTGAGGTGCTGACTGGCGTAGTGAATGCCGTGCAGGCTGGGCATCAGTTCGGCGAGCAGGGTTTCATCGGCGCTGCGATGGCTGAAATCCTGGCTGATGGCATCGATCAATGCCTGACGCTCATTGCTCAACAGATCGCGCAGGGCTTTCAGCCATTGCTGGCGCTGGGCGGCGGGTGGCATCGGGTTGGCGGCATACGCCGCGCGTTGGGCGTCGAACAGGGTCTGGAGCTCTTCCAGGGGCTGCTGCAGGTTCTGCAAGTAGGCGATGTCAGCAGTCATGGCCGGCTCCGGATTTATTGTAATGAGGGACGTTTTAGAGTCTATGCTCTATAAAGTCAAATGACATCCTGGCGCAGCTTTGTTTTATCCCCTCGCGGATAGGTCGTAAGATGCCGGTCAACGCACTTTGAATTAAAGCCCAAGCCATGGCCCCTCGGATCAAAACCAGCGAGCGCATCGTGCAGAACAGCCTGGAGCTGTTCAATCAGCAGGGTGAGCGCAGCATCAGCACCAACCACATTGCTGCCCATATGGAAATTTCCCCGGGCAACCTGTACTACCACTTCCCCAACAAGCAGGCGATCATCTCCGTGCTGTTCAGTGAGTACGAAAGCCTGGTGGACAGCTTCCTGCGCCCGCCCCAGGGTCGTGCCGCCACGGTCGAAGACAAGCGCTTCTACCTTCAGGAATTGCTGGCCGCCATGTGGCGCTACCGGTTTTTGCACCGCGATCTGGAGCACCTGCTCGACAGTGATCCGGAGCTGGCCGCCCGTTATCGGCGCTTTTCCCAACGCTGCCTGATCCATGGCACTCACATCTACGCGGGCTTCGTCGAGGCCGGCATCCTGCAAATGGACAAGGTTCAGATCGAGTCTCTGACGCTCAACGCCTGGATCATCCTGACGTCCTGGGTGCGTTTTCTGTGCACCACACGTGAAAATTCCAATCACCTGAGCGAACAGGCCATTAAACGTGGTGTGTATCAGGTGCTGGTGCTTGAGGCCGGTTTCGTCACGGATCAATCTCGCGACGCGGTAAACGCGTTGTTCGAGGAGTTTTACGTGCCGCTGGCCCAAGCGCTGGAAGAAGTGCAGTAGGATTCAAAACAGACTTAATCACAGGAGCCCGTTATGCCCATTGCGCAACTGATCAGCCCGCAAGCGTTGGACCTGAAAAAGGAGCAGCCGGGGCTGGTGATTCTGGATTGTCGTTTTGCCCTCGAAGACCCGGATTATGGTCAGCGCAGTTATGCCGAAGGGCATATTGCCGGGTCGAGCTTTGCCGATCTTGAGCGTGATTTGAGCGGGACAGTGGTCAAGGGTGTGACCGGGCGCCATCCGTTGCCTGAACCTGCAGACTTGATCGAACGTCTGCAAGCCTGGGGCGTCAACGCCGACAGCGATGTGATTTTGTACGACGACGGTCCGGGTGCGTTCGCGGCGCGGGCCTGGTGGTTGCTGGCCTGGCTGGGCAAACGTGATGGCGTGTTCATTCTGGATGGCGGGCTCAAGGCCTGGCACGCGGCCGGTTTGCCCCTGAGTCTTGATGCGCCGCAGATTGAACGGGGCACCTTCACGGGGTCGCCGGACAACGCGCTGGTCTTGAGCGCTGAACAGCTCCAGAAGCGTCTCGGCCAGCCTGCGCTGACCCTGCTGGATGCCCGCGGCTTGCCGCGTTTCAAGGGCGAAGTAGAACCGATCGACCCGATTGCCGGGCACATCCCCGGCGCGCAATGTGCGGCGTTCACCGACAACCTGGGCAGCGACGGGCGTTTTCTGCCGGCGGATCAGCTCAAGCAGCGTTTTGCCGAGAAGCTCGGTGATCGTTCGCCGAGAGATCTGGTGGCGTACTGCGGTTCTGGCGTGACAGCCTGTCACAACCTGTTCGCGCTGTGTCTGGCGGGTTATCCATTGGGATCGTTGTATGCCGGTTCATGGAGCGAGTGGATCAACGATCCTGCGCGGGGCGTCGCCAAGGGCGAATAAACGCAAATCCAATGTGGGAGCGAGCCTGCTCGCGAAAGCGGAGTGTCAGTCAACAATGATGTCTACTGACCCACCGCCTTCGCGAGCCGGCTCGCTCCCACATTTGGACCTGTGTCGACCTCAACGTCCGGGGAGTTGCCGGGCGCTGCGATACGCGCCCGGCCCAACGCCGTAAACCTGCTTGAATTGCCGACTCAGATGACTCTGGTCAGCAAACCCCAACTGCGTAGCCACTTCCAGCGGCAAACAACCGTTCTGTAACAGCGCCCGCGCCCGAGCGATGCGCTGCTGCATCAGCCAGGTGTGTGGCGGCATGCCCGTGGCGCGGCGGAACACCCGGGCGAAGTGGAAGGGTGAAAGGTTGACTGCCGCTGCCAGTTCTTCCAGCGAAGGCGGCGTTGCCAATTGTGCTTGCAGCAGATCCTTGGCCAGCGTCACCGCGCGGTGTTCCTTGCCCGGCTTGCTGGCAATCGGCACGGCGGCGTGCCGTTGCAGCAGCGATAGCATCATTTCCCGCCAGACCGTTTGTTGTTGCAGGGCCGTGGACGGACTCTCCAGCAGATGATGCAGTTGGCAGAAACCCTTCACCAGATCCGGATCGCGATACAGCGTGGCGCCAAATGCTGGCAAGTCGTTGGTCGGCAGTTCCAGCTCGGCCAACAGCGACAGAATCTGACCGCTGTCCGGATAAAACGCCCGATACAGCCAGCCATCCTCAGTGCCTTTATGGCCGGTATGCAGTTCGTCCGGATTGATCAGCACCAGCGTGCCGCTGCCCGCCAGGTGTTCGGCACCGCGATAACGATAGCGCTGGGCGCCCGCCATGATCATGCCGATCACGTAACCGTCATGCACATGGGGCGCAAAACGGTGTTCGATGTAGCGCGCGGACAATAACTCGACGCCGGCCAACGGCGCTGTTTGCCAGAATCGGATCGACTCGCCCTGATCGACGTCCATGGCCTTACTGACGACCCACGGCGGTCAACCACTGTGGGATGCGGCGTTCCAGGTAGTAACCCGGTTGCTTGAACGAACCATCGACGAAGCCGACATGCCCACCCTTGGTCTGTAACTCGAATTGAGTGCAGGCGGACAATTCGTCGGCGTGCGGCAGGCTATGAGGAAATATAAACGGGTCATCGGCCGCTTGAATGATCAGGGTTGGCGTACGAATTTCGCCAAGGAAATAGCGACTTGAGGCGCGGTCATAGTAATCCTTGGCATCGGCAAAACCGTTCAGCGGCGCGGTGACCCGGCCATCGAAATCCCAGAACGTGCGCATGTTCTCCAACGAGCCCAGCGCGGCCAATGCCGCCAGTCCTTCCTCGCGCCCATCGTGCTGGAACTGGCGCTGCTTGTTTTTAATGTAGGCCACCATCTCGCGCATGAAATGCGCCTGATAGACCTTGGAGAAACCCTGACCGATACGGTCGGCGCATTGATCGAGACGAAACGGCACCGACACCGCCACCGCACCGACCACGCCACTATTGCTGCCGGATTCGCCCAAGTGCTTGAGCAATACATTGCCGCCCATGGAATAGCCGACCGCATACAACGGCGCGAGCGGTCGTTGGGCCTTCAGGTGTTTGATGGTTTCGGCCAGGTCTTCACTGGCGCCAGAATGGTAGCTGCGCGGCAACAGATTTGGCTCGCCGGAACAGCCGCGCCAGTTCAGTGCGACGCTGGCCCAGCCTTGGGCACCCAGTGCTTTCTGCACCCCGGCCACGTAAGGCGAATTTGAAGAGCCGGTCAGGCCGTGCAACACCAGCACCAGTGGCGCATCGGCGCTGTGCGGGCCGTGCCAGTCGAGATCGAGAAAGTCGCCATCCTCAAGCCACAAGCGTTCGCGCTGGCGTTCGATGTGTGTGGTTTTGCGCCACAGCGGTCCCCACAAGGTTTGCAAGTGCGGGTTGCCGAGGCCGAAGGCGGGGGTGAAGCGTTCTGGCGTTTGGGGCACGATGGTTCTCGATGCAGCGGTGCGAGCCTCGCTTGAGGCGCGCACCTTTTTCAGGCCGGTTGGTTAACCGGCAATCTCTGCCATACGTTGCCACAGCGCGTAATACACCCGCCCGGATTTCTGCTCCCGGTGCAGGCGCCAGTTGCCTGGTAAGCCAAGGCTCGATGGCGCATTCTCGCTTTCAGTGTAGATCCAGGCTTCATCAGCCAGCCACTGACGCTCTTCAAGTAATGCACAAACGCCCGGCAACAGGTTCTGGTTGAACGGCGGATCGAGGAACACCAGGTCGTAAGCGGTCGCTGTCTGGGTTTCCAGGTAGCGCAGGGCATCGGCGGTCTGAATCTGGCCGGTGGTGCAGCGCAGCGTGCCCAGATGTTCCTTGATGCTGGCGACCGCGATGTTACTGGCGTCCAGCGCCTGACCCATGGCCGCGCCACGGGACAAGGCTTCGAGGAACAACGCGCCGCTGCCGGCGAACGGGTCCAGAACCTTGGCGCCAGCGACATAAGGCGCGAGCCAGTTGAACAGGGTTTCACGCACCCGGTCCGGGGTAGGGCGCAGGCCCGGTGCATCCGGGAAACTCAGCTTTCGGCTGCCCCATTCACCGCCGATGATGCGCAGTTGGTTCACGCCGTTATGGACGTTGTGTACGGGTTTTTTAGGACGAGTGGCCATTAATGCTCCGGAACCCCGAGCGGTTGCTCGGCAGGTTTATCAGTTGGGGCCGGTAACGGCTTTTGCGGCACGGTCGGGCCAGCGCTGACGATGACCATTTTGTCCGTGCTCAAATGTTTGTTCAGTGCGGTTTTGACTTGCTCGACCGTCAGGCTTTGGGACTCACGCATAAAGTCATCCAGATAACTCAGCGGCAGGTTGTAGAACCCCATGGCGCCGAGTTGGCCGACAATGTCGGCGTTGCTGGCGGTGGACAGCGGGAAGCTGCCGGCCAGTTCACGCTTGGCGTCGTCGAGTTCTTTCTGGGTCGGGCCGGTTTTAAGGTAGTCGGCGAGCACGTCCTGCACCAGTTTCAGCGTGCCTTCGCTCATCTCGGCGCGGGTCTGCAGGTTGATCATGAACGGGCCGCGAACCTGCATCGGGGTGAAACCCGAATACACGCCATAAGTCAGGCCGCGCTTCTCGCGCACTTCGCTCATCAACCGCGTGCCGAAGCCACCGCCGCCAAGAATCTGGTTGCCCATGGACAGCGCCGCGTAATCCGGGTCGTCACGGTCGATGCCCAATTGCGCGAGCATCAGGTTGGTCTGCTTGGACGGAAACTCGATGTGACCGATGCTGGCTTTCGGTTCCTCCGGTTGCGGGATTTTCGCCAGCTCCGGGCCTTTTGGCAGCGCGCTGGAGACTTGCGCAGCAATCGCCTCCGCCTCGGCACGAGACAGGTCGCCCACCAGCGCAATCACCACGTTGCCAGCCGCGTAGGCCTTCTCATGGAACGCCTTCAGTTGAGCCAGTGTGATCGCTGGAACGGTTTTCGCCGTGCCGTCGCTGGAGTGCGCGTACGGGTGATCGCCGTACAGACGGTTCATCAGCTCCAGGCTCGCGAGTTTGCCGGGGTTCTGCTTCTGGTACTCGAAACCGGCGAGCATCTGGTTCTTGATGCGCGCAAAGGAATCGGCCGGGAAGGTCGGTTTGCCGACGACTTCAGAGAACAACTTCAGGGCCGGTTCGCGTTTGTCCGCGGCACTGAGGCTGCGCAACGAAGCCAATGCCATGTCTTTAAATGCGCCGTTGCCAAAGTCTGCGCCCAGGCCTTCGAAGCCCTGAGCGATGGCGCCGACATCTTTGCCGGCCACACCTTCGTTGAGCATGGCGTTGGTCAGCACGGAGAGGCCAGGTGCGTCGCCGTCCTGGCTGCTGCCAGCGGCGAAGATCAGGCGCATGTCGAACATCGGCAGCTCCCGGGCTTCAACGAACAGCACCTTGGCGCCCTCGGCGGTCTTCCAGGTCTGCACGTCCAGGGTGCGGTGGCCTGGCGCTTTGCCGTCGAGTTCGGCCAGCGATTGCAGCTTCTGGCTGGTCTTGGCCTTGTCGAGGGCTTCGCTGGCCTTGGATTCGTCGGTCTTCGAGAAGTAAAACGCGGCAGACCCGATCAATGCGACAGCGATCAGGCCCATCAGGACCAGGCGCGGTTTTTTACGCTCACTCATGAGTCGTCTCCTCCGGCAATACATGGGCGACGCTGAGACGTTCGCGGGTGAAGTACAGCTTGGCGGCCTTCTGGATGTCGTCCGGGGTCACGCTTTCCAGGTCAGCGAGTTCGGTGTCCATCAGCTTCCAGGACAGGCCGACGGTTTCCAGTTGGCCAATGGCGGTGGCCTGGCTGGTGATCGAGTCACGCTCGAAAACCAGGCCGGCAATGACCTGGGCGCGGACGCGTTCCAGTTCTTCAGCGGACGGCGCGGTGGTTTTCAGCTGTTCGAGCAGCTTCCACAGGCCAGCTTCAGCCTGAGCCATGGTTTTGTTTTTCTGGGTGTTGGGCGTTGCCGACAAGGTGAACAGGCTGTCGCCACGGGTATAGGCGTCGTAACTCGACGAACCGCCGGAGACCAGCTCTTCGCCACGCTCCAGTTGCGTCGGAATGCGTCCGCTGTAGCCGCCGTCGAGCAGGGCGGAGATCAGGCGCAAGGCGTTGACCGAGCGTTTGTCTTCAGCAGTGGCGATGCTTGGCACGTTGAAGCCCAGCATCAGGCTTGGCAGTTGAGTCTGCACATGCAGGGTGATCTGCCGTTCGCCGGGCTCGGCCAGTTCCAGCGGGATTTTCGCCGGTGGCACGTCACGTTTGGCGATCGGGCCGAAGTAGCGCTGGGCCAGGGTTTTGACCTCGTCCGGGGTCACGTCGCCCACCACCACCAACGTGGCGTTGTTCGGCACGTACCAGGATTGGTACCAGTGGCGCAGCTCTTCGACTTTCATGCGGTCCAGGTCAGCCATCCAGCCGATGGTCGGCGTGTGGTAACCGCTGGCCGGGTAGGCCATGGCCTTGAAGCGTTCGTAGGCCTTGGACATCGGCTTGTCGTCGGTGCGCAGGCGACGTTCTTCTTTAATGACTTCGATCTCGCGGGCGAACTCGTCGGCCGGCAGGCGCAGGCTGGCCATGCGGTCGGCTTCCAGCTCGAAGGCTACGCCCAGACGGTCGCGGGCCAGCACCTGGTAGTACGCCGTGAAGTCGTCGCTGGTGAAAGCGTTCTCTTCGGCGCCGAGGTCGCGCAGGATCAGCGACGCTTCGCCAGGGCCGACTTTCTCGCTGCCCTTGAACATCATGTGTTCCAGGGCGTGGGACAAACCGGTCTGACCCGGCGTCTCGTAGCTAGAGCCGACCTTGTACCAGACTTGGGAAACCACCACTGGCGCACGATGGTCTTCGCGCACGACGACCTTCAGGCCGTTATCGAGGGTGAATTCGTGGGTGGGTTGTGGATCGGCAGCCAGGGCCGAGAGGGGCAGACAAACTGTGCTGAGCAGCAGGCCTGCAGCGCGGCGGGCTAGAGCATTCATTCGTTTTTAAACCTTTGGGGCTGCCCGCTTGGTCTTAGCGTCGGCGGGCGAGAGGGTGCTAGGATACTGATCCGTTTTACTGGCGGCCACGCCTATCAGGCCTTTGATCGGTCAGCAGGTTGTTTGGGTTTACGGCGGAAGCTTTGAGTTTGTCAGCTAAACTCTGCGTTTTCGCCGACGATGCCGTTCCAGTCCTTCGTATTAGTCGACCTTTGAGGTGCTGTTTGCACCTCGACAAAATGTTGCGCGTGAACAAGCTGGGTCAATCGCAGTCTGTTCTGCATCGAATATTTATTTGCCGAGGCGCCCTTTGGCGCGTCGCTACCGTGAGATAGCCGTCATCCATGTTTGGTTCCAACGACGACAAGAAAGCCCCAGCTGCGGCTGGCGAGAAGAAAAGCCTGTTCGGATGGCTGCGCAAAAAGCCGCAGGAACCCGTCGTCGAACAGCCACAGCCACTTCCTGAGCCAACGCCTGCGCCGGTAATAGAAGAAGAGCTTGCGCCGATTGTCCGGCCGATCGCTGAGCCGGTGCTGCAAACGGCCATTGAGCCTGAGCCTGATGTAGTCGCCGAAGTCGTGGCCCAAGTGCCGCTCACGCCCATTGCCGAGCCATGGCTGACGTTGCCTGTGGCAGAAGAGCCGGTGGCATTGGTCGAAGATGAGCTGGCGCCGCACATTACGCCGCCGATTCCAGCGCCGACTGCCTTTGCTCCTGAGCCCGTTCAAGCGCCAGTGGTTGAGCCGGTTGTCGCGCCAGTGGTGGTGGCCGAGCCTGAACCGGTTGTTCCAGAACCCGTGGTGCCCGCTTTTGTTGCTCCGGTTGCTCCGGTTGTTCAACCGCCGGCACCGGTCGTCGCACCCGTTGCCGCCGCACCCGTCGTTCCGGTCGAAGTGCCTGCCGAGCCCGTGCGTACCGAAGAAACCAAAGCCGGATTCTTCGCCCGCCTGAAACAAGGCCTGTCCAAAACCAGCGCCAGCATCGGCGAAGGCATGGCCAGCCTGTTCCTGGGCAAGAAGATCATCGATGACGAGCTGCTCGAAGACATCGAAACCCGCCTGCTGACCGCCGATGTGGGCGTCGAGGCGACTTCGGTGATCATTCAGCATCTGACCCAGAAGGTCGCGCGCAAAGAGCTGGCCGACGCCGACGCGCTGTACAAATCCCTGCAAGCGGAACTGGCGGCGATGCTCAAACCCGTCGAACAACCGCTGAAAATCACTTCGCAGAACAAGCCGTTCGTGATTCTGGTCGTCGGCGTCAACGGCGCGGGCAAGACCACCACCATCGGCAAACTGGCGAAGAAGCTGCAGCTCGAAGGCAAGAAAGTCATGCTCGCGGCCGGCGATACCTTCCGCGCCGCCGCCGTCGAGCAATTGCAGGTCTGGGGCGAGCGCAACAAGATCCCGGTCATCGCCCAGCACACCGGCGCTGACTCGGCTTCGGTTATCTTCGACGCCGTGCAAGCCGCCAAGGCCCGTGGCATTGACGTGCTGATCGCCGACACCGCCGGTCGTTTGCACACCAAAGACAACTTGATGGAAGAGCTGAAGAAGGTTCGCCGGGTGATCAGCAAGCTCGACGCCGAGGCGCCTCACGAGGTGCTGTTGGTGCTCGATGCCGGCACTGGCCAGAACGCGATCAGCCAGGCCAAACAATTCAACCAGACCGTGGAACTGACCGGCCTGGCGCTGACCAAGCTCGATGGCACCGCCAAAGGTGGGGTGATTTTCGCCCTCGCCAAGCAGTTTGGCCTGCCGATTCGCTACATCGGCGTCGGTGAAGGCATCGATGATTTGCGTACTTTTGAAGCAGAACCCTTTGTCCAGGCATTGTTTGCCGAGCGGGAGCGTTCATGATTCGTTTCGAACAGGTCGGTAAGCGCTACCCGAACGGTCACGTCGGCTTGCATGAGCTGAGCTTTCGAGTCCGTCGGGGCGAGTTTTTGTTTGTGACCGGCCACTCTGGCGCCGGTAAAAGCACCTTGTTGCGCCTGCTGCTGGCGATGGAGCGTCCGACCACCGGCAAATTGCTGCTGGCCGGGCAAGACCTGAGCACCATCAGCAACGCGCAGATCCCGTATTTGCGGCGGCAGATCGGCGTGGTGTTCCAGAACCACCAATTACTGTTCGATCGCACGGTGTTCAACAACATCGCGCTACCCTTGCAGATCCTTGGGCTGTCCAAGGCCGAGATCGCCAAGCGCGTGGATTCAGCGCTGGAGCGCGTGGCGCTGTCGGACAAGACTGATTTGTACCCCGGCGACCTGTCCACTGGTCAGCAACAGCGCGTCGGCATCGCCCGCGCCATCGTTCACCGCCCGGCCTTGCTGCTGGCGGACGAACCGACCGGTAACCTCGATCCGCGTCTGGCGGCGGAAATCATGGGCGTGTTCGAAGACATCAACCGTCTGGGCACCAGCGTGCTGATTGCCAGTCACGACTTGGCACTGATCGCCCGCATGCGCCACCGCATGCTGACCCTGCAACGCGGCCGATTGATCGGTGACGGGGAGGCCGGCGTATGAGTGCGACACGCAGCCCCAAGGTTTCCGAGCGCGTGGCCCCGAAGGCCGCCGATCAGCAACCGCAAAAGAAAAAACGCGACGATGATGACGGCCCGGATTTCGCGACACTGTTCCGTGCCTGGGTCGAGAGCCATCGCGCCAGCCTGCTCGATAGCTTGCGTCGTTTGGGCAAGCAGCCAATCGGCAGCTTCTTCACCTGCATGGTGATGGCGGTTGCCCTGAGTTTGCCCATGGGTCTGTCACTTTTGCTAAGTAACGTCGAGCGTCTCGGCGGTTCCTGGCAGCGTGCGGCGCAGATTTCTCTGTATTTGCAAATCGAGGCCAGCCCCGCTGAAGGCGAGTCGTTGCGCGAGCAGATCAAAGGCATGCCTGGCGTAGCTGATGCTGAATATGTCGGCCGCGATCAGGCGCTGGAAGAGTTCCAGCAGCAATCAGGTCTGGGTGAGGCGCTCAAGGAACTGCCGGAAAACCCGCTGCCAGGCGTGGTTCTGGTCACCCCGAACGAAGTCGACAAGCCCGCGCTTGAAGCATTACGACAAAAACTTTCCGAGCTGCCGAAGGTACAACAGGCGCAACTTGATCTAGTCTGGGTCGAGCGTCTGGCAGCCATCCTCAAGCTGGGTGACCGTTTTGTCTTCGGTCTGACCGTGCTTCTGGTTTCTGCATTACTTTTGGTGATAGGCAATACCATTCGTCTTCATATTGAAAACCGCCGCACAGAGATAGAAGTGATTAAACTCGTCGGCGGCACTGACAGCTATGTGCGCAGGCCCTTTCTGTATATGGGTGCGCTTTATGGCTTCGGTGCGGGGATTCTTTCCTGGGGCGTATTGGCGTTCGGCCTTGATTGGCTGAACGACGCGGTGGTTGGGCTGGCCGGTCTGTATGGCAGTGATTTTGCGCTGGCCGGAGTGCCAGTTGCCGACGGTCTGTCTCTCTTGCTTGGCGCGGTGCTGTTGGGGTATATCGGTGCATGGATTGCAGTCGCACGCCACCTGCGGGAGCTTGCGCCAAAGTAATATCATTTTGCTCGTATTGACCTTTCAGCGTTTATGGGAACTTGTCTTTCGGTTTCCGGTCAATTTTCGCAGTGCTGAACTGCACGAGTTATGTAAGTCGGAGGTTTTTTCGTATGACCAATTCTTTGCAACCTGCATATGCTCTGGTCCCGGGTGCGAACCTGGAGGCCTATGTGCACACCGTGAACAGCATTCCATTGCTGACGCCGGAGCAGGAGCGTGAACTGGCCGAGAGTCTCTATTATGAGCAGGATTTGGGGGCGGCTCGGCAGATGGTGCTCGCCCACCTGCGTTTTGTTGTACATATCGCCCGTAGCTATTCCGGCTATGGTCTGGCTCAGGCTGACCTGATCCAGGAAGGCAACGTCGGCCTGATGAAGGCGGTGAAGCGCTTCAACCCGGAAATGGGTGTGCGCCTGGTTTCGTTCGCCGTGCACTGGATCAAGGCGGAAATCCACGAGTTCATCCTGCGCAACTGGCGCATTGTGAAAGTCGCGACCACCAAGGCCCAGCGCAAGCTGTTCTTCAACCTGCGCAGCCAGAAGAAACGTCTGGCGTGGCTGAACAACGAGGAAGTCCACCGTGTGGCGGAAAGCCTCGGTGTAGAGCCTCGGGAAGTGCGTGAGATGGAAAGTCGCCTGACCGGCCATGACATGGCCTTCGACCCGGCCGCGGAAGCGGACGACGACAGTGCTTTCCAATCGCCGGCCAACTATCTGGAAGACCACCGGTACGACCCGGCCCGTCAACTGGAAGATGCCGACTGGAGCGACAACTCGAACCACAACCTGCACGAAGCGCTTGAAGTGCTGGACGACCGCAGCCGTGACATCCTCTACCAGCGCTGGCTGGCGGAAGAAAAAGCCACGCTGCACGACCTTGCGCAGAAGTACAACGTGTCGGCCGAGCGTATTCGTCAGCTCGAGAAGAGCGCGATGAACAAGCTCAAGTTGTCGATCGCCGCCTAACCGCAGCTCCGGCATAAAAAAACGCCCCGATCATTGATCGGGGCGTTTTTGTTTGTGGCCAGTTTGTCTAGCTGACACCGGACACCTGTGGGAGCGAGCCTGCTCGCGATGGCGTCAGGTCAGGCACTGTAAATGTTGTTTGATCCACCGCCATCGCGAGCAGGCTCGCTCCCACAGGGGGGCTTCAGTGTTCATAAGATAGTGATCGGCTACTGAGCCCAAGGTGCGCGGCGTGAATCATTGATCCCCACCAGATAGCTATCGCCACCGAGCTGACTCATCTGCTGTCGAATCCATCCCGCTCGCCGTGCGACGTAGTTAGTTGGATGACTGGCGCTCCACACCCGCGGGTTAGGCAGCACCGCAGCCAGCAAACTGGCCTGCTGCCGGGACAGCGAACGAGCGCCGACGCCAAAGTGATGCCTGGCGGCTGCTTCAGCGCCAAACACACCGTCATCCCACTCGACACTGTTGAGGTACACCTCAAGAATTCGCTGCTTGGGCCAGAACACTTCGATCAGCCCGGTAAACCAGGCTTCCAGGCCTTTGCGCAACCAGCTGCGGCCGGACCACAGAAACAGATTCTTCGAGACCTGCTGGCTCAAGGTGCTGGCGCCGCGAATCGTTCCGCCGAGTTCGTTGTGGGCCAGTGCGGCCTGGATCGCGCCAAAGTCAAAGCCCCAATGCTCCGGGAATTTCTGATCTTCGCCGGCAATCACCGCGACTTTCAGGTCATCGGAGATTTCATCCCAGGGTTTCCAGGTGCGTTGCAGGTCGATGGGCTCGCCGTCGAACCAGGATTCGACCTTGCGCTCGGCCATCAGCGCGGTTCCCGGTGGTGGTACCACGCGAAAGATCAGCACCAGCAATACGCTGCCACCCGCGAACCAGAGCAGGGCCTTCGTGAATCGTCGCAAAAATATACGCAGCATAGAGATGGCTTGGCCGAACCCGTTGAGCGGGCCATTATACAGACCCTGTGGATCGAGTCTGACTGGAGTTCTTCATGCTGCGTGGCTTTCTGATGCTGGCCGCTTTCTTCGGCTTCACCGGCGTTGCCCTTGGCGCGTTCGCCGCCCATGGCTTGAAAAGCCGTCTGACGCCCGAGTACCTGGCAATTTTCCACACCGGCGTGACCTATCAGTTAGTGCACACATTGGCATTGGTGGGCGTTGCGTTGCTGGCCACGCAGATTCCCGGGCGCCTGATCACCTGGGCGGGAGCATCGTTTGTCGTCGGCATCCTGCTGTTTTCCGGCAGTCTGTACCTGTTGACCATGACCGGCGTCAGCAAGCTAGGGATCATCACCCCCTTCGGCGGCCTGGCATTTCTGGTCGGCTGGTTGTGCCTGGGGCTTGCCGCCTGGCGGTTGAGCTGACCGGGTGGTCCATTTCATGACGAATGGCTTGGGTCGCCAAGACTGATCGGGCTAGAATGCCAGCCCCTAAAAATGATGGCGGCATTCGGTATGCGCATTCAGTTGAACGGCGAATCCCTTGAACTGCCCGACGGTGAAACCGTTGCGGCCCTGCTGACCCGTCTGGAACTGACCGGACGCCGGGTGGCGGTCGAACTCAATCTGGATATCGTCCCGCGCAGTCAGCATGCCGACACCACGCTGAACGACGGCGATTCGGTCGAAGTCGTTCACGCCATCGGCGGCGGCTAGTCGTCCGGCCCTTAAGGGCACAGAATTCTGCAAGAACCTCACCCCTACAGAGGATTTCCCATGAGCATCGTTCGTAGCGACAAGCCCTTCGTCCTGGCCGGTCGTACTTACCAGTCGCGTTTGCTGGTAGGTACCGGCAAGTACCGCGACATGGAAGAAACCCGCCTGGCCATCGAAGCCTCGGGTGCCGAGATCGTCACCTTCGCCGTGCGCCGCACCAACCTCGGCCAGAACCCGGGCGAACCGAACCTGCTCGAAGTCCTGTCGCCGGATCGCTACACCTTCCTGCCTA
The DNA here is from genome assembly GCF_057837605.1 of Pseudomonas sp. GL_093. Taxonomy (NCBI): domain Bacteria; kingdom Pseudomonadati; phylum Pseudomonadota; class Gammaproteobacteria; order Pseudomonadales; family Pseudomonadaceae; genus Pseudomonas; species Pseudomonas sp. GL_093. The sequence goes on along the minus strand of NZ_CM174448.1, from coordinate 6,594,394 downwards.
ACACTGCTGGTTGCTTCGACGCTACCGAGGCTGTGCGCACCTGCCGCCTGGCCCGTGAGCTGCTCGGCGGCCACAACCTGGTGAAGCTGGAAGTGCTGGCCGACCAGAAAACCCTGTTCCCCAACGTGATCGAAACCCTCAAGGCCGCCGAAGTGCTGGTCAAGGAAGGTTTCGACGTGATGGTTTACACCAGCGATGACCCGATCATTGCCCGTCAATTGGCGGAAATCGGTGTTATCGCGGTGATGCCGCTGGCCGGTCTGATCGGCACGGGCCTGGGGATCTGCAACCCGTACAACCTGCAGATCATCCTCGAAGAAGCCAAGATTCCTGTGCTGGTGGACGCCGGTGTCGGCACCGCTTCCGACGCCACCATCGCTATGGAACTGGGTTGCGAAGCGGTGCTGATGAACTCGGCCATCGCCCACGCCCAGCAGCCGATCATGATGGCTGAAGCCATGAAACACGCCATCGTTGCAGGTCGCTTGGCCTACCTCGCCGGCCGCATGCCGAAAAAACTCTATGCCAGCGCCTCCTCGCCGCTGGATGGTCTGATCAAGTAAGAGCCATTGATGACTGAATCAAACGAAACGCCTATCCAGCCGGAAGAAGGCGAAGAGCGCCAACACCGCCGCATCAAGAGTTTCGTGATGCGCGCCGGGCGCATGACCGAAGGCCAGCAAAAAGGTCTGGAGCAAGGCACGCCGCTGTTCGTGTTGCCTCTGGCCGATGCGCCGGTGGACTTCGATCAGGTGTTCGGTCGTTCGGCACCGCGCTCGCTGGAAATCGGTTTCGGCATGGGCCATTCGCTGCTGGAAATGGCCGCGGCCTCGCCGGAACAGGATTTCATTGGCGTGGAAGTGCACCGTCCGGGTGTTGGTGCGCTGCTCAATGGCGTGCTGACTCAGGGCCTGACCAACCTGCGGGTCTACGATTGCGACGCGATCGAAGTGCTCAACCTCTGTGTGGCCGACAATAGCCTCGATCGCCTGATGCTGTTTTTCCCGGACCCATGGCACAAGAGCCGTCACCACAAGCGCCGTATCGTTCAAGCGTCGTTCGCTGAACTGGTGCGCAGCAAGTTGAAGGTCGGCGGTGTGTTGCACATGGCCACCGACTGGGAACCGTACGCCGAGTACATGCTGGAAGTGATGAACGTCGCGCCGGGTTACCGCAACCTTGCCGAAGACGGCAAATGCGTCCCGCGCCCGACCGAACGCCCGATCACCAAGTTCGAACGCCGCGGCGAACGTCTTGGGCATGGCGTGTGGGATCTGAAGTTCGAGAAACAGTCCTGAGCATCACGCGGTAAAAAATGTAGGAGTGAGCCTGCTCGCGATAGCGGTCTGACAGTCACCTAAGAGGTTGAATGTCATGACGCTATCGCGAGCAGGCTCACTCCTACAGTTGTTTTTGGGTGTGTTCGAAAGTCAGCGGCGGTCGGCGACTACGCCGATCAGTACCAGCACCACCAACAACACCGGCGCCAGGCTGTAGTTGTTGAACTGGCTCAGGCCTTTGATGATCCACGGTGTGGCGTAGATCAGCGCGACGCCGCTGCCGATCATGCACAGCAGGGCCATCAGCGGGACGCGCAAGGCGCCGGCGATGCTGCCCAGGCGTTGGTCGACCCAGCCTTTGATATCGGCGCCAAACAACACCAGCAGGCAGCCCACCAGTGCCAGAGCGATTTCAGACAGGTTGCTACGGCTCCAGCGGGATGCGGTGGCGAGCAGGTCGAGTATCAAATCCATTCGTTTTCCCTTAAGGCTGAAATCAGCTCAGAAATGTCTGCAGCAAGTCATTGAGAAACAGCTGTCCGCGCTCGGTGGCCGCCAGACGTGACGGTTCGACCTGCAACAAGCCACTTTGTTCGGCTTCGCGGCGGTGTTCGGCGAGGCTTTCCAGGGTCATCCCGGTGCGTTCCGGATACAGCCGCGATTCGACACCTTCGGTCAGGCGCAGCGCGTTCATCAGGAACTCGAACGGCATCTCATCGTTGGTCAGGGCTTTCTCGCCAGCCTTGAAGCTTTTTGCCGGGTTGAGGTAGTCCTTCGGCAACCGGGTCTTCCAGGTACGAACGATGCGCCCGTCCGGGTGGCTCAGCTTGCCGTGAGCCCCGGCGCCGATGCCGATGAAGTCGCCGAAACTCCAGTAATTCAGGTTATGCCGCGCCGGACGACCGGGTTGCGCGTAAGCCGAGACTTCGTATTGCGCGTAACCGTGCTCGGCCAACAGCGCCTGACCGGCCTCCTGAATGTCCCACAACGTGTCGTCTTCCGGCAGCGTCGGCGGCTGGTTCCAGAACACCGTGTTCGGCTCCAGGGTCAGCTGATACCAGGACAAATGGGTCGGCTTCAGGGCGATGGCCTGGCGCAGGTCGCTCAGGGCGTCGTCCAGGGACTGATCGGGCAAGCCGTGCATCAAGTCCAGGTTGAAGTTATCAAACCCGGCCTGACGGGCCATGCCGGCGGCACGTACCGCTTCGTCACCGTTGTGAATCCGCCCCAGCGCTTTGAGTTTCTCTTCCTGAAAGCTCTGGATACCGATCGACAGGCGATTGATGCCCAGCGCGCGGTAGGCGACGAACTTCTCTTGCTCGAACGTCCCGGGATTCGCTTCCAGGGTAATTTCGATGTCGCTGGCAAACGGGATGCGTTGCTCGACACCTTTAAGCAAGCGGCCCAGGGCTTCAGCGCTGAACAGGCTCGGCGTGCCGCCACCAAAGAAGATCGAACTCAGCTCACGGCCGTAAACCGCATGCAGGTCTTGATCGAGGTCGGCCAGCAGCGCGTCCACATACTCTTCTTCCGGCAGCACCGGGCTGGCGGTGTGGGAGTTGAAGTCGCAATAAGGGCATTTGCGAACACACCACGGGATGTGGATGTACAACGCCAGGGGCGGCAGCACAGGCAGCGCGGCCCGAGGCGATTGGGCATCGCCGCCGAAGATCAGCGGCGATGCGGATGAGTCATGGATCATTTCAGGCCCAGACGCTGGCGCAGCAGATCCATTGCACGGGCGCGGTGGCTGATGAGGTTCTTGTCGCTCGGGCTCAACTCGGCGCTGGAGCAATCGCGCTCCGGCACCCAGAACAGCGGATCGTAACCAAAACCGTGTTCGCCGCTGGCCGCAGGCAGGATACGGCCGTGCCACAGGCCTTCGCAGAGGATCGGCAGCGGATCATCGGCGTGACGCACCAGCGCCAGCACACAGACGAACTGCGCACCGCGCTCGGCTTCCGGCACGTCCTTCAATACGTCGAGCAGTTTGGCGTTGTTCGCCGCATCGCCCTGACCGTCGGCGTAACGAGCCGAGTAGATACCCGGCGCACCGCCGAGGAAATCGACTGCCAATCCCGAATCGTCGGCCAGCGCCGGCAAGCCGGAAATGCGCGCGGCATTGCGGGCCTTGAGGATGGCGTTTTCGACGAACGACAGGCCGGTTTCTTCAGGTTCGACGCTGCTGAACTCGCCGATCGAGCGCAGTTGCACCGATTCGCCGAGCATGGCCTGAAGTTCCTTGAGTTTGCCGGCGTTGTGGCTGGCCAGTACGAGTTGCGTGAAGTTGATCATTCGCCGGGGAAGAGCTCTTGGTTGAAATTGATGGTGTTGATTTTATCGCCGTTCTGCACCTTGATGTCGAAGGTGCGGACTTCCTGCTGATCGACCGGGAACTGGGCGATGTAGTAGATCGCGCCTTGTTCGGTGATCTGTTTGAACTTCAACGGTACGGTCTGGCTGGTCAGGTCTTTCACCGATCCGCTGACGTCAGCGGTCAGTGGTTTGCCATCCTTGAGCACGGAGACGTTTATCACACCCTGGTTCTTGCTCCGCGTCAGCCCGGCCGCTTTGGCGATGTCGGGTGTCAGGAAGGTAGAGTTGAAGGTGTTGTAGTGCACCGTTACATCGCCAAAGGTTTCCTTGCGCTCGCCTTTGATGACGTCGGCGGCCATGGCGGTGACGCTCAGGCAGGCAGTGAGTAAAAACAGCGCTAGACGACCCATGTTCGTTCTCCTTGGAATGGCGTGGTTCAGACAGCGACCTTGTGATCCTGCAGCCCGGGGCTGCTGACACGGTAAATACCGATCTCACCTAACAGATTAGGCCATAGCTTACTGGCCCACCCGTGCCGATGCTGTTGATCCACGGCAAGCCGATCAATGACCCTGGCTTCACGTTCGCGACACAACGCTTCAAAGTCTTCGAAGGTGCAAAAGTGGATGTTCGGCGTGTTGTACCAGGTGTACGGCAAAAAGTCGGACACCGGCATCCGGCCCTTGCTCGCCAGGTACCAGCGGCAGCGCCAGTGACCGAAGTTAGGGAACGTGATGATGCACTGGCGACCGACGCGCAGCATTTCGTCGAGGATCTTGTCCGGGTAGTGCACGGCTTGCAGCGCTTGGGTCATGACCACGACGTCGAAGCTGTTGCTCGCGAAGTTGCCCAGGCCCTTGTCCAGGTCCTGCTCAATCACGTTGATGCCCTTGGCCACGCACTCGGCGATGTTGTCCGGGTCGTTTTCCAGGCCATAGCCGGTGACTTGCTTGTTATCGCGCAGCCAGGTCAGCAATTCGCCATCGCCGCAACCGAGGTCGAGCACGCGGCTGCCGGCGGGGATCCATTCCTGGATGATTTCCAGATCAGCTCTCATGGCTTTCTCACAACGTAATGCGGTTCATGTAATTGCTGAATGCCTGCAAGTAGCGCGGGATCGGAATCAGGAAGGCGTCGTGGCCTTGCGGAGCGTCGATCTCGAGGTAGCAGACGTCTTTCTTGGCCGCCATCAGCGCGTCCACCAGTTCCCGCGAGCGGGCGGGGGAGAAGCGCCAGTCGGTGGTGAAGGACATCACGCAGAACTTCGCCTGGGCGTTGGCGAAGGTTTTCGCCAGGTCGTCGTCGAAGTTCGCCGCCGGGTCGAAGTAGTCCAGCGCCTTGGTCATCAGCAGGTACGTGTTGGCGTCGAAACGCCCGGAGAACTCTTCGCCCTGATAACGCAGGTAGCTCTCGACCTGGAACTCGACGCTGTGGAAGTCGTAGTTGAGCTTTTCGCTCTTCAGGCCCCGGCCGAATTTCTCGCCCATGGAGTCATCGGACAGGTACGTGATGTGCCCGACCATCCGCGCCAGCATCAAGCCACGCTTGGGGATCACGCCCGCTTCCTGGAACGAACCGCCGTGGAACTCGGGGTCAGTGAGGATCGCCTGGCGCGCCACTTCGTTGAAGGCAATGTTCTGCGCCGACAGCTTGGGGGCCGAGGCGATGGCGAGGCAGTGGCGAATGCGATCCGGGTAGGTGATGCTCCACTGCATGGCCTGCATGCCACCGAGACTGCCGCCAATCACGGCGGCCCATTGGCCGATACCGAGCAGGTCTGCCAGGCGCGCCTGGCTGTGAACCCAGTCTTCCACGGTCAGCACAGGGAAGTCGGCACCGAACGGCTTGCCGGTTTCCGGGTTGGTGCTGCTCGGGCCGGTAGAGCCGTTGCAACCGCCGAGGTTGTTCAGGCTGACCACGAAGAATTTGTTGGTGTCGATCGGCTTGCCAGGCCCGATGCAGCTGTCCCACCAACCGGGTTTGCGGTCGTCGGGGCTGTGGAAGCCGGCAGCGTGATGGTGACCCGACAAGGCGTGGCAGATCAGCACGGCGTTGCTCGCCGCGGCGTTCAGCGTGCCGTAGGTTTCGTAGATCAGGTCATAAGCTGGGAGCGAACGGCCGCAGGCCAAGGCCAGGGGTTCACTGAAGTGCGCCACTTGCGGCGTCACCAGACCAACAGAATCGGGGGGAAAGGCAGCTGGCATCGACCCTGCTCTCGTTGAAATGAGGCGTAAGTCTAAAGACCGCTGCCTTTAGCAGCAAGCTAAGGCCGAGGTGTTTGGGAAATGGGTGCTCGGCGTTGGATCGACCCCTCACCCTAACCCTCTCCCCAAAGGGGCGAGGGGACTGATCGAGTTGTTTTTTCGGGTTACATCGACCTGAAAGTCTGAGTCGAACTCAGGTTCTGAAAAGTCCCCGATCTGCTCCCTTTCCCCCTCTCCCCACTGGGGAGAGGGCTGGGGTGAGGGGTGGTTATTCTGCGCAACACACAATCAAAGCGAACGCATCACCAACCCCGGCAAATCCGGCAACTTCTTCGGCGAGCAAATCCGCACCCGCTTCTGCCGGTTCAACTCGCCGCTGATCAAGCTCACCTGACTCTTGGACACCCCAAACGCCTTGGCCAGAAACGCTATCAAATACGCATTGGCCTTGCCTTCAACCGGCGGCGCCGTCAGGCGGATCTTCAATCGATCACCATGCAGCCCGCAGAAATCATCGCTGCGGGCCGCCGGTTGCAGGTGACACTCCAGAATCAGGTCGTCACCGTCCCAGCGAAAGTAGCTCACCGGGTCAGATCAGCAGACGCAGGATTTCCGGCATCATCGTCATGGCGGCGAGGTTGTTGATCACCAGCATGTCGATCAGCTTGAGCACCATGAACGCCAGGATCGGCGAGATATCCAGACCGCCGAGGTTTGGCAGGATCTTGCGGAACGGCGCCAGGGCCGGTTCGCAGATCTGGTTCACCAGCTCGGCGCCAGGGTTATGGCTACCCGGTGCGACCCAGGACAGGATCACGCTGATGATCAGGGCAAAGAAGAAAATCTTCAGGAACAGCGCGGTCACGCCGATCAGCGACCAGATCAGCAACTGCAGCGGGTTGCCGGTGGTGCCGTAAGTCAGCAGCAGGGTCAGGGCCATCAACGCCAGTTGCACGAGGATCGCCAGCACCAGCGAGGACATGTCCAGGCCGAACATGCTCGGGATGATCCGGCGCAACGGTTTGAGCAGCGGCTGAGTGGCCTTCACGGCGAACTGGCAGAGCGGGTTGTAGAAGTTTGCGCGTACCAGTTGCAGCACGAAGCGCAGCAGCACGATCAGCAGGTACAGGCTGCCGAGTGTTTGCAGCACGTAGACCGCTGCAGTGTTCAATCCAATCATGTAAGGCTCCTTATTGACCCAATTGTTCGGCCATCTCGGCCGAGCGGTGCGCAGCGGCGCCGAGTGCTTTTTCTACCAGGGCTTCGAAGCCGCCGGCCTGGAACGACTTGATCGCCGCTTCCGTCGTGCCCGCAGGCGAGGTCACGCGGCGACGCAGTTCCGCAGCGTCGACGTCACTGGCCACGGCCATGTGAGCAGCGCCCAAAGCGGTTTGCAGGGTCAGTTGTGCGGCGATGTCTGCTGGCAGACCGAGCTTCACGCCCGCGGCGGTCATGGCTTCGATCAGCAGGAAGAAGTACGCAGGGCCCGAGCCGGAGACGGCGGTGACCGCGTCCAGTTGTTGCTCTTCATCCAGCCACAGTGCGATGCCGACGGCGGACAGCAGTTCTTGTGCCTGTTTGCGTTGCTCGGTGCTCACTTCAGCCGTGGCGAACAAGCCGCTCACGCCCTGACGCAGCAGCGCCGGGGTGTTGGGCATGCAACGCACGATCGGTTGGGCGCCAAGCCAGTTGTTCATGCTGGCGCAGGTGATGCCGGCCGCAATCGAGACCACCAGTTGATTCGGCTTGAGGCTTGGGCGAAGCGCTTCGCAGACGGCTTTCATCGCTTGGGGTTTGACCGCCAGTACGACGACTTCGGCGCCCTGGATGGCGTCGGCGTTGTCGGCGAACACCTCGATACCGTGTTCAGCGTTCACGCGAGCGCGGGTTTCAGCGCCCGGATCGCTGGCGCGGATCTGCGCGGCGTCCAGACCTTTGGCGCGCAGGCCGCCAATCAGGCTGGCCGCCATGTTGCCGGCACCGATAAAGGCAATACGAGTCTTGCTCATGTCAGGTCCTTATAAAGAGAGGAGTCAGCCATTTTTCAAGGCTGGCCGTAGTCGCGGGCGCCAAACAGGGCCGTACCGATACGGACCCAAGTGGCGCCTTGGGCGATGGCGGACTCGAGGTCGTGGCTCATGCCCATGGAAAGTGTGTCGAGCGGCAGGTTCAGGCTGGCTTGCAGGCTTTGTACGGCAGCAAAAGCGGCATCCTGGGCGGCGCGATCTTCGGTCGGCTCGGGGATCGCCATCAACCCGCGCAGCTTGATGCGCGGCAGTTCGCTGATGGCATTGGCCAGGGCCGGAAGATCAGCCGGGGTGCAGCCGGACTTGCTGGCTTCACCGCTGACGTTGACCTGGATGCAGATGTTCAGTGGCGGCAATTCGGCAGGACGTTGTTCGGACAGGCGTTGTGCGATTTTCAAACGATCCACGGAATGCACCCAGGCGAAGTGCTCGGCGATAGCGCGAGTCTTGTTCGATTGAATGGGGCCGATGAAGTGCCAGATCAAGGGCAGGTCGGCCAATTCGAGCTGTTTGCTCAGGGCTTCCTGCAGGTAGTTCTCGCCAAAGTCGCGCAGCCCGGCGGCATACGCTTCGCGCAGGGCCTCGGCGGGCTTGGTCTTGCTCACAGCCAGCAGCTGGACACTGTGTTCGTCACGCTTTGCGGCAAGGGCGGCAGCGTGGATGCGTGAACTAACCTGAGCAATGTTGTCTGCTATCGTGGACATCAAGAGGCGCCGGCGGCTGAAGGTTCGCGGCATTCTACTGGAATTGAGGAACGCTATGGATATCACTGAGCTGCTGGGTTTCAGCGCGAAACAGGGCGCGTCCGACTTGCATCTGTCTGCCGGCCTGCCACCGATGATTCGGGTCGACGGCGATGTGCGGCGCATCAACCTGCCGGCCCTGGACCACAAGCAGGTGCAGGCGCTGATCTACGACATCATGAACGACACGCAGCGGGTGGACTTCGAGAAGCACCTGGAGACCGACTTCTCCTTTGACGTGCCTGGCGTGGCGCGTTTTCGGGTTAACGCGTTCAATCACAACCGTGGTGCTGGCGCGGTATTCCGGACCATTCCGTCCAAGGTCCTGAGCATGGAAGATCTCGGTATGGGGGAAGTGTTTCGCAAAATTACCGAAGCGCCACGGGGGCTGGTGCTGGTGACCGGTCCGACCGGTTCCGGCAAATCCACCACCCTGGCAGCGATGATCGATCACCTGAACACCCATCGCCATCAGCACATCCTCACCATCGAAGACCCGATCGAGTTCGTCCACGAGTCGCGCAAATGCTTGATCAACCAGCGTGAAGTCCATCGTGATACGCGCAGCTTCGCCACGGCTCTGCGCTCGGCCCTGCGAGAGGACCCAGACGTGATTCTGGTGGGGGAGATGCGGGATCTGGAGACCATTCGCCTGGCGTTGACCGCCGCCGAAACCGGTCACCTGGTGTTTGGCACGCTGCACACGACCTCGGCGGCGAAAACCATCGACCGGGTGGTGGACGTGTTTCCGGGGGACGAGAAATCGATGGTTCGTTCGATGCTGTCCGAGTCGTTACTGGCGGTGGTGTCGCAGACCTTGGTCAAGAAGATCGGCGGCGGGCGGATCGCGGCCCACGAAATCATGCTCGGCACGTCAGCGATCCGTAACCTGATCCGCGAAGACAAGGTGGCGCAGATGTACTCGTCGATTCAGACCGGGGGAAACCTGGGGATGCAGACGCTGGATATGTGCTTGAAGGAGCTGGTGAGCAAGGGCTTGATCAGCCGCGAGCATGCGCGGGAGAAGGCGCGCACGCCGGATGGTTTTTGAGGGGGATTTGTAGCGCTTTCACAGACGCCATCGCGAGCAAGCTCGCTCCCACATGGACTGCATCAATCCTGTGGGAGCGAGCTTGCTCGCGATGGGGCCATCATATTCAAAGTGACTTCTGGGTCAGGCCCCGGAAGGTTAGCGCTGAACAACCTGAATGGCGTTCTTCTCTTTCGGCATAACCCGCTTGGCAACCACGTAGTGGCTTTCCCAGTAGGGTTTCTTCAGCGTATCGATGGTCACCGACTTGCCACGACGTGGTGCGTGGATGAAGCGGTCGTTGCCCAGGTAGATGGCAACGTGATTGACCCGACGGCTCTTGATGTTGAAGAAAATCAGGTCGCCAGGCTTCAGATCCTTGCGATCGACTTTCTCCCCATGACCGCTGGCCATGGCGTTGGACGTGCGCGGCAGGTCAAACGTGGCGTCGTTGAACGCGTATTTCACCAGTCCACTGCAGTCGAACCCTTTACTTGGGCTGCTGCCGCCCCAACGGTACGGAGTACCCAGGACGTTTACGGCGCGGCTCAGCACGTTGCTGCTTTCCTTGGTCGCCATCGGCGGAACCAGGCCGCTTTTGCTGCTGCTCAGCAGGGGAGCGTGTTTTACGGTCTGTTTGTTTTTGCTCGAAGGAGCAGAAACATGGGATTTTTGGGTGTAACCATTAACGTTAGGAAGACGTTGCTCACGATTGGTGGCGTGGGCGGCCAGTGGCATCAAAAGGCAAATGGTTAGCCATGTCTTGAAAAATGGACGCATTAGGCAAGGCTCATATAAGTTAGCGCGCAACTTTATAACAGCTTTTTTGACCCTTCCGAGGCCGTTGGTCGATTCAACCTTGGGGTCAACGGAACCAAATAAGCGGAAAATAGACGCGATTGTCGGACACAACGCTTGTGGTACAAGGCTTTCACGGGACACAAGGTAGCATTTGCCATACGTCGGCAACCTGTAAAAAAGTCACAAAGATTTAAAGAATATTTATCTATCGTGTGAATCGAGGTCCTTCATGAACACCTATCAACAGCCCGTTCCGCATCAAGACACGCACAGCAAAGTGATCGGTTACCTGCTGTGGGTTTTCGGTTTTACCGGCGCTCACCGCTTCTATTACGGCAAGCCGGTGACGGGGACGATCTGGTTCTTCACCTTCGGTTTGTTGGGTATCGGTTGGCTGATCGACGTGTTTCTGATCCCGGCCATGGATCGTGAAGCGGACCTGCGTTTTACCGCCGGGCCTATCGAGTACAACGTGGCGTGGATTCTGTTGACGTTTCTTGGGGTATTCGGCTTACACCGGATGTATCAGGGGAAGTGGATCAGCGGATTGCTGTACCTGGTGACGGGCGGGTTGTTTTTTCTGGGGGTGCTGTATGACTTCTGGACGCTGAATGACCAGGTGTCGATTCGCAATGCCCAGAACCGAGGCGCCTTCCAGTAAGTCTTCGTCGGATCGCCGCCCGGAGCCGGCTCGCTCCCACAGGGTTGATGCGGTCCTTGTGGGAGCGAGCCTGCTCGCGAATGCAGGCGACGCGGTCTTACGCCTGGTGGCTAATGCGTCCATCCACCAGGGTGTAACGCACCACGCCCGGCAGGCTGTGCCCAATGAACGGGCAGTTTTCGCCTTTGGACAGCCAGGTCTCACCGGCCACGGTCGACGCCGCCGGATCGAACAGCACGATGTCCGCCGGTCCACCTACCGCCAATTTGCCCGCCGGCAGGCGCAATGCCTCGGCAGGTCCGGTGCTCAAGCGCGCCAACAGCGTCGGCAGGTCCAGCAAACCGTCTTCCACCAGCGTCATCGCCAACGGCAGCAGCAGTTCAACGCTGCTGATGCCCGGCTCGGTGGCCCCGAACGGCGCCAGTTTGGCGTCCCGCTCGTGGGGTTGGTGATGGCTGGAGATGGCCGAGACCACACCCGATTTCACCGCTTCACGCAGGCCATCGCGGTCGGCGCGGGTGCGCAGCGGCGGCTGGACGTGATAGAGGCTGCTGAAGCCGATCAGCGCTTCGTCGGTCAGTATCAGTTGATACAACGCCACATCGGCCGTCACCGGCAGGCCGCGAGCCTGGGCCTGAGCGATCAGGGCCACGCCACGGGCGCTGGTGAGCTGGCTGAAGTGCGCGCGCACGCCACTTTGCTCGACCAGTAGCAGATCCCGCGCGAGAGCCACGGTTTCGGCGGTTTCGGGAATGCCCGGCAAACCGAGGAAGCTGGCGGTCGGGCCTTCGTGGGCCAGGCCACCTTCGGCCAGGTCATGGTCCTGAGAGTTGAAAATCACCGTCAGGTCGAATGTTGCGGCGTATTCCAGCGCCCGGCACAGCGTGCGGGTGTTGCGGAAGCTGTCCAGGCCGTTGCCGAAGGCCACGCAACCGGCATCGCGCAGGGCAACGAGCTCAGCAAGCTGTTCGCCGTCCAGGCCTTTGCTCAGGGCGCCGATCGGGAACACCTTGGTGTTGCCGGCCTCGCGGGCGCGGTCGAGGATCAATTCGGCCACGGCCGAGGTGTCCAGCACCGGTTTGGTTTTAGGCGGGCAGCACAGACTGGTGACGCCACCGGCCGCGGCGGCGCGGGTTTCGCTGACGATTGATCCTTTACGGCTGTAGCCCGGTTCGCGCAGGGCGACGTTCAGGTCAACCAGCCCTGGGGCGGCGACCAGGCCTTTGGCGTCAAGGGTGTCGACGGCGACAAAACCGGCCGGGGCGGCGCCAAGGGCAATGATCTTGCAGGCTTCAATATGGATATCGGTAACTTGATCCAGGCCGCTGGCCGGATCGATGACGCGGGCGCCGAGAATGCTGAGCTTCACTGGGCGTTCTCCTGCTCGAATTGGCGCTGGGCAGTCTGCCCGCTCATGGCCATGGACAGCACGGCCATACGAATCGCGATGCCGTAGGTGACTTGATTGAGGATGACCGAGTGCGGACCGTCGGCAACCGCCGACTCAATTTCCACGCCGCGGTTGATCGGCCCCGGGTGCATGACGATGCAATCCGGTTTGGCCCCGGCCAGGCGCGCGGTGGTCAGGCCGAACAGGCGGTAGAACTCGCCTTCGCTCGGCAGCAGGCCGCCGGTCATGCGTTCACGCTGCAGGCGCAGCATGATCACGACGTCGACGTCTTTCAGGCCTTCGGTCATGTCGGTGTAAACCTTCACGCCGTACTGCTCGATGCCGATCGGCAGCAGGGTTTTTGGCGCGATCACGCGGATGTCCGGGCAGCCGAGGGTTTTCAGCGCCAGCATGTTCGAGCGCGCCACCCGCGAGTGCAGGATGTCGCCGACGATAGCTACGGAAAGGTTTTCGAAGCCGCCCTTGTGCCGACGGATGGTGAGCATGTCGAGCATGCCCTGGGTCGGGTGGGCGTGACGGCCGTCGCCGCCGTTGATGATCGCCACTTGCGGGCAGACATGTTCGGCGATGAAGTGCGCCGCGCCGGAGTCACCGTGGCGCACGACAAACATGTCGGCGGCCATGGCTTCCAGGTTGCGCAGGGTGTCGAGCAGGGTTTCGCCCTTGCTCGCCGACGACGTGGACACGTTCAGCGTGATCACGTCCGCCGACAGCCGCTGGGCGGCCAGTTCGAAGGTGGTGCGGGTGCGGGTGGAGTTCTCGAAGAACACGTTGCACACGGTCTTGCCGCGCAGCAACGGGACTTTTTTCACCGCCCGGGCGCCGACTTCGAGGAACGAGTCGGCGGTGTCGAGGATTTCCGTCAGCAGTTCGCGGCGCAAACCGTCGAGCGAGAGGAAGTGGCGCAGCTGGCCCTGATCATTGAGCTGCAGCGGGCGCTTGGTTTCTAGAGGCGTCATCGCGAGGGGGACTCTCAATAGGGCGAATTAAAGGGCGAGGTCTTGCAGTTCGAGCTTGAGTTCCGGGCCGGACAGTTTCACCCGTTCGTGGGCCGCCAGCGACAGGGTCGCGCCGACCACATTCGGGCGGATCGGCAGCTCGCCGGCGTCCAGGTCCAGCAGGCACACCAATGTCACGCTGGCCGGGCGGCCGTAGTCGAACAGCTCATTAAGGGCGGCGCGGATGGTCCGGCCGCTCATCAGCACGTCGTCGATCAGCACCAGGTGCTGGCCTTCGATCTCGAACGGCAGGGCGGACGGGCGCACTTGTGGGTGCAGGCCGTTCTGGCTGAAGTCGTCGCGGTAGAAGGAGACGTCCAGGGTGCCGAGGGGCGAGTCGCTGCCCAGTTCATCGAGCAACGCCTGGGCGACCCAGACACCACCGGTACGAATACCGATGTAGCGCGGCTCGCTGATGCCACGGTGTTCCAGGTGCGCCTTGAGACGGGTCGCCATCTGGCTGATCAGTTCGGCGGGATTGGGCAGGCTCATGGTTGCTCCTTCTTGGGCCCGAGCCGGGTTCTGCTGGAGAGGTGGCTCGGGTTGTCGCTAAGTAGAGACGCGTGTTGCGGCTCTTCAGGATTCGAACAGTGCGGTGTTTTCGTCGAGCCAGCCTTGCAGCAGCAGGGCGGCGGCGATGGCGTCCACCGGGTTGTCACGGTAGCTGCCCTTTTGTCCGCCACGATCACGCCGTTCACCCTTGGCTTCGAAGGTGGTCAGGCGTTCATCGTGGGTATAGAAGGGCAGGTTGTAGCGGCCGTTGAGGCGGCGGGCGAATTTCTCGGCGCGCAGGCACATGTCGCTCGGCGTGCCGTCCATGTTCAAGGGCAGGCCCACCACCACGGCATCGGGTTTCCACTCTTTAATCAGGGCTTCGACCTGATTCCAGTCGGGAATACCGTTTTGTGCTTTCAAGGTACACAGCTCGCGGGCCTGGCCGGTAATTACCTGGCCGACCGCGACGCCGATCTGTTTGGTGCCGTAGTCGAAACCCAAAATCAGGCGCAGGGCCATCAGGCGTGTCCCGCCTGGCTGGTCAACAGGCTGAGATTGACGCCCAGGTGCTTGGCCGCTGCTTCCAGGCGCAGTTCGCTGCTGGTGTTGAACAAAATATCGGCATCGAACGGGCAGGTCAGCCAAGCGTTCTGGGCCAGTTCGGCTTCCAGCTGCCCGGCTTCCCAGCCAGCGTATCCGAGGGCGATCAGGCTTTTCGCCGGACCGACGCCGTCGGCGATGGCGAACAGCACGTCCTGGGAGGTCGACAAGGCCAGTTTCTCATCAAGCTCGACGGTGGCCTGATAACTCTGCCCCGAGGGGTGCAGGACAAAACCACGATCGGTCTGCACCGGGCCGCCGATGAAGATCGGCACATGCTGGCAGAGCACCGGCGGTTCGATGTCAGGGCGCAGTTGTTCGAGGATATCGGCCAGGTTGAGGTCTTGCGGACGATTGACCACCAGCCCCATGGCACCATTGGCCGTGTGCTCGACGATGTAGGTCAAGGTGTGCGCAAAGTTCGGGTCGACCATGTGAGGCATGGCGATCAGGAATTGATGCTTGAGGTAGCTGGGGCTGACGTTCTTCATGAGCGCTAGTGTGGCGTTGGAGGGGCGAACTGACAAGCTGAGGATGGCGCAATTTGGCAGCCAACACAGATCAAATGTGGGGTGTCAGTTGCTGGAGAGTCTGTCCCCGCGGGCAAACTTCCAGGTCCGGATGATTTCCAGGCGGTCGATATCCGACAAATCCCCGGTAAACGGTGAAAACGGCGCCGCCAGGCGCACGATGCGCTGCGCCGCCTGATCCAGCAGCGGTTGCCCGGACGACTCCAGCACCAGCACTTCAAAGAGCGAGCCATCACGGTTGATCGAAACCATCAGGCGCAAATTGCCGTAGATCTGCTTGCGTCGCGCTTCGTCGGGGTAATTCAGATTACCGATGCGCTCGACCTTCTTGCGCCACTCGTCCTTATACCAGGCGCCCTTGTCGCGCATGGTCGACGCGGCGCTCAGGCGGTGGATTCGCGGGCGCTTGGCATACAACTGTTGTTCGTTGGCCAGTTCCGCTTCCAGGCTGGCGATGTCGGTGGACAGCTGTTCACTGTCGAACGTCGGCGCGGCGACGGCGGGTTTGGTGACGGGCTTGGGTTCTTCGGTTTTGGCCGCGGCCTTTTTCGGCTTGGGCGCAACGGTCGTCACGGCGGCCTTCGGTGCGGCCTCCACTTGAGGCTTGGCCGCCGGCGGTGGCGTGACTTTCTGCACCTTGTTGTCCTGGAAAGGCGCGACCTCGGTGGTCTTGGGAATTGCCTTTTTATCCAGGGTGCCGCTGCCTTCCTGATTCTCTTGAGCAAGAAAATCGGCTTTCTCTGGCTTCTTTTCGCTTTTAAAGGTGGCGAGGGTGATTTCCAGGGTTTTGCTGATTTGCTTGGGTTCGACCATCGTAAAGCCGACGCCCAACAGCAAGGCCAGGTGAATCAGCGCCGCGAGAAACAGGGTAAAACCGAGGCGATCAGCCGGGCGCACGCCACGATGGGCGAGTTCAGCGGGCAGATCGGACGGGAGCGTCATGACAAAAAAACCAACATCGCGTTTTTCACAGGCCGCGGATGATAACGCAATGTTGGTCGTTTCTTGGCTGTTCTATATCAACGGGCCTTGAGCTTCTGATCGATGGCATCCATCAGCAGGCCGCCGATGTCGGTACCAAACGCGTTATCAATCTCGCGAATGCAGGTCGGGCTGGTGACGTTGATTTCCGTCAGATGCTCGCCGATCACGTCCAGACCGACGAACAACAGGCCTTTTTCGCGCAGGGTCGGGCCGACTTGTGCGGCGATCCAGCGATCTTTCTCGGTCAGCGGCCGGGCTTCGCCACGGCCACCGGCGGCGAGGTTGCCACGGGTTTCACCGGCGGCAGGAATTCGCGCCAGGCAGTAATCCACCGGCTCGCCGTCGATCATCAGGATGCGCTTGTCGCCATCCTTGATCGCCGGCAAGTAGGCTTGGCCCATGATCTGCTGGGTGCCCAGAGCGGTCAGGGTTTCCAGAATCACGGACAGGTTCGGATCGCCAGCGCGGTGACGGAAGATCGAGGTGCCGCCCATGCCGTCCAGCGGCTTGAGGATCACATCGCCGTGCTTGGCGGCAAATTCACGCAACACGTCGGCGCGGCGGCTGACCACGGTCGGCGGCGTGCACTGCGGGAACAGCGTGGCGAACAGTTTTTCGTTGCAGTCACGCAGGCTTTGCGGCTTGTTGACCACCAATACGCCAGCGCGCTCGGCTTGCTCCAGCAGGTAAGTGGAGTAGACGAATTCCATGTCGAACGGCGGATCCTTGCGCATCAGGATCACGTCCAGATCGCTCAGCAGCGCGTCGGTCTCGGCTTCGAGTTCGAACCATTTTTCCGGGTTGGCGAAGACTTTCAACGGCCGCATCCGCGCCCGCGCTTCGCCTTCGGCCTGGTACAAATCGCCCTGTTCCATATAGAACAGTTCCCAGCCGCGCTTCTGTGCGGCCAGCAGCATGGCCAGCGAGCTATCCTTTTTATAGGAGATGCTGGCGATAGGGTCCATGACAATCCCGACGCGAACGCTCATGGGTTTTTCCTCGAAATTGGGTGGGTCGCAGTGACCTGCAAAAGTGGCGTCAGAGTGGCGCTGAGTGTGTTCCCGGTCAAGGAAAAACCACTGCCAGGGTTGGCCGATAGATTGGTTTTGGAGACTGTGCTAAAAAGGCTGCCATATCGCGCTGGCCCTTGAACATCAAGGGTTTCGGGCCTCCGGTTATCGGAAATGGACAATTTGATTCGCAAAGGCGACGGCAGAGCATTTATGGAACAGCATTCCAGCGCCTTGAAGGTCATGGTGATCGACGATTCGAAAACGATTCGCCGTACCGCCGAAACGCTTTTGAAAAACGTGGGGTGTGAAGTGATCACCGCCATCGATGGTTTCGATGCTCTGGCCAAGATTGCCGACAATCACCCCGGCATCATCTTTGTCGACATCATGATGCCGCGTCTGGATGGTTATCAGACCTGCGCTTTAATCAAGAACAACAGTGCGTTCAAGTCCACGCCAGTGATTATGCTGTCGTCCAAGGATGGGCTGTTCGACAAGGCCAAGGGGCGCATCGTCGGCTCCGACCAGTTTTTGACCAAGCCTTTCAGCAAGGAAGAACTGCTGAACGCGATCCAGGCCCATGTACCGGGCTTCGCCGCCGTTTTGCCGCAGTAGGACACGCACAGTGACGCTCGGCCAGCGGGCCCGGCGTCGACAAGAATGGGGAAGACCATGGCACGTATTCTGATCGTCGATGATTCGCCGACCGAAATGTACAAACTGACCGGCATGCTGGAAAAGCACGGTCATGAAGTGTTGAAAGCCGAAAACGGCGCCGACGGCGTGGCCCTGGCCCGTCAGGAAAAACCTGACGCGGTGCTGATGGACATCGTCATGCCTGGCCTCAATGGTTTCCAGGCGACCCGTCAGCTGACCAAAGACCCGGAAACCGGGCACATCCCGGTGATCATCATTACCACCAAGGATCAGGAAACCGACAAAGTCTGGGGCACGCGCCAGGGCGCCAAGGATTACCTGACCAAACCGGTCGACGAAGAAACCCTGATCAAGACCCTGAACAACGTGCTGGCCGGTTGATCGTCCGGCCATGACCGAGTCGCTGACGGCTTTCGAACTGCTGCTGCAGATCGACCAGCGTTGTCGTCTGCTGGCGGCTGACTTGCCGTCCCAGCCGACCCGACAAGACAGTTGGAGCGGCATCGGTTTTCGCTTGGGCGAGCACTGGTACGTCGCACCGATGGGCGAGGTCAGCGAAGTGTTGCACGAGCCTCGGTTCACCCAACTGCCGGGGGTCAGACCCTGGGTCAAGGGCGTGGCCAACCTGCGCGGGCGTCTGTTGCCGATCATCGACTTGTGCGGCTTCTTCGGGCATGAGCTGTCAGCCGTGCGCAAGCAGCGCCGGGTCTTGGTGGTGGAGCATAACGAGGTGTTTACCGGGTTGATGGTCGATGAGGTTTTCGGCTTGCAGCACTTTGCCCAGGACAGCCTGGAACCGGTAGATACCTTGAGCGGCCCGATTGCACCGTTCATCAAAGGCCGGTTTCAGCGTGAGCAGACCTGGCAGGTGTTCAGCCCGTTTGCGTTGGTGCAGTCGCAAAGCTTTATGCACGTCGCGCTGTAAACGCGGCCCCCTGTGGGAGCGAGCTTGCTCGCGATGACGGACTCACAGCCAGCATTGATGTCGACTGATACATCGCTATCGCGAGCAAGCTCGCTCCCACAGGTTCTTCGGCAATCTTTAAGGGTGTTGGTTACCGATGATAAAAGCAAAAACAGGCAAGCCAGAAGGGTCGCGCAGCCGGTCACAGATCATCGCGCTGTTCATCGCGCTGATCGTCTTCATCATGCTGCTGTTCGCCAACTTCGCGTACCTCAACACCCAGGCCACGTACGACAAACAGTACATCGGCCACGCCGGTGAGCTGCGCGTGCTGTCCCAGCGCATTGCCAAGAACGCCACCGAAGCCGCTGCCGGCAAGGCGGCGGCGTTCAAGCTGCTGAGCGATGCGCGCAACGACTTTGCCCAACGCTGGGGCTATCTGAAGAAAGGCGATCCCGCCACCGGCCTGCCGCCGGCGCCGTCCACCGTGCGCCCGGAAATGCGTGCCGTGCAACTGGACTGGGAACGCCTGCTGAAAAACACCGACGCGATCCTCTCCAGCGAACAGACCGTGCTGTCGCTGCATCAAGTCGCCGCGACGCTGGCCGAAACCGTGCCGCAGTTGCAGGTCGAGTACGAAAAAGTCGTCGAAACACTCCTCCAACGCGGTGCCCCGGCCGCGCAGGTGGCCATGGCGCAGCGCCAGTCGCTATTGGCTGAGCGAATTCTCGGTGCGGTGAACACCGTGCTGTCCGGTGATGAAAACTCGCAGCAGGCCGCCGACGCCTTCGGTCGTGATGCGGCGCGATTCGGCCAGGTGCTCAACGGCATGCTCCAGGGCAATCCGTCACTGAAAGTCAGCCAGGTTGAAGACCGCGATGCGCGCGCGCGGTTGATCGAGATTTCCGAGCTGTTCGAATTCGTCTCGGGTTCGGTGGATGAAATCCTCGAAACCTCGCCGGAGCTGTTCAAGGTCCGTGAATCGGCGACCAATATTTTCACCCTGTCGCAGACCCTGCTCGAGGAAGCCTCGCACCTGGCCGGCGGTTTCGAAAACCTGGCCGGCGGGCGCAACACCGACACCATTGGCGGCTACGTGCTGGGCCTGTTGGCGCTGATGTCGATCATCCTCATTGGTCTGGTGATGGTTCGGGAAACCAACCGTCAGCTGCGCGAAACGGCCGAAAAGAACGAGCGCAACCAGAACGCGATCATGCGCCTGCTCGACGAGATCGAAGACCTGGCGGACGGCGACCTGACCGTGACCGCCTCGGTGACCGAAGACTTCACCGGGACCATCGCCGACTCGATCAACTATTCCGTGGACCAACTGCGCGATCTGGTGGCGACCATCAACCTCACCGCTGGCCAGGTCGCTGCCGCCGTGCAGGAAACCCAGGCCACCGCCATGCACCTGGCCCAGGCTTCCGAGCATCAGGCGCAGCAGATTGCCGAAGCCTCCACCGCGATCAACGACATGGCCCAGTCCATCGATCAGGTCTCGGCCAACGCCGCCGAATCGTCGGCGGTGGCCGAGCGTTCGGTGGAAATCGCCAACAAGGGCAACGAGGTGGTGCACAACACCATCCACGGCATGGACAATATTCGCGAGCAGATTCAGGACACCGCCAAGCGCATCAAACGCCTCGGCGAGTCTTCTCAAGAGATCGGCGACATTGTCAGCCTGATCGATGACATTGCCGACCAGACCAACATCCTTGCGCTCAACGCGGCGATCCAGGCCTCCATGGCCGGTGATGCCGGGCGCGGTTTTGCGGTGGTCGCCGATGAAGTCCAGCGGTTGGCCGAGCGCTCGTCCGCCGCCACCCGGCAGATCGAAACCCTGGTGCGGGCGATTCAGACCGACACCAACGAAGCAGTGATTTCCATGGAGCAGACCACCACCGAAGTGGTGCGCGGTGCGCGTCTGGCGCAGGATGCCGGAGTGGCCCTGGAAGAAATCGAAGGCGTGTCGAAGACCCTCGCCGCGTTGATCCAGAGTATTTCCAACGCAGCACAGCAACAGACGTCTTCGGCCGGTCAGATTTCCCTGACGATGAACGTGATCCAGCAGATCACCACGCAGACCTCGTCCGGCTCCACCGCCACCGCCGAGAGCATTGGCAACCTGGCGAAAATGGCCAGCCAGCTGCGGCGTTCGGTGTCCGGTTTCACCTTGCCGGCCGCCAAGGCTGAGGTTGCGGATAAAGTGTGAAGCGCCTGCGAGCGAATGCTTTTTTTGAGTAGAGCAGTGATTTGGAGTGGTTATGGGTGATCGGCACGACTATGTGGCCCTCGAGTGGGTCAAAGGCGAGATTGCCGAAACGCTGAAAGTGGCTCACCAGGCGATTGAAACGTTGCTTGATGACCCGCAGGCGACGCACGCCCTCAGTGAATGCCTGGCGTGCATCCATCAGGTTCACGGCAGTTTGCAGATGGTCGAATTCTACGGCGCGGCGCTGCTCGCCGAAGAGATGGAGCATCTGACCACGGCGTTGCAACAGAACCGCGTCAGTCATCGCGATGAGACGCTCCACCTGTTGCTGCAAGCCCTTGGGCAGTTGCCGATTTATCTCGACCGGGTGCAAGGTGCGCGCCGCGACCTGCCGCTGGTGGTGTTGCCACTGATCAACGACCTGCGCAGCGCCCGTGGCGAAAGCTTGTTGTCGGAAACCAGCCTGTTCAGCCCGCAATTGCCGGACCTGCCGCCCCTGGACGAAGAGTCGCTGGCGCTGCTGGAGCCGGCGGATTTACCCAATGTGCTGCGCAAGTTGCGGCAGATGTTGCAGATGGCCCTGGTCGGATTGCTGCGTGAGCAGGACGGCGAAACCAATCTCGGTTACCTGACCAAGGTTTTTGCGCGCCTCGAAGGGCTGTGCGGCAACGCGCCCCTGAGCCCGTTGTGGCAAGTCGCCTCGGCGCTGGTCGAAGGCATGCGCGGCGGCTCGATTGCTAACAGTCCGGCGTTGCGCAGTCTGTTCAAGGAGGCCGACAAAGAACTGAAGCGCCTGCTCGAACAGGGCATGCCCGGCATCAATCAGCCAGCACCGCTAGAGTTACTCAAGAGTTTGCTGTTCTACATTGCCAAGGCCGAACATCCCACCGGGCAGATGCTGACCATGAAAGATCGCTACGGACTGGACGACGCGCTGCCTGACAGCGCGATGGTCGACGAAGAACGAGCACGGCTGGCCGGTCCCGACCGCGATGCCATGCGCTCGGTGTTGGCCGCTTTGTGTGAAGAGCTGGTGCGGGTCAAGGAGCGCCTGGACCTGTTCGTGCGCAGCGACCGCCAACACACCTCGGACCTCGAAAGCCTGCTGGCGCCACTGCGGCAAATCGCCGACACCCTGGCGGTGCTCGGTTTCGGCCAGCCACGCAAGGTCATCATCGACCAACTGGCGGTGGTGCTCAGCCTCGCCCAGGGCCAGCGTGAGCCCAACGACGCGATCCTGATGGACGTCGCCGGTGCCTTGCTCTACGTCGAAGCGACCCTCGCCGGCATGGTCGGCACCGTCGAGCCGGAAAGCCAGGAAGACAGCCGCCTGCCGACCACCGACCTGACCCAGATCCATCAGATCGTGATCAAGGAAGCGCGCATCTGCCTGCAACAGGCCAAGGACATGATCGTCGACTACATCGACGCCGACTGGGATCGCCAGCACTTGCAGCCATTGCCGGCCTTGCTGACCCAAGTGCGCGGTGCGCTGGCGATGATTCCGTTGAGCCGTGCGGCGAGCCTGATCGAAACCTGCAACCACTTCATCCGCGAGCACTTGCTGCTCGATCCGGATCACCCCGGCTGGCAGGAACTGGACAGCCTGGCCGACGTCATCACCAGCATCGAGTATTACCTGGAGCGCCTCAGCGACGACCCCGAAGCGCCGGGCGAAAAGTTGCTCGACGTCGCGGAAAAAAGCCTGGCCTCACTCGGCTTTTTCCCCATCGAGCAACAGGTGCCGGTGCTTGAAGATGTGCTCAGCCCGACTGAAGCGCAGGTCATGCAGGATCTGCAGGAACTGGATGACCCTGAGACCGTCCAGTCACTGGCCGATGTATTGGCCAGCCCTGTGTCTTCCGTCAATCCGCCTGCCCTGACTATCCCGGGAAGCCTGTTGCCGCCGCCCACCGGTGAAGAACCGGTGGACGATGAGCTGCGGGAAGTGTTCCTCGAAGAAACCGATGAAGTCCTGGAAATCCTCCGCGAGTACCTGCCGCGCTGGTCGGCCGATCCCGAGAGTAAGTCTGCCCTGAGCGAACTGCGCCGGGCCTTCCATACGTTGAAAGGCAGTGGCCGGATGGTCCGCGCTTTGGTCCTGGGCGAACTGGCCTGGGCGGTGGAAAACCTGCTCAACCGCGTACTGGAACACAGCGTTCCGCCGGGGCCGGCGGTGCAACAACTGCTGGGCGATGCGCTGAATCTGCTACCGGAACTGGTGACCGAGTTTGCCAACCATGCCCAGCGTCAGCGCAACGATGTCGACCAATTGGCCGCACGCGCGCACGCCTTGGCCAAGGGCAATGAGCCGATACCCGACGAGGACGCACAAGACGTCGCCGCCCTCGATCCGCTGCTGCTTGAGATCTTCCGCAACGAAGCCGAAACCCATTTGGGCAGCCTCAACCGCTTCCTCGATCAAGCCGCCGAGCACGTGCCATTGCAGGCCAGCGACGAGTTGCAGCGGGCGCTGCACACCCTCAAGGGCAGCGCCTCCATGGCTGGCGTATTGCCGATCGCCGAGCTGGCGAAGCCACTGGATCATCTGACCCGGGAGTACAAGGCGCACCTGATCGCCCTCGACCTGGACGAAGTCGAACTGTTGCTGGAAGCCGAAGGACTGTTCCGTCTCGGGCTACGACAGCTCAAGACTGAGCCACTGACGGAGATTCCCGGCGCCCGCTCCTTGATCGAACGAACCCAGGCATTGCTGGCCCAGCGTCTGGAAACCCTCCTGAGTGCACCCAATAGCGGGTTGCGCATCAAGCGTGATCCGCAACTGATCAATAACTTCCTCGCGAAAGGCATGGACATCCTGCTCGACGCCGAAAGCCTGTTGCAGCGCTGGCAGCAACATCCCGGCGAGCGTCAGGAACTCAGCGCGCTGTTGGATGAATTGACCACCTTGGGCGAAGGCGCCCACCTGGCTGACCTGCATCCGGTGGATGAGCTTTGCGAAGCGTTGCTCGACCTCTACGGCGCGGTGGAAGAAAGCAGCCTGGCAGTCAGCGAGGCGTTTTTCCGCGAGGCGCAAAGTGCCCATGAAGCGCTGATCAACATGCTCGACGAACTGGCCGCCGGCCAGGAAGTCAGTCCGCAACCGGAACGCATTCGGGCCTTGCGCGGCTTGCTCGATGAGAGCCTGGATCCGTCGGCCATGGGGCTGATTCGCAGCGATGGCAGCCGCACGTTGAGCATCCGGGAACTGGGCAGCGCCACGGCCGAACTGGAACAGACCGCGACCCAGGTTGAGCTGGACGATGAGATCGTTTCGATCTTCCTCGAAGAGGCGGTGGATATCCTCGAAAGCGCCGGCCAGGCCTTGCAGCGCTGGCTGAGCGACCCGGACAACGCCGCGCCGTTGTTGTCGTTGCAGCGAGATTTGCACACCCTCAAGGGCGGCGCTCGGATGGCCGAAGTCGAGCCGGTTGGCGAGCTGGCCCATGAACTGGAAAGCCTTTACGAAGGGCTGGTGGACCGCCGTTACGCCTACAGCGAAGCCTTGGCGCACTTGCTGCAACACAGTCATGACCGGCTCGCGCAGTTGCTTGATCAGTTGCAGAACCAGCGGCCATTGGGCGATCCGGGTGAGCTGATCGAGGCCATTCGCGAGTTTCGCCAGGGCAACGCCAGCGCTGTTGAAACGGTCGAACCGGCACGGAACGAGGATTCACCGGGGCATGATCCGGAACTGCTGGAGATCTTCCTCGAGGAAGGTTTCGACATCATCGAAAACTCCGGCGCGGCGCTGGTGCGCTGGCAGGCCGAGCCGTCGAATCGTCAGGAAGTGGAAACCCTTCTGCGTGACCTGCACACCCTCAAGGGTGGCGCGCGGATGGTGGAAATCGCGCCGATTGGCGACCTCGCCCATGAGCTGGAATTCCTCTACGAAGGCCTGTCGGCTGGCGTGCTGCAACCCACCGCCGCGTTGTTCGGCTTGTTGCAAAGCAGCCACGACCGACTGGCACAGATGCTCGACGCGACCCGTGCCGGTCAGCCATTGCCGCCCGCCGATCAACTGATCGACGCGATCAAGAACTTCAGTCATCCGGCAGTGCCCGAAGCACCGGTACCGGTCGTGGCGTGCGCAACGCCGAAAGGCGAGACGCCCGCAGCGCAACCCGATGCCGGCGCGGACATGGTCAAGGTCTCGGCAGAACTGCTCGACGATCTGGTCAACCTGGCTGGCGAAACGTCGATCTTCCGTGGCCGGATCGAACAACAGGTCAACGATGCGCGCGTGACCCTGAGCGAGATGGAAACCACCATCGAGCGCATGCGCGACCAGTTGCGTCGTCTCGATACGGAAACCCAGGGGCGGATTCTCAGCCGCCAGCAAGTCGAAGCCGAACGCCTGGGCTACGAAGAGTTCGATCCGCTGGAAATGGACCGCCACTCGCAGTTGCAGCAACTGTCGCGCGCGCTGTTCGAATCCGCCTCCGACTTGCTCGACCTCAAGGAAACCCTCGACCGACGCAATCAGGACGCGGAAAACCTGCTGCAGCAGCAGGGCCGCATCAACACCGAATTGCAGGAAGGCCTGATGCGCACGCGCATGGTGCCGTTCGAACGGATGCTGCCGCGCTTGAAGCGGATCGTCCGTCAGGTCTCCGGCGAGTTGGGCAAGGACGTCGAATTCATCGTCGGCAATGCCGAAGGCGAGATGGACCGCAACGTCCTCGAGCGCATGGCCGCGCCGTTGGAACACATGCTGCGCAACGCCGTGGATCATGGCCTGGAATCCGCCGAGGTGCGTATCGCGGCGGGTAAACCGGCTCAGGGTCGAATCACCCTCGACCTGTCGCGAGAGGGCGGCGACATCATTTTCGACATCCGCGACGACGGTGCCGGCGTGCCGCTGGACGCGGTGCGGAGCAAGGCGATCAAACGCGGGTTGCTGGCCCCGGACAGCGACATCAGCGACCGCGATGTCCTGCAATTCATCCTGCAACCGGGCTTCTCCACTGCCGAGAAAATCACCCAGATTTCCGGACGCGGCGTCGGCATGGACGTGGTGCATGAAGAGGTCCGGCAGCTTGGCGGCAGCATGAGCATCGACTCTGTGGCCGGGCAGGGCGTGCACTTCCGCATTCGCCTGCCGTTCACCGTGTCGGTCAACCGGGCGCTGATGGTGCAGTGTTTTGATGATCAGTACGCGATCCCGCTGAACACCATCGACGGCATCGTTCGCGTGCTGCCCAACGAACTTGAAGGGCATTACCGGCTCGATCCGCCGACTTACAAATACGCCGGGCAACACTATGAGCTGTGCTACCTCGGCGAACTGCTGAAAACCAGTCACCGCCCGAAACTGCTGGGCCAGAGCCTGCCGCTGCCGGTGTTGCTGGTGCAGTGCAACGAGCGGCACATCGCGGTGCAAGTCGACTCCATGGCCGGCACTCGCGAGATCGTGGTCAAAAGCCTCGGCCCGCAGTTTGCGGCGGTGCAGGGTTTGTCCGGGGCCACGATTCTCGGCGATGGGCGGGTGGTGCTGATTCTCGATTTGCTGGCACCGATCCGCGCGATGCAGGCCCGTGTGCCGCAACAGTCAGCGACTCAGGAGGCAGAGGTCGAGCCGCATAAACCGCTGCTGGTGCTGGTGGTCGATGACTCGGTTACCGTGCGCAAGGTCACCAGCCGTCTGCTGGAACGCCACGGCATGAACGTGCTGACCGCCAAGGACGGTGTCGACGCCATGCTGCTGCTTGAAGAACACATGCCTGACCTGATGCTGCTGGACATCGAAATGCCGCGCATGGACGGCTTCGAAGTCGCCACCCAGGTACGCGCCGACGAACGTCTGCAGCACCTGCCGATCATCATGATCACCTCCCGCACCGGCCAGAAACACCGCGACCGCGCCATGGCCATCGGCGTCAACGACTACCTCGGCAAGCCATATCAGGAATCGGTGCTGCTCGAAAGCATCACCCTGTGGAGCAAAACCCATGCTTGAGCACCGCACCAGCAACCTCACCGGGCTGCTGTTGCCCTTGGCTGACCGCAACCTGATCCTGCCCAACGTCGCGGTTGCGGAGCTTATTGATTACCAACCCAGCGCCTTCGACCTCGACACGCCGCCGTGGTACTTCGGGCGGGTCATGTGGCGGAACCGGCAGATTCCGTTGCTGAGTTTTGAGTCGGCGTGTGGGCAGAAAATCGTGATCGGTGAGCGGGCGCGGATTGTGATTCTCAATGCCCTTGGTGGGCGGCCTGATTTGAAATTCATCGCGTTGCTGGTGCAGGGGATTCCGCGGTCTTACAAGCTTGATAGTCAGTTGAGCTATGTGGATGTGCCGTTGTGTCCGCTGGAACAGGCGGCGGTGCAGGTGGGTGAGCAGGTGGCCAAAGTGCCTGACTTGCTGGCGTTGGAGGAATTACTGGTGAGTGCTGGGTTGATCTGACTGGCCCCATCGCGAGCAGGCTCGCTCCCACATTTGATCTGTGTCGTACACAAACCCCTGTGGGAGCGAGCTTGCTCGCGATGGCGGCCGTCAATTCACCGAATACTTCACTGCTAAACCCCGGCCCGAGCCTTCATCTGCAACGACTCATGATGATCCAGCGCCCGCTCCACCAACAACTGCACCCCATCCGCCATGCGGCTGAGCGCCAAGGCTACAGAGCGGCGTGAGCCTTCCACATCGTCTGCCAGATCGGCAGCAATGGCGCTGATGGACAGCAGGTCTTCGGAGGCATTGGTCAGGAGGGCTTCGGTGTCGATATCGGGGGAAACGCTGAAGAGGTGATGTTTGCGGCGCTTGCCCGGTTTTTCATGGGGTGGGAAGTAGTAGGAAAAGACGCGGTCGGCGGCTTCCTTGAGTTTTTCGGCTTCGAGGGATGCTTGGGAATCGGTGTCAGTGTTATCTGCTGAGTTGGGCGTTACCTTGGACATAATGAGTTTCCGCTTACAGATTGGAATTGGCCCATTCGTTATGAATGGCGCTTTTGCGCCCTTTTTTTGGGGTTTCCAGTCCCAGTCACTGGATGTGCAGCGACACACAAACGATAAAGATCAACGCAAAACCGCACCAGTCGGCGGGTTCCGGCATTGCTGTAGGCAGCGACGCCAGACTGCGTAGCCTCACACCGTTCCTGCGGACAAACTTTTAAACACAAACCCCCATTCGGCTCGCGACAGGTTGAAGATTCCCAAAAAGGGACCTATCGTTCCCTTTTTGGGACTCATCGGTTGCCACTGTGAAAAACCTTTCCCTCAGCGAAGCCCTGTTCACGACTACTCAGCAAAAAGTGCTGGGCTTGTTGTTCGGCAAACCCGACCGCAGTTTTTACGCCAACGAGATCGCTCGCTGGGCTCAAGTGGGTAAAGGCAGCCTCATGCGCGAGTTGGATCGATTGCAGCGGGCAGGTGTGCTGACCATGACCCGTCAGGGCAACCAGACCCACTATCAAGCCAATCCCGACTGCCCGATCTATGCCGAAATGCTGGGCATCGCCCGCAAAACCTTTGGTATTGCCGAGCCTTTGCGCCAAGCGCTCCAACCCTTTGCCGAACAGATCACCTGGGCATTTGTGTACGGTTCAATCGCCAAGGATTCGGCAAACGCATCCAGTGACATTGATCTCATGCTGATCGGCGAAAGCCTCCACTACAGTGAAGTGATGGAGCGGCTCATGCCTCTGGAGGAACAACTGGGCCGCGTCCTCAACCCGACGCTCTACACCCCCGACGACTGGGCCGCAAAACTGGCGGCTGAAAATAGCTTCGTCGTGCGGGTAGCGCAGCAGGACAAGATCAATCTGATGGGGGGAAACCCTTTGGAGTCCAAGGATGGGCAGCAACGAGAACCTGGAGAATCTGTTACGTAGTGGTGGACTGAAAGCTGAACCGCCGGATCGCAAAGAATGCGAAGGGCTCATGCGTTCGGCTGTGGATCGATTGAAAGACGCGCAAACGTCTTCGCTTTCCTTCGCGAGTCGTTTCGACCTGGCTTACAACGCTGCCCATGCCCTTGCACTGACGGCTCTTCGCTTGTGCGGCTACCGTTCAGACAAGCGATATCTGGTGTTTCAGTGCCTGGTTCATACCGCTGATATTGGCAAAGTACAGGTTCGGCTATTCGCCCTGTGTCATGAGCGACGAAACCTGGCGGAGTACGAAGGCTATATGGATGAAGATCCGGCGTTGTTGGCGCAGCTGTTGGAAAGTGCTGAACAGCTTCTGATTCGAGTGCAGGAGCAGATGGCGTCCTTCAGTTCATCGCGGACCTGATCGCTCCCACGCAGAGTGTCCCAAAAAGGGACTTATTGGTCCTTTTTTGGGACTTGTCGATGATTGCTGTGGAGCTTTCTCAGGACAGCTGTTTCAACATAAAAACTAGGTGTGTTGGAAATCCACCCCTCACCCCAGCCCTCTCCCCACGGGGGAGAGGGGGAAAGGGAGCAGATCTTCATGATTTTCGTAACCTGAGTTCGACTCGGTTTTTCAGGTCGATGTAGCTCCAAGAACACCTCGGTCAGTCCCCTCTACCCTCTGGGGAGAGGGTTAGGGTGAGGGGTGGATCTAACAGCCACCCAACATTTCAAACCATTACCCTAACCGTAACGATCCGTCTCTCTGCTTGATTGATGCCCCCCACCCAACACTCCTAAGGTGACTCCCACGACAGCGAACCCGTGGAGTGGTCATGACAACAACAATATCCCCCGACTCGCGATGGACGCGGCGGCGCAGCGAAAAGCAGCGGCGTCTCGAGCTGGTACGGGGTCTCGCCGACGGTGTGGTCTTGCCCACCGACAAAATCGTTGCGGCGCTGGAGGCATTGATCCTGCCCGGCGACCGTGTGGTGCTGGAGGGCAATAACCAGAAGCAGGCGGATTTCCTGTCCCGCTCCCTGGCCAAGGCTGATCCCGCGAAGCTGCATGATCTGCACATGATCATGCCCAGCGTCGGACGCTCCGAGCATCTGGACCTGTTCGAACGCGGCATCGCCCGCAAGCTCGACTTCTCTTTCGCCGGCACCCAAAGCCTGCGCATCAGTCAGTTGCTGGAAGATGGCCTGCTGGAAATCGGTGCGATTCACACCTACATCGAGCTCTATGCGCGACTGGTGGTCGACCTGATTCCCAACGTCGTGCTCTCGGCCGGTTTCATGGCCGACCGCGCCGGCAACATCTACACCGGCCCAAGCACCGAGGACACCCCGGCATTGATCGAACCGGCCGCCTTCAGCGACGGCATCGTCATCGTTCAGGTCAATCAACTGGTGGACGATGTCAGCGACCTGCCTCGTGTCGACATCCCGGCCTCCTGGGTCGATTTCGTGGTGGTGGCCGACAAGCCGTTCTACATCGAGCCGCTGTTCACCCGCGACCCGCGCCACATCAAGCCTGTGCATGTGTTGATGGCGATGATGGCGATCCGCGGGATCTACGAAAAACACAACGTCCAGTCCCTGAACCACGGCATCGGTTTCAACACCGCCGCCATCGAATTGATCCTGCCGACCTACGGCGAATCCCTCGGCCTGAAGGGCAAGATCTGCCGCAACTGGACCCTCAATCCGCACCCGACGCTGATCCCGGCCATTGAAAGCGGCTGGGTCGAAAGCGTGCATTGCTTCGGCACCGAATTGGGCATGGAAAACTACATCGCCGCCCGTCCCGACGTGTTCTTTACCGGACGCGATGGCTCTCTGCGTTCCAACCGGATGTTCTGCCAACTGGCCGGGCAATACGCGGTGGACCTGTTCATCGGCGCCACCCTGCAAGTCGACGGCGACGGCCATTCCTCCACCGTGACGCGCGGAAGACTCGCCGGTTTCGGCGGTGCGCCGAACATGGGCCATGACCCGCGCGGCCGTCGTCACGGCACCCCAGCCTGGCTCGATATGCGCCATGACGATGCGCCCGAAGCGCTGCTGGAACGGGGCAAAAAACTCGTGGTGCAAATGGTCGAAACCTTCCAAGAGGGCGGCAAACCGACCTTCGTCGAAACCCTCGACGCCGTGGAAGTGGCGAAGAAAAGCGGCATGCCGCTGGCACCGATCATGATCTACGGCGACGACGTCACCCACCTGCTGACCGAAGAAGGCATCGCCTATCTCTACAAGGCGCGTTCGCTGGAAGAGCGTCAGGCGATGATCGCGGCCGTGGCCGGAGTCACCGTGATCGGCCTGCGCCACAACCCGAAGGACACCGCGCGCATGCGCCGTGAAGGTCTGATCGCCTTGCCCGAAGACCTTGGCATCCGCCGCACCGACGCCACCCGCGAACTGCTTGCGGCGAAAAGCGTGGCTGATCTGGTCGAGTGGTCCGGTGGCCTCTACAACCCGCCCGCCAAGTTCAGGAGCTGGTAATGCACGCATTTAACCTGCAACCGAAAACCCTGTCCCTGGCTGAGCAGTTGGCGGATCTGGCCGTCGATGTGCTGATCGACGAAGCGGACCTGTCGCCGAAACCGGCGCTGGTCGACCGTCGCGGTAATGGCGCACACACTGATTTGCACCTCGGGCTGATGCACGCCTCGGCGCTGTCCCTGTGGCCTGCGTTCAAGGAAATGGCGGAAGTGGCCATCGAGTTCGGCGAAGTCGGTTTGCCGCTGCGCGAAGCCATTGGGCTGATCGGTCGTGAAGGCGAGGAAGTGATGCTCGCCACCACGGGCGGCGTGAACACCCATCGCGGTGCAATCTGGGCCTTGGGTCTGTTGGTCGCTGCTGCCGCGCTGGAATCGACGAATACCAAGGCAAGCGCCGTGACGTTGCGTGCGGCACGTCTGGCCTTGCTCGACGACCGTTACGCGCCGCGTCCTCTGAGCCACGGTGCGCAAGTCGCCCAGCGTTACGGCGCACGCGGTGCCCGTGAAGAAGCGCAGCTCGGCTTCCCGGCGGTGATTCAACGGGCGCTGCCACAACTCAAACGCAGCCGCGCCCTAGGTCATGGCGAGCAGAATGCCCGGCTCGATGCCTTGCTGGCGATCATGACGAATCTGGCCGACACCTGCGTGCTCTACCGCGCAGGCGAACAAGGCCTGCAGACCATGCAACTCGGCGCCCAAGCCGTGCTCGATGCGGGCGGCAGTGCCAGCCTCGCCGGCCGCCGCCGTTTGCATGAGCTGGACCAACAACTCATCGCGTTGAATGCCTCGCCCGGCGGTGCTGCCGACTTGCTCGCAGCCTGCCTGTTCATCGACCGCATCGAGTCTGGCGACGGCCTCATCCAGGGAGCTTTCTGATGGAAACCTTATCTTTTGAATTCCCCGCCGGGCAGCCGCCACGCGGCCGGACGCTGGTGGGCTGTGTCGGCTCGGGCGATCTGGAAGTGCTGATTGAACCAGGCCAGGCCGGCAAGCTGACGATCAAGGTGCAGACCTCGGTCAACGGCGCCGAACAACGCTGGCAGCATCTGTTTGCGCGGATGTTCGACGGTCAGACACCGCCGGCGATGGCGATCGATATCCACGATTTCGGCGCGACGCCGGGTGTGGTGCGCTTGCGTCTGGAACAAGGCTTTGAGGAGATCGGCCATGACTGATCTCCTCCAGCCATCCCTACAAAGACGCAGCTTCGTCGAACTCGGTGCCCGGCAACGTGCCAAGGGCTTGCTCGATGTCGGCACCTTCCGCGAATTACTCGACCCGTTTCAACGCGTCATGTCGCCGTGGCTGTCGCGCCAGGGCGTGGTGCCGCAAGCCGACGACGGCGTGGTGATCGCTAAGGGCAGCATCGGTGGTTTGCCGGTGGTGATCGCTGCCATCGAAGGTGCATTCCAGGGTGGCAGCCTCGGCGAGGTCGGCGGGGCGAAGATTGCCGGCGCGCTGGAACTCGCCGCCGAGGACAACCGCAAAGGCATTCCAACCCGCGCCGTATTGCTGCTGGAAACCGGCGGCGTACGTTTGCAGGAAGCCAACCTCGGGCTGGCGGCGATTGCCGATATTCATGCGGCGATTGTCGATCTGCGCCAATACCAGCCAGTGATCGGCGTGGTGGCCGGCAGCGTTGGCTGCTTTGGCGGGATGTCGATTGCCGCCGGGTTGTGCAGCTATTTGTTGGTGACGCAAGAAGCACGGCTTGGCCTGAACGGTCCGCAAGTGATCGAACAGGAAGCCGGGCTTGAGGAGTACGACTCCCGTGATCGTCCCTTCATCTGGAGCCTGACCGGTGGCGAGCAACGTTTCGCCAGCGGTTTGGTGGATCGTTTTGTCGCTGACGACGTGGCGCAGGTTCAGCAGCAGGTCAGCGAATTGCTTAAGCAAGGGTTGCCGGAACAACAACGCAGCCGTCAGGCCGAGCTGTTCCTGCAACGGTTGGCCCGACTGGACGCCGAGCCGCAAATCGAGCCGGCGACGGTTCGCGATCTGTATCAAGGAGAGCGCTCATGAGTTCGTATTCCCTGAGAGGTTTGAGCTGGTTCAACGCCTTGAGTGCGGGCGCGAAACCGGTGGATGGTTTGCCCGCTTCATTGAAGGTGGCCGACGGTGTCTTGGGTGACCAGCGCGTTCGCTTTATCGCGGTGGTGGCTGATCCCGACAACCGTTTCGTCCGCGCCCGCAATGGCGAGGTCGGTTTGCTGGAAGGTTGGGGGCTGGCCAAAGCCGTGGATGAAGTCATCGCAGCGGATCTGGATAAACCGCAGAAACGCGCCTTGATCGCCATCGTCGACGTGCCGAGTCAGGCCTACGGTCGGCGCGAAGAAGCGCTCGGCATTCATCAGGCACTGGCCGGTGCAGCGGACAGTTATGCCCGCGCCCGACTGGCCGGCCATGCCGTGATCGGTTTGCTGGTGGGCAAAGCGATGTCCGGGGCGTTTCTGGCTCATGGGTATCAGGCCAATCGGCTGATCGCCCTGCGCGACCCTGGCGTGATGGTTCACGCGATGGGCAAGGCTTCGGCGGCGCGGGTGACGTTGCGCAGCGTCGAAGAACTCGAAGCACTGGCCGCCAGCGTGCCGCCGATGGCGTACGACATCGACAGCTACGCGAGCCTTGGTTTGCTGTGGGAAACCTTGTCGGTGGAACAGATCGAGCAGCCGACGGCGGCGGATCTGACGCGAGTGACTGAATGCCTGACCCAGGCGATTGGCGATGTCGCCACCCGTGGCCGAGACCTGAGCAGCCGCTTGGGCGCGAGCAACCGTGCAGCGTCGAGCCAGGTTCGCCAATTGCTGAGAGAGCAGTGGTGAACACGCTTCTGGCCCACGACCTGCTCTGGGGGCTGACCCCGGAGCAGTTGCCTGCGGATGCACCTTCGTGGGTGATCGAGTCGATCAGTGCGGGTCAACCGGTGGTGGTTCGGCGTGCGTTGAGCGCGGCGGATCACATCGCGGTCGGCGTGCGTGGACGTTTGCGTGAACAGCGGTATGCAACGGTGATGTCGGTCGATGCGATCGAGCGTCAAGTCCGGCCGGAAGCGCTTTGCCATGTCTCGATTGATCGGGACTTGCCGGCAGTGCGCGCCCTCAATCAACTGCGGCCGATGCTCGATTCCTGTGAGTGGGTTTGGGGTGTCAGCGGCAGCGCCGGGTTTGAATTGGCCAGCGGTTTTCAGGCATTGCATGAGGGCAGCGACCTCGACTTGATCCTGCGTACACCGCAGCCGTTGGATCGTTCTCAGGCACAGGAAATGCTGAGGGTGTTTGATGCGTCTTTCTGCAAGGTGGACATGCAATTGCAGACACCGTTCGGTGCTGTCGCCCTGCGCGAATGGGCCGGTTCTTCGCAACGGGTGCTGCTAAAAAACGCCAGTGAAGCCTGTCTGGTCACCAATCCCTGGAACCCGCAGGAGCAAGCAGCGTGAGCAGTTTGCTGGTGTTCCCCGGCCAGGGCGCGCAGCAGCCGGGCATGCTCCATCGTTTGCCTCGCGAGACGGTGATCGAGGCGAGTGAAGTGCTTGGCGAAGATACATTGCTGCTGGATTCTGCCGAGTCGTTGAAGTCGACAAGGGCTGTTCAGCTCTGCCTGCTGATCGCCGGCGTCGCGGCTTCACGCCAGTTGTTAATGACGGCGGATTACGTGGCGGGATTGTCCATCGGCGCCTACCCGGCAGCGGTGGTCGCCGGCGCCTTGAGTTTCAGCGATGCGTTGCATCTGGTCAGCCTGCGCGGTGAGCTGATGCAGCAGGCTTATCCACAAGGCTATGGCATGACCGCGATCATCGGTCTGGATCTGGCCACGGTGGAAGATTTGCTGGCGCAAGTTCACAGCGACGCAACGCCGGTTTACCTGGCCAACATCAACGCCGATAACCAGGTAGTCATTGCCGGCAGCGATGGTGCGATGAAAGCGGTCGCCGAGTTGGCGAAAAGTCGCGGTGCAGGTCTGGCCAAACGTCTGGCCGTCAGCGTGCCGTCCCACTGCCCGCTGCTGGAAACACCGGCGAAAACCCTGGCCGAAGCCTTCGCCAAGGTGCAGCTGAAAACACCGACGCTGGGCTACCTGAGCGGCAGTCGCGCCCGGCCCGTTATCAACACGGAAGCCTTGCGCGACGACCTGGCCTTCAACATGTGCCGCGTGGTGGATTGGCGCGGCACGGTACAAAGCGCTTACGAGCGCGGCGTACGTCTACAGATCGAACTGCCGCCCGGTGCGGTGCTGACCGGGCTGGCGCGCCGGGTGTTCGAGCAGGGCACCGTGATTGCCTTCGACGGTGCGCGGCTCGATACCTTGCAGGCGCTGTTGCGTGAGGAGGGAAGCCGCCAACCCTAGAACACCGACTCAGGCCTTCGAACAACAAAAACAACATTCGACGATGCACTTTGAGGACAACAACAATGATTATTTACGGTGTGGCGCTGTTGGCGATTTGTACGCTGGCAGGGGTGATCGTAGGCGACATGCTCGGCGTGTTGCTGGGTGTGAAATCCAACGTTGGCGGCGTCGGGATCGCGATGATCCTGTTGATCTGCGCGCGGTTGTGGATGCAAAAACGTGGCGGCATGACCAAGGACTGCGAGATGGGCGTCGGTTTCTGGGGCGCCATGTACATTCCCGTCGTGGTCGCGATGGCCGCGCAACAGAACGTCGTCACCGCGCTGCACGGCGGCCCGGTGGCGGTGCTGGCGGCAATCGGTTCGGTGGTGATCTGCGGCTGCACCATTGCCCTGATCAGCCGGACTCACAAAGGCGAACCGTTGCCCGATGAACCGGCGGAAATAACGCCGGTCGGCACGCCAGTAGGAGGTCGCTGATATGTGGGAACTCATTGAGAAGGGTCTGGCCACTAACAGTCTGGTCACCGCGTTCGCGTTCGTTGGCGTGATCATGTGGGTGTCGGTGGTGTTGTCCAAGCGTCTGACGTTCGGACGGATTCACGGTTCGGCGATTGCCATCGTCATCGGGCTTGTTCTGGCCTGGGTCGGCGGCACCATGACCGGCGGGCAAAAAGGCTTGGCGGACCTGACGCTGTTTTCCGGCATCGGTCTGATGGGCGGCGCGATGCTGCGGGACTTTGCGATCGTCGCCACGGCGTTCGAAGTGCAAGCCACCGAAGCGAAAAAGGCGGGTTTGATCGGTGTGATTGCGCTGCTGCTGGGCACGATTCTGCCGTTCATTGTCGGGGCGAGCATGGCTTGGGTGTTTGGTTATCGCGATGCGATCAGCATGACCACCATCGGCGCGGGTGCGGTGACCTACATCGTCGGGCCGGTGACCGGGGCGGCGATTGGTGCCAGTTCGGATGTGGTGGCGTTGTCGATTGCCACCGGGTTGATCAAGGCGATTTTTGTGATGGTCGGCACTCCGATGGCCGCACGCTGGATGGGGCTGGATAACCCACGTTCGGCGATGGTGTTTGGTGGGCTGGCCGGGACTGTCAGCGGTGTGACGGCGGGGTTGGCGGCGACGGATCGGCGGTTGGTGCCTTATGGCGCGTTGACCGCGACGTTCCACACCGGGCTTGGGTGCTTGCTGGGGCCTTCGCTGCTGTACTTCATTGTTCGCGGGATTGTGGGGTAAGCCGGTAGATAATCGCTGACTGTACCGACGCCTTCGCGAGCAGGCTCGCTCCCACAGGGGAACGCATTCCAATGTGGGAGCGAGCTTGCTCGCGATGGGCGCGACACGGTCTCAGGTCTGGCGGTTGGCATACATCCGACACTCCGCCAACAACGCCAACAGATTCGGATCCCGCTCCTTGGCCTTCAAAAACACCACCCCGATGTGCTGCTGCAACCGATACTTTTCCTGCAACGGAATCAGCTTCACCCGGTTCTCATACACCGCCGCAATCCGCCCCGGCAGCAACGCATAACCCACGCCCGAGCTGACCATGCTCAGCAGGGTGAAGATGTCGTTGACCTGCATCGCCACCTTCGGTTCGAACCCCGCCTGCTTGAACACCCGATTACCGTCCTGGTGCGTGGCAAAGCCCTGGGTCAGCGTAATGAACGTCTCGTCGCGCACTTCGGCAAGGTCGACCTCGGTCCGTTGAGCAAACCTTGAATCAGCCGGTGTGGCGAGAAAGATGTCGTCGGAAAACAGCTGAATCTGCTCGCAGTCGGGGTCGTTGACGCTCTCGTCCAGCGACACCAGGATCGCGTCGACTTCCATGTTCTTGAGCTTGTACAGCAGGTCGAAGTTCGAGCCGAGGATCAGGTCGATATTGAGTTCGCTGCGGCGGATCTTCAGGCCCATGATCAGCTGCGGCACGGTCTTCACCGTCAGCGAATACAGTGAACCGAGCTTGAAGCGCTCGGCGGAGAACCCGGCCGCTTCGCGGGTCAGTCGCACG
The DNA here is from genome assembly GCF_057837605.1 of Pseudomonas sp. GL_093. Taxonomy (NCBI): domain Bacteria; kingdom Pseudomonadati; phylum Pseudomonadota; class Gammaproteobacteria; order Pseudomonadales; family Pseudomonadaceae; genus Pseudomonas; species Pseudomonas sp. GL_093. The sequence goes on along the minus strand of NZ_CM174448.1, from coordinate 6,556,837 downwards.
GTTTCGACCACGTCCTGAATCAACTTCTGTGCTCGTTCTTCCAGCACATAAGCGCTTTCCAGCGGAGTGAGATTGCGGCCTTCGTGCTTGAACAGCGGGCAGCGCAGGGCGCTTTCCAGGGAGTGGATCGCCCGGTGCACGCTGACGTTGCTGGTCTGCAATTCGGCGGCAGCCCGGGCCAGGTTGCCGGTGCGCATGAAGGCCAGGAACACCTCGAGTTTTTTCAGGGTCAACTCTTCATCGATCAGCATGATGCAGACTCTTATTCGAATGGCTCGATTGTGCACGTATGTGGGTTCTTCGGGGATTTGTGTTTTGAAACATTGCGCTTTTAACCTTCAGGCGTGAGCCTTACGCGATGTTGCAACGAATCTTGAGGTGAGCAACACATGTATCACGGGGAAAGATTGAACGCCTGGACGCATCTGGTCGGGGCGGTGGCAGCGGTGGTCGGGGTGGTATGGATGCTGGTGATCGCCGGCATGGACGGCAGCCCGTGGAAGATCGTCAGCGTGGCGATTTACGGGTTTACCTTGCTGGTGCTTTACAGCGCGTCGACCGTTTACCACAGCGTGCGTGGGCGCAAGAAAGCGATCATGCAGAAGGTCGATCACTTTTCGATCTACCTGCTGATTGCCGGCAGCTACACGCCGTTCTGTCTCGTGACGCTACGCGGGCCGTGGGGCTGGACGCTGTTCGGGATTGTCTGGGGATTGGCGCTGATCGGCATCCTGCAAGAGATCAAACCGCGTTCGGAAGCGCGGATTCTGTCGATCGTGATCTACGCGGTGATGGGCTGGATCGTGCTGGTGGCGGTCAAGCCGTTACTGGCGGCGTTGGGCAGTACAGGTTTCGCCTGGCTGGCGTCGGGCGGCGTGCTGTACACCGTGGGCATTATCTTTTTTGCCCTCGATCATCGTTTGCGCCATGCCCATGGGATCTGGCATCTGTTCGTGATCGCCGGGAGTTTGCTGCACTTCGTGGCGATTCTGTTTTATGTCCTTTAAGGCTGCTATGGGATCAAGCGATCCAGTTGCGCCTGCGCCCGTCGGCTGAACACCTGCAACAAGTCGCTCAAGGTGTGGGGTGGCGGTTCGTCGGCGCGGGTGACCGCATACAGGGTAATCGGTAGTGCTGGCGCCAGAGGTCGAATCGCCGTGGTGGCGGGGGATGCGCCGAGCGCGGTAAACGGATCGATCACGGCCAGCCCGGCACCGGACTCAACCATCGCCCGCGCCAGCGAATAGGTCTGCACGGCGATGCGTACCCGTGGCGGCGGATCGACCGCTTCAAGGTAGCTGTCGAGTCTGGCCGCCAGCGGGTCGGCGCTGGACAGGCCAATCAGCGGCGCACCGGCCAGTTCGATCAATGGCAACGGTTGGCCCAAGGCGTCGTCGGCCCAATAACCCAACGGCGCCAGTGCCACCAAAACTCCGCAAGCCAAGACTTGCGCCTTCAACCCCGGATGATCCGGCGGTTGCAAGGTCAGCGCGACATCCACTTCGCGCATCAACAAATTCTGCATCAGCTCACGGCTGTGGGCGCTGGACAGTTCGCAGACGATGTCCGGGTAACGTTGCGTCCACTCATTGATCGCCGGCGGCAGCAGCGACAGGGCCAGCGCCGGGATCGCGCCGATCCGTACGCTGTGACCTGGCTCGCGCCGCAAGCTTTGGGCCAGACGTCGCACGCCTTGCAGGCTTTCGGTGACCTTGTCGACCTCGCGCTCAAGCTCCAGCGCTTCGGGCGTAGCCTGCAATTTACCGCGCACCCGCAGGAACAACGGAAAGCCCAGTTGCTGCTCGGCGTGTTGCAGCACTTTGCTCACCGCCGGCTGCGATACGTGCAGCAACTGCGCGGCGCCACTGACCGAACCGGTCTGGCGAATGGCCTGGAAAATCTCGATGTGTCGCAGTCGCATGGCGAGTCCATAACCTTTGTTTATGGGTCAGGCATCTTTAAGCATTGTTCAACGCCTGTCACCTGGTCCTAACCTGAAGCCTGTTTCAACAACGGTTAAGGACAGACATGGCTCAGCGGGTTTGCATCATCGGTGGCGGCGTCATCGGGCTGACGACAGCTTACGCACTGGTTCGCGACGGCATCGACGTGACGCTGATCGAGGCCCGGGATTCGCTGGGCAGCGAGACCAGTTTCGCCAACGGCGGCCAGTTGTCCTACCGTTACGTCGCGCCGCTGGCCGATGCCGGGGTACCGTTGCAGGCGCTTGGCTGGATGTTGCGCGGTGACTCGCCGTTGAAGCTGCGCCCGCGCCTGGACCCGGCGCAATGGCGCTGGATGGCGTCCTTCCTGGCGGCCTGCCGTCGTTCGGTGAATCAGCGCAACGGCGCGCACCTGCTGCGTCTGGCGCTGCTGAGCCAGTCCACGCTGCAAGGCTGGCGCGACGAAGACCGTCTCGACGGTTTCGACTGGCGGCGCAACGGCAAACTGGTGACGTTTCGTGAAGCCGCGAGTTTTGAGCATGCGCGCCATGGCCTCGCCGATCCGCAACAGCAGCACGTGCTGTCGCGGGCCGAATGCGCACAGCTGGAGCCTGCACTGGCCGAGGCGCCGTTTGTGGGCGCGATTTATACGCCTGACGAAGAGGTCGCCGATTGCCATGCTTTCTGCCAGCAACTACAGGCTCGACTCCAGGCGTCGGGGCGTTGCGAGTTTTTGCTCGGGCGCAAGGTCACCGGCATTCGCCACGCGGACGGCGCGGTGCAGGCCGTAGAAATGGGTTCGCAAGTGCTGCCGGTCGAGCAACTGGTGATTGCCGCCGGACATCGCAGTCCGGCGCTGGCGCTGCCGGGCATGAACCTGCCGCTGTATCCGCTCAAGGGCTACAGCCTGACCTTGCCGATCCGCGCCGAACATCGCGCGCCGGAGCTGAGCATCACCGATTACAACCGCAAGATTGTTTACGCCCGAATCGGTGAACAATTGCGCGTGGCGGCGATGGTCGACATCGTCGGCTTCGACCCGGCGGTCGACCCCAAACGTCTGGCGCTGATCAAGCGCCAGGCGCAGGAAACCTTGCCCAATGCGGGTGATTACGACGCCGCCATCGAATGGGCCGGCATGCGCCCGGCTACCCCCAGCGGCGTGCCATTGATCGGGGCCACGGCGTACCGCAACCTGTGGCTCAACCTCGGCCATGGCGCCCTGGGTTTTACCCTGGCCTGTGCCAGCGCCCGGGTGCTCAGCGAGTTGATCGCCCGGCGCACACCTTCAATCGAAATGCACGGCCTCGCCCCCCGCGTCGCCTGACTTGAAAAGGAAAGACTGATGAGCATTAACCGAATCCAGAGGTTCTGGTGGAAATCACCGTGATCGCCGCCCGCCGCTAATCGCTCTACCCACAACGGAGAATAACAATGCAAAAAATCACGTTGATCGGCTGCACCCTCGGCCTGCTGCTCGCCAGCCAGGTCCAGGCCAACGAAGCGCCGCTGACCGGCACGCTGAACAAGGTTGCCAATGCCAAGAGCATCACGCTGGGCTATCGCGACGCGTCGGTGCCGTTCTCCTACGTGGGTGATCACACGGGGCAGCCGATGGGCTATTCGGTGGACCTGGCAAGCAAGATTGTCGAGCGCATCAAGCAAAAACTCGAGCTGCCGGATCTGCAGGTGAAGTACAACCTGGTGACCTCGCAAACGCGCATTCCGCTGGTGCAGAACGGCACGGTCGACCTTGAGTGCGGCTCCACCGGCGTGACCGCCGAGCGCATGCAGCAAGTGGCGTTTTCCTACGGGTTTATCTACGTGAAGGGTCAGTTGCTCACGGCGAAGGACAGCGGCATCAAAAGCTTCGCCGACCTGCGCGGCAAGAACGTCGTGACCACTGCGGGCACCACCAACGAGCGGTTTCTGAAGAGCTACAACATCGATCACAAGATCGATATGTTCGTGATCAGCGCCAAGGACCACGGCGAAGCGTTCCAGATGCTGCAGTCAGGACGGGCGGCGGCGTTCTATATGGATGACGCGCTGCTTTACGGTGAGCGTGCCAAGGCTCGCGATCCGCATAACTGGGTCGTGGTGGGTGAGGAGCAGTCGCGGGAAATCTACAGCTGCATGGTGCGCAAGGATGATCCGCAGTTTCTTGCGTTGGTGAACTCGACTCTCGCCGATCTGTACAGCTCGGGCGAGATCAACGGCATCTACCAGCGCTGGTTTGAACAGCCGATCCCGCCGAAGGGCTTGAACCTTGAGTTCCCGATGACCAGCGAACTCAAGGCGATCATCGTCAAGCCGACGAGCGATCCGGTTCAGTAGCAGCCAGATCGATCGCTAGACTGCGTCGCGGCCATTCGCGAGCAGGCTCGCTCCCACAGGGGAATGCATTTCAATGTGGGAGCGAGCCTGCTCGCGAAGAGGCCCTAGAAGTCACCCCAAAGCTGCTGGGCCACAGCCAACGCCACCACCGGCGCGGTCTCGGTGCGCAACACCCGAGGACCGAGGCGGGCAGCATGGAACCCCGCCGATTTAGCCTGATCGACTTCAGCATCGGACAACCCGCCTTCCGGGCCGATCAAAAACGCCAGCGTCGCCGGTTTCGCATGGCTCACCAATGGTTCGGCCACCGGATGCAGTACCAGTTTCAATTCGGCCTCCGTCTGCTTCAGCCAATCGGCCAGCAGCAGCGGCGGATGAATCACCGGCACCCGTGAACGCCCGCATTGCTCGCACGCGCTGATCGCAACCTGGCGCCAGTGCATCAGGCGTTTGTCGGCGCGTTCATCCTTCAGCCGGACTTCACAGCGGTCGCTGAAGATCGGAGTGATTTCAGTGACGCCCAGTTCGGTGGCTTTCTGAATCGCCCAATCCATCCGCTCGCCACGGGACAAGCCCTGGCCGAGATGGATCGACAATGGCGACTCGACCTGCCCGGCGAAGCTTTCATCGATCTGCACCACGACGCGCTTCTTGCCGACCTCCACCAGCGTGGCGCGAAACTCATGGCCCGAACCGTCGAACAGTTGCAGCGCATCACCCTCGGCCATGCGTAGCACGCGGCTGATGTAATGGGCCTGGGCCTCGGGCAACTCGTGTTCGCCAGTGCTCAAGGGGGCGTCGATAAAGAAGCGGGACAGTCTCATCTTGGATCTCTGAAAAGGGTGTTAATCATCTGAATCATTGTCGGCTTCTGTGCGCGAACCTTTGTGGGAGTGAGCCTGCTCGCGATAGCGGGGTGTCAGTCGACATCAATTTTGACTGTTACACCGCAATCGCGAGCAGGCTCACTCCCACATGGACCGCATCGTTCGATGCGTCAGCCCGGATCGCGGAAGCCCGGATGAAAGTCCTTCGGCACCGACACGCTAACGCTGTCACGGGTCGCAATGTCGATGCCTTCGCTGGCCACTTCGGCCAGGAAGTCGATCTGTTCAGGCGTGATCACGTACGGCGGCAGGAAGTACACCACGCTGCCCAACGGACGAAGTAAAGCACCACGCTCCAGCGCATGCTGGAACACTTTCAAGCCGCGACGTTCCTGCCACGGATACGCTTCCTTGGTGGCCTTGTCCTTGACCATCTCGATGGCCAGCACCATGCCGGTCTGGCGCACTTCCGAAACGTTCGGGTGATCGGCCAGGTGCGCGGTGGCGCTGGCCATGCGCTGAGACAGGGCCTTGTTGTTCTCGATGACGTTGTCTTCTTCGAAGATATCCAGCGTCGCCAAGGCTGCCGCGCACGCCAGGGGATTGCCGGTGTAGCTGTGGGAGTGCAGGAAGGCGCGCAGGGTCGGGTAGTCGTCGTAGAACGCGCTGTAGACATCTTCGGTGGTGACGCAGGCCGCCAACGGCAGGTAACCGCCGGTCAGGGCCTTGGACAGGCAGAGGAAGTCCGGACGGATGCCGGCCTGTTCACAGGCGAACATCGTCCCGGTGCGGCCGAAGCCGACGGCGATTTCGTCGTGGATCAGGTGCACGCCATAGCGGTCGCAGGCTTCGCGCAGCAGTTTCAGATAAACCGGGTGGTACATGCGCATGCCGCCGGCGCCCTGAATCAGCGGCTCGACGATCACTGCGGCGACGGTGTCGTGGTTCTCGGCCAGGGTCTGTTCCATGGCAGCGAACATGTTGCGCGAATGTTCTTCCCAACTCATGCCTTCCGGGCGCAGGTAGCAATCGGGGCTCGGCACCTTGATGGTGTCCAGCAGCAGGGCCTTGTAGGTTTCGGTGAACAGCGGGACGTCGCCCACCGACATCGCCGCCATGGTCTCGCCGTGGTAGCTGTTGGTCAGGGTGACGAAGCGCTTCTTGTTCGGCTGGCCGCGGTTGAGCCAATAGTGAAAGCTCATTTTCAGCGCGACTTCGATGCAGGACGAACCGTTATCGGCGTAGAAACATCGGGTCAGGCCTTCCGGCGTCATTTTCACCAGGCGCTCGGACAATTCGATCACTGGCTGATGGCTGAATCCGGCGAGGATCACGTGCTCCAGTTGATCGACTTGATCCTTGATGCGCTGGTTGATCCGCGGGTTGGCGTGGCCAAACACGTTGACCCACCAGGAGCTGACGGCGTCGAGGTAGCGTTTGCCTTCGAAGTCTTCCAGCCAGACGCCTTCACCGCGTTTGATCGGGATCAGCGGCAGCTGTTCGTGGTCTTTCATCTGGGTGCAGGGATGCCACAACACCGCGAGATCGCGTTGCATCCACTGATTATTCAGGCCCATTTTCAGTCTCCTCGAGGCGGCTCGCGACGTGCGCGGGCAAACAATCGCGCAAGCCTATGCAATGCGCGACGTGGGGACAACCCATTGTGTGGATTGAGCTACTTTGTATAGGTGGATAGACGTCGCTGGCGGCCTTTTGATGGCTGACGTATTCTTCGCGGTTCTTTGGGCCGTCTGGCTCGTAAAACCGCTATTTCCTCGTGTATTTCCGGAGTTCTCTGAATGTCTGCTGGTTGGCTGCGCGCCTGTGCGCTGGTGATGTTGGGGCTGTTCAGCGTGTCTGCGCTGGCCAAGGATAAAACGGCGATCGTGATCGGCGGAGGGCTGTCTGGCCTCACCGCGGCTTACGAACTGCAAAACAAGGGCTGGCAGGTCACCCTGCTGGAAGCCAAATCGAGCATGGGCGGTCGCTCCGGCATGGCCACCAGTGAGTGGATCGGCAACGACAAGACCCAACCGGTTCTGAACAAGTACGTATCGACCTTCAAGCTGAGCACCACGCCGGCCCCAGAGTTCGTGCGGACCCCGGGCTACCTGATTGACGGTGAGTATTTCACTGCCGCCGATCTGGCCACCAAGCAACCGGCCACCAGCGACGCGCTCAAGCGCTACGAAAAGACCCTGGACGATCTGGCGCGTTCGATCGAAGACCCGCAGAACCCGGCGGCCAACAGCACGCTGTTCGCCCTGGACCAGATCAACGTGGCCAACTGGCTCGACCGTCTGAATCTGCCGGCCACGGCTCGTCAGTTGGTGAATCAGGAGATTCGTACCCGTTATGACGAACCATCGCGCCTGTCGCTGTTGTACTTCGCACAGCAAAGCCGCGTTTACCGTGGCGTTGCTGACCGTGACTTGCGCGCCTCGCGCTTGGTGGGTGGCAGTCCGGTGCTGGCCCAGGCTTTTGTCAAACAACTGAAAACCATCAAGACCAGCTCCCCGGTCTCGACGATCACCCAGGACAAGGATGGCGTAACCGTCAAAGTCGGCAGCGTCGGCTATCAGGCTGACTACGTCGTCGTGGCCGTTCCATTGCGCGCACTGAACAAGATCCAGATGACCCCGTCGCTGGATGCCCAGCACATGGGCGCGATCAAGGGCACCAACTACGGCTGGCGCGACCAGATCATGCTGAAGTTCAAGACGCCAGTGTGGGAAAGCAAGGCGCGCATGACCGGCGAGATCTACAGCAACGCCGGTCTGGGCATGTTGTGGGTTGAGCCGGCGCTGAAGGGCGGCGCCAACGTGGTGATCAACATTTCCGGCGACAACGCCCGGGTGATGCAGGCTTTCGGCGACAAGCAGATGGCCGATCAGGTGTTGATTCGCCTGCACGCTTTTTATCCACAGGCGCGCGGTTCGTTCACCGGCTATGAGATCCGCCGCTACAGCACCGACCCATCGATGGGCGGCGCTTACCTGGCGTTCGGTCCTGGCCAGATCAGCAAGTACTGGCGTCTGTGGGAGCGTCCGATTCAGCGTGTAACCTTTGCTGGCGAACACACTGACACTTTGTACCCGGGCACGCTGGAAGGTGCATTGCGCACCGGTCAGCGGGCAGCCAGTCAGGTAGAAGACCTGGCGGCCGGCAAGTCGTTTGAACCGGCGAAAATTGTTCCGGCAGCGACCGTTGCGGCGGCCGGCGCGGTGGCGGCGAAGAAAGGCAACTTCTTCACCAACCTGTTCATTGGTTCTGACGACAAACCGGCACCGGTCAAAGCGCCAGAGCCAGTGGCTCCGGTTGCTCCGGCACCGGCTCCAACACCTGCGCCGGCCCCAGCGCCAGCGCCGGTCGAAGCACCGAAACCAGCGGAACCGGTGAAAGCCGAACCCGCCAAAAAAGCCCCGGCCAAAGCTGCGGCGAAAAAACCTGCGGCCAAAAAGGCCCCGGCGAAGAAAGTTGAACCGGCTAAGAAGCCAGCGGCCAAACCTGCTGCGACTCCGGCAACGGATACCAAAGCGCAGTAAGCTTTGGGACTAAAAAACGCGGCAGAAATGCCGCGTTTTTTTATGCCCGAAGAAAACCAAAATCAAGAATCGAATAAACCTTATGGTGCAGGTGTTCTTTAGTTGGACGTCATTTTTTATTACACATGGGTCTTTAATCTTTCCTTAACTCACCTATTTCAGACTCTTGATCGTATTTCTCGATATTTCAAAGCGAAATTTTCCGCTTTAACTCGATAGATAACTCGATAGTCTTGTTCGCAGTTCTCACAGGATTTGGGCAATGCAGCTACGTAATTCTTCTTCGCGCTACGGTTGGGTCAGCATCTTCATGCACTGGGGCGTGGCGCTGGCGGTCTTCGGCCTGTTTGCGTTGGGCTTGTGGATGGTCGGTCTCGACTACTACAGCACCTGGCGCAAAGACGCGCCCGACTTGCACAAGAGCATTGGCCTGGTGTTGTTAGCCGTCATGGTCCTACGGGTCCTGTGGCGTTTTATCAGCCCGCCGCCACCGGCACTTGAAAGCTATAGCCGCATGACGCGCCTTGGCGCCAAGTTCGGCCATTCGTTCCTGTATCTCAGTCTGTTCGCTGTGATGATTGCCGGTTACCTGATTTCCACCGCAGAAGGTGTCGGGATTCCGGTGTTTGGCCTGTTTGAAGTCCCTGCATTGATTTCCGGACTACCGGATCAGGCAGACACCGCCGGTGTGATTCATCTGTACCTGGCGTGGGTGCTGGTAATTTTTTCCGGTCTCCATGCGTTGGCAGCACTGAAGCACCACTTTATCGATCGTGATGCGACCCTCACTCGAATGCTGGGGCGCAAAGCTTGACGTTCAACCTCGACTCCCAAGGAATAGAAAGCATGTTGAAAAAGACTCTCGCCGCTCTGGCAATCGGTTCTGCTCTGTTGTCCGCCAACGTGATGGCGGCTGACTACGTCGTCGACAAGGAAGGCCAGCACGCCTTCGTTGACTTCAAGATCAGCCACCTGGGCTACAGCTTCATCACCGGTACCTTCAAGGATATCGACGGCAAGTTCAGCTTCGACGCTGCCAAGCCAGAAGACAGCAAGATCGAGTTCAATGTGAACACCGCCAGCGTGTTCACCAACAACGCCGAACGTGACAAGCACATCGCCAGCGGCGATTTCCTGAACGCGAGCAAATTCGCTAAAGCCACGTTTGTTTCCACCAGCGTCAAATCCACCGGCAAAAACGCCGCTGGCAAAGACACTGCTGACGTGAGCGGTAACCTGACTATCGCGGGCGTGACCAAGCCGATCGTGGTCAAGGCCACTTTCCTGGGTGAAGGCAAGGATCCGTGGGGCGGCTACCGTGCCGGCTTCGAAGGCACCACCAACCTCAAGCGCTCCGATTTCGGCAAGCAGAAAGACCTGGGCCCACAGTCCGACGCGGTCGAGTTGTACGTGACGTTTGAAGGTGTGAAAGCTAAGTAACTTTCGCCGCTAAAACAAAAACGCCCCCGATCTCACGGTCGGGGGCGTTTTTTATTGCCTGGCGCAATCTGCACGATCGCCGCAAATCCACTGTGGGAGCGAGCTTGCTCGCGATAGCGGTGTGTCAGTCGCAGCAGTTCTGACTGAACAGGCGCCATCGTCGGAACGCCGCCCGGAGCAAGCTCGCTCCCACAGGGTTTCTTTGGTCAGTTGAGGATTTGTGCCTATCCAGGAAAACAAAAAATGCCCCGAATCTCGCGATACGGGGCATTTTTTGTTACTGCGTTAAATCAGCGATTGCGGGTCAGCAAGGCTGGTTTCTCGCCGCGCGGACGGCCTGGCAGTTGATCAAGTTGCTCAGGAGTCGGGAAACGATCGGTTTTCGACTCCTTGTGAATGATCTTCGGTGCCGGGCCGCGCGGGTTTTGCACGGCAGGTTCCGAACGCGGCTGGTCGTCGGTGCGAGCCGGGCGGCGGTTGCGGGACTCTTCGCGACGGGCCTGGCCGTCACGTGGAGCACCGTTGCGTGGGCCGCTGCGCTTGGCCGGCGGAGTGCCGGTGGTGGCGCCATCGCTGCTGCGTGGGCCGCTTTGACGACCCTGAGGCTTGGCGCCGCCGGTGCGCGGAGCACCTGCGCCAGCTGTCGTGCCTTGTGCCGGAGCACCCGGACGGCGGCCACGGCCCTGAGCCGGTTTGGCTTGGGGAACGTAGTCGACGCGGTTACCGAAGTTATCGATATCGTCGTCCAGGAACTCGTCCGGAGCTCGGTCTGCAGCAGCAGCGCGTGGCGCTGGACGCTGTTGCTCGCGAGCCGGAGTGCCTTCACGTGGCTTGTGTTCACGCGCCGGACGATCACCACGGCCAGTGGCTGCAGGTTTTTCCTTGCCGCCCTTGTCCTTGCCTTTGTCTTTACGACCGCCGCCACCGCCGGTGCCGTTCGGACCGTCGCCGCGCGGGCCACGTGGGTTGCGCGGGTTACGCACATCCGGACGCTCGCGAACTTCAGGTTTCTCGGCTTCTACAGCGCTGGAATCGAAGCCCATCAGGTTGCCGTCGGCAATCTTCTGCTTGGTCATGCGCTCGATGCTTTTCAGCAGTTTTTCTTCGTCCGGAGCGACCAGCGAGATCGCTTCACCCGAACGACCGGCACGGCCAGTACGGCCGATACGGTGAACGTAGTCTTCGTCGACGTTTGGCAGTTCGAAGTTGACCACGTGTGGCAACTGATCGATGTCCAGGCCGCGAGCGGCGATGTCGGTGGCGACCAGGATGCGCACTTCGCCAGCCTTGAAGTCGGCCAGGGCTTTGGTGCGAGCGTTCTGGCTCTTGTTACCGTGGATCGCAACGGCGCTGAGGCCGTGTTTGTCCAGGTACTCGGCCAGACGGTTGGCGCCGTGCTTGGTGCGGGTGAACACCAGCACCTGTTCCCAGGCGCCAGCGGTGATCAGGTGGGCCAGCAGCGAACGCTTGTGGTTGGCTGGCAGACGGAATACGCGCTGTTCGATACGCTCGACCGTGGTGTTCGGCGGCGTGACTTCGATGCGTTCCGGGTTGTGCAGCAGCTTGCCGGCGAGGTCGGTGATGTCTTTGGAGAAAGTCGCCGAGAACAGCAGGTTCTGGCGTTTGCTCGGCAGACGGGCGAGGACCTTTTTCACGTCATGGACGAAGCCCATGTCGAGCATGCGGTCGGCTTCGTCCAGCACGAGGATTTCCACGTGGGACAAATCGACGCTGCCTTGACCGGCGAGGTCGAGCAGGCGGCCAGGGCAGGCCACCAGCACGTCAACACCGCGGGACATGGCCTGAACCTGTGGGTTCATGCCGACGCCGCCGAAGATGCAGGCGCTGACGAACTTCAGGTCACGGGCATAGACCTTGAAGCTCTCGTGTACTTGAGCCGCGAGTTCGCGGGTAGGGGTCAGGACCAGTACGCGCGGTTGGCGCGGGCCGTGACGCTGGGATTTGTCCGGGTGACCGTTGGGGAACAACCGCTCCAGAATCGGAAGGGCGAAGCCGCCGGTTTTACCAGTACCTGTCTGAGCCGCGACCATCAGGTCGCGACCTTGCAACACGGCGGGAATGGCCCGCTGTTGCACCGGAGTAGGCTCGGTATAGCCCGCTGCCTCGATGGCGCGGACTAAAGCCTCGGAGAGACCGAGGGAAGCAAAGGACATGAGTAATCCTGTTTTAGTTAGGGCTTGGCCCAATGGGAGTCTTGCCTGGCGCGAATGGCGTTTAAGAGGAACGCAATCCCGTCCGGTCCTGCTGGGCCAAGAAGGCTCATCTGGAGTGCTCGCGCGGGCTGAGAAGCTGCGCTGTAGCGGGGTCGAGATGCCTTGAACAAGTCCGAGCGTCCGGGCGTGAGCCTGGCGGGAAGGCCGGAGTATAACAGAGCAATCACTGCGCGCCGCTTTCCTGCTGCTCAACGGTTTTTCCATTGGCGGCGGTGGTTCTGGTGGTTTTTACCTCGGCAGCCGGATCGGCGCCATAACGGGCGCTCAATTCAGCGTACGCAGGCTCGCGCTTGAAGCGTTTGAGCTCGGCGCCGAAGCGCTGCACCAACAAGTCCATGCCGGCGTTGCGGCGTACTGCCAGGAACTGGCTCTGGTGGCTGATGACGGTCGGGTTCTCGGTAATCTTGTCGCGGATGCCCAATTCGTCGAGCAGGTGCTGACCGACCCTGCGATCAGTGATCAGCAGGTCGATCCGTCCGCGCACCAGTTTGCCGAAGTTGGCTTCATGGGTCGGCGCTGGCTCGCGAGTGAACAGGGTCGACTCGCGAAAGTCCTGGCTGTACAGATAGCCTGGGGAAGTGCCGATGGTCAGCCCTTTCAGGTCGGCCAGGGTGCGGAAAGGGTGGGGCCGCTCATTGGCGTAGAACATCACGAACTCCACTTCCGAGAGCGGCTCGCCGGGGTAGAGCAGGGTGGCGTCGCGCTCATCGCTGTGGAAGATATCCAGCGCGCCGTCTGCCTGGCCCGTTTCGAGCATCGACAGGCAGCGTTTCCACGGCAGGAACTGCCAATCCACTTCGATGCCCAGGCGTTTGAAGACGATGGCGGTGGTTTCGTAGTCCAGTCCCAGGGATTTGCCGTTTTCCTCATACACGTACGGCGCCCAGGGCTCAGTGACAATGCGCAGCTTCTCGCCCCGAGCGGCGAAGCTCAGGCAAGTAAAAAGAAACACGGTCAGTAACTGCGCGATCAAAGGCATGGCTTGAGATTACGACGAGAAACCGGAAAGAGCCAGAAACGGGATCCAGAAGCTCTAACTCAGAGTGTTGCTGCACAATAAAAGGGCGTTAAAAGCAAAAGATCGCAGCCTCGTTTCACTCGACAGCGCCTACAGGGGATTGCGTACCCTGTAGGAGCTGTCGAGTGAAACGAGGCTGCGATCTCTTGATCTTGCTTTTAGCGCGGCAACTTCAGGTTGTTCCACACCGCCAGGCTCGGTTCGGCCTGGTTCAGCGTGTAGAAGTGCAGCCCTGGAGCGCCACCCTGCAGCAGGCGTTCGCACATCTCGGTGATGACTTGCTCACCAAAGCCTTGAATGCTCTGGGTGTCGTCGCCGTAGGCTTCCAGCTGCTTGCGGATCCAGCGCGGGATTTCCGCACCGCAGGCATCGGAGAAGCGCGCCAGCTTGCTGTAGTTGGTGATAGGCATGATCCCCGGAACGATCGGGATGTTCACGCCCATCGCCCGTACACGCTCGACGAAGTAGAAGTAGCTGTCGGCGTTGAAGAAGTACTGGGTGATCGCACTGTTGGCGCCAGCGTTGGCCTTGCGCACAAAGTTGGTCAGATCGTCTTCGAAATTGCGCGCTTGCGGATGCATTTCCGGGTAGGCGGCGACTTCGATGTGGAAATGATCGCCGGTTTCTTCACGAATGAATTCAACCAGGTCATTGGCGTGGCGCATTTCACCACTGGCCATGCCCATGCCGGAAGGCAGGTCACCGCGCAGGGCAACAATACGGGTGATGCCGGCTGCCTTGTATTGGGTCAGCAGGCCGCGCAAGTCGTCCTTGCTGTCGCCAACGCAGGACAAATGCGGTGCGGCAGGAACTTTGACTTCGCTTTCGAGCTGCAACACGGTGTTGAGGGTGCGATCACGGGTCGAACCACCAGCGCCGTAGGTGCAGGAGAAGAAGTCAGGATTGTAGGTCGCCAGATGACGGGCAGTAGCGATCAGTTTTTCATGCCCAGCGTCGGTCTTCGTAGGGAAGAACTCGAAGCTGTAGCGACGTTCTTGGGACATGGGAATACCCTTTGCAATCGCAAAAGGCGGGCCGGTGATGGCCGGTCCGCCTGGTCAGGATCGGCGGGCGCAAAGCCCGCCGGGTCCAATCAGTAGCGGTAAGCGTGCGGCTTGAACGGACCTTCAACGGTCACGCCGATGTAGTCGGCCTGGGTCTTGGTCAGTTGAGTCACAACGCCGCCGAAACCGCGGACCATTTCCAGGGCCACTTCTTCGTCGAGTTTCTTCGGCAGTACTTCAACGGTCAGGCGCTCGGCTTTCTGGGCTGGCGACAGGTCGGCGTACTTCTGGCCGAACAGGAAGATCTGGGCCAGAACCTGGTTGGCGAACGAACCGTCCATGATGCGGCTTGGGTGACCGGTGGCGTTACCCAGGTTAACCAGACGGCCTTCGGCCAGCAGGATCAGGTAGTCGTCGTTCTGAGCGTCGAATGCGCCAGGGCCGGTACGGTGGATCTTGTGAACCTGTGGCTTCACTTCTTCCCATGCCCAGTTCTTGCGCATGAAAGCGGTGTCGATTTCGTTGTCGAAGTGGCCGATGTTGCAGACAACAGCGCGCTTCTTCAGGGCTTTGAGCATGTTCGCGTCGCAAACGTTGACGTTACCGGTGGTGGTCACGATCAGGTCGATCTTGCCCAGCAGCGCTTTGTCGATGCTTGCTTCAGTGCCGTTGTTGATACCGTCGATGAACGGCGAAACCAGCTCGTAACCGTCCATGCAGGCTTGCATGGCGCAGATCGGGTCGACTTCGGAAACTTTAACGATCATGCCTTCCTGACGCAGGGACTGGGCCGAACCCTTGCCCACGTCACCGTAACCGATGACCAGCGCTTGCTTGCCGGACAACAGGTGGTCGGTACCACGCTTGATCGCATCGTTCAGGCTGTGACGGCAGCCGTACTTGTTGTCGTTCTTGCTCTTGGTTACCGAGTCGTTGACGTTGATGGCCGGGATTTTCAGCTCGCCCTTGGCCAGCATGTCCAGCAGGCGGTGAACGCCAGTGGTGGTTTCTTCGGTGACGCCGTGGACGCGGTCCAGGATCGCCGGGTATTTCTTGTGCAGCAGCTCGGTCAGGTCGCCGCCGTCGTCGAGGATCATGTTGGCATCCCAAGGCGCGCCATCTTTGAGGATGGTTTGCTCCAGGCACCACTCGTACTCTTCTTCAGTTTCGCCTTTCCAGGCGAAAACCGGGATACCGGCAGCGGCGATAGCGGCAGCGGCCTGGTCTTGAGTCGAGAAAATGTTGCAGGACGACCAGCGTACTTCGGCACCCAGGGCAACCAGGGTTTCGATCAGCACGGCGGTCTGAATGGTCATGTGGATGCAGCCGAGGATCTTCGCGCCTTTGAGCGGCTGCTCACCGGCGTACTTGCGGCGCAGACCCATCAGGGCCGGCATTTCGGATTCGGCGATGATGGTTTCGCGACGGCCCCAGGCAGCCAGGGACATGTCGGCAACTTTGTAATCGTTAAAATCTGCAGGCGTGATAACAGCGCTCATGATGAGCCTCCATTCGTAATGTATGCGAATGGGCGCCGTTGTGCGTTTAGTGTCTGACCGATAACGGTCAAGCAACGCCCCATCCGAGCCTGACAGGTCGAACCTGCTGCAGCGCCCCTCGGACAGGTGGCGGGAAAACGGTATCAATCGAAGATGACCGTTTTGAAACGGTGGCGATTATAGCCGTGTGAGCGATACTTCCAAAGCGTTTCTGTTGGTCAATGTCTGAACGGTAATCGAGGCCATAGCCGATGCTTGATAGAGCTCTAGGTCGGGCTCTGCCATGATGGCCGGCATCAATCGGCAAGACGGTCAGGAGTGAATATGAATTTCCACACCCGCAAATGGGTAAAACCCGAAGACCTCAACCCCAACGGCACGCTGTTCGGCGGCAGCCTGTTGCGCTGGCTCGACGAAGAAGCGGCGATTTACGCCATCGTCCAATTGGGCAATCAGCGAGTGGTCACCAAGTACATTTCCGAGATCAACTTCGTCAGCGCCTCGCGCCAGGGCGACATCATCGAACTGGGCATCACCGCCACCGAGTTCGGTCGCACCTCCATCACCCTGAAATGCGAAGTGCGTAACAAGATCACCCGCAAAAGCATCCTGACGGTGGAGAAGATTGTTTTCGTCAATCTGGGTGAAGACGGCTTGCCAGCGCCGCACGGCCGGACCGAGATCACGTACGTCAAAGACCAGTTCAAGGATGATGTCGCCAGCGAGTGAGATCGGCGGTGCGCCCTGATGATCGTTCCCACGCTCTGCGTGGGAATGCAGCCCGGGACGCTCCGCGTCCCAAGAGCGGACGCAGAGCGTCCATTGAGGCATTCCCACGCAGAGCGTGGGAACGATCTTCTGAGGGCAGTGAACAGCTCCGAACCCTGCGTGTCGTACCTACATGACACATCACGGGTTCCGGAGCTTTATGGACGCGCAAAAAGACGGCAAGACCCCAAACCTCTCGCCTGAAGAACAGCACGACGTCGAAAAGAGCCAGCCACCGCGAGCGGCGGTGCTGCACGAAATCATCCGCACCCAGGGCGATCAGGAACTCGAGCGCAGTGTCGCCGCCTTGTGGTGGTCGGCGCTGGCCGCCGGCCTGACCATGGGCCTGTCGCTGATGGCCATGGGGCTGCTCAATTCCCGTCTGCCGGACGGCGAAGGCTTCAAGGTGATCGCCAGTTTCGGTTACTGCGCAGGCTTTCTCGCGGTGATCCTCGCCCGTCAGCAGTTGTTCACCGAGAACACCCTGACGGCGGTGCTGCCGATCATGACCAAACCCACACTGAGTAATTTCGGTCGGTTGCTACGCCTGTGGTCGGTGGTGCTGGTGGGCAACCTCTGCGGCACGTTGCTGGTGGCGTATGTGATGCTGAATCTGCCGATTTTCGACAGCAAGACCGACCTGGCCTTCCTCGATATCGGGCGCAAGATCATGGAGAACGACGCCAGCCAGATGTTCGCCAAAGGCATTGTGTCAGGCTGGATGATCGCCACCATGGTCTGGATGATTCCGTCCATGGAGAGCGCGAAGATGTGGATCATCATCCTCATCACCTACCTCATGGCGCTGGGGGATTTCACCCATATCGTGGTCGGTTCGGCCGAGGTCTCGTATCTGGTGTTTGCCGGCGAGTTGCCGTGGAAGGATTTCTGGCTGGTGTTCGCCGGGCCGACGCTGGCGGGGAACATCATCGGCGGCAGCTTCATTTTCGCGCTGATCAGCCATGCGCAGATTCGCAGCGAGAGCGGGCCGCCGAAGAAGTCTACGGATCAAGGCCCTGAGCCCGACCCGCAGAAGACCAAAAAGTAGTCAGTGATGTTCGGCCTGTGCCGCTGGCGCAGGCTCATCCTTGGTCACGTGCTTGACCAGTTTGCCAATGCTCAAACCCTGCAACAGGATCGACGACAGCACCACGATGTAGGTGATGCTCAGCAGCAAGTCACGCTCCGGACCCAGCGGCAAGGCCAGGGCCAGTGCCACCGAAACACCCCCGCGCAAACCACCCCAGGTCAGAATCCGGATCGTCCCGCGCGGCACTGTGCGCCAACGCCGCAGCAGCACGATGGCCGGCGCCACCGTCAGCAGGCGCGAAAGCAGAATCGCCAGCGCCAGCAAACTCGCCGCCAGTACGTGCAACCAGTTGAACGGCAGCAGCAACAACTCCATGCCGATCAGTGCGAATAGCAGGGCGTTGAGCATGTCATCGAGCAATTCCCAGAAACCGTCCAGGTACTTGCGAGTCATGTCGTTCATCGCCAGATTGCGGCCCAGGTTGCCGATGATCAGGCCCGCGACCACCATCGCGATCGGAGCGGAGACGTGCAGTTCCGACGCCATGGCCGAGCCGCCGATCACCAGCGCCAGGGTCAACATCACCTCGATCTGATGCTGCTCGATGCTCTTGATCATCAGGTACACCAGGTAACCGATCAGCCCACCAAACAGCACGCCGCCAATCGCCTCGTGGACGAACAGCATGGCCGTGGCGCCGACGGTCGGGGTTTCGCCGAGTTGCGCGATGCCCAGCAACACGGTGAACACCACCACGGCGGTGCCATCGTTGAACAGCGACTCGCCGACGATGGTGGTTTTCAGGGGCTTGGATGCGTTGGCGGTCCGCAGTACGCCGAGGACCGCGATCGGGTCGGTGGGGGAAATCAGCGCGCCGAACAGCAGGCAATAAAGAAAGCTCACGTGCCAGCCGAACAGGGCAAAAATGTAATAGGCGAGGCTGCCGATCAAGGCGGTGGCGATCAACACGCCGAAGGTCGCCAACAAACCGATGGGCCAGCGATGGCTGCGCAGGTCATTCAGGTTGACGTGCAGGGCGCCGGCAAAAAGTAGAAAGGACAGCATCCAGTTCATCAGCAGGTCGCCGAAGTCGATCTGGCCGATCAGCTGTTGCACACGTTCTTCGAGACCGGGGTAGCCGATGAAACTCAAGCCTTGCAGCAGCAGGGAAAACATCAGCGCGGTGACCATGACGCCGATGGTCGGGGGCAGGCCGATGAAGCGGAAGTTCACATAGGTGAGGAGTGTGGTGAGGCAGATAAACGCAGCGACAAGTTCAAGCATCCGGGGTCCTTGGATGGGGGTTGGAGGAAAAGGTTTGGGCAGGTGCACCGCGTCAGCTTCTTCGCGAGCAGGCTCGCTCCCACACTGGATCTCAGTCGTTTACAAATTTTGTATTCACTGAAGATCAACTGTGGGAGCGAGCCTGCTCGCGATCGGTTTCAGCCACGATGCAATCTTTCAGCCGGACACATTGACCGCAGTCGCGCCACGACGTTGCAGATAGATGTAGAAAAGCGCCGTCAGCACCGTCAAGCCACTGACCAGCGCGCCGGTCCACGGTAAATCCGCCAGATCCGCTCCACTGGCGACCACCAATCCGCCAATCCACGCACCTGCCGCGTTGCCGAGGTTGAACGCGCTCTGGTTCAACGTTGAGCCCAGATTCGGCGCTTCATGGGCCTGATCGATGATCAGCAGTTGCAAAATCGGGCACAGGGCAAACGCGAAGATGCCCCACAACACCAGCGTGATCGCTGCCGGGATCACCGAGTGACTGGTCTGTGTGAAGGCGGCCAGCACAACCAGCACGGCCAACGCCATGCCCACCAGCGACGGCAGCAATCGACTGTCAGCCAGGCGACCGCCGAGCATGCTGCCCGCGGTCAATCCGACCCCGAATAGCAGCAGCATGATGGTCACGCCATGCGGGCTGACGCCGGTGATGTCTTGCAGGATGGGGGCAATGTAAGTGAAGACGCTGAACAGGCTGGTCGAAGCCAGCACGCTCATGCCCAGCGCCAGCAACACGTTGACCTTGCCCAGTACTTTGAACTCGCTGGCGAGGTTGGCCTTGTCCATGGCGATGTCCTTCGGCAACCAGACCCACTGCGCAATCGCAGCAATCACGCCGATCACCGACACCGCCCAGAACGTCGAGCGCCAGCCGGCGTATTGCCCGAGCGCAGTGCCCAATGGCACGCCCAGCACATTGGCTAGCGTCAGGCCGGTGAACATCATCGCAATTGCCTGGGCGCGTTTGTTCGGTGCCACCAAACCGGCGGCGACCACCGAACCGATGCCGAAGAACGCACCGTGGCACAGAGCAGTAATCACCCGCGCGGCCATCAGCGTGGCGTAGTTCGGCGCCAATGCGCAAAGAATGTTGCCGAGGATGAACATCAGGGTCATGCCCAGCAGCGTGGCTTTACGCGGCATGTTGGCGGTGCCGACCGCGAGGATCGGCGCACCGAACACCACACCCAGGGCGTAGCCGGTGATCAGCAGACCCGCGTGGGGAATGCTCACGGCGAGGTCGCGGGCGACATCGGGCAGCAAGCCCATGATGACGAATTCAGTGGTGCCGATGCCGAACGCGGCAACAGCGAGGGCAAGCAAGGCGAGTGGCATGCGCATGATCTCTGTCGGTAGTCTTGACGCTCTGATCAGGCATACGCATGCCGACGCCCGTTCTCGACGAGAGCGGGCGGTGGCAAAAATTTATTGGAATTAGTCTGTGCGCAACTGAGTGCGGCGTGGTCGCTTGCAGTATAAACAGCTGCTGACATATGGCGAATCAATTATCTCCCCTCTGCTTCATGTAGAAAGGAGCATGGGAGGGGGGCGGTCAACAAAAGGAGTGTGCCGTGCTTGCAACAGCACTGGTGTTAGTAGCGGCGCTGTTGCACGCGGCGTGGAATACCCTGATCAAATTCAGTGCGGAACGGCTGCTGGTGGTGGCCTGCATGGACAGCGTTGCAATGCTGTTTGTCGCGCTGATGCTGCCGTTCGTGGCGTTACCACCCCTGGACATCTGGCCGTGGATTCTGGCGTCGGCGGCGTTTGAATTGCTCTATCGCTATTTGCTGATCCAGGCCTATCGGGTTGGTGATCTCGGGCTGGTCTATCCGCTGATGCGTGGATTGTCGCCGCTGGTAGTGCTGGCACTGACGCTGATTTTTGCCGGGGAAGTGCTGACGGACCAGCAGATCTTCGGGATTCTGCTGATCCCGTTCGGCATGCTTTGCCTGCTCTGGCAGGGCGGCGGCGGAGCGCGATTGCCGTGGTCGATGCTGCCGGTGGTGGCGTTGATCGGCCTGTGCATCGGCTGCTACACCTTCATCGATGGCCAGGCGTTGCGGCGCTGGTCGCATCCGCTGGATTACCTGGTGTGGGTCACCTTGCTCAGCGCCTGGCCGTTCCCGTTACTGGCGCTGGTGCGTAAGCGACCGGCCTTCATGTTGTTTTGGCGTGAGCAGTGGCGACTGGGGTTGGCGGTCGGGTTTTGTGTGCTGTTCAGCTACGCTCTGGTGCTGTGGGCCATGCAGCTGGGCTCGATTGCCGAAGCGGCGGCATTGCGCGAAATCAGCGTAATTCTGGTGGTGCTGTTCGGCATGCGTTACCTGAAAGAACCTTTCGGCAGGCCACGGCTCTTAGCCTGTGGGCTGGTGCTGATCGGCATGCTGGTGATGAAGTTTTGACTGGAGCTCGACTCTTGAAACTTGAAGAAGGGATTGCGATATGACGGTTGCTCTGTGGTGCATTTTGATCGCGATTTTCCTGCCCTATATCTGCACGGGCATCGCCAGGGCCTGTGGCGGGTTCAGGCTGAAAGACAACTATGACCCCCGCGACTTTCTAGAGTCGCTGAATGGTTTGGGCCGACGCGCGTATACGGCGCATCTGAACAGTCTTGAAGTGATTCCCGCGTTCGCGGCGGCGGTGATCGTTGCGCACCTGGCCGGCAATGCCGAACTGGTGACGATCAATGTGTTGGCGGTGTTGTTCATCACCAGTCGGCTGCTGTACATCATTTGCTACTTGGCGGACTGGGCGATTTTGCGGTCGCTGATGTGGTTGGTAGGGATGGGGTTGATCGTCAGTTTCTTTGTGGTTTCTGTCTGAAAATACGGCGGTGTTTGTGAGGGCCTCATCGCGAGCAGGCTCGCTCCCACATTGAATCTCGGTCGTACACGTATGCTGTGTTCACTGGAGATCCAAATGTGGGAGCGAGCCTGCTCGCGATTGCTATTTAGCCGCCGATACAGATATCAGGGGCTGGTCTTCACCGCATCAGCCACCTGCGGCACTTGAGGCAGGGCTGCGCCTTTAGGCCAGAGCATCCAGATCTGCCCTTGTTGTTTCATGTCGCCAGCCAATTGCCCGGCCGCCTCGCCGGTGCCCCAGAACAGGTCTGCACGGACTTCACCGGCAATTGCGCCGCCGGTGTCCTGAGCGGCAACCGGGCGTACCAGTGCGGTACCGTCCGGTTTAGTGGTCGATAACCACAACAGACTGCCCAGCGGAATCACTTTGCGATCCACCGCCGCGCTGTAGCCGGCGGTCAGCGGTACGTTCAGCGAGCCGCGAGGTCCTTCGTTGCTGTCCGGGTTGCGGGTGAAGAATACGTAGCTGGGGTTGCTGCCCAGCAGTTCCGGAATGCGCGTCGGATTGGCCTTGGCCCAATGGCTGATGGCGCCCATGGTCACTTCTTCTTTTTTCAGCTCGCCCTGGTCCACCAGCCAGCGGCCGATCGGTCGATACGGGTGACCGTTCTGGTCGGCATACGCGATGCGCAATTGGCGGCCATCATCGAGCTGGATACGACCCGAGCCCTGGATTTGCAGAAATTGCAGGTTCATCGGGTCGGTCAGCCAGGCAACAACCGGTGCCTTGACCCCTTTGGTTTCAATCGTGGCCGCATCGTCGTAAGGCTTGAGCACGCGACCTTCGAGTCGTCCGCGCAGGCGTTTGCCTTTGAGTTCCGGATAAATGCTGTCCAGAGAGACGATGATCATGTCCTCGGGCACACCGTACACCGGGATGTTCGCCACGTCGGTCTGGGTCAGGCTGCCGGGGTAGACCGGCTCGTAATAGCCGGTGATCAAGCCGCTGGGATTGTCATTGGCGGCGCGCAGGCCGTAAACGTCGAGGTTCTGCTTGAGGAAACCACGAATGTCGCTGGCGGTTTGCGGCACGTTGGCGGCAGCCGCACACGTCGAGCCCCACACCGGGTCGGCTTTGAGCCGGGTGCAGGCGCTGCGCCACGAACCGAAGCCGGCGACCAGGTCGTTGTCGGACACCGTCGGAAGTGCTTCCCACGTGGCACTGGAGTAGGTGGCCAGGGCGTGGGTTTTCGGTTGGTTGTTGTCGCCACCGGTGCAGCCCGCAAGCACGGCCACCATCGGAAGGGTCCAGGCGAGGTTGTGACGCCATGCCTTGAAACGGCTGTTCATGGAGTAATTCCTTTGTCGGTTGCCTGAGTGCTCCATGCGCTCAAACAACCCGTATTGATAATAGGGCTATTGGTCTTTGCCGATGACGCGAGGATACTGGCCGCCGTTTCCCGTGACTTGAAGCCACCATGACTCTTAAAAGACTTTCTGTTGTATTGCTGGCCTGCCTGACGTTGTCTGCCTGCGGTGGTGTCGATCCCAACTCGCCGCTGGGCCAGCGCAAGGCGATCTTCAAGCAAATGCTCAAGACCGGCGAAGACCTGGGCGGCATGTTGCGTGGCCGCATCCCGTTTGACGGTCCGAAATTCGCTGACGGTGCCGTGAAGCTCGATGCGTTGTCCCGTGAACCCTGGAAACATTTCCCGCAGGTGCGCGAAGAAGATCACACCAGCGCCAAGAGCGATGTCTGGCAGAAACAGGAACACTTTCAGGACATGGCTCGCACCCTCGAAGCCGCCACCGGTGACTTGGTGATTGCCAGCAAGGTTCAGCCTTACAAGGCCAGTAACCTTGGGC
The DNA here is from genome assembly GCF_057837605.1 of Pseudomonas sp. GL_093. Taxonomy (NCBI): domain Bacteria; kingdom Pseudomonadati; phylum Pseudomonadota; class Gammaproteobacteria; order Pseudomonadales; family Pseudomonadaceae; genus Pseudomonas; species Pseudomonas sp. GL_093. The sequence continues at coordinate 6,533,220 of NZ_CM174448.1, read as the reverse complement.
CGGCGGTGCAGAAGGTCGAAGATGCCTGCAGTGCCTGCCATAAAGAGTTTCGGGATCACTGATCCTTACTTATCCAGCTCATCAAGTGCGTCCTGCAGTTCCTTGCGGGACTCGGCGAGTTTGTCTTTGCGCTTGTTGATCTTCTCGGCGTCGCCTTTCTTCATGGCCTTGTCCAGATCAGCCTGACGCTTGCTGACTTCGTGCTTGGCGTCGAGCACCTTGTTTTCCCGTTCTTTCTTCAGGGAAGCATCGGTGCAATGAGCCGTGACTTCGCTCAGTGCCGTTTCAAGGCCTGCCTGCTGATCGGCGTTACCGTGAGACTTGGCCAGTTCAATCTGATTGATGATGCCCTGCTTCTTTGCGGCGCAGCCGGTCAGCCCTGGAGCTTCTTCGGCGGCCATCAGTGGAGCGGCCAGCACGCTGCAAAGGGTCAACAGGGCGAGCGGTGAAAGAAGTTTCATAAAAGCTCCATGTGAAAAAGCGATCGGGTCGATGTGGCGATGGGGTGTTTGAGCCCGGCGGCACCATTGGGTTCCCGGGTTCCCGAGCATCGCCGGCCGCTAAAAACCGTCAATCCCCGCAACACGTAATGTTTCACTCAAGGCCAGGACCTGCGGGTCGCGGAAAAATGCGCTCAATTGCGCTGCGCGTCCCGGGCCGATGCCGGCTTCTGCCTGCCATTGTTCGATATTTCGTTGTGCCAGTTCCTGCCATGAATCGGCGAGCCGCGCCTGGCCGGTCGGCGGTAAACCCAGGGCTTTGAGCCAGCGAGCGAAAGGGCGTTGTCGGGCACTGTTGAAACTGTTCAAAAGACGAGCGCTGCTGCGTTCGCCGAAGCCGTCAATGTTAGCAAGCTCTTGAGCATCGAGGGTCAACCAATCCAGCAGGCCATTCAGGCGGCCTGTTTCGAAAAGTTTCTCCCAAGTGCCAGGACCGACATGGGGCAGGGCCAGTCCCTGCTTGCCGCTGAGCCAGGTCAGTCGGGAGAGGAATTGGCTTTCGCACCCTGGTGTCGGCTGCCAGCAACTCAAATGATGAAAGTCCTCCGCCAGCGGTACGCTCAATTCAGCGCGTTCGGTACTGCGCAGCATGACGCCGTCAAGCCTGGGAATGGTCAGGCCTGCCAGGCTGATGGCGACCTGGTCTCCGGGCCGGATATCCAGCGTCTCCCAGCGTTGCAACGAGCTCACACTGACTCGCTTGATCTGCCGGTCATCGAGCATTACCGGCGTCAGTTCCAGTACCGGGGTGATTCGTCCGGTCCGTCCAATCTTGAAATGGACTTTGCGCACCTCGGCCAGGGCCTGGGCAAAAGGGTATTTCCAGGCGACGCTCCAATAAGGCGGTTTAGCCTGCCAGCGCTCGGCGGGTGGACGCTGATCCTGGCGCAGGACGATGCCATCGCTGGTGAAGGGCAGGGGCGAGCGATACCAGTGATCGCGCCAGCGTTCAGCGTCGGCAAATACCGTGATCGAGTGACTGTAAGCTGCGGTGCTCGGAAAGCCCAACTCATCCAGGGCTGCGACGCGGGCGGGCAAACTGGCCGGGCCTTGGGGCCAGTCCCAGACAAACAGGCCGATCCCGGCGGCTTGCTCAGTGCTTATCTTTTTGCGGGCCATCAAGCCGGCCACTGTGGCGCGTGCATTGAGGCTGCCGGCACGGGCCTGTACGTGGTCGGTCAGGTGCCAATAGAGTTCGCCTTGCAGCAGCAGGTCCAGCGGCTCTGGCAATTGTTGGGGGATGGCGGCGATCTGGCGCGCCGAAGTCGTCCAGTCCTGGCCATTTATCCCGTCACCGCGACTGATTGCCTGAGTCAGCAGGCCTTTGCGGTAGATCAGCGTCACCGCCACGCCGTCGATCTTGGGCTGAATCCAGACATCGCTCCGTCCTTTTAGCCAGGCTTCGACGGCGCGACCATCGTGGAGTTTTTCCAGACCCGTGTGGGCGATGGGATGAGGCATCGTGCCGCCCGCGGTACGTAGCGGTTCCGCGGATGGGTTCAAGTCGAAACAGGTGCGCCATTCGGTCAATCGCGCACGGGACTGATCATAGAGTTCATCGGCGACCAATGAACGGCCGCCCCGGTGATAGCTGTCGTCCCAGAGGTCGATTTGTTTCTGCAGTGACGTGATTTCGTCCAGGGCGCGTGCGGGTGGCCAGTCGGGGCATTCGGCAGCGTTTGAACTCAGGCAAAGAAAGGTCAGGAAAAAACAGAAAAACAGGCGCAGAAGCATCGTGAGCGTCCTTGCTCAGGGAGAGTGCTTTCAAGGTTAGTCAGCATTCGGGTGTCGGTAGCGAGGATGTTTTTCGGTGTGTTTCGAGAGGCAGGAAGATCAAGAGATCGCAGCCTCGTTCCACTCGACAGCTCCTACACATATCCCTGTAGGAGCTGTCGAGTGGAACGAGGCTGCGATCTTTCGACTTTCGCGCAATAAAAAGCCCCGCACGGCGAACCGTGCGGGGCTTTTGGTACCGCCGGGGAAGTCTTACAGGCCGGCAGCAGCGCGCAAGGAATCGGCGCGGTCGGTCTTTTCCCAGGTGAAGGTGGTGAAAGTGTCTTCGCCCACAGTCTTGGTAGTCGGGGTGCGACCGAAGTGGCCGTACGCAGCGGTTTCCTGGTACATCGGGTGCAGCAGGTCAAGCATGGTGGTGATTGCGTATGGACGCAGGTCGAACACTTCGCGAACCAGTTTGACGATTTTGTCGTCGCTGATCTTGCCGGTGCCGAAGGTGTTCAACGAGATCGAAGTCGGCTGAGCAACACCAATCGCGTAGGAAACCTGAATCTCGCAACGCTCGGCCAGGCCGGCTGCCACGATGTTCTTCGCCACGTAGCGACCCGCGTAGGCCGCCGAACGGTCAACCTTCGATGGATCTTTACCGGAGAACGCGCCGCCGCCGTGACGGGCCATGCCGCCGTAGCTGTCGACGATGATCTTGCGACCGGTCAGGCCGCAGTCGCCAACCGGGCCGCCGATGATGAACTGGCCAGTCGGGTTGATGTGGAACTGGGTGTCTTTGGACAGCAGCTCGGCAGGCAGTACGTGCTTGACGATCAGCTCCATCACGCCTTCGCGCAGGTCTTTGTAAGACACGTCAGGGTTGTGCTGGGTCGACAGTACAACAGCGTCGATACCAACAACCTTGCCGCCTTCGTAACGGCAAGTCACTTGCGACTTGGCGTCCGGGCGCAGCCAAGGCAGCAGGCCGGATTTACGGGCTTCGGCCTGGCGCTGCACCAGTTGGTGCGAGAAGGTGATCGGTGCGGGCATCAGCACGTCGGTTTCGTTGCTGGCGTAGCCGAACATCAGGCCCTGGTCGCCGGCACCCTGATCTTCAGGCTTGGCACGGTCGACACCCTGGTTGATATCAGGGGACTGCTTGCCGATGATGTTCATCACGCCACAAGTGGCGCCGTCGAAGCCGACATCGGAGCTGTTGTAGCCGATGTCCAGAATGACGTTACGCACGATCTCTTCCAGGTCGACCCAGGCCGACGTGGTGACTTCACCTGCGATGATTGCCACGCCGGTTTTTACCAGGGTCTCGACCGCTACACGGGCGAATTTGTCTTCAGCAATGATGGCGTCCAGCACCGCATCGGAAATCTGGTCGGCGATTTTGTCCGGATGCCCTTCGGACACGGACTCGGAGGTGAAGAGGGAGTATTCGCTCATCTCGATTTTTTCCTGAATTTACCGATGGTGAGTGTCGCCAGCCGGTCGCTGAAAATGGCGGACCTGGATCTGGAAACCATTGCGTAAGCCTACATAGAGGCTTTCCCCGGGAACGAGTCCCGCAGCGGTGGCCCAACGGGCCAAATCGTCCTGTTCAAACCCCAACCAGAGATCACCGCAGGCCTCCCTGGCCCAACTCTGGTTGTGGCTACATAACTCTGTCACGAGCAGGCTACCGCCCGGTTGCAGCAAGTCGGCCATGTGCTTGAGTGCTTCGGCCGGCGCGGCGAAATGGTGCAGCACCATGTTCAGTACAACGCAGTCAGCCTTGAGGCGGACACCGTTCAATGCATCGGCCAATTGCAGGCTGACGTTAGCCAGCGTTTCACGTTCGCAAACCTGACGCGCCAGTTCGAGCATCGCCGGGCTATTGTCCAGCGCCGTGACCTGGGTGAAGCGGCGCGCCAGTTCCGGCAGAAAAGCGCCGTCGCCGGGGCCGACTTCGATGGCCGTGGCGCCTTCGCTGAAACTCAGCTTGTCGAGCAATGCCACCACGCTTTCGCGGTATTGCGGCAGACCGGCGATCAAGTCTTGCTGGGCGCGAAACTTCTCCGCTACCCGTGAGAAAAAGTCCTGGCTGGCCGCCGCTCGTTGCCCATGGACCTGAGCGATCCGCGACTGCACCTCGGCAGGCAGGGTCAGGTTGTCCACTTCTTCCAGTAGCGCGGCATGCAGCTTGCCGCCCAGCAGGTCGGTGTGGGGCAGGGCGCGACGGTAGAAAATCGCGTTGCCTTCACGGCGCGTCGCCACCAGGTCGGCCTGGGCCAATACCTTGAGGTGATGACTCATGCCGGACTGGCCGATGCCAAAGATCTGCGCCAGCTCCAGTACGCCAAACGAATCGTTGGCCAGCGCGCGCAATACATTCAGCCGCAGAGGATCGCCGCCGGCCTTGCACAGGGCCGCCAGCTCATCGCAATCGTCATGTCGAATGGAAGGCACACGTAAATTCATAAGGCCAGCAGTCTAGTGACGGTCAGAAAACACCGCAAGAGCAATATCAAAAAGTTTTGATATTGCTCGATAGATGGCACTTCTCGGGGAAAGGGTCACTCTACAAATCGTCAGCGGAAAGGTTTCACCAGGCGAATGCGACTTTATCCACCGGAAAAACGCCTTCAGATGACTATCTGTCATTGCCCCGAGGCGGGTGGGTGAGGGAAAATGCTCGCCTTTTTTCCGTTTCGTTTTATTCACTCTCGATTCAATATCCGCAGGAGAACAGCGATGCCCAGCCGTCGTGAGCGTGCCAACGCCATTCGTGCCCTCAGCATGGATGCCGTGCAAAAAGCCAACAGCGGCCATCCCGGTGCCCCTATGGGTATGGCAGATATCGCCGAAGTACTTTGGCGTGACTACCTGAAGCACAACCCGAGCAATCCATCGTTCGCCGACCGTGACCGCTTCGTGCTGTCCAACGGTCACGGCTCGATGTTGATCTACTCGCTGCTGCACCTGACCGGCTATGACCTGTCGATCGATGACCTGAAGAACTTCCGCCAGCTGCACAGCCGCACTCCGGGTCACCCGGAATTCGGCTACACCCCGGGCGTTGAAACCACCACCGGTCCACTGGGCCAAGGCCTGGCCAACGCCGTTGGTTTTGCCCTCGCAGAAAAAGTCCTGGCGGCGCAGTTCAACCGTCCGGGCCACAATGTTGTCGACCACCACACCTACGTGTTCCTGGGTGATGGCTGCATGATGGAAGGCATTTCCCACGAAGTCGGCTCCCTGGCCGGTACTTTGGGCCTGAGCAAACTGATTGCCTTCTACGATGACAACGGCATCTCCATCGACGGCGAAGTCGAAGGCTGGTTCACCGACGACACGCCTAAGCGTTTCGAAGCCTATAACTGGCTGGTGATCCGCAACGTCGACGGTCACGATCCTGAAGAGATCAAGATCGCGATCGATACCGCGCGCAAAAGCGATCAGCCAACACTGATCTGCTGCAAGACCACCATCGGTTTCGGTTCGCCGAACAAGCAAGGCAAAGAAGACTGCCATGGCGCCCCACTGGGTGACGCGGAAATCGCGCTGACCCGCGCTGCGCTGAAATGGAACCACGGTCCGTTCGAAATCCCGGCTGACATCTACGCCGAGTGGGACGCCAAGGAAACCGGTCGCGCGGCCGAAGCCGAATGGGATCAGCGTTTCGCGGCTTACTCTGCTGCCTTCCCTGAGTTGGCCAACGAGCTGATTCGTCGTCTGAGCGGCGAACTGCCGGAAGACTTCGCTGAAAAAGCCTCGGCTTATATTGCTGAAGTCGCCGCCAAAGGCGAAACCATCGCCAGCCGTAAAGCCAGCCAGAACGCATTGAATGCCTACGGCCCGCTGCTGCCTGAACTGCTGGGCGGCTCCGCTGACCTGGCCGGTTCCAACCTGACCCTGTGGAAAGGTTGCAAAGGTGTTACGGCTGAAGACGCCAGCGGCAACTACATGTACTACGGCGTTCGCGAGTTCGGCATGAGCGCGATCATGAACGGCGTGACCCTGCACGGCGGTCTGGTGCCTTACGGCGCGACCTTCCTGATGTTCATGGAATACGCCCGCAACGCAGTGCGCATGGCCTCGCTGATGAAGCAGCGTGTCGTGTTCGTCTACACCCACGACTCCATCGGTCTGGGCGAAGACGGTCCGACTCACCAGCCGATCGAGCAACTGACCAGCTTGCGCAGCACGCCGAACCTCGACACCTGGCGCCCAGCCGATGCCGTTGAATCGGCGGTGTGCTGGAAAATGGCTCTGGAGCGCAAGGACGGCCCTTCGGCGCTGATCTTCTCGCGTCAGAACCTGCAGCACCAAACCCGTAATGCGTTCCAGATCGCCGACATCGCCCGTGGCGGTTACGTGTTGAAGGACTGCGACGGCGAGCCTGAGCTGATCCTGATCTCTACCGGTTCCGAAGTCGGTCTGGCGGTTCAGGCCTACGACAAGCTGACCGAACAGGGGCGCAAGGTGCGTGTTGTTTCGATGCCTTGCACCAGCGTGTTCGATGCTCAGGATGCCGGCTACAAGCAAGCGGTTCTGCCGTTGCAGGTCAGCGCCCGTATCGCGATCGAAGCTGCTCATGCGGACTATTGGTACAAGTACGTGGGCCTGGAAGGCCGCGTGATCGGCATGACCACCTACGGCGAGTCGGCGCCTGCGCCTGCCTTGTTCGAAGAGTTCGGCTTCACCCTGGAAAACATCCTGGGTCAGGCTGAAGAGCTGCTGGAAGACTAAGTCCGACAGTTGTGTTGTCCGGGCTGACGCCATCGCGAGCAAGCTCGCTCCCACAGGATGTACACCGTCCATGTGGGAGCGAGCTTGCTCGCGATAGCGTCGGTCCAGACAAAACTGCAATGACAGATTCACCACGGTAATCGAGAACCCCATGCCTCAACCGCGTCCTTACAAAGTTGCACTCAACGGCTACGGCCGGATTGGTCGTTGCGTCTTGCGTGCGTTGTTTGAGCGAGGCGATAAGGCCGGGTTTGAAATTGTTGCGATCAACGATCTGGCTGACATGGCCAGCATCGAATACCTGACACGCTTCGACTCCACTCACGGGCGTTTTCCCGGGGAAGTGAAGGTCGACGGCGATTGTCTGCATATTAATGGCGACTGCGTGAAGGTCCTGCGCAGTGCCACCCCCGAAGGCATCGATTGGGCGTCGTTGGGCGTCGATCTGGTGCTGGAGTGCTCCGGCGCTTACCACACTCGTGAAGACGGCCAGCGTTTCTTGGATGCCGGCGCGCCGCGTGTGTTGTTTTCCCAGCCGATGGCCAGCGAGGCGGATGTCGACGCCACCATCGTCTACGGCGTGAACCAGGATTGCCTGACCGGTGATGAGTTGCTGGTGTCCAACGCGTCCTGCACCACCAACTGCGGCGTGCCGCTGTTGCGCCTGCTGGATCAGGCCATTGGTCTGGAATACGTGTCGATCACCACCATTCACTCGGCGATGAACGATCAGCCGGTGATCGACGCCTATCATCACGAAGACTTGCGCCGCACCCGTTCGGCGTTTCAGTCAGTGATTCCGGTGTCCACTGGTCTGGCGCGTGGCATCGAACGCCTGTTACCGGAACTTGCCGGGAGAATTCAGGCCAAAGCCGTGCGGGTGCCGACGGTTAACGTGTCTTGCCTCGACATTACGATGCAGACCGTGAGCGATACCGACGCCACCGAGGTCAACCGGATTTTGCGCGAGGCCGCCACTGCTGGCCCGCTCAAAGGCCTTCTGGCCTACACCGAGTTGCCTCACGCCAGTTGTGATTTCAACCATGACCCACATTCGGCGATCGTCGATGCCAGTCAGACTCGAGTTTCCGGCCCACGGCTGGTGAACATCCTGGCCTGGTTTGACAACGAATGGGGTTTTGCCAATCGAATGCTGGACGTTGCAGAGCACTATCTGCAAACAGCTATTTCCACAAAACAGTAATCCAGGAATTGCGACCCATGACCGTGTTGAAGATGACCGACCTCGATCTGCAAGGTAAGCGCGTACTGATCCGCGAAGACCTCAACGTCCCAGTCAAGGACGGTGTTGTCACCAGCGATGCGCGAATCCTGGCCTCGCTGCCGACCATCAAGCTGGCCCTGGAAAAAGGCGCGGCCGTGATGGTCTGCTCGCACCTTGGCCGTCCGACCGAAGGCGAGTTCTCGGCCGAGAACAGCCTCAAGCCAGTCGCTGACTACCTGAGCAAGGCTCTGGGTCGTGAAGTGCCGCTGGTGGCCGATTACCTGGGCGGCGTTGACGTGAAGGCCGGTGACATCGTGCTGTTCGAAAACGTGCGCTTCAACAAAGGCGAGAAAAAGAACGCTGACGAACTGGCCCAGCAATACGCCGCCCTGTGCGACGTGTTCGTGATGGACGCCTTCGGCACCGCTCACCGCGCCGAGGGTTCGACCCATGGCGTGGCCAAGTTCGCCAAAGTCGCGGCCGCTGGCCCGTTGCTGGCCGCCGAACTGGACGCACTGGGCAAAGCCCTGGGCGCCCCGGCTCAGCCAATGGCTGCCATTGTTGCCGGCTCCAAGGTCTCGACCAAACTCGACGTGCTGAACAGCCTGAGCCAGATCTGCAACCAGCTGATCGTCGGCGGCGGCATTGCCAACACCTTCCTGGCGGCTGCCGGTCACCCGGTCGGCAAGTCCCTGTACGAGCCGGACCTGCTGGACACCGCTCGCGCCATCGCCGCCAAGGTCAGCGTGCCGCTGCCGGTCGATGTCGTGGTTGCCAAGGAATTCGCTGAAAGCGCCACCGCTACCGTCAAGCTGATCGCTGATGTGGCTGCAGACGACATGATTCTGGACATCGGCCCACAGACCGCGGCGAATTTCGCCGAGCTGCTGAAGTCGTCCAAGACCATTCTGTGGAACGGCCCGGTGGGCGTGTTCGAATTCGACCAGTTCGGTAACGGCACCAAAGTGCTGGCCCAGGCCATCGCCGAAAGCTCGGCATTCTCCATCGCGGGCGGCGGCGACACCCTGGCCGCCATCGATAAATATGGCGTTGCTGATCAGATCTCCTACATTTCTACCGGTGGCGGCGCGTTCCTCGAGTTCGTCGAAGGTAAGGTTCTGCCGGCCGTTGAAGTCCTGGAAAGCCGGGCCAAGGCCTGAGGCCGCCCATTTGACCAGGCAAAGGAGTGTTCAGATGGTCAAAACATTAGCGCTGTTGATTATCGCGGGGTCGCTGGCAGCTTGCGGGAGTAACCCGAAAGCTCCGAAGGTGCCCGAGACGCCTGAACAGGACAAAGGCTGCTACCAGGCCGACTGGCAGGCCGAAACCAATCCGGTGATCAACAAGCGTTCCGGGCCTGATGGCCTGGACAAATACGAGACACAGACCCCGGCCAAGGAACATGGTTGCCCTTGACGGGTCTGACACTTTACTCAGGGCTGGCGGCGTGCGCCGTCAGTCGAGGAACATGGATGAAAGGTTTTATCGCCGTTACGGCGCTGGCTCTGCTGGCAGGTTGCTCCAATTTGAACCTGTTCAAGCCTGCCGAATCGACGGACAGCTGGACCACCTGGACCTGTGACAGCCAGGCCAAAGTGCTCTGGCGCTACACCGACGAAAGCCGCAAGGAAGTCGACGTTCGCCTGGGCGGTGCCGATCAGGTCTACCGCTTGAAGCATGAGCCGGGCGCCGAAGGTTCGCTGTACAGCAATGACATGCTGGCGTTTCACATAAAAGGTGAGGAAGGCCTGGTGTACTGGGTCGCCACCAATGATTTGATCGGCCGCGGTTGTAAAGCCGAGTAAGACGATTGATTTGATTCACAGAGATCCAAATGTGGGAGCGAGCTTGCTCGCGATTGCGGTCTGACAGTCGCTGCACTGTTGGCTGCCAGGCCCCCATCGCGAGCAAGCTCGCTCCCACAGGGTTTCTGCGTACTACCGAATGAGCGGGCCGGGGCAACCCCCGATCTGCAATAACTTGAATAGCCGCCGCCGCTACGGCAGGCTGGCACGATTAACGACCCTCAACCGGGAGATACACACACAATGGCACTTATCAGCATGCGCCAGATGCTGGACCACGCAGCCGAGTTCGGCTACGGCGTTCCAGCCTTCAACGTCAACAACCTTGAGCAGATGCGCGCCATCATGGAAGCCGCTGACAAGACTGACTCCCCGGTGATCGTCCAGGCTTCGGCCGGTGCTCGCAAATACGCCGGCGCACCGTTCCTGCGTCACCTGATCCTGGCGGCAATCGAAGAATTCCCGCACATCCCGGTGTGCATGCACCAGGACCACGGCACCAGCCCTGACGTCTGCCAGCGCTCCATCCAACTGGGCTTCAGCTCGGTGATGATGGACGGTTCCCTGGGCGAAGACGGCAAGACCCCGACCGACTACGACTACAACATCCGCGTCACCCAACAAACTGTAGCCCTGGCTCACGCCTGCGGCGTATCGGTAGAAGGCGAGCTGGGCTGCCTGGGTTCGCTGGAAACCGGCATGGCCGGTGAAGAAGACGGTATCGGCGCCGAAGGCGTTCTGGATCACAGCCAAATGCTGACCGACCCGGAAGAAGCCGCTGACTTCGTCAAACGCACTCAGGTCGACGCCCTGGCCATCGCCATCGGCACCAGCCACGGCGCGTACAAGTTCACCAAGCCGCCTACCGGCGACGTGCTGGCCATCGACCGCATCAAAGAAATCCACAAACGCATCCCGAACACCCACCTGGTGATGCACGGTTCGTCTTCGGTTCCGCAAGACTGGCTGGCGATCATCAACCAGTACGGCGGCGACATCAAAGAAACCTACGGCGTACCGGTTGAAGAAATCGTCGAAGGCATCAAGCACGGCGTGCGTAAGGTCAACATCGACACCGACCTGCGTCTGGCATCCACCGGTGCGATGCGTCGCCTGATGGCTACCAACCCGAGCGAGTTTGATCCGCGTAAATTCTTCGGCGCGACTGTTACTGCCATGCGTGATGTGTGTATCGCACGTTATGAAGCGTTTGGTACGGCGGGTAATGCTTCGAAGATCAAGCCGATCTCGTTGGAAGCGATGTACCAGCGTTACCTGAAAGGTGAGTTGAACGCTAAGGTTAACTAAGCCTTTGGTGTTTGAATCGCATTAAAAAACCCGCCGAGAGGCGGGTTTTTTATGGTCGGAGATTTTTACGCGGCGCAGCTAATGCTCGGCGAATCAATGTCACCTATAACGGACATTTTTAAGGATCGAGGCAGAAAAGTCCGATATGGGTGACATCCATCTTATTTTAGCGGTTCGATTTCTCGTCAAACCCACGTTGCTCAATCACCCGAAACACATCGCTCACATCCTGGACCATGATCCGGGCGATGTTGGTGACGGTGTTGATGTCGTTCTCGGCATAGTCCGGCAGGCTGGTGCAGGCCGTGAGGTTCAGATATTTGAGGACGGCGTTGAGGCGTTCGCTGACGCAGTTGTGGAGTTCGCGTAGCGGGGCGTCGCTGTTGATGAGCAGGACGGGGTAGTCGGTGGCGAATTGGGACATGGGGGTGAAGCGGCGGGGCGGATTGTTCATTGTCATAAGTAAATCTTCCTTGTACCTAAAAGGAGAGTTACTCGTACCGTAAGGGCTGCGAAACCCTGTCGCCAACGATGTCAGCGACAGGTCAACTTTAGGCAGCGATTCGGGTGACCGCAGCCGGGCTGTAGGGCGCCGTCCCGGTCAACTGGCGAGACTGTTTGGTCTCGTTCGGTGGCGTAGCGGCAATAGAACCGGGCACTGCGGTGTGTCTGAGGAAATTGGGGGGGAGGGTTTGGGGCTGCTTCGCTGTCCAGCGGGAGCAAGCTCCCTCGCCGCGGTCGGAGTGGTCCTACGAGATTTTCGGATGCTGGGGTTTGTAGCAGCTGTCGAGCTTGCGAGGCTGCGTTCGGCTGCGTAGCAGTCGTAAATCAGACAACGCATTTATTCGGTTAGACCGGGTTCTGCGGGCTTGCGAGGACTTCGTCCTCGGACGCAGCCTCGCAGGCTCGGCAGCTGCTACAGAGATCGAGTTGTTCTTGGGAGCGTTATTTATCGTGATCAATATCCAGCTTGCTGAACGTCACTTTCCCGCCTTCGCTGGTGTACCCGGTGTGGTCCTGCACATACACCCCGGCCTTGAAGTACAGCGGCTTGACGCTCCAGGTCTTGCTGATGTCGGTGTCCCATTGGTAGCCCGCCGCACTGATGCCCAGCGCGCCGCGCGGGCTCAGGTGGATGAGGTAGGAAAACTCCCGATCCAGTTTCACCCCGGTAGCAATGGTGATTATCCGTGCGCTATCGTCATCAGGGTGCATACGAACCTTGGCGACGATGTTGCCCGACTGCGTGCTGGTCGAGTACTGATACTCGAGTTTCACCATGGGTTTCTGGCTTTCATAGGCGTGGATCTGGCCGATGACGATCTTGCCCGAGCTCGGTACCTGGTTCACCGCCAAGGTGGCTCGCAGGGTATTGTCGGCGTCCGGGTAGAGCCAGTTTTTCAGGGTGCCATTGCTGTAGGTTTCGCGAAGTTCGGTGCGGGCATACTTTGCGTTTTCAGTTTTGGAGCCGGTGACCGGGGCCCAGAAAAACAAGGTGCCGGTGTCGGAGTGGAAGTATTGATCCTTGAAGCCATCCACCAGTTTTGACGTTTCAACGGTGTACGGCGGATTGCCGACGGGAACGCTGAGGTTCCAGGTTGCGAGATCGATCATAGACAAAAGCTTCCACGGATTTTTTGCTGCACGCACGTTCCAGAAGCTCTGGCACGCGCCTTGGGGGCAATCCTTATAATCGCAGAAGTTCAATTTGTTAATGCGTAAATGACAAACGGGTGACGTCAAAATCCTGTTAAAAGGCCATCTTTCCCGGTTTTAGGGGGCTGTGGCGCTGACCGTTAGTCGGCAAATGGACGCTTTGGTTAAATGATGGCGTACTGATAGCTTCTGCTTTTGCGGAACCCGGTCTAGAGTGAAGGCTTAGTATTTGTCCGGTTTTCACGAGAAACCGGCCTGACGTCCCGCATAAGAGAAGCAGCATGGAATGCGCGCAACCCACGCCAGCTGAAGGCAACTCAATTCTTTTAATCGTTGATGATTACCCTGAAAACCTGATCAGCATGCGCGCGTTATTGCAGCGCCAGGACTGGCAGGTCATGACCGCCGCCTCGGGCTTCGAGGCGCTCAGTCTGTTACTCGAACACGATGTCGACCTGGTACTGCTGGATGTGCAGATGCCGGGCATGGACGGTTTTGAAGTGGCACGCCTGATGCGCGGAAGCCAGCGAACCCGCCTCACGCCGATCATTTTCCTTACCGCCAACGAACAGTCTCAGGACGCCGTGATCAAGGGCTATGCCAGTGGTGCGGTGGATTACCTGTTCAAACCGTTCGACCCGCAAATTCTCAAGCCCAAAGTCCAGGCGCTGCTCGAGCATCAGCGCAATCGCCGTGCGTTACAGCGTCTGAGCCACGATCTGGAGGTCGCGCGCGCGTTTAATGCCTCGGTGCTCGACAATGCCGCCGAAGGCATCCTGGTGGTCGGTGAGGACGGTCTGATCCGCTTTGCCAATCCGGCGATGTCGCGGCTGCTCAATGCCACGGTGCAAGACCTGCAAGGCAAAGAATTCCTGGATTTCCTGCAAAATCCGCACATCCCGATCTGGGCTGACTCCGAGCTGTTAGCCGGTTACAAACGCGGCGAAACCCTGCGCCTGCACGATGCATTGCTGCGTACGGCGCCCGGTCAACAGGTGCCCGTGGCGCTGTCCTGCGCACCGTTGCCCAGCGAACAACATGCGATGGTGGTGACGGTGCTGGACATGTCGGTGGTGCGCCATCTGCATCAGCAACTGGAGTTTCAGGCCGTCACTGACCCATTGACCGGGCTGCTCAATCGTCGCGGCTTTTACCAGACGGCGGAAAACCTGCTGTTGCGGGGCGACCGCTCCGATAGCGCCTGGGTGCTGCTGTATCTGGACCTCGACGGCTTCAAACGGGTCAACGATTCCCTCGGTCACGATGCCGGCGACCGGGTGCTGCGTTGGGTGTCCGAGCAGTTGAAGGCCTGTTTGCGGCCCTTCGACATTCTGGCGCGCATGGGCGGTGATGAGTTCACCGCGTTGCTGGATCTGGAGTTCCCCGAGCAAGCGGCAAAAATCGCCGAGAAGCTGATTGAGCGGGTGTCGATCTGTCAGCAGATCGATGGTCTGGATATCGCGTTGGGCGCCAGCATCGGCATCGCGACGTACCCGGATTGCGGTTCCAATCTCGACGGTTTGTTGCGCGCATCTGACATCGCCATGTACGAAGCCAAGCGCGCCGGCCGTCAGCAATATCGCTTCTACGATCACGAAATGAACGGCCGGGCGCGCTCGCGGTTGATGCTCGAAGAAAGTGTGCGCGCGGCGATCGAGAACCGTGATTTCAATTTGGTGTATCAACCTCAGGTGGCCATTGCCAGCGGGCAGATTCGCGGTTTCGAAGCGCTGATCCGCTGGCAGCACCCGAGCGTCGGCGATGTACCGCCGGGGCTGTTTTTGCCATTGCTGGAAGAGGCGCGGTTGATCAGTCACCTGGGCAGCTGGATCTATCAACAAGGGGCGAGCCAGCGAAAAGCCTGGGAAACCTTGTTTGCCGACGACCTGGTGCTGGGCGTCAGTTTGAGCAGCACGCAGTTCGGCATGCCCAATCTGGTCACCGAGTTGCGCCAGGTGCTGGAGCGCCATGGTTTGCAGGCGCGCCATCTGGAAGTCGAGGTCACAGAAGAGGCCTTGATGCAAAACCCCGAGGAAACCCGTAAACAGCTGCGCCTGCTGCGTAATCTGGGGGTGCGAGTGGCCCTGGATGACTTTGGTTGCGGGCCGTGTTCGCTGTCTCATCTGCGGGATCTGGAGTTGGACACGCTCAAGTTCGACCGGCATTTGATTGCCCGGCTACTGGAGTCCTCACGCGATGCGGCGCTAGTGCGCAATGTGATCGAGCTGTGCAAGGAGTACGGGATGCTGGTGATTGCCGAGGGGGTGGAAACCGTTGCGCAATATCGGTGGCTGCAAGCCAATGGTTGCGAGTACGTGCAAGGGTTTCTGGTCGCACGGCCGATGATGGCCGAGGACGTCGGCGACTTTGTGCAGCCGTTCGACTGGAACACGCTGACCGGCTGAATTCGCTACACTGGCGACCTTTTCGTGAATCGTGTTGCCGCCCCAATGACCGCGTTGAAATACCTCCAGGCCTATCCTGCAGCACTGCAGGACCAAGTGCGCCAGCTGATCGCCGACGGTCGGCTGGGCGACTACCTGAGCCAGCGTTACCCGGAAAAACACCGGGTGCAGAGCGACAAGGCGTTGTACACCTATACGCTGGACCTCAAGCAGGAATACCTGCGTAACGCCCCGGCCATCGATAAGGTGTTGTTCGACAACCGCCTCGACCTGACCCACCGCGCCCTCGGATTGCACACCGCGATATCGCGGGTGCAGGGCGGCAAGCTCAAGGCCAAGAAAGAAATTCGTGTTGCTTCGTTGTTCAAGGAGGCGCCAGCCGAGTTTCTGAAAATGATCGTGGTGCATGAACTGGCGCATTTCAAAGAGTCGGATCACAACAAGGCGTTCTACAAGCTTTGCGAACACATGTTGCCGGGGTATCACCAGGTGGAGTTCGATGTGCGGGTGTACCTGACGTGGCGGGATATGCAATAGAGATCAAAATATCGCAACCGGGAGTGTTTAGATGGATGTAAGCAAGACCAAGAGCAGCTTCTATCGTCGGTTGTACGTGGCGTACCTGATTGATAGCGGGTTGGCCAGTAGCGTCCCGGCGCTGACCGAAGTGACCGGCATGCCCCGGCGCACGGCTCAGGACACCATCGCAGCGTTGGCGGATCTGGATATTGTTTGTGAGTTCCAGCAGGAAGAGGGTGCGCGCAATCATGCCGGGCGCTATCGGATTCGCGAGTGGGGGGCGATAGATCGGGGGTGGATCGAGCGTAATCTTCGGCAGATCAAAGCGGTGCTGGAATACCCCTGAACTGACGCGGTGACTGAACTGACGTCATCGCGAGCAAGCTCGCTCCCACACTGATCCGCGGCGCAACGAAGATCTACTGTGGGAGCGAGCTTGCTCGCGAAGGGGCCCTTACGGACGGCGCATCCCGATATGCGGAATGTCATCCTCGAGAAATTCCTCGCCCGCCACCACAAACCCGTACCGCCCGTAATACCCCTGCAAATGTGCCTGGGCCGAGAGATAGATCGGTACTTCAGGCCAGCGCTTTTCAGCCTGTTTCAACGCCTGTGCCATCAACTCATGCCCAAGCCCTGTACCGCGCGCTTGAGGGGCAATGATCACCCTCCCGATGACCACGTCGCCACCCTGTAACTCCGGGTCGAGCAACCGCAGGTACGCCACCAGCCGATCCCCGTCCCACGCCATTAAATGGCAGGTGTCACCTTCCAGATCCTGGCCGTCGACGTCCTGATAGACGCATTTCTGCTCAACGACAAACACCTCTGCACGTAACTGCAGAATGGCGTACAGCTGTTCTTTGCCCAGATCGCTGTGGTGTTTGCAGACCCAATCGATTGTCATCTTCACACTCCTTGAACATCGTCACTCCGATACTAAGCGCCCAGGCGAAAGATGTCTTTATGGCAGAGAAATCTGTGACAAAGGCCAAAATGCCATCATTCATTTCGCGCGGTCTTGTCTTGTTTGTGTAATCTGGGATGAAGCGCTGTGCAGTGGCTTCGATGAGCTAATGTCAGTACCTGGGTTTGGCAGTACGGGGGCCTTGGAGTTTTGGCTGAAAACACGTCGGGCGTCCCGCCCGCTAAGGATTTTCTAGCATGCCGCGATTGCATCGAGCCTTTGCTTTGATTGGATTGCTGTTGCTGACTCAAAGCGCGACAGCGGAAAAGCTGCGATTGGTAGCCGATGCCTGGCCGCCCTTTACCGACTCCACGCTGGTCAACGGTGGGCTGGCCACGGACATCGTCAGCACAGCACTGGCCCGGGCCGGTTATGCCAGTGACTTTGAACAAGTGCCTTGGGCGCGCGCCTTGCTGGGGGTTGGCGAGGGTCGATACGACGTGTTGGTCAACGCCTGGTACACCGACGATCGTACGAAGCTTGGCCAGTTTTCCGGCGAATACCTGCTCAATCGGGTGCGCTTTCTCAAGCGCAAAGACACACCGATCGAATACAACAACCTGCAACAACTGCATACCTACCCGATAGCGGTGGTGCGCGGTTACGCCTATTCGCCGGAGTTCGATGACGACGTGTCACTGCAGAAAGTCCCGGTGCACAGCTTCTCCATGGCGGTGCGCATGGTCATCGCCGACCGGGTCAAGTTGACGCTGGAAGACGAATACGTCGCGCGTTATTACCTGGCTCGGGAATCATCCAAGGTGCGCAATGCCGTGGAGTTTTTGCCCAAGCCATTGAGCGAGAACAGCCTGCACATCCTGGTCAGCCTGAAGAACCCCAGGCATGAACAGATCGTCGCCGGTTTCGACCGCGAGATCGCGGCAATGAAAGTGGATGGCAGTTATCAGCGGTTGATGGAACAGCACGGAATGTAAGCTTTGTGGTGTGGCTGATGGCCCCTTCGCGAGCAGGCTCGCCCAGCCACCGCAGATCTCAATCCTCGCTCGTATCTTTGATCAAATGCGCTGCCAACGTCCGCAATGGCCCAAGCTGACGGCAGATCAACGCCAACTGTGTCTGCACCAGCCGTTGGCCTTCATCGATTTCGTCCGGCATCTGTTCAAGCGTATTGGCCAGTGCTTCTTCCTCATCGCTTTGAATCGCAATCGGCAGTTTGCTCGACAAGCCTTGGGCAATTTCATCGATGCTGGCGGCCAGTTTCACGCCGGCGCCGTCGATCAAATGCTCGCGCACGTCGGGCGGTAGCTGGGTTTCCCGGTGTGCGCCCAGTCCGGATAAATAGCTGAGCAAGGTGTGCGACAGCACCAGGAAGCGGAACCCGACATCCGCTTCCTTACGGAAATGCCCCGGTTCCATCAGCATGTTGGCGAGCGTCGTCGACAGTGCCGCGTCGGCGTTGTGCGCATTGCGTCGGGCCAGGCGATACGCCAGGTCGTCGCTTTTGCCGGCAGCGTATTGCTGCATGATCTGGCGCAGGTAAATGCTGTTGCAGGTCAGGGTGTTGGCCAGCACTTTGTTCAGGCGTCGGCCCTGCCAGTCCGGCAGGAACAGAAACACCGCCAGCCCGGCGATCAGGCTGCCGAGCAAGGTATCGAACAACCGCGGCAGGAACAGCCCGTAACCATCCCCGACCTGGTTGAAGCAGAAGAGCACCATCAAGGTGATCGCGGCCGTCGCCAAGGTGTAGCGGGTGGTGCGGTTGATAAAGAACACCACCCCGGCGGCGATCGCAAAGCATGACTGGACCAAGGGATTAGGGAACAGATCGAACAGCGCCCAGGCCACGGTCAGGCCGATGGCGGTGCCGATGATCCGCTGGCCGAGTTTGCGGCGGGTGGCGCCGTAGTTTGGCTGGCAGACAAACAGTGTGGTGAGGATGATCCAGTAACCCTGAGACGGGTGGATCAAATGCACCATCCCGTAGCCGATGCTCAAGGCCAGGGGCAAACGCAGTGCGTGACGGAACAGCAATGACGTCGGTGTCAGCTGCGTGCGTAACCGAATCCACACATCTTTGAGGCTACGGGGCGAACGGTCGAGCAGGCTGCTGTCGGTGGCGTCGGCCAAGGCGTCGGGGTTGCTGGCATCGCTGAGCAAGCGATCGAGCGTGCCGAGGTTGGCCGCCAATGCCCGCAACGAACGCAGCAATCCGCGCCACGCCGGGTTGCTCTGAATGCGCAGGTGCTCGAGGGAGGCGTGCAGGTCGCTCAGGGCTTCGGCGAAGCTCGCGTCATAGATGAACGGCTGGCGCATCTGGATCGACTCGGCCAGCGCCCGGCAGGCCTTGCCTTGCTGGCGCAGCAAGCGCTGGCAGCGGAACATCACATCGCTGTGAAAGAAGGCATCTGCCAGGGCGTTGTAAGGGTAGTGCGAGGAACTGGCGCGCTCGTGGATGTCCTGAGCGAGGAAGTACAGCTTCAGGTAACGGCTGAGTTTCGAGCCCGGTCGACCATTGCCGACCCGGTGCAGGATGATTTCCTTGGCGGCGTTCAGCGCCGCCACGACACGACCGTTTTGCTGCGCCAGTTCCAGTCGACGCGCTTCCACGTCCATCTGCCGGATCGGCTCGAACAGCGACGATTTCAGCTTCAGGTAGTAACCCAGCTCTCGGAACAACCGCGCCAGGCTTTGCTGCACCGGCTGATTGGAAAACATCGCCTGCCACAGCACCGAGAGCAAACCGTACCAGGCCGCACCGGCCACCAGCAGCACCGGCTCGTGCCAGAAATCGGTGACTGCACCGCCGCGCTGGTCCACGCCGATCATGGTGTAGACCGACAGAATCAACGTCGCCGAGGCAATTGCGCCATAGCGTTCACCCAAGGCGCCGAGCATGGTCAGGCCGAAACTGGCCAGGGCCAGGGCGATGACAAAGACGACGGGATAGGGGAAGAGCAACTCGACGGAGAGGGCGGCGACGCTGAAGCACACCAGCGTCACGGCCAGTGCGTTAAGGCGGCCTTGCCAACTGTCGTCGGTCTCGGCCAGGGCGCTGGCGATGATCCCGAGGAACAGCGGGATCAGCAGCCCCATTTCATCCTTGTACCAACACAGCGCCATGCTGCCGGTCAGGGCGATGAATACCCGCACGCTGTAGCTGAATTTATCCAGCGCCCAGAGGCGACGCAGAGACTGACTAAAAGGGGTCGATGACATGAAGTGCGAGGGCCTTCCGAGGCAATGACGCTAAATTGAGCCAGTAATGACGCCGACGCAATGGCGCCGATCACATCTGACAGCAAAATCTGTTCCTTACTGCATCACGCATAACAACTGTAGGAGTGAGCCTGCTCGCGATCGCGGTGTGACAGTCACCCAATTTTTGACTGACAGATCGCGATCGCGAGCAGGCTCACTCCTACAGAGTTTTGTATCAGACGAATTGCGCAGCAGCGTAGCCGGAGGCCCAGGCCCACTGGAAGTTGAAGCCGCCCAGATGCCCGGTGACGTCGAGCACTTCACCAATGAAATACAGGCCGGGGCTTTTCAGCGATTCCATGGTCTTGGACGACACCTCGTTGGTATCGACGCCGCCCAATGTCACTTCAGCGGTGCGATAGCCTTCAGTGCCGGCCGGAACCACTTTCCAGCTCGCCAGTTTTTCGGCGATGTCGGCAATTTCTGCGTGGGTGTACTGCTTCATCGGTTTGGAGACGAACCAGTTATCCGCCAGCAGGTTGGCCATCTTCTTGGTGAAGATTTCCCCCAGCAGGGTTTTCAGCTCGCTGTTCGGGCGTTCGGCTTGCTGCTGTTGCAGCCAGGTCGGTACGTCATGGTCCGGCATCAGATTGATCTCAACCGTGTCGCCAGATTCCCAGAATGAAGAGATCTGCAAGATCGCTGGACCACTGAGGCCTCGGTGGGTAAACAGGATGTTCTCGCGGAAACTCTGGTCGTTGCAGCTCACCAGGCAATCCACCGACGTACCGGACAGTTCGGTACAAAGCTCCTTGAGCTGATCGGTGATGGTGAACGGCACCAGCCCGGCGCGGGTCGGCAGCAAGTCGTGGCCGAACTGCTTGGCCACCTGATAACCGAAACCGGTCGCACCCAGCGTCGGGATCGACAAGCCGCCAGTGGCGATGACCAGGGATTCGCAGGTGATCTGATCGAGGGTGGTTTGCAGCAGGTAGCCGCTTTCCATTTTCTCGATGTGCTGGATCGAGGTGTCGAGGTGCAGGCTGACGCCGACCTGATCGCACTCGTTGAGCAGCATTTCAAGGATGTCGCTGGATTTGTTATCGCAGAACAGCTGGCCGAGCTTCTTCTCGTGGTACGGCACACCGTGTTTGGCGACCATGCCGATGAAATCCCACTGGGTGTAGCGGGCCAGGGCGGATTTACAGAAGTGTTCGTTCTGCGAGAGGAAATTGCTCGGTTCGGTGTACATGTTGGTGAAATTACAGCGGCCACCGCCCGACATCAGGATTTTCTTGCCGGCCTTGTTCGCATGGTCGAGCAACATCACCTTGCGCCCGCGCCCGGCGGCGGTCAGCGCACACATCAAACCTGCGGCGCCAGCGCCAATGATCACGACTTCGGTAGAGCGCAAAACGGTGTCCTCTTAATGTGTCACCACAAAACAAATTGCATTCGCGAGCAGGCTCGCTCCCACAGGGGAGTTGCGTTGTTCTTACAGAATACGCACGCGCAGCGAACGGCCTTTGATCTTGCCGTCGTTCAGACGCTGCAAGGCTTGCTTGGCGATCCCGCGTTCCACAGCCACATAAGCCTGGAAATCGAAAATCGCGATCTTGCCAACCTGAGCGCCCGGAATACCGGCATCGCCAGTCAGTGCGCCCAGAATGTCGCCCGGACGCACCTTGTCTTTACGGCCAGCGCCGATGACCAGCGTACTCATCACCGGCAGCAGCGGTGCGCCGCCCTGGGATTTGAGGTTGTCCAGCTGATCCCAGCTCAACGGCGACTTCTGCAGTAGCTCGATGGCTTGGGCGCGGTGGGCTTCGGACGGTGCGACCAGGCTGATCGCAATCCCTTTCTCACCAGCACGACCGGTACGGCCAACACGGTGGATGTGGATTTCCGAATCACGGGCCAGTTCGACGTTGATCACCATGTCCAGCGCATCGATGTCCAGACCGCGCGCGGCGACGTCGGTAGCAACCAGCACCGAGGTACTGCGGTTGGCGAACATGGCCAGTACCTGGTCGCGGTCACGCTGTTCCAGATCGCCATGCAGGCCGACGGCGGAGATGCCTTTGGAGGTCAGGTGATCAACGGTTTCCTGAACCTGCTGCTTGGTGAAGCAGAAGGCGACACAGGAGGCCGGACGATGATGCGCGAGGACTTTGACCACGGCGTCCATGCGCTCTTCCGGGGAAATCTCGTAGAAGCGCTGCTCGATCTGCGTGTCGTCGTGGAACGCCTCGGCTTTCACGATCTGAGGGTTGCGCATGAACTTCGCGGCCAACTGCTTGATGCCCGTCGGGTACGTCGCGGAGAACAGCAGGGTCTGGCGACGCTCCGGGCACTGGGCAATGATTTCTTCGATGGAATCGTAGAAACCCATGTCGAGCATGCGGTCGGCTTCGTCGAGGATCAGCGTGTTCAGGCCATGGAGAATCAGCGAACCCTTGCGCAGGTGCTGCTGAAGGCGACCCGGGGTGCCGACGATGATGTGCGCGCCATGCTCCAGAGAGCCGATCTGCGGGCCGAAGGACACGCCGCCACACAAGGTCAGGATCTTGATGTTGTCTTCGGCGCGGGCCAGACGACGGAGTTCCTTGGCGACTTGGTCGGCCAGCTCACGCGTCGGGCAAATGACCAGCGCCTGGCAACCGAAGAAGCGCGGATTGATCGGGTTCAGCAGGCCGATACCGAAGGCGGCGGTCTTGCCGCTGCCGGTCTTGGCCTGGGCGATCAGGTCCATCCCCTTGAGGATCACCGGCAAGCTTTGCGCCTGGATCGGCGTCATCTCGGCATAACCCAAAGAGTCGAGGTTAGCCAGCATGGCGGCGGACAGCGGCAAAGTATTAAAAGCGGTGGCGATGGTGGTCACGGGACTGGCCTGCAAAACAAAATGTCGCGCAGTGTACCAGCCTCGCTCTCTCTACCTGCAAATTCTGGACGAATAGTCGTAGCAGCTGTCGAGGCACGAGGCTGCGTTGGGCTGCGAAGCGGCCCCCGAGGGCGGTCCTGCGGACACGCAACGCAGCCTCGTGCCTCGGCAGCTGCTACAAATCAGTGCTCTATATCGTGCTCGCGGCTGACCATCCGTCGGCCATCCTTTGGTGAAAGCTGAGAAAAGATCGTCGCGGCCAGCATCGCCATGATTCCGACCGTTACAAAGGTCAGCTGGAACGCGCCCAAAACCGTGTCCACGCCGTCATTGCCGATCTCCGCCGTGAAGCCGCCAAGCAAGGCGCCGGCACAGGCAACGCCAAGGCTCAGGGACAATTGTGCGACCACCGACAGCAAGCTGTTGCCGCTGCTGGCGCTGGCGTCGTCGAGGTCGATCAGGGTTACGGTGTTCATCGCGGTGAACTGCAAGGAGTTGATCGCCCCCAGAATCGATAGCATCACCAACAGCAGCCAGTACGGCGTTTGCTCGCTGACCAGGCCCATGCTCGCCAGCATTAGCCCCAGCGCCAACGTATTGCCGGTCAGCACGATGCGATAGCCCAAACGTTCGATCAGCGGTCGCGCCACCGACTTGGCGACCATCGCTGCCGCCGCCAGCGGCAGCATGCTCATCCCGGCCTGGGACGGCGAGTAACCCAGCGCCACTTGCAGCAGCAACGGCACGAGAAACGGCAAGGCGCCGCTGCCCAGTCGGGCGAACAGGTTGCCGAGGATGCCCACGGCAAACGTCCGCGTCTTGAACAACGACGGTGCGAACAGCGGATTTTCGATGTGCCCGGCCCGCAACCAATACGCCGCCAGACAGGCCATGCCGGCGAACAGCAGCAGCATCACGCGCAAGTGCGGCAGGTGCAGCTCGCCGAGGCCTTCCATGGCGATGGTGATCAGCACCATCGCCGCGCCGAACAGTAAAAACCCCAGGCTATCGAAGCGGGTGCGTTCGGTGCCGCGCAGGTCGGGGATAAATCTCCACACCGCGTAACAACCGACGGCGCCCACCGGCAGGTTGATCAGGAAGATCCAGTGCCAGGTCAGGTATTCCACCATCCAGCCGCCCATGGTCGGGCCGATCAACGGGCCGAGCAATCCGGGAATGGTGATGAAGCCCATGATTCGCACCAGATCCGAGCGAGGGTAGGCGCGCAGCACCACCAACCGCCCGACCGGCAACATCAGCGCGCCGCCCAGGCCCTGAATCACCCGTGCGCCAATCAACAGGCTCAGGGTGCTCGACAGTGCGCAGAGCAACGAGCCGAGGCTGAACAGCAGGATCGCGCTGAAGAAGATTTTCTTGGTACCGAAACGGTCGGCGATCCAGCCCGAGGCGGGGATCAGCAAGGCGACGGTGAGCATGTAGGCGATGATCACGCCCTGCATGCGCAACGGGTCTTCGGCCAGGTCTCGGGCCATGGCGGGCAGGGCGGTGTTGAGGATGGTCCCGTCGAGGGATTGCATGAAGAACGCGATGGCGACGACCCACGGCACCCAGCGGGCGGTGACAGCGTCGAGAGGCGGGCGGTTGGGCATGGGACCTCTTGTGGGTGTGAGATGAAGCAGTCCGCAAGTCGATGAAATCCTGTAGCAGCTGGCGAAGCCTGCGTTCGAGGACGAAGTCCTCGCGAGTTCAGCGTACGCGCTCCTACAGAAGTAACTCGGTTGCCGGTTTGGCGAGGACTGCGTCCTCGAACGCAGGCTTCGCCAGCTGCTACAAAGTGTTTACAGCGTTAACGTGAGTTTGCTGACCAGCGCCCCCGGCAACAATGCCGAAGCGGTGGCCCGCTGGCTGTAGGTACTGGCCGACAACATCAGCTCGCGCTCCTCGGTCAACGCTTCCAGCTGCGATCCCAGCAAACTGTACGCACTGTCATCAAACCGCATGGTGCTCACCGGCGCCTGAATCTCGCCGTTCTCGACCCAGAAGGTCGCAAACCGCGTCATGCCGGTCAGGCGTGCCGCCGGCTGATCCGAGTAGTTCAGGTACCAGAGGTTGCTGATGTACAAGCCCGTGCCCAATTGCTTGAGAATCTCTGCATCAGGCAACGTACCAGCCGCCATGTTCACTGCGCTCGGCATTTCACCACCGCTGGCGCCGTTGGCAGTCAGGCCGTACTCGGCCGCACTGCGTGAACTGACCATCTGCGCGCCAGCCTTGCCGTTGACGATCAACCCCAGATCGCTGCGCGGATAACCTTCGCCGGAGAATGCCGGGCTCAACGAACCGCTGACCTTTTCATCGACCGACACCAACGGGCTGAGCGCACTGTCGCCCGCGTAAAGCTTCTGCAGCGGACTGTTTTTGCTGGCAATCGACTGCGCCGAGAAACCGCCCCAGCCCAGCATGTCCATGATTTCTCCCAGAGCTGCCGGCGCCAGATAGGCGCGGTACTGACCCGGCGCCAGGGTGTGTTGCGGTCTGCCGAGAAACGCCAACTGCTCGCGTGCCTGCGCAAAGCGCTTGGTAAACCCTTCGCTGTTCCAGTCGTGCCCGGCGTAACTGGCTTTCACCGCTTGGCCGTTTTCATGGACCAGACTGAAATCGAAGTTGAAGCTGTTGGCCTGATGCCAGCCGAACGCGCCCGAAGAACTGGCGAAACCACGACTGATCGGGCCGGCGGCGTAGAAACCCACCAGATCCAGCCCTTCGGCCGCCTGGGTGATTTCAGCGACCACCTGCTCGGTGTCCGGCAGCGGGTGATCTTGAACATTCTTGCTCTGCCAACCGTTGTGGTTGAGCAGCAGGTACGGATCCTGCGGCAGCAGCGGCAAGGTTTCGCGCAACTGTTGCAGACCCTCGGCCAGACGCTGAACGTCGACTTCCGCATCACCGGAAAGGGTAATGTTCAGGTCGGCATGCCGCCCCTCGTTGATCAGTTTGAAACCGACGCTCGCCTGTTGCACCTGCCCGGCCTGACGCACCTTGGCATGGTTGAAGCGCACGAAGGCCGACGATTCCGCGGCGTAGCTGAGGGTGAATTGTTCCGGCTCGTGAATCGCGTCGCGCAGCCAGTTGACCAAGGCCTTGAACGCATCGGCCTGACTTTTTGAAGTACTCATCAGGCATCTCCCCCAAACACATCCACATTGCTGAACACACAGGCCGGCGACGCATGGCCGACGCGGATCACCTGGTTCGGTTCGCCCTTGCCGCAGTTCGGTGTGCCCAGGACCTTGACGGAGTTGGCATCGCCAACGGCGCTGAGGCTTTTCCAGAACTGCGCGGAAATTGCCCGGTAGTTCGGGTTCTTGACCACGCCTTTGAGTTCGCCGTTTTCGATCAGTTGGCCCCACTCACAGCCGAACTGGAACTTGTTGCGGGCATCGTCGATGGACCAGGACCGGTTGGTGCTCATCAAGATGCCGTGCTCGATGTTACCGATCATCTGCTCCAGCGGTTGATCGCCGGGCTCGATGTTCAGATTGGCCATGCGGTCGATTGGCGGGCGGTTCCAGCCGCAAGCGCGGCTGTTGGCGACGCCTTCCATACCGGCACGGAATTGCGACAGTGCACCGCCCAATGGGCGCAGCAGCAAGCCTTCTTTAATCAGGAATTGTTTGCTCGCGGCAGTACCGTCGTCGTCATGGCCATAGCTGGCTAGCTGCTCGGGAATGTCCGGGTCGAAGGTCACGTTGAGCAGTTTGGAGCCGTATTGCAGGCTGCCGAAGTCTTCTGCCTTGACGAAACTGGTGCCGGCGTAATTGCGCTCGTCACCGAGGATGCGGTCCAGTTCCAGCGGATGGCCGATGGATTCGTGGATCTGCAGCATCATCTGGTCCGGCATCAACAGCAGGTCGCGCGGGCCTTGCGGAGTGTTCGGTGCCAGCAGCAATTGCAGCGCCTGATCGGCGATTTTCGGACCGGCGCCGACCAGGCCGCAGCGGCTGATCACATCGAAGCCGCCTTGTTGGCCGAAATTTTCGCGGCCCAGGGTGCGGGTCTGGCTGTCATTGCCGTCGTAGGCGGTGACGTCCACGCTCGGGTAGACGAAACGCTGGGCCTGGCGCAGTTCGGCGCCGGCGCTGTTGAGGTAAATCTGCTCGACGTTAGTGATGCCGATGCTCACCTGCCAATTCACCAGTCGCTCGTCCTTGGGCACGGACGCGGATTCGGCGCCGAGCAGTTGGTAGCAATCGCTCAGGGACGGGAAGGGCTGGTCCAGGTTCGGCGAAAAGTAGTCGGCGCGGTCGCTGGAGACGGCTTGCTCGCGCAGGTCGAGCAGGGCGTGTGGCTTGAGTCGGCGGGCTTGCTGCTCGGCTCGCTCCAGCGCGGCTTGCAGGCCGGATTGCGACAGGTCATTGGTCGCGGCGTAGGCTTCGACGCCGTTGACCCGAACGGTCAGCATCGCGCCTTCGTCACGGCTCAGGCTCGGAGGTTCGGCGACATTCTTGCGCACCGACAGGTACTGGCCGGACTCGCGCACATAACGCAACGAAAAGAATTCAGCGCCCGTGCGCAAGGCAGCGAAGCGCTGCTTGAGCTGGGGATGGAAATCGAACATTCGGGAACCTCCTTGGTATGGAGTGGCGGTGTATCGATGTTGCGAGGGGGGTGAAACGTTTGCGTGGCGCTAGATTAGGCCTGCGTGGGGGGTAGGATCAAGCGCGGAGCGGTGTAGGAAAGGATTACCAGGAGAGGTGTTGTGTTTCGTAGGGCCCCTTCGCGAGCAGGCTCGCTCCCACATTTGGTCTTTGGTGTTCACAGAATCTGTGTTCACTGAAGATCCCCTGTGGGAGCGAGCCTGCTCGCGAAGGCCGCGCCTCGGTGTAACGGTTTTACTGAGCAGTCAGGCTCACATCACGCAACGGCTTGCCTTTCACCGGAGCATCACCCGCCACGAAGTAAGCAGCCTTGCTACGAGGCAATGGCTTGCGGCCACGGATCTTGTCGGCGATTTTCTCGGCGATCATGATCGTCGGCGCGTTCAGGTTGCCGGTGGTGATGATCGGCATGATCGAGGCATCGACCACACGCAGGCTCTGCATGCCATGCACACGACCTTCAGCGTCAACCACGGCCATTTCGTCGGTGCCCATTTTGCACGAGCAGGACGGGTGGAACGCAGTTTCGGCGTGTTCGCGGATGAACTGGTCGAGCTGCTCATCGGTTTGCACGTCGATGCCCGGGCTGATTTCGCGGCCACGGAAAGCGTCCAGTGCAGGCTGTTGCATGATTTCACGGGTCAGGCGGATGCCGTCACGGAATTCCTGCCAGTCCTGCTCGGTGGCCATGTAGTTGAACAGGATGCTCGGGTACTCGCGCGGATCCTTCGACTTGGCCTGAATCCGACCACGGCTTGGCGAACGCATGGAGCCCATGTGCGCCTGGAAGCCGTGCTCTTTCACACCGTTGCTGCCGTTGTAGTTAATCGCAACCGGCAGGAAGTGGTACTGGATGTTCGGCCAATCGAATTCCGGACGGGTACGGATGAAACCGCCGGCTTCGAACTGGTTGCTGGCGCCGATACCGGTGCCGTTGAACAGCCACTCGGCGCCGATGGCCGGCTGGTTGTACCAGAGCAACGACGGGTACAGCGAGACCGGTTGGGTGCACGCGTATTGCAGGTACAACTCGAGGTGATCCTGCAGGTTTTCACCCACGCCTGGCAGGTCGTGGACCACCGGGATGTCGAGTTTTTTCAGCAGCTCGGCCGGGCCGACGCCGGAGCGTTGCAGGATCTGCGGCGAAGCGATGGCGCCGGAGCACAGCAGCACTTCTTTGCGGGCGCGGGCTTCAACGCGCTCTTCGGCCGCGCCGATCAAGTAACGCACGCCGACCGCACGCTTGCCTTCGAACAGGATCTTGTCGGTCAGGGCGTGGGTGACGATGGTCAGGGTCGAGCGCTTCTTGGCGATGTCCAGGTAACCGCGAGCGGTGCTGGCGCGACGGCCGTTCGGCGTCACGGTACGGTCCATCGGGCCGAAACCTTCCTGTTGGTAACCGTTCAGGTCTTCGGTGCGCGGGTAACCGGCTTGTACGCCGGCTTCAACCATCGCGTGGAACAGCGGGTTGTTGCCGGCTTTCGGCGTGGTCACGCTGACCGGGCCGTCGCCACCGTGGTAGTCGTTCGGGCCGATGTCACGGGTTTCAGCCTTGCGGAAATACGGCAGACAGTTCAGGTAGTCCCAGTCTTCAAGACCTGGCAGTTTGGCCCAGTTGTCGTAGTCCATCGCGTTGCCGCGGATGTAGCACATGCCGTTGATCAGCGAAGAACCACCCAGGCCCTTGCCGCGACCGCATTCCATCCTGCGACCGTCCATGTGTGGCTCTGGATCGGTTTCGTAGGCCCAGTTGTAGCGACGACCTTGCAGCGGGAATGCCAAAGCAGCCGGCATTTGCGTGCGGAAATCCATACGGTAGTCCGGGCCGCCTGCTTCGAGCAGCAGGACGGTGACGCCTTCGTCTTCAGTCAGACGGGTCGCCAGGGTGTTACCGGCGGAGCCGGCACCGATGATGATGTAATCGAATTCTTGGGACATTGAATGCACCCTCTTTGAAGTTGGTCAGGTCACCTGTAGCAGCTGTCGAGGCACGAGGCTGCGTTGGGCCGCGCAGCGGCCCTCTGAGGGCGGTCCTGCGGACACGCAACGCAGCCTCGTACCTCGGCAGCTGCTACAGGGTTTTCAGCCGGGGCTTAGAACACCGAGGCGTAATCGCCCAGTTCGACCTGTACCGATTTGATGCGTGTGAAGTTGTTCAGCGAGCTGATGCCGTTCTCACGACCCACGCCCGACTGCTTGTAGCCGCCAACCGGCATCTTGGCGTCGGATTCGCCCCAGGCGTTGATCCAGCAGATACCGGCTTCCAGTTGATGAATCACGCGGTGAGCGCGGTTCAGGTCTTTGGTGACAACACCAGCCGCCAAACCGAACTCGGTGTCGTTGGCGCGACGGATCACTTCTTCTTCGGTTTCGTAGGTCAGGATGCTCATCACCGGGCCGAAGATTTCTTCGCGCACGATGGTCATCTCGTCGGTGCAGTCGGTGAACACGGTCGGTGCCACGAACGCGCCTTTGGCGAATTCGCCTTCGGTCAGGCGGCTGCCGCCGCATAGAACGCGAGCGCCTTCTTCCTTACCTTTGGCGATGTAACCCAGCACGCTTTCCATGTGGGCGAAGCTGACCAGAGGACCGAAGTTGGTGTTCTCGTCTTCCGGGTTGCCAACGCGGATGCGCGCAACGCGTTCAACGATCTTGGCTTCGAAAGCGGCTTTCAGGTGGCTTGGCACGAACACGCGAGTGCCGTTGGTGCAGACCTGACCGGAGCTGTAGAAGTTGGCCATCATCGCGGTGTCGGCGGCGCGATCGAGGTCGGCGTCGTCGAAGATGATCAGCGGGGATTTGCCGCCCAGTTCCATGGTCACGTCTTTCAGCGACGAAGCGGAAGCGCTGGCCATGACCTTCTTGCCGGTGTCGGTGCCGCCGGTGAAGGAGATTTTTTCGATGCGTGGGTGCTCGGTCAGCCAGGTACCGACTTCACGGCCACTGCCGGTCAGAACGTTGAACACGCCAGCCGGAACGCCAGCTTCGGTGTAGATCTCGGCCAGTTTCAGCGTGGTCAGGGAAGTGACTTCGCTTGGCTTGAAGATCATCGCGTTACCGGCCGCCAGGGCAGGTGCGGATTTCCACAGGGCGATCTGGATCGGGTAGTTCCACGCGCCGATACCGGCCACGACGCCCAGCGGCTCGCGACGGGTGTAGACGAACGAAGTGGTGCGCAGCGGAATCTGCTCGCCTTCGATGGCCGGCACCAGACCTGCGTAGTACTCCAGCACGTCAGCGCCGGTGACGATGTCGACGTACTTGGTTTCGGAGAACGACTTGCCGGTGTCCAAGGTTTCCAGAGCAGCCAGTTCATCGTTGCGCTCGCGCAGGATATCGACGGCACGACGCAGGATGCGCGAACGCTCCATGGCGGTCATCGCGGCCCAGATTTTCTGGCCCTTTTCGGCGCTGACTACAGCGCGCTCAACGTCTTCCTTTGTCGCACGTTGTACGGTTGCGAGGACTTCACCGTTAGCCGGGTTGATGGCTTCGAAAGTGGCGTCGCTGCTGGCGTCACTGTAGCCGCCATCGATGTAGAGTTTTTGCAGTTCGAAACGGGCCATATAGTCCTCGCAAGAGCATAAGTTGGTTGGCGGTAACCACTGGGCGTGCCTTATAGCTTGGGCAACGCTGGTCAGTGGCGGTTCAGGTGCTGAGCGGTTCTGTGTGCTCTAACTCACCTGCTTGGCCAGTTGGAAATCCATGTATTCGTAAGCGATCTGGTGCGCCTGCTCGGTGTCGAAAGCATCTCCCGACAGCGCGCCGCGCAACCACAAACCGTCAATGAGGGCTGCCAGGCCGCGGGCTGCACTGCGCGCTTGATCAAGCGGCAATACACGGCGGAACTGGCAGCACAGGTTGGAATACAGACGGTGATCGTTGATCCGCTGCAACCTGTGCAAAGACGGGTGGTGCATGCTGGTGGCCCAGAAGGCCAACCAGGTTTTCATTGCCGGGCCATTGACCTGGCTGGCGTCGAAGTTGCCTTCGATAATCACCTGGAGGTGCGCCCGCGGGCTGCTGTCCTCCAGCGCCTGACGGCGCGCGGTGACGTTCTCGCTGAGGACACTCATCAGATACTGCGCCGTGGCGGCGATCAGGCCATTCTTGTCCTGAAAGTAGTGACTGATGATGCCATTCGAGACACCGGCCAAACGGGCGATCAGCGCAATGCTGGCGTCCCCCATGCCGACCTGATCTACCGCCTGCAACGTGGCTTCGATCAACTGCTGGCGGCGGATGGGTTGCATACCGACCTTGGGCATCTTGCACATCTCCTTAGGCCTTCCGGCGGACGTGAAGCGTCTATCGGATTGAAGGCCAGTCTATTTTGTTTTGATTGAACGTTCAATCAACAAAGAATAAGATCTGCGACAATTCGTCGCTGCCTACAGGTTTTTCCTACATGTAGTTGGCGGAAAAACGACATCCGAAAACGCTCGAAACCCACGCGCATTGGCGCTCCCGGGTTTCGGGCTTTTTTCGGGCTGTCTTTATATCACCCGCTGGTCGGCTGCCAACTAAGCGATTGGTCGGGTAACGCGTTGCCTTGTGTTCTTCTCTCGCACTGCCTGGAGCATCTGTGCCATGAGTTCTGCCTCTCTAATAAAGACCCCACCCGAGAAGGTGACGGTCAACGGTTGGGTGTTCTACACCTCTACCGCGTTGATCCTGTTGTTGACCGCCATTCTGATCATCGCCCCGCAAGAGGCTGGCAGATTGCTCGGTATTGCCCAGGCCTGGTTGTCCCGCAGCTTCGGCTGGTACTACATGGTGGTGATCGCCGCCTACCTGGTCTTCGTGGTCGGCCTGGCGTTTTCGTCCTACGGCAAGCTCAAACTGGGCAGCAAGGACGACACCCCGGACTTCAGCTACGGCGCCTGGGCGGGGATGTTGTTCTCGTCGGGTATCGGCATCTCGCTGCTGTACTTCGGTGCTTCGGAGCCGCTGGACCACTACTTCAATCCGCCGGAAGGCGTGGCTGCCAGCAACATGGCCGCCCGTCAGGCCGTTCAGCTGACGTTCCTGCACTGGGGCCTGCATGGCTGGGCGATCTACGCATTGGTCGGCCTGGCCGTTGCTTACTTTGCTTACCGTCATAACCAGCCGCTGGCGTTGCGTTCGGCGCTGTATCCGCTGGTCGGCGAGCGTTGGGTCAAAGGCGCCGCCGGTCATGCGGTAGACGGCTTCGGCATGTTCGTGACCCTGCTGGGTCTGGTGACGAACCTGGGGATTGGTTCGCTGCAAGTGTCGTCGGGGCTGGAAAACCTGTTCGGCATGGAACACAGCAACACCAACCTGCTGATCGTGATCATCGTGATGAGCACCGTGGCGACCATCGCTGCCGTGTCCGGCGTGGAAAACGGCATTCGCCGTCTGTCCAACCTGAACATCGTGCTGTTCAGCGGCCTGCTGATTTTCGTGCTGCTGTTCGGCCCGACCCTGCACCTGCTCAACGGCTTCGTGCAAAACGTCGGCGACTACCTGAACGGCGTGGTGCTGAAGACCTTCGACCTCTATGTGTACGAAGGCGACAGTGAGAAGTCTGACCGCTGGTTGGGCCTGTGGACCCTGTTCTACTGGGCCTGGTGGATTTCCTGGGCCCCATTCGTGGGTATGTTCATCGCGCGTATTTCCCGCGGTCGCACGGTGCGTGAGCTGGTGGCCGGCGTGCTGCTGATTCCGCTGGGTTTCACTCTGGCGTGGCTGTCGATCTTCGGTAACTCGGCCCTCGACCTGGTGATGAACCATGGGGCGGTGGAGCTCGGGAAGACGGCGCTCGAACAGCCGTCGATGGCGATTTACCAACTGCTTGAGCACTACCCAGCGTCGAAAATCGTGATCGGCGTGTCGATATTTGTCGGTTTCGTGCTGTTCCTGACCCCGGCGGATTCCGGCGCGGTGATGATGGCCAACCTTTCCTGCAAGGGCGGTAACGTCGACGAAGACGCCCCGCACTGGCTGCGGATCTTCTGGTCGGCGGTGATCACGCTGGTGACCATCGGCCTGCTGTTCGCCGGTAACTTCGAAGCCATGCAAACCATGGTGGTGCTGGCCGGTCTGCCGTTCTCGGTGGTGCTGGTGTTCTTCATGTTTGGCCTGCATAAGGCGATGCGCCAGGACGTGCAGATCGAACAGGAGCAAGCGGAGCTCGCAGCGCGTGGTCGTCGTGGTTTCAGCGAGCGTTTGACGCAGCTGGACTTGCAGCCGAACCAGTCGATTGTTCAGCGTTTCATGGACAAGCAGGTCAGCCCGGCGCTGGAAGATGCGGCTGTGCAATTGCGTGCTCAGGGTCTGGATGTGCAGACGTTGCTGGGCAAGTCGAAACGCTGCATGGGCCTGCGGATCGAGATGGAAGAGGGCAACCCTTTTGTCTACGAAGTAAGCCTGGACGGCTATCTGGCAGCGGCGAGCGACATGGTTTCGGCTGAAAGTGCTGATGAACCGCGTGCACGTTACTACCGCGCCGAGGTGTACCTGCACAACGGCAGCCAGGACTACGACTTGATGGGCTTCACTTCGGATCAGATCACCCGTGACGTGCTCGATCAGTTTGAAAGCCATCGGCAGCTCCTTGGCCGTGTCTATAGCTGAGTGTTGAACAGGCTTGGTGTTTCAGTCTGAACCACCGCGCCGCCTTCATTCGCGAGCAGGCTCGCTCCCACATTGGAATGCATACCCCTGTGGGAGCGAGCCTGCTCGCGAAGGGGTCATCAGCCGTAAAGCTGCTTGACCCGATATCGCTATAAACAAAAACGCCGCGATCCTCTCGCGGCGTTTTTGTGTGTGTTGCCTTACCCCAGGTTCTTGCCGAGCAGTGCGTGATACAGCTCACTGTCACCGAGGATCCCGACAACTTTGTTGTTGTCGTGCAGCACCAGCTTGTTACCCGTCTGATATCGAATCTGCAGCGCGTCGCGCATGCCGATGTTCGAATCCACCAGTGTTGGCCGACGACCCAAGCCTTCAACCGCTTGCCCTGGGATCCAGTTCTGCAGGTCCAGGCTCGCGCCATTCTGGCGTGCGCCTTTGATGGTGTTGCCTTCGGCCAGGTCCAGCCAGGAATCGCCGCCCGGATCGAGGCATACCGAACCGTTGATGCGTTTGCAGTTGTCCAGGGTGCGCATCAGGCTGCGACCGCAGAGAACGTTCAGCGGGTTGGTGTGGGCAACGAAGGTCCGCACGTAATCGTCCGCAGGGTTCAACACGATCTCTTCCGGCACGCTGTACTGAACAATGCGGCCATCTTTCATGATTGCGATACGGCTGCCGAGCTTCAGGGCTTCATCGAGGTCGTGGCTCACGAACACGATGGTTTTGTTCAGCTTGCTTTGCAGTTCCAGCAGTTCGTCTTGCAGACCTTGGCGGATCAGCGGGTCGAGTGCCGAGAACGGTTCATCCATCAGCAGGATGTCGGCGTCCATCGCCAGGGCACGGGCCAGGCCCACGCGTTGTTGCATACCACCGGACAGCTCGTTGGGTTTCTTGTTGCGCCATTGGGTCAGGCCCACCAGCTCAAGCTTGTCATCCACCAGTTTGCGGCGTTCTTTCTCAGGGCGACCCTGCATTTCCAGACCGAAACTGATGTTCTCGCGCACCGTCAACCAAGGCATCAGGGCAAACTTCTGGAACACCATCGCAATGCGCTTGGTGCGCATCATTTTCAGTTCCGCCGGGGTGCAGGAAGCGATGTCGATCTGCTTGCCTTCGTGCTCGACGAACAGTTTGCCGCGGCTGACGGTGTTGAGGCCGTTGATGCAGCGCAGCAAGCTGGACTTGCCGGAGCCGGACAGGCCCATCAGTACGCAGATTTCACCTTTTTCGACGTCCAGGCTGGCCTTTTCGACCCCAACGATCTGCCCGGTCTTTTTCAGGATCTCGTTACGGGTCATGCCTTGATCCAGCAGCTTGAGCGCCTCGCGTGGATCCTTGGAGAAGATTACGTCGACGTTTTCGAAGCGAATAATGCTCATGCGTCACCCCCTACTTTGGCTTCGGGTTGTTTGCAGATACGGTCGAGCATGATCGCCAGCAGTACGATCGCCAGGCCTGCTTCGAAGCCCAGGGCGATATCAGCAGTGTTCAGTGCGTTGACCACGGGTTTGCCCAGGCCATCGGCGCCCACCAGTGCCGCGATCACCACCATCGACAACGACAGCATGATGCACTGGGTGATACCGGCCGCGATGCTTGGCATGGCGTGGGGCAGTTCGATTCGCGAGAGCAGCTGACGTCGCGAGCAGCCAAAGGCCTTGCCAGCGTCCATCAATTCTTCCGGGACATCGCGAATACCCAGGTAAGTCAGGCGGATAGGCGCGGCAATCGCGAACACCACCGTAGAGATCAGACCCGGGACCACACCCAGACCGAAGAGGGTCAGGGTAGGAATGAGGTACACGAAAGTCGGTACGGTCTGCATCAGATCGAGCACCGGACGCATCAGTGTGTAGAACATCGGTTTATGCGCGGCGACGATGCCCAACGGCACGCCGATGATCACGCAGACGAAGGTGGCAAACAGCACCTGTGCGAGGGTTTCCATGGTTTCCTGCCAGTACCCCAGATTGAGGATCAGCAGGAAGGAGGCGATGACAAAAACGGTCAGGCCCCATTTTCGTTGAATGAAGTGTGCCAGTAGCGCGATGAGGCCGATCAATGCCAGCGGGTTGAACCAGGTCAGCGCAAAAGTCACACCGTGGATCATCGTTTCCAGTGACACGGCGATTGCGTCGAAGGTGCTGGCGCCGTGTTGCGTCAACCATTCAACGAAGCCCGCGATGTACTGGCCTAAAGGTATTTTCTGATCAATCAGCATGGTAGTGAACGTCCGCATGCAAGGAAATAAACAGCCCGGGCGAGCGAACTCGCCCGGCGTAAGCGATTACTGCGCGAGCTTGGCTTTCACGGCCTCCAGGCCTGGTTTACCGTCAATGGTGGTCACGCCAGCGAGCCAGGTATCGAGGACCTGTGGATTCTTTTTCAGCCAGGCCTTGGCGGCCGCGTCAGGCTTCATTTTGTCGTCCAGGATGTTGCCCATCAGCGAGCTTTCCATGTCGACGGTGAACTCCAGGTTTTTCAGCAGCTGACCGACGTTGCCGCATTCCTGGACATAACCCTTGCGGGTGTTGGTCGCCACGGTGGCGGCACCGAAGTCTGGGCCGAAGAAATCGTCACCACCCGTGAGATATTGGATCTTGAAGCGTTTGTTCATCGGGTGCGGCGCCCAGCCCAGGAACACCACGGCGGTGTCGCGTTTCTGGGCGCGGTCGACTTGCGACAGCATGCCCGCTTCGCTGGACTCGACGATCTTGAATCCGGCGTCTTTCAAGCCGAAGGCGTTCTTGTCGATCATACTCTGAATCAGACGGTTGCCATCGTTACCCGGTTCGATGCCGTAGATCTTGCCGTCGAGTTCTTTCTTGAATTTCGGAATATCAGAGAAGTCGTGAAGACCTTTGTCATACAGCGCTTGAGGTACGGCGAGGGTGTACTTGGCGCCTGTGAGGTTGGTGCGCACGACGTCCACGGTGCCGGCATCGCGATAAGCCTTGATGTCGTTTTCCATGGTCGGCATCCAGTTGCCCAGGAATATGTCCATGTTCTTGCCGTCGGCCAGGGACTTGTAGGTCACCGGTACGGAAATCATCGTGGTTTTGGTCTTGTAGCCGAGGGCGTTGAGGACGACGCTGGTGGTGGCGGTCGTTGCGGTGATGTCGGTCCAGCCGACATCGGAGAAGTTTACGGTGCTGCATTGAGCCGGTTCTGCGGCTTGAGCCAGAAACGGCAGACTCAGCATGGCGGCCAACAACAACGACGGGGAACCTTTCATGGATGGACTCCTTGGTGTTTTTTTTGGCAGTGTTCCGACTGGACCACCGCACTTATAGGTTGCGGTTGGATGGCGTTTTGGAGACAGCTCTACCACGGCGCCTTGCAATCGAGTCGATACGATCATGTACCAGTGAAAATCTGACGCCTACAGGGGGCGTCGTAACCAGTACAGGGATGGTCGCATCCAGTGTCGGTGACGTCGTTTACAGCTTTTTTCAGCCCCTTTTGACCCTCTGATCCGCAAAAAAACGGCGAAAACGCAGCGTCAAAGCCTCGCGGCGTTGGTGGGCATGAGTGCGTCGGTGTGAGACGTCGAGCGACATGACAAAAGCCTGATGATGCGGCCATCTCGGCGGATTGCAGCTTGAGCGTAGCAGCTCCGTCACTGGGCGCTTTTGCGTCTGGAGTTGGCACATCCAGGAGTTCGGCAGTAATGGCTATCAGTGTTTTCGACCTGTTCAAAATCGGCATCGGCCCTTCCAGTTCGCACACCGTGGGGCCTATGCGCGCCGCGGCGTTGTTCGTGCAAGGTTTGCGTGAGCGGGGTCTTTTGGAACAAGTACGGCGCGTCGAAGTTCAGCTTTATGGTTCGTTATCGGCCACCGGCATCGGTCACGGCAGCGACAACGCGGTGATCATGGGCCTGATGGGCGAGTGGCCGGACGCGATCGATCCGTCGCAAATCGGCATCCGCATCGAAACCCTGCGCGAAACCCACACGCTGTTGCTCGACGGTCGCTTGTCGGTCCCGTTCATCTGGGCCCGGGACATGCGCCTGATCGACGAGAACCTGCCGTTCCACCCCAACGCCATGACGCTGATCGTCGAAGGTGATGACGGCGAGCTGCATCGCGACACCTACTATTCCATCGGCGGTGGTTTTGTCGTTGATGAGGCACAGGCTTCCAGCGGCGTGGTCGATCTGGACCGCACCGTGCTGCCGTACGATTTCTCCAGCGCCGCCGAACTGCTTAGCCTCTGCAAGCAGCACAACCTGCGCGTTGCAGAGTTGATGATGGCCAACGAGAAGGTCTGGCGCAGCGAAGAGGAAATCCGCGCCGGCCTGATGACACTTTGGCGCGCCATGCAGGATTGCGTGGAGCAAGGCCTCAAGCACGAAGGCATCTTGCCCGGCGGCCTGAATGTGCGTCGTCGCGCGGCCAAACTGCACCGCAGCCTTCAAGAACTGAACAAGCCCAATGTGATCGGCTCGACCTTGAGCGCCATGGAGTGGGTCAACCTGTTCGCCCTGGCGGTCAACGAAGAAAACGCCGCTGGCGGGCGCATGGTCACGGCACCGACCAATGGCGCGGCGGGGATCATTCCGGCGGTGTTGCACTACTTTATGAAGTTCAGCGAAGTGGTGACCGACGCCAACGTGGTCGACTATTTCCTCAGTGCGGCGGCGGTAGGGATTCTGTGCAAGAAGAACGCTTCGATTTCCGGTGCCGAAGTCGGTTGCCAGGGCGAAGTCGGTTCGGCTTGCGCCATGGCGGCGGCCGGGCTGGCGGAGATTCTGGGGGCGACACCGGAACAGCTGTGTAACGCGGCGGAAATCGGTCTGGAGCACAACCTCGGCCTGACCTGCGACCCGGTGGGCGGGTTGGTGCAAGTGCCGTGCATCGAGCGCAATGCGATTGCCGCGGTGAAGGCGATCAACGCGGCGCAGATGGCGCTGCGTGGCGACGGTCAGCACTTTATCTCGCTGGATCGGGTGATCCGCACGATGCGTGATACCGGCGCGGATATGCATGACAAATATAAAGAGACATCGCGCGGTGGGTTGGCGGTTAGCGCGGTTGAGTGCTGAGACCGTAGCGCCCCCTTCGCGAGCAGGCTCGCTCCCACAGGGAGTGCGGTCAACTGTGGGAGCGGGCTTGCTCGCGAAGGCGTCAGACCAGTCAAAACTGCGCGCAAAGTGAACACTCGATTCAAAACGCGCCACGTTTTGGCGCGTCGCTTACAGACAAGCGGCTTCACCTGGATCACGGATCCAGGTTGGCCATTACCGCCTGTCACCTGTGCTTGCGGTGACACTCTTCACCAGG
Source organism: Pseudomonas sp. GL_093 (assembly GCF_057837605.1). Classification (NCBI taxonomy): domain Bacteria; kingdom Pseudomonadati; phylum Pseudomonadota; class Gammaproteobacteria; order Pseudomonadales; family Pseudomonadaceae; genus Pseudomonas; species Pseudomonas sp. GL_093. The sequence goes on along the minus strand of NZ_CM174448.1, from coordinate 6,493,832 downwards.
TCGCTGTAGCCCTGTTCCCACAAGTGCTACCGATTTGCTCACGCCCAACGGGGCAGAGCGCCTCCCGCCGATAATGGCACTTATAACCTCCTGTCTCTGCGAGTCATATTTAGACACATCACGACGTCGTTTTCAGGAGTTATTGAACGGCCATTCAACTTTAGGCATGGCATTTGCTCTGTCATTACAAAGCCCGTCTCCCACGCGAGAACGATGGCAATAACAAGAGCCTCCGCCTGAGGCCATCACCCGCTTTGTGTGAGGAGATACCGCGATGACGACGTTCAACTCCGGGGCCCAACCCCAGAACCGTGCGCCTCAATCCATCGGCTTTTTGCTGCTGGACAATTTCACGCTTATTTCTCTGGCCTCCGCAGTAGAACCCCTGCGCATGGCCAACCAGTTGTCCGGTCGTGAGCTGTATCGCTGGACCACGATCACAGTCGATGGCGGTCAGGTCTGGGCCAGTGATGGCCTGCAGATCACTCCCGACTGCTCCATGCACAAAGCACCCGCCCTGGACACCATCATTGTCTGCGGCGGTATCGGCATCCAGCGCACTGTTACCCGTGAACACGTTTCGTGGCTGCAAAGCCAGGCGCGTCAGTCGCGCCGTCTCGGTGCGGTCTGCACCGGCAGCTGGGCCCTGGCGTGCGCCGGCCTGCTGGATGGTTTCGATTGCAGCGTGCACTGGGAATGCCTGGCCTCGATGCAGGAAGCTTTCCCGCGTGTGGCCATGAGTACCCGTCTGTTCACCCTCGACCGTAACCGTTTCACCAGCTCCGGCGGCACCGCGCCGCTGGACATGATGCTGCACCTGATCAGCCGCGATCATGGCCGTGAACTGTCGGCCGCGATTTCGGAGATGTTTGTCTACGAGCGTATTCGCAACGAGCAGGATCACCAGCGTGTGCCGCTCAAGCACATGCTCGGCACCAACCAGCCGAAGTTGCAGGAAATCGTCGCGCTGATGGAGGCCAACCTGGAAGAGCCGATCGACCTCGACGAGCTGGCGGTGTATGTCGCCGTGTCGCGTCGTCAGCTGGAGCGGCTGTTCCAGAAATACCTGCACTGCTCGCCGTCGCGTTATTACCTGAAACTGCGCCTGATTCGCGCCCGGCAGCTGCTCAAGCAAACGCCGATGTCGATCATCGAAGTGGCGTCGGTGTGTGGCTTCGTGTCTACGCCGCACTTCTCCAAGTGCTACCGCGAATACTTCGGCATTCCGCCGCGTGACGAGCGCGTAGGCTCCAACACCACGCAACAAGTAGCGATGATGCCGCTGCCGCAAGCACTGGTGCTGTCGCCGTTGTCCGGGCCGTTGTCGGCGTTGAGTCAGGCGCGCAATGAGTCGACGTTTGCCAGCGTAAGGCTCTAAACCGAGGCGCCTTCATTCGCGAGCAGGCTCGCTCCCACATTAGATCGCGTTCCTCCGAGAGGAGTCGGTCAACTGTGGGAGCGAGCCTGCTCGCGAAGGCGGTTTATCAGGCGCTACGGCTCTGCTGATACTCCGCCAACGCGGGCAGCAATTGCCTGTCGATGGCCTGGCGCACGGCCGGCAGGATGGTCGCGCTGCTGGTGTACATCTGCTTGACCATGGTCCGCAGTTCCGTTGCCCGTTCGTTGTTCAAACCTCGTACCGCGCATTCGCAGGCCTGCTCAGCGGTTGCACCAGGGGGCACCGCAAATCCTAACGCCTTGAGCTGGCCCAACAGGTCTTCCTGGTCAATCAAATCGGCGTACATCATGACGCAATCCTTCTTCAGGGAACGGTGTCGTGGATCGATTCTCGTAGGGGTACGGAGTGGCGGCAAGGACGATTTGTCGCAATGGCCGCAATACCTATGAACAGGTCGTTTTCGGCTAACTTGCGCAGAAGGAGAGTGGGCACACTGGGGTCAGCTGGCTTCACGAAGGTTTGGTCACCCTCGCGCAACGGCTCCTCAACAGTACCCACCTCTGCCCCGATCCTGTCACGGCTTGATCGGGGTTTTTTTTGCCTGTGAATCAGGGAGATATGGTGTATGCACTGGCGCCATCGCGAGCAAGCTCGCTCCCACAGTTGATTTGTGCATGACGCAAAACCAATGTGGGAGCGAGCTTGCTCGCGATGAACGATGACGCGGTTTAACGCTGTAAAACGAGGATGCGCGACAACAATTCATCACGGTCGACATAGCAACCCTGAAAATGCCGGGCGCCAGTGGCGGGGTCGAAAGCGTTGCGGGCGTGGAGGGTGCGGCGGTTGTCGAAACACCACATTTCGCCGGGGCTTAACCGCGTCATCACGCGGAATCGCGTTTCCCGGGTCATCGCAATGAAGCGGCGGTAGGCGTGATAGAGAGCGGGCATCTGCTCGACCGATGCATCGAACGGACCGCGCAGAAAGTTCGCCATGCGGATTTCCGAAACCTGCCCAAAGGCATCCAGCGCGATGATCGGCGCGAGACGGCGGTAGTCGCTGTGGCGGTCTTTGTTGCGGAACTCCACAGGGATTTCGCAAAGGCTTTTGAACGCCTCGGGATCTTCATCGCGCAAGGCTTCGGCAATGGCAAAACCGTCGACGAAAATACTCTCCCCACCCTCGGCGTCATTCACCAGGCAATGCAGAAATTGCAGCCCCGGTTGCAACTCCCGGGTCGGCAGGTCGCTGTGCAGCGGCAGGTTGAACGCGGTGTAGGCGTTGCTGTCTGCATCGGCCTTGGATTGCACGTTGAACAGCACGCCAAAATTGCTCTCGCGGATGAAGGAAATCCGCTGGGCAATCAGCTTCAACGAGCCCGGCTCGGTGGACACACCGCGGACCTGAGTCAGGCCGAGATCGCGCACGGCCAGCAGCCATTGCAGCAAGGCGTCGTTGTCGTCCATCAACGCCTGGTAGTCGAATACCGGCAGCTTCAGGTTACTGTTCCAGAGCTGGCTTTTGGGCTTGGCGGCCCGGCGTTCGGCGCGGGACTGGTCATCGTAGGCGTGAGCCCGTAACCAGCCAGGATCGAAGCGGCTGAGATGACCGTCCTGCCAGTCGACACGCAGGCAGCCTTCGGCATCAATGCTGACGTCCGAGGGCTTCAGGTTGTCGGCGACGTCGACGATTTCCAGCACTTGCTCGCGGGTGACGGTGTAGACGCACAGCGGGCACGGGCAGTTGTCCCGCAGCCACTGATGATGAAAAGGGCTGACACGGTCATCGGCCCACTTCACTTGAATTCGGTCCGCCAGGGTGTGTACGGCGGTCAACGCGCTGATCAACGGGTAGGTACGGAAGTCGGCAAAAGCGGCGGCGGTGTTCAATGGCGATCTCCTTGTTATTTTTTAGGGGGTAACGCGATCACTCGGCCAATGTAGTCGGGGGCGGGAAGGTCGGTTTGCTCGGCGACGATGGCTTGCAGCTTGCTCAAGGTGTCTTCGCTGAACGGTGCAGAGCGCGGCCCGGCGAGGTCGACGTGCAGCAGCATTTGCTCGTTGCCTGCCAGCTCCTTGTCATCGCCTACCCAATGCAGGCTGTGATAGAGGTGCAGGCGTTTTTGGTCGTGAGCGATGATTTGGGTGTGCACTTCGACGTCGGCGTCGAGCTTCACTTCGTGCAGGTAATTGAGGTGCAGTTCGAGGGTGAACAGCGAGTTGCCGCTGGCTTCGCGGTTGTTGCTGTCCATCCCCAGACGATCCATCAGCGCGTCGGTGGCGTAGCTGAAGATGAGCAGGTAGAAGGCGTCGCGCAGGTGGCCGTTGTAGTCGACCCAGTCGGGGATGATTTTGGTTTGGTAGGTGGTGAGGGTGGGCATGGTGAGGGATCCAAATGGCGTGGTGACTGGATGGCCTCATCGCGAGCAAGCTCGCTCCCACATTGGTTCTGTGAACGACGCAGATCTAGTGTGGGAGCGAGCCTGCTCGCGATGGGGCCGGCCCTGTTGACTCATTATTCGCTGAAGGCCATCCCATGCTTCTCTTTGGTGGTTTTCACCGCTTCCAGCACCGCCAGCAAGCAATCATCACGATAGCGCTCCAGCGCCGAAATGCTGTGCGTGCCCAGCTGATCGCTGGTGCCATCCACCACATCATCGATTAACTTGTCGGTCAGCTCCGGTGCCGGCAGATACGTCCACGGCAACTGCAACGCTGGTCCGAATTGCGCCATGAAGTGCCGCATGCCCGCATCGCCACCCGCGAGGGTGTAGGTCAAGAATGTGCCCATGAACGACCAGCGCAGACCCGCGCCAAAGCGAATCGCATCGTCGATTTCACCGGTGGTCGCCACACCGTCGTTGACCAGGTGCAGCGCCTCACGCCACAGCGCTTCGAGCAAGCGGTCGGCGATAAAACCGGGTACTTCCTTGCGCACATGCAGCGGACGCATGCCCAAGGATTCATAGACTTTCATTGCTGCTTGAACGGCTTCCGGGGCGGTGTTTTTTCCGCCAACCACTTCCACCAACGGCAGCAGATAAACCGGGTTGAACGGGTGCCCGACGACGCAACGTTCCGGGTGTGTCGAACTCTCGTAGAACTCGCTCGGCAACAGGCCGGAAGTACTGGAGCCGATCAAGGCATTGGGCTTGGCTGCCGCGCTGATTTTGCTGTGCAGTTCCAGTTTCAGGTCCAGACGCTCAGGGGCGCTTTCCTGAATGAAATCCGCATCGCGAACGCATTCTTCAATGGTGGCGACAAAGCGCAGCCGATCCTGCGATGCGCCCGGCGCCAGGCCCTGTTTCTCCAAAGCGCCCCAGGCATTGGCGACGCGTTTGCGCAGCGCGGCTTCGGCACCGGGCGCCGGGTCCCAGGCCACCACGTCGAGGCCGTGGGCGAGGGCGCGGGACACCCAACCGCTGCCGATGACACCGCTGCCCAGGGCTGCGAAGGTTTTGATTTCAGTGATAAAAGTCATGGCAATTCCAGAATTTGAAAAGGTCGATTAACCGCGCTTGGTCAGGCCCATTTTTGCCCGGCCTTCCGCCGGGGTCAGAACACGGGCGCCGAGACGGCTGAGGATTTCCGAGGCGCGTTCGACCAGTTGGCCGTTGGTCGCCAGTACGCCCTTGTCCAGCCAGATGTTGTCTTCCAGACCGACCCGCACGTTGCCGCCGAGCAATACCGCTTGCGCAGCCATCGGCATTTGCATGCGACCGATGCCGAAACCGGCCCAGACCGCATTGGCGGGCAGGTTGTCGACCATGGCTTTCATGGTGGTGGTGTCGGCCGGCGCGCCCCACGGGATGCCCAGGCAGAGTTGGAACAGCGGGTCGTCGAGCAATCCTTCCTTGATCAACTGCTTGGCGAACCACAGGTGACCGGTGTCGAAGATTTCCAGCTCGGCCTTCACGCCCAGCTCTTGAATGCGTTTGGCGCCAGCGCGCAGCTGGGCCGGGGTGGACACGTAAATGGTGTCGCCGTCGCCGAAGTTCAGGGTGCCGCAATCGAGGGTGCAGATTTCCGGCAGCAGTTCTTCAACGTGAGCCAGACGGGTCAGCGGGCCGACCAGGTCAGTGTTCGGCCCGAACTCCATCGGGTTCTCGCCCGCGCCGATTTCCAGGTCGCCGCCCATGCCGGCGGTGAGGTTGACGATGATGTCGACGTCCGCCTCGCGGATGCGCTCCATCACTTCGCGATACAGCGCGACATCACGGCTGAATTTGCCGGTTTCGGGGTTACGAACGTGGCAGTGAACGACAGTGGCGCCGGCCTTGGCCGCTTCCACGGCGGCCGCGGCGATTTGTTTCGGGGTGACCGGCACGTGTGGGCTTTTGCTGGTCGTGTCGCCAGCACCGGTGAGTGCGCAGGTGATGATGACGTCGTGGTTCATGAGGCGGTTCCTGTTCTTTATGGGAATGGCGGGCGTGATTAGTCGATTCGCAGCCCGGTCGGGCTGCGAGTCGGTGGTTCAATCGGGTTTATTTGGTGGTCAGTTGCAGGTTTTCAGCCGCCGGTTTGCCATCGAAGGTGGTCACGCCTTCGAGCCAGCGTTGCTTGTCTTGCGGGTGATCTTTCAGCCATTGCTTGGCCGACTCGAAAGCGTCCTTGTGATCCAGCAGCGGCTGCATCATCCGGCTCTCGTCTTCGGCGGTGTAGGTCAGGTTGCTCAGCAAACGACCGATGTTCGGGCATTGCTCGGCGTATTTCGGCGCGGTGACGGTCCAGACGGTGGCCATGCCTTCGTCCGGGCCCAGAGCATCGTCGCTGCCGGTGAGGTACGTCATCTTCACGTTGACGTTCATCGGATGCGGCGCCCAGCCGAAGAACACCACGGCCTCCTTGCGTCGCACGGCGCGATCCACCGCCGCGAGCATGCCGGCCTCACTGGACTCGACCAGCTGGAACTTGCCGAGGCCGAACTGGTTCTTGGCGATCATCGCCTTGATCTGGGTGTTGGCGCCCGAGCCCGGCTCGATGCCGTAGATTTTGCCGCCCAATTCCTTTTCAAACTTGGCGATGTCGGCAAAGGTTTTCAGGCCCTTGTCGGCGAGGTAGGTCGGTACGGCGAGTGTGGCGCGGGCATCTTTCAGGCTTGGCGCCTCAAGCACCTTGACCTGATTGGCCGAAACGAACGGCGTGATGGTCTGGGTCATCAGCGGGTTCCAGTAGCCCAGGAACAAGTCCAGGCGCTGGTCGCGGATCCCGGCGAAGATGATTTGCTGGGAAGCGCTGGTTTGTTTGGTGTTGTAGCCGAGGCCATCAAGCAGGACTTGGGTCATGGCACTGGTGGCGATCACGTCGGTCCAGTTCACAACGCCCATGCGCACGTTCTGGCATGAAGCAGGTTCGGCCGCCATGACGCTGGCGCTCAGGAAAGCGGTACCGCTGAGTGCAAGAACACAGCTGCTGATCAGTCGTTTCATCTCAGGTTCCTCGGCAGTTCGTTATTGTGGGTCCGGTCGTCTTTGTGCGCCGGTGATGCCAAGTTACGCAGCTTAAGGCCCGCTAAAGCGCACTGCGGCGACCAGCTCTTGCACTGCAGCGACCTGCGCTCTTGAATGCCGCCGGCAAGTGGCGTATCAACGTCCACACGCTTCCCGTCCTCTCGCTACCTGCCATCGAGTGCGCTCCATGTCCCAGGATTTCTACTTCTTGTTGATGCCGGGTTTCTCGGCCATCGGTTTTATCTCGGCCATCGAGCCGCTGCGGGTCGCCAATCGCTTTCGTGGCGAGCTGTACCGCTGGCATGTGCTCAGTGCGGACGGCGGGGCGGTGCTGGCCAGCAACGGCATGTCGGTCAACGCCGACGCGGCGCTGGAACCGCTGAAGAAAGGTGCAACCCTGCTGGTGGTCGCCGGCTTCGAACCGCTGAAATTCGCCACCCCGGCGCTGGAACACTGGCTGCGCCGCCTGGACAACGAAGGCGTGACCCTCGGTGCCATCGACACCGGCAGCTTCATCCTCGCCGAGGCCGGCCTGCTCGACGGCCACCGCTTGACCCTGCACTGGGAAGCCATCGACGCGTTCAAGGAATCCTATCCACAGCTCAGCGTCACCCAGGAGCTGTTCGAGATCGACCGTCGGCGCATTACCTCCGCCGGCGGCACCGCTTCCATCGACCTGATGCTCGACCTCATCAGCCAGGCCCACGGCCCGGAACTGGCGATCCAGGTCAGCGAACAATTCGTACTCGGCCGCATCCGCCCGCGCAAAGACCACCAGCGCATGGAAGTCGCCACGCGTTATGGCATCAGCAACAAGAAACTGGTGCAGGTGATTGGGGAGATGGAGCAGCACAGCGAACCGCCGCTGAGCACACTTGAGTTAGCCGAATCGATCAAGGTGACGCGGCGCCAGTTGGAGCGATTGTTTCGCCTGCATTTGAACGACACGCCGAGCAATTTCTATCTGCGCTTGCGGCTGGAGAAAGCCCGGCAGTTGTTGCGGCAGACGGATATGAGCGTGTTGGAAGTGAGCATTGCGTGCGGGTTTGAATCGCCGTCGTATTTCACTCGCAGCTATCGGGCGCGGTTTGCGCGGTGTCCGCGGGAAGATCGGCGGCGGATGGGGGATGGTCGGGAGCTGGTCTGAACACAGAAGATCCCCTGTGGGAGCGAGCCTGCTCGCGATAGCGGTGGATCAGTCAATATCAACTTGAATGACGGACCGCTATCGCGAGCAGGCTCGCTCCCACATTTTGATCCGGTTTCGCTTTTACTTCTTCATCAGGGCGGAGCAGGCCGCTTTAAACGCTTCATGCTGATACTTGTTCAGCGTCCCCGGCAGTTCAAAGTCGAATTTCTTGTTCTGCGCATTAATCGTCTGTGGCGACAGCAGCGTGACCTCGCAATTTTCCAGTAACTGGAAAACACCTTCGATCTTGAACGTGGTCGGCCCACCGGCGAACTCACCTTTCTTGCTGCGCTTCTTGATCGCGATCCGATCGATGGCGTTCTCGCGCACAAACGACGCCACCTGAGCGGCAAACACTTTGACGTTGGCGGCTTCGTCGTCATCGTCTAGGGCGATTTTCTTGGTGGCTAGAGCGACGTGGCTCAGCACCTGATCGTCGAGGGAGGCCACGGCGATGATGGCTTCGCTGCCTTTGATTTCGATGCCGCAGATTTTCATTTGAATTCCTTAACTGGCTGATGGCGTGCAGCTTACAGCTCAAGCTGATCGGCGTTGATGCCAAAAGCCGCGGCAATTTTCTCACGGGTCGCCTTGCGAGGCTTGGCAACAGTCTCCTGCTGGGCGAAGGCCGGTTGGGAGATGCCCATGCGTTTGGCCACTTCATCCTGTGTAAGGTTCAGATGTTCGCGCCAGGCCCTGATGGGTAGAGCACCGTCAACGATGCGGCTGACTACTTCGTGTGGGATCAAATGATTCTCCATGTGTATGTTTCTACTCCTGCCCAATCGACTCCAAAAACTCCGACCGTTCATCACTCATCCGCGCCACGCAATCATTCTGCGCAATCGTGAATGCCTTGCTACCGCTCGTCGCCGGAAACGCCTCAACCGCGCAATCCGCATCCCGGGTCTTCAGCCACTGCTGTTGTGCGGCTTTGAGCTTGGCGGTGATGTCGGTCAGTTGCGCCGGGTTCTTGCCGTAGAGCGTCTGCATGCGCTCGGTCAGGCCCTGATAGTTGTCTTTTAGCAGCTGTTCGGCGGTGTTTTTGCTAAAGGTCGAGCATTCCAGGGTCTGGACTTCGTTTTCGACTTTGTCGCAGGGGTTATCGTCGGCCTCTTCCGCCGCGTGTACGCCGGTCGCTATCAGTGCCAAAGCCAGGAAGATCGATTTCATTGCGCCGCCGCCCCTTATTTCAGTAAAGCATCCAGTAATGGCGCGAATTCTGGCCCATGCGCAGGCCCTTGAACAGGTGGCTCATGACGTCCGGCGACGACCCTTTGTCGCGGATTGACGCTTTCGGCAAACCCCCTGTCGTTTTTGCACCCGGCTGCACCCTCCCTCAGGCATATGCTGGCCCCAAAGCGCCGGCACACGATTCGGCGCATGAATCGCTAATAGGGGACAGCCTGATGAGCCCAGCCGAATTGCACGCCGACAGCATCGTTATCGACGGTCTGATTATTGCCAAGTGGAACCGTGAGCTGTTCGAAGACATGCGCAAGGGCGGTCTGACCGCGGCCAACTGCACCGTGTCGGTGTGGGAGGGCTTTCAGGCCACTGTGAACAATATCGCCGCCAGCCAGAAGCTGATCCGCGAAAACAGCGACCTGGTGATTCCAGTGCGCACCACCGCCGATATCCGCAAGGCCAAGGAGCAGGGCAAGACCGGCATCCTGTTCGGCTTCCAGAATGCTCACGCCTTTGAAGACCAGATCGGCTACGTCGAGGTGTTCAAGCAGCTGGGCGTCGGTATCGTGCAGATGTGCTACAACACCCAGAACCTGGTCGGCACCGGTTGCTACGAGCGTGATGGCGGCCTGTCGGGTTTCGGTCGCGAAATCGTCGCCGAGATGAACCGCGTCGGCGTCATGTGCGACCTGTCCCACGTAGGTTCGAAAACCTCCGAAGAAGTCATCCTCGAATCCAAGAAGCCGGTCTGCTACTCCCATTGCCTGCCGTCGGGTCTGAAGATTCACCCGCGCAACAAATCCGATGAAGAACTGAAGTTCATCGCCGATCACGGCGGTTTCGTCGGCGTGACCATGTTTGCGCCATTCCTGGCCAAGGGCATCGATTCGACCATCGACGATTACGCCGAAGCCATCGAATACACCATGAACATCGTCGGCGAAGACGCCATCGGTATCGGCACCGACTTCACCCAGGGCCATGGCCAGGACTTCTTTGAATACCTGACCCATGACAAGGGCTACGCCCGCCGCCTGACCAGCTTCGGCAAGATCATCAACCCGCTGGGCATCCGCACCGTCGGCGAGTTCCCGAACCTGACCGAAACCCTGCTCAAGCGCGGCCATTCCGAGCGCGTGGTCCGCAAGATCATGGGCGAGAACTGGGTGAGCGTCCTGAAGGACGTCTGGGGCGAGTAAGCCCACTTTGAACAACGATCCCTTGTAGCAGCTGCCGAGGTACGAGGCTGCGTTGCGGTCCGCAGGACCGCCCTCGGGGGCTGCTTCGCAACCCAACGCAGCCTCGCAGGCTCGGCAGCTGCTACAGGGCTAGCACGACAACACAACGAATTTTTCTGGAGTTAAGTTTCCATGGCCAAGATCGCCCCGCAATTGCCAATCGAAGTCGACAGCGAAACCGGTGTCTGGACCTCCGACGCCCTGCCGATGCTGTATGTGCCGCGTCATTTCTTCGTCAACAACCACATGGGCATCGAGGAAGTGCTGGGCGCCGACGCCTACGCCGAAATCCTCTACAAGGCCGGCTACAAATCCGCCTGGCACTGGTGTGAAAAAGAAGCCGAATGCCACGGCCTGGAAGGCGTCGCGGTGTTTGAGCACTACATGAAGCGCCTGTCGCAGCGCGGCTGGGGCCTGTTCAAGATCCAGGACATCGACCTCGACAAAGGCACCGCCAGCGTCAAGCTCGAACACTCGGCGTTCGTCTACGTGTACGGCAAGGTCGGGCGCAAGGTCGACTACATGTTCACTGGCTGGTTTGCCGGTGCCATGGACCAGATTCTGCAAGCCCGTGGCAGCAAGATCCGCACCGTTGCCGAACAGGTTTACGGTGGCTCCGAAGAAGGCCACGACGACGGCCTGTTCACCGTCAAGCCGTTGTAAGTCGAGGAACCCGCCATGGCTTTCGAAGCAATGTTCCAGCCGATCCAGATCGGCAAACTGACCATCCGCAACCGCGTGCTCAGCACCGCGCACGCCGAGGTCTATGCCACCGACGGCGGCATGACCACCGACCGGTACGTCAAGTATTACGAAGAGAAAGCCAAGGGCGGGATCGGCCTGGCGATTTGCGGCGGTTCCTCCAGTGTGGCCATCGACAGCCCGCAAGGCTGGTGGAAGTCGGTCAACCTGGCCGATGACCGGATCATTCCGCACTTCCAGAACCTGGCCGATGCCATGCACAAGCATGGCGCCAAGATCATGATCCAGATTACTCACATGGGTCGTCGTTCCCGCTGGGACGGCGAGCATTGGCCAACCCTGCTGTCGCCTTCGGGCATCCGTGAGCCGGTGCACCGTGCAACCTGCAAAACCATCGAGCCGGAAGAAATCTGGCGGGTGATCGGCAACTACGCCAGCGCCGCCGCGCGGGCCAAGGCCGGTGGCCTGGACGGCGTCGAGCTGTCCGCCGTGCACCAGCACATGATCGACCAGTTCTGGAGCCCGCGCGTCAACAAACGTACCGACGAATGGGGCGGCAGCTTCGAAAACCGCATGCGTTTCGGCCTGGAAGTGATCAAGGCTGTGCGGGCTGAAGTCGGCCCGGATTTCTGCGTCGGCATCCGTCTGTGCGGTGATGAATTCCACCCGGACGGCTTGTCCCACGAGGACATGAAGCAGATCGCCAAGTACTACGACGACACCGGCATGATCGACTTCATTGGCGTGGTGGGGTCGGGTTGCGACACCCACAACACCCTGGCCAACGTTATCCCGAACATGAGTTATCCACCGGAGCCATTCCTGCACTTGGCGGCCGGTATCAAGGAAGTGGTGAAGGCCCCGGTTTTGCACGCGCAGAACATCAAGGACCCGAACCAGGCGACCCGTATTCTGGAAGGCGGCTACGTCGACATGGTCGGCATGACCCGCGCCCACATCGCCGACCCGCACCTGATCGCCAAGATCAAAATGGGTCAGGTTGACCAGATCAAACAATGCGTCGGCGCCAACTACTGCATCGACCGTCAGTACCAGGGTCTGGACGTGTTGTGCATCCAGAACGCCGCGACCTCCCGTGAATACATGGGCGTGCCGCACATCATCGAGAAATCGACCGGTGTGAAGCGCAAAGTCGTGGTGGTCGGTGCCGGTCCTGCCGGGATGGAAGCGGCTCGCGTGTCGGCCGAACGTGGCCACGACGTGACCCTGTTCGAGAAAAAAGAATTCATCGGCGGGCAGATCACTACCGCGTCGAAAGCTCCGCAACGGGACCAGATCGCCGGTATCACTCGCTGGTTCCAGCTGGAACTGGCTCGTTTGAAAGTTGACCTGCGCCTGGGCGTGGCGGCCGATGCGGCAACCATTCTCGACCTGCGTCCGGACGTGGTGGTACTCGCCGTCGGCGGCCATCCGTTCCTGGAGCAGAACGAGCACTGGGGCGCGGCTGAAGGCCTGGTGGTCAGCAGCTGGGACATCCTCGATGGCAAGGTCGCACCGGGCAAGAACGTGCTGGTTTACGACACCATTTGCGAGTTCACCGGGATGTCGACCGCCGACTTCCTCGCCGACAAGGGCAGCCAGGTCGAGATCGTCACCGACGACATCAAACCGGGCGTTGCGATTGGCGGCACCTCGTTCCCGACGTACTACCGCAGTATGTACCCGAAAGAAGTGATCATGACCGGGGACATGATGCTGGAGAAGGTCTACCGCGAAGGCGACAAGCTGGTGGCGGTGCTGGAAAACGAATACACCGGCGCCAAAGAGGAGCGGGTGGTGGACCAGGTCGTCGTCGAAAACGGCGTGCGTCCGGACGAAGAAATCTATTACGCGCTGAAGGAAGCGTCGCGCAACAAAGGCCAGATGGACATCGAAGCCCTGTTCGCGATCAAGCCGCAACCTTCGTTGAGCCAGGCAGGCGACGGCTACTTGCTGTTCCGCATCGGCGACTGCGTGGCGCAGCGCAACACCCACGCGGCGATCTACGACGCGTTGCGGTTGTGCAAGGATTTCTAAGAGCTTGTGGATAACCCTGTGGGAGCGAGCTTGCTCGCGATGAACGATAACGCGGAGTTTCTGATGCACCGCGTCGCCTGAATCGCGAGCAAGCTCGCTCCCACAGGAATCGGGCAAGGCATCCAGGTAGTTTGGCCTGCAAGACCCTGCGGTCTTTGGGAGCTCCACCATGTTGAACACCCTTCTTCCAATCCTGTTGTTCGCTGCCCTGGGCCTTGCCGTCCTCGGCGCGTTGCGGCGGGTGGCTATGTGGCGCCGAGGCCGGGCTTCGAAAGTCGACCTGATCGGCGGCCTGTTCGCCATGCCCAAGCGTTACATGGTCGATTTGCACCATGTGGTCGCGCGGGACAAGTACATCGCCAACACTCACGTCGCCACGGCTGGCGGTGCGGTGGCGTCGATTGTGCTGGCGATCCTGGTTCACGGTTTCGGCCTGCACAATCGCATTCTCGGTGTTGCCCTGTTGGTTGCCTCGGCGGTGATGTTCGTCGGTGCGATTTTCATGTTCCTGCGTCGTCGCAACCCACCGGCTCGCCTTTCCAAAGGGCCATGGATGCGTCTGCCGAAAAGCCTGTTGGCGTTCTCTGCAAGCTTCTTCCTGTTGACCCTGCCGGTGGCCGGCATCCTCCCGGAAAACTTCGGCGGTTGGGTGGTGGCTGCGATCCTCGGCGTCGGTGTGCTGTGGGGCGTATCGGAATTGTTCTTCGGCATGACCTGGGGCGGGCCGATGAAGCACGCCTTCGCCGGTGCCCTGCACCTGGCCTGGCACCGTCGCGCCGAGCGTTTTAATGGCGGCCGTTCCACCGGTTTGAAACCGCTGGACCTGAACGACCCGACCGCGCCACTGGGCGTGGAAAAACCCAAGGATTTCACCTGGAACCAACTGCTCGGCTTCGACGCCTGCGTGCAGTGCGGTAAATGCGAAGCTGCGTGCCCGGCGTTCGCCGCCGGCCAGCCGCTGAACCCGAAAAAACTGATTCAAGACATGGTCGTTGGCCTGGCCGGTGGCACCGACGCCAAGTTCGCCGGCAGCCCGTATCCGGGCAAGGCGATCGGCGAGCACGCCGGTAACCCGCATCAACCAATCGTCAACGGTCTGGTGGACGCTGAAACCCTGTGGTCTTGCACCACTTGCCGCGCTTGCGTCGAGGAGTGCCCGATGATGATCGAGCACGTCGATGCCATCGTCGACATGCGCCGTCACCTGACCCTGGAAAAAGGCGCGACCCCGAACAAGGGCGCCGAAGTCCTGGAAAACCTGATCGCCACCGACAACCCTGGCGGCTTCGCCCCGGGTGGGCGGATGAACTGGGCGGCGGACTTGAACCTCAATCTGATGAGCGAGAAGAAATCCGTCGACGTGCTGTTCTGGGTCGGCGACGGCGCCTTCGACATGCGCAACCAGCGCACCCTGCGCGCCTTCGTCAAAGTGCTGAAAGCGGCCAAGGTCGACTTCGCAGTGCTGGGGCTTGAAGAGCGCGACAGCGGTGACGTGGCCCGACGTCTGGGCGACGAAGCAACCTTCCAGTTGTTGGCCAAACGCAACATCCAGACCCTGGCCAAGTACAGCTTCAACCGCATCGTCACCTGCGACCCGCACAGCTTCCACGTGCTGAAAAACGAGTACGGCCCCTTCGACGGCAACTACCTCGTGCAGCACCACAGCACCTACATGGCGGAAATCATCGGCGCTGGCGCCCTGAACCTCGGCCAGCACAAAGGCAGCAGCGTGACGTATCACGATCCGTGCTACCTCGGCCGCTACAACGGCGAATACGAGGCGCCGCGTGAAGTGCTGCGCGCCCTGGGTATCGAGATCAAGGAAATGCAACGCTCCGGTTTCCGCTCGCGCTGCTGCGGCGGTGGCGGCGGTGCGCCGATCACCGACATCCCGGGCAAGCAACGGATCCCTGACATGCGCATGGAAGACATCCGCGAAACCGGCGCCGAACTGGTGGCCGTGGGTTGTCCACAGTGCACCGCGATGCTCGAAGGCGTGGTCGAACCGCGGCCGCTGATCAAGGACATCGCCGAACTGGTGGCGGACGCGTTGCTCGAAGACGCTGCCCCGAGCAAGCCGACCAAACCGGCCCAACGTGAACCTGCGGAGGCCCACTGATGAGCGACATTATCCGCCGCGACCCACGCGCCGAATGGATCGCCCGTAACCGTTTGCACCCGCTGCACGCGGCCATGCAACCGGCGCAACACAGCTGGATGGGGCCTAACGGCGTCATTCGCAAGAATCCCCATGGCATCGGTTTTATCGGTCCCAACGGCATCAAACGGATTGACCGCAGCGGCGCTCAACAGGGCGGGGCGAGCAAACGCTCGGCTGCGGTTGAAGTGCAATTGCCACTGCATCAAGTGCCTGCACCTGCGTTTTACATCAGCGTGGTGCCAGACATGGTCGGCGGCCGCTTGAGCAGCCACGACCGCGACTTGCTGGGTCTGGCTCACCAATTGGCCGGCAAGGACGGCGCGGTGTTGGCCGTGGTCTTCGGCGAACACAAAGAAAGCGCCTTCGCCACCGCGGGCGTCGATCGCTTGCTGGTGCTGGAAGGTGACGAATTCAGCGGTTATGCACCGGAACAACGGGTCCAGGGCCTGCGGGCTGTGGATAACCAGTTCAGCCCGCGTCACTGGCTGCTGCCGGACAGCCGCAGCGGCGGTGGTGAACTGGGTCGACGCTTTGCCGCAGCACTGGGCGAACGCCCGGCCACGCGGGTCTGGCAGGTTAAGGATCAGGAATGCATCGGTCGCGCCGGTGCCGGTTTGCAGGACCTTGCGCGCCCGGTGGCACGCTTGATCCTGGCTGCCGTCGAATGCGCCGAACCGGTCAGCGAAACCCGTCACGAAGCCTTGCCGGTGGAGTTATCCACAGCGGTGGCGCGCAGTCTCTCGCGCATCGAGGATTTGGGCGCGGTGGCGGTCGATCCGGCGGCGATTCCGATGGCCGAAGCCGAGTTCATCTTCTCCGGCGGCAACGGGGTCAAGGACTGGGGACTTTTCCACAGGACCGCCGAAGCGCTGGGCGCTACCGAAGGCGCGTCCCGAGTGGCGGTGGACGATGGCTTTATGGCCCGCGACCGTCAGGTTGGTGCGTCCGGCACCTGGGTCACCGCGCGGGTTTACGTGGCGGTGGGGATTTCCGGGGCGATCCAGCACCTGCAAGGCATCGGTGCCTGCGACAAGGTAGTGGCAATCAACCTCGACCCTGGCTGCGACATGATCAAACGGGCCGACCTGTCGGTGATCGGCGAGAGTGCAGAGATTCTTCAAGCCTTGATCGATGCGGTAGAGGCTTACCGCAATGAAGCCAAGCGCGATGCGGCTTAAGGAAAGGAAAGGGTTATGAGCACGAAAATCATCAGCCTGGTGTCCATCGGCGCCCACCCGACCTCCGGCCGGCCACGTCGCGCGGAACAGGATGCGCGGGCGGTGGAGCTGGGCCTGCAACTGGCTGGGGATAACCTGCAAGTGCTGCATGCCGGCGACGTCGCGGAACCTGCGCTACGTGCGTATCTGGGCATGGGCCTTGAACAGCTGCATGTGCTTGAGCAGCCGGAAGGCGCCGATGCACTGCCGGCATTGACCGCGTATTTGCGTGACGCCGGGGCTCAGGTCGTGCTGACCGGTAGCCAGGCGGAAACCGGCGAAGGCTCGGGCATGTTGCCGTTCCTGCTGGCCGAAAGCCTGGGCTGGCCGCTGGTCGTCGGGCTGGCTCAAGTTGAATCCATCGACGGTAATTCAGCACTGGTGCTGCAAGCTTTGCCGCGCGGTCAGCGCCGTCGCCTGAAAGTACGGCTGCCGTTCCTCGCGACTGTGGATAACGCCGCGCCGAAGCCTCGGCAGAGCGCTTACGGTCCGGCCCGACGCGGGGTGTTGCAGGCGGATGAAGTCGAAGTGATCGACGATGAACTGCTGGCAGTCGCCACGCTGCAACCGGCCAAGCCACGGCCTAAACGCTTGAAGGTGATCAAGGCCAAGAGCGGCGCGGACCGGATGAAAGCTGCGACTGCCAAGGCCAGTGGCGGTGGCGGGCAGGTGCTAAAAGGGTTGAGCGCCGAGGCGGGGGCTGAGGCGATTCTCAAGTTACTGATCGAAGAAGGCGTGGTCCGCTAACGAATAACCAATACAGATCTAATGTGGGAGCGAGCCTGCTCGCGAAAGCGGTGTGTCAGTCAACATCTCCGGCGACTGATCCATCGCTTTCGCGAGCAGGCTCGCTCCCACAGGGTGCTCCTGTCACCGACATTTATGGGGAAACAATGACCGTTGAATTTCGTTCGGCCCTGCGCGCGGATGCGCGGGAGATTGCTCGTTTGTTTCAGATTTCATCAGAAGGTGCTGCGGATTACATCTGGAGCCATCTGGCGCAGCCCGGTCAGGATTTACTGGACGTGGGCGCCAGTCGTTACGCCCGTGACGACGTCGATTTTTCTTATCAGAACTGCCTCATCGCCGAGGTTGATGGAAACGTCATTGGCATGATGCACAGCTACGTGATGCGTCACGATCCGCTGGCGCCTCCAGTAACCGATCCGGTGCTGGCGCCGTACGCCAAGATGGAAATCCCCGACACCCTCTATATATCCAGCCTGGCGCTCCATGAAGGCTGGCGAAACCAGGGCCTGGGCAAACAATTCCTCGCCTACGCTTACGACCGTGCCAACCAGCTGGGGCTCAATGGCTTGAGCCTGATCGACTACGCGATGAACACCGGCGCCCGTCGGTTTTACGAGCGACATGGCTTTCGTATCGTCGATACCTGCCAAATCACTCCCCATCCGATGATTCGGGTCACGGGTGAGGCCTATCTGATGTATCGGCCCTGATGAGCTACATTTCTCTATGAGCTGCTCAGGGGTGCCGCAGCGCTAGTTCATAAAACTCGTTTCAAGAATGGGTTGAACATGAGGGCGGTCAGTCGGCGTGAGACATGTCTGATCGGCGGCGTGAATTCAAAGTCGTCTCTGGTGCTGTTTGCATTTTTTATCTGTGCAGCAACAAGTTCGATGGCTGATACCCTGCCGGCAGCTGCGGATTTCTACACATGGTTAGAGTCCGAACAGGGACAAAAAGCGACCTTGGCGCAGCTGAAACAGCAATGCGCCAAGGTATTGGATGCTGAAAAAAACCTGAATTGTTCAGTGTCTGTTCTCGCCCGAATGTTCGAGGCCAAAACCGCAAACCAGATTCCCGAATACTATCTGGCGATCAAGCGTCGTCACGCTCAAGCAATCGCGAATGATCCTGAACTCAACGCAATGTTTTCCATGTTCGGCAGCGAATCCCTCGCGACCTTGCGGGCGGTCGGCGATTTCTCGGTGACAAGAGCGAAGCGGCACGAGGTGCTGGCGATTCATCCTTACGCCAGTGACGGTCACGCGACTGACGAGGTGCTGCCCTACCTCGATGTCAAAGCGGCCAATGGTGTCTTGTCGCGCTTCATTCTGGACACCGGCGCACCGCAAACCCGGGTCAACCTCGACACTGCGAAGCTGATGGGAGTCAGGTTATTAAGCGACTCTCACTATGGCTACAGCACGTTTTATGGTGAACGTGACCTGTCTGCCAGACTCGGGATCTTTGAGTCTTTAAAGATAGGCTCAAGCGAGTTCAGAAACGTCCTGGTGTTTGTCAGCGACCGGGAAAACCTGTTGGGGCTTGATTTGCTCGGTAAGTTGGGGCGTTTGAAGGTCACCCAAAAGACCCTGGAGCTTAACGCCGAACCTCCCGCGCGATGTGATTCGCCAATTACCTATGCGCGCATCGACATCAATCAACGACTGACCATTGCCGCACGCCTGGATCGTCGGGCGACGCCGGCGATTATTGACACCGGCAATGTTGATTACCTGACGTCCTCCTCGCCGGGCAACTCACCCATTCATGTCACCGATAAGCCGCGCTCCCAAACCTTCAAGGGTGAATTGAGCCTGGCGGGACATATCCAACTGGTCACTTACAACTACTACCCGGACTTTACGATTCCTCCGTCGTTGTTGCTGGGTCAGTACGTGCCTTCGCTTTTGCTTGGGTGGGGTGCATTCAATGACTATGAGTTGAATCTGGACATCGACTCGGGCCGGTCGTGTTTCAACAGGACCTGATCGAGGTTACCCACAATCCCTGTTAGCGCTTCTGTGGATAACGTGTTCGCCCATCGCTACACCCCATACAAATCAAGCCCTGCAACCCTTCGTACAAAAAACAACCAGCCTAACTTGCGGTTTTTTCGGGCTTTTTCCAGAGGATAACTTTGGAAGCGAGCCAATACTTGCCCCCAATCTCTGTTAGCGCATCTGTGGATAAGATGTTCGCTGTCCTCTACAGACCATATAAACCGGGCTTATCAGGCGAGTGATCAAAAAACGATCAAATCGTCGTTTTAGACCGAGAAACCTCGCGCAAACCCCGATTTATCGCGGCTTCCAACGGTTTTCCACAGATCCGCCCAAGTTGCCCCCAAAGTCTGTTGGCGCTTCTGTGGATAAGGTGTTCGCCATCCTCTGCAAGCCACGTATAACGTGCCTTACAAGCTTTCGATCAAAAAACAACCAATCGCTGCTCAAAACCCTGCTTCTGGATAAGTCACGGATTTTCTTCAGTTTCTGTGGAGAAATTTTGCGCCGTAAACCGAGTTGTCCCCATTTGCTGTGGGTGGAGGTGTGGATAACTTGTTCGCGAACCGCTGCAGCCCCATGCCAGCGGCAGCTCTAAAGCGATTGATCGAAATTTGAACAATAAAAAACCGCGAAACATGTTCGCGGTTTTTTTTCAGCGGGATCGGTCAGCCTTGAACCGGAACCCCTTTGAGGTAAGGCGCAGGTTCCGCGCCCAGATTGTTCAGCAAACGCTCGCTGTACCAGTCCACGAAGTTCACCACGCCAAACTCATAGGTCTTGGAGTAAGGGCCTGGCTGGTAAGCCGTGGAGTTGATGCCGCGCTGGTTCTCTTCGGCCAGACGACGGTCCTGGTCGTTGGTCGCATCCCAGACCTGGCGCATGCGCTCCACGTCGTAGTCCACGCCTTCGACGGCGTCCTTGTGGACGATCCACTTGGTGGTGACCATGGTTTCCTGCGCGCTGATCGGCCACACGGTGAACACGATGATGTGGTCGCCCATGCAGTGGTTCCACGAGTGCGGCAAGTGCAGGATGCGCATCGAGCCCAGGTCCGGGTTTTTGATCCGGCCCATGAGTTTGGCGCAGCCTTGTTTGCCGTCCAGGGTCATCGACACGGTGCCCTTGAGCAGCGGCATGCGCACGATGCGGTTACGCAGGCCGAAGCTGGCGTGGGCGTAAGGGATCTTCTCGGCTTCCCAGGCAGCGGCGGAGGCGGCGACGTGGTCCTTGAAGGCCTGGTCGGCACGCGGGTCAGTGACGTCGTCCCATTCCAGCAGGGTTTTCAGCAGTTCCGGGTGCGACGCGTTGCAGTGGTAGCACTCGCGGTTGTTTTCCAGCACCAGTTTCCAGTTGGCCTTTTCCATCAAGGTGGTGGTAATCGCCACCTTGGTGTTCTCCATGTCGTACGGTTCCATGTAATGGTTCAGCGTCGACAGGAAGTCATCAATGGCTGGCGGATTTTCCGACAGGCTGATGAAGATGTAGCCGCCGGCAGTCTTCACGTTGACCGGTTTGAGGCCGTACTCCTTCATGTCGAAGTCGGCGCCCATCTCGGTGCCGGCGAACAGCAGGCGACCGTCCAGTTCGTAGGTCCACTGGTGGTAGTGGCAGACCAGTTTGGCGACCTTGCCTTTTTCACTGGTGCACAACCGCGAACCACGGTGACGGCAGACGTTGTGGAACGCATGGATCACGCCTTCGGCGCCGCGAATCACGATGATCGGGTTCTTGCCGACTTGCAGGGTCAGGTAGTTGCCCTTGGTCGGGATTTCGCTGGCCATGCCGGCGATCAACCACTCTTTCTGGAAGATTTCCTGCATGTCGATATCAAACAGCCGCTCGTCAGAGTAAAACGGCTGCGGCAGCGAGAAAGTGCGCTCGCGCTCTTGCAGCATCTGCGCGGTGGCCTTGCGTGCGGGTTCCAGCGGATCGCCCAGGCTGATTTTTGCGGTGACGTCCATCGATTTGATCCTCAAGGCCATTCTGTGCGGCCGGCGAAAGTGGCTGATACGGTTTGCTACGCAAGGGTGTAAAGAAATCGTCTTTGTGTGGAGCGAGTGTGGGGCCGGCGCTGGGCAGAACCTTATCCATGGGCGACATGGCCCAATCTGTTCCCGACGCGCAACCCCCGGTAGATGCAGGCTGGTCGCGATAAGTATGTGAATGTCGCAGATAGGTAAATGGGTGGTTCGCACGTTACGCAGAATCGCCAACATAAGGCCGACCATCGGCGGTGGAGAACAGCATGTCCAACAGCTTCCTGAATCCGGTAACCACCCAGACCTGGGCCAATGGTCGACACATCGTCCGTTGCGTCAAAGTCATCCAGGAAACCTGGGATGTGCGCACCTTCTGCTTTATGGCTGACCAGCCAATCCTGTTCTTCTTTAAACCGGGGCAGTTTGTCACCCTGGAGCTGGAAATCGAAGGGGTGCCGATCATGCGCTCCTACACCATTTCCAGCTCGCCATCGGTGCCGTACAGCTTTTCGGTGACGATCAAGCGCGTGCCGGGCGGCAAAGTCTCCAACTGGCTGCACGACACCCTGCACGAAGGCCAGGAGCTGGCGGTGCACGGGCCGGTCGGGCTGTTCAACGCCATGGACTTCACCGCGCCGAAGGTGCTTTACCTCAGCGGCGGCGTGGGCATCACGCCGGTCATGTCGATGGCGCGTTGGTTCTACGACACCAACGGCAACGTCGACATGGTGTTTATCCACAGCGCCCGTTCGCCGAAAGACATCATTTACCACCGCGAGCTGGAACACATGGCGTCGCGGATCGATAACTTCAGCCTGCACCTGATCTGCGAGAAGCATGGTCTGGGCGAACCGTGGGCCGGTTATCGCGGTTACCTGAACCACAAGATGCTGGAGCTGATGGCGCCGGACTTCATGGAGCGCGAAGTCTTCTGCTGTGGCCCGACGCCGTATATGAACGCGGTCAAGCGCATGCTGGAGGCGGTCGGCTTCGACATGTCGCGTTATCACGAGGAATCCTTCGGCGCTACGCCAGCGGAAGCCCGTGCTGATGCGGTGGAGCAAGCCGAAATCGCCGCAGACGCGCCGGACATCGACGTGGCGGACCTGCACCAGGTGGAATTCACCGCGTCCGGCAAGAGCATTCGTGTGGCGCCGGGGGAAACCGTTCACGCCGCCGCTGCCAAGTTGGGTCTGTTGATTCCGAAGGCTTGCGGGATGGGGATCTGCGGGACGTGCAAGGTGATGAAGCTGGGCGGGGAGGTCGAGATGGACCACAACGGCGGGATCACCGAGGAAGACGAAGCCGAAGGGTTCATTCTTTCGTGCTGCAGCGTGCCGAAGGGTGATGTTCGGATTGAGTTCTGATGGAAGTCTGGAAGGGTAGTCAACTTCAAGATCCACCCCTCACCCCAGCCCTCTCCCCAGTGGGGAGAGGGGGAAAGGGGGCAGATCTTCATGCTGTTCAAAACCTGAGCTCACCTCGATATCTCAGGTCGCAAATTTTCTAAAGAAATCCACAGTCAGTCCCCTCGCCCCTTTGGGGAGAGGGTTAGGGTGAGGGGCGGATCTTACTGACACCCTAAACCACTCAGTCGACAAACAGGTCCGGCATCAGCGGGTCGGTGGTGTCAGGCGCGAACCGATACGGTTCAAAGTCCGTCACCCCGTGCTCCCGCAGAATCTCCTCATCAATCAGCAATCGCCCGGTAATGCTGCGACCACTGCTATCCAGAATGACATGGGCGGCATCGGCCATGATCGCCGGCGTTCGTGCGTGTTTGAAGGATTCCCGCGAACCGAGCTGAAACTCGATGGCGGCAGTGGCGATCATCGTCTGCGGCCACAGGGAATTGACGCTGATGCCGTAGTTTTTGAATTCCTCACTCATGCCCAATGTCAGCATGCTCATGCCGTATTTGGTCACGGTGTAAGGGCTGTACTGCGCAAACCATTTGCTCGCCAGATTCAGTGGCGGGGAAAGGCTGAGGATGTGTCCGCCGCTTTTCTTCAGATAGGGCAGGGCGGCCTGGCTGCACAGGAGCACGGCGCGGGTGTTGATCTGGTGCATCAGGTCGAAGCGCTTGAGCTCGATGTGTTGAACCCCGGTCAGTTTGATCGCCCCGGCGTTGTTGATCAGCGCATCAATGCCGCCGAAATGCTCGTTGGCCTTGGCCAGAGCCTCGCGCACCGCGACTTCATCACGCACATCCACCTGCAAGGCCAGCGCCTTGCCGCCCGCGGCTTCGACTTCCTTGGCCACGCTGAAAATCGTGCCCGGCAACTTGGGGTGCGGCTCGGCGCTTTTCGCGGCAATCACAATGTTGGCTCCATCCCGCGCAGCCCGCAGCGCGATCTCACGACCAATCCCGCGACTGGCACCGGTGATGAACAGGGTTTTGCCTTTCAATGACATGCGTGCGCTCCTGATTATTGTTATCTGAGCGGATCAAAACAGCTCGCAGTCAAATGTAGACCAACTCACCAGCCTCCACTGATCGTTCCCACGCTCCGCGTGGGAATGCAGCCCGTGACGCTCCGCGTCACAACGGTGTCCGGCATTGCATCGGCGGTGAGGCAGGAACGCGGAGCGTCCCGAGAGGCATTCCCACGCGGAGCGTGGGAACGATCCCGTTGCAGGGGGCTCGGTTGTCGTCTCAAAACCACTTTTGAATCTCGATCAGTCCTTCCATACCCGCGTAATTTCGGGCGCTTGAATACCTCCAGTGCTCCGGCAAATCCACATACCCACGCTTCACCGGGTTGTAATGAATGTAATCCAGCTTCTGGCGCATCACCGTTTCGCTGTACACCATTTCCGCGTGCGAACCTTCCTGCCACAGCTGATACACCCGGTCCTGCTTGTGCGCGCGTTTGCTGAAACGCAGGCGCTGCAATGCGCGATCGGCGCCTTTGCTTTGCAGGTCGTCGAGGATTTGTCGGGCGGTGAAGGATTTGAATTGGCTGAGGCATTTGATGAGATCCGGAGCTTCTGCGACAAAGTGCAGATGGTTCTCCAGGACCACATAGCCAAACAGCTTTAAATCATGATGGGTTTGCTGATAGCGCCAGCAGTTGAGCAGGTGATCGACGATGTAGGGGCGGATGAACAGCGGGAGCCATTCCATGATCGTGCAGGTCAGGAAGTGCGGTTTGTCGGGTTCGGTGATGGTGTAGCGGCTTCGGCCCATGGGTGCATTCCTTTGCGCGGGAATGACTAGGGTGAGCGGGGTTGTGTGGTGGCGCTAGCGGACAGCGACGCAGAAGGGAGTGGGAAATTGCGACGCGCCACTAATGATCGTTCCCACGCTCCGCGTGGGAATGCCTCTCGGGACGCTCCGCGTTCCTGCCTCACCGCTGATGCAGTGCCGAGCACCGTTGTGACGCAGAGCGTCACGGGCTGCATTCCCACGCGGAGCGTGGGAACGATCAGTAGGCTGGCGGGTTTTACCGGGACATGACTTCGCGAATATCCGCCGCCAATTCCCGTACGCGTTCTTCTTCGGTGTCCCACGAGCACATGAAGCGTGCGCCGCCGTTGCCGATGAAGGTGTAGAAGCGCCAGCCCTTGGCCGTCAGTGCAGCGATGGCCGGTTCCGAGAGTTGCAGGAACACGCCGTTGGCTTGCACCGGGAACATCAGTTCCACGCCTGGAATGTCGCTGACCAGTTCAGCCAACAGCTGCGCGCAGTGGTTGGCGTGGCGGGCGTATTTGAGCCAGGCGTCGTTTTCCAGAATCCCGACCCAAGGCGCCGACAGGAAGCGCATTTTCGAGGCCAGTTGCCCGGCCTGTTTGCAGCGGTAGTCGAAGTCTTCAGCCAGCTTGTGGTTGAAGAACAGAATCGCTTCCCCCACCGCCATGCCGTTTTTCGTGCCGCCGAAGCACAACACGTCGACGCCGGCCTTCCAGGTCAGGTCGGCCGGCGAGCAGCCGAGGAAAGCGCAGGCGTTGGAGAAGCGCGCGCCGTCCATGTGCAGGTTCAGGCCCAGCTCTTTGCAGGTGGCGCTGATGGCGCGGATTTCTTCCGGGGTGTAGACGCTGCCGACTTCGGTGGCTTGGGTCAGGGTCACGACGCGCGGTTTCGGGTAGTGGATGTCCTGGCGCTTGAGCGCGATTTCGCGGATCGATTCCGGGGTCAGCTTGCCGTTCTCAGTGCGGGCGATGAGCAGCTTGGAACCGTTGGAAAAGAACTCCGGTGCGCCGCATTCGTCGGTTTCGACGTGGGCGGTTTCCGAGCAGATCACGCTGTGGTAACTCTGGCACAGCGACGACAGGGCCAGGGAGTTGGCCGCGGTGCCGTTGAAGGCGAAGAATACTTCGCAGTCGGTTTCGAACAGTTTGCGGAAATCGTCGGACGCGCGTGCCGTCCATTCGTCGTCGCCATAGGCGCGTTGGTGGCCGTGGTTGGCCTGTTCCATGGCAGCCCAGGCTTCAGGGCAGATACCGGAATAGTTGTCGCTGGCGAATTGTTGGCTCTTATCGGTCATGGCCCTGCTTTCCGTGGTCGAGGCTCTTATGGTGAAGAATCTCGTGGTCAATGATGGTGCGCACTTTACCGAAGATCATCCGGAGAGCACACGCGATGCGTCTGACAGAAAAATACAAAGACGACGGGCAATTATGCACAGGACGCAAAGGGATGGGGCACTGGATCTGCTCAAGTGGCTGACGCTCTTGAGCATGGTGCTCGATCACCTGCGATATGTCGGTTATTCCGTCGATCTGCTGTATGTGCCGGGGCGACTGGCGTTTCCGTGGTTCTGTCCGCGCGGTTTCACAATGTTGAAGCCATCCTCGGCATCGCCGCTTGTCTGATCGCGCCACTGGCCAGCCTGCTTTTGCTGCGTTACGCCGGTCAGCTTAAGCCTCCGCCTCCAATGCGCCGCTGGGCGTATGCCTTGTATCCGTTGCACTTTCTACTGTTGCTCGCAGTGCGACAGACAATCGCTTAACCCCTGTGGGAGCGAGCCTGCTCGCGATGAGGGAGTGTCAGGCGACATCAATGTTGCTGACTCACCGTCATCGCGAGCAGGCTCGCTCCCACAGGGGATCTCTGCTGGTTTGGAGAGTGTGTTCGGCATGCCATTCTCCGCCATGTCGTAAACGCACCTTTGCGTGGCGTCCGTAGGCATTTGGCCTGTCTGCGCCGGTCATACCATCGCATTCAAAGGGCACTGTCGAAACACCAGTGCCTTACCGAGACGAATGGCGCATAGATGCCGCTGGGAGAGACGCGATGTTCAGCAAGCAAGACCAGATCCAGGGTTACGACGATGCACTGCTGGCGGCGATGAATGCCGAGGAGCAACGCCAGGAAGATCACATCGAGCTGATCGCGTCAGAGAACTACACCAGCAAACGCGTCATGGAAGCGCAAGGCAGTGGCCTGACCAACAAATACGCCGAAGGCTATCCGGGCAAGCGCTACTACGGTGGCTGCGAGCACGTCGATAAAGTTGAAGCGCTGGCCATCGAACGCGCCAAGCAGCTGTTCGGTGCTGATTACGCCAACGTGCAGCCGCACTCCGGTTCCTCGGCCAACAGCGCCGTGTACCTGGCTCTGCTGCAAGCCGGCGACACCATTCTGGGCATGAGCCTGGCCCATGGCGGTCACCTGACCCACGGCGCCAAAGTGTCGTCCTCGGGCAAGCTGTACAACGCCGTGCAGTACGGCATCGACACCAAAACCGGTCTGATCGACTACGACGAAGTCGAGCGCCTGGCCGTCGAGTGCAAGCCGAAGATGATCGTCGCCGGCTTCTCTGCTTACTCCAAGACCCTCGACTTCCCACGCTTCCGTCAGATCGCCGACAAGGTCGGTGCCCTGCTGTTCGTCGACATGGCTCACGTTGCAGGTCTGGTCGCTGCCGGCCTGTACCCGAACCCGCTGCCGTACGCCGATGTGGTCACCACCACCACCCACAAGACCCTGCGCGGTCCACGTGGCGGCCTGATCCTGTGCAAGTCCAACGAAGAAATCGAGAAGAAGCTGAACGCTGCAGTTTTCCCGGGTGCACAGGGCGGCCCGTTGATGCACGTCATCGCTGGTAAAGCGGTGTGCTTCAAGGAAGCGCTGGAGCCAGGTTTCAAGGCCTACCAGCAACAAGTGATCGACAACGCCCAGGCCATGGCCGGCGTATTTATCAAACG
Organism: Pseudomonas sp. GL_093; assembly: GCF_057837605.1. Classification (NCBI taxonomy): domain Bacteria; kingdom Pseudomonadati; phylum Pseudomonadota; class Gammaproteobacteria; order Pseudomonadales; family Pseudomonadaceae; genus Pseudomonas; species Pseudomonas sp. GL_093. Next base: position 6,466,367 of record NZ_CM174448.1, on the reverse strand, counting down.
CGGCTACGATGTAGTGTCCGGCGGTACCGATAACCACCTGTTCCTGGTCAGCCTGATCCGTCAGGGCCTCACCGGCAAAGAGGCGGATGCAGCACTCGGTCGCGCCCACATCACCGTGAACAAGAACGCTGTCCCGAACGATCCACAGTCGCCGTTCGTGACCTCCGGCCTGCGCATCGGCACCCCGGCGGTGACCACTCGCGGCTTCAAGGTTACCCAGTGCGTCACGCTTGCCGGCTGGATCTGCGACATCCTCGACAACCTCGGCGACGCCGATGTCGAGGCCAATGTTGCGCAGCAAGTTTCGGCCCTGTGCGCGGACTTCCCGGTTTATCGCTGAGCGCGGTTTTGGAGTAAATGACTATGCAACGCTACTCGGGCTTCGGCCTCTTCAAACACTCCCTCAGCCATCACGAAAACTGGCAGAAGATGTGGCGCACGCCGACCCCTAAAAAGGTCTATGACGTGGTCATCGTCGGCGGTGGCGGGCATGGTCTGGCGACCGCCTACTACCTCGCCAAAGAGCACGGCATCACTAACGTGGCCGTGGTCGAAAAAGGCTGGCTGGGCGGCGGTAACACCGCGCGCAACACCACCATCGTTCGCTCCAACTACCTGTGGGACGAGTCGGCGCACCTGTACGAACACGCAATGAAATTGTGGGAAGGCCTGTCCCAGGACCTGAACTACAACGTGATGTTCTCCCAGCGCGGCGTTTACAACCTGTGCCACACACTTCAAGACATTCGCGATTCCGAGCGTCGTGTCAGCGCCAACCGCCTCAACGGCGTGGACGGCGAACTGCTCGATGCCAAACAAGTGGCTGACGAGATTCCGTACCTCGACTGCTCGAAAAACACTCGCTACCCGGTGATGGGCGCTACCGTCCAGCGTCGCGGCGGCGTGGCTCGTCACGATGCCGTGGCGTGGGGCTTTGCCCGTGCCGCCGACGCCTTGGGCGTTGACCTGATTCAACAGACCGAAGTGATCGGCTTCCGCAAGGAAAACGGTGTGTGCATCGGCGTTGAAACCAATAAAGGCTTCATCGGCGCCAAGCGCGTCGGTGTCGTGACCGCCGGTAACTCCGGGCACATGGCCAAACTCGCCGGTTTCCGTCTGCCGATCGAATCGCACCCGCTGCAAGCGCTGGTGTCCGAGCCGATCAAGCCGATTATCGACAGCGTGATCATGTCCAACGCCGTACACGGTTACATCAGCCAGTCCGACAAGGGCGACCTGGTGATCGGCGCCGGCATCGACGGCTACAACGGCTACGGCCAGCGTGGTTCGTACCCGGTGATCGAGCACACCATTCAGGCCATTGTCGAGATGTTCCCGGTGTTGTCCCGCGTGCGTATGAACCGTCAGTGGGGCGGCATCGTCGACACCACGCCGGACGCATGCCCGATCATCTCGAAAACCCCGGTCCCGAACATGTTCTTCAACTGCGGTTGGGGCACCGGTGGCTTCAAGGCAACACCTGGCTCGGGCAACGTGTTTGCCGCGAGTCTGGCCAAGGGTGAAATGCACCCATTGGCTGCACCTTTCTCCATCGACCGTTTCCACAACGGTGCGTTGATCGATGAACACGGCGCTGCTGCGGTTGCCCACTAACAGGAGAAATCCCCATGTTGCATATCTTCTGTCCTCACTGCGGCGAACTGCGCTCCGAAGAGGAATTCCACGCATCCGGCCAGGCGCACATCCCGCGTCCACTGGATCCGACCAACTGCACCGACGAGGAGTGGGGCGACTACATGTTCTTCCGCGATAACCCTCGCGGTCTGCACCACGAGCTGTGGGATCACGTCGCCGGTTGCCGTCAGTACTTCAACGCCACCCGTGACACTGTGACCTACGAGATCCTCGAGACTTACAAGATCGGTGCAAAGCCACAATTCACCGACAAGACCGATAGCCCGAAAGCGGCCGCCACGGCTCTGGGAGAGAAGGTATGAGCCAGATCAATCGCCTGTCCAACGGCGGACGGATCGACCGCAACAAAGTGCTGAGCTTTACCTTCAACGGCCAGAGCTACAAAGGCTTTGAAGGCGATTCCCTGGCCGCAGCCTTGTTGGCCAACGGTGTCGACATCATCGGTCGCAGCTTCAAGTATTCCCGTCCGCGCGGCATCTTCGCCGCCGGTGCCGAAGAGCCGAACGCCGTGCTGCAAATCGGCGCGACCGAAGCCACGCAGATCCCGAACGTACGCGCCACGCAACAAGCGCTGTATCAAGGTTTGGTCGCCACCAGCACCAACGGCTGGCCGAGCGTGAACAACGACATGATGGGGATTCTCGGCAAGGTCGGCGGCAAGCTGATGCCGCCGGGCTTCTACTACAAAACCTTCATGTACCCGCAATCGTTCTGGATGACTTACGAGAAGTACATTCGTAAAGCCGCCGGTCTTGGCCGCTCGCCGACCGAGAACGATCCGGACACCTACGACTACATGAACCAGCACTGCGACGTGCTGATCGTCGGCGGTGGCCCTGCTGGCCTGGCCGCTGCACTCGCTGCTGCCCGCAGCGGTGCCCGTGTGATCCTCGCCGATGAACAGGAAGAGTTCGGCGGCAGCCTGCTCGACTCCCGCGAAAGCCTCGACGGCAAGCCTGCTGCCGAATGGATCGCCAGCGTCATCGCCGAACTGAAAGACACCCCGGACGTGCTGCTGTTGCCGCGCGCCACAGTCAACGGTTACCACGACCATAACTTCCTGACCATTCACGAGCGCCTGACCGATCACCTCGGCGACCGCGCCCCGATTGGCCAGGTCCGTCAGCGCATCCACCGGGTTCGCGCCAAGCGTGTAGTGCTGGCGACCGGCGCTCACGAGCGTCCACTGGTTTACGGCAACAACGACGTGCCGGGCAACATGCTCGCCGGCGCTGTGTCGACTTACGTGCGTCGTTACGGTGTGGCACCGGGTAAAAAACTGGTGCTGTCGACCAACAACGATCACGCCTATCGCGTTGCTCTGGATTGGCTCGACGCCAGCCTGCAAGTCGTCGCCATCGCCGATGCCCGCAGCAATCCGCGCGGTGCGCTGGTTGAAGAAGCGCGCGCCAAAGGCATCCGCATCCTGACCGGCAGCGCCGTGATCGAGGCCCGTGGCAGCAAGCACGTGACCGCCGCTCGCGTTGCCGCGATCGATGTCAAAGCGCACACCGTGACCAGTCCTGGTGAGTGGCTCGAGTGCGACCTGGTTGCCAGCTCCGGCGGTTACAGCCCGGTGGTTCACCTGGCGTCGCACTTGGGTGGCAAGCCGATCTGGCGTGAAGACATCCTCGGTTTCGTACCGGGCGAAGCACCGCAGAAGCGCGTGTGCGTCGGTGGCATCAACGGCGTTTATGGTCTCGGCGATTCCCTGGCCGATGGTTTTGAAGGCGGCGCTCGCGCAGCCAGCGAAGCCGGTTTCAGCGTGGTCGAAGGCACCTTGCCGAAAGCCCTGAGCCGTCTGGAAGAGCCAACACTGGCGCTGTTCCAGGTGCCGCACGAAAAGAACACCGCACGTGCGCCGAAGCAATTCGTCGACCTGCAAAACGACGTCACCGCGGCCGCCATCGAACTGGCAACCCGCGAAGGCTTCGAGTCGGTCGAACACGTCAAACGCTACACCGCACTGGGCTTCGGTACTGACCAGGGCAAGCTCGGCAACGTCAACGGTCTGGCCATCGCCGCCCGTTCGCTGAACGTGACCATCCCGCAGATGGGCACCACCATGTTCCGCCCGAACTACACGCCGGTGACCTTCGGCGCCGTGGCCGGTCGTCACTGTGGGCACATCTTCGAGCCGGTGCGTTTCACCGCGCTGCATCACTGGCACGTGAAGAACGGCGCCGAGTTCGAAGACGTCGGTCAGTGGAAGCGTCCTTGGTACTTCCCGAAAAGCGGTGAAGACCTGCACGCCGCCGTGAAACGCGAATGCAAAGCCGTGCGCGACAGCGTCGGCCTGCTGGACGCTTCGACCCTGGGCAAAATCGACATCCAGGGCCCGGACTCGCGCGAGTTCCTCAACCGCATCTACACCAACGCCTGGACCAAGCTCGATGTGGGCAAGGCCCGCTACGGCCTGATGTGCAAAGAAGACGGCATGGTCTTCGACGACGGCGTAACCGCCTGTCTCGCCGACAACCACTTCGTGATGACCACCACCACCGGCGGCGCTGCACGCGTGCTGCAATGGCTGGAAATCTACCACCAGACCGAATGGCCAGACCTGAAGGTGTACTTCACCTCCGTGACGGATCACTGGGCAACCATGACCTTGTCCGGGCCGAACAGCCGCAAGCTGCTCAGCGAAGTCACCGACATCGACCTGAGCAACGAAGCGTTCCCGTTCATGACCTGGAAAGAAGGTCTGGTCGGCGGTGTGCCGGCGCGGGTATTCCGGATTTCGTTTACCGGTGAACTGTCGTACGAAGTCAACGTGCAAGCCGACTATGCAATGGGCGTGCTGGAAAAAATTGTTGATGCTGGCAAGAAGTACAACCTGACGCCATATGGCACCGAAACCATGCACGTGCTGCGGGCCGAGAAGGGCTTCATCATCGTCGGCCAGGACACTGACAGCTCGATGACCCCGGACGACCTGAACATGGGCTGGTGTGTTGGTCGCACCAAACCGTTCTCGTGGATTGGCCAGCGTGGCATGAACCGCGAAGACTGCGTGCGTGATCAGCGCAAACAGTTGGTCGGTCTGAAGCCGATCGATCCGACCAAATGGCTGCCAGAAGGCGCGCAATTGGTGTTCAACACCAAGCAAGCGATCCCGATGACCATGGTCGGTCACGTCACCTCCAGCTACTTGCACAACTCCCTCGGCTATTCGTTTGCCATGGGTGTGGTCAAGGGCGGCTTGAAGCGCATGGGTGAGCGTGTGTTCGCACCGCTGGCCGATGGCAGCGTGATCGAGGCGGAAATCGTTTCTTCGGTGTTCTTCGATCCAAAGGGTGATCGCCAGAACGTATAAGTCGATCGTTCCCACGCTCTGCGTGGGAATGCATCCCGGGACGCTCCGCGTCCCAAGAGCGGACGCAGAGCGTCCATGGCGGCATTCCCACGCAGAGCGTGGGAACGATCAACAAAAGAAAGGTGCTTTATGACCGCAGCCAATGTTTACCAACAACGCCCAACCACTGGGGCCAAGGCCGAGTCGTCGCTGCATCACGCCGACCTCGCCAGCCTGGTGGGCAAGGGTCGCAAAAGCGCCGGCGTGATCGTGCGTGAGAAAAAACTCCTCGGCCACCTGACCATTCGTGGCGATGGCCATGATGCTGCGTTCGCTGCCGGGGTGCACAAAGCTCTCGGTATCGAATTGCCGGGCGCGCTGACCGTCGTCGTTAAAGGCGAAACCAGCCTGCAATGGATGGGGCCGGATGAATGGCTGCTGATCGTGCCGACCGGTGAAGAGTTCGCCGCCGAGAAGAAACTGCGTGAAGCGCTGGGCGACCTGCACATCGCGATCACCAACGTCAGCGGCGGCCAGCAACTCCTCGAACTGAGCGGCCCGAACGTGCGCCAGGTGCTGATGAAGTCCACCAGCTACGACGTGCACCCCAACAGCTTCCCGGTGGGCAAGGCTGTGGGGACCGTGTTTGCCAAGTCGCAACTGATGATCCGCCATACCGCCGAAGACACCTGGGAACTGCTGATTCGTCGCAGCTTCTCGGATTACTGGTGGTTGTGGTTGCAGGATGCGGCCGCCGAATACGGCTTGAGCGTCCAGGCTTAAAAGCCACCCCTCACCCCAACCCTCTCCCCATGGGGGAGAGGGGGAAAGGGAGCCGATTTGTGTTGTTCTTGAACCTGAGTTCGACTCGGTTTAACAGGTCGCAGTAACTTTGCCAGTCACTGCGATCAGTCCCCTCGCCCCTCTGGGGAGAGGGCTAGGGTGAGGGGTGGATTTCCCTGACACCCAGCACAATGAACAGGAGTCACCGCACTATGAGCCGCGCCCCAGACACATGGATTCTGACCGCCGACTGCCCAAGCGTTCTCGGCACCGTGGACGCGGTGACCCGCTTTCTGTTCGAGCAGGGCTGCTACGTCACCGAACACCATTCCTTTGATGATCGGCTTTCGGGCCGTTTCTTCATTCGTGTGGAATTCCGTCAGCCCGACGGCTTCGACGAACAAGCCTTCCGCGCCGGCCTCGAAGAACGCGGCCAAGCCTTCGGCATGATCTTCGAACTGACGGCGCCGAACTACCGCCCGAAAGTGGTGATCATGGTTTCCAAGGCCGATCACTGCCTCAACGATTTGCTCTACCGCCAGCGCATCGGTCAATTGTCGATGGACGTCGCCGCCGTGGTTTCCAACCACCCGGACCTCAAGCCGCTGGCGGACTGGCATCAGATTCCGTACTACCACTTCCCGCTGGACCCGAACGACAAACCGTCGCAGGAGCGTCAGGTCTGGCAGGTGATCGAAGAGTCCGGCGCCGAACTGGTGATCCTTGCCCGCTACATGCAAGTCCTGTCGCCAGAGCTGTGCCGCAAACTCGACGGCAAGGCGATCAACATCCATCACTCCCTGCTGCCCGGTTTCAAGGGCGCCAAGCCTTATCACCAGGCCTACAACAAGGGCGTGAAACTGGTCGGCGCCACGGCGCACTACATCAACAACGACCTGGACGAAGGCCCGATCATCGCCCAGGGCGTAGAGGCTGTGGACCACAGTCATTACCCGGAAGATTTGATCGCCAAAGGGCGGGATATCGAAGGGCTGACCCTGGCCCGGGCCGTGGGTTATCACATTGAACGACGAGTGTTTTTGAACGCCAATCGCACGGTCGTTCTTTAGATCGCTATCGCGAGCAAGCTCGCTCCCACAGGGATTTGTGTGGTTCGCAGACCTTGTGTACACCCCGATCTACTGTGGGAGCGAGCTTGCTCGCGATGGCGGCATAACAGACAACACAAGACACACAAGCAATAACCCGAGCAATCAACGCGCCGCCGTTCCATGGCGACGCGACCGCTACATAAAAACAACAGCGAGGTGAAAGCATGTCTGGCAATCGTGGTGTGGTGTATCTCGGCAATGGCAAAGTCGAAATACAGAAAATCGACTATCCAAAAATGCAGGACCCGCGCGGCAGGAAGATTAACCACGCTGTCATCCTGCGTGTGGTTTCCACCAACATCTGTGGTTCCGACCAGCACATGGTGCGTGGCCGTACTACCGCTCAAACCGGCCTGGTACTGGGCCACGAGATCACCGGTGAAGTGATCGAGAAGGGCAGCGACGTCGAAAACCTGCAAATCGGCGACCTGGTGTCCGTACCGTTCAACGTGGCTTGCGGGCGCTGCCGTTCCTGCAAGGAAATGCACACCGGTGTTTGCCTGAGCGTTAACCCGGCGCGTCCGGGCGGTGCTTACGGTTATGTCGACATGGGCGACTGGACCGGCGGCCAGGCTGAATACGCGATGGTGCCGTATGCCGACTTCAACCTGCTGAAACTCCCGGATCGCGATCGCGCGATGGAAAAAATCCGCGACCTGACCTGCCTCTCCGACATCCTGCCGACCGGTTACCACGGCGCAGTGACGGCGGGCGTTGGCCCGGGCAGCACCGTGTACATCGCTGGTGCCGGTCCTGTCGGTCTGGCTGCTGCCGCTTCCGCTCGCCTGTTGGGCGCAGCGGTGGTGATCATCGGTGACGTCAACACCGTCCGCCTGGCGCACGCCAAGGCTCAGGGTTTCGAAATCGCCGACCTGTCCCTGGACACCCCGCTGCACGAACAGATCGCTGCACTGCTGGGCGAGCCAGAAGTGGATTGCGCCGTCGACGCCGTGGGCTTCGAAGCGCGCGGTCATGGTCATGACGGCGTGAAACACGAGGCTCCGGCCACCGTGCTCAACTCGCTGATGGGCGTGGTTCGGGTTGCCGGCAAAATCGGTATCCCAGGCCTGTACGTGACTGAAGATCCGGGTGCAGTCGATGCAGCCGCGAAAATGGGCAGCCTGAGCATCCGCTTCGGTCTGGGCTGGGCCAAATCCCACAGCTTCCACACCGGCCAGACGCCAGTGATGAAGTACAACCGCCAGCTGATGCAGGCGATCATGTGGGACCGTATCCACATTGCCGACATCGTGGGTGTGGAAGTCATCAGCCTGGATGACGCGCCACGTGGTTATGGCGAGTTCGATGCGGGCGTGCCGAAGAAGTTTGTGATCGATCCGCACAAACTGTTCAGCGCAGCGTAAGGCTTCACGCAAAACAAAGGCGACCTTCGGGTCGCCTTTTTTGTGTTTTTGATGTTGGCAGATCGAGAGGTTTGTCGTATTCGAAACCCACCCCTCACCCCAGCCCTCTCCCCGGCGGGGAGAGGGGGAAAGGGGGCCGATCTCTATGCTTTTCAAACCTGAGTTCGACTCGGACTTTCAGGTCGATGTACATCGAAAGAACAACTCGGTCAGTCCCCTCTACCTCCGGGAGAGGGCTAGGGTGAGGGGTGGTTTACAAGGCCGCCAACGCCCCTTGATACAACACCGGTCCCGTCGGTTGCCCCGTCGGCGAACCACCCTGCGGCTCAAGACTCACCGCCAACGCAATCGGCTTGCCGATCAACGTCTTCTGCGTATCGCTCAGCTCTACGCGCCCCTTGCCGCCCGCCGGAATTACCCCAAGGGAAATCGGCTTGCCATCCGCTGGAATCGCCCACAGCTCCAGACTTCGCCCCGGGTCAACCGCTGCCAGCGTCAGCGGCTCAACGTTCAAATAATCCTCATGCGCTTCAACCTTCAGCGCAGGCTGCGCGTCGGCCGCCAGCAGCGTGGCGCTGTAACGCGCACTGTCGCGGTTATAGATCACACCCAACGTCACGGCGATCACCAGCGAGCAAACCGCAGCCGTCACTCGCAACCAGCTCCAGAACGGACGTTTTTCCGGCATGTGCAGCACTTGCGGCTCAATCCGCGCCGTAATGCCCTGCCACACCCGATCCGGCACCGGCTGCTCGGGCAGCGCTTCGGTCAAACTGGCCAGGCTTTCCTGCCACTGCGCTAATTCCGCACGAAGCGCCGCGTCTTCCAGCAACAGCTGTTCGAAACGCCGACGAGCGGCAGACGGCATCAAGCCAATGGCGTAATCGGCGGCGAGGGCGCGGCGCAGGGTCGGGGTTTGATAGTTCATGATTCAAGGCACCTGCGCAGTCGCTCCATACCGCGGCGGATCCAGGATTTCACCGAGCCCAGCGGCGCGGCCAGGTGTTCGGCGAGCTCAGAGCAGGACAGCCCCTGAAAGTAAGCCACGGTGATCGATTGACGCTGCATGCCGTCGAGGCTTTCCAGGCAGCGGTTCAAGGCGTTGGCCTCACGGGCACTGCTTAGCTGTTCGTGGGCCGATGGGCTTTCATCCACCAGCGCCTGTTCTTCAAGGTCACTCAACGGCCGGTCGCGGTGTTTGCGCAACTGATCGATGGCCTGATGACGGGTGATGTTGATCATCCAGGTCAGCGGTGCCGACAGATGCGCCTCGTAGCGCGAAGCGTTGTTCCAGATGCGCACGAAGCTTTCCTGCAGCACTTCTTCAGCCAGATCCGGCCGCCCCATGAATCGCAGCGCTACGCCATGCAGCCGTGGGCCGACGCTGCGGTAAAGCGTCTCGAAAGCGCGGCGGTCGCCCAGTGAACACTGGGCCAGAAGCTGCCTGAGCTGATCGGCGTCGGCGATGGGAATGGCAGTTCTCCAGGCAATCGAGGTGGGCTGGGTGAGGTGCCGGTTGCAGGCAGAGGTTAGTTCACGGTGCGCGGTAGTTCCATTCATGGGCGGCCACCTCGGAAACCGCCGACCCTGATGCGCAGGGTCGGCGGCACGCCTCAGCTTTTCGGCATCAGTACTTTGTCGATGACCTGAATCACACCGTTGGACTGGTACACGTCATAGGTGGTGATGTCGGCGACGTCACCTTTTTCATCCTTGATCGTGATGTTGTGCGGACCGTTCATCATTGCCCACAGCTTGCCGCCTGCGACGGTGGTCAGTTCGGCCGTGCCGCCACCAGCCTTGATCTTCTCGGCCAGGGTCATCATGTCGAGTTTCCCGGCGACCACGTGGTAGGTGAGGACGTGAGTCAGGGTCGCCTTGTTGGCGGGTTTGAGCAGGGTATCGACCGTGCCGGCCGGCAGGGCGGCGAAGGCCGAGTTGACCGGGGCGAACACGGTGAACGGGCCTTTGCCCTTGAGGGTATCCACCAGGCCTGCGGCTTTCACGGCGGCGACCAGGGTGGTGTGGTCGGCGGAGTTCACCGCGTTATCGATGATGTCCTTGCTCGGCATCATGCTCTGGCCGCCGACGATGACCGCGTGGCTCGTGTCTGCCGCTTGCACAGTGTTCAGGACGAATCCGCCGCCAAGGGCCAGGGTCAGCAGGCTGGCAATCAACGGCGTTTTGATCGAAGTGCGTTTCATGGTGATGATCCTCGTGCAGGGAATCGGCCAGGAATGTCTGTCCGTGCTTGATATACGCGGGCGGGACCAGACTGGATGCAGCGCCGGTCAATTCTTTTTCGACTGTTCGTCGGGGGCTCGCCAAGACTCGGAACAATCCCCTGGGATGCCAGTCCAACACACGGTTTTTCGCTGCCCATTGCCGGGCGGTTTTCATGGCACATGAGGATGTCTGAATGAAGATTTCACGCGGTTTTGCACTGGCTTCGCTGATGTGTCTGGCGGCCAGTCCGGTCTTTGCTCAGTTCAGCCTGTTCGATGCGGCCAATGCCCTCTCCGGCACGCAGGACGATGACGCCGCCGCGTCCGCGCCGACCGCGACGACCGCGCAGGCGGCCGGTCTGCTGAGTGCTCTCAGCCAATTGAACGTGACGCCAGAACAAGCCATTGGCGGTGCCGGGGCGATGCTCGGTCTGGCGAAGAATCAATTGAGTTCGACCGACTACTCGGAGTTGTCCAAAAGCGTGCCCGGAATCGACTTGCTGTCCGGTGGCGGTCAACTTGGCCTCCTCAGCGGCTTGCTTGGCTCGTCCGGTCAAGCGGCAGGTCTGGGCAACGTCTTGGGCAACCTGAATAACACCAACGACCTGAACAGTGCCTTCAACGCATTGGGGATGGACACTGGCATGATCGGCCTGTTTGCCCCCGTGCTTCTGCAATTTTTCGGTCAGCAGGGCGTCGGCGGTTCGCTGCTGACAAACCTGGGCGGGATCTGGGGCGCAGGCACCGGTACCTGATTCAGCGGCGCTCGGCGCGCAACGCGTCGATGCGCTGGTCCTTCTCGATCCAGAGCTGGTTGACCCAGTTCTGGATGGTTTCGCGAAACTGCGGATCGTTTTCGTAGTCGCCCTGCCACAGCGCCGGGTCAAGTTCGCGGGTCTTGATGTCGATGATGACTTTCGGCACGTTGCCGCTGAGCAAATCCCAGAACCCCGGAATCGTCTGCTGCGGATACACCACCGTCACATCAAGGACGGCGTCCAGCTGTTCGCCCATTGCTGCCAGAACAAACGCCACGCCGCCAGCCTTGGGCCTGAGCAGGTGGGTGAAGGGTGATTGCTGCTGGGCCCGTTTCGCAGCGGTAAAGCGTGTGCCTTCCAGGTAATTGACCACCGTCACCGGCTGACGCTTGTACAACTCGCACGCCGCTTGGGTGATCTGCAGATCCTTGCCGGCCAGCTCAGGGTGCTTCGCCAGGAATGCCTTGGTGTAGCGTTTCATGAACGGGTAATCCAGCGCCCACCACGCCAACCCGAGGAACGGCACCCAGATCAGCTCTTTCTTGAGGAAGAACTTGAAGAACGGCGTGCGTCGGTTCAGGGTCTGGATCAGCGCCGGGATATCGACCCAGGATTGATGGTTGCTGATCACCAGATACGACGTGTCGACCTGCAGGTCATCGCCGCCACGGATGTCCCATTGCGTGGGGATGCACAGGCGGAAAATCAGCTTGTCGATTTCGGCCCAGGTCTCGGCGATCCCCATCACCGTCCATGACGCGTAATCACGCAAGCGCCCGGGCAGGACCAGTTTGAGCAAGGCGAACACCATCAGCGGCCCGAACAGGACCAAGGTGTTGAGCAACAGCAGCAGGGTAACGAAACAGCCGGTGAGCAGGCGGCGCATAAGTAACTCTTGAAAGCCTTTGGGCGCGCAATGATAAGCAGCTTCGGACGGCAGGCCAAATCGGTGACGACGAATGTTTCACCTTCAAACCGCTAACCTATCTACACCGATCGTTCCCACGCTCTGCGTGGGAATGCAGCCCGGGACGCTCTGCGTCCCAGAAGCGTGACGCAGAGCGTCACATGAGGCATTCCCACACGGAGCATGGGAACGATCATGCGTACAACGGTCTAAAATCCCGCTGCCCACTCCTCAAGGAAGCCCATTACGTGAAATCCCTCCTTGCACTGCTTTCCCTCGTGGCCCTGCCGGTCCTGGCCGCTGAGCCGACCCTGTACGGGCGCTACGAATACATCGCGCTGCCGGAAATCGGTGGCGAAGTCCTCAAGGCCAAGATGGACACCGGCGCCCTGACCGCGTCGCTGTCGGCCAAAGACATCGAAACCTTTACCCGCGATGGCGACGAGTGGGTGCGCTTCCGCCTCGCCACCAAAGGCGCGAGCAACAAGGTCTACGAACACAAGGTCGCGCGGATCAGCAAGATCAAGACCCGCTCCGAAGAAGATGAGGATGACAAGGAGGCGGTCGAACCCACCAAGCGTCCGGTGGTCGATCTGGAACTGTGCCTGGGCAACGTCAAACGCACCGTGGAGGTCAACCTCACCGACCGCAGCAGCTTCAACTACCCTTTGTTGATCGGTGCCAAAGCCTTGCGTGAGTTCGGCGCGGCGGTGAACCCGGCACGGCGCTTTACGGCGGACAAGCCCGACTGCTGATTTCAAGTGGTCTCATTGACGTGACGTGAGCCTTGGGGCACCGTTCGCCCACTTAACTCCCGGGCTCGGACGCCATGCCTCATATCCTGATTGTCGAAGACGAAGCGGCGATTGCCGACACCCTGATTTTCGCCTTGCAGGGCGAGGGCTTCACCACCACCTGGCTGAGCCTTGGCGCCGCTGCGCTTGAGCATCAGCGCCAGACCCCGGCCGACCTGATCATTCTCGACATTGGTCTGCCGGACATCAGCGGCTTCGAGACCTGCAAGCAATTGCGGCGTTTCAGCGAAGTGCCGGTGATCTTCCTCAGCGCCCGTGATGCTGAAATCGATCGCGTCGTGGGCCTGGAAATCGGTGCCGACGATTATGTGGTCAAGCCGTTCAGCCCACGGGAAGTGGCGGCGCGCGTCCGGGCGATTCTCAAGCGCATGGCGCCGCGAGCGACCGCCGAGGTGGCATCGGCGCTGTTTCGCATTGACGGCGAACGAGTGCAAATCAGCTACCGCGGCCAGCTTCTAACCCTGACCCGCCATGAGTTTCGTCTGCTGCAATGCCTGCTGGACCAACCCGAACGGGTCTTCAGTCGCGAGCAGCTGCTCGATGCGCTGGGCGTCGCTGCAGATGCCGGGTACGAGCGCAGCATCGACAGCCACATCAAGAGCGTGCGCGCCAAACTGCGCCAGGTGAAGGCCGACGCGGAACCGATCCAGACCCATCGCGGCCTCGGCTACAGCTACAACCCGGGGCATAGCTGATGCCTCTGGGGATCCGGATATTCCTGGTCTACGTGCTGTTTATCGGCCTGACCGGCTACTTCGTGCTGAACACCGTTATGGAAGAAATCCGTCCCGGCGTGCGTCAGTCCACCGAAGAAACGCTGGTCGACACCGCCAATCTCATGGCCGAAATCCTGCGCGACGACTTCAAGGCCGGCACCCTGAACCAGAATCGCTGGCCCGAGCTGCTCAAGGCTTATGGCGAACGGCAACCGAAGGCGAGCATCTGGGGATTGCCGAAGAATCAGGTCAACCACCGGATCTACGTCACCGATGCCAAGGGCGTTGTGGTGCTGGACTCCAGCGGTGTGGCAGTGGGGCAGGATTACTCGCGCTGGAACGACGTTTTACTGACCCTGCGAGGCGAATACGGCGCTCGTTCCAGCCGCAGCGATCCGGACGATCCGAACTCCTCAGTGATGCACGTCGGCGCCCCGATTCGTGACAACGGCCAGATTATCGGCGTGGTCACCGTCGCCAAACCCAACAGCTCGTTGCAGCCATACGTTGATCGCACTGAACGGCGATTGCTTGCCTGGGGTGCCGGTTTGATCGGCCTCGGTCTGCTGTTTGGCGCGCTGTTGTCGTGGTGGTTGAGCGCGGCGCTGCGGCGGCTGACTGCTTACGCTCAGGCCGTCAGTGAAGGCCGACGGGTCGAGGTTCCGCACTACCGTGGCGGCGAACTGGAACAGCTGGCGACGGCGGTGGAGCAGATGCGCACGCAGCTCGAAGGCAAAGCCTACGTCGAGCGTTACGTGCACACATTGACCCACGAACTGAAAAGCCCGCTGGCGGCGATTCGCGGCGCGGCGGAGTTGCTGCAAGGCGAGATGCCGCTGGCCCAGCAGCAGCGTTTTGTCAGCAACATCGACAGGGAAAGCGCGCGGATGCAGCAGTTGATCGAGCGCCTGTTGAATCTGGCCCTGGTCGAGCAGCGCCAAGGGCTGGAAGAGCGGGTGGCGGTGCCGCTGGCGAAGTTGGTAGATGAGTTGCTGAGCGCTCAGGCGGCGCGCATCGAAGGCAAGCAGTTGCGCGTGGAACAAACCATTGCAGCGGATCTGGTGCTGACCGGTGAACCGTTCCTGTTGCGTCAGGCATTGGGTAATTTGCTGGAGAATGCGTTGGATTTCACGCCTGCAACGGGCGTGTTGCGATTCAGTGCCGCGAAGGTCGGCGAGCAAATCGAATTCAAACTTTTTAACCAGGCCGAGGCGATTCCCGACTATGCGTTGCCGCGACTGAGCGAGCGCTTCTATTCGCTGCCGCGCCCGGACAGCGGGCGCAAGAGCACGGGGTTGGGGCTCAACTTCGTTGAAGAGGTGGTCAAGTTGCATGGTGGGTCATTGAACATCGGCAATGTTGACGGCGGTGTTGAAGTCAAATTGCGTATGCCTGCTTAAATCCACCCCTCACCCCAGCCCTCTCCCCACGGGGGAGAGGGGGGAAAGGGAGCCGATCTTCAAGTCTTTCAAATTCTGAGTTCGACTCAATATTTCAAGTCGCCAATTTTCTACGTATCACATCAATCAGTCCCCTCTACCCCTTGGGGAGAGGGTTAGGGTGAGGGGTGGTTCTTGAACTTCTCACACACTCTCCACATTCCACCCACAAATCCCCCACACACTCATCCCAGACTCCCCCCATCCAAACAGGGAGAGTCCCATGAACCGCAGCCTGACCATAAAACTCGGGGCAATTGCCCTTCTGATTCTGTTGTTGCTGATCCCGCTCTTGATGATCAACGGCGTGATCCAGGACCGTCAGCAACTGCGCGACGGTGTTCTCGAAGACATCGCCCGCAGCTCCAGCTACAGCCAGCAACTGAGCGGTCCGATCATGGTGGTGCCGTATCGCAAAGTGGTGCGGATCTGGAAGACCAATGAGAAAACCAACAAGCGCTACCAGGAAACCGGCGAAGAACGCGGCCATCTGTATTTTCTGCCGGAGCGTTTCGAGCTCGACGGCAAGGTGCAGACCGAATTGCGCTCGCGGGGTATTTACGAGGCGCGGCTGTACCACGCCGACAACCACATCAGCGGCCTGTTTTCGATTCCCGCGCAACTGGGTATCAAGGAAGATTTCGCCGATTATCAGTTTGATCAAGCGTTTCTGACGATAGGCATCAGCGATATCCGCGGGATCGAAAATGCCCTGAAACTGGACCTCAATGGTCAGAGCCTGGACTTTGAACCGGGCACGCAACTTGGCTGGCTAGGCGAGGGGGCACACGTCATGTTGCCCGCGCTGGACAGGCACAAAGGCGCGGAACTGGCGTTCGCCTTTGACCTGCGCCTGCAGGGCACCGGCCAGTTGCAGATCACTCCGGTCGGCAAAACCAGCAAGGTGCAACTGGCGGCCAACTGGCCTCACCCGAGCTTTATCGGCAACTACTTGCCGGCTCAGCGTGAAGTCACCGGGACAGGTTTTACCGCGAATTGGCAGACTTCGTTCTTTTCCACCAACCTGGAAGAAGCCTTGACCAACTGCCTGACCAGCGACCGTTGTGACGAGTTCAAGAGCCGCAACTTCGGGGTGAGCTTCATCGATCCGGTGGATCAGTACCTCAAGAGTGATCGGGCGATCAAATACGCGCTGCTGTTCATTGCCCTGACCTTCGCCGGATTCTTCCTGTTCGAAGTGCTCAAAAGCATGGCCGTGCATCCAATCCAGTACGCGTTGGTGGGCGTAGCCCTGGCGTTTTTCTACCTGCTGTTGCTGTCGCTGTCCGAGCACATCGGCTTTGCGCTGGCGTACCTGTTGTCGGCGGGCGGCTGTGTGTTGTTGATTGGTTTTTATGTCTGCCATGTGCTACGCAGCGTGCGTCACGGCTTGAGTTTTTCGGCGGGATTGGCGGCGTTGTATGGCTTGCTCTATGGCTTGCTCAGTGCAGAGGATTACGCGTTGTTGATGGGGTCGCTGCTGTTGTTCGGATTGCTGGGCGTGTTTATGGTGCTGACCCGCAAGCTGGACTGGTATGGGATTGGGCAGAAGTCGGCCAAGCCGTTGGTGTTTGATATTGGGGCAGTGGAATGAGCCGGTCGTTGGGGTTGCGCGAGGATCAGCGCGAGGGCGAGGTGTTGGCGACGCTGATTGCGGTGTTATTTCCGTTAGATCCGGTGTGGTGCCATCGCGAGCAGGCTCGCTCCCACATAGGATCTCCAGTGAACACAAAATTCGTGCACACAACTGATCAACTGTGGGAGCGAGCCTGCCCGCGAAGAGGCCCAGACAGCCAGCGAAACTCTAAACCTTCGGCATAGTCGCCAGCATCGAAGGCCGCTGACTTACCTCAAAATACCAGTTCGCCAGCTTCGGATTCGTCGTGCGCCATTCCAGATCCGGATGGCGCAAATCCAGGTAGCCCAACGCACAGGCAACACTGATCGCCGCCACATCGAAGTGGCTGGTCAGTTCGGCGATCGCGTCCACTTCCAGCAATGCCAGGCCGCGACGAATCTTCTCGCGCTGGCCATCGAGCCACGCGTCCCAGTGTTTTTCCGGGGCACGCAGCGCGACTTCATAACGAATCAGCACCGCAGCGTCCATGATCCCGTCGGCCAGGGAGGCCAGGGTCAGACGCCGCCAGCGAGCCGAGCCGTTACGCGGGATCAGCGGGTTGCCGACGTGCTGGTGGTCGAGGTAATCGAGGATCACCCGGCTGTCATGGATGACGTTGCCATCGGCCAGGCGCAAGGCCGGGATTTTACCCAGCGGATTGTCTTCGTTGAGTATCAGGTCCGGGCTGACCGGCGTGAGCACGCAGTCTTGCAGCGCCACGCGGTCCTGTTGACCGGTTTCGTGCAGCAGCACCATGACTTTGCGAACGAAGGGCGACAACGGGTTGTGGAACAGGGTCATGCTGGGGGCGGACATGGCAGCGTCTCGGTGTGGGACAGTGCTGGGCAGCATAGCGCGTGTTTCACGCAACAGGTTCGGTGTTGTTAGCGGCGTTGCAGCAGGCCGCGCAGGGCGAGGATTGCGGGAATGCCCAGACCCAACCAGCTCAAGGCGTCCCACACGCCGTCCCCCAGCAACGCGGCGAACAGCCCCGCAGCGCTGAGCAGGGCGATAACCGTGGGGGTGGAGAAGACTTTCCAGAAATTCGATTGCCGCGGCCTCATGCTGGACTCTCCGTGTTCTCGAGTGCTGGTTTCGCAGCTTTGCGCCGCACCACCCACAGGTAAACCCCGCTACCGAGGACGATGATGGTCAGCCCATCCAGCGTCGCCCAGAGGATCTTCATCGGCATGCCGCCGTAATCACCGAAGTGCAACGGTTGAGACATGCCCATGGCGTCCATGTACCACGGGCGTTCGGCCACGGCGGTGACTTGCAGGGTGCTGGCGTCGATCAGCACCGGTGTCAGCAGGTGCGAGGTCAGGTGAGTGCTGCCTTTCATGAACACCGCGTAATGGTGTTCGCTGGAGAAGCGTGTGCCGGGGAAGGCGATGAAGTCCGGCTGCATGCCCGGTGCGACTTCCTTGGCGATGTCGAGCAAACGGGTCGCGGGCGCCAGTTGTGTCAGTGGCGGCGCATCGCGGTACGGCGCGACCATCGCGCTCAGGCTGTCGTTGCGCCACGCGGCAATCAGCAGGTCGGCGCAGGCGCTGATGACGCCGGTGACACCGACCACCAACGCCCAGGTCAGCGTCACTACACCGATCAGGTTATGCAGATCGAGCCAGCGCAGGCGGGTGGATTTGTCCTGGCGCACGGTGGCGAATTTCAAACGCCGCATGAACGGCAGGTACAGCACCGTCCCGGAGACAATCGCCACCACGAACAGAATCCCCATGAACGCCAGCAGCAACTTGCCCGGCAGACCGGCGAACATGTCCACGTGCAGGCGCAACATGATCATCATGAAGCCACCGTTGGCCGACGGCATCTCCAGCGCTTCGCCGGTACGGGCGTCGAGCATGAAGGTGTGAGACGAATTCGGTTCAGTGCCAGCGGTGGCCGCCATGATCGTAATCGCGGCGTTGGGCTCGTCTTCGTCGAAGCCGAAATACTGCATGACTTCGCCAGGGCGATGCTTTTCAGCGGCCTGCACCAATTGCTGCAAATTCAGCTGCGAGGTGTCCGCCGGCATCGCCTTCAATTCAGCGGCATCGCCCAGCAAGTGGTCGATCTCGTGATGGAAGATCAATGGCAGGCCGGTCAGCGCGAGCATCAGCAGGAACACGGTGCAGATCAGGCTGGTCCAGGTGTGGACGAAGGACCAGCGGCGAATTGTTTTGCTTTTCATTTCATAGCCTTCAGAAATACCAAAGCCGTCCATGTCGGACGGCTCGGGACTTGGGCGTGTCAGGTCAGGCCATTACCACTTGTAAGTGGCACTGGCGACGACGCTGCGTTGGTCGCCGTAGTAGCAGTAGAAGCTGTCGCACGTGGAGATGTAGTCCTTGTCGAACAGGTTGGTGGCGTTCAGTGCCAGGGAGGCGCCTTTGAGGCTGTTGTCCAGACGGCCCAGGTCGTAATGAACCGCGGCGTCGAACACGGTGTAGGCGTCAGCCTTGCCGAGCGAGGTATTGCCCTGATCGCCGTAGGTATTGCCGGTGTAGCGAGCGCCGGCGCCGATGCCGAAACCGTCCAGCACACCGTTGTGCCAGGTGTAATCGGCCCACAGCGAAGCCTGCTGGTTAGGCATCAGTTGCAGACGATTGCCTTTAAAGTCGCCTTTCTGCACTTCGGATTTGGCCAGGGTGTAAGCGGCGATGACCTTGAGGTTCTCGGTCACATCGGAAACGGCTTCCAGTTCCAGGCCTTTGACTTTCACTTCACCGGTCTGGCTGGTGACCGAAACGTTGTCCGAGTTGGTCGTGGTGACGGAGACGTTTTTCTGGGTCAGGTCGTAGACCGCAGCGGTCAGCAGGGTGCTGCTGCCAGGCGGTTGGTACTTGATGCCCAGTTCCCACTGCTTGCCTTCAGTCGGCTTGAGCGAATCGGTCGGCGACGCCGTGGCGTTGCTGGTCGGCTGGAACGACTCGGCATAAGACAGATAGGGCACGAAGCCCGAGTCGAACACGTAGCTGATCGCCGCGTTGCCGCTGAAGTTCTTGTCGCGCTCGGTGTTGGTGGCATCGCCTTTGTTGAAGAATTTGGTGCCGGTGTGGACCCAGTCTTCACGACCACCCAACGTCAGGCGCCATTGGTCGAGGGCCATCTGGTCCTGGACGTACAGGCCGGTCTGGTAGGTCTTCTGGTTGTAGTCGTAAAACGCCGTTGAGCGTGGCGGACGAACGATGGGCTGGCCATAGATCGGGTTGTTGACGTTGGTGGTCAGACCGTCACCGAAGATCGAGGTGTAGTGGGTGTTGGTGCGCTGGTGATCGAGGCCGATCAACAGGGTGTGACGGATGTCGCCGGTCGCGAAGTCGCCCTGGAAGTTGTTGTCCACGGCGAACTGGCTGATGTCCTCGTCGACACTGGTGCTCGAGCGGCCAACGTTGCCTTCGGCATCGACCTGGGTGAACGGGTAGGCGCCGGGAGTGAGGGCCTGGAAGGACAGGTCCGATTTGGTGTAGCGCAGGTTCTGCTTGAACTGCCAGACATCGTTCAAACGATGTTCAAAGGCGTAGCCCAGTGCGTAGTAGGTGCGGTCGTAGAATTCCCAGTCCGGGTCGCCGAGGTTCTTGTGATGGGAAATCTTGCCGAGCGGCGAGTGGATCCTGGTGCCCTGCACCGGCAGGAACTGGCTGGTGATGCCGGTATCGTCGTGGGTGAATTGCGTCAGCAAGGTGAACTTGGTGTCTTCGTCGATGTTCCAGGTCAGGCTCGGCGCGATGTTGTAGCGCTTGTTGTCGACGTGGTCGACCTGCGTGCCGCTGTCGCGCACCACACCGCTCAAACCGTAGAGGAACTGGCCTTCGTCATCGATCTTGCCGGTGCTGGCGAAGTTGATCTGGCGATGGTTGTCGCTGCCATATTGCACCTGGATTTCGCTGCTCGATTCGGCGCTGGGACGACGGCTGACCATGTCCAGCAAACCGCCTGGCGGGGTCTGGCCGTAAACCGACGAGGCCGGGCCGCGCAGCAGGGCGAGGCGGTCGAGGTTCCAGGTTTCCTGTTTCGGGTTGGCATACACGCCTTTTGGCAGTGGCAGGCCGTCGAGGAATTGCGTCGGTTCGAAACCGCGCACACGCAACCAGTCGGCGCGGGTGTCGCTGCCGTAGCTGCTGGCGGTGATGCCGGGCATGTAGCGCACCGCGTCATCGAGGCTGTGCACATTGCGGTCGTCCATTTGCTCGCGGGTGGCGATCGAAATCGAGCGCGGTGCTTCGACCAGCGCGGTATCGGTCTTGGTGCCGGCGGCGGTGCGGGTCGCCAGATAACCTTCCACCGGTCCCCAGGCACTTTCGGTGTTTTCCACGCCAATGACGGCGGTTTCCGGCAGGGCCATCACGCCTTCAGGCACGGCCACCAGGCTGTAGGTGCCAGCGCTACTTTGTTCCAGTTGCAGACCTGTGCCGCGCAAGGCTTCGCGCAGGGCGCCGGCTGCGTCGAATTGGCCTTCGACCGGCGCCGAGGTCTTGCCCGCTGCCAGTGAAGGATTCAACGACAGCGCCAGACCGGCCTGGCTGGCGATCTGGTTCAGGGTGCTGGCCAATGGCGCGGCTGGCAGGTTGTAGGCGCGAACGCTGGACGCCTGTTCAGCGGCCATCAGCTGACTGCTGGCCAGAGGGGCGCAAAGGGCAATGGCAATCGCCAGCAAACTGGGGCGCAACAAGGTGTCGAGCGAACGGGACATACAGCGGCTCCTGAATGGAAATATTTCTCAATTGCCTAGGTGCCGAACGAGAATTCAAAAGTGATAGGGCTGATTGAAAATAATTTCGATTCAGTAAACAGGTCGTTTTGATGTGGCGAAGCTGATGGCCCCTTCGCGAGCAGGCTCGCTCCCACAAGGGAACGCATTTCAAATGTGGGAGCGAGCCTGCTCGCGAAGGCGTCTTACCTGGTTCAACATCACTTGGCTTCAGCCTTCGCAACCGTCACCCACCACGGCGTGTGCTGTTCGATCTGCACCGGCAGGGTCGGCAGCAGGGCGCTCAGGGCCAGATCAGTGTCGTGCAGCGGGAAGCTGCCGGTGATTCGCAGGTCGGCGATTTCTGGCGCAACGCCAAGATGCCCGCGGCGATAACGACCGAGTTCATGGACCAGGTCTTCCAGCCGTGCGTTGTCCACCACCAGCATGCCGCGGGTCCAGGCATCGGCGCCGAGGTTGAGCGCGACAATCGGCCCGAGGCCATTGCTGCGCATCAGGACTTGTTGGCCTTCACGCAGAATCTGCTCTTCAGGACTCGACTCGGGATGGGCCGCCACCGCCGACTTCAGCACGCTCAGGCGCGTACCGTCTTCTTCACGCTTGACCAGGAACCGCGTCCCCAGTGCACGCAGGCTGCCTTCGCGGGTTTCGACGATAAACGGCCGGGCGTCGCCATGGCCGGTTTCGACGAGGATTTCCCCTTCCTGGAGGATGATCAGCCGTTGTTTTTCATCGAAACGCACATCCACGGCGCTGTGGGTGTTGAGGTTGATCAGCGTGCCGTCGGTCAGGCGCAGGGTGCGTTGCTCGCCGGTGGCGGTGCGCTGGTCGGCCAGCCAATAGTCGATCGGCAGATAACGATCACCGGCGAACAGCGCCAACCCGATCACCGCGACGATGCTGGCCACGCCGCTGCCGAGTTTTCGCACGCGCCGGCGAATGCTTTCGCGCGATTGCAGTAACGCGGTGCGGGCCGGACCGCTGGCAACACTGAAGCGCTGGTCGAGCATGCCCAATTGGCGCCAGGCCCGCGCATGTTCTTCGTGGGCGGCATGCCATTTGGCGAACTCTTCGCGATCCACCGGGTTGCCGGAATCCAGGGACAATTGCCAGGCAATCGCCGCATCCAGCACCTGCGCCGAGACGGGTTTGGAGCTGACGGGACTCATACCGGCTCACCGTACAAAGCGATGTAGCACTGACGAATGCCCTGGGCCAGGTACTGACGCACCCTCGGTACCGACACACCCAGGCGCTCGGCGATTTCGGCGTGGCCGAGGCCGTCGAGACGGTTATAGAGAAACGCTGCCCGGGCTTTGCTTGAGAGCTTGCCAAGCAGACGGTCGATGGCTTTGAGGTCTTCGAGGATCAGTTGCTGTTCCTCCACCGACGGTTGTTCACCTGCGGGGATCAGCATCAGTTCGGTGAGGTAGGCCTGTTCCAGCGCGGCGCGGCGGAAATAGTCGAACAGCAGACCCTTGGCAATCGCCACCAGAAACGCGCGCGGTTCACGCGGCTCCTTCAGTTCTTCACGACCCAGCAAACGCACGAAAGTGTCCTGACTCAGGTCTTCGGCTCGTTGCGGACAGGCCACATTGCGTCGCAGCCAGGCCAATAGCCAACCGCGATGGTCGCGATACAACGCACCAACGAGCTCACTTTGAGGGCTTTGGACTGACGACACGCAGCATCACCGATTGGGAAGTATTAACTAACGAGAATTGTTCGCGATTGTGTCAGAGGCGGGGGAGGTAAGCAATTGGCGTTGGTCGGGTGGGGATAACCAGATTTTTAGGACCCGCACGGATCTTGTAGCAGCTGCCGAAGGCTGCGTTCGGCTGCGAAGCAGTCGCCAAACCTGTCTGCAAGGTCTGCCTGATGCACCGCGAGCGCTGATTTTGCGACTGCTGCGTCCGATCGCGGCCCGAACCGAACGCAGCCTTCGGTAGCTGCTACACAGGATTGCGGTGGCTGTTAAAAAGAAGGCGCTCGCTGTCGCCGCTTCCACTGACTCAACCGCTGCTGCAGATTCAACGGGCTATGAATCTGCATCTGCCGCGCCCGGCTGAACAAAATCAACGCCAGCTCAGCGGTGGCCAACGCATCGGCACTGGCATTGTGGCGCTCGAACACTTCCAGTTTGAACCAGTCGATCCACTGATCCAGCCCGGCATCGCGAATGTGCGCCTGAGGGCAAAGCAGCGGCGCGATATCAGCCACATCCAGAAACGGATGCTGCAACTTGTAGCCCAGATGGTCTTTCAAAGCGCGCCCGAGCATGTGCTGATCGAACGGCGCATGAAACGCCAACACCGGACTATCGCCAACAAATTCCATGAATTCGACCAGGGCCTGAGCCGGATCGCTGCCCGCGGCAATCGCACTCGGCCCCAGGCCATGGATCAACACGCTGGGAGCCAACTTCATGTCGGTGCATTGCAACGTGCGCTCGAACTGCTGGCTGAAATCGATCGCGCCGTCCTCGATCACTACCGCGCCGATGGACAACACCCGATCCTTGTTCAGGTTCAGCCCGGTGGTTTCCAGGTCGAGCACCACCCAGCGCTGTTCGCGCAGGCTGCATTCGCCCAGCTCTGCCGCCGGGGGCAAGCGTTGCAGACGTTGTTGGAGTTCGCCGGGAAGGCTCGGACCTGCCGGGCGCAGCCATGAAAACAGACTCATAGCTGATACCGCAGAGCCAGGCTGCTTTGCAGGCGTTGTGCCTGGCGCAGGGATTCACGCAGGATCCGTCGATCCAGATGATTGAGGCTGTCCGGATCGACCCGGTTGGAGTAGGGCAAGTTCTCCCGGGTTTGTAGCTGATGTTGCTGCATGCGGGCTTGCTGGATGAAGTGATAGGCCTCTTCGTACGCCGCACCGTCCAGCCGTTCGATGACTTCTTTGTCCACCAGTTGGCGAAAGCGTTCCAGCGTGTTGTTCGCCTCGATCCCATGGGCCAACGCAAGCAGTCGGGCACCGTCGACAAACGGTGTCAGCCCCTGGACCTTCAAGTCCAGAGTGGCTTTCTCGCCATTCTTGCGAGCCAGTACGAACTCACGGAAACGCCCTACGGGCGGACGGTTGCGCAGGGCGTTCTCGGCCATCATCCGTTGGAACAGTCGGTTGTCATTCACCTGATCGAGAATTCCCCGGCGCAGCTGCTCGCAGCCTTGCTCGTCGCCCCAGACCACCCGCAAGTCGAAATAAATGCTCGAACCCAGCAGGTTCTCCGGCGTTGCCTCGCGGATAAACGCCGCAAAACGTCGCGACCATTCGGCCCGGGACAGACACAGCTCAGGGTTGCCGGCCATGATGTTGCCCTTGCACAGGGTGAAACCGCAGAGCGCCAGGCTCTGGTTAATGTGCTGGGCGATGGGCAACAACTTGCCGCGAATCTCGGCGGCGTGGGCCGCGTCCCGGGCTTCGAACAGAATGCCGTTGTCCTGATCGGTGTGCAGCGTCTGCTCGCGGCGGCCTTCGCTACCGAAGCACAGCCAACTGAACGGAATCCCGGGGTCACCTTTCTCGGCGAGGGTCAGTTCGATCACCCGGCACACGGTGTGGTCGTTGAGCAAGGTGATGATGTGCGTGATCTGAGTTGAAGAGGCACCGTGGGCCAGCATGCGTTCCACCAGTTGGCCGATCTCGCCGCGCATTGCGACCAGATTTTCCACCTTCTGGGCGCTGCGGATAGTCCGCGCCAGATGCACCAGATCGACCCGTTGCAGAGAAAACAGATCACGTTCCGAGACCACGCCGCACAGGCGATGATCCTTGACCAGGCAGACGTGGGCGATGTGCCGCTCGGTCATGGCAATCGCCGCATCGAAGGCGCTGTGGTCCGGCGACAGGTAAAACGGCGCCCGGGTCATGTGGCGTTCGATAGCTTCGTTGAAATCGTTAGTGCCGTCGGCCACCACATGGCGCAGGTCGCGCAGGGTGAAAATGCCCAGCGGCGCTTTATGTTCGTCGACCACCACAATGCTGCCGACCTGCTGCCCATGCATCAGGGTCACGGCTTCACGCAGCGGCGTGGTCGGGCTGCAGGTGACCGGATGGCGCATGGCCAATTCGCCCAGGCGGGTATTGAGCGAGTACTGGGTGCCGAGGGTTTCCACGGCTTTTTGCTGGACTTGCTGGTTGACCTGATCCAGCAGGCTGCTCACGCCGCGTAAGGAAAAGTCGCGAAACGCGTTGGAAAGCGCGAACAGTTTGATGAACGCCAGCTTGTTCAGCTGTAGGCAAAAGGTGTCTTCGGAGGCCAGATGCTCGGTTCGAGTCGCGCGCTCACCCAGCAGCGCGGCGAGGGGGAAACACTCGCCGGTGGTGATTTCGAAGGTGGTTTCGGTGCCGCCCTTGGCCGTATGGGGGCGTTCACCCACGACCCGGCCTTGTTTGACGATGTAGAAATGCTCAACCGGGCCGTCGGCGGGCTTGAGGATGCTCTCGCCGGGCGCATAAAAACGCAGCTGACACTGTTCGACCAGGTACGCCAGGTGGGCGTGTTCCATTTGATTGAAGGGCGGGAAGCGCTGAAGGAATTGCAACGTGCCCTGGATGTTCTGCAACACCGCGGTTTTCCCTGCCTGTGTGAAGGCGTCCTCTTTACTCATAACCATTACCGCAGTCTTTTTTTGAATTGTTGTTGTCGGATGACTGAGCCATGGTCGGCCCCTGCGCGCGGGGTGCCCATTGGACGTAAGTCTAGGTAGGCAGGGAAGCTGTCGGTATTTGGGAAATGTCTGACGCAACGGTGGGAAAAACCTCCTACATTGGCTATAGGAAACTTTTCCGACGACGTGCACATTAAAGGCCCGCTTAGCGATGTCTGACGGATGTGCTAGGGAATAGAAATGAAAACGTAGAGTAAGCCATGTCCGACCACGATATTTTGAGTGACGCCGAGCGCAAGGCGCTGAGTGACGTCATGCTGGAACCTGACCTGCCGCCGCAGCGGGTGCTGATCGTCGACGACGATAAAGATGCGCGCGAGTTGCTGTCGGAGATTCTGGCGCTGGACGGGGTGCGCTGCATGACTGCCGCCAGTGGCGAAACCGCACTCAAGATGTTGGAGACGATGCCCTCGATTGGCCTGGTGATCACCGATCTGCGGATGGGCAATGTCGATGGTCTGGACCTGATCCGCCAGGTCCGTGAATCGGTTCGTGCAGCAATGCCGTTCATCATCGTTTCCGGTGACGCCGACGTGAAAGATGCGATCGCTGCGATGCACTTGAGCGTGGTCGACTTCCTGCTCAAGCCTGTCGATACCGGCAAGCTGTTGGAGCTGGTCAAACATGAGTTGGGAATGGATGTGTAGGAACCGATTTGAAACAAAAAAGCCCTGATCTTTCGATCAGGGCTTTTTTTTGTCCGGGGTCAGCGCTTAGTTACAGGCCATTGGCAGCCTTGAACTCGCGGCGACGACGGTGCAGGACCGGCTCGGTGTAGCCGTTCGGTTGCTTCGTGCCTTCGACCACCAGTTCGATGGCCGCCTGGAAGGCGATGTTGCTGTCGAAGTCAGGTGCCAGCGGACGATACAGCGGGTCATTGGCGTTTTGACGGTCAACCACTGGCGCCATGCGCTTGAGGCTTTCCATGACCTGATCTTCGGTGACGATGCCGTGACGCAGCCAGTTGGCGATGTGCTGGCTGGAAATACGCAGCGTCGCACGGTCTTCCATCAGGCCGACGTCATTGATGTCCGGCACTTTCGAGCAACCGACGCCTTGGTCGATCCAGCGCACCACGTAACCGAGAATGCCCTGGGCGTTGTTGTCCAGTTCGTTCTTGATCTGTTCCGCGGTCCAGTCTGGATTGACGGCCAACGGGATGGTCAGGATGTCATCCACCGAAGCGCGTGCACGTTTGGCCAGTTCGGCCTGACGGGCGAACACATCGACCTTGTGGTAATGCAGCGCGTGCAGCGCAGCAGCGGTCGGCGATGGAACCCAGGCAGTGTTGGCACCGGCCATCGGGTGAGCGATTTTCTGTTCGAGCATCGCTGCCATCAGGTCCGGCATGGCCCACATGCCTTTACCGATCTGCGCGCGACCTTGCAGGCCGGTGCTCAAACCGATATCGACGTTCCAGTTCTCGTAGGCACCGATCCACTTCTCAGCCTTCATGTCCGCCTTGCGCACCATCGGGCCGGCTTCCATGGAGGTGTGGATTTCATCACCGGTACGGTCGAGGAATCCGGTGTTGATGAACACTACACGCTCGCTGGCAGCCTTGATGCAGGCCTTGAGGTTGACCGTGGTACGGCGTTCCTCGTCCATGATCCCGACTTTCAGCGTGTTGCGCGGCAGACCGAGCACTTCTTCGATGCGACTGAACAGTTCGTTGGTGAACGCCGCTTCTTCCGGGCCGTGCATCTTCGGTTTCACGATGTAGACCGAGCCGGTACGGCTGTTCTTACGCGAGTTGTTACCGTTGAGGCTGTGGATTGCCGCGAGGCTGGTGACCAGACCGTCAAGGATGCCTTCCGGCACTTCGTTGCCGTCCTTATCGAGGATCGCGTCGATGGTCATCAGGTGACCGACGTTGCGCACGAACAGCAGTGAACGACCGTGCAGGCTCAGTTCTTTACCATCGACACCGGTATAAGTGCGGTCGGCGTTCATGGTGCGGGTAAAGGTCTGACCGCCCTTGGAGACTTCTTCCGACAGATCGCCCTTCATCAGGCCGAGCCAGTTGCGGTAGATCACCACTTTGTCATCGGCATCGACGGCGGCGACGGAGTCTTCGCAGTCCATGATGGTGGTCAGCGCGGCTTCCATCAGGATGTCTTTGAGGCCGGCAGCGTCGGTCTGGCCGACCGGGGTGCTGGCATCGACCTGGATTTCGAAGTGCAGGCCGTTGTTTTTCAGCAGGATCGCGGTCGGTGCGGTTGCATCGCCGTGGAAACCGATCAGCTGTGCATCGTCGCGCAGGCCGGTATTGCTGCCGCCTTTAAGGGCGACCACCAGTTTGCCGTCAACGATCTTGTAGCCGGTGGAGTCGACGTGAGTGCCGGCAGCCAATGGCGCCGCTTCGTCGAGGAAGGCACGGGCGAAGGCGATGACCTTGTCGCCGCGAACCTTGTTGTAGCCTTTGCCTTTTTCCGCGCCGTCAGCTTCGCTGATGGCATCGGTGCCGTAGAGCGCGTCATACAGCGAACCCCAACGGGCGTTCGAGGCGTTGAGCGCGAAACGGGCGTTCATCACCGGAACCACAAGCTGTGGACCGGCCATGCGGGCGATTTCGTCATCGACGTTTTGCGTCGTTGCCTGGAAATCGGCCGCTTCTGGCAGCAGATAACCGATGTCTTGCAAGAAGGCCTTATAAGCCACGGCGTCGTGCGCCTGGCCGGCACGGGATTGGTGCCAGCCATCAATACGAGCCTTGAAATCATCGCGTTTGGCGAGTAGGGCTTTGTTCTTCGGCGCCAGGTCATGAATGACCTTGTCGGCACCGGCCCAGAACTTATCGGCGGTGAGGCCGGTACCGGGAATGGCTTCGTTGTTCACGAAGTCGAACAGGACTTTGGCGACCTGCAGGCCACCGACTTGAACGTGTTCAGTCATTGCTTGCCTCACTCTGCTCAGCTATTTCGCTTTTCAGCTCTTCAATTTAACAATGAAGCCTCTGGCATTTAAACCACAAACCTTTTGACCAGTACATGCCATTGCGGGCGGCTGGGTTATGACCAATCAACGGCGTTGAGGCCTTGCTGACGGGGCTTTCAGGGTTGTGGCTGCACCTGCGGCAGACATCGATCCAGCGTTATGTAGTGCGCGCTGCGGCATACTACATGATGAATTGCGCTTGTGAAAATTAGACTAATTACGTCGTTCTGCGACGCTATGACGCATTGCGGTCACGTCGGGGTACGGGATGTTCTCAAAAAACCATTGGATTGTTCCAGTTAAATATAAAAACTTGTACACATAATCTTCATTGCCCTGCTATGGGGCTTTGGTTTTCTGAGACGCCGAGCCGATTCTCGCCCCTTGCCTATACTTGCTTTTCTATAACAAAAGTCATGACAAGAGGGCTGCGCCATGGACCACCTCGTACTCACTGTTTTCGCTCCGGACAAGCCAGGGCAGGTCGAGCGCATTGCCCAATGCATCGCCGAGCACGGCGGCAACTGGCTGGAGAGCCGCATGTCGCGCATGGCTGGGCAGTTCGCCGGGATTCTTCGTGTGGGTGTGCCGGCCGAGGCCTACGATGAATTGGTCGATGCCCTACAGGCGTTGTCCGCCCATGGCATTCGCGTGCTGATTGCCGAAAGCGGCATCGAGCAATCCTGCACCTGGAAACCGATTGCCATGGAATTGGTGGGCAATGACCGCCCAGGGATCGTGAGAGACATCACCCGTCTGCTGAGCGAGCAGGGCGTGAACCTGGAGCGTCTGGTGACCGAAGTACGTCCGGCGCCGATGAGCAGCGAGCCTTTGTTCCACGCTGAAGCGATTCTGGCGGTGCCGCTGACGCTGTCCCTGGACGTGCTGCAATCGCGCCTGGAAACCCTGGCGGATGATTTGATGGTCGAATTGGTGCTGCGCAGTGAACCCTGAACAGGTTATCCAAGTTATACGTGCACCTGCCTGTGGATAACCTGTAGAGACAGCCCGCCAGGCCACGTCGGCCGGGGTTCTTCAGGATTTGATCAAAAAACCAGCAGTTTCATGGACTTGCGCACAAACGCCGGGGATCACGTTGTGGATAACCTTGGGAAGGATCGATGCAAGCCACGGGAGCCGTGGCTTGCAGAGGTTTGGGTGTTTTTTGATCAGCAGCGGCGTCGCAGACTTATCCACGCGTCGACGCTGTAAACCGCCAGACCGGCCCAGATAAAGATGAACGCTACCAGTGTGCTCGACGACAAATGTTCGCCAAACAGCAGAACGGCCTGCAACAGCACCAGCGTCGGCGCCAGGTACTGGAGGAATCCCAGCGTCGTGTAGGGCAAATGCCGTGCAGCGGCGTTGAAACACACCAGCGGCACCAGCGTCACCGGACCGGCGGCCACCAGCCACCAGGCTTCGGACGTGGTCCAGAATTCGGGCTGAGCGCTTGTGGCTGTCTGATTGAAAAGCAGCCAGGCAATGGCAATCGGCACCAGCATCCAGGTTTCCACCACCAGCCCCGGCAGCGCCTTGACCGGTGCCTGCTTGCGGATCAGTCCGTAGAAACCGAACGTCAGCGCCAGCACCAGGGACACCCACGGCAGACTGCCGACTTGCCAGACCTGCTGCGCGACGCCAACCGCTGCCAGGCCAACCGCCAGCCATTGCATGCGCCGCAGTCGTTCGCCAAGGATCAGCATGCCCAACAGCACGTTCACCAGCGGGTTGATGTAGTAACCGAGACTGGCTTCGAGCATGCGCCCGTTGTTCACCGACCAGACGTAGGTCAGCCAGTTGGCCGCGATCAGCGTGCCGCTCAGGGCCAGGATCGCCAGGCGTTTCGGGTTGTCACGCAACTCGCGCCACCAGCCCGGATGTTTCCACACCATCAGCAGCAAGGCGCCGAACAGCGCGGACCAGAGCACTCGGTGGATGATGATCTCCACGGCGGGCACGCTGGCGATGGCTTTGAAGTAGAGCGGGAAAAGTCCCCAGATGATGTAGGCACTCAGGCCCAGAATGTACCCGCGACGCGGGTTGGCGGCTTGCATTCAGAATCCTTGCTTAGGCAGCTAACAAAGAAGGGATTGTAAGGAGGTTTGTCTACGAATGTCCTACCTGATTAGGTAGGGCAATTGTGAACACCTGACTGTGGGAGTGAGCCTGCTCGCGATAGCGTTGTGTCAGCAACTAATGTGCTGAATGTGTCGCCGTCATCGCGAGCAGGCTCGCTCCCACAGGGGGCCGTGTTGGGTCAAAAGAGTTTCAGGGGTTCTTCATTCAGGGCCGCCAGTTGTTCACGCAAGGCCAACACTTGGTCCCCCCAATACCGTTCACTGCCAAACCACGGAAAACTGTGCGGGAACGCCGGGTCATCCCAGCGGCGGGCGAGCCAGGCGCTGTAGTGCATCAGGCGCAAGGCGCGCAGGGGTTCGATCAACGCCAGTTCCCGCGGATCGAAGTCGTGGAACTCACTGTAGCCGTCCATCAATTCCGACAACTGACCGAGACATTCCTGACGATCACCCGCCAGCATCATCCAGATGTCCTGCACCGCCGGGCCCATGCGGCAGTCGTCGAGGTCGACGATGTGGAACATCTCGTCGCGGCACATCATGTTGCCAGGGTGGCAGTCGCCGTGCATGCGGATGTTCTTGTGCGGCGTGGCCTTGTAGACCTCTTCCACCCGTTTGAGCAGGTCCCGGGCCACGGACTCGTAGGCGGGCAGGAGGCTTTTGGGTACGAAATTGCCTTCGAGCAATGTCGTCAGCGAGTCATGACCGAAGTTCTTCACACCCAGTGCTTCACGGTGCTCGAACGGCTTTGTAGTGCCGACGGCGTGCAAGCGACCGAGCAGTTGCCCCAGGCGATACAACTGATCGAGATTGCCCGGCTCCGGCGCACGGCCGCCACGGCGGGGGAACAGGGTGAAACGGAAACCGTTGTGTTCGTGCAGGCTGGCACCGTTGTGAATCATTGGCGCGACCACCGGTACGTCGCATTCGGCGAGTTCGAAGGTGAATTGGTGCTCTTCGAGAATTGCTTCGTTGGTCCAGCGCTGCGGACGGTAGAACTTGGCGATCAGCGGCTCGGAGTCTTCGATACCGACCTGATAGACACGGTTCTCATAGCTGTTGAGCGCCAGAATGCGCGCGTCGCTGAGAAAGCCGATGCTTTCGACGGCATCGAGCACGAGGTCTGGGGTAAGGGTTGCAAACGGGTGGGCCATGCTGACTCCTGCGCGCGGCAGGCTGCCGCGTCCGGCCAAGCATGGTAGCGCAGAAGGGGCTTCTTTAGGGGGTGGGGTTGAGATCAGTGGTGTTTCGGCTGATGCCATCGCGAGCAGGCTCACTCCTACAGGGATCTTGGGTGTGCACACTATCTGTGTCACACAGACGATTAACTGTGGGAGCGAGCCTGCTCGCGATGAGGGCCTGTCAGGCGCCGACGACCCCGCCATCTTCACGGGAAATCGCCATCACCGAAGACCGCGGCTTGCCATTCGGCAGATGCTCAGGGAACGTCGACCCACCGTTTTCCCCCGGATGCTGAATCCCGACAAACAAGGTCTTCTGGTCGGGCGAGAAGCTGATCCCGGTCACTTCGCAACCCACCGGCCCGACCATGAAGCGACGAATCTCCCCGGTCACCGGATCAGCACACAGCATCTGATTATTGCCCATGCCCGCGAAATCACCGGCATTGCTCGAATCGCCATCGGTGAGAATCCACAACCGCCCAGCCTTGTCGAAACCCAAGCCGTCCGGGCTGTTGAACATGTTCTGCGGCGTGATGTTCGACGAACCGCCCTTCGGCGAACCGGCGTGAACACCCGGGTTGCCCGCGACCACAAACAGATCCCAGGCAAAGCTTTTCGAGCCGTGATCGTCACGGTCGGTGCGCCAACGCAAAATCTGCCCGTAGACGTTCTTCTCGCGCGGGTTCGGCCCGCCCACCGGCTGGCCATCCTCGCCACGCTTGGCGTTGTTGGTCAGCGTGCAGTAGACCTGGCCATCCTTGGGGCTGACGACGATCCATTCCGGACGGTCCATGCGCGTGGCTTTCACCACGCTGGCCGCGAGGCGGGCGTGAATCAACACTTCGGCCTGGTCGGCGAAACCGCTGCTGGCGTCGATGCCGTTTTTACCGTGAGTCAGTTCGATCCATTCGCCCTGGCCTTTAGGGTGATCGGCGTTGCCGTCGCCCGCGTCGAAGCGCGCCACGTACAAGGTGCCGTGGTCCAGCAGGTCGTGGTTGGCCTTGGGGTTTTTGTGGTTGATCTTGTCGCGGCTGACGAATTTGTAGATGAACTCGCCGCGCTCATCGTCGCCCATGTACACCACGGCGTGACCGTCACTGGTTTCGGCCAGGGCGGCGTTTTCATGTTTGAAGCGGCCCAGCGCGGTGCGTTTGACCGGCGTCGATTGCGGGTCGAACGGGTCGATCTCCACGACCCAACCGTGACGGTTGAGTTCGTTGGGGTTTTTCGCCAGGTCGAAACGCTCGTCGTGCGGGTGCCAGTTGATCTCTTTGCTGGCCGCCACCGCGCCGTAGCGTTTCTGCGCGGCGTCGAACTTTTGTTCGGCATTGCTGCTGCCGAAGCAGTCGGTGAAGTTTTCTTCGCAGGTCAGGTACGTGCCCCACGGCGTCTTGCCGTTGGCGCAGTTCTGGAAGGTGCCAAGGACGTTCTTGCCGTGTGGGTCGGCACTGGTTTTCAGCAGCGCGTGGCCGGCGGCCGGACCGCTCAGGCTGATCGGCGCGTTGCCGTGAATGCGCCGGTTGTAGCGCGAGCCCTGGACGAAATGCCACTGACCGTTCTTGCGCTGCACTTCGATCACCGACACGCCTTCGCAGGCCAACGCCTTGCGCACGTCAGCAGCCGACTGCGGCATGCCGCCGTGGGCATAGAGGTAGCGATAGTTGGTGTATTCGTTGTTGATCGCCATCAGTGCCCGGTTGTGGTCACCGGGAAATTCGAACAGGCTCATGCCGTCGTTGTTGTCGCCGAACTGGACTTCCTGATGCTCGGCGGAGCCGTTGCCACTCGGGTCGAACACCGGGCCGTTCTTCTGCAGGGGTTGGCCCCAACTGATCAATACCGAAGATTTGTAACCTGGCGGCAGGGTGATGGCATCGCTGGTGGCGGCGGGAATACTGTCAAAACCCAACAGTTTGCTGGAGCCGGCGCTGACGCTGGCGGCCAGCACGCTGCGGCTCAGCAGGTTGCCGCCCATGAACATCGCTGCACCGCAGAGGGCGCCGGCGCTGATGAAACCACGGCGGCTGAGGCCGACCATTTTCTCGAGGTCGGTGGATTGGTTGTCTTCTAATAGGCTCACATCAGGCTCCCTGCGGGTTTTTGCAGTCACCTTAATGAGCGTTAATGACACTTGTGTTTCAAAGCGGTGTACCGAGTAAAACGTTGGATGGCGCGAACTGCACCAGCACCGGTTTATTGGCGGCGAGGCCGAGGGTTCTCAAGTGCAGCGGTTCGGCCAGCGCGCAGAGTGTCTGGCCATTGGGCAGGCCGATGCGCACTTCGCTGGGGCCGTCCTCGGCGTCGAGAATTTCCTCGATGATGCCCTTCAGGCAATTATTGCCGGGTGTTGCCACTTGATCGATGCCCAGCAACTCCAGCCAGCCGGCCTTGATCAGTGCGACCACTTCGGTGCCGGTTTCGAGGTCCAGACGCAGGGTGCTGTCGTGAGTGATCTGCGCATCGATGCTCAAGCCTTCGGCCAGTTCAAGGCGAATCCGGTCGTTGTGCCCTTGGGTATCAATCGCTACGACCTTGCCATGCAGTTGATTGCGCGCGCTGGTTCTGAGCATCAGTCGGCCGAGCAGGTCGAGATCGCTGGCATCTTCGGCGGCTTCCAGCACCTGAGCCTGCAAGGCTTGCAGCTTTTGATACAGGCGCAATACGCGCTCGCCTTCGCTGGAGAGTTTGGCACCGCCGCCGCCCTTGCCGCCGACACTGCGCTCCACCAACGGTTTTTGCGCGAGGTTGTTCAGCTCGTCGATGGCGTCCCAGGCCGCTTTGTAACTCAGCCCCGCGCTTTTCGCGGCACGGGTGATCGAGCCCTGTTCGGCGATGTGTTGCAGCAACGCGATGCGCTGCGGACGACGGACGATGTGCTGGGACAACAACGTAGGCAAGGACATGGCAAGACGCTTTGGGCTGTGGCGATGGGAAGGACGTTGGCGGCTTGGGGCCCGGGAGTCAAGTCAGGGCGCATCGCCGGGTTTGGGTGTGCGGGCCAGGCAATAGACGTCGACACGTGCGGCGCCGGCGTCCATCAACAGGCGAGCCAGGGCCTGGGCCGTGGCGCCGGTGGTCAACACATCGTCCACCAATGCTAAATGACGACCCTTGATGCACACATCGGGCGTCAGGGCGAAGGCGTTGCGCAGGTTCTTTTTGCGGGCCTCGGCATTCAGGTCCTGTTGCGCGCTGGTGTCCTGAATCCTCAGCAACAGCGTTTCATCGCACGGAATGTCGAGGCGGGTGCTGAGCCAGCGGGCGAGCATCGCGGCTTGGTTGAAGCCCCGTTTACGCAGTCGTTTGGAGGCCAACGGAACAGGGATGAGCGCGTCGGGTCGATTCAGGTCTTCATCGAAGCGATGTTGCAGGAACTGAGCGAGAAGCTCGGCAAGCAGGCGACCAAACGGCCACTTCGCAGAGTGTTTGAAGCGTGTGATCAACGTGTCCACCGGAAAGCTGTAAGTCCAGGGCGTAGCGACCCGTTCAAAGGCTGGCGGCTGTTTCAAACATTGGCCACAGGTCAGGCCAGCAGTGGGCAACGGCAGGGCGCAGGTTTGGCATTGATCGCCCAGCCAGGGCAACTCCGTTTCACAGGCCATGCAGAGGGGGGTGCATTCATCGGCGGGTTCTGAACAGAGCAAACAGAATTGTTCGTTTTTTAACCAGATGTAAACCGGTCCTTCGTATCGTGGTTGACAGCGCATGAGTCTTCCTTAAATATGCCGAACATCCGTGTCGCGTCTGTGGGTATTCCATTCCCCAGCCGCTTGCCAAGCATAAAACAAAGGAAACGCCCATGAGCGCCAGCACCACTGCAACCCTGCGTCATGACTGGTCTTTGGCCGAAGTCAAAGCACTCTTCGTTCAGCCATTCAATGACCTGTTGTTTCAGGCGCAGACGGTGCACCGCGCGCATTTCGACGCCAATCGGGTCCAGGTGTCGACGCTGCTGTCGATCAAGACCGGTGCCTGCCCGGAAGATTGCAAATATTGTCCGCAGTCCGGTCACTACAACACCGGCCTGGAAAAAGAAAAGCTGATGGAAGTGCAGAAGGTCCTCGAAGAGGCCGCTCGCGCCAAGGCCATCGGTTCGACCCGTTTCTGCATGGGCGCGGCGTGGAAACATCCGTCGGCCAAAGACATGCCTTACGTGCTGGAAATGGTCAAAGGCGTGAAAGCCATGGGCCTGGAAACCTGCATGACCCTCGGTCGCCTGGATCAGGACCAGACCGTTGCGCTGGCCGACGCCGGCCTCGACTACTACAACCACAACCTCGATACCTCGCCGGAGTTCTACGGCAGCATCATCACCACCCGCACCTACAGCGAGCGCCTGCAAACCCTGGCTTACGTGCGTGAATCGGGGATGAAGATCTGCTCCGGCGGCATCCTCGGCATGGGCGAGTCCCTCGATGACCGCGCCAATCTGCTGATCCAGCTGGCCAACCTGCCAGAGCACCCAGAGTCGGTGCCGATCAACATGCTGGTGAAAGTCGCCGGTACGCCGCTGGAAAATGCTGACGATATCGACCCGTTCGACTTCATCCGCATGCTGGCTGTCGCACGCATCCTGATGCCGCAATCCCACGTGCGCCTGTCCGCCGGCCGCGAAGCGATGAACGAGCAGATGCAGGCCCTGGCGTTCTTCGCCGGCGCGAACTCGATTTTCTACGGCGAAAAACTGCTGACTACCGCCAACCCGCAGGCGGACAAGGACATGCAACTGTTCTCGCGCCTGGGCATCCTGCCGGAAGCGCGCGAAGAGCACGCTGACGAAGTGCATCAGGCCGCGATCGAACAAGCGCTGGTTGAGCAGAAGAGCAGCGAGCAGTTCTATAACGCTGCTGTCTGAAATCCTGCATTCATCTCCTGAATGAATGCAAAACCCCTGTGGGAGCGAGCCTGCTCGCGATGGCGCCAGTTCAGTCGATTTCAATGTTGAATGAGGCACCGTCATCGCGAGCAGGCTCGCTCCCACAGGGGTAGCGATCAATTTGATTTATGTAATCTGACTGCCCGAGGTCCGCATGTCTTTCGATCTCAGCGCGCGCCTTGCTGCCCGTCGTGCCGAAAATCTCTACCGCCAACGCCCATTGCTCGAAAGCCCCCAAGGCCCGGAAGTGGTGGTCGATGGTCAGTCGTTGCTGGCGTTCTGTAACAACGACTACCTGGGCCTGGCCAATCACCCGCAAGTGATCGAAGCCTGGCGCGCCGGTGCGGCCCGTTGGGGCGTCGGCGGCGGCGCGTCGCATTTGGTTATCGGCCACAGCAGCCCGCATCATGCGCTGGAAGAGGCCCTGGCCGATTTCACCGGTCGACCGCGCGCGCTGTTGTTCACCACCGGTTACATGGCCAACCTCGGCGCGGTCACCGCGCTGGTCGGGCAGGGCGATACGGTGCTTGAAGACCGGCTCAATCACGCGTCCCTGCTGGATGCGGGTCTGTTGTCCGGAGCGCGTTTCAATCGCTATCTGCACAACGACGCGGCGAGTCTGGCCAAGCGTCTCGAGAAGGCGACCGGCAATACCCTGGTGGTCACCGACGGCGTGTTCAGCATGGACGGCGACATCGCCGACCTGCCGACGCTGGCTCGGGAAGCCAGGGCCAAAG
The DNA here is from genome assembly GCF_057837605.1 of Pseudomonas sp. GL_093. NCBI lineage: Bacteria > Pseudomonadati > Pseudomonadota > Gammaproteobacteria > Pseudomonadales > Pseudomonadaceae > Pseudomonas > Pseudomonas sp. GL_093. Next base: position 6,428,480 of record NZ_CM174448.1, on the reverse strand, counting down.
GTGCCTGGTTGATGGTCGATGACGCTCACGGCTTTGGTCCGCTGGGCGCCAATGGTGGCGGGATCGTCGAGCATTTCGGCCTGAGCCAGGAAGATGTGCCGGTTTTGGTCGGCACCCTCGGCAAGGCGTTCGGGACCGCCGGGGCTTTTGTCGCCGGCAGCGAAGAGCTGATCGAGAGCCTGATCCAGTTCGCCCGTCCCTACATTTACACCACCAGCCAGCCGCCGGCGCTGGCCTGCGCGACGCTGAAAAGCCTCGAATTGCTGCGCACTGAACACTGGCGGCGTGAGCATCTGAAGACGCTCATTGCCCAGTTCCGCCATGGTGCGGAGCAGATCGGCCTGGAGTTGATGGACAGCTTCACACCAATCCAGCCGATCATGATCGGCGATGCCGGGCGTGCGGTTCGACTGTCGCAGATGCTGCGTGAACGCGGTCTGATGGTCACTGCGATCCGTCCACCGACCGTGCCCGCCGACAGCGCCCGACTGCGGGTGACCCTGACCGCTGCGCACAGCGAGGCGCAGGTACAGCTATTGTTAAATGGACTGGCCGATTGTTTTCAACAACTGGGACCGGAGCCAAGCCATGCGTGATCGTCTGATTCTGCTGCCCGGCTGGGGCCTCGGAATTTCTCCCCTGGAGCCCTTGGCGGCAGCGTTACAAGGGCTGGATGAACACTTGCGGGTCGAGATCGAGCCGTTGCCGGAACTGGAATCGAGCGATCTTGAGGAGTGGCTCGATGAGCTGGATTCGACGGTGCCTCAGGACGTCTGGCTCGGCGGCTGGTCGCTCGGCGGCATGCTCGCTTCAGAGTTGGCGGCCCGGCGCGGCGATCGCTGCTGCGGCTTGCTGACCCTGGCGAGCAATCCTTCTTTTGTCGCTCATGAGCAATGGCCGAGCGCGATGCCTGCCGAAACCTTCGATGCGTTTCTGGCCGGTTGCAAGGCTGATCCGCGCATGACATTGAAGCGTTTTTCGCTGCTCTGCGCTCAGGGAGCCGAAGACCCGCGCGGGTTGTCTTGGCTGTTGCTCGGTGGCGCGCCACACACCTCGGCAGAGGTATTGATGAGCGGCCTGGAGTTACTCGCACAACTGGATACCCGCCAGGCTTTGCAGGTGTTTCGCGGCCCGCAACTGCACTTGTTCGCCGGCCTCGATGGACTGGTTCCAGCCGAAGCGGCGGGCGACCTGCTGACATTGCTGCCGGATGTTGAAATCGGTCTGATCGAGCAGGCCAGTCACGCGTTTCTTCTGGAAGACCCTCACGGTGTGGCGGGGGCGATTCAGGCCTTTTTGCATGAGTCCGGTGATGACTGATTTATCCCTTCCCAACCTGCCCGGCGGCTTGCCCGACAAACGCCAGGTGGCGGCATCTTTTTCCCGTGCGGCGGCAAGTTACGACAGCGTGGCCGAATTTCAGCGCGACGTTGGCAGTGAATTGTCGAGTCGTTTGCCGGAGGACTTTGTACCGGGTGTGTGGCTGGACCTGGGCTGCGGCACCGGGCATTTCAGTCGTGCATTGGGCGAGCGATTTCCTGCCAGTCACGGCCTGGCCCTGGACATCGCCGAAGGCATGCTCAATCACGCCCGCCCGTTGGGTGGTGCAACGCATTTCATCGCCGGCGATGCCGAGCGGTTGCCGTTGCAGGATTCGACCTGCGATCTGATCTTCTCCAGCCTGGCGGTGCAGTGGTGCGCGGACTTCGCTTCGGTGCTCAGTGAAGCCAATCGGGTGCTGAAACCAGGCGGAGTTTTTGCGTTTGCTAGTCTGTGCGTAGGCACATTGTTCGAGCTGCGTGACAGCTGGCGTCAGGTGGATGGCATGGTGCACGTCAACCGCTTCCGCGAGTTCGGGGTTTATCAACAGCTTTGCGCGGACAGTGGGTTGAGCGTCGCGAGTCTGGAAACCCGACCGCACGTGTTGCATTACCCGGATGTGCGTAGCCTGACCCATGAGCTGAAGGCGCTGGGCGCACACAACCTGAACCCCGGTCGGCCGGGCGGTTTGACCGGCAGGGCGCGGATCCTCGGTTTGATCGAGGCTTATGAGCGGTTTCGTCAGGCCAAAGGATTGCCGGCGACTTATCAAGTGGTCTACGCCGTGTTGGAGAAACCCTTATGAGCGCAGCCTATTTCATCACTGGCACTGACACCGATGTCGGCAAGACCACCATTGCCGCAGCTTTGCTGCATGCCGCGCGATCGGCCGGTTTGAGCACTGCCGCTGGTAAACCGGTCGCCTCCGGTTGCGATGTGACGCCCAAGGGCTTGCGCAATGCCGATGCGTTGGCGTTGCTGGCGGAGTGCTCGGTGCCTTTGACTTATGCGCAGGTCAACCCAGTGGCGTTCGAACCGCCGATCGCTCCGCATCTGGCAGCGCGGGAGGCCGGCGTGGCATTGACGGTGCAATCACTGTTGACGCCGATGCGGGAGATTCTCGATATGCAGGCTGATTTCACCTTGATCGAAGGTGCTGGCGGCTGGCGGGTGCCGTTGGCGGATCAGGACAATTTGTCGGACCTGGCGATGGCGCTGGATCTGCCGGTGATCCTGGTGGTGGGTGTGCGCCTGGGTTGCATCAACCATGCGCTGCTGACGGCCGAGGCGATTGCTCAGGACGGTTTGCAGCTGGCGGGGTGGGTGGCCAATATCATCGATCCGAAGACTTCGCGTCTGGAAGAAAACCTCGCGACACTCGCTGAGCGGATCCCGGCACCGTGCCTTGGGCGAGTGCCGAAACTCAAGTTGGTGACGGCTGAAGCGGTGGCGGAGTATCTGCAGCTGGATCTGCTGGACTAGGGTTTTAACTATGAGAAGGCACTGTGCCATTAGTGTTTTTGTCGGGTCTTTTGTCAGTGGGTCTGCTTCAATGACTGCTGTTGATCCTTTGTAGGACGAGTTCTCCCATGGAAATCTCAGGAAACACCGCTTTTTATGCCGGTCTGAGCACTATTCAGACAGGGCAGAACCGTGTCGATCAGGCCTCTGGCCAGATCGCCAACACGACGATCGAGCGTTCGGTGACGAGCCAGTCTTCCGAGGCTCAAGTCGACCGACTGCGCTCGGTTGATCGCAGCCGGCAATCAGACTTGGCCAGCAATATGGTTGAGATGTCCCAAGGCAAGATCCAGGCAGAACTGGGCGTCAAAGTCGCCAAGGCTTCTGACGAAATGCTCGGTACGTTGATTGATACTTTCGCGTAACCCATGTTCCGTGCCACAGGCGCGGGCACTGAAGATAGTAGGCGAATCAATTACTGCCCAAGCAGCCCCACAACGTAGGAATAGCGAATTTCACGGGCGGTGTTTGTTTCTCCAGCCGAGATAATTCTATTTGTGCGGGGCTGTATCGCAACGTCCCAACACAGACCGCTAGTTACAATTGCCCAGCCTTTTTCCTTGAAGCTTGAATCGAGTGTGCCGTTTTGCAGGAAGCGCCCCATGATCAGAAGCTTGCCGTTATCGTCCGTGTCTGTTGAGCCAGCAACGACAATCTTGCCATCGGGTTGAATCGCAACGGTGTTCCATTCGGGATGCTTTAACCCCTCGTGAATCAGCACTGGCTTACCGTCATTGAACTGCGGATCAAGCTTCCCGTGGGTGTCAAATCGCATCAACAGGCAACTGCGCTGGAGGCCTGTCGTGTAACCGGCGCAAACCAATTTCCCGTCACTCTGAACAACCATTTGTTCCAGGATGCAATTGTGATTGGCGATTCCCCACTTTGCATAACCTTCTATTCCAAAACCAAGGTCTGGAACACCGTCGGCGCTATAGCGGGACAGCGTTATTTGCAGATCACCTTGACCCACGATCATTCCGCCTACAACGATCTTGCCATCCGGTTGAAGCTGAACACTCGATGAGTGAGTGGTGAAGTTACCGAATCGCAGGTCGATGAAGCCTGCCCCTTCGCCGAAGGTTGGGTCCAATTGGCCGTCACTTTGTAAGCGGGCAAGGCGGCTAATGACATCAAGGGAATTGTTGGGAGGCAGTTGATAACAGCAAGTGACGAGGATTTTGTCTGCTTGCAGGCAGCCGTCAGTCATGCGGCGAGGTCGCGCGGGAGCTACAGCGCCTTCAGGAGTAATACCGAGGATTTGATGACCGAAAACCGGGTCCGGGCTGCCACTGGCATTGAAGCGTGTTACGGCGGGTCGGCTCACGCCATTGGTGATCGAGTCGCAAATAAGTACCGTTTTTCCGTCATCCTTTTGCCATAGTAATCGAGTGGGAATCGACGTTCCGGCGTTTTCGAATTTTCCTCGGGTGGGCGTGAAACCTTCAATACCGAAACCGTCAGCACTGGCACGGGTAAAGAGATACTCCCCGTCTACCGAGATTGCCAGATTGAGCTCTCCGTCAGAAGTCACTGCCAGTGCGCGGGCGCTGCTGGGAATTTTGCCTTCAGGTGTGAATCCACCGCTGTTTTTACCGAACGTTGGATCGTGGTCACCCGCCTGCGTTGCTTGTGGCTGATTGATAGAACTGTTCATGTCTGTTCCGTGGGGCTGTGAATAAGTCGTCTGTCTGCTGCTCGCCGAGCAGGCCTTAAACACAATGAAAACCTATTCAAAGAAGATAGATAACTGTCATAAATGACAGGTGTTTGTGGCCTTTGTGGCCATAGTATTGTCCTCCCGGGCCAGATGTTTCTTCTGGTGGGTATAGGCGCAGTGATGGGATGTTTTTCCTGACTCGAACTCTTCTTGCGTCCCGGCTCCCTTCGTCTGACCCGATTTTCATTTGTCAGAAATATCGGGCGGCGCAGAATCAGCGCGGATCTACGATGAGCTCTAAATGTTGCTTTACTAAGGATGATGACAAACGGCAAAAGATCGGTGCTTGACAAGATTTGGGCGTAAACGTATGTTTCAAACAACTGTTTGACCGCCACAACAAATCAACGCGGTCGTTCATTCCCGGTTACATCAGCAGAGGTTTATCGCTATGCCTGACTACAAGGCCCCCTTGCGTGATATTCGCTTCGTTCGTGACGAACTGCTCGGCTACGAAGCGCACTATCAGAGCCTTCCGGCTTGCCAGGACGCAACTCCAGACATGGTTGACGCCATTCTCGAAGAAGGCGCCAAGTTTTGTGAGCAGGTGCTGGCTCCGCTGAACCGCGTGGGTGACACCGAAGGCTGCACCTGGAGCGAGTCGGGCGTTAAAACCCCGACGGGCTTCAAAGAAGCCTACAAACAATTCGTCGAAGGCGGCTGGCCAAGCCTGGCCCATGACGTAGAGCACGGCGGCCAAGGCCTGCCGGAATCTCTGGGTCTGGCCGTCAGCGAAATGGTTGGCGAAGCCAACTGGTCGTGGGGCATGTACCCAGGCCTGTCCCATGGCGCGATGAACACGATTTCCGAGCACGGCACGCCTGAGCAGCAAGAGGCTTACCTGACCAAGCTGGTTTCCGGCGAATGGACCGGCACCATGTGCCTGACCGAACCGCACTGCGGCACCGACCTGGGCATGCTGCGCACCAAGGCCGAACCTCAGGCCGACGGTTCCTACAAAGTCTCCGGCACCAAGATCTTCATCTCGGCCGGTGAACACGACATGGCCGACAACATCGTCCACATCGTGCTGGCACGTCTGCCGGATGCACCGGCTGGCACCAAAGGCATTTCGCTGTTCATCGTTCCCAAGTTCATGCCGAACGAAGACGGTTCGGTCGGCGCACGCAACGCTGTGACCTGTGGTTCCCTGGAACACAAGATGGGCATCCACGGTAACGCCACCTGCGTGATGAACTTCGACGCAGCCACTGGTTTCCTGATCGGCCCGGCGAACAAAGGCCTGAACTGCATGTTCACCTTCATGAACACGGCACGTCTGGGTACTGCACTGCAAGGTCTGGCTCACGCCGAAATCGGCTTCCAGGGCGGTCTGAAATACGCTCGTGATCGCCTGCAAATGCGCTCTCTGACTGGCCCGAAAGCGCCAGAAAAAGCCGCTGACCCGATCATCGTTCACCCTGACGTACGTCGCATGCTGTTGACCATGAAGGCTTTCGCCGAAGGCAACCGTGCGATGGTTTACTTCACCGCCAAGCAAGTCGACATCGTTAAATACGGCGTGGACGAAGAAGAGAAGAAGAAAGCCGACGCACTGCTGGCCTTCATGACTCCGATCGCTAAAGCCTTCATGACTGAAGTCGGTTTCGAATCCGCTAACCACGGCGTGCAAATCTACGGCGGCCACGGCTTCATCGCCGAGTGGGGCATGGAGCAGAACGTTCGCGACAGCCGTATTTCGATGCTGTACGAAGGCACCACCGGTATCCAGGCACTCGACTTGCTGGGCCGTAAAGTGCTGATGACTCAAGGTGAGGCCCTGAAAGGCTTCACCAAGATCGTCCACAAGTTCTGCCAGACCAACGAAGGCAACGAAGCGGTCAAAGAGTTCGTCGAGCCATTGGCTGCGCTGAACAAAGAATGGGGCGAGCTGACCATGAAGGTCGGTATGGCTGCCATGAAAGACCGCGAAGAAGTCGGCGCGGCGTCGGTGGATTACCTGATGTACTCCGGTTACGCCTGCCTTGCCTACTTCTGGGCTGACATGGCGCGTCTGGCTGCCGAGAAACTGGCTGCCGGCACCACCGAAACGGCGTTCTACACCGCCAAGCTGCAGACTGCGCGCTTCTACTTCCAGCGCATCCTGCCGCGTACCCGCACTCACGTTGTCACCATGCTGTCGGGCGCTAACAACCTGATGGACATGAAAGAAGAAGACTTCGCGCTGGGTTACTAAGTCCCACGCTGTCGCTTCATAAAGCCGCTGCTTCCTCGGGAGCAGCGGCTTTTTTGTGCGCGATATCTACGCGTAAATATTCCTGACTAAAACGCTAAGAAGAATGCCTTTGCTGCCGTTAAAGAGGGTGGCGATGTGACATGTCGCTCAAAGAGCAGGCACAATGCCATCTTTGTTTGCCGGGTCGGAGCTTTACCCTTGCCGCGTTCTTCCGCTGTACGTTTCAGCCATTTCCTGCCGTCATTACTGCTTTTACTTGCGGGGCTGGCGGCTGCGTACGTGAAGGATCTGAACGTCTTTTTCACCTCGCTGTTCAACGTACTGCCAACCCTGGTGTTGTTGCTCGGAGGTGCTTACTGCGCGGTTTACCGACGACAGCGCGAGCTGTTCCTGATGGTCACGGTGTACATCGCCTACTTTTTGCTCGACACCCAGACCGACTTTTACCGCGATAACGGCAAGGTCCGCGAAGACGCAGCCGTGGTGTTCCATTTGTGTTGCCTGCTCTTGCCGCTGCTGTTCGGCATCTTCGCCGCGTGGCAGGAGCGCACTCATTTGTTTCAAGACATGGTGGCGCGGTTCGCTGTGTTGCTGGCGTTCGGTAGCGTCGCGCTCGGTCTCGAACAAAGTTATCCACAAGCGCTGTTGATGTGGCTCTCGGAAATTCGCTGGCCGGCACTGCATGGCGCCTGGATGAGCCTGATCCAGTTGTCTTATCCCGTGTTCATCGCCTCTTTCGTGCTGCTGGCCTGGCAATACTGGCGCAACCCGAGACCCTTGCATGCTGCCCAACTGGTGGGCTTGCTCGGGTTGTTCTGGATGTTGCCGAAAACCTTCATCCTGCCGTTCACCCTGAACATCATGTGCAGTCAGGTGATGTTGATGATTGCCGCAGCGGTCGCCCATGAGGCCTACCAAATGGCCTTCCGCGACGAACTCACCGGCCTGCCGGGCCGCCGAGCCCTGAACGAGCGGATGCAGCGATTGGGGCGCAATTACGTGCTGGCGATGAGCGACGTCGATCACTTCAAGAAATTCAATGACACTCACGGTCACGATGTCGGCGATCAGGTATTGCGACTGGTCGCCAGCAAGCTGTCGAAAATCGGCGGAGGCGGTAGGGCGTATCGCTACGGCGGTGAGGAATTCGCCCTGGTGTTCGCAGGCAAGACCCTCGAAGAGTGCATGCCGCACCTGGAAGTCATCCGCGAGTCCATCGCCACCTACAACATTCAACTGCGCAATCAGGACAGCCGTCCTCAGGACGACCAGCAAGGTCGTCAACGTCGCGCAGGCTCGGGCGCCTCAAGTGTGTCGGTCACCGTCAGCATTGGCGTGGCCGAACGACTGGAGCAGCGCACTCCCGAGAAAGTGCTCAAGTCCGCTGACGAGGCGCTCTACAGTGCCAAGGGCGCGGGGCGCAACTGTGTCGTGGCTTTCGGTCAAAACCGTCGTGGCGCAGTGCGCATGGACGCCGCTACTGATTGAGTGATGATGGCGCATTCAGCGTCTGGACTGTGATTGTGAGGTCGGGTGCGCGGCAGTAGGTTTGGGGAATCTGCTGCCGGAGAAATGACCATGCCTGAGTACAAAGCTCCCCTGCGCGACATGCGCTTTCTGATCGACCACGTCTTCGATTTTCACAGCAACTACGCCGCGCTGGGCGCCACCGATGCCAGCCCTGACATGGTCAATGCGATCCTCGAAGAAGGTGCAAAGTTCTGTGAGAACGTTCTCGCACCGCTGAACCGAAGTGGCGACGAAGAAGGCTGCCATTTCGACAATGGCGTGGTGACTACGCCTACAGGCTTCAAGCAGGCCTTCGCACAATATGTTGAAGGTGGCTGGCATGGTCTGGCGGCTGATCCGGTTTACGGTGGCCAGGGTTTGCCGAGTTCACTGGGGCTGGTGATCAGCGAAATGGTCGGCTCCAGTAACACCTCCTGGGGCATGTACCCCGGTCTGACTCACGGTGCAATGTCGGCGATCCACGCCCATGGCACTGAAGCACAGAAACAGACTTACCTGAGCAAACTCACCGCCGGCCAATGGACCGGCACCATGTGCCTGACCGAAGCTCATTGCGGCACTGACCTGGGCATCATCAAAACCCGCGCCGTGCCTGCGGCTGACGGCAGCTATGCGATCTCCGGCAGCAAGATCTTCATCTCTGCCGGCGAGCACGACATGAGTGAAAACATCATTCACTTGGTGCTGGCGAAACTGCCGGACGCTCCGGCCGGGACCAAGGGCATTTCGCTGTTTATCGTTCCTAAATTCCTACCCAATGCCGAGGGTGAGGCGGGCGAGCGCAACGGCGTTTCCTGTGGCTCGATCGAACACAAAATGGGCATCAAGGCCTCGGCTACCTGCGTGCTGAACTTCGACGACGCCAAGGGCTTCTTGATCGGTGAGCCGAACAAGGGCCTGAACTGCATGTTCACCATGATGAACCATGCTCGACTGGGCACCGGCATGCAGGGCTTGTGTCTGGGGGAGGCGAGCTTTCAGGGCGCGATCAAATACGCCAACGACCGACTGCAGATGCGAGCGCTGACCGGCCCGAAAGCGCCGGAAAAAGCCGCCGATCCGATCATTGTTCACCCTGACGTGCGCAGGATGTTGCTGACGATGAAAGCCTTCAACGAAGGCAACCGGGCGCTGACTTATTTCACTGCTCAGTTGTTGGACGTGGCGCATCTGAGCCCGGATGAAACGGCGCGTCAGGATGCCGAAGACCTGCTGGCGTTCCTCACGCCAATCTGCAAAGCCTTCATGACCGATACCGGGCTGGAAGTGACCAACCACGGCATGCAGGTGTTCGGTGGTCACGGTTTTATCCGCGAGTGGGGCATGGAGCAGCTGGTACGCGACTGCCGGATCGCACCGATCTACGAAGGCACCAACGGCATTCAGGCGCTGGACTTGCTTGGAAGAAAAGTCCTCGGCAGCCAAGGGAAATTGCTGCGCGGGTTCACCAAAATCGTTCACAAGTTCTGTGCGGCAAACGCCGGACATCCGCAACTCGCCAGCTACGTGGCGCAGCTCAACGACCTGAATCAGCAGTGGGGAGAGGTGACCACCAAGGTCGGTATGGCCGCGATGAAAAATCCGGATGAAGTCGGCGCGGCGTCGGTGGATTACCTGATGTACAGCGGTTACATCATCCTCGGCTATCTGTGGCTGCGCATGGCGCTGGTGGCTCAGGCGCAGCTCGATTCGGGCAGCGACGATGCTGATTACTGCCAGGCAAAACTGGCAACCAGCGAGTTTTACTTCAAGCGTTTGCTGCCACGCACGGCGGCTCATCGGGCGGCCATCGAGGCGGGCAGCGATTGTCTGATGAACCTGCCTGCGGAGTTATTCGCACTATAGTGTTTCAAGCCGAGGTAAAAGAGCCCGCCTGGTTGCGGGCTTCTTTAATGGTTCGCTTTCAGTGACTAAAAATAACAAAACGGTCATGAGCTGACCCTATGTGTCGTAAAAGTTGTTGGGTTACACTCGAACCCAACGAAAGCACCACTCCTACGAATCACCTGTTTAGATCTTGCGAGGTTTGCCATGGCTGACTACAAAGCGCCCCTGCGCGATATGCGCTTCGTCCTCAATGAAGTGTTCGAGGTCGCCAAACTCTGGGCCGAGCTGCCTGCGCTGGCTGAGACTGTCGATGCTGAAACGGTCGAAGCCATTCTCGAAGAAGCCGGCAAGGTCACCAGCAAAAGCATCGCGCCCCTGAGCCGTGCGGCTGACGAAGAAGGTTGCCATTGGGCGGACGGTGCCGTCACCACGCCGGCCGGTTTCCCACAGGCTTATCAGACTTACGCTGAAGGCGGTTGGGTCGGTGTCGGTGGCGATCCGACCTACGGCGGCATGGGCATGCCCAAGGCTGTTTCGGCTCAGGTCGAAGAAATGGTCAACTCCGCCAGCCTGTCGTTCGGTCTGTACCCGATGCTGACCGCGGGCGCCTGCCTGTCGATCAACGCCCACGCCAGTGAAGCGCTGAAAGCCGCGTACCTGCCGAACATGTACGCCGGCGTCTGGGCCGGCTCCATGTGCCTGACCGAGCCTCACGCCGGTACTGACCTGGGGATCATTCGCACCAAGGCAGATCCTCAGGCTGACGGTTCCTACAAGGTCAGCGGCACCAAGATCTTCATCACCGGCGGTGAGCACGACCTGACCGAGAACATCATTCATTTGGTACTGGCCAAACTGCCAGACGCACCGGCGGGGCCCAAAGGCATTTCGTTGTTCCTGGTGCCCAAGTTCATGGTCAATGCCGATGGCAGCCTGGGCGCACGCAACCCGGCGACCTGCGGTTCGATCGAACACAAGATGGGCATTCAGGCGTCCGCGACCTGCGTGATGAACTTCGACGAGGCGGTGGGTTATCTGGTCGGCGAGCCGAACAAAGGCCTGGCCGCGATGTTCACCATGATGAACTACGAACGTCTGGGTGTTGGTATCCAGGGCCTGGCCAGCGGCGAGCGTTCGTACCAGAACGCCGTCGAATATGCCCGCGACCGTTTGCAAAGCCGTTCGCCGACTGGCGCGCAGAACAAGGACAAGGTCGCTGACCCGATCATCGTCCACCCGGACGTGCGTCGCATGCTGCTGACCATGAAAGCCTCGAACGAAGGCGGTCGTGCCTTCTCGACCTACGTGGCCATGCAACTGGACACCGCCAAGTTCAGCGAAGACGCCACGACCCGCAAACGCGCGGAAGATTTGGTGGCCTTGCTGACCCCGGTGGCCAAGGCGTTCCTCACCGACCTGGGTCTGGAAACCACGATTCACGGCCAGCAGGTTTTCGGCGGCCACGGTTACATCCGTGAGTGGGGCCAGGAGCAACTGGTTCGCGACGTGCGCATCACCCAGATCTACGAAGGCACCAACGGCATTCAGGCGCTGGACCTGGTAGGGCGCAAGATCGTCGGCACCGGCGGGGTGTTCTACAACCTGTTTGCCGACGAGATCCGTCATTTCACCGCGACTGCCAGTGCTGATCTGGCCGAGTTCACCAAGCCGCTGAACGATGCGGTAACTACCCTCGACGAACTGACCGCGTGGCTGCTCGATCGGGCGAAAAGCAACCCGAACGAAATCGGCGCTGCCTCGGTCGAGTATCTGCAAGCATTCGGTTACGTGTCGTATGCGTACATGTGGGCACTGATGGCCAAGGCCGCTTTTGGCAAAGAGGCGCAGGACGATTTCTACGCGAGCAAGTTGGGCACGGCGCGCTTCTATTTCGCACGTCTGCTGCCGCGTATTCACTCGTTGAGCGCGTCGGTGAAGGCCGGCAGCGAGTCGTTGTTCCTGCTGGATGCAGGGCAGTTCTGACAATGTAGCGTCATGTAAGCATTCTCTTACATGACGTGCTGCTCTTCTCCCATAGATGAAGATTGGATCCACAGCTAATCTACTTCACATGGACGTCGCGCAGGAAGCGCAAAGCAACAACACGGACACGTAGGATTCTGCCAGGACGGCGGAGTGAAATGGATGTCAGGGAAACAGTCTGCAAAGCCCCGCTTCGGCGGGGTTTTCTTTTGCCTGCAGAAAAGTGCTCAGCTCATTTCATCCCGCGTTGCCGGGCTGCTCAAACGCCCCTCCGAGCCATTCATTACTTCCTCCAGCAACGTACGCAATAAGGCCAGAGAGGCCTGTTGCCGCTGCACGTCCCGACACACCAAACCAACTTTCAGCGGCACCCTCGGCTCGCTCAATGGTTTCCACAACAGTTCCTTGTTGCCGTGTGCCTGTTGCGAGCGTCCGGGCAACACCGTCGCCAGTCGCGTGTGCGGCAAACTGTCGAGAATCCCCGCCATGTTGTTCAGTTCTGCCTGTACCTGCGGACGTCGTCCCAGATTGGCCAGTTGCGCCTGCCAGATCTGCCGCACCTGAAACTCTTCACCCAGCAGCAACATCGGCAATTCGGCGGCCTGACTCATCGAGACTTTCTTGAATTCCCGCAACGGGTGATCCGCCGGGATGACCAGGGTCAGCTCGTCTTCGTACAGCATCACGCCGTGCAACCCCGGCTGACGAGGCGGCAGATAGCTGATGCCAATGTCCAGAGAGCCGTTGAGCAAGCGCCGCTCGATTTCCAGCCCCGCCAGTTCATAGATCTGCACCACCAAATGCGGCTGCGCCTTGCGCACGCGTTCGAGCATCTGCGGCACCAGGCTGGTGTGGACAGTTTGCAATACGCCGATGGCCAACGTGCGCAGTGCTTGGCCCTTGAAGTTGCCCAAGGCTTCCCGTGCCCGCTGCAACCCATCCAGCAAGGGCAGGGCATGGTTGTACAAAGTATGAGCAGCCAGGGTGGGCAGCAGACGTTTGCTGCTGCGTTCGAACAGGCTCACATCGAGGTTTTGCTCGAGGTGGCGGATCTGCTGGGACAGCGCCGGTTGGGAGATTGAAAGCCGCTCGGCAGCCCGGCCCACATGACCTTCTTCGTAGACCGCGACGAAATAACGCAGTTGCTTGAAATCCATAAGGTGTGCTTATCGAAAATGCTGGGAAATCGAAATGGCTCAAGGCCTTGGCTGAGCCTAGTCTAACCGCATTAACAAGGCTTACAGGGCCACAGAGCGCGATGAATACCGTTTGCTTCGATGGTGTTTACATAGGTAAGGCAAAAAACCTCGCACGAGGTTTGATCAGATGAATTTGTTCAGCTTGCGGCGCAATCCACCGAGTCTTGATGACCTGGCCGTGGACGCCTTCTTGCCGTCCCAAGGCGACAATCTTTCCAGCGAGTGCCTGATGCCCAGTGTCGAGCGACCGAAACAGATATTCGTGCGCGGCCAGGGCTCATGGTTGTGGGACAGCGATGACCGCGCTTATCTGGATTTCTCACAGGGTGGCGGGGCCAATAGCCTCGGACACAGCCCTTCGGTTCTGGTCAACGCCATCGCGGCGCAGGCTCAGTCGTTGATCAACCCCGGTTTCGGCCTGCATAACCGCGGCATGCTCAATCTTGCTGAGCGACTGTGTTCCAGCACCGGCAGTGATCAGGCGTACCTGCTCAACAGTGGCAGCGAAGCCTGTGAAGCGGCGATCAAACTGGCGCGAAAATGGGGCCAACGGCATCGCGGCGGGGCTTCGCGGATTATCGTTGCCAACAACGGCTGCCATGGTCGTAGTCTGGGGACGATTTCGGCGTCGGACAGTTCGAATCTGACTAACCGATTCGAGCCGCTGCTTCCAGGCTTCAGTCACGTGCCGTTCAATGATCTTGCGGCCTTGCATGCGGCCGTCGATGCCCAGACCGTGGCGATCATGCTCGAGCCGATCCAGAGCGAAGCCGGGGTGGTACCGGCCACCGAGCATTACCTCAAAGGGGTCGAGCGCCTGTGCCGTGAGCTGGGTATTCTGCTGATCTTCGACGAAGTGCAAACCGGTATCGGTCGTTGCGGCACTTTGCTCGCCGAACAATCCTACGGCGTACGGGCAGATATCGTTGTTCTGGGTAAAGGGCTGGGCGGTGGCGTGCCATTGGCAGCGTTGTTGGCGCGGGGCAAAGCCTGCTGTTTCGACATTGGCGAAGTGACCGGAACTCATCATGGCAACGCGCTGATGACGGCTGCCGGGCTTGCCGTCCTCGACAGCGTGCAGGACAAGGGGTTTCTCGATCATGTCGGGGAAACCGGTCAGCACCTGAGCGAAGGTCTGCAGCGTTTATCCCATCGCTATGGTCATGGCGAGTTGCGCGGACAAGGACTGTTCTGGGGTCTTACCTTGTCCGACGAATCGGCTGACGCCGTCGTCAAAGCGGCGCTGTACGAAGGCTTGCTGCTCAACGCTCCGCAGCCTGACTGCCTGCGCTTTACCCCGGCCCTGACCGTCAGCAAAGCCAATATCGACGAAATGCTCCTGCGCCTGGCCCGCGCCTTCTCCCGCGTGCGCACTGCGCAACTGCAGTGCCGCAAAGGGATTGCCGTCTGATCAGACCCGCCCTACACGAATTACCGAACCGTCTCGCGGTATAACGCATCGCCCCATGCCTGATTCTTTTGGCGTGGGGCGTTTTTTTGTCTCTGCGTTTTGCCAAATGCATTTCAGTGCTTGAGCGGTAGTGGGATCAATGGCTTTTTAGAGGGTGTCGGCAAGGAGTGCCGGTGCCAGCGAAACAATATGTTGGTGGAGCTGGCTTTGATTTCTATACCACTGGGTGGTATGTTTTGTGGACGGGATGCCAATGTCACCAAGGTTGTTCAAAACGAAACGCTTTTCGATGCAGGTCGGGAAGGCCTGGATCGATGACGACGAGCTTCGGGAAGCATTCACCGAAATGCTCAATGGCCAGGCGGACAATCTCGGCGGCGGGGTCTGGAAGAAGCGCTTGAATGCCAACCGCCATCGGTTGATTGTTTTGGCCAGAGGTGGCCGTTACTGGGTTTATCAGTTTCTGTATGCCAAGAAAGACCAGAGCAATATCAGTCCGAGGCAGTTGGCCGACTTGCGCGAGTTAGCCAAGACGTATGGAGGGCTGACCGAGATGGAAATCCAGCGCTTGCTGGATATGAAGGAGTTTGTGGAGATATCTCATGAGTAAAAAATTCAAAAGTGAAATGTCGGAATCGATACACGAGTCAGCCAGTGCCTTGTTTGCCATCGGTGCAATCAGCAAGGCAACCATGCGCGAATTCGATGAGTCATGTCTTGCAACGGTTCCGGACGCGATCCCGGCCGAGCAGATCAAAGCGCTACGTGAACGCAACAACGTAAGCCAGCCAGTGTTCGCGCGTTATCTGAACACCAGCGCCTCGACGGTTAAACAATGGGAATCGGGAGACAAGCACCCCAGCGGAATGGCGTTGAAGTTGCTGAGCATCGTTCAGAAACACGGTCTTGAGATACTGGCCTGAAGAGCCGCACTGAACCCTGACAAACGGCAAAGGTCGATTAGCTGTAGGGCTCACGCGAGCCAACTTTAATCAGGAGCTGACCCCATGGACTTTATTCGCATCATCATCGCCATTCTGTTGCCGCCACTGGGTGTGTTTCTGCAAGTCGGTTTCGCCGGGGCGTTCTGGCTGAATATTCTGCTGACGCTGTGCGGTTACATCCCCGGGATCGTGCATGCGGTGTACATCATCGCCAAGCGTTGAGTTTCTTGGCGTCAGATAGATCGCTTTCGCGAGCAGGCTCGCTCCCACAGGGATTTCTGTACACCACAGATCCATTGTGAGAGCGACGGTGCGACGATTCGACCTGCTCGCGAATGGGGCGACACAATTCCTGCACGGGCCGCAGACTTCAGTCCGCCAATTCCATCACCCTTCGATAAAACAACCACTCCTGCTCCAGCGCATGGGCCTGATTGCCGGCCTTGCGAAAGCCATGGCGTTCGTCGGCGTAGTAATGCGCTTCAACCAGAATGCCGTTGTCCTGTAATGCCGTGACCATATCGCGGGTCTGTTGCGGCACCACTACGGCGTCCAGTTCACCCTGGAAGAAAATCACCGGCACACGGATGTTGCCCGCGTGCAGCAACGGCGTTCGAGCGGCGTAGCGTTCGGCATCTTGCACCGGATCACCAATCAGCCAATCCAGATAATCGCCTTCGAACTTGTGAGTCGTCCGTCCCAGCGCCACAGGATCGCTGACGCCATACAGGCTGGCGCCGGCGCGGAAGACTGTGTGAAAGGCCAGCGCGCACAGTGTGGTGTAGCCGCCAGCACTGCCGCCGCGAATAAACGCCTTGTTGCCGTCGATCAGTCCGCGTTCGGCAAGATAAGAGACGACTGCGCAGGCATCCTCCACATCCACTTCGCCCCAGCTCAAATGCAGCGCTTGTCGATAAGCCCGGCCATAGCCACTGCTGCCGCGGTAGTTGAGGTCGGCCACGGCGAAGCCACGTTGCGCCCAGTACTGGATGCGCGGATCGAGCATCGGGTAGCAGGCCGAAGTCGGGCCGCCATGGATAAACACCACCAGAGGCGGTTTCGCGTCACCGGTCATTGCTGGATAGAAGAATCCGTGTGCTTCGCCCGAACCGCTCGGGTAGCGCAGGGTTTGCGGGACGCTGATCTGCTCGGCAGGCAACGGTGCAATACCGCCAGCCAGTGTTTTGACTTGCCGGGTCTGGCGGTCGATGGCAATGACTGCCGATGAACTGACTGGCGAAGCGGCGATGCAGTAAATGAACTGCTCATCC
The DNA here is from genome assembly GCF_057837605.1 of Pseudomonas sp. GL_093. Taxonomy (NCBI): domain Bacteria; kingdom Pseudomonadati; phylum Pseudomonadota; class Gammaproteobacteria; order Pseudomonadales; family Pseudomonadaceae; genus Pseudomonas; species Pseudomonas sp. GL_093. The sequence continues at coordinate 6,411,557 of NZ_CM174448.1, read as the reverse complement.
AGTGCGAGAGAGCGGAAGCGGCTGTAATCGCCGGTGAAATCTTCACCGGCGTCACCACAAAGACCCAGTCTGCCAAATCCGTCTTCGGTCCAGCTCGCCAGATAGCCGCCTTCGCTCAGCGGCAACCAGGTGCAGCCACCCAGCTGCCATGGCGCTGGCCCATGATCAGCGGCGGCACTCGGCAGCGGGCTCAGACCGTCTGCCGATTCCACCCAAGGCTGCCAGTGGCCGCCGCGATCAGTCAGGCAAAACAGACGGCCGCTGGTATCGAATCTCGGTTGTTGCAGTGATTCCTCAGCGTCTTCGCCCGCCACGCAACGCGGCATAGCAAAACGGCCGTCGTTCTGGCGTTCGGCAACCATCAGGCGAGTCGCGGTCCATGGCTGATCCGGGCGGCTCCACTCGATCCACGCCAGTCGTTGCGCGTCGGGACTCAACGTCGGCGCGGCGTAGAAGTCGGCGCCTTCGGCCAGCAGATGACGTGTACCGTCAGCCACATCGATAGCCACCAGACGATGCCGGTCGCGGTTTTCTTCAACCGCCAATACCTGCCCGTTAGCGAACTGCAGATCGCCGTATCGGCATTCGCCTGAGCTCAGTAACTCAGGTGTCTCGCCGGCAAGCGACTGCCGATACAGCTGTTGGTCCGCCTCGTTGACGAACACTATCCCGTCATCGGTCAGACAGAACGCGCCACCGCCATATTCGTACACCCGACTGCGCACACTGAAGCCCGCTGGCGTCAGGCAATGTGCCTGTCCGTCACGCCAATGCCAGATCCGGCAGGCGGCGTCCTCGGGGCGGTACTCGTTCCAGAACAAGCCATGTGGGCCGACCTGCAACTCGGCGAAGTCGATGCCGGCCGCAACAGCCTTGGCAGCGCTGAAGGGTTCAGCTTTTAGCGATGAGTCGTGAATTTCGTTCATTGCGAAAGGCCAGTTGTTCGATGGTCTGGGTCGCGTGTTCGGCTTCTTCGCGAGCCTTGAGGATCACGCCGTGATGTTCCGATTTGCTGCACACCGGGTCGGCGTTGCTCGCGTCCCCCGTGAGCATGAATGCCTGGCAGCGACAGCCGCCGAAGTCTTTTTCTTTCTCGTCGCAGGAACGGCATGGCTCGGGCATCCAGTCGTAACCGCGAAAGCGGTTGAAGCCGAACGAGTCGTACCAGATGTGCTGCATGCTGTGGTCGCGCACGTTGGGAAACTGCACCGGCATCTGTCGGGCACCGTGACAGGGCAGGGCGGTTCCGTCCGGCGTGACTGTCAGAAAAATACTGCCCCAGCCGTTCATGCAGGCTTTCGGGCGTTCTTCGTAATAGTCGGGGGTGACGAATATCAGCTTGCACGGATGCCCTTCGGCTTCGAGTTTGGCGCGGTATTCGTTGGTGATGCGTTCGGCGCGGACCAGTTGTTCCTTGGTTGGCAACAGACCGACCCGGTTGAGCTGCGCCCAACCGTAGAACTGGCACGTGGCGAGTTCGACGAAGTCCGCCTCAAGGGCGATGCACAGCTCGATGATCCGGTCGATCTTGTCGATGTTGTGCCGATGGGTCACGAAGTTCAGCACCATCGGATAACCGTGGGCTTTCACTGCACGGGCCATTTCCAGCTTCTGGGCGAAGGCTTTTTTCGAGCCGGCCAGCAAGTTGTTCACTTGCTCGTCGCTGGCCTGAAAGCTGATCTGAATGTGGTCCAGGCCGGCCTTTTTGAAGTCGCTGATTTTCTGCTCGGTCAGGCCGATGCCCGAGGTGATCAGGTTGGTGTAGAAACCCAGCATGCGAGCCTCGGTGATCAGCTCGGCGAGGTCCTGGCGCACCAGCGGTTCACCGCCGGAAAAGCCCAACTGCGCCGCGCCCATTTCCCGCGCTTCGCGAAAGACCTTGATCCACTGCTCAGTGCTGAGTTCTTTGCCTTGCTCGGCGAAGTCCAGCGGATTGGAGCAATACGGACATTGCAGCGGGCAGCGATAGGTCAGCTCGGCCAGCAGCCACAGCGGCAGGCCAATTTCCGGTTTGGGCGGTAACTTGTCTGACGCGGAATCAGGCAAGTTCGATCCAGTGCTGAGCACGGGCGACCTCCATGAATTGCTCGATGTCGTCACCGAGCTCGGGTACGCCGGGGAACTGCGCGTCCAGTTCGGCGATGATCGCAGCGACGTCACGTTCGCCGTCGATCAAACCGCCGATCAGCGCGGCGCTTTCGTTGAGTTTGATCATGCCTTCCGGGTAGAGCAGCACATGACCTTTCTGCGCCGGTTCGTACTGGTAGCGGTAGCCGGGACGCCAGGTCGGGGTCCTGCTGCGATCAAAACTCATAAGGTGATTCCTTTATGCCAGACCCGTTGCTCGGTCACGCTGTGATACGGCGGGCGATTCAGTTCGTAGGCCATGCTCATGGCATCGAGCATGCTCCAAAGAATGTCCAGTTTGAACTGGAGAATTTCCAGCATGCGCTCTTGACCGGCCCGCGTCGTGTAGTGCTGCAAGGTGATTGCCAAGCCGTGTTCCACGTCGCGACGCGCCTGACCCAGACGCGTGCGGAAATACTCGTAACCAGCCGGATCGATCCACGGGTAATGCTGCGGCCAACTGTCCAGCCGCGACTGGTGGATCTGTGGCGCAAACAGTTCGGTCAGCGAGCTGCTGGCGGCTTCCTGCCAACTGGCACGGCGGGCGAAGTTGACGTAGGCATCGACGGCAAAACGTACACCGGGCAGTACCAATTCTTGCGAGCGTAGCTGATCCGGGTCGAGGCCGACCGCTTGCCCAAGACGCAGCCAGGCTTCGATGCCGCCGTCTTCGCCGGGGGCGCCGTCGTGGTCGAGCAAACGCTGAATCCACTCGCGACGAATCTCGCGGTCCGGGCAGTTGGCGAGGATCGCGGCGTCCTTGAGTGGAATGTTCACCTGATAGTAGAAGCGGTTGGCCACCCAGCCCTGGATCTGTTCGCGCGTTGCCCGGCCTTCATACATCGCCACGTGATACGGATGATAGATGTGGTAATAGACGCCCTTGGCGCGCAGGGCTGCTTCGAACTCGACGGGGGACATTGCTGTGTCAGTCATTTCGGTTCTCCGGGTACGACCGGTGGATTCTTTGGTGTCAGGGCCGGCCTCATCGCGAGCAAGCTCGCTCCCACAGTTGATCGCATTCCCCTGTGGGAGCCAGCCTGCTGGCGATAGACCGCGCAGCGGTCTCGATGTCCCTACAGCACAATACTCATGCCGTCATACGCCACTTCAACATCACGCCGAGCCAGTTCTGCACGCTCTGGCGAATCCTCATCGAGAATCGGGTTGGTGTTGTTGATGTGGATAAGTACTTTGCGCTGGTTGGGCAGCTGTTCCAGCACTTCCAGCATGCCGCCGGGGCCGTTCTGCGCCAGGTGGCCCATTTCACGACCGGTGCGGGTGCCGACACCACGGCGCTGCATTTCGTCGTCATCCCACATCGTGCCGTCCACCAGCAGACAATCGCTGCCCGCCATGATCTCCAGCAGCGGTGCGTCGACCTTGCCCAGGCCCGGTGCGTAGAACAGTTTGCCGCCGGTGTTGAGGTCTTCAACGATCAGGCCGATGTTGTCGCCCGGGTGCGGGTCGAAACGGTGCGGCGAGTACGGTGGTGCGGCGCTGCGCAACGGCAGCGGGGTGAAACGCAGACTCGGGCAGCCCGGGATGGTGAAGCTGCGGTCAAGCTCGATCTGGTTCCAGGTCAGCCCGCCGTTCCAGTGGGTCAGCATGGTGAACAGCGGGAAACCGGTGCTCAGGTCTTCGTGGACCATGTTGGTGCACCAGACCTGGTGCGGGCAACCTTCGCGCAGGCTGAGCAGGCCGGTGGTGTGGTCGATCTGGCTGTCCATCAGGATGATCGCGTTGATGCCGGTATCGCGCAGGGCGCGGCCCGGTTGCATCGGGGCGAAGCTCTGGAGCTGGGCGCGGATGTCCGGCGATGCGTTGCACAACACCCAGTTCACGCCGTTATCGGAAATCGCGATGGACGACTGGGTCCGCGCCTTGGCGTTCAGGCTGCCATCACGAAAACCGGCGCAGTTCACGCAGTTGCAGTTCCACTGGGGGAAACCACCGCCGGCGGCGGAACCTAGAATCTGGACAAACATGGCCGCTCCATCATTCGAAAACTGAAAATAAAAACGCCTCGGCGAGCCGAGGCGTTGCACTGCGCTACAAAAAGATTAGCGGCTTGCGAAGTACATGGTGACTTCAAAGCCGATACGCAGGTCGGTGTAAGCAGGTTTGGACCAGGACATAGAAGCGCTCCTTCAGGTGATGGGACAGTTGAGATCTATACATATAGTCCACCTCCAGCCGGAGATGTTCAGATAGTTAGGTGGCTATGTTACTCAAAATTACAGGGCGATTGGCCGGGAATCTTTGAGAAAGCTAATTGCAGCACCGGTAATGATCATTTTGCCGCTTGCCAAGGCGAGGCCGGGCACGGTCCGCTGGCCAGGCAGCGCCAACCGCCTTCGGCCTGATTCAGTCGTTGTACTGCGGCCAGTAACGTTTCACGGTCGATCGTCAGAATCGTCTGAGGTAGAAGCTCCAGATAATCCGACGAGCGGCCGGCCAGTTTGCCCTGCCAAAGCAGTTCGGCGGCCTGCGCATTGGGCAGCGCCGCGCTATCGAATTGATCGGCCAGCGCCTGGCGCTGCTCGATGAAAGTCTGGTCATTGATGTCGCCGATCATCCCGGCTAATCCACGCAGGAAATGTTCGATGTGTTCCAGCAGATCCAGAGGGGCGACGCTGGGTGATTGCACGCCGAACAACAATCCTGTCTGTCCATGGATCTGCCGCAGGGCACTGAACACCGCATAACCGAGCTGCAGTTCTACCCGCAGGCGTTGGTAAAACGGCGTCTGGCAGACGTGAGCCAGTAAGCGCCAGGCGGCTTCGTCAGCGATGTCCGCGGTTGCGGTCGGGCAGAAGAGCAACAAGGCGTGTTCGCTGGACCCGGTATCGACCGCGCTCCACAGATGCTGCGCGTTTATCGGGGAGGGCGGCGTCAGTTGATTGTCCGCAGCGCCGGGCACACGACTCAAGGCAAGCCCCATCGCCGCTTGTGTCTGGGCGGAAAGGCCGGTCGCCAGACCATCCCAGCGTGCGCTTGACCAAAGCTGCATCAAGTCGTCCGAGTCAGCGGTGCCCTCAAGGCAGTGATCGGGCAGCGCTTTAAGCAACTGTCGAATCGGCATCAACGCAACGCTCGGCTCTTCCTGCGAGAAATTGTCACCAGGTTTTGTCAGTTCTTTCAGCGCGTGCTCGAGGATGGTCGGCATCGGCTCCTGTAGCCCGGTCATTTTCAGCAGCCATTCATTGCCCGATGCGCTGAAGGAAAAATAGACACCTGCCTGACGAGCGTCTTCACGCAACGGCTGAAGGCGGTTTTCCAGGCTCGTCTGAACATTGCTGCGAGGGGCCGAGTCCAGACGCCAGCGCAAGTAAACGGCACCTTCGACACTGTTATCGGGCAACGCCTGACTGAACTGCATGGGCGAACGTTCACGACGACCGCGTGAGCGATCCTGGGCAAAGGTCCGCAAACCTCGGTGTTTGCTGGTCTGGCCGCGGATCAGTCCGGCACTCGGGGCCGGAGCCTCGGCGCGTAAAAACGGATTAGGTGTGGGCAGTTGCCATTGGCCGGTGAAGTTATCCACAGCGCCGATTTGTTTCAGGACTTCCTTGAGGGCTGCAATACCCGATTCGGATAACCCGGCTTCACGCTGTTCACTGTCGAGTCGGGCCAGTTGCAGGGCACCGCTGACTTGCTGCTGACGTTGCAGCAGGGCGGCGTATTCTTCGCGCAACCCGGTCCAGGGTTGCTGTGAGGCAAAGAATCCAAGCCAATCCAGTAGCCGCTCGCGGATCCCGTTGGGCGTCGCGTTGGCAGGCAACGTGAACTCGATGTGCAACAAAGCCTGGCCGGCGAACTGATACAACGGCGCAGCTTTGAGGCTGTCAGTCAGCCCGCACTCGTACAATTGCGCCAGCAGGCCACCGGGTTTCGCGGCGTTCAGCCAATGACACAGGAACGCCAGCGCCTCGGGCGATGAATCGGGCAACGCGTCGAAGGCAAACAGCAGATCCAGTCGACGCGCTGCAGCTTGTTGATAACTTTTGTCCGAAGAATCCATCAGCGATGTAGGCGCTTGTTGCGGGACCTTTTCCCCTACGGGAATAGCAGCGCCAAAGCGCTGAGCCATCGCCCTCAACTCATCGAGACTCTGCGGCCCGGCCAGGCTCAAGGTCATCTGCCCGGTCTGATAAAACCGCTGATAGAAACCCTGCAAGGCTTGCTGAAACTCAGGTTGCGGCACCGGCAGGCTGTAGCGGTTGCCAGCATGAAACGCCCGCAGCGGATGCGCCGCTGAAAGACTGTCGAACAGCGCGAATTGCTGTTGAGCGGTCGTATCCCGCGACCAGGCGACAAATTCTGCGTGCAGCACTTCCCGTTCCCGCCGCTGATCGTCCTGATTCATACGCGGATGAGCGAGCATGTCCGACAGGCGCTCCAGTCCCCCGGTAAACGCCTGAGGCGGCAACTCGAAAAAGTAGTCTGTGGTGCGTTCGCTGGTCCGCGCATTCACCTGGCCGCCATGACCCTGGACGTAGGCCATCAGTGCTTGGCTCGCAGGAAAACGCTCCGTGCCGAGAAACAGCAGGTGCTCGAGAAAGTGCGCCAGCCCGGGCCAGGCCAGCGGCACGTCATGGCTGCCCGCCGCGACGCGCAACGCCGCAGCACTGCGCTTTAAATCGGGAGCATGACGCAGCGTCACCCGCAGACCGTTGGCCAGGATTTCAGTGTGAAGGCGGGGGTGATTCAGCGCAGGCATGAGCACTTCCAGAGCAGAGAAGCGCTAATGCTAGCGGATTACGGGTGGTCAGCGCTTGTTCAGCTCGCCATAAAGCTCGGGACGGCGATCGAGGAAGTAGCGATTGGCGGCGCGGGAATCGACCATCAACTGCCGATCCAGCTCGCCGACAATCAGTGCTTCATCAAGGCCTGCCTGGGCGATGCGATTGCCATCCGGCGCGGCGATGCTGCTCTGGCCGCAATACTGGATCTCGCCTTCGTTGCCGCAATAGTTGGCGTAAGCCACATAGCACTGGTTTTCGAAAGCCCGGGCGCGGACGGTGACGTCGGCAATGAAGTCGTAAGGAATCATGTTCGCCGTCGGCACCAGAATCAGCTCGGCGCCGGCCAGGGCCAGGCGTCGGGCGTTTTCCGGGAACTCCAGGTCGTAGCAGATCAGGACGCCGAGCTTCCAGCCATTGAGTTCAACCAGCGGAAACTCATCCGGCCCGGCGCTGAACATCGAGTGATCGAGGTCGCCGAACAGGTGAGTCTTGCGGTAGTTGCACAGGCGCTCGCCATTGGCGTCGATCAACTGCACGGCGTTGTAAATCTGACCGTCTTCGGTGCGCTCGGGGTAGCCATACAAAATGGCGATCCCGGCCGTCTTGGCGATGCGCGCGATCTGCTGCGCCGACTCACCGTTGTGCACCTCCGCCAGCACGCTGACCGCGTCGAGGCCGATGTTGTAGCCGGTCAAAAACATCTCCGGCAGCACCAGCAAATCCGCGCCCTTGGCTTCCAGCGCCAATTGATGCAGGCGTTGCAGATTGCCGGCGACATCCAGGGGCAGCGGTGGACATTGGTAAAGGGCTACGCGCATTTCGGATTCCTCTTACTCGGGCAGGGCGATCGGGCCGATCTCGTTGAACACATCTCCTGGACCCGGGTTCTCGGTGTGAGTTTCACCGCCGAAGTGTTTCATGATGCCCCACACCGCATTGAGCGAGGTCTGCACCGCACCTTCAACCCACGCAGGCGTCCACGAAACATCGTCACCGGCGATGAAAATCCCGCGCTGCTCGGCCGGCATGTCAGCCTGCATGAAGTGCGCGTACATGCGCTGGTTGTAACGGTAGTGGCCGGGCAGGGCGCCCTTGAAAGCACCGAGGAAATGCGGGTCGGCTTCCCAGGATACGGTGATCGGATCGCCAATGATCCGCGCCGCGATGTCGACTTTCGGATAGATCTTCTTCAACGCATCCAGCGCCAGTTTCACGCGTTTTTCCACAGGTTGCGGGAGCATTTTCAGCGCGTCGCTCATCCACGAGTACGACAGGCAAATCACGCCTGGCTTGTCGTCGCCGTTGTCGAACAGGTAGGTGCCACGGGTCAGGCGATCGGTGAGGGTCATGCTCATCAGGTCGCGGCCGGTTTCCGGGTCCTTGTCCTTCCAGAATGGCCGGTCGACCATCACGAAGGTTTTCGACGATTGCATGTAGCGCGTACGGTCGAGGGCCATCCACATCTTTTGCGAGAACAGGGTCTCATCGCATTCGATCTGGGTGGTCAGCAGCCAGCTCTGGCAGGTGGTCAGCACCGCTGCGTATTCGCGGGTGTCGCCCCAGTTGTCGGTGACGGCAAAGCGCCCGTCTGCCGCATGGGCAATTTTTTTCACGCCGGTACGCGGCGCGCCGTTGTGCAGGGAGCTGAGGCTGGTGCCTTCTGGCCAGTGCACGCAACGTTCCGGCACATGACGCCAGATCCCCAACGGCACTTGTTCGACGCCGCCGACCACCAAGTGTTGGTGATCGTCGCAGTTGGTCATGACCACGCGGAAGATTTCCAGCATCGAATTCGGGAAGTCCGAGTCCCAGCCGCCGGTACCGAAACCGACCTGACCAAACACCTCGCGGTGATGGAACGAGAGTTTGGCGAAGGCTTTGGAGGTGGCCACGAAGTCGTAGAAAGTGCGGTCGTCCCACAGCGGAACGAGGGTGTTCCACAGCTCTTTGAGGCGCGGCACATCGCGATCGCGGATCGCTTGCTGGATGTCAGAGAACTGCGAACCGGCTTCCAGCGCATCGGCCCAGGCGTCGGCGACTTCCTGGAACAGTGCAGGAAGATCCGCCAGTTTCTGTGCGTAATGAGTCTGGCCTTCGAGGTCGATCACCGTGCTGCCCGAGGCAGGTGTCAGCGGGTTCGGGAAAGGTTTGGTTTGCAGCCCAAGCTTGTCGACGTAGTGATAAAACGCAGTGGACGACACCGGGAAGCGCATGCCGCCGAGCTCGGCGATGATGCCTTCAGCGCCGTTGAATGCCTGGGAGCGCAGACGACCGCCCATTTTCGAGGCTTCGTAGACGACGGGTTTGAGGCCCAGTTTCATCAATTCGTACGCAGCCACCAGGCCTGCGATACCGGCACCAACGATCGCGACCTCAGCGCCATGGTTGTGCGCAGGGATGCTGCCCAGACCGGCCGGGTGCTCGATCCAGTCGTCGAAGGCGAAGGGAAAGTCCGGACCGAAAATGGTGACTGGTTTTTTACCGTCTGCAGGATGGCGATTGTTCTTGTTCATGGCTGACCTTGCTGGCGACCGGACGCGGCATGCGCGTCTGAGTATAGGAAAAGATGGCAGCCATTCTAGAGAGCGTAGAACACGTTAATAAGACGCAATGTGTCGTCGTTTTGCTTGTTAATGCTGCAATTTGACGAGCGTGACGAACAGATTGGATTAAACCGGCTGCCCCCGATCAATCTTGCTACTTAAGATGATCGACGTAGTCGTCTTCTCCACCCCATCCACACTGCCGATCTGATCCAGCAACTGATCCAGCTGCTCAGGTGAATCGGTGCGCAGCCACGCCACGTAATCAAATTCGCCACTGACCGCGCACAACTGCTGCACCTGAGCCATCGCGCTAAGACGTCGCAACACTTCCTTGCCCGAGCGCGGTTGCACCGTGATCCCGACGTACGCCTGCAAGCCGCCATCCACGACACGTTGACCCAAACGCACGCCGTAACCGGTGATCACCTTGGCCTTTTCCAGCCGTGCCAGCCGCGAAGTCACGGTGGTGCGGGCGATGCCCAATTGTCGCGCGAGCATGGCTACGCTCTCGCGGGCATTGATCTGCAGGGCTGCAATCAATTGGCGGTCGATTTCGTCAAGAACGGGCGGGCGGGTGTCAGGCAAGGGTCGTCTCCAGCGGCACAGATCAATGGGTTGGCATGTTACAGGCACATTTCGCACCGCGGATGGTTGATCTCGCCTCAGTACCGTTCAGTCGATTTTCGCCTGCGACAATTTGCCATAAGTAACTAGGTGGTACATTATTCCGCGCTTGTCACAAATGGGGAAAATTTCCGACATGAATAATTCTGGGGCTGCCGGCGGCGGCAAATGGTTGCTGTTGGGGCTGGGTGTCCTGATTGCGTTGATCGGGCTCGGCCTGGCCAGTGGCGGCGGCTATCTGGTCTCGCTCGGCGGTAGTGGGTATTTCCTGCTGATGGGCCTGGCGATGCTGGTTTCCGGGTTGATGATCGCCCGTCGTAAGCCGCAGGGGGCGTTGTTGTATGGCTTGGCGTTGATCCTTACCGCGATCTGGGCGGTGTGGGACACCGGTTTGGAATACTGGCCGTTGGTCTCGCGGGTGCTGACGTTTGCCGTGATCGGTCTGGTTGTCGCGCTGGTCTATCCGACGCTGGTGCGTGCTTCGGGTGCGACCGCAGGCCGTGGCGCTTACGGCCTGGCCGGCATTCTGGGCGTGGGTGTCGTCGCAACGCTGGCCTACATGTTTGTGCCGACCCACGTGATCAAGGCCAGCAGTGAACCTGCGGTGATACCAGTCGCGCCTGGCTCCGAGCAGAAAGACTGGGCCCATTGGGGCAATACCACCGCTGGCAACCGCTTTGCCGCGCTGGACCAGATCAACAAGGGCAATATCGACAAATTGCAGGTGGCCTGGACCTTCCGCACCGGCGACATCCCGCAAAGTACTGGCGCCGGGGCTGAAGACCAGAACACGCCGCTGCAAATCGGCGACACGGTCTACACCTGCACCGCCTACGGCAAAGTTTTCGCCCTCGATGCCGACACCGGCGCCCAGCGCTGGAAGTTCGACCCGCAGGGCTCTGCGCCAAACTGGCAACGCTGCCGGGGTCTGGGTTACTCCGAAACTCCCGCACCTTTGGACAATCAGCCAACCGCTTGTACGAAACGTCTGTTTCTGCCGACCGGCGATGCGCGTCTGATCGCAATCAATGCTGAAACCGGCAAACCCTGCGAAGCCTTTGGCGACAAAGGCACCGTCGACCTGAAAACAGATATGGGCGAAGTGAAACCCGGCTACTACCAGCAAACTTCGACCCCGTTGGTCGCAGGTGACGTGGTAATCGTCGGTGGTCGCGTGGCCGATAACTATTCCACCGGAGAACCACCAGGAGTAGTCCGTGCGTACGACGTGCGTAGTGGTGATCTGATGTGGGCGTGGGATCCGGGCAATCCGAACACCACCAAACGTCCTCCGGCCGGTGAGACCTATACCCGTGGCACGCCGAATGTGTGGTCGGCCATGTCCTACGACGCCAAACTCGGTCTGGTTTACCTGCCAACCGGCAACGCCACCCCGGACTTCTTCGGCGGTCAGCGTACGGAATTCGACGACAAGTGGAACTCGTCCATCGTCGCCATCGACGTGAAGACCGGTCAAGTGCGCTGGCATTTCCAGACCATCCACCATGATCTGTGGGACTTCGACCTACCTGCACAACCGCTGCTGTACGACGTACCTGATGAGAAGGGAGCAATGCAGCCAGCCTTGGCGCAAGTCACCAAGCAGGGCGAGATATTCCTGCTCAACCGTGAAACCGGTGCGCCGATCGCACACGTCGAAGAGCGCCCGGTGCCTCAGGGCAACGTGCCCGGCGAACGCTACTCGCCGACCCAGCCGTTCTCGGTGGACATGCCGTCAATCGGCAACAAGACACTGACCGAGTCCGATATGTGGGGCGCGACACCGTTCGACCAGTTGATGTGCCGCATCCAGTTCAAAGGCATGCGCCATGAAGGCGTCTACACCCCGCCGGGCATGGACCGTGCGTTGCAATTCCCGGGCTCGTTGGGCGGTATGAACTGGGGCAGCGTCTCGGTTGATCCGAATACGAATTACATGTTCGTCAACGACATGCGCCTGGGCCTGGCCAACTACATGATCCCGCGCAACAAGATCGCCGCCGGGGCCAGTGGTATCGAAATGGGCGTCGTGCCACAGGAAGGCACGCCGTTCGGTGCGATGCGCGAACGCTTCCTCTCCGCGGCCGGCATTCCGTGCCAGAAACCACCGTTCGGCACGATGTCCGCCATCGACCTAAAAACCCACAAACTGATGTGGCAAGTCCCGGTCGGCACCGTGCAAGACACCGGCCCGCTGGGCATCCGCATGCACCTGCCGATCCCGATCGGCATGCCGACTCTCGGCGCTTCCCTGGCCACCCAGTCGGGCCTGTTGTTCTTCGCCGGCACCCAGGACTTCTACCTGCGCGCCTTCGATACCGGCAGCGGCAACGAAATCTGGAAAGCCCGCTTGCCCGTCGGCAGCCAGTCCGGCCCGATGACTTACGTTTCACCCAAGACCGGCAAGCAGTACATCCTGCTCACCGTTGGCGGCGCGCGTCAGTCGACGGATCGAGGGGACTACGTGATTGCGTATGCATTGCCGAAGTAAAGTCTGAAACGCAGGTACGAAAAAGCCGCGCAATTGCGCGGCTTTTTTGGCTGAGCGAACTGACCCGTCTGTCCTTCCTATGGCGATAGCTGAGCGCTACGCCATCAACAGGACGATAGGATGGACAGCAACAGGCACTCGTAGTCGAATGCGAAATCGAGGGATGCGAGGCGATGGAAATGACAAAGAAAATGCCGCCCGCTGTACGGGAACGTGCGTTGCAGATTGCCAATCACGAAATGGCGCACTACGTCATTGCCCGAGCCTTGGGGTTTGAAACGGGCGGCGTCACCCTGACAGTGACCATGGACTTAAGGCATCAAGGCGGGGCGTCCATAAGCTTGGCGCGGTCGATTTCGTCGATGGAAGCCATGAGGGGACATCTGGAAGCTCGGATGATGGTCCTGTTTGCTGGCGCTATGGGGCAGACATTAGCTTCAAAGCCTTCGCCCAAAAAAATCGTCGATAAGTCGAAAGCGACAGCCATCCTCAAAGGAGAGCTTGGGGCGGAACAGGATTACGCAAAAATAAGGGAATTGCGGCACTTGCTGCGCAATATCTCCTACCCCGATACGGATCTGGCTTCATCTGACCGCATCACGGCTGAGCTGAAAGAGATTACTGATCGTGTGTGGCTCCGGACTCAAACGATCGTAGAGGAATTGGCCGAGACGATTACTGGACTGGCAAGTGCGCTGGTAGACGGCATGGTCATCGTGGAGCAGTGGGGTAGGGCCGCGGATACGTATGAGGTCGTAAGGACTGGTGAAATGCTTGAACGGCTGCGATCAGTGCAGGCCATTCCTGCGTTAACTGTTGCTTCTGACTAGTTGAGGGTGATGTGCGCTTATGAAGATTGGAAGCCCCGAACACCCAGATCCACCAGAAACCCTCGTTAACAATTTCATTGGCAACCAAGGTGGTCGCACGGCCGTTAAAGCCTAGAGTTATTCCCTTGAGATCATATTCCTTGGGTGGCATATTGGTATGGGCTGGGAGATTGAATACACCGATGAATTTGAAGGTTGGTGGGAGGGGTTGGATGCAAAGGAGCAAGCCTCGGTTTCAGCCAGCGTCGATCTGCTGGGGTTTTTCGGGCCGGGTCTGCGTTACCCGCATAGCAGCGATATTAAAGGCTCGCGACTGGGCAGTCTCCGAGAGTTGCGGGTCCAGCATGCGGGTCGGCCTTATCGTGTGCTCTATGCGTTTGATCCACGCCGATGCGCGTTACTTTTAATCGGAGGGGACAAAACCGGTCGAAACCGTTGGTATGACGAGCATGTCCCGCAGGCGGAAACATTGTATGACGACCATTTGGAAACATTGCGTAAAGAGGGCCGCAACGATGGCTAAAAAATTTGCTGAACTTCAAGCTCGCATGACGCCGGAGTCTCGGGCTAACGCAGAGCGGTTGTTCCAGCAGCACCTGAAAGAAATGCCTCTGCACGAGCTGCGTAAGGCCCAGGAGCTGAGTCAGGAAACGCTGGCCAAGACGTTGCACGTCAACCAGGCAGCGATCTCCAGAATGGAGCGGCGCACAGACATGTACATCAGCACCTTGCGAAACTACATCCGCGCCATGGGCGGCGAACTGGAAATTATCGCGACCTTTCCTGAGGGCCAGGTCAGGATCGAGAATTTCGCCAACTGAGTGATGTTTCGGCAGGCGCTCGTCGCGATTGAGTTTATCCAACAGACACGAAAAAGCCGCGCATTGCGCGGCTTTCTTGTTTGGTGGGCCCAGTAGGACTCGAACCTACGACCAAGGGATTATGAGTCCCCTGCTCTAACCAACTGAGCTATAGGCCCTCAGTAGGCCGCGGATTATAGCGACGGTTTCTCGGCTGTGCTATCCGAAAAGTCTGAAATGGCTATACGAAGAAACGTCGCGGCAAATTCTTCCGGTGGCAGGGGCAGGCTGACGATGTAGCCCTGGATCTGTTCACAGCCTTCAGAAGCGAGGAATTGCTGCTGTGCGAGGGTTTCGACGCCCTCGGCGATGATGGTGAATTGCATGCTGCGGCCCAGGGCGATGATGGCGCGAACGATGGCTGCGTCGTGGGGATCGTCCGGCAGGCCGCGGACGAAAGACTGGTCGATCTTGAGAATGTCCAACGGCAGACGTTTGAGGTAACTCAATGAGGAGTAGCCGGTGCCGAAGTCGTCGATCGCCAGTTGCACACCCAGGTGTTTGAGCTGATGCAGCACTGCCAGCGCCTCTTCAGCCTGGCTCATGATGAAGTTTTCAGTAATTTCCAGTTGCAGGAAACCGGGTTTGAGGCGGTTGTCCTTGAGCAATTGTTCGATCCGACCGAGCAGGTTTGGCTGGCGCAATTGAGCGCCCGCGAGGTTGACCGACAGCGGGCCGACGGGTTCGTAAACCTGATTCCACTCGAACATCTGCCGGCAGGCGGTTTCGAGAACCCAATCGCCGATTTGCAGGATCATGCCGTTTTCTTCGGCCAGCGGAATGAAATGCTCCGGCGGCACATCGCCGAAGGTCGGGTGGCGCCAGCGAATGAGCGCTTCTGCGCCGACCAGGCGATGGTCGACCAGGCTGATCTTCGGTTGATAATGGAGGTGCAGTTCGTTGCGCTCGATAGCGCGTCGCAGCTCATGTTCCAGTGCCACTCGCTCACTGGCTTGAGCGGTGAGGTCGCGGGTGTAGCTTTCGACTCGGTTTCGACCCTTGGCCTTGGAGCGGTACATCGCCGCATCGGCGTTCTTGACCAGCGTGGCGACGTCGCAGCCATCCTTGGGATACAGGCTGGTGCCGATACTGGCGCTGATAAAAAACTCATGTTCGCCAGCCTGGAACGGTGCGCCAAAGCAATTGAGCAGTTTAGTCGCGATGTTGTCGGCGTCACTGGATTGCTGCAGCCCGGGCAACAGGATGATGAATTCGTCGCCGCCCAGGCGCGCCACGGTGTCGATGTCGCGCAACTGCTCCTTGAGGCGCACGGCAATGCCCTTGAGCAGCAGGTCGCCGACCGGGTGACCCAGGCTGTCGTTGATGTGTTTGAAACGGTCCAGGTCGAGGAACAGCACCGCGCCCTGACCGCCGTTTTCCTGTTGGTTGTTGAGCGCGGTCAGCAATCGGCTCTCGAACAGCGTGCGATTTGGCAGCCCGGTCAGCGGGTCGTGGTGTGCCTGGTAATCGAGCTTGGCCTGGGCGTGTTTGAGGCTGGAAATGTCCGCGAACACCGCGACAAAGTGGGTGACGAATCTGTCCCGGTTGCGCACCGCACTGATGGTCAGCCAGCTCGGATAAAGCTCGCCATTCTTGCGCCGGTTGGAAATTTCGCCTTGCCAATGACCTTCGGCGGTCAGTTGATGCCACATGGCGGCATAAAACGCGCTGTCGTGCAGGCCCGAGGCGAGCAGGCGAGGGGTGTGGCCCAATGCTTCGCTCTCGCTGTAGCCGGTGATTTCGGTAAACGCACGGTTGACCGCGCTGATGTGCTGTTGGGTGTCGGTGATCAATACACCTTCGGCGGTGCTCTCGAATACCGTGGCGGCCTGTTGCAGTTTCTCCTGCATCAGGTGTCGCTCGGTGATGTCCCGGGCGATGGTCAGCATGCAATCTTCATCGCCGATCGGTAGCGGACGGCTGGACACCTCACAGAGGCGGATCTGTCCGTCGCTGCGGCGTATATGGCAACTGAAGTCGCGGACGAAACCGTCCCGGTGCAGCAGATCGAGCATCTGTTTGCGTTCGTTGAGATTGACCCAAATTCCCAGCTCGAGGGCGGAGCGATCCACGGACATCGCGCTGTTGAAACCGGTAATGCGACTGAAACCCTCGTTGACCTCAATCAGTAAACCGTCGCTCTGCCGTGACAATAGCAAGCCGTCGGGTGAGGCATGGAAGGCCTTGGCGAATTTCTCTTCGGAGGTTTGCAGTTGTTGCTGGGTTTCCTTGAGCTGACTGATGTCCCGCACGACCACTACCAGCGCAGGGGTTGTATCAAGGTCGAACGGTTCAGCGGAGATCAGGCCGGTAAACACTTGGCCATTGTTGCGGCGAAAGGGCATCTCCAGGTTACGGATGCTGCCGGCCTGTAACCGTTGCAACAAGCCCGGCCCGACGCCGGGTATGCCCCAGATGTTCAGGTCGGTGGCCGTCTGGCCGATGACGTCTTCGGCCTTGAGACCGATCTGTTCTTCGAACGCTTCGTTGACCTCCAGCAGGCAGCCGTCGGAGAGTCGCGCGATGACTAGTATGTCCGGGCATTGCTGGAACACCGAGGCGAACTTCTGTTCCGACAGGCGCAACGCCTCTTCGGTGCGCTTGGCTTCGCTGATGTCGATCATCAGTCCGCGCATCACCGGTTCATGGCCGTGCTCGATCAGGCTGACGATATCGCGCACCCAAATGCAGCGTCCATCGGCGGTGATGACCCGGTAATCGTGGCTGTGATCGCGCCCGGCCAGTACTTCGTGATCACAGAAGGTCTGGGCGCGAGTCAGGTCGGCCGGGTGGATAATGTTGCGCCAGAAGCCCGGAATCAGCCAATGAGACAAGGGGTAACCGAGCAGATCCTCGGCATGGGGGGACACATAGCTGTAGGTGAAATCGCTGATCCGCGCTTCCCAGGCGATGGCCGAAAGACTCTCCACCAGCCCGCGGTAATGGTATTCGCTGCTGCGCAGTTCTTGCTCCAGGTCGACTCGGCGGGCAATTTCTGAACTCAGCCGACGGTTGATCCGGATAACCATCGCCAGCACGATGATCAGCAGCAGCAATCCCGGCAGACCGTAAACCAGCAGATCGTTCCAGAATGTCCGATGATCGAGGACATTGCCGACCCAGTGCTCCTGAATCTCATTGATTTCGTTCGGGGTCATGTCCGCCAGGACTTTATCCAGAATGCCGACCAGTATCTTGTTGTCCCGGGGCACGCCCATTGCCAATTGATAACGATAGGGAGTTTCGCCGCTGACGTAGAGCCCGTCGAGCTTGAGCTGACGCAGGCTCCAGACGCTGGAGGCGAGATCGCCGACCACCGCATCCACTTCATCGGTAGCTAGCGCTTGCAGTGCTGAGCTGACGTTGGGCATCGCCACCAGATTGAGGTCGGGATTGTGGGTGCGCAACAGTTCGTGGGGTGCGTAGTTTTCCACCACGGCGACTTTCAGACCGTACAAGTCTTTGAGGTTGCGTGGCTGGGGGCCTCCGATATGGGCAAGGATGACAATCGGAAAGTCCAGGTAGGGGCGGGTGAATGACAGGTAAGTCTGGCGCTCCGGGGTCGACATGATGCCGGGCAACAGGTCCAGCTTGGCTTGTTTGGCCTGCTCCAGGACGACGGTCCAGCTGACGGGCTCGATAGGCGTGAGCTTGATGGCCAGGCGTTGACGGATCCGGTCGATATAGTCTGCTGCAAGGCCCTGATAGCGGCCCTGATCGTCGCGAAACTCGAAGGGTGGCCATGACGCATCGACACCCAGGCGCAAGTCCGGGTGAGCCGCCAGCCAGCTACGTTCTTCGTCGGTCAGAGTCAGCGCGCCAGCCGTTGCGGTCCAGGTCAATAGCGACAGCAAAAAAAGCACGGTCGGCAGTCTGGGCATAACGGTCTCGTTATGGCTCGGGGAATGTTTCGAGTGTAGACGGGCAATTCGGAGGGGGGGAGGTGCGGGGGATTTAATCTGTATAAAAGCAAAACCCCCGGCCAAGGCCGGGGGTTTTGTTGTTACTCGTCGAGGAAGGAGCGCAAATGCTCGCTTCTCGTCGGGTGGCGCAGCTTGCGCAGCGCCTTGGCTTCGATCTGACGAATCCGTTCGCGGGTCACGTCGAACTGCTTACCAACCTCCTCGAGGGTGTGGTCGGTATTCATGTCGATGCCGAAGCGCATGCGCAGAACCTTGGCTTCACGGGCAGTGAGGCCGGACAGAACTTCGCGAGTCGCTTCTTTAAGGCTCTCAACAGTGGCGACATCGATTGGCGACTGCATGGTCGAGTCTTCGATGAAGTCACCCAAATGGGAGTCTTCGTCATCACCGATCGGGGTTTCCATGGAGATCGGCTCTTTAGCGATCTTCAATACCTTGCGGATCTTGTCCTCAGGCATTTCCATGCGTTCGCCCAGCTCTTCCGGGGTCGGTTCGCGACCCATTTCCTGCAACATCTGGCGGGAAATACGGTTGAGCTTGTTGATCGTCTCGATCATGTGCACCGGAATACGGATGGTGCGGGCCTGGTCGGCGATCGAGCGAGTGATCGCCTGACGGATCCACCAGGTGGCATAAGTCGAGAACTTGTAGCCGCGGCGGTATTCGAATTTGTCTACCGCTTTCATCAAGCCGATGTTGCCTTCCTGGATCAGATCGAGGAATTGCAGGCCGCGGTTGGTGTACTTCTTGGCGATGGAGATCACCAGACGCAAGTTCGCTTCTACCATCTCTTTCTTCGCGCGGCGGGCCTTGGCCTCACCGATCGACATGCGACGGTTGATGTCCTTGATCTCGGCGATCGTCAAACCGGTTTCGGTTTGCAGCGCGGTCAGCTTCTGCTGGCAACGAATGATGTCCGGTTGCAGGCGACCAATGGCTTCAGCGTATTTGCTTTTGCCTTTGGCCAGTGCATCGCTCCAGCTTTCGTCGACTTCATTGCCCGGGAATTGGCGCAGGAAGTCAGCACGCGGCATACGAGCATCACGAACGCAAAGTTGCATGATCGCGCGCTCTTGCTGACGCAGACGATCCAGGGCACTGCGAACACGCTCGACCAGGCCTTCGAATTGCTTCGGAACCAGTTTGATCGGCATGAACAGCTCAGCCAGAAGCACCAGCTCGGCAATTGCCAGCTTGTTGCCACGACCGTGCTTTTTCAGCGCCTTGCGGGTGATTTCCATCTGATCGGAGACAGCGCCAAAGCGCTGAGCTGCGATAACCGGATCCGGACCGCTTTCGGCTTCTTCTTCGTCGTCGGTGCTGGCTTCGGCGTCATCGTCGTCGGTGTCGTCGTCCGCTTTCACGGCTTTCGGGTCGACAGGCGGCGGCACTTCTGCAGCAGGCGGCGCAATGCCGTCGTCCGGGTCGATATAACCGCTCAGGACGTCGGACAGGCGGCCACCTTCGGTGGTGACGCGAGTGTACTCGGAGAGAATATGGTCAACCGTGCCAGGGAAGTGCGCAATTGCGCCCATCACTTCACGGATGCCCTCTTCAATACGTTTGGCGATTTCGATTTCGCCTTCACGTGTGAGGAGCTCTACCGTACCCATTTCACGCATGTACATGCGCACTGGGTCGGTAGTGCGACCAATGTCGGTCTCGACCGCTGCCAACGCTGCTGCTGCCTCTTCGGCCGCGGCTTCGTCGGTATCGGCGTCGGCCAGCATAAGGGAATCCTTATCTGGCGCAACCTCGAATACGTTGATCCCCATGTCATTGATCATGCGGATGATGTCTTCCACCTGTTCCGGATCTGAAATATCCTCCGGCAGGTGGTCGTTGACCTCCGCGTAAGTCAGGTAACCCTGCTCACGACCAAGTGTGATCAACTCTTTGATACGAGACTGCTGTTGCGCTTTTCCGGACATAACACCCTATCCACTGAAGGTCTTGGCGGGCAAAAAACAAGCCGAGGATTATACCTGAGCTATGACCTCACGCGCCAGTTGAGGTCGGGCTTGTTGCGGAAACATTGCGACTTAATAGGTCGCGCAGTTGATTTTTCTCTTCGGCACTCAGTTCGCTTTGACGTGCTTTCCTGAGAAGTTGTTCCAGGTTTCGCTCGCGTTGGCGGGCTGACAAGCTAGTAATGGTGTCGAAAAACTGTTGTTCAAGGTTATCTCCGTCAATCAGCCATTCCTTTTCCGCCAGCGCCTTGAGCAAACGTCCTTGCTCCGTACCGTGCCAGCGTGCAATCAACTGAAATGAGTTTAGCTTGGGATTCTTCTGTACGGCTTCGAGAAGGGCCACCAGTAATTGCGTGTTGGTGTGATCCTCGGCAGCAAAGTGCCCGGCATCCTCGACTTTCTCGGCCAATTGCGGGTGATGCAATAGCGTACGCAAGGCGGCCAGGGTCGGCGGCTCTACAGCGGCCGGCACCCGTGGCGCGCGGGGTTGATCGTGATCACCACCGCGTTTGCCGTTTTTGTCCCACGGTTTTTTGTCCCATTTTTTGCCACCGGCGCCGGGTTTCTTCGGCGTCCATTCCTGCTGTGGCACATACATCTCTTGTGCCTGCGGCTGATGGTAGTCGCTGTAATCCGGCATGGCGTCGTAATCGATGCCCGGGTCGTACGCCGGTGGCGCTTCCTGAGGTGCGCTTTGCACCAGTTGGCTCACGGCTTCACCGCTAAGCCCGGTAATTTCGGTCAGGCGCTGACGCATCAGGATGCGCAGGTTCGCCCCGGGGACTTTGTCGATCAGCGGCGCGGCGAGGGTGGCCATATGGGCCTTGCCTTCGAGCGAGCGTGGGTCCGATTCCTCGGTCAGCTGTTGAAAAAAATAATCCGCTAGTGGTTGGGCATGCTGGTTGATCCGTGCGCGGAAGGCATCAGTGCCTTCGGAGCGGACCAGCGTGTCCGGGTCTTCGCCTTCTGGGAGGAACAGAAAACGTGCGCGCCGCCCGTCCTGCAGGCTCGGCAGCGCTGCCTCCAATGCTCGCCAGGCAGCATTTCGACCTGCCTGATCACCGTCGAAACAGAACAGCACGTTGGGCACGACGCGAAACAGGCGCTTCAAGTGCTCTTCGCTGGTGGCGGTGCCCAGGGTCGCGACAGCATTGCGCAGGCCTTGCTGGGCGAGGGCGATAACATCCATGTAGCCTTCGACGACGATGATTTCGTCGAGGTTGCGGTTGTTCTTGCGTGCTTCATAAAGGCCGTAGAGTTCCTGGCCCTTATGGAATACCGGGGTTTCCGGTGAGTTCAGGTATTTCGGCTTGTCGTCGCCCAATACCCGGCCACCGAAAGCGATGATTCGCCCGCGACTGTCGCGGATCGGGAACATCACGCGATCGCGGAAGCGGTCATAGCGTTTGCCGGTTTCGGCGTTCTCGATCAGCAGGCCGGCATCGATCATGGCTTTCTGTTGCAGCGTGTCGCTGCTCAAGTGCTTGAACAGGTTGTCCCAGCCGGGCGGGGCAAAGCCGAGGCCGAAGTCTCGGGCGATTTCACCGGTCAGTCCGCGTCCTTTCAAGTAATCCACAGCTGCTTTTCGCGATGGATGGCTTTTCAGTGCCTGACGGTAAAAGTCGGCGGCGGCAGTGAGTAGCGGGTACAGCGGCGAATCGGTCGGCTGCCGCGGTTTGTGCGGCCGTCCGCTTTCTTCGCGGGGGATTTCCATGCCGGCGGCTTTGGCCAGTTCTTCGACAGCCTGGACGAAATCCAGATTGTCGTGGTCCATCATGAAGCCGAGGGCGTTGCCGCCAGCGCCGCAGCCAAAGCAATAATAGAACTGCTTGTCGGGGCTGACGCTGAAGGAGGGGGTTTTCTCTTTGTGAAACGGGCAGCAAGCAGTGTAATTCTTGCCGGCCTTTTTCATTTGCAGGCGCGAGCTGACCACATCGACGATGTCGGTGCGGTTCAGAAGGTCGTCAATGAAGCTCTGGGGAATTAGCCCGGCCATGGCGTTCTCGTCATCTGCGCTGCAATTGATCCGAAACGAAGAGCGGCTGAGCGCGGGTCGTTGTTTGAGGCGCGCAAAATGTGCGGCTCGACCAGTGTCGTCTGCGTAATCGCTGTCGGGAAGTGTATCTGCCGAAAATCCACTGACGTTAGTACCAATCAGTATTCGACTATTTGAAAGTGTTGCGCTGAATCCGGCTGCGGCCAGTCGATGGCCTCGGATAGCTCATAAGCTGGCACGCAAGAAGGTGCCTTGGGCTGATCGTCGTGAGAGGAATCAGTGGGTGTGCTCGTCAGTAGCCTTGGAAGGCTCGTCAGAAAAGACGTGCACCGCTGGCAAAAGAGCCAGGTCTGACGCTGTGAAGCAGATTTGTCTCGGTCGCGTCTGCGGCTTTGACGGTGAAGCATCAAGCGTATTCCGCAAATGCCATTAGCCCGGCTGAGGGCCGGGCTTGGCAGAAGCTTGCTACGAACGTCTGTGTATTAGTACAGACGAACGGCGCGGCGCTGTTCGCGCTGAACTTTCTTGGCGTGACGCTTAACAGCGGCTGCTGCTTTGCGCTTACGCTCAGAAGTAGGCTTCTCGTAGAATTCGCGGCTACGAACTTCAGCCAGTACACCGGCTTTTTCGCAGGAGCGCTTGAAACGACGCAGAGCTACGTCGAAGGGTTCGTTCTCTTTTACTTTGACGGCTGGCATCCAGAGCTACCTTCATTCATTACCGGGGTCAACATCCTCGTGGCAAAAGAGCACTTGAAGACGTCGGTTTTTAAGGGTTGCGGATGTTAACCCCTCATCGCTCGGAATGCAAAGCCTCTGATCGAAAACCGCTAGTCGGGGCATCCCATGGCGACTATTATGCGCGCCTTCGAATTTAGCCTAAACAAGGCGCAAACCCATGCTAGTACTGGGATTAGAAACCTCCTGCGACGAAACCGGTG
The DNA here is from genome assembly GCF_057837605.1 of Pseudomonas sp. GL_093. Lineage (NCBI taxonomy): Bacteria > Pseudomonadati > Pseudomonadota > Gammaproteobacteria > Pseudomonadales > Pseudomonadaceae > Pseudomonas > Pseudomonas sp. GL_093. The sequence continues at coordinate 6,388,502 of NZ_CM174448.1, read as the reverse complement.
TCGCATTATATGACAGTGAACGCGGCCTGCTGGCCGACGCGCTGTTCAGCCAGATCGACCTGCACCGCGCCTATGGCGGGGTGGTGCCGGAGCTGGCCTCGCGTGACCACGTCAAGCGCATGCTGCCCTTGATTCGTCAGGTGTTGGCCGAAGCTGACTGTGTGCCAACCGAAATCGACGCCATCGCCTACACCGCGGGTCCTGGCCTGGTTGGTGCCTTGCTGGTGGGCGCCTCCTGCGCTCAGGCGCTGGCCTTCGCCTGGGGTATTCCGGCGCTGGGTGTGCACCATATGGAAGGTCACTTGCTGGCGCCGATGCTGGAGTCGCAACCACCGGAATTCCCGTTCGTCGCTTTGTTGGTGTCTGGCGGTCATACGCAGCTGGTTCAGGTCGACGGGATCGGTCAATACACGCTCTTGGGCGAGACCCTCGACGATGCCGCCGGTGAAGCTTTTGACAAGACCGCGAAGATGATGGGCCTCAATTATCCGGGTGGCCCGGAAATCGCTCGGCTGGCGGAGCAGGGGGTTGCAGGACGTTTCACTTTCCCGCGTCCGATGTGCGACCGTCCAGGCCTGGCTTTCAGTTTCAGTGGCTTGAAAACCTTCGCCCTGAACACCTGGCAGCAGAGCGTCAGCGCCGGGGACGACAGCGAGCAAGCCCGTTGCGACATCTCGCTGGCGTTCCAGCAGGCCGTGGTGGAGACTTTGACCATCAAGTGCAAGCGCGCCCTGAAACAGGCCGGTATGAAGCGTCTGGTGATCGCTGGCGGCGTCAGCGCCAACAAGGCACTGCGTACTTCACTGGAGAAGATGCTCGGCGACATGAAGGGCGATGTTTTTTATGCCCGTCCGGAGTTCTGCACCGACAACGGCGCGATGATTGCCTTTGCCGGCTGCCAGCGCTTACAGGCCGGTCAGCACGAAAGCCTGGCGATCAGCGTGCAGGCGCGTTGGCCAATGGAGCAATTGTCGGCGCTGTGATGAACCGCGTTCATGTCCGATATTTAAAAATGCCGTTCGCGCCCGGCAAACAGGTCGCGTAGATTGCCCCGATGGCGCCAGACGATCAGTCCCGTGAGTGCGCTCATGGGCAGCAATGCCGCCGGCTCCTGCCAGGCCAGCAACGGCAGGGTCAGCGGTGTGGCGATCAAGGCTGCCAGTGAGCTGGTGCGAGTCAGGTAGAACGTCAGCAGCCAGGCGCAGACCGCCAACAGTGCGGCGGGCGGGTAAAGCCCCAGCAGCATGCCGGCAGAGGTGGCGACACCCTTGCCGCCGCGGAAGCGAAAGTACAGCGGGAACAGGTGACCGATGACGGCACAGACGCCGATCCAGGCCTGTTCTTGAAGTGAAAGGTCCGCAACGCCGGCGATCAGTACGGGTAGCAGGCCTTTGAAGAGGTCTCCGATCAAGGTCAGGACGGCGAGTTTTTTGCCGGCCAGGCGCAACATGTTTGTGGCACCGGCATTACCCGAGCCACTCATTCGCGGATCGGGGTTACCGGTCAGGCGGCTGAGCAAAATGGCGAAGGACAGAGAGCCGAGCAGGTAGGCGAGGGTCGCCAGTAACCAAAACATGCTAACTATTCCGGGCGAGGACGCCCTGATTCTAACGGCGCATTGCGCCCTTGTCGTGCAGCGGAGAAAAGTGCTTGGACAGAGTGTTTATCGAGGGCCTGGAAGTCGACACCGTGATTGGTGCCTACGACTGGGAGCGAGGCATCCGACAGTGCTTGCGTCTTGATCTGAGCTTCGCCTGGGATAATCGCCCGGCCGCCGCCGGTGATGACCTGACGCTGGCGCTCGATTACGCCAGTGTGTCGTCGCGAATCCAGGCCTTTGCCGAGCAGGCGCAGTTCCAGCTGGTCGAGACCTTTGCCGAGCGTCTGGCTGAAGTCCTGATGAGCGAATTCAACATCACCTGGATGCGCCTCAAGCTGACCAAGCCAGGCGCCATCCCGGCTGCCACGGGTGGTGTGGGCGTGGAGATCGAGCGCGGATGTCGCTGACTCAGGTGTTTCTCGGGCTCGGTAGCAATATCGAGCGCGAATCCCATTTGCAGGCTGGCCTGGAAGCCCTGGCAGGTTTTCTGGTGGATATACGCTGCTCGGCGGTGTTCGAAAGCCAGCCGGTGGGGATCAAGAGCGGGCCGTTCTTCAATTTTGTGGTGTCGGCTTTTACCGATTTGCCGCTGATGGAGCTGGATCGCCGGCTGAAATTCATCGAGGCGGACAACGGCCGTTATGCGCCGGACCGCAAGGGTTTGCCGCTGGATATCGACGTGCTGCTGTTCGGCGATCTGGTGGGCAACTTTGATGGCTTGATCCTGCCGCGGGCAGAAATTCTGAAAAACGCCTTCGTGCTGTGGCCGTTGTCGCTGATTGCGCCGGATCGCGTGCATCCGGGGGTAGGCAAGAGCTTTGCGGCTTTGTGGCGCGAGGCGCAGATTGATCAGGTGTTGGCGCCTGTGGCGTTTGAGTGGCGCGGCGAGCCGCTGACCCCTTCAGACCTGTTGTGAGGCGGATAACGCCATCGCGAGCAGGCTCGCTCCCACCCTGGATTGTGTGAGCACCAGAGATCCAATGTGGGAGCGAGCTTGCTCCGGGCGGCGATCCGACGATGCTTTTCAAGCAGATGCCGCGTTTTTGTAAGTCTTCAGCGCCTTGAGCCGCTCTCGCTTGATCGCCTCACCCAGTTCCGGCCCTTTGAATCCCTTCTCCAGCAACGGTTGAACCGCTACGGTCCGAGCAGCATTCGCCGCCCCCCGCAAATAATCAGCCTGTGGATAACTTCGCTGCTCCAGCCCTTTGCGTCCGCGCGCGTCCATCTCGCACGCCGCGATAAATTCCTCGAACCGCTGCGGCCGACGGTAAACGTCAAAACTTTGCAGCAACTCCAGCAACGTCGACGGCTTCAGCTCCAGGGCGCGATGGCCGTGGGTGTGATATTTGCCCACCAGCAGTGCCAGCTCCTGACAGTCCTTCGGCGCCTTGAAGCGTTCGTTGACCGCTTTGATCAGCTTCAAGCCCTTGTGCTCATGAGCAATGTGTCGCGGCCACTCCTCCTTGGGCGTCAGTCCCTTGCCGAGGTCGTGCAGTAGGCAGGCCCAGCGTACGGTGAGTGGTTGTTTATGCTTCGCCGCTTGCTCCAGCACGCTCAAAGTGTGCACGCCCGTGTCGATTTCCGGGTGATGGGCTTCCGGTTGCGGTACGCCAAACAGGGCATCGACTTCCGGCATCAATACTTTGAGAGCGCCACACTCTCGCAGCACTTCGATGAACACCTGTGGCTGGTCTTCCATCAGGGCGCGGGAAATTTCCTTCCAGCTGCGTTCGGCGGTCAAGGCCTCCAGTTCGCCTGATTCGCTGAGTTGGCGCATCAGGTCCATTGTCTCGGGTGCGACGGTGAACCCCAAACTTGAATAACGAGCAGCGAAGCGGGCAACACGCAGAACCCGGAGCGGATCTTCGGCGAACGCGGGGGAAACGTGACGAAGCAAGCGCGCCTCGAGATCGCGCTGGCCGTGGTAAGGATCGGTCAGGTTCTGCTGATCGTCTTCGGCCATGGCATTGATGGTCAGGTCACGACGGATCAGGTCTTCTTCGAGGGTGACTTCGGGGCTGGCGTGAAAGGTAAAGCCGCCGTAACCACGTCCGCTTTTGCGCTCGGTCCGGGCGAGGGCGTATTCCTCACCGCTTTTTGGGTGAAGAAACACCGGGAAATCCGCGCCCACCGGGCGAAAGCCCTTGGCGAGCATTTCTTCAGTGGTGGCGCCAACCACAACCCAGTCGATGTCGGTGACAGGCTTGCCCAGCAGGCGATCACGTACCGCGCCGCCGACTTTATAAATCTGCATAAAAAACCTCCGTTAGCCCGACAGAATAACCTTTGCGTCGAACTTCCGGAGGCAGAAACAGGATCAAAGATGGATGACAGCCAGGTCCAGCCGGCCGTAATCCCCCTCGGCGTGTTCACTTCTGGGTGGGACATGATGGACTTTCATCACCTGATCGCCTTGCAGGGTTTCCAGGTGAATGTCGAAGCCCCAGAGGCGGTGCAGGTGTTTGAGCACTTCCTCGGTGGACTCGCCCAGCGGTTTGCGGTCGTGTTGCTGGTGACGCAAGGTCAGGGAGCGGTCGCCGCGCCGGTCGATGCTGTAGATCTGCACGTTGGGTTCGCGATTGCCGAGGTTGTACTGCGCCGCCAGGGTTTCACGGATGATGCGGTAGCCCGGCTCATCGTGTATGGCGGGCACCAGCAGATCGTCCTTCTGGTCGTCATCAAGAATGCTGAACAACTTCAGGTCACGGATCACCTGGGGTGACAGGTACTGCAGGATGAAGCTTTCATCCTTGAAGCTGCTCATGGCGAACTTGATGCTCGACAGCCAGTCGGTGCCGGCAATCTCAGGGAACCAGCGGTAGTCCTCTTCGGTCGGGTGTTCACACATGCGGCGGATGTCCCGGTACATGGCAAAACCCAGGGTGTAGGGGTTGATGCCGTTGTAGTAGGGGCTGTCAAAGCCGGGTTGATAGACCACGCTGGTGTGGGACGTCAAAAACTCCATCATGAAGCCGTCGGTCACCAGGCCTTCGTCATACAGGTCGTTCATCAGGGTGTAATGCCAGAACGTCGCCCAGCCTTCGTTCATCACCTGAGTCTGACGTTGCGGGTAGAAATACTGAGCGATCTTGCGCACGATCCGCACGATTTCCCGCTGCCATGGCTCCAGCAGCGGTGCGTGTTTTTCGATGAAGTAGAGGATATTTTCCTGAGGTTCGGCGGGGAAGCGCGCGTTGTCCTTGTCGCTGTACTTGTCTGCACCTTTTGGAATGGTCCGCCACAGATCGTTGATCTGTTTCTGCAAATGCTCTTCCCGATCCTTTTGCCGGCGACGTTCTTCTTCGGCGGAAATCGGATACGGGCGTTTGTAGCGATCGACCCCATAGTTCATCAGGGCGTGGCAGGAATCCAGCAGGTCCTCGACCGCGTCGATACCGTGGCGCTCTTCGCACTGCATGATGTATTGCTTGGCGAAGACCAGGTAATCAATGATCGAGCTGGCGTCAGTCCAGGTGCGGAACAGGTAGTTGCCTTTGAAAAAACTGTTATGCCCGTAGCAGGCATGGGCGACGACCAACGCCTGCATGCAGATGGTGTTTTCTTCCATCAAGTAGGCGATGCACGGGTCCGAGTTGATCACGATTTCGTACGCCAGCCCCATCTGGCCGCGAGAGTAGGATTTCTCGGTACTGAGGAAGTGTTTGCCGTAGGACCAATGGTGATAACCCAGCGGCATGCCGACGGAGGCGTAGGCGTCCATCATCTGCTCGGCGGTGATCACTTCGATCTGGTTAGGGTAAGTATCGAGCGCGTAGCGAGCCGCCAGACGACTGATTTCTTTGTCGTAGGCCTGGATCAGCTCGAACGTCCATTCGGAGCCGGTGGAAATGGGTTGGCGCTTCTGCTCTTTGGCGGTCATGTCACTAACCTGCGCTGGAAGAGTTCACGGAAGACCGGATAGATATCCCCGGCCGAGACCAGTTGTTGCTGGGCAAAAGTGTCAGAGAAGGCTTCGGCGATGCGTTCGTACTCGAACCACAGGGCCTGATGTTCGCGGGGGGTGATCTCAACGTAAGTGTAGTACTGCACGAACGGCATGATCTGGTTGATCAGAATGTCGCGGCAGATTGGCGAGTCGTCGTTCCAGTTATCGCCGTCGGAGGCCTGGGCGGCATAGATATTCCACTCATTGCTTGGATAGCGTTCGGCCATGATCTCCTGCATCAGTTTCAAGGCGCTGGAAACGATGGTGCCGCCGGTTTCGCGAGAATAGAAAAACTCCTCTTCGTCCACTTCCCGGGCGCTGGTGTGGTGGCGGATGAACACGACGTCGATCTTGTCGTAGTTACGCTTGAGAAACAGGTACAGCAGGATAAAGAAGCGCTTGGCGATGTCCTTGGTCGCTTGGGTCATGGAGCCGGACACGTCCATCAGGCAGAACATCACCGCCTTGGAACTGGGGTTGGGTTGCTTGATGAGCAGGTTGTACTTGAGGTCGAAAGTATCGAGGAACGGTATGCGATGAATGCGCGCACTGAGTTTTTCGATTTCTGCTTCGATTTTCTGAATATCGCCGAAGTTGTCCGGCTCATCCAGCTTCAATCGCAGCAGTTCTTCTTTGGCTTCGCGTAATTTTGCCCGGCTGCTGCCAGACAGGGCGATTCGCCGTGCATGGGCCGAGCGCAAGGTGCGGATGATGTTGATCCGCGACGGGTTGCCCTCGTTACTGATCCCCGCGCGAACGGTCTTGAAGGTGTCGGTGCCGGTCAGGTTGCGCTTGACCAGGTTCGGCAGCTCAAGGTCCTCGAACATGAATTCGAGGAATTCCTCCTGGGTGATCTGGAAGACGAATTCGTCCATCCCTTCGCCCGAGTTGCCGGCCTTGCCGGGGCCTCTGCCACCGCCACCTCCGGGCGGGCGGGCAATGTGCTCGCCGCTGGTGAATTCCTTGTTGCCCGGGTGCACGACGGTCTGCTTGCCACCGCGACCGTGGTGAAGCACCGGCTCGTCAATGTCGCGACCGGGGATGCTGATCTGTTCGCCGTGCTCCATATCGGTAATGGAGCGCCGGCTGACCGCCTCTTCGACAGCCTTTTTGATGTGATCACGGTAACGCCGCAGAAACCGCTGACGGTTCACCGTGCTCTTGTTCTTGCCATTGAGACGTCGGTCGATCACATAGCTCATGACTGCTCCTTAGAAGCTGTCCTGAAAGGGGCGAGCGGTTATGCAGCATCGACCGAGCCAAGGGATGTTCACGCTCCCCCAAGCGCTTTTGGACGCTGCCTGAACCTCGCTACCGACTTTCGAACACCTTCCAGAGGTCTGTGTAACAGAAAATGCGTACACAGGCCTCTGGCTGACGACAACCGGTCTGACCGGCAGCGGGTTATTGTGATTTTCTGACCCGCAGGTACCACTCGGACAGCAGTCGAACCTGTTTGTCGGTGTAGCCCCGCTCGACCATCCGTGTGACGAAGTCGTTGTGCTTCTGCTGGTCCTCTTTGCTGGCCTTGGCGTTGAAGCTGATGACTGGCAGGAGGTCCTCGGTGTTGGAGAACATTTTCTTCTCGATGACCACCCGCAGTTTTTCGTAGCTGAGCCAGGTCGGGTTCTTGCCGTTGTTATTGGCCCGGGCGCGCAGTACGAAGTTGACGATTTCGTTGCGGAAATCCTTCGGATTGCTGATGCCGGCCGGTTTTTCGATTTTCTCCAGTTCTTCGTTCAGCGCTACGCGGTTGAGGATCTCGCCGGTTTCCGGGTCGCGGTATTCCTGGTCCTGGATCCAGAAGTCGGCGTACAGCACATAGCGATCGAAGATGTTCTGGCCGTACTCGCTGTAAGACTCGAGGTAGGCGGTCTGGATTTCCTTGCCGATGAACTCGATATAACGCGGTGCCAGGTACTCCTTGAGGAAGCGCAGATAGCGTTCGCGGGTTTCGGCCTGGAATTGTTCCTGCTCGATCTGTTGTTCCAGCACGTAGAGCAAGTGCACCGGGTTGGCAGCGATTTCGTGCGGATCGAAGTTGAACACTTTCGACAGGATCTTGAACGCGAAGCGGGTCGACAGGCCGTTCATGCCTTCGTCGACACCCGCGTTGTCGCGGTATTCCTGGATCGACTTGGCCTTCGGATCGGTGTCCTTGAGGTTTTCGCCGTCATACACGCGCATCTTGGAGTAGATGTTGGAGTTTTCCGGCTCTTTCAGTCGCGAGAGTACGGTGAACTGGGCAAGCATCTTCAGGGTGTCAGGCGCGCAGTGAGCCTTGGCCAGGGAGCTGTTGAACAAGAGCTTGTCGTAGATCTTCACTTCGTCGCTGACCCGCAGGCAGTACGGCACTTTGACGATGTAGATCCGGTCGATGAAGGCTTCGTTGTTCTTGTTGTTGCGGAAGGTGTGCCATTCCGATTCGTTGGAGTGGGCCAGCAGGATCCCGGTAAACGGAATAGCCCCCAGACCTTCGGTACTGTTGTAGTTGCCTTCCTGAGTGGCGGTCAGCAGTGGGTGCAGCACCTTGATCGGTGCCTTGAACATTTCGACGAATTCCATCAGGCCCTGGTTGGCCCGGCACAGTGCGCCCGAGTAGCTGTAGGCGTCGGCGTCGTTCTGCGGGAATTCTTCGAGTTTGCGGATATCGACCTTGCCCACCAGCGCCGAGATGTCCTGGTTGTTTTCATCTCCCGGCTCGGTTTTGGCCACGGCGATCTGGTTGAGGATCGACGGATAGAGCTTCACCACACGGAACTGGCTGATGTCGCCGCCGAATTCGGCCAGGCGTTTGGTAGCCCATGGCGACATGATGGTGTTGAGGTAGCGCCGTGGAATGCCGAAGTCTTCCTCGAGGATCGCGCCATCTTCGGTGGCGTTGAACAGACCCAGAGGTGATTCGAATACCGGCGAGCCCTTGATCGCGTAGAAGGGCACTTTTTCGATCAGTTGTTTCAGCTTCTCGGCCAGGGACGATTTACCGCCACCCACAGGGCCGAGCAAATAGAGAATCTGTTTCTTCTCTTCCAGGCCCTGAGCGGCATGGCGGAAATACGACACGATCTGGTCAATGCATTCTTCCATCCCGTGGAAGTCTTCAAAGGCTGGATAGCGGCGGATTACCTTGTTGGAAAAGATTCGCGACAGCCTCGAGTTGGCCGAGGTGTCGAGGAGCTCCGGTTCACCGATGGCCAGTAACAGACGCTCGGCGGCGGAGGCGTAGGCGCTGCGGTCGCTTTTGCACAGCTCCAGATACTCTTGCAGCGAGAGTTCTTCCTGGCGTGTGGACTCGAAGCGTTGTTGGAAGTGGCTAAAGATACTCATGACGTCACCTCGCTCGATACGTGGAGCCGACGCCGGATCATTCAGTCGATGCTGGCAGCGACCGAATATGCAGTCGCTGTTTACCCCCCAGAACTCTTTCGAAGCTGACTACCTCGAAAGCTACTCCCGATGACCCGCGCGCCGGTGTACCGGCTCTCCCCTGTTTTGGATGGCCTGCGCTTAAGGATAGTTGGGAATTCGGGAGGTAAAGGCGAGATACGTAATTAGTTGTGGCAGACCGTTCGTCTGCCACCGCGCGAGCCCGCGGGGGCCGGGGCTTGCGCGTTACAAAAAAATTATTCGGAAGTGCCTTGCGCCGTTTCCGAAGGATAAGTCGTACGCCACAGCTCAAAACCGCCATCCATGCTGTAGACGTCGGAGAAGCCCTGACTAATGAGGTACGCAGCGGCGCTCTGACTGGAATTGCCGTGGTAGCAGACGACCACTGTCGGTGCGTCGAGGTTGGCAGCGCGGATGAAATCCGAGATGGATTGGTTATCCAGATGCTTCGAGCCGGCGATGTGCAGTGCGGCAAAGGTCGCTGGGTCGCGAACATCGACCACCACTGCGCCTTGCTCGCGCAGGGCCTGGGCCTGTTCCGGGGGGATACGTTTGAATTCGCTCATGGCGGGCTCCTGTGGCTCGGCTGAAAGCGCAGTCTAGCGCGGGGCGCTGGCTGACGATGGTTCGGGGATAAGTGCGGCGACTGGCGGCAGGGCAAGGCCATGCTCGTCGCATTTGCAAGACAGGCGTTCACCGCTGTCGACATTCATGAGGGTCAGGGCACCACCCCAGACACAACCGGTGTCGAGGGCCGAGATGCCCGGCTCATTGCATCGGCCTTCGAGAGCGGCCCAGTGGCCGAAGATGATCTTCAGGCCCTTGGTCTTGCGCTCTTTGTGCTGAAACCAGGGCTTGTAGCCCGGTGGCGCATTGTCGAGGCCTTCCTTGCTTTTGAGGTCAAGCTTGCCCTCGGCGGTACAAAACCGCATGCGGGTGAAATAGTTGGTGATCACCCGCAGGCGTGTCACGCCTTTGAGGTCGTTGTCCCATTTCGCCGGATCGTTGCCGTACATGCCATCGAGGTAGGGCGGCAACAGGTTGTCATCGCGCAATGCCGTCTCGACTTCGGCGGCATACTTCAAGGCCTTGCGCAGTGACCACTGGGGCGGAATGCCCGCATGTACCAGGGCGACGTCGCGCTGTTCGTCGTAGTGCATGAGCTTTTGCTGACGCAGCCACTCCAGCAGTTCCGCGCAATCGGGCGCGGCGAGAATCTCGAGCAGGGTGTCGGACTTCTTCAAGCGTTCGATGTTTTTTCCGGCAGCCAGCAAGTGCAGGTCGTGGTTGCCGAGCACACACACCAACGATTCGCGGATGCTAAAGAGGAAGCGCAAGGTATCCAGCGACTGCGGGCCACGGTTGACCAGATCGCCGACCAGCCACAGACGATCCTGTGTCGGGTCGAAGGCGGCCTGCTTGAGCAGGCATTGCAAGGCTTGAAGGCAGCCTTGCAGATCGCCGACGGCATACGTTGCCATCAGTGCAGGGCTCCGGGCACCGCCAGGCGGAATGGGGCGATGATGGCGTCGAAGTGTTTGCCGTCATCGGCAACCATTTCATAAGTGCCCTGCATCGTGCCGACCTTGGAGGTCATGACGGTGCCGCTGCTGTAGGTGTGGCTCTCGCCCACCTCGATCAACGGTTGCTGGCCAACAACGCCGGCTCCGCGAACCTCTTCGACATGCCCGTCACCGTCGGTGATCACCCAGTGCCGTGACAACAGCTTGGCCGGTAGCTCGCCATTGTTGTGCACGGTGATGGTGTAGGCGAAGGCAAAGCGGTTTTGCTCGGGTTGCGATTGTTCTGCCAGATAGCGGGTGACGACGCTGACGTCGACCTGGTAACGAGGATCGGACATGCAAGAGGCCTTAAACGAAGCGGAACGCGGGGCGTAGCTGATAGAACTCAGTCTAGGCCAAGTATCGGGTAGTAAACCAGACATGAAGGCTGGTGTCCTACCCGATAACGCTCATTGCCTGTCAGTCGGCGGCGGGCGTCTGTAGGACTTGTTCGCTGAGCTTGTCGGCCAGGCGCACGAAGGCGGCCAGATCGAGCTGTTCGGGGCGCAGGCTGCCATCAACGCCGGCGGCTTCGATTTCAGCGTTGCTCAGCAGCAGCTTGAGGGTGTTGCGCAGGGTCTTGCGGCGCTGGTTAAAGGCTTCGCGCACGACACGCTCCAGCAACTTGTGATCCTTGGCCGGGTGCGGCAGCACCGCGTGAGGCACCAGGCGCACGATAGCCGAATCGACTTTGGGCGGCGGATTGAACGCGCCGGGGCCAACGTTGAACAGATGCTCAACCCGGCAGTGATACTGAACCATGATCGACAAGCGACCCCAGTCACCACCACCAGGGCCTGCTGCCAGGCGCTCGACCACTTCTTTTTGCAGCATGAAGTGCATGTCGCGAATCAGGCTGGCGTTATGCAGCAGGTGAAAAATCAGCGGCGTAGAGATGTTGTACGGCAGGTTACCGACCACCCGCAGGCTGTTCGGCGCAGCGTTCAGGCTGTTGAAGTCGAACTTCAGTGCGTCGCCCTGATGCAGATTGAAGTTGCTCTTGCCGGCGAATTGCTGGTTGAGGATCGGGATCAGATCCTTGTCCAGTTCCACCACGTCCAGCTGGGCACCGCTGTTAAGCAGGCCTTCAGTCAGCGCACCCTGGCCAGGGCCGATTTCCAGCAAGTGGTCTTCAGGCTTGGCGCGAATGGCACGCAGGATGCGGTCGATAACGCCAGCATCGTGCAGGAAGTTCTGGCCGAAGCGCTTGCGCGCCCGGTGTTGGTAATGCTCGGTCATAAACGGGTCTCGGCCATCTGGTAGGCGGTTTCCAGGGCGACTTGCAGGCTGCCGGTATCGATTTTGCCGCTACCGGCCAGGTCCAGGGCAGTGCCGTGGTCGACCGATGTGCGGATGATCGGCAAGCCGAGGGTCACGTTGACTGCCGCGCCGAAGCCTTTGTACTTCAGCACAGGCAGGCCCTGGTCGTGGTACATCGCCAGCACTGCATCGCAGTGCTCCAGATACTTGGGGGTAAACAGAGTGTCGGCGGGCAGGGGGCCACGAAGGTCCATTCCTTCGCCGCGCAGGCGCTCTAATGTAGGTTCGATGATGTCGATTTCTTCATGGCCCAGGTGTCCGCCTTCGCCGGCATGGGGGTTGAGCCCACACACGAGGATGCGTGGCCGGGCAATGCCGAATTTTTCTTGTAGATCTGCGTGCAGGATTCGCGTGACCCGTTCCAGACGCTCCGGCGTGATCGCATCGGCAATCTCGCGAAGAGGCAGGTGAGTGGTGACCAGCGCCACGCGCAATCCGCGAGTGGCGAGCATCATCACCACTTGGGCGGTATGGGTCAGGTCAGCGAGAAATTCTGTGTGCCCGGAAAAGGCGATCCCGGATTCATTGATCACGCCCTTGTGCACAGGGGCCGTGATCATGCCGGCAAAATGCCCGTCCAGGCAGCCTTGGCCAGCTCGGGTCAGGGTTTCCAGGACGAAAGCCGCATTGGCCTTGTCCAGTTGCCCGGCGGTGACCTTGGCGTTGAGCGGTGTATCCCAGACATACAGGCTGTTGGCTGGCGCGGGTACATCCGGCCAGCTGTCCGGGGTGACCGGCAGCAAATCGACAACCACACCCAGCTGCACGGCCCGCTCAAGGAGCAGGTCGCGGCTGGTAATGGCAATCAGGGGATGTGGCTGGGCTTGCGAGGCGAGCAGCAGGCACAGGTCGGGACCTATGCCGGCCGGTTCGCCGGGTGTCAGCGCGAAACGTTTGGGTTTCACTGCGCTGCCTGGTCTGCACCAGGGAGTTTGATCTCTACGTACGCTTCGTCACGGATCTGACGCAGCCAGGTTTGCAGCTCTTCGTCGTATTTGCGGTTACGCAATACGGTCATTGCTTGCTGCTCGCGGGCCTGGGTGGTGCTGTCAGTGGCGCGACGGCCAAGGACTTCCAGAACGTGCCAGCCATATTGGGTCTGGAACGGCTTGGACAGCTGACCTTGCGGGGTCTTGGCCATCACTTCGCGGAATTCAGGCACCAATGCATTCGGGTCGATCCAGTTAAGGTCGCCACCGTTGAGGGCGGAACCCGGATCTTCCGAGAAGCTTTTCGCCAGTTCGCCGAAATCTTCGCCCGCTTCGATTCGGGAGTAGAGCGACTGAGCCAGGGCTTTGGTTTTTGCTTCGTCGCGGATCGGGCTCGGCTTGACCAGGATATGACGCACGTGCACTTCATCGCGTGTCTGGGTTTCACCGCCACGCTTGTCGAGGATCTTCAGGATGATGAAGCCGCCCGGTGTGCGCATTGGCTGGGTAATGTCGCCGACAGCCATGGTGCTCAGCATGCGATCGAACGGAGGTGGCAGTTGACCGGCTTTACGCCAGCCCATGTCGCCACCTTCCAGTGCGGTTTCGCTGGCGGATTTGGCGATTGCCAACTGACCGAAGTCAGCGCCTTGCTTGAGCTGCTGGTAAACCGCGTCTGCCTGTTTGGCTGCATTCTGAATCGCGTCGGAGTTGGCGCTTTCCGGTGTAGGAATCAGGATGTTGGCCAGGCGAAATTCTTCGGACAGCTGCATTTTGCCAAGGTCGGAAGCGAGGAAGTTCTTCACTTCCTGTTCGGAAACCTGGATACGCTCGGCCACACGACGCTGACGCACACGGCTGATGACCATCTCGCGGCGAATCTGGTCACGAGCGTCGTCGTAAGACAGACCGTCGTGAGTCAGGGCAGCGCGGAATTGATCCACGGACATGTTGTTGCGCTGGGCAATGGTGCCGACAGCCTGGTTCAGTTCTTCATCGGTAATGCGGATACCGGAACGTTCGCCGATCTGCAGTTGCAGGTTTTCGACGATCAGACGTTCAAGTACCTGCTGATCCAGCACGTTGGCCGGCGGTACGGCAGAACCACGCTTGGCGATGGTTTGCTGAACTTCATGAACGCGTTGGTCCAGTTGGCTCTGCATGACCACGTCGTTGTCGACAATGGCCACCACTTTATCGATGGACTGTACCGCGGCGTTCGCCGCGGTACCCAGGAACAACGCGCCCAACACTAGCGGGCGCAGACAATCAGAAAGCTTGGTCTTCACGTTCACGATAACCTTGGATGCCTTTGTCGAGGAAGCTCTCTACTTTGGCGCCGGTGAGGCCGCCGAGACCTTTCAGAACGATTTGTAGGAAGACGCCGTGGTCGCCTTTTTCGTTTTGCGGGGCGTTCTGACTGAATTCGTCATAGCTGACCCAGTAACGGTTGATCAGGCGCAGTTTCCAGCAGCAGTTGTCGTACTCGAAACCACCGAAAGCTTCCAGGGTACGGTTACGGTTGTAGTCATACTGCCAGCGGCTGATGGCGTTCCACTGCGGCACGATCGGCCAGATCACCGAGAAATCGTGCTGCTCAATCTTGTAGTAGTCCTTCACGAAGCCAGGTTGGCCCGGGGTGCCGTAGTCACCACCGCCCACTTGCCACTTACCGGTGTTCTGGTCGTAACGGACCTGGTCATTGCGATAGCGATAGCCGGCGTTGATGACCTTGTTCGGGTTGTCTTCAGGCTGGTAGTGGAACATCGCGCTGCCCGAGCGAGGGCTGCGGCTGTCCGGGTCCCAGTTGTAATCGGCCGTGGTGCGCCAATCACGGTTCCAGCGGTATTCATATTCCAGCGCATACGGCGAGACATTAGCCTGCGCGTCCTGGCGGGTTTTTGCATCGATGCCTGGCAACTGAACTTCACGATCCTTGAAGTACATGGCCTGGCCGACGCTGATGCGCTGACGCTCGAAGCCATTGTCTTCGATCCAGCGGTTGGTGATGCCCAGAGACAGTTTGTTCTCGTCACCGACGCGGTCGGAGCCGGAGAAGCGGTTGTCACGGAACAGCGACGCGTAGTTGAAGGTGTATTCGCTGGTGTCGAAGACCGGAATGTCTTCCTGATCCGTTTCAGGTACGTACAGGTAGAACAGGCGCGGTTCGAGGGTCTGGCGATAATTCTTGCCGAACCATTGGGTGTTGCGATCGAAGTACAGGCCGCTGTCAATGCTGGCGATCGGCACGCCACGGTTCTGGTTGCTGCCGAAATGACCATTGAGATTTTCAGTCCCAGCTGCAGCTGCAGCTTGATCTTGGGCCGCGATCTGGCTTTTGCCGGTACCGTCCAGGTCCAGTTGGTACTGGGTGTACTGGTACTTGAGCGATGGCTTCACGAAGCCATAAGTCCAGTCCAACGGCAGGCTGATCGCCGGTTTGAGATTCAAACGGTCGCCGTTGGCGCGTGCCAGGCCTTGAACGTTGTTATCAAGACGCGGTTCGACGGTGCCATCTTCGTTTACGAAGTTACCGTTCTTCAAGTCACGGTCGAAACGTACGACTTCTGTCTCGTAGTCGAAGTTCAGGCCACTCGGGTGAGTCGGCAACTGACCAGCGAAAGTGATCTGTGGCAAGCGGTCATACGGCGTAATGTCCGAAACCGTTGCGAGCTGATAAGCCTGTGCGTTCACGCGAGCGGTGTAGCTGTCGCCACGATAGGTGACAGAACCCTGCTGGTTCACGAAGTCAGCGCTTTTAACGCCGATCTGGTCGGTTTGCAGGTCCTGGAAGTAATACGGATCGCTGAGCTTGGTGTAATCGACTTGTGTCAGAACGCGCGAGTCGAGACCACCCTTGTGCTGCCAGTTATACATGTAGCGGTTTTTCTGGTAATCGGTCTGCTTGCTGCGATCGGTGTCTTCGTCGTTGAGGTACGCGGCGCCGAACTGACCTTCGCTGGACGGGGTCAGGTAACGGAATTCGCCTTCCATCAACAGCCCGTGCTTGCTCATGTAGCGCGGGTACAACGTGGCATCGTAGTTCGGTGCCAGGTTGAAGTAATACGGTGTGACCAGCATGAAGCCGGTATCGCTGCCGGTGCCGATGGTCGGCGGCAGGAAGCCGGACTGGCGACGGTCGTCTATCGGGAAATAGATGTACGGCGTGTACAGAACCGGAATGTCTTTGACCCGAAGCGTCACGTTGGTCGCGGTACCGAAACCGGTGGCCGGGTTCAAGGTGATGTTGTTGCCCTTGAGCTGCCAGGCGTTGCTGTTCGGTTCGCACGTGGTGTACGTACCATCCTTGAGGCGGATGATCGCGTTCTCGGCACGTTTGGCGTACAGCGCATTCCCGCGGATACGGGATTTGTGCATCACGTATTCGGCGTTGTCGACCTTGGCTTCACCGGTGTCGAGCTGCACGTCGGCGTGGTCGCCCACGATCAGCGCGCCGTTGTCGCGAACACGGACGTTGCCGCTCAGTTCGCCACGGCTCTCGGCCTGGTACAGGTTCGCTTCGTCGGCTTCGACCTGCATGCTGCCCTGACGCATGACCACGTCACCCGCGAGGGTCGCGACCTGCTCATCCTGCTTATAGCGAGAGGCTTTGGCGCCGAGAAAGGTCGGAGCGTCACTTTTATTCGTCTTGTCATTCATGCCAGGACGAATCGGTTCGATATAGGAACCAGAGCAGTAAGGACCGGTTTCGGCCAATTGCGCTGCAGTGAGCTTCTCGCGCGGAACCCAGTCGAGGTGACTGTAGTCTTCGCTACGCGACTTTAGCCCGCGGCCCTTGGATTCGGTCACCAGCACAGGCTTGGCGCCGGTGTCTTGACTTGAACCGCTGTCAGCCGGAGTCTCGCCGCTCGTGCTTACCGCCGCACTGCCGTCATGGACGGGGCGAGGTGGCAGCGCAGCTGCTGGAGATTTTGGCGCACAGTTCCAGGCACCCGAAGCAGAGACTGAGCAGTCATACTGTTCCGCGGCGACCACGAACGAAGTGGCCAGAGGTTGCAGGGCCAGCAGACTGCCGGTAACCAACAACGGAAATTTTTTACGAAACGCGGGGGATTTCAATGCCATCTTATTAGTCCGGGCTTCCTGCGTGCCATCTGCCCGCGGTGTGGGCCGCACGCCTCTCGATGGTCTGAAAAAGATGCTGGATAATAAAGCATGACCCGCTTGACGGCTAGCGCCGTCGGAGACCCTTGCAATGCCTGACCAAGATGTACGTTTGCAACACCTGAAAGTTTGGCTCGATGAGCAATTGGCTGTCCTCTTTACAGAACAGGGTTGGGGTGCCGTACCCCCGGCCACGTTGACCGCGGCCAGTAGCGATGCGAGTTTTCGACGTTATTTCCGCTGGGAAGGCGAGGGCAGAAGCTTCGTCGTGATGGACGCGCCACCGCCCCAGGAAAACTGTAAACCCTTCGTGGATATCGCTTTTTTGCTGGCGAAATCCGGAATAAATGTTCCGAAAATTTATGCCGAAGACCTCGAACGTGGTTTTCTTTTGCTCAATGACCTGGGCAACAAGACTTACCTGGACGTGATCGACAGCGAAAATGCCGACGATTTGTTCAAGGATGCCCTGCAAGCGCTGCTGGCTTTTCAGCAGTTGCCGATGGTTGCACCACTGCCAAGTTATGACGTGGCGCTGCTGCGTCGCGAGCTGGAATTGTTCCCCGAGTGGTACGTGAAGCGCGAGTTGGGTATCGAGTTCGACTCGGCGCAGCAAATGCTCTGGCAGAACGTGACTGAGCTATTGATCGACAGCGCGCTGGCCCAGCCCAAAGTGCTGGTGCACCGCGACTACATGCCACGCAACCTGATGCTCAGCGAGCCAAATCCCGGCGTGCTGGATTTCCAGGACGCCGTCTATGGTCCCGTGACCTACGACGTGACCTGCCTGTTCAAGGATGCGTTCCTCAGCTGGCCCGAGGCGCGTGTGCGCGGCTGGCTGGAAGCTTACTGGCAGCAAGCGGGCGATCTCGGGATCCCGGTTCAGCCCGATTTCGATGATTTCCTGCGTGCCAGCGACCTGATGGGCGTGCAGCGGCACCTGAAAGTGATCGGCATCTTTGCCCGCATCTGCCACCGCGACGGCAAGCCGCGCTATCTCGGCGATGTGCCACGCTTCTTCGCTTATATAGACGCCGTGATCGCCCGCCGTCCTGAACTGGCCGAGCTGGATGTGTTGCTGCTGAGTCTGCGTGCTGGAGTGAATGCATGAAGGCAATGATTCTGGCGGCAGGGAAAGGCGAGCGCATGCGCCCGCTGACCTTGACCACGCCGAAACCGCTGGTTCGCGCTGGCGGTATTCCGTTGATCGAGTATCACTTGAAGGCCTTGGCGGTGGCGGGGTTTACCGAGGTGGTGATCAACCATGCCTGGCTCGGCCAGCTGATCGAAAACTACCTGGGTGATGGCTCGCAATACGGCGTACGTATTCAGTACTCGCCGGAAGGTGAGCCGCTGGAAACCGGAGGCGGGATTTTCCGCGCGCTGCCGTTGCTGGGTGACGAGGCCTTTATGGTGGTCAACGGTGACATCTGGACCGACTATGACTTCAGCGTGTTGCACCAACCTATCACCGGGCTGGCGCATTTGGTGTTGGCGGACAACCCTGCCCATCATCCGACCGGCGATTTCAGTCTGATCGACGGGCGAGTACGCGACGGTCAACCGGACACTGCAACCCTGACCTACAGCGGCATCGCGGTCCTGCACCCGCAGCTGTTCGACGGTTGCTCCGCCGGCGCCTTCAAGCTTGCACCGCTGCTGCGCAAGGCGATGGCCGATGGACACGTCACCGGTGAGCACCTTAATGGACATTGGGTGGATGTTGGCACTCACGAACGTCTGGCTGAAGTCGAAACCCTGTTAGAAGCGAGACGCTGACATGTTGTGGCCAGGGACTCTGATTGGAGCCGGTGCGGGCTTTTACATCGCCAGCATTCCGGGGGCCATGCTGGGCGCCTTGTTGGGGCAGGTGCTGGATCGGCACTTGCACATACAGAGCTGGGCGCACTTGCGAGAAAAGCTCGGTGGCCGCTCGGTGCTGCGCAACGATGAACTGCTGTTTGTGTTGTTGGGGCGGCTGGCCAAGTGCGATGGACGGGTGGTGGAAGGCCACATCCAGCAGGCCCGTCAGGAAATGCGTTCGCTGGACATGACCGAGTCGGCCCAGCGTCGGGCCATTGCCGCGTTCAATCGCGGCAAGTCGGGAGATGACCGGTTGCGCGGTTATTTGCGCCGCTTGAGCGCTCAGCCTCATGCGGCCGAAGGCGTCTTGCGCGCCTGCTGGCGGATGATCTGGGCTGATGGCCGCGCCGGTAGCGCTGAGCGAGAGCTGATCAGGCAGTGGGGTAAATGGCTGGGCTGGACGTCACGACAGGTGCAGGCTCTGTCGGTCGATTACGAGCAGCACAAGTTTGCACAGGCCAGCAGCGTGCTGACCTATCAAGATGCTCTGCGGCTTTTGGGCGTTTCGGCGACCACCGAGCCGGCGCAGATCAAGCGTGCTTATCGACGCCTGCTGAGTCGCCATCACCCGGACAAGATCGCCGGCAGCGGTGCGACGGCGTTGCAGGTTCGCGAAGCCACTGACAAGACTCGCGAACTGCATAGCGCCTACACATTGATTCGTGAGCGGCGGGATTTTCGGTAGCGGTCTATCAGTTCACCGCGTTCTGTGGGTTCAACCAGCCTCGCACCCGACGGAACAGCTGCTCTTGCTCAGCCTTGGAGTTACCGGGCAAAGCCTTGAGCGAAACCTGACTGAACCCCGAAGTCTTCAAGCGTTTGCTGGCCTGCAAACGTTCCAGCGCCAGGTTGCGATCCAGCGGCCTATCCATATAGAAGATGTCTGCGGTGGGCAGCTTCAGGGTCGGTGTCAGTTCGACCAGCTCTGGTTTGGCTTTCGCCGGCATCTGAGCGGCGACCATCACAAACTTTTCCACTTGCGAGGGCTGCTTCTCACTCAGGTAGCGCGCGGCCCAGTAGGCGCCAGTGCCATGCCCCAGCACGACAATGCTGCGAGCGCTTTGCTGTTCGGCGTAGGCAATGGCGGCGTCGATGCGGGCGAAGATTCGTTCGGCGTCGGCTTTGGCCTGTTCCTCGGTGGTTTCGGCGATCGCCTTGTCCGCCACCTCCGCTTCGCCGCCCGCCGCTTGTTCGATGGGCGCTGCGGTAGTCGAGTCTTTGCTGCCGGTGTCAGGGGCTTTTGGTGTCGGTGCCACTTCTGCGATACGCGGCGCAATGGCATCGCTTTGCAGGTCCGGCAAGGTGATACTCAGGCTGCTCCATTCGGCGTCCGGCAATTTACGTCGCAATGGACCGATTGCTTGCGGCCAGTCAACGGTTTCGCCGGCGCCCGGGATGATAATCACCGCGCCTTTGGGGTCGGCGGTATTGGCCGGTTTCCACAAGGCCAGAAACGTGTCGCTGCCCGCTTGCAGTTGCTGCTGTTCCTGAGCAGGGATCTGTCGCTCAATCGCAGACGCTTCTTCCTGACTACGCTCAAGCAGCGGCTGGCGCTCGACCGGTTTTTCTTCTACGGGTGTTTCCGTTGCGGCAGGTACCGGGGCGGCGGCCTCGACAGAAAAGGCGCAAGGCAGGATCAGCGACAGGCACAATGCTGGCAGTGCCAGGCGGTAGACAGGGGGCATCGGATATTCCAGGCCAGAAGTTATTCCGGCAGCCTAATGGGTTGGTCAGTATTTGTCAGTGTGTGAGACTTCGATGATGCGTTTTTGCTGCCTGTGGGTTATCGGCTGTTTGTGGTTTCCCTTGATGGGCTGGGCGGCTCCCGCGCCACCCGTGCATGTCGCGCAATTGTCCGCGGGCCAGCAGCAATGGCTGGCGCAACATGGCGAATTGCGCGTGGGGCTGGTGTTGCAAGTGCCCTACGCCCAATACGATCGCCGCTTGCAGCGTTTGTCCGGGGTCAATGTCGAGCTGATGAAGTGGCTGGCCAAGGCGCTCAAAGTCGAGCTGAGCTGGCGCAACTTTCCCGACCTGGCGCAGCTGGAAGACGCCGCGCGCGAGGGTGAAATCGACATCGCTCCGGGGCTGACTCAAACCCCCGGTGGCCTGCGTCTCTGGCAGTTTTCCGACCCGTATATGCGGGTGCCGCAACTGGTGGTCAGCGACCAGAAAAGCACCGGCGTGGTAGAGCTGGAAAAACTCGACAGCCAGACCCGCGTCGCCGTGCGCATGCCCGGCGCCACTGCCGATTACCTGCGCAGCAATTACCCGCACCTGAACCTTCAAGGCGTACCGATCGAGCGCCAGGCACTGCAACTGTTATTGAGTCAGCAGGCCAGTTACGCCGTGGTCGACGAAGCGCAGCTGGGGCGTTTGTCCGCCGAGCCGGAATTCGCCGGGCTGGTGGTGGTGGGCGACATCGGCCTGCCGCAACTGTTGCGGGTGGCCACGCGCCGGGACTGGCCGGAACTGGCTGGCATCGTCGAAAGCGCGTTGCGGGCGATCCCGGCCAAGGACCTGGAGCAGCTGCACAACCAGTGGCTGCAACCCAAATACCCGCGCCTGACCGAGTCCCCGGGTTTCTGGCAAAACCTCTGCCTGTTGTTGGCGGTATTGATGCTGAGCAGCATGGCCATCGTGTTCTGGCAGCGTCGGCAGCAGCACAGTCTTGAGCATCGTTTGCGGGCAGCGCGCGAAGACATTGCCCTGCGTGCCGCCAGCGAAGAAGCGTTGCGCCTCACCCAGTTCTCCATCGACCAGAGTACCGTCGGCATCCTTTGGGTCAACTGGGACAGCCATGTGCGCTACGCCAATCGCGCGGGCGAAACCATGCTGGGTTATCCGGCGGGCGGGATCATTGATCGGCCGCTGATCGACTTCGAGCCCGGCTTGCACATGGATCGCTGGCTGAACCTGTGGAAACGCGCCCGGGCCAGTGAAGACGGCCCGCAAAGTTTCGAAACCAACTGCATACGGGCGGATGGCAGCAATCTGCCGGTGGATGTTTCGCTGAGCTTTTTGCGGTTTCGCGACAGCGAATACCTGGTGGTTTACCTCAACGACGTCACCGAGCGCCGCCGTGCGTTGGCCGCGTTGCAGGAAAGCGAGGCCCGATTGCAAGGGATCGCCGCCAACGTTCCAGGACTGGTCTTTCGTCTGGAACGGGCGCCGGTGACGGGGCAGATCGACTTTGCCTACATCAGTGAAGGCAGCGAGAGCCTGGTCGGTTACTCGCCGGCCACCCTGGCCCATCGCGACAAAGGCCTGCGCAGCCTGGTGCACCCGGACGACAAGGCCAGTTATCACCAAACCCAGGACCATGCGCTGGATACCGACAGTGACTGGTCGTGGCAGGGACGGATTCTCACCCGTTCGGGCAAACAGCGCTGGGCCGAGATCAAGGCCATCACCCGCCGACTCGAAGACGGCGCCTATGTCTGGGACGGGATCGTCTGGGACATCAGCGAGAGCAAACGCATCGAACTGGAGCTGGCCAGCTCTCGTGAGCAATTGCGCGAGTTGTCGGCTCACCTGGAGAGCGTGCGGGAAGAGGAAAAGGCCCGCATCGCCCGGGAAGTTCACGACGAACTGGGTCAGATGTTGACCGTGCTCAAACTGGAAACCTCCATGTGCGAATTGGCCTACGCCCAACTCGACCCTGGTCTGAATGAACGCTTGAACAGCATGAAGCGACTGATAGCGCAGCTGTTCCAATTGGTACGCGACGTGGCCACGGCACTGCGGCCACCGATTCTCGACGCCGGGATCGCCTCGGCTATCGAGTGGCAGGCCCGTCGATTCGAAGCGCGCACGCAGATTCCGTGTCTGGTGCAGGTGCCGGAGAATCTGCCGGTGCTCAGTGATGCCAAGGCGATTGGCCTGTTCCGGATCCTTCAGGAAGCGCTGACCAATGTCATGCGCCATGCCCAGGCGCATACTGTCGAACTGACATTGGCGCTGGAAGGCGACGAGTTGTGTCTGACCGTCAGTGATGATGGCGTAGGATTTGTCCCCGCCACCGGTAGGTCAACATCCTTCGGGGTGGTCGGCATGCGCGAGCGAGTGTTGATCATGGGCGGACAGTTGTCGCTTGAGAGTGAACCGGGTGAAGGCACGACCCTGAGCGTGCGAGTGCCGCTGGATGAGGAGAAGTAAGTGATCCGTGTACTGGTAGCCGAAGACCACACCATCGTCCGCGAAGGCATCAAGCAATTGATCGGCCTGGCCAAGGATTTGCTGGTGGTAGGGGAGGCGAGCAATGGCGAGCAGTTGCTCGAGACCTTGCGCCATGTTCCCTGCGAAGTGGTCTTGCTGGACATCTCCATGCCCGGGGTTAACGGGCTGGAGGCGATTCCGCGGATTCGCGCGCTGAACAATCCGCCGGCGATTCTGGTGTTGTCGATGCACGACGAAGCGCAAATGGCCGCCCGTGCGTTGAAGGTCGGCGCTGCGGGTTATGCGACCAAGGACAGCGATCCGGCGCTGCTGCTGACGGCGATCCGCAAGGTCGCGGCGGGCGGGCGCTACATCGACCCGGACCTGGCCGACCGTATGGTCTTCGAAGTCGGCCTGACCGATTCGCGGCCGTTGCACTCGTTGCTGTCCGAGCGCGAATTCTCGGTGTTCGAACGCCTGGCCCAGGGCGCCAACGTCAACGACATCGCCCAGCAACTGGCCTTGAGCAGTAAAACCATCAGCACCCACAAGGCGCGGCTGATGCAGAAACTCAACATCACCTCCCTGGCGGAACTGGTGAAGTACGCGATGGAGCACAAACTCCTCTAACACATCGTATTCCACTGATTCACTGCAACCCCCTGTGGGAGCGAGCTTGCTCGCGATAGCGGCGGGTCAGTCACAGAAGTGTTGAATGTGCTGCCGCCATCGCGAGCAAGCTCGCTCCCACAGGGATAGTGGTCGCATGCCCATTTACGACATCCTGCAAAGCCGCTTTTGCCGGTTCTTGCGGCTTGCAGCGTCAAGCTAGCCGCTGCCCTATCCATCCCCGCCATCCTTGTAGGGCAATCCCTACCCCCAACCTTCCATCCTGCTGAGGCCATTCTCTCCTGCGCCCCGATTTGCGCGGTCGGCAGCGTCCACTAGGCTTAGTCCACAGCAGTCATCACAACAAAGGTGTGGGTATGAGCCAGGTCGATTCAAGCGCAGGGGCCAGCGATATTCTGGTCAGCTTTCGTGGAGTACAAAAAAGCTACGACGGCGAGAACCTGATCGTCAAAGACCTCAACCTGGAGATTCGCAAAGGCGAATTCCTCACCTTGCTCGGCCCGTCCGGCTCCGGCAAGACCACCAGCCTGATGATGCTCGCCGGTTTCGAAACACCGACCGCAGGCGAAATCCAGCTGGCCGGGCGTTCCATCAACAACGTGCCGCCACACAAGCGCGACATCGGCATGGTGTTCCAGAACTACGCATTGTTCCCGCACATGACGGTCGCCGAGAACCTGGCGTTCCCATTGACCGTGCGCGGCTTGAACAAGAGCGATGTCAGCGACAAGGTCAAAAAAGTTCTGAGCATGGTGCAGCTCGACACCTTCGCCCAGCGTTATCCGGCGCAACTGTCCGGCGGTCAGCAACAGCGTGTGGCTTTGGCCCGGGCGTTGGTGTTCGAACCGCAACTGGTGCTGATGGACGAACCTCTCGGTGCACTGGACAAACAACTGCGTGAACACATGCAGATGGAAATCAAGCACCTGCACCAGCGCCTCGGCGTGACCGTGGTCTACGTGACCCACGACCAGGGCGAAGCGCTGACCATGTCCGACCGCGTGGCCGTGTTCCACCAGGGCGAGATTCAGCAGATCGCGCCGCCGCGCACCCTCTACGAAGAGCCGAAAAACACCTTCGTCGCCAACTTCATCGGCGAGAACAACCGCCTCAACGGCCGCTTGCACAGCCACACCGGCGACCGCTGCGTGGTTGAGTTGGGTCGCGGTGAAAAGGTTGAGGCCCTGGCGGTCAACGTCGGCAAGACCGGGGAACCGGTCACGCTGTCGATTCGCCCCGAGCGCATTAGCCTCAACGGCGCAAGCGATCAATGCGTCAACCGCTTTTCAGGGAGGGTGGAGGAATTCATCTACCTGGGCGACCACGTCCGGGTTCGCCTGGAAGTCTGCGGCAAGACCGATTTTTTTGTGAAACAACCGATTGCCGAGCTCGATCCCGCGCTGGCCGTCGGCGACGTGGTACCGCTTGGCTGGCAGGTCGAACACGTTCGCGCGCTCGACCCACTTTTAGAGGCGCATTGATCGCCCCCTGCTTCAACAACACCAACCCTGCACGTGGAGAGAACAATAAATGTTGAGATCCCTGAAATTCACCGCTTTGGTCATGGGCATGATCGGTGCGGCACACGCAATGGCGGCGGGCCCGGACCTGACCGTGGTGTCCTTTGGCGGGGCGAACAAGGCAGCGCAGGTCAAAGCCTTCTACGCGCCGTGGGAAGCGGCAGGTAACGGTAAGATCGTGGCGGGTGAGTACAACGGCGAAATGGCCAAGGTTAAAGCCATGGTCGACACCAAGAGCGTGTCCTGGGACCTGGTAGAAGTTGAATCGCCAGAACTGTCCCGTGGTTGCGACGAAGACATGTTCGAGCAGCTTGATCCGAAGTTGTTCGGCAAGTCCGAAGACTACGTCAAAGGCGCCATCCAGCCATGCGGCGTGGGCTTCTTCGTGTGGTCGACCGTGCTGGCCTACAACGCCGACAAACTGGCTTCCGCACCGACCAGTTGGGTGGATTTCTGGGACACCAAGAAATTCCCGGGCAAACGTGGCCTGCGTAAAGGCGCCAAGTACACCCTGGAATTCGCTCTGATGGCCGACGGCGTTGCGCCGAAAGACGTCTACAAGGTACTGGCCGGCAAGGATGGTCAGGACCGCGCGTTCAAGAAACTCGATGAGCTCAAACCAAGCATCCAGTGGTGGGAAGCCGGCGCGCAACCGCCGCAGTACCTCGCTTCCGGTGACGTGGTCATGAGCTCTGCCTACAACGGCCGGATCGCTGCCGTGCAGAAAGAAAGCAACCTGAAAGTCGTATGGAACGGCGGTATCTACGACTTCGACGCATGGGCCATTCCAAAAGGTCTGGATAAAGCACGCGCTGAAGCGGCGAAGAAATTCATCGCGTTCTCGGTGATGCCGCAGCAGCAGAAGACCTACTCGGAAAACATCGCCTACGGCCCGGCCAACACTCAAGCCGTACCGTTGCTGGCCAAGGATGTCCTGAAAGACATGCCGACCACCCCGGAAAACATCGCCAACCAGGTGCAGATCGACGTCAGCTTCTGGGCTGACAACGGTGAGCAACTGGAACAGCGCTTCAATTCCTGGGCTGCGAAGTAACTAGAGGGCTCGCCCTTCTGTGGGAGTGAGCCTGCTCGCGATTGCGGTGTATCAGTCAGCATCAATGTTGAATTTGAAGTCGCCATCGCGAGCAGGCTCGCTCCCACACTAAAAGTTCGAGGTGGTACGCCACCTCTGCAACGATCAAAGATTTCCGGAGTACGCCATGGCCACCGCCATTCCCCTGAACGCGGGCACCGACCCCACCTTGAAGCAGCGGCTCAAGCACGCCGAGCGGATCAACCGCTGGAAAGCACAAGCCTTGATCGCGCCGTTGGTGCTGTTTCTGTTGCTGGTGTTCCTGGTGCCCATCGTGGCGCTGCTCTACAAAAGCGTTGGTAACCCGGAAGTGGTCGGCGGCATGCCGCGCACCGTGGCGGCTATCGCCAGTTGGGATGGCCGTGGCCTGCCCGCTGAACCGGTTTACAAGGCGGCCAGCGAAGACCTCGCTGAAGCCCGCAAGAATCAGACCTTGGGCGACCTGTCCAAGCGCTTGAACATGGAGTTGGCCGGCTACCGCAGCCTGCTGACCAAAACAGCACGTGCCTTACCATTAGCCACCGAACCGGCCTCCTATAAAGAAGCGCTGGAAGGTCTCGACGAGCGCTGGGGCGACCCGGCCTACTGGCAAGCCGTGCGCCGCAACACCAGCAGCATCACGCCTTATTACTTGCTGGCAGCGGTTGATCACCGTATCGATGACCTCGGCGAAATCGCCCCGGCCACGCCCGATCAGGCGATCTACCTCGACATCTTTACCCGGACGTTCTGGATGGGGCTGATCATCACCGTGATCTGCCTGCTGCTGGCGTATCCGTTGGCCTACCTGCTGGCGAACCTGCCGTCACGGCAAAGCAACTTGCTGATGATTCTGGTGCTGCTGCCATTCTGGACTTCGATCCTGGTGCGGGTCGCCGCGTGGATCGTGTTGCTGCAATCGGGTGGCTTGATCAACAGCGGCCTGATGGCGATGGGCATCATCGATAAACCGCTGGAGCTGGTGTTCAACCGCACCGGGGTTTACATCTCGATGGTGCACATCCTGCTGCCGTTCATGATTCTGCCGATCTACAGCGTGATGAAAGGCATCTCGCCGACCTACATGCGCGCCGCGATTTCCCTCGGCTGCCACCCGTTCGCCAGTTTCTGGCGGGTGTACTTCCCGCAGACCTATGCCGGTGTCGGCGCCGGTTGCCTGTTGGTGTTCATCCTCGCCATCGGCTACTACATCACCCCGGCCTTGCTGGGCAGCCCGAACGATCAGATGGTCAGTTACTTCGTCGCCTTTTACACCAACACCAGCATCAACTGGGGCATGGCGACCGCACTCGGTGGGCTGCTGCTGTTGGCGACCGTGGTGCTTTATCTGATTTACAGCTGGCTGGTGGGCGCCAGTCGCCTGCGCCTGAGCTAAGGGGAGAACGAAATGCTGAGTCCTTATATGTCGCCCATTGAACGGGTGTGGTTCTACAGCTTGCGCATTCTCTGCGGGCTGGTCCTGTTGTTCCTGATTCTGCCGGTGCTGGTGATCATCCCGCTGTCGTTCAACTCCGGGAGTTTTCTGGTGTACCCGCTGCAAGGCTTTTCGCTGCACTGGTACCAGGACTTCTTCGCTTCGGCCGAGTGGATGCGTTCGCTGAAGAACAGCATCATCGTTGCTCCGGCGGCGACTGTGCTGGCGATGATCTTCGGTACGCTGGCGGCAATCGGCCTGACACGGGGCGACTTCCCCGGCAAACCGCTGGTGATGGCACTGGTGATTTCGCCGATGGTGGTGCCTGTGGTGATCATTGGTGTGGCCAGTTACCTGACCTTTGCCCCACTGGGGTTTGGTAACAGCTTTGTCTCGCTGATCGTCGTGCATGCGGTGTTGGGTGTGCC
Source organism: Pseudomonas sp. GL_093 (assembly GCF_057837605.1). Classification (NCBI taxonomy): domain Bacteria; kingdom Pseudomonadati; phylum Pseudomonadota; class Gammaproteobacteria; order Pseudomonadales; family Pseudomonadaceae; genus Pseudomonas; species Pseudomonas sp. GL_093. The sequence continues at coordinate 6,360,527 of NZ_CM174448.1, read as the reverse complement.
GTTCGTGATCATTACCGTGTCGGCTACCTTGCAAGGTTTCAACCAGAACCTGGTACGTGCGGCGGCCAGCCTTGGCGCTTCGCCGCTGACGGCATTCCGCCGCGTGACCTTGCCGTTGATCGCGCCGGGAGTGATCTCGGGGGCACTATTTGCCTTCGCGACGTCGTTCGATGAGGTGGTGGTAACGCTGTTCCTCGCCGGCCCTCAACAGGCGACGTTGCCTCGGCAAATGTTCAGCGGCATCCGCGAAAACCTCAGCCCAACGATTGCTGCCGCAGCGACCCTGCTGATTGCCTTCTCGGTAATCCTGCTGCTGACCCTGGAGTGGCTGCGCGGCCGTAGCGAAAAACTGCGTACCGCCCAGGTTTAGTGGCGAGCTGGAGAGCCACCCCTCACCCCAACCCTCCCGAAACGTCGGACCGCCCCAGTGGGGAGAGGGGAAAGGGAGCTGATCTTCAAGCTTTTCAAAACCTGAGTTCGACTCGGAATTTTCAGGTCGCCGTATTCAGTACAAACACCTCGGTCAGTCCCCTCACCCCTCTGGGGAGAGGGTTAGGGTGAGGGGTCGATCCAACTGACCCACCCAATGCTCACCCAACACCGCAAACCAACCGATCATTCATCACCTGAATAGCAGACAAACCCCAATCCCCAGCTACTCTTGTGCCCAGCTCCCCTATCTATAAGAGGCTGCGCACATGAGTATTTCCTCTTTCAAAATCGCTCACAAACTGATCACCGGCGCAGGTGCCATCGAGCAACTGGCGGCTGAACTGACACGCCTGGACATCGACAACCCGCTGATCGTCACCGATGCCGCACTGGTCAAGTCCGGCACGGTCGAGCTGGCGCTGGCGCAGCTGGGCGACCGGACCTACGAAATTTTCGACCGTGTGTTGCCAGACCCGGAAATCGCCATCGTCGAAGACTGCATGCGGGTCTACCGCGAGGGCGGGCACGACGGACTGATCGGCCTGGGCGGCGGCAGTGCCATCGACATCGCTAAAAGTGTCGCGGCCTACGCCGGTTATCACGGGGCGCTGGAGGATCTGTTCGGCATCGATCAGGTGCCGCGCAAAGGCCCGCCGCTGATCGCCATTCCGACCACCGCCGGTACCGGCTCGGAAGTCACTAACGTGGCGATCCTCTCCGACAAGGTCGCGCAGCTGAAGAAAGGCATCGTCAGCGACTATCTATTACCGGACGTGGCGCTGGTCAGCCCGCAAATGACCCTGACCTGTCCGCGCAGTGTCACCGCTGCCAGTGGCGTCGATGCACTGGTGCACGCCATCGAATCCTATCTGTCGCTCAACGCCTCACCGATTACCGACGCACTGGCCATCGGCGCCATCAAGCTCATCGCCAAGGCGCTGCCGAAGGCTTACGCCAATCCCTCCAATCTCCAGGCCCGCGAAGACATGGCCACCGCCAGCCTGATGGCCGGTATGGCATTTGGTAATGCCGGGGTCGGCGCGGTGCACGCGCTGGCGTACCCGCTGGGCGGCCGTTACAACATTGCCCATGGCGTCAGCAACGCCTTGCTGCTGCCGTATGTCATGGCCTGGAACAAAATGGCCTGCGTGGAGCGCATGCAAGATATCGCCGAGGCCATGGGGGTGAAGACCGCTCATCTGAGCGCCAACGACGCGGCGGACAAGGCCGTAGAGGCGATGACCGAGTTGTGCGCAGCGGTGGAAATCCCGCCGGGCCTGCACAGCTTCGGCGTTCCAGAAGATGCCATCCCGGCCATGGCGGTGGAGGCGGCCGGAATTGAGCGCCTGATGCGCAACAATCCACGCAAATTGAGTGCCGTCGATATCGAGAAGATCTACCGAGCGGCGTACTAGGGCCTGCCATCCATTATTTTCTGTGCCGCGCCGGGTCTGCTGTTGCGCAGGGCAAGGCGCGAGGAGCGTGGTTTGGTCATTCCAAATAAGCTCCGAGCAACGCAGCCCTGCGCAACAGCAGGCCCGGCCCTTCGGGTTGTGTCTGAAAGCGGGCCAGGCTGCGTTGCAGTCCTTGGCAAGGGAACAACCATTACCGGCGGACTGCGCCTTGCCTGGCCCGCTTTCAGACGACAACGCGGCACAGAAAATAATGGATGGCAGGCCCAATCATCGCGGCCACGGTGCGCGGGTCAAAGCATGAGGTATACAATGCGCGCCATCGTGATTCTGCTCAAAAAAGGTGCGTCATGCAGCCCTTCGTAATTGCTCCGTCGATTCTCTCCGCCGACTTCGCCCGCCTGGGTGAAGAAGTGGACAACGTCCTGGCCGCTGGCGCCGACTTCGTGCACTTCGATGTCATGGACAACCACTACGTGCCGAACCTGACCATCGGCCCGATGGTGTGTGCCGCGCTGCGCAAGTACGGCGTGACCGCGCCGATCGACGCGCACCTGATGGTCAGCCCGGTGGACCGCATCGTCGGTGACTTCATCGAAGCCGGCGCGACCTACATCACTTTTCACCCGGAAGCCACGCAGCACGTCGACCGTTCCCTGCAACTGATCCGCGAAGGTGGCTGCAAGTCAGGCCTGGTGTTCAACCCGGCGACCTCGCTGGACGTGCTCAAGTACGTGATGGACAAGGTCGACATGATCCTGCTGATGAGCGTCAACCCAGGCTTCGGCGGGCAGAAGTTCATCCCCAGCACCTTGGATAAACTGCGTGAAGTACGGGCGCTGATCGATGCTAGCGGCCGTGACATCCGTCTGGAAATCGACGGCGGCGTGAACGTGAACAACATTCGTGAAATCGCCGCTGCTGGCGCCGACACCTTCGTCGCCGGCTCGGCGATCTTCAATGCGCCGAACTACCAAGAGGTGATTGAAAAGATGCGTTCCGAACTGGCGCTGGCCCGCCCATGAGTGGATTTGAGCAGCTGTTCCCGGGGTCTCTGCCGCGGCTGGTGATGTTCGATCTGGATGGCACGCTGATCGATTCGGTCCCCGACCTCGCAGCGGCTGTGGATAACATGCTGCTCAAACTCGGGCGTAAACCTGCCGGCATCGAATCGGTGCGCGAGTGGGTGGGCAACGGCGTGCACACGCTGGTGCGCCGGGCCTTGGCCAACCACATCGACGCCGAGGGTGTCGATGACGTCGAGGCCGAGCATGCCCTGGAGCTGTTCAACGGCTTTTACGAGGATGGTCACGAGCTGACGGTGGTTTACCCCGGCGTGCGCGACACCCTGAAATGGCTGCACAAGCAGGGCGTCGAGATGGCGCTGATCACCAACAAGCCGGAGCGCTTCGTCGCGCCGCTGCTGGATCAGATGAAAATCGGTCGTTATTTCCGCTTGATCATCGGCGGCGACACCCTGCCACAGAAAAAGCCGGACCCGGCAGCGCTGTTTTTCGTGATGAAAATGACCAATATCCCGGCGTCGCAATCCTTGTTCGTCGGCGATTCGCGCAGCGATGTGCTGGCGGCGAAAGCGGCGGGGGTCAAATGCGTGGCGCTCAGTTACGGTTATAACCACGGCCGACCGATTGCCGAAGAGTCGCCGGCGCTGGTGATCGACGATCTGCGCAAGTTAATTCGCGGTTGCCTGGATCCGGCCGCTGAGATAACGTTGCCCGACGCTGTTCAACCCCCTTCTGGAAACGCCATCGTGGTGGTCACTCGCAAACTCTGGATGAAAGTCATCAAGGCCCTGGCCCGCTGGCGTTGGCGCGCCTGACTTGTTCCTGGCCGGCATACCGGCGCGTTTGCATACCTGACTGTTAGACCCTCAAGCCACGAGGCTACCCCATGATCCGCGAAGAATTCCTGCGTTTGGCCGCTGCCGGCTACAACCGCATCCCGCTTGCCTGCGAAACCCTGGCTGACTTCGACACGCCGCTGTCGATCTACCTGAAACTGGCCGACGAGCCCAACTCCTACCTGCTGGAATCGGTGCAGGGCGGGGAGAAGTGGGGGCGTTACTCGATCATCGGCCTGCCGTGCCGCACCGTGCTGCGGGTTCACGACCATCACGTCAGCGTGACCCACGACGGCATCGAGATCGAAAGCCACGAAGCCGAAGATCCACTGGCCTTCGTCGAAGAATTCAAAGCTCGCTACAACGTGCCGACCATCCCTGGCCTGCCGCGCTTCAATGGCGGCCTGGTGGGTTACTTCGGTTACGACTGCGTGCGCTATGTGGAGAAGCGTCTGGGCAAGTGCCCGAACCCGGACCCGCTGGGCGTTCCGGACATTCTGCTGATGGTTTCTGACGCCGTAGTGGTATTCGACAACCTCGCCGGCAAGATGCACGCGATTGTCCTGGCCGACCCCTCGCAGGACGATGCTTTCGAGCAAGGTCAGGCGCGCCTGGAAGAGTTGCTGGAAAAACTCCGTCAGCCGATCACCCCGCGCCGTGGCCTGGATTTCAGCAAGCAACAGTCTGCTGATCCGGTATTCCGTTCGAGCTTCACCCAGGACGATTACGAAAAAGCCGTCGACACCATCAAGGAATACATCCTGGCCGGTGACTGCATGCAGGTCGTGCCGTCCCAGCGCATGTCGATCGACTTCAAGGCCGCGCCAATCGATCTGTACCGGGCGCTGCGTTGCTTCAACCCGACGCCTTATATGTACTTCTTCAACTTCGGCGACTTCCACGTCGTCGGCAGTTCGCCGGAAGTGCTGGTGCGGGTCGAAGACAACCTGATCACCGTGCGCCCGATCGCCGGCACTCGACCACGCGGAGCCAACGAAGAGGCCGACCTGGCACTGGAAAAAGACCTGCTGTCCGACGACAAGGAAATTGCCGAGCACTTGATGCTGATCGACCTGGGCCGTAACGACACTGGTCGGGTTTCGGAAATCGGTTCGGTGAAACTCACCGAAAAAATGGTCATCGAGCGCTATTCAAACGTGATGCACATTGTTTCCAACGTCACCGGCCAATTGAAGGCCGGGCTGACGGCGATGGACGCACTGCGGGCGATTCTGCCGGCGGGTACCTTGTCCGGTGCGCCGAAGATTCGCGCGATGGAAATTATCGACGAACTGGAACCGGTCAAGCGTGGTGTCTACGGCGGCGCCGTCGGCTACTTCGCCTGGAACGGCAACATGGACACTGCAATCGCGATCCGCACTGCGGTGATCAAGAACGGCGAACTGCACGTGCAGGCCGGTGGCGGCATCGTTGCCGACTCGGTACCGGCGCTGGAATGGGAAGAAACCCTGAACAAGCGCCGCGCGATGTTCCGTGCAGTGGCCCTTGCCGAACAAACCCCGGAAAGCTGAGTTCCTATAAAACCTGTGGGAGCGAGCCTGCTCGCGAAGAGGCCAGCACAGCCAACATTGATGTTGTCTGACCCACCGCTTTCGCGAGCAGGCTCGCTCCCACAAGGGCCTCCCAGCATAAAAAAACGCGGCACCTGTGAGGGCGCCGCGTTTTTTGTGCCTGCTGTTTGCCGGATCAGAAATCCAGCGCAACCCCAACGGTAAGCCCTTGCTGGGTAAAGTCATCATCCTTGCGGAACGTGTATCCGCCGCGCAGCGCCAAATCGGCCGTCAACTTGTGGCTGACCCCCAGGCTCACGCGATTCAAGTGGCTTTGCGGTGTATAGCCGTCCAGCTTGAAGTCCAGGGACGGCAGGCTGTTGAGCGCGATGTTTACTTTCTGAGTGTCATCCTCGTATTCATGCTCATACGCGTATTCGCCGAATACTTGAGTCTGTGCGGTGATCTGATACTTACCCTGCAAACCGGCGCCCAAACGTTTTGAATCGCGTTTCTGGTCATCAAAGGTCAGCGCTGTGGAACGAGTGCTGTTTTCCGAGTAGCCGTCGACTTCCACTTTTGCGTAATCGGCGCTGATGAACGGCGACAGGTGCCACTTGCTGCCCGGTTGCGCAATGTCGTAGCCAACCCGTGTGCTGAAGGCCCACAGATAGCCATCGGTATCGCCTTTCTCCGCACCTTCGCTGGCACCCAGGTCGAATTTGCGTTTGAGGTTGTCGTAATCCAGCTTGCCGCCGGTCAACGCGGCATCGGCCCACCAGCGATTCTGCTGGAACTGGGCGAAGGCGGTGGCCAGGTAGCTGTTGAGTTTGTAGTCCGAATCGTTATTGCCTGCTTCCAGGTTCTGACGATAGAAGCCCGCCGCCACACCGACGCGCCAGGCGTCATTGAGACGATAGCTGCCGCCGATGTTCAGGTTGTAACCGTCACCGTCGGCGCTGGCTCCGCTGCTTTGGCTATCGACATCCAGATGCTGGCCGCCACCGGCGACAATCGCGCGCCATTGGCCGATCGCCTGCCAGTTCTCCCAGTCCGATTGCCATTGGCTGCGCAGTTCATCCTGGTGCGCACGCAAGGTGGCGTGGGCCATTTCTGGCAGTAATGTCAGTTCCCACGGCGCAGCCAGTAGGGCGTAGGCGTAGTCGGAAATCAGTTTCTGCCCGGCTTCGGTCGGATGAACCCCGTCGTTGTAAATCAGCTTGCTGGGGTCCGGGGTGGCACTGTTGATGCCATACGTAGGGTTTTCGGTGCAGCTGTTACCGCTGAAGCAAGTCGCCGTCAGGCTCTGGCCGGTAGCAAAACCGAATCGAGCCGGATCGGCGAAGGTTTCCTGCAACAGCAGCGGAATGTTCAGCGGGATGATTTCGGCATCGATCCCCGCCAGTCGAGTGACCAGTTGCCGGTTGAAGGCAGAGCTCAGTAGTGAGGTGGGTGTCTGCTGGGGCGTGCCATTGATGGCGGGCGCCAAACCCAGGTCGGGCAGCAGCCATACCATGATGTACCGGGCGCCGGCGGTTTGCAGAACCTGGACGCTGTTGGCCAGTCGATCCGCAGCGGCATTCGCCTGAGCGCCACTTTGTACACGTCCCTGAAGAAAGTCGTTACCACCCCCGGAAATGTAATGCAGCGCGTTCGGATCGGCGCTGAAGTTGTTTGTCGGCAGATAGCCCGGGCGTGTGCGTTCGCCCGTGGCGGATGCGGTGGTGATCGAGGTGAGGATCTGGTCGGTGCGATATCCGCCAACGGCCCAGTTATTACCGTCCGGCAGACCCTGGTTCGCCCGCGCCGCCGAGGTTGAAGCGGCCGTCTGGTCCGGTGAAAACCCGAGCCTTCCACCCAGCAATTGCGTCGAGTTGGCGGAGTAGACTTCGCCGCTGCCGTCCTGGTAAACCGGTCCTGTCCGATTGGTGAAGCGCACGGTCGACCCGGGAGGGCCGCCCGTGTCGGTAAACTGCCCGGCATCGTTGAGGCTATCGCCGAAGACGATGAAATTCGAATAAGGGTTGGGCGCCGCGATCGCCTGGCTGCAGGCCATGGCGAGGAAGCAGCCGGCAAGCGGTACAACAGCCAACGTCCGTCTGATCATGAGCAAGTCCTTTTGTTATTGTTGTAGCGAGCAAAACGATAGTGCCAAAAACTATAGGGCCTGTTGCCGTTCGGCGCGAACCCGTCAATTGTTTCAAGAGGTTCGATCGCCCCATATTGCACGCTCTGCCCAGCTAAGTTACTGTGCCGAGACGTATAAATGAGACCTTCCCCGTGTTGATCGTCAGCAAACTTCTGGATCAAGTCATCAAGGCACACGCCCGTTGGCGTTGGCGCGCCTGAATCCTTCTGCCGGCCCGGCCGGATCTTTACCGCTTTGCCTTCTTTACCAGCAAGACAAACCGCTTTGCAGCGCGACTCCAGCGACTGACAAAGTGCAGGACGCTGCGGGTAAATCATTCGAAGGCTGTATTCAAAGTCAGTAAATTCAAGAGGTTCTTAAGCCATGTTGCTGATGATCGATAACTACGACTCTTTTACTTACAACGTTGTGCAATACCTCGGTGAGCTCGGCTCCCAAGTCAAAGTCGTGCGCAACGATGAGCTCACCATTGCCGAAATCGAAGCCCTCAACCCTGAGCGGATCGTCGTTTCACCCGGCCCTTGCACGCCGAACGAAGCCGGCGTGTCGATTGATGTGATCAAACATTTTGGCGGTAAATTGCCGATCCTCGGCGTGTGCCTGGGCCATCAGTCCATCGGCCAGGCCTTTGGCGGCGATGTGGTGCGCGCCCGTCAGGTCATGCACGGCAAAACCAGCCCGGTGTTCCACGAGGACAAAGGCGTTTTTGAAGGCCTGAACCATCCGTTGACGGTCACCCGCTATCATTCACTGATCGTCAAACGCGAAACCCTGCCCGATTGCCTGGAGCTGACCGCCTGGACCCAGCTTGAAGACGGCTCGGTCGACGAGATCATGGGCCTGCGCCACAAGACACTGAACATCGAGGGCGTCCAGTTTCACCCTGAGTCGATCCTCACCGAACAAGGCCACGAGCTGTTCGCCAATTTCCTCAAACAAACCGGCGGCACGCGCTAAGGACTTTTCATGAATATCAAGACAGCCCTGAGCCGTATCGTCGAACAACTCGACCTCAGCACCGATGAGATGCGCGATGTCATGCGCGAAATCATGACCGGTCAATGCACGGATGCGCAGATCGGCGCGTTCATGATGGCCATGCGCATGAAGAGTGAAAGCATCGACGAGATCGTTGGCGCCGTGTCGGTCATGCGCGAGCTGGCAGACAAGGTCGAACTCAAGACCCTCGACGGCGTCGTCGATGTGGTCGGTACCGGCGGCGACGGTGCGAACATCTTCAACGTATCGACTGCTTCCTCGTTCGTGGTCGCGGCGGCCGGTTGCACCGTCGCCAAGCACGGTAACCGTGCAGTTTCGGGCAAAAGCGGCAGCGCCGATCTGCTGGAGGCGGCGGGTATCTACCTGAACCTGACGCCGGTTCAGGTAGCACGCTGCATCGACAACGTCGGCATCGGTTTCATGTTCGCCCAGACCCATCACAGCGCCATGAAGCACGCCGCCGGCCCGCGCCGGGAGCTGGGCTTGCGCACGCTGTTCAACATGCTCGGCCCGCTTACGAATCCGGCCGGCGTGAAGCATCAGGTGGTGGGCGTGTTCAATCAGGCGTTGTGCCGGCCGCTGGCTGAAGTCTTGCAGCGTATGGGCAGCAAGCACGTGCTGGTGGTGCACTCGAAGGATGGCCTGGACGAATTCAGTCTGGCGGCGCCAACCTTTGTGGCGGAATTGAAGGATGACCAGATCACCGAGTATTGGGTCGAGCCAGAAGACCTGGGGATGAAAAGCCAGAGTCTGCACGGTCTGGCGGTGGATAGCCCGGCTGCCTCGCTGGAGTTGATTCGCGATGCCCTGGGCAAGCGCAAGACCGAGAACGGTCAGAAAGCCGCGGAAATGATTATGCTCAATGCCGGTGCCGCGCTGTACGCCGCCGACCATGCCAGCAGTTTGAAAGAAGGCGTTGCCCTGGCGCACGATGCGCTGCACACAGGCCTCGCTCGGGAAAAACTGGAGGAGTTGGGTGCATTTACCGCGGTATTCAAAGTGGAGAATGAGGGATGAGTGTACCGACGGTTCTGGAAAACATTCTGGCCCGTAAAATCCAGGAAGTCGCCGAGCGTAGCGCTCGCGTAAGCCTGGCGGAGCTGGAAAGTCTGGCCAAGGCGGCCGATGCACCCCGTGGTTTTGCCAAGGCATTGTTGGCTCAGGCCAAGCTCAAGCAGCCAGCGGTCATTGCAGAAATCAAAAAAGCTTCACCGAGCAAAGGCGTGATTCGCGAGAATTTCGTTCCCGCCGACATCGCCAAGAGTTACGAGAAGGGCGGCGCGACCTGTCTGTCAGTGCTCACCGATATCGATTACTTCCAGGGCGCCGATGCGTATCTGCAACAGGCGCGAGCGGCGTGCAAACTGCCGGTGATCCGCAAGGACTTCATGATCGATCCGTATCAGATCATTGAAGCCCGAGCGTTGGGCGCCGACTGCGTGCTGTTGATCGTCTCCGCACTGGATGACGTGAAAATGGCCGAGCTGGCGGCCGTGGCCAAAAGTGTCGGCCTCGATGTGCTGGTGGAAGTTCACGATGGCGACGAGCTGGAGCGGGCCTTGAAAACCCTCGACACTCCGCTGGTCGGCGTCAACAACCGCAACCTGCACACCTTCGAAGTCAATCTGGAAACCACCCTCGATCTGTTGCCGCGTATCCCGCGTGATCGCTTGGTGATCACCGAAAGTGGCATTCTCAACCGGGCCGATGTCGAGCTGATGGAAATCAGCGATGTGTATGCGTTCCTGGTTGGCGAAGCGTTCATGCGCGCCGAAAGCCCGGGCACCGAACTGCAGCGTCTGTTCTTTCCTGAGCGTGGTATCGCGGTGAGCGGTTCTACACTCGACTGAACGTGACTTAATGAAGAAGCCGGCGATGCCGGCTTTTTTATACCCCAAACAAAGGATGTCTACTGCCATGACCCAGCCCATCGCCTTGACCGTCGAAGCCGGCCTGCTCGCCGAACAGGATCTGTTGGCCCATGTGTGCACCGGTGATTCGGAGTTTGGGCTGTTGTTCTGGCAGCCCAGTGACAAGGCGCTGGTCATGCCGCGACGGTTGAATCGTCTGCCTGGGTTCGAGGCCGCGTGCGAAGTGTCGGCGGCGGCAGGTTGGCCGGTGCTGTTGCGTGAAACCGGCGGTGAACCGGTGCCGCAATCGGCCTCAACGATCAACATCGCACTGGTCTACGCGCCACCGCGTAGCGAGGGTGACCAGAACCGTATCGAAACCGGTTATCACCGGCTGTGCGATCCGATTTGTCAGTTACTCGATGAACTGGGCGGCGTTTCGTCTTTGGGCGAGATAGAAGGGGCGTTCTGTGATGGGCGTTTCAACGTCAACCTTGATGGACGCAAGATGGTCGGCACGGCTCAACGCTGGCGCCAGAGCAAGGGCGGTACGCGTCCAGTAGGGTTGGTGCACGGTGCTTTGTTGCTCGATAACGAGCGTGAGTCGATGGTTACGGCGGTTAACCGGTTCAATGAAGCCTGTGGCCTGGAGCAGCGAGTTCGCGCCGAGAGCCACATTGCTCTTCATGAAAAATATGCAGCACCTGATGCGTTGGAACGACTCGACACGTTGTACCGCCAGTTGCTGGCAGACATGTTCAGGGTTTAGCGCGTACCGAAGACCACCATGGTCTTGCCTTTGACGTCCACCAGGTTGCGTTCTTCCAGATCCTTGAGTACACGACCGACCATCTCACGTGAACAACCGACAATCCGCCCGATTTCCTGACGGGTCACCTTGATCTGCATGCCGTCCGGGTGAGTCATCGCGTCTGGCTGTTTGCACAGTTCCAGCAGGCAGCGTGCGACGCGGCCGGTAACGTCGAAGAACGCCAGATCCCCCACCTTGCGGGTGGTGTTGCGCAGGCGCTGTGCGATTTGTCCGCTGAGCACGTAAAGAATGTCTGGATCTTGTTGGGACAGTTCGCGGAATTTCGCGTAACTGATTTCCGCGACTTCGCATTCGATCTTGGCGCGCACCCAGGCGCTGCGTTCCTGTTCCAGGCCGGCCTGTTCGAACAGGCCCAACTCGCCGAAAAAGTCTCCGGAGTTCAGGTAGGCGATGATCATTTCGCGGCCGTCGTCATCCTCGATCAGGATGGTGACCGAACCCTTGATGATGAAGAACAGGGTTTCCGAGCGGTCGCCGGCACAAATGATGTTGCTTTTGGCCGCATAACGACGGCGCTGGCAGTGCATCAACAGCTTGTCGAGGTTTTTGATTTTGGGTGTTGGGGTAATAGCAACCATGGTTGTATCCCGAAAAGACTTCACGGTGTGTTTGGTTTTCTTATGAGTCGCTGAGGTTGCTACAAAGCTGGCTATGCGCCAGTGAATTGGCGCCAGCTTAACAGACACTTCCTGCAATATTCGAGAATTTACCTACAGCGCAGCGGCTTGCGTCGTAGGAAGGCGAGGCGCCGTCAATCAAGGCCCCTGTGCTAAGCTGGCGACCCTTTTTTATACAGTGGAGTCTTGGCGATGAAGGCACGCATCCAATGGGCTGGCGAAGCCATGTTCCTCGGCGAATCCGGCAGCGGTCATGTCGTGGTCATGGACGGTCCGCCCGATGCCGGCGGTCGCAACCTGGGTGTCCGGCCGATGGAAATGCTTCTGCTGGGTGTTGGCGGTTGCAGCAATTTCGACGTGGTCAGCATCCTCAAGAAGTCCCGTCAGGCCGTTGAAAGCTGCGAAGCCTTCCTCGAAGCCGAGCGTGCCACCGAAGATCCGAAGGTTTTCACCAAGATTCACATGCACTTCGTGGTCAAGGGCCGAGGCTTGAAAGAAGCCCAGGTCAAACGCGCCATCGAGCTGTCTGCCGAGAAGTATTGCTCGGCGTCGATCATGCTGGGTGCGGCGGGCGTAGAGATCACACACGACTACGAGATCATCGAGCTCGGTTGAATCGACATTCAACTATCATAAAGGCAGTGCAGACTGTGGCGATCCCAAGCTGACGTCTGCACAATGCGCCACTTTTTTCAGGGTAGTGGCCTGTCCGCCGACAGACCGCGCACCCGAACAGACAACCAAAGTCGCCATTGCGAAGAGGTGTTAACCGTCCTACGCAGGTGTGTCGTTCGCATCTGACGGGCATGCTTGATCATGCGGCCGGGCCGCAATACATAGAGAGTCTTCCACGGTGAAAAGTAAACTCAAGCTCCACGGGTTCAACAACCTGACAAAGACCTTGAGCTTCAACATCTATGACATCTGCTACGCGGAAACCCCGCAAGACCAACAGGCTTACGTCGAGTACATCAATAAAGAGTACAACGCCAAGCGCCTGACGCAGATCCTCACAGAAGTTGTCGATATCATTGGTGCCAACATCCTGAACATCGCCAGTCAGGACTATGAACCCCAGGGCGCCAGTGTCACGATTCTGATCTCCGAAGAGCCGGTGACCCCGACCGACAGTCAGATCGAAGAGTCCCCGGGCCCGCTGCCTGAAATTATCCTGGCCCACCTCGACAAGAGCCACATCACGGTGCACACCTACCCGGAAATCCATCCGGACGATGGCATCGCAACGTTCCGTGTGGACATTGATGTGTCGACCTGTGGCGTCATTTCACCGCTCAAGGCGCTCAACTTCCTGATCCACCAGTTCGATTCGGACATCGTGACCGTGGATTATCGTGTGCGCGGTTTCACCCGTGACGTGGAAGGCAAAAAGCACTTCATCGACCACGAGATCAACTCGATTCAGAACTACCTTTCCGAAGACACCCGCGACGCGTATCAGATGACCGACGTGAACGTGTACCAGGAAAACCTGTTCCACACCAAAATGCTGCTGAAGAACTTCGAGCTGGATAACTACCTGTTCGGCGACGCCACCAGCAATCTGTCTTCTGAGCAGCGTGCTCAGGTGACCGAGCGTGTGAAACACGAAATGCTGGAAATCTTCTACGCGCGCAACATGTCGAGCTGATTTTCTGCGAGCAAAAAGAAAGGGCGCTGAAAAGCGCCCATTTTTGTGCCCGGGATTTGGCGGTCAGATCCGATAAGTACTCTTGGTCATGACCTTGGCCATCAGGCTCATGCCGAACTTCACCGGTGCCGGGAAGCGGAAACCCCCAGCTTCCAGCGCGCTTTCGGCGTGGTGTTCTTCATCAATGCGCATCTGCTCGAGGATCGCCCGGGACTTTTCATCCTCGGCTGGCAGTTGCTCAAGGTGTTCGTTCAGGTGTTTGCACACCTGGTGCTCGGTTGCGGCAACGAAACCCAGGCTGACTTTATCGCTGATCAACCCGGCTACCGCGCCAATCCCGAACGACATGCCGTAGAACAGCGGATTGAGAATGCTGGTGTGGCTGCCCAACTGTTTTATGCGTTGTTCGCACCAGACCAGGTGGTCGATTTCTTCTTCGGCGGCATGCTCCATGGCGGCGCGCACTTGCGGCAGCTTGGCGGTCAGGGCCTGCCCCTGATACAGCGCCTGGGCACAGACTTCGCCGGTATGGTTGATGCGCATCAGACCGGCGACGTGCCGGGTGTCTTCGTCGCTCATTTGCGCATCCGGCTGCACGATAGCGGGTGAAGGACGGTACGGCTGACCACTGAAGGGCAACAAGGTACGCATCGCGGCATCGGCTTGCAGCAGAAGGCGGTCAATCGGCGAGTAGTGACGCTGGGTAGTCATGCTGACCTCCGGGAAGAATCTCGGCGGCCAGTTTAACCCAATCGGCCGGGGGAAGGTTTGCGCTGGGTCATTGCGACGCAGGTGCTTGTGGGAGCGGGGTTGCCCACCCCCACGAGGTTTACTGCAATCAGCCCGGCGGCCAATGCATCTGGCGCTGACCCAGCACGTGCATATGAATGTGATAGACGGTTTGCCCACCCAGTGGATTGCAATTCATGACCACGCGGAAGCCCTCTTCGCAACCCAGTTCCAGGGCCAGACGCTGGGCGGTGAACAGAATATGCCCAGCCAATGCCTTGTCGTCCTCGGTCAGGTCGTTAAGCGTGCGCACCGCTTTTTTCGGGATCACCAGAAAATGCACCGGTGCCTGTGGGGCGATGTCGTGGAAGGCCAGTACCTGGTCGTCCTCGTAAATGATCTTGGCCGGGATTTCCCGGTTGATGATCTTGGTGAACAGAGTATCCACAGCTGTTTTCTCCGTTGTTTGGGCTGGCCTGAGTGTAACCATGGGTTATGCCCGAGCCCAGCCTTTTACCTTGAGGGTGCGATCAGCGCGGGCAGTAAGCCTTGTTGACCATGCCGGCGATTGTCCGGGTCAGCCAGCGCGAGCCGAGTCGCGGCAGGAAGGCGCGCCAGCGGTTGCGTCGGCCCGGAATAATGATGGCGCGGTTTTTCTCCAGAGCCCGCACGGTGTAGAGCGCGACTTCCTCGGGGCTCATCAGCATTTTGCTGTCGATCAGTTTGCCCGCGTCCAATTGCGCGGTGCGGAAAAACGCCGTGCGGGTAGGGCCGGGGCAGAGCACCGACACTTTGACCGAACATTTTTTCAGTTCGACGCGCAACCCTTCGGAAAAGTGCAGCACATAGGCCTTGCTGGCGTAATAAGTACTCATCCACGGGCCGGGATGGAACGCCGCCACCGAGGCGACATTCAAAATTTGCCCGCCGCCCTGCAGCGCCATACTGTTGCCGATCGCGTGACACAGGCGAGTGAGCGCGAGGATGTTCACTTCGATCAGGTCCTGCTCAGTCATCCAGTCCTGAGCCAGAAAAGGGCCGCAGGTGCCGATGCCGGCGCAGTTGACCAGCAAATCGATCTGTCGGTCACCTTCCTCCAGCTCCAGCAGAAAACCGGACAGCCGTAGCGGCTCGCCGAGGTCACAGGCTCGGAACAACACCTCCACGCCAAAACGTTGGGTTAGCTCAATAGCAATACTTTCCAGCTGATCACGCTGACGGGCCACCAGAATCAGGCTGCGGCCGCGCCGGGCCAGCGCTTCGGCCATCGCCAGGCCGATGCCGCTGGAAGCGCCAGTGATCAGAGCGTAACGGGTCATGCATTTCTCCATCGCAACAGCTCCGCGCCGGCGACGCAGGTGTCACGGACGGGGAGCGCTGTTCATTCTTTCGCAGAGTCTACAGGGGGCTGGGCTGCTTCGGCTGCTTCGTCGGCCGAATTTGGCGCTGGCTCTGCTTCCACAGCGGTTTGATCTTCGATCTCTTCGGTGGTCACGGAGTCACTTTCATAGCTGCTCTGGGTGGCGCTTTCATATTCGCTCTGGATGGTAGTAAGGCCACCGGTCAGTCCGCCGATGAACAGGATCGCGATAAACACCAGCCACAGTGAAGACAGGACCTTGACCGCGGTGCTGTTGGGCGGTGCTGGCGCACCATATCGATTGGCGGTGTTGTTACCCGGCGCGATCATCATCACGAACGGAAAGATGCTGCCCACGAACGGCACGAGGGTCAGCAGCCAGAGCCAGCCAGACCAGCCGATATCGTGCAGGCGCTGGACACTGAACTGAATGCTGACGAACGCGAGCGCCACGACGAGAATAAAGACCAGCAGGCCACCGAGAATCAGGCCGGCGGTCGTGTCCGTAGTGATGAGGGCCAAGCCGAAAACAGCAAGCACAGCGCCAACACCAAGGGTCACCAGCGTCAGCGACATCGTCCAGGCCAGATAACGCAAGCGGCCGATGCGACCGTCGAAGCTGAACGGCTTGAGTGTGGAGAATTCAGGCAAAACTTCGCCAACGGTAGCCCGGGGTGGTGCGTAAGGGGATTCGGGATCTGCCGCGACGACAGGGGCGTGTTCATGAACGTCAGACAGGTTCAGCTCGATCGACGGTTCACTTTCGATCCGGGCATCGATACCGGTTTTGGTCAGCGCCTGGAGATAAGTTTGCGCATCGACCTGCGACAGGTCGCGTTTGAGCGCAATCGGCTTGCCACTGAACAGCCGCTCGATGGCAGCCACATCGCTTTTGAACAACTCGGCGAGATTGAGCTTGGCGGTGGTGACGTCAACACCTGGCAGCAGAGCGCCGTCGAACACGATCTTGAAACGGTTTTCGCTCATTGCGAGGCATCCTTGTCGCGAATGTTTCAGGGAGTATTGCGGGTGGAGTGTAAGGCCAGCCGAAATGGGCTGGCCAAGTTTTCCTGTCAGCGTGGCCAGCGCTTGGGCAGCGTTGCCGCCAGCTCCAGTGCTTTTCGGTACTCGGCATCGAGGCGAGCGACCAATTGATCGACACTCGGCAGGTCATCGATCTCGCCGACACCCTGGCCTGCGGACCAGACGGTTTTCCAGGCTTTAGCTTCATCGCTCATGGGCTTGAGTTTGGAGCCGAAGTCCACCTCGCCCTTGCCTTGCAGCGCGGCCATGTCGAAACCTGCTGCCTCAAGACTCTGACGCATAAAGCTCGCCGGTACTCCCGACACCGCTGGAGTATGGACGATGTCCGCCGCTCTGGAAGTCAGCAGCATCTCTTTATAGGCGTCAGACGCATGACTTTCGGTGGTGCCGATAAATCGCGTACCGAAGTAGGCCAGATCCGCACCAAGCAATTGTGCCGCGAGAATCTCGTGGCCGTGGTTCAGGCAACCGGCCAGCAGCAGGGTTTTGTCGAAGAATTGGCGTATCTCGGCAATCAGCGAGAACGGGCTCCAGGTTCCGGCGTGTCCACCGGCGCCTGCTGCCACGGCGATCAAGCCATCCACGCCGGCCTCGGCGGCTTTCTCTGCATGGCGGCGAGTCGTCACGTCGTGGAACACCAGACCGCCATAGCTGTGCACTGCATCGACCAGTTCTTTCACGGCGCCGAGGCTGGTGATCACAATCGGCACTTTGTGCTCGATGCAGATCTCCAGATCCGCTTGCAGCCGCGGGTTGCTGTTGTGGACGATCAGGTTCACCGCATAAGGCGCTGGATTGTCCAATGTCGCCAATCCTGCTTCGATCTCTTCCAGCCAGGCCTTGAAGCCGCTGCTCTCGCGCTGATTCAGTGCGGGGAAGCTGCCCACCACGCCATTGCGGCAGCAGGCGAGCACCAGTTGTGGGTTGGAGATCAGGAACATAGGCGCTGCCACCACAGGCAGACGCAAGCGTTGTTCGAGCAGAGCGGGCAGCGACATTGGAAGTACCCCGGTGATTTGTGCTTATTGGAATTAGAACGGCCGAACCACGACCAGAATTACGATAGCCAGCAATATCAGAACCGGGACTTCATTGAACCAGCGATAAAAGACATGGCTGCGGGTGTTCTCGCCACGGGCAAAACGTTTCACCTGGGCGCCGCACATGTGGTGGTAGCCGATCAGGATCACCACCAGGGTCAACTTGGCGTGAATCCACGCACCCTGACTGAATATGCTTGGGTTCAGGCCGATCAGTGCGATGCCGAAAATCAAGGTGGCGATCATGGCTGGCCCCATGATGCCGCGGTACAGCTTGCGCTCCATGATGCTGAAGCGTTCCTTGCTGACGGTGTCTTCGCTTTGGGCGTGATAGACGAACAGGCGCGGCAGGTAGAACAGGCCGGCAAACCAGCAGACCATGCTGACGATGTGAAGCGCTTTGAGCCACAGATAAAGCATTTTTAGTTATTCCCAGGTTCACGGTAGCCCGAATAGTAGAGAAAGTGTCCCGTCCGGGACATAACTGTTCAATTTTGACAGCGGCTTTTGCGGCCATACTGCGTTGCCGCTCCTCGCCATAGCGCGCTATGACTCGTCGCGGCGCCTTGTCTGGCCACAAAAGCCACTCGCCAAAAGTTGAACGTTATGCCCCAGACGGGACACGTGTGCCGCCGCACGTCACCTTGACGGTTGTCGCAGAGCCGCGCGGCCCCTATTATCGACGGCTTTCCAGTGGGTTCGTTGAGGGCAGGTTTATGGTCAAGGTCGGTATCGTCGGCGGCACGGGTTACACCGGTGTCGAACTGCTGCGTCTGTTGGCGCAACATCCGCAAGCTGAAGTGGCAGTCATCACTTCCCGATCCGAGGCCGGTCTGGCCGTGGCTGATATGTATCCGAACCTGCGCGGTCATTACGACGGTCTGGCGTTCAGCGTTCCGGACATCAAGACGCTGGGTGCTTGCGACGTGGTGTTCTTCGCCACGCCTCATGGTGTTGCCCATGCGCTGGCTGGCGAACTGTTGGCGGCCGGGACCAAAGTCATCGACCTGTCGGCGGACTTCCGTCTGCAAGACGCCGATGAATGGGCCAAGTGGTACGGTCAGCCGCACGGCGCGCCGGAACTGCTGGAAGAGGCGGTCTATGGCTTGCCGGAGGTCAATCGCGAGCAAATCAAGCAGGCCCGCCTGATCGCCGTGCCGGGTTGCTACCCGACGGCTACGCAATTGGGTTTCCTGCCATTGCTGGAAGCCGGTCTGGCCGATACCACTCGCTTGATTGCTGACTGCAAATCCGGTGTCAGTGGTGCCGGTCGTGGCGCGTCTGTAGGTTCGCTGTACTCCGAGACGTCGGAAAGCATGAAAGCTTACGCCGTCAAAGGTCACCGTCACTTGCCGGAAATCCGCCAGGGTCTGCGTCGTGCAGCGGGCAAGGACGTCGGTCTGACGTTCGTTCCGCACCTGACGCCAATGATTCGAGGCATCCACTCGACGCTCTACGCGACTGTCGTGGATCGCTCCGTGGATCTGCAGGCGCTGTTTGAAAAGCGTTATGCCAACGAACCGTTCGTCGATGTCATGCCTGCCGGCAGCCATCCAGAAACCCGCAGCGTGCGCGGTGCCAACGTTTGCCGTATTGCCGTGCATCGTCCGCAGGATGGTGATCTGGTGGTGGTGTTGTCGGTAATCGACAATCTGGTCAAAGGTGCGTCGGGGCAGGCGGTGCAGAACCTGAACATCCTGTTTGGTCTGGATGAGCGCTTGGGCCTGTCCCATGCAGGCATGCTGCCGTAAGGCTTTATCCTGCTCAACAAAAAGGCCCGTCTGACGGGCCTTTTTGCATTCCGGGCTTACGATTGGGTTGATTGATATACCGTAACAATAGTTGACCGATTTTCTAGGAGAAGCGGATAATGCGCGTCATCACGCATTATGGCGGCGTAACGCCGGGAGATAGTTAGCATGAGCGTCGAATCCTTCACCCCCACGGCTTTGCAATTCACCCACGGTGCCGCGCACAAGGTGAAGAGCCTGGTCGATGAAGAGGGGAATGATCGCTTGAAGCTGCGCGTATTCGTTACGGGCGGCGGTTGTTCAGGTTTTCAGTACGGCTTTACCTTCGATGAGGAAGTGGCCGATGACGACACCATTGTCGAGCGCGAAGGGGTGAGTCTGGTCGTTGATCCGATGAGCTTCCAGTACCTGGCAGGTGCCGAGGTGGATTATCAGGAAGGTCTGGAAGGTTCGCGCTTCGTGATCAAGAATCCGAACGCCAGCACCACGTGTGGCTGCGGCTCTTCGTTCTCGATCTGATCGCAATCATCGCATCACCAAGCGCCGCATGGCCTCAGGGCTCTGCGGCGTTTTGCTGTGTGCAGATTATGCGGGGTAGATGGCGCCGAGTACGCGCGGGCCGCGGGCGCCGGTGACGCTCGGGCGATTGGCAGCGATGCCTTCAAGGCAGCAATGGGCCAACCAGGCGAAGGCCATGGCTTCGACCCAGTCCGGGTCTACACCGTAAGCCGCGGTGCTGCTGACCTTGGTGTTTGGCAGCAAGCTGGCCAAGCGGTCCATCAGCGTGGTGTTGTGGGCGCCGCCGCCGCAGACCAACAGTTCTTGGGTATCTGATTGAGCGCTTTGCAGTGACTCGACGATGGTCAAGGCGGTCAGTTCAAGCAGGGTGGCCTGCACGTCTTCGGCGGCGAAGGTCGACAGTTTCGATAAATGTTGTGTCAGCCATGGCAGGTTGAACACTTCGCGGCCGGTGCTCTTGGGGCCTTTGGTCACGAAAAATGGATCGCTCAGCAGTTCATTCAGCAGAACCGGTTCGACCTTGCCGCTGGCAGCCCATTGGCCATCGCGATCAAAGTTGTCTCCGCGTTGCTGGTGAATCCAGGCATCCAGTAGAACATTGCCCGGGCCACAGTCGAAGCCGGCTACCGGTTTGCCGGGTTCAATCAGGCTGAGGTTGCTGAATCCGCCAACGTTCAATACCGCTCGATTGCCTGCGCGTTCTTCAAACAACGCTTCGTGAAAGGCTGGAACCAGTGGGGCGCCTTGTCCGCCAGCCGCAACATCGCGGCTGCGAAAGTCGCTGACCACGGTGATGTCGGTCAACTCGGTCAGAAGGGCAGGGTTGCCAATCTGCACGGTGAAGCCGCGCGCCGGCTCGTGGCGAATGGTTTGGCCATGGCTGCCAATCGCACGAATGTCTTCAGGCTTCAGGTTTTGTTGATCAAGGAGGGAGTGAATGCCCTGTGCTGCCAGCTTCACCCAGTTTTGTTGAGCGATGGCGGAGCGGGCAATCTCGTCCGGGCCGCTGGCGCACAAGCCAAGCAGCTCGGCGCGCAGGGAGTCAGGCATTGGGGTGTAGTGCGTGGCGATCAGTTTGATCGCCGGGGCCAACTCAACCAGCGCAATGTCCAGGCCATCGAGGCTGGTCCCGGACATCACACCTATATAGAGAGCCATGGCTTAGCGCTTGCTCGAAGCCAGTTGCGTGGATTTCTCTTGATCCATGCGCGCCATCAGCGGTTGGCTCTGCGCGAGGAAACGTGCGCGTTCAGCTTTGGAGATCGGATCGGCCATCGCCACTTTCTGGCCTAGTGGGTCGACGTGCACGCCATTGACCTGGAACTCGTAATGCAAATGCGGTCCGGTGGAAAGTCCGGTGGTCCCGATGTAGCCAATCACTTGGCCTTGTTTGACGCTGCTGCCAGTCTGCACGCCTTTGGCAAAGCCTTGCATGTGGCCGTACAGCGTACGGTAGGTGCTGCCGTGCTGGATGATCACGGTGTTGCCGTAGCCACCGCGGCGACCGGCCAACAACACTTTGCCGTCACCGGCAGCCTTGATTGGGGTGCCGCGCGGCGCTGCATAGTCGACGCCTTTGTGAGCGCGGATCTTGTTCAGGATCGGGTGCTTGCGGCCCATTGAGAATTTCGAACTGATGCGGGCGAAGTCCACCGGGGTACGGATAAACGCCTTGCGCATGCTGTTGCCGTCAGCAGTGTAGTAGCTGCTGTTGCCTTGTTTATTGGTGTAACGCACGGCGGTGTAGGTCTTGCCGCGGTTGGTGAAGCGAGCGGAAAGGATCGGGCCGTTGCCGACAGCCTTGCCATTGACGACCTTCTGTTCGTAGATCACGTCGAACTGGTCACCCTGGCGAATATCCTGGGCGAAGTCGACGTCATAGCCAAACACGCTGGCCATGTCCATGGTCAGGCTGTGGGACAAGCCGGCGCGTGCAGCGGACTGCGACAGCGAGCTGTTGATCACGCCGTGAACGTAGGCAGAGCGCACGGTCGGCTTGGCGGTGATGCGGTTGAATGCATAACCCTTGTCACTCTTGGTCAGGGTGATGCTTTCGACGTCGCTGACCTTGCTGTGCAGGTTGGTCAGCTGGCCATCGGGGCTCAGTTCGAATTCGAGTTTCTGGCCATGTTTGAGTTGGCTGAACTGCTTGGCTTGTTTGTCGCTGGCCAGCACTTCATGCACCGAAGCAGCTGGGAGGCCGACTTTTTCGAACAGTGTGGAGAGCGTATCGCCTTTAGAAACGATCACTTCCCTGTGGTTTGGAGACTTCTTTTCTTCGATCACAGGCGCCGGCGCGGGCGCGGCCTGAGCGGTTTCCTGGGGTTCTTCGGCGCTGTTTTCGATCTGCGCGAAAGGGGAAGCTGCTGGCTCATTTGTGGCCTGGACCGCTTCGGCAGCGTCTTGATCTTGTGTCAGTTGTTCAGCAGGGCTTTCCAGTTCAAGACTCAGGGTCGTCTTTTTGGCTTCAACATCACTGGAAGGAAATACCAGAAGCGCCAGGCTCAAAAGGGCGGCGATGCCACTTGCTGCGAGCAGGTGGGTCTTCGGGTAAAGCGGCGGCGCTTTAGACGATTCTTTGGTCATAGGTAATTTTTGACTTTGAAAAAGATGAATTGGAAAAGATGAATGACATGATGAAGATGAAATAACTGTATAAAATATAACCAAATCATCTCTGAAGCAAGTCCGCGAACGCTGTGTCCGTGGATTGGCATCCGTGCGCCGGGCAAAACTTGTATTTGACGCGCGATCTTGTATGGTTGGTTCCCTTTGAATTCGAGCCTTGCGGGTCTGTTATGAAGTCGGTTGAAGAGCAGCTAGCGCTGATTAAACGTGGTGCGGAAGAACTGTTGGTCGAGTCCGAGCTGATCGAAAAGCTCAAGCGTGGCCAGCCCCTACGTATTAAGGCAGGCTTCGATCCGACCGCGCCGGATTTGCACCTGGGCCATACCGTGCTTATTAATAAGCTGCGCCAGTTCCAGGAGCTGGGGCATCAGGTGATCTTCCTTATAGGTGACTTCACCGGGATGATCGGCGATCCGAGCGGTAAGAGTGCGACACGTCCTCCTCTTACCCGCGAGCAGGTTCTCGAGAATGCCGAAACCTACAAGACCCAGGTTTTCAAGATTCTTGATCCGGCGAAAACCGAAGTTGCGTTCAACTCCACCTGGATGGATCAGATGGGGCCGGCCGATTTCATTCGTCTGACTTCTCAGTACACCGTGGCTCGCATGCTCGAGCGCGACGACTTCTATAAGCGCTACACCACCAATCAGCCAATCGCCATTCATGAGTTCCTCTATCCGCTGGTTCAGGGTTATGACTCGGTCGCCTTGCGTGCGGACGTCGAGCTGGGTGGTACTGATCAGAAGTTCAACCTGTTGATGGGGCGCGAACTGCAGCGTGGATATGGTCAAGAGGCTCAGTGCATTCTGACCATGCCGCTGCTCGAAGGTCTGGATGGTGTGAAGAAGATGTCCAAGTCCTTGGGCAACTACGTGGGTATTCAGGAAGCGCCGGGTGTGATGTACGGCAAACTGGTTTCCATTCCGGATGCGCTGATGTGGCGCTACTTCGAATTGCTCAGCTTCCGCTCCATGGATGAGATCAATGCATTCCGTGCCGATGTCGAGGCGGGTGCCAATCCGCGTGATATCAAGATCAAGCTGGCCGAGGAGATCGTTGCGCGTTTCCATGGTGAAGAGGCTGCGGCCAATGCTCACCGTGCGGCGGGTAACCGGATGAAGGAAGGCGAGCTGCCGGACGATCTGCCGGAGATCGAATTGACTGCTACTGAAGACATGCCGATCGCTGCTGTCCTTAACAAGGCAGGTCTGGTCAAGAACTCGGCTGTCGCGCGGGACCTTCTAGGTTCTGGTGGTGTGCGTATAGATGGTGAGGTTGTCGATCGCACCTTTATATACGTACTGGGCGCGACTCATGTTTGCCAGGCTGGGAAGAAGGCATTTGCGCGTATCACGCTCAAATCCGAATAAAGCTCAAATTAGGGGTTGACGGCAGATTCTGGAAGTCTATAATTCGCCCCACTTCCGGCGCAGTCGAAACGGAAAACTCCTTGGTAAACAATGAGTTATGCAGTTTTCGACAGCGAGTTGCTTCAGGTTATCGAAGCCCAGAAGGAGTCGGTCAGGCAGGGTGGTTTAGCTTGATTGACGATTCGATCTTCTCGGTCGAAAGCGGTGTAAAAGAGGTGTTGACAGCAGCGACTAACGCTGTAGAATTCGCCTCCCGCTAACGAGAGATCGCAAGCGCAAGTGGTTGAAGTTGCAAAGGAAACTTTGAAAACTTCGAAAAATAACCGCTTGACAGCAACAGGGGCTGCTGTAGAATGCGCGCCTCGGTTGAGACGAAAGATCTTAACCAACCGCTCTTTAACAACTGAATCAAGCAATTCGTGTGGGTGCTTGTGGAGTCAGACTGATAGTCAACAAGATTATCAGCATCACAAGTTACTCCGCGAGAAATCAAAGATGTAACCAACGATTGCTGAGCCAAGTTTAGGGTTTCTTAAAAACCCAAAGATGTTTGAACTGAAGAGTTTGATCATGGCTCAGATTGAACGCTGGCGGCAGGCCTAACACATGCAAGTCGAGCGGCAGCACGGGTACTTGTACCTGGTGGCGAGCGGCGGACGGGTGAGTAATGCCTAGGAATCTGCCTGGTAGTGGGGGATAACGCTCGGAAACGGACGCTAATACCGCATACGTCCTACGGGAGAAAGCAGGGGACCTTCGGGCCTTGCGCTATCAGATGAGCCTAGGTCGGATTAGCTAGTTGGTGAGGTAATGGCTCACCAAGGCGACGATCCGTAACTGGTCTGAGAGGATGATCAGTCACACTGGAACTGAGACACGGTCCAGACTCCTACGGGAGGCAGCAGTGGGGAATATTGGACAATGGGCGAAAGCCTGATCCAGCCATGCCGCGTGTGTGAAGAAGGTCTTCGGATTGTAAAGCACTTTAAGTTGGGAGGAAGGGCATTAACCTAATACGTTGGTGTCTTGACGTTACCGACAGAATAAGCACCGGCTAACTCTGTGCCAGCAGCCGCGGTAATACAGAGGGTGCAAGCGTTAATCGGAATTACTGGGCGTAAAGCGCGCGTAGGTGGTTTGTTAAGTTGGATGTGAAATCCCCGGGCTCAACCTGGGAACTGCATTCAAAACTGACAAGCTAGAGTATGGTAGAGGGTGGTGGAATTTCCTGTGTAGCGGTGAAATGCGTAGATATAGGAAGGAACACCAGTGGCGAAGGCGACCACCTGGACTGATACTGACACTGAGGTGCGAAAGCGTGGGGAGCAAACAGGATTAGATACCCTGGTAGTCCACGCCGTAAACGATGTCAACTAGCCGTTGGGAGCCTTGAGCTCTTAGTGGCGCAGCTAACGCATTAAGTTGACCGCCTGGGGAGTACGGCCGCAAGGTTAAAACTCAAATGAATTGACGGGGGCCCGCACAAGCGGTGGAGCATGTGGTTTAATTCGAAGCAACGCGAAGAACCTTACCAGGCCTTGACATCCAATGAATCTGCTAGAGATAGCGGAGTGCCTTCGGGAACATTGAGACAGGTGCTGCATGGCTGTCGTCAGCTCGTGTCGTGAGATGTTGGGTTAAGTCCCGTAACGAGCGCAACCCTTGTCCTTAGTTACCAGCACGTAATGGTGGGCACTCTAAGGAGACTGCCGGTGACAAACCGGAGGAAGGTGGGGATGACGTCAAGTCATCATGGCCCTTACGGCCTGGGCTACACACGTGCTACAATGGTCGGTACAGAGGGTTGCCAAGCCGCGAGGTGGAGCTAATCCCAGAAAACCGATCGTAGTCCGGATCGCAGTCTGCAACTCGACTGCGTGAAGTCGGAATCGCTAGTAATCGCGAATCAGAATGTCGCGGTGAATACGTTCCCGGGCCTTGTACACACCGCCCGTCACACCATGGGAGTGGGTTGCACCAGAAGTAGCTAGTCTAACCTTCGGGAGGACGGTTACCACGGTGTGATTCATGACTGGGGTGAAGTCGTAACAAGGTAGCCGTAGGGGAACCTGCGGCTGGATCACCTCCTTAATCGACGACATCAGCTGCTCCATAAGCTCCCACACGAATTGCTTGATTCATTGAAGAAGACGATAAGAAGCAGCCCTAACAGGTTGTAGCTTAGTTGGTTGGAACGCACCCCATGCTCTGTGGTAAAGAGCAGGGTGAGGTCGGCCTTAAAGC
Source organism: Pseudomonas sp. GL_093 (assembly GCF_057837605.1). Classification (NCBI taxonomy): domain Bacteria; kingdom Pseudomonadati; phylum Pseudomonadota; class Gammaproteobacteria; order Pseudomonadales; family Pseudomonadaceae; genus Pseudomonas; species Pseudomonas sp. GL_093. The sequence goes on along the minus strand of NZ_CM174448.1, from coordinate 6,334,531 downwards.
TCGAAATTGGGTCTGTAGCTCAGTTGGTTAGAGCGCACCCCTGATAAGGGTGAGGTCGGCAGTTCGAATCTGCCCAGACCCACCAATTTTGTGTGGGAACCTGTAGAAATACGGGGCCATAGCTCAGCTGGGAGAGCGCCTGCCTTGCACGCAGGAGGTCAACGGTTCGATCCCGTTTGGCTCCACCACTACTGCTTCTGTTTGTTGAAAGCTTAGAAATGAGCATTCCATCGTGATGATGGTGAATGTTGATTTCTAGTCTTTGGCTAGATCGTTCTTTAAAAATTTGGGTATGTGATAGAAAGATAGACTGAACGTTACTTTCACTGGTAACGGATCAGGCTAAGGTAAAATTTGTGAGTTGCTCTTAATTGAGTATTATCGAATTTTCGGCGAATGTCGTCTTCACAGTATAACCAGATTGCTTGGGGTTATATGGTCAAGTGAAGAAGCGCATACGGTGGATGCCTTGGCAGTCAGAGGCGATGAAAGACGTGGTAGCCTGCGAAAAGCTTCGGGGAGTCGGCAAACAGACTTTGATCCGGAGATGTCTGAATGGGGGAACCCAGCCATCATAAGATGGTTATCTTAAGCTGAATACATAGGCTTAAGAGGCGAACCAGGGGAACTGAAACATCTAAGTACCCTGAGGAAAAGAAATCAACCGAGATTCCCTTAGTAGTGGCGAGCGAACGGGGACTAGCCCTTAAGTGGCTTTGAGATTAGCGGAACGCTCTGGAAAGTGCGGCCATAGTGGGTGATAGCCCTGTACGCGAAAATCTCTTAGTCATGAAATCGAGTAGGACGGAGCACGAGAAACTTTGTCTGAATATGGGGGGACCATCCTCCAAGGCTAAATACTACTGACTGACCGATAGTGAACTAGTACCGTGAGGGAAAGGCGAAAAGAACCCCGGAGAGGGGAGTGAAATAGATCCTGAAACCGTATGCGTACAAGCAGTGGGAGCCCACTTTGTTGGGTGACTGCGTACCTTTTGTATAATGGGTCAGCGACTTATTTTCAGTGGCGAGCTTAACCGAATAGGGGAGGCGTAGCGAAAGCGAGTCTTAATAGGGCGTCTAGTCGCTGGGAATAGACCCGAAACCGGGCGATCTATCCATGGGCAGGTTGAAGGTTGGGTAACACTAACTGGAGGACCGAACCGACTACCGTTGAAAAGTTAGCGGATGACCTGTGGATCGGAGTGAAAGGCTAATCAAGCTCGGAGATAGCTGGTTCTCCTCGAAAGCTATTTAGGTAGCGCCTCATGTATCACTGTAGGGGGTAGAGCACTGTTTCGGCTAGGGGGTCATCCCGACTTACCAAACCGATGCAAACTCCGAATACCTACAAGTGCCGAGCATGGGAGACACACGGCGGGTGCTAACGTCCGTCGTGAAAAGGGAAACAACCCAGACCGTCAGCTAAGGTCCCAAAGTTATGGTTAAGTGGGAAACGATGTGGGAAGGCTTAGACAGCTAGGAGGTTGGCTTAGAAGCAGCCACCCTTTAAAGAAAGCGTAATAGCTCACTAGTCGAGTCGGCCTGCGCGGAAGATGTAACGGGGCTCAAACCATACACCGAAGCTACGGGTATCACTTAGGTGATGCGGTAGAGGAGCGTTCTGTAAGCCTGTGAAGGTGAGTTGAGAAGCTTGCTGGAGGTATCAGAAGTGCGAATGCTGACATGAGTAACGACAATGGGTGTGAAAAACACCCACGCCGAAAGACCAAGGTTTCCTGCGCAACGTTAATCGACGCAGGGTTAGTCGGTCCCTAAGGCGAGGCTGAAAAGCGTAGTCGATGGAAAACAGGTTAATATTCCTGTACTTCTGGTTATTGCGATGGAGGGACGGAGAAGGCTAGGCCAGCTTGGCGTTGGTTGTCCAAGTTTAAGGTGGTAGGCTGGAATCTTAGGTAAATCCGGGATTCTAAGGCCGAGAGCTGATGACGAGTTACCCTTTGGGTGACGAAGTGGTTGATGCCATGCTTCCAAGAAAAGCTTCTAAGCTTCAGGTAACCAGGAACCGTACCCCAAACCGACACAGGTGGTTGGGTAGAGAATACCAAGGCGCTTGAGAGAACTCGGGTGAAGGAACTAGGCAAAATGGCACCGTAACTTCGGGAGAAGGTGCGCCGGTGAGGGTGAAGCATTTACTGCGTAAGCCCATGCCGGTCGAAGATACCAGGCCGCTGCGACTGTTTATTAAAAACACAGCACTCTGCAAACACGAAAGTGGACGTATAGGGTGTGACGCCTGCCCGGTGCCGGAAGGTTAATTGATGGGGTTAGCTAACGCGAAGCTCTTGATCGAAGCCCCGGTAAACGGCGGCCGTAACTATAACGGTCCTAAGGTAGCGAAATTCCTTGTCGGGTAAGTTCCGACCTGCACGAATGGCGTAACGATGGCGGCGCTGTCTCCACCCGAGACTCAGTGAAATTGAAATCGCTGTGAAGATGCAGTGTATCCGCGGCTAGACGGAAAGACCCCGTGAACCTTTACTATAGCTTTGCACTGGACTTTGAATTTGCTTGTGTAGGATAGGTGGGAGGCTTTGAAGCGTGGACGCCAGTTCGCGTGGAGCCAACCTTGAAATACCACCCTGGCAACTTTGAGGTTCTAACTCAGGTCCGTTATCCGGATCGAGGACAGTGTATGGTGGGTAGTTTGACTGGGGCGGTCTCCTCCTAAAGAGTAACGGAGGAGTACGAAGGTGCGCTCAGACCGGTCGGAAATCGGTCGTAGAGTATAAAGGCAAAAGCGCGCTTGACTGCGAGACAGACACGTCGAGCAGGTACGAAAGTAGGTCTTAGTGATCCGGTGGTTCTGTATGGAAGGGCCATCGCTCAACGGATAAAAGGTACTCCGGGGATAACAGGCTGATACCGCCCAAGAGTTCATATCGACGGCGGTGTTTGGCACCTCGATGTCGGCTCATCACATCCTGGGGCTGAAGCCGGTCCCAAGGGTATGGCTGTTCGCCATTTAAAGTGGTACGCGAGCTGGGTTTAGAACGTCGTGAGACAGTTCGGTCCCTATCTGCCGTGGACGTTTGAGATTTGAGAGGGGCTGCTCCTAGTACGAGAGGACCGGAGTGGACGAACCTCTGGTGTTCCGGTTGTCACGCCAGTGGCATTGCCGGGTAGCTATGTTCGGAATAGATAACCGCTGAAAGCATCTAAGCGGGAAACTAGCCTCAAGATGAGATCTCACTGGGACCTTGAGTCCCCTGAAGGGCCGTCGAAGACTACGACGTTGATAGGTTGGGTGTGTAAGCGCTGTGAGGCGTTGAGCTAACCAATACTAATTGCCCGTGAGGCTTGACCATATAACACCCAAGCAATTTGCGTCGAAAGGCCAGATTGCGGTGTGTGAAGACGAAACGAACCGAAAGTTCGAGATACTCACAAAACACCTGCTGTCACATACCCAATTTGCTGAAGCGAGACCAACAGGTCACGACTCAGTACCCGAATTTCTTGACGACCATAGAGCATTGGAACCACCTGATCCCATCCCGAACTCAGCAGTGAAACGATGCATCGCCGATGGTAGTGTGGGGTTTCCCCATGTGAGAGTAGGTCATCGTCAAGATTAAATTCCGAAACCCCTATCTGCGTATGCAGGTAGGGGTTTTGTTTTGCCCGCAGAAAAACTGACCTGTAGGGTTTCTATGCAATGGCGCGGGGCATGGCTATCATGCGGGCCTCATTGTGAGGCGAGACTTGCATGCTGACATTGTTAAAGCTTCTTAAAGATGGCCGATTCCATTCGGGTCAGGCCTTGGGCGTCGCCTTGGGTGTCAGTCGTAGTGCCGTTTGGAAGCAGCTTCAGCATTTAGAAGCTGAGCTGGGATTATCCATTCATAAGGTGCGGGGTCGCGGCTATCAACTGGCTGCGCCATTGACGCTGCTTGATCCTGTCGAGATAAGAGAGCAGGCGCCTTCTTGTGATTGGCCCATCCTGGTTTTCGATTCAATTGATTCTACTAATGCCGAGGCTTTGCGCGCCATAGAGCGGGGGCAGGCGGCACCCTTTCTGGTGCTTGCCGAACGGCAAACTGCGGGGCGCGGGCGGCGTGGACGTAAATGGGCGAGTCCATTTGCGGAAAACATCTATTACAGCCTCGTGCTGCGTATTGAAGGTGGAATGCGTCAGCTGGAAGGCTTGAGTCTTGTTGTTGGGCTCGCCGTCATGCAGGCCCTGCGTGAGCTTGGTATTTCGGGGGCTGGATTGAAGTGGCCCAACGATGTTCTGGTTGGTCAGAAGAAGATCGCCGGGATATTGCTCGAGCTGGTGGGAGACCCTGCTGATGTGTGTCACGTTGTGCTGGGTGTGGGAATTAATGTGAATATGCAGATTACCGATGAGGTAGATCAGCAGTGGACGTCCATGCGGCTAGAGTCGGGCAAGGTGTTTGATCGAAATCACTTGGTCGGGGAATTGGGCGCGATGCTCCAGGCATATCTGTCTCGTCATCAAGCCGACGGATTTTCAGCTATCCAGGCAGAGTGGGAGCAAAATCATCTCTGGCAGGGACGGGCCGTGTCGTTGATCGCAGGTGTTAACCATATAGATGGCGAAGTGCTGGGTATTGATAGTCAGGGTGCTCTGCGCTTGAAGGTGGGTGGTGTGGAAAAAGTCTTTAGTGGTGGTGAGCTCAGTCTGAGGTTGCGTGATGATTCTTGAGCTCGACTGCGGAAACAGTTTTATCAAGTGGCGTGTGCTCGACGCGGATGTTCGGCGGGTGATTGGCGAGGGCGTCGTTGATTCGGATCTCGCTTTGTTGGAGAGCTTGAAAGCGCTCAAGGGTCTCGCTCTCAAGTTTTGCCGGTTGGTCAGTGTCAGGACCGCAGAAGAGACCAGTGCACTGGTTTCTCTGCTGACAGAAGCTTTTGGTGTGTCGGTGGCATGTGCAGCGCCATCCCGCGAGATGTCCGGAGTTCGTAATGGCTATGAGGAGTTCGAGCGGTTAGGGCTCGACCGTTGGCTGGCGATGCTTGGGGGATTCCAACTGGCTTCGGGTGCGTGCCTTGTGCTTGATTTTGGTACGGCTGTTACTGCGGACTTCATCTCTAGGGATGGAGAGCACCTCGGAGGATTTATATGCCCGGGAATGCCTCTGATGCGAAACCAATTGCGTACCCACACCCGTAGAATTCGTTATGGCGATCTAGCCGCCGAGCGCGCTCTGGAAAGTCTTGTTCCTGGTCGGACAACTGTCGAAGCTGTCGAGCGGGGATGCTCATTGATGCTGAGAGGCTTTGTCCTGACGCAGCTAGAGTTGGCGCATAGCTATTGGGGAGATGATTTTGCTGTGTTCCTCACTGGAGGAGATGCAGACCTGGTTTCCGAGATCGTGCCTGAGGCCAGGGTGGTTCCTGATCTGGTGTTTGTAGGTTTGGCTATGGCGTGTCCCTTGTCGTGAGGTTTTTATGCGTTGGTTGTTTCTGCTGCTGCTTGTTCTCAATGTGTTCTATTACGTCTGGCACCAGCAAGAGGCTCCTCTGCGTGCGAAGGATGTAACCCCTTTGAATTTATATAGGGGTTCGCAGCAGGATATTCGCTTGTTGAGTGAAACGACTGACGCGGCTCGTGATAAAGGAAAGCCTACCCAGGCAGACGATGGATGCCTCTATCTTGGCGGTTTTACTCGTCAGGAGGCAGCTCAGGCGGTTGAGCGGCGATTGAGCGGCATGGAAATCAAGTTTGAGTCCTTGCTGAGGCCTCCCGCCGACTCTGATGGTTACTGGGTGCGTGTGGCACCAGAAAGCCGGCGTTGGCTGGATGATTCGCAGCTGAAAAACCTTTCTAGAGAATTCAATGAGTTAAAACATAAAATAATGCCGTGCGAGGGGGTTGCACCCGCCGAATAGTTTGCATAGAATGGCGCCCGCTTCGCAGTGAAGACCTTTAACGGTTAACACCGCAAAGTGATGTCAACGCAGCTAACCTCAGGTTTTTAATGAGAAAATGCTTGACAGAAGGCTGGCATGATATAGAATGCCGGCTCGCTTAGGAGGGGTTCCCGAGCGGCCAAAGGGATCAGACTGTAAATCTGACGTCTACGACTTCGAAGGTTCGAATCCTTCCCCCTCCACCATTTTTAGCGAGAGCTGCAAGCTCGCGGGTATAGTTTAGTGGTAGAACCTCAGCCTTCCAAGCTGATGATGCGGGTTCGATTCCCGCTACCCGCTCCAAGTTTGCAGATCCTGCACAGCGTTACGCTCTTGTAGCTCAGTTGGTAGAGCACACCCTTGGTAAGGGTGAGGTCAGCGGTTCAAATCCGCTCAAGAGCTCCATATAACAAGGCAGATATGAAAATATCTGCCTTTGTTTTAATGGCTTGTTTGACCTGCTTAATTCTTCTCCTAGGGGTGGTTTTGATGGCTAAGGAAAAGTTCGAACGTAATAAGCCGCACGTCAACGTTGGTACCATTGGTCACGTCGATCACGGTAAAACAACTCTGACTGCTGCTTTGACTCGCGTCTGCTCCGAGGTTTTCGGTTCGGCAAAGGTTGACTTCGACAAGATCGATAGCGCCCCTGAAGAAAAAGCTCGTGGTATTACCATCAACACCGCTCACGTTGAGTACGATTCGGCTGTGCGTCACTACGCACATGTTGACTGTCCAGGTCACGCTGACTACGTAAAAAACATGATTACCGGTGCTGCTCAGATGGATGGTGCGATTCTGGTTTGCTCGGCCGCTGATGGTCCGATGCCGCAAACCCGTGAGCATATCCTTCTGTCCCGCCAGGTTGGCGTTCCGTACATCGTTGTCTTCCTGAACAAGGCTGACATGGTCGATGATGCTGAGCTGCTGGAGCTGGTTGAGATGGAAGTGCGCGACCTGCTGAGCACTTATGATTTTCCGGGTGATGACACTCCGATCATCATTGGTTCGGCGCTGATGGCGCTGAATGGTCAAGACGACAACGAGATGGGCACTACTGCTGTCAAGAAGTTGGTCGAGACTCTGGATAGCTACATTCCGCAGCCTGAGCGTGCTATTGATAAGCCGTTCCTGATGCCGATCGAGGATGTTTTCTCGATCTCCGGTCGCGGTACTGTTGTGACTGGTCGTGTTGAGCGTGGCATTGTCCGCATTCAGGAAGAGGTTGAGATTGTTGGTCTTCGTGACACTGTCAAAACTACTTGCACTGGTGTTGAGATGTTCCGCAAGCTGCTCGACGAAGGTCGTGCTGGCGAGAACTGCGGCGTATTGCTGCGTGGTACCAAGCGTGATGATGTTGAGCGTGGCCAGGTTCTGGTTAAGCCGGGCACTGTCAAGCCGCATACCAAGTTCACTGCTGAAGTTTACGTTTTGAGCAAGGAAGAGGGTGGTCGTCATACGCCATTCTTCAAAGGCTACCGTCCACAGTTCTACTTCCGGACCACTGACGTGACCGGTAACTGCGAACTGCCGGAAGGCGTTGAGATGGTGATGCCAGGTGATAACGTCCAAATGACGGTCACTCTGATCAAAACCATCGCAATGGAAGATGGTCTGCGTTTCGCCATTCGTGAAGGCGGTCGTACCGTCGGCGCTGGTGTCGTTGCTAAGGTTATCGAGTAAATTGTTGTAATGTCTTTTTCGGGCCGGCATAATGGTCGGCCTGATTTTGTTTTAGGTCAGTAGCTCAATTGGCAGAGCGACGGTCTCCAAAACCGTAGGTTGGGGGTTCGATTCCCTCCTGACCTGCCAGATTCACTTGGTGTGTCTGGCTTTCTTTTCACAGGATCTTCATAGATGACTCCTAAAGCTGAAGCTCAAGGCTCTCGCTTCGATCTGCTCAAGTGGCTAGTAGTAGTTGCTTTGGTGGTTGTTGGCGTTGTTGGCAATCAGTATTACTCTGCTTCGCCGATCCTGTACCGCGTACTTGCTTTGCTCGCCATTGCTGCTGTAGCTGCCTTTGTAGGCCTGCAGACGGTCAAGGGCAAGTCTTTCTTTGTACTGGTTAAGGAAGCTCGCACCGAGATTCGTAAAGTCGTATGGCCAACTCGCCAAGAAACCACGCAGACCACGTTGATTGTTGTGGCTGTTGTTCTGGTTATGGCGTTGCTGTTGTGGGGGCTTGATTCCCTGCTCGGCTGGCTTGTTTCCTTGATTGTCGGCTAAGGGTGTCCCGTGGCTAAGCGTTGGTACGTTGTGCATGCTTACTCCGGTTACGAGAAGCATGTCATGCGCTCGTTGGTAGAGCGCGTAAAGCTGGCTGGCATGGAAGATGGCTTCGGCGAAATTCTGGTTCCCACTGAAGAAGTGGTTGAAATGCGTAATGGCCAGAAACGCAAAAGCGAGCGCAAGTTCTTCCCAGGTTATGTGCTGGTTCAGATGGATATGAATGAGGGTACTTGGCACTTGGTCAAGGATACTCCTCGGGTGATGGGCTTTATCGGCGGTACTGCGGATAAACCTGCACCTATTACTGATAAAGAGGCAGAAGCGATTCTGCGTCGCGTTGCTGATGGTAGCGACAAGCCGAAGCCGAAGACGTTGTTCGAGCCAGGTGAGTCGGTGCGTGTCAATGACGGTCCGTTTGCCGACTTTACCGGCACGGTCGAAGAAGTTAACTACGAGAAGAGCCGGATCCAAGTGGCAGTGCTCATTTTCGGTCGCTCTACTCCGGTAGAGCTAGAGTTCAGCCAGGTCGAAAAGGTCTAGCTGAACAAGCATCCCAACCCCGCAGCCCTAGGCTGTGGGGTTTTGTCGTCACTGGGATAAACGCGCAAGTAACCGGGGAGCCTTTCGAGGCGTTCGAACCCGTAATTGGAGTGCCTCATGGCCAAGAAGATTACCGCTTACATCAAGCTGCAAGTGAAGGCCGCTCAGGCTAACCCAAGCCCACCTGTTGGTCCTGCTCTGGGTCAGCACGGCGTGAACATCATGGAATTCTGCAAGGCTTTCAACGCCCGTACTCAGGGTATTGAACCAGGTCTGCCGACTCCAGTGATCATCACTGTCTACAGCGACCGTAGCTTCACTTTCGAAACCAAATCCACACCTGCTTCGGTTCTGCTGAAGAAAGCTGCTGGTCTGACTAGCGGTTCCGCTCGTCCGAACACAGTTAAGGTTGGCACCGTTACCCGTGCTCAGCTGGAAGAAATCGCGAAAACCAAAAACGCGGATCTGACTGCAGCTGATATGGACGCGGCCGTGCGTACTATCGCCGGTTCTGCTCGTAGCATGGGCCTTAACGTGGAGGGTGTGTAATGGCTAAGTTGACCAAGCGTCAAAAGGCTATCGCCGGCAAAATCGAAGCAGGCAAGTCCTACAACTTTGTAGACGCTGCTGCTCTGCTGGCTGAGCTGTCGACCGTCAAGTTCAGCGAGTCGTTCGACGTTGCTGTAAACTTGGGCGTTGACCCGCGTAAATCCGACCAGGTCGTTCGTAGCGCTACTGTGCTGCCACACGGCACTGGCAAGACCGTTCGCGTTGCTGTGTTCACCCAGGGTCCAGCTGCTGAGGCCGCTTTGGCTGCCGGCGCTGACCGTGTAGGTATGGACGATCTGGCTGCCGAAATGAAAGGCGGCGACCTGAACTATGACGTAGTTATCGCATCCCCGGATGCAATGCGCGTTGTTGGTCAGTTGGGTCAGATCCTGGGCCCACGTGGCCTGATGCCTAACCCTAAAGTCGGCACCGTAACGCCAGACGTAGCTACCGCGGTTAAGAACGCCAAGGCTGGTCAGGTTCGTTATCGCACCGACAAAAACGGCATCATCCACACCTCCGTTGGCAAGGTTGGCTTCGACGCCGTCAAACTGAAGGAAAACGTTGAAGCCCTGATCGCTGATCTGAAGCGTATCAAGCCTGCTTCCTCGAAAGGTATTTACGTCAAGCGCGTTACCCTGAGCACCACCATGGGTCCAGGCCTGGTCATCGACCAAGGTTCGCTCGACGCGTAAGACACAGGTTGGCGCAAGCGATTGCGCCAATTGAAAGATTGGGGTCCCTGCCTGGCGGGGGCTATCCAAGACCGTAGGCGACGCAAGTCTTAAACCTCAAGCCTACGCAGATGGTGCTCCCGGTTCCTTACCGAATCAGACACCAAAACGACATCTGGCCTCGGTTGGATGAAACGGTAACAAGCAGGAGTTTTTCCCGTGGCAATTAAACTTGAAGACAAGAAGGCCATCGTCGCTGAAGTCAACAAGGCTGCCCAAGTTGCTCTGTCCGCTGTCGTGGCTGATGCCCGTGGCGTAACAGTAGGCGCTATGACCGGACTCCGTAAAGAGGCTCGTGAAGCTGGCGTTTACGTACGTGTTGTACGTAACACCCTGCTCAAGCGCGCCGTTGCTGGCACTCAATATGACGTGCTCAACGACGTGTTCACCGGCCCGACCTTGATTGCATTCTCCAAAGATCATCCGGGCGCTGCTGCTCGTATCTTCAAAGAGTTCGCAAAAGGTCAGGATAAGTTCGAGATCAAGGCAGCTGCGTTCGAGGGCAAGTTCCTCGCAGCTAATCAGATCGACGTACTGGCAAGCCTGCCGACCCGTGACGAAGCAATTTCTCAGCTGATGAGCGTGATTCAAGGCGCAACCAGCAAATTGGCTCGTACTCTGGCGGCTCTTCGCGACCAGAAAGAAGCTGCCGCAGCCTAAGGCTGAGCGACTCCTTTCAGCGTTTATTGTTTATTTCGATGGCCGCGTAGGCTGTCACCCCAATACAGGAATTTATAGTCATGTCTCTGACTAACGACCAAATCATCGAAGCAATCGGCGAAAAATCCGTTCTGGAAATCGTTGAGCTGATCAAGGCCATGGAAGAGAAGTTCGGCGTTTCCGCTGCCGCTGCTTCCGCTGGTCCAGCTGCTGTCGCTGCCGTTGTTGAAGAACAAACTGAATTCAACGTCATGCTGCTGGAAGCTGGCGAGAAGAAAGTTAACGTGATCAAGGCAGTACGTGAACTGACCGGTCTGGGCCTGAAAGAAGCCAAGGCTGTAGTTGACGGCGCTCCTGGCGTTGTTCTGGAAGCTGTTTCGAAAGACGCAGCTGACAAAGCAAAAGCCACTCTGGAAGAAGCAGGCGCTAAAGTCGAGCTGAAGTAAGCATCGACTTTGCGTCTCCAGCCCGAGCGTTAAGCGAAAGGCTGATGGCTGGTGGCTCTTGCCACCGGCCTTTTTCCGTTATTGGCAGCCGACTGGGTCGGTGCTGATAACGAGCTGTAACCACCCGATGCGGTGGCGCAAACCATGGGGTTTGCACGATTTTCTGGCTGCTCCCGTCGGGAGGGGCCAAACAAGCAGGTGACCAAGCTGGGGAACGCTGATGGCTTACTCATATACTGAGAAAAAACGTATCCGCAAGGACTTTAGCAAGTTGCCGGACGTCATGGATGTGCCGTACCTCCTGGCCATCCAGCTGGATTCGTATCGTGAATTCTTGCAAGCGGGAGCGACTAAAGATCAGTTCCGCGACGTGGGCCTGCATGCGGCCTTCAAATCCGTTTTCCCGATCATCAGCTACTCCGGCAATGCTGCGCTGGAGTACGTCGGTTATCGCCTGGGCGAACCGGCATTTGATGTCAAAGAATGCGTATTGCGCGGTGTAACTTATGCCGTACCTTTGCGGGTAAAAGTGCGCCTGATCATTTTCGACAAAGAATCGTCGAACAAAGCGATCAAGGACATTAAAGAGCAAGAAGTCTACATGGGTGAAATCCCCCTGATGACTGAGAACGGTACCTTCGTAATCAACGGTACCGAGCGTGTAATCGTTTCCCAGCTGCACCGTTCCCCGGGCGTGTTCTTCGACCACGACCGTGGCAAGACGCACAGCTCCGGCAAACTGTTGTACTCGGCGCGTATCATTCCTTACCGCGGTTCGTGGCTGGACTTCGAGTTCGACCCGAAAGACTGCGTATTCGTGCGTATCGACCGTCGTCGCAAGCTGCCTGCATCGGTACTGCTGCGCGCGCTCGGCTATACCACCGAAGAAGTGCTGGACGCTTTCTACACCACCAACGTTTTCCACCTGAGCGGCGAAACCCTCAGTCTGGAACTGATTGCTTCGCGTCTGCGTGGTGAAATCGCTGTTCTTGATATTCAGGACGAGAAGGGCAAGGTCATCGTTGAGGCTGGTCGTCGTATTACTGCGCGCCACATCAACCAGATCGAAAAAGCCGGTCTCAAGACCCTGGAAGTGCCTCTGGACTACGTCCTGGGTCGCACTACCGCCAAGGCCATCGTGCATCCGGCAACCGGCGAAATCCTGGCTGAGTGCAACACCGAGCTGAACACCGAGATCCTGGCAAAAATCGCCAAGGCCCAGGTTGTTCGCATCGAAACTCTGTACACCAACGATATCGACTGCGGTCCGTTCGTCTCCGACACGCTGAAGATCGACTCCACCAGCAACCAATTGGAAGCGCTGGTCGAGATCTATCGCATGATGCGTCCAGGCGAGCCGCCAACCAAAGACGCTGCCGAGACTCTGTTCAACAACCTGTTCTTCAGCCCTGAGCGCTATGACCTGTCTGCGGTCGGCCGGATGAAGTTCAACCGTCGTATCGGTCGTACCGAGATCGAAGGTTCGGGCGTGTTGTGCAAGGAAGACATCGTTGCGGTGCTGAAGACTCTGGTCGACATCCGTAACGGCAAAGGCATCGTCGATGACATCGACCACTTGGGTAACCGTCGTGTTCGCTGCGTAGGCGAAATGGCCGAGAACCAGTTCCGCGTTGGCCTGGTACGTGTTGAGCGTGCGGTCAAAGAGCGTCTGTCGATGGCTGAAAGCGAAGGCCTGATGCCGCAAGACCTGATCAACGCCAAGCCAGTGGCTGCGGCGGTGAAAGAGTTCTTCGGTTCCAGCCAGCTTTCCCAGTTCATGGACCAGAACAACCCGCTGTCCGAGATCACCCACAAGCGTCGTGTTTCTGCACTCGGCCCTGGCGGTTTGACTCGTGAGCGTGCTGGCTTTGAAGTTCGTGACGTACACCCGACTCACTACGGTCGTGTATGCCCGATTGAAACGCCGGAAGGTCCGAACATCGGTCTGATCAACTCCCTGGCCGCTTATGCGCGCACCAACCAGTACGGCTTCCTCGAGAGCCCGTACCGTGTGGTGAAAGACGCTCTGGTCACCGACGAGATCGTGTTCCTGTCCGCCATCGAAGAAGCTGATCACGTGATCGCTCAGGCTTCGGCCACGATGAACGACAAGAAAATGCTGATCGACGAGCTGGTAGCTGTTCGTCACTTGAACGAGTTCACCGTCAAGGCGCCGGAAGACGTCACCTTGATGGACGTTTCTCCGAAGCAGGTAGTTTCGGTTGCAGCGTCGCTGATCCCGTTCCTCGAGCACGATGACGCCAACCGTGCGTTGATGGGTTCGAACATGCAGCGTCAAGCTGTACCAACCCTGCGCGCTGACAAGCCGCTGGTCGGTACTGGCATGGAGCGTAACGTAGCTCGTGACTCCGGCGTTTGCGTCGTGGCTCGTCGTGGTGGCGTTATCGATTCCGTCGACGCCAGCCGTATCGTGGTTCGTGTTGCTGATGATGAAGTTGAAACCGGTGAAGCTGGTGTCGACATCTACAACCTGACCAAATACACCCGCTCCAACCAGAACACCTGCATCAACCAGCGTCCGCTGGTGCGTAAAGGTGATCGGGTTCAGCGTAGCGACATCATGGCTGACGGCCCGTCCACCGACATGGGTGAACTGGCGCTGGGTCAGAACATGCGCATCGCGTTCATGGCCTGGAACGGTTACAACTTCGAAGACTCCATCTGCCTGTCGGAACGAGTTGTTCAAGAAGATCGCTTTACCACGATCCACATTCAGGAACTGACCTGTGTGGCACGTGACACCAAGCTTGGGCCAGAGGAAATCACTGCAGACATCCCGAACGTGGGTGAAGCTGCACTGAACAAGCTGGACGAAGCCGGTATCGTTTACGTAGGTGCTGAAGTTGGCGCAGGCGACATCCTGGTTGGTAAGGTCACTCCGAAAGGCGAGACCCAGCTGACTCCGGAAGAAAAACTGCTGCGTGCCATCTTCGGTGAAAAAGCCAGCGACGTTAAAGACACCTCCCTGCGCGTGCCTACCGGCACCAAGGGTACCGTCATCGACGTACAGGTCTTCACCCGCGACGGCGTTGAGCGTGATGCTCGTGCACTGTCGATCGAGAAGACTCAACTCGACGAGATCCGCAAGGACCTGAACGAAGAGTTCCGTATCGTTGAGGGCGCTACTTTCGAACGTCTGCGTTCCGCTCTGGTCGGCCGCAAAGCCGAAGGCGGCGCCGGTCTGAAGAAAGGTCAGGAAATCACCGACGAAGTTCTCGACGGTCTTGAGCATGGTCAGTGGTTCAAACTGCGCATGGCTGAAGATGCTCTGAACGAGCAGCTCGAGAAGGCTCAGGCCTACATCGTTGATCGCCGCCGTCTGCTGGACGACAAGTTCGAAGACAAGAAGCGCAAACTGCAGCAGGGCGATGACCTGGCTCCAGGCGTGCTGAAAATCGTCAAGGTTTACCTGGCAATCCGTCGCCGCATCCAGCCGGGCGACAAGATGGCCGGTCGTCACGGTAACAAAGGTGTGGTCTCCGTGATCATGCCGGTTGAAGACATGCCGCACGATGCCAATGGCACCCCGGTCGACGTCGTCCTCAACCCGTTGGGCGTACCTTCGCGTATGAACGTTGGTCAGATCCTTGAAACCCACCTGGGCCTCGCGGCTAAAGGCTTGGGCGAGAAGATCAACCGGATGATCGAAGAGCAGCGCAAAGTCGCTGAGCTTCGTAAATTCCTGGACGAGATCTACAACCAGATCGGCGGTCGTAACGAAGATCTGGATAGCTTCTCCGACCAGGAAATCCTGGATCTGGCGAAGAACCTGCGTGGCGGCGTTCCAATGGCCACTCCAGTGTTCGACGGCGCCAAGGAAAGCGAAATCAAGGCCATGCTGAAACTGGCAGACCTGCCAGAAAGCGGCCAGATGCAGCTGACCGACGGCCGTACCGGCAACAAGTTCGAGCGCCCGGTTACTGTTGGCTACATGTACATGCTGAAGCTGAACCACTTGGTAGACGACAAGATGCACGCTCGTTCTACCGGTTCGTACAGCCTGGTTACTCAGCAGCCGCTGGGTGGTAAGGCGCAGTTCGGTGGTCAGCGTTTCGGGGAGATGGAGGTCTGGGCACTGGAAGCATACGGTGCTGCTTACACTCTGCAAGAAATGCTCACAGTGAAGTCGGACGATGTGAACGGCCGTACCAAGATGTACAAAAACATCGTGGATGGCGATCACCGTATGGAGCCGGGCATGCCCGAGTCCTTCAACGTGTTGATCAAGGAAATTCGTTCCCTCGGCATCGATATCGATCTGGAAACCGAATAACACGTGACGCGAATCGAGAGCGGGGCAGGATTGCCCGCTCTCTGCTCCGCCAGGAGGAAAGGCCTTGAAAGACCTACTGAATTTGCTGAAAAACCAGGGTCAAGTCGAAGAGTTCGACGCCATCCGTATTGGATTGGCATCGCCTGAGATGATCCGTTCGTGGTCGTTCGGTGAAGTTAAAAAGCCGGAAACCATCAACTACCGTACGTTCAAACCTGAGCGTGACGGCCTGTTCTGCGCCAAGATCTTTGGCCCGGTAAAGGATTACGAGTGCCTGTGCGGTAAGTACAAGCGCTTGAAGCACCGCGGTGTGATCTGCGAGAAGTGCGGCGTTGAAGTCGCGCTGGCCAAAGTTCGTCGTGAGCGCATGGCGCACATCGAACTGGCCTCGCCAGTTGCCCACATCTGGTTCCTGAAATCGCTGCCGTCGCGTATCGGCTTGCTGATGGACATGACCCTGCGTGATATCGAACGCGTTCTCTACTTCGAGAGCTATGTCGTTATCGATCCAGGCATGACCACCCTTGAAAAAGGTCAGCTGCTCAACGATGAGCAGTACTTCGAAGCGCTGGAAGAGTTCGGCGACGATTTCGATGCCCGCATGGGTGCCGAAGCTGTCCGTGAACTGCTGCACGCTATCGACCTGGAGCACGAGATTGGCCGTCTGCGTGAAGAAATTCCGCAAACCAACTCCGAAACCAAAATCAAGAAGCTGTCCAAGCGTCTGAAGTTGATGGAAGCCTTCCAGGGTTCCGGCAACCTTCCAGAATGGATGGTGCTGACCGTTCTGCCGGTTCTGCCGCCAGATCTGCGTCCACTGGTCCCGCTGGATGGCGGTCGCTTCGCGACTTCCGACCTCAACGATCTGTATCGTCGAGTGATCAACCGTAACAACCGCTTGAAGCGCCTGCTTGATCTGTCCGCTCCGGACATCATCGTGCGCAACGAAAAGCGTATGTTGCAGGAAGCTGTCGACGCACTGCTCGATAACGGTCGTCGTGGCCGCGCTATCACCGGTTCCAACAAGCGTCCTCTGAAATCCCTGGCTGACATGATCAAGGGTAAACAAGGTCGTTTCCGTCAGAACTTGCTCGGTAAGCGTGTTGACTACTCCGGTCGTTCGGTAATTACCGTAGGTCCGACCCTGCGTCTGCACCAGTGCGGTCTGCCGAAGAAAATGGCTCTCGAGCTGTTCAAACCGTTCATTTTCGGCAAGCTGGAAATGCGTGGTCTCGCGACCACCATCAAAGCTGCCAAGAAGATGGTCGAGCGCGAGCTGCCAGAGGTTTGGGACGTTCTCGCTGAAGTGATCCGTGAACACCCGGTTCTCCTCAACCGTGCACCGACCCTTCACCGTCTGGGTATCCAGGCGTTTGAACCGGTACTGATCGAAGGTAAGGCTATCCAGCTGCACCCGTTGGTCTGTGCTGCGTACAACGCCGACTTCGACGGCGACCAAATGGCCGTGCACGTACCGCTGACACTGGAAGCCCAGTTGGAAGCGCGTGCGTTGATGATGTCGACCAACAACATTCTGTCGCCAGCCAACGGTGAGCCAATCATCGTTCCGTCGCAGGACGTTGTATTGGGTCTGTACTACATGACTCGTGAAGCGATCAACGCCAAGGGCGAAGGTCGTGTGTTTGCGGATCTGCAAGAAGTTGACCGTGTGTTCCGTGCCGGCGAAGCCGCACTGCACGCTAAAGTCAAAGTGCGGATCAACGAAACCGTCAACGACCGTGATGGCGGCAGCGTGAGCGGCACTCGTATCGTCGACACCACTGTCGGCCGTGCGCTGTTGTTCCAGGTTGTTCCACCTGGCCTGTCGTACGACGTCGTCAACCAGCCGATGAAGAAAAAGGCGATCTCCAAGCTGATCAACCAGTGCTACCGCGTGGTTGGTTTGAAAGAGACCGTGATCTTCGCTGACCAGTTGATGTACACCGGTTTTGCCTATTCGACCATTTCCGGCGTTTCCATCGGTGTTAACGACTTCGTTATCCCGGATGAAAAAGCCCGCATCATCAATGCTGCTACTGATGAAGTGAAAGAGATCGAAAGTCAGTACGCCTCCGGCCTGGTAACCCAGGGCGAGAAGTACAACAAAGTGATCGACCTTTGGTCCAAGGCGAACGACGAAGTTTCCAAGGCGATGATGGCCAACCTCTCGAAAGAGAAAGTCATCGACCGCCATGGCGTCGAAGTCGACCAGGAATCCTTCAACTCGATGTACATGATGGCCGACTCGGGCGCACGGGGTTCTGCTGCGCAGATCCGTCAGCTCGCCGGTATGCGTGGCCTGATGGCCAAGCCGGATGGTTCCATCATCGAAACGCCGATTACTGCGAACTTCCGTGAAGGTTTGAGCGTACTTCAGTACTTCATCTCCACTCACGGTGCTCGTAAAGGTTTGGCGGATACCGCGTTGAAAACTGCGAACTCCGGTTACCTGACTCGTCGTCTGGTAGACGTGGCGCAGGATCTGGTTGTGACCGAGATCGATTGCGGCACCGAGCATGGCCTGGTAATGACTCCGCACATTGAAGGCGGTGACGTTGTTGAGCCGCTGGGTGAGCGCGTATTGGGTCGTGTTATTGCCCGTGACGTGTTCAAGCCAGGTACCGAAGAAATCATCGTTCCTGCCGGCACGCTGGTAGACGAGAAGTGGGTTGAGTTCATCGAGCTGAACAGCATCGATGAAGTGATCGTGCGTTCGCCGATCAGCTGCGAAACCCGCTATGGCATTTGCGCCAAGTGCTACGGCCGTGACTTGGCTCGTGGTCACCAGGTGAACATCGGTGAAGCGGTCGGCGTTATCGCTGCCCAGTCCATCGGTGAACCGGGTACCCAGCTGACCATGCGTACGTTCCACATCGGTGGTGCCGCTAGCCGGACCTCCGCTGCGGACAGCGTCCAGGTGAAGAATGGCGGTACCGTTCGTCTGCACAATTTGAAGCACGTTGAGCGAGTGGATGGTTGCCTGGTTGCTGTGTCCCGTTCCGGTGAGCTGGCAATCGCTGATGACTTCGGTCGTGAGCGCGAGCGTTACAAGCTGCCGTACGGTGCTGTGATTTCGGTTAAAGAAGGTGACAAGGTCGACGCTGGCGCAATCGTGGCCAAGTGGGATCCGCACACTCACCCAATCGTTACCGAAATGAAAGGTACCGTGACCTACGTGGGCATGGAAGAAGGCATCACGATCAAGCGTCAGACTGACGAATTGACCGGTATGACCAACATTGAAGTACTCGACGCCAAAGACCGTCCAGCTGCCGGTAAAGATATCCGTCCTGCTGTGAAGATGGTTGATGACAACGGCAAGGATCTCTTGCTGCCGGGTACCGACGTAATTGCTCAGTACTTCCTGCCTGCTAACGCCCTGGTTGGTGTAGCGGACGGTGCGAAGATTGCGATCGGTGACGTTATCGCTCGTATCCCGCAAGAGACTTCGAAGACCCGTGACATCACCGGTGGTCTGCCACGTGTTGCCGACTTGTTCGAAGCACGTCGTCCGAAAGAAGCCTCGATTCTGGCTGAAGTCAGCGGCACCATCGCGTTCGGTAAAGAGACCAAAGGCAAGCGCCGTCTGGTTATCACCCCGAACGACGGTACCGATCCGTACGAAGAGCTGATTCCTAAGTGGCGTCACCTGAACGTCTTCGAAGGCGAACAGGTAAACCGCGGCGAAGTTATCTCCGATGGCCCGAGCGATCCACACGACATCCTGCGTCTGCTGGGTGTGAGTGCGCTGGCCAAGTACATCGTGAACGAGATCCAGGACGTTTATCGTCTGCAAGGCGTGAAGATCAACGATAAGCACATCGAGACCATCCTGCGTCAGATGTTGCGTAAGGTTGAAATCGCTGAATCCGGCGACTCGACTTTCATCAAGGGCGACCAGATGGAGTTGACTCACGTTCTGGTAGAGAACGAGCGTTTGGCTGGCGACGAGAAATTCGTTTCCAAGTTCACTCGCGTGCTGCTGGGTATCACCAAGGCGTCGTTGTCCACCGAATCGTTCATCTCGGCGGCTTCCTTCCAGGAAACCACTCGCGTACTGACCGAAGCGGCGGTAACCGGCAAGCGCGATTACCTGCGCGGCCTGAAAGAAAACGTGGTCGTGGGTCGTCTGATCCCGGCTGGTACTGGTCTGGCTTATCACAGCGAGCGCAAACGCCGTCGTGATGCTGACAAACCGTTGCGCGTAAGCGCCAGTGAAGTGGAAGCTGCACTGACCGAAGCGCTGAACTCGAGCGGTAACTGAGTTCTGCGGTAAATGAGCGTAAGGCCCTGGCCATTCCGTTCATCGAATCGAGACAATTTGTCGAGGTTGGATGAGTGAGGAGGTCGGGGCCTTGCCTTGACTGGGGGCAAGATCCTCTTTAGACTCTTGTACCCCTAAATTTGGCGGGAATTCGTTCCTGCCATTTTGCTTTTCTTGCAAGACAATAGCGTCGCAAGACAACAGTGGAGCTAGTAGATGGCAACTATCAACCAGCTGGTACGTCAGCCGCGTAAGCGTATCGTCGAGAAATCCGACGTGCCTGCGCTGCAGAACTGCCCGCAACGTCGTGGCGTATGCACCCGTGTGTATACCACCACGCCGAAAAAACCTAACTCGGCACTGCGTAAAGTATGCCGTGTGCGTCTGACCAACGGTTTCGAGGTTTCCTCGTACATCGGCGGTGAAGGCCACAACCTGCAAGAGCACAGCGTGGTACTGATCCGCGGCGGTCGTGTAAAAGACTTGCCAGGTGTTCGTTACCACACCGTACGCGGTTCTTTGGATACTTCCGGCGTTAAAGGTCGTAACCAGGGTCGCTCGAAGTACGGTACCAAGAAGCCTAAGTAGTAGTGGCTTTTTGTAAAAACTGATTTTCTATTTTTCTGAGTCGATAAGAGTAAGGTCGGAGGCGTCCCGAAAGGGCACCGATTCCGAGCGAACCTGAAGACCGTTTGAGGGCTTATCCATGCCAAGAAGACGCGTAGCAGCCAAGCGCGAAGTGCTTGACGATCCAAAATACGGAAGCCAAATCCTGGCCAAGTTCATGAACCACGTTATGGAAAGCGGCAAGAAAGCCGTTGCCGAGCGTATCGTTTATGGCGCGCTGGAGAAGGTTAAAGAACGCAAGAACAGCGACCCCCTGGAAATCTTCGAGAAAGCTCTCGACGCCATCGCTCCGCTGGTCGAAGTAAAGTCGCGCCGTGTAGGCGGTGCTACTTACCAGGTTCCGGTTGAAGTTCGTCCGTCCCGTCGTAACGCCCTGGCAATGCGCTGGTTGGTAGACTTCGCCCGTAAGCGCGGCGAGAAGTCTATGGCTCTGCGTTTGGCTGGCGAACTGTTGGACGCTGCCGAAGGTAAAGGTGCTGCAGTTAAGAAGCGTGAAGACGTGCACCGTATGGCTGAAGCCAACAAGGCTTTCTCGCACTACCGCTTCTAATTTTAGCGTCACTAATTTTGCGAGGGCTTTATGGCTCGTACTACACCGATTAATCGCTACCGTAACATTGGTATCGTTGCTCACGTGGATGCTGGTAAAACCACCACCACCGAGCGCGTCCTTTTTTACACTGGCAAAAGTCACAAGATGGGCGAGGTGCATGACGGCGCCGCGACCACAGACTGGATGGTGCAGGAGCAGGAGCGTGGTATTACCATTACTTCTGCTGCTATTACCGCCTTCTGGCAGGGTTCCGAGAAGCAGCACAAGGACCAATACCGCTTTAACGTTATTGATACCCCGGGCCACGTTGACTTCACTATTGAAGTTGAACGTTCCCTGCGTGTACTCGATGGCGCGGTCGTTGTGTTCTGCGGCACCTCGGGCGTTGAGCCTCAGTCGGAAACCGTATGGCGTCAAGCCAACAAATACGGCGTTCCACGTCTTGTTTACGTAAACAAGATGGACCGTGCTGGTGCGAACTTCCTGCGCGTGATCGGTCAGATCAAGCAGCGTCTGGGTCACACCCCGGTGCCAATCCAGTTGGCTATCGGTTCCGAAGACAACTTCCAGGGTCAGATCGATCTGATGGCTATGGAAGCTGTTTACTGGAATGACGCTGACAAAGGCATGGTTCCAGTTCGCAAGCCTATCCCTGCTGAACTGCAGGAACTGGCTGACGAATGGCGCGGCAACATGGTTGAAGCTGCGGCTGAAGCCAGCGAAGAGCTGATGAACAAGTACCTCGAGGGTGAAGAACTCACCAACGAGGAAATCAAGGCTGCTCTGCGTCAGCGTACTATCGCTGGTGAGATCGTCTTGGCTGTTTGCGGTTCTTCCTTCAAGAACAAGGGTGTTCCCCTGGTTCTCGACGCCGTTATCGACTACCTGCCTGCTCCAAGCGACATTCCTGCCATCAAGGGTACTGACCCTGATGACGAGACCCAGGAAATGGAGCGTCACGCAGACGACAGCGAGCCGTTCTCGGCTCTGGCGTTCAAGATCGCTACCGACCCATTCGTGGGTACCTTGACCTTTGTTCGAGTTTACTCGGGCGTGTTGGCCTCCGGCGACGGCGTGATCAACTCGGTTAAAGGCAAGAAAGAGCGTGTGGGTCGTATGGTGCAAATGCACGCAAACGCCCGTGAAGAAATCAAGGAAGTACGCGCTGGTGACATCGCGGCCTTGATCGGCATGAAGGACGTCACCACTGGTGAAACTTTGTGCAACGCTGACAAGCCAATCATCCTGGTTCGCATGGACTTCCCGGAGCCGGTTATTTCGGTTGCCGTAGAGCCTAAGACCAAGGACGACCAGGAAAAAATGGGTATCGCTCTGGGCAAGCTTGCTCAGGAAGATCCATCTTTCCGCGTCAAGACTGATGAAGAGACTGGTCAAACGATCATCTCCGGCATGGGCGAGTTGCACCTGGACATCCTGGTTGACCGGATGCGCCGTGAGTTCAACGTCGAAGCCAACATCGGTAAGCCTCAAGTTTCGTACCGTGAGCGCATCACGAAGAGCTGCGAAATTGAAGGCAAGTTCGTTCGCCAATCCGGCGGTCGTGGCCAGTTCGGTCACTGCTGGATTCGTTTTGCTCCTGCTGACGAAGGTCAGGAAGGTCTGCAATTCCTGAACGAAGTAGTGGGTGGTGTGGTTCCTAAGGAATACATCCCGGCTATCCAGAAGGGTATCGAAGAGCAGATGAAGAACGGCGTTGTTGCCGGCTATCCGCTGATCGGCCTGAAGGCTACCGTGTTTGATGGTTCCTACCACGACGTCGACTCCAACGAGATGGCGTTTAAGGTGGCTGCTTCCATGGCGACCAAGCAACTGGCCCAGAAGGGCGGTGGTGAGTTGCTTGAGCCGATCATGGCGGTAGAGGTTGTTACGCCTGAAGACTATATGGGTGACGTGATGGGCGACCTTAACCGTCGTCGCGGCATGATCCTGGGTATGGAAGACACGGTTTCCGGCAAAGTGATTCGCGCCGAGGTTCCGCTGGGTGAGATGTTCGGTTACGCAACCGACGTTCGTTCCATGTCCCAAGGTCGCGCAAGCTACTCTATGGAATTCAAAAAATACAATACAGCTCCGTCGCATATCGTCGAAACTGTTACCAAAAAACAAGGCTGATTCAGCCCCTTTAGGCTAGGAGTTAATTGTCGTGGCTAAAGAAAAATTTGACCGTACCCTCCCGCACGTCAACGTTGGCACCATCGGTCACGTCGACCACGGTAAAACCACGCTGACCGCTGCTCTGACTCGCGTCTGCTCCGAAATCTTCGGTTCGGCCGTTGTTGCTTTCGACAAAATCGACAGCGCTCCGGAAGAAAAGGCTCGTGGTATCACCATCAACACCGCACACGTTGAATACAACTCGCTGATCCGTCACTACGCTCACGTTGACTGCCCAGGTCACGCTGACTATGTGAAGAACATGATCACCGGTGCTGCTCAAATGGACGGCGCTATCCTGGTTTGCTCGGCCGCTGATGGTCCGATGCCGCAAACCCGTGAGCACATCCTGCTGTCCCGTCAGGTTGGCGTTCCGTACATCGTTGTCTTCCTGAACAAGGCTGACATGGTTGACGACGCTGAGCTGCTGGAACTGGTTGAGATGGAAGTGCGCGATCTGCTGAGCACTTACGACTTCCCAGGTGACGACACTCCGATCATCATCGGTTCGGCTCTGATGGCTCTGAACGGCCAAGACGACAACGAAATGGGTACCACCGCTGTTAAGCGCCTGGTAGAAACTCTGGACAGCTACATTCCGGATCCAGTTCGTGTTATCGACAAGCCGTTCCTGATGCCAATCGAAGACGTATTCTCGATCTCGGGTCGCGGTACTGTTGTAACTGGCCGTATCGAGCGCGGTATCGTCAAGGTTCAGGATCCACTGGAAATCGTTGGTCTGCGTGACACTACCGTCACCACCTGCACCGGTGTTGAAATGTTCCGTAAGCTGCTCGACGAAGGTCGTGCTGGCGAGAACTGCGGCGTGCTGCTGCGCGGCACCAAGCGTGACGACGTTGAGCGTGGCCAGGTTCTGGTCAAGCCAGGTTCGGTTAAGCCGCACACTACCTTCGAAGCTGAAGTGTACGTGTTGAGCAAAGAAGAAGGCGGTCGCCACACTCCGTTCTTCAAAGGCTACCGTCCACAGTTCTACTTCCGGACCACTGACGTGACCGGTAACTGCGAACTGCCGGAAGGCGTTGAAATGGTAATGCCAGGCGACAACATCAAAATGGTTGTCACCCTGATCAAAACCATCGCAATGGAAGATGGTCTGCGTTTCGCTATTCGTGAAGGCGGTCGTACCGTCGGCGCTGGCGTCGTAGCCAAAATCATCGCTTAATAAGTGATGACTTGAAAAAGCCCCCGCCTAGCGGGGGCTTTTTTATTGGGTTGACACTGTAGTAGCCCGTCTATAGAATTGCGCCTCCTTTTAACGGGCGTATTGCGCTCGCTGGGAATAGCAGCCGGAGTCTGAAATCCAATGCAAAATCAGCAAATCCGTATCAGGTTGAAGGCTTTTGACCATCGCCTGATCGACCAATCCACCCAGGAAATCGTGGAAACCGCGAAACGTACTGGTGCTCAAGTGCGTGGTCCAATTCCACTGCCTACCCGTAAAGAGCGGTTCACCGTTCTGGTCTCCCCGCACGTCAACAAAGACGCGCGTGACCAGTATGAGATCCGTACTCATAAGCGCGTTCTGGACATCGTCCAGCCAACGGATAAAACCGTTGATGCTCTTATGAAGCTTGATCTTGCGGCCGGTGTGGAAGTGCAGATCAGCCTCGGCTAAGACTCGGTCTTAGTCGTGTAACGCTCTGAAATGGGCGGCCATAGCGGGTGAAAGCCCCGTACACTCATGAGGTTTACAACATGACTATTGGTGTAGTCGGTCGTAAATGCGGTATGACCCGTATTTTCACCGAAGAAGGTGTCTCCATTCCGGTCACGGTCATTGAGATCGAACCGAATCGCGTCACCCAGTTCAAAACTGAAGAGACCGATGGCTATCGTGCAGTGCAAGTCACTGTAGGCGAGCGTCGTGCTTCGCGTGTTACAGCTGCTCAAGCTGGCCACTTCGCTAAAGCGAACGTTGCCGCTGGTCGTACCGTAATGGAATTCCGTCTTGAAGAAGGCGAGTACCAGGCCGGCGATCTGATCAACGCTGAAATCTTCGCCGCTGGTCAACTGGTTGATGTAACCGGTCAGTCCAAAGGTAAAGGCTTCCAGGGTACGATCAAGCGTTGGAATTTCCGCGGGCAAGATAATACCCACGGTAACTCCGTATCCCACCGCGTTCCAGGCTCTATCGGCCAGTGCCAGACTCCTGGTCGTGTATTCAAGGGCAAAAAAATGTCCGGTCATATGGGCGCTGAGCGCGTGACCGTGCAGTCCCTCGAAGTAGTGCGCGTGGACGCTGAACGCAATCTGTTGTTGGTCAAGGGCGCTGTTCCTGGCGCTACTGGCGGCAACTTGGTTGTACGTCCAGCAGCCAAGGCTCGCGGTTAAGGGGAAGCTGACATGCAATTAAATGTAAATGACGCTCAAGCGATCGAAGTTTCCGAACTGACGTTTGGCGGCGAGTTCAACGAGACGCTGGTTCACCAAGCAGTCGTGGCCTACATGGCCGGCGGCCGTCAAGGTACCAAGCAGCAAAAGACCCGTTCCGACGTTCGTGGTGGCGGTAAGCGCCCATGGCGTCAGAAAGGTACTGGCCGTGCTCGTGCCGGTACTATCCGTAGCCCAATCTGGCGTGGCGGCGGTACCACTTTCGCAGCTCGTCCTCAGGATCACTCCCAGAAGCTGAACAAGAAGATGTATCGCGCAGCAATGCGTTCCATCCTTGCTGAGCTGGTGCGTACTGATCGTCTGGTTGTGGTTCAGGACTTCGCTGTTGATGCACCGAAGACCAAAGATCTGCTGAACAAACTGACCGGCATGGGCCTGACTGACGTCTTGATCGTGTCTGAAGTAGTTGATCAGAACCTGTACCTGGCTGCTCGTAACCTGCCACACGTTGATGTACGTGACGTGCAAGGTTCCGATCCAGTTAGTCTGATCGCATACGACAAGGTGTTGATCACCGTGTCGGCCGTGAAGAAATTCGAGGAGCTGCTGGGATGAACCAGGAACGCGTATTTAAAGTTCTGCTTGGCCCGCACGTTTCCGAGAAGGCTACGGTTCTGGCTGACAAGAAAGGCCAGTTCGTTTTCAAGGTTGCAACTGACGCAACCAAGCTGGAAATCAAGAAGGCCGTCGAAAGCCTGTTCAGCGTGAAAGTAGAGCGTGTTACTACCCTGAATGTTCTGGGTAAGAGCAAGCGCACTGCTCGCGGTCTGGGCAAGCGTAATGACTGGAAGAAGGCAGTTATCTCCCTTCAGCCAGGCCAAGATCTCGATTTCAGCAGCAGTGCTGAGTAAGGAAGGGGTGCATCATGGCAATCGTTAAATGCAAACCGACTTCCCCTGGCCGCCGTTTTGTGGTCAAGGTGGTCAACCAGGAGCTGCATAAAGGCGCTCCTCACGCACCGCTGCTCGAGAAAAAATCGAAGACTGGTGGTCGTAACAACAATGGTCGTATTACCACTCGTCACATCGGTGGTGGCCATAAGCAGCATTATCGTCTGGTCGATTTCCGTCGCAACGACAAAGATGGCATCTCTGCCACTGTCGAGCGTATTGAATACGATCCAAACCGTACTGCTCACATCGCTCTGCTGCTGTATGCAGATGGCGAGCGTCGCTACATCATCGCCCCTAAAGGCGTGAGTGCTGGCGACCAGCTGATCGCAGGTGCTCTGGCACCGATCAAGCCGGGCAACGCTCTGCAACTGCGTAACATTCCAGTTGGTAGCACCGTACACGGCATCGAATTGAAGCCAGGTAAAGGCGCGCAAATCGCTCGTTCCGCTGGTGCTTCGGCTCAGCTGATCGCTCGTGAAGGTGTCTACGTGACCCTGCGTCTGCGTTCTGGTGAGATGCGTAAAGTGCTGGCTGAATGCCGCGCGACCCTGGGTGAAGTCTCGAACTCCGAGCACAGCCTGCGTTCGCTGGGTAAAGCTGGTGCCAAACGCTGGCGTGGCGTTCGCCCAACCGTTCGTGGTGTTGCCATGAACCCGGTTGACCACCCACATGGTGGTGGTGAAGGTCGTACCTCTGGTGGTCGTCATCCGGTATCGCCATGGGGCTTCCCGACTAAGGGCGCGAAGACTCGTGGTAATAAGCGTACCGACAAAATGATCGTCCGTCGTCGCAAGTAAATAGAGGGATACGACAGTGCCACGTTCTCTGAAAAAAGGTCCTTTTATCGATCTTCACCTACTGAAGAAGATCGAAGTGGCGGCGGAAAAGAATGATCGCAAACCGGTGAAAACCTGGTCGCGTCGTTCGATGATCCTGCCACAAATGGTCGGTTTGACCATCGCAGTACACAACGGTCGTCAACACGTCCCAGTTCTCGTTAACGAAGACATGGTCGGCCACAAACTGGGCGAGTTCGCCGGTACCCGCACTTATCGTGGGCACGTGGCAGACAAGAAAGCCAAGCGTTAAGGGGTTAGGAAATGGAAGTAGCCGCTAAGTTGTCGGGCGCTCGAATCTCCGCCCAGAAAGCCCGCTTGGTCGCCGACCAGATCCGCGGGAAGAAGGTGGGCGAAGCGCTCAACTTGTTGGCTTTCAGCAGTAAGAAAGCCGCCGAGATCATGAAGAAAGTGCTGGAGTCGGCCGTAGCCAACGCCGAGCATAACGAAGGCGCAGACGTTGATGACCTTAAAGTCAGCACCGTTTTCGTCAACGAAGGGCGTTCGCTGAAGCGCATCATGCCACGTGCCAAAGGCCGTGCTGATCGCATCGTCAAGCGGTCTTGCCATATCACTGTCAAGGTTGCTGACAAGTAACGGAGTCGAAGAGATGGGTCAGAAAGTACATCCCATTGGCATTCGCCTGGGAATCGTCAAGGAGCACACCTCCGTCTGGTACGCAGACGGTCGGACTTATGCGGACTATTTGTTCGCTGATCTGAAGGTGCGCGAGTATCTCCAAGACAAACTAAAAAGCGCGTCCGTAAGCCGTATCGATATCCATCGTCCGGCTCAGACTGCACGTATCACCATCCACACCGCTCGTCCAGGTATCGTTATCGGGAAGAAAGGTGAAGATGTTGAGAAACTGCGTCAGGACCTGACCAAGCAAATGGGTGTGCCTGTGCACATCAATATCGAAGAGATCCGCAAGCCGGAACTCGACGGTATGCTGGTTGCGCAGAGCGTAGCTCAGCAGCTGGAGCGTCGCGTAATGTTCCGTCGCGCTATGAAGCGCGCTGTTCAGAACGCCATGCGCATTGGTGCCAAAGGCATCAAAATCCAAGTGAGCGGTCGTCTCGGCGGTGCTGAAATCGCACGTACTGAATGGTATCGCGAAGGTCGTGTGCCACTGCACACCCTGCGTGCCGACATCGACTATGCCAACTACGAAGCTCACACCACTTACGGTGTGATCGGTGTAAAGGTTTGGATCTTCAAAGGCGAAGTAATTGGTGGTCGCCAAGAAGAACTGAAACCACAAGCACCAGCGCCTCGTAAAAAAGCTGCTAAGTAAGGGGTACGCCAAATGTTGCAACCAAAGCGTACGAAGTTCCGCAAGCAGATGACAGGCCACAACCGTGGTCTGGCACAGCGCGGTAGCAAAGTCAGCTTCGGCGAGTTCGCGCTGAAGTCTGTAGCTCGTGGTCGTCTCACCGCTCGTCAGATCGAGTCAGCGCGTCGTGCTCTGACCCGTCACGTTAAACGTGGCGGCAAGATCTGGATCCGTGTATTCCCGGACAAGCCTATTTCCAAAAAGCCACTCGAAGTTCGGATGGGTAAAGGTAAGGGTAGTGTGGAGTACTGGGTTGCCCAGATTCAGCCAGGCAAAGTCCTGTATGAAATCGAGGGTGTTACTGAAGAGCTGGCGCGTGAGGCTTTTGCCCTGGCTGCTGCAAAGCTGCCGCTCGCCACCGCCTTTGTTAAACGGACGGTGATGTGATGAAAGCGAATGAACTTCGTGAAAAATCCGCACAGCAGCTGAACGAGCAACTGCTCGGCCTGCTGCGCGACCAGTTCAATCTGCGTATGCAGAAAGCAACTGGCCAGTTGGGGCAGTCTCATCTGCTCTCGCAAGTTAAACGTGACATCGCTCGCGTGAAGACTGTGCTTAACCAGCAGGCAGGTAAGTAATCATGGCTGAAGCCGAAAAAACTGTCCGTACGCTGACTGGCCGTGTTGTCAGCGACAAGATGGACAAAACCATCACCGTTCTGATCGAGCGTCGCGTTAAGCACCCGATCTACGGTAAATACGTTAAGCGTTCGACTAAGCTGCACGCGCACGACGAAACCAATCAGTGCCACATCGGCGACAAAGTCACTATTCGTGAAACTCGTCCTTTGGCCAAGACCAAGTCTTGGGCGCTGGTTGATGTTCTCGAACGCGCTGTGGAAGTCTAAGGACTAGGGGTCGGAGAAATTATATGATTCAGACTCAATCCATGCTCGATGTGGCCGATAACAGCGGCGCTCGCCGTGTTATGTGCATCAAGGTGCTGGGTGGCTCCCATCGTCGTTACGCTGGTATCGGTGACATCATCAAAGTTACCGTGAAGGAAGCAATTCCTCGCGGTAAAGTGAAAAAAGGCCAAGTGATGACTGCTGTTGTAGTCCGCACTCGTCACGGCGTACGTCGTGCTGATGGCTCCATTATCCGCTTTGATGGCAACGCTGCTGTTCTTCTGAACAACAAGCAAGAGCCGATCGGCACCCGTATCTTTGGGCCAGTGACCCGTGAACTTCGTACTGAGAAGTTCATGAAGATCGTCTCGCTCGCCCCAGAAGTGCTGTAAGGAGATCCGACATGCAAAAGATTCGTCGTGACGACGAGATCATCGTGATCGCCGGCAAAGACAAAGGTAAGCGCGGTAAGGTGCTTAAGGTTCTCGCTAATAACCGTCTGGTTATTGGTGGTCTGAACCTGGTTAAGCGTCATACCAAGCCTAACCCGGCGTCGGGCGTACAAGGCGGTATCGTCGAAAAAGAAGCTCCACTGGACGCTTCTAACGTCGCCATTTTCAACGGCGAAACCAACAAGGCTGACCGCGTTGGTTTCAAAGTAGAAGACGGCAAGAAAATTCGTGTCTTCAAGTCGACCCAAAAAGCGGTTGATGCTTGAACACTGCTAGGTAGAAGACCATGGCACGACTAAAAGAGATTTACTGGAAGGAAATCGCACCGAAGCTTAAGGAAGAACTTAAGCTTTCGAACGTGATGGAAGTTCCACGCGTTACAAAAATCACCCTGAACATGGGTCTGGGCGAAGCGGTCGGTGACAAAAAAGTCATCGAGCACGCTGTTGCCGACCTGGAAAAGATCACCGGCCAGAAAGTCGTTGTGACCTACGCTCGGAAATCCATCGCTGGCTTTAAAGTCCGTGAAGGTTGGCCGATCGGCGTCAAAGTGACCCTGCGCCGTGAGCGTATGTACGAATTCCTGGATCGTCTGCTGTCGATCTCCCTGCCTCGGGTCCGCGACTTCCGCGGCCTGAATGCCAAGTCCTTCGATGGTCGTGGTAACTACAGCATGGGCGTTAAAGAGCAGATCATCTTCCCGGAAATCGACTACGACAAGATCGATGCTCTCCGCGGTCTGGACATTACCCTGACCACCACTGCCAAGAACGATGATGAAGGTCGCGCGCTGCTGCGTGCTTTCAAATTCCCGTTCCGCAACTGATTGGAGTAGGAAAATGGCCAAGATGAGCATGAAAAACCGCGAGCTGAAGCGTCAGCTCACGGTTGCCAAGTACGCCAAAAAGCGTGCAGCACTGAAAGCTATCATCGTAGATCTGAACGCAAGTCCAGAAGCGCGTTGGGAAGCTACAGTAGCTCTGCAGAAGCAGCCACGTGACGCAAGCGCCTCGCGCATGCGTAACCGCTGCCGCCTGACCGGTCGTCCACACGGCGTTTACCGCAAGTTCGGCCTCGGCCGTAACAAACTGCGTGAAGCTGCAATGCGTGGTGACGTACCTGGTCTGGTTAAAGCCAGCTGGTAAGCACTATCAAAGTCTCGGTGGTCCGGATCGCAAGATCCTGACCATCGGTGACCTTGAACTTGAATCAAGCCCCTTTTGGGGCTTGATTCATTTGTGGGGTGTGTCTAGAATACCCGGCTCGCCTGAGCCCGTGCTTTTTCCGCATGGATGAGCTCGGCGATAAGTAGTAGCCGCAAGGCTAATTTTTTTGTATTAGGAGCGTCTAGCCCATGAGTATGCAGGACCCGTTAGCGGACATGCTAACTCGAATCCGTAATGCCCAGATGGCTGAAAAGTCCGTCGTAAGCATGCCATCTTCTACTTTGAAGGTAGCTGTTGCCAAAGTCCTGAAGGACGAAGGTTACATTGCGGGTTATCAGATCAGCAGCGAAATCAAACCACTGCTGTCCATCGAGCTGAAGTACTTCGAAGGCCGTCCGGTCATCGAGGAAGTGAAGCGCGTTAGCCGTCCAGGCCTGCGTCAGTACAAGTCCGTCGATGATCTGCCAAAAGTTCGTGGCGGTCTCGGTGTGTCTATCGTCTCCACCAACAAAGGTGTGATGACGGATCGTGCTGCGCGCGCTGCCGGTGTCGGCGGCGAAGTTCTTTGCACTGTGTTCTAAGGGGGGATAAGCATGTCACGCGTCGCTAAGAACCCCGTTAAGCTGCCAGCCGGTGTCGAAGTCAAATTCGCAGGCCAACAGCTTTCGGTGAAGGGTGCCAAGGGCACTCTCGAACTGAACATCCATTCGTCCGTTGAGATCGTTGAAGAAGCTGGTGAGCTGCGTTTCGCTGCTCGCAATGGCGATCAACAAACTCGCGCAATGGCTGGTACCACTCGTGCGTTGGTAAACAACATGGTCCAAGGCGTAAGCCAAGGCTTCGAGCGCAAGCTCCAGCTGGTCGGTGTTGGTTACAAAGCGCAAGCAAAAGGCACAGTGCTGAACCTGGCTCTTGGCTTCTCGCACCCAGTGGATTATGAACTGCCGGAAGGCATCACCGCTGAGACTCCTAGCCAGACCGATATCCTGATCAAGGGCATCGATAAGCAGCTGGTAGGTCAAGTGGCCGCCGAGATCCGCGACTTCCGTCCACCAGAGCCGTACAAAGGCAAAGGTGTGCGCTACGCGGACGAAGTCGTCCGTCGTAAAGAAGCCAAGAAGAAGTAGGGCATAGCAAATGACCGACAAAAAAGTTACTCGACTGCGTCGCGCTCGCAAAGCACGCCTGAAAATGCACGAACTCGAAGTCGTGCGTCTCTGCGTGTTCCGCTCGTCGCAGCACATCTACGCCCAGGTCATTTCGGCCGACGGCAACAAAGTCCTGGCATCTGCCTCGACTTTGGATAAAGAACTGCGTGATGGCGCCACTGGCAACATCGACGCGGCCACTAAGGTTGGCCAGCTGGTCGCTACGCGTGCTAAAGCCGCTGGCGTCTCGCAGGTGGCTTTCGACCGCTCTGGCTTCAAGTATCACGGCCGCGTCAAGGCGCTGGCTGATGCTGCTCGTGAAGCTGGGCTGGAGTTCTAAGTTATGTCAAATAACGACCAAAAGCGCGACGAAGGCTACATCGAGAAGCTGGTTCAAGTTAACCGCGTAGCCAAAACCGTTAAAGGCGGCCGTATCTTCACTTTCACCGCGTTGACCGTGGTGGGTGATGGTAAAGGGCGTGTTGGCTTCGGCCGTGGCAAGTCGCGTGAAGTGCCTGCTGCGATCCAGAAGGCAATGGAAGCTGCTCGCCGCAACATGATCCAAGTTGACCTGAACGGCACCACTCTGCAGTACGCAATGAAGTCCGGTCACGGCGCTTCGAAGGTGTACATGCAGCCTGCTTCTGAAGGTACCGGTATCATCGCTGGCGGCGCTATGCGTGCTGTCCTCGAAGTTGCTGGCGTTCAGAACGTTCTGGCCAAGTGCTACGGCTCGACTAACCCGGTAAACGTGGTTCACGCCACTTTCAAAGGTTTGAAAGCTATGCAGTCTCCTGAATCCATTGCCGCCAAGCGTGGCAAAAGCGTCAAGGAGATCTTCTGATCATGGCTACCGTTAAAGTTACGCTGATCAAAAGCATGACCGGCCGCATCCCTAACCACAAACTGTGCGTTAAGGGTCTGGGTCTGCGTCGCATCGGTCACACTGTAGAAGTACTTGATACTCCCGAGAATCGCGGGATGATCAACAAGGCTTACTACATGCTGCGTGTCGAGGGTTAATCGATGAAACTCAATGATCTGAGTCCAGCGCCGGGTTCCCGTCGCGAAAAGCATCGTCCGGGCCGTGGTATCGGTAGTGGTTTGGGCAAGACCGGTGGCCGTGGCCACAAAGGTCAGTCCTCCCGCTCCGGTGGCACCATTGCTCCAGGCTTTGAAGGCGGTCAACAGCCGCTGCATCGTCGCCTGCCGAAATTCGGTTTCGTTTCCCTGAAAGCCATGGATCGCGCAGAAGTGCGTTTGTCCGAGCTGGCTAAAGTGGAAGGCGACATCGTCACCGTGCAGTCCCTGAAAGATGCCAACGTGATCAACGTCAACGTTCAGCGTGTGAAAATCATGCTGTCCGGCGAAGTTACTCGCGCTGTCACCATCGGAAAGGGAATCGGCGCCACCAAAGGTGCGCGTGCGGCTATCGAAGCAGCTGGCGGCAAGTTCGAGGAATAAATGGCTAAGCAAGGTGCTCTCTCTGCGCTCGGCAAAGGCGGTATGTCTGAACTCTGGGCTCGTCTGCGTTTTCTGTTCCTGGCGATTATCGTCTACCGAATAGGCGCACACATCCCGGTTCCAGGTATCAACCCGGACCGACTCGCGGACCTGTTTCGACAGAATGAGGGGACCATTCTTAGCTTGTTCAACATGTTTTCCGGCGGCGCGCTGGAGCGGATGAGCATTTTTGCACTGGGGATCATGCCGTACATTTCGGCATCGATCATCATGCAACTGATGACCGCCGTTAGCCCGCAGCTGGAACAGTTGAAGAAGGAAGGTGAAGCTGGCCGTCGCAAGATCAGCCAGTACACCCGCTACGGCACTGTCGTTCTCGCTCTCGTTCAGGCAATTGGCATGTCCATTGGTCTGGCAGGGCAGGGCGTTGCGTTCACTGGTGACTTTGGCTTCCATTTCGTCGCGGTATCCACTTTTGTGGCTGGTGCGATGTTCATGATGTGGCTGGGTGAGCAGATTACTGAGCGTGGTGTTGGCAACGGTATCTCGATGTTGATTTTTTCGGGTATCGTCGCCGGTCTTCCGAGAGCGATCGGGCAGTCTTTCGAGTCTGCGCGTCAGGGTGATATCAACATCTTCGCCCTGGTTGCCATCGGTTTGCTGGCAGTAGCGATTATCGGTTTCGTGGTGTTCATTGAGCGTGGTCAGCGTCGTATTGCTGTTCACTACGCCAAGCGTCAGCAGGGCCGCAAGGTCTTCGCTGCGCAGACTAGCCACTTGCCGCTGAAGGTGAACATGGCCGGTGTTATTCCGGCCATTTTCGCGAGCAGCATTTTGCTGTTCCCGGCTTCGTTGGGTGCCTGGTTCGGCCAGTCTGAAGGTATGGGCTGGTTGCAGGACATCTCGCAGTCGATCGCTCCTGGTCAGCCGTTGAATATTCTGCTGTTTAGTGCAGGGATTATTTTCTTCTGCTTCTTCTATACGGCGTTGATGTTCAATCCGAAAGACGTAGCGGAAAACCTGAAGAAGTCCGGTGCCTTTATTCCGGGCATCCGTCCAGGTGAGCAGTCTGCGCGCTACATTGATGGCGTTCTGACTCGCTTGACCATGTTCGGTGCTCTTTACATGACGGCCGTGTGCCTGTTGCCCCAGTTTCTGGTGGTTGCAGCAAACGTACCGTTCTACCTTGGCGGGACCTCGTTGCTGATCGTCGTCGTGGTTGTGATGGACTTCATGTCCCAAGTACAATCGCACCTCGTTTCGCACCAGTACGAATCCCTGATGAAGAAAGCCAACCTGAAGGGTTACGGCAGCGGCATGTTGCGCTGAGTACCCATAAGGTTCGAGGAGTTGGTGATGAAAGTTCGTGCATCGGTGAAAAAGCTGTGCCGTAACTGCAAGATTATTCGCCGCGAAGGTGTTGTTCGAGTAATTTGCAGCGCGGAACCGCGTCACAAACAGCGCCAAGGCTGAGTGTGATTGTGCTTCAAGCCCGGCAGCTAGTGCGCTGCCGGGTTGATTATTTGTTATTACAGCGATATTATCTCGCGCCCTATTTCTTGGCTTCCGGGGCGTAGGTAGCTGTCAATTGGAGTCCCACTGAATGGCCCGTATTGCAGGCGTTAACATTCCAGATAACAAGCATACTGTTATCTCGCTGACCTACATCTATGGTGTTGGTCGCACTACTGCACAGAAGATCTGTGCAGTGACTGGGGTAAACCCAGCCGCAAAGATCAAAGATCTGAGCGACGAGCAGATTGAACAGCTGCGTGGCGAAGTGGCGAAGTTCACCACTGAAGGTGACCTGCGTCGCGAAATCAACATGAAAATCAAGCGTTTGATGGACCTCGGTTGCTATCGCGGTCTGCGTCATCGTCGTGGTCTTCCAGTGCGCGGTCAGCGTACCAAGACTAACGCGCGTACCCGTAAAGGTCCGCGTAAGCCGATCCGCAAGTAATCGCCCCAGCGAATCGACAGGAAATTAATCATGGCTAAACCTGCTGCTCGTCCTCGTAAAAAAGTTAAAAAGACAGTGGTTGATGGCATCGCCCACATCCATGCATCTTTTAACAACACAATCGTGACCATCACCGACCGTCAAGGCAACGCTCTTTCCTGGGCTACCTCCGGTGGTTCGGGTTTCCGCGGTTCCCGCAAGTCCACCCCGTTTGCTGCTCAAGTAGCTGCTGAACGTGCTGGTCAAGCTGCGCTGGAATACGGCCTGAAAAACCTCGACGTTAACGTCAAAGGTCCAGGTCCAGGTCGTGAATCTGCAGTCCGCGCTTTGAACGGCTGTGGCTACAAGATCGCCAGCATCACCGACGTGACGCCAATCCCGCACAACGGGTGCCGTCCGCCGAAGAAGCGCCGCGTGTAATCCAGGAGATTGTAAAGAATGGCTCGTTACATTGGTCCAAAATGCAAACTCGCTCGTCGCGAAGGCACCGATCTCTTCTTGAAGAGCGGCGTGCGCGCGATCGAATCGAAGTGCAACATTGAAGCAGCACCTGGTATCCACGGCCAACGCCGCGGTCGCCAGTCCGATTACGGCACCCAACTGCGTGAAAAGCAGAAGGTCCGTCGTATCTACGGCGTTCTCGAGCGTCAATTCAGCGGCTACTACAAAGAAGCTGCTGGCAAGAAAGGTGCAACTGGCGAAAACCTGTTGCAACTGCTCGAATGCCGTCTGGACAACGTTGTATACCGTATGGGTTTTGGCTCTACTCGTGCCGAATCCCGTCAGCTGGTATCGCACAAATCCGTAAGCGTTAACGGTCAGACCGTAAACGTGCCGTCGTACCAGGTTCGTGCTGGTGACGTGGTCGCGATTCGCGAGAAAGCAAAGAACCAACTTCGCATTGTCCAAGCTCTCGATC
Organism: Pseudomonas sp. GL_093; assembly: GCF_057837605.1. Classification (NCBI taxonomy): domain Bacteria; kingdom Pseudomonadati; phylum Pseudomonadota; class Gammaproteobacteria; order Pseudomonadales; family Pseudomonadaceae; genus Pseudomonas; species Pseudomonas sp. GL_093. The sequence goes on along the minus strand of NZ_CM174448.1, from coordinate 6,298,129 downwards.
TGTGTGCCCAACGTGGCCGCGTAGAATGGGTAGAAGTAGACACTGAGAAGAAGTCGGGCGTTTTCAAGAACGTTCCTGCTCGCAGTGATCTGTCCGCCGACATCAACGAAAGCCTGATTGTCGAGCTCTACTCCAAGTAAGGGCTAGAAAATAGGTGCATCCATGCAGATTTCGGTAAATGAGTTCCTGACACCCCGCCATATTGATGTGCAGGTTGTCAGTCCAACCCGCGCCAAGATCACTCTCGAGCCTCTCGAGCGTGGTTTCGGCCACACCCTGGGCAACGCGCTGCGCCGCATCCTGTTGTCCTCAATGCCCGGCTGCGCAGTAGTCGAGGCCGAGATTGACGGTGTGCTCCATGAGTACAGCGCCATCGAAGGTGTACAGGAAGACGTAATTGAAATCCTGTTGAACCTTAAAGGTCTGGCTATCAAGCTGCACGGCCGTGACGAAGTTACGCTGACCTTGTCGAAGAAGGGTTCGGGGGTGGTTACCGCTGCCGATATTCAGCTGGATCATGATGTCGAGATCGTTAATCCCGATCACGTAATCGCTAACCTGGCGTCTAACGGCGCCCTGAACATGAAGCTCACCGTAGCTCGTGGTCGTGGTTATGAACCGGCAGACTCGCGTCAGAGCGATGAAGACGAAAGCCGCAGCATCGGTCGCTTGCAGCTTGACTCTTCGTTCAGCCCGGTTCGCCGTATCGCATACGTGGTGGAAAACGCCCGTGTCGAGCAGCGTACTAACCTGGACAAGCTGGTTATTGATCTGGAAACCAACGGTACTCTGGATCCTGAAGAGGCAATTCGCCGCGCTGCAACCATTCTGCAACAGCAGTTGGCTGCGTTCGTCGACCTCAAAGGTGACAGTGAGCCAGTGGTTGTTGAGCAGGAAGACGAGATCGATCCGATCCTGCTTCGCCCGGTTGACGATCTGGAACTGACTGTACGTTCGGCTAACTGCCTTAAGGCGGAAAACATCTACTACATCGGTGACCTGATTCAGCGTACCGAAGTAGAGCTGTTGAAGACTCCGAACCTTGGCAAGAAATCCTTGACTGAAATCAAGGACGTTCTGGCCTCCCGCGGTCTGTCCCTCGGCATGCGCCTCGACAACTGGCCGCCTGCAAGTCTTAAGAAGGACGACAAGGCGACTGCCTGATCGTCGTAATCACCGAACGTTGTGTTTGGTAAGGAATGAACCATGCGTCATCGTAAAAGTGGTCGTCACCTGAGCCGCACTAGCTCGCACCGCAAGGCCATGTTTCAAAACATGGCAGTGTCGCTGTTCGAGCACGAGCTGATCAAAACTACACTGCCGAAAGCTAAAGAACTGCGTCGCGTTGCTGAGCCGCTGATCACTTTGGCCAAGACAGACAGCCTGGCTAACCGCCGTCTGGCTTTCGACCGTACTCGTTCGAAAGCTATCGTTGGTAAGCTCTTCAACGACCTGGGCAAGCGTTACGCTACCCGTGAGGGTGGCTACCTGCGCATCCTCAAGTGCGGTTTCCGCACTGGCGACAACGCGCCTATGGCGTACGTCGAGTTGGTTGATCGTCCTGCCGGTGGTGAAGCTGTATCCGCTGAGTAAGACGTCAGTCTGAAACGAAGAACCGGGCCTAGCGCCCGGTTTTTTGTGCGCGCTCGAAAAGTATCGAAATGCCTAAGCGATAAAGCTTCATTAGTATTTATCTATCGATTCTCACAATTTAATGAATTTGATGGTGTCATGTTGATGGTCAATACTCCCTCTCAGCCGATTAGCCGGCAGTAGGAAAGACTGACAGAGGAAGACATTGCATGAGCCAAAATAAAACACTTACCACCGCCAGTGGCGCTCCTGTCGCTGATAACCAGAATTCCCGTTCCGCCGGCCTTCGTGGCCCGCTGCTGCTCGACGACTTTCACCTGATCGAGAAGCTTGCCCACTTCAACCGTGAAAACATCCCTGAGCGCCGTGTACACGCCAAAGGTTCGGGTGCTTACGGTACGTTCACCGTAACTCGGGACATCACCGAGTACACAAGCGCCAAACTGTTTGAGTCTGTCGGCAAGCAAACCCCAACCTTCCTGCGGTTTTCCACCGTTGGCGGTGAGCGTGGTTCGGCCGACACCGAGCGCGATCCACGTGGTTTCGCCCTGAAGTTCTACACCGAAGAAGGCAACTGGGACATCGTCGGCAACAACACGCCAGTGTTCTTCATCCGCGATCCTTTGAAATTCCCGGACTTTATTCACACCCAGAAACGTCTGCCACAAAGCAATCTGAAAAGCGCGCAAATGATGTGGGACTTCTGGTCGCACTCACCTGAGGCGTTGCATCAGGTCACTATTCTGTTCTCGGATCGCGGCATCCCCGATGGCTACCGTCACATGCACGGCTTCGGCAGCCACACCTACAGCCTGATCAACGCCAATGGCGAACGTCACTGGGTGAAGTGGCACTACAAGACCAAGCAAGGGATTAAAAACCTGGCGCCAGCAGAAGCAGCACGCCTGGCTGGTACCGATCCGGATTATGCGCAGCGTGATCTGTTCGGCGCGATCGAGCGCGGTGATTTTCCGAAATGGCGCGTGTGCATCCAGATCATGACTGAGGCTCAGGCCGCAGCGCACTACGAGAACCCGTTTGACGTGACCAAAACCTGGTCGCAGAAAGAGTTTCCGCTGATCGAAGTGGGCGAATTGGAGCTTAACCGCAACCCGCAGAACTATTTTGCTGAAGTCGAGCAAGCGGCGTTCGGTCCGAGCAACATGGTCCCAGGTGTCGGTTTGTCGCCTGACCGCATGCTGCAGGGTCGAGTGTTCGCTTACGCCGATGCTCACCGCTACCGTATTGGCACCAACCACCAGCAACTGCCGGTGAACGCGCCTCGCAGCCCGGTGAACAGCTATCAGCGTGATGGTTCAATGGCGTTTGGCAGCAATGGCGGAGCGACACCTAACTACGAGCCGAACGGCTACGTCGAATCACCGAAGCAAGCACCTCGTTATGCAGAGCCGCCATTGGCGCTAAGTGGTTCGGCTGATCGCTACGATCACCGCGAGGATACCGACTACTACAGCCACGCCGGTGCGTTGTTCCGTTTGATGAGCGATGAGCAGAAAGCGCTGTTGTTCGGCAACATTGCCGGCGCAATGACCGGAGTTTCCAGCGATGTAGTTGACCGCCAATTGCAGCATTTCTACAAAGCTGATCCGGCGTACGGAGAAGCAATCGCAAAGCTGCTCAACGTACAGCTTAACGAAGTCTAAACGAGAAGCAGAACTGCCCTCATTTGGGCAGTTTTTGCGTTATTTAAACTACTTTTCTCAGAATATCTTCGCTTTTATCGCGCAAGCAGAGTGACCAAACAGTCTGCTTGGTTCAAACTACAGACTTTCAAGCAGGGAGATGTAGGGCGATGCAAGGCCACCCAGACGTAATCGATTACCTCAACACGTTGCTGACCGGCGAACTGGCGGCGCGTGATCAATATTTCATCCATTCGCGGATGTACGAGGACTGGGGTTTCACCGAGCTCTACGAACGTATCAACCACGAGATGGAAGAAGAGGCCGGGCACGCTGATGCCCTGATGCGCCGAATTCTGATGCTCGAAGGTACGCCGCGCATGCGTCCGGACGACCTTGATGTCGGCACTACCGTGCCGGACATGCTCGCCGCTGACCTGCGGTTGGAATACAAAGTCCGCGCCGCACTCTGCAAGGGCATCAAGCTCTGCGAGCAGCACAAGGACTATGTCAGCCGCGAGATGCTGCGCGTTCAATTGCATGACACCGAAGAAGACCACACCTACTGGCTCGAGAAGCAGCTGGGTCTGATCAAGCTGATCGGTCTGGAGAATTACCTGCAATCGCAGTTCTGATTCCACCGGCTACAAAAAAGCCCCTGTCACCGATGAAGTGACAGGGGCTTTTTCATGGGCCTGATTCAGGCTTTGTCGCGAGCCAGCAGCGGCTTGAGGTAGAAGCCCGTGTGCGATTGCTTCATCTCCGACACTTCTTCCGGCGTACCGACGGCAATGATCTGGCCGCCCTTGGAACCGCCTTCCGGCCCCAAGTCCACCAGCCAGTCGGCCGTCTTGATAACGTCCAGGTTGTGCTCGATCACCACCACAGTGTTGCCGTGGTCGCGCAATCGATGCAAAACGTCGAGCAGCTGCTGAATATCAGCGAAGTGCAGGCCGGTCGTCGGCTCATCGAGGATGTACAGCGTCTTGCCGGTGTCGCGCTTGGACAGTTCGCGGGACAGCTTCACCCGCTGGGCTTCACCACCCGACAGCGTGGTCGCTGACTGCCCGAGCTTGATGTACGACAGGCCAACATCCATCAGCGTCTGAAGCTTGCGCGCCAGGGCCGGAACCGCGTCGAAGAACACCCGCGCTTCCTCGATCGTCATCTCGAGGGTTTCGTGGATGCTCTTGCCCTTGTACTTGATCTCCAGAGTCTCGCGGTTGTAGCGCTTGCTCTTGCAGACGTCGCACGGGACATAGATGTCCGGCAGGAAGTGCATTTCCACCTTGATCAGGCCATCGCCCTGACACGCTTCGCAACGTCCGCCCTTCACGTTGAAGGAGAAGCGTCCAGGACCATAACCGCGGGAGCGGGACTCCGGCACACCGGCGAACAGTTCGCGAATCGGTGTGAACAACCCGGTGTAGGTCGCCGGGTTGGAGCGCGGCGTTCGACCGATAGGGCTCTGGTCGATGTCGACAACCTTATCCAGATGCTCCAGACCTTTGATGCTGTCGTGAGCGGCCGCTTCGAGCGTCGTCGCACCGTTCAATGCCGTAGCGCTAAGCGGGAACAGCGTGTTGTTGATCAGCGTCGACTTGCCCGAGCCGGACACGCCGGTTACACAGGTCAGCAGGCCGATCGGAATGTCCAGATCGACATCGCGCAAGTTGTTGCCACGGGCGCCCTTGAGGGACAGCGACAACTTCTTGTTACGCGGCGTGCGTTTGGCCGGGACTGCAATCTTCACCCGGCCCGACAAGTACTTGCCGGTCAACGAGTCTGGATGCGCCATGACTTCGGCTGGCGTACCTTCGGCGACAATGTGTCCGCCGTGTACACCTGCGCCTGGACCGATATCCACCACGTAGTCAGCCAGGCGAATCGCATCTTCGTCGTGCTCGACCACAATCACCGTATTACCGATGTCCCGCAGGTGCTTGAGCGTACCGAGCAGCCGATCGTTGTCCCGTTGGTGCAAACCAATCGACGGTTCGTCGAGGATGTACAGAACGCCCACCAGGCCGGCGCCAATCTGGCTGGCCAGACGGATACGCTGCGCTTCACCACCGGACAACGTGTCCGCACTGCGATCCAGCGACAAATAGTCCAGGCCAACGTTGACCAGGAACTGCAGTCGCTCGCGAATTTCCTTGAGAATCTTGTCAGCGATTTCGCCACGGCGGCCAGTGAGTTTCAGCACGCCGAAATATTCACAGGCATCGCCAATCGGCAGATTGGTCACCGCCGGCAGCGTCTTCTCGCCAACCCACACATGCCGCGCCTCACGACGCAGGCGAGTACCACGGCAATCCGGGCAAGGCTGGGTGCTGAGGAACTTGGCCAGCTCTTCACGCACCGAGGCGGACTCGGTTTCACGGTAGCGACGGTCCAGATTCGGCACGATGCCTTCGAACGGGTGCGAGCGTTTGACGATGTCCCCGCGGTCGTTCAGGTATTTGAAGTCGACGTTTTGCGACCCGCTGCCGTGCAGGATGAACTTCTGCTGATCGGCCGTCAGTTCGTTGAATGGCACTTCCAGGCTGAACTTGTAGTGTGAAGCCAACGAGCCGAGCATCTGGAAGTAATAGACGTTGCGCCGGTCCCAGCCACGAATCGCGCCCTCGGCCAGCGTCAGTTCACCATTGACCAATCGCTTGATGTCGAAGAACTGCTTAACACCCAGGCCATCACACGTCGGGCAAGCGCCGGCCGGATTGTTGAAGGAGAACAGTTTGGGTTCCAGCTCGCTGATGGCATGGCCACAGATCGGGCAGGCGAAGCGCGCGGAGAAGATGATTTCTTCGCCGGGCTCGTCGTCCATCGGCGCGACCAGGGCGATGCCGTCTGCCAGCTTCAGCGCGGTCTCGAACGACTCGGCCAGGCGCTGCTGCAGGTCGGCGCGCACCTTGAAGCGGTCAACCACCACATCGATCGAGTGCTTCTTCTGCTTATCCAGCTTCGGCAATTCGTCCAGCTCACAGAGCCTGCCGTTGACCCGGGCCCGTACAAAGCCTTGGGCGCGCAGTTCTTCGAAGACCGAAAGATGTTCGCCTTTACGCTCGCGGATCACCGGGGCCAGCAGCATAAGCTTGCTGCCCTCCGGTTGGGCGAGGACCAGGTCGACCATCTGGCTGACGGTCTGGGCTTCCAGCGGAATGTCGTGATCCGGGCAACGCGGAATACCCACGCGAGCGTAAAGCAGGCGCAGATAGTCGTAGATTTCGGTGATGGTGCCGACCGTCGAACGCGGGTTGTGCGAGGTCGACTTCTGCTCGATGGAAATGGCTGGCGACAAACCTTCGATGGTGTCGACGTCAGGCTTTTCCATCATCGACAAAAATTGCCGAGCGTAGGCCGACAGCGATTCGACGTAGCGGCGCTGGCCTTCGGCGTACAGCGTGTCGAATGCCAGGGATGATTTTCCGGAGCCGGACAGGCCGGTGATGACAATCAGTTTGTCCCTGGGCAGGGTCAGGTCGATGTTCTTCAGGTTGTGGGTTCGGGCCCCACGAATCAGGATCTTGTCCAAAGTGGCCTCGCTCGGCGGGCGTCGAAAACGTAGGAGTATACGGCCAAATACTGGATGGATGCACACTATCAAATGAGCGGGTTGCAGGCTTACATGAAGAGTCTGTCAGCAGAGCGCGTCAAAGCGTCGCGATATACCCCGTCAATCGATGGGACTGGTAGAATCGCCGCCGGTTCACATGAGGTTTTTCCATGCACGATCCCCACAGCGAACGCATGAGTGGCAGCGAGACCCGCGCAGCAAGCGGTCTGGCCCTGGTGTTCGCCTTCCGTATGCTTGGCATGTTCATGGTGTTGCCGGTACTGGCGACCTATGGGATGGATCTGGCAGGAGCGACCCCGGCCCTTATCGGGCTGGCGATTGGCGCTTACGGCCTGACCCAGGCGATCTTTCAAATTCCCTTCGGCTTCATTTCCGACCGTATCGGCCGTCGTCCGGTGATTTACCTGGGGCTGATCGTCTTCGCCCTCGGTAGCGTGCTGGCGGCCAATGCCGACTCGATCTGGGGCGTGATCGCCGGACGGATCCTGCAAGGCGCCGGGGCGATTTCCGCGGCGGTGATGGCGTTGCTGTCAGACTTGACCCGTGAACAGCATCGGACCAAAGCCATGGCCATGATCGGCATGACGATCGGTCTGTCGTTCGCTGTCGCGATGGTTGTAGGACCGTTGCTGACCCGCGCCTTCGGCCTGTCCGGGTTGTTCCTCGCCACGGGCGGCATGGCGCTGTTCGGGATCGTGATCGTGATGTTCATGGTGCCGCGCTCGACCGGGCCGTTGCAGCACCGCGAGTCCGGTGTTGCGCGCCAGGCGCTGATACCGACGCTCAAGCATCCAGACCTGCTGCGTCTGGACCTGGGCATTTTTGTGTTGCACGCGATGTTGATGTCGAGCTTCGTTGCGTTGCCTTTGGCGCTGGTCGAAAAAGCCGGGTTGCCTAAAGAGCAGCACTGGTGGGTCTACCTCACTGCGCTGCTGATTTCCTTCTTCGCCATGATCCCGTTCATTATCTACGGCGAGAAGAAACGCAAAATGAAACGAGTTTTACTCGGCGCCGTCGCGACGCTGATGCTCACTGAGCTATTCTTCTGGCAGTTCGGCGATAGTTTGCGAGCTCTGGTGATCGGGACGGTGGTGTTCTTTACCGCGTTCAACTTGCTGGAAGCTTCTCTACCATCGCTGATCAGCAAGGTTTCACCAGCAGGCGGCAAAGGCACGGCGATGGGGGTTTATTCCACCAGTCAGTTCCTCGGTTCGGCACTGGGCGGGATCCTCGGCGGCTGGTTGTTCCAGCATGGCGGTCTGTCGGTTGTGTTCCTTGGATGCGCCGGTCTGGCTGCCCTCTGGCTGGCCTTTGCTGTTACCATGCGCGAACCACCCTACGTGACGAGCCTGCGCTTGCCGTTGTCGCCCGAGGCGATCCGCGAAGCGGGTCTGGTTGAGCGCCTGAAGGCCGTCGTAGGGGTAACAGATGCGGTGATCGTTGCTGATGAAGCGGCGATTTACATCAAATTGGACACAGAACTATTGGATCGCACGACCCTTGAGCGCCTGGTGAACAACCCGGCCGAGGCAGCGTGCGTAGCCTAGGAGAACGTTATGGCCCGTGGGGTTAACAAAGTCATATTGGTCGGCACTTGCGGCCAGGATCCCGAAGTTCGCTACTTGCCTAACGGTAACGCCGTGACCAACCTGAGTCTGGCGACCAGCGAACAGTGGACCGACAAGCAAACCGGTCAGAAGGTCGAGAAGACCGAATGGCACCGTGTGTCGATGTTCGGCAAAGTTGCCGAGATCGCCGGTGAGTACCTGCGTAAAGGTTCGCAGGTCTACATCGAAGGCAAGCTGCAGACCCGCGAGTGGGAAAAAGACGGTATCAAGCGTTACACCACTGAAATCGTGGTCGACATGCAAGGCACCATGCAGCTGCTGGGCGGCCGTCCACAGCAGGGCGACCAACAAGGAGGGGGCAATAACTACCAGCAGTCCGCCCCGGCCCCACGCCAACAGGCTCCGCGTCCACAGCAGTCGGCAGCACCGCAACAGTCGCGTCCGGCTCCACAGCAGCAGGCCGCTCCGCAACCGGCTCCGGATTTCGACAGCTTTGATGACGACATCCCGTTCTAAAAAGCAGTTATCCAGTCAGTAACAAAAAAGCGAAGCCATCTGGCTTCGCTTTTTTGTTGGCGCTATTAACTGGATAACGCGGTCACATTGGCCCGTGCCGAGTGCAGTTTCTTGTAGCTATCGATCAACCGCAGGTGCCTGTCGAGCCCCTCCAGTTTCATGCTGGTCGGCGTCAAGCCATGGAAACGCACGCTGCCGTCCACCGATCCGATTGCTGCGTCGGTGCGCTCGTTGCCAAACATCCGGCGGAAATTGGCCTCGTAGTCTTCCAGTTCCAGGTCTTCGTCCAGCTTCATCTCCAGCACCACATTGACGGCCTGGTAGAACAAACCACGCTCAACCGTGTTGTCGTTGTACTGCAGGAACATTTCTACCGCCTCTTTCGCCTCTTCATATTGCTGCAAGGCGAGATAAATCAGCAGCTTCAACTCAAGAATCGTCAGCTGACCCCACGCCGTATTGTCGTCAAATTCGATGCCGATCAGGCTGGTGATGTCGGTGTAGTCGTCCAGCTCACTTTCCACCAGACGCTCAACCAACGCTCGCAGTTCGTCTTCGTCCAGGCGATGCAGGTTCAGGATATCGGCGCGGAAGAAAAGCGCTTTGTTGGTGTTGTCCCAGATCAGATCATCCGCGGGATAGATCTCCGAATAATCCGGTACGAGGATGCGGCACGCCTTGGCGCCGATATGCTCGTAGACCGCCATGTACACTTCCTTGCCCATGCCTTCGAGAATGCCGAACAAGGTCGCGGCTTCTTCGGCATTCGAGTTTTCACCCTGGCCGGAGAAATCCCACTCCACGAATTCGTAATCGGACTTGGAGCTGAAGAAGCGCCACGACACCACGCCGCTGGAATCGATGAAGTGCTCGACGAAGTTATTCGGCTCGGTCACCGCATGGCCTTCAAACGTCGGCTGGGGCAAGTCGTTGAGGCCTTCGAAGCTGCGGCCCTGGAGCAGTTCGGTCAGGCTGCGCTCCAGCGCCACTTCCAGGCTCGGGTGCGCGCCGAACGAGGCGAACACACCGCCGGTACGCGGGTTCATCAACGTGACGCACATCACCGGGAATTCACCGCCCAGGGATGCATCCTTCACCAATACGGGGAACCCTTGCTCTTCCAGCGCCTGAATACCGGCCAGTATCCCGGGGTACTTCGCCAGCACATCGGCGGGCACATCCGGCAGTGCAAATTCACCTTCGATGATTTCGCGTTTTACCGCACGCTCGAAGATCTCCGACAGGCATTGCACCTGGGCTTCGGCCAGCGTGTTGCCGGCACTCATGCCGTTGCTCAGGAACAGGTTTTCAATCAGGTTGGACGGGAAATACACCACTTCGCCGTCCGACTGGCGCACGTATGGCAGCGAGCAGATGCCGCGCTCTTCATTGCCCGAGTTGGTGTCGATCAGGTGGGAGCCACGCAACTCGCCGTCGCGGTTGTAAATCTTCAGGCAGTACGCGTCGAGGATTTCGGCCGGCAGTTCATCTTTACGGCCAGGCTTGAACCAGCGTTCGTCCGGGTAATGCACAAACGGCGCGTTGGCGATCTCTTCGCCCCAGAACTGATCGTTGTAGAAGAAGTTGCAGTTGAGTCGCTCGATAAACTCGCCCAACGCCGACGCCAGCGCGCCTTCCTTGGTTACGCCCTTGCCGTTGGTAAAACACATCGGCGAGTGCGCATCGCGGATATGCAGCGACCACACGTTGGGAACGATATTGCGCCACGAGGCGATTTCAATCTTCATGCCCAGGTCCGCCAGAATGGCCGACATGTTGGCGATGGTCTGCTCCAGCGGCAGATCCTTGCCCGCGATATAGGTGTGCGCCTCTGAATTAGACGCAGGCATCAGCAGCGCCTGGGCATCGGCGTCGAGGTTTTCCACTTCTTCGATCACAAACTCAGGCCCGGCTTGCACCACTTTTTTCACGGTGCAACGGTCGATGGAACGCAGGATGCCCTGGCGGTCCTTGTCGGAGATGTCCGCTGGTAGCTCGACCTGGATCTTGAAAATCTGGTTGTAGCGGTTTTCCGGATCAACAATGTTGTTCTGCGACAGGCGGATGTTTTCGGTGGGAATACTGCGAGTGTCGCAGTACAGCTTCACGAAGTAAGCCGCACACAACGCTGACGAAGCCAGGAAGTAGTCGAACGGACCCGGTGCCGAGCCATCGCCCTTGTAGCGGATAGGTTGATCGGCCACCACCGTGAAGTCGTCGAACTTGGCTTCAAGTCGAAGGTTGTCGAGAAAGTTGACCTTGATTTCCATGGGGGATTACCAGAATAACGGCTAGACGATTTGGCCGCCATTATCCGGCTTTTCGGCCGTAAGTCTCAGAAAAAAGGCCAGTCATGTGCGCACGCGACTGGCCTTCTTTGTTTCGGGAGCGTCAGATTGCAGCACCCGAGGCAGAAGCGTTGGTCAGTGATGCGCCGCCAGGAACTCGTCAGTGGACACCACGCTTGCATAGGCGAAGCCCAGGGCCGACATGAAGGCGGCATGAACGTGGGCTGCCGGAACGGTGACGCCGTTGAACTCCAGATCACGGGTAGCGCAGGCGTCGTGAATCACGGTAACGCTGTAGCCAAAGTCCGCGGCGGCGCGGGTGATGCCATCGACACACATGTGGCTCATGCTGCCGACGACCACGAGCTCCTTGATGCCTTGTTCGTCGAGGATCGATTTCAGTTGTGTTTCACGGAACGAGTTGACGAAATGCTTGAGCACCACAGGCTCATCGGCGCGATTCAGTACTTTGGGGTGCAGCTTCGCGCCCTCGGAGCCCGGAGTGAAAAAGGGCGCTTCGTCGGAGGTGAATTCGTGGCGGATGTGCACCACCGAATCACCGGCATCGCGGAAGGCTTTGAGCAGACGAACGGCATTGTCCGCCGCGGCATCGGCGCCGACCAGCGGCCACTTGCCTTGGGGGAAGTAGTCATTTTGGATATCGACTACGATGAGTGCTTGCTTGGCCATGACTGTTTCCTCGAAGTGCTTGTTGGTGTGAAATGAAGTATTGGGTCTGGCAGGCCGTCCGAGGATTGGCCGCACCGACAATAGAAGGGGGAAAACTGACAATGGACGCAGAAAGGCCAATCACCGAGTTGGGCGTGCTGATCTATCCCGGTGCGCAGATGGCGGCGGTGCATGGATTGACGGACTTGTTCGGGGTGGCGAACCGGATTGCCGCCGAGCATCAGGCGGCGCAGTTGCCGTTGCTGCGGGTCAGCCATTGGCAGGTTGATGGCGATCAGGCGCCCGAGCGGGTCTACGACAGTCATCCCGCTGCGGACGGTGCGTTGGTGGCGGTGTTGATCCCGCCGTCGATTGCCGGTTTTTCCGAAGGCCAGGCACCGCAGGCGCTGTTTCGCTGGCTGCGTCAGCAACACGCCAATGGCGCGACACTCGGCGGGGTTTGCGTGGGGTCGATTCTGTTGGCCGAGAGCGGCCTGCTCGACGGCCGTAGCGCCACTACTCACTGGACCTCGGCCAAAGCCTTCGCCGAGCGTTATCCGGCGATCAAGCTCAAGGCCGATACACCCATCGTTGACGACGGCGACCTGATCACCACTGCGGGGCTGATGGCCTGGTCCGAACTGGGCTTGCGCCTGGTCAATCGCCTGCTGGGGCCGAGCATCGCCACCAGTACCGCGCGATTTCTGGTGGTGGAACACAGCGACAGCGCAAGCGAGTGCGGCAGCAATTTTTCACCCATTCTCAGCCATGGTGACGCCTCGATTCTCAAGGTCCAGCATTGGCTGCAAAGCACCGGAGCGACCGATGTGTCACTGCCGACGATGGCCGAGCGGGCAGGGCTGGAAGAACGCACGTTCCTGCGTCGATTTCGCGCCGCAACCGGGCTTAAACCCACCGAGTACTGCCAGCATCTGCGGGTCGGCAAGGCCCGGGAAATGCTCGAGTTCACCAACGGCACCATCGATCACATCGCCTGGACGGTGGGTTATCAGGATCCGAGTGCCTTTCGGGCGACGTTCAAGAAGATTACCGGGTTGGCGCCGAGTGATTACCGGACACGGTTTGGAGTGACACCGACTGCGGCAACCCGGTAGAAGCCTCACTCCCACATTGGGTCAGTGGAAGGCTTGAATCGTGCAAAATGCCGGAATCTTGAAGGCTGTCGTGCAGAATCAAATAGGCAGGGTGCCATCATGTTTTTCGCAACTGGCTGATTTGAAAAATGTTTGTCTTCGGCCCTCCTTGGCCTGATCTCTGCACCCCTTCAACTACATTCATCACGCGCAGATTGAAGGGGGACGCATGACCCCAACAAACCGCAAGAAGCTGGTGGTCGCCCACTCCGTGCGGCCTGAGGCTCCGTTGCACGAAGTAGAAACCAATCGTGCGCTGGCCCGTTGGCTGGCACAGATCCTGGGGCTTAAATACGGCGGCAATTACGACCCGGAACTGCACAACGGTCGAGACCTGTATCTGTTGCCGACCCAGACGCTTGTGGGCGTCGCTGCCGCCCGTCAATTGGGCGTCAAGGGGCCTGAGGATTTGTGGGGCGGTTACGTCGACCATGATTTCATCTGCACCAAAGCCATCAGTCACGGGTTGCGTAACAAAAATGCTCACGCTCCGGAAGGCTGGTCACCGTTGTTTTCCGAACGTGTACGCAGCGTGGTGCTCGACGGCCTCAGTGTTTTTTCCATGGACGATGCGCGTCCTGCGGCGGAGCATCTGCTCTACAGCGGCCCGATCCGCATCAAGCCTATTCATGCCTGCGCCGGACGCGGTCAGGAAGTGATCAAAAGCCTCGACCAGTTCGATGCCATCCTCGCCAGACCCGATGCCAGAACGCTGTTCACCGAAGGCGTGGTGCTGGAGCAGGACCTGGACCACGTGATCACCCACAGCGTCGGTCAGAGTTTTATCGGCGACACGGTGCTGAGTTATTGCGGTGATCAATACTTGACCAAAGACGGTCAGGGCGAGCAGGTTTATGGAGGGTCCAACCTGCTGGTTGTGCGGGGTCACTACGACGATTTGCTCGAACTGGAACTGCCGGACGATGTACGGCTGGCGATCCGGCAGGCGCAAGTGTTCGACCGTGCCGCGGATGAGGCTTATCCCGGTTTCTACGCCTCGCGGCGCAACTACGACATCGCCCAAGGTGTGGATAGTAATGGCAAACAGCGCAGCGGCGTGCTCGAGCAGTCCTGGCGGATGGGCGGTGCCAGCAGCGCCGAAGTCGCCGCCTTGCAAAGCTTCGTCAACGACCCCGGGATGCGCGCGATTCGCGTGTCTTCGGTTGAGACCTACATCGACCAGCCGCTGCCGGCGGACGCCATCGAGGTGTATCGCGGGCCGGCGCAAAACAGTGACTTTCTTCTCAAGTACGTAACGGTTAAATCCTATGACGGCTAGAAGCGAAACCATTCAAATCGACATCGACGATGAACAGATGATCGGGACTTTTCTCAGCCCCAAATCAAAAGTGCCCGGCGTGCTCTTTGTGCACGGTTGGGGCGGCAGTCAGGAGCGGGACCTGGAGCGGGCCAAAGGCATCGCCGGCCTGGGTTGCGTGTGCCTGACGTTCGACTTGCGCGGGCACACCGGCGGCACGGGTATTGCGCTGAGTCGAGTAACGCGCGAAGACAACCTGCGCGACCTGCTGGCAGCGTATGACCGCTTGCTCGCGCACCCGGCGCTCGATACATCGGCGATTGCCGTGGTCGGCACCAGTTATGGCGGTTACCTGGCCTCGATCCTGACGTCATTGCGTCCGGTGCGCTGGCTGGCGCTGCGGGTGCCGGCGCTGTATCGCGATGATCAATGGCACACACCCAAACGTGACCTGGACAAGCTCGATTTACGTGATTACCGCCGCACGTTAGTCCGCGCCGACAGCAATCGTGCGCTGCATGCCTGTTCGCAATTTACCGGGGATGTGCTGCTGGTGGAGTCCGAGACCGACGACTATGTGCCCCACTCAACCATCATGAGTTACCGCGCGGCCTGTCAGCAGACTCACTCGCTGACCCACCGGATTATCGACGGCGCCGATCACGCCTTGAGCGAGCCTGTTTCGCAACAGGCATACACCTCGATCCTGGTGGACTGGATCACCGAAATGGTGGTGGGCGAGCGGTTGAGCATCATCCAGTCATCGTGAAAATACGGACTGTTAATGCCTAATGCAGATAGATAAAGAACAACACAATTTGTAGCAGCTGGCGAAGCCTGCGTTCGGCTGCGAAGCAGTCGTGAAACCAGAGATTGCGATCTTCCTGAAACACCGCATCGCCTGATTTCACGACTGCTTCGCAGCCGAACGCAGGCTTCGCCAGCTGCTACGGATCGCGTTTTGGCTTAACTGATCGGCATTAGGCTGTCAGTGCCTCGGTTTCTTCTCGATCCGCAACGACTTGGCCTTGGCTTCCACGATCAGGTACATCACCAGGGTAATCAGTAGCGGCAAGATGAAATAGATCGCCCGATAGGCCAGCAATCCGGCCACCAGGCTGCCTCGGGACACTTCATGTTGCAGCAGCGCCACGAACACCGCTTCAAGCACGCCGAGCCCGGCGGGGATGTGCGTGATGACCCCGGCAATCGCGCTGATCAACAACACCCCAAGCACCAGCGGGTAATCCAGTTTGCTCGGCAGCAAAGTGAAAATCACTGCCGCCATCAGCGACCAGTTCAGCGCCCCGAGAGCCAGTTGCAGCACTGCCATGCGCAGGGACGGCAGGTCGATTTCCACCCCGCGTATCGCCCACTCCCGTCGCTTGGAGAACTGACACGCTGCCAGATACCCCGCGCTCACCAGCAGCAACAACACGCCCACACCTTGCAAGGCGTCGCTGCTCAGCTTCCAGCCTGGCGGCATTCGCACCAATCCGCTGCTGAACACCGCACCGGCAATCACCATGTAACCGAACCAGTTGGTTGCCAGGCTCAACCCGAGAATTTTCGCGATATTGCCCTTGTTCACCCCAAGTCGCGAATACAGCCGATAACGCATGGCAATGCCGCCGACCCAGGCACTCAGGTTGAGGTTGAAGGCATAGCTGATAATCCCCACCGGCAAGATCTGCTTCCACGTCAGGTCCTGGCGAATGTAGGTACGGCCGATCAGGTCGAAGCAGGCGTAGACCAGAAAACTCAGCAAGGTCAGGCTGGACGCGATGATCAGCGTGCGCACCTTGAAATCGGCGAGGTTATCGAACACTTCATCCCATTCGATGCGCTGGGCAAGCATCGTGAACAGCACGATCAGCGCCAGGAAAAACAGCATTGTCAGCGGCCGTTTCCAGCGGCTCCAGCGGGATTTGGTCGGGTTGTCGGCGTGGGTCGCCGGTTGTGTATCAGAGTGGCTCATCAGGTGTCACTCCCGGCGGAATGGGAAAAAGGTTTCAGGCGCGGCTTGTGCGCCGGCAGCCAACCGGCCCAGGCCGGGAAGTGCCGCAGAAAGTGAAACACCAGAAAGCCGACGGTCATGTGCCAGACCCGCCCGCGCGGGGACTTGTCTGCGGACATGACCTTGCAATGGTTGTTGCTCAGGTCTTCGAGGCGCTCGAACAGGTCGCGGTTGAAGGCGCGATCGCGGATCAACACATTGGCTTCCAGGTTCAAGGACAGGCTCAACGGGTCGAGGTTGCTCGAACCGACCGTGCTCCAATCCTCATCCACCAGCGCGACTTTGCCGTGCAGCGGACGGTCGCAATATTCGTAAATCTGCACGCCGGATTTGAGCAGGTAGTCATAGGTCATGCGCGCGGCGAGTTTGGCCGCCAGCATATCGGGCTGACCTTGCAGGATCAGCCGCACATCGACGCCACGGCGCGCCGCGTTGCGGATCTCGCGCAGCAGGCGATAGCCCGGAAAGAAGTAGGCATTGGCGATCACCACCCGGCGCCGGGCACTGCGCAGCACCCGTCGGTAAACCTCTTCGATGTCGGTCGGATGCTCGCCATTGTCGCGGTACACCAGGCGAACCTGGCCGTCATGATCGGTGAACGCCAGCTCCGAGCGCCTTTGCCTGCGTCGTTGCCACCAGTATTTGGCGCGAGCCGGGCGACCGCATTGCAGCAGTGCGAAGTGATGGATGTCGGCCACCGCCGGGCCTTGCACTTCAACGGAATAATCCTGCTTGGCCTCAGGGCCGAAGTCAGCCAAATGGTCGGCAGAAAAGTTGATGCCGCCGATGAACGCAATCGTGCCGTCGACCACCACGATCTTGCGGTGCAGGCGGCGGAACCAGTTGGTGCGGATGCCCAGAAGTTTGGGCGCCGGGTCGAAAATCTGGATGCGCACGCCGGCCTCGCTCAGGGCGGAGAGGTATCCCGTCCCCAGTTCTCCGCAGCCAAAGCCATCGAGACTGGCGGTGATCCGCACGCCGCGTTGAGCTGCGGCGATCAGTACTTCCTGCAGCTCATTGCCGACTTTGTCCTCGAACACAATGAAGGTTTCCAGCAGGATTTCAGTCTTGGCCTGACGCATGGCTTCGAACACCCGAGGGAAATACGCTTCGCCGTTTTCCAGCAGGTCTACGCGGTTGTTGCCTTGCCAGCCATATTCGACGTCGACCACGCCCGGCTCACGGACCGGCGGGGTTGTGGATAAGTGCTCCACATGGGTTTTTTCCATCGACGGGCTGCTCATAGCTCGATCTCCACCGATAGCGGCGCATGGTCGGAAAGGTGTGACCATGGCCGCGCGGCCAGCACTTGCGGTTGGCTGGCCTTGAGGTTGCGCACATAGATGCGGTCAAGGCGCAACGCTGGCAATCGCGCTGGAAAACTGCGCGCCGGTTTGCCGTGGAGTTCGGCGAAAACCTCCCGTAAACCACTGGGTTTGAGCAGCGCGTCGGCACGCTGACGCCAGTCGTTGAAGTCACCGGCAACGATCACCGGGGCATCGCTGGGCAGTTCTTCGAGGCGCTGGGCCAGCAACTTGAGTTGTTCGGTCCGGTGGGTTTCGCGAAGGCCCAGATGCACGCAAATGGCATGCACTTCCTGGCCGTCACCGGGCAGGCGCAGTACGCAATGCAGGATGCCGCGGTTTTCGTGACCGCTGATGGACACGTCGAGGTTGTCGTGGCGAATGATCTGGAATTTCGACAGCAGCGCATTGCCGTGATCGCCCGCCGGATAGACCGCGTTGCGCCCATAGGCGAATTGCGGCCACAGGGTGTCGGCGAGGAACTCGTATTGCGGCATCGCCGGCCAATTGCTGTAGCGCTGGGGATGATGTTCGTGGGTGCCGTGGACTTCCTGCAAAAACACCACGTCGGCGGACACGCTGCGCACCGCTTCGCGCAATTCCGGCAGGATGAAGCGCCGGTTGAGCGCGGTGAACCCCTTGTGCGTGTTGACCGTCAGCACGGTAAAGCGGCGCACGGAGGTGATGATGGGTTGCTGTTCGTCGGTGGTGCCGACCGGTTCGGAAATGCTCATGACAGCACTCCTTCGGCGGCCAGTTCACCGGGACGGGTGGCGAGGTCTTTATCCAGATGAAAGCGCTCCAGCAAGCGGCGGGCATCGAAGGGCGCGCGGACTTTGATGTCATTGTCGAAGTAGCAAAACACCTCACGGGACTTGCGCGCCTTGGGCTTTTGCCGGGGCGCGATCAGCTGCGGGTCGGGCGGTTGCTGGCCGTGGTACCAGGCCTCGATCCGGTCGCCCCAGCGTTTCAGCGCCTCGGGGGTGTAACCGCTGGCATAGAGTTCTTCGGCACCGTGCAGGCGCAGGTAAACGAAGTCGCTGGTGAGGTCTTCGCGGTACGGCCATTTACCGGCGGTGTCGGCGATCACCAGCGCAGCATTGTGGCGTTTGAGCAGGCGGATGAAGGCGGGGTCGACGAAGCTCTCGTTTCTGATTTCTACGGCATGGCGCAACGGCTTTTTTCCGTAGGCCTTCATGCTGGCGTGACCGTTCACGTGCGAATCATGCTGGCGGGCGAGGGCGGCGGCCTCTTCGGTGTTGTGGGGCAACTGCTCCAGAAAGGTCTCGAACAGCTCGGCATCGAATCTGAAATTGGGCGGGAATTGCCAGAGGATCGGGCCGAGTTTTTCTTTGAGTTCCAGCACCCCGGACGCAAAGAAATTCGCCAAGGGTTTATGGATTTCCTGCAGTCGCCTGATGTGGGTGATGAAACGCGGGGCTTTGACGCTGAAAACGAAGCCCCTCGGGGTTTCGGCGTACCACTGGGCATAACGTTCGGGCCGTTGCAGGGCGTAAAACGATCCATTGATTTCGATGCTGTTGACCGCCCGTGAGGCGAATTGCAATTCGCGCTTGTGGGTCAGCCCCGTTGGGTAGAAATCCCCCCGCCAGGGCGTGTAGCGCCAGCCTGAAATACCGATGTGGATCGCCGCCATGTCGCCTCCCGTCTAATGGTTCTCGGACTGCCCTGTCTTTTGATGACTGCGGGGCGGGCGAGAAAGTTTCGACGGGGCTACGGACGGTTAATGCTCAACAGACCCACACAAATCAAATGTGGGAGCGAGCTTGCTCGCGATGACGGAGTGTCAGTCAACATCTCAATCGACTGATAGTCCGCTATCGCGAGCGAGCTCGCTCCCACAGGGGTTAGTGGCCGGTGACGATCCGTTGTGAGCCTTCAACCGGTTCGGCATACACCGGACCCAACCGATCAAGACGCCCGCTCCACATGGTCAGCGCCAACGCGACCAGCACCACCAGCCCACCGATCCATGCGGTGTGAATCAAGCCCATGTGAGCAACGATCAAGCCGCCACCCCACGCGCCACCGGCGATGCCGAGGTTGAACGCGGCGATGTTCAGACCCGACGCCACATCCACCGCATGCGGGGTGTGATGTTCGGCCTGACGCACTACGTAAACCTGCAGACCCGGCACGTTGCCGAACGCAACCGCGCCCCAGACCAGTACGGTGGCCAGGGCCAACCATGGATTGCCAGCGGTGAAAGTCAGTACGAACAACACCGCCGCGAGCAGGGCGAAGATAATTTTCAGGGCGCTGATCGGGCCGCGTTTGTCCGCTAGTTTGCCGCCCCAGATGTTACCGACGGCCACCGAGATACCGTAGACCAGCAGCACCAAGCTAACGGTGCTGGCGCTGAAGCCGGAAATGTCCTGAAGAATCGGTGCCAGGAAGGTGAACGCAATGAACGAGCCGCCGTAACCGACCGCGGTCATGGCGTACACCAGCAACAGACGTGGCTGCTTGAGCACCTGCAATTGCTGCAACAGTGAAGCCGGTTTGCTGTGGGCAATGTTTTTCGGCACGTAAAGCAGGCTGCCGATGAACGCGATCACACCCAGCGCAGACACGGCGAGGAAGGTTTCGCGCCAGCCGAAATGCTGACCAATGAACGTCCCCAGTGGCACGCCGGTGACCAGCGCCACGGTCAGGCCGGTGAACATGATCGCGATCGCACTGGCGGCTTTTTCCTTCGGCACGAGGCTGGTGGCGATGGTCGAGCCAATCGAGAAAAACACCCCGTGGGCCAGGCCGGTGACGATCCGCGCAATGATCAGCGATTCGTAGCTTGGCGCTTTCCAGGCCAACAGGTTGCCGAGGGTGAACAGCACCATCAGCGACAACAGCAGCATTTTACGCGGGACTTTACCGGTGAGGGCAGTCAGCACCGGGGCGCCAATGGCAACGCCCAATGCGTAGAGGCTGACCAGCAGGCCGGCGGACGGCAGGCTGACGCCGAGGTCGGCGCCGATGGTGGGTAACAGGCCAACGATGACGAACTCGGTCGTCCCGATGGCGAAGGCGCTGAGGGTCAGCGCGAGCAAGGCAATGGGCATGGCTGCAACTCCGGTGGATTGATTGATGGAGCGCAGTGTCGGGGTTTGGGGTGTGTGGAAAAATACAGGGATGGGCATTTGATATTTGCTTCGCACGCAAAGATCAAAAGCTACCCCCTCACCCCAGCCCTCTCCCCCATGGGGGCGAGGGGGAAAGGGAGCAGATTTGTGTTGTTTTCAAAACCTGAGTTCGACTCGATATTTCAGGTCGATGTAGCTCCAAGAACACCTCGGTAGGCTCCCTCTCCCTTGGGGAGAGGGCTGGGGTGAGGGGGTGGCTCTTGATTTCACCCAATAACCGAACTTGCCTACACTTTCCCGATCAGTTCCTTACAGACCCTTTCGCAGGAGCGCCGCGTTTGTTCAAGTTCAAGACCGCGATACTACTGGGGGCGTTGCTGATTCTGGGCAGCAACGAGCTGGAGGCTGCCGCGCTACCGGGTGTACCAGCGGCGGCCGCCGCCACGACACCGCTGGCCCACCCCGAACCGCTGGTACAGGGTGGTTTGCTGGGTGCTATCAGTTCGAGCATTGAGGAAGTCCAGGGAAAACTCGATCTCAACGAGGACCTGCTGGACGCCTGGCGTCTGCGTGCAGACCGGGCGGCGGTTGAGGTGGATCAACTGGTCAATCATCGGTCGTCCCGTTCGAGCTGGAGCGTGGCGGGGGATTTCCTGCTGTTGTCCGGTGTGTGGATCGGCGTCTTCGCACTGCTCTGGCTGCTGGGAGGGCTGCTCGCCAAACGTCTGTGCCAGAACCGCCTGCTGCTCACTCGCGAGCGCGGTCAGGCGTTACTCGGTTATGTGTTGCCCTACACGGTTCCGGCGCTGGTCAGCTTGCCGCTGACACTTTATGTCAGCCACTTTTTGCAAGTGTCCGCCGGTCGGGCGCTGGCATTGTGTTTCGCTTACGCCACCAGCAGCGGCATTTTCGCCGCGTCGTTGCTGTTGTCGCTGGTGGTGCTGTTCAACGCCGGCCACAAGCGCCGGGCGGTGCAGATTATTCGTCAGCACAGCCCACGACCGCTGTTTTTGATGGGCTTCCTCGTGGCGCTGAGCGACGCCTTGACCAGCCCGCAAATCGCCCGCCTGCTTGGCGGCAATCTCACCAGCAGTGTCGCGGTGTTCACTGGGGTGGCGGCTTCGGTCACCTTTGGCATTTTGGTGATCAAGATGCGCCGTCCGGTCGCCCATCTGATCCGCATTTTGCCGTTGTCCCAGCGCCTCAGTCAGCCAGCCGTGCGTGAAATGCTGAGGATCTTTTCCGGGCTCTGGTACTGGCCGATTCTGTTGATGGTGCTGGTGTCGGTGATCAACCTGATCGGCATTGGCGATGACAACCAGAAAGTACTGCGCTGTGCGCTGTTTACCACGGTGTTGTTGATTGCGACGGTGTTTCTCAGCACGTCGCTGCATCACCTGTTCAAGTCGCGCAGTGAGTTGGTCGTGCGCCGCAGCAGTGCCTACAAAGAGCGTTTCCTCAGCCTTTCGCACGCGTTGCTGCGCATCGCCCTGGCGATTGTGTTCATTGATGTCCTGGGGCGCATCTGGGGTGTGTCGCTGTTCGAGTTTGCGGTGAGCAATTCGGTCGGCCGGGCGATCAGCGATTCCCTGAGCCGTATCGGTTTGATTTTCCTGGTGACCTGGATGGTCTGGGTGGTGTTGGACACGGCGATTCAGGAAGCCCTGAAGCCACCCGTCAGCAAACGCTCGGCGCACCAGCCCAGTACCCGAATCAAAACCATCCTGCCGCTGCTGCGCAACGCGATCAAAATCATCCTGGTGGTGATCTGCGCTATCACCACCATGGCTAATCTGGGGATCAACGTTGCTCCCTTTCTGGCCGGTGCCGGTGTCGTAGGGCTGGCCATCGGATTCGGTTCCCAGCAACTGGTGCAGGACGTGATCACCGGGTTGTTCATCATCATCGAAGACACGTTGTCGATTGGCGATTGGGTGGTGCTCGACTCTGGCCACGCCGGCACCGTCGAAGGACTGACCATCCGCACCTTGCGCCTGCGCGACGGCAAGGGGTTTGTACACTCGGTGCCGTTCGGTCAGATCAAGGCCGTGACCAATCAATCGCGGCAATTCGCCTATGCATTTTTCTCGGTGCAGTTCACTTACGACACCGATGTCGACAAGGCTATCGAGTTGATCCGCGAGGCCGGGGATTCGATCCGCGACGATGCGTTCCTCAAGTACAACCTGCAAGGGCCGCTGGATGTGTTTGGTGTCGACAAGATGGACCTGAACGGCGTGGTGCTGACGGCACAGTTCCGCACCGTGTCGGGAGGGCAATACGCAGTGAGTCGGGCGTTCAACCAGCGTTTGAAAAAGCTTGTGGATAACAGCCCGTGGGTGCATTTCGCGCAGACTTATCCACAGCAGGTTTTGATGCCCCGGCAGGCTGTTGAGCCGCTGCAAAGCGATGGGCTTGCATCGGAGCATTCATCGGTGTTCCTGCCGGATCAGCCGCGCACTCAATGATTTGTGTTGGGGCTGATGGCCTCATCGCGAGCAGGCTCGCTCCCACATTGGATCGCATTCCCCTGTGGGAGCGAGCTTGCTCGCGATGAGGCCAGCCCGGAAAACATCAATGTCGGGTGAGTTTGTTGTGCAGTTCGGCAGTTGATTGCTGATCCAGCTCCAGCCAAAAAATCTGCTTGCCGGCAATCTCGGCAGCGGCCGGCAGACCATCGCGATACACCAATCGATTACTCGCTAACGCCGGCACCTTCGCTCCGGGTAAAAGCGTCCCGGCGAGGTTCAGCGGATCAACCCCGCACACGGCAATCAAACTCCCGTCATGCGGCCGTCGCCGCACCTCGCGCAGTAATGGAATGGCCTCGGGCAACGCAAACTGTTCACCGGCCAAGCCACTGACAAACCTTCCGCCGCGAATCTCGCCTCGAGCTTCCAGCCGATGGAAAGTGCGCAGCAATTCCCGCCAGCTCGGCAGCCAATCCGCTTCACGTTCCAGCAAGCGCCAGAACACTACGCCGTAGCGCCGGAGCAAGGTCTTGGCGATATGTTCAAGGGTGTCGGTCGGCGTCGGTGCCGGACGTTTGTTCTCCACAACCGGAGCTTGCGTCCCGCGTCGCAGCAAGGCCCAGCGCCCGGCATCGTCCATCCCGCCGACAAACGCGCCGCGCCCGCGTCGGCTGCTGCGATTCTGGCGTTTGCTGGCCGGGGTGATCAGCGCTCGCAGACCGGCGAAGCTGTCGGCGTTCACCAACCCGGCACCGACCAGTTCCTGCAAGGCGATTTCCAGTTCCGAGCGCAGCAGGTGGGCTTCGTGAGTCAGCTCATCGAAAAACAGCGCGCCGTGTTGGCTCAGGGCTTCGTAGACTTTTTGCGTCTTGGGCGACAGTTCGCTGGCCGGCGTCTGCTCGGTCAATCCGCTCCACAACCCGACCTGACTGCGCGGCAATAGCAGAATCGGTGTGCTGCGCAGCGCCGTGCTGGCGCTCTTGTTGCGCGCGGTCAGGCGAGTCCATACCAGCTTGCCGCTGCGGCACAGGTCATCCAGCCAACTCGCTGAAAAGTCTTTTATTCGCGCCGGCAAAATATCGCTGTCCCAGGCTGAAGCGGCGGCGGGGTAGCCTTCGAACTGACCGACTATCGCGGGCAATACTGCGCTGCCCTGACCCTGGGTCGCGGCGGACAGGTGCTGCCAGTCGAACAGGAAACGCATGAAATCCTGCAACGCCACGGGCTCGATTTCCCGCCGCAGACGCTTGACGGTGTAGCGGTGAATTCGCGCCAGCAGGTGCCGTTCGCACCATTCTTCCTCCGCCGTGCCTGGCGTGAATTGACCGCGCAGCACATAGCCTTCGCGTTCCAGTTGCGCCAACGCCTGGGTGACTTGAGTTGCCGGTAAACCGAGCGGTTCGGCAATCGCGCTCAGCGGCAACGGACCGAACGCGCTGAGCCGCGCACGAATCACTTCGAGCACCGCTTCGTCCGCCGTCCAGACTTCATCGAACCCGGGCAACGCCTCCAACGGTGGCTGCAAAATCGCTTGTGGATAAATCGCTTGCAGGCAGGTCAGTCGCTCCAGTGCCAACCACAGCGCTTGCCCTGCATTGACTTGCAAGCGGCTGGCGCGACCGCTGTCGGCCAGGGCGTTCAGCCAATCGAGCCAGTCTGGATGGGCCTGGGCCTCGGCGTCGGTGATGCACGCGAGGCTCATCAACGCTTCATGCATTTCATCGACGCCAGTCGGCGTTGGCCAGGCTTCCTCGCGCACGGCTTGAATCGCCTCCGCATCCAGCGCACCGAGGTCATCGGTGGACTGCGGATCGCTCCAGCGACGGTTGAGTACTGCTTGAGTGCGGCGTTCTTCCAGCGGCGCATCGTCGAGAAAGGTGTAGGGCCGGGCACTGAGAATTTCCGCTGCCAGCGGCGAGGGCGCCGGCAGGTCGCGGCTGATCAAGCGGATGTCGCCACGTTCCATGCGCCGCAACAACGCCAGCCAGCCTTCGCTGTCCATGGCCTCGTGCAGGCAATCGTCGAGGGTTTGTTCCACCAGTGGATGGTCGGGAATTTCCCGTTCGCCGGCGAGGTTTTCCACGCAGGCACTCTGATCGGGAAACACGCTGGCGATCAGGTCTTCGCTTTTCATCCGCTGGATCTGCGGCGGGACTTTGCGGCCGCCACTGTAGCGCGGCAGCGCCAGAGCGACCCCGGCATTCCAGCGCCAGCGCACGCCGAACAGTGGCGCGTCGAGCACGGCTTGAATCAGGGTGTGCTCGGCGCTGTTGCTGTGCAAATAGCGCCAAACGTCATCGAGTTCAAAACTGTGGCTGGTGGACAGCGACAGCACGATAGCGTCTTCGCTGGCAGCGGCCTGCAATTCGAAGTTGAAGGTGCGGCAAAAACGCTTGCGCAGGGCCAGGCCCCAGGCGCGGTTGATGCGGCTACCGAATGGCGTGTGGATGATCAATTGCGTGCCGCCGGACTCGTCGAAAAACCGCTCCATCAGCAGCGTGTCTTGTGACGGCAGGGCGCCCAATGTCAGGCGCGCACGGGCCAGGTAATCGACCAATTGTTCGGCGCTGGCGAGGTTCAGACCGAGGGTGTCGGTCAGCCAGTCGATCGCGGGCTGCAAGTGACCGGGCGTGGCGCCGAGCAGCTCATCGAGTTGCGCTTGCAGGCGCGCCACGGCGAACGACAGTTCAGCGCTGCGTCCCGGCGCTTCGCCGAGCCAGAACGGAATGGTCGGCGGTTGGCCCTGCGCGTCTTCGACCCGGACCTTGCCGGTTTCGACCCGCAGAATTCGGTAGGAGGTGTTGCCCAATTGGAAGACATCCCCGGCGATGCTTTCCACCGCAAAGTCTTCGTTGACGCTGCCGATGTTCAGCCCTTGGGGTTCGAGTAAAACGCTGTAGTCGGCGTTGTCCGGGATCGTCCCGCCGCTGGTCACGGCCGTCAGTTTTGCGCCCCGGCGCCCGCGCAGTGTGCGGGTCACGGCGTCGCGGTGCAGGTAAGCGCTGCGGATGCCCAGGCGACCGTTGTAGCCTTCGGCGAGCATCTGCAGCAGCGCTTGATAGTGTTTTTCGTCGAGTTTGCGGTAGGGCGAGGCGTTGCGGAACATCTCCAGCAGTGCCTGCTCCTGCCATTCCTGGCAACTGACCTCGGCGATAATTTGCTGGGCCAGCACGTCCAACGGTGCCTTGGGGATCAGCAAGGTGTCGAGTTCGCCGCGCCGCACACAGTCGAGCAGGGCGGCGCACTCGATCAGGTCGTCGCGGGTGGTGGCGAACAAACGGCCCTTGGGCGTGCCGCCGACCTGGTGCCCGGAGCGGCCGACCCGTTGCAGAAACCCGGCAATCGAACGCGGCGAGGCAATCTGGCAGACCAGGTCGACATCGCCGATATCGATCCCCAGTTCCAGGGACGCCGTGGCAATCAGCACTTGCAGGTCGCCGCGCTTGAGGCGCTGTTCGGCGTCGAGACGAAACTCCTTGGCCAGACTGCCGTGATGGGCGGCCACCGCCTCCTTGCCGAGGCGTTCGCTCAAGTGACGGCTCAGGCGTTCGGCGAGGCGTCGGGTGTTGACGAAAATCAGTGTGGTGCGGTGTTCGCGGGCGAGGGCGGCGAGGCGGTCGTAGACCAGTTCCCAGATGTCGTTGGCCATCACCGCCGACAACGGCACGGGCGGCACTTCGATGTCCAGATCCCGCGGGCGGGCGTGGCCGATGTCGATGATTTCGCACGCGCGATCACGGCCAACCAGAAATTGCGAGACGGCTTCGATGGGTTTTTGCGTGGCAGACAGGCCGATCCGCATCAGCGGTTGTGCGCATAACGCTTGCAGTCGCTCAAGGCTTAGGGCCAGGTGGCTGCCGCGCTTGCTGGCGGCGATCGCGTGAATTTCGTCGACGATCACCGTGCGGGCGGTACTGAGCATTTGTCGGCCGGAGTCGGAACCGAGCAGCACGTAAAGGGATTCCGGAGTGGTCACCAGAATGTGTGGGGCGGTTTTGCGCATCGCAGAGCGGTCTTTTTGCGGCGTATCGCCGGTGCGTACGGCGGTGTTGATCTGCAATTGCGGCAGGCCCATCTCGCGTAACTGCTCGGTGATGCCGGCCAGCGGGTTTTGCAGGTTGATCTGGATGTCGTTGGACAAGGCTTTTAGCGGCGAAACGTAGACCACCAGGGTTTCATCCGGCAGATGGCCGTCGTTGGCCATTGCGCGGTGGACCAGATCGTCGATGACCGCGAGGAATGCGGTGAGGGTCTTGCCAGAGCCCGTGGGTGCGGCGACCAGGGTCGAACGGTGCTGGCGGATCAACGGCCACGCCCGGGCCTGGGCGGCGGTGACCGTCGGGAAGGTGTTGCTGAACCAGGCGCTGACGGCGGGGTGGAAGCCTGCCAGGGCGCTGTCCGTCGGGATTGGCAGATTCATGTCCTGATTTATGCGGGCGAGTCGGGGAAGTTGCAAGTACCGCTCGGGATCTGCGTCGTTGCTGAGGGCCCTATCGCGAGCAAGCTCGCTCCCACATTGGATTTGTGTGCGCCGCAGATCCCTTGTGGGAGCGAGCTTGCTCGCGATAGGGCCGAAACAGGCGCCGCCGAACTCAGGTATCTACACTTTACGGATGACGGTTGCGCACTAAACCCGCAAAATGCAACGATTCCGGCAACTATCGACGGCATCGCCCGCGAGCGGTGTCGATAAAGCCATTGTTTCTATCAGACTGGGCCTGCTGACTCTATGCGAATGCGCCTTATGTTACTGGGCGGCGGAAATGCCCTTGGGCAGGCGCTGATTCGCCTCGGTGCGGAGGAAGACATCGGCTTCCTCGCCCCCCGCCCACCGCAAGACGGCTGGGACGCCGCGACCCTGACGCAACTGCTCGACGACACCCGTCCAGACGCGTTGATCAACCTCGCCTATTACTTCGACTGGTTTCAGGCGGAGACGGTCAGCGAACAACGTCTGGCCGGGCAGGAACGGGCGATCGAGCGTCTGGCCGAACTGTGCCAGCATCACAACATCGTGCTGCTGCAACCGTCGAGCTATCGCGTGTTCGATGGCTCCCGGGCGACCGCCTACAGCGAAAAAGACGAACCGGTGCCCTTGGGCCTGCGCGGTCAGGCCTTGTGGCGGATCGAACAAAGCGTGCGCGCCACCTGCCCGCAACACGTGTTACTGCGATTCGGCTGGCTGCTCGATGACAGCCCCGACGGCACCCTCGGGCGTTTCCTCGGCCGCGCCGAACTGCCTGAAGAATTGCTGATGGCCGACGACCGTCGGGGCAATCCGACGCCGGTGGATGACGCCGCCCGGGTGATCATCTCGGTCCTCAAGCAACTCGATTGCTCGGCGCCGCTGTGGGGCACCTACCATTACGCCGGGCATGAGGCGACCACGCCGCTGGCACTTGGGCAGGCGATCCTCACCGAAGCACGCGCTCTGCATCCGCTGGCCATCGAAGCGCCGACCGCCCAGGCTCACGCCGCGCGACCGGACGCCGCCGAAGAGCCGCAACACGCGGTGCTGGCCTGCAAGAAAATTCTGCACACTTTCGGGATCAAGCCCCGCGCCTGGCGTGCGGCACTCCCGGGCTTACTGGATAGGTTTTATCGCCATGGCTGACGGCCCTGTTTTAATCACCGGCGGCGCCGGTTTCATCGGCTCGCACCTCACCGATGCCTTACTCGCCAAGGGCCATTCGGTACGCATTCTCGATGACCTCTCCACCGGCAAACGCAGCAACTTGCCGCTGGACAATCCTGGCGTCGAACTGATCGTGGGTGATGTCGCCGATGCCGCGCTGGTCGCGCAGGCGATGGTCGGATGCAGCGCTGTGGCGCACCTGGCCGCAGTGGCGTCGGTGCAGGCGTCGGTGGATGATCCGGTGAAGACTCACCAGAGCAATTTCATTGGCTCGCTGAATGTCTGCGAAGCCATGCGCCAGACCGGCGTCAAACGGGTACTGTACGCGTCCAGCGCAGCGGTCTACGGCAACAATGGCGAAGGTGAGTCGATCGACGAAGACACGCCCAAGGCACCGTTGACGCCCTACGCTTCGGACAAATTGGCGAGCGAGCATTACTTCGATTTTTACCGTCGCCAGCATGGTCTGGAACCGGTGATTTTCCGTTTCTTCAACATCTTCGGCCCGCGCCAGGATCCGTCCTCGCCGTATTCCGGGGTGATCAGCATTTTCAGCGAGCGCGCGCAGAAGGGCCTGCCGATCACGGTGTTCGGTGACGGTGAGCAGACTCGCGATTTCGTCTACGTCGAAGACCTCGTCGACTTGTTGGTGCAAGCGATCGAGAAACCGCAGGTCGAAGTCGGCGCGGTCAACGTCGGCTGGAACCAGGCCACGACCCTCAAGCAAATGCTTGAAGCCCTTGAAGTGGTGGTCGGTCAATTGCCGCCGGTGAGCTATGGCCCGGCGCGCTCCGGTGACATCCGCCACTCGCGAGCGAACAATCAGCGTTTGCTGGAGCGTTTTACCTACCCGGAGCAGACACCGATGCGTGTCGGCCTGGCGCGGTTGTTGGGGCGCTGAGGTTTACGCAGTCATGAAAAAGGCGCCTTTCGAGGCGCCTTTTTTGTGCGGCAATTTTAGAACTTGTAACCCAGGCCAACCATGTAGATGAACGGGTCTACGTCTACATCGACCTTGGCGCGAGTGCCCTGCGCCACTGCGTTATTTTGCACTGTCGCGGTGGTGTCGATGTCGATGTAACGCACCTGGGCGTTGATCATGATGTTGTCGGTCAGCATGTAGTCGGCGCCGACCTGGAACGCCATGCCCCAGGAGTTATCCGCCTTGAAGTTGCTGAAACCGTTGGCGCTGGCTTCGCTGCCAACGTGCTCATCGTAGATCCAGGTGTAGTTGATACCGGCGCCGACATACGGCTGGAAGGCGGACTTCGCGTCCAGTGGGTAGTACACAACGCTCAGCGTCGGTGGCAGGTGTTTCAGCGAACCGAGTTTGCCATTGGCTGCGCCGAGGGCGGTGCCTTTGAGCTTCACGTCATGCTCGAACGGCGAGGCCGCCAGCAGCTCGATCCCCCAGTGGCTGTTGAGCATGTAAGCGAAGTTCAGACCCAGTTGCGTGTCGCTGCTCATGGTGGCCTTGCCACCCAGATCGGCACCCTTCAGCGGACCTTGATCAACCTTGACGCTGGAGCTGTCGGCTTTCGGGTTGACGGTGATTGCACCGGCACGAACGATGATATCGCCGGCTTCGTGGGCGTAGGCTAACGGTGCTGCGAGCGCGAGGGCAAACAGCGAAGCGCTGAGCAAGGACTTGTGCATGGAGGGCTCCAAAGGACGTTAAAAATATTCGATGTCCAATGGTACGGAGCCGTCTGATACGGTCTTTTGACTCAGCTCAATGAAACAGTGATGGCCCTGATTTTGTTGGCGCCTCTGATGGCCTCATCGCGAGCAAGCTCGCTCCCACAGGTTCAGTGCGGTCCTTGTGGGAGCGAGCTTGCTCGCGATGGCTATCTATCAAACACCACATAACTACCGGTTTCACTCCGGCAATTCATACACATAAATCTTGTCCGCCTGCATCTGATACCCGGCATCGGCCAACTCGCTGGTCGACGCTTTAACCTGCAATGCCCCTTCAATCCAGTACGGCTGATACAACTCGTCGAGCTTCACACCCACCTTGCTTTTGACGTGCACGATCTGGTTCGACGGCGGTGGCGGCACGTGGATGCAGGCGCCGAAATAAGGCACCAGCAGAAACTCCGTGGTGCGACCTTCTTCACTCACTTCCAGTGGCACGATGTAGCCCGGCAGCCGAATGTGCTGACCGTCGAGACTTTTCACCACCGGTGCATTAGGCATGTCTTGCTTGGCCGCTGGCGCCGATTCGGCGGCCAACGCGTTGCCCATCTGCGACAGGTCGTGCAACGGCGTCATGTTCGGCACTTCCGGGGCGGCGTCCGGCGGGATCATTTCCGACCAGGTCAGCTCTTTCGGTCCGGCCGCCCACAGGGGCAAGGCGACCAGCATCAACAGCGCAAGCACGGCGCGGGGCATGTTCAACGTCCTCATAAACGGATCGACAGGCCATCGGCCAAAGATTGGCGATACGCGCGCCAGGCCGGCACGCTGCCCATCAGCAACGCGGCGATCAGGATGCCACCGAGCAGCGTCCATTCATATTCGCTCGGCCAGGCCAGCGGCAGGTACAAGCCGTAATTCGCTTGCACATAGCCTTGAGCCAAGGCGATGCCCACATACAAAAGCCCCACCCCGGCAATCACGCCCGACAGTGCCAGGGCAAACGCCTCCAGCACCAGCAACGTCGCGATGTGCCACGGCCGGGCACCCACCGAACGCAGAATCGCCATCTCCCGACGGCGTTCGTTGAGACTGGTGAGGATCGCCGTGAGCATACCGATCAACCCGGTCAGCACCACGAACAGCGACACCACGAACAAGGCTTTTTCCGCCGTGCTCATCAAACTCCACAGCTCTTGCAGCGCCACGCCCGGCAGGATCGCCAGCATCGGTTCACCCAGAAATTCATTGATCTCACGCTGTAGCGCGAAGGTAGAAATCTTGCTGTTGAGGCCGAGCATGAACGCGGTGATCGCTTGCGGCGTCAGGTCCATGTTGCGTGCCTGATCGGCACTGATCCGACCGTTGCCGCGCGCCGGCACACCGTTATGCCAGTCGATGTGAATCGCTTCCATGCCGCCGAGGCTGATGTGCAACGTGCGGTCCACCGGGGTGCCGGTGCGTTTGAGAATGCCGACCACGGTGAACGGCTTGTCGTCGTGCTTGACCAGGCTGATCACCGCCACACCGTGGGCCAGCACCAGTTTGTCACTGAGTTTGTAGTGCAGCGCATCGGCCACTTCGGCGCCGAGCACCACTTCGAACGGGTCAGTGGCGAAGGCGCGGCCGTCGGCCAGTTCCAGGTGTTGCTGATGGCCGTACTGGTAATGCTCGAAGTACGCCTCGGTGGTGCCCATCACCCGATAACCGCGATGGGAGTCGCCGAGGGACATCGGGATCGCCCACTTCACTTTCGGGTTGTTGGCGAAGTGTTCGAAGCTGTCCCAACGGATGTTGTTGGTGGCGTTGCCGATGCGGAACACCGAGTACAGCAACAGGTTCACCGAACCGGAGCGGGCGCCGACGATCAAGTCGGTGCCGCTGATGGTGCTGGCGAAACTGGCCTTGGCTTCGGTGCGCACCCGTTCCACGGCCAACAGCAGGCAGACCGACAGGGCGATGGCGAACGCGGTGAGGATCGCGGTGAAGCGGCGGTTAGCCAGGCTGGCCATGGCTAGACGAAACAAATACATCTCAGACCTCGGACGGGGTGGCGGCGCGATTGAGATCGGCCAGCGACAGGTGGCGATCGAACAGCGGTGCCAGGCTTTGGTCATGGCTGACGAACAGCAGGCTCGACCCGGCTTCGCGGCATTCGGCGAACAACAAGCGAAGGAAGTTCTCGCGAGCGTCGTAATCCAGGGCCGAAGTCGGTTCGTCGGCGATCACCAATTCAGGCTGACCAATCAACGCGCGCGCAGCGGCAACCCGTTGCTGCTGACCGATGGACAGCGAATCGGCGCGACGACTGAGGATGCTTTCATCCTTCAGACCCAAGTGGGCGAGGAGGGTGGCCGCCGCCTGATCGACGCTGCCGTGGCGCTGGATCGCCCGTTCAGCGCGCAGTTTGGAAAAGTGGCAGGGCAACTCAACGTTCTCGCGCACCGAGAGAAACGGCAGCAAGTTGAACTGCTGGAAGATGTAGCCGGTGTGATCGACCCGGAAGCGGTCGCGAGCGCCGGCGCCGAGTTCGGTCAGCTCCTGGCCCAGCAATCGGATGCTGCCGCGATCAGGCTTCTGCACACCGCCGAGCAGGCCGAGCAGGGTGGTCTTGCCGCTGCCGCTGGGGCCTTTGAGGAACAGGGTTTCGCCTGGCATAAGGCGAAACGCCGGGATATCCAGCAGCGGCGGATGACCGGGCCAGCTGAAGCCCAGGTCGGACAGTTCGATGAGTGCTTGGGTCATGTGAAACCGGTCAAGTTGGTGGTGAACCCTGTGGGAGCGAGCCTGCTCGCGAAGGGGCCGTCAGCCTCAACATCAATGTCGACTGTCAGACCGCTTTCGCGAGCAGGCTCGCTCCCACAAGGGATCTTCGGTGAGTTTAGAATTTCAGGGCAGCTGCCTTGGCCGTCACTTCTACACCTTGCTGCCCGCTCGGGCTGATCAGTTGTACCTGAATCTTCTGGGTCGCCGGGAAGGTGTTGAAGATGTTCGCCAGGTCCAGGTTTTTCAGCGCGCCGGGTGCCGAGCAGCTGAATTGGTAATGCGCGTGGATTTCGCTGTGGTTGTGGTGGTGTCCATCTTTGGCATCTTCGTCGTGATCATCATCGGCATCCGGCTTGTCACCGAACAACGGACTTTCCAGTTCCTGAGTCGCAATCACGCAGCCAGCGGCTTTCGGCAGGTTGAACAGCACCAGCGGTTTCTCTAGCTGCGCACGAACCGCGGCGACTTTGGCCTTGTCGGCGTCGGTGGTGG
The DNA here is from genome assembly GCF_057837605.1 of Pseudomonas sp. GL_093. Taxonomy (NCBI): domain Bacteria; kingdom Pseudomonadati; phylum Pseudomonadota; class Gammaproteobacteria; order Pseudomonadales; family Pseudomonadaceae; genus Pseudomonas; species Pseudomonas sp. GL_093. The sequence goes on along the minus strand of NZ_CM174448.1, from coordinate 6,264,436 downwards.
CAGCGTGTTCGAAACCCACCAGGTTCATCGCCGGGCTTTCCAGTTCCAGCTCCAGAGTCTGCCCGTCCAGCGCTGCGTTCAGGCGACCGACGCCATGTTCGTGGGCGCCGAGGCTGCCGTGCTCATGGTCGTGTTCATCAGCGGCGTGGGCGACGGCCAGCGGCAACAGGGCAAACGGCAGAGCGAGAAGCAGACGGCGCATGGCGGGTCTCCGAAAAGTAAAATGAAGAATTTGTTATGTAATCTTATAACGTAGGTGCCGAGAGTTTGACCGCCTGCTTGGCGTTGCACAAGTCCCATGGGAGCATGCAAGTCAGAAATGTGCAGGAGCAGACTTATGTTGCGTATACGCGGAAGCATCGGCGACTGGCCGGTGGATTTGACGCTGGAGATGGATGACGGCGACTGGGCACGGTTCGGTGCGCAGTTGCAGGTGATGACGCCGGAGGCCAGTACAGCGCCGGCAAAACCGATCAATCAGGATGATGCGCTGTGGCAGATCGCCAAGGATTTGCTGCGCAAGGCCGGGCAATTGAGCGGGCCGGATTTGCTGGATCAGCTGGAAGGACTGACCGGCAGTGCGGCGTCGGGCAAACGCCTGTTGGTGCGCTTGCGCCATAGCGCCGATGTGAAAGTGTCGAGCGGCGGGGATACGCCGCTCTACAGCTGGATCAACGCAGGTTAATACAGCGCAGCAAACAACTTGCGGCGGTACGTGGTCACCAGTGGATGATCGTTGCCCAGCAGTTCGAACACCTGCAGCAAGGTCTTGTGCGGCAAGCCTTCGCTGTAGCTGCGATTGCGCACGAACAGCTTGAGCAACGCATCCAGCGCCGCGTCGTACTGCTGACGGGCCAGTTGCTGGATCGCCAGCTGATAAACCGCTTCATCGTCCTGCGGATTTTTCGCCAGGCGCGCTTTCAGGTCTGCCGCATCCGGCAGGTCCTTGGCCTGACCGAGGAACTGGATCTGTGCCTTGGCGCCGGCCAGGGCAGCTTTGTGCTCATCGCTCGTGACCGCATCGAGCACGATTTGCGCTTCGCCCAGCTCGCCACGTTCGGTGAGGCAGCGGGCGTAGAGGATCAGCGCCTTGGCATTGGTGTTGTCTTCGCCCAGCAGCACTTTCAGTGTGGCTTCGGCGTCGGCAAAGCGGTTGTCATCGAACAACGCCTGAGCTTGCTCAAACGGATCGGCAGCAGCCGGTGGCGGCATTTGCACGTGAGGTTCGAGCATGGCGCGCACTGCGGATTCCGGCTGTGCACCGGCAAAACCATCCACCGGCTGACCGTCCTTGAACAGCACCACCGTCGGCAGGCTGCGAATGCCAAAGCGCGAAACGATGTCCGGCTCGACGTCGCAGTTGACCTTGGCCAGCAGCAACTCGCCCTGATAGCTCTCGGCGATGGTTTGCAGCATCGGCATCAACGCCTTGCACGGCGCACACCATTCGGCCCAGAAATCCACCAGCACCGGTTTGTGGAAAGAGTTCTCGATCACCGACTGCTCGAAATCGGCAGTTGTGGCGTCGAAGATGTACGGCGTTTCCTGACTCATGGGGGATCTCGTAAAAGCGTGAATGGGGCAACTATAAGGCTAGCCACGCCGCGCGTGGTAGAGGCTCACATGCCGAAACTCTTCGGGCTCGGCCAGATCGGGCAGGGTCATCGCTTCCAGCATCTCGATGCGTTGATACAACGGGTGGCGAAAATCCCTCACGCGTGAATCGGCCACCAGGGCTTGCTGGCCGCGACTCAAGAATTCATCGAGCAACGGCAGATTCGCCCGGTCGTACAGCACGTCGGCCACCAGAATCAGATCAAAGCGATCCGCTTCGGCGAAAAAGTCCGTTGAGTAGTTGAGGTGTACGTCATTGAGTTCGGCATTCGCCCGACAGGCGGCAATCGCCAGCGGGTCGAGGTCACAGGCCACCACTTCCAGCGCTCCGGCCTTGACTGCCGCGATCCCCGCCACCCCGGAACCGGCGCCGAAATCCAGTACCCGTTTGCCTTTGACCCACTCAGGGAATTCGGCGAGATAACGGGCGACCGCCAGGCCGCTGGCCCAGCAGAAACTCCAATAAGGCGGCTCATGCAGAATCCGCCGGGTTTCTTCCGGGCTGAACGCGCGGTCCATGTTGTCGCCGTTGATCAGCCAAAGCTTCAGGTCGGTGTCCGGCAATGCGACAGGCACAAGCTGCGCATCACCGAGCAGTTCGCCTAGCGCCTGTTGCAGGTCGAGCGGTGCAATCATGGCGCTTTGACGAATTGCAGCTGACCCAGCACTTGCGTCGTTGGCTGGCTGATGACTTGCGACGGCAGATGCAAAATCAGCTGGCCGGACTGGCTGGCGCGGCCCCGCAGTTCAACGCGAGCACCGACCGGGAAGGATTCCGGGTTGAAACGCAGGTGAAACGGCAGAATCTGATTGGTGCCGATCAGGCTGGAGCTGGCCAACAATTGTTGCGGACGGCCCTTATCATCGATCACCAGCAGCGCCAGTTCGACTTCGGCGTCGGCCGGCACGCCTTGCAGCGTGCCGCTCAATTCACGCTGATACGCGGGCAGCGGGCCGAGGTTGGCCGATTCCTTGGCTTTCTTCTGTGCCTGTTGTGGCGCGGGGCCTGGCGTCGGCGGCTGGGGCTTGGGCGCATCGCTGCTGCAGGCCACCAGCAGGCTGAAAAGACTGAGCAAAACGAGCGGTCTTAGGGACATTTTCGGCTCCAGCAAGGTGAAATCCATGGATCTAGCTCAATAGCCCGTCTGTATACCGCAAACCCTATGGCTTGTCTTGCCACGGGGATGCGCTACCATGGCCCTCCCTTTTTTTGTTGCCTGCCACCATGCACTGTCCCTTCTGCGGTGCCAACGACACCAAGGTCATCGACTCGCGTCTGGTCGCCGAGGGCGAACAGGTACGCCGCCGGCGTGAATGCCTGGCCTGCGGCGAGCGTTTCACGACGTTCGAGACGGCTGAACTGGTGTTGCCGCGCCTGATCAAAACCGACGGCAGCCGCCAGCCGTTCGACGAAGAAAAACTCCGCGCCGGCATGCAGCGTGCGCTGGAGAAGCGCCCGGTGAGTGTCGAGCGCCTGGAATCGTCGCTGGTGCACATCAAACACAAACTGCGCGCCACCGGTGAGCGAGAGGTTAAATCCCTTGTCGTCGGTGAACTGGTGATGGCCGAGCTGCAAAAGCTCGACGAAGTCGCCTACATTCGTTTCGCCTCCGTGTATCGGCGCTTCCAGGACCTCAACGAGTTCCGCGAAGAGATCGATCGCCTGGCCCGTGAGCCGGTGAAAGAATGACCACCTCTTCCGAACAAGCCATCCTCGACGCCCATTACATGGCCCGCGCGCTGGAACTGGCGCGCAAAGGTCATTACACGACACACCCCAACCCTCGGGTGGGCTGCGTGATCGTGCGGGACGGGCAGATTGTCGGTGAAGGCTGGCACGTGCGCACCGGCGAACCCCACGCCGAAGTCCACGCCCTGCGCGCCGCTGGCGATAAGGCGCGAGGCGCCACCGCTTACGTGACCCTTGAACCTTGCAGCCACCACGGACGTACGCCGCCTTGCGCCGATGCGCTGGTACATGCGGGTGTGGCTCGGGTCGTCGCGGCGATGCAAGACCCCAACCCGTCGGTTGCCGGTCGTGGCATGCAGCGTCTGGCTCAGGCCGGCATTGCTACCGAAAGCGGCGTGCTGGAAGGCGAAGCGCGCAAACTCAACGAAGGTTTCCTCAAGCGCATGGAGCACGGCTTGCCGTTCGTGCGGGTCAAGTTGGCCATGAGCCTCGACGGCCGGACAGCGATGGAAAGCGGCGAAAGCCAATGGATCACCGGTCCGGCGGCGCGTTCGGCGGTACAGCGCCTGCGCGCCCAGGCCAGCGTGGTGCTGACCGGCGCCGACACGGTGCTGGCAGACAACGCCCGCCTCACTGTGCGTGCTGATGAGCTGGGGCTGGATCCTGAGCAAACGGCCCTGGCCATGAGCCGTCCGCCGCTGCGTGTGTTGATCGACGGTCGTCTGCGAGTGCCGCTGGATGCACCGTTCTTCAAGGCTGGCCCGGCGCTGGTCGCCACGTGCATGGCGATCGAAGAGCAATACGCCCATGGCCCAGAGTGCTTGATCGTGGCGGGCGAGGATGGCTTGGTCGACCTGCGTAAACTGCTGGTCGAACTCGCTGCCCGTGGGGTCAACGAAGTGCTGGTCGAAGCAGGGCCGCGTCTGGCCGGGGCTTTCGCTCAGCAAGGGCTGGTGGACGAGTTTCAGATTTTCATCGCTGGCAAGTTTTTAGGTTCGTCTGCGCGTCCGCTGCTGGATTGGCCGCTCGCGCAAATGAAGGATGCGCCTGAACTCAAAATCACCGAAATTCGCGCGGTTGGCGATGACTGGCGAGTCATCGCCATTCCTTCGCCAGCGGCGAGCGTATAATTCCGGGCCTGCGCCACGCGACGGCCCTGTTCTCGAGGAGGACTCCATGTTTACCGGCATCATCGAATCCATCGGCAGTATTCGTGCATTGACCCCAAAAGGCGGAGATGTGCGGGTACACGTAGAAACCGGCAAGCTCGATCTGAGCGACGTCAAACTGGGCGACAGCATCGCGGTCAACGGCGTGTGCCTGACTGCGGTTGAGTTACCAGGCAACGGCTTTGCAGCGGATGTCAGCCGCGAAACCCTCGACTGCACCGCCATGAATGATCTGAAAAGCGGCAGCCCGGTCAACCTGGAAAAAGCCCTGACCCCGACCACTCGCCTCGGCGGGCATCTGGTCAGCGGCCATGTCGATGGCGTGGGCGAAGTGGTTGCCCGCACCGAGAATGCTCGCGCGGTGGCGTTCCGCATCCGCGCGCCGAAAGAGCTGGCCAAGTACATCGCCCATAAAGGCTCGATCACCGTCGACGGCACCAGCCTGACCGTGAACGCGGTCGATGGCGCCGAGTTCCTGCTGACGATCATTCCGCACACCCTGAGCGAAACCATCATGGCGTCTTACCAGCCAGGTCGCCGGGTGAACCTTGAAGTTGACTTGCTGGCACGTTATCTGGAGCGCCTGTTGTTGGGCGATAAGGCCGCAGAGCCTACGTCCAGTAACATCACCGAAAGCTTTCTGGCCCAAAACGGCTACCTCAAATCCTGAAGCTCAAATTTCGAAAGAAGGGGGGTGCCTTGTGGCGCTCAATAGCATCGAAGAACTGGTTGAAGACATCCGCCAAGGCAAGATGGTCATCCTCATGGATGACGAAGACCGCGAGAACGAAGGCGACTTGATCATGGCCGCCGAGTGCTGCCAGCCAGAACACATCAACTTCATGGCCAAGCACGCCCGTGGCCTGATCTGCATGCCGATGAGCCGCGAGCGCTGCGAACTGCTGAAGCTGCCCTTGATGGCACCGCGCAACGGTTCCGGCTTCGGCACCAAGTTCACCGTGTCCATCGAAGCGGCCACCGGCGTGACCACAGGCATCTCTGCTGCTGACCGTGCGCGCACCGTGCAGGCCGCTGCCGCGAAAGACGCCAAGGCTGAAGACATCGTCAGCCCCGGCCACATCTTCCCGCTGATGGCCCAGGCTGGCGGCACCCTCGCTCGCGCCGGCCACACCGAAGCGGCGTGCGACCTGGCGCGCATGGCCGGTTTCGAGCCAAGCGGCGTGATCTGCGAAGTGATGAACGACGACGGCACCATGTCCCGCCGCGCGGAACTGGAAACGTTTGCTGCCGAACACAACATCAAGATCGGCACCATCGCCGACCTGATTCACTATCGGATGATCCACGAACGTACCGTTCAGCGGATTGCCGAGCAGCCACTGGACAGCGAACTGGGCCAATTCAACCTGGTGACCTATCGTGATTCCGTGGAAGGCGACGTGCACATGGCCCTGACTCTGGGCACCGTGTGCGCCGAAGAGCCGACCCTGGTTCGGGTGCACAACATGGACCCGCTGCGCGACCTGTTGATGGTCAAGCAGCCTGGCCGCTGGAGCCTGCGCGCCGCGATGGCTGCGGTTGCCGAGGCTGGCAGCGGTGTCGTGCTGTTGCTCGGTCACCCGCTCGATGGCGACGTGTTGCTGGCGCATATCCGCGAAACCGCGGAGCACGTTCCGGCGAAAAAGCCGACCACTTACAGCATCGTCGGTGCCGGTTCGCAGATCCTTCGGGACCTGGGCGTACGCAAAATGCGCCTGATGAGTGCGCCAATGAAATTTAATGCGATATCCGGTTTCGATCTGGAAGTTGTAGAATACGTGCCCTCCGAATAATGACCGGTTGTTTCCAGTCCTTGATTCGCGGTTAACACATCACTGAGGGACGCGTAGAAAACGCGTCCCGGCTCTTTAAGAGATCTAACGAATGACCCTGAAGACCATCGAAGGTACCTTCATCGCCCCTAAAGGCCGCTACGCTTTGGTAGTAGGCCGTTTCAACAGCTTCGTCGTTGAAAGTCTGGTCAGCGGTGCAGTTGATGCCCTGGTTCGCCACGGCGTGAGCGAAAGCGACATCACCATCATCCGCGCACCTGGCGCCTTCGAAATCCCGCTGGTTGCGCAGAAAGTCGCTCAGAAGGGCGAATACGCGGCAATCATCGCCTTGGGCGCGGTCATTCGTGGCGGTACTCCGCACTTCGAATACGTGGCTGGCGAATGCACCAAGGGCCTGGCCCAGGTGTCCATGGAGTTCGGCGTTCCAGTCGCATTTGGCGTGCTGACCGTTGATTCCATCGAGCAAGCCATCGAACGTTCCGGCACCAAGGCCGGTAACAAAGGTGCTGAAGCTGCCCTGTCCGCTCTGGAAATGGTCAGCCTGCTGGCGCAGTTGGAGGCCAAGTGATTAGCGACGAAAGCGATCGTTTCAACCCGCGCGATCCAAAGCCTGCGGATGCCGGCAAGCCATCGAAAAGCGTCAAGCGTCGCGAAGCCCGTCAGCTCGCGACTCAGGCGCTGTACCAATGGCACATGGCCAAGCAATCTTTGAACGAGATCGAAGCGCAGTTTCGGGTCGATAACGATTTCAGCGATGTCGATGCCGCTTACTTTCACGACATCCTGCACGGCGTTCCGGCTCACAAGCCTGAGATCGACGCTGCACTGACGCCGTGCCTGGACATCACGATCGAAGAGCTGGACCCGGTTGAACTGGCCGTTCTGCGCCTGTCGACCTGGGAACTGCTCAAGCGCGTCGACGTGCCGTACCGCGTTGTGATCAACGAAGGTATCGAGCTGGCGAAAGTCTTCGGTTCCACCGACGGCCACAAGTTCGTCAACGGTGTACTCGACAAGCTGGCCCCGCGTCTGCGTGAAGCTGAAGTGAAGGCGTTCAAGCGCTAATCGGCGCTTGAATACTTTGTCTCAGCCATGGGCGAGTTTGAGCTGATCCGTAACTTCTTCGCCGCCGCGCCTTGTGCGCAGGGCGGTGAAGGCGTTGCCCTTGGGATCGGCGATGATTGCGCCTTGCTGGCTGTTCTCCCCGGGGAGCAGTTGGCCATTTCCACCGACACACTGATTGCCGGTGTGCATTTCGCAGATCCTTGCGACCCGTTTCTGCTCGGTCAGCGTTCACTGGCCGTGGCCGTCAGCGATCTGGCTGCCATGGGCGCCACTCCCGTTGCCTTTACCCTTGCCCTGACTTTGCCGACGGTGACCGCCGATTGGCTGGACGCCTACGCCCGTGGTTTGAACCTCATGGCGCAGAACTGCGGTGTGGCGCTGGTGGGCGGTGATACCACCCGTGGGCCGTTGAGCCTGACGATGACCGTGTTCGGTCGTGTACCGGCCGGCAAGGCGTTGACCCGCAGCGGTGCGCAACCAGGCGATTTGCTGTGCGTTGGCGGTGAGCTTGGCAACGCGGCGGGGGCATTGCCGCTGGTGCTCGGCCAGCGGACGGCTGAAGCCGCCATCGCTGATCCGCTGCTGGCGCATTACTGGTCGCCGCAGCCGCAGCTTGGGCTGGGAATGGCGCTACGCGGCAAAGCCACCTCGGCGCTGGACATCTCTGACGGCCTGCTCGCGGACTGCGGGCACATCGCGCTCGCGTCGAAGGTTGGCATTCAGGTTGAACGGGACGCGCTGCCATTGTCGAACGCTTTAGTCGCCTTCCTCGGTCAATCGGGTGCAGAAGTCGCGGCCCTGAGCGGTGGTGATGATTACGTACTGGCCTTTACCTTGCCGTCCGTCGAGTTGCCGAAATTGGTGGCCGATGGCTGGCCGATCCATGTGGTCGGCCGTGTTGTGACGGGGCAGGGCGTGGTGCTGCTGGACGCTGATGGACAAGACATCACCCCGCAAGCCCGGGGTTATCAACATTTTCGGGAGACACCGTGACAGATCATCCCAAACAGGTCCCGGCGGAATTCGTACCGCCCTCGGTCTGGCGCAATCCGTGGCATTTCCTGGCGTTCGGCTTCGGTTCGGGCACCTTGCCAAAAGCACCGGGCACCTGGGGCTCGTTAGTTGCGCTACCCTTTATCCCGTTGTGGCAGATGCTGCCCGATTGGGGCTACTGGCTGATGCTCGGCATCACCATGCTGTTTGGCTTCTGGCTGTGCGGCAAGGTCGCCGACGATTTGCGGGTGCACGACCATGAAGGCATCGTCTGGGACGAAATGGTCGGGATGTGGATTACCTTGTGGCTGGTGCCGGAAGGTTGGTACTGGTTGCTGGCGGGGTTTTTGATGTTCCGCTTCTTCGACATCCTCAAGCCGTGGCCGATTCGCTGGATCGACCGGCATGTGCATGGCGGCGTCGGCATCATGCTCGATGACGTATTGGCCGGGGTGTTTGCTTGGTTGGGGATGCAAGGGCTGGTATGGATTTTTGCCTGACGGGCAAAACAGGGGACTAGGGATGGCTCGACGCTGGTTGGCTTTGATGATTTTCGCGATGTTTTGCTCGCTCGCCCAGGCGAGTGACGAGGGCACAACGCCGTCGGTGATTCATCTGGCCAGCGAAGACTGGGAAGACTACACCGCCGCCGATGGCCACGGTCTGGGCTGGGATGTATTGCGGGAAGTCTTCGAGCCGGCGGGGGTCAAGCTGGATATTCGCAGCGAACCGTACGTGCGCTCCATGGGCCTGGCCCAGCGCGGCGAAGTGGATGCCTGTGTCGGCTCCTATCTTGATGAGTCCAGCGATCTGCTCTATCCGCGCTGGAACTTCGATACCGATCACATCTATGCCTTGGGCCTGGCCAGCAACCCCGCGCCGACCCCGGAAACCCTGGGCAACTATCGACTGGCCTGGGTCCGTGGCTACGACTATCAGGATTACCTGCCCAACATACGCCGCTATAACGAAGTCATGCGGCGTACCGGGATTTTGTCGATGTTGACCCACAATCGCGCCGACTTTTACATCGACGCGCTGACCGAGGTCGACTATGTCCTCAGGTGGGCCAAGGATCCGACGCAGTTCCGTCGCACCCACATTGCGGAATTGCCGCTGTATCTGTGCTTTGCCAAGACTCCCAAGGCTCGCTCCCTGATGGCGCTGTTCGATCAGCGTATGGAGCAACTGGTGAAAAACGGCCAGCTGAAACCGATCTTCGAGCGTTGGAAACAACCCTATCCATTTGACTCAAACTGAACACAAACCCTGTGGTGATTGATTAACCCTGTGGGAGCGAGCCTGCTCGCGATGACGGTGTATCAGTCGACATCAATGGTGAAAGACAGACCGCTATCGCGAGCAGGCTCACTCCCACAGGGGGGCTGTGGTGGCTTGAGATCTAACTTTTTGATTGTTATGCCCCATAATTCAGCCTAAGCGTCTGTCGGAACGTGCTGTTACAATGCCGCGTCTGCGAATCTCCAGTACTTATTGATCAGGAGCACACCGGTGCCTGTCGTTTTTGTCGCCGCTTCCAAGCTGCCAACGCCTTTTGCGCAATTCACCATGCACGGCTTTCTCGATGAAGAAAACGGGCGCGAGCACGTTGTGCTGAGCCTGGGTGAGTTCGTCGACGGTGCCCCGGTACTCGGCCGGTTGCACTCCGAATGCCTGACCGGCGATGCCTTGTTCAGCCAGCGTTGCGACTGCGGCTCGCAACTCGAGGCTGCCTTGCAGGCCATCGCCCGTGAAGGCCGTGGCGTGTTGCTGTACTTGCGTCAAGAAGGCCGTGGCATTGGCCTGCTGAACAAGATCCGCGCCTATGAATTGCAGGATGGCGGCGCCGATACCGTTGAAGCCAACGAGCGTCTGGGCTTTGCCGCCGACCAACGTGACTACGCCATGTGCCTGCCGATGCTGGAGCACCTGGGCGTGAAATCCCTGCGTCTGATGACCAATAACCCACGCAAGGTCAAAGCCTTGACCGACATGGGCATCGTGGTCGCCGAGCGCGTGCCGCTGCACACCGGCCACAACCCACACAACAAACTCTACCTGGCCACCAAGGCCAGCAAGCTCGACCACATGATGGGCAACGAGCACCAGGGTGAGGCTGACCGGGCGTGACTCGCGGTCAGGTTCGGCGGCGACTGTCCGTCAATTGGTGGCAATACCTGGCGCTGGCCTTGGTGCCGCTGTTCGTGATCAACGGCGTATTTGGCCAGAGCGAGGCGATCCTGCCGGTGCCGGCAATGCCGTTGTTCATCGCCGGTGTGGCGTCGATGTTTGTCAGCCTGAAATTCTTTGGCGGCTACAAACACGCGCTGATCGCCACTCAAAAAGCCCTCGATACCCCTGAAGAACCTGCTGCCTGGATCGCCCTGGCTGCCAAGCGTCGCACGGCATTCCTGGCTGCCGGGCTGCCGGCCTGGATCGGCGCGCTGGCGGTATTCGTCGGCCTCGAAGCCGTGCCGTTGATGCTGCTGGCGCTGTCGACCCTGGTGCTGTTCTACCTCTACCGTATTCCGCGTCAACTCGGCTGATGCGATCCGTCTGGCTGGCGGTTTTGTTGCTGGCCGTCAGTGGCCCGGCGGCTGCGGTCGAACGCGTTGTCAGCCTTGCTCCGTCTCTCTCTGAAATCGTTATTGAACTGGGTTCCGCCGACCTGTTGGTGGGTGTGCTGGATGCCGGTGAGCGTCCTGCCGAGCTCAAAGATCTGCCTTCGGTTGGCCGCTACGGCCAGTTGGACATGGAACAGCTGCTCAGTCTCAAACCCGATCTGCTGTTGCTCTGGCCCGGCAGCGTTGGCCCGGCCCAGCGTGAACAGCTCAAGCGGTTGAACATCCCGACCTACGTTGCCGAACCCCACAACCTCGAACAACTCACGTCGCAGATTGAGGCGATTGCCTCACAGCTCGGCCGTCCGGAGCGTGGCGTTTCATTGGTTGAAAATTTGCGTCAGCGACTGGATTCGCTGCGCCAGCGTTATCGTCGGGATGTGCCATTGCGGGTGTTTTATCAGGTCTGGGATCGGCCGCTGTACACCGTTGGTGGCGGGCAGATCATCAGCGATGCGCTTGAAGTATGCGGGGCGCGCAATGTGTTTGCCGACCTGACCCTGCCGGCGCCGCAGGTCAGTATTGAAGCGGTACTGCAGCGTAATCCAGACGTGATTCTGGCCAGCGATCAGGCGCAGCTCGATGCGTGGAAAGCCTGGCCGCAGGTGACGGCGGTGACGCAGGGGCAATTGCTGTTGGTGGCGGATAAGGGGCTGGAACGGCCGAGTGGGCAGATGATCGAAGCGACCGCGAAGTTGTGCCAAGTGATTGCGCCCGATCACTGATACCGAGGTGCGGCCATCGCGAGCAAGCTCGCTCCCACACTGGATTTGTGAACGACACAAAACCCCTGTGGGAGCGAGCCTGCTCGCGAAGAGGCCAGCCCAAACACCGCTGGTTTCAGATCAGAGCTCCGGCGTCCAGCTCACTCCAAACATCCACGCCCGACCTTCCTCTCGATACCCATACTGACTGCCATCATGGCTGTACAGCGCCCGGCTGTAACCCTTGTCCAGCAGGTTATCGACCTTCAGATCCAGCTTGACCTCACGATTCAATTCCCAGCTGCTGCGCAACCCCAGCAACGCATACCCGCCCAACGGCTGCTGATTGTTCTCATCGTCATAGCTGCTGCTCACCGCTTGCCAGCTGGCGCCGAGCCCTAGCCGGTCGAACTGCCGATCCAGATCCAGGCTCAAGGTCCGCCGCGCGCGCCGAGCCAGGGTGTGACCGCTGTCGCGATCCCGCGGGTCGATGATCGCCACGCCGAGGTTGCTCTGCCAGCCGAACAGTTCCTGTTTCAAGGCCGCTTCGAACCCGTTGATCCTCGCCGAGGCCACGTTCTGCGGCCGTGAGTTGCTGCCGAAAATAATCGCGTCTTCCAGGTCCGTCCGGTACAGAGAAGCTTCAAGGCGAGCGGTGTCGGTCAGTTGACTGCGCCACTGCAGCTCATAGCTTTTCGACGTCTCGGGTTTCAGATCCGGATTACTGAAGTCGGGGTAATACAGATCATTGAACGTCGGTGCGCGGAAACCTTCGCTGTAGGTCAGCAGCACATCGTTGTCCGGATTCAGCGGCAGGGTGAAGGTGCCGCTCCAGCTGTTCTGGCTGCCGAACTGCTGGTTCTGGTCCCGGCGCAGGCCCAGTTCGGTGGAGAAGCTGTCCGCCTGGTAATGATGCTGAATGAACGCGGCACGGTTCCAGCGGCTGTCCTCGTCGAATGGCGTGCTGCTGTTGATCCGGTCCTCGTACCAGTCGCCGCCGAGGATCAGGCTGTTGCGCTCGTCGAGGGTCAGGTCGTTCTGCCAGTTCACCGAGTCGCGATACGTGTTGAACACGCTGCGTTCGTCACTGAGCTTGTCCAAAGTTTTCTCGCGGTTTTCGCTGTGGCCGAATTCAACGCGGGTTTTCCACAGGTCGTTGATGCGCGCATCGACGTAACTGCTGAGGCTGCTCACGGTGAACTCGTTGTAAGGCTGCTGCTGGACCGATTCGAAAGTGGTGCTATCGAAGCGGCCGAACGGGTTGTCGAACTCACTTTTGCCACGGTTATCCAGCAGGTTGGCACCGATTTCGATGTCATCGGTGAGTGCGTGACTCAGGCTCAGGCTCAACGACTTGTTGCGATACTCATCGTGATCGCCATCGCTAGGGTACGACTCATGGGTGCGATTGATCCCGGCGGTCTCATCGAGGCTGGCGCCGAGATTGAATCGGGTCTGCTCGTCGCCGCCGGACAGCCCGAGGCTGCGTTCCCACGTCTGGTTGCTGCCAAAGCCCACGTGCATTCGCGGTTGCAGGCCTTGCTCGTCGCCGCGACGGGTGAAGATCTGGATCACCCCGCCAATCGCATCGCTGCCATAAATCACCGAGCGGGAACCGCGCAGCACTTCCACGCGCTCGACCTGTTCGATGTTGATATGTTGCAGGTTGCTGTCGCCGGAGGTGGAGTTGCCGATGCGCTGGCCGTCGACCAGCACCAGGCTTTGGGCCGACTTGGTTCCACGAATGTAAATCCCCGGCAGACTCCCGCGCCCGCCGGTTTGCCCGACCTGCACACCCGGCACACGACGCAGCAAGTCAGTCACGCTGCTCGGTTGCAGGCGATCAATGTCTTCGCGGGTGAACACGGTGTTGGCGGCGCTGCTGTCATTGCGCGCTTCGACCTGACGGTTGGCGCTGATCAGCACGTCGGGAAGCTTCAGGGCCTGGTCGCGTTCGAAGGTGTCGGCCAGCAGTTGGCCGGCCGGCAGCAGGGTCAGCGTCAGGGCGAGGCGGGAGAGTTTCATTGGCAGTCCGTTGGCACTTCAGGCCGAACACAAATTTTGAAGGACACAGAAAACCAATGTGGGAGCGAGCCTGCTCGCGATGACGGTGTGTCAGTCAATGAATAAGTTGACTGTCAGTCCGCTATCGCGAGCAGGCTCGCTCCCACAAGGGGTTTTGCATAAGTCTGAGGTTTAGATGTTCAGCAGTTGCAAGCGCTCACGCACCGAAGCCTCGATCCCGGCCTCATCCAGTCCGCACTCGGCCAGCATTTGCGCAGGCTTGGCGTGCTCGACGTAACTGTCCGGCAAGCCCAGGTGCAGCATCGACTTGAGGATGTTTTCGCGGGCGAGAAACTCGCTGACGGCGCCACCGGCACCGCCCATGATCGCGTTCTCTTCGATGGTCACCAGCAGCTCGTGGCTGTCGGCGATTTCGCGCACCAGTGCTTCATCGAGCGGTTTGACGAAACGCATGTCGACCACGGTTGCATCCAGCGTCTCGGCGACTTTCAGCGCCTCGGCCAGTTGCACGCCGAACACCAGCAGGGCGACTTTGCGGCCCTGGCGACGAACCACGCCCTTGCCGATTTCGATCGGTTCGAGGTTTTTCTCGATCGTCGCGTTCGGGCCAGAGCCGCGCGGATAACGCACCGCCGCCGGGCCGTTGAACAGGTGGCCGGTGGTGAGCATTTTGCGCAGTTCGTTTTCGTCGCTCGGGGTCATCACCAGCATGCCGGGGATGCAGCGCAGGAACGACAGGTCGAAGCTACCGGCGTGAGTCGGGCCGTCTTCGCCCACCAGACCCGCGCGGTCGATGGCGAACAGCACGTCGAGGTTTTGCACCGCGACGTCATGAATCAATTGGTCGTAGCCACGTTGCAGGAACGTCGAATAAATCGCCACCACCGGTTTCGCGCCTTCGCAGGCCATGCCGGCAGCGAGGGTCACGGCGTGTTGTTCGGCAATCGCCACATCGAAATAGCGCAGCGGGAAACGCTCGCTGAAAGCCACCAGATCGGAGCCTTCTTTCATCGCTGGAGTGATGCCCACCAAACGCGGATCCGACGCGGCCATGTCGCAGAGCCATTCACCGAACACACCGGAATACTTCGGTCCGCCAGCTTTCTTCGGCGCGGCGGCCGGAGCGTCCAGCGGTTCGAGTTTGGTGATCGCGTGGTAGCCGATCGGGTCGACTTCTGCCGGGGCGAAGCCTTTGCCTTTCTTGGTGACGACGTGCAGGAACTGCGGGCCTTTGAGATCACGCATGTTGCGCAGGGTGGCGATCAGGGTCGGCAGATCGTGGCCATCGATCGGGCCGATGTAGTTCCAGCCCAGCTCTTCAAACAGCGTGCCGGGAACCAGCATGCCTTTTGCGTATTCTTCGGTGCGACGAGCGATTTCCCAGGCGCCGGGCAGGCGTGACAGGACCTTTTTGCTGCCTTCACGCATGCTCGCGTAAGTGCGGCTGGAAAGGATTTTCGCCAGATAGTTCGACAGCCCGCCGACGTTGCGCGAGATCGACATGTCGTTGTCGTTGAGGATCACCAGCATGTTGGCGTCCACTTCCGGCGCATGGTTCAGCGCCTCGAAGGCCATGCCGGCGGTCAGTGCGCCATCGCCGATCACGGCGATCGCCTTGCGATCACTGTTTTGCAGGCGGGCGGCAATGGCCATGCCCAGCGCTGCGCTGATCGAGGTGCTGGAGTGTCCGACACCAAAGGTGTCGTACTCGCTCTCGGAACGACGCGGGAAGGCCGCGACGCCGTCCTTCTGGCGCAGGGTGCCCATGCGCCCGCGACGGCCGGTGAGGATTTTGTGCGGATAGGCCTGATGACCCACGTCCCACACCAGCCGGTCGTCCGGGGTGTCGAAGACGTAATGCAACGCGATGGTCAATTCGATGACGCCCAGGCCGGCACCGAAATGCCCGCCGGTCTGACCGACCGTGTAGAGCAATTCCAGGCGCAACTCATCAGCCAGGGTTTCCAGCTCGGCTTCGCCTAACCGGCGCAGGCCGTCCGGCGTGTTGGCACGGTCGAGCAGGGGCGTGGTCGGGCGCTTGCGGGGAATCTCATGAAACGTCGTGGGCATCAGGCGAATCGTTATAGGTATAAAAGATGCGGCAGTTTACCTGATGCATCGCCCCCTGCCCACGCGTTGGTTTTAACTTGGCGGATACGCCGTCAGCTGCGCCGGTCGACGATGTAGCGGGCCAAATCGCGCAATGGCTCGGCTGCCGCGTCAAACGGTCGCAGCGCATGCAGGGCTTGATCGCGCAGTTCCAGGGCGTAGGCCTTGGCGGCGTCGAGGCCGAGCAGGGCCGGGTAGGTCGGCTTGTCGCGTGCGATGTCGGCGCCCTGGCGTTTGCCGAGGGTTTCGGTATCGCTTTCGACGTCGAGAATGTCGTCCTGCACCTGGAACGCCAGGCCGATCGCCTGTGCATAAGTCTGCAATGACTTCAGTTCGTCTTTCTCGGCACGACCACTGGCCAGGGCGCCGAGTTTGACGCTGACCTCGATCAACGCGCCGGTCTTGTGCCGGTGCATGGTTTCGAGGGCTTTTTGATCGAGTCTCAGACCGACCGAACCAAGGTCGATGGCCTGACCGCCGACCATACCGGCCGGGCCTGCGGCTAACGCTAGAGCGCTGACCATTTGCAGACGGATTTCAGCGTCCGAGGTGCTCAGGCGCGGATCAAGCAGGGCGCTGAAGGCCAGGCTCTGCAAGCCGTCACCGGCCAGAATTGCGCAGGCTTCATCGAATTTTTTGTGAGTGGTCGGCTGGCCGCGACGCAGATCATCGTCGTCCATGGCCGGCAAATCGTCATGCACCAGGGAATAAGCGTGAATCAACTCCACCGCGCACGCCGCGCCGTTGGCGTGCTCAGCCTTGCCGCCCAGCGCTTCGCACGCAGCGTAGGCCAGCAGCGGGCGGACCCGTTTGCCGCCATTCATCACGCTGTAGCGCATGGCCTCGTACAGACGCGCGAGCTCAGGGCTCGGCGCGTTGAACAGGGTTTCCAATGCAGCATTGACGCGGGCCTGGCTGGTCGCCGAATACGCTGCAATCATTCTGGCTGATCCGCTTCGAAGGGTTCCTCGGCCAGCTCGCCATCACGCTCGAGCAGCACCTGAACCTTTTGCTCGGCCTGGGCCAGCGCCGCCTGGCAATCGCGGGTCAGACCGATGCCTTGCTCGAAAGCCGTCAGCGAGTCTTCCAGCGACAATTCGCCGTTCTCCAGACGCTCCACCAGCGTTTGCAGGTCAGCGAGAGATTGTTCGAAATCCAGTGCAGCTTTTTTGCGGGCCATGGCGGCTATTTCCGGTTGACGTTAAACCGGCGCGACACTAGCAGACATGGGGGGTATGGGCAAATGGGCCGGGTGTTTCGGCCACTGGTTTCAGCAGCAACACACTCTATGTAGCAGCTGGCGAAGCCTGCGTCCGACTGCGTAGCAGTCGTCAACCCTGCTTGCTCTGTATGCCTGATAGACCGCGAGTACTGGTTTTACGACTGCTGCGCAGCCAAACGCAGGCTTCGCCAGCTGCTACAGATCGCATTACGGCTTGATTAATATGTTGAGTCATCTGGATAGCGGATTTGATACCGGGTACTACGCCCGCCACCGGGCAGGCGTTCCAGGCAGCCCTTCTCCAGCAGTTCGGCCAGATGACGGGTCGCGGTGGCTTTCGAAACCTTGGCGACTGCCTGGTATTGAGCCGCGCTGATGCCCGCCTCGAAACCTCGTTCCCCACCATCAAGCAGGCGATTGAGGACCTTTATCTGGTCAGCCGACAGCGATGACATCCTGTGCGCCTGCCAGAAACGCGCCTTGCCCAGCACGCTCTCGATCCGGGCCATGGCCTGTTGCAAGCTGCGCAGCAGGGTTTGCAGAAACCATTCCAGCCACTCGGTGATATCCAGAGTGGCTTTCTGGCAGGTTTCGAGCACTCGATAATAGCCGGACCGGTCTTCGAGAATGCTCGCCGACATGGCATAGAAGCGGATGGATTGGTCTTCACCCTGAGCCAAAGCCAGATCGGTGATCGTGCGCGTCAGGCGCCCGTTGCCATCGTCGAAAGGGTGCAAAGTGACGAACCAGAAATGCGCGATGCCGGCCCGCAGTAATGGGTCGAGTCCCGCCTGATTTCGGCTGGCGGTAAACCAGGTGAGGAAGGTGTCGAGCTGTCGCTCAAGGCCCTGACGAGGCGGGGCTTCGAAGTGAACGGTTGGTCTGTCCAGGCGGCCGGACACCACTTGCATCGGGTCATCGCCACGTAATGCGCCGACACGGATCGGTCGGGCAGCGAGATCGGTCTCTTGCTCGGGAAACAGCCATTCGTGCCAATCGAGTAATCGCTCCAACGTCAGCGGTTCAGCGAAATGCTGAGTGGCGTCGAGCATCAATTGCGCCAGCCCTTCACTGCGCTGGCTGACATTGTTGCCATCGACCAGCTCCAGCCCCAACCGCCGCGCCAATGACGAGCGAACCGAACCTACATTCAGCTGCTCACCCTCAATGGCGGATGAAGTCACGATGTTCTGCAACAGTGCATCCAGTTCGCTCTGAGCGCTCAGCGAACTGCCCACTGAGCTGGCCATGCCCATCAACCGACCTTGGGCCTGCACGCACTCGCGCAATAGCGGTGTCAGGCGCTCGGCTTGCCAGTTGAAATTCGGCCAATCGGGCTGCTGCCAGATCCAGTGAGGTGCCATGAACTCGGTGCTCTTGGTGTGGGTGAGCCGAATAGAAACGTTATTCGGCTCATATTGTGAGCCGAATATGACGCCAATTCGGCTCACCGTCCACCTGCTAGCGTGAATCCCACCGCAAATATAGATGTATCCGATTGTTAAAAAACCGCCGAATGGCTAATCTTCGCGCCTTCTACGACCCGAAAGTCATGGGTCTTTCTGACGAAACGCAGTTTTTGGATCTGTAACGCGCCGAGGATCGGGCGCAAGGTTTCGTTATGCATGGCAGGAGGCGTCACATGCGTTCATTTCTTCTATTGCTGATGGGGCTCGTCTGCGCGAGCGCGGCGTTGGCCGAGCCTTCGGCCGAGGTGTCGGAACCGGTGGGTGGCTGGCGTTATTCCGGCCTGCTGGACCGCAGTGAAAATCCTCAAGTCGCCTATCCCACGCCACCGATCGATCGCGGTGTGCAGCGCAATCGCACGATGATCCAGGGCCAGCTCAAGGCCATCGGCACTCAGCGAGGGCCGCACACCCTGGCCGTCAACGGCAATCCGCTGAATCTGTACACCGACGACCAGGGACGTTTCGCCCGGCCGTATGCGTTTGGCGCTGGCTCCAACAGCGTCGAAGTGCGCAGCTCCGAAGGCCAATCGCTCAAGCGCGTTCAATTCTATGAAGCCAACAACCTGCGCACCCCGGCGCGGATTCGCGTGGTGTTGGGTTGGGATGACCCGAAAGCCGAACTCGATCTGCACATTATTACCCCCGACGGCCAGCATGCGTTCTGGGCTCGCCCGGCGATGAGCAACGGCGGCGGTCTGGACCCGGACGGCGTCGATGGCCCCGGCCCGGAAATGTTCACCATGACCGCGCCGATGCATGGCACCTATCTGGTTTACGTGAACTATTGGGGCAACTTCGGCAGTGGCGGCTATAACTTCGATGAGACCAGCAACCAGAACGAGGTGATCACCTCGCAGATCAACCTGGTGCTCAACGAAAACACCGTCGACGAAAAACGCGAGACCTTCATCGTGCCCCTGCGGGCCATCGGTGACCTGCTGCTGGTCAAGACTTTCAACTATTAAGCATCCCGCTCCACGGATGACATCGGGTTTTGTGAACATGAGCGATAACACTGTTTCTCCGGCCGCCGAAACGCCTGCAGCCAAAACTCCTCGCCGCTGGCCGGCGCTGCTGGTCGGGCTGGCCCTGGTGGTCGGCGTTGCGGCCGGGTTGGGCTGGTTCATGCACAAGCCCAAGGCGCCCCCGGCGGAGTTGGCCAGCGACAAACTGGGCATGAGCCGACCGGACGGTCTGCTCGAAACCCATTCCTTGAGCCAATTGCCCAAGGACTTGCTGGCGGTGCCGTTCCTTAAGGAAACCCTGACCGAAGATTTCGTCTTCTATTATGAAGCGCATGCGGATCGTCTCGGTTTGATCGGCAGTCTGCGGCGGATCATTTACGAACATGACCTGAAGTTGCAGGACAGTTTGATTGAGCAGCTGTTTGATCAGCCGGCGGATGTGGCGCTGTGGCGTGGGGCGGATGGTCGCCTGAAAGACTTTTTGTTGGTGATGGATCGCGGTGGACTGGCCAAGGTGCTGGAGCCGCTGGCCAAAGTGGCGCTGGATGATTCGCAGTTGACCCAATTGGCTGAAATCAAGGTTGCCGGCGATGTGGTGCCGCTTTATCAACTCACCTACAACCACAGTAAAGCGCTGCTGTTCGCCTCTCATGGCGACAAACTGGTGGTGCTGTCCAATCCGGCCAAGCTGTATGAGGCCGGCCACGGTCCGGTCGACGAACCCGGCATGGTGTCGACTGAATCGTTGGAAGCACTGCTCGGCGGCCAGAAACTCTTCCCCGAAGCCTTCGGCCTGCCACCCCGCGCGCCAGAGGTGAAGCAACGTCTCTCAGTGAATTCCAGCGTCCTGGCCATGGGATACCAGCGTTTCATCCCGAACTTCGCCGGCCTGCGTTTCGACATGGACGACAAGGGCTGGCACAGCTTCCTCGCCATGGACGAACTGGACGACCAGCCGGACTTCGATTTCAAGCCGATCTGGCAAGCCATGCCCATGGGCGCCAGCGCCTGCGTCGCCTTGCCGCTCGCTGCCGAACAACAGAAACCGCTACTGGTGAAACTTGGCGCTGACGAGTCGGTGGCCCAGGCCCTGACCGAACACATGGCCGGTGCCGCCGGCCTGTGCTGGTACGCCGATTCGCGGTTGTACACGCCGTTGCTGGTGGCCAGCCTGAACGATGATGACAGCGCCAAACTCGACGGCGATCTGGGCAACCTGTTCGGCTCGATGGTCGGTGCCTACGAAGGCAACGTCGAAGAGCACGCGTTCCCGGTGATCGAGAAACAGGAAGGCCCAACCCACCAATGGCAGCGTCAGGTCAGCTCCAACTTCGGTCCTTACAAGGCCAAGGATGCCGAGCAGCCGGACGCGATCACCGGCAAGGCGTTCATGAAAGTCAGCCTGGCACGCCACGGTTCGACGCTGCTGTTCTCCCTCGACGACAAGCTCGTGGACAAGGCCCTCGGCACCCTCGACAAACGCTTTCCGCCGATGGCCGACGTGGTACCGAAAGACCTGCTGATGCCGGTCTACTTCGGCCCGGATTCCATGGCGCAACTGATGCAACAGGAAACCCTCGACAGCCTGCCGCAAGACATGGAGCCGGTGTTCTACAACGCCGCGCAAACCTATCTGATCCCGAAACTGCGCAAGCTCGGCGGCTACGGCAAATACGCCCTGACCTTGCCCGAAGGCAGCGAGCCCGACGGCCATTGGCAATGGCTGCCGCTGGAATGGAAAGCCCTGTGACCGCACTCATTCGAGGCCTCGGCCTGCTGGCGATGTTGCTGGGCACCCGGGCATTTGCCACTGAGGCACCGCCGCTGGACGTGCAGCAATCCCAGGTGTTCCGCGCCTGGTTCGTGCGCATCGCCCAGGAACAACTGACCCAAGGTCCGAGCCCGCGCTGGTATCAGCAGGACTGTGCCGGCCTGGTTCGTTTCGCCGCCAACGAAGCGCTGAAAGTCCACGACGACAAATGGCTGCGCAGCAATGGCCTGTCCAACCGCTACCTGCCGCCGGAACTGCAACTGAGCGAGGCCCAGCGCGGCCTCGCCCAGCAATGGCAGCAGGGCGGCGGCAAGGTCGGGCCCTACGTCAACGCGATCAAACTGATTCAGTTCAACAGCCATTTGGTCGGTCGCGATCTGGCGCAAGCCCGGCCCGGTGACCTGATGTTTTTCGATCAGGGCGACGACCAGCACCTGATGATCTGGATGGGCCGCTACATCGCCTATCACACCGGCACCACCACCCCGACTGACAACGGCATGCGCTCCGCAAGCCTGCAGCAACTCATGACATGGAAGGACACCCGATGGATACCCGACGCAGCCAACCCCAACTTCATCGGCGTCTATCGACTGAACTTTCTCTCCCAATGATCGGTGCCCGCATGCTGCGTTTTCTGCCTCTGCTGTTGGTCTTAGTGCTGCCTTTTTCGGCGGTCAACGCCGAAGACACCGTCGAGCCGAGCGGCTATACGCCGGTGGCCGGTGAAAGCTTTTTCCTGCTGGCCGACAGCAGTTTTGCCAGCGACGAACAGGCGATGGTTCGCCTCGAAGCGCCGGGCCGCGACTACCGCCGGTTCCGCATGGAGCCTTACGGCGGCGCCGACATTCGCGTGTACCGCATCGACAAGCCGCTGGATTTTCTCAAGCGCCAGAAGAACCTGCACCGCGTGGTCAGCGACGGCCAGTTCAAGGGCGAAGGACTGTCGAACACCCTCGCGTACCTGTGGGACAACTGGTACCGCAAATCCCGTCGCGTGATGCAGCGAGCGTTCTCCTACGAATCGCGCAAGCAAGTCACCGAGGAAGTGCCGGAACTGAAGATGGGCGCCGCCATGGCCGCGCCAACGCCTTACGACGCTCAGCCGCAATTCGCGCTGATTCCGGGCCTGCCGGTGATCAGCCAATTCCGTTATCCGCTGTGGCAAGCCAAACCGATCCAGCCGCCCGAGGGTGTGAACCTCGCCGGCTCTTCCAGCGAGTTCGTCAGTGTCTCGCCGGGCAACGTTTACATTCCTTTGGGTAACCTGAAACCGGGCCTGTACCTGGTGGAAGCGCTGATCGGCAAGTACCGTGCGACCACCATGGTCTTCGTCTCCAACACCGTGGCCGTGAGCAAGATTGCTGGTGATGAATTGCTGGTGTGGGCCGCGCGCAAACACGAAGGCAGTTCGGTGTCGAAGGTGAATGTGCTGTGGACCGATGGCCTGGGTGTGATGAGCAGCGGCGCCACCGATACCGATGGTTTGCTGCGTCTGAAACACGTCAGCCCCGAGCGTTCGTTCGTGATTGGCGAGGACGAAGAGGGCGGGGTGTTTGTCTCCGAGAACTTCTATTACGACAGCGAAATCTACGACACCAAACTCTATGCCTTCACCGACCGGCCGTTGTATCGCCCGGGGGATTGGGTGTCGCTGAAAATCGTTGGTCGTGAGTTCAAAAACGCCCGCGACTCTGTGCTGCCGACTGCAGCCGACGTCAACGTGACCGTGCTCGATGCGACCGGCACGGCGCTGCAATCGTTGGCGCTGAAACTCGATTCCAAGGCGGGCACTCAAGGTCGGTTCCAGTTGCCGGACAACGCGGTAGCGGGCGGTTACGAGTTGCGTTTCAGCTACAAGGATCAGGCCTACAGCAGCGCCTTCCGTGTCGCCGAATACATCAAGCCGCACTTCGAAATTTCCCTGAACCTGGCCAAGCAGGATTACCGCACCGGCGAACCGGTGAAGGGCAGCCTGGTGCTGCTGTACCCGGACGGAAAACCGGTGGCCAACGCCAAGTTGAGCCTGAGTCTGCGTGCTCAACAACTGTCGATGGTCGACAACGAACTGCAATACCTCGGGCAATTCCCGGTTGAGTTGACCAGTACCG
Organism: Pseudomonas sp. GL_093; assembly: GCF_057837605.1. NCBI lineage: Bacteria > Pseudomonadati > Pseudomonadota > Gammaproteobacteria > Pseudomonadales > Pseudomonadaceae > Pseudomonas > Pseudomonas sp. GL_093. The sequence goes on along the minus strand of NZ_CM174448.1, from coordinate 6,241,115 downwards.
AACTGACCACCGATTCCAAGGGCAACGCGACGCTGGATCTGCCGGCTGCCGAGAAGCCGAGTCGCTACATGCTCACCGTGTTCGCCAGCGATGGCGCGGCGTATCGGGTCAAGACCACCAAGGAAATCCTCATCGACCGCGGCGCGGCGAGTTTCAGCCTGCGTGCGCCTCAGCGGTTCAGTGCGGTGGGTGACAAGGTTGCGTTCAGTTATTTGAATGAAGGCGGCAGCGAGCAAAGTAAAGCAGTCACGCCAAGCAGCTACAGTTGGGTGCGCCTGGAAGACCAGAGCACCGGCGAAGGCAAACTCGCCGCGAAAGACAAAGGCTTCACCTTGGCCTTCGACCGTCCGGGTACTTACAACCTGACGTTGAAGGATGACCATGGCCGTGTGGTGGGTGCCACCGGGCATTCGGTCACTGGCGACGGCGTCAAAGCCGTGCCGGGCACCGTGGAAATCGTCCTCGATAAACCCGAGTACAAGGCCGGCGACGAAGCCCTCGCATTGATCACGTTCCCTGAACCGATCAGCGATGCACTGTTGTCGCTGGAGCGCGACAAGGTCGAGGCCACAGCGCTGCTGTCCAAGGGCGGCGACTGGCTGAAAATGGAAAAACTCAGCGAGACCCAATACCGCGCGCGGATCCCGGTGAAGGATAATTTTGCGCCGAACCTGACGTTCTCAGTGCTTTACACCAAGGGCGGTCAGTACAGCTTCCAGAACGCCGGTATCAAAGTGATCGCGCCGCAAATCGACATGGTCATTGCCACCGATAAAGAGGCGTATCAGCCGGGCGATACCGTGTCGGTGGACTTGACCACCCAGTTCGCTGGCAAGCCTATTCCAGCGCACCTGACGGTCAGCGTGGTGGACGAAATGGTTTACGCGCTGCAACCGGAAGTCGCGCCGACCATCGACCAGTTCTTCTACCACCCGCGCCGCAACAATGTGCGCACCAGCGCCAGTCTGTCGTTCATCAGCTACGACGTGGCATTGCCGGGCAGCCCTGGGGCGCCGGGCAAAGCCAACCGTAGCGAGCGGGGCGTGAAAGTGCTGGAGCGGCCGCGTCGTGAAGACGTCGACACCGCCGCGTGGCAGCCGGAATTGATCACCGACGCCAACGGCAAAACCCGTTTCACCTTCAAGATGCCGGACTCGCTGACCCGCTGGCGCATCACCGCCCGGGCTATCGCCGATGACGGTCAGGTCGGGCAGAAAAAGCAATTCGTACGCTCGGAAAAACCGCTTTACCTGAAGTGGAGCGGCCCAACCAAATTCCGTACAGGCGACAAACCGGATCTCGGCGTGTTCGCTTTCAGTCAGGCCGAGAAACCGGCCAAGGCTGAGCTGGTGATTCATTACGCTGGCGCCGAACAACGCGTCCCCGTGACGCTGAATAACGGCATCAACTACATCGCGCTGCCGGCGTTCGCGTTGGCCAGTGGCGAGTGGTCGGCTGAGCTGGTGCAGGACGGAAAAACGGCTGATGCATTGGCTGTGCGGCTGACCGCGACCGGCGAAGGCTGGCAGGTGACCCAGAGCCAAAGCCTGGACGTGGCCAGCGGTGATACGCCGCTGACTCTGCCGGCGGACGCCAGCGATATTCGCCTGCGTCTGGACGACAGTCCACAAGCGCTGTTCCGCTCGGCACTCGACGATCTGTTGAGCTATCCATACGGCGGCGTCGAACAAACGGCCAGTCGTTTGCTGCCGCTGAGCATCGCGTATCCGACTTTGTCGTCGAACCCACAGATCCGCGATCGCTTGCGCCTGATCATGCAGAACAGCCGTCTGCGCCTGGTGCAAATGGCCGGGCCTTCGGCGAGCTTCACCTGGTGGGGCATGGACGGTGAGCCGGATGCATTCCTCACCGCTTACGCGTATTACGCCGACTGGCACGCCAGCAAAGCGCTGGAGTTGAGTCTGCCGCCGGAGCATTGGCAGCGGGTGCTGGAGGTTTATTCGAAGCAAGCCAAAAACACGCCGCTGTTGCAGCGCGCGCTGATCCTGTCGTTCGCCAAACAGATGCAATTGCCGGTGAACACCTTGCTCAGCGGTTTGATGGATGATCTGTCGAAAGCGGGCGAGGGCAATGCGGCGAACCTGATGGACGATGGCGAAGACAGCATCGTCATGAGCGATCCGGATTCGGCGTTGGGTCTGGCGGCTGCTCGAGCGTTGACTGCCTCGTTGGCTAAGCAATCGAAGGTGACTCTGCCGGACGCATTCAATCGTCAATTGCCAGACGCGCAACAACGATTGGCGGTCAGTTCGCAGCCGTTTGCCGAAGCCTTGAACCTGTCGCTGCAAGCCTTTGATCAGGCTCACGCGCAAGCGTTGCTGCAGCGACTGTTGCCACAGCAATCGACCCTGGAACGCGCATTGGCGCTGACCTGGTTGCAGCGCAGCATCGAGCAGGCATCACCCACCATCGCATTGGCACCGGGTGAAGGCTGGAAGAAAAAATACGGTGATACCGGTGAGACGTATTGGACGTGGCAGGGTGCTGCGCCAGTGCCTGCGGTGCTGTCGCTGACCGGTGCACAAGAGCGTCCGTTGCGAGCGGCTTTGAGCTTCCAGACCAAACAACCGCAGGTAGATCCGATGGCCGTGACCATCACCCGTCGCCTGTCGCGTCTGGTGCCGGGCGACGAAGCCTTCACCTTCAAACTGGAAGCGGTCGGCAACAAACCGTTGTCCAGCGACAGCCTGTATCTGGACGAAGTGATCATCACCAGTAAAGCGGCCAAACCGCTGCGTTACGGCATGCTCGAAGTGCCGCTGCCACCGGGCGCCGATGTCGAGCGCACCACGTGGGGCATCAAGCTCATGGGCAAGGCCGGCACCGAACCGTCCGCGTTGGAGAAAGCGCGTTTCGAACCGGGGCAAATGGCCTATGCCATTCCGGTCGACGCCTTGAGTGGCGAATTGCGTCTGCGTCATCTGGTGCGCTTCTCGCAGAAAGGCCAGTTCAACCTGCCGCCGGTGCGTTTCACTCAGGTTTACGCGCCGCAGCATCAGGCTCAGGAACAGAAACCGGCCCTCGGCCAGGTCACGGTCAACTGACATGACCCGGCGTTTGCTCTGGTGGTGGCTGTGTCTGATTCCTGCGCTGGCGACAGCGCAGGAGGAGCCGCTGCGGCTGGCTTTTAAAGGTGAGTTGCTGTCGTTGAGCCAGACTCAGGTGATCGCGCGCGAGCCGTTGCCCGCTGATTTACAGACTCCATTGGGCAGTGTGTGGAAGTTGTTTGTGTACGGCTGGCTGGTGGATACCAACGCCCATGAGCCGGCTTACGAATGTCGCGGTCAGTCGAAAGAGGAAGTTTACTGCTGCACGGCGGGCGGCAAGATTGAGCGCGATCAGGCGTTGGTGAAGTCGTGCGGTTTGTACTTTGAGCCTGCGCGGTTGGGTATTTCTGATGCTGGTTGGCGAGAGTATTGGCAGGCACGTAAGGCACCGGAGTGGTTGCTGAACTTGTCTTCGTTGCAGCCTTCTACGCGAGTATCGGTGGCTGAATTGCTTAAGGTGCTGGCCATGATGCCAGCGCAGGATTCGGCGCGGCGGGTGTTGCTGGATGTGGTGTTGAATGCGGCTGACGGCAATGTCGTGGGCGAGCTCGGTGGCCGGTTGCGGGTGAAAACCTGGAGCTGGTTGGGGGATCAGGACCCTTCGTCGCGTCAGGGTGGGTTTGCCGGGTGGACGGCGAACGGTACGCCGGTTTGGGCCGGTGGACATGGGACCAGTCAAATGGTCTTGCGTCACTACGGTGGAGCGTTGGCTTCGGTGTTGCCGGTGGATTGGCCTTCGGAGGCGGGACGCTGTGTCGAGGTGGGGCTGTTTTCACGCTATCCCATCGGGCGCGTTCTGGCTGGGGATCGTGTTGTTGAGTCCGGGCCCTTGCAGGGCGATTACCGCGTCGAATTCACCAACGGCAACCAACTCGATATCCACAGCGACGGCGAACTGTTTTTGGTGAAAGACAAATTGATCGCCCGCCTGGACCGCGAAGAATATGTCGCCCGCGTCCTCCAGCGCGAAGCCAAGCCCGAACCCGCCGAAGCCGCCAAAGCCCTGGCCGTCGCGATCCGCACGTACCTGCTGCAAAACGCCACCCGCAACGGCGATTGCCTGAGCATCGACGACAGCAGCAGCCGGCAACGCGTCGCCCCACGTCCAGCCACCGCCGAATCACGCCACATCGCCGCCTGGACCAGCGACCTGGTCCTCGCCGGCAGCACCGTCACTTACCACTCCGACCAGCCCGGCCCGGACAAGCTCTCCTGGCAACAAGCCGTCGAACAAGCCAACGCTGGCCAACGCTACGACGCCATCCTGCTCCACGCCTACCCCCGCGCCAGCCTCAGCCGCTGGGACAATCCAGTCGCCTCCTGCGAAGCACTCCCCGCCGCGCAAGACTGGCTGCTGAACCAACGCCGCGACTGGCGTCCGCGGTTGGAAAGCGAGATTGGCTACAACGAAGTCAGCACCTTCGCCGTCTGCCGCCTGGCCTTCGGCCGCCCCTTTGTCGACCGCGAACGCCAGCGCATCTACGTGCGCGGCGTGTTGTCGCTGCAAGACCGCCTCGACCTGACCCACGAATACCTGCACCTGGCCTTCGAAGCACACCCCAACGGCCAGGATGAAACCTACATCGAAGGGCTCGCCCGCCACCTCTTGCTGGAATAGGCCATGAAACTCCGTTATCCACAGGTCCTCCTGTTCCTTTGTTCTTTTTGCGTATGGTCGACGACGTTTGCCGCCGAAAGTGCCGCCAAACTCGATACACCCGTTGGCGGCTGGCGCACTGGCGCGCCTGAAGGCGAAGGCGAGAACTTTCGCCAGATCGTTAACTACCCGGCCTCCTCGGTGAACACCCCGGTGGGGCAGGCCAACACTGCACGCATCACCGGGCAAATCAACGCGACGCCCAAGTCCGGTGAGCCGGGCCGGTTGATCGTCAACGGCGTCAGCATGCCGCTGAAGATTGACCCCGCTGGTCGCTTTGATCGTCCGTTCTCATTCCCCAATGGCAGCAACAGCGTCGAAGTCCGCAGCCCCGATGGCCAGCAACGGCATCGCACGCAGTTCCTGAATGCCAGTGGTGGCGCCACACCCGCCAAGTTGCGAGTGCTACTGGCCTGGGACAGTGATGGCACCGATCTCGACTTGCACCTCATCACACCCGACGGCGCCCACATCTGGTACGGCGACCGCGTTGCTCCCAATGGTGCTGCGCTCGATGTAGACGTGACGACCGGCTATGGCCCGGAAATCTTCGCCATGCCGGCGCCGATCAAAGGCCAATACCTCGTCTATGTGAACTACTTTGGGGGCGGGTATCGCAGTGATGATGAGGGGCAGGAGGAGGCGGTTCAGCCGCTGACGACCGCACAGGTGACGGTGATTACGGAGGAGGGGACGCCGAACGAGAAGATGGAGACGTTCCTGGTGCCGATGCGGGCGGTGGGGGAGTTGACGTTGGTCAAGGGGTTTAGTTATCCGTGAGGCTGACAGTCCCGGCCAGTGTCCGCGACGCAAATATTTTCACCCGCCACCCGCTAGTTTCACCCAAGCCTGCCGATAAAATTCAGATACATTACGGCACACAATGAGCGAACGCAGTATGCAGACCTACATCGATAGCCTCAAAGAACAGGGTGCCTATCTCTTTGGGGAGATCCTGGACGTCGGTCAGACTCAGGCGTTGTATCAGCAAATGATCTGCGCGCGGGACTTCGGCCCGGGTCTGTTCATGGAGGAGGTCGAGTACCTCGCTCAGGAAAACCACTTCAACGCCAATCCGACCAAAACGTTCAACTACCTCAATGCGTTTGAACCTCAACTGCAATTCATAGAGCAGGACCCGGTCCTGACCGAGGTACTCGGTAGTGTGCTGGGTGACGACTATGAGGTGGTGATTAAAAAGGCCGTTTGCGGTGTGCCGGATGCCTGGCTGCCGGAATGGGTGCGGGAAAGGATTCGCGACGTTAACGTGGCGAACCTGGGGCCCTACATCAGGAAGCCATTTCGCGACATTACTTACTTCCGTGGCATCGACTTCCATCAAGACATCATCGATTGGCCGCAGGGGCGTGTTGACTTGGATCCGTCAACGTTTCTGACGGTTTATGTGTATTTGCATGAAGTGACCGAGCGTGATTCCCCGCTGCACCTGATGCCCGGCTCGCACCGATTGGGCGCGACATTGTTTCCTCACCAGCTGAAGAATCTTGGGGATGACCGTTGGGCTTACGCTGACGACCAAGGTCAGACGATTGAGTGCGTGGATCAAAAGTTGGTCGGTGGGCCAGGTTATGTCGGCCTTTGGCATAACTGTACGTTGCACGGGACCCGTCCATTGGACGATGAATCCGATCGGTTTCGATTGTCTTTGCGCTATTTGGTGGGCAAGTCCAATGGACAGGCGGGCGAGACGCAGATCGATGAGATAAACAGCACTATCCAGGGTGAAATCAGGCCGGCCAGAACACGTCGGGACCTGGATGCAAAAGGTATCGCACAAGTAAAAGGCAATATCATCAATAAGGTTTAGGGCACTGAATACGATGGGTTGCCCGCTCAGTGTTATCGCTGAGGCTTTGAAAAATACGTAAGACGAGGTGAGTGTGCGAACGTGGTTTAAGCGTAAAAGTCGGATCTTGATCTTTGGGACCGGCGCGGGCGGTGTTAACTTTTACAAGAGCAGCCGCGGCCGTCAAAAAGTGATTGGGTTTCTTGATAACAATCAGCAGAAACAGGGCGGCTTGTTGTTCGGGAAAACTATCTATGCGCCACGACAACTTACCGACTTATCTTTTGATAAAATCATTATCGCCAGTGATTATTACCGCGAAATTCAAAGTCAACTCATCGACGAGTTCGCGATAAGCGAAGATAAAATCACGGTGTATTGGCCAGACCCGGCAAAGTGCTCCAGGCTACAGTCTTTGAGAAAACGCTTTGAGTTACTCGGCTATGAGCGCATCTGTACGCGGCCCGGGTGGGTTTCCGATTGGCTATATCGTTTTATAGTCGGGACCACAACAAACAATATCAAGCGGTTGTCGGTGCAGTGGCTGGATGAGGTCACTGCCAGCAAGGTGCACGTTTTTCGATCCTCCATGAAAGGGCAGGTGCAGGGCCCTCGGTACCTGAACCAGCACGTTGCGCCGACGGGTATTACCTTGCCGGAAGTGGCGCTTTATCATTTTCGCCATGGTCAGGTCTGCTCTGTTTCCCGCTCGGTTATCCTTCCCGATGAACAGATAGTGATTGAGCGCGTCACCACCTCGGCGTCGACCCGTGCTGACTACAGCGGTGCTCATCTGCTCCATCATGGAAAAAGCCTGGCGCTGGTCCGCGCGCTCCAACCGGAGCGAATTGAAAAGGGCATATTGATTTCGGGTTGTAACGAGCTTAATTATTACCACTGGGTATTGGAAATCCTCACTCAGCTGCAGTTTGTCGAAGAACTGCCTCCCCACTATGCTGACTATCCAATTTTGATCTCCGTGGCCAGCCAGAAAATTTCATCGATCAAGACGTTGATCGAGAGTTTCGGCATCAATAGACCGTTTATTTACCTGAGTATTGTCACGGCCTATAAAGTGGACGATCTATTGCTGATCGGAGCCCCCAATAATGCCATTCCCAACCTCAAGGGCACCGCTTGGAACCTTGCCGAAAATAGTTTTGCCCGTCACGAGTCCATCATGTTCCTGCGTGAAAAAGCGTTTGCCTTGAGTCGGGACCTGCCCAGGGACGACTTGCCAAAGCGGGTGTTCCTGGCCAGAAAGGGCTTTTTGAGACTGTATAATCAGACAGAGGTAGCGACGCTGCTGGAAGCCCATGGTTTTGTCTGTGTTTACATGGAAGATCAGGACGTCAGCCAACAGGTGGCCATCATGGCTAATGCCGAAATAATCGTAGGCCCCACAGGCGCCGCCTGGACCAACATTTTGTTTGCCACGGCAGGCACGAAGGCATTGTGCTGGATGGCCGAAGAGGGTGGAGCATTCTCCTGTTTCTCCAACATTGCGGCCATTGTCGGTGTAGAGATGGACTACATTTCCTACCGCGTCGGCGCATTGGATTCACGAGAGCTCTACTACAAACCCTATTTTATTGATCCCGACATCATTGCTACTTGGCTGCAGTCGCAGGTGTCGACAATGGTTGTTGAGAAATCTCGATGAAGGTTCAGTTTCTGCAACTGCAAACGCATGGCGATGAGCGTGGCTCGCTGATTGCGTTGGAAGAAGGTAAAAATATTCCTTTTTCCGTCAAGCGTGTTTATTACATGTTCGATACCGGCAAAGGCGTTAGACGGGGCTTTCATGCCCACAAGACCCTCAAACAAGTCGTGGTCGCGGTGAGAGGCTCCTGTCGCTTCATGCTGGATGATGGCCAGGAAAAAATCGAGATTCGGCTGGATCATCCCTGCCAGGGTCTTCTGATTGAGTCTTTTATCTGGAGAGAGATGTACGATTTTTCTGAAGACTGTGTGCTGATGGTGCTGGCCGATCAGCTCTATGAGGAGTCGGACTATGTTCGGGACTACGCCAGCTTTTTAACGGCGGTGGCGCAATGATCCATCCCTTGAGCGATGTCCAGTCAACGTCTATCGGAATCGGCACCAAAGTATGGCAGTTTGCCGTGATCTTGCCGGGAGCAGTGATTGGCGACGACTGCAATATCTGCGCGCATACCTTCATCGAGAATGAGGTGGTCATTGGCCACCGAGTCACCGTCAAGTCGGGTGTCTATTTGTGGGATGGCCTGACGATTGAGGACGATGTATTCATCGGTCCATGCGTGGCTTTCAGCAATGATAAATACCCAAGATCAAAAGTTTATCCTGACGTTTTTGTGCAAACCCTCGTCAAGCGAGGGGCATCGATCGGTGCCAATGCCACCGTGTTGCCCGGTATCATTCTGGGTGAAAACTGTATGGTGGGTGCAGGTGCTGTAGTGACCCGCGATGTACCTGATAACGCGGTTGTAATGGGCAATCCAGCCAAAATTGTAAGGTATATCGATGCACGTCCCCTTCCTTGATTTGAAAGGTGTAAACCACGAGTATGCCGATCAGTTGAAAGCGGCCTGCAGTCGAGTGATCGACTCGGGTTGGTACATTTCGGGTGACGAACTCGTTCAGTTCGAGACGGAGTTCGCTCGTTATTGCAACAGCCGATTCGCGATCGGCGTCGGTAATGGTCTCGATGCCCTTTCCCTGGTTCTGCGAGCGTGGAAAGAACAGGGGAAGCTGAGCGCAGGCGATGAAGTGATTGTGCAGAAAAACACGTTTATTGCCACTGTCTCAGCCATTGTGGAAAACGACTTGGTACCGGTGCTGGTAGATGTTGATCCCGCTACCTATAACCTGGACATGGCAGCCGTTGAAGCCGCGCTTTGCGACAGAACCCGTTTGATCTTGCCGGTGCACCTGTACGGTCAATTGGCACCGATGCCGCAGATTCTGGCATTGGCCAAACAGCATGATCTGCTGGTACTGGAAGATTGCGCACAAGCCCATGGCGCTCACTTGCAGGGGCGCAAGGCAGGTAATTGGGGGGATGCGGCAGCATTCAGTTTTTATCCCGGAAAGAACCTCGGCGCCTTGGGCGATGGCGGTGCTGTGACCACTGACGATCCAGGGCTGGCAAAGCTTGTGCGTGCCCTCGGAAACTATGGTTCCAGCATCAAGTACCAGCATGATCTTGCGGGCGTGAATAGCCGTCTGGATGAAATTCAGGCCGCTATGCTGCGCGTAAAACTTAAGGGGCTAGAGGCTGACACTCTTCGGCGCCGCCGCCTTGCCGAACGCTATCTTGCCCGGATCCAGCACCCGCTGATCAGGCTGCCCGAGGTGGTGGAGTCGTCCGCTCATGTCTGGCACTTGTTCGTCATCTCCTGTCCATGGCGTGACGCGTTGAAGGCCCATCTGGCTGAGAATGGCATTCAGACACAGATCCATTATCCATTGCCTATTCATCACCACAAACCCTATCGCCATCTGGCGCCGGCGTCGAAGGGACTCAGCGAGTCGCTGTCCGAACAGATCCTGTCGTTGCCGCTGTATCCGACGTTGAGCGAGGCGGAGCAGGACCATGTGATCAGATGCATCAATCAATTTTCGATTGCGTAGCAGACTGCGCTCTGAGGCTTTCAATAGAGTTTGACCGAGCGAGCGCAGTGTTTGCGGGGGAGCGTTATTTCAATTTGATAAACATCGCACTCCCCATGACAAATGCACAATCAATGATGGAGAGTCGGCTTCTGAGAAACTCATCAGCTACACGCTGCGGTCCGTCACCATAGGGCCAGATGTAGTCGTCGATGATGATCCAGCCACCCGGCAGCACGAGGTCCGCCCAGGCTAATACATCAGCGCGAGCCTTATCGTAGCTGTGGTTACCGTCTATATGCAGGACGGCAATACGACCTACATAGGTCGTTTCGCCAAACGCTGCTGTCGTTACCTGCCGGCTGCGGCGATATTCTACTGCTGCGTCAACGGAGGGCAGGCGCATGTAGTTCACTGAGCCGTGGGCATACGGCAGCAGGTTGAGTTGGAACACCGTCAAGGCTTCATCGGCGTTGACCGGAACGCGATCAACGAAGCCCTTTTCGTCGTTCTGAATGAGGTGCTCGTTAGACCATGGGTCTACGCACAACAGTTTGCCAACGTTGTAGCAACTGGCCAGACGCATCAACACAAAAGCCGACTTACCCCACCAACTGCCAATCTCCACCACATCCCCGTCGGGCGCGTGACGAAACAGTTCGCACAGCGCGCGAATCTTTTCGTGGTCGCACATTCCGGGAATGATTTCGGCGTGGCGGAACAGCGCGGCGATCTCCAGCGCGGAAGCGGTTGGCCTGGTTTCTCCGGACCCTGCCACTGCTAGTGGTTCGGACAGCACCGATTCGCCGAACTGCAACGCCTTGTGGTAAGGCGCAACTTCGCTGGTCATCGGCGAGATGTTGACCAGCGTCACACCCGGGAACGATTGCGCGATGCAGCGATTAAGGTAGTCCCACACTACTAGGTTGGGGGTGAAAATGCCGCCGATGTCGAAATCGGCGATGACTTGGCGCAGCGCCTCGTCAAAGTCTGGCGCGGTGACGTAAGGCAAGTGTGCCCAGTTCGGATAGAGCTGGCGCGCCGGGTCGTAGCCCAGCGAAGAGGAACCGATCACGCTTTGCCCTTCACTCAGGGCACGTTCGAGATAGGCCATCGAGCGTGGCATGCCCGCCGGGAAAATCAGTACTGATTTAGCCACGGGGAGCTCCTTTTTCACGCATCAGGAAGATGCTGGAGCACAGATCCAGGTAGTGTTGTCCCAACTTGTAGCACCCTTCCAGATAGTCGTTGAGTTTTGACTGCGCTTCCCGAAGCGCTTCGCCGGAAGCTTCTTTAAAGTCTCTTTGCTTTTCCACGGTGTTCCTCATTGGACATTAATCGTTTTCCAGCATCGCGAGACCGAAGCCGTAGCGACCGAACTCATTACCGTTGTACAGCAGGTAGACTTTGCCATTCCGAGACCAGCGCCGAGGGTGACTGCGAGAATTCATGCATCCAGTTGGTTTGGGTCAGATCCTTGGGATCGAATACCTTGCCTGGTTTTTTCCATCTGAACATGTGATTTTCCAATCCCGCTTCAGTCCGCAAGCCGACGCAAATTGCGCGCGCCGGTTTTCAGTCCGCCGTAGTAGTAGTCGTTGAAGCCGGCGGCCTCCATCAGGTCGAACACCTTCCGCATGTCGTACTCGACGCGATGCAGGGTGAACTCACCCGCTTCATAAATGGCAAATGCCGCACGTGGGTCGCCGTCCCTCGGCTGGCCTACCGAGCCGGGATTGCAGTAAATCTTGTCGCCGTAGCGTTGCACGGTTTGCACATGGGTGTGGCCGGAGACAAAGACGCGTCCCTGTACCCGTTCGAAGTACTCGGCAGAGGGTTTGAGGTATTCATCGATAGGGTCGGTCCAGCCGCCGTGAACCAGTCGGACTTCGCCGATTTCGCGCTGCACCGGAAACGTTTTCAGCCAGTCCAGATGCTCAGGTTCGATGATGGTGCGCAGGTAGACCAGGCAGTCGTTCACGCTGCGCGAGCGCGAACAGAAACCGCCGCCCGCCATGTACCAGTCGTGGTTGCCCATCACGCAGGGGATCTCACGTTCGCGCAGTTCGCGGCAGCACTCGTTGATCTGTGCGTAATAGCCCACCACGTCGCCTGCGCAGTAAATGCTGGTCACACCCTGCCGGTCAATTTCGGCCAGCACCGCTTTGAGCGCCTCGTAATTACCGTGGATGTCAGAGATGAAGGCCGTCTTCATAGAAAATGTGCTCGTCGGTGTAGCGGACGGCGCGGCCACGGCGAATGACGGGCTGAGCCGGATCGCGTTGATCCAGAAAGTAATCCAGCGCCATTGCGCTTTCGTTGTAACCGAACGCGGTGCGGATGGCGGTGGAGGAAGAAATCCGGGGGTTGATTTCCAGCAGCTTGGGTCCCTGCGCGCAGCGGCGAAACTGAAAGTTGGTCGGTCCCAGTGGGCGTAACAAGCGGCACAGCTCGTCGATTGCCGGGGCGAACTCCGCCGAGTCAGCCACTGCGGCCTTGTCGGTGTAGCCGTCACGCGACAGCTTGCGCTGCAACGTCATGCTGGCGAAATAACCGCCGCTCCCGTCGCAAAACGCAGAGAGGGTGAACTCCTCCTCATCGTTTCCGACGATGGGCTGCGCCATCAGTACGGTGCCGATGTCTGCGCGATGTTTCTGGAAAACCGCTTCCGAGGTCACCCGAACAATGCCCTTGGAGCCAAAGCCCCGGCGAGGTTTGAGCAGGAAGGGCAGGCCGAATTGCGCTACCAGTGTGGCAAAGTCCTGCTCCAGCGAGCTTTCGATGGCACAGGTGACGCCGGCTGCCAGCAGTTGCTGGTAAAACCCCCATTTGTCCTTGCACAGCGCAATCAGCGACGGCTCATTGAGCAAGGGTAATGCGCCGGTCGCCTGGATGTGTGGGATGTGGTCGACCCAGTGGTACATGTCGATTTCGATGCCGGGGACCAGCAGGTCAATGCGATGTCGCCGTAGTGTGGCGAGCAGCCAGTCGAGATACTCCGGCGTACCGGTGAGCGGCGCCTGTTCGAACACGTCGCAGAATGCGGGCGCGACCGAGTCGTCGTAGATCGATGTGCCGACCAGGAAAATGTCTTGCCCTGTCTGGCGAAGAGCGCGCAACACGCCATAACCCACGATGCCGCTGGCGCCGGAAACCAGTACTCTTTTCACGGTGTCACCAACCTGCTTGCCACCAGACGAGCGAGTCCTTGCTCTATCCCGATGGCAGGATAAGTCCCCGTCTTGCGGTACAAGGTGTCGTCGTAAGGAAAGACGTTATCCGAAAGGTCGTTCATGGCGGCATTGAACGCTACGTTGCTTGTAGAGCCTGCTGCCTTGATAAGCGCTTTGGCCACCGTGAGGAGACTGGCATCTTCCTCGTTTGTACAGGCATACAGGCCCTCTACGCGGCCGCGGATGACGGCTGCGACAATCCTGCAAAAGTCTTCCGCATGAAGGTAGTTTCTCCGGGCGTCTCTGCTGCCATGGATAACAATATCTTCGTTGCGCAGCACCTTGTCCAAAATGCTGTACAGGAACACCTGGTGCCGCCTGAAGCTATCCAGCTCGCCATACAGCTGAGAGGGTCTCAAGAGGGTGCAGGGCAGGTTTACCTTGGTGCAATACAACTGAATGAGTTCATCAGCATGCCGTTTTGAAAGGCCATAAACCCCGTAATACTCGGAGTCGCCATCCACGTATGCGTTGATACTGGATATGCTCACAAAATGCCGTACGCCCGCTTCCCTGGAGGCGTGGCATAGCTTGAGCCCGCCCAAAACATTGACATGCTCGGCCTCAAGCATTGCATCGAAATCAACGCCGCCAAAGTGTGCTGCCAGATTGACGACGACATCGATACCTTGCGGCAAATACCACTGCTCGACGGGCTCGCTCAGGTCCAGCGCCACATCGCAGCCACTGCGTCCGGCCGTCAGTACTTCGGCGAACGATGCCAGCACCGGGCGCAGCACTTGCGCCAGTGAAGCGTTACCGCCTACGAGCAGTATCTTCATTGGCCAGAAATCTCGGCGAACAGGCCACAACTCAGTTCCGGGTAGTCAATGCCAACGGTGCACAGTGCGTCGATGACGTTTCTATCCAGTTGCAGGGAAAGGATCTGGCGGGTGGTGAAAGGCTTGAGGTAGATGCCTTCAAGTCGGTCCACGACGCAACCGGCCTGGGCCACGTCGGCGCTCAAGGTCGCCACCGTGTAAAACCGTTGGTGGCCGAGCAGGTGATCGTTCTCGGACAAGGTGGTGACGTCGTCCAGCAGCCCGGCCAACTGGCCCAGCCTGCGGTTCAGCACTTCAGCGTTAGGCACTGCCAGGAACATCTTGCCTCCTGGGGCTAGAAATTCGCGAAAACGTCGAAGGATCAGCAGTGGGTCTTCCACGTGTTCAAGGATGAAACCCATCACAATCACGTCAAAGCGCTCGTCTGTGTCGAAGCGCTCGAACCAGGTCTCGACGATCTCTGCCTTGCAGTCAGGATGCTTGTCACGAAAATTCTGGATAACGGCGGGGGAACCTTCCAGCACCACATGGCGGACGAAACGACGCGAGAAGATGTCAGTGGTGTAACCGTGGCCCAGCCCGAGCTCCAGCAAGGAGCACGCCTCTCCGGCGTGATGTAGCACGCGCTGTGGATACCAGGTCAGGAGAACTTCGTTGTCGAAATCGTAAATATTGTCACCCTGGTAGGCGGCCACGTGTTTGTCCAGCGCGTTGCTCATATCTTCCCCTCAAACCAATTCATAGCAACCTATGACGACGGCGCAGACCTGCTCCGGCGCATTGAACATCATCACATCCACCATTGAAAGCCACGGTACAAAGGGGGCGCCGAACTGGGGATACTCGAACAGCCGCGAGCGGATGAACTTGAGTGTCACGCCCTGAGTCTGGAACACCTCGCGGTCGTACAGCGCCATGCCTCCGATGGCGTTGATGTGTTCTACGCGGCGGCAACGATGGCGGGGTGACAAAAATATTTTTTATCACGCACGTTAATTTTTAACCACGTTCATGCCCAGAAACGAAAGCGCTTCAAAAACACGTTCCACGGGTACTTGATAGTGCGAATGTTTTTGATCTTCGGCGTGTGCGTAATCTCCGGACACCCAGAGCGGAGAATACCCCAAGGTCTCCATCGGCCCTTGGAACGTCCCCCAGTTATGTAAGTTCGGCTGAGTCAGCACCAACAGCTTTACACTGGGATCGGCAAAAACAAAGTTGAGGAGCGCTGATCCGTTAGGCGCAACTATCCACTCAGCCTTCTGAAAAATGTCGATCTGCTCTTGTGCGGTCATGTCCTCAGTGAACACTGTTTCGAAGCCAATGTCAGACAAAGCATTTTCAATTTCTTTTTCATTAAGCAAGCGACGCCATTTCATATTTTTTCGGGCTAAAAATATGCGTTTTTCGCGGCGCACCTTGCTGTAGAGCGATTGATCTCCCCGGATAAATCGCATCGCCCGAGGCGATAGGCCCGGCATTTCGGAAATCGGAATATCGTTGGCAAAAAACTCGGTCGGCAAAAAAGCAGGGGATGGCGCTACCAGTAAACGTCGACAGATGAGCGATTCATTCGTTCGCAGCAATATCAGAGGATTGTCGGAAAGTCGTCGTAGATGATCAAAGTGACTTTGCGGCATATCGGCATCGACGATAAGTGGCAGATTTGCAAAATCGGGGTGCTGTTGTAGAAATTGTAACTTTGGCAAAAACTCTGGTAGCCAGTGACCAAAGGCGTTAGAGACCAGACCCGATAAAAAAATACCAGCCTCAATCTCTCTGGTCAAAAAATTTCCAAAACTTAAAATGACTTTGTCTGGTTGTTGGGCAAACACCACGGGTTCATAAACAAAGCTGACGAAGCGTCCAAATTTCGGGTGCGCCCCTGTGTCACTAATGGCTGTGCCGTCTGAAGTCAGAATGATGCTCGAGTTGCCGAAGATGCGGGCACCCGCAATATCCGCGACATAGGGTTTGTTTGATAGCGCTATGGTTGTTTCGGTCGTTGCAGGACGCCCCCACACATGAGGTGCTTTGAAGGGGATTTTTTCCACTTCACCTGCTTCCAGCAGCGTTAACCCGGTTTTTTCCGCCCAATCGCGCATCGTGCGCAGCGAAGCCGTCACCGTATTCGCGGGACTGCTTATTCGCAGGCAATGCGTTGCAGGCTCTGACGCGGCCGAGCCTGTGCCTTTAGACGTAGCGACGGCTTCAATTAACGCTCGAAGTGTCTTGTCGGATACCAATCCGGTCCGCTTGCAGCTGAGTTCAAAGCGAAGCAACTTCACGCGCTGCCTTAAAAATTGTAGCCTCGAGGGTTTCGTTTGGGACGGCCTATAGACGGTGATTTTATCTTCGTTTATTGCGAGCTCATCCATGAGTTGCTTTTGGATTTCTTGGTAGTAATCACTGGCGATAATTATTTTATCAAAGGACAGGTCGGCAAGTTGTTCTGGCGAATAGATGGTTTTTCCGAATAGCAACTGGCCATGCTTTTGTGGGTTGTTATCAAGAAAGCCAATAACTTTGTGGCGATCACGGCAGCTCTTATAATAGTTAACGCCGCCGGTGCCGGTTCCAAAGATCAAAGTCCGCATTTTGATGCCAAAACCACGCCGCATATTCACCTCGCCTTACGTGTGTTCAAACTATCAGCGATTATACTGAGCCGCTCACCATTAATGACAGAAAGCCTGTCAGGCGCCAGGATCGCCGGATTGCTCAGGGCGAACCCGTTCTGCAACAGGTGAATGCGCAACAGAGTGTCCGGCGGATAGGGCTGTCGACCACCGCCAGTCTGGGGGTAATAAGGTTCGATCAGCGAAAGAAAACCGCTCCAGGGCACCACGTATTCCATAACGGTCAGAAGTCTGAGGTTGGGGGCTGTTTAGGGTTATTGATTTTATGCCAGACGTGGAGCTTATATCAGCTTCGCGGATGGGACAGGACTATTTCGGGCATTAAAAAGCCGGCTTGTGGCCGGCTTCTCGGGGACTGGCTTGGTTCATTTTTGGTAAACCGCGCCAGCCTTCAAAACGTACACCCGGATCTTGCGTCCGGCTGTGGGACTTGGCGAGAAAATCATCTGCCTTGTCGGTGCGATCTGAGCCTGAAGAAGGGTCGATGCGCAAATGTGGGGCGCAGCATACTGATTTTTTTGCAGAATTCCCAGCGTGGTGTGCGACCTAGAGCTATTCCAGTGACTTGTAGCAGCTGGCGAAGCCTGCGTCCGGCTGCGGAGCAGTCGTCAATCCTGCAGGCACGGTCTGTCTGATTTTCCGCGTTGCATGGTTTTACGGCTGCTGCGCAGCCGGACGCAGGCTTCGCCAGCTGCTACACAGTTATGTGTTTACAGAAAAGGTATAGGTGGCCTGCGTTTATTCAGGGTCGACCACCAGAACACCCATCCTAGAACCCTTATGTTTTGTTCTTCGATTTGCGGAGGTCTGAAGACTTCATCCGGGTATTCGGAGCTGTTGTGGCTGCGCATGCGTATCGCGTTGCCTGGTACCCGGCTCAGGTATTTGATGCGCAACATGCCGTCGTGCTCGATTGCGTAAATCTCTCCGTCGACAATTTGCGTGAGCCCGCGGTCGATGGCGACGATGGAGCCATCTTCAATTCTTTCGGCCATGCTGTTGCCAACCATGCGGACGCAGATGGCATCGGCGTGGTTGATTTCCAGGGAGTCAAGATCGCTGCGCGGCAGGCGGATCGATTCGCTGGGGTCTTTGATGACATGGGTTTTGTCGGAGCCGGGGGCAGTGGCCGCTTCTTTGTAAAAGGGTAGTTCGATATCGACTGGGTCGATGACCCGATAAGTGCCCCGGATTGACTGGGCGTCGAAGGTATTGCCGGATGCATCGATCAGATGCAATTCCCTGGCGTCTTGCGGTCCTTCGCCGGTTTTTAGCCATTCAGTGTTCACGGACAGTCTTCTGGCGACATCTTCCATGCGGTAGTCAGGAACGCCGCGGGCATACCAGTTATGGACAGTTTGAGGGTCGGAAATACCCAGGAATTCGGCAAATCTTGTTGTCGTGATTTGTAGCTCTTTCAGGAGCATTCTGAATCGTGGACCGCAGGTTTTGTTCTTTTTCATAAACACGAGTCTAGCCGTGCGGCATAAGGCTTTGATTCAACAAAACGTTCAAATCTGGCGTGAAATTTAAGTCCTGATGTAAGACGTCTTTTGTAAAAATTAAACAAGAAAAAACCGGTTTGCCCGCCCGTTAAATGTGCTGTTGAATATGATATTCAAACGCCCACAAAAAACCCCGGATCAACCGGGGTTCTTCGTTATAGCCGTTCGTGAGAGACGGCTATCAGCCTTTATAGGCAGCAACCGACTTCATGATCTCGGTGCGAGCGGCTTCTGCGTCGCCCCAACCTTCGATCTTCACCCATTTGCCTTTTTCGAGGTCTTTGTAGTTCGCGAAGAAGTGCTCGATCTGCTGAATCAGCAGGGGTGGCAGGTCGCTGCACTCTTTCACGTCGACATACAGCTGGGACAGCTTGTCGTGTGGGACTGCGATGACTTTGGCATCGCCGCCGCCGTCGTCGGTCATGTGCAGGATGCCGACCGGACGGGCGCGGATGACCGAACCTGGAGCAACCGGGTAAGGGGTCACGACCAGCACGTCGAGGGGGTCACCGTCGTCAGCCAGGGTGTTCGGGATGAAACCGTAGTTGGCCGGGTAGAACATCGGGGTGGCCATGAAACGGTCAACGAACAGGCAATCGCTGTCTTTGTCGATTTCGTATTTGATCGGGGCGTGGTTGGCCGGAATCTCGATCGCGACGTAGATGTCGTTCGGCAGGTCTTTGCCAGCCGGAATCTTGCTGTAGCTCATTGGGCGTTGCCCCCGTTAGTTGACCAAAAACACTTGGCCGGATTGACCAAAAAGTGGCGGCGATTATAGGCATATTCCGCCGCCGATGCCACGATCCAAGGGTCGTAGAGACCTTAGTCGCGTGCCTGATAGACCGGGTCTTCGGCCAGAAGTTGCCGCAGCCGGGCCAGCGGGTCCTGACGATAAAACAGCTTCAGCTGCTCATAGACCTGAGGATACGCCTCGTGCAGCAAATCCGGAGCGCTAAAGAAGTATTCGCTGGTGACCGCGAAGAATTCGGCGGGGTTTTCCGCGGCGTACGGGTCGATGGCGGTTTCTGCATCCGGGTTGCGGTCCAGTTGCCGGTCGAGGTCGTCGTAGGCCTCTTGCATGACCTTGGCCCAGTCGCTGACCCGCATGTCGGCGTGCAGCGGCGGCAGGCCATTGGCGTCGCCGTTGAGCATGTCGAGTTTATGCGCGAGTTCGTGGATCACCAGGTTGTAGCCTTCCCAGCCACCACTGGCGATCACGCCGGGCCACGCGAGGATGATCGGGCCTTGCTGCCAGGCTTCGCCGCTGTGTTCGCCGTCCCATTCGTGCTCGACGCCGCTGGCGTCGCGATGGCGCTGGGGGCTGAGGAAGTCGTCGGGATAGAGGACGATTTCGTGGAAACCCTGATACCAGTTCAGATCGCCCAGGTGCAGCAGTGGCAGTTGCGCCTGGGCGGCAAGCAGCAGGCGCTGCTCCTGGTGAAGTTCGACGCCGGGCAGGGCGGTCAGGTGTTTGTCCTGGAGGAACAGCACGCTGGCTTCGCGCAGCCACTGGTCTTCGGTGGCGCTGATGCCATCAAGAAAACTCAGGTGATGGCGCACCCGCTGCCACATGTCGTCGGCAATCGGGTGTTTGGCCAAGGTGCGCCGGCGACGCCAGGCGCTCAGGGACCACATGGTGAATCAGCGCGATTGGGCTTTGGACGCGGCGTTAGCAAGGCGGCTGCGGATCATGCCGATGATCATCGGTACCAGCGACAGCAGGATGATGCCCACGACCAGCAGCGACAGGTTCTTTTTGATGAACGGTACGTTGCCGAAGAAGTAACCGAGGGTCACCAGACCGCCCACCCAGAGGATCGTGCCAAAAACACTGAAGGCGAAGAAACGCGGGTAGGGCATTTTGGCCACGCCGGCGACAAACGGTGCAAAGGTGCGAATGATCGGCATGAAACGCGCCAACGTCACTGTTTTGCCGCCGTGTTTGTCGTAGAAGTCGTGGGTTTGCTGCAGGTAGTCGCGGCGGAAGATTTTCGAGTTCGGGTTACTGAACAAACGCTCGCCGGCCGTTCGTCCGATCAGGTAGTTGGTGCTGTCGCCAAGGATTGCCGCCAGCATCAGCAGGCCACCCAGCAGCACCGGGTCCATGCCGCCACCGGCGGCTACTGCGCCAGCGATGAACAGTAGGGAATCGCCCGGCAGGAATGGCATCACCACCAGGCCGGTTTCGCAGAAGATCACCAGGAACAGAATGGCGTAAATCCATGGCCCGTAGTTGTTTACCAGCAAATCGAGGTACACATCGAGATGCAGAATAATGTCGAGCGGGTTGAAATCCATGGAGAGCACCTGTGGTGACGGCCCGACTCTGCAGGCCTGTGCGGATGACTTCGCGAAAAGGCTACAGACGGGTGTAGTTTTTCTTACAAGCCGGAAAGATCGGCATTATACGGGCTGAGAAGTGAAAAGCGCGTTGAGTTTGTAGCGGGGGATTTCGGAGCGCAGTGAGAAGACGATCGCAGCCACAGGGCCGTCCCCATAAGGGCTGCGATCTTTTCGGCTTATAGCTCGTCGCTGATCGGCAACACGTAGTTCATGAACTCGGTGTCTTCCTTGAACCCGATGGATTCGTAGGTTTTCCGCGCGACGTCGTTATTGCTGCTGGTGGAAACGCGCATGCGTACAGCGTTGGTTTCCTTGGCCATTTTTTTCGCGGTGCGGATGAGGTTGTCGGCCACCAACTGGCGGCGTGCCTCTTCGGCGACGTAAATGTCGTTGAGGATCCACACGCGCTTCAGCGAAAGGGACGAAAAGCTCGGATACAACTGACAGAAACCCATCAGTTTGTTGCTGTCGTCATCAGCCAGGGCCAGGTAGATCACCGACTCCTTGCGACGCAGGCGTTTTTCAAGGAACGCCCGGGACGAGTCCGGATAAGCCAGGGAGCCATAAAACTCGCGATATTTGACGAACAACGGGGTCAACAGGTCCAGGTGTTCGAGGGTCGCTTGAATAATCCGCATGGTAGGTCTCGTCTTCAAGTGGCTGTCTTCACGTACTGTGACGGCGAACGGTTCTCACTCGGGCGGCCGTGTTTCGATCCTGCCTGAAACTGGATCAGAAACGCAATGCGGAAACGGTTCAGGTATCCGACGAACTCAGTAGGAAATTACCTTTCATGTCCGCTCCTGCGTCCGACTCCAGTGTCAGAACCTGGGCTTCGTCCTTCAGATTGACCCCTGACAACTGCCGCCGGCAGGCTTCGCGCATCAAATACAGCAAACGGTGTGCCGCCATGCCGTAACTCAGGCCTTCGAGCCGGACATTGGAGATGCAGTTGCGATAGGCGTCCGTCAGCCCGACCTTTGGATTGTAGGTGAAATACAGCCCCAGGCTGTCCGGGGAGCTGAGACCAGGGCGTTCGCCGATCAGGATCACCACCATTTTTGCACCCAGCAGTTCGCCGATCTCGTCGGCTACGGCGACCCGACCCTGTTCCACCAGAATGACCGGTGAGACGGACCAGCCGTCGCTCACAATCTGATCTTCCATCCGCGCCAGAAAGGGCAGGGTATGGCGATGAACGGCCAACGCCGACAACCCATCGGCAACGACAATGGCCAGATCGACACCGCCGGGATTGGCCAATGCGTAATCGCGCAGTGCCTGAGCCGACTCATTACTCAGCTTTCGCCCCAAATCGGGGCGTTGCAAATAACTGTTCCGGTCCGTAGCGGCGCTGTGTAGCAGCAAACTGGCACGCCCGCGTTCAGCCAGTTGTGAGCTGAGCCCCGCATGGTCGAACGGCAAGTGCACCGCATCTCGCGCCTGAGCGTGGGCGTACTGGAAATCCAGCTGTGCGCTGGTCGGCATGCTGGTGCCGGTTCTACCCAAGGCTATCCGCGCCGGCGTCAGGCGACGCAGTTCCAGCAACGGGTTCTGTGGGTCAACGGGTGGTTTATCCATTTCAACACTCATCCCAGTTGCGCCATCGCTTGGCGGAAAGCCGGCGGCAGGCTGTCGCCGAAGTGAATCTTGCCGCCTGCCTGGGTGAAAATGCCCATTCTCGCCAGCCATTGTTCGAATTCCGGTGCCGGTTTCAGGCCCAGCGTCTGGCGGGCGTAAAGGGCGTCGTGGAACGAGGTGGTCTGGTAGTTGAGCATGATGTCATCGGAGCCGGGGATGCCCATGATGAAGTTGATCCCGGCCACGCCCAACAGGGTCAGCAGGGTGTCCATGTCGTCCTGGTCAGCTTCGGCGTGGTTGGTGTAACAGATGTCGCAACCCATGGGCACGCCCAGGAGCTTGCCGCAGAAGTGGTCTTCGAGGCCGGCGCGGATGATCTGTTTACCGTTGTAGAGGTATTCCGGGCCGATGAATCCTACAACCGTGTTCACCAGGAACGGTTTGAAATGTCGCGCCACAGCGTAGGCGCGGGTTTCGCAGGTCTGTTGATCGATGCCGTGGTGGGCGTTGGCTGACAGGGCGCTGCCTTGGCCGGTCTCGAAATACATCAGGTTCTGGCCCAGCGTGCCGCGGTTCAGGCTCAAACCGGCGTCATAGCCTTCCTGCAACACATTCAGGTTGATACCAAAACTGGCGTTCGCCGCCTCGGTGCCGGCGATCGACTGGAACACCAGGTCCAGCGGAACGCCGCGATTTATTGCCTCAATGGACGTGGTGACATGCGTCAGCACGCAGGCCTGGGTCGGAATCTCGTAGCGCTGAATGATCGCGTCGAGCATTTCCAGCATGGCGCAGATCGAGGCGATGCTATCGGTGGCCGGGTTGATGCCGATCATCGCGTCGCCGTTGCCATACAGCAGGCCGTCCAAAATGCTCGCGGCGATGCCGGCCGGTTCATCGGTGGGGTGATTGGGTTGCAGGCGGGTGGATAACCGGCCGCGCAAACCCATCGTGCCGCGGAATTTTGTAACAACGCGAATTTTCTGCGCCACCAGCACCAGATCCTGCACGCGCATGATCTTCGACACGGCAGCGGCCATTTCCGGGGTCAGGCCGGGCGCGAGGGCGCGCAGGCTCTGTTCGTCGGCGGCATCGCTGAGCAGCCAGTCGCGAAAGCCGCCGACGGTGAGGTGGCTGACCACCGCGAAAGCGTGTTTGTCGTGAGTGTCGATGATCAGTCGAGTGACTTCATCGGCCTCGTAAGGAATGAGTACTTCTTGCAGGAAGTGGCTGAGCGGGATGTTGGCGAGGGCCATCTGCGCGGCCACACGCTCGCCATCGTTGAGGGCGGCGACGCCGGCCAGAAAGTCCCCGGAACGCGCCGGACTGGCCTTGGCCATGACCTCCTTGAGACTCTCGAAACGATAGGTCTGGGCGCCGACGGAATGGGCAAATGCGGCCATGGGACGGAGTCCTCCTGATCTATAAGTAATGCGATCTGCTTCTCTGTGGGAGCGAGCAAGCACGCTCCCACAGGGGATTGTTGTGCACTTCAATAAGGCAGGCGCCGGGCAACAGGCCCGGCGCCGGTGCAACTCAGACGCCTTCGAGCATCGCGTCCGCCGGTGCGTCGAAGCGTTGCTTGGCGGTCAATTGGAAATACAGGTAACCGACAGCCATAAATCCGAGGAACACACACCCGATCAGCGTATTGAACCAGGCCATCGCCACCAGGCACACCACCGCCAGAAACAGCGCAATCCCCGGCACGATCGGGTAACCCGGTGCGCGGAAGGTACGTTCAAGGTTTGGCTCGGTTTTACGCAGTTTGAACAGGCTCAGCATACTGATGATGTACATCACGATGGCACCGAATACCGACATGGTGATCATTGCTGCCGTCAGGGTCATGCCTTGCAGGTTGACCAGACCGTCGCTGTAGATCGCCGCGATGCCGATCACGCCGCCGGCCAGGATCGCCCGGTGCGGAGTCTGGAAGCGCGAGAGCTTGGCCAGGCCGCGAGGCAGGTAACCGGCCCGGGCCAGCGCAAAGAATTGCCGTGAGTAGCCGAGAATGATCCCGTGGAAACTCGCCACCAGACCGAACAGGCCGATCCACACCAGCATGTGCATCCAGGACGAATTGTTGCCGACCACGGCTTTCATTGCCTGAGGCAACGGATCGTTGATGTTCGCCAGTTGACGCCAGTCGCCAACGCCGCCTGCCATCACCATTACGCCGATGGCCAGGAACACCAGGGTCAGAATGCCACTGACATAAGCCCTGGGAATCGTGCGTTTCGGGTCCTTGGCTTCTTCAGCCGCCATCGCCGCGCCTTCAATCGCAAGGAAAAACCAGATCGCAAAGGGGATCGCCGCAAAGATGCCGGGAATCGAGCCCATGGTGAACTCGTTGGCGCCCGACCAGCCGTTAAGCGCGAAATTACTGAAGCTGAAGCCCGGCGCAACGACGCCCATGAACACCAGCAATTCGGCGACCGCCAGCACGGTGACCACCAGTTCAAACGTCGCGGCGATGCTGACGCCGAGGATATTCAAGCCCATGAACACGAAATAGGCGCCAACGGCGGCGATCTTGGGGTCCAGTTCCGGGTATTGCACGTTGAGGTAGGCGCCGATGGCCATGGCAATCGCCGGGGGCGCAAAGACGAATTCGATCAGCGTGGCGATGCCGGCGATCAGTCCGCCTTTCTCACCAAAGGCCCGCCGGCTGTAGGCAAACGGTCCGCCCGCGTGGGGAATCGCGGTAGTCAATTCGGTGAAGCTGAAGATGAAACAGGTGTACATCGTCGCCACCATCAACGCGGTGACGAGGAAACCCAGGGTCCCTGCGGTGCCCCAGCCGTAACTCCAGCCGAAATACTCGCCGGAAATCACCAGGCCGACGGCAATGCCCCATAAATGCAGGGTGCCGAGTGTGGGTTTGAGCTGTGTAGTAGAAGTCATAAGTCCTCGCTGTCTTTTTTATTTTTTGATTTGTTGGACTTTCAGGTGCGACGTTTTCGTGTAAAGCGAGCACGCAAAGCCCGTGCCAGAGCGGCAGGGCAATGTTCGGGGTGTCATTGAGGGCGCCATCGCGAGCAGGCTCGCTCCCACAGGGGGAGTGCGGTGTAAATGTGGGAGCGACGGTGCGGCGATCCGACCTGCTCGCGATGACTATTGAAAGGGCGACGCAGAAACATCTGCATCGCCCACGCTTTTTAGAAGAAACCCAACGGATTGATGTCGTAGCTCACCAGCAGGTTTTTGGTCTGCTGATAGTGATCGAGCATCATTTTGTGGGTTTCACGACCGACACCGGATTTTTTGTAACCGCCGAACGCGGCGTGCGCCGGGTACAGGTGGTAGCAGTTGGTCCACACACGACCGGCCTTGATCGCGCGGCCCATGCGATAGGCGCGGTTGATGTCGCGGGTCCACAGACCGGCACCCAGGCCGAACTCGGTGTCGTTGGCGATGGCCAGGGCTTCGGCTTCGTCCTTGAAGGTGGTGATGCTCACCACCGGGCCAAAGATTTCTTCCTGGAACACGCGCATTTTGTTGGTGCCCTTGAGCAGGGTCGGCTGGATGTAATACCCGGTCGCCAGGTTGCCCTCGAGTTTTTCAATCTTGCCGCCGGTCAGCAGCTCGGCGCCTTCGCCCTTGGCGATTTCCAGGTACGAAAGGATTTTGTCGAATTGCTGCTCGGACGCCTGGGCGCCGACCATGGTGTCGGTGTCCAGCGGGTCGCCACGTTTGATCGACAGCACTTTCTTCATCACGACTTTCATGAAGTCGTCGTAGATCGATTCTTGCACCAAGGCGCGGGACGGGCAGGTGCAGACTTCGCCCTGGTTGAAGAACGCCAGCACCAGGCCTTCGGCGGCTTTTTCGATGAAGGTTTCTTCGGCTTGCATGATGTCGGCGAAGAAGATGTTCGGCGACTTGCCACCCAGCTCCACGGTGGACGGAATGATGTTTTCGGCGGCGCATTTCATGATGTGCGAGCCGACCGGGGTCGAACCGGTGAAGGCGATCTTGGCGATGCGTTTGCTGGTGGCCAGCGCTTCGCCGGCTTCTTTGCCGAAGCCTTGCACGACGTTCAGCACGCCCGGCGGCAACAGGTCGCCGATCAGCTCCATCAGCACGGTAATGCCCAGCGGGGTTTGTTCGGCGGGCTTGAGCACCACGCAGTTACCGGCCGCCAGGGCCGGGGCGAGTTTCCAGGCGGCCATCAGGATCGGGAAGTTCCACGGGATGATCTGCCCGACCACGCCCAGCGGTTCATGGATGTGATAGGCCACGGTGTTGCCGTCGATCTCGGCGGCGCTGCCTTCCTGAGCGCGGATGCAACCGGCGAAATAGCGGAAATGGTCCGCCGCCAGCGGGATGTCGGCGTTGAGGGTTTCACGCACGGCTTTACCGTTGTCCCAGGATTCGGTGATCGCCAGGACTTCGAGGTTCTGTTCGATGCGGTCGGCGATTTTCAGCAGCACCAGCGAGCGAGCCTGGGCGGACGTGGCGCCCCAGGCATCGGCGGCCGCGTGGGCAGCGTCCAGGGCCTTTTCGATGTCTTCGGCCGTGGAACGCGGGAATTCGGCAATTGGTTGGCCATTCACTGGCGAGGTATTGGTGAAGTACTGACCTTTAACAGGCGCGACGAACTCGCCGCCGATGTAGTTACCGTATTTGCTCTTGAACGAAACGATAGCGCCTTCAGTACCGGGGTGAGCGTAACGCATGGTGATTTCTCCTTGGCTTTTGTGCTTATAAGGGAGAGCGCATGTGCGCTTGCTATAAGCGTAGAGCAAGGGTCGGGCCACCGCCTTGCAGGTCAGGCAAATCAAGGCTTTACGCGATTTTTGTCGGACCGACGGACTCTGTCTGTGACGGTTTCGGTACAGTCCTGATGACACTTTGTACCGCTTCTGGCACAACGTGTGACGGGTCGGTCTCGCCAGCATTGCAATGCGCGTCGCGCTGGAGGATGCTCGGCATCACGCAATTTTGCTTCGTGTAGCAGCTGCCGAAGGCTGCGTCCGAGTGCGAAGCGCTCGCCTCGTTTTCGGCAATGCATACGGGAAACAGGTTTACGACTGCTTCGCAGCCGGACGCAGCCTTCGGCAGCTGCTACACGGAATCGGACCAGACTCTGCGGGGAGAACAATAAGAAATGCACGACAACCATTTGAGTCGCCATGCCCAGCAGGTCCTGACCGTCACTCAGGGGAAGTCCCACTTGCACGGCCCTGGCAGCGATCCGTCGATTGCCCGTTCCTGGCTGCGCTGTCTTGAGGATTATCACCTCGACCCGGCCCTGACCATGGCGCCGACGGTGCTGGAACATGGCCGCGTCCTGGAAAGCCGCGAGCGCTTGCAGCAAGTGCTGCACATCGCCGGCAGCGAAATGACCAGCCTTCATCAGCAACTCTCCGGTGCCGGCCACGCGGTCCTGCTGACCGACGCCCGCGGTGTGATCCTCAATTGCGTTACCGCACCTGCCGAACGGAAGATTTTCGAACGCGCCGGTCTCTGGCTCGGGGCTGACTGGAGCGAAGCCTGCGAGGGCACCAACGGCATTGGCACCTGTCTGGTAGAGCGTCAGTCCCTGACCATCCACCAGGACGAGCACTTTCGCGGCCGTCACACCGGCCTGACCTGCTCGGCAAGTCCGGTGTTCGACCCGCATGGCGAACTGCTGGCGGTGCTCGACGTGTCCTCGGCGCGTCACGAGGTCTCGCGTCAAAGCCAATTCCACACCATGGCGCTGGTCAATCTTTCGGCGAAGATGATCGAGAGCTGCTATTTCCTGCGCTATTTCGACAATCAGTGGTTGCTGCGTTTTCACCTTCAGGCCGAATCCGTCGGGTTGTTCAGCGAAGGGTTGCTGGCGTTTGACGGGGAAGGGCGGATCAGCGCGGTCAACCAAAGTGCGCTGAACCTGTTGGGGCATATTCGCGGTGGGCTGCTGGGCAAGCCGGTGGAGGCGTTTTTCGACTGCTCGCTGGATGAATTGCTCGGCCGCGCCAGCGTCAATGCCAGCGCCAGTTGGCCGTTGCGCACGCGCGACGGGCGGAGTCTGTTTGCGTTGTTGCGCGGGCAGCCACGCAGTATTCCGGTGCCGGTGGTGCAAAGTCCGGTGATCGCCGAACCTTCGCGCTTATCGGGCATTTGTCTGGGCGACACGGGGTTGCAGGAAGATTTCCGCAAATCCTTGCGCGTGTTCGAACGGGACGTTCCGCTACTGATCAACGGCGAAACCGGATCCGGCAAAGAAGCGTTTGCCAAAGCCGTCCACCAGGCCAGCCAGCGAGCAGAAAAAGCCTTCGTCGCCCTCAACTGCGCCGCCATCCCCGAAAGCCTGATCGAGAGCGAACTGTTTGGCTATCGCGGCGGCAGCTTTACCGGTGCGCGTAAGGAAGGCATGCGTGGCAAGTTGCAACAGGCCGATGGCGGCACGTTATTCCTAGATGAAATCGGCGATATGCCCTTGGCTTTGCAGACCCGGCTATTAAGGGTGCTGGAAGATCGTCAGGTGGTGCCGATCGGCGGCGAGCCGGAATCGGTCAATGTGCGGATCATCAGCGCCACTCACCGCAATCTGCTGGATCGGGTGCAGGACGGCAGCTTCCGCGAGGATTTGTATTACCGGCTCAACGGGCTGGAAGTTGCACTGCCGGCGCTGCGTGATCGCAGTGATAAGTCTCAGTTGCTCGACTTTTTGTTGGCCGAAGAGGCGGGCGGGGAAACCGTATTGATCGACGGTCCGGCACGCCAGGCGTTGCTGGCCTTTGCCTGGCCGGGGAACGTGCGGCAGTTGCGCAATGTGCTGCGCACGTTAGCCGCGCTGTGTGACGGTGGGCGGATCGGACTGGAGGATTTGCCAGTGATGATTCGTCAGGCCCGGCCGGTTCCTGTTGTTGCCGTTGAAGAGCCGTCGGACTATCCGCTGGATGACGCTGAGCGGCTGGCGTTGCTGAATGCGCTGGAACAGACGCGCTGGCATATGACTCACACGGCTGAACAACTTGGCGTCAGCCGTAACACCCTCTATCGAAAACTGCGCAAACACGGCATAGCCCGCTCTGCGTAATTGATCGTTCCCACGCAGCGTGGGAACGATCATTAAAGACAGAGTGCGAATTTTCCCACCCTAAGCTAACCTGCGGCCATGTTTTACGAGGTCGACTAATGCACATTCACATTCTTGGTATCTGCGGCACTTTCATGGGTTCGATGGCGGTTCTGGCCAAAGAGCTGGGCCATCACGTGACGGGCTCCGATGCCAACGTCTATCCGCCGATGAGCACTCAGCTTGAGGCTCAGGGCATTGAGTTGACGCAAGGCTATGACCCGGCGCAGCTCGATCCGGCTCCGGATCTGGTGGTGATCGGCAATGCCATGTCCCGCGGCAACCCGGCTGTCGAATACGTGCTGAATAAAGGCCTGCCCTACGTTTCCGGCCCGCAATGGCTGTCAGATCACGTGCTGCAAGGTCGCTGGGTGCTGGCTGTCGCCGGTACTCATGGTAAAACCACCACCAGCAGCATGCTCGCCTGGGTGCTGGAACACGCGGGCATGAGCCCGGGTTTCCTGATCGGCGGTGTGCCGCAAAACTTCTCGGTGTCCGCTCGTCTGGGTGACACCCCATTCTTCGTGATCGAAGCCGACGAGTACGACAGCGCGTTCTTCGACAAGCGCTCCAAGTTCGTTCACTACCGCCCGCGCACGGCGATCCTGAACAACCTGGAATACGATCACGCTGACATTTTCCCCGATCTGCCCGCCATCGAGCGGCAATTCCACCATTTGGTGCGGACCATTCCGAGCGAAGGCCTGGTGATTCATCCGACCACCGAGCCGGCGTTGCAGCGTGTGATCGAGATGGGTTGCTGGACCCCGGTGCAAACCACCGGCGCCGGCGGACAGTGGCAGGTCAAACTGCTGAGCGAAGACGGTTCGAAATTCGAAGTGATGTTCGAAGGTGTCGCTCAAGGTGTGGTCGAGTGGGACATGACCGGCCAACACAACGTCGCCAACGCGCTGGCCACGTTGGCTGCGGCGCGCCACGTCGGTGTTGTGCCGTCCATGGGCATCGCTGCGCTGAGCGCATTCAAAAGCGTCAAGCGCCGGATGGAGAAAGTCGCGGAGGTCCGTGGCATTACCATCTATGACGACTTCGCTCACCATCCGACAGCTATTGCGACGACCCTCGACGGTCTGCGCAAGCGCATCGGCGATGCACCATTGATCGCGATCATTGAGCCACGCTCCAACTCAATGAAGCTCGGTGCTCACCGCGACGGCTTGCCGGAAAGCGTGGTCGATGCCGATCAGGTGATCTGGTACGCGCCGGCCAACCTCGGTTGGGATCTGGGGGCTACTGCTGCGTTGTGCACAGTGCCGTCGATCGTCAGCGATTCGCTGGAAGGCATCATCGAGCGCGTGAAGAGCCAGGCCCAGCCCGGCACTCACGTGGTGATCATGAGCAACGGCGGCTTCGGCGGCCTGCACGGCAAACTCGCCGAGGCGCTGCAATGAACAACGGCCCGGAACGCATCACGCTGGCGATGACCGGTGCTTCCGGCGCCCAGTACGGTTTGCGCCTGCTTGACTGTCTGGTACGCGAAGACCGCGAGGTGCACTTCTTGATCTCCAAGGCTGCGCAACTGGTGATGGCCACTGAGACTGACGTTACGTTGCCGCCGAAAACCCAGATGATGCAGGCCTTCCTCACCGAATACACCGGGGCTGCCGCCGGACAGATTCGGGTGTACGGCAAGGAAGACTGGATGTCGCCGGTGGCCTCGGGCTCCGGCGCGCCGGCAGCGATGGTGGTGGTGCCGTGTTCCACCGGGACCTTGTCGGCTATTGCGACGGGGGCCTGCAACAACCTGATCGAGCGTGCCGCCGACGTCACCTTGAAGGAACGTCGTCAGCTGATTCTGGTGCCGCGTGAGGCGCCGTATTCGAGCATCCATTTGGAGAACATGCTCAAGTTGTCGAACATGGGCGTGACGATTTTGCCGGCGTCACCAGGCTTTTATCATCAGCCGCAAACCATCGACGACTTGATCGATTTTGTCGTGGCGCGAATTCTCAATCTGCTGAACATTCCCCAGGACATGCTGCCGCGTTGGGGCGAACACCACCTGACCAGCGATGAATAAGCTGCTGACGATTGTGCTGGCGCTGCAATTGGCCGGCTGCGCCACGGCGCGAACGCTTGATGCCGCCAAGCCAGGGGCGCCAGTGGTGTATTCGGGGACGCGTCTGGATTTGTATGCCATGAATGGCGGTTGCTGCGCCATGGACCGTTTCGGCGCCGAAGCCCCGAGCTATCCCGGCGTCGACCTGCCGGCCAGTGCGTTGCTCGACACGCTGCTGTTGCCGCTGTCGGTGCTTACGGTGATCGGGGTAAGTTTTCAGGCAACGGGTGGTCTCTAACTGATCGTTCCCACGCTCTGCGTGGGAATGCAGCCCGGGACGCTCTGCGTCCCAAAGCGGACGCAGAGCGTCCATTGAGGCATTCCCACGCGGAGCGTGGGAAC
Source organism: Pseudomonas sp. GL_093 (assembly GCF_057837605.1). Taxonomy (NCBI): domain Bacteria; kingdom Pseudomonadati; phylum Pseudomonadota; class Gammaproteobacteria; order Pseudomonadales; family Pseudomonadaceae; genus Pseudomonas; species Pseudomonas sp. GL_093. Next base: position 6,209,415 of record NZ_CM174448.1, on the reverse strand, counting down.
GATCTGTGCGAGGGAATTATTTACCGAGTTTGCGCAACTCATCCGACTCGACAATCCGTACCCCATCCTGCTCTTCCAGCGCCAGTCGCCACATGGCGCGGGCCAGTTGGCAGGCTTCGATGCCGCGGTATTTGCCGGGGATCAAGCGGGACAAGGGCCCGACGAATTGCTCAGCCATACGCGGTTCCATACGCTCGCCCAGCAGTAGCGAAGGTCGGCAAATGGTCAGTTGCGGCCAGTCCTGCGCGCGCAATGCATATTCCATCTCGCCTTTGACCCGGTTGTAGAAAATAGGGGACCTGCGATCAGCCCCCAGTGCACTGATCACGATCAGGTGCCGTGCGCCCATCTCCCGTGCACGTTTGGCGAACGCCACCACCATGTCCAGGTCCACCGCGCGAAACGCCTGTTCCGAGCCGGCTTTCTTGATGGTGGTGCCCAGGCAGCAGTAGGCGATGTCGACGCGACCATTCAATTGCGGCAGAAACACCGCAGGGTCGCCGACCGGGTTTTCCAGATGGGGGTGCTCGGCCAGTGGCCGGCGTGAGGGCGCCAATACTCGTGAGATCGTTGGCTCATTGAGCAGACGGTCAAGAAGATGTTCACCGGTCAACCCGGTAGCTCCGGCAAGCAGTACGTGCTGAGGCGTCAAGTACATAGTGTTTCCCCCTTGATACTATTCAGCTTAGTTGCTCTTTGCATCCGTGCTGCTGATAGAGACACTTTGAAGTGCCTTTCGTGCTTGCTGCTTGCGTAACAGCTGCCAGTGAGAGAGAACGGTTTTCGGTGCCCAGATCTGCGGCTCAGAGGCTTCGAAGCTGTCCGCCAGTTCACGTTCGGCGACGGTGGCCTTGGCCAGTTTGAAGGCTTGCTCCAGGTCGTCGGTCTGGTTAAGTGCCTGGGCGAACAGCGCGTCGCCGAAGTAGGTGAAGTTGGCTTCTTCCGAGCAGCCGAAGGACACGCGGTCGGCGCGCGAGGCGGTCATGATCAGGGTGCGTTCATCCTTGAGCGCGGGAATGAAGCCACCGGAGTAACAGGACGAAATTACGATGATCTTGTCGCGGTTTTTCAGCGGAGAGAGCACCGCGGCAAGTTCATCGGCCGGCAGATCGGACAGTTCCATGCGCGGCTGGTCGAGCACCAGTTCGTGTTCGCTGGTGCCGTGGCTGGTCATGTAAATGAAGATCAAATCTTCCGGGCCACTGCGTTCGGCCAGGGTGGCGGCAGCACGGCGCAGGTTTTCCCGGGTGGCCATCGGCCGGTCGACGAGGTGGTCGCGATGGTTCACCAGGCGGATCTGGCCAAACGCACCAAAGCGACTGTTGAGCATGTTGCTGACGTAATCGGATTCGCGCAGGAACACGCTTTGCTTGCCGTCACCACCGAGTGTCAGGGTGTACAACTCGACTGCGGGGGTCGAAGCCGGCACGTTGGACAGTGCATCGTCGAGCAAACGGCCCTGGGCCAGCAAACCGAGTTCCAGGCTGTCGGGCAGCAGCTTGCCATCGGCATCGCGAACACGCTGGCCATTGATCCACGTACCGCTTTGCACCGTGCCGTCAGTCAGCACCAGGGTGCCGCGCCCCGAATAACTGTCACCGTCAAACTGGCCGATGTAGAAGCTGCCGTCGGACAGGTTCAATCGACCTTGGCCGGTGAAGCGCCAGTCACTGAACTGGCCGATGTAATGGCTGCCGTCGGCGCCGATCAGCTCGCCCTTGCCGTTCAGCGATCCTTCCTTGAATTGACCGAGCCAGACATCACCGTCGGCGTTCTCGTAGCGGCCCTTGCCGTGCAGTTGGTTGTTCTTGAAGCCGCCGACATAGATATCGCCATCGGCGCTGTTGAAAGTCCCGTTGCCTTCGAGCTGACCGTCGACGAAATGCCCGGTGAACTGATTGCCGCTGGCGTCGCCACGTTGGCCTTCGCCGTTGGGTTTGCCGTGGGCGAACTGGCCCTGATACGAGCTGCCGTCTTCGAGTTCGAGACGACCGAGCCCTGAATATTGATCGGCCTTGAATTCACCGCGGTAGGTCATACCGTTTTCTTTGAGGGTGCCTTCGCCGTCCCGTCGACCGGCTTTGAAGCCGCCGGTGAAGCTGCTGCCGCTGGTGGTCAGTGTGCCCTTGCCGTCGAACAGCCCTAGATTGAATCCGCCGCGATAGACTTCGCCGTTGCTGCCGTGCCATTCGCCCTGGCCATGCCATTGGCCCTTGTCGAAATCGCCGGCGTACCAGCTGCCGTTCGGGTAATCGATACGGCCCTGGCCTTGCAGCAATCCGTTGACCAGTTCACCGCGATAGCGTCCGCCGTCCGGCAAGCGGGCATCGGGGGGCAATAGCGATTCGCCGTCGCCGCAAGCGGTGAGCAATAGGGTCAGAGCGAGGAGTGCAAGTGGGCGCATAGCGGGATCCGGGCAATTAGGCGACCGAGTATGCCGCAGCTGTTTGACCTTATATAGCCAGGAAACAGGAGAGGGCGCGAAACAGCGTGAGCTGCTTCGCATCCGGGATGGGTTACACGAAGCAGAGCGACAGTGGCTCGGCAATGTAAGCCGGTTTGTCCGAGCCTTCGATCTCAAGCGTGGCGGTGGCCTTGAGCAGCCATTGGCCGGGTTTCTTCTCGGTGACTTCGTTCATGTCGACCTTGAGTCGTACCCTGGAATTGACCTTCACTGGCTGGATGAAACGCACCGTATCCAGACCGTAGTTGACCACCATCTTCGCCCCTTCAGGGAGGATCAGGATGTCTTCCATCAGTTTGGGGATCAGCGACAGCGACAGGAAACCGTGTGCAATGGTGCTGCCAAATGGCGTTTGCGCGGCTTTGACCGGGTCGACGTGGATGAACTGATAATCCCCTGTGGCTTCGGCGAACAGGTTGATGCGCTCCTGATCGATGGTGAGCCATTCGGAACGTCCGAGTTCCTTGCCGACATAATCTTTGAGCTCTGCAACTGGAACATAGGGCATTGAGACTCTCCTTGGGTTCATCGGTTTTATAGTTTTTGAGGTGGGGGGATTTGACCTCCCGGATTACCACTTTAGATCAACATGGCAAATGGCTCCGGTCAACTGAACATGATTTTGGCGAATGCCGGTCTATAGCGTTGGCGTGCTTATAATGCTCGGCCCGCTTGTGCGGGATGATATTGGCGGGAGATGACGGATGTTGTTACGTGGCCTGACCTGGCTGGTGCTGTTCCAATTGCTGGGCACAGCCATCAACCACTTGTTTTTACCGGTGCTGCCGGGGCCGATTGTCGGCCTGCTGTTGCTGCTGGTGTTCCTGATCAGCCGTGGCCAGGTCGGCGAACCGCTGAGCCTCGCGGCCAGCAGTCTGCTGCGTTACCTGCCGTTGTTGCTGGTGCCCCCAGCCGTGGGTGTGATGGTTTACGCCAAAGACATTGCTGCGGATTTCTGGGCCATCGTCGGTGCGCTGGTGTTGTCGCTGTTGCTGTCCCTGGCCTTCGCTGGCGTGCTGATGCAGCGCATGGTCAAGCGTCACGCTCATCGTGAGGACGGCCAATGATCTTCGACTGGCACGGCGCCTGGACGTCGGTGATTCATCATCCGTTGTTCGGTATCGGTATTACGCTGGGGGCATATCAGTTGGTGCTGGCGGCGTTCGAGAAAACCCGCTGGATCTTTCTGCAACCGGTACTGGTCTCGATGCTGCTGGTGATCGGCGTATTGGTGGGTTGCGGCCTGACCTATGCCGAGTACCGCAAGAGCACCGAGATCCTCAGTATCCTGCTCGGGCCTGCGACCGTTGCGCTGGCTGTGCCGCTGTACCTCAATCTGCGACGCATTCGGCAGTTGTTCTGGCCGATATTTACTACGCTGGTGATAGGTGGCGTCGTCGCCACCGGCATGGGCGTATTGCTGGGCTGGTCGTTTGGTGCCGAACACATGATCCTGATGACCATGGCGCCGAAGTCGGTGACGTCGCCGATTGCCATGCTGGTGGCAGAGCAGATCGGTGGTGTTGCGGCGCTGGCGGCAGTGTTCGTGTTGATTACCGGGGTGATCGGGGCGATATTCGGGCCGAGTCTTTTGACCCGGCTGGGTGTGCACAGTCCTGAGGCGCGCGGTATGGCACTGGGCATGACGGCGCACGCGGTAGGCACTGCGGTGGCAATGCAGGAAAATGAAGAATGCGGCGCCTTCGCGGCGCTGGCAATGAGTCTGATGGGCGTGGCCACGGCAGTTTTCCTGCCGTTGGCGGTGTCGATGGTGGTGTAAGGAAATGTCTATGAGCTTGCCGCTTTTTCCGCTGAACACGGTGTTGTTTCCTGGCTGCATCCTCGATTTGCAGATCTTCGAGGCGCGCTACCTGGACATGATCAGTCGCTGCATGAAGCAGGGCGGCGGCTTCGGCGTGGTGTGCATCCTCGACGGCGAAGAAGTCGGCATCGCCCCGGCGGGCTACGCTCTGGTCGGATGTGAGGCGCTGATCACTGATTTCAAACAGCAGGACAATGGCTTGCTGGGCATTCGGGTGCAGGGCGGACGGCGTTTCCACGTGTTGCGCACCGAGATTCAGCGCGATCAGCTGACCGTCGCCGACGTCGAGTGGCTGGAAGACGAGCCTGAGCAACCGCTGCAGGACGAGGACGCCGACCTGGTTGCGCTGCTCAAAGCCTTGGCCGAACACCCGATGGTCGAAGCATTGAACATGGGCACCGAAGCGACCGGGCAGCAGTCATTGGCCAATCAGTTGGCGTATCTGTTGCCGTTTGCCGAAGTGGACAAGATCGACCTGCTGCAACTCGATGATCCGCAGCAGCGACTGGATGCGATTCAGGCGCTGCTGGATGAGTTGCAGGGTGAGTTGTTTGCCTGAGACTCGCTAAAAGAGCGCAGTCCGTAGCAGCTGTCGAGCCTGCGAGGCTGCGTTCGGCGGCGAAGCCGTCGTAAACCCTGCATGTAAGGTTCTCCTGGCACACGTCGTTGGCTGATCTCACGACGGCTTCGCCGCCGAACGCAGCCTCGCAGGCTCGACAGCTGCTACACGCTGCTAATCGGCATCAGTAGGCATATCTCAACATCGCATGCGGTAAGTGCCGCAAAGCAAAGAACCCGAACAGCGCCACCATCGCCGGCAACACCAGCCACCACACCTTCGGTGGCAAGGCGTTGAGCGGCGCCGGGCGTTGACTCAGCCACAAACTCGCGGCACACACGCACGCTGCCAGCATCGCGCCGGCCAGCACATCCGTTGGCCAGTGCGCGCCCAGGTACACCCGCGACAGGGCAATCGCCAGCGCTGGCAAGCAACCTAACAGCAGCCAGGTCAGGCGCATGCGCGGTGGTTGTCCGCGGCCGGCCAGCACGGCCAGCGTCAGAAACAGCGCAAAAGAGCCCGAGGCGTGGCCGCTGGGCATGCTGTAGCTGGTCAGGGGATCGCTCAACACTTCCGGGCGTACACGGGCGAAAAAGTGTTTGGTCGCGGTGTTGCCCAGCGCAGTGCAGAGCAGGGTGCTACCGGCGAAAATCGCCTGGCGCCATTGCCGGGTGAGCAACAGCAAACCCGTCAGCAGGGCGCTGAACAACAGCATGTTGCGAAACTCGCCGATCAGCGTGAACGTCACCGCCACTTCATCGAGCAGCGGGCTGCGGTGTTCCTGCACCAGGGTCATCAGGCCCTGATCGAGGGCGGTCAGGTGCGGATAGCCGATAAACAGTCCCGCCAGAATCAGAAAGCTCATTCCGGTAATCAGCATCGTCGCTTTGCGATGACGGCGCATGCTGCTGGTGATGCTCAGGCCCACCATGAGGGCGATGCTGCCGGCGACGATGCCGGCCTCAGGCCAGAACCCTTCCGGCAAAGGCAGGCGAATCGCCGCCCCCGTGGCCCAGCCGGGCAGCAGATAGGCAACGCTCCAACCGGTGGCAGCCAGCAGACTGACGGCGGCGAAGCGCGGGAAGGGCATGTCGAACATCCCCGCGACCATCGGCAACATCGGTCGCAGCGGACCGATGAAACGCCCGACCAACAGGCTGGCGATGCCGTAGCGCTGGAAATACGCCTCGGCCCCGGCGATCCATTCCGGATGATGGCGCAACCCTGGCAGGCGCCGGATGTTCTGATGGAAATGTCGTCCGAGGAAGTACGAAATGATGTCGCCCAGCACGCCGCCGAGGAACCCCAGCAACAGTGTTTCGCCCAGTGACAGCGCGCCGCTGCCGGCCAGAACCGCCACGGCAAACAGCAGCACCGTGCCGGGCACGATCAGCCCGGCAATCGCCAGGCATTCCACAAAGGCCACTATGAACACCGCCGCGGCCAGCCATTGCGGGTTGACCGTCAACCAACCGGTCACGCTATCGAGCCATGGGCCCATAAAAACAACTCCATCGACTATTCAATTGGCCCCAAGGGGCGAATGCACTTTTCAAAACACCGCCGGCCCCATGTGGGAGCGAGCCTGCTCGCGATAGCGGAGTGTCAGGCGACATCTACTTCGACTGTTAGTCCGCTATCGCGAGCAGGCTCGCTCCCACAGTGGATTTTTCCATCATTAAGTCAGCAAAAAATAATCGCGACCTTCGACCTGCCCCCGTCGCAAGGGGTTGCGCGAGCAATACGGCGCGTAAGCCGCATCGACGAAACGGTACATCAAATGCTCATCGCGCCCGTGCGGAATGCCCAGGCGCGTGGTTTGTATGATGTGAACAGGCGCCGGGCCGACATCTTCCACCAGCAGCACTTCATGGTCGAAGCGCTTGGCGTCCCAGACCGGCACCTTCAGGCCCAGCGCCTTGCAGAGCAAAGTTTGTCCAGCACAAAGCTTTTGCGAGGGGCGAGGGCGACCTTGGGCGTCGGGATTGTTTAACAGCATCTGCGCGAGGCTCGCCGGCCCGCTCAAGTCATCGATCCACGGATAGGCGGATTTGATCAGCACAGCATTGCCCGGACCCTGGGCGCTGAAGTTCAGGGAATCGCCGCCACGGGCGTAGTACATATAGATGTGGCCGCCATCCAGAAACAAAGCCTTACGTTTTTCTGTGTAGCCAAGGGAGGCGTGGCTGCCTTTTTCTTCGCAGTAATAGGCTTCAGTCTCGATAATTCGGGCGCTGAGCCACAGGTCGCCGACCCGGTGACGAATGACTTTGCCGAGTAAATCCCGGGCCAGCGTTTGGGCATCTCTGTCGAAAAATGCATCCGCGAGCCCCTTGGGCAGGCTCGTCGCGGACGTGCGAACAGTCAGGTTAGTCATGATGAACGGCGTTTATCAGGGCTGATTGAGTCGCGATGATAACAATTTGCGGCTTAATCACGGCTGAACGTCGGCAAATTGCCCTCCATTTCGACCATCCGCCCGTCACCGCTGTTAGTCCCGGGACGCGACAGCTATAATCTGCCGCTTTACTCTTTACCAAGACCTTAGCAAAGACCACTCCAGACCATGACTGAGTCCGTTCTTGACTACATGACCCGCCTGGGTCGCGCTGCCCGCGAAGCTTCTCGCGTCATCGGCCGTGCCAGCACCGCGCAGAAAAACCGCGCCTTGCAGGCTGCTGCCAATGCGTTGGACGCTGCTCGCGCCGAGCTGACGGCTGCCAATGAACTGGATTTGGCCGCTGGCCGCGCCAATGGTCTTGAGCCTGCATTGCTTGAGCGTCTGGCGCTGACCCCGGAACGCATCGACGGCATGATCGTCGGTTTGCGTCAGGTAGCGGCTCTGCCGGACCCGGTCGGCGCGATCCGCGACATGAGCTTTCGGCCGTCGGGCATTCAGGTCGGCAAGATGCGCGTGCCGTTGGGCGTGATCGGGATCATCTACGAATCCCGGCCGAACGTGACCATCGATGCCGCCAGCCTGTGCCTGAAGTCCGGCAACGCGACCATCCTGCGTGGCGGCTCCGAGGCGATTCATTCCAACCGTGCCATTGCCGCCTGCATCCAGCGCGGTCTGGCCGAAGCCGATTTGCCTGCCGCCGTGGTGCAAGTGGTCGAAACCACTGACCGTGCCGCCGTTGGCGCACTGATCACCATGCCTGAATACGTCGACGTGATCGTGCCCCGTGGCGGCCGTGGCCTGATCGAGCGCGTTAGCCGTGACGCCCGCGTGCCGGTTATCAAGCACCTGGACGGCATCTGTCACGTTTACGTCAGTGCTCACGCCGACCTGCCGAAAGCCCAGCGCATCGCGTTCAATGCCAAGACTTACCGTTATGGCATCTGCGGTGCCATGGAAACCCTGCTGGTGGACCAATCGGTCGCCAAGGATTTCCTGCCATCGATGGCTGCACAGTTCCGCGAAAAAGGCGTCGAGCTGCGCGGCTGCGAACGCACCCGGGCGATCATCGAGGCTGTTGCAGCGAGCGAAGAAGACTGGAACACCGAGTACCTGGCGCCGATTCTTTCGATCCGTGTGGTCGACGGGCTGGACCAGGCCATCGAACACATTAACAAGTACGGCTCCCATCACACCGATTCGATCGTCAGCGAAAACCTTGCCGACACCCGGCGTTTCGTCGCGGAAGTCGATTCATCGTCGGTGATGATCAACACCCCGACGTGCTTCGCCGATGGCTTCGAATACGGATTGGGTGCCGAGATTGGCATTTCTACTGATAAGCTGCACGCCCGCGGCCCGGTGGGCCTCGAAGGTCTGACCTGCGAGAAGTACATCGTGGTCGGTGATGGCCAGTTGCGCGGCCAGGCGTCGGACTGACTTGGGCGACCTCGACCTGTCAGCCCCGGTAACCGCCAGCGAGCCTGCGCCTCGACGCATTGGCATGCTGGGCGGGACCTTCGACCCGGTGCACATCGGCCATTTGCGCAGTGCGCTGGAAGTCGCCGGATCGCTGGCGCTCGATGAGCTGCGTCTGACACCCAGTGCCAGACCGCCTCATCGCGGTACGCCGCAGGTGTCGGCGAAAGACCGTCTGGCGATGGTCGAGTGCGCGGTGGCCGGTGTGGCGCCGTTGGTGGTGGATGCCCGCGAATTGCAGCGGGACAAACCGTCCTACACCATCGACACCCTGGAACTGATGCGCGCCGAACTGGCCGCTGAAGACCAGGTTTTTCTACTTTTGGGCTGGGACGCATTTTGCGGCCTGCCCACTTGGCACCGCTGGGAAGAGTTGCTCCAGCATTGCCACATCCTGGTGCTGCAACGCCCGGATGCCGACAGCGAACCGCCGGATGCCTTGCGCAATCTGTTGGCGGCACGCTCGGTGAGCGACCCGCTGGCCCTCAAAGGGCCGAGCGGACAGATTGCATTCGTCTGGCAGACACCGCTCGCGGTATCCGCCACCCAGATCCGTCAACTGCTGGCCAGCGGTAAGTCGGTACGTTTCCTGGTGCCCGACGCGGTCCTGGCCTACATCGATGCGCACGGACTCTACCGTGCGTCGAACTGAAAAAGGGCGCGCTTCAAAACACGTGAACGCGTGTACCGAAGCGCCCGAACATACGAGCAAAACGAGTTTTATATGACGAACAAAGACGTAACTAAAGTAAAGCGCAAAGGCACGTTCAAGAGCGCCCCGCTGCCAGTAGAAGTTCCAACCGGCCCTGAGCTGCGCGGCGAAGAGCTGGTCAAGGTTGCCGTAGCGGCCCTGGAAGACGTGAAAGGCCAGGACATTCAGGTAATCGACGTTCGTGAAAAGCAGAGCATCACTGACTTCATGATCATCGCTACCGGTACGTCCAACCGCCAGATCGGCGCGATGCTGGATAAGGTCCGCGAAGCGGTCAAGGCCCTGGGCGTCAAGCCGCTGGGTGAAGAAGGCAAGGGCGACAGCGACTGGGTCCTGCTGGATATGGATGATGTCATCGTGCACATGATGACCGCGTCGGCTCGTCAGTTTTACGACCTGGAGCGTCTGTGGTCCGGTGCAGAACAGAGCCGTGCTCTGAACGCGGCTCACCACAGCCCGGAAAACACCCATGAGCACTTCGTCAAGCTCAACAAAGACCAGCAATAAGGGACCGCTGTGCGACTGCGACTGATCGCCGTCGGTTCACGCATGCCCAAGTGGGTGGAAGAAGGCTGGCATGAATATGCCAAGCGTCTTCCGTCCGAGCTGGCGCTGGAACTGGTGGAAATACCGCTCAACACCCGTGGCAAGAACGCCGACGTGGCGCGCTTCATCCGTCAGGAAGGCGAAGCCATGCTGGCCAAGGTCGGGCCGAACGAGCGCGTTGTGACCCTCGAAGTCCACGGCAAGCCCTGGAGCACCGAGCAGCTGGCGGTCGAGCTCGATCGCTGGCGGCTGGACTCGCGCACGGTGAATTTCATGGTCGGCGGCCCCGAAGGGCTGGCGCCGGAAGTCTGTGCACGGGCCGATCAGCGCTGGTCGCTCTCGCCGTTGACGTTGCCGCACCCGCTGGTGCGAATCCTGATCGGCGAACAGCTGTATCGTGCCTGGACAGTCCTGTCCGGCCACCCTTACCACAAGTAGTTCTGCCCTCATGCCCCAGCCGATCCGCATCAAGGACCACGAAAAAGACGCCCGTCTGGTGCGTGGCCGCGTCGTGTTCGGGGCAATTGCGGTCGTGACGCTGATCGGTGTGCTGATCGCGCGGCTGTATTTCCTTCAGGTGATCCAGTACGAGTACCACTCGACCCTGTCGGAAAACAACCGCGTCCATGTGCAGCCGATTCCGCCGACTCGGGGCTTGATCTTCGATCGCAATGGCGTGGTGGTGGCGGATAACCGGCCCAGCTTCAGCCTGAGCATGACCCGTGAGCGCTCCGGCGAATGGCAGCAAGTGCTCGACGTGATCGTCGAAGTGCTGGAGCTGACGCCCGAGGATCGGGTGATCTTCGAGAAACGCATGCGTCAGGGGCGTCGGCCGTTCGAGCCGGTGCCGATCCTGTTCGAGCTGACCGAAGAACAGATCGCCCGCATCGCGGTGAACCAGTTCCGTCTGCCAGGCGTGGAAGTGGTCGCGCAGCTGGTTCGTCACTATCCGCAGGGCGCGCACTTTGCGCACTCGGTGGGTTACATGGGGCGGATCAACGAGAAAGAGCTCAAGTCTCTGGACCCGGTGAGTTACAGCGGCACCCATCAAATTGGCAAAACCGGCATCGAGCGCTTCTACGAGCCCGAATTGCACGGTCAGGTCGGTTACGAAGAAGTCGAGACCAACGCCCGTGGCCGCGTGCTGCGGGTACTCAAACGTACCGAACCGATTTCCGGCAAGGACATCGTCCTGAGCCTGGACATCAAATTGCAGGAAGCCGCCGAAGCTGCACTCGGCGGTCGCCGTGGCGCAGTGGTGGCGCTGGACCCGAAAACCGGCGAAGTCCTGGCGATGGTCAGTCAGCCGAGTTTTGACCCGAACCTGTTCGTCACCGGCATCAGTTTCAAGGCCTACTCCGAGCTGCGCGATTCAATCGACCGACCACTGTTCAACCGCGTGCTGCGCGGCCTGTACCCGCCGGGCTCGACCATCAAACCGGCCGTGGCAATTGCCGGCCTGGATTCTGGCGTTGTGAACGCGTCGAGTCGGGTGTTTGACCCCGGCTATTACCAGTTGCCCAACTACGATCACAAATACCGTAACTGGAACCGTACCGGTGACGGCTACGTCGATCTGGACACGGCGATCATGCGGTCCAACGACACCTACTTCTACGACCTGGCCCACAAGCTGGGAATCGATCGGTTGTCGGCGTACTTGAGCAAGTTCGGTATCGGCCAGAAGGTTTCGCTGGACATGTTCGAAGAGTCGCCGGGGCTGATGCCTACACGTGAATGGAAGCGTGCAACCCGGCGTCAGGCCTGGTTCCCCGGTGAAACGCTGATTCTCGGGATCGGTCAGGGCTACATGCAATCAACGCCCTTGCAACTGGCCCAGGCCACGGCGCTGGTCGCGAACAAGGGTGTCTGGAACCGTCCGCACCTGGCCAAGACCGTCGAAGGCGAGCGGCCGAAGGATGACAACCCGATGCCGGACATCATCCTGCGTGACCCGTCCGACTGGACCAAGGTCAACCACGGCATGCAACAGGTGATGCACGGCGCCCGCGGTACGGCACGCAAAGCGGCGATCGGCGCGCAATACCGCATCGCCGGCAAAAGTGGTACGGCCCAGGTGGTCGCGATCAAGCAGGGCGAGAAGTATGACCGCTCCAAGGTTCAGGAACGCCATCGCGACCACGCCTTGTTCGTCGGCTTCGCACCCGCCGACAACCCGCAAATCGTGGTGTCGGTGATGGTCGAGAACGGCGAGTCCGGTTCCGGCGTCGCCGCGCCCGTAGTGCGTCAAATCATGGACGCCTGGCTTCTGGACCAGGACGGTCGGTTGAAGGCCGAATACGCCAGCCCTATCAGTGCGGAGGCTACGGCCCGTGAAGAGTAATTTCGATCGCATCCTCTCCAGTGAGGATGTGATGCGTCGCCGCGCGACGCTGTTGCAACGCATGCACATTGACGGCCCGTTGCTGATCCTGCTGCTGACCCTCGCCGCCGGCAGCCTGTTCGTGCTGTATTCGGCCAGCGGCAAAAGCTGGGATCTGCTGGCCAAGCAAGCCACTTCGTTCGGCATCGGCCTGGTGTCGATGATCGTCATCGCCCAATTCGAACCGCGCTTCATGGCCCGTTGGGTGCCAGTCGGTTACGTGGTCGGCGTGCTGTTGCTGGTCGTCGTGGACGTCATGGGCCACAACGCCATGGGCGCCACGCGCTGGATCAACATTCCCGGGGTGATCCGCTTCCAGCCCTCGGAATTCATGAAGATTCTGATGCCGGCGACTATCGCCTGGTATCTGTCCAAGCGCACCTTGCCGCCGCAGCTCAAGCATGTGGGCGTCAGTCTGTTTCTGATTGGGTTGCCGTTTATCCTGATCGTGCGTCAGCCCGACCTCGGCACTTCGCTGCTGATTCTCGCCGGTGGCGCGTTCGTTCTGTTCATGGGCGGCCTGCGCTGGCGCTGGATTCTCAGCGTGATTGCCGCGGCTGTGCCGGTGGCGGTCGGCATGTGGTACTTCATCATGCATGACTACCAGAAGCAGCGAATCCTGACCTTCCTCGATCCCGAAAGCGATCCGCTGGGCACTGGCTGGAACATCATTCAATCGAAAGCCGCCATCGGTTCCGGCGGTGTGTTCGGCAAGGGCTGGTTGCTCGGTACCCAGTCGCACCTGGACTTCCTGCCGGAAAGCCACACCGACTTCATTATTGCGGTCATGGGCGAAGAATTCGGCCTGGTGGGTATTTGCGCACTGCTGCTGATTTACCTGCTGTTGATCGGTCGCGGACTGGTGATTACCGCCCAGGCCCAGACATTGTTCGGCAAATTGCTCGCGGGCAGCCTGACCATGACGTTTTTTGTTTACGTTTTCGTCAACATCGGTATGGTCAGTGGCCTGTTGCCGGTTGTGGGGGTGCCGTTGCCGTTCATTAGCTACGGAGGAACTTCGCTGGTGACGCTGCTGTCAGCGTTTGGGGTTTTGATGTCGATCCATACCCATCGCAAGTGGATCGCTCAGGTTTGAATAAGGTGAAGATTTCAATGCAAGTAATGCGTGGCTGGGCGACTCGATATGCGCCATGGGTCGGCCTGGTAAGCATCCTTGGCACAGCGCAGGAAGCGTTGGCCGGCGATTACGAAGGCTCACCGCAGGTGGCTGAATTCGTCGGTGAAATGACCCGCGACTACGGTTTTGCCGGTGAACAGCTGATGGGCGTGTTCCGCGAAGCCGAGCGCAAGCAGTCGATTCTGGACGCGATCTCGAAACCGGCCGAGCGGGTCAAGCAGTGGAACGAGTACCGCCCGATGTTCATCACCGACGCGCGCATCGCCCGTGGTGTGGACTTCTGGCGTCAGCACGAGGCGGTACTTGCCCGTGCAGAGCAGGAATACGGCGTGCCAGCGCAGGTTATTGTTTCGATCATCGGCGTCGAGACCTTTTTTGGTCGTAATACCGGCAATTTTCGGGTAATCGACGCCTTGTCGACCCTGGGTTTCGACTATCCTCCCCGTGCCGAATTTTTCCGCAAGGAATTGCGTGAGTTCCTGTTGCTGGCGCGGGAAGAGCAGGTCGATCCGCTGACCCTCAAAGGCTCTTACGCCGGGGCGATGGGTTTGCCGCAGTTCATGCCGAGCAGTTTTCGCGCCTATGCGGTGGACTTCGACGGTGACGGCCACATCAATATCTGGACCAATCCGGACGATGCCATTGGCAGCGTCGCCAGTTATTTCAAGCGTCACGGCTGGGTCGCCGGTGAACCGGTGGTCAGCCGCGCCGATGTGCGTGGCGATCAGGTGGACGAAGGTTTGACCACGGGCATCGAACCGACTAAAACCGTCGGGGAGTTGCGGGCGCTGGGGTGGTCAAGTCATGATGCGCTGCGCGATGATATGCCGGTCACGGCTTTCCGCCTGGAAGGTGACAATGGCCCCGAATACTGGATGGGCCTGACGAATTTTTACGCAATCACGCGTTATAACCGCAGCGTGATGTACGCCATGGCCGTACATCAACTGTCTGAACAGCTGGTCCAAGCACGGGGCGTCAAGTAATGCGGGCATTGCCTATGAATAAACCCCTGAAGCTGATGGCATTCGCCGCGTTGGCGGTGCTGGTCGCCAGTTGTTCGACCAGCCGTGCGCCGACCCAAAAGTCTTCCACCGCCGTGCGCGCAGCGCCAGGCCTGGACATCAACCGCGCGCACAAAGATGGCGCGCCGTGGTGGGACGTCGATGTATCGCGCATCCCGGATGCCACGCCGACCCTGCATACAGGTCCTTATAAAGCCAACCCATACACCGTGCTGGGCAAGACTTATTTCCCGTTGCAGGAATCCAAGACCTACGTGGCCTCGGGCACTGCGTCCTGGTATGGCACCAAGTTCCACGGTCAGAACACCGCCAATGGCGAGGTTTACGACCTGTACGGCATGAGTGCTGCTCACAAGACCTTGCCGCTGCCAAGTTACGTTCGGGTGACCAACCTGGACAACAACAAGAGCGTAGTCCTGCGAGTCAACGACCGCGGGCCGTTCTACTCGGACCGCATTATCGACTTGTCCTACGCCGCCGCCAAAAAACTCGGCTATGCCGAAATCGGCACGGCGCGGGTCAAGGTTGAAGGCATCGACCCGCAAACGTGGTGGGCTGCCAAAGGCCGTCCGGCGCCTTTGATGCTCAACGAGCCTCAAGTAGCGCAAAATGCCGCGCCGACGATTACCGCTTCGGCGGGGACGGTAGAGCAGTGGACGCCACCGCCGCAGCAACACGCTTCGGACACTGTGCCTGTGCCGATCGATGCAAAAAAAAACGCTTCTGTACCAGCCTCTGGCCAGTATCTGCAGGTGGGCGCGTTCGCCAACCCGGACGCTGCAGAACTCCTGAGATCGAAGCTCAGCGGGATGGTGAGCGCTCCGGTGTTCATCAGTTCGATCGTGCGCAATCAACAGACGCTGCATCGGGTGCGCCTGGGGCCGATCGGCTCGCCGGGTGAAATCCAGCAAGTGCAGAACAGTGTGCGCCTGGCCAATCTCGGTTCGCCGAGCCTGGTCACTGCCGAGTAATACGTAGTACTTGATTGACGGTTCGCTTGCGGTTTGGGGGGCGGACCTGGTTGTTGGCTCGTTAAAGAACAAAAGCCCGGCAAGGGTTCTGAGTGAACGACTGAACACGCGATGGCCCGTTAGAAGGCTGTCTGATTAGTTTTGCCCCTTAGGGCAGTTTCCATTAGCGATTTCGAGAGACGGATGAACATCACCACCTTTGCCAAACGCCTGTGTCTGCTAGTCCCGCTGCTCCTCTCGCCTGCCGCTTTCGCGGTCGAGATGATGCCGTCGCCACCGCAACTGGCCGCCAAAGCCTATGTACTCATGGACGCCAGCAGCGGCAACGTGCTGGTGGAGAACAACGGTGACCAGCGTCTGCCGCCGGCCAGCCTGACCAAGCTGATGACCGCGTACATCGCGACCCTGGAAATCCGTCGTGGCCAGATCGGCGAAAACGACCCGGTGACCGTCAGCGAAAACGCCTGGCGTACCGGCGGTTCGCGGATGTTCATCAAGGTCGGCTCGCAAGTCACTGTCAGCGATCTGCTGCACGGCATCATCATTCAATCGGGTAACGACGCCAGCGTTGCGCTCTCCGAGCACATCGCCGGCAGCGAAGACGCCTTCGCTGACATGATGAACAAAACCGTGGCCGATCTGGGCATGACCAACAGCCACTTCTTGAACCCGACCGGTCTGCCGAACCCGGAGCACTACTCGTCGGCTCACGACATGGCGGTGCTGGCTCGCGCGATCATCCACGAAGACCCGGCTCACTACGCGATCTACTCGCAGAAAGAGTTCTTCTGGAACGGCATCAAGCAACCTAACCGTAACCTGCTGCTGTGGCGCGACAAGACGGTCGACGGCCTGAAAACCGGCCACACCGACGAAGCCGGCTATTGCATGGTGTCTTCGGCTGTACGTGACGGCATGCGCCTGATTGCCGTGGTATTCGGCACCAACAGCGAAGTGGCTCGCGCCTCTGAAACCCAGAAGCTGTTGACCTACGGTTTCCGCTTCTTCGAAACCCAGACGTTCTATCAGAAAGGCGCCGAGCTGGCTCAGGCTCCTGTCTGGAAAGGCACCACTAATCAAGTCAAGGCCGGCCTGGCTGAAGACCTGACCATGACCCTGCCAAAAGGCCAGCTGAAAAAGCTCGCCGCCAGCATGACCATGAACCCGCAACTGGTTGCGCCGATCGCCAAAGGCGACGTAATCGGTAAAGTCGAAGTGAAGCTGGATGATAAAGTCGTGCACAGCGCAGACCTGATCGCTCTGGACGCGGTCGACGAGGGTGGTATCTTCCGCCGCATGTGGGATAGCATCCGTCTATTCTTCTACGGCTTGTTCAACTGAATTAGTGTGGACCTGCATGGCCCTGTTCCAATCCGGAGTGGGGCCATGTCCGTTGCCACGGCTTACGAGGCCGTTACGCCATGACAGACACCGAAGTAAAGGCGCCAAAAATCGAATTCCCCTGCGCGGATTACCCTATCAAGGTGATCGGCGACACCGGCGTGGGTTTCAAGGACAAGATCATCGCAATCCTTGAGAAACACGCGACCGTTGACCACAAGACCCTGGCCGAGCGCCAGAGTACCAACGGCAAGTACACGACCATCCAGCTGCACATCATCGCCACCGGTCAAGAGCAGCTGTACGACATCAACAGCGAGTTGCGGGCTACCGGTTTCGTGCACATGGTGCTGTGATGTCTGCCGCGGTGGGCTTTCGCGAGCTCGGCCAGATGGCTTACGAGCCGGTCTGGCATGCCATGCAACGCTTCACCAACGAACGCGGCAGCGATGCCGCGGACGAAATCTGGCTGGTCGAGCACCCACCGGTGTTCACCCAGGGGCAGGCCGGCAAGGCTGAGCACTTATTGCTCCCGGGGGATATTCCGGTGGTAAAGGTTGATCGCGGTGGTCAGGTGACTTATCACGGTCCCGGCCAATTGGTGGCCTACCTGTTGCTCGATGTGCGCAAGCTGGGTTTCGGCGTGCGTGACCTGGTCAGCCGCATGGAACAATGCCTGATCGAGTTGCTGGCCAGCTACGGCGTGACCGCCGTGGCCAAGCCTGATGCACCGGGTGTCTACGTCAATGGGGCGAAAATCGCTTCTCTGGGTCTGCGGATCCGCCACGGTTGCTCCTTTCATGGCCTGGCCCTGAATGTGGACATGAACCTGGAACCGTTTCGACGGATTAATCCCTGCGGCTACGCCGGGCTGGCGATGACCCAGCTGAGCGATCACGCAGGATCGATTGAATTTGCCGAGGTAAGTGCCCGGCTGCGCGCGCAGCTCGTCAAACACCTCGACTATGCTGAGCAGACGACCCTAACGGGCGGAATCGACTGATATGACTACTGATGCAGTGCAAACCATGATCCCGACGCTGGATGTCACCGAGCGTCCGGCCCCGCGTGCCAAGGTTGAAGCCGGCGTCAAGCTGCGCGGCGCCGAGAAGGTTGCACGTATCCCGGTGAAGATCATTCCGACCACCGAACTGCCGAAGAAACCTGACTGGATTCGCGTGCGTATCCCGGTTTCCCCGGAAGTCGACCGCATCAAGGCCCTGCTGCGCAAACACAAGCTGCACAGTGTCTGCGAAGAAGCATCCTGCCCGAACCTGGGCGAATGCTTCTCCGGCGGCACCGCGACCTTCATGATCATGGGTGACATCTGCACCCGTCGCTGCCCGTTCTGCGACGTCGGCCACGGTCGTCCGAAGCCACTGGACACCAACGAGCCGGAAAGCCTGGCCATTGCCATTGCCGACCTGAAGCTCAAGTACGTGGTGATTACCTCGGTTGACCGCGACGACCTGCGTGACGGTGGTGCACAGCACTTTGCCGATTGCATCCGCGAGATCCGCAAGCTGTCGCCGAACGTGCAGCTCGAAACCCTGGTCCCGGACTACCGTGGCCGCATGGACGTAGCGCTGGAAATCACCGCTGCCGAGCCACCGGATGTGTTCAACCACAACCTGGAAACCGTGCCGCGCCTGTACAAGGCCGCGCGTCCGGGTTCGGATTACCAGTGGTCGCTGACCCTGCTGCAACGCTTCAAGCAGATGATGCCGCACATTCCGACCAAGTCCGGCCTGATGCTCGGTCTGGGCGAGACCGACGAAGAAGTGATCGAAGTCATGAAGCGCATGCGCGAACACGACATCGACATGCTGACCCTGGGCCAGTACCTGCAACCGTCCCGCAGCCACTTGCCGGTCCAGCGCTTTGTGCATCCGGACGTGTTCGCCTGGTTCGCCGAGGAAGGTTACAAGATGGGCTTCAAGAACGTCGCTTCCGGCCCGCTGGTACGTTCCTCGTACCACGCTGACGAGCAGGCGAAACTGGTTAAAGCCGAGCTGATGTCGTCCTGATCGGCTGCAAGACATGAAAACGCCCGCAAGGCCTTGCGCCTTGCGGGCGTTTTTTTGCCTTGCCCACGGCAATCAGCGCTTTTTCCTGCAACTTGCGGGGCAACGAACCCTCTTCTGTTTGTCCCCGTTCCTGACTACTGTGTGCTTGACGCTTTCACGCAGGGAGATTCATGGATGACCGTTCGACCGACTCACACCCTTTGTCCACATGCACCCGTTCCGGCCTTGCCGTCGCAAGGGCTGATCGGCGTTATTGCGCCCGCCGGTCCCGCAGCGCTGGACACCGATAAGGCCATCGCCTGGATGCGCGCTCGCGGATACTCACTGCGGGTTTTCCCCGGCGTGTATGAGAAAGACGATTACCTGGCCGGCAGCGACGATGTGCGACTCAATGACCTGCACGCAGCGTTTGCCGACAGTGAGGTCGACGCCATCATTTGCATGCGTGGGGGTTACGGTACGCCGCGGTTGCTCGATCGCATCGACTTTGAACTGCTGCGCAACAATGCCAAGCCGTTCATCGGCTACAGCGACATTACCGCGCTGCACTTGGCGATCAGCCGTTACGCAGGATTCGTGACCTTTCATGGCCCGATGCTCAACGCCGACCTGCTGGGTGACAAGCAAAAACCTACCGAGTCTTCATTCTTCAACATGCTCAGAGGGCAGGTGAAGGCGGGCAGCGTGCTGGCGCACCCGGTCGCCTACCCGTTGACGACGATTGAGCCTGGTATCGCTCACGGGCGTTTGCTGGGGGGCAATCTGTCGCTGATCGCTGCGACCATGGGTACGCCGTATGAGTTGGATGCCGAGGGCGTCATCCTGTTCATCGAGGACATTAACGAGCCGCTGTATCGCATCGACCGGCTGCTGACTCATCTGCGTCTGGCCGGCACGCTGCACAAGCTGCGCGGGGTACTGGTGGGGGATGTGGCGGGGGTTGATACGGTTGCGTTGGAGCGCTTGCTCAAGCAGACCTTCGAGCCATTGCGGATACCGGTGTTGTCCGGTTGGCGCAGCGGGCATTGCGATCCGAACCTGACGTTGCCGATGGGCGCGCTGGTGAGGCTGGATGCGGGGAACAAGGAATTGGTGTTGGAGCAGGATGTAGTGATCAAGTCTTAGAGCTTGGTCGTCTGATAGTCAGTCTTCGCGAGCAGGCTCGCTCCCACATTGGGCCGTATTCTTTTGAAAGAACTCGGTCACCTGTGGGAGCGAGCCGGCTCCGGGCGGCGTTCCGACGATGCTTTTAGCGGTTACGCAGGCCTTCCAGCAACTTGTGCGTCGGATACCCATCCGCCGGCCAGCCAAACGACTGCTGGGCGCTGCGGATCGCCTTGCGGGTGTTGGCGCCGATAATGCCGTCGGCGTTGCCCGCGTCATAATTCTGCGCGCTCAACAGACTTTGCAATTCGATCCGCTCGGTACGGCTCAGCGGCAAATCATCTTTCGGCCATGCGCCGTTGATCAGGCCGGTGCCGTTGAAACGCTCGGACAACAGGCTAACGGCCAACGCGTAGGACGACGAGTTGTTGTACTTGAGGATCGCGCGGAAGTTGTCGAGGACCAGGAACGCCGGGCCACGGTAACCGGCCGGCAGCAGCAGGGCGGCTGACAGGTGTTCGGAGCCTGGCGGGACCTGGCCGCCATTGGGCAGGGTGACGCCCAGTTGCAGCCATTCGGCGACGCTCTTGCGAATCGTGCCATCGGCCAGGACGTAATTGAAACTGCCCGGTAGCTGCACTTCGAAGCCCCACGGCTGGCCTTTCTGCCAGCCTGAGCTTTGCAGGTAGTGCGCCGTCGAGGCCAGCGCGTCGGCCGGGCTGCCCCAGATATCGCGGCGGCCGTCGCCATCGAAATCCACGGCGTGGGTGTTGTAAGTGGTCGGGATGAACTGGGTCTGGCCCATGGCACCCGCCCAGGAGCCGAGCATTTTCTCAGGTTCGATATCACCCTGTTGCAGGATCTGCAGGGCGGCGATCAGTTGCGCATGGGCAAACCCGGGACGCCGTCCTTCATAGGCCAGGGTCGCCAGGGAGTTAATCACCGACTTGTTGCCCTGGAACTGCCCGAAGTTACTTTCCATGCCCCACACCGAGACCAGTGCCTGACGATCGACGCCGTAGCGCTGCTCGATGCTTTGCAGGATGTCGGCGTACTGGTTGACCAGTGCCTGACCATTGCGTACCCGCAGCGGCGAAAGGGCGCCGTCGAGGTATTCCCACACCGGGCGGGAGAATTCCGGCTGACTGCGGTCGGCGCGGATAACGCTGGTGTCGAGACTGACATTGGCGAAGGCGCGGTCGAACAGATCGGCGCGGATACCAGCGGCCAGAGCGTCCTTGCGGAAACCTGCCTGCCATTCGGCGAAGGTCTGGGTGGGCTGGATATCGAGATTTTCACCAGTCGGAACCACGGGCGGAATGACCGCAGGGGCTGTCGCGACGGGGAGGGTCTGAAGCGGCTTGGCGTCGGCTGCGGTCGGTTTTTCCGCGCAGGCGACTAGCAAAACGAGGCTGGAGGCAGCTATCAGTTGGCGCAGGGGCCAACGACGGGAAATACAAAGGGGCATGCACGGGTCCAGGGAGTACGAATCAGGTGCAGACCTTAACATGTTGAGCGAGCGCTTGCCTTTCAGGCCGCCAGAAAGTAAGAAGCCTCCCAGCTATTAGACTGGAAGGCTTCGCGGCGGTAGCTGCCTTTGCCCTTGCCGGCGGGTTCCTGACGGCTGCGGAACAGTGGCTGGGCGATGATGGATTTGGCCTTGTTCGGGCCATGCTTCGATGGCTTTTTGCTCATGATCAGATCTCTCGATTGAGTGGGTTTTGCGGGGGAAATAATCTGCCGAAGTTGGGGGGCTGTCTAGAGGGGAAATTCAGATCTTATTCAGCGGGCAATGTCAGTCGCTGGCCAGCCATCAACAACGTCAACCGACTGAGGCTCATCCACGGCGAACCCGCCGCCTGGCCTTTGATCTGCGCGTCGATGCGCTGAGCTTCCAGCAACAACTGCGCCCAGCGTTGCGCCGAGTAGCGTTGCAAGGCTTTGCTCATCAATGGTTTGCGTTTGTCCCAGACCGGCGGTCGGGCAGAGCTGAAGGCTTTGTCCAGTGGCACGCCCTGGCTGTACTGCAGAGACAGGTTGGCCAGCAGGCGCAGCTCCCGGGCCAGCGCCCAGAGAATCACGGGTGGTTCGACGCCTTCACCGCGCAGCCCTTCGAGCATGCGCAGGGCATGAGCCGCTTCGCCGTTGAGAATCGCATCGGTCAGGCCAAAGACATCGAAGCGCGCACTGTCGGCCACCGCCGCTTGCACGGTTTCAACGGTGATCTGACCACCTTCGGCCATCAGTTTGAGCTTTTCGATTTCCTGGGCAGCCGCCAACAGGTTGCCCTCGACCCGTGCGGCGATCAGTTCGACGGCGTCCTGGCTGGCGGAGAGCCCGGCCTGGGACAACCGTTGACGGATCCAGCTCGGCAACTGGTTGGCCTCTATCGGCCAGATTTGCACGAACTGGGTCTGCTGACCTTCGACCAGCGCCTTGCCCCACTTGGTTTTCTGCGCACTGCCATCAAGCTTCGGCAGGCTGATCAGCAACACCGTGTCTTCGGCCGGTCGCGAGCAATACTCGATAAACGCGGCAGCGCCTTTGTCACCAGGTTTGCCGGACGGAAGGCGCAGTTCCAGCAGGCGCTTTTCGGCGAACAGCGACATGCTCGCGCCGGCTTGCAGCAACGTACCCCAGTCGAAACTGGCATCGGCGGCGAAGACCTGGCGCTCGTCGAATCCCTGTTGCCGGGCGGCGGCACGAATGGCGTCGGCAGCTTCCTGACACAGCAGTGGGTCATCGCCACTGATGATGTAGACCGGCGCGAGGGCACCTTGCAGGTGTTTGGCGAGTTGGGCGGGGGCGAGTTTCATAGGAGAGGTCGAACGGGGCGCCTGAGCGCCCCGTAAGTCTTACTGCTGCGGCAGTTCGATTGGCGACTGGCGCGGGGTTTGCGCTTCAGCCTTCTGCGCCGCTTCCAGTGCATCGGCTTCAGCCTTGGCTCTGGCTTCGGCGGTCTGTTGCAGCTGATCCAGCTGGGTCGGCGTGATCTGTTGCAGGCGCAGCATCATCCGTTGAACCAGTTCACGACGGGTTTCCTTGCGGGCGTCGTTGCCTTCCTGGTCGGAACCCACCAGGTTGTTGCCGTCGTGCATGAAGACCTTCTGCACTTCGAGCTTGTCGCTCAGCAGCGACAGGTCGCGCCCACCACGGATATCGTAGTTCAGCACCGTCGTCACCTGATACTCGCCAGTGCGACCGGCACCTGCGTAGCTGAGGATGCGCTGGTTTTCCTGCTCATCGGTCAGCACCAGCTTGTAAGGTGCACCGCTGTAGACCTTGACGCCGCTGCTTTCCAGCACCTGACGCAGTTGCGTCACGGTTTCGCCGTAGGCGTTACGGGCACTCAGGTCGAGTTCCTTGATCGCCAGTTCGGTGGTGCCGGTGCCGCGCAGCTGGAAACCGCAGGCGCTCAACAGGACCGCAAGGCCCATCACCAGCAAATTGCGTTTGATCATCTTGTTGCTCCCCTTGAAACCATGTGGGCCGATCTTGCGGCCCGAAAGGTTTTACTCGGCGCCAGGCATGACCTGGCGCCTGATCCAATTAGCTGGCGACGATATTGACCAGTTTCCCGGGCACTACGATCACTTTACGAATGGTCAGACCGTCGACAAAGCGCAGCACGTTTTCGTTGGCCCGTGCGGCGGCTTCGACTTCTTCGCGGCTGGCGCTGGCGGGCATTTCGATGTGGCCGCGCAGCTTGCCGTTGACCTGGATGACCAGTTGCAGGCTGTCCTGCACCAGAGCGTTCTCGTCCAGCACCGGCCAAACGGCGTCGATCACCGGGTCAGCGTGACCCAGGCGATGCCACAGCTCGTGGCTGATGTGCGGAGTGATTGGTGCCAGCAGCAAGACTACGGTTTCCAGGCCTTCGTGAATCAGTGCGCGATCCTGTTCGGTGCCTTGCGGGGCTTTTTCCAGCACGTTCATCAGCGTCATCACCTGGGCGATGGCGGTGTTGAATTTGTGGTTCTGGCCGACGTCGTGGCTGGCCTGCTTGATGGCCTGGTGGATCGAACGGCGAATGACTTTCTGTTCGTCATTCAGGCTCGCGACGTCCAGTTTGCCCGGCAGGCCCTGAGTGACGTGGGCTTGAGCCAGGCGCCAGACGCGTTTGAGGAAGCGGTGGGAACCCTCTACGCCGGAGTCGGACCATTCCGCGCTCATGTCGGGTGGCGAGGCGAACATCATGAACAGGCGGCAGGTGTCTGCGCCGAACTGATCAATCATCGACTGTGGGTCAACGCCGTTGTTCTTCGACTTGGCCATCTTCTCGGTGCCACCGATTTCCACCGGCAGGCCGTCTGCGATCAGCTTGGCGCTAATGACTTTGGCTTTGCTGTCGCGTTCGAGTTCGACGTCCGCCGGGTTGAACCACGTATAGGCACCGTTGGCTTCACGACGATAGTAAGTCTCGGCGATCACCATGCCTTGGGTCAGCAGGTTCTTGAACGGCTCGTTGGAACTCACCAGACCTTCATCGCGCATCAGCTTGTGGAAGAAGCGCGCGTAGAGCAGGTGGAGAATCGCGTGTTCGATACCGCCGATGTACTGATCAACCGGCAACCAATGGTCGGCCGCCGATTTTTCCACCAGACCGCCTTCATAGTGCGGCGAGGCGTAACGAGCGTAGTACCACGAGGACTCGACAAAGGTGTCCATGGTGTCGGTTTCACGCTTGGCCGGTGCGCCGCATTTCGGGCAGCTGCACTCATAGAACTCGGGCATGCGTGCCAGCGGCGAACCCGCGCCATCCGGTACGACGTCTTCCGGCAATATGACTGGCAACTGATCTTCCGGGACCGGCACATCACCGCAGGTGTTGCAGTGGATGATCGGGATCGGGCAGCCCCAGTAGCGCTGGCGGCTGATGCCCCAGTCGCGCAGGCGGAACTGGGTGCGCGAGGCGCCGAGATTCTTCTTGATCAGCGCGACTTCGATGGCGTCGAAAGCGCCCGCGAAGTCGAGGCCATCGAACTCGCCGGAATTGATCAGTGTGCCGTATTCGTTGTAAGCGTCCTGCCACGGAGTCGGCGTTTCGTCGCCAGCGCTGGTGCGCACGACAGGTTTGACTGGCAGGTTGTATTTGGTGGCGAACTCGAAATCACGTTCGTCGTGCGCCGGAACGGCCATGACCGCGCCATCGCCGTAGTGCATCAGCACATAGTTGGCGACCCACACCGGGAGTTTCTCACCGGTCAGCGGATGCTCGACGAACAGCGAAGTGCGCAGGCCTTTTTTCTCTTGGGTGGCGACGTCGGCTTCGGCGACGCTGCCGCCCTTGCATTCAGCGATGAACGCTTGCAGCTCAGGGTTGTTCTGCGCGGCCAGGGTCGCCAGAGGGTGTTCGGCGGCTACGGCAACGTAGGTCGCGCCCATCAGGGTGTCCGGACGGGTAGTGAACACTTTCAGAACACCGGCTTCACCGATGGAAGCGACGTCGTAAGGGAACTGCACTTCCATGCCGCGGGATTTGCCGATCCAGTTGCGCTGCATGGTCTTGACCTGTTCAGGCCAGCCAGTCAGTTCGTCGAGGCTCTCCAGCAGCTCATCCGCGTAAGCGGTGATCTTGAAGTAGTACATCGGAATTTCGCGCTTTTCGATCAGCGCGCCGGAACGCCAGCCGCGACCGTCGATCACCTGTTCGTTGGCCAGAACGGTCTGATCGACCGGGTCCCAGTTCACGGTGCCGCTTTTTTTGTAAATCACGCCTTTTTCGAACAGGCGAGTGAACAGCCATTGTTCCCAGCGGTAGTAATCAGGCTTGCAGGTGGTGACTTCGCGGGACCAGTCCACCGCGAGGCCCAGGCTGCGCAGCTGGGTTTTCATGTAGGCGATGTTTTCGTAGGTCCACTTGGCGGGCGCTACGTTGTTCTTCATCGCGGCGTTTTCCGCCGGCATGCCGAAGGCGTCCCAACCCATGGGTTGCAGGACGTTCTTGCCTTGCATGCGCTGGTAGCGGGAGATCACGTCGCCGATGGTGTAGTTGCGCACGTGCCCCATGTGTAGCTTGCCGCTGGGGTAAGGGAACATCGACAGGCAGTAGAACGTCTCCTTGCCTGGCTGTTCACTGACTTCAAAGGACTTTTGCTCGTCCCAGAACGACTGGGCGGCGGCTTCGATTTCACGGGGCTGATATTGTTCGTGCATGGCTACTTTTGAACTGAATAGGGGTGGCCTAATCCTCTTCAATGCAACGCTGGACGGTGATCACGCCAAATCGGCGTTTCGGTGCCCAGACGAGCTGGAAGTGGAGTTACAGGAAGCGCCGTAGCATACATGACCGCACTCTACCGAGGGAAACCCTGATTACTGCTGCGGGTCGCCCAAAAAACGCTGCGAGGGCCGTTGGTCGCAGCATTCAGCCGGTTTGTTCATGGAAGCTAAGCTCTAAATGGGGAGTGAGTCTTATCTTCAATGAGGTGATGGATGGTTGAGTCACGGCAAAAAGTTACAAAACCGGAGCTGTACGAAAGATTGATCGATCGTCTGGGAATGGCCCTGGACGCGGCAAAAACCGCTAACCGGTTACGCGATGAGCGTCCGCTGGAACTGGAGTTGCGTGGCTTGAGCCCCGCAGAGTTTGCACTGGTCAAGGCGTATCTCGATCGCAGTGAACGTGAGACACACGGATGCTTGTCAGAAGCAGTGAAGCAACTCGACGCACCACGTTCGGCCAAGATCATCTGGCTCAAGGACAAGGTTCCCGGCAGGGACGCAGTAAAGGTCCGGTCTTTGCAATTCAAGTAAGGACACTGGAAGCAATGTCTGATGTATTTGTGAAGCATAGCCCTTTCGTATTTGTTGTCGCATTGCGTCAACCCACTTAGGCTTCGGGCATCTTTTTGGAGATGCTCGATGCCTTTTCGATATTTCGTTAAACAACTCCTGTTGCCGCCCGGCATTCTTTTGCTGCTGTTGGTGCTTGCCTGGTGGTTGCGTCGCTCAAGACCGCGCCTTGCCGGGTTGTGCTTTGCGTTGGGCGTGGGTGGCTTCTGGCTGATGAGCTTGCCGGTGGTGGTGCAGTGGGGTGCCAAGGCGCTGGAACGTGAAGCGCCGCTGGCTCGCGATGAATGGGCGACATTGGCTCAGCACGCTGACGCGATTGTAGTGCTGGGCGCGGGGCGTGAACGTGGCGATCTGGCCTGGGGCGATGACCAGCCGACGGGTGTGGCGCTGCAGCGCGAGCGTTATACGGCGCGGCTGGCCAAGGCGTCGGGCTTGCCGGTCCTGACCAGTGGCGGCCTGCATTACGGCACGCCGCCGACTGAAGCCAGGTTGATGGCCGACTCGTTGCAAGATGATTTCGGCGTGACGGTGCGTTGGCAGGAGGGGCGCAGTCGCACGACCTGGGAGAACGCGCAGTTCAGCGCGGAAGTGTTGTTGCCGGAAGGGATCAAGCGCGTGGTCGTCGTGACTCAGGCCTGGCACATGCCGCGAGCGGTCTGGAGTTTCAAAAAGGCAGGATTTGAAGTGGTGCCAGCGCCGATGGGGTTTTTAGGCGTGGACAACGCCCGGCCACTGGGTGGCTGGATGCCGGAATTCAAGTCGATCTGGCAGAGCGGGCAGTTGTTGAATGAGGCGGTGGGGCAGGTGGGGTATTCACTGTTTTACCGCTGATTTACTGTCGATCGTTCCCACGCAGAGCGTGGGAACGATCAACAAAAGCTGACTTAAACGGTCTTGGCCATCCGACTTGCGATCAGCGCCCAACCAAACAACAACACGCAAACAATGATCAGCGGCCACGAACGGCATTGCAGATAGGGCGTCAGGTTGTGCATTGGCACCACTTCACCGTACAAAATGCCGCGTTCGAACTGCGGGATCTGCACGGTGATCTGGCCGAACGGGTTGATCAAACCGGTCACGCCGTTGTTGGTGGCGCGGATCATCCAGCGACCGGCCTCCAGTGCGCGCATCTGCGCCATCTGTAAATGTTGCAGCGGGCCGATGGACGTGCCGAACCAGGTGTCATTACTGATGGTCAGCAGCAGATCGCTACGCGCTGCAAGGCTGGCGGCGAACTCCGGGTAAACCACTTCGTAGCAGATGAACGGCGCAATCTGGTAGCCCTTGGCTTGCAGCATCGGCTGATCGACCGGGCCGCGGGCAAAGTCCGACATCGGCAGGTCGAAGAAGGCGATCAGCCCGCGCAGCATGTCCTGTAACGGAACATATTCGCCAAACGGCACCAGCTTCTGTTTGAGGTACGTGCCATCGCCTTCGCCCACGACGGTGATGCCGTTGTAGAAATGCTTCTGGTGATGGACTTCCTCGCGAATCGGCACGCCGGTAATCAGCGCGGACTTACGCTCTGCCGCGAAGCTTCCCATCATGTTCAGGTAGCCCTCGGCGGACTCCTTGAGCACCGGGATGGCCGTTTCCGGCCAGATCAGCAAGTCGACCGGTTTCGAGCTGAAACTCATGTCGCGGTACAGCGCCAACTGCGCGTTGAGCTGCGCCGGGTCCCACTTCATGCTTTGTTCGATGTTGCCCTGAATCGCCGCGACACTCAGCGGAGCACCCGACGGGGTTGTCCAGGCGTGTTCCTTGAGCGCCATGCCGGCCACCCAAGGGCCGACCAGCAGCAACACACCCGCGGTGATGAAGCCTTTGCGGCCGGTGCGCACCAGACGCAAAGCGTTATAGATCAGCGCGGCCGTCAGGGCCAGGGTGAAGGAGATCAGCCACATCCCGCCAAGTGGCGCGAGCCCGGCCAACGGGCCGTCGAGCTGACTGTAGCCGGAATAAAGCCAGGGGAAACCGGTCAGGAACCAGCCGCGAAAGGCTTCCTGACCGACCCACAGCGCCGCAAATGCCAGGGCGTCGGCCAGCGGTGCTTCATTACGGCGCAGCCAGCGCGCCCAGATCCAGGCGGGCAGGGCGAAGAACCAGGCAATCGCCGCGGTGAAGATCAGCATCAGGAAACCGGCCAGCAGCACCGAAGCGCCGCCGAAGTGGTGAATGCTGTAATAGATCCAACTGGTGCCAGCACCAAACAGGCCGAAACCGAAACACCAGCCACGGCCCAGGGCCTGACGTGGGTTCAGTTCGCGCAAGCCGGCATAGAAGAAACCGACCGCCAGCAACGCCAACGGCCAGATATCGAACGGCGCCAGGGCCAGGGTGGTGAGTGCACCGGCCGCCACGGCCAGCAGGTTACCGGGCCAGCCGGGGCGGGTTACGCGGAGCATGTCAATCCTTAACGGGCAATGGGTGTCAGGCGAAGCAAGTGAATCCGACGGCTGTCGGCGTTCAGGATGCGGAAGCGATAAGGGCCGATTTCAGTGATTTCGTTGCGTTTTGGCAGGTGCCCGAACGCGCTCATCACCAGACCGCCGACAGTGTCGAATTCGTCATCGGAGAATTGGCTGTCGAAGAACTCGTTGAAGTTCTCGATCGGCGTCAGGGCCTTGATCAGGAAATCACCGCTGGGCAGCGGCTTGATGTAGCTGTCTTCTTCGACGTCATGCTCGTCTTCGATGTCGCCGACGATCTGTTCCAGCACGTCTTCGATGGTCACCAGACCCGCCACACCGCCGTATTCGTCAATGACGATCGCCATGTGGTTGTGGTTGGCGCGGAACTCGCGCAGCAGCACATTCAGACGCTTGGACTCGGGCACGAAAGTGGCCGGGCGCAGCAGGTCCTTGATGTTGAAACTGTCGCCGTTCTCCTTGAGGATCAACGGCAGCAAGTCCTTGGCCAGCAACACGCCCATCACGTCATCGTGGCTTTCGCCGATCACCGGGTAGCGGGAGTGGGCCGAGTCGACCACGGCAGGCAGGAACTCGCGGGGTGTCTGGGTCGCCTTGATGCTGATCATCTGCGAGCGCGGGACCATGATGTCCCGTACTTGCAGGTCAGCAACCTGGATAGCGCCTTCGACGATGGCCAGCGCTTCGCTGTCCAGCAACTTGTTTTGGTGTGCATCGCGCAGCAGCTCCAGCAGCTCCTGGCGGTTCTTCGGCTCGTGGGCAAAAGCCTGGGTGAGCTTACCCAGCCATGACTTTTGCCCGTTGCTCGATCGATCTTCGCTCATAGCGATTACTCTGAATCCTTTGTTGTAACGATAGGGGATGTGTCTGTTTCGTCGTCCGCGTACGGGTCGGGATAGCCCAACTCTGCAAGCAACGTTCGTTCCAGTGCTTCCATTTCTTCGGCTTCATCGTCATCTATATGGTCGTAACCCAACAGATGCAAGCAGCCGTGAATGACCAGATGAGCCCAATGGGCCTTGAGTGCCTTGCCTTGTTCGGCAGCTTCGCGCTCGACCACCGCCACGCAGATCACCAGATCGCCCAGTAGCGGGATATCCAGGAATTCGTCGGGAACGTCTGCGGGGAACGATAGAACGTTAGTGGCGTAATCCTTTTGCCGCCAGGTGTGATTGAGCTCACGACCTTCGGCTTCATCGACCAGGCGAATGGTCATCTCGGAATCAGCGGTGCGCTGGCGCAGGGCCAGTTCGCACCATTGGCGGAACTCGGCTTCGCTGGGGGCAGGCGCGTCGGTAGCCAGTTGCAGATCAAGCTCAAGCATCGTGGCGGTTGTCCTTGGACGAGAACTTCGCCGGTTCGTCGGCCACGCGATTCTCGAAGCGCTCGTAAGCTTCGACGATGCGCTGCACCAGCGGATGGCGCACGACGTCTTTGGGCATGAAATGGGTGAAGCTGATTCCCGGTACATCCTTGAGCACTTCGATCACATGGTGCAGCCCGGACTTGGTGCCTTTCGGCAGGTCGACCTGGGTGATGTCACCGGTGATGACCGCCGTGGAGCCAAAGCCGATCCGGGTCAGGAACATCTTCATCTGCTCGACGGTGGTGTTCTGGCTTTCGTCGAGGATGATGAAACTGTTGTTCAAGGTGCGACCGCGCATGTAGGCCAGCGGCGCAACTTCGATCACCTGACGCTCGATCAGCTTGGCGACGTGTTCGAAGCCGAGCATTTCGTAGAGTGCGTCGTAGAGCGGGCGCAGGTACGGGTCGATCTTCTGCGACAGGTCGCCAGGCAGGAAGCCGAGCTTTTCGCCCGCTTCAACCGCAGGACGCACCAGCAGGATGCGGCGAATCTGCTCGCGTTCCAGCGCGTCTACCGCGCAGGCAACGGCCAGATAGGTCTTGCCGGTACCGGCCGGGCCGATGCCGAAGTTGATGTCGTTTCCGAGGATTTCCTTCACATAGCGCAACTGATTCAAGCCGCGAGGGCGAATCATGCCTTTTTTGGTGCGCAGGGCGACGGAGGGTTCGGAGGGGGAGACGTTGTCCAGCTCTTCGACGGCCGATTCCTGCAGGAACAGGTGAACCATGTCCGGCGACAGCTCGGTACCCTTGGTTTCCCGGTACAGGCGGCGCAGGAGGCTTTCCGCGGAGGTGGTGTGTTTGGGCTCGCCGATCAGTTCGAACTGGTTTCCGCGGTTGCGGATCTCGATGGTCAGGCGCTGTTCAATCAAGCGCAGATGCTCGTCGAATTGCCCGCACAGATTGGCGAAGCGGCGAGCTTCAAAAGGCTCGAGGATAAAACGATGTGGTTCTATGGGTGCGTTCAAGGTCGTATTTAGCCGCCCTGGGGCAATTAAGATGAAATCAAGGATAACGCCAGTGGCCTGGGTGCGAAAGGTCTTAAATAAAGCAACGTCCAACACCGTCCCTTGTGGGAGCGAGCCTGCTCGCGAAGGCGGCCTGACAGTCAATCATGAATTGAATGTCAAACCGCCTTCGCGAGCAGGCTCGCTCCCACAGGAGTAGTGCGGTGTTACTGGATCAGCGAGCCCCGCAGTGAGTGCGGCTGAGCAGCATCAATGTGCACATCGGCGAACTGACCAATCAACGTGGGATTGTCGCAGCGGAAGTTGACGATGCGGTTATTCTCGGTCCGACCCTGCAGCTCGCCGGGGTCCTTTTTGGAATAATCGGTTACCAAAATCCGTTGGATCGACCCGACCATTTGTCGGCTGATCTCGAAGCCTTGCTGGTTCAGGCGATGTTGCAGGGCGTTCAGGCGTTCTTTTTTCAGCGCTTCCGGCGTTTCGTCGGCCAGATCGGCAGCCGGAGTCCCCGGGCGCTGGCTATAGACGAACGAGTAGGAGAAGTCGAAACCGACGTCTTCGATCAGCTTCATGGTCTGTTCGAAGTCTTTCTCGGTCTCGCCCGGGAAGCCAACGATGAAGTCCGAGCTGATGCAAATCCCCGGCACGGCAGCGCGTAGCTTGCGCAGTTTGGATTTGTATTCCAGCGCGGTGTGGTTGCGCTTCATCGCCGAAAGGATTCGGTCCGAACCCGATTGCACCGGCAAGTGCAGGTGTTTGACCAGTTCCGGCACGTCGGCGTGGGCCTGGATCAGGCTGTCGGAGAACTCCAGCGGGTGCGAGGTGGTGTAACGGATGCGGTCGATGCCATCGACGGCGGCGACGACGCGGATCAGTTCGGCCAGGTCAGCCAAACGACCATCATGAGTGGTCCCGCGATAGCCATTGACGTTCTGCCCCAGCAGGGTCACTTCGCGCACGCCGTTTTCAGCCAGGTGGATGATCTCGGCGATCACGTCATCGAAAGGTCGGCTGACTTCTTCACCGCGGGTGTAAGGCACCACGCAGAAGGTGCAGTACTTGCTGCAGCCTTCCATGACCGACACGTAGGCGCTTGGGCCATCGACGCGTGGCTCGGGCAAGTGGTCGAACTTTTCGATTTCCGGAAACGAGACGTCGACTTGCGGCAGCTTGGTAGCGCGGGCGGCGTCGATCATTTCCGGCAGGCGGTGCAGGGTCTGCGGGCCGAAGACCACGTCCACGTACGGTGCGCGATCGCGGATGGCCGCGCCTTCCTGGCTGGCCACGCAGCCGCCAACGGCGATCACCATGTCCGGGTTGGCCAGTTTCAGTTCGCGCCAGCGGCCGAGCTGGGAATACACCCGGTCCTGGGCGCGTTCGCGGATCGAGCAGGTATTGAGCAGGATCACGTCGGCATCTTCAGCGCGAGCGGTGACTTCCAGGGCCTGATGTTCGCCCAGCAGATCGACCATGCGCGAGCTGTCGTACTCGTTCATCTGGCAACCGTGGGTTTCGATGTAAAGCTTCTTGGCCATGGAAAGAGTCATCACGTGATTCAAAGAACCGCGCATTATAGGGAACATGACCCAAGGTTCCTACCGCTGTGCGTCCGGTGGCTATGCTATAGTTCGCGCCCTCATTTTTATCCCCGATGTGTTGCTCGCCCACCATGACCAAACGTGAAGCTCCAATCTACAAGGTGATTTTCCTCAATCAGGGCCAGGTGTACGAAATGTATGCCAAGCAGATCTATCAAAGTGATCTGTGGGGCTTCCTGGAAGTGGAAGAGTTCGTCTTTGGCGAGCGCACGCAAGTGGTCGTCGATCCGAGCGAAGAGAAGCTCAAGGCTCAGTTCGAAGGCGTTGTGCGCAGCTTTGTGCCGATGCATTCGATCGTGCGGATCGACGAGGTCGAGCGCCTCGGCACGCCGAAAATCAGCGAAGCCCGCGGCGCGGTCGGCAATGTCATGCCGTTTCCGATGCCGATGCCTGAGAAGTAAGCCTTAACTTAAGACCGCGTTGACCCCTTCGCGAGCAAGCCCGCTCCCACAGTTGATTTGTGTAAGACGCAGATCAAATGTGGGAGCGAGCTTGCTCGCGATGGGGCCAGTCAGAACAGCGCTGAAATCAGGGTAGTGGTGAGAACGGCGTACGCCCATCGGCGCTCTGCAATTCCATCAGATACTTGCGGAAGATTTGCCCCAGCACCTGGGTAGCCACTTCAAGTTCTTCGCGGGGCATTTTCTCGGCGACTTCGTCGGCGGTGTCCAGCGCTTCTTCAGCGCCATTGACCGCAGCCATTTTCAGCACGATATACGCCTGAACGTTATTGGCAGGTACGCCTTCGCCGTGGAAGAACATGGTGCCGAGTTTGAATTGCGCCTGAGCATGGCCTTGCAGCGAGGCCTTTTCGAAGTAGCCCAGGGCTTTTTTGAGGTCGCGCGGCGTGTTTTTGCCGTCGTAGTAGAACTCACCCAACTCGTATTGCGCTTGCGCATCCCCTTCATCCGACGCTTTCTGGCAGGCGGCGAGAGCCTGCGCCAAGTCTTGCGGCTGAGTATTGAGGGTGCAACGACCCATCGCTGGGATTAACAACGAGTTGCCGCCTGCTTGTGCGAGCGCGAGCAGGGGCTGAAGGAGCAACAGGCAGCCCAATGCAAGGGCGCGGCCGGTGCGGTTCATGGGAATCGACTTACCTCTGAAGGGCGCGCGGACCCGTCGAGGGATCCAATAAGCGCGCATTATGAAATAAGCAGGGCCAACCTTACAAAGTCTTTACTCGTTTTTCTGCTGCGCGGGGAATATATCGCCCACTTTGCTGGGGATTTTGAGCAGAAGCGTAGGAATAAGGGCGGGAATACGGGTGAAAGCTGACGCTGGCAACCGCCAACGTCAGCGACACAGCGTTACTTCAATGCAGCAAATGCGCGCTCGGCGGCATCCAGCGTCAGTTTCAACTCGGTTTCGCCGTGGGCGATCGAGGTGAAGCCTGCTTCGAAGGCGCTCGGCGCCAGGTACACGCCACCTTCGAGCATCAGGTGGAAGAAGCGCCCGAACAGGGCGGCGTCGCTGGCCATCACGTCGTCGAAGGTCACGATGTCGTCGGCGCCGCTGAAGTACAGACCGAACATGCCGCCGGCCTGTGTGGTCACGAACGGAATACCCGCCGCATCGGCGCGCTGTTGCAGGCCATCGAGCAGGCGACAGGTGTAGGCCGTCAACTCTGCGTGGAAGCCGGGACGGCTGATCAGGCGCAGGGTCGTCAGACCCGCAGCCATGGCCAACGGGTTACCCGACAAGGTGCCCGCCTGATAGACCGGGCCCAGTGGCGCGATGTGCGACATGATTTCGCGCTTGCCGCCGAAGCAGCCAACCGGCATGCCGCCACCGATGATTTTGCCGAAGGTGGTCAGGTCGGGTGTCACGCCGTAGTGAGCTTGTGCGCCACCAAGGGCGACACGGAAACCAGTCATCACTTCGTCGAAAATCAGCACCACGCCATGCTTGTCGCACAGGGTGCGCAGGCCTTCGAGGAAACCTGGCGCCGGCGGTACGCAGTTCATGTTGCCGGCCACGGGCTCGACGATGATGCACGCCACGTCCTGGCCGACTTCGGCGAGCATGGTTTCGACGGCGTCGATGTCGTTGAACGGCAGGGTCAGGGTGTGTTTGGCGAAGGCCGCCGGCACACCGGCCGAGCTCGGCACGCCTTGGGTCAGGGCGCCGGAACCGGCCTTGACCAGCAGGCTGTCGGAGTGACCGTGGTAGCAGCCTTCGAACTTGATGATGCTGTCGCGGCCGGTGAAACCACGGGCCAAACGGATCGCACTCATGGTCGCTTCGGTGCCGGAGCTGACCATGCGCACCATTTCCATCGACGGCACGATCGAGCAGACCAGATCAGCCATCTGGGTTTCCATCTCGGTCGGCGCGCCGTAGGACAATCCGTGCTCAAGCTGTTTGCGCACGGCGTCCAGCACGTCGGGGTGGCTGTGGCCGAGAATCATCGGCCCCCAGGAACCGACGTAATCCACATAACGCTTGTTGTCTTCGTCGGTGACGTAGGCGCCTTCGGCGTGCTTGAAGAACAGCGGCGTGCCGCCAACGCTCTTGAACGCGCGAACAGGCGAGTTCACGCCACCGGGAATGTGTTTTTGGGCATTGGCAAACAGCGTTTCGGAACGAGACATGATCGGGCTCTCAAATCAGATTTTTAAGCTACTTAAATAGAAAGCAGGGCGTTGAATGCGCGGGCGCGGCGTGTCACTTCAGCCGTGCTCTCGGCGCCAAACAAGCCATGGACCACCGCCAGCAGATCGACCCCGTGGGCCACCAGTGGCGCGGCGTTTTCCAGGGTGATGCCGCCAATCGCGCAGATCGGCAGGTGCAGTTTGCTGCGGGCCTGGTCGAGCAATTCGAGGCTGCAAGTCGGTGCGCCGGGTTTGGTGTTGGAGTTGAAGAAACGACCGAAGGCGACGTAACTGGCGCCTTCCTTCGCTGCTTGCTCGGCGAGTTCGAGTTGCGCGTGGCAGGTCGAGCCGATGATTGCCTGGCGGCCGAGCAGTGCCCGAACCGGCATCAGCGGGCCGTCGGTCTGGCCGAGGTGCACGCCGACGTTCAGGCGCGCAGCCAGTTCGGCATCGTCGTTGATGATCAACTGGGTCTTGTAGCGTTCGCACAGATCGCGCAAGGCTTCGGCCTCGCGCAGACGGCGGGCCTCGTCGCTGCTCTTGTCGCGGTATTGCAGCAGGGTGACGCCGCCTTCCAGCGCCGCCTCCACGTACGAAAGAAATTTACCTGCCAGCAGTTGGCTATCGGTAATGGCGTACAGGCCACGTAGCTTCATCGGGCAATCCTTTTTGCTTTACGCATGGACAGTTACGAACAGAAATCCAGCGGCAGGCGGCGCGGCACGAACTGGCCTTTGCCCAACTGCTCCGCATCACGCAGGGTGCGCCACGTGTAGTTAAGCGCGGTCTGCACGGCACTGGCGAGATTTTCACCGAGGGCCAGACGACCGGCCAGCGCACTGGCCAACGTGCAACCGGAGCCGTGATAACTGCCGGGCAAGCGCTGGCAGGTGAAGGTTTCGCGGTGACCGTCGCGGCTGTACAGGCGATTGTGGATTTCGTGTTCATCGCCATGGCCGCCGGTGATCAGCAGGTGTTTGACGAATGGCAGGAGTTTTTCGGCGCACTCGTCCGCGGTGCCTTCGGGCAGTTCGGCGAGGATGCGGGCTTCGGGAAGGTTTGGGGTGGCGATGATCGACAGGGGCAGCAGGCGCTCGCGCATGGCGTAGCCGACTTCGTCCTTGCCCAGGCGTCCGCCGCCACCGGCACGCAGCACCGGGTCGCAGACCACCGGCAAATGCGGGTGCGCCGACAACAGTTCGACCACGGTGTCGACCATTTCCAGGGAACCGAGCATGCCCAGTTTCACCGCCGCGACCGTCGAGTCGTTGAGCACGGCATTGGCCTGGGCCAACACCCACTCACGGTCGAGGACGCGGAAGTCAGTGACGTTGACCGTGTCTTGCACGGTCAGGGCGGTGACGGCCGGGGCCGCATGACAACCCTGAGCGAGCAGGGCTTCGATATCTGCCTGCAAGCCGGCGCCACCACTTGGGTCGTGGCCGGAGAGACAGAGGACAACGGGGCGAGAGCTGTAGATATTCATGGTGCGCGAGCTTACCACCAGTCGACCAGCGAGTCATGAAGGACCCTGTAGCAGCTGGCGAAGCCAGCGTTCGGCTGCGAAGCAGTCGTAAATCCTGAGTCCTCGATTTACCTGAAACACCGCGGTGTCCGGTTTGGCGACTGCTGCGCAGCCGAACGCAGGCTTCGCCAGCTGCTACAGGGAATAGGGCGTTGTCACAATCTGACCGGCGAAACAGCTCTAGCCCAATGCATTGAGCTGGAACGCCCGTGCTAGAGCCTTTGTAGGAAAAATTTCAATGGTGTTCAATGGCCACCAACGGCTATGCTAGAGTGGATCCAAACCAATAACAGGTAATACCGGTTTTACGTCTACTCAAAAGGAATGAGGGGCTTCCTGAGATAACCGGACAGGCCACGCTGGGGCTTAAATGCGCTATTTGCTGATGTTGCTGTTGTGCTTGCCCCTCATGGCGAGTGCAGTCGAATTCGACGAATTCACTCAAAGCCTTCCCTTGGGCCGAACCTTGCAAGTGTTCGAAGACGCGGGCGGTCAGGCGACCATCGCCGATGTCCGTGCACAAGCCGCGGCCGGAACCTTCAAAACCCACGACAAAGCCACCCTCAACGCCGGTTACTCGCGTTCAGTGTTCTGGCTGAAAATCGACCTGCATTACCGCCCGACCAACCCTGCGGCTCAACGCACCTGGTTGCTGGAACTGGCCTATCCGCCCCTTGATCACCTTGATCTCTATTTGCCCGATGCGGCCGGTGGCTATCAACTGGCACGTCAGACTGGCGATGCCTTGCCATTCGACAGTCGCGAGATCCGCCAGAACAACTACCTGTTCGATCTGAACTTCACCCCTGATCAAGCGCAAACCCTGTACCTGCGCCTGCAGAGTGAAGGGTCGATCCAGGCGCCGGTCACCCTATGGTCGAGCACTGCCTACCTGGAAGAGCAACCGATCCGACTCTATGTGCTGGGGCTGATCTACGGCGTATTGCTGGGGATGCTGGTGTACAACCTGTTCATCTATCTCAGCGTGCGCGATACCAGCTACCTCTATTACATCTTCTATATCGCCTCGTTCGGTTTGTATCAGCTGTCAGTGAATGGCGCGGCGGTGGAATATTTCTGGCCGAACAATCCCTGGTGGGCCAACGCCGCGACGCCGTTTTTCATCGGTTGCGCGGGCCTGTTCGGCAGCCAGTTCGCGCGCAGTTTCTTGCAGACGGCGACCCACAGTCGTTGGCTCGACCGCTTACTGTTGGCGTTGATTGCGTTTAGCGCTGCCGTGGTCGGGTTGTCGTTGATGACCAGTTACGCCCTGGCCCTGCGCCTGGCGACGGCGCTGGCACTGATCTTCACTGTAGTGATTTTTGCCGCGGGGATTTTCGCCTGGCTGCGTGGCCTGCGAGTGGCGCGTTATTTCATCATTGCCTGGTCGGCGTTTTTACTCGGTGGCATCGTCAACACCCTGATGGTGCTGGGTTACCTGCCCAACGTGTTCCTGACCATGTATTCCAGCCAGATCGGCTCGGCGATAGAGGTGGCGCTGCTGTCCCTGGCGCTGGCCGATCGCATTAACGCCATGCGCGAGCAACAGGCACAGACCCTGTTCGATGCCGGTCAAACGCTTGAAGTGCTGAACCAGCAACTGGCTCGCAGTAACAAGCTCAAGGACGAATTCCTCGCCACCCTGACCCACGAACTGCGCACGCCCATGAACGGTGTGATCGGCTCGCTGGAGCTGATGCAGACCGTCGAGATGGACCCGGAGCTGGAGCAATATCAGCAAACGGCCGCCGGTTCCGCGCGAGACATGATGCGCATGGTCAACGGCATCCTCACCCTGACCGAGTTGCAGGCCGGCAAGCTCAAGACCTACCCGGCCGTTTTCAGTTTGCGCGGCGTGGTCGAGGCTTTGCGCCTGCAGTTCGAGGGCAACGCGTTGAGCAAGTCGCTGGACTTCAAGGTCGAGGTCACGCCGGGGCTGCCGGATCGCTTGCACGGTGACAGCGACAAGTTGGCGCAATGCCTGGAATGCCTGCTGGATAACGCGATCAAGTTCACGCGGATCGGCGGACTGGCGCTGCGGGTGACGGGCAAGCCCGTGGCGCCCGACCGACTGGCGCTGTCCT
This sequence comes from Pseudomonas sp. GL_093, assembly GCF_057837605.1. NCBI lineage: Bacteria > Pseudomonadati > Pseudomonadota > Gammaproteobacteria > Pseudomonadales > Pseudomonadaceae > Pseudomonas > Pseudomonas sp. GL_093. The sequence continues at coordinate 6,170,088 of NZ_CM174448.1, read as the reverse complement.
TTGCGGTGATCGACACCGGCATCGGCTTTACCGATTTGGGGGAGGCGACACTGTATCAGCGGTTCTTCCAGCTCGATGGCTCGATGACCCGTGAATACGGCGGTCTGGGCGTTGGCCTGGCGATCTGTCGGCAACTGGTCGAATTGCTCGGTGGAAAACTGACTCACCGCTCAGAACCTGGTCGTGGCAGCCGCTTCCAGCTCGACGTCGAGTTCGAGCTGCCCGTGGTGGAGCGGCCGTCAGTGCCCTTGATGACCCGGGAATTTCCTCGCCTGCGACTGCCTCAGGACTGCACCGTCCTGCTGGTTGATGACAACAGCATCAATCAGCTGGTGATGCGCGGCATGTTGCTCAAGCTGGGCTTCCGGGTGCGCACCGCCGACAACGGGGCTGCCGCGATCGATCACTTGCAGCGCGAAACCTTCGATGCGGTATTGCTCGATTGCCAGCTTCCATCTTTGGGTGGCGCGTCCCTCTGTTGCCAGATCCGCGCGTTGCCGGGCTGCGCCGAACTGCCGGTATTCGTGATTGCCGTGAGCATTGATCGGGAACGCTGCCCGACCGGTGCCTTGATCGATTACCTGAGCAAACCGGTGAAATTCGAGGACCTGCAAGCAGCGCTGTATCGCCGGGTGCTGTGTCCAAGGCAAGGCGAAAGCGCCGACAGTTAGGCAGGTATGACACTTTGTTCAGCTGGGGGGCGGTGCTTAACTGAAGTCCCTTGGCTGACCAAAGGAGCCCCGTCATGAACCTGCATCAGTTCGCCGAAACCCACGAAGTCACCAACCAGCCACCGTCGCTGGACGGCGCCAACCTGTATCGCATCGACCTGCCGTTGCAGGAGTGGTCGCGGCGTTTCGGGGCCGGGTGGGCCGAGTCGCGGATCGACGCTTACGGCGCACTGGCCGGCGGGCCGCTGATGGAAGCCGGGTTCCTGGCCAATCAGAACAAGCCGGTTTTCAGCAGCCATGACCGTTACGGCCATCGCATCGACCTGGTGGAATTTCACCCGGCCTATCACGAGTTGATGCGCACCGCGGTCGAGCACGGTTTGACTTCGTTGCCCTGGGCGCATCCGCAGTCCGGCGCTCATGTCGCCCGCGCCTCCATGACCTACCTGCACAGCCAGGCCGAAGCCGGTAGTGGTTGCCCGCTGACCATGACCTTCGCCAGCGTCCCGGCGATGCGCCTTCAAGCGGATCTGGCGGAGCAATGGCTGCCGAAAATCCTCTCTACCGAATACGATCCGCGCAACGTCGGCATGGCCCACAAGGCCGGGGTCACCATCGGCATGGCGATGACCGAGAAACAGGGCGGCACCGACGTGCGGGCCAACACCACCAAGGCTTTTCCGGTCGGTGCCAGTGGTCCGGGCCAGGCGTATGAGCTGGTGGGCCACAAATGGTTCTGTTCGGCACCGATGTGCGATGCCTTCCTCACCCTGGCCCAGACTGACAAGGGTTTGACCTGCTTCCTGCTGCCGCGCCATCGCCCGGACGACACGCGCAATCAGTTCTACATACAGCGCCTGAAGAACAAACTCGGCAATTGCTCCAACGCTTCCAGCGAAGTGGAGTTTCGTGGTGCGCTGGCATGGATGGTCGGCGAGGAGGGACGCGGCGTTCCGACCATCATCGAAATGGTCGCCATGACCCGCTTCGATTGCATGGTCGGTTCCAGTTCGCTGATGCGCCAGGCCCTGACCCAAGCCAGCCACCACTGCGCTCACCGCAAGGTCGGCGGCAAGTTGCTCAGCGAACAACCCTTGATGCAGAACGTACTGGCCGACCTGGCCCTGGAAAGCGAAGCCGCCCTGGCCTTGAGCTTGCGCATGGGCCGGGCGCTGGATCATCTGGATGATGAGCATGAAGCCAAATTCGCTCGGCTGGTCACAGCGGTGGGCAAGTACTGGATCTGCAAACGCGCGCCCGGGATGATCAACGAAGCTGCCGAATGCATGGGCGGCGCCGGTTATGTCGAAGACAGCATCCTGCCGCGGTTGTACCGTGAGGCGCCGGTCAATTCGACGTGGGAAGGTTCCGGCAACGTGCAATGCCTCGACGTGCTGCGAGCGTTGTCGAAGGAGCCGGGTGTGCTCGACGTACTGTTCAGCGAGTTGGGCGATGGCCATGGCGACAAACGCCTGGCCGCACACATCACTCAATTGCGGACAGCGTTCAAGGACACCAGCGACATTCAATACCGCGCCCGCCAGCTCACCGAAGACATCGCCTTGGGCCTTCAGGCCAAGCTGTTGCTGGAGGCGGGCAACGGCGCCGTCAGTGATGCCTTCATCGCCAGCCGCCTGGGTTCGGCCGGTCGGGTGTATGGCGCGTTGCCACGTGGGCTGGATGTGGAAGCGATTGTCGCGAGGTCGACCCCGCAGAACTTCTGACTTTCGGTCAACACTGAACCCTGTGGGAGCGAGCTTGCTCGCGATGACTGAATAACATCCGGCATAGATGTCGCCTGACAGACCGCAATCGCGAGCAAGCTCGCTCCCACATTGGATCTACTGTGGACTTGGCATTTGTGTAGTAGCCACTGTTCCCGTGAAGCGACGATGCAGGCAAGATGAAGGCCTGCAAGTCAGAACACAGGATGCTGATCGTGACCGAAGCTTTTATTGTCGTTCAAACCGCCGAGCAAGCCGTGGACCGGCTTGCGCTCTTGCACAATCGTGCAACCACCGCGCTGAACCAGGCGCTCAAGCGTTACCTCAAGGATCGAGTCGAACCGGACGCCGAACAGCGTGCGATGTTTCGTTATCCCGAACTGCGTCTGACCTACCTTTGCCAGGGCGAAGTCCCACAGACCACTCGCGCCTACGCCAAGGTTCAACTGCCGGGGACTTACAGCGTCACCGTCACTCATCCCGCTGCCTTCCGTAAATACCTGCTGGAACAGCTGGTGCCGTTGATGCATGACTTCACCGTGACGGTGGAAGTGGGCATCAGCCAGCAGAATATTCCTTATCCGTACGTGGTTGAGCAGGGCGAAGAACTGGCCGGCTCCGGCGTCACCGCTGCCACGCTGGCGCGAGTGTTCCCGAGTACGGATTTGTCTGCCGCGACCGATGGCATCGCCGACGGTTTGTACGATTGGGAAAATACCGACCCGCTGCCGCTGGCCTTGTTCGACGCCGCGCGGGTGGATTTTTCCTTGCGCCGTCTGGTGCATTACACCGGCAGCGACTGGCGTCATGTGCAGCCATGGATTCTGCTGACCAACTACCACCGCTATGTTGACCAGTTCATCGTCCATGGCCTGGAACAGTTGCGCAGCGATCCGCGTTTCGTGCGCATGGTCTTGCCGGGCAACGTGATCATCGAAAAGAGCATGGACCACGGCGAAGCCTCGGCGATTGCCGCCGGTGTGGTTTGGCACCGCTATCAGATGCCGGCCTATCACCTGATTGCCAGCGACGGCCATGGCGTGACCCTGGTGAACATTGGCGTCGGCCCGTCCAACGCCAAGAACATCACCGATCACCTGGCGGTGCTGCGTCCGCATTGCTGGCTGATGATCGGTCACTGTGGCGGCTTGCGTCAGTCGCAGACCATTGGCGATTACGTGCTGGCGCACGCTTACATGCGCCGCGACGGGATTCTCGATCGGGTCGTGCCGCCGAATATTCCGATTCCGGCGCTGGCCGAAGTGCAGATGGCGTTGCAGCAAGCGGCGGCCAATATCACCGGTGAGAAGGGCGACGAACTGAAAAAACGCCTGCGTACCGGCACCGTGCTGACCTACGACGACCGTAACTGGGAATTGCGTTGGGCTCAGGAACGTCCGCTGATCAACCTGTCTCGCGCCGTGGCGGTGGACATGGAAAGCGGCACCATCGCGGCGCAAGGTTATCGCCTGCGGGTTCCGTACGGCACGTTGCTCTGTGTTTCGGATAAACCGTTGCACAGCGAAATCAAGTTGCCGGGTTCGGCCAACGCCTTCTATGAACGCGCGGTCAGCCAGCACTTGAAGATCGGGATCGAGGCGGTGGATCTGTTGCGCACCGAACTCAACTCGCTGCACTCGCGCAAACTGCGCAGCTTCGACGAGCCGCCGTTCCGCTAACGGTTTGTCGTGGTCATTTGGCGGTCAGGGCAGGGCGTGCCATCGATTATTTCCACTGCCGCGCCGGGTCTGCTGTTGCGCAGGGCAAGGCGCGAGGAGCGTTGTTTGGTCATTCCAAATAAGCTCCGAGCAACGCAGCCCTGCGCAACAGCAGGCCCGGCCCTTCGGGTTGTGCCTTAAAGCGGGCCAGGCTGCGTTGCAGGCCTTGGAAAGGGAGCGACCATTCCCAGCGGCCTGCGCCTTGCCTGGCCCGCTTTAAGGCGACAACGCGACGGTGGAAATAATCGATGGCACGCCCTAGCATTAGCAGCCCTGACCGTTAGATGTTCCTTTTCCCATGTCTCGTCCTCAACGTCCCGTTTCCCGCCGCCCTGGCGTGAAGCCTGCGCCATCGTCCTCAGCCCCGCGCCGTGTCGCCAAAGCGCCGCCGGCCGAGCCGAAGCTGATTCTGTTCAACAAACCGTTCGATGTGCTGACGCAATTCAGCGACGGCGAAGGGCGGGCGACGCTCAAGGATTACATCGAGATTCCCGGGATTTACCCGGCAGGACGGCTGGATCGCGACAGCGAAGGTTTGCTGCTGCTGACCAACGACGGCCAGCTTCAGGCACGGATTGCCGACCCGAAACACAAACTGGCCAAGACCTATTGGGTGCAGGTGGAAGGCGAGCCGAGCGCTGAGCAATTGCAGCGATTGCGCGATGGCGTCGAACTGAATGACGGCATGACGCTACCGGCTGAAGCGCGGCAGCTTGAAGAACCTGAACTGTGGCCACGCAACCCGCCGGTGCGCTTTCGCAAAAGTGTGCCGACCAGTTGGCTGGAGCTGGTGATTCGCGAAGGGCGTAACCGTCAGGTACGGCGCATGACCGCAGCGGTCGGCTTGCCGACGTTGCGTCTGGTGCGGGTCAAAATCGGCGACTGGTCGATCGAAGGGCTCGATCAGGGCCAGTGGAAGGAAGTGCCGGCGCGTTTATAACGTGCCGGATTCGATCAGGCCGATGACCACACTTTTGATCACGAACGCGGCCACGCCCAGGCCGAGTACGAAGAACAGGATGAACGAGCCGAAGCGTCCGGCCTTGGATTTCTTCGCCAGATCCCAGACGATGAAACCCATGAAAATGATCAGAATGCTGACCAGTCCGGTCATCATCCACTCTTCGAGTACTGCAGGATCCATCAGGCATCTCCAGCGCGGGCGGGGCTAAAAGGCGCTGGAGTATACGTCATGGGGGATTGGCGAAGTATTGACCTGCGGCAGCGTGTCGCAGCTATTCGTCGCCTGTGCTGGCCCCTTCGCGAGCAGGCTCGCTCCCACAGTGATCTCACATGCACTGAAGATCCCTTGTGGGAGCGAGCCTGCTCGCGATGGCGTCCTCAGCTGCGCAAGTGAGTGAGGGGCAGTTCAGTGCTGTTGAGCACCTGATTCAACACAAAACTCGACCGCACACTGGTCACCCCTTCAATCCGGGTGAGGTGTCCCAGCAGCAATTTCTGATAATGATCCATGTCCGGCACGACGACCTTGAGCTGGTAGTCGGCATCCATCCCGGTCACCAGGCTGCATTCCAGCACCTGCGGCAACGTACGAATCGCCGCTTCGAAGTTCTCGAACCGCTCTGGCGTATGCCGGTCCATGCCGATCAATACGTAAGCCGTCAGGCTCAGGCCGAGCATCTTGCGGTCCAGCAGGGCCACCTGGCGGGAGATGTAGCCATCATCTTCCAGCTGCTTGACCCGCCGCGAGCATGGCGAGGGGGACAGGCCGATGCGTTCGGCCAGCTCCTGGTTGGAGATGCGCGCGTCACGCTGCAATTCCGCCAAAATGCTCAGGTCGTATCGGTCGAGTTTGCTCATCAATCAGGCCTTTGTCATAACTATTGCGGTGGATTATCTATCCAGGGTTAAAAATTGCGCAAGTGATGTTTATTTGAGCAATCTTCGCAATCCTCTGCCGGCGCCGCGAGCCTATTCTTATCACCAGAATCACTGCTCGGACAAACAGTCCAGTGCGGCTCGCCCAATCAGGCCAGCTGCGGTCGCCACCCCCACCGGGGATGAGTCGGCCCCCGAGCTACACACTGTCCAGAAGACGGCGTGAGGTGAGCCGACGTCATAAGCGTCGAGCACGGACGAAGTTCTCTAAAGGGAGGCCGACGGGTCTCCCTTTTCTTTTGCCCGGAATTTGACGACGGCGCTCAATAAATAAGTTTCGCGACTGATAACCTGTTGCAGAACCGGCCGGTGCTTTCCCAGTCTTACGTACAGGCCCTAACCCGCAGTGAGGAAAAGCATGAAGTCGCGCATCTGGCGTTTGGCCGGTGTTGGTTTGCTGTGTATCAGTGTCACTGCGCAATCGCTGGCCGATGAGCCGCAAAACCGTGGCCCCGATGGCGGGCAGCACGGGTCGGATGGCCACCAGGGAAACAATCAGGGCCATGGCGGAAATAATCAGCCGCGCCCGCAGAACAATCCGCAGCAGAACCAGCCGCGTGCGCAGAATAACGAAGTTATTCGTGGCGACAACAGTCGCCAGTTCGAGCACAACGACCAGAATCAGAAAAACGGCCAGTGGCAGAACCAGCCCCGGCCGCAGCACGATTACAACAATCCGGTTCGCTCGCCGCCCCCACCTCCGCAGTTGCCAGCCAACGACCTGCCGATCCAGGGCCGGCCCGACACCGTGCGCCAGACCCAGCAACCACAGCGTGGTTACTACCAGGACGTGCCGCGGCGCAACGATAACAACCAGCATTGGCAGAACAACGGTCCGCGTCCCGATGACCATCGCTGGGCCGGTCGCCCGGATGGGCACGGCAATGGCTGGGGTCCCGGCCCGCAGTACCGTCCCGGTCATGTGATCGATCGCTTCCCGGACCGTGATTACCGTGTGCCGTACCGTGGTCAGGATTACTTCTACTCCGGCGGCTACTGGTACCGCCCACAAGGCCCGCGTTATGTGGTGGTACAGCCGCCACGGGGGATTCGCGTCAGCTACTTGCCCGATTACGCGCGTGAAGTGTGGATCGGCGGTGCGCTGTTGTTCCTGGCGGCCGGCTCTTATTACGCCTATCAGGAAAGCACTCAGGATTACGTCGTGGTCGAGCCGCCCGTGCAACCGCAGCCGCAACCGGTCAGCAATGGTTATGACGTGGTGGCTTATCCGGCCAACGGTCAGTCGCCAGAGCAGGTCAACCAGGACGGTTACGAGTGCTATCAATACGCGGTGCAGCAGAGCGGCTTCGATCCACGAACGGCCACCTACCAGCCGGATCCGTCGGTGGTACAAGCCTACCGACAGGCCCAGGGCAACTGCCTGAGCAGTCGCGGTTATCAGGTTTCTTTCTGAGCCTTGCCTGCCAGTATCACTTCCTGCGGGTCGGCGTGCACCAGCACTTCGGCTCGCGGATAAGCCGCGTGAATCGCATCGGCGGCTTGGTCGCTGATGCCGTGAGCGACTGACAGGGTCAAATCCCCCGGCAATTCCAGGTGCAACTGCACGAACCACTGGTTGCCGGAAACCCGCGTGCGCAGGTCGTGCGCCCCCAATACTCCCGGTACGCTGCAGGCCAGTTCGAGCATGTGCTGGCTGACGTCCGACGGCAGTTCTTCATCCATCAGCACCGTAAAGCTTTCCCGGGCGATATGAATCGCGCTCCAGAGTATGTAGACGGCAATCCCCAAACCGAACCAAGGGTCGACCTGATGCCAGCCAAACCCGGCGAGCACCAGCGCCACCAGAATGCTGCCGTTGAGCAGCAGGTCCGAACGGTAATGCAAGGAATCAGCGCGCACCGCGTTGGAGCCGGTCGCCTTGACGACCCGATGTTGCAACATCAGCAGGGCCAGGGTCAGCACCAGGGAAAACACAATCACCCCGATGCTGATCCATGGCGCCCCCACCGGTTCCGGGTGTTTCAGTCGATCAATCGCCTGCAAGGCAATCAGCACCGCACTGCCGCCAATGAACAACGCCTGAGCCATGCCCGCCAGCGACTCGGCTTTGCCATGGCCGTAACGGTGATCATCGTCGGCCGGGCGCAAGGCGTAATGCACCGCGAGCAGGTTGAGCAGCGAGGTGACGCCGTCGAGGGCCGAGTCGGTCAACCCGGCGAGCATGCTCACCGAACCGCTCAACCACCAGGCGATGGCTTTGGCGACGATCAGCGTGCACGCCACCGCCACCGAGGCACGGGTCGCCAGCCGCAGCAGGCGGGCATGTTCGGAGCTTGCGATCATAGGTGCTGTCGTTCCTTCTTATGCACGGATTACGCGGCAGGTTGCAGGCCGAACATGGCCAGTTGCTGGGCGCTGCCCTTGTGCTGGATCAGGCGCGGGTCATCCAGCGGGAAGCTGCGGCCCAGTTCGGTTTCGAGAATAGTCTGCAACTTGTGGTTATCGACCTTGCCGTCGGCGCCGATGGCTTCCTTGAGTTTTTCCGGGGCCACCTGGGCGGTCTTGCCTGGCTCGAAGTAAATCGCGCCGGTGGCGAAGTCCACGGCAAACGCGATCAGGCCGGGAATGATGTAGAACAGCAAGCCCACGGCATCCAGCGCGGCGATGGCCGGGTCGATCTTGCCGTCAATCTGACCGCGACGGTCAGGGTAGAAAATCGATCCGCAAGCGGTCACCTGGGTCAGCAACGTCGCGACCAATACACCGCCAATCAAACGAAAGGGAACACGCATATGAAATCTCCTGAGTCATCTGGAAAACGAAGCGTCGTCGATATGAATTAGGACAGCAACGAGCGACAAGCAGTTCGCCGTTATACTCGGCCCTCTGTTTGGGAGCCAGCATGATTTCTTTGCCGATTGATGAAGTTTTACCCGCCCTGCGTGAAGCCTTGGCTACACGCCACGAAGCCGTGCTCGAAGCGTGCTGAACTAAAACGCTGGTAACGCGATTATTGAACAGTAACAGTCTGGCTGTTACTGTGCTGAAAACGTGTTATTTGGTGTCGAAGTGAAAACCAACAGACAAGAGATTCAAGATTACTTCGAATCGATTTTCGGGGTTAAACCCGAAATCAAGCGCTGGGGGAAAACCAAAGGTTTACCCTTTTACCTCTTGGACGAATACGCCTTCGACATCGTGACGCTCTACGATCGGCAATGCCTCGTATTGCTTGCTCACGAGCCTTTTGAAAACGTTGCGACGATCCGCAAGCACATCGAAATTCTGCAGACAATGGTGGATCACCCGATCCTCTACGCGACCGGTGCACTCAAATCATATGAAAGAAAACGTCTCATCGAGTCGGGCGTTCAGTTTGTAGTGCCTGGCAATCAACTCTTCGCTCCACAGCTTGGAATGGATCTGCGTGAGTTTTTTCGCAGCAGGCAAGTCGAAAAACAAGTCATGGGCCCAGCGAGCCAGGTACTGCTTATCGCAGCCATCAGCCGAGGGTGGGATAAGGACTTTACCTTTCGAGGCGGAGATCTGGTGGGGGGGGAGGCGTATTCGAAAATGACAATGTCCAGAGCGATGAAAGAATTCCAATCGTTCGGATTGATAGAGCCTGCCTCGAATGACAAACCACCTCGCTGGCGCTTTGTAGCGACGCCTGAAGTTATCTGGGAAAAAGCCCTTCCAGCATTACAAAACCCGGTGAAACGGGTGACGTACTCTGATTGGCCCCCTTTGTTACAGAGATTGGCTGGTCTGTCTGCGCTCAGCAAAGCGTCGATGCTCGGGGAGCCCCCGATACCGATAATCGCGTTTTCTAAAGAAGAGTGGGACTTGGAGGTCAGGGGCTCTGGCCGCAAAGAAGTCGGTCGATTTGATGATCCAGATTTTGAGGTCGAAATCTGGAGTTACTCTCCCGATCACATTCTTGGCAAAACCTGTGTTCCAGTGTCGAGAGAAAGTGTGGACCCTCTGTCTCTCTACCTCAGCTTAAAGGATGACGTAAACGACAGAGTCCAGATCAGCCTTGATGAAATGATGGAGAAGATCGAATGGTAAAAGGACTGGACACCTTTCGCGGGGCCTTTGCCGGCCACGCGGATCGATATGTGCTGATCGGCGGCGTTGCAGCCAGCCGAAGAGTCGAATGCCGGCCGCAAAAGCAATAAACACCTGAAAGACATTATTGTTTTGTCTCGGCTTCTTTCAGCAGACTCTGAATTTGATCTACCGGAAAGCATCGCAGAAGATTTACGGCAGTTTCTGGATGTCATGCCTTCACTGGACGTGGACATGAAAGCCATAGGGTTGCGTGGAGTGACTATCGCTGAAATAGCGACGCGCATACGAACCGCATTCAAAATCTAGATTCTGAGCGCCCGGTTACATTGAGCCGGGCGCTTCGCCGTTATACTCGCGGCGGCAGGGCGTGCCCACAGTAAATTTCGGCCGCGTCTCACCCCTTCCAGGATTAGTTGAGTACTGAAGTTGTTTTTTCCAGATCGACCACGCGCAATGGCTAATAAGTTTTACTGGGGTTCGGCCCTCCGGGCTGAAGCTGTGGACGTGCCATGCTGCGTTGCGGGACTTGGTAAGGAAACGACCCTTACCGGCGTCCCGCGCCTTGCCTGGCACGCCCACAGCTCCAACGCGACTCGCAATTTACTGTGGGCACGCCCTGGGGAGCCAGCATGATTTCTTTGCCGATTGATGAAGTTTTACCCGCCCTGCGTGAAGCCTTGGCTACACGCCACGAAGCCGTGCTCGAAGCACCGCCCGGCGCCGGTAAAACCACCCGCGTGCCGTTGGCCTTGCTCAACGAGTCCTGGTTGGCCGGGCAGACCATTCTGATGCTCGAACCGCGCCGTTTGGCTGCGCGGGCAGCAGCGGAGCGCTTGGCCAGTGAGCTGGGCGAGAAGGTCGGCGAAACCGTCGGCTATCGCATTCGTCTCGACAGCAAAGTCGGCCCCAAAACCCGTATCGAAGTGGTCACCGAAGGCATTCTCACCCGACGCTTGCAGGACGACCCGGCGCTCGAAGGCGTTGGCCTGCTGATCTTCGACGAATTCCACGAGCGCAGTCTCGATGCCGATCTGGCGCTGGCCTTGAGCCTGAATGGCCGCGAGCTGTTTCGTGACGATCAACCGCTGAAAATCCTGTTGATGTCGGCAACGCTGGAAGGCGAACGCCTGGCCGGGTTGCTCGATGACGCGCCGATACTGCGCAGCGAAGGCCGCATGTACCCGGTGGCGATGCGCTGGGGCCGACCGTTCCAGCCCGGTGAATTCATCGAGCCGCGCTTGGTGCAAACCATCCTCGAAGCCTTGAACGATGAAACCGGCAGCGTGCTGGTGTTCCTGCCGGGGCAGGCGGAAATCCGTCGGGTGCATCAGCAACTCGCCGATGCACTGGGCGATAGCACACAGGTTCTGCTTTGCCCGTTGCACGGTGAACTGGATCTGGCGGCGCAACGCGCGGCGATCGATCCGGCCCCCGCCGGCAAACGCAAAGTGGTGCTGGCGACCAACATCGCCGAGACCAGCCTGACCATCAACGGTGTGCGTGTGGTGATCGATGCCGGGCTGGCGCGGGTGCCGCGTTTCGATCCGGGCAGTGGCATGGCCCGCCTCGATACTCAGCGTATTTCCAAAGCCAGCGCCACTCAGCGCGCGGGCCGGGCAGGGCGGTTGGAGCCGGGCGTGTGTTATCGGTTGTGGTCGCAAGACCAGCACGAGCAACTGGCTGCCTATGCCAGTGCGGAAATTCTCTCGGCGGATCTTGCCGGATTAGCGTTGCAGCTCGGTCGTTGGGGCGTGACACCGGGGCAATTGGTGTGGCTCGACGTGCCGCCCGCGGCCGCTTATGCACAGGCTCAGGACTTGCTTGATCGCCTGGGCGCATTGGACGGCGAAGCGCTGACCCGTCACGGCCAGGCGATGGCCGAACTGCCAGCGCATCCGCGTATCGCGCATTTGCTGTTGCGCGGTCAGGCGCTCGGCTTGGCCGACATGGCCTGTGATGTCGCGGCCTTGCTCGGCGAGCGAGATATTTTGCGTGGCGCCGGGGCGGATCTGCACAGCCGATTGGTGCTGTTGTCCGGTGAGGAACGGGCCGCGCGCGGCGCTCAGGGTGGCGTGCAACGAGCCCGGCAACTGGCGCGGCAGTATCGCGGATATCTGCGGGGCAAGGCGTCGGAACCGGTCAGCGATCCGGATCATCCGCGCTGGCTCGGCGCGCTGTTGGCGTTGGCCTATCCCGACCGCGTTGCCCAGCAGCGTCGTGCCGGTGGCGCGGAGTATCGTTTGGCCAATGGCCGTGCGGCGTTGTTCGCCGAAGCCGACAGTTTGATGAAGCAGCCGTGGCTGGTGATCGCCGATCTCGGCAGTCGTCAGGGTCAGCGTGAAGAACGGATTTATCTGGCGGCGGATTTCGATCCGGCGCTGTTCGATTCAGTGCTGGCCGAACAGGTGCGCTGCGTCGATCAACTGGATTGGGATGAGCGTGAAGGCGTGTTGCGCGCCGAGCGTCAGCGTAAGGTCGGTGAATTGATCCTCAGCCGCGAACCGTTGACCGGACTCGATGAGACCGCCCGCAGTCAGGCGCTGGTGAACCTGGTACGCCGCAAAGGTCTGGAGCTGTTGCCCTGGACGCCAGAGTTGCGTCAGTGGCAAGCGCGAGTGGCGTTGCTGCGACAGCTGGACCTCAGCAGTAAAGAGCAGAGTGAATGGCCGGATGTCAGCGATGCTGCATTGCTCAAAAGTCTCGAACACTGGTTGATGCCGTACCTGGGCAAAGTTTCGCGGCTCAGTCACTTCGGTAATCTGGACTTGTCGAGCATCGTCCATAACCTGTTGCCGTGGCCACTGCCGCAACGGCTCGATGAGCTGGCGCCGCATCATTTGAGCGTGCCATCGGGTTCATCGATTCGCCTGGATTATAGCGAGCAGCCGCCGATTCTGGCGGTGCGGTTGCAGGAGCTGTTCGGCCTGGCCGAGACCCCGCGGATTGCCGGTGGCCGGCAGGTGGTCAAACTGCATTTGCTGTCCCCGGCGCGGCGACCGGTGCAGGTGACCCAGGATCTGGCGAACTTCTGGCGCAGCACGTATGCCGAGGTGAAGAAAGATTTAAAAGGTCGGTATCCGAAGCACTACTGGCCGGATGATCCGTTGGTGGCCGAGGCGACCGCTCGAATCAAACCGCGTAAAAGCTGAAGATGTTCAAGAGGCAGCCTTGGCCGTCAACTGCTCCCGGCAATAATCCGCAAACAACTGCGCCGGTTTGGTCAGTTGCCCGCGCTTGAGCCACGCCGCCACCAGCCCTGAGCCGGTGATGTCTTCGACGATGTCCACGCACACCACTTTCTGGCCGTCATAGGTGCATTCCGAGTGCGGCCGGGTGACCAGGATCGAGAAACCGAACCCTTGCCCGACCATACCCCGGACCATCTCGATCGACGGTGAGCTGAAGGCAATGTTCGGCGTCAGTCCCAACTCTTCGAACAGGCTGACGAAGTAGGTCCGGCTCGGTTGCACGTCCAGCAAAATCATCGGCTCCAGGCACAGGTCACGCAGCGACACTTGTTTCAGCTGAGCAAAGCGATGATCCGCCGGCAGCAACGCATAAGGCCGCTGCGCCGGCATCAAGGGTTCGGTCTGGATAGTGGCGTCGAGGTCGTGTTCATACAGGATCGCCAAATCGAAGGTGCCCGAGGTCAGGCCTTGCACCAGCTCTTGCTGTTCGCCGTCGCGGATGCGGATTTTCACCCCCGGATACAGCGCCGAAAACCCGGCAATCAATTGCGGCAGGTACAGCGGCGCGACCGTTTCGAAGCAGCCGATATCGATTTGCCCGGCCACCACGTCGTTGTCGGCGAGGGCGTTCTGTTCGAACTCCTTGGCCATGCGCAACAGTTCCTGGGCCTTGCGGTAGAAGCGCGCGCCGCTGGGGGTCAAGGACACGCCCTGGGCGTGATGACGGATCAGCAGTTGCACGCCGAAGCTGTCTTCCAGGCCTTTGATCGCCGTGGAAATCGCCGGTTGGGCGATGTACAGCTTGCGCGACGCCTCGGCGACGCTGCCGCATTCGACGGTGGTGATGAAGTACTTCAATTGACGCAGGTTGTAGGCAGCCACGGCAAACCTCGGGGTGGATGATTTCGACATCCAGGCAATTTTCGCGCCGACTGCATCCGTTCTGACGACGGTGTTGTTATGCCTGAACAATAACCACATACCGCGCCAGCGGGGAGATCGGCTGCCCAGTTTTTTCATGGTCTGCGAAGACATTTTTACTATTTTTCCTGGACACAGGCCTGGGCCACCATCCAAACCACAAGAAAGCCCATGGAGCATCTGAACGTGTTCGAGCTTACATTCTGGCAAAACAAAGCCGCTGCGCTGCAGTTTCCCGATCAAGCCGTGATCGACGGCAAACCCCGTGCGGCACAGTCGGGACAGACCTTCGCCGCGATCAATCCCGCCACCGGCCAGTGCCTGGCCAACGTGGCCGCGTGCGGCAATGAAGACGTGGACGCCGCGGTGCGCAATGCGCGGCAAGTGTTCGAGGCCGGCACCTGGTCGGCGCGTTCGCCGAATGAGCGCAAACAAGTGCTGTTGCGCCTGGCCGATCTGATCATGACCCATCGCGAAGAACTGGCGCTGCTCGATTCGCTGAACATGGGCAAACCGGTGATGGACGCCTACAACATCGACGTCCCGGGCGCCGCCGGGGTGTTTCGCTGGTACGCCGAAAGCCTCGACAAACTCTACGACCAGATCGCCCCGAGCGCGCAGAACGTGCTGGCGACCATCACCCGCGAAGCGTTGGGCGTGGTCGCTGCCGTGGTGCCCTGGAATTTCCCGCTGGACATGGCCGCCTGGAAACTCGCACCCGCGTTGGCGGCGGGTAATTCGGTGATCCTCAAACCCGCCGAGCAGTCACCGTTTTCCGCCCTGCGTCTGGCCGAGCTGGCGCTGGAAGCCGGCCTGCCAGCCGGCGTGCTGAACGTGTTGCCGGGGCTCGGTGAGCAGACCGGCAAAGCCCTCGGTTTGCACCCGGACGTCGATTGCCTGGTGTTCACCGGCTCCACCGAAGTCGGCAAATATTTCATGCAGTATTCCGCGCAATCGAACCTGAAACAGGTGTGGCTGGAGTGCGGTGGCAAGAGCGCCAATCTGGTGTTTGCTGATTGTCAGGACCTGGATCTCGCCGCAGAGAAAGCCGCGTTCGGGATCTTCTTCAATCAGGGTGAAGTCTGTTCGGCCAACTCGCGGTTGCTGGTGCAGCGTTCGATTCATGACGAGTTCGTCGAGCGCCTCAAAGCGCACGCCGAATGCTGGCAGCCGGGTGATCCACTGGACCCGTCGAGCCGCGCCGGGGCGATTGTCGACAGCCGTCAGACCGCACGCATCATGAAGTTCATCCAGCAGGCCGAACGCCAAGGCGCAACAAAGCTCTGTGGCGGTCGACAGTCGATTTTCAACGGCTCCGACAACTTCATCCAGCCGACGATTTTCACCGGCGTGAGCCCTGACATGCCGCTGTTTCGCGATGAAGTGTTCGGCCCGGTGCTGGCGGTCACGGCGTTCGATGACGAGGCACACGCTTTGCAATTGGCCAACGACAGCGTCTATGGTTTGGCCGCGTCGCTGTGGACCGACGACCTCAACCGCGCCCACCGCGTGGCGCGGCAATTGCGGGCGGGCACGGTGTCGGTCAACAGCGTCGATGCGCTGGACGTGACCGTGCCTTTCGGCGGCGGTAAGCAGTCCGGTTTCGGCCGTGACCTGTCACTGCATTCATTCGATAAATACACCCAGTTGAAGACCACCTGGTTTCAGCTGCGCTCATAACAGCCGCTAATAACAAAACGGAGAACTGGCGATGACCACACCACGTGAAACCCGCGACTACCAGGCCGCCGACGCTGCGCACCACATCCACGCATTCGTCGATCAAAAAGCGCTCAACGATGAAGGACCTCGGGTGATGGTCCGTGGCGAGCGTCTGCACCTGTGGGACAACGATGGTCGGCGTTACCTCGACGGCATGTCCGGGCTGTGGTGCACCAACCTCGGTTACGGCCGCAAGGATCTGGCCGCCGCCGCGACCCGTCAACTGGAGCAGTTGCCGTACTACAACATGTTTTTCCACACCACCCACCCGCAGGTGATCGAGTTGTCGGAGCTGTTGTTCAGCCTGTTGCCAGGGCACTACAGCCACGCGATCTACACCAACTCCGGTTCCGAGGCCAATGAGGTGCTGATCCGCACCGTGCGCCGTTACTGGACGATCCTCGGCAAGCCCGAGAAGAAAATCATGATCGGTCGCTGGAACGGTTACCACGGTTCGACCCTGGCAGCGACGGCGCTCGGTGGCATGAAGTTCATGCACGAAATGGGCGGCATGATTCCCGACATCGAACACATCGATGAGCCGTACTTTTTCGCCCACGAGGGCAACCTGACCCCGGCTGAATTTGGCCTGCGGGCGGCGCAGCAACTCGAAGCTAAGATTCTCGAACTCGGTGCGGACAAGGTCGCCGGGTTCATCGCCGAACCGTTCCAGGGCGCCGGCGGGATGATCTTTCCACCAGAGAGTTACTGGCCGGAAATTCAGCGGATCTGCCGCCAGTACGATGTGCTGTTGTGTGCAGATGAAGTGATCGGTGGCTTCGGTCGCACCGGCGAATGGTTCGCCCACGAGCACTTCGGTTTCGAGCCGGACACGCTGTCGATCGCCAAGGGTTTGACCTCGGGTTACATCCCCATGGGCGGTCTGATTCTGTCGAAGAAAATGGCTCAGGTACTGGTGGAGCAGGGCGGGGTGTTTGCCCACGGCTTGACCTACTCCGGGCACCCGGTGGCCGCGGCCGTGGCCATCGCCAACCTCACGGCATTGCGTGATGAAGGGGTGGTGGCGCGGGTCAAGGATGACATCGGGCCGTACCTGCAACAGTGCTTGCGCGAGGTGTTCGGCAAGCACCCGTTGGTGGGCGATATTCAGGGTGTCGGCATGGTGGCGGCGCTGCAATTGGCTGAAGACAAAACCAGTCGCAAGCGCTTTGCCAATGAGAACGACATTGCCTGGCGTTGCCGCACGATTGGCTTTGAAGAGGGGGTGATTATTCGCTCGACACTGGGACGGATGATCATGGCGCCGGCGTTGATTGCCAGTCGTGAAGAGGTTGATGAGCTGGTTGGCAAAACTCTGAAAGCCGTTGATCGTACGGCACAGGAATACGGTCGGCTCTGACGCTGCCGGAAGGTCCTTCGGACCTTATCGTCGGAACGCCGCCCGGAGCAGGCTCGCTCCCACATTGGATTTGTGATCGACACAGATCCAGTGTGGGAGCGAGCCTGCTCGCGATTGCTATGGCACATCCAACACACCTCTCCAGGCTTTTGCACCCACCTCGGGCATCCCCGCCCACAGCGCCCTTTCGCAGTGCGCGCTACCCAGTTTTTTCATCACTCCCATCGACATATTTCCTAATTTTCCTAATCCCCGCCTTGGGCCAACATCGACCTCGCCAGTCAGCCAAACGCTGCTCGCCGAAAGGTCCATCAGAGACCTCAGGTGGCAGCACTTCTCCAAGGCCGCTGGCCGTACTGCCCATGACAAAACTAAATCAACAGCTTTGGGAGTGCTCCATGATCAAGTCCTTGCTTACCCGCTTCGCACATCCACTGGCGGTCACCGCCATCGCCGCGACGGTCGCCACCAGCGCCCAGGCCGGCACCCTCTCTATCGGCCACACCACATGGGTCGGTTACGGCACGCTCTACCTGGCTCAGGACCTGGGCTATTTCAAGGAAAACGGTTTGACCGTCGAATTACCCGTCGTCGAAGAGGCCTCGATGTACATGGCCGCGCAAGCCTCGGGCGAATTGTCGGGCTCGGCGTCGACCATCGATGAGGTGCTCAAATACCGCCCGCAATTCTGCTTCAAGGCTGTAGCTGCACTGGATGACAGCCATGGTGGCGACGGTGTTTTGGTTGGCAAGGACGTCAAAAGTCTGCAGGAGCTGAAAGGCAAAGCCGTGGCGGTGAACGAAGGGTCGACTTCGCAGTTCTGGCTGTCTTACCTGCTGAAAAAACACGGCATGAAAATGAGCGACATCACCGTGCAGAACATGACAGCCGACGACGCCGCTACCGCGTTCATCGCCGGTCGCGTGCCAGCCGCGGTGACGTGGGAACCGCACCTGTCGATGGTTCGCAGCAAGCAACAAGGCAAGGTGCTGATCGACAGCAGCAGTACGCCGGGAGTGATTGTCGACGTGGTCGCGCTCAACTGCACGGTCATCGAGAGGCAGCCGGAAGACGTCAAGGCGTTGGTGGCCGGTCTGTACAAAGCGGTCCAGTACACCAAGGATCATCCGCAAGAAGCCTACAAAATCATGGCCAAAGGCGTCGGCGGTTACCTCGCCGATCCGAAGGAGCTGGCCGCAGCCGCGCAAGGCGTGCGCTTCTACGATCAGGCCATGAGCGAAAAACTCCTCGGCTCGCCGGGCAAACCGGGCGACAGCGAACCGCTGATCAAACTGGCCAACGAGACCGCCAGTGAATTGCAGGGCAAACCCTACAACGTCAGCAATGACGACCTGATCGACAACCGCTTCGTCAGCCCGCTCTAGGAGGTTTGCATGTTCAAGCGCAATTCATGGCTGAGCCGCTGCATCACGCCCAAGACCGGTTTGCCGGTGTCGGTGATCTGGAGCGCTAGCGGTCTGGCCTGGGTGTTGTTGGTCGGCCTCTGGGCCGGGTTGTCTTACGGCGGCGTGGTGCCGGGCATGTTCTTGCCGACACCGGGCGCGGTGGTCGAGGCCGCCGTGCGCCTGAGCCGCGACGGCACGCTCGGTCTGCATGTGTGGGCCAGCCTCGAAGTGGTCATGGTCGGTTTCATCGTGTCGTCGCTGGTGGCGGTGCCGCTGGGGTTGCTGATGGGCAGCTTTCGCATCGTCCAGGCGTTCCTTGAGCCGATGGTCAATTTCATCCGCTACCTGCCGGTAACTTCGTTCGTGCCGCTGTTCATTCTGTGGATCGGCATCGGCCTGGAGCAGCGGGTTTCGGTGATCATCTTCGGCGTGTTCTTCCAGCAACTGGTGATGATCGCGGACGTGTCCAAAGGCATCTCCAAGGACCTGATCAACGCGTCTTACACCTTGGGTTCAAACCGTCGCGATGCGGTGCTGCATGTGATCGCCCCGGCGTCGTTGCCGGGTGTGCTCGACACCTTGCGTGTGACCATGGGCTGGGCCTGGACTTACCTGGTGGTCGCCGAACTGGTTGCGGCCTCCAGCGGTCTGGGTTACTTGAGCCTTAAAGCCATGCGCGGCTTTCAAGTGGATGTGATTTTCCTGGCTATCGCGATCATCGGTCTGTTGGGCCTGGTCACCGATCAACTGTTCCGTTTTCTCCGTCTGAGGATCGCCGCATGGGCTCAGTAAGCGCCGTCAACCCTCGTTTCGTCACGCCACAGGCCGCCCCGGTGCACGCCGCGCCCCGGCTGCAAGTGGACAAGGTCAGCCTTCGCTATCAAAAGCCCGACGGTGGCGTGTTTACCGCGCTGGATCAGGTGTCGTTCGAAGTGCCGGATCAACAATTCGCCGTGCTGGTCGGGCCTTCGGGGTGCGGCAAGTCGAGTCTGCTGTACCTCACGGCGGGTTTGAATGAGCCCACGGAAGGCGAGATCTACGTGGGTGGTCAGCAAGTTCAAGGGCCGGGTGCGGATCGCGGCATGGTGTTCCAGAGCTACACGCTGTTCCCTTGGCTGACGGTGCGGCAGAACGTCGAGTTCGGCCTCAAGCGTCGCGGTATGGCAGCCGCTCAGCGCAAGGAGATCGTCGATTACTACGTCAATGAAGTCGGCCTGACCGGGTTTGCCGACAACTACGCCAAGCAGCTGTCCGGCGGCATGATGCAGCGCGTGGCGATTGCTCGGGCGCTGGCCAATGATCCGCAAATCTTGCTCATGGACGAGCCATTCGGTGCACTCGACAGCCAGACGCGTCTGCAAATGCAGCAGCTGTTGTTGCGGGTCTGGGGCAATAGCAAGAAGACCGTGTTGTTCGTGACCCACGATATCGACGAGGCGATTCTGCTGGGCGACCGGGTCTACGTGATGGGCGCGCGGCCGGGACGGATCAAGCAGATTCTGGACGTGCCGATCGAACGCCCACGGACCCTGGACATGGTCATGGAGCGCTCGTTCATCGACATGAAGCGCAAGATCTTCGGGCTATTGCACGATGAGCTGGAGGAGGAGCATTGAGCCGAAATGCCGGCCATCCACAAATCCCTGTGGGAGCGAGCCTGCTCGCGAAAGCGGTGTGTCAGCAACATTGATATCAACTGACACACCTTCGCGAGCAGGCTCGCTCCCACAGGTTATGCGCTGGTCTGAGATTAAGGCGCTGCAGGCAAGAGGAAACGGGCGATCACCGGCAAGTGATCGGAGATCCGCAAGGTGTCGTCCTGCCTCACCGTCGCTTCGACCCGTTTGATCCGCGGACTGTAGAACAGGTAGTCGACAGTCCGGTCCGGGCCGTTCAAGCCCGGATCATTCGGGTAATGGGTCAGCCACTGCGCCCGGTCGATGCCGCTGGCTTCGTTGTTGGTCGGGATCATCGGGTATTTGTCCCACAGCACATGCAGCGCGCTGTCGGCGGAGTAGGGCGTGCGTTGCGCGTCGGGCAGGCGTCGATATTGCCCCAGCGGCAACAGGTTGAAGTCCCCACCGATCAACCACGGCGTGCTGCGGCTTTCGAACTTGTCGAGGACTTTGACCGTGGCCGTCACCTGGGATTGCAGTGTTTCGTCGGGCGGGATAACGCGGTCCAGATGGGTGTTGAGCACCGCTATCTGACCGCCGCCGCTCAACGGCAGATACGTGACCAACAAGGCGTTTTTCGGTTTGAATTGGCGGGTGATGAAATTGGCTGGTGCGACCGGTAATTGCAGGCGTTCGGCATGTTCGATCTGGTAGCGGCTGAGGGTGGCCAGCTGCCGGCCGACGCTGCCGAAGATGTGCGGCTCGGGCACGAAGTCGGCTTTCCAGTCGAAGGCGTGAGTGCTGCACGGATACAGGTCCGCGACCCGCTCCTGAAGCAGTTTGAACTGGTTTTGGTAATCGCTGGCCTTGGCGCCGTCATCGAGCTCTTGCAACAGCACGACGTCCGGTTGTTCGTCGCGGATCACCCGCGCCACTTCATCGAGGCTGAAGGCCATGTCTTCGGGCGTAGGTTTTTCGTCATTGCCGGCCGCCAGGTCATTCCAGAACACGTAGCGTTTTCCCGCCAGGTACTGGACGTTCCAGGTCATCACCTTCAGCGCCTGACCGGGCACCAGCGTCGGTGCCTGGGCGTTGCAACTGACCGGCAAGGCTTCCTTGGCTTCGGGGCGCCAGGTCAGGTTGTAGATCAGGGCAATCAGGCCGGCCACGGTCAACAGGCCCAGCAGGGTGTAGCGCAGTAGACGGGTCATGGCTCGGCTTATAGCGTTACAAAAGTTGACCCCGAGCATAACCGAGCGTCGGGTTTAATCCCAAGAGTGAAACGGCCTGCTCAGCAATTAGCCGAAACACGCACCCTGTAGCAGCTGGCGAAGCCTGCGTTCGGCTGCGAAGCAGTCGTTAGTTCAGACCCCGCGTGGTTTCTGGCACACCGTGCATACCGGATTTACGACTGCTACGCAGCCGAACGCAGGCTTCGCCAGCTGCTACAAGGGGGTGCGTTGTTCTTCAAAGAGGGCCGTCAATTTTCTCGGGCACATCATCGATCAGCATGAACAGGCGGAACAGCACCACGCTGACGAACAGTTGCAGGAAGCTGTGGGCGCTGTCGATCAGCAGGGAAACCACCGGGTTCTGCGGTTCCGGGTAAACCGCCAGGGTCGCGCCCTTGAGCACCCACAACGGGCCCATCACACAGAGAATGCACACCAGAATGCGCAGGAAGTTGCCGCGGCTCAGGCGCAGGCTTTCCTTCATCGCCGCCAGCGGTGCGAAGCCGCGCAGCACCAGCAGGTACTCGCCAAACGCCAGGGTCACCATCAGCCAGATGCCCGGCAGGAAATACAGCGACAGGCCGATCAGGATCAGCAAGGTATTGAGCGCAGTGAGCACGGCGAAGCGCGGCCACAGGTAGGCGGCCCTCGCCAGCAGGTCGCGATTGCGCGGTGACTCGCCCCGGCTGCGGGCATCGAGAAACAGAATCAGCGCGGCGGTGTACAGCGGGTAGACCAGC
Source organism: Pseudomonas sp. GL_093 (assembly GCF_057837605.1). NCBI lineage: Bacteria > Pseudomonadati > Pseudomonadota > Gammaproteobacteria > Pseudomonadales > Pseudomonadaceae > Pseudomonas > Pseudomonas sp. GL_093. Next base: position 6,147,856 of record NZ_CM174448.1, on the reverse strand, counting down.
AGGCCGACAATCACGCTGATACCGGGAAAGCTGTCCGGCTCGGTGGAGTGGTCGACCACTTGCTGGAGGACCGCCTCGAAGATTACCAGCGGCAGGCACAGCCGCACGATCTGGCCCAGATTGCGCTTGAAGAAGTACAGAGAGTCACGCAGCACATCGAACGAATTCATCAGTCGGTATCGCAGGTTGAAAGCAGTGGCCCACTTTAACCGATGAAGCGCTTTGGGGCGCAAACGTAAACGTTCGGTAAAGACCATTGAAACATCCTGTATCAGCCTCCATTACAGATGAGCACCTTATCCACAGTGGATAAGGGCGACGATATTCCCGGCAATCTACGAGGTCGCCATGAACAGCGAAGAACAAACCCTGATCGATGGACTGTTTTCCCGGCTGCAACAGGCCGAAACGGACTCAGCCCCGCGCGACGCCCAGGCCGAGGCGCGGATCAAGGAACACCTGACTCGCCAGCCTACGGCAGGCTATTTCATGACCCAGGCGATTCTGGTGCAAGAGGCCGCCATCAAAAGCCTCGACGAACAGAACAAACAACTCGCCCAGCAAGTCCAGCAATTGCAGGCCGAACTGCAATCGGCCAAGGCTCAGCCGGCGGCTGCGGCACCGAGCAGCGGTGGCTTCCTGTCGAGCATCTTTGGTGGCGGTTCCCGTGATCCGCAGCCAGCGCCGACTCAAAGTGCACCCGCATCGAGCGGTGGCGGCTGGCGTGAACCGGCACGGCCGTCGTTCAACTCGCAGCCACCTCAGCAAAACTTCGGTGCCGCGCCGCCTCAGCAGAATTACGCCCCGCAACAGCCTGCCGGCAGCGGTTTCCTCGGTGGTGCGCTGAAAACCGCCGCTGGTGTGGCCGGTGGCGTGATGCTGGCGCAAGGCATCAGCAGCCTGTTCCATCACAATCAGCAGCCGGAAGTGGTTGAAGTGATCAAGGAAGAACCGGCTCAGGTCAACGATCAGAACGGTGACAAGGGCTGGGGCGATGATCAGCGTGTGGCTGACAACTCCAGTGATCAGGGCGGTTTTACCGACGCCGACTACAGCGATGACAGCTCATCGTTCTTCGGCGGCGACGACGACTCCTTCGTCTGATACGCCATTCGTCCGGAGCGCTGCGGCGCTTCGGGCCGATTATTCGCGGAACAATCCTTCAGGCTGGCATACTGGGCAACTTTTCGGGCCTGGTGCCTGATCCTGCCCGCGCTCCGGCGCGCCAACGAGGATGACCGGTGAAAAAAATCGCAGTGTTCGCCGATGTTCAGAACCTCTATTACACCGTGCGTCAGGCCTATGGTTGCCATTTCAACTATGCCGCGCTGTGGGCTGATATCAGCAAACAGGGCGATATCGTCGAGGCCTATGCCTACGCCATCGATCGCGGCGACAGCAAACAACAGCAATTCCAGCAGATCCTGCGCAACCTCGGCTTCGTCGTGAAGCTCAAGCCCTACATCCAGCGTAGCGATGGCTCGGCCAAGGGCGACTGGGACGTGGGCATCACCCTCGACATCATGGACGCCGCCGATCATGTCGACGAAGTGGTGCTGGCCTCCGGTGACGGTGATTTCGACATGTTGCTGGAGCGCATCATCACCAAGCACGGGGTGCAAGCCGTGGCCTACGGCGTGCCGGGCCTGACGGCCAACTCGCTGATCCGCGCCGCCAGCCGCTACGTGCCGATCGAAGGCGCGCTGCTGCTCAAGAATTGATTTTTACGGAGTTGAAACAGGTTTGGAACGCATAGCAGTCATCGACTTTGAAACCACCGGGATCTCCCCGAGCAGCAGCTGCCGGGCCACGGAAATTGCCGTGGTGATCCTTGAGCAGGGGCGCATCGTCGAGCGTTACCAAAGCCTGATGAATGCCGGCGTGCGCGTCCCGGCCTTCATCGAACAACTCACCGGCATCAGCAATGCGATGCTGCGCACCGCGCCATCGGCCGAGCAGGTGATGAACGAAGTCAACGAATTCGTCGGCATCACACCGTTGCTGGCCCACAACGCCGCGTTCGACCAGAAGTTCTGGGACTTTGAGCTGGGGCGGATCAAACGCACACGCTTGCAGAACTTTGCCTGCTCGCTGCTACTCGCCCGCCGTTTGATGCCCGCCGCGCCGAACCACAAACTCGGCACGCTTACCACGTTCGCCAACCTGCCTCACACCGGTAAAGCTCACCGGGCCATGGCCGATGCCGAGATGGCGGCCAACCTGACGGCGCATTTGGCCCAGGAGTTGCGGCACAAGCACGGGTTGCGCGAGTTGTCCCATGATCTGCTGGTTAGCTTGCAGAAAGTGCCGGCGGCGAAGATCAATGAGCATCTGAAGCGCCATCGCGGGTTCTGACTGAAACACCACAAATCCTCTGAATGACACACCACAAATCCCCTGTGGGAGCGAGCTTGCTCGCGATGGCGATTTATCATTCAGCATTGATGTTGACTGACACGCCGCTATCGCGAGCAAGCTCGCTCCCACAGGGACTGCGCCGTTTCAGATTCTGCCATTCCCCTCCAACTGCCCCAACGGCACGCGCTTCTCTATTGCGCTCGACAATACAATCGACGTCTTGCTGAACCCGAACTTGGCGATCCGGTTGATCAACTCTTCCAGTTCCGGCATCGAGCCCACGGCCGCTTGCATGATCACGCACGGATCCCCCGTCACTCGATGGCATTCGGTCAGTTGCGGGATTTTGATCAGGTCGTCGTAGGCCTTCTGATTACCGTGTTGGTTCAAACGCAGTTCGATCACGCACTGGATCGGCAATCCCAGCTTGGCCATGTCGACTTTCGCCTGATAACCGGTGATCACCCCGCAGGCTTCGAGTTTGGCCACGCGCTCGGCTACGGCCGGGGCGGACAGGTTGACCTTGCGCGCCAGGTCGGCGTAGGACGCACGACCGTTTTCCAACAGGGCGCTGAGGAGCATGCGGTCGTATTTGTCCATCGTCGGACTCCTGAAAAATGACTGACTTTCGAAAACACGGTTTATAGCGATGATCTCCGTGTTTTGAAAAGTGTACCGGCGCTATAAACAGGTTTTGTAACTTATTTTACGCCGCTGGCCTTTCTAGAATAGCTGTTCACTTGTCTTGCCTACGAGTTGCCCCATGCCTGGCTTACGTCGTTTTCCCTTACCGTTGATCGCTGCCTTTTTCGCGTTGTACGTGATTTGGGGCTCGACTTACCTGGTGATTCGCATTGGCGTGGAGTACTGGCCGCCGTTGCTGCTCGCCGGCATCCGCTTCGTGATCGCCGGGACGTTGATGTACGCGTTCCTGCGTTGGCGCGGGGCGCCGGCACCGACCTGGGCGCAGTGGAAAGCTGCCGGGATCATCGGAATTTTGCTGCTGGCGTGCGGTAACGGCGGGGTGAGCGTGGCCGAACACATGGGTGTCGCTTCGGGTGTGGCAGCGTTGGCGGTGGCGACGGTGCCGCTGTTTACCTTGCTCTGCGGATATTTCTGGGGCGCGCGTAATACCCGTCTCGAATGGGCCGGGATTGTGCTCGGGCTGATCGGCATCGCCATGCTCAACCTCGGTTCCAACCTGCAATCGAGCCCGCTGGGTGCCGCGTTGCTGATATTCGCCGCAGCTTCCTGGGCATTCGGTTCGGTGTGGAGCAAACACTTGCCGTTGCCACAAGGCGCGATGGCCAGTGCCGTGGAAATGCTGGTGGGCGGCGTGGCGTTGCTGATCGGCAGTGCACTGAGCGGTGAGCATCTGGAGGCCATGCCGCCGATCGAAGGCTGGGCGGCCCTGGCCTACCTGACCTTCTTCGGTTCGATCATCGCTTTCAACGCTTATATGTATCTGTTGAAAAACGTGCGTCCGGCGGCGGCCACCAGTTATGCCTACGTCAACCCGGCCGTGGCGGTGTTGCTGGGAATCGTGTTTGTGGGCGAGACCATCGGTATCGAAGAAGCATTGGCCATGGCGGTGATCATCAGCGCCGTGGTGTTGATCGGGTTGCCGCAGTGGCGTCGAACTCCCGTTCAACCTGCCGTAGCGGTGCCGACAGAATCGAGCGTGAATTAGGGTAAACTGCGCGCCATTGCACACTCGTTTTGCACAACCGCGCTGATTTTTCCTACGGTAATCCCATGACTTTCGCCTCCCTTGGCCTGATCGAACCCTTGCTGCGCTCTCTCGAGACGCTCGGCTACCAGACCCCGACGCCGGTTCAGGCGCAAGCCATTCCGGCGGTACTGGCCGGTCGCGACCTGATGGCCGCCGCCCAGACCGGGACGGGCAAGACCGCCGGCTTCGCGCTGCCGCTCCTGCAATTGCTGGCCATGGAAGGGCCGAAAGTGGCGTCTAACTCGGTGCGCGCTCTGATCCTGGTGCCGACCCGCGAATTGGCCGAACAGGTTCACGAAGCCGTGCGTCAGTACGCCGAGAACCTGCCGTTGAGCACTTACGCGGTGTACGGCGGCGTCAGCATCAACCCGCAAATGATGAAGCTGCGCAAGGGTGTTGACGTGCTGGTGGCGACGCCGGGTCGTTTGCTCGACCTGTATCGCCAGAAGGCCCTCAAGTTCAATCAGCTGCAAACCCTGATTCTGGACGAAGCCGATCGCATGCTTGATCTGGGTTTCTCCGAGGAACTGGGGAATATCTACCGCGTGCTGCCCAAGCAACGTCAGACGCTGTTGTTCTCCGCGACTTTCTCCGACGCGATCCGCTTGCTGGCTGGACAAATGCTCAACGATCCACTGAGCATCGAAGTCAGCCCGCGCAACGTGGCGGCCAACACCGTCAAGCAATGGGTGGTGACGGTCGACAAAAAGCGCAAGCCGGAGCTGTTCATCCATTTGCTGCGCAAGGGCAAGTGGAAGCAGGTGCTGGTGTTCGCCAAGACCCGCAACGGCGTGGATGCGCTGGTGGAAAAACTCCAGGGGCTGGGCATCAATGCCGACGGCATCCACGGCGACAAACCTCAGGCAACCCGCCAGCGCGCACTGGACCGTTTCAAGGCCAGTGAAGTGCAGATTCTTGTGGCCACCGACGTCGCGGCCCGTGGTCTGGATATCGAAGATTTGCCATTGGTGGTCAACTTCGACCTGCCGATCGTGGCGGAGGACTACATCCACCGGATCGGTCGTACCGGTCGCGCGGGTGCAACCGGGCAGGCGATTTCGTTGGTCTGCGCCGATGAAGTGAATCTGCTGTCGGCCATCGAGACGTTGACCCGTCAGACATTGCCTCGCCAGATGGAGCATGACTTCGAGCCTGAGCACCGGGTGCCGGATACCGATGCCAGCGGTCAGGTGGTCAAGAAGCCGAAAAAACCGAAGAAGCCGAAGACCTCCGGTGGCGGTAAACGCAACTTGGGTAAATGGGTCGAGAGTGGGGATGCTTCGGCGCCGGAGCCTTCGATCAAGCCTGTGCGGAAGGTGCCGGTGTTTAATACTGGACCGCGTAAGAAGAAGCCTTGATGGTGTGATCGGCTTGAGATCCAGCCCCTCACCCTAACCCTCTCCCCAAGGGGCGAGGGGACTGACCCAGTTGTTCTTTCGAGCTACATCGACCTGAGAAATCGAGTCGAACTCAGGCTTGAAAATCATCGGGATCTGCTCCCTTTCCCCCTCTCCCCACTGGGGAGAGGGCTGGGGTGAGGGGTGGATATTGAAGGCTGTAGTAGTACGTGCGGCAAACAAATCACACCCCTCGCTTCAACCACTCCACCATCCCCAACCCTGCCGCGCGCCCACTGGCGAAACACGCGGTCAGCAGGTAGCCGCCGGTCGGCGCTTCCCAATCCAGCATTTCTCCCGCGCAGAACACGCCAGGCAGTTGCTTGAGCATCAAACGCTCATCCATCGACTCGAACATCACGCCACCGGCGCTGCTGATGGCCTCGTCCAGTGGGCGGGTTTTCACCAGTGTCAGTGGCAGCGCTTTGATCGCTTTGGCCAGCAGCGCCGGATCAGCGAAGCATTCGGCTGGAGTGAGTTCGCGCAGCAACGCCGCTTTCACACCATCGATCCCGAGCTGACTGTGCAGGTGTTTAGCCATGGAGCGTGAACCGCGCGGTTTGCTCAGCGCAGCCTGAACCTTATCCACAGGCTTGCCCGGTAACAGGTCGAGGTGAATGGTTGCCGAGCCGTGCTGATTGATAGCTTCGCGGATCGGCGCCGACAAGGCGTAGATCAAACTGCCTTCAATCCCGGTTGCCGTGATCACACACTCCCCGAGCCGCGGCACGTCGTCATTGAGGCCAATGGCGATGTTTTTCAGCGGTGCGCCGGCGAATTTGCTGACCATCAACTCGCTCCAGGCCTGCACCTCGAAGCCGCAATTACTCGGTTGCAGCGGCGCGAGTCCTACGCCGCGTTGTTCCAGTGGCAGCATCCAGGCGCCGTCCGAGCCGAGGCGCGACCAGCTGCCGCCACCAAGGGCCAGCAAGGTTGCGTCAGGCTTGACGGTTTTTTCACCCTCGGGGCTGTCGATGCGCAATTCACCGCTGTCATCCCAGCCGAGCCAGCGGTGACGGGTGTGGATAACGACGCCGGCATCTCGCAGGCGTTTGAGCCATGCACGCAATAAGGGGGCGGCTTTCATGTCTGTAGGAAAGACTCGGCCGGAACTGCCGACAAAGGTTTCGATGCCCAGGTCATGAATCCATTGGCACAGCGCATCAGCGCCAAATGACCGCAACAGCGGCGCAATCTGCGGCGCGCGTTCGGCGTAGCGTGCGAGAAATGCCGGGTAGGCTTCGGAATGGGTGATGTTCATGCCACCCACGCCGGCCAGCAGGAATTTTCGCCCCACCGAAGGCATGCCGTCGTACAGATCAACCTTGATCCCGGCCTGACTCAGCACTTCGGCCGCCATCAAACCGGCGGGGCCGCCGCCGATAATGGCAACGTGAGAAGAGGAGGAGGGCGAGGGCTGGGTCATGGCGAGAGCTGCGGCGTGGCGGAATAAGCCGCGCATTCTACCAGCACGAATCATTGTGGGAGTTGTTGAAGAAACTGATCAAAAAACAACCACCCCTTTGCAGGCTATATCCAGTCTGGGCTGTAGGACCTTTCACTCAGGTTATCCACAGGCAGTTCCACAGGCATTGTGGGTAAAGACCCACACCTCAATGACAACCTGATGACTGCCAGACCCGTTGCGCGCTGTGATGCAGGATCCCATGACGGCGCGCCAACGCCTTGCGGTCCTTGCTGTAGCCGCCGCCGATCACCCCGACCACGGGAATATCCCGCCCCAGGCAATGACGCATCACACTTTCATCGCGAGCGGCGACACCTTCGTCTGTCAGCTTCAGGTAGCCGAGCGCGTCATCTTTATGCACATCGACGCCGGCGTCGTACAACACCAGGTCAGGTTGGTAGAGCGGCAGCAAATAATTGAGCGCATCGTCCACCACCTTCAGGTAGTCAGCATCGCCCATGCCCTTGGGCAGTGGAATGTCCCAATCACTTTCGGCTTTGCGTGCAGGAAAGTTCTTCTCGCAGTGCAGGGAAACGGTCACCGCTTCCGGGGTGTTGTGCAGGATCCGTGCGGTCCCGTCGCCCTGATGCACATCGCAGTCGAAGATCAGCACCCGATTCACCCGACCGCTTTCCAGCAGGAAATGACTGATCACGGCCAGGTCGTTGAAGATGCAGAACCCGGCAGGATGGTCGTAGTGAGCGTGATGGGTGCCGCCGGCCAAGTGACAGGCCAAACCATGTTCCAGCGCCTGCTCGGCCGCCAGCAGCGAGCCGCCAACCGCACGTACTGTGCGCCGGGCCAGCGCTTCGCTCCACGGCAGGCCGAGGCGCCGCTGGTCTTCGCGGGACAACTCGCCGCCCATGTAGCGTTCGATATACGCAGGGTCATGTGCGAGCGCGAGAATCTCTGGCGGGCAGAGCTCGGGGCGCAGGAGGTCGGCGTCGCGAGTCAGTCCGCTGTCCACCAGGTGATCGCGCAGCAGGCGAAACTTGTCCATGGGGAAGCGGTGATCCGCCGGGAACTCGGGACTGTAGTCTTCGTGGTAGATCAGGGGCAGGGGCATGGCTGATTTATACAGGACGGTAGGTAGGAATGGGTGAAGGATCCTACCAGCGATGTAGACTTGCGGCATGGGAACGGGGGGCATGATGGAACCGATACTGGAACTCGAGAGCGCGCGACTGTTGTTGCGGCAGTGGAGTGATGAGGATTTGCCGGAGTTTGCGGCGATGTGCGCCGATCCACAGGTGATGCGATATTTTCCGGCGCCCTTGAGTCGACTGGAAAGTGCTTCGTTGATCGGACGGATTCGTGGCCATTTCGCCGAGCATGGCTTCGGTCTCTGGGCGCTGGAACGCAAGGACACCGGGGCATTTATCGGTTTTACCGGGCTCGCAGAGGTCGGCTTCGACGCGCGTTTTACCCCGGCCACCGAAATCGGCTGGCGCCTGGCCCGCGAGCACTGGGGCCTTGGCTACGCCAGTGAAGCGGCGTGGACCGCTCTGCGCTGCGGGTTTGACCGGTTGGCACTGAAAGAAGTCGTGTCCTTCACCACCGAAACCAACACGCCGTCGCAGAAAGTCATGCAGGCAATCGGCATGCACCATGATTCAGCCGATGATTTCGACCACCCGATGCTCGCGGCCGATCATCCCCTGCGTCACCATGCGCTGTACCGCATCACCCGTGAACAATGGCTACAAACCTTGCATGGATAAGCCGGCACGGACGTTTACAATGGCTCCCATGGGCCCTGGCCAGAAATTGAATCGACCGTCGCAGCCAAGACTGCGCGGCATGCGTTGTGTGAGGAGAGTCTGAATGAGCCAAGTGTTGGATGATCTGGTTGACCTGCTGACCCTGGAACCGATCGAAGAAAACCTGTTCCGTGGCCGCAGCCAGGACCTGGGTTTTCGTCAGCTGTTCGGTGGTCAGGTGATCGGTCAGTCCCTGTCGGCGGCCAGTCAGACGGTCGAAGAAGCGCGCCATGTGCATTCGATGCACGGCTATTTCCTGCGTCCCGGCGATTCCGCGTTGCCGGTGGTCTATCAGGTTGATCGGGTGCGCGACGGTGGCAGTTTCAGCACGCGTCGCGTGACGGCGATCCAGAAGGGCAACCCGATTTTCACCTGCAGTGCGTCGTTCCAATACGACGAAGAAGGCTTCCAGCATCAGGCCGAGATGCCGGTTGTGGTCGGCCCGGAGAACCTGCCGTCGGAGCTGGAACTCACTCAGCAGCGCGCGCACCTGATCCCCGAGCACATGCGCGAAAAATTTCTGTGCCCGAAACCGATCGAGTTCCGCCCGATCACCGAGAAAGATCCCTACAACCCGCAGCCATCCGATCCGATCAAGTATGTCTGGTTTCGCGCCGACGGTGCCTTGGCCGATTCTCCGGCGCTGCATAAATACTTGCTGGCCTACGCCTCGGATTTCGGTCTGTTGACCACGTCGATGCAGCCCCATGGCAAATCGGTCTGGCAGAAAGACATGCAGGTCGCCAGCCTCGATCACGCGCTGTGGTTCCATCAGGATCTGCGTGCCGATGATTGGTTGCTGTACGCGATGGACAGCCCATGGGCCGGCAATTCCCGTGGTTTCTCCCGTGGCAGCGTGTTCAACCGCGCCGGGCAACTGGTGGCGTCGGTCACTCAGGAAGGCCTGATACGCCACCGCAAGGATTGGGCATGAGCCTGGCCGAGGTGCGGCACTGGGTGTTCGACATGGACGGCACCCTGACGGTGGCCGTGCATGACTTCGCGGCGATCCGCGTGGCGTTGGCGATTCCTGCCGAAGACGACATCCTGACCCACCTCGCCGCGCTGCCGGCCGATGAAGCCGCCGCCAAACATGCATGGTTGCTGGAACACGAACGGGACCTGGCGCTCGGTTCGAAAGCGGCACCGGGTGCGGTAGAACTGGTGCGCGAGCTGGCCGGGCGCGGTTATCGCCTGGGCATTCTTACGCGCAATGCTCGCGAACTGGCGCATGTCACGCTGGAGGCGATCGGCCTGGCCGACTGCTTTGCGGTGGAGGATGTGCTGGGCCGTGATGAAGCACCGCCAAAACCGCATCCCGGTGGTTTGTTGAAGTTGGCCCAGGCCTGGAATGTCCCGGCCAGTGAGATGGTGATGGTCGGTGATTACCGTTTTGATCTGGATTGCGGTCGGGCGGCAGGGGCGCGGACGGTGTTGGTGAACCTGCCGGATAATCCCTGGCCGGAATTGACGGATTGGCATGCCGCGGATTGTGTGGCGTTGCGGGAAATGTTGTCGGCTTGAGGGAGCCTTCGCGAGCAGGCTCGCTCCCACATTGGTTTTGTGAACACTGAAGATCCCCTGTGGGAGCGAGCCTGCTCGCGATGGCGTCAGATCAGACGCCTCACAACTCACTGACCGAACAACGCCTTCTGCCCCTGCGGCGAGTTAAACATCCCATCCCCGTCATGCCCGACCCCGGGCACTTCAATCAGTTGCTGACTCAATCCTTGAGGATGCAGCCGCTTCAGATAAGCAAAATAATTGCGCCCGCGAGCCAATCGATTGGCTCCCTGAGCTTGGGCCTCACAGCTTTTATCCAACGCCGGCTGCTTCGGGTCGCTGTCCTGCTGCCCAAGTAGATAAACGACATCGCGTTTGACGTAGTTTTCCTCCAACTGCTTGGCTGTTTGCCCTCCTGCGTAGGCGGGTAAATCCGCCAGTCCATATTTCCAGCGATTGAAATTCGGGCAAGCGGCATGTTTGAACGCCACTGGCCGTCGTTCATCGAAGTATGCATAAGACGACGGGTTGGCAATGACGTAACGCACCTGTATGTCGGCCGCCTTGAGCGCTGGCTGATCGTGGCCCAGCAACGCGTATCGCTGCACCACCTGAGCGCCGCCGGAGTGACCGGCGATGACAATTTGCTTCACGTCCGGAAACTGCTTCCGATCGCCGATTCGGGCGATGATTTCGTCGAGCGCCGCGTAGGAGCTTAGGGAAAACGGAGCGGTGGATAAACCGCCCGCCATCCAGTCATTACCCTGCCAGCGCAATACGCTGTCAGCCACGGGATTGGCCGCGACGTCGGTGTCATTGAGAAATTGCGGGGCGAGCACCAAGGTGCTCGCGCTTTGCCCGGCCTGTTCGGCCGCGTGCACGGCGCTCTGGCGATAGGTGTCGGCATTGCGCAATCGACCATGGATGATGATCAGCACGCGTTCGATTTTTTTCGGCGCCGGGCCGATGCCCACCGCGATTTCACCTGCAGTCAGCAGCAGGCGTCCGGGGCTGACTTCCTTGACCGCATGCTCGGCAGCCTGGGCGCTTGCGCAGGTGATCAGTAGAGCTAACAGCCACTTATTCATTTATAGGTTTTTCGCTGCGAAGGTATCGCACTGGCCGACCTGGCCTTGTGCGAATCCGGTTTTGAACCAGCGCACCCTTTGCGCCGACGTACCATGAGTAAATGAATCCGGGACCACGCGCCCCTGACCTTGTTGCTGCAAACGGTCATCGCCGATGGCATTGGCGGCGTTCAAGGCTTCTTCGATGTCACCGGGTTCCAGCCAGTTCAGCCGTTTCTGCGCATTGTTGGCCCAGACTCCGGCGAGGCAATCGGCCTGCAGTTCCTGGCGTACCAGCAAACCACCGTCGCCCTCCATCTGCCGGCCCTGTTGGCGGGCGGTCTGAATCTTTGCCGAAACACCGAGCAAGGTCTGCACATGGTGTCCGACTTCGTGAGCGATCACGTAGGCCTGAGCGAAGTCGCCAGCGGCGGAAAAACGTTGGGACATTTCCTGGAAGAAACTCATGTCCAGGTAGACCTTCTGGTCTGCCGGGCAATAGAACGGGCCGGTCGCCGATGTCGCCAGACCACAGGCCGAATTGATGCGGTTGCTGAACAGCACCAGGGTCGGATCTTTATATTGACGACCGGCCTGCTGGAAAATCTGACCCCAGGTGTCTTCGGTATCGCCGAGGATCGAGCGCACGAACTCGGCCCCTTCATCATTGGCCGGCGGCGCCTTGCGGGTTTGAGTCGGGGCCGGTGCTGATTGCTCGCTCATCTGCCCGGTCAGTTGCCCGAGGATTTGCATCGGGTCCTGGCCGGTGATCCAGCCGATCCCGACGATCAAGATTATCGCCGTCAGGCTCAGACCCTTACCGCCACCAAAGCGCATCCCGCCACCGCCACCGCCGACATCATCGCCACGGGCATCGACCACGTTGTCGCTGCGTCGGCCTTTTTTCCATAGCATGTGGGAACCCTCTGATTGTCCGTGGGATGAGTGTTGCTGCTGAGTGGGAGCGGCGCCAGTCCGGTCGTCCATCTTTTGTTGCGCACAGCAGCCTTCCCGGCAACCTGTGGTGGGTGGCCGGGAGTCTTCCAGACTCGTATTGAACACGGACAACCCATCTAATTCCTTCCGGCGACGGGTTTTTATCGAGCAGGCGACCGCCTGCGTCGAGTGAATCACCGGTCGAACGCATCCCACACCGGCGCAAAGTCCGGGTTGACCTGGCGCTCGCGTTTGGACAAACCGGCGATCAACGCACGGTCTTCGTCATCCAGATTCACCTCGAGTGCTGCCAGGTTGGCCAGTTGATTGGCCTGGCTGCTGGCTTTAGGAATGGCGGCCACGTTCGGTTGATCAAGCAGCCACTTGAGTGCGACCTGTGTTGGCAGGACTCCGTGTTTTGCGGCGATCTGCTGAATGTGCGGGATGTCCGAGACCTTGTTGCGGGCCAGTGGCGTGTAGGCCGTCAGCGCCAGGTCATGTTGACGGGCGTAGTCCAGCAGAGCGTTTTGTCCGAGCAGTACGTGGTATTCGACCTGGATGGCTGACAGCGGCGTCCCCAGTTCCTCGACGACTTTGCGCAACAACGGCAGTGGAAAATTCGCCACACCGATGTTGCGCGCCAGTCCCTGTTCCTTGAACGACACCAGGGTCTCGATCATGCGCGACAGGTCCCAATCGGTGGTCGGCCAATGGATCATGAACAGGTCAACGTAATCGCTGCGCAAGGCCTTGAGGCTGCGGTCCATGGAATGGCGCATGGCATCGGGTTGAAGCTGGTCCCACCAGACTTTGGTGGTGACGTGGATGTGATCGCGAGGGGTAGGACTGTTCACCAGCGCTTGGCCGACGGCGTCTTCATTGTTGTAGGCCGCGGCGGTGTCGATGTGCCGATAACCCAATGCCAAGGCCTGTTCCACGGCGCGTGTGCATTCTTCGCCGAGCATCGGCCAGGTGCCGAGGCCGAGTTTGGGCATGTTCAAACCCTGTGCGTTAACGATGCGCTGCATAGTCGATCTCCTGTTCGTAAGCGGTAATGCCTGCGATATGTCGCGCGGCGATGTAGCCGAAGGTCAGCGCCGGGCCCAGATTGATGCCGCCAGCGGGGTAGTGGCCGCCCATGATGCTGGCCATGTCACCGCCTGCTGCGTACAGCCCGGTGATGGCCTCGCCCGATTCGCCAAGAACCTGAGCATGTTGATTGACCTTGAGGCCGGCGAAGGTGCCGAAGCAGCCGGGCTGGACCTTCACGGCATAAAACGGACCTTGTTCGATCGGGGTGACGCAAGGGTTGGGTTGCTGCAACGCATCGCCCTGTTTGCGGTTGTAAGGCGTCGAACCGCGACCGAACAGCGGGTCTTCACCATGGCGCGCGTGCCGGTTGTATTCGGACACAGTGCTGCGCAGACCGGTCGGGTCGATGCCACAGGCCTCCGCCAATTCTTCAATCGTGTTACCGGTTTTCAGATAACCGCTGCGGATAAAGGATGACAGCGGCAGCGGAAATGGCCGAGAGATACCCAGGCCATAACGCCGCTGAAAGCCATGTGTGCAGACCAGCCATGAGGCGACTGCTTCACCCTTCGGCGCGGCGGCGACCATGGCCGTCACATAGTCGTAGTAGCCGTTGGCTTCGTTGACGAAGCGCTGGCCGTTGCTCAACACGCCGATGATCCCCGGTTTGCCGCGCTCGATGATGTGCGGGAAGTGGCCGAGGCTGCCGTCCTTGTGTGGCACTTGCGAAACCGGCGCCCAGGCGACCGGCGACGCCAGATCGGTGTTGACTCGGGCGCCAACGCTTTCGCCCAATCGCAGGCCATCGCCGCAGACGCCGAGGGGTGGCAGTGCCAGGTGCTCATGCCCGGTTGGCGTACGGGGAAACAATGCCTTGCGTCGCGCAATGTCATTGGCAAAACCGCCGGCCGCGAGCACCACGGCCTTGCGCGCATGGATGCGGACCTTGCCTTTGGTGGTGCTGACCACCGCGCCTCGGACCTGATCGTTTTCGCGCAGCAGCTCGGTAACGGGCGCCGACTCCCAGAGCAATACGCCGAGGTCTTCGGCGGATTTTGCCAACCGAGCCACCAGCGCGACGCCGTTGACCAGTTGCATCGCCCGACCATGAACAGCGAGGTCGAGCAGGTGCCGCGAAAAGCGCCGGGTCACGTGCCAGGCCGCCGACAGCGAGCGCGTCAGGTTGAGAAAGGCCGAGAGGTCCGCGCCTGCCATGATTGGCATGCCCATGAACGACGTTTCCCGCAGGGTCTTGCGAAGACGCTTAAGCAGCTTACCGACTTTTCGCCCGTCATAAGGCGCAGCGATGACCGAACGTCCTCCCGTGCCGGCGCCCGGTGTATCGCCATGGATATCGGCAATGGCGTTGCCGTCGGCAAACTGCATCGAGGTGTGCTGCTCAAAGAACGCCACCATCCGCGGCCCGGCTTCGAGGAAAGCATCTATCATGGCCGGCTCGTAACGTTCGCCCAATTCGTGTTTCAGGTAAGTGCGCGGTTGCTCGACGTCTTCGACGATCCCGGCACGCCGGGCCAAGGGGTTGCACGGCACCCAGGCCCAACCACCGGACCATGCCGTGGCGCCACCGAACACCGGATCCTTTTCAACCACGATGACTTTCAAGCCGTGCCACGCAGCGGTCACTGCAGTAGATAACCCAGCCGCACCGGAGCCGACGATGAGCACGTCGCAATCGATATCCGGGAGATTTTTTGATTCGGCAGGCATCGTCTGAAGCTCCAGCGGTTTGTATTTTTTAGAATTTGATTCCAGAAAATATAGGAGCGGAATCGCGCTCGGCAATCTTTCACCGGGTAAAGCGGGCGGTTATCGGACAGTGGGTTCCAGATTTCGCATTCGGTCGGTTGTCTTCTAGAATCGGACAAATTTTGTGTGGAACCTCCCATGGCCGGCAGTCAGATCGAACGTGTTTTCAGCGTGCTTGAAAGCCTCACCAGTGACCCTCGTGGCCTGCCGATGCAGACGCTGGCGGAGCAACTGGATATTCCCAAAAGCGCGACCCACCGGTTGCTCGCCGAGCTGATTCGGCTGGGTTATGTGCGACAGAATCCGGAGAACCTGCGGTATCACCTGTCGACCAAACTGGTGGCCATGGGTTTCCGTTACCTGTCGGGCAGCGGCGCCGATATTGTGCAGCCGGTGCTTGATCGCCTCGCCCAGGAAACCGGTGAGCTGGTGCGGCTTGGGGTGATTGAAGGTGAGCGGCAGATCTGGATCGCCAAATCCCAGGGCGCCCGTTCCGGCCTGCGCTACGACCCGGACATGGGCCGCGATGCGCCGTTGTTTTACACCGCGTCGGGGCATGCGTGGCTGGCGTGCATGAGCGATGCCGAGGCGTTGTCCCTGGTCGAACGGCAGGGTGGCGAGCGGCCGAAGGACCTCGGGCCGAATGCACCACGTTCCAACATCGAATTGCTGGAACGTCTGCGTATGGCGCGGGAGCAGGGTTATGCCTGGGTGGAGGAGAGTTCGGCGGTGGGCACCTCGGCGATTGCTGCGGTGGTGCGACATCCGAGTGATGGTCGAGTCATCGGTGTGCTGAGCATCGCCGGGCCCAGCGCGCGGATGCCGGGGGCGCGACTGCATGAGTTGGCGCCGCTGTTGTTGACGTTTACCGATGAGCTGTCGGCGGCCAGCCTGGCGTCGGAGCTGTTCAGCTGATTGATGTGTGCGCTGTTCGCACACTTTTTCGGTTTGCTTGTGTAAGAATCTGGAACCAGGTTCTAAATTATTGGAATTCGCTCTTCCAACAATAATCACAAGAGGACCGCACGATGAGTTCACCCCTGCGTATTGCCCTGATCGGGGCTGGCAACATGGGCCAGCAGCACTACCAGCATCTGAAGTCGCTGACGGAAGCGACCTTGTGCGCAGTGGCCGATCCGGGTCCGCAAGCCGCGGGTCTCGCGGCGGAATGGAGCGTGGCGTATTTCGCTGATCACCGTCAGATGTTGGAGCAGGTGAAGCCAGACGCGGTGATCGTCGCCAACCCAAACACGCTGCACGTCAGCACCGCACTCGATTGCCTCGCTGTCGGCGTGCCAGTCCTGCTGGAAAAACCGGTGGGCGTGCATAGGGATGAAGTCCGCGAGCTGGTCGCCGCTTCGAAAGCTTCAGGCGTTCCTGTGCTGGTCGGTCATCATCGCCGACACAATCCGTTGATCGTCCGCGCCCATGAACTGGTGCAAAGCGGCGCACTGGGCCGGCTGACGACGGTGACCGCGCTCTGGCAGTTGCGCAAACCCGACAGCTATTTCGAGACGTCCTGGCGCCGCGAACCCGGCGCGGGAATGTTGCTGACCAACCTGATTCACGACCTCGATCTGCTGCGGCATCTGTGTGGCGAAGTGCGGCAGGTTCAGGCGATCACCAGCAACGCGGTGCGCGGGTTTGCCAACGAAGATTGCGCGGCGGTGTTGCTGCAATTCGACAGCGGCGCGCTGGGTAGCCTGACCGGTTCGGATGCGGTCGCGGCGCCCTGGAGCTGGGAGCTGGATTCCGGGGAAAACCCGGTGTACCCACGTCAGGCCGATCAGCCGTGTTATCTGCTGGCCGGGACCGGTGGTGCGTTGAGCATTCCGCAACTCAAGCGTTGGCACTACGCCGACACCGATGGGGGATGGCATCAACCGTTGCTGCCGGTGCAGGAAAACTTCAGCGCCGATGAAGCGCTGCGTTTGCAGTTGCAGCATTTCGTGCGCGTGGCGCGTCGGGAAGTCGAGCCGTTGGTGAGCGTCGCCGATGCCGCTCGCACGTTGGCGCTGATTGAAGCGATACGCGAGGCCGCCGAAACCGGCCGTGCCTGTGCACCGACCTTGATCGAGGGTTGAACATGAACAGGAACGATCGGATCTTTTCCCTGGCCAGCCTGACAGTGCTGGAATTGTCACCACCGGAGATGGTCGAAGTGGCAGCACAGGCTGGTTACAGTCATGTCGGATTACGGTTGGAGCCTGCGACGCCTGAAGAACACCACTTTGCGCTGGTCGCCGATGTCGGGTTACGGCGCAGGACATTGGCGCGACTGCGCGATACCGGCATTCGTGTGTTGGATGTCGAAATCCTGCGCCTTAAACCGGAAACCGTCGTCGCCGATTTCGAGAAAATTCTGGCGGTCGGTGCCGAATTCGGTGCCAGTGAATTGCTGGTGGCCGGTAACGATGCTGACGAACAGCGGCTCACCGATAACTTCGCTCGGCTGTGTGATCTGGCGGCACCTTACGGGCTTCATCCGCATTTGGAATTCATGCCGTGGACCAATGCACGCAATCTCGAACAGGCGGTGCGCATCGTTGAAAACGCGGGGCGTGAAAACGGTGCGGTGTTAGTGGATGCCTTTCACTTCGACCGTTCGGCTTCGCGGCTGGAAGATCTGGCCAGAGTTGCCCCGTCACGGTTACGGTATGTCCAGCTGTGCGACGTTGCCGGGCCACGGCCGAAGGACATGGCGGAAATTCTGCGCCAGGCCCGTAACGAGCGGCGTTTTCCGGGCGATGGCGATTGTGATCTGGCGGGGTTGTTGCAGTGTTTACCGGCCGATATTCCGTTGAGCCTGGAGATCCCCACCGTGAAGTTGCTTGAGCAAGGCGTGAGCGGGTTGCAGCGGGCGCGGATGGCGTTGAGTAAAACCCATGAGTTGTTAGCGCGGCTGTAAGGGATGCTTTTAAATAGTTGCTGCAAAACACAAGGGATACCGAATGACTGTCAGCACTCCGCTCTCCGGCGTAAACCAACCCTTCAAAGGGATTCTGCTGATCGTCGTTGCGACCTTCCTGTTTTCCAGTCACGACGCCTTGTCGAAATACCTCTCGGGCTTTTACCCGATCGTCATGGTGGTCTGGGCCCGGTATGTGGTTCACACCTTACTGATGGCCGGGATTTTTCTGCCGCAATCCGGGCTGGGTGTCCTACGAACCAAACGGCCGTTACTTCAGCTGTTGCGGGCGTTGTGCCTGTTGGGCACCAGTCTTTTTTTCACCACCGGCTTACAGTACATCCCCTTGGCTGAAGCCACGGCGGTCAACTTTCTTGCGCCGGTTCTGGTGACTGCGCTGTCGGTGCCACTGCTTCGCGAGCACGTCACGCGTGGCCAGTGGATTGCAGTGATTTGTGGATTCATCGGCGTGTTGATCATCGTCCATCCCGGCGGAGAACTCTTTACCCCGGCGGTGTTGCTGCCGCTCTGCTCGGCGCTGTTTTTCTGCTTCTATCAGTTGCTCACCCGCAAGCTCAGCAACATCGACAGCCCGACCACCAGCAACTTCTTCGCCGGGCTGTGCAACACCCTGGTGATGAGCGCGCTGGTGCCATTCTTCTGGCAAGTCCCCAGCCTGGGCCATGGATTCATGATGGTGGCGCTGGGCGCCTGCGGGATGACGGCTCACCTGTTTCTGACACAAGCCTTCCGCCACGCAGCCCCTGCGTTGTTGGCGCCGTTCGGTTACTGCCAGATTGTCTTTGCCGGTTTGCTGGGCTGGTTGCTGTTTTCTCACACGCCGACCCTGACCACGGTGGTCGGGATCGCGGTGATTTGTTGCAGCGGGTTGGCGGCAGCCTGGCAGCAGAGTCGTCGCTGAGGCCGTTCAAAACCTGAAGCGCACGACCAGGTTTTGCAGGCCTGCCGCCAGTTGCGATAACGCTTGGCTGGTGGCGCGGGTCCGGGTCGAGGCATCGGCGCTTTCAAGCGACAAGTCGCGAATGTTCAGCAGATTGCGATCCACCTCTCGAGCCACTTGCGCCTGTTCTTCCGAGGCACTGGCGATCACCAGATTCCGTTCGTGTATCTGCTCCATCGCTTGGGTAATTTGCGCCAGAGCCAGGCCCGCCTGTTCGGCAATCGACAGGGTTTGGGCCACGCGTTGACTGTTCCCGTGCATCGACAGCACCACGCTGTCGGTATCGCCCTGAACCCGGCCGATCATCTGTTCGATTTCCCGGGTCGATTGCTGGGTACGATGGGCCAGCGCCCGGACTTCATCGGCGACCACCGCAAAGCCGCGCCCGGCTTCTCCGGCACGGGCGGCTTCGATTGCGGCATTGAGTGCCAACAGATTGGTCTGTTCGGCGATGGCGCGGATCACGTCCAGCACCTTGCCGATTTCCCGGGATTGCTCGGCCAGGGTCTGAACCTGTTGCAGTGCGATGCCGGAATCGGCACTCATCGCCTGAATCGAGTTCAGTGTTTCGATCACCCGCGCCTGGCCCTGGCTGGCTTGCTGAGTGGACTGGCGCGTGCTGTCGGAGGTCGAGACTGCATTGCGTGCGACTTCTTCCACCGCGACGGTCATTTCATTGACTGCCGTGGCGGCTTGCTCGATTTCATTGTGTTGCTGCTGCAGGCGACTGGAGTCCTGCTGAGTGCTCTGGTTCATCTGCCCGGCGGCTGTGGCCAGTTGGGTCGAGGTGGCGCTGATCAGTTGCAGGGTTTCGCGCAGGCTGGTTTGCATGACCGACAAGGCCTTGAGCAAGCGCGCCGTTTCATCGGAGCCGTGGCTCTGGATCGGTGTGCTCAGGTCACCGGTGGCGACTTGCTCGGCCACTTTTACCGCCTGACGGATCGGCACAACGATGCTGTGAATCAACAGCCAGGCCAGGCACAGGGTCAGGACCGAGACAGCAATAAGGGCCCCGATCACAGTGGTCTTGACCTGGCTGTAGAGCGAATCGGCGTGCTGGGTCGACTGGCTGACTTCGTTGGCGGTGAGAGCCATCAGTTCGGCGAACTGGTCGCCAGTCTGGGTCGAGTAATCCTGGATTTTGCCATTGAGCAACGCGGTCATTTCTTCGTTGCGGTTTTCCCGCGACAACGTTTCGTATTGCGCCAGTGCCTGGCGGTAAAGGGTGACGGTGGCGACGAACTTTTCGTACGGGCCCCGGTTGTAGTCGCCGACCAGGGGCGTGAATTTCTCCAGGCTCTGCTCAAGCCAACCCTGCACCTGATGCAGACGGGCGACGGTTGCGTCGAGCACCTTGGGCTCGCGGTTGAGCGCCATGCGCAGGCTGAGCACGCGAATACTCAGTACGTAATCGCGGATTTCACCCAGGTAGCGGGTGCTGGGCAGGGAGATGTTTTCAATGTGCTGGCCGGTCGCGCGTACTTCGGCGACCTGTTTGAGGGCAAACAACCCCTGCAACAAGACCAGCAGGGCAATGACGCCGAAGCTGATCGCGGCGCGTTTGGCGATACTCAGGTGACCTGGCGACATGGGTTGACCTCTGTGGAATCGAGAGAGAAAAACGTGAATGCAGGAACGGCGGGCATAAAAAAGCGCAGGCCTGAAATCAGGCCTGCGCCGAGGGAACATCAGACTTCTACGGTAGGAATCTTGCGCGGTGCCATGAAGTACATCCAGATCAGCGCGATGAAGTACATCGCCGGAATCATGGTGAACAGCACGGTGTAGTTGTTATTGGTGATCGTCAGAATGTGGCCGACCAACTGGGTCATGAACATCCCGCCGATGGCCGCGCACATGCCACCGAAGCCGAACACCGTACTCATCATGTGTTTAGGCGTGTAGTCCATCACCAGGCTCCAGATGTTCGCGGTCCAGGCCTGGTGCGCACCGATGGCCAGGGAGATGGCGAACACGGCGACCCACAGACTGCTCGAACCCGCCGCCATGATCACGCCGACGATGCAGCAGGCGAACAGGAACATGGACATCAGCCGCGCCTTGATCGGGTTGACGCCGCGGCCGATCAGGAACGAGGACAGGATCCCGCCGCCGACGCTGCCGAAATCGGCAGTGAGGTAGATGATGATCAGCGGGATGCCCATTTGGGTCACGTTGATCCCCAGGTTGTATTGCTGATTGAGGAACGGTGGCAGCCAGTAGAGGTAGAACCAGAACACCGGCGCGGTGATCGCGTAAGCCAGGGCGAAGGCCCAGGTGCCACGCATGCGCAGGATTTTCGAGAACGGTACGCGGGATTGTTCCGGTTCGACTTCTTTCTGGATGTAGTCCAGTTCCGATTGTTTAACGCTCGGGTGATCTTCCGGGTTGAAGTACTTCAAGCCCCAGAACAGCAACCAGATTCCGCCCAGTGACGACATGCACAGGAACGCGGCCTGCCAGCCCCAGACATGCAGGATCAGCGGCAACAACATGGGGGTGAACATCGCACCGACGTTGGTCCCGGCGTTGAAGATGCCGGTGGCCACGGCGCGTTCGCCGGCCGGGAACCACAACCGGGTGGTCTTCACGCACGCCGGGTAGTTGGCGGCTTCCGTCAGACCCAGAATGAATCGGCAGACCATGAAGCCGACGGCCGACGTGGCCAGGCCATGGGCGCCGGTCGCCAGGCTCCAGAGCAGCACGGCGAAGAAGAACACGCGCTTGACGCCGACCCGATCGATCAACCGGCCTTGCAGCACGAAACCGATGGCGTAGCCGACCTGGAACCAGAAGTTGATGTTGGCGTAGTCCATCGCCGTCCAGCTCATTTCCTTGGCGAGAATTGGCTGCATCACGCCCAGTGCGGCGCGGTCGATGTAGTTCAGGGTGGTGGCGAAGAACACCAGCGCCAGCATGCCCCAACGGGTTTTGCCGACCGCCATCGCGCCGCGGATCTTGTCGCCGATGCCACCAGTGGCAGGAGTCATGGAGGAACGCTCCACGGGAGAGCTTTGAGAAGGAGTCATGTAGGCCACCGATTATTTTTATGTGGTGTTCTGGGTCTTTGGTAACCGGGTCCTGTTGTTTACGGCCGGACCCAATGTGGTGCTGATGTTGCGCAGTGGACGAAAAATCGTCAATTCGCCAAGGGCCATTGTGTTCGATAATCGCACGCAAAACTAACCGGGTAGTACACTTTGGATTGCTGTGTCGATTCGACCGGCCAATAATCCACCCCAAGTTAAACGCGATCCCTGTAGCAGCTGGCGAAGCCTGCGTTCGGCTGCAGAGCAGTCGTTAAATCAGGCGATGCGGTCTTGCAGGTAAACCGCGTGCACAGGGTTTACGACTGCTCCGCAGCCGAACGCAGGCTTCGCCAGCTGCTACATAAAAGCGTGCGATGTCGATAACAAGACTGTCTCCAACACCGGGAGTCGAAATATGCAGCGTTCCATTGCCACCGTGTCCTTGAGCGGTACCCTGCCGGAAAAACTTGAAGCCATCGCCGCCGCCGGTTTCGACGGGGTGGAGATTTTCGAGAATGACCTTCTCTACTACGACGGCAGTCCGCGGGAAATTAAACAGATGTGCGCCGATCTCGGGATCGCGATCACGCTGTTTCAGCCCTTTCGGGATTTCGAGGGCTGCCGCCGCGACCGCTTGCCGCGCAACCTGGAGCGGGCCGAGCGCAAGTTCGACCTGATGCAGGAACTGGGCACGGACCTGGTGCTGGTGTGCAGCAACGCCTCGGCCGACGCCATCGGTGACGAACAGATTCTAATCGACGACTTGCGCCTGCTGGCCGAGCACGCCGGTGCCCGTGGTTTGCGGATCGGCTACGAAGCGCTGGCCTGGGGCCGTCACGTGAACACTTATCAACAGGTGTGGAACATCGTCCGTCAGGCCGATCATCCAAACCTCGGCGTATTGCTGGATAGCTTCCACACGCTGTCACTCAAGGGTGATCCGAGCGCGATTGCCGAGATTCCCGGCGACAAGATTTTTTTCGTGCAAATGGCCGACGCGCCGATCCTGGCCATGGACGTGCTGGAGTGGAGCCGGCATTTCCGCTGTTTCCCCGGCCAGGGCGAATTCGATCTGCCGGGTTTCCTCGCACCGATCATCAAGAGCGGTTATACCGGGCCATTGTCGCTGGAGATCTTCAACGATGGCTTCCGCGCCGCGCCGCCACGGGCCAATGCCGCCGACGGTTTGCGCTCGTTGCTGTACCTGGAAGAGAAAACCCGCGAACGTCTGGCACAGGAAGCCACGCCACCGGCCACTGTCGACATTCTGTTCGAGACGCCCAAGGCCAGCGAGTACAACGGCATCGAGTTTCTTGAATTCGCCGTGGACGAAAGCCTTGGCGCCAAGCTGTCCCATTGGCTGGAACGGCTGGGTTTCGTCAAGGCCGGCCAGCATCGTTCCAAGAGCGTGAGCCTGCTGCGTCAGGGTGATATCAACCTGATCCTCAACTCCGAGCCTTACTCGTTCGCCCACAGTTTTTTCGAAGCTCACGGCCCCTCGCTGTGCGCCACTGCCGTGCGGGTCAAGGACAGCGCCAGTGCGCTGGCCCGGGCCGTGGCCTATAAAGGTCAGCCGTATCGCGGGCTGGTTGGCCCCAATGAACTGGAACTCGCCGCGGTGCGCGCGCCGGATGGCAGTCTGATTTATCTGGTGGACCAGGACGCCGATGTCTACGGCACCGACTTCAATCTGCAACCCGCCGCCATGGCCAGTGGCGGCCTCAAGCGCATCGACCACATGGCCATGGCGCTGCCGGCCGACAGCCTCGACAGTTGGGTGCTGTTCTATAAAAGCCTGCTGGATTTCGAAGCCGACGATGAAGTAGTGCTGCCTGACCCGTACGGTCTGGTAAAGAGTCGGGCGCTGCGCAGCCGGGACAGTTCGATCCGCTTGCCGCTGAACATTTCCGAGAACCGCAACACCGCGATCTCACACGCGCTGTCGAGTTATCGCGGCTCCGGCGTGCATCACATCGCCTTCGATTGCGACGACATCTTTGCCGAAGTCAGCCGGGCCAAGGAGGCGGGCGTACCGCTGCTGGATATCCCGCTCAATTACTACGATGACCTCGCCGCGCGGTTCGATTTCGACGACGAGTTCCTCAGCGAACTGGCCTATTACAACGTGCTCTACGACCGCGATGCCCTGGGTGGCGAGCTGTTCCATGTGTATACCGAGCCGTTTGAAGGACGCTTCTTCTTCGAGATCATCCAGCGCAAGAACGGTTACG
Organism: Pseudomonas sp. GL_093; assembly: GCF_057837605.1. NCBI lineage: Bacteria > Pseudomonadati > Pseudomonadota > Gammaproteobacteria > Pseudomonadales > Pseudomonadaceae > Pseudomonas > Pseudomonas sp. GL_093. Next base: position 6,123,707 of record NZ_CM174448.1, on the reverse strand, counting down.
CAGGTTACGGCGCAGCCAATGTCGCGGTGCGACTGGCGGCGATGGCCAAGTCTCGAAGCGGTGCCGTACGTCAGGCAAAGTTGTAGGAAAATCGTAAACACGGGTACAAACCGCCGCCGCACGGCTTCCTTCACTGTGCGGCGCGGCCCATAATCGCCAACCTGTGCAGTGATGGCCGTGAGCCCGCAATGACGATAACTTCAGAACTCTCCGCAGCGCCCGACGAGCCGATTGTCGAGCCGCGCAAGAGTCGCAAGAACAACCCGGAAAAGACCCGCGAGAACATCCTTCAAGAGGCGATTGTCGAGTTCGTCCAGCAGGGACTTTCCGGCGCTCGCGTCGATGCGATTGCCGAGCGCATCCACACCTCAAAACGCATGATCTATTACTACTTCGGCAGTAAGGAACAGCTCTACATCGAGGTGCTGGAGAAACTCTACGGCGATATCCGCAGCACCGAAAACCGTCTGCACCTGACCGAACTGGCTCCGGTCGAGGCTATTCGGCGGCTGGTGGAATTCACTTTCGACCACCATGATCGCAACGTCGACTTTGTGCGGATTGTCAGCATCGAGAACATTCACAACGCTGAATACGTGAAGCGCTCCGATGCGATCAAGGCGATGAACAACACCATCCTCGATTCACTGGGCGAGATTTTGCGTCGCGGTGCTGAGGAAGGCGTGTTCCGCGCGGGGCTCGAGCCGTTGGATGTGCATCTGCTGATCAGCTCGTTCTGCTTCTATCGCGTGTCGAACCGCCATACCTTCGGTGAGATTTTTCAGGTCGACTTGCCGGACGAAAGCATCAAGCAGCGTCATCGCGAGATGATTTGCGAGTCGGTTTTGCGCTATCTGCAGGCCTGATGTGGGGTGAGGGGATTGCCCCCTCGCCACATCCGTTCAGCCATTCATGCTCTGAAAATGTTCCAGCATCCGCTGCGCATCCGGCACCACGCCGCTGAACAACTCAAACGCCTTCACCGCCTGAAACACAGCCATGTTGCCGCCATCCAGCGTGCGGCAACCCAACGCGCGGGCATTTCGCAGCAGTTCGGTTTCCAGCGGGAAGTAAACAATCTCCGCCACCCACAACTCACCGCGAAGCAATTCAACCGGCACTGGCATGCCCGGCAGTTTTTTCATGCCCATGGGGGTGGTGTTCACCAGACCGTCAGCCTGGGCCAGGGTGCTCGGCAAGTCATGGCCCGCCACAGCCCGGCCGACGCCGAAATGTTGATTGAGATTGTCCGCCAGGCTCTGGGCACGGCTGATCTCCACGTCAAAAATGTTCAGCAGCTGTACGCCTTCACTCAATAGGGCATGGGCCACTGCCGCGCCAGCGCCACCGGCGCCCATTTGCACGACGCGCTCAAGGGCAACGCCCTTCAAGCCTCGACGAAAACCCTCGGCGAACCCCAGGCAATCGGTGTTGTGGCCGATGCGTTTGCCGTCCTTCAACACCACCGTATTCACCGCCCCAATGCCTCGGGCTTCTGGTGACAACTCGTCGAGCAGCGGGATGATCGTCTGCTTGCACGGAAAGGTGATATTCAGGCCGGTGAAGTTCATCCGCTCGGCGGCGATCAGCAGGTCGGGCAGGGCACTGCTGTCGAGTTTCAACGGGTCCAGATCGATCAGGCGATAGAGGTAACGCAAACCCTGGGCATCGCCTTCATGCTCGTGCAGCGCCGGGGTGCGAGAAGCCTGGATGCCGGCGCCGATCAGTCCGGCCAGCACAGCGTTGGTCTGAGTCACGGCGTTCACCCCTTCAAACGTTGGCTGAAATGCTCCAGCGCCAGACGATAGCCGTGGCTACCGAAACCGGCCATCACCGCCGTGGCGATGGCCGAAACAAAAGAGTGGTGGCGGAAGGGCTCGCGGGCATGAACGTTGGACAGGTGGACTTCGATCACCGGCAATTCGCTGGCGACCAACGCATCGCGGATCGCGACCGAGGTGTGGGTCCAGGCGGCCGGGTTGATGACGATCCCGGCGCAACGGCCGCGCGCGGCGTGAATCCAGTCGAGCAATTCGCCTTCATGATTGGTCTGGCGAAATTCCACCGCCAGGCCGAACTCTTCGGCGGCACGACCGCACAAGGCTGAGATGTCGGCCAGTGTTTCGTGGCCGTAAGTCGCCGGTTCACGGGTGCCGAGCAGGTTCAGATTCGGGCCGTTGAGCACCAGAACGATAGGGGGCATCGGGGTATCTCCACTTATTGTTTTTGGCATTGGCCGAGAGTTTCAGCCTGTGGAGATAAATTGTACTAGCTGGTTAATTTGGTCAATTGAAGAGGCGGTTCTCAGGGTTAATGTGTGCGGTGATCGGACGGTTTCGGCTTTTCAGAGGGGCAGATGCTCCACCAGGAAATCGATGAACGCCCTTAAGCGCAGCGGCATATGGCGAGTTTGCGGGTAGAGCAGGGTGAACGGTCGCGAGCGTCCGCCATAAGGCTTGAGCACTTCCACCAGCGAGCCATTGGCCAGTTCGTTTTCGACAATGAAGCGATAGGTCTGAAACAGTCCCGCCCCGTGTTTGGCCAGGGTCACGCCGCCCAGTACGTCGTCGGAACAACTGAGATTGCCCTCGGCCAGAATCTCCCGATGCACGCCATTGTCGTTGAACAGCCAGGCAATCCGCCGACCGCTGCTAGGCAATTCGTACTGGATGCACTCGTGCTGTTTGAGATCGTCCAGCGTTTGTGGAACGCCCGCGTGCTTCAGGTAGTCAGGACTGGCAATCATCACCAGCGGGGCGTCTTCCAACTGTCGGGCGATCAGGCCGGAATCCGGAATCGCCCGTACGCGAATCGCCATGTCATAGCCTTCACCGACGAAATCGATGTTGCGATTGCTGATGTGCGACTCGACCTTCACCGCTGGAAAGCGTGCCCGAAATGCCGGCAACAGCGGCAGAATCCGGTGATGGGCATAGGTGGTGGGAATGCTGATGCGCAAGGTGCCGGAAGGCTGTTGCTGCTGGCCCATGACCTCGCGCTGGGCCTCGACCAGTTGCGCCAGCGCCTGACGACATTCCTCGTAATACCGCCGACCACTGTCGGTCAGTTTGACGCTGCGGGTGGTGCGGGCAAACAACCGCACGCCCAGGCGTTCCTCCATGCGCGATACCGAGCGGCTCACGGCTGCGGGCGTCACGCCAGCCACCAGCGCGGCGGCGGTAAAGCTGCCAGCCTCGGCAGCCAGACAAAACAGTTCGATGCTGCCCAGCTGAAGATCGTCGAATTGTCGCTGCATGATTGATTACACCGAGGATCAAATGAAGGACTGAATTTCGCCACTGTAAATGAAATTGTCGAGACGGTGGTTTACTTGGCCCGTGCCGATTTCACCATCATTTTTGTGGAGGCGGTGAAAGGATTGCTTACCAATTTGCGCCGTTATCCGCCGGCCTGATAAGAGCCTGAGCACTAGGCTCAATGGCGGATGGCTGATCGAAAGCTCAGCGCCAGTTATCGGATTTTCCAGGGAATGTCGGGTCTTCGGGCTCATTAACCTAACGGATGGGTTAGCATGAGATTATTCAGCTACAAAGGGTTTTCAATGGTGATCATGTTGCGCGACGAGCACTGCCCGCCGCATGCACATGTGGATGCCGGAACCTGGAGTGCGCGCTTCAAATTCAGCTTCTGGCACAACAGTGTCGAGCTGTGGGACGTGGTTCCTCATTCTCGCAGGCCACCTGTGGCGGTGCTGGAAGGGTTGCGTCACGCGCTCGGACAACCCGCTCATTTGCGCCGCGCTCGGTGTATCTGGTGGGACAAGCTGCACACGGTCTGCCTCGATCATCAGATATGGGACTGGCAAACCAGCGAAGTCGTGGTGGTAAAAAGGGTCGCCAGTACGACCTGCATGATTGGCTCGGCTTGCTATGAGCCCGAGACGAACAAGACCCTACTGGCGCTGATGGGCGTTCCGGAGGGCGTGGAGATCGAACTATGAAAACGATAACAGCAAAAATGTTGGTGGATCGGCCCGTAACCGAAGCCGTGCTGGATGAAGCCATCCAGCGTGGCCAAGTGCGCCACAAAGGCGGTCTGCGGGCGACTTCGGTGACCTTTGTGGAACCGTGTCTGGCGGTCAATTTCATTGATGGCAGTGGCGTGCTGTTGCCCGTGCAGCACTATCCGGAGTTCGATGATTTCGACGTCGAGGATTTCGCAGACCTGAAAGTCGGCTTTTCCGGGACAGCCCTTTGCCACGAGGGCAAGGATCTGCAGGTCTCCATCGCCGGGATGGTTTCGGCCAGCAAGCCGCTGATGGATATGGCCGCGTCGGTCATCGCCTCGCGTAATGGTCGCCAAAGCAGTGCCGCCAAGGCTGAGGCTGCGCGGGCCAATGGCCGTAAGGGCGGGCGTCCGCGCAAGACAGATATCACCCTTTAAGCACGCACAAAAAAGCCGTCGTGATGACGGCTGATTTGTTTCTGCCAACGGCAATCAACGACGGGTCAACAACACCCCGGATTCCATGTGATGGGTCCACGGGAACTGGTCGAACATTGCGCATCGGGTGATGCGATGGGTGTCGTGCAACTGGGCGATGTTGGCCGCCAGGGTTTCCGGGTTGCAGGAGATGTAGAGGATGTTGTCGAAGCGACGGGTCAGCTCGCAGGTGTCCGGATCCATGCCGGCGCGAGGCGGATCGACGAAGACGCTACCGAACGCGTAGCTCTTCAGATCGATACCGTGCAGACGACGGAACGGACGAACTTCGTTCAGGGCTTCGGTCAGCTCCTCGGCGGACAAGCGCACCAGGGTGACGTTATCCACAGCGTTTTCGCTGAGATTGCTCAACGCGGCATTGACCGACGCTTTGCTGATTTCGGTGGCCAGCACTTTGCGTACGCGCGTCGCGAGCGGCAAGGTGAAGTTGCCGTTGCCGCAATACAGCTCCAGCAAATCGTCGGAGCGATCGCCGAGTGAGTCGTAAGCCCAGTTGAGCATCTTCTGGTTCACGGTGCCGTTGGGCTGGGTGAACGCGCCTTCCGGCTGGCGATAGCTGAAGGTGCGACCGCCGACGTCCATCTGCTCGACCACGTAATCGTGGCCGATCACTTCGCGTTTGCCCTTGGAGCGGCCGATGATGCTGACATTCAGGTCGGCTGCCAGTTTCGACGCTGCCGCGTGCCAGTGCTCGTCCAGCGGGCGGTGATAGCACAGCGTGATCATCGCATCGCCGGCCAGGGTGGTCAGGAACTCCACTTGGAACAGCTTGTGGCTCAGGGCTGCGCTGGCTTGCCATGCCGCTTTCAGCTGCGGCATCAACTCGTTGATGCGCAGGCTGGCGATCGGGAATTCTTCGATCAGGATCGGCGTGCGTTTGTCTTCCTGGGAAAACATCGCGTAGTGACGCTCACCGGCTTCGCGCCACAAGCGGAATTCGGCGCGCAGGCGGAAGTTTTTCAGCGGCGAGTCGAACACCGCAGGTTCTGGCGCACCGAACGGGGCCAACAGGTCACGCAGGCGCGTGACCTTCTCTTCGAGCTGAACGGCGTAAGCCTGGGAATCAAAAGTCATGCGTTGAACCAACCCAACTTGATCACGAACAGAATCGACAGAATCACCAGTGCCGAGTTCAGCTCACGGCCGCGGCCGGACAGCAACTTGATTGCGGTCCAGGAGATGAAACCGAAGGCGATGCCGTTGGCGATGGAATATGTGAACGGCATGGCCAGAGCAGTGACCACGACCGGTGCGGCGACGGTGATGTCGTCCCAGTCTATTTCGGCCAGGCCGGATGTCATCAATACCGCGACGAACAGCAGTGCAGGCGCGGTAGCAAAGGGTGGAACGCTGGCCGCCAATGGCGAGAAGAACAGCGCCAACAGGAACAGAATCGCCACGACAACAGCGGTCAGGCCGGTGCGGCCACCGGCACTCACGCCGGCTGCGGACTCGATGTAGCTGGTGGTGGTCGAGGTGCCCAGCAGCGAACCGGCCATGGCCGCGGTACTGTCGGCGATCAGGGCGCGGCCCATTTTCGGCATGTGGCCGTCCTTGCCCATCAGGCCGGCGCGCTTGGCGACGCCGATCAGGGTGCCGGAGTTGTCGAACAGATCCACGAACAGGAAGGCGAAGATCACGCTGACCAGACCGATGTCCAGGGCGCCCTTGATGTCCAGTTGCAGGAAGGTCGGGGCCAGGGACGGTGGCATCGACATGACGCCGCCGAACGGGGAGAAGCCCATCACGATCGAAACGATGGTCACCGTCAGAATGCCGATCAGTACCGCGCCGCGCACTTTAAGCGCTTCGAGCGCTACGATCAGGGCAAAGCCGAGGGTCGCGAGGATTGGGGCCGGTTGTTTCAAATCGCCGAGGCCGACCATGGTGGCCGGGTTGCTCACCACGATGCCCGCGTTATGCAGGGCGATCAGGGCCAGGAACAGTCCGATACCAGCGGCAATCGCCGAGCGTAGCGCCAGTGGGATGCTGTTGATGATCCATTCGCGAATGCGGAAGATCGACAACAGGAAAAACATCACCGCCGAGATGAACACTGCGCCCAGCGCCACTTGCCAGGTGTGGCCCATGTGCAGGACCACGGTGTAAGTGAAGAAGGCATTCAAGCCCATGCCCGGCGCGAGAGCGATCGGGTAGTTGGCGATCAGGCCCATTACCGTGGAGCCGATGGCGGCTGCCAGACACGTGGCGACGAACACCGCGCCCTTGTCCATGCCGGTCTCGCCGAGGATGCTCGGGTTGACGAACAGAATGTAGGCCATGGCCAAAAAGGTCGTGAAGCCCGCCAGAATCTCGGTCCGCACGTTGGTGTTATGTGCCTTGAGTTGAAACAGCCTTTCCAGCATGTCTGCTCCCCGTGGCGCGCCAGGCGCCGTGAATGTATCGACCTCAACAGCAAAGCACAGACCGCTGATGGCGCCTGGTAATTTTCTGTGGGTCGGAAAAAGCCGCGCATCATACCAGCAGCGTGGGTCTATGGCTGCTTATGGCTGCGATCGTCGTCGATGTTTTGCGGAAAAGCCAAGTGCGCCATACTGCGCGCTCGTTTTGGGGGTACTTATGTATTGCATGAATAAACGTCTGATTGCCGTATTCGCAATGGCGATCGCCATGTTCCTGGGGGCACACACCGCTTCGGCTGCATCGGCGGCGCCGTTGAGTCAGGTGAAGGTACTCAAGGTCGAGTCGCCGGCCTGCGGCTTTGAAGACATCGCGCAGGGGCAAGAACAAACCCGCTGCAATCACAGCGGACCGAACATCAAGGTCTACGTGCTGGAAGTCGGTTACGGTCGTAGCGCGCATGTCGGGCTGGATGGTTTTGAGGTGAACGGCACCCGGACGCCGGTCTGTGCGTTTGATAACGGTAATCTGACCGATTGCACCGTCGGGAAAAAAACCGTCGGCTATCTGTATGTCTTCGATCTGGCGGGTAAACAGGAAGGCACGTTCACCTTCAGCAACACGTCGATCAACGCGCCCGGCAATACGCTGTCGACGCAGCTTTACATCAAGTAACGGCGGACTCGAACAAGGGGCAGGAAAGCTGACTACGCTTTAAAGATCATCCTGTGGATTGTGCCCATGACCTTTAGAGCTCTGATTACCCTCGCCGAGGGCATCGATGACCTGCAAGCAGTGACCCTGATCGATGTGCTGCGCCGTGCCAAGGTTGAATTGGTGGTGGCCAGCATCGAGGGGCGGCGCATGCTCACCTGCGCGCGCGGCACCCGAGTGACGTCCGATGCGATGCTGGTGGACGTGCTGGCACAGCCGTTCGACCTGATCGTCCTGCCCGGCGGTGCCGTTGGGGCGCAACATCTGGCGGCGCATCAACCCCTGCAACAATTGATCAAGGATCAGGTGGCGGCCGGGCGCCTGTTCGCCGGCATCGCCGAGGCCCCGGCGCTGGCGCTGCAAGCCTTTGGCGTACTGCGTCAGCGGCGCATGACCTGCCTGCCATCGGCCAGCCATCAACTGTTGGGGTGCAACTTCGTCGATCAACCGGTGGTGGTCGATGGCAACTGCATCACTGCCCAAGGTTCAGGGGCGGCGCTGCAATTCGCCTTGACGCTGGTGGAACAACTCTGCGGTAAGGCCAGGCGAGCGGCGGTGGCGGGGGAGTTGGTGGTTTAGAGAGTGTCAGGCGTGGACGGCAATGGGTTCGATGACCGGTTGCTCACGCTGCTCCGCCTGCCAAAGATCGTAGTCGGTCTGAACACCTAGCCACATTCTGGCCTTACCAATTCCAGCCCGCTCCAGGCGTACCGCCAAATCAGGACTGATCGGTGCGTGGCCATGCAGCACTCGCGACAGATGCGGGCGCGCAAATCGCAGGTGCCGGGCCAGCTCTGTGACGCTGATGCCCAGTTCAGGCAATACATCCATCAAAAGGGTTTCGCCAGGGTGTGGCGGGTTGTGCATGGTCATGTCCTGCCTCCTGTCAGTGGTAGTCCAGATAGTCGACCAGTTCGATGTCTGAACCGATAAAACGAAAAATAACTCGCCAGTTCCCCGAAACGCTCAGTGACCAATATTCGGTCAACTCTCCCTTGAGTGGGTGTAATCGCCATCCCGGAAGGTCCAGATCGCCAGGTAGTGTTGCGCGGTCCATGAACTGAAGCATTCGAGACAGACGCTTCGCATGGTCTGCGCGGATTCCACGAGTCGAACCTGTTTCATAGAAGCCACGAAGGCCTTTGTGCTGAAAGGATTTGATCATGGGACAAGTGTAAGGCGATACATTACACCCGATGCACTATCTATGTATTGCACCTGCCCGGCAAAAGTGTGATTGGCAACTGCTCTATACCTTCACTTCTTCCACCGGCACATGCATTCGGTCGCGGTTAGCCAGGGTCGGGAACAGTTTGATCCACGCCCCGTTCACCACCAATGTGCCAATACCGCCCATGACCACCGCTGGCACGGTGCCGAACCAGTGGGCGGTCAAGCCTGATTCAAACTCGCCCAACTGGTTCGAAGCGCCGATGAACAGACCGTTCACGGCACTGACCCGGCCGCGCATTTCATCCGGGGTTTCCAGTTGCACGAAGGAGGCGCGGATCACCATGCTGATCATGTCCGCTGCGCCCAACACCACCAACACCGCCAGGGAAAACCAGAATGAGGTCGACAGGCCGAACGCAATGGTCGCGACACCGAATACACCCACTGCGGTGAACATGACCCGTCCGACGTTGCGTTCTACGGCAAATCTCGCCAGGTACAGCGACATCAGCAGCGCACCCACCGCTGGCGCCGAACGCAAAAGGCCCAGACCCCAAGGGCCGGTCAGCAGGATGTCCTTGGCGAACACCGGCAGCAACGCCGTCGCGCCACCGAGCAATACCGCAAACAGATCCAGAGAAATCGCCCCGAGAATGTCCGGACGACTGCGAATGAAACGGATGCCCGCCAGCAGCGAATCCAGGGTTGCCTTGCCCTTGTTCAGCGGTGTCTGCCGTGCAGGCAGGTTGAGCATCAGCATGCAGGCGATGATGTAGAGGATCACCGTCGGGCCGTAGACCCAGACGCTGCCGAAGGCGTAAAGCAGCCCACCGAGGGCCGGGGCAACGATAGTCGCCGATTGCTGTGCGGATTGGGCGGCAGCGACGGCGCGGGGGAACAGCGCGCTGGGCACGATGCTCGGCAACAGGGCCTGGGTGGTCGGCATCTCGAAGGAGCGGGCGGCACCGAGCAGGAACGCGAGGATGAAGATCATCTCCCGGGTGACATTGTCGGTCGCGCTGCCGATGGCCAGCGACAGGGCGATCAATGCTTGCAGGGACTGACAGATAGCCGCGACCTTGCGCCGGTCATAGCGGTCCGCGACATGCCCGGTGTGCAGCATGAACAGCACTCGCGGGGCAAACTCCACCAGACCGACCAGGCCCAGGTCGAGCACATTGCCGGTCAGTTGGTAGAGGTTCCAGCCAATGGCTACCGTGAGCATCTGGAAACCGCTGGCGGTAAACACCCGAGCCAGCCAAAACGCGATAAATGGGCGGTGATGACGTAACAGCAAGGGCGCTTGGCTGGGCATCTGAGGGCCGGTCTTGAGCGAGGGAGGGTCGAGATTATCACCAAGCTGTAACGAAAAGTTGCAGGGCTGGGAAATTTCGTTAGCTAGACACCGATATGCCTGGCCCGCATCGGTGAGGCAACCTGTCACGCGGCAAAAGACCACACCGTCCATCGTCAAAAATGGGACTACTCTTTTAACGTTGCTTGATCCAGATCAAGACCGCTCGTGGAATTGATCCGGCGGCCAGATGGCCAGACTCCCTACGTTGTGATGTTTGTAAAAAAAGAACGAATTCAAATTCGCCACACTCCATATCCGTGGGGGCAGTGGGTGTAGGCCACAAGCCTTCAGCCGATATTACCTGACAGAGGAAGACTTATGTTCGGTTTGGAGGCACTTGATCTCGCCCGGATGCAGTTCGCGTTCACCATTTCGTTTCACATTCTATTTCCCGCCATCACCATTGGCCTGGCGAGTTACCTGGCGGTGCTCGAAGGCCTGTGGCTGAAAACCCATAACGACACGTACCGCGATCTGTACCACTTCTGGTCGAAGATCTTTGCCGTCAACTTTGGCATGGGTGTGGTCTCCGGACTCGTCATGGCCTATCAGTTCGGCACCAACTGGAGCCGTTTCTCGGACTTTGCCGGCTCGGTGACCGGGCCGCTGCTGACGTACGAAGTACTCACCGCTTTCTTCCTCGAAGCCGGTTTCCTCGGTGTCATGCTGTTCGGCTGGAACAAGGTCGGGCGCAATCTGCACTTCTTCGCCACGGTCATGGTCGCCATCGGCACACTGATATCGACCTTCTGGATTCTCGCTTCCAACAGCTGGATGCAAACACCGCAGGGCTATGAAATCGTCAATGGCCAGGTGATTCCGGTGGACTGGCTGGCAGTGATCTTCAACCCGTCGTTCCCGTACCGCCTGATGCACATGGCGACGGCGGCGTTCGTTGCGACGGCCTTCTTCGTCGGCTCCTCGGCGGCCTGGCATTTGCTGCGTGGCAAGGACAACCCGGCGATCCGCACCATGCTCTCGATGGCCATGTGGATGGCCTTGATCGTGGCGCCGATTCAAGCGGTCATCGGTGACTTCCACGGGCTGAATACGCTTGAGCATCAGCCGGCGAAAATCGCCGCGATTGAAGGTCACTGGGAAAACGTCGGTGATGAACCGACTCCGCTAATCCTGTTTGGCTGGCCGGACATGAAAGCCGAGAAGACCAAATTCGCGGTAGAGATTCCGTATCTGGGTAGCCTGATCCTCACGCACTCGTTGGACAAACAGGTCCCGGCACTCAAGGAATTCCCGCCTGAAGACCGGCCGAATTCGACCATCGTGTTCTGGTCGTTCCGGATCATGGTCGGGCTCGGCTTCCTGATGATCTTCACCGGTTTGTGGAGCCTGTGGCTGCGCAAACGCGACAAGCTGTATACCTCGCGGCCGTTCCTGTACCTGGCGTTGTGGATGGGGCCGTCCGGCCTGATCGCGATCCTCGCCGGTTGGTTCACCACTGAAATCGGCCGTCAGCCGTGGGTCGTCTATGGCCTGATGCGCACGGCGGATGCGTCCTCCAATCACAGCTTCATGCAGATGAGCATCACGTTGATCATGTTCGTCGTGGTCTATTTCGCGCTGTTCGGTGCCGGTCTGGGCTACATGATGCGCTTGGTGCGCAAAGGGCCGAAGATCGACGAAGGCAAGGAAACCAATGAGGGTGGTCCTGGCCGGAAACGCACGCCGGCCCGTCCGATGTCCGCCGCCGATGACAACGGTGATAGCGACCACAGCCCCAGCCTGACCAAGGAGATTTGACTCATGGGTATTGATCTTCCGCTGATCTGGGCCGTGATCATCATCTTCGGCATCATGATGTACGTGGTCATGGACGGCTTCGACCTGGGGATCGGGATTCTCTTCCCGTTCATTCCGGGCAAGACCGATCGTGACGTGATGATGAACACCGTCGCGCCGGTCTGGGACGGTAACGAAACCTGGCTGGTGCTGGGGGGCGCGGCATTGTTCGGAGCCTTCCCGCTGGCCTATTCGGTGGTGCTCTCGGCGTTGTACCTGCCGCTGATTTTTATGCTGATAGGGCTGATCTTCCGCGGCGTGGCCTTCGAGTTCCGCTTCAAGGCCAGGGACGACAAGCGCCATCTCTGGGACAAGGCGTTCATCGGTGGCTCGGTCGCCGCCACCTTTTTCCAGGGCGTGGCGTTGGGTGCGTTCATTGATGGGTTGCCGGTGGTCAATCGCCAATTTGCCGGTGGCTCACTGGACTGGTTGACGCCGTTCACGCTGTTCTGCGGCGTGGCGCTGGTGGTGGCTTATGCGCTGCTCGGTTGCACCTGGCTGATCATGAAGACCGAAGGCAAATTGCAGGAGCAGATGCATGACCTGGCTCGACCGCTGGCTTTCGTGGTGTTGGCAGTGATCGGTATCGTCAGCATCTGGACCCCGCTGGCCCACGCCGAGATTGCCGCTCGCTGGTTCACCCTGCCGAACCTGTTCTGGTTCCTGCCGGTGCCGATTCTGGTGCTGGTGACCATGTACGGTCTGATCCGCGCGGTGGCTCGCAATGCGCACTACACGCCATTCCTGCTGACGCTGGTGCTGATCTTCCTTGGCTACAGCGGTCTGGGCATCAGCTTGTGGCCGAACATCGTGCCGCCATCGATCTCGATCTGGGACGCCGCCGCACCGCCGCAAAGCCAGGGCTTCATGCTGGTGGGCACGCTGTTCATCATCCCGTTCATCCTGGGTTACACCTTCTGGAGCTACTACGTGTTCCGCGGCAAGGTCACCCACGAAGATGGCTATCACTAGAACGCGCGACAGTGGCGCAAGGCTGAGACCTGCGCCATTTCTTCAGAGGAGATTGCGATGATGGCGGGTAAACATTCCTTGCAGGAAATCGAAGCAGCAGAGAAAAAGCCGCTCTGGCAGCGACTCGGCTGGCTGGCGATGATCTGGACCGGCAGCGTGGTGGCGCTGTTCATCGTGGCCAGCCTGATGCGCATGTTCATGAATGCCGCCGGCCTGACGACCCACTGATTTTTTGCACCTGATCCCATCCCGTTGCCTTGCGGCACGGATTTACAACCCTCCAATTGCAGGAGGGTTTTTTTTGCCTTGGATTATTTTCGGGCTTTAAGGATCACGAACTTGGGTGTGGCCGCCACTTGCTCGACGCCGCGGAACAACCGCGCGAGCTTGCTGTGATAACCCAGATGACGGTTGCCGACGATGTACAACGCACCGCCGACGACCAGAGCCTCTCGGGCCTGCTGGAACATGCGCCAGGCCAGGAAGTCACCGACGACTTGTTGTTGGTGAAACGGTGGGTTGCACAACACCACGTCCAGAGACTGAGGTTCCTGACCCGCCAACCCATCACCGGCACGTACAAGCACTTCCCGATTACCCAGCGCCGCGCGCCAGTTTTCGGCTGCCGATTGCACGGCCATGTACGACTCGTCCACGAGCGTGTAGTGGGCCTCGGGGTTTTGCAGGGCGCTGGCGATGGCCAAAACCCCGTTGCCACAACCGAGGTCGGCAACCCGCGCTGAGCCGAGGTTCTTTGGCAGGTGCGGCAAAAACGCTCGCGTGCCGATGTCCAGGCCTTCGCGGCAGAACACATTGGCGTGATTCAGCAGTTCGATCTCAGGGGCGTCGAGTCGATAGCGGGTCGGGTAGGGGGACACGACAGATGCTTTGACTTCAGCGGTCGCGATCAATAGCCGAGCCTTCTTCACCGCCAACGAGGCTTGCACCGGGCCGATGTAGCGTTCCAGCAGATCGCCCGCGGCGCGGGGCAAATGCTTGATCATCGCCGCAGCAATCACCTGAGCCCCCGGCGCCAGTTGACCTTGCAAGCGAATCAATTGCTCTTCCAGCAAGGCGAGGGTTTTCGGGACCCGGATCAGTACCCGGTCGAAAGGGCCTGAAAAGGCTTCGCTGGCCGGTACGCTTGGCACCGCATCAAAAGCCTGGCCATTACGGATCAAATTCTTTTCCAGCCCCTGGAAGGCCAGGAACGAGTCGCCGCTGCTGGTCACGTGAACCTTGCCCGCCAGGCTGGCGGCCAATGCGCCAAAGCTGTCGTTGAGCACCAAAACCCGAGTGTCGGCCGAGGGCTGTTGGTCAGCCAGATGGGTGAGCAGGTATTCGTCTGCGGCATCAAACGCCTGCAGCGGTTCGTTCTGCTGTTCGGGCTGGCGGATCAGGTCGAGTCGGGCGAAGGGTGTTTCGAGCAAGGGCATGAGGCGGGGCTCTGGGTTATCAACGGGGTCATCAACAGGTGTCCCGCGGCCCAAGGGCGTTGTAGCGGGCGAGACCGTCCGAGTGCACTGCGTCGTGAAGGTTCACACGTCAACACTCAAGAAGGACCGCAAATGGTACGTTTTTTTCTTTTGGATTACTTGCAGGTTTTTGTGATCAACGTAGCGCGTTGCTGTGGAGATAGCCGGCCTTGACTGCGGCGATGACTGCCGAAATCTTGTTATTGACCCCCAGTTTCAGAATCGCGGCTTGCACATGAAAATTGACCGTGCGTGCGCTGAGATTGAGGATTCTGGCACTCTCATACGCAGTCTTGCCATCAGCTGCCAGTTTCAATACATCGATCTCGCGGGGAGACAAATGCAGCACGGATGGCTTGGTCGATTTCCTGGGCAGTGTCTGTGCGATCAGTGCATGCAGATGGCGCCCGATGAACACCGAAAAACCGAGATTTTCATACAGCTCAAACGCAGTGATCGGACAATGGCTTCTGGCCAGGCTCAGAATGCTGCAAACACCACTGTCCTCGTCATGGACCGATTGTGACCAGCCGTGCTGCAATCCTTGTTTCTCAAGCGCATCCCACAAGCACGGGGTCTTGGAAAAAAGTTCTTCGCTCCAAAGGACAGGCAATCTGGAGTGATTGCAGTGAGCCACTACCGGGTCTATTGCGCTGAAATTTTTTTGTTCATATTCAATGTTCCAGTCGGTAGGGTAGTTGTTGAGTTGGACTGTATTAAAGTGGTCAGTTTTTGTTTGGTATGTTGTTGAAAAAGCGAAAAATTTAAAACCTATATTTTTCGCGAAGCCCAGTGAAATCCGGTAGGCAATATCAATCTCCGTTGCCCGCGATATTTGGTTGAGCTGTGATTCCTTCCACCTCTCCATTGTGTGTCTCCAGGTGTGATGTTACTTGGGGGTGCCTTTTTGGATCCAGGATCTGGCACGAGCCGAGTGTAGGATGTTTCCTATATTTGCGTGAGACTTTTTTGGCTTTGTTTTCATTTTTTAAGCAAGTATTTGGTTCTAATGTTAGGGAGTATTTTCGTAGATAAATAAATGTCGGGCTTATTATGATCAGGCTTGAATTTGTGTGTTAACCGGGTGGTTAATATTAAGTCGTATGATGAAGTTAATGTGAATGAGGCTCTGGCTAAAGCCACTACAAATCACCGGTGTTTAATCACTCCGCTTTGCGGGACACTGTGGCTATCTGTTGAATGGAGCGCCCCATGACCGCCAGTGCAGAAAAATTCACTCGCCAGACCTTGCTCGACGTCCAGTCGCTGACCGCCAGTCTGTTCACCCTGCGGACCACCCGGGATCCGGGTTTTCGCTTTCGTGCAGGGCAATTCGCCCGGCTGGGCGTTACCAAGGCTGACGGCAGCACCGTATGGCGGGCCTATTCCATGGTGTCGTCGCCCTATGACGAGTTCCTCGAATTCTTTTCCATTGTGGTGCCAGGGGGGGAGTTCACCAGTGAGCTGAGTCGGCTGGGAGTCGGCGATACGCTGCTGGTCGAGCGTCAGGCCTTTGGTTACCTGACGCTGGATCGCTTTGTCGACGGCCGTGATCTCTGGCTGTTATCCACAGGCACCGGCCTGGCGCCGTTTCTGTCGATCCTGCAGGACTTCGAGGTCTGGGAGAAATTCGAACGAATCATACTGGTCTACAGCGTGCGCGAAGCCCGGGAGCTGGCTTATCAGGACCTCGTCAGCGGGTTGGCCCAGCGCGACTATTTAGCGGAGTTTGCGCACAAGCTGCAGTTCATCACCACCGTCACCCGCGAGCAGCATCCTGGCGCTCTGAGTGGCCGGATCACTGCGCTGATCGAAAATGGCGAGCTGGAGCGGGCGGCAGGCCTGGCGCTGACGGCCGAGCACTCGAGGGTCATGCTCTGCGGCAATCCGCAGATGATCGATGACACGCGCAAATTGCTCAAACAGCGCCACATGCACTTGAGCCTCAGTCGACGGCCGGGGCAAGTGGCGGTGGAAAACTACTGGTAAAAAAAACGGCGCCTCAAGGGCGCCGTTTCTTGTTTGACTAACGCGTTCAGGGCCGATTGTTCTGAGCCTTGAGCAAATCGCGGATCTCTTCCAGCAATTCTTCTTCCTTGGTCGGAACCGGCGGCAGCGTTGGCGCAACGGCCTCTTCGCGTTTCAGGCGGTTGATGGCTTTGACGCCCATGAAGATCGCGAAGGCGACGATGATGAAGTCAATCAGGCTCTGGATGAATTTGCCGTACGCCAGCACTACCGCCGGAATATTGCCGTTGGCTGCTTTGAGCGTGACGGCCAGGTCACTGAAGTCCACCCCCCCGATCAGCAGGCCAATGGGTGGCATCACCACGTCGCCGACAAACGATGAAACGATCTTGCCGAAGGCTGCACCGATGATGATACCGACGGCCATGTCGACCACGTTACCTTTGACCGCGAAGGCCTTGAACTCACTTATCACGCCCATAGGTTATTTCCTTGTTACAGATGAGGTTGGTGAATGCAGTGTAAATCAGCATGATGCATCCTGCTCGAAACAACTGCTTACAGAGCTTGTCGGCTACCGACCTTCTCTGCGGTAAAAAAGTTTGAAATTGCCATCACTCTTGCTCGGGGTGGCAGCTTTGGACTGGGGCCTCCAGTGCACCCACAGGACATTTTATCCGTCGATCACTCGCCTCTACCGAGTGGAGGGAGGTGCAGGATAGAACTATTGAAAGTAGGGGTAATCGCATTGGGTTGATGCAAGTCAACGTGCAGTACATGAAGTTTTTATATTAATAGTTTGCAGGGTGTAAAGACTCGCGCCTCAAACAAATTACCTGTGCTAAGTTTCAGAAGGCCATTATATTGCCATTGGGTTGGCTTAATAGTTGGGTTGTACGTTCGGGTTTTGAATGGCTAAGACTTGTACAGGTTTCGATTTTTGCTTCATTGGGCAGCACTAGTATTTGTTTGGGTATGTTGGGGCGGGAAGTTGTACAGGTTTTTATGATTAGTAATGCGGTGGTTATATTCCTGGGGCTTAACAAGTTGCTACCGAAGATCCGCTGGGTAACTTCGCCGCGCTGATCCGCACCAGCTGAGCTATCATCGCGGTTTTTGCCGGGAGTTCAGATGGCCAAGGCCAAGCGCATGTACGGCTGCACCGAGTGCGGCTCAACCTTCCCCAAGTGGGCTGGCCAATGCGGCGAGTGCGGGGCCTGGAACACCCTGACTGAAACCATGGTGGAGAGCGGTGGCGCCGCGGCCCCCAGCGGTCGCACCGGCTGGACCGGTCAACAGGCACAGATCAAGACCCTGGCCGAAGTCAGCGTCGAAGAAATCCCGCGTTTTTCCACAGCGTCCAGCGAGCTGGATCGAGTGCTGGGTGGTGGTCTGGTGGACGGCTCGGTGGTGCTGATCGGCGGTGATCCGGGCATCGGCAAATCGACCATTCTGCTGCAAACCTTGTGCAACCTCGCCAAAGTCATGCCGGCACTGTACGTCACTGGCGAAGAATCCCAGCAGCAAGTGGCCATGCGCGCTCGCCGTCTCGGCTTGCCTCAGGATCAACTGCGGGTGATGACCGAAACCTGCATCGAGACGATCATCGCCACGGCCCGGCAGGAAAAACCCAAGGTGATGGTGATCGACTCGATTCAGACGATCTTCACCGAACAACTGCAATCGGCACCGGGCGGCGTGTCCCAGGTCAGGGAAAGCGCGGCGTTGCTGGTGCGCTATGCCAAGCAGAGCGGCACGGCCATTTTCCTGGTCGGTCACGTGACGAAAGAAGGTGCATTGGCGGGACCGCGAGTGCTGGAGCACATGGTCGACACGGTTCTGTATTTCGAAGGCGAATCCGATGGGCGCTTGCGTTTGCTGCGGGCGGTGAAAAACCGTTTCGGCGCCGTCAACGAACTGGGCGTGTTCGGTATGACCGACAAGGGGCTGAAAGAAGTCTCCAACCCCTCGGCGATTTTTCTCACCCGTGCGCAGGAAGAAGTGCCGGGCAGTGTGGTCATGGCGACGTGGGAAGGGACGCGGCCGATGCTGGTGGAAGTCCAGGCGCTGGTGGACGACAGTCACCTGGCCAATCCACGTCGGGTAACGCTGGGTCTGGACCAGAATCGACTGGCGATGTTGTTGGCGGTGCTGCACCGTCACGGCGGCATTCCGACCCACGATCAGGATGTGTTTCTCAACGTAGTTGGCGGGGTGAAGGTGCTGGAAACAGCCTCCGATCTGGCGCTGATGGCGGCGGTCATGTCCAGTTTGCGCAACCGGCCACTGCCCCATGATCTGCTGGTATTCGGCGAAGTCGGGCTTTCCGGCGAAGTACGCCCGGTGCCGAGCGGCCAGGAACGCTTGAAAGAAGCCGCCAAGCACGGCTTCAAACGCGCCATCGTGCCCAAGGGCAATGCGCCTAAAGAAGCGCCGCCGGGGTTGCAGATTATTGCCGTAACGCGTCTGGAACAGGCACTCGACGCTCTGTTCGAATAACCTTCCAGATAGAACACAAACCCTGTGGGAGCGAGCTTGCTCGCGATGGCGGACAATCAGTCAACATCATCGTTGAATGCTAAATCGCTATCGCGAGCAAGCTCGCTCCCACATTGGAATGGGGATTGGCCTTCAGACTTCGATCAGTGCACCCAGCTCCCGCTCCAGTTCCTGCGGGTCGCCAAGATTGAGTTCAACCAATCGCCGCAGGCGCTCGATGGATTCCAGGCTGATATGTCGGCAGACGAACCCGAGCTGACCATGTTCATCGTGGGTCAGTTGCACATCCATCTTGATGGCGACGTCCTCGTTGAGATGAATATCGACCAGGAAATGCCACTCCCGATTCCCCAGCCACGGTTCGGGCTTTTCGATCAACAGTCCCTTCAGTGACAGGTCGATCAACTTCACCGGCCAGATGAGTTCCCCCTGACTCAGCTCGGTTCGGGCATCGAACGCAATACGTTTGAAGCGGCGGCGATCGGCAGGGTGCTCGCTCATGGCGCAATCCTCGTAAATGTCCGCTGACTATAGACCCGCATTGTCAAAGGCTGCCAGCAAAGTGATGGCTCACCCCATGGCGGGGGATGGCCTTTGCGGCCGTTAGCGCTAAACTCGGGATGGCTGTCTTTCTTGTCCACCCTGGCTGGAATCATAAAATGAAAAATAATAATAGCCTGCTACGCCACCTACCCTGGCTGCTGCTGGCAATCGTAGGGGCGTGCGCCCTTGGTGTAGTGGCATTGCGCCGAGGCGAGGCGATCAACGCCTTGTGGATTGTGGTCGCCGCTGTGGCCATCTATCTGGTTGCGTATCGTTACTACAGTCTGTTCATCGCTAACAATGTGATGCAGCTCGACCCGCGACGGGCCACCCCCGCCGTGCTCAACAATGACGGTCTGGACTACGTCCCCACCAACAAACACATCCTCTTCGGTCACCACTTCGCCGCCATCGCTGGCGCAGGGCCGCTGGTCGGTCCGGTCCTGGCGGCGCAGATGGGTTACCTGCCCGGTACGTTGTGGCTGATTGCCGGCGTGGTGTTGGCCGGTGCTGTTCAGGACTTCATGGTCCTGTTCATGTCCACTCGCCGCAACGGCCGTTCCCTCGGCGACATGGTTCGTGAGGAAATGGGCCGCATTCCCGGGACCATTGCGCTATTTGGCTGCTTCCTGATCATGATCATCATCCTCGCGGTGCTGGCGCTGATCGTGGTCAAGGCGCTGGCCGAAAGCCCGTGGGGGATTTTCACGGTGATGGCGACCATTCCGATCGCGATGTTCATGGGCATTTACATGCGCTACATCCGTCCGGGCCGCATCGGTGAAATCTCCATCGTCGGTGTGCTGTTGTTGCTGGGTTCGATCTGGCTGGGCGGACAGATTGCCGCTGATCCGGTCTGGGCCAAGGCGTTCAGCTTCACTGGCGTGCAGATTACGTGGATGCTGGTCGGTTACGGTTTCGTGGCCGCCTCGTTACCGGTCTGGCTGATTCTGGCGCCGCGCGACTACCTGTCGACCTTTCTGAAAATCGGCACCATCGTGGCGCTGGCGATCGGCATCCTGATCACCATGCCCGAGCTGAAAATGCCGGCGCTGACCCAGTTTATCGACGGCACGGGGCCGGTGTGGAAGGGCGGTCTGTTCCCGTTCCTGTTCATCACCATCGCCTGTGGCGCGGTTTCCGGTTTCCACGCGCTGATTGCTTCCGGCACCACGCCGAAGCTGCTGGATAATGAAACCAACGCCCGTTACATCGGTTACGGCGGCATGCTGATGGAATCCTTCGTCGCCATCATGGCGATGGTTGCAGCGTCGGTGATCGAGCCGGGCGTGTATTTCGCCATGAACAGCCCGGCGGCAGTCGTCGGCGGTGACGTGGTGGCCGTGGCACAAACCGTCAGCAGCTGGGGCTTTGCAATCACCCCGGAAGCCCTGCAAGCGGTAGCCAAGGATATCGGTGAAACCACCGTCCTGGCCCGCGCTGGCGGTGCGCCGACCCTCGCGGTTGGTATCGCGCAGATCCTGCACAGTGTCCTGCCGGGTGAAAACACCATGGCGTTCTGGTACCACTTCGCGATTCTGTTCGAAGCGCTGTTCATCCTGACCGCCGTCGACGCCGGTACCCGTGCCGGGCGTTTCATGCTGCAGGACTTGCTCGGCTCCTTTGTGCCAGCGCTGAAACGCACTGAATCCTGGACCGCCAACCTGATCGCGACCGCCGGTTGCGTGGCGATGTGGGGTTGGTTGCTGTACCAGGGCGTGATCGATCCGCTGGGTGGCATCAACACCTTGTGGCCGCTGTTCGGTATCTCCAACCAGATGCTCGCCGGTATCGCGCTGATGCTCGGCACCGTTGTGCTGATCAAAATGAAACGCCAGCGCTACGTCTGGGTCACCATGCTGCCCGCGGTGTGGTTGCTGATCTGCACCACCACTGCCGGCTTCATCAAGCTGTTCGACGCCAACCCGGCGATCGGCTTCCTGTCGCTGGCCAAGAAGTACAGCGATGCGCTGGCCAACGGTCAGATCCTCGCCCCGGCCAAGGACATTACGCAGATGCAGCACGTGATCTTCAACGCCTACACCAACGCAACGCTGACGGCGCTGTTCCTGTTCGTGGTATTCAGTATCCTGTTCTATGCGCTCAAGGTCGGTATTTCCGCCTGGGGAAGCAAACAACGTACGGATAAAGAAGCACCATTCCAGGCTCTGCCGGATGCTTGATCGAGGATTGCAGCATGTTCAATGACCTGAGTCGCCTCGGTAAATACCTCGGTCAGGCCGCGCGCCTGATGGTCGGCATGCCCGACTACGACAATTACGTCGAGCACATGCAAACCAAACACCCGGACAAACCGGTGATGACCTACGAGATGTTCTTCCGGGAACGCCAGGAAGCTCGTTACGGTGGCAAGGGTGGGCCAAAGTGCTGTTGATCTGACGGCAGGTTGACGCAATCCCCTGTGGGAGCGAGCCTGCTCGCGAAGGCAATCTGTCAGTCGACACGGTGTTGACTGATAGACCGCTTTCGCGAGCAGGCTCGCTCCCACATTTGTTTTTGTGTTGAATTCTCATTTTGTGAAACAGGAGACTCCAGTTTGTCCTCTCCCATCCCGGTAACAATCCTCAGCGGCTTCCTCGGCGCCGGCAAGACCACGCTGCTGCGCTACCTGCTCAAAGCCGAACACGGCCTGAAAATCGCCGTGATCGAGAACGAATTCAGTGACGCCGGTATCGACACCCAGCTGTTGGGCGACGAACCGGTGCAAGTGATGACGCTGTCCAATGGTTGCGTCTGCTGCACCATCCACACCGACCTGACCAAGGCTTTGTACCTGCTGCTCGAACGCCTGGACAGCGGCGAAATCGCCTTCGACCGTCTAGTGATCGAATGCACCGGCCTGGCCGACCCGGCACCTGTGGCCCAAACCTTTTTCATCGATGAAGAGCTGCGCGAACGCTACATCCTCGACGGCATCATTACCCTGGTCGATGCGGCACACGCTGACACACACCTGACTCAAACCATCGCCCAGGCGCAGATCGGTTTCGCCGACCGCTTACTGGTGAGCAAGCGCGATCTGGTGGACGAGGCGACCTTTACCGCGCTGAGCGAGCGCCTGACCCGCATCAACCGTCGCGCGCCGATCCGCGTGGTCGAGCACGGCAAGATCGATCTGGCCGAATTGCTCGACGTGCGCGGCTTCAATCTCAATGCCGACCTGGGTGGCGGCGTCAGCCTGCGCCCGGTGAGCAAAGCGCCGTCCATCGACCGCATTTCCAGCCTGGTGCTGCGCACCGACAAGCCGCTGGATATCGACAAACTCAGCGAGTTCATGAACGAACTGCTGGAGGACCACGGCAAACAATTGCTGCGTTACAAAGGCGTGTTGAACATCCTTGGCGAGCCGCGACGCATGGTGTTTCAGGGGGTGTTGAAGTTATACGGATTCGATTGGGACACGGAGTGGGCCGACGATGAAACGCGCGAAAGCGTGATCGTGTTCATTGCCGATGATTTGCCGGAAGAGAAAATTCGTGAGGGGTTTGCGCGGGTCGCGGCGCAGTAAGCCCGATATTTCAGCGGGCCTGATGCCGCCATCGCGAGCAGGCTCGCTCCCACATTTGAAATGCATTCCCCTGTGGGAGCGAGCCTGCTCGCGAAGGCAATCTAACCGGCAACACGATTCTGGCTGACTACCGATCCAGAGTTCAGCAGTGCCTGCTCAAGATGATCCAGATGCCGGGTCATCAACATCTCGGCCGCCGTAGCATCCCCACGCTCCACTGCATCAACAATTGCGGCATGCGCCTGCCACGTGCAATAGCCCTCCACCTGCGGATCAAACTGCGCAATCGCCAGCGAAGTCAGCGGTACCAGAGTGCCGAGAAAATGCGCCAACGGTGCGTTCCCCGCCATTTCAGCCAGTTGCAGATGAAATTCCCCAGACAGTCGTATTGCCGGACCACGCGCCGTGCATTGGCGTTCGCTGTCGATCAAGGCACGCAGGCGTTTCAAGTCTTGCGGACGAGGTTGTCGGCAGGCCAGTCGAGCCAGTGTGATTTCTGTCAGTCGTCGGGCATGCAGCGTCTGCCGAGTCTGCTCGGCATCGGGCGCGGCGACTCGGGGACGATGATTGGTCCGAAGGATAATGATCTGCTGATGGGACAGCTGCGTCAGCGCGCTACGAATGTCACTGCGTCGAGCGCTGAACATCTGCGCCAGGCTGTCTTCAGTAAAGCGACTGGCTGCATGGATGCGCTGTTCGAGAATGGCATCGAATACCCGTGAGTAAAGATCATCCGCCGACGGCTTTCCGGTGTTCGCTCGCGGGAAGGGCAGGGCAGTGAGGATTTGCGGTGAGGCGAAGCTGTTCATGGCTTGTCTCCAGTTCGAAGCGGACTCAAGTGACGAGGTTGTCGTCCGGAATATTCAATTCGATGCCCATCCGCTGGCCTTCCCGAAGGATGTGCCGACGCATCTCGGCGCTGGCCTGGGCGCTGTTTTTGCTGCGAATAGCGCGCACCACGGCTTCGTTCTCCTCAAGGCGCTCAGCCAAATGCTCCGGGGAGTTGCGCAGCACGTCGGCGCTTTGCTTGAGGGCGTTGCTGGTCTGTTGCACCACACTCTGGAAAATCGGGTTCGAGGTCAGCGTGAACAGCTCTTCGTGGAAGGCGATGTAGGCGTTCACCCCGGCTTCACTGTCGTTGGCTTCCAGCGCTTCGCGCATGTCCATCAGGGTCAGGCGCAGTTGCCCGACTTCCTTGCTGCTGATCGACTGTGCCACCAGGCCGACAATGAACGGTTCAAGCGTGTAGCGCAGTTGCAGCACGTCTTCCAGGCTCGCACCGGCGACTGCGCTGTCGTGGCTTTGGCTATCGCTGAGATTGGCCTCCAGTACGACCACGCCTTTACCCGGCATGGAGCGCACCAGGCCGAGAGTTTCCAGCACGATGACGGCTTCGCGCAGGCTCGGGCGGCTGATGCCCAGTTGTTCGGCCAGCTCACGCTGCCCCGGCAGCATCTCGCCGGAGCGCCACTGACCACGGGCCAAAGCGGCCCGGAGTTTCTCTACGACTGAATTGACGACGGTTGATGTGGTGATCACTGTTCGCTCCATGAGCATCCAAAACTTTTGATGACCGTGCCTGCCCGTGGGCAGACACGGCGATTATTCAGAATTCCTGCTGATGTGCCGGGCCGACAGGTTTTCTCGGCTGGAAGGTATAACCCACCTGGCCAGAAAGTACTTTGTTCGCCCGTTGAATATCGATGTCCTTTTCCCAGCGCGCGATGGCCACGGTGGCGACGCAGTTGCCGATCAGGTTGGTCAGCGCCCGGCCGATGCCCATGAACCAGTCCACTGCCAACACCAGCACCAGACCGACCACCGGAATCGCCGGGATCGCCGTCAGTGTCGCCGCGAGAATCACCAGCGCCGAGCCAGGAATCCCGTGGGCACCTTTGGAGGTGATCAACGACACCAGCAGAATCGTCAGCAGGTCGGTCATGGCCAGCGGCGTGCCGGTGGCATTGGCGATGAACACGATGGCGAGGGTCAGGTAGATCGAGAAACCGTCCAGGTTGAACGAGTAACCGGTAGGAATCACCAACCCGACCGTCGAACTGCCGATGCCCAGATGCTCAAGCTTGCGCATGATTTGTGGCAGCACGGCGTCGGAGGAGGCGGTGCCCATGACGATCAGCAGTTCTTCGCGCAGGTACTTGAGCAACGGCCACACCCGCAGACCGGACAGGCGCATCACCAGGCCGAGAATCACTGACACAAACGCGAAACAGGTCAGGTAAAACAGGCCGACCAGGCTGCCCAGGTGTTGCAACGAGTCCAAGCCATATTTGCTGGTCGTGAAGGCAATTGCCCCGAACACACCAATCGGCGCGAGGCGCACGATCATGCCCATGATGCGGAAGATCACGTGGCTCAGTTCATTGATCAGCCGGGAAATACCCGACGCTGCTTCGCCCACCAGGTTCAGCGCACTGCCGAACAGCACCGAAAACAGCAGGACTTGCAGGATGTTGTTCTCCGCGAAGGCGCCGATTACCGAGGTCGGGATCAGGTTCATCAGGAACTGGGAGGTGGTTTGCATGTGCTGACCGCGCTGGGCGATGTCGCCCATGTCGGCAGCGGAGAGCTGATCCAGATGAATGTTCGCGCCGCTGCCGATGCCGGTGCTGAAAGCGAACACCAGACCAATCACCAGGGCGATGGTGGTCAGGATTTCGAAGTAGATCACCGATTTCAGGCCGATGCGCCCGACCTTCTTCAGGTCGCCGGCACCGCTGATGCCGCTGACCACTACGCAGAACACGATCAGACCGATGAGCATCTTGATCAGTTTGATGAAACCATCGCCGAGAGGTTTGAGCTGGGCGGAGTATTCAGGAAGGGTCAGCCCGCAGACGATGCCGAGCACCAGTCCGAGAACCACTTGGAGGAAGATTGAACGCGAGCACCATCTGAGCATGGGAGGAATCCTGGTCGGTGTCCTGGCTGCCGTGCGCTTCGCGCATCAGATTCAGGACTTAATTATTGTGGTCTTACCGGTATGTCCAGTGCAGGCGCAGTCTAGGCGCTGTTTTTGGGTGATCGCAAGCATATTTTGAAAAATTGGCATGACCGGTCTTACCAGTTGAGCGAAATGCCCCGACCTTGAGCCTTTTCGCGGTTTGAAAAAAATTGCGGACGAAAAAAAACCGGCCATCACTGGCCGGTTTTTTCATTGCTGCGGTTTAGCGGGCTGATTAGGCGCCGTATACCGGCAGCTTCTTGCAGATGGCCTTGACCTTCTCACGAACGGCGTCGATCACCGCTTCGTTGTTCAGGTCCGCCAGGATGTCGCAGATCCAGCCGGCCAGTTCTTTGCACTCTGCTTCCTTGAAACCACGAGTGGTCACAGCCGGAGTACCGAAGCGCAGGCCGGAGGTGACGAACGGGGAGCGTGGATCGTTTGGCACGGAGTTCTTGTTCACGGTGATGAACGCTTTGCCCAGAGCGGCGTCGGCGTCTTTACCGGAGATTTCCTGCTTGATCAGCGACAGCAGGAACAGGTGGTTCTGAGTACCGCCCGACACCACGTCGTAACCGCGCTCGATGAACACGCCGGCCATGGCCTGGGCGTTTTTCACCACTTGTTGCTGGTAGGTCTTGAACTCAGGTTGCAGCGCTTCCTTGAAGCAGATCGCTTTAGCGGCGATCACGTGCTCCAGCGGGCCACCTTGGGCGCCCGGGAATACTGCGGAGTTCAGTTTCTTCTCGATGTCGGCGTTGGCGCGAGCCAGGATCAGGCCGCCACGTGGACCGCGCAGGGTCTTGTGCGTGGTGGTGGTCACGACGTCAGCGAAAGGCACCGGGTTCGGGTAGACGCCAGCGGCGACCAGACCGGCCACGTGGGCCATGTCGACGAACAGGTAGGCGCCAACCTTGTCAGCGATTTCGCGGAAGCGCGGGAAGTCCAGAATCTGCGAGTAGGCAGAGAAACCGGCCACGATCATTTTCGGCTTGTGCTCAACCGCCAGACGCTCGACTTCGTCGTAGTCGATCAGGCCGTTGCCGTCGATACCGTACTGAACGGCGTTGTACAGCTTGCCGGAGGAAGAAACGCTGGCACCGTGGGTCAGGTGACCGCCGTGCGCCAGGCTCATGCCCAGGATGGTGTCGCCCGCTTGCAGCAGAGCCAGGTAAACGGCGCTGTTGGCTTGCGAACCGGCGTGCGGCTGAACGTTGGCGTAATCAGCACCGAACAGTTCTTTTGCACGGTCGATGGCCAGTTGCTCGACCACGTCGACGAACTCGCAACCACCGTAGTAGCGCTTGCCTGGGTAGCCTTCGGCGTACTTGTTGGTCAGTACCGAGCCTTGAGCTTCCATGACCGCAGGGCTGGTGTAGTTTTCCGAAGCGATCAGCTCGATGTGTTCTTCCTGGCGCTGAGCTTCTTGCTCCATGGCGGCAAAGAGATCGGCGTCGTACTTGGCAATAGTCAAATCACGGCTGAACATGGCGGTCCTCAAGGATCGGGGCAGAAAAGGGGGCATTCTAACCCAATGGGTTTTAGATGGCATATGAAAGGACATCATGTCGCAGACAAGTGGGCTTCATGACGGGATCAGCGGTGATCATGCTGGCCCAATCGCCAGCAGGCTGGCTCCCACAGTAATTGCGATAGCCTGCAAATTCCCTGACCGACATAAAATCTTGTGGGAGCCAGCCTGCTGGCGATGGCCTCCCCACAAAATCTCAGTCGAACATGAAGAGCGCATCATTGCTGAACTGCGCCTCAAACCGGTTCGCCGGCATCGGCCGGCCGAACAGATACCCCTGAACCTCGTCGCAACCATGCTCGCGCAGGAAGTCGAGTTGCTCGTGGGTTTCCACGCCCTCGGCGATAACCGCCAGATTGAGGCTGTGGGCCATGGCGATGATCGCGCGGGCGATCTGCGCATCTTGCTCACCCGACGGCAGGCCGTCGACGAAGGTGCGGTCGATTTTCAGCACGTCGATCGGGAACTGCTTGAGGTAGTTGAGCGATGAGTAACCGGTGCCGAAGTCGTCGACCGCGATGCTCAGGCCGAGATTTTTCAGCCCGGCGAGAATCTGCATCGCTTCGCTGACTTCGCGCATCAGGATGCTTTCGGTCAGCTCCAGCTCCAGGCACGCCGGCGGCAAGCCGGTTTCCTTGAGGATATTGGCGATCCGCGTCCCGAGTTGGCCGTCGGAGAATTGCCGGGCCGAAATGTTCACCGACACCTTCGGTACCCGGACCTTGGCCTGATGCCAGGTCTTGAGCTGACGGCAGGCCTCGCTGATCACCCAGTCGCCGACATCCACCACCAGGCCGAGCTCTTCGAGCACCGGAATGAAGTCTCCCGGCGGCACCAGACCGCGTCGCGGATGGCGCCAGCGCAGCAAGGCTTCGGCGCCGGTCAGGCGTTTGCCATCGCCGCTGAACTGCGGTTGGTAGTAGAGGACGAATTCGTTCTGCTCCAGGGCGTGACGCAAGTCGCTTTCCAGTTCCAGACGCTCCAGGGCGCTGGCGTTCATGTCGGCCTGATAGAACTGGAAGTTGTTCTTGCCGCGCTCCTTGGCGTGATACATCGCGGTGTCGGCGTTTTTCATCAGCTGGCTGAGTTCGTTACCGTCCTGAGGGCTCAGGGCGATGCCGATACTGGCGGTGACGAAGAACTCGCGGCCTTCAAGCACGAACGGTTTCACCAGGCTGGCGAGAATCTGTTCGGCCACATGAATCGCCCGGTTCAAGGCAATTTCACGGTTGGCCCGCGGTTGCAGCAGCAAGGTGAATTCATCGCCGCCCATGCGCGCCACGGTGTCGTCATCATCGACACAGCCGAGCAGGCGCGTGGCCATTTCCTTGAGCATGCGATCGCCAGCGGCGTGGCCCAGGGAGTCATTGATCGGTTTGAAACGGTCCAGGTCGAGGAACATCAGCACCACCCAGGACTTCTGCCGTTCGGCCGATTGCAGCGCCGTGTGCAGACGATCCTGGAACAGTGTGCGGTTGGGCAGGTGAGTCAGGGCGTCGTAATAGGCGAGGCGGTGAATCCGCTGCTCACTGGCCTTGCGTTCGCTGATGTCGCTGAAAAAGCACACGTAGCTGGCCAGATCGCCTTCGTCATCCAGCACCGCCGTGATCCCGACCCAGGCCGGGTAATGCTCGCCATTGCGTCGTTTGAGCCAGACTTCGCCTTCCCACGTGCTGTGCTGATGCAACTGCTTGAGCACGTAACGCAGATGCGCTTCCTGCTGATCGTCGACGGTCAGCATGTTCGGCAACTGGTCGAGCACCTGCTCCACCGCATAACCGCTGACACGGCTGAAGGCTTCGTTAGCCTGGACAATGTAGCCGGCCGGGTCGGTGATCAGGATCGCCGAGGTCGAGTGCTCAAATACGGTCGCGGCCATGCGCAGGTCTTTTTCGGCCCGGCGTTGCTGGCTGATGTCGCGACCGACGCCCAGCACGCCCTCGAATGCACCGTGTTCGTCCCAGACCAGCACCAGCCGCAGTTCGATAGGAATCTTGCGCCCGTCGGCCCGCAGGCAGTCGAACAAAAACAGTTGGGTCTGCACCTGGCTGCGCAACAGCGCCAGTTGGTCGGGTTTGTTCAGCGCTTTGCTGACCCGGTCCATCAGGCTGTAAATGCCGGTCAGCTGTTGCGGGTTGGCGATGGTCGATTGCCAGCCGTTCTGGAAAATCCAGTCGGCGTCGTAGCCCAGCACGGCTTGCACCGACGGGCTGACGTAGTTGAGCGCCATCTTGCTGTCGGTCGAGAAAATCACGTCGCTGATGCTTTCGGCGAGCATCCGGTAACGCTGCTCGCTGTCGCGCAGGGACTCACTGGCTTCAATCTGATCGGTGATGTCCTTGGCCACGCCGATGATCCGCGTCACCTGATCGTGCTTGTCCCGCGCCAGCGCCTGTTCGCGGATGTCGAAGCGCCGCCATTTACCGTCCCGGTGGCGGAAGCGCAGCTGGCATTGCATCAATTGTCTGTAACCGGTCTGGCGCTGGGTTTGGCGCGAGCGGTGGTAGAAGTCGGCATCTTCGGGGTGCAGCAGAATTTCCCAGAAATACTCGCCCATCTGGTGCAGTTCGGTGCGGTTGTAACCGAGTGTCTGACCCAGATGGTGGTTGCTGAAAATCATTCGCTGGCTGATCACGTCCTGCACGTACAGATGATCCGGCACGGTGCGCACCACGTCGGACCAGAATCCTTCACGCTCCAACAGCGACAGCTCGACCAGCTTGCGGCTGGTGATGTCGGTGATGCTCAGGATCACCGCTTTATAGTCGTCCTGGTCTTCCGGCAGACGCAGGACCAGCCACAAGTGCTGGTCGCGGCCATTGGCGTCCTGCAGTTTGATTTCCAGCTCCAGCTGTTTCTGCTGGTTGAGCACCGCGTCGAGCACTTGATTGCCGATGGCGGTGCCGTCCTGCGGGTTACCGTCGATCAGCAGTTTCCAGGCTTGATCGCACGTGTTGACGTTGAGCAGTTGCAGGGCGACCAGGTTGACCTCGGTGATGCGCAGTTCCTGCAGCAGGTGCTGGCGTTGTTCTGGTGTCTCGAGCCAGGCCTTCAGTTGTTCGCTGCTGTGCAGCTGAGCCTTGTCGAAGAAGCTGTTGAGCCCGGACACGTCGAGCACGCACAGGGCGACGCCGGTGCCTTCGAAAATATCCTGGTAACGTCGACGGCCTTCGTGCACCTGGCGTTGGCGGCGGCGCATGTTCAGCAGGGCGATGAACGGCAGCAGCGAGAAGGCCAGGCCCAGAAGGCATTTGCCGATGAACGCCGGCAGCAGCTGTTCGATCATCCGTTGCCGGTCGAACAACCCGCGCAGTTGCCAGTCGCTGTTGCTCAGGGGCACTGTCAGCACGCTGTTGGCCACATCGTCCTCGGTCAATTCGCCGGGCTTGGCCAAGGGTGACTCATCGCGACTGATGACTTGGTGATTGACGCGGTTTTCCACCACCCACAGCGGGCGAATACCGGCTTCGTTTTGCTTGGTCAGCGATGAGAAAAATGTCGGCGTCAGGCGCAGAACCCAGTAGCCGCGGGTGCTGCCGCTGGCTTGATGCAGGAGCAGATGCACCATCGAACCGTCATTGGCGTTGCTGAAATAATGGGCCTGGGCGTGACTGCGCCGGACCAGTTCGCTCAGGTAGTCGGCGTCGTTGCTGTCGTCGGCACTGTCGGTGAGGACTTTCCCGGAAGGGCTGAGCAACGCGAGGCTACGCAGATCAGGCAAGGATTTTTGCAGTTTGCGCAGAAGCACCTGCAGTTCGTCGGCGCTTTTTGGTTGTTCGACGATCGGTAGCAGGTTGAGGGCGATCTGGGCGTTCAGCGCCATGTTCAGGCTGACTTGCGAGGCCAGATCGGCGGTGTAGTCGATGGTGTACTGACGCTGGTGTTTTTGGGTATCGCGAAGCTGATCCAGCAATAGCCAGAACAGCAGCGCGAGCAACAACAGGACGAGCGCCGCCAGCGCGCCCTTTATGGACCCGCGCAGGGGTGAGCCGGTCGCAGGATTGAGTGCGCTCACGGAAGATGAGGGAGTGACATTAGACAAACTGTAATCCTGCGGTTTGGCTGGACTGGCGCGACGTGCACTATAAGCCGGACGCCCGGAGGGCGGCTAGCATGCCCTGAGTTGTGGCAAAGTGCCAGTCCCGCTCGGCTGGACTGCCTTCCGTCAATCAGGTAGCTTTGCCGGTTACGCGGGAGCGTTCCAGCTCCTAGACTCAGGCTTTTTCAGCGCGCACGCATTGATGACCATCAATCGGACGACGCGCACGGCCTGGCCGGGCATCGCCCGCGCCCCAATCATTCATCGTTCACTGACCCTAGGTTCTCCATGGCTCAATACGTATTCACCATGCATCGGCTGGGTAAAGTTGTTCCGCCGAAGCGGGAAATCCTGAAAAACATTTCGCTGTCGTTCTTCCCGGGCGCCAAGATTGGCGTACTCGGCCTCAACGGTTCGGGTAAGTCCACGCTGTTGAAAATCATGGCCGGTGTCGACACCGAATTCGAGGGCGAAGCCCGTCCGATGCCGGACCTGAACATCGGCTACCTGCCGCAGGAACCGATCCTGGATCCGACCAAGACCGTTCGTGAAGTGGTCGAGGAAGCGGTCAGCGTGATCAAGAACGCCCAGGCGCGCCTGGACGAGGTCTACGCGGCATACGCTGATGAAGATGCCGACTTCGACAAACTGGCCGCAGAACAAGCCAAGCTCGAAGCCATCCTGCAAGCCAGCGACGGTCACAACCTGGATCGCCAACTGGAAGTCGCCGCCGATGCGCTGCGTCTGCCGGCCTGGGATGCCAAGGTCGAATTCCTGTCCGGTGGTGAAAAGCGTCGTGTGGCCCTGTGCCGCCTGCTGCTGTCTGCCCCTGACATGCTGCTGCTCGACGAACCAACCAACCACCTGGACGCCGACTCCGTCGCCTGGCTGGAGCACTTCCTGCACGACTTCCCGGGCACCGTGGTTGCGATCACGCACGACCGGTACTTCCTGGACAACGTCGCTGGCTGGATCCTCGAACTCGACCGCGGCGCCGGTATCCCGTACGAGGGCAACTATTCGGGCTGGCTTGAAGCCAAGTCCAATCGTCTGGCTGCCGAATCCAAGCAGCAGTCGGCCCACGAAAAAGCCATGAAGGAAGAACTGGAGTGGGTGCGCCAAGGCGCCAAGGCCCGCCAGTCCAAATCCAAGGCTCGTCTGCAACGCTTCGAAGAAATGCAATCGCAGGAATTCCAGAAGCGCAGCGAAACCAACGAGATCTACATCCCGGCCGGTCCACGCCTGGGCGACAAGGTCATCGAATTCAAGAACGTTTCCAAGGGTTATGGCGATCGCGTGCTGATCGACAACCTGTCGTTCTCCATGCCTAAAGGCGCCATCGTTGGCGTGATCGGCGGTAACGGTGCCGGTAAATCGACCCTGTTCCGCATGCTGATGGGCAAGGAAACACCGGATTCGGGCAGCATCGAAGTCGGCGAAACCGTGCAACTGGCCTGCGTCGATCAAAGCCGCGAAGACCTGGACGGCAGCAAGACTGTGTTCCAGCAAATCTCCGACGGTTCGGATCAGATCCGCATCGGCAACTACGAGATCCCGTCGCGCACCTACGTCGGTCGCTTCAACTTCAAGGGCGGCGATCAGCAGAAGTTCGTCAAGGACCTGTCCGGTGGTGAGCGCGGTCGCTTGCACCTGGCGCTGACCCTGAAAGAGGGCGGCAACGTCCTGCTGCTCGACGAACCGTCCAACGACCTCGACGTTGAAACCCTGCGTTCCCTGGAAGAAGCCCTGTTGGACTTCCCGGGCGCTGCGATTGTGATCTCTCACGATCGGTGGTTCCTTGACCGCGTCGCGACTCACATCCTGGCGTACGAAGACGACTCGCAAGCGGTGTTCTTCGAAGGCAACTACACCGAGTACGAAGCCGATCGCCGCAAACGCCTCGGCGAAGCCGCGACTCAGCCGCATCGTGTACGGCACAAGAAACTGGCCTGATTTCAGGTTGGTTGCATGAAAGAACGGAGCCTTCGGGCTCCGTTTTTTTATGGGGTTTCAGATAGGCCGCAGCGCGGCCATCGCGAGCAGGCTCGCTCCCACAGGGGAACGCATTTCAAATGTGGGAGCGAGCCTGCTCGCGAAGGCGGCCTAATGGTCACTCAATATCTATATTCAAAACCTCAATCACCAAATCTCCCGCCGGTCGCTTCCACAGCACTTCATCCCCGACCTGCGCACCGAGCAACGCCCGCCCCAGTGGCGACCCCCAATTGATCAATCCGCTGGCAGCGTCCGCCTGATCCTCGCCGACCAACTGCACACGCTGCTCTTTGCCCTGTTCATCGGCAAACGTCACCCAGGCGCCAATCTGCACTTTGTTGGTCGAGGAGGCCGGTACGACTAACTGAGCGCTTTGCAGGCGTTGATTGAAATACCGCCAGTCGCGCTCAAGGTCAGCCTGGCTCTGTTTGTCTGCCAGTTCACCCTTTGCACTCTGTTCATTGAGCAGGTTTTGCACCTCGGCGACTTTCACCTGCAGCTGGGCCAGCCCCGTGGGCGTGACGTAATTGGGCTGCGCGCTGACTTGCCGTTCGACGGGCTGATCGGCTTGCGCGGCGGCATTATCTTCATTGACGAACGCACGACTCATGGTTGTCTCCCGTTATAGGGTTTGGGCCATGGTCGCAGGCTTTTAGTTTCGACAGATATCTGTGGGCGACTTATTGCGAGCGAAAAGCACGAGCGGCGTCCTGATCCTTCTGCTGCTGCCAGGCTTTGTTCCGGTCGTCCCAATGGTGGCTGCGATAATCCTCACGGTCCTCGCTTTCGCGCATCGCCTGACACTGACGGAAGCCATCGCTCCAGCCCTCGGCGTACTGCTTGTCCTTGAGGTAACGTGGAACGTTTTTACGAAACTCTCCGGTGATTGCCCCCGCCGCTTGCCGGCCACTGCTGCAACCGTCATCGAAGCCATCGGCGAATGCCGGTGGATAACCCTTGGCGATCAGATCCTCGTGAGTCGTCTGGCAACCCGCGATCAACATCAGCAAACCCACCACGCCCACGCAACGCCACATCTCAGACTCCCAGGCCGTCAACGGCCTATAGGAGAAGTCTAGGAGTGGATTCGTGAGGTGTTTGTGAAAGGCCTGTGATTAATCCGTTGGATAACAACTATCCCCTGTGGGAGCGAGCTTGCTCGCGATGGCTGATGGTCAGCCAATACATGTGTTGAATGTCAGGCCCTCATCGCGAGCAAGCTCGCTCCCACAGGGTAGTGGTGTGTCAGGTCAATAGTGATACCACTTCACCTCAAGCATCACTTCGTTCTCGGGCGAAGCCAGGTGGCTGAATTCGCGCTGGGCACTCAGGCGTAAACCCAGGTTGCGCGACAATTCCCACTGTTGATTCAGACTCACGCTACGGCGCACTTCGCCATTGGTGAAGAAGTCGCCCTTGGCCTCCAGGCTGAAGTTACCCAGCGGGTTTTTCCACAGCAAACCGCTGTTGAAGCCCGCCGCCGGGGCGATGAAGCCGGCAAAGTCGTTGTTGTGCTCAACGCGCACGGTGCCCAAAGCAAAGCCGAGCATGTCGTCGCCCAGTTGCCAGGTTCCGCCGCCACCGCCATTGACGTGGCTGACCAGAGTTTCGTCGTCATGCTTGCCCGGCACGCGCTCCAGGCCGCCGGTGACTTGCCACGAGAGTGGCTGCAGCAATTCATTGCGCGGGGTCAGGGAGCGGATGGTCGCCAGGTCCAATTGCTGCAACTGCCAGTGATTGCCTTCGTACTGGCGCAGTTTCATTTGCAGGATTTCAATCTGCGCGCCGAGGGGGAAGCTTTCGGCGTTGTC
The DNA here is from genome assembly GCF_057837605.1 of Pseudomonas sp. GL_093. Taxonomy (NCBI): domain Bacteria; kingdom Pseudomonadati; phylum Pseudomonadota; class Gammaproteobacteria; order Pseudomonadales; family Pseudomonadaceae; genus Pseudomonas; species Pseudomonas sp. GL_093. The sequence goes on along the minus strand of NZ_CM174448.1, from coordinate 6,088,517 downwards.
GTTGAGGTCGTGATACGCCATGCGCAGGCCATATTCGCCAAACGCCTTGTCGCCCAGAGTGCCGATGCCTGCCTGCCAAGTGCGGGATTCGTGGCCATCCTCAGGCAAGCCGGGTTGCGGGATGTCCAGTTCCGGCGCGGGGTTCTGGTTGATCGCCCGCAGAAGTTCGAAACTGCGCTGCGCCCGTTGCGGGTCGCGTTCCTGGCCGTTGGCGCGGTAGCGCTCCAGGCGATAGGCCGCGTCGATGATCAGCGCCTGACGATCCTTGGGTTGAGCCTTGAACGCCGGTTCTTGCAGTTGCTTCTGGTCGGCGCTGACTTTCAGCACCCATTCCTGTTCTTCATGGGGCAACGGCTCGGCGCGGCTCAGCAGTTCACGTTCGCGAGACGGTCGATACTGAATGGATTCCACCAGTCCGGCTTCTTTCACCGCTTTGACGGTGTCCGTAGGAATCGCGGTCAGCGGGAATTGTTCGGTCAATCGCAGGCTCGGGCGGGCCACTTGCAGCAATTCCAGCAGACGATAAGAGCAGTTTTCGTCGAAGAAAAAATAGTCGAACTGGATCTGCTTGAGCTCCCAGACGTGCTCGACCATGCGCTCGGTTTCTGCCTGGGTCAGGTTCAGGCGGTATTCCCACAGATCGCGGTTCTCGAGACTGCGGTACTCCGAGAGTTTTTCCTGATAAGGCACCAGCGCAAACAAACCGGGATAGCCGCCCATCAAGCCTTTCCAGGCATACAGGATGCTGTTGTCCGAGCCTTCGATGTACGCGCCGAAGTTGATTGCATAACTGAGCAGGGCAGTTTGATCGCTCTGCACATTGGCCTGGTCGATACGCAGCAACGTATGGCCGAACATCGATGACGGACTGTTCAGATACGCCGCCGGGAAAATCATCACTGCACTGTGGGGCGAAACATCCTTGAACCATTGCTTGAATTCAGTGCAGGGAAGCGTCGGCAGATCGGTCAGGTTGAGCTGTGCTTTGAGCCAGCGGGTGCGGGCCGGGTAGACGCATTGCGCATGTTTCTCGCCAGCACTGGCCGGGGCGTACAGCGCTTGCACAGTCGCCGCCAGTTCACGGTCAGGATGTTCATTGCCGTCGGCGGCGAGGAAGAATTTCTTGTCGCTGACATAGCTGCGCCAGCCACCAAGTTTGGCGGTTTCGTAGTGGCCCAGAGAAATCCAGAAGGGGTCATTGGCCAATTGCTGCAAACGTTGATTGTCGATTTTGGGCGTGGCAGACAGCGGGGCGCAGACACAGAGCGCCAGCCAGGCAAGGCGTTTGAGCATAGTGGGCAACTTAAGTCGAAAAAAACAAAGACCCAAAGGGGCAGGCCAAAAGGGCCAGGTTCAAAAAATAAAACCCGCCCCGAGAAGGAGCGGGCGGTTCGAGCTTAAGCTTGAGTAGCGTACTTGGCCAGACGCGGATCGCTCTTCAGAACGGCCAGGGTGTTGGTATGCACGTCGTCAGCGGTCACGTCAGCCTTGCTGAAGATCTGCTGGAAGTGCTCATGAGTGACGGCGGCGAAATGCGCACGGTCTTCCGGCGCCACGCCCAGTACCACAGCGTAAGTGGTCAGCGCTTCGCCCTGACCTTTAGCCATGTCTTCAGAGAGCTCGTTCATCATGCCATTCATGGCAATCCAGGATTTGCCGCCATAGGTCAGCGACGCATTGGTCGCGCAACCGTTGGTACCCGAGGTCATCCCGAAGGTTGCGTTGCCGGACGTGCCGTTGGTGGTGGATGCCAGGAAGTGAGCCGGGGTGCCACGCTGACCTTCGAACAGCATGTTGCCCCAACCGCAATCCGGGCCGCCTGGCGCCTGAGCCATGGCGTTGATGGATACAGCGGCGAAGAGAGTACCGAGAAGAATCCGTTTCATAGCTTTGTTCTCTTTATGTGCATACCAATGGACAGGGGTCTGGCCCGATCTGGCGCCAGTGGGCCGGTTATTGTTCCAGCCGCGCAGTTTGGAGTTTAGGCACGTTCCTGGGGTTCCGTGATTTTTTGCGAAACATTCGTTGAAAACATTGATTTAGGCCCGCCCCGCCTGGAGATGTCGCTTTGTCTATGCTTTGGCTAGAGGCGCGCCTTGCAAGTGAGGTATGGGCAGCGCCAGAATGCCGCTATCTGCCCCGCCTGATGTAAGGAAGCCCGATGCCTGATCCTGTTGCTGCCAGCTTGCGTCTAGCGCCCGAAGCGCTGACCCGTCCGTTTTCCGCTGAACAGTTCAGCTTCTCTACCACCAATGAATTGGAGCCCTTCCGCGGTGTGCTTGGCCAGGAACGTGCGGTCGAAGCCTTGCAGTTCGGTGTGGCAATGCCACGCCCCGGTTACAACGTATTCGTCATGGGCGAGCCCGGCACCGGCCGGTTTTCGTTCGTCAAACGCTACCTGAAAGCCGAAGGCAAACGCCTGCAGACCCCGGCGGACTGGGTCTACGTCAACAATTTCGATGATCCTCGCGAACCTCGCACTCTGGAATTGCCCTCTGGCACCGCCGGTGCCTTTATCGATGACATCAACGGCTTGATCGACAATCTGCTGGCGACTTTTCCGGCCGTGTTCGAGCACCCGTCCTACCAGCAAAAGAAAAGCGCCATCGACCGCGCCTTCAACCAGCGTTACGACAAGGCGCTGGATGTGATCGAGCGCCTGGCGCTGGAGAAGGACGTTGCGCTGTACCGCGACAGCACCAATATCGCCTTCACCCCGATGAGCGAAGGTAAGGCTGTGGATGAGGCCGAATTTGCCCAGTTGCCGGAAGTCGATCGCGAGCGTTTTCACGAGGATATTTCGTGGCTGGAAGAGCGGCTGAACGAAGAACTCGCCAGCTTGCCGCAATGGAAGCGTGAGTCGAGCAATCAACTGCGCCAGCTCAACGAAGAAACCATCACCCTGGCCTTGCAACCCTTGCTCTCGCCGCTGTCGGAAAAGTACGCGGAAAACGCCGGCGTTTGCGGTTACCTGCAAGCGATGCAGGTGTATCTGCTCAAGACCGTGGTCGAGCAACTGGTGGACGACAGCAAGACGGACGCCATCGCCCGCAAGCTGCTGGAAGAGCAATACGCGCCGAGCCTGGTGGTCGGTCATCCGTTCAGCGGCGGTGCGCCAGTGGTCTTTGAGCCGCACCCGACTTACGAAAACCTGTTCGGCCGCATCGAGTACACCACCGATCAGGGCGCGCTCTACACCACGTATCGACAGTTGCGTCCGGGTGCGCTGCACCGCGCCAACGGCGGCTTCCTGATTCTTGAAGCGGAAAAAATGCTCAGCGAGCCGTTCGTGTGGGATGCGCTCAAACGCGCGCTGCAATCGCGCAAATTGAAAATGGAATCGCCGCTGGGCGAGATGGGCCGTTTCGCCACCGTGACTCTTACTCCGCAACACATTCCGTTGCAGGTCAAAGTGGTCATCATCGGCGCCCGACAGCTCTACTACACGCTGCAGGACCTCGATCCGGACTTCCAGGAGATGTTCCGTGTCCTGGTGGACTTCGACGAAGACATCCCGATGGTCGATGAAAGCCTGGAGCAGTTTGCCCAGTTGCTCAAGACCCGCACCTCCGAAGAAGGCATGGCGCCGCTGACCGCTGATGCGGTGGCGCGTCTGGCGACTTACAGTGCTCGCCTGGCTGAACACCAGGGGCGTTTGTCGGCGCGGATCGGTGATCTGTTCCAACTGGTCAGCGAGGCGGATTTCATTCGCCAACTGGCCAGTGACGAAATGACCGACGCCGGGCACATCGAACGTGCGCTCAAGGCCAAGGCCACGCGGACCGGGCGCGTCTCGGCACGGATTCTCGATGACATGCTGGCCGGGATCATCCTGATCGACACCGCAGGTGCGGCGGTCGGCAAGTGCAACGGGCTGACAGTGCTGGAGGTCGGTGACTCGGCCTTCGGTATACCGGCGCGGATTTCCGCCACGGTGTATCCAGGCGGTAGCGGCATCGTCGACATCGAGCGCGAGGTCAATCTTGGCCAGCCGATTCACTCCAAAGGCGTGATGATCCTCACCGGGTATCTGGGCAGTCGTTACGCCCAGGAATTCCCGCTGGCGATTTCCGCGAGTATCGCCCTGGAGCAGTCCTACGGTTACGTCGACGGTGATAGTGCATCGCTGGGCGAGGCTTGCACCTTGATTTCGGCCCTGTCGAAAACCCCGCTCAAGCAGTGTTTTGCGATCACCGGCTCGATCAACCAGTTCGGTGAAGTGCAGGCGGTGGGTGGGGTCAACGAGAAGATCGAAGGCTTCTTCCGACTCTGCGAGGCGCGCGGGTTGACCGGGGAGCAGGGCGCAATCATTCCCCACGCCAACGTTGCCACGCTGATGCTCGACGAGAAAGTGCTGACGGCGGTGCGCGCGGGGCAGTTCCACGTCTACGCCGTGCGCCAGGCTGATGAAGCCCTGAGCCTGTTGGTCGGCGAGCCGGCCGGTGCGCCGGATGCCGATGGTCAGTTCCCTGAAGGCAGCGTTAACGCGCGGGTGGTGGAACGCTTGCGGGTCATCGCAGAAATGATCAGCGAAGAAGACCTCAAGGAAGCCGAGAAAGAGATGGCGCAGGAAGCCTTGGTGGAAACCAAGCCCGCCTGATACAAACTTGAGATCACCTCAACTCCTGTGGGAGCGAGCTTGCTCGCGATAGCGGACTGTCAGCCAACAGAGATGTTGAATGTCAGTACCTCATCGCGAGCAAGCTCGCTCCCACATTTGTCTTGGGTGAATATAAAAAGTGCCATCAGTCTGGCGTCAATATTCACACAATGACCATTCGGCGCCTTCTGGTCTCACTTGACGTGCTAGTCAGACTTTTCCTCTATTCTCAGGTCAAGGATATCGACAGTAATCACTGGATCGAGACAGTCCTCCCGTGGGGGCTGAATACCGGATCTACCGAGGGTCGCCGCCATGTCGCGCAACCTCTGCCTCACCCGTCAATGCCTGGGCCTTGTGACCCGTATCGAGTGCGCCATCCGCCCATTGGCGGGGGATACGGGCATGTGGACCTTACTCTTCGCTGCTGGAATGGCCGGCGAACAACCTTCTGCCATCAAAGCCCAGGGCCCGTTTCATGGCCCCTTTGTGGCTGAGTCGATCCTCGACACCATTGTTGAAAGTCTCACCCTGCATGGCTATGAACTGGCCGATGATCCGCAAATCTGGTGCCTGCACCTGCAAGCTCAGCTGCGGGAAATCAATGGTGGCCGCTGCCGCAACCCTGGAGGTTTCGAGTTTCGGCCCGAGCACTGAACAGGCTATTGAGCAAGGTTGGATGTGTCCGCCTTGTCGAGTTTGACCTCGAAGCCATATTGCACGGTGGAGAGATCGGTTCGTTGATAGGTTTCCAGGCGGGCAGGCTGTCCGTAGAAGTAATGCACCCCCAATAATGCCGGGCCTTCTGCGCTCGCATCGTGGCTGACCGAAAGAATCTCCTTCAGATAATTGCCGCTGTCGTCCTTGGCGAAGAAACGCCAGTCCTGGGCGGGAAACTGCTTCAGATCAACCACCAGCGCATTGCCTTTGAGCATCAGCCCTTTGGGCAACTGGTGGGCGTCGATGGTTTTCTTTTCGACAGTGGCGAGAAACAGCGGCATGGAGCCCACCGCGTAAGCCGGGGTTTCTGGAAACAGGTTCAAGTCGTAGGTGATGATGCCGCGCAGGGGATCGACCTGGTAAGCCTCAGGCGGCAACTCGATCGGCTCATCGCGTTTGCCGTTACCGTCCTCGGTAAAGAAACTGACCGGGCTTTCGCCGGGGCTGAAGGAGGTGCCGAGCAGCTCATCATTGAAGCTTTTGGGGTGATCGAACTCGATACGCGCGGCGCTGGGCTCTTCGACCGACTGACTGATGCTGACGCTCTTTTTCAGTTGTTCCTCGCCAAGCGTGGCGCCCTTGAGCCAGATCGGGGCCTGGTCGTCGTACACCACCACCGGCAGCGTCAGTGGCTGGATGGTCTTTTGCGTGGTGTGTGGGTCGAAGCGAAGTACCGGCAGGTTCAGGTCCTTGCGGGTCACCGTGGCGGTTGAAAAGTCCAGTACGCTGACTTCAAGAGCGTCGATCGACCCGTTGAAGTACACCTTGGAATAATGGTGGCTCTGTTGCTTCTCAAAGGCGCGCTGCTCTTCATCGATCTGTTTCTCGAAGCTCTCGCTCCAGGCTTTCTGCTGTTGCATTTTCGCCAGTTGCTTTTGATAGAAGGCTATTTGTGTGGAGGTTTCGTTGATCGAGCCTGAGCGCGAGAGAAATTGCCCGGTGCTGTCCTTGGCCTGGACGATCAGCGGGTTCAGCGGTGTTTCGCCGACCTCGGGGGCCTGTGGCGCGCTGTTGTTGAATTCGATTTCGGCGTAGTTGTTTGCAAGGTTCAGCAGGGTGACGCTGAGGTTGTCGTTGGTGCGAGTCTGGCCGACATCTTTTTTCGTCAAATCGAAGCTGTAGAGTCGGCGCGGCGCGATCACTTCCACCTTGCCTTGCAGGCTCACCGGTTGTGGCTGGTTCTTTTTGTCCACGTCCAGGCCATCGATGAAGGGGTAGGTCACCGTCAGGTCGTCGGGGTTGGTCAGGTTTGAGCTCGATGGGCTCAGTTGAATTCCAGGATCGGTTTCTGACCATTCCGGCTGAAACGCGATGACGCGTTTGTTGCTCAAGGTCACCGATTGCCATTCAAGACTATGGGGAAAGAGAAACGCGACCGGAATGTTGAAGTTGAAGGGGAACACCGGTTGCAGGTCGGTCAGGTAGTCGGAACTGGAATCTTTGTGCAGCACGAACAGGCCGTTGATGTACGTGTCGACCAAGGCTTGGGGCGTCGGATAGTGCTTGAGGACGGCGAGGGCGTCTTCGCCATATTCTGTTTCCACCGGTTTGCTGTCGAGCTTGAGTTGCGCACGCTCGAGCAACAACAGTGAGCCGCCGAGTTCAGCTACGGCTTCCTTGAGTTTTGGGTCCTGAATCGCATCCAGAGACTTCTCGAACTGCGCAGTCTTTTCCTCGAGGCTGACCTGGCGCTTCTCATCGCTGGGTGAGCAAGCGCTCAGCAGCAAAGCCAGGCAAATGCCGGCGCTCGTTAAAGGCAATCGCACATCCATTTCCCGTCTTCCTGTCCGATGTCGCTGAGCTGTCAATGCTTTGGACACTAGCAGAAAAACCTTGTCACACATGCGCAGGTTGCGGATTTCCCGACGGTTTCTGGGTGTAACAGGTGGCTGATATACTCGCGGCCATTTCCAGCCCCCTTGTGAGATTCAATGGAACGCTTTATCGAAAATGCAATGTATGCCAGCCGCTGGTTGCTGGCGCCGATCTACTTCGGTCTGTCCCTCGGGCTGCTGGCCCTGGCGCTGAAATTCTTCCAGGAAGTCTTCCACGTCATCCCTAACGTGTTCTCGATGGCCGAGTCGGATCTGATTCTGGTGCTGCTGTCACTGATCGACATGGCGCTGGTAGGCGGTTTGCTGGTGATGGTGATGATTTCCGGTTACGAGAACTTCGTTTCCCAACTGGATATCGATGACGACAAGGAAAAGCTCAACTGGCTGGGCACCATGGATTCCTCTTCGTTGAAGATGAAGGTGGCCGCTTCCATCGTGGCCATTTCTTCCATCCACCTGCTGCGGATTTTCATGGACGCCAAGAACGTCGATCCCGAGCATTTGAAGTGGTACGTGGTCATCCACATGACCTTCGTGATTTCGGCGTTTGCCATGGGTTATCTGGATAAGCTGACCAAGCACTGATCGCTTTTTATCGCTATACCCAGCCGCCCGTCTGTTGCGAAACAGACGGGCGGTGTCGTTTGTGGCTTGTACTTTGATGCGCCGAGGCCTATGCCTGTAAAGATCTTGGCTCGCCATTGCGTGAGGTGCGTTTATGGACCTGAAAGAGTTGAATGCTTATGCCATCGCCGGGAAGGTTGATGAGCTCAATCTGATCTCGATGGAAGGCGGGATCTACCTGTTGGAAGCGCGGATGCATGGCGCGGCGTATCCGTTGAGTGATAACCACGGCCAGATGTTTCATTTACGTTCGGTCGAGCATGCGCGTGAAGTGCTTCATGCCTTTCCCAGCTTGCCATTCAACCTTGTACACGTTTCGGTTCATGACGAGATGTGTGGGCTCGGTGCCAGTTCCGAGGGGAGCCTGAAGGTACCGATTGCGTGGCAGCACTGACACCCCTCATCAACGCAATGGCATCTGTGCTAGTCTGCTGGCCCTTTTGGTTCCGGGCGCTCCGGGACGCGCTGTGTACGCACGGCAAGTTCCAGGGCCGTCCGCACAGCGGAGCAGTGTCATGTCCGAAGTAAATCTGTCCACCGACGAAACCCGCGTCAGCTACGGTATTGGCCGTCAGCTGGGCGATCAACTGCGCGACAACCCGCCACCGGGCGTTAGCCTGGACGCGATCCTGGCAGGTCTGACCGACGCTTTCGCCGGTAAGGAAAGCCGTGTGGGTCAGGAAGAAATGTCCGCGAGCTTCAAGGTCATTCGCGAAATCATGCAAGCTGAAGCAGCTGCCAAAGCTGAAGCCGCTGCTGGCGAAGGCCTGGCATTCCTGGCTGAAAACGCCAAGCGTGACGGCATCACCACCCTGGCTTCCGGCCTGCAATTCGAAGTGCTGACTCAAGGTGAAGGCGCCAAGCCAACCCGTGAAGATCAAGTGCGCACTCACTACCACGGCACTCTGATCGACGGCACTGTGTTCGACAGCTCCTACGATCGTGGTCAGCCTGCAGAATTCCCGGTTGGCGGCGTGATCGCTGGCTGGACCGAAGCCCTGCAACTGATGAACGCCGGCAGCAAATGGCGTCTGTACGTGCCGAGCGAACTGGCTTACGGCGCTCAAGGCGTTGGCAGCATTCCGCCGCACAGCGTACTGGTATTCGACGTCGAACTGCTCGACGTTCTGTAATTCCAAGCCTGATGTAACGTTGGGCTAATGTGGGAGCGGGCTTGCTCGCGAAGGCGGTGTGTCATTCAGCAATGATGTTGAATGTTATGGCCTCTTCGCGAGCAAGCCCGCTCCCACAGGGCTCGCTCCGACATGTTGCATTTTCATATTTCGATCTTCTGGTGCAGTTCGCTTGTCGGGCGCAATGCCCGGGCATAGCAGAACAGAAACAGATTGCGCACCAGTTCCTTGAGCACCACCGGCTCGCTGGAACTCAAGCCGTTGACGTCCAGATCACCCTGATCCTGCAGCTCGTTCAAGGCTTCTTCTTCAAGCACCGCACAGACTTCCCCGGTTTCCCGATGCAGGATCCTGAGGTAAGGGTGTGGGCGGTCCAGCCAGGCGTCGATCAAATAAGTCATGGGTCTCATCTCCATTGATGGGTTTCAATGAGAATAATTCTTATTCATCAAATAGCAAGGACCTATTGGCGGTTTGTGTTTTTTTAAGGGTAAAGGTTGCGTAAGGTCAAAACGGCTGGCGTTTGGCTATTGCGAGGGATTGTTGGGCGAAGCGGGGGAGGGTGAAGCACCATCCCACGCGGGACGCGGGATGGAATACAGCAGGCTCAGACTTTTCTGACGAACTCGGATTTGAGCTTCATCGGGCCGATGCCGTCGATCTTGCAGTCGATGTCGTGATCGCCATCGCACAGGCGGATGTTCTTGACCTTGGTGCCGACCTTGACCACCAGCGACGTGCCTTTGACCTTGAGGTCCTTGATCACGGTGATGGTGTCGCCGTCCTGCAGGACGTTGCCGACCGAATCCTTTTTCACGGTGTCATCGGACACTGCTTCGGCTTCGCCGCTGGCGGACCACTCGTGGGCGCACTCAGGGCAGATCAGCTGGGCGCCGTCTTCGTAGGTGTATTCGGAATTGCATTTTGGGCAGGGTGGCAACGTGCTCACTAAAGCTCCTTGGATTGAGGATCGCTAAAAGTCGCACATTATATAGGGTTTTAGGCGGAAGAGGGGTGACAGCGAAAGATCGCAGCCCCGTAGGAGCTGCCGCAGGCTGCGATCTTTTGATCTTGCTGTAAAAATCAGTGCGTGCGGGCGACCGCAAATTCGCTCAATTCGACCAGCGCATCGCGGTACTCGCTGGCAGGCAGCGCGTCGAGGCACTTGATCGCGCGGGCCACGTAGTCACGAGCCAGCTGGGCGGTGTAATCCAGCGAACCAGACGCTTCCACGGCTTCGCGGATGCTTTCCAGGTCTTCGATGCCGCCTTTCTGGATCGCCTTGCGCACCAGGGCAGCCTGCTCCGGCGTGCCTTCGCGCATGGTGTAGATCAGCGGCAGGGTCGGCTTGCCTTCGGCCAGATCGTCACCGACGTTCTTGCCCAGGGTTTCGGCGTCACCTTTGTAGTCCAGCAGGTCGTCGACCAATTGGAACGCCACGCCCAGATGATCGCCGAATGTACGCAGGGCTTCTGACTGTTCCGATGTCGCTTCGCAGAGCGCTGCAGCACTGTGGGTCGAGGCCTCAAAGAGCATCGCGGTCTTGCCGCGGATGACTTCCATGTAGGTTTCTTCAGTGGTGCTTGCGTCACGAACCTTGGACAGCTGCAACACTTCGCCTTCGGCGATGATGCGCGTGGCTTGCGAAAGGATTTTCATCACCGGCATGGAGCCCAGTTCGACCATCATTTCGAAGGACCGCGAATACAGGAAGTCGCCCACCAGCACGCTAGGGGCGTTGCCCCACATGGCGTTGGCCGTCGAGCGGCCACGGCGCATGCCGGACATGTCGACCACGTCGTCATGCAGCAGGGTCGCGGTGTGCAGGAACTCGATGGTCGCGGCCAGCAGGCGCAGGTCATCGCCTTCGCGACCCAGAGCCTTGCCACACAGCAACACTAATAGAGGGCGCAGGCGTTTACCGCCAGCCGAGGTAATGTAATCGCCGATTTTCGATACCAGCGGCACTCGGGAAGTCAGCTGCTTCTTGATGATGCCGTCGACGGCGCTAAAATCGTCCGCCACCGCGCGGTAGAAAGCTTGGGGTTGCATCAGCGACAGGTGCTCCAGAAGGGTTGCGCGGCATGCTAGGACCCACGTCGGCGGGTGTCAAGGTACGATGGACGGCCTCTTGCATCGCCCCGGCAGCTTGCGTACAATCGCGCACCCTGAACTTCCTGGGCAGCACCTGCCTTACGCAATTGCAAACAGGCCTTCCAGCCCAATGCAGCCATGCCAGCCAATACCTCTTCTTATAAAGAGCTGGGTGAGCAGGATTATCGGAGAAATACCATGTCGTACGCAGTAATTGTTACTGGTGGCAAGCAATACAAGGTCGCCCCAGGTGAATACCTGAAGATCGAAAAACTGGAAATCGCTACCGGCGAATCCGTTACTTTTGATCGCGTTCTGTTGGTCGCCAATGGCGATGACGTGAACATCGGCGCTCCAGTTGTTGCTGGCGCTACCGTTGTGGCTGAAGTGATCTCCCAAGGTCGTCACGATAAAGTCCGCATCATCAAGTTCCGTCGTCGTAAGCACCACATGAAGCGTATGGGCCACCGCCAGTGGTACACCGAGATCAAAATCACCGGTATTCAGGCTTAATTTCAGCCTAATTCCTCACTAGGAGAATTGACTCATGGCACACAAAAAAGCTGGTGGTAGTACCCGTAACGGTCGCGACTCAGAAGCCAAACGCCTTGGCGTGAAGATGTATGGCGGCCAGGTTATCATTCCGGGCAACATCATCGTGCGTCAGCGCGGCACCCAATTCCACGCCGGTTACGGTGTTGGCATGGGTAAAGATCACACTCTGTTCGCTAAAATCGACGGCGTGATCAAGTTTGAAGTAAAAGGCGCTTTCAACCGCCGTTACGTGAGCATTGTCCCGAAGACTGAAGTCGTCGCGGCATAATTACGTAGTTGCTGGAAAAGCCCTGTCTCGCGACGGGGCTTTTTCGTTTGTGGGGTGAGTCTCTTGCAAAGCTGTTTGTGATGGGCTCCAGCGCTGGATTTGCGGTCGTTGATTGAGGTCGCTGCGCTCATTTTTGCAAGAGTCTTATGTCTTAGTGTTTTTCGGCTCGTCCGTATGACGAGAGGCGTTTTGTTATGAAGTTTGTTGATGAAGTATCGATTCGAGTAAAGGCCGGCGACGGCGGCAACGGTTGCATGAGCTTCCGTCGCGAAAAATTCATTGAAAACGGTGGCCCGAACGGCGGTGATGGTGGTGATGGCGGCTCGGTCTACATGATCGCCGACGAAAACCTCAACACCCTGGTGGACTACCGTTACACCCGGCACTTTGATGCCGAGCGCGGTTCCAACGGCGGCAGCACTGACTGCACCGGCAAGAAAGGTGAAGAGCTGGTCCTGCGTGTTCCGGTCGGCACGACCGTCATCGACTCCGCTACTCAGGAAGTGATTGGCGACCTGACCAAGGCCGGTCAGCGTTTGTTGGTTGCTCACGGCGGCTGGCACGGTCTGGGTAACACCCGATTCAAATCCAGTACCAACCGTGCTCCGCGTCAGACCACTCCGGGCAAGCCGGGTGAGGCGCGTGATCTGAAGCTGGAAATGAAAGTGTTGGCTGACGTCGGTCTGCTGGGCTTGCCGAATGCTGGCAAAAGTACCTTCATTCGTTCGGTGTCGGCTGCCAAGCCGAAAGTCGCCGACTACCCGTTCACCACGCTGGTGCCGAACCTGGGTGTGGTCAGTGTCGATCGCTGGAAAAGCTTTGTGGTCGCGGACATTCCGGGTCTGATCGAAGGTGCTTCCGATGGCGCAGGCCTGGGGATTCGCTTCCTCAAGCACTTGTCGCGTACGCGTCTGCTGCTGCACCTCGTGGACATGGCGCCGCTGGATGACGCCAGCGCCCCGGATGCTGCTGAAGTGATCGTCAGCGAGCTGACCAAGTTCAGCCCGTCCCTGGCCGAGCGTGATCGTTGGTTGGTGCTGAACAAGTGCGACCAGATTCTGGAAGAAGAGCACGAAGAGCGCGTCAAGGAGATCGTTGATCGCCTGGAATGGACCGGTCCGGTCTACGTGATCTCGGCTATCTCCAAGCTGGGCACCGAGCGTCTTTGCCACGACATCATGCGTTACATGGAAGACCGTGCTGATCGCCTGGCTAACGACCCGGTTTACAAGGAAGAGTTGGCCGAGCTCGATCAGCGCATCGAAGACGAAGCCCGTGCTCAGCTGCAGGCCCTGGATGACCAGCGTGCCCTGCGCCGTAGCGGCGTGAAGTCGGTCCATGACATCGGCGACGATGATTGGGACGAAGAAGATGTGGATGACGAAGACGGTCCGGAAATCATTTACGTGCGTGACTGATTCGTTGCGATAAACTTAAACGCCGCTCACTAGAGCGGCGTTTTAGTATCTGGAAATCGGTAGTCACGAATAACGTTACGGGCAGTGCCAGGTCGCGCTGTCCTCAAGCTAAGGTTGAAGATGATGCGGAGCAAGGTGACAGGTGCGCAGCGTTGGGTCGTGAAGATCGGCAGCGCTTTGCTGACGGCGGACGGCAAGGGCCTCGATCGCGCGGCAATGGGTGTTTGGGTCGAGCAGATGGTGGCTTTGCATGAGGCTGGCGTCGAGTTGGTGCTGGTGTCCTCCGGGGCGGTGGCGGCCGGCATGAGCCGTTTGGGCTGGACCGTACGACCCAGTGCGATGCACGAGTTGCAGGCCGCTGCCGCCATCGGTCAGATGGGGCTGGTGCAGGCCTGGGAGTCGAGCTTTGCCGAGCATGGCCGGCATACCGCGCAGATTCTCCTGACTCACGACGACTTGTCCGACCGCAAGCGCTACCTGAATGCCCGCAGCACCTTGCGCGCGTTGGTTGAGCTGAAAGTTATTCCGGTGATCAACGAAAACGACACCGTAGTCACTGATGAAATACGTTTCGGCGACAACGACACGCTCGCGGCGCTGGTGGCCAACCTGGTCGAGGCTGATCTGTTGGTGATCCTCACGGATCGCGATGGCATGTTCGACGCCGATCCGCGTAATAACCCTAACGCCAACCTGATTTACGAAGCGCGCGCCGATGATCCGGCGCTGGATGCGGTGGCGGGCGGTACGGGTGGTGCGCTGGGTCGTGGCGGCATGCAGACCAAATTGCGTGCTGCGCGGCTGGCGGCTCGTTCCGGTGCGCATACCATCATCGTTGGTGGGCGTATTGACCGTGTGCTGGATCGCCTCAAGGCGGGCGAGCGCATCGGCACCTTGCTGTCGCCTGAGCGCGGCCTGTTGGCGGCGCGCAAGCAATGGCTGGCCGGGCACCTGCAAACTCGCGGCACGCTTGTGCTGGATGCCGGCGCGGTGACTGCGCTGTCCAAAGGCAACAAAAGTTTGCTGCCTGTGGGTGTCAAACTGGTCCAGGGCAGCTTCCGTCGTGGCGAGATGGTGGTTTGCGTGGCGCCGGACGGTCGTGAAATCGCCCGAGGCCTGGCCAACTACAGCGCGCTGGAAGCACAAAAAATCATCGGTCAGTCGTCTGAGGCGATTGTCGGTCTGTTGGGTTACATGGCGGAGCCGGAACTGGTTCATCGCGATAACCTGATCCTGGTCTGAAGGAATACCTGAATGCGCGTGGCAAAAGGATTGTTGGGTCTGCTGTTGGCGATGCCGCTGCTGGCCTCGGCCGAGGAGATTGGTCAGGTGTCGACAGTGTTCAAGTTTGTCGGTCCGAATGACCGCATCGTCGTCGAAGCGTTTGATGATCCAAAGGTTGAGGGCGTGACCTGCTACCTGTCGCGGGCCAAGACGGGTGGCGTGAAGGGTGGTTTGGGGTTGGCTGAAGATCGCGCGGAAGCGTCTATCGCTTGTCGTCAGGTCGGGCCGATCAGCTTCAAGGGCGAGTTGAAGGATGGTGACGAGGTGTTCAAGGAGCGCACGTCACTGGTGTTCAAGACCATGCAGGTGGTGCGATTCCTCGACAAGAAGCGCAATACGCTGGTGTACCTGGTCTATAGCGATCGTGTGATCGAAGGCAGTCCGCAGAATGCGGTCACCGCCATCCCTATCCTGCCGTGGGCGCAGGCTCAATAAGCTAACGAAGATCCAAATGTGGGAGTGAGCCTGCTCGCGATGGCGGTGCAACAGTCGACATCAGTGTTGAATGTTGCACCGCCATCGCGAGCAGGCTCACTCCTACATTTTTTGGTGTGGCTGCTAAATCGCAGGCAATAAAAAACCGACCCTAGGGTCGGTTTTTTAACAAGCTTATCGCTTATGCGGCAACAGCAAGGTTCAGAGCCTTGACGTGACCGTTCAGGCGGCTCTTATGACGAGCAGCCTTGTTCTTGTGGATGATGCCTTTATCGGCCATACGGTCGATAACTGGCACGGCCAGAACGTAAGCAGCTTGAGCTTTTTCAGCGTCTTTTGCGTCGATGGCCTTAACTACATTCTTGATGTAGGTACGAACCATGGAACGCAGGCTGGCGTTGTGGCTGCGACGCTTCTCAGCCTGTTTTGCACGTTTTTTGGCGGAAGGTGTGTTGGCCACCGTCGAGCTCCTCGAAAGACTTTTTAGGAAATAGCAAACAAAATAGGCCGCGAATCATGCCGATGAGTTGATGTCTTGTCAAGGGCGGTTGAGACGTTCCGCTAAGTGGTAGGTATAAAGAGGCGGGATATTTATTTCCGGCGCTTGACCTGTAAACTCGCGAGCTTTGGCTCTGTGCTGCTGCGGCGCGGAGTATCGCATAAGTAGGCGCTTTGTTCGCCTGCTGTTTATCGACAGGCACAAACTCTTTCAATGAATCTGCTCAAATCGTTGGCCGCCGTCAGCTCTATCACGATGCTTTCCCGGATTCTGGGGTTCGTTCGTGACACTCTCATTGCGCGCACATTTGGCGCCGGGATGGCGACTGACGCCTTCTTTATCGCCTTCAAATTGCCCAATCTGCTGCGGCGGATCTTCGCCGAAGGGGCTTTTTCCCAGGCATTCGTGCCGATTCTTGCTGAATATAAAAGCCAGAAGGGCGAGGAGGCGACGCGAACCTTCATTGCCTACGTCTCGGGCCTGCTGACGCTGGTGCTGGCGTTGGTCACCGCGTTGGGCATGATCGCTGCGCCGTGGGTCATCTGGGTGACCGCGCCGGGCTTCACCGACACGCCGGAAAAATTCGAGCTGACGGCCAGTCTGTTGCGGGTGACCTTTCCTTACATATTGCTGATCTCCCTGTCTTCGTTGGCTGGGGCGATCCTCAACACGTATAACCGCTTCTCGGTGCCGGCCTTCGTGCCGACCCTGCTCAACGTCAGCATGATTATCTTTTCGGTGTTCCTGACGCCGTACTTCGATCCGCCGGTCATGGCGCTGGGCTGGGCAGTACTGGCGGGTGGTCTGGCGCAATTGCTCTATCAGCTGCCGCACCTGAAAAAGATCGGCCTGCTGGTGTTGCCACGACTGAACCTGCGTGACAGCGGCGTCTGGCGGGTCATGAAGCAAATGTTGCCGGCGATTCTCGGTGTGTCCGTGAGCCAGATTTCGCTGATCATCAATACTATTTTCGCCTCGTTCCTGGTCGCTGGTTCCGTGTCATGGATGTACTACGCAGACCGTTTGATGGAATTACCGTCCGGTGTGCTGGGCGTGGCGCTGGGCACGATTCTTCTGCCGACCCTGGCCAAGACCTACGCCAGCAAGGATCGCCAGGAATACTCGCGGATCCTCGATTGGGGGCTGCGCCTGTGTTTCATGCTGGTGTTGCCGTGCTCCCTGGCGCTGGGGATTCTCGCCGAGCCGCTGACGGTTTCTTTGTTCCAGTACGGCCAGTTCAGCGCGTTTGACGCCTCCATGACCCAGCGGGCGCTGATCGCTTATTCGGTCGGTTTACTCGGGATTATCGTGATCAAAGTGCTGGCGCCGGGCTTTTATGCGCAACAAAACATCCGCACACCGGTAAAAATCGCGATTTTCACCCTGATCGTTACCCAATTATTCAACCTGGTGTTGATCGGTCCGCTGGCCCATGCCGGTCTGGCGCTGGCCATCAGCATAGGTGCGTGCATTAACGCCAGCCTGCTGTTCTATCAGCTACGTAAGCAGCAGATGTATGAGCCGCAACCGGGTTGGGCGAAGTTCGGTTTCAAGCTAGTGATTGCAGTGTTGGTGATGTCGGCTGTGTTACTGGTCGGAATGCATTTCATGCCAGCCTGGGATCAGGGGCATATGCTGGAGCGGTTCCTGCGTCTGGGCGCATTGGTCGTTGCCGGTGTGGTGGCTTATTTCGGCATGTTGCTATTGATGGGCTTCCGTTTGCGAGACTTCAATCGCAAAACGCTGAGCTGAGGTCACGACCTCGATAAACACGGGCGAATCGACGGTTTTGTCGGCTCGATCACTTTGGGTTACGGTGTTGCCTGTCGTCGGCCGCCGGGTGTGGTTATAATCGACCACTTTATGAGCAAGAAGCGCGTTATGCAGCTGGTTCGAGGCCTCCACAACCTGCGCCCCCAGCATCGGGGCTGTGTCGCCACTATTGGCAACTTTGACGGTGTTCACCGTGGCCACCAGGCTATCCTGGCGAGGCTCCGTGAGCGTGCGCTCGAGTTGGGCGTGCCCAGCTGCGTGGTGATTTTTGAGCCGCAGCCGCGAGAGTTCTTCGCGCCGGACACGGCGCCGGCCCGTCTGGCCCGGCTGCGGGATAAACTGCAGCTGCTGGCCGAGGAAGGTGTCGACCGGGTCCTGTGCCTGGCCTTCAACCAGCGCTTGAGCAAGCTCAGCGCCAGCGAATTCGTCGACACCATTCTGGTGGACGGCCTCGGTGTGCAACATCTAGAGGTCGGTGACGACTTCCGTTTCGGCTGCGACCGGGTAGGGGATTTCGATTTCCTGCAACAGGCTGGCGTCCTGCAAGGCTTTACCGTCGAAGCGGCGCAAACCGTGGAGCTGGACGGTATTCGCGTCAGCAGCACCCAGGTCCGCAATGCCCTGGCCGCTGCTGATTTCGCCTTGGCCGAGCGACTGCTCGGGCGTCCGTTCCGGATTGCCGGGCGGGTCCTGCATGGCCAGAAGCTGGCGCGCCAGTTGGGTACGCCCACGGCCAACATACAACTCAAGCGTCGTCGCGTGCCGCTGACCGGGGTTTACCTGGTCAACGTCGACATCGACGGCAAGACCTGGCCAGGCGTCGCCAACATTGGCGTGCGGCCAACCGTTCAAGGTGATGGCAAAGCCCACCTCGAAGTGCATCTTTTAGATTTTGCCGGCGATCTGTATGACCGGCGTTTGACGGTGGTTTTCCACCACAAGCTGCGTGAAGAGCAGCGTTTCGCCTCTCTGGAGGCGCTTAAGACGGCGATCAATGCGGATGTTGCCGCCGCCCGTGCCCTGTCGCACCTAGCGCCAATCGCTAATGAAGAGCCTTAAATGACCGACTATAAAGCCACGCTAAACCTTCCGGACACCGCCTTCCCAATGAAGGCCGGCCTGCCTCAGCGCGAACCGCAGATTCTGCAGCGCTGGGACAGCATTGGCCTGTACGGTAAGTTGCGCGAGATTGGCAAGGATCGTCCGAAGTTCGTACTTCACGACGGTCCTCCGTACGCCAACGGCACGATTCACATCGGTCATGCGCTGAACAAGATTCTCAAGGACATGATCATCCGCTCGAAAACCCTGTCGGGTTTCGACGCGCCTTATGTTCCGGGCTGGGACTGCCACGGTCTGCCGATCGAGCACAAAGTCGAAGTGACCCACGGTAAAAACCTGGGCGCGGACAAAACCCGCGAACTGTGCCGTGCCTACGCCACCGAGCAGATCGAAGGCCAGAAGTCCGAATTCATCCGTCTGGGCGTGTTGGGCGATTTCGCCAACCCGTACAAGACCATGGATTTCAAAAACGAGGCCGGTGAAATCCGTGCCTTGGCAGAAATCGTCAAGGGCGGTTTCGTGTTCAAGGGCCTGAAGCCTGTGAACTGGTGCTTCGACTGCGGTTCGGCCCTGGCTGAAGCGGAAGTCGAGTACGAGAACAAAAAGTCCTCGACCATCGACGTGGCCTTCCCGATTGCCGACGAAGCCAAGCTGGCTGCCGCTTTCGGTCTGCCGTCGCTGGGCAAACCCGCTTCGATCGTGATCTGGACCACCACCCCGTGGACCATCCCGGCCAACCAGGCGTTGAACGTTCACCCGGAATTCAACTACGCCCTGGTCGATGTCGGCGACAAACTGCTGGTACTGGCTGAAGAGCTGGTCGAGTCGTGCCTGGCCCGTTACAGCCTGGAAGGCTCGGTCATTGCGACCACCACCGGTAAAGAGCTGGAACTGATCAACTTCCGTCACCCGTTCTACGACCGTCTGTCGCCGGTTTACCTGGCCGAGTACGTTGAACTGGGCGCTGGCACCGGCGTGGTTCACTCCTCGCCGGCCTATGGCGTAGACGACTTCGTGACCTGCAAGAAGTACGGCATGGTCAACGACGACATCCTCAACCCGGTACAGAGCAACGGCGTTTACGCAACGTCGCTGGAATTCTTTGGCGGCCAGTTCATCTGGAAAGCCAACCCGGCCATCGTCGACAAGTTGACCGAAGTGGGTGCGCTGCTGCACACCAGCATCATCGAACACAGCTACATGCACTGCTGGCGTCACAAGACCCCGCTGATCTACCGCGCCACCGCGCAGTGGTTCATCGGCATGGACAAAGAACCTGTGACCGGCGAAACCCTGCGCAAGCGGGCGATCAAAGCCATCGAAGAGACCAAGTTCGTTCCGGCCTGGGGCCAGGCGCGCCTGCACTCGATGATCGCCAACCGTCCGGACTGGTGCATCTCCCGTCAGCGCAACTGGGGCGTGCCGATCCCGTTCTTCCTGAACAAGGAAAGCGGCGAGCTGCACCCACGTACCGCCGAGCTGATGGAAGAAGTCGCCAAGCGCGTCGAAGTCGAAGGCATCGAAGCCTGGTTCAAGATGGACGCCGCCGAGCTGCTCGGTGACGAAGCGCCGCAATACGACAAGATCAGCGACACCCTGGACGTCTGGTTCGATTCGGGCACCACGCACTGGCACGTTCTGCGCGGTTCGCACCCGATGGGCCACGAGACCGGTCCACGTGCCGACCTGTACCTGGAAGGTTCGGACCAACACCGTGGCTGGTTCCACTCGTCGTTGCTGACCGGTTGCGCCATCGACAACCACGCGCCATACCGCGAACTGCTGACTCACGGCTTCACCGTCGATGAGTCCGGCCGCAAGATGTCCAAGTCCCTGGGCAACGTGATCGCGCCGCAAAAGGTCAACGACACCCTGGGCGCCGACATCATGCGTCTGTGGGTCGCTTCCACCGATTACTCGGGTGAAATGGCGGTTTCCGAGCAGATCCTGCAACGCAGTGCGGACGCCTACCGGCGTATCCGTAACACCGCGCGCTTCCTGCTCTCCAACCTGACCGGCTTCAACCCGGCCACCGACATCCTGCCGGCCGAAGAAATGCTGGCGCTGGACCGTTGGGCCGTGGACCGCACCCTGCTGCTGCAACGCGAGCTGCAAGAGCACTACAGCGAATACCGCTTCTGGAACGTCTACTCCAAGATCCACAACTTCTGCGTGCAGGAGTTGGGCGGTTTCTATCTCGACATCATCAAGGACCGTCAGTACACCACTGGCGCCAACAGCAAGGCCCGCCGTTCGGCGCAAACCGCGCTGTACCACATCTCCGAAGCGCTGGTGCGCTGGATCGCGCCGATCCTGGCATTCACCGCTGACGAACTGTGGGAATACCTGCCGGGCGAGCGTAACGAATCGGTAATGCTCAACACCTGGTACGAAGGCCTGACCGAGCTGCCGGAAAACGTCGAGCTGGACCGCGCCTACTGGGAGCGGATCATGGCGGTGAAGGTCGCAGTCAACAAGGAAATGGAAATCCAGCGCGCGGCCAAGGCCGTCGGTGGCAACCTG
Source organism: Pseudomonas sp. GL_093 (assembly GCF_057837605.1). Lineage (NCBI taxonomy): Bacteria > Pseudomonadati > Pseudomonadota > Gammaproteobacteria > Pseudomonadales > Pseudomonadaceae > Pseudomonas > Pseudomonas sp. GL_093. The sequence continues at coordinate 6,067,694 of NZ_CM174448.1, read as the reverse complement.
CAAGCCGAAGTGACGCTGTTCGCCGAAGAGGCGCTGAGCGCCGACCTGGCCAAGCTGAGCAACGAACTGCGCTTCGTCCTGATCACCTCGACCGCTACTGTTGCACCGTTCGTTCAGGCGCCGGCCGATGCCGTGGTCACCGAAGTCAGCGGTTTGAAACTGCAGGTGGTCAAGTCGAGCCACGCCAAGTGCGCCCGTTGCTGGCACTGCCGTGAAGACGTCGGCGTGAACCCGGAGCATCCGGAAATCTGCGGTCGTTGCGTCGATAACATCAGCGGCGCTGGCGAGGTTCGTCACTATGCCTAATGCGGCTGGCCGTTTCGGACGGCTGAGCTGGCTCTGGTTGAGTTTGCTGGTCCTGGTCATCGACCAGGCCAGCAAGTTCTACTTCGAAGGCAAGCTCGAGATGTACCAGCAAATCGTGGTAATCCCCGATTTGTTCAGCTGGACCCTGGCCTATAACACGGGCGCGGCATTCAGCTTCCTGGCCGACAGCTCCGGCTGGCAGCGCTGGCTGTTTGCCCTGATCGCGGTCGTGGTCAGTGCGGTGCTGGTAGTGTGGCTCAAGCGTCTGGGGCGCAACGAAACCTGGCTGGCCGTCGCTTTGGCGCTGGTGCTGGGCGGCGCGCTGGGTAATCTGTATGACCGCATTGCCCTGGGCCATGTGATCGATTTCATTCTGGTGCATTGGCAGAACCGCTGGTATTTCCCGGCGTTCAACTTTGCCGACAGTGCAATCACTGTTGGTGCCGTAATGCTTGCGCTGGACATGTTCAAAAGTAAAAAGACCGGAGAAGCCGTTCATGACTGAACAGGTATTGGCTGAGCAACGCATCCGCCAGAACACGGAAGTCACTTTGCACTTTGCACTGCGCCTGGAGAACGGCGACACCGTCGACAGCACCTTCGACAAAGCCCCGGCGACCTTCAAGGTCGGTGACGGCAACCTGTTGCCAGGGTTCGAAGCAGCGCTGTTCGGCTTCAAGGCTGGCGACAAGCGTACGCTGACGATTCAGCCGGAAAACGCTTTTGGCCAACCCAACCCGCAGAACGTACAGATCATCCCGCGCTCGCAGTTCAAGGACATGGAACTGTCGCCTGGCTTGCTGGTGATCTTCAACGATGCGGCCAATACTGAGTTGCCCGGTGTGGTGAAGGTATTCGATGACGAACAAGTGACCATCGACTTCAACCACCCGCTGGCCGGCAAGACATTGACCTTTGACGTCGAGATCATCGACGTCAAATCGCTGTAACTGACCGAACACGGTCAAAATGTGGGAGTGAGCCTGCTCGCGAAAGCGGTGTGTCAGTCAACATTGATGTTGAATGTGATGACGCTTTCGCGAGCGGGCTCGCTCCCACAGTAAGAAGTTTTTTTACTGTTTTCGCTATTTCTTGCGCGCAAGACACGAGGCACAGCATGCAAATCAAACTCGCCAACCCCCGTGGCTTCTGCGCCGGTGTGGACCGGGCGATCGAAATCGTCAACCGCGCCCTGGAAGTCTTCGGGCCGCCGATCTACGTGCGCCACGAAGTGGTCCACAACAAATTCGTCGTCGAAGACCTGCGCGCTCGCGGGGCTATCTTCGTCGAAGAACTGGATCAGGTGCCGGACGACGTCATCGTGATCTTCAGTGCCCACGGTGTTTCCCAGGCCGTGCGCACCGAAGCCGCCGGTCGTGGCCTGAAGGTGTTCGACGCCACTTGCCCGCTGGTGACCAAGGTACACATCGAAGTTGCACGCTACAGCCGCGACGGCCGTGAATGCATCCTCATCGGCCACGCCGGTCACCCGGAAGTCGAAGGCACCATGGGCCAGTACGATGGCAGCAATGGTGGCGCGATCTATCTGGTCGAAGACGAGAAAGACGTCGCCGCCTTGCAGGTGAACAACCCTGAAAAACTGGCGTTCGTGACCCAGACCACCCTGTCCATGGACGATACCAGCCGCGTCATCGACGCACTGCGTACACGCTTCCCGGCGATCGGTGGCCCGCGCAAGGACGACATCTGCTACGCCACGCAAAACCGTCAGGATGCGGTCAAGCAACTGGCCGACGAGTGCGACGTGGTACTGGTGGTCGGCAGCCCGAACAGCTCCAACTCCAATCGCTTGCGTGAACTGGCCGAGCGCATGGCCACCCCGGCCTACCTGATCGACGGCGCCGAAGACCTGCAAAAGAGCTGGTTCGACGGTGTCGAGCGAATCGGCATCACCGCTGGCGCCTCCGCACCGGAAGTGCTGGTGCGTGGCGTGATCCAGCAGTTGCAGGCGTGGGGCGCTACCGGCGCCGATGAACTGGCTGGTCGCGAGGAGAACATTACCTTCTCCATGCCTAAAGAGTTGCGCGTCCGCTCCCTGCTTTAACGCTTTTGCCCCCTGGGCACAACGCCTGCTCAGCCTTATGGCTGCGCAGGCTGACGCGGCCGGTCGCGGCCAGCACCACCTGGAGCTGAGTGACCGGTTCGCGGGCTGCGCAGATGTGCAATGTCCCCGCTTGAAAGGCCCGGCCGGGCATCTGTGGCTCGCCAATACTGTTGAAGCGTATGTATCGCCTGACCGGCCAATTGCCGACAATCGGCACCTGAGTGCCACTCGCGCGCTCAACCAACAGCGGATTGCTGTTGTCCTCCGCGCCTTTGCCACTGATATCCAGAATGATCCGCCAGCCCTGACTCCAGTCGCCGTTGATACCGTGAATCACGACGCTCTGGTTGCGTGTGATGGCAACGGTTCTGGCGTTGCGTATACCGCTGATAAGCGACTCTGCCATCTGCTCGCGATGGTTCGATTCAGTCAGTGCAGCAAACGCCGGACTGACCAACAGTAGAACAATCCCGACAATTGTCAGTCCCATGAGCAGTTCGATCAGGCTGAAACCTCGCTGATGCATGTCATCTCCCTCCCTGGAGTGCTGCGGCCCGCGCGATCCCTGCGCGAGTAATGGCAAAACAACCGTACATCCGCCGGTCGAATGTTCTAGCGTGTAGAAGCAGGTATAGCCGACGGCGACGGAGGGCACAGATGGATCATCGTACAAAAGGTTTCACGCTGATCGAGTTGCTGATCGCGCTCGCGGTGTTTCTGATCCTGATCACGCTGGCCGTACCGGCGTTTACCCGTTCGGTGCAAAGCACCAAGGCCGACACCGAAATCGGCGATCTGCAACGCGGACTCAATTTCGCCCGACTGGAGGCCATCGACCGTGGCGTCACCACCCGGCTACGCCCGACGGCCGGCGGCAGCGTCTGGACCGGAGAATTAACGGTGTTTGACGGGACTGGCAATCCGGCCAATGTATTGCGGGTTGTTCCAGCGATGAGCAGCGGCGCGACTCTGACGCTAACCTCAGGAGTGACCGCCATCGATTTCAACAACCTTGGCGGGTTGTCGGCACCGTCCACGGCGGTAGTGATCAGCTATGTACTGGGGGCACAAAGCAGGACGCTGAATGTGTGTTTGAACGGACGAATTCTATTGGGTGGAAGCTGCGGATGAGGGGATGGAGCAAGCGTGCACAGGAGGGCATGACGCTGATCGAAGTCTTGGTTGCGTTGTTGATTCTGACGGTGGGGCTGTTGGGGGCTGCGGCGATTCAGCTCAATGCGCTGAAGTACACTGACAGCGCGCGGATGACCAGCCAGGCGAGTTTTATCGCCTACGACATGATGGACCGCATTCGCGCCAACTCCGGTGCCGACTACACCGTCACGCCTCCGACCTCAGGCAACCTGAGCGTCGCGCGGGATCAGGACCTCTACGACTTCACCACCAACATTGTCAATTTCGGCGGCGCCACCGCCACCGGAAGCGTGACGCTCAATCAGCGGGTGTACACCATCACCATTACCTGGGATGACTCGCGGGCTGCGAATATCGCCAATTCGCGGCGCAGTTTCGTCCTGACCAGTCGTGCCACCATCGACCCGGTGCCGACGCCATGAACCGGTCCAATAGAGGTTTCGGTCTGATCGAGTTACTGATCGCCCTGGCATTGAGTTTGGTCGTGGTCCTGGGCGTGGCGCAGATTTTCATCGCGGCCAAGAACACCTATGTCAGCCAGAACACCGCTGCCGCCATGCAGGAAGATGCGCGGTTCGTGCTGAGCAAGATGATTCAGGAAATCCGCATGGTCGGCATGTTCGGATGTCTGGGGGCAGTCACCGATTCAAGCTCGGCAGGTGACTTCAATGCCAGCCAGACAACGCCGATCAGTTGGGACAACGCCAACCTCAAACTGACCCTGGTGACAGCGGATGTCGGCGGCAGTGGTGGGGTACCGACCTGGACGGTGGTTTCCGATTGTCGGAACAATGCAACAGCCTACACGGGCGCCCGAGTTCCGGGGTCGGGAGAGCTGGCGTTTCCGATCCGGCGCTTGATCTACAGCTTCAGCAACAATCAACTGCTGATGGGTGTCGGCACCGGCACGCCGGCTCAGGCGGTACTGGTGAACAACGTCAGTGCCTTCAACGTGAGCTTCGGCCTCGCCAGTTCCGCCACTGATGTGGCTGCCTCCAGTTACAGCAGCAATCCCACTGATCCGGCGCGCATCCGTAGTGTTCGCCTGACGTTGACCCTCACCGACCCGAACAACCGGGTAGGCAATCAAACCTTCAACGTGGTTGCCGCGCTGCGCAACCGCCTGCCATGAGGGGAGGGCCGATGAGTATTACTCCCGTGACCCCTCACGCCCAGCGGGGCATGGCGCTGCTGGTCAGCCTGGTGTTTCTTCTGTTGCTGACATTGATCGGTCTTTCATCGATGCAAAACGCCACCCTGCAGGAAAAAATGGCCGCCAGCGTGACCTTGCGCAATCAGTCGTTCCAGGGCGCCGAATCGGCGTTGCGCGTGGGTGAAAGCGCGGTGCAACTGGAGACCTTTTCGTTGCCGGTCTGCAGCGGCACCACCCAATGCGCGCCACCGGCCGAGTCGTCGACAATCACCGGCGCCGGTTTCAATTCCACCTCGGGAGTAACCTGGATCGCCTCCGGCAGCGGTTTTTACGGGGTGCAGAACATCGGCACCACCCTGACCGCCGTGAATGTGCCGAGCAACACCTCGACAACGCTGTACCGGGTGACCGCAGTCGGCATCGCGGGCAACTCGCGCAGTGTGGTGGAGAGTATCTATGCGAAGTACTGAACGGCACGCCGGGTTGTGGCGCCTGGTATGCGGCGTGTTGTCGGGTTTATATCTCTCAGCGCCCGCGTATGCCTTCACACCGTCGGATTCACCGCTATTGAGCGCTGCAGCCGTCGCACCGAACGTGATGTTGTTGATCGACGATTCGGGCAGCATGAACAACATCATCTACGCGGCAGGATTCGATCCGGCAGTGAACCGAACCCCGGCCCGGCAATGCAATGCGCTGCTGGGGCTGTGTCTGGGTTTCTCTTACATCACCGGTGACACGGTCTTCCTCTCCAGCTTGCCGACGTCCGGATGCTCCAACGGTTACTACGCGTTTTACAACAACAGCCTCGCGCCCCAGTGCCTCAAACTGCCCGATCCGGTAGGCAACGAAAATACCCGATATTCTGCGGACTACATTTCGTACCTGGTGGGGCTGGCCAACGGTAGCAACCGCGATTTCACCACGGGTTCCATCCCCAACGATTACCGGATGAACGTTGCGCGCAAGGTGTCCACCGATCTGGTGACCACCAACCGCGGGCTGCGTATTGGCCTGGCGACGTTCAACCCTGTCAACAGCAACAACTCCGGCAATGGTGGCTACATCGCCCGTTCCATTAGCGATCTGGCGGACCAGGCCAACTACAGTGCCCTGATTACCTCGATCAACGGCTTGAGTGCGGTCGCCAACACGCCCCTGGCGGAAACCTATTACGAAGTGACCCGGTACATGCGCGGCATGGCGCCGTTCTACAACTCGACGCCCGCCACCTACACCAGTCCGATCCAGTACCGCTGCCAGAAAAACTATGGCGTGGTGATTACCGACGGCTTGCCCACCTTTGACCGGACCTTCCCGACCACAGATCCCCTGGGCGGTACCCGACTGCCCAATTGGGACGGTGTAAACAACGACGGCCCTGGTGGCGATGATGAGGGCGATACGCTTTACCTGGATGACATTGCCAAGTTCGCCTTCGACATCGACATGCGCACGACTGGCACCGATTCTGCGAGTAAAAGCTGGGACGCAGCGGATTTTCCAAAACAGAACATGAACACCTACACCGTCGGTTTCGCCACTGCGAACCAGATGTTGTCGGACGCGGCGACTTACGGGCAGGGCAAGTATTACCAGGCGACCGACAGTGCAGGACTCAACAGTGCACTCTCGTCCGCCCTGAGCGATATCACCTCCAAGGCCGGCTCCGGCGGCAGTGGCGTCACCAGCGGGACCACTCTGGCCAGCGGTTCGAGTTACTTTCAGACCAGTTACGATCCCAAGGATTGGCGCGGCACGATCAAGTCCTACGGATTTACCTCCAGTGGTGCGGTCAACACCGCCTCGGTGTTGTGGACAACCGATACCGCCATCGTGCCCGGTGCCACGGCGCCGACCTATCAATCCTGGAACACCCTGACCAATGCGGCCGTGACGCTGGCCTACGCCAGTTTTTCCCCTGCCCAACAAACTTCCCTCAACCAGAGTTTGCCCACCGGCATCACCGGCAGCGATCTGGTGGAGTGGAGCAAGGGCACCAATAAGGCCGGCCTGAAAGTGCGCAGTGTGCTGCTCGGCGACATCATCAATTCGCCGTTGGCCCTGGCATCGCCCACGGATAAAACCGCGTCCGATCTGTCAGGCGACACCACTTACAGCACCTATCTGGCAACCAAAGCGGCAAGCATGAACGCCAGCCTCGTGGTGAACGCCAACGACGGCTTTGTAAACGTCATCAACACGGCCAACGGCACACGGCGTTACGCTTTTATGCCGTCCAGTGTGTTGCCGTCACTGCACTACATCGCCGACCCCACTTACATAAACGGGGTGAGCCACAAGTTTCTGGTGGACGGCCAGGTGGGCGTGTTCGATGCCCAGCTCAACAGTGCCTGGAAAACCCTCGCGTTGGGCGGGACAGGGGCGGGGGGCAGGACCTTCTACGCGTTGCAGTTGTTCGACGCCTCGGCCGGTAACGTAACGAAGGCGTTGTGGGAGATCAGCGCACCGGCCACAGCAAACACGGCGAACATTTTCAATGATCTGGGTTATGCCTACGCACGACCGGAAGTGGCACGCTTGGCCGACGGTCGATGGGCGGCATTCATCTCCAACGGTTATGGCAGCAACTCCGGGGTGGCAGCGTTGTACGTGGTCGACATTCGCGACGGCACGCTGATCAAGAAAATAGTGGTCGACGGTGCCGAGACGACCAACGGCCTGTCGTCGGTAAAACTTCGGGTGAACTCGCAGAATGTGGTGCAGGCCGCTTATGGCGGCGATTTGAAGGGGCGGATGTGGAAGTTTGATTTGAGTGCCACCGCCCCGGAATCGTGGGACCTGGCGTTTTCCCGCCAACCGCTGTTTACCACTGCAGGTGGCGTCACCCAGCCGATTACCGCGCAACCATTGCTGGCGGACAATTCGTTGGGGGGGAAGGAAGTGTTTTTCGGTACCGGTAAATTCAATGAGACTGCCGACAAGACCAACAAAGACCTTCAGGCTTTCTATGCCGTGTGGGATGCGGAAGGTGGCTCCGGACAAATCACAACGTCCAGTTTGCAGGCACAGTCGGTGATCGGCGTGCTCTCGGGTAGCAGTGGGCAATTCATCACCACCAGCCAGAACGACGTGACCTATCCGGCGAAAAAAGGCTGGTACCTGCCGCTGGTGTACAACAACGTGCTAACCGGTGAGCGGGTGATCAATCAGGCCAGTCTGGTGGCCGGCCGGATTGTGTTCACCACGGCCAGCGTGGACACCACCGATCCTTGCGCCAGTTTCGGTACCGGCAAACTGGTCGAGCTGGATGCATTCAGCGGTAAGATGCTCAATTACGCGGTGCTCGACACCAATGGTGACGGGCTGGTCGACAGCACGGATTCGATATCAAGCGGAGTGATTTTCACCGGTGGTATTCCGACGCTGAACGCGATCGTCAACAATGCGTCCCGCAAGATTGTTAACAACTCCAGCGGTGGCATCAGCTCCCTGGTGGAAAAGCCCGGCAGCGGCGGCAGCCGTCGCATCATGTGGCGACAAATACAGTAAGTGAGAGTTGAGGCATGCGCAGATCCATCCGAGGTTTTACCCTGATCGAAATCATGATCGTGATTGCGATCATCGGGATCGTCATCACCATTGGCTACCCGAGCCTCACCGAGTACGTGAATAAGGGGCGCCGCACTGAAGTCGCCGGCCTGCTCTCCGAACAGGCGCAGATCCTTGAACGCTACTATTCGAAGAATAATGTCTACACCAATGCCACCGGCATGAGCGCCGGTAATGACTTCTACACCATCACCCCGACCCTGACCGATCAGACCTTCCTGCTGACGGCGGTGCGCAAGGCCGGCAAGGCCATGGCAGCTGACAAGTGCGGTGATTTCACCATCACCAACACTGGCGTCAGAAGCATGGTCAATGCGACGGCCGCGACCAAGGATTGCTGGGGGCGCTGAGTTCCTTTTGCGGGCGCCTTTTTGCGCCCTCTGTCTATTTAACGGTTGGATCAGAACATGACCAGGCAACAGCAAGTGGTGATTGTCGGCGGCGGCGTGATTGGCCTGCTGACAGCGTTCAATCTCGCGTCCGAAGTGCAAAGTGTTGTGCTGCTGGATCGTTCGAACGTCGGTCAGGAGTCGTCCTGGGCGGGTGGCGGCATCGTTTCGCCGCTCTACCCGTGGCGCTACAGCCCGGCGGTCACCGCGTTGGCGCATTGGTCCCAGGATTTTTATCCACAGCTGGGTGAGCGACTGTTTGCCGCCACTGGTGTCGATCCCGAGGTGCATACCACCGGGTTGTACTGGCTGGATCTGGATGATGAGGCCGAGGCGCTGGCCTGGGCCGAGCGGGAAAACCGTCCGTTGCGGGCTGTGGATATCTCGGCGGCTCACGACGCGGTACCTGTGTTGGGGAGCGGTTTTTCCCGGGCGATCTACATGGCCGATGTGGCCAATGTGCGTAATCCGCGGCTGGTGAAGTCCCTCAAGGCTGCGTTGCTGGCGCTGCCGAATGTGACGATTCATGAGCAGTGTGAAGTCAGCGGGTTTATCCGTGAAGGCGCTACGGTGGTCGGGGTGCAGACCTCGGCGGGAGCGATTCATGGCGGTCAGGTGGTGCTGACTGCGGGCGCCTGGAGCGGTGATTTACTCAAGAGCCTGGGCCTGGACCTGCCGGTCGAGCCGGTGAAAGGGCAGATGATCCTCTACAAATGTGCAGCGGATTTCCTGCCGAGCATGGTTCTGGCCAAGGGGCGTTATGCGATTCCCCGGCGCGATGGGCACATTCTGATCGGCAGTACGCTGGAGCATGAAGGCTTCGACAAGACGCCGACCGAATCTGCCCTGGAGAGCCTGAAGGCGTCGGCGGTGGAGTTGATTCCTGCACTGGCGGATGCCGAAGTCGTGGGGCACTGGGCCGGGTTGCGACCGGGCTCACCGGAAGGCATTCCCTACATCGGTCGCGTGCCAGGGTTCGAAGGGCTTTGGCTTAATTGCGGGCATTACCGTAACGGCCTGGTGCTGGCGCCAGCGTCGTGTCAGTTGTTTGCGGATGTGATGCTGGGGCGTGAGCCGATCATTGATCCGGCACCGTATGCACCGGCTGGACGTATTTAACCGTTAGATATTGATTGTTTGCCCTACCGCCATCGCGAGCAAGCTCGCTCCCACAGGGTTCAGTGGTGTGCACATAATCTGAACACACCTCAGATCAACTGTGGGAGCGAGCTTGCTCCGGGCGGCGTTCCGACGATGGGTCCCTCAATCCAATCCAAGTTTCTTGAGCCTGTAGCGCATCGACCGGAATGAAAGATTCAACCGCTGAGCCGCCGCCGTGCGGTTCCAGCGGGTTTCTTCCAGGGCCTGGAGGATAAGGTTGCGTTCGACGTTTTCCAGGTAGTCTTCCAGGTTGTCGATCTGCGTCAGGTCCGGCACACCGCCTTCCGGGTTGCAGTTGCCTTCGGCCAGTCGCAGGTCGCTGGCTTCAATTTGTTTGTTTTCACACAACGTGTGCGCCCGTTCGAGCACGTTCTCCAGTTCCCGCACATTGCCGGGGAAGCGGTAGCTTTTCAGCGCGTCGAGGGCTTGGGGGTGGAGTTTTGCGGCGGGTTGGCCAGTGCTGATGGCCAGGCGTTTGAGCACATGGCTGGCGAGGGATTCGATGTCGTCACGGCGTTCGCGCAAGGGCGGCACCCGTAGTTCGATCACGTTCAACCGGTAGTACAAATCCTGGCGAAAGCGTTCGGCGGCGACTTCGGCGTCGAGGTCTTTGTGGGTGGCGCAAAGGATACGCACATCGACCACGGTTTCCTGCTGTTCCCCGACACCGCGAACGGCTTTTTCCTGTATCGCCCGTAGCAGTTTGACCTGCATCGCCAGCGGCAAATCAGCCACTTCGTCGAGGAACAGGGTGCCACCATGGGCAGCCTGGAAAAGTCCGGGTTTATCTTCGATGGCACCGCTGAAGCTGCCTTTGCGGTGACCGAAAAATTCGCTCTCCATCAATTCCGACGGAATCGCCCCGCAATTGACCGGGATAAACGGTTGGCTGGCACGTGGGCCTTGCTCATGGATCAGTCGCGCGACCAATTCCTTGCCACTGCCGGATTCGCCGCTGATGTACACCGGCGCCTGGCTGCGGGCCAGTTTGTCGATGTGTTTGCGCAGGGCGCGCATGGGCGGTGAATCGCCCAGCAGCCGGCGATCGATGGCGATGCCGGTGCCGCCCGGCGCGGGCAACCGAAGCGCGCTGCTGACCAGTTCCCGCAGGCGAGTGAGGTCCACCGGTTTGGTCAGGAAGTCGAAGGCGCCGGCCTTGAGGGCGTTGATCGCCGTTTCCAGGCTGCCATAAGCGGTGATCATTGCCACCGGTACTTGGGGGTGGCGTTGCTGGATGTGTTGCACCAGCTCAAGGCCGGTGCCGTCCGGCAAGCGCATGTCGGTCAGGCACAGGTCGAACGTCTCTCGCGACAGCAGGGCCTGGGCTTCGCCGAGGTTGCGGGCACTGAAGGTGTCGAGTTTCATCCGGCCCAGGGTGATTTCCAGGAGTTCGCGGATATCCGGTTCGTCGTCGACGATCAGGACTTTTTGCCGTGGGCTCTTGTTCAACTTTGTTTCCGTCCGTGAGCAAAAGTGATGCGAAAGCAGCCGCCGCCTTGGCGTGGTTTGAAGTCTAGGCGGGCCTGGTTGCTTTCGCACAGCTCACGGGACAGATAAAGCCCCAGGCCGGTGCCTTGGGGGCTGGTGGTGAAGAACGGTTCGAACAAGTGCACGTGATGCTCCGGTGCCACGCCGGGGCCATCGTCCAGAATCTCGAGGATCGGCAACTGGCTGTCCGGGTCGACGAACAACTCGAGCCAGACCTGTGCCAGGTCGTGATTCAAGGTGCTATGGCGCCAGGCGTTGCGCAACAGATTGTCGAGAATCTGGGTCAGCTGGTCTGGGTCCATCAGGGTTTTGAAGTCCCCTGAGCCGATGCGCAGATGAATCTGCTGATGTTCGGTCGCCCCCTCGCGGGTTTCGTTGACGAACTGTTCCAGCCACGGCTTCAGATCAAGCCGTTGCGCTACGGTTTGCTGGCGGCGGGACAGTTGCAGGACGTTTTCGATTACCCGATTCATTCGCTGAGAGTGGTCTTGAATAATCTGTGTCAGACGTCGATCCGCGCGGTTCAGTTCCTCTGATTCCTGCAATAGCTGCGCGGCATGACTAACGGCGCCCAGTGGATTGCGGATTTCATGGGCGATACCGGCGGTCAGGCGACCGAGGGCGGCGAGCTTCAATTGCTGGGCTTGTTGAGCGATTTGCGCGAGGTCTTCGAGAAAGACCAGGGTCTGGTGGTGAGGGCTTTGGTCCAGGGCAATGAAGCTCGGTTGCAGCTCCAGACCGCTATTGGCGACTTTCAGGCTCTGGGGGCGCAGCGTCGGATTGTTGAGCCACAGTTGCTGGCGTTCGACCAGGCTGGGCAGGTAGTCGTCGATCAGTTGGCCTGCAAGATTTTCCCTGCCTAACAGGTTCAAGGCGCTGTGGTTGGCCAGTTGAACCCGCCGCTTGTCGTCGAGTACCAGGATGCCGGTACGCATGCGTTGCAGGATCAGTGCGTTGAGGGCTTCGAGGCCGACGACTTCGCTTGCCCGTTGTTCGGCGAGGGTTTCGCTGACCTCCAGGCGTCGGCTCAGCCCTTGCACCAGCAATGCCGCAGCAAAACACAAGGCGCCGAGCGTGCCGACTTGCAGGTAATCGTTGGGGGTGGCGGGATGGCTGAAACTCAGGAGGAAGCTCAGCCCGACGATGCCGAGCGCGCCAACCGCGGCAATCAGCAGGCCGATGCGCCCTCGCAACAAGGTGTTACTGATGGCCACCGATACGATCAGCAAGTTGCCGATGGCGCTGGCCACACCGCCGGCGGCGTAGAACAGACCGCACAGCAGCAGGACGTCGGTCAGCGCCAGGCTGAACAGTTGCGCCGGGCGCCGGGTGTTCCCGAGGAATACCACCAGCAGGATATTCAGCACCAGGTAAAACCAGCTGCCACTGCGCAGCAGGTCGTCATTACTGAACGTCAGCAACTGGTTGTCCATGTTGCTGGAGATCAACAGCACCAGGGTGATGCCGATGCTCAAACGGTAAAGGTGATAGAGGCGCAGCAGTCGCTGGGCCTGTTTGCTGCCGGGACTGGAGGTCTCAGCGATCACTGGAGCCCGGGCCTTGCTCAAGATGAGCCTGGCTGCAATACCACTGTTGTTGAAGGTTCAGCGCGCGGTCGCGTGGCAGGTGAACGCCGCAATGGGCGCAGCGGACCATCGGGGCCGCTTCCAGTTCGGCAGAGGACTTGGGCACGGAAGCCTGGCCCTTGAACTTGCGCCAAAACCATACCGCAGCGGCAATCAGAGCGATCCAGAACAGTAAACGAAGCATGATGAGCTGCTATTCGACGAGTGATGAGCCAGTTTAGCCAAGGACATGACCAGCGCACAGCGTAATCATCGAGCCCATAAAAAAGGAGCCTCGAAAGGCTCCTTTTTGTACAACCCGATGTGTCAGTCAAACACGCCGAAGGTCATGTAGCTGAACCACGAGCGGTCGCTGTTATTCGCTTCGGACTCGTGTTGCTCTTCTTCGATCACGTCGCCATTTACATCTTTAGGCTTGAGATCGTTCGGAATCGCGTCCTTGGCGTCCTGGAACTGCTTCTGCACGTCCTGGTTGGCGCGGGTTTCGCCCGGCGGCAGCGGTGGACGGGATTCGATTAGGCCCAGTGTCGCCTTGCTCAACCACGAACGGTTGTCGGCTTCGGCCACCGAAGGCTGGAACTGACCGTCCACCAGGCTTGGATGGTTCGGGTAGTTGAGCTTCAGGGTTTCGAGGCTGGTGGCGGCCAGGTCGTCCAGGTGCAGACGCTGGTAGGCCTCTGTCATCACCGCCAGGCCGTCACCGACCGAAGGGGTTTCCTGGAAGTTTTCCACCACGTAGCGACCACGGTTCGCGGCGGCGACATAGGCCTGACGGGTCAGGTAGTAGTCGGCAACGTGAATCTCGTAGGCCGCCAGCAGGTTGCGCAGGTAGATCATGCGCTGCTTGGCGTCCGGCGAGTAGCGGCTGTTGGGGAAGCGGCTGGTCAGCTGGGCGAACTCGTTGTAGGAGTCGCGAGCGGCGCCCGGGTCACGCTTGGTCATGTCCAACGGCAGGAAGCGCGACAACAGGCCGACGTCCTGGTCGAAAGAAGTCAGACCCTTGAGGTAATACGCGTAATCCACGTTCGGGTGCTGCGGGTGCAGGCGAATGAAGCGCTCGGCGGCGGACTTCGCAGCTTCAGGCTCGGTGTTCTTGTAGTTGGCGTAGATGAGCTCGAGTTGAGCCTGATCGGCGTAGCGACCGAACGGATAACGCGACTCCAGCGCCTTCAGCTTGGCTGTGGCGGCGGTGTAGCTATTGTTGTCCAGATCGTGCTGAGCCTGCTGGTACAGCTCGACCTCGCTCAGGTTTTCGTCTACGACTTCCTTCGATGAGCAAGCAGCGGTCAATGCGAGGATGGCGATCAGCAGCAGGTGTTTCACTTGCATGGCGGCTTGCGTCCCTATGACGGCCGCTGTCTTGGGCGGGGCCGTCCTGTTATGATGAGCGCCCCGTTGAATAGCCTCGGGGCAAAAGACGCCGTATTTAACCACAAGCGCGCAGCCGAAACCAAAGGCTGTGCCGACGCCTAGTCTGAGCATGTCCGATAAAATTGAACTTCGCGCAGAGGTGCCGTCCGAATTGGGCGGCCAACGCCTCGATCAAGTCGCCGCACAATTATTCGCTGAGCACTCGCGCTCGCGCCTTTCCGCCTGGATCAAAGACGGCCGCCTGACTGTGGATGGGGCGGTTATCCGCCCGCGAGACATCGTTCATGGTGGTGCCATTCTTGAACTCACTGCCGAGCAGGAAGCTCAGGGCGAATGGATCGCTCAAGACATCGAGCTGGACATCGTCTATGAAGACGACGACATCCTGGTGATCAACAAACCCGCGGGTCTGGTGGTGCATCCTGCCGCCGGTCACGCTGATGGCACCTTGCTCAACGCCTTGCTGCACCACGTGCCGGACATCATCAATGTGCCCCGCGCCGGTATCGTGCATCGCCTGGACAAGGACACCACCGGTCTGATGGTGGTGGCCAAGACCATTCAGGCGCAGACACAGCTTGTCACGCAATTGCAGAGCCGCAGCGTAAGCCGGATCTACGAGTGCATCGTGATCGGTGTGGTGACTGCCGGCGGCAAGATCAACGCGCCAATCGGTCGTCACGGTCAGCAACGCCAGCGCATGGCCGTGATGGAAGGTGGCAAGCAAGCCGTCAGCCATTACCGCGTGCTCGAGCGTTTCCGCTCCCACACTCACGTGCGGGTGAAGCTTGAAACCGGTCGTACGCACCAGATTCGTGTGCACATGGCTCACATCAACTACCCGTTGGTCGGAGATCCTGCCTACGGCGGTCGTTTCCGTATTCCGCCGGCAGCCAGTGTGACCATGGTCGAATCGTTGAAGGCGTTCCCGCGTCAGGCGCTGCATGCGCGGTTCCTGGAGCTGGATCACCCGACCACCGGTAAACGCATGAGCTGGGAATCGCCATTGCCGGACGATTTCGTCTGGTTGCTGACGCTGCTCAAGCAAGACCGCGAGGCGTTCATCGGATGAGTGACTGGCTGATTCCTGACTGGCCAGCGCCGGCCAGGGTGAAAGCCTGCGTGACCACCCGTGCGGGCGGCGTCAGTCTGGCGCCGTTCGACAGCCTCAACCTCGGCGATCACGTCGATGACAGCCCCGAAGCTGTTGCCGAAAACCGCCGTCGCCTCACCGATCATTTCTCTATTCAACCGGCCTGGTTAAAGCAGGTTCACGGCATTGCCGTGGCTCACGCAGACCCAAGCCTTACGGCCACTGCCGATGCCAGCTGGACGGCAACACCCGGTATTGCCTGCACAGCGATGACCGCGGATTGCCTGCCGGCATTGTTTTGCGACCGTGCCGGCACTCGCGTCGCGGCGGCCCATGCCGGTTGGCGCGGGTTGGCGGCGGGTGTGCTGGAAGCGACCCTCGACAGTCTGGCCGTGCCACCAGAAGAAGTGCTGGTCTGGCTCGGCCCGGCCATTGGCCCGCAAGCCTTTGAAGTCGGCCCTGAAGTGCGCGAAACCTTCGTTGAGCAATTGCCCGAAGCCGCTAAAGCGTTTGTGCCCAGTGCCAATGCTGGCAAATTCATGGCTGATATCTATGAGCTGGCGCGCTTACGGCTGGCGGCTCGCGGTGTCACCGCTGTTTATGGTGGCGGTTTCTGCACCGTGACCGATCCACGCTTCTTTTCTTACCGCCGCAGTCCACGCACCGGTCGGTTTGCCTCCTTGATCTGGCTCGAACGCTAGAATTAGCTGACCTGCATCAACGTCACGACGCTTGAAACTCCCAGAATCGACCGCATCTATAACGGTATCTGGCAGGTTTCTTCATTCAGGATGTTTTATAGGTCCGGCCTGCTCAAAAGGAAGGTGACCCATGCGTATCGACCGTTTAACCAGCAAGTTGCAGTTAGCCTTGTCCGACGCCCAATCCCTGGCCGTCGGCCTCGATCATCCGGGCATTGAACCGGCGCATTTGATGCAAGCCATGCTTGAACAGCAGGGTGGTTCGATCAAACCCCTGTTGATGCAGGTGGGCTTCGACGTCAACAGCCTGCGTAAAGAGCTGACCAAAGAGCTCGACCAACTACCAAAAATCCAGAACCCGACCGGCGACGTGAACATGTCGCAGGATTTGGCGCGCCTGCTCAATCAGGCCGATCGTCTGGCCCAGCAGAAGGGCGACCAGTTCATCTCCAGCGAACTGGTGTTGCTCGCCGCCATGGACGAGAACAGCAAGCTCGGCAAATTGTTGCTCGGCCAGGGCGTCAGCAAGAAAGCCCTGGAAAACGCGATCAACAACCTGCGTGGCGGTGAGGCCGTCAATGACGCCAACCACGAAGAGTCGCGCCAGGCGCTGGATAAATACACCGTCGACCTGACCAAGCGCGCCGAAGAAGGCAAGCTCGACCCGGTGATCGGCCGTGACGACGAAATTCGCCGGACCATTCAGGTCCTGCAACGCCGCACCAAGAACAACCCGGTGCTGATCGGTGAGCCTGGCGTGGGTAAAACCGCCATCGCCGAAGGCCTGGCCCAGCGCATCATCAACGGCGAAGTGCCGGATGGGCTGAAAGGCAAACGCCTGCTGTCCCTGGACATGGGATCGCTGATTGCCGGTGCCAAGTACCGTGGCGAGTTCGAAGAGCGCCTCAAATCCCTGCTCAACGAACTGTCGAAGCAGGAAGGGCAGATCATTCTGTTCATCGACGAACTGCACACCATGGTCGGCGCCGGTAAAGGCGAAGGCTCGATGGATGCGGGCAACATGCTCAAACCGGCATTGGCGCGCGGTGAGCTGCACTGCGTCGGCGCGACCACGCTCAACGAGTACCGCCAATATATAGAGAAGGATGCGGCCCTCGAGCGACGCTTCCAGAAAGTGCTGGTGGACGAGCCGAGCGAAGAAGACACCATCGCGATTCTGCGTGGCCTGAAAGAGCGTTACGAGGTTCACCACAAGGTGGCGATCACCGACGGCGCGATCATCGCTGCGGCCAAGCTCAGTCATCGCTACATCACTGATCGTCAGCTGCCGGACAAAGCCATCGACCTGATCGACGAAGCGGCCAGCCGCATCCGCATGGAGATCGACTCCAAGCCGGAAGTGCTCGATCGTCTGGAGCGCCGTCTGATTCAGCTGAAGGTGGAATCCCAGGCACTGAAGAAAGAAAGCGACGAAGCCGCGATAAAACGTCTGGAAAAACTCCAGGAAGAAATCGTCCGCCTCGAACGTGAGTACTCGGACCTGGAGGAAATCTGGAACGCGGAAAAAGCCGAAGTTCAGGGTTCTGCGCAGATCCAGCAGAAAATCGAACAGTCCCGTCAGGAACTGGAAGCCGCGCGCCGAAAAGGCGACTTGAACCGCATGGCCGAGTTGCAATACGGGATCATCCCGGACCTGGAGCGCAGCCTGCAAATGGTCGACCAGCACGGCAAAACTGAAAACCAGTTGCTGCGCAGCAAGGTGACCGAAGAAGAGATCGCCGAAGTTGTGTCCAAGTGGACCGGCATTCCGGTGTCGAAAATGCTCGAGGGCGAGCGCGACAAGCTGATGAAGATGGAAAGCCTGCTGCACCAACGTGTGATCGGCCAGGACGAAGCGGTGATTGCCGTTTCCAACGCTGTGCGGCGTTCCCGTGCCGGGTTGTCCGATCCGAATCGCCCGAGTGGTTCGTTCATGTTCCTCGGCCCGACCGGTGTCGGTAAAACTGAGCTGTGCAAGGCGCTGGCCGAGTTCCTCTTTGATACGGAAGAGGCGATGGTGCGGATCGACATGTCCGAGTTCATGGAGAAGCATTCCGTGGCTCGTCTGATTGGTGCGCCACCAGGCTACGTAGGCTATGAAGAGGGCGGTTACCTGACCGAGGCGGTGCGTCGCAAGCCTTATTCGGTGATCCTCCTGGACGAGGTCGAGAAGGCCCACCCGGACGTCTTCAACATCTTGCTGCAAGTGCTGGAAGATGGCCGACTGACCGACAGTCATGGCCGCACGGTGGATTTCAAAAATACCGTGATTGTCATGACATCCAACCTGGGCTCGGTGCAGATCCAGGAATTGGTCGGTGATCGTGAGGCGCAGCGTGCGGCAGTGATGGATGCGATTTCCACGCACTTCCGGCCGGAGTTCATCAACCGGGTCGATGAAGTGGTGATCTTCGAGCCGTTGGCTCGGGATCAGATCGCGGGCATTACCGAGATCCAGTTGGGTCGTCTGCGCAGTCGCCTGACCGAGCGCGAGCTGAAGCTTGATCTCAGCCCTGAGGCCATGGATAAGCTGATCGCGGTGGGTTACGACCCGGTTTACGGCGCACGGCCGCTCAAACGAGCGATCCAGCGCTGGATCGAGAACCCGCTGGCGCAGCTGATTCTGTCTGGTCGTTTCATGCCGGGCGATACCGCCAAGGGTGTCGTGGAGAACGACGAAATCGTCTTCGTCTGATTCACGGCGGCAGCAAAATTGAAGAGGCCTCGCATTGCGAGGCCTTTTTTTCGCCAGGCTGTTGAACTGAAAGGAAAAGGCTTGTAAAGTGCGCCCCGCAGTAAGTCGCCCTGAAGGGTTCCAGCTCCCCAAGCAGGAATCTGAAATAAGTTGCAAATCATTAACTTGAAAGCAATTTAGGGGGTTGACAGAGGTGCTTAAGATTGTAGAATAGCGCGCCTCAGACACACGAACGCAGCGATGCGAACGGGTCGAAGAGAACGCAGTAAAGCTTCACCGTTGTAAATTGAAATATGTAGTTCCGTGATAGCTCAGTCGGTAGAGCAAATGACTGTTAATCATTGGGTCCCAGGTTCGAGTCCTGGTCACGGAGCCAATTTCAAGCCGGGGTATAGCGCAGTCCGGTAGCGCGCCTGCTTTGGGAGCAGGATGTCAGGAGTTCGAATCCCCTTACCCCGACCATTTTTGGGTCGTTAGCTCAGTTGGTAGAGCAGTTGGCTTTTAACCAATTGGTCGTAGGTTCGAATCCCACACGACCCACCATTTTTGAAACCAGTTAACGCTGGGATCGGATCTTAAGATCAGAGGCCAAAAGCACTGATCGAAGAAGGCGACTTTTTAAAGGTCGCCTTTTTATTACCGGGGTATAGCGCAGTCCGGTAGCGCGCCTGCTTTGGGAGCAGGATGTCAGGAGTTCGAATCCCCTTACCCCGACCATATTAAAAATCCTCGTATCGAAAGATACGGGGATTTTTTTTGTTTTCGATTTTTTGTCTTCGAGAAATAACACTTCAGTCATCGTACAACTTGCCGATAACGAGGCGACGGGGTACTGCCGAAACAACGCCCCTTACCCAAGCCACTACAAGAAAAGGGCGTTCGTTATGGTGCTTCGTCAGTTAAATATCGCTCCTCGGGCAGCCTTGGGGTTTGCCCTGATTGCCGTATTGGTCGCGTTGCTCGGGATTTTTGCCCTGGGGCAGATGTCGAGCATTCGCGACAGCGAGGTCGCGGTGGAGAAACAATGGCTGCCGAGCATTCGCGGTGGTGACGAGATCCGCGAAATCATGCTGCGCATCCGCACTATTTCCCTGCGCATGGCCCTGGATCAGGACCCGAAGAACATTCCGGTCTACCGTGGCCAGATGGACACCCGCGATAAAGAGTTGAGCGAAAAAATTGCGGCGTATGACAAGTTGGTCAACACCGCAGAAGGCAAGGCCTTGTATGACCAGTTCAAAACCACCTTCGCGGCTTATCGTGCCGGTATTGCCCAATCTTTTTCCCTGGCTGAACAGGGGCGTCATGACGAATTGACCAAACTGCTGCTGATCGACATGAAAACCGTGGTCGATGGTTCCGGCAAACAGCTCACTGACCTGGCGGATCTGTTCGCCAAACAAGTCGCCGCCGAGAGCCAGAAATCTGCAGCGCATTACGAAACGTCGCGAATGATCGTCAGCCTGTTCATCGCGTTGGCGGCGTTGGCCACCGTCGGCCTCGCCATGCTGCTGACCCGCAGTATCATCAAACCGTTGAGCGAAGCGCTGCATGCCGCGGAAAACGTGGCACGAGGCGACCTGACACGCCCCATCGAAACCCATGGCAACGATGAAGTGAGTCGCTTGCTCAAGGCGTTGGCGACCATGCAGCACAATCTGCGTGAAACCTTGCAAGGTATCAGCGGCTCGGCGGCGCAATTGGCGACAGCGGCTGACGAGTTGAATGCGGTCACGCTCGACAGCACGCAGAATCTGCAACAGCAGAACAACGAGATCGAACAAGCGGCGACGGCTGTCACTGAAATGACCACCGCCGTGGAGGAAGTCGCTCGCAACGCGGTGTCGACCTCCGACGCCACGCGCCAATCCAGTGAGTCCGCGCACGCCGGCCAGGAGCGGGTCAGCGAAACAGTCACGGCCATCGGCGCCCTGGCCAGTGATGTACAGATCACAGGCGGATTGGTGCAGTCCCTGGCCAACCAGTCTCAGGACATCGGCAAGGTTCTGGATGTGATTCGTGCGATTGCCGAACAAACCAACTTGCTGGCCCTCAACGCTGCCATTGAAGCGGCGCGCGCCGGGGAAAGCGGTCGAGGTTTCGCGGTGGTTGCCGACGAAGTTCGCGCTTTGGCTTATCGCACGCAGCAATCGACTCAGGAAATCGAGCAAATGGTTCAGGGCATGCGCAACGGCTCAACTCAGGCGCTGGATTCCATGCACGCCAGCTCAACCCGTGCGGCCAGCACATTGGCCTTGGCCGAGCGAGCGGGCGACGCGTTGCAGACCATCACCGCGTCGGTTCATCAGATCCACGAGCGCAACCTGGTGATCGCCAGCGCTGCTGAAGAACAGGCGCAGGTGGCACGTGAAGTCGACCGCAACCTGGTGAATATTCGTGATCTTTCGGTACGATCTGCCGCCGGGGCGGATCAGACCAGCGCGTCCAGCCATGAGCTATCTCAATTGGCTAATGCCTTGCAGGGCATGGTGCGGCGCTTCCAGCTTTAAATGTTCCAGACGCAAAAAAGCCGCGCTTCTCGATGGAAAAGCGCGGCTTGGTTCTCTGACGCTTAGGCGCCGTCTTGGTCTTTCAAGTGCTCGAACAGACCTTTTGGCATTTTCTTGCCATTGGCTTCGTAGTTGGCCTTCACGTTGTCGAAAGCCTCTTGCTCGTCAATGAAGCCGTCATGGTTGGTGTCGATCTTGTCGAAATTGGACTTCGGCGCGACTTTCAGGAATTCCGCACGGGAGACCTTGCCGTCGCCATCCGTGTCGGTTTTTGCCATCGACGCATCGCCACACTTGCCTTCGCCACATTTACCTTCAGGGGTCTTCACGACCTGTTCGGCCGAGGCCAGCAGGTAACCCTGAGTCAGAGGTTGCGAGGCGAACACAGCGCCGGACAACATCATGCCACCGGCCAGAACAGCGCCGAGCAAACCGATAGTGTTTTTGGTGGTACGGGACATTTCAAATCTCCTGGGTTGCACAACACAACCGTTCGATAAAGGACGCCACGTCAGTGCGGCGATAACCGTAGCGGGCGGGGTGCCTTGCTCGGGTGTGGCCATTTAGCGGGCGTGGTGTATCGCTACTGTGTCGCGCAAGGGGGGAGTTTGTAAGCGAAGAGGATGAAACGGCGGGGGAGATACAGTGAGACACACATCTACAGGCTGGTGAGTAAAAAATGTGGGAGCGAGCTTGCTCGCGATGGCGGCGTGTCAGGCGACATTGATGTCGACTGTACGGACGCTATCGCGAGCAAGCTCGCTCCCACAGTGGATGTGTATCAGTGCAGTTTGAGTCGCGGCTCAGTCCCGCGCCCGATCTTGCTCCCCAACATCAACATCGCCGTGCGAAACGCGCCATACAGCGCCATCTGGTGCATGCGGTACAGCGACACGTAAAACATCCGCGCCAGCCAGCCTTCAAGCATCACGCTGCCGGTGAGGTTGCCCATCAAGTTACCCACAGCCGAAAAGCGCGACAGCGAGATCAGCGAACCGTAGTCGGTGTATTTGTACGCCGGCAGAGGTTTGCCTTCGATCCGCAACTTCAGCGATTTGGCCAGCAACGAAGCCTGCTGATGTGCAGCCTGGGCGCGCGGCGGTACATTGCGATCGGTGCCCGGCTGCGGGCAGGCCGCGCAGTCACCGAAGGCGAAGATGTTCTCGTCGCGGGTGGTTTGCAGGGTCGGCAGCACTTGCAGCTGATTGATCCGGTTGGTCTCCAGGCCATCGATGTCCTTGAGGAAGCCCGGTGCACGAATCCCGGCGGCCCAGACTTTCAGGCTGGCGTTGATGACTTTGCCATCGGCGGTAATCAGGCTGTCGGCCGTCACTTCACTGACGGCGGCATTGGTCATGACGTTGACCCCGAGTTTCTCCAGGGTTTTATGCACAGGCCCGCCGATACGTTCCGGCAGGGCTGGCAGCACCCGTGGCCCGGCTTCGATCAGCGTGATGTGCATGTTTTCCGGTTTGATCCGGTCAAGACCATAGGCGGCCAATTCATGCGCGGCGTTGTGCAATTCGGCGGCCAGTTCGACCCCGGTAGCGCCGGCACCGACGATGGCGACGCTGATCTGCTCGACCTTGTCGGTCTGCCCGGCATGGGCGCGCAGGTAGTGGTTGAGCAATTGCTGGTGGAAGCGCTCGGCCTGTTTGCGGGTGTCGAGGAACAGGCAGTGTTGCGCCGCGCCCTGCGTGCCGAAATCGTTAGTGGTGCTGCCGACTGAGATCACCAGCGAGTCGTAACCCAGTTCACGGGCCGGGACCAGCTCCACGCCGGCTTCGTCGTAGGTGGCGGCCAGCTGGATTTTTTTTTGTGCGCGATCAAGCCCGCTCATGCGCCCCAGCTGGAACTCGAAGTGGTTCCATTTCGCCTGGGCAACATAGTTGAGTTCGTCTTCGGAAGAGTTCAGGGAACCTGCCGCCACTTCGTGCAACAGCGGTTTCCAGATGTGGGTCAGGTTCGCGTCGACCAGCATCACACTGGCCGTGCCGCGCTTGCCCAGAGTCTTACCCAGACGGGTAGCCAACTCCAGACCGCCGGCGCCGCCGCCAACGATGACAATACGATGAGTCATGGGGATATCTCGCAAGGCTAAAAGAAATCGGTGCAATTACCCGAGCGAGCGCGATGCAGCTCATAGCGTCAGGTAACTGATAAGTCGGCTCAACAGGCCTAAACCAATGGTCACTGCCAACACCACCACCAGGAGCATCCACGGCCGGAAAGGCCGGCGCTCGACTTGGTGCTGGGACAGTTGCAGGTACTCTTCGACATGCTTTTGGTCGTCTGGGTTCAGGCGGCTGGTCATATTGGGCCTCGTCAGGGGTAGACGTTGCTAAATGTGTAGAAGCTACAAGCAGGCTGCTGTGCAACATGTTAGCCCGCATTGAACGGAGCATAGCCGCTGGCCGAAATGGGCTCGACGCTCACCGTATCGTCCAGGCGAATGATTCCACTTTGTAACACCCGTGCGGTGATTCCGCCATGTCCGCGAACGGCCTGAAAGGTCCCGGGGCCGAGGTTGTTCTCAAGGCGAGCGCAGGGTTGGCACCAGCCGGTGGTTTCGAAAATCGCCTGGCCAATCCTGAAGCGCCGCCCCTTGAGACTGAAGAGATTGATGCCGCTGACGACGATGTTGCGTCGCAAATCCTGCGCTGACACCGGCTGATCCGCCGGCCGGCCCATCAGCGAATTGATCACCGCCAGATGCTCCCATTGAATCAGCGTGACCTGCCGCGCATTGCGTACGCCGGGACGCGTGTGATCACCGGTCAAACCGGCTTCAAGCCGCGCCTCCACGGCGTCGAGTTCGATCATCTGAGAGCGTGACTGCGGCCGCACGCCGATCCAGCGAACTCGACCGGTTTGCGGCACTTCGGCAATCAGCTCCTGCAATGGACTCACAGGCTGATCCCGACATCGAAAACAATGCTGCGACCCAGGTTGCTGCGCAGGAAATCCGGCGCATCCGGGTGCGCGAACAGCACGCGGGCGAAGGTCGGGCCGACCAGCGACAACGAGCGCCAGCCCTGGCGCAGATATTCGGTCGGCGGCGGGAAATGGCTGTTGAGATCCAGCACTTCGCGCTTGAGGCTGGCGAAGGCGATGATGTCCAGTTCGCCCAGGTCCATGCCGCGTTCTTTGTAGTTGTGCGCTTTTTTGCGCAAGGTCGGCGCCAGTCTCAGCAAGAATTCATTGGCCGGGATGCGCCGGGGCTTGGCCTCGCGACGTACCAGCGAACTCAGGGAAAACGCACTGCGCCGGCGTTGCAGCTCATCGCGCCATTCGTCGTTGAGGCGTCGGCCTTCATCGAGCACGAAAAACACTTCGAAACTGGCGTCACGAAACAGCACGTCCGGCGGCTCTCCGGCCGGGGCGAATTCGTCGGCGCGATAGGGAATGTTCAGGCCTTGCAGCAGGCGCTGACAGACCCAACGCTCACGCTCCCATTTGCGGGCATTGGACAGGAACGCGTTGGCTTGCTCGGCCGCGATGGTCAGCAGGCGTAAATAATCTGAGTCATCCATAAGCCCAAGCTTAGCGTTCAAATGCGATCGCAAAGAAGACAGTTTATCGGAGAGGGTCAGACCTGCCGGATTTGCGGCCTGCCATCCCCGCAACACTCCTCATCCCACGCCCTGCTCAGGGCATTGCACAAAACGGATAGCGATCTGCGCAAAGCGGATATTGCCCCGTGCCTGTCGCCTCTAGCCTCGGCTGTACGGACGTTAGCCGTGTTGCCGACGCTCTTAAAAAAATAACAACAAGAGATAAATGCCATGCGCAAGATCGACGTACATGCGGTTATCGACAACGCACGATTCAATCGCTTTCACTGGATGGTGCTGTTCTGGTGTGCCCTGATCATCATTTTCGACGGTTACGATTTAGTGATCTACGGCGTGGTGCTGCCGATGCTGATGAAAGAGTGGGGGCTCAGTCCCCTGCAAGCGGGCGCACTGGGCAGTTATGCACTGTTCGGGATGATGTTCGGCGCGCTGTTCTTCGGCCCGCTGTCGGACAGGATCGGCCGCAAAAAAGCCATCACGATCTGCGTGATGCTGTTCAGCGGTTTTACCGTGCTCAATGGTTTTGCCCGCAACCCCACCGAGTTTGGCCTGTGCCGGTTCATTGCCGGGCTCGGCATTGGCGGGGTGATGCCCAACGTTGTGGCGCTGATGAACGAGTACGCGCCGAAGAAAATCCGCAGCACGCTGGTGGCGATCATGTTCAGCGGCTACTCGGTGGGCGGCATGCTCTCGGCGGGGCTCGGTATCGTGCTGATCCCGAGTTTTGGCTGGCAATCGGTGTTTTACGTGGCGGTGCTGCCGCTGCTGTTGTTGCCGTTGATCATGTACTTCCTGCCCGAGTCGGTGGGTTTCATGCTGCGCCAGGGGCGCAATGAAGAAGCGCGCAACATCCTGCAGCGGGTTGACCCGGCTTACGTCGCGCAAACCGGCGATCAGTTGCACATGAGCGAAGTGAAGGGCACCGGCACCCCGGTGTTGCAACTGTTCCGCGAGGGACGTGCGCTGCGCACGCTGATGTTGTGGCTGGCGTTTTTCTGCTGCTTGCTGATGGTCTACGCCTTGAGTTCCTGGCTGCCGAAACTGATGGCCAACGCCGGTTACAGCCTGGGCTCGAGTCTGTCGTTCCTGCTGGTGCTCAACTTCGGCGCCATTTTCGGCGCGGTCGGCGGCGGTGTGCTGGGTGACAAACTCAACCTGCCGCGGGTGTTGGCGGTGTTCTTCGCCGTGGCTGCGGTGTCGATCACTTTGCTGGGTTTCAACAGCCCGATGCCGCTGTTGTACCTGCTGATCGCCATTGCCGGCGCCACCACCATCGGCTCGCAGATCCTGTTGTACGCCTGCGCCGCGCAGTTCTACTCCATGACCATTCGCTCTACCGGATTGGGCTGGGCGTCGGGCATCGGGCGCAACGGTGCCATCGTCGGACCGCTGCTGGGCGGTGCCTTGCTCGGGATCAGCCTGCCGCTGCAACTGAACTTCATGGCCTTTGCCTTGCCCGGTGCGGTGGCCGCGATTGCCATGACCGTGTTCGCCATCAGCAGTCGGCGCAGTGCTAAACAAGCGCTGTCGGGCCTGCGCCATGGTTCGCTCGACGGGTCTGTTGGCGACGTTTCATGAGAGCGTTAGTCCGGGACTTTTCCCTGTCTGCAGCAGTCGCCGGATTTATCGCCACGGTGATTTCCTACGCAGGCCCGTTGGTGATCATCTTTCAGGCCGCCGAGACCGCGCACCTCTCGCGGGAGGTGCTGTCGTCCTGGATCTGGGCGATTTCCATCGGCAGCGCCGTGCTCGGCATCGGTCTGAGCCTGCGTTACCGCGTCCCGGTGATCATCGCGTGGTCGGCACCAGGCTCGGCGTTGCTGGTGGCGCTGTTGCCGGGAATCTCCATGCCGGAAGCGGTAGGCGCGTATCTGGTCAGCAGCCTGATTATCTTTCTGGTCGGCGTGTCAGGGGCGTTTGACCGGATCATCGGAAAACTGCCGGCGGCGATTGCGGCAGCAATGCTGGCAGGGATTCTGTTCAGCTTCGGCACCGGGTTGTTCGTCTCGTTGCAGGGCAAGCCGTTGCTGGTGCTGGCGATGTTTGCCACGTACCTGATCTGCAAAAGGTTGATGCCGCGGTATGCGGTGTTGATGGTGCTGCTGGTGGGCTGCTCGATGGCTTTTCTCGCCGGTGATTTGCACAGCGAGGCGTTGGTGATCGGCTTGGCCACGCCAGTGTGGATCACGCCCGCGTTCAGCCTGAGCGCGACCCTGAATATCGCCTTGCCGCTGGTAATGGTGGCGCTGACCGGCCAGTTCGTTCCCGGCATGGCGGTGTTGCGCGCCAGTGGTTACGCAACACCGGCCGGCCCGATCATCGCCAGCAGTGCGGTGGGCACGGCGCTGTTGGCGCCGTTCGGTTGCCATGGGCTGAACCTGGCAGCCATCACCGCGGCGATTTGTACCGGGCGCGAGGCCCATGAAAATCCCGGCAAACGCTATGTGGCCGGGGTTGTGGGCGGGCTGTGTTACCTGGTGCTGGGGATCTTCGGTGCGACCCTGGTTTCACTGTTTTCGGCGTTCCCCAAAGAACTGATCGCAGCCTTGGCCGGGCTGGCGCTGTTTGCTGCGATTGCCGGCGCATTGGCCGGCGCAATGGCCGTGCCGAGTGATCGCGAAGCCGCGTTGGTGACCTTTCTGACCACCGCGTCGGGCATGTCGTTGTTGGGTTTGTCCGCTGCATTTTGGGGGCTGATTTTCGGCATGGTCACCCATTTGTTGTTAAACGCCCGTCGTCCTGTTTCCCGCCGCGAATCCGCTGCGGCTGAAGCACTTCAACCTGTCGATCAATAAAAATAAGAGAAAAAACGATGAAACAGATTCTTCCAACAACCGGTTCAGTGTTGTCCATGGCTGTCGTCTCGAGTTTCTCCGCCGGCGCGATGGCGGCCGAGGGCGGGTTCATCGAAGACACCACCGCCACCTTGCAAGCACGCAATTACTACTTCAGCCGGGACTTTTCCGACATCGTCGGGGCCAACCAACAATCGAAGGCCGAAGAGTGGGCGCAGGGCTTCATCCTTAACGTCAAATCCGGTTATACCCAGGGCCCCGTCGGTTTTGGTGTGGATGTCATTGGTCTGCTCGGTCTCAAGCTCGACAGCAGCCCGGACCGGGTCAATACCGGTTTGCTGCCGGTGCAGGGTGACGGGCGCGCGGCGAATGATTACAGCCGACTGGAAGGCGCGTTGAAGGTGCGTGTCTCCAAAACTGAACTGAAGGTGGGTGAGTTGCAACCCAACCTGCCGGTGCTGGCCTTCAGCGATATCCGTTTGCTGCCACCCAGCTATCAGGGCGCGAGCATCAGCTCGAACGAGATCAATGGCCTGACGTTGCAAGGTGGTCACTTGAACTCGACCAGCCTGCGCAACGAGGCTGGCGACGAAAAGATGCAAGCCATGCTCGGTCACGTACCGCAGCGTCAGGTCAGCAGCGATGGCTTCAACTTTGCCGGCGCCGATTACGCTTTCAACGATAAACGCAGCTCGGTCAGCGCCTGGTTCGGGCAACTGGAAGATATCTACAACCAGCGTTTTCTCGGCCTCAAGCACAGCGAGCCACTCGGCAACTGGATCCTGGGCGCCAACCTTGGGTATTACGATTCGCGCGAAGACGGCAAAAAGCTGCTGGGCAACATCGACAACCAGGCGTTCTTCTCCTTGCTGTCGGCCAAGCGTGGCGGCCACACGTTCTATGTCGGCTATCAGGGCATGTTCGGCGACAGCGCCTTCCCGCGAGTGTTTGCCAACATCAGCCCACTGGGCAACGAGGTGCCGACCTACGAGTTCGCCTTCACCGATGAGCGCTCATGGCAGGCGCGTTACGACTACGATTTCGCCGCCCTCGGCGTGCCGGGGCTGACCAGCACCGTGCGCTACATCACCGGCAACAATGTCGATACCGGCAAAGGGTTCGAGGGCAAGGACCGCGAGCGTGATCTCGATCTCGGCTATGTGCTGCAGAGCGGCAGCCTCAAAGGCCTCGGGATCCGTGTGCGCAACGCGATGGCGCGCTCCAACTACCGCAGTGATATCGACGAGAACCGCTTGATCCTCAGCTACACATGGACGCTGCTATGAACCTTGAAAAAGAACAACCCACTTACAAAATCGGCTTGCAGGTCAAGCTGGAGCAGTTGACCGAGTCCGTGCTGCAAACCGAGGAAGACATGCGCTTTGCCAATCAACTGGCGCGCACGGCAGGTGAACGGGTGAAGGCGAGTGCGCTGAGCATGCAGTCTTCGGCCAGTGTGCTGGAAGATCTGAACCTCTACATGCAGCGTCTGGATCAAGTGTTCGACGAGCTCGGCAGTCAGTCGATGCGCATCGGCGCGATTGTCGGCAGCATCCAGGACATTTCCCGTCAGACCAACCTGTTGGCGTTGAACGCAGCCATTGAGGCGGCGAGGGCGGGCAGCCATGGCCGAGGGTTTGCGGTGGTGGCCGATGAGGTGCGCAATCTCTCGCGTCAGGCCGCGGACTCCAGTGCGCAGATCCGGCAAATCGCTACGGGGCTGGAACAGTCCGCTGAACAGGCACGCCAAGGTCTTCAGCAGTTGTCCGGTTCTACACGTCTCGGCCTGGAAAAGGCCGGAGTGGCCCTGCACTCGATGGGCGAACTGCAAAGCGGTGCGGTTGCCAGGGTCGAGGTGGTCGAACGCATCATGGTGCGCCTGGCCGGCCTGCATGATCTGGCCTTGCAGGCGAAACGAATGATCGTGTGAGTCGTGCAATGTTCCAGTGATTACAGGTTGCTGGTGCAGTCACCCATGACCTCGTACGTCACGCGATGGGTCTGGCCTTGATGATCGACATACTCCATGGCCGCCGGCACAACCCCGCAGGCGGTCGCGGTGTTCGACACTGAAACCACTTCGGCGATGTCCAGCGGTTGTGCCGGGTTGTACGAGGTAGCGGCGGGTTCGCTGCCGGCGGCCATGGCCGAGGTGGCGACAACGGTCAGAAACAGGCTGATCAAGGTTTTCATTTTTCTGTGCTCCGTGTTGATTCCGATACCTGAATTCTAGTCTTTGCCCGCGATCGATAAAGGGGCCTGGGTTTGATTCAGCCTTACAGAAAACGTAACAATCGCTGGGTTTTTGATCGGGTACATATCCGTTTTTTCGGTAAGGGCGGCTGGCGGTTTCGCTTTTACAGCGAGTCACTTTCGAAAAGCGCGAAAGTAACCAAAGCGCTTCTGCCCCTGTCGTTCGGTGCCTCGCCTAGGCTCGGCATGCCCTCGCTCCGGTCCTGCTCCGTGGGCCCGCCGCCATCGGCCATCCATGGCCGGGGGCGGCTAACCCGGCATCCATGCCGGGTTGCCCACTGCGCAGAACCTCCACTCGGCCTCTCGAGGGTGCGGTGCATCAAGATCAAAAGCTGCAGGCGAGCTAACGCTCGGCCTGTTGAGTGGTGAGGAGCTTGCGTGCATCCCCTCTCCCCGGTAGGAGCTGTCGAGTGAAACGAGGCTGCGATCTTTTGATCTTGCTGTGGCTGTGGCTGTGGCTGTGGCTGTGGCTGTGGCTTTTGATTTTGATCTGTTGCCCCTTTCCCAGAGGCCGAACGCAGGCGTTGCGCAGGGGGCACCGCGGCAAGGATGCCGCGGTAGCCGCCCCCGGCCATGGATGGCCGATGGCGGCGGGCCCCCGGAGCAATGCCGGAGTGAGGGCATGCCGAGCCTAGGCGAGGCACCGAATGGCGGGGCAAGAGCCCTTGGTTACTTGGGGCTTTTCCAAGTGACTCGCTGTAAAAGCGAAACCGTAATCAGCCATCACCGCAAAAACGGATATGTACCCCAATCGTAGAACGCTCCCCCAGAGCAAATCCTCTGTGCCGGCCGGAAATCGAAGGGCGCTCGAGGGGCGGTGTAGACTGAGGGCCTGTTCTCTTTCGGCAAGACAAGGGAGTGTGCCCAGCCATGATCGGCGCCGAGTTACTGTCACCTGAAACCCTCACGGCGGGGTGGTTGATCTATGTGCCGGTACTGATCTGGGCCGTTGCGCGAGCACCGTGGGTCGAACTGTTCAGCGACAGTCGCCGCCAACATCTGTTGTTCGGCACGGTGTTCGCACTGTTCATGCTCTGGCTGGTGCGACAAGACTTCGACACCGGCGTGTCCTACCACTTTATCGGCATGACCGCCGTGACCCTGTTGCTCGACTGGCCGCTGGCGATTGTCGGCGGGTTGGTCGCGCAAGCGGGATTGGTGTTGCTCGGGCGGCAGGATCTGGCGGCAATGGGGGTCAACGGCGCGCTGCTGATTCTGCTGCCGGTGCTGGTCACCGAGTGCTGCGCGATCCTGGTGGAGCGAGCGCAACCGCGTAATCCCTTTGTGTATATCTTCGTGTCCGGGTTTTTTGCAGCGGCGCTGTCGGCGTTGCTGTGCCTGCTGCTGGCGCTGTGGTTGCTGTGGTTCGATGAACGTTTTGCCATGCCCTATTGGCTGGAAGATTTTGTCGGGTATCTGTGGCTGTTGATTTTCCCGGAAGCGTTCATCAACGGCATGGTGGTCAGCGCGCTGGTGGTTTTCTGTCCCGAGTGGCTGGAGACGTTCAATCGCACGCGCTACCTTTCGGCACCCTGGAAAGACGACGATCCCAAATCTTGATCCACATCAAAGGCAAAAATCGCTCACGAATCCATGCTCTGGAAAACCTTCAGGAGCATCGAAATGAGTGTCTACGAATGGGCAAGGCAGGAGTTGCGTCAAAGTCTGGATGGGGCGCAGGAAGTGGGGTTTGATCCGGGATTGAGCTTGCGTGCCTTGCTCAGTGCAGTGGTGCAACAGAGCAAGGCGGTGCGCAGCGCCGAAGACCTGGCCGATGAGTTGCGTTTTCTTGCGGAAAACCTCGATGACAGCCAGGACTACGGTTTTATGCGGCCTTGAAGATCAGTGACGCGGCTCGAAGTCTTCGCTGAACAGGTCGTCTTCGGCATCCGGGCTGACCGGAATCTTGTGTTCTTCCGAGGCCCAAGCGCCCAGGTCAATCAGCTTGCAACGGTCCGAACAGAATGGCCGGAATTTGCTTTCTGGACTCCATTCAACAGGGGCGCCGCAGGTTGGGCAATCGACGGTTGGGATTTGGCTCATGACTGGCCTCCACGCAAAGTAAGGTAAAAGTGATGCAGGCGTTCGACCTCGCTGTGCAGCCAGGCGAGGTCGCGGTCGTTGACCACCACATCGTCGGCGTGGCTCACGCGGTCCTGTCGGCTGGACTGGGCCTTGAGGATCGCCTGGACCTGTTGCTCGCTGGTCTGATCACGCTGCAGGGTGCGCTCGATCTGTAGTTGTTCCGGGGCATCGATCACCAGAACCCGTTGGGTCGTGGCGTACTGCCCGGACTCGATCAGCAGCGGCGAAACCAGAATCGCGTAAGGCGATTGTGCCTTGGCCAGATGATCGGCGATTTCCTTGGCGATCAGCGGATGCAGCAACGCTTCGAGCCAGCGGCGTTCCTCAGGCACTTCGAAGATCAGTTTGCGCAACGCCGCGCGATCCAGCTGCCCGTCGGCTTGCAATACGCCGGGGCCGAAGTGTTCGGCGATTTTGGCCAGCGCCGGGCGACCCGGTTCCACCACCCAACGCGCCGCATGATCAGCGTCCACCACGTGCACGCCCAGATCGATGAAGTGCTGGGCAGCCGCGCTTTTGCCGCTGCCGATGCCGCCGGTCAGGCCGAGAATCCAGGGTTTTTCCACAGGGGTATTCATTTCAAACCGACAAACTGCCAATAGAAGTCGGTTATTTGACCACCCCAGAGCAAGGCAATCCAGCCGGCAATTGCCAGATAGGGTCCGAAGGGGATCGGCGTGGAGGTTTTCGCATTGCGCAAACGCAGCAAAATCACGCCGACAATAGCGCCCACCATCGACGATAACAGGATGGTCAGAGGCAGGATCTGCCAGCCACCCCAGGCGCCGAACATCGCTAACAACTTGAAATCCCCGTGGCCCATGCCGTCCTTGCCGGTGATCAGCTTGAACAGCCAGAACACCGACCACAGCGCCAAATAGCCGGCCACCGCGCCCCACAACGCTTCATGCAAGGACACGAAAAGTCCGAAGCTGTTGACGATCAGCCCCAGCCATATCAGCGGCAGCACCAGCACATCGGGCAGCAGTTGGTGCTCGGCGTCGATCAGGCTCATGGTCAGCAACCCCCAACTCAGGAGCAGCGCCATGCAGGCCTGCCAGCCGAAACCGAAATGCCAGGCGATGAACGCCGAGAGCAGACCGCAGGCCAGTTCGGTCAGCGGGTAGCGTTTGCTGATGGCTGCCGTGCAGTTCGAGCATCGACCCCGTAAGAGCAGATAACTGAGCACCGGAATGTTTTCCCAGGCACGGATTCGATGGCCGCAATGTGGGCACTGGGAATGGGGCAGCATCAGGTTGAAGGTCGGCAGCGGTGTTTCGCCTGGCAAGCCCAACACTTCACGGGCCTCCTCACGCCATTCGCGGTCAAGCATTTTTGGCAGGCGCCAGACCACCACGTTGAGAAAGCTGCCAATCAGCAGGCCGACCAACATGGCGGCGATCACGAAGGTCAACGGGTAGAGGGTCAGAATGTCGTTCAAGGGCATGTCAGATCGCTGAGCCAAGTTGGAAGATGGGCAGGTACATCGCAACCACCAGACCACCGACGATAACACCCAGCACCACCATGATGAACGGCTCCATCAGGCTGGTGAGGTTATCAACCATATTGTCCACTTCGTCCTCATAGAAGCTCGCGACCTTGTCGAGCATATCGTCCAGTGCGCCGGACTCTTCGCCAATCGCGGTCATCTGGATCGCCATGTTCGGAAAGATACCGGAGGCGCGCATGGAAAAATTCAGCTGCATACCGGTCGACACGTCCTGCTTGATGCGCAGCACTGCACGCTTGAACACGATGTTGCCGGTGGCGCCGGCCACCGAATCCAGGGCTTCCACCAGTGGCACACCTGCCGCAAAGGTAGTCGACAGCGTGCGGGCGTAACGGGCCACGGCGGACTTGTACATCAGCGTGCCAATCAGCGGCAATTTCAGCAGCCAGGTGTCCATTCGGTCCCGAAAGCCTTGCGACGTTTTAAACGCGTGGCGCACACCGAAGATCGCTGCGATCAGCACTCCGAGCATTGCCCACCACCAGTCCTGCATGAATTCCGAGAGGCCGATGACCATCACCGTGAAGGCCGGCAATTCGGCGCCAAACCCTTTGAACACCGATTCGAACTGCGGCACCACTTTGACCAGCAGAATCCCGGTCACAATGATCGCGACGAACACCACTGCCAGTGGGTAGGTCATGGCTTTCTTGATCTTGGCCTTGAGGCTTTCGCTCTTTTCCTTATAGGTCGCCACTCTATCCAGCAGGGTATCGAGGGCACCGGCCTGCTCGCCGGCATCGACCAGGTTGCAGTACAGCTCATCGAAATACTGAGGCTTTTTGCGCAGGGAGGCGGCGAAGCTGTTACCCGCCGCGACTTCCTGTTTTACCTCGTCTACCAGTGTGCGCATGGCCGGGTTATCAAAGCCTTCACCGATGATGTCGAAGGACTGCAACAGCGGTACACCGGCTTTCATCATGGTCGCCATTTGCCGGGTGAACAGGGCAATGTCCTGCGCCTTGATGCGCTTGCCCATGTTGAAAATCGAGGTGGACTTCTTGCGTACCTTGCCGGGGGTGATGCCCTGCTTGCGCAATTGGGCCTTGATCAACGCCGGATTCTGACCGCTCAACTCGCCGGTCATTTTGGTGCCTTTGCGGTCCGTGCCTTCCCAGGCATAGACGCTGATTTTTGCTGCTTTGACCGCCATATTCAGTCCTTGGTGACCCGGTTGATTTCTTCAAGGCTGGTGATGCCTTGCATGGCCTTGAGCAGGCCCGACGTACGCAGGTCATTGAAACCGTCCTTACGCATCTGGATGTCGATTTCCAGTGAGTTGCCTTCGGCCATGATCAGCCGTTGCAGGTCCGGGGTATTTTTCACCACTTCATAAATCCCGACTCGCCCTTTGTAACCGTTGTTGCAGTGATCGCAACCGACTGGCTCATAGATCGTAAATGAGCCGATCCGTTCCTCGGGGAAGCCTTCCTTGAGCAGCGCCTCCCGGGGAATCTCGATGGGTTTCTTGCAATGGCTGCATAGCTTGCGCGCCAGGCGCTGGGCAATGATCAGGCTGATCGAGGTGGCAATGTTGAAACCCGGAATGCCCATGTTGTGCAGGCGAGTCAGGGTTTCGGCGGCGCTGTTGGTGTGCAGGGTCGACAGCACCAGGTGACCGGTCTGGGCGGCTTTGATGGCGATTTCGGCGGTTTCGAGGTCGCGGATTTCGCCGACCATAATCACGTCCGGGTCCTGACGCAAAAACGAGCGCAACGCTTGGGCGAAGTCCATTCCCTGCTTGGGATTGACGTTGACCTGGTTGATGCCTTCCATGTTGATCTCCACCGGGTCTTCGGCGGTGGAGATGTTGATGTCCACGGTGTTGAGAATGTTCAGCCCGGTGTAGAGCGACACGGTCTTGCCCGAGCCGGTGGGCCCGGTCACCAGAATCATCCCCTGTGGCTGCTTGAGTGCGGCCATGTACAGGTCTTTCTGGTCGGGCTCATAGCCGAGGGCGTCGATGCCCATTTGGGCGCTGGATGGGTCGAGGATCCGGATCACCACTTTCTCGCCCCAAAGGGTCGGCAGGGTATTGACCCGAAAGTCGATGGATTTGCTCTTCGACAGGCGCATCTTGATCCGCCCGTCCTGGGGCCGGCGCCGTTCGGAGATGTCGAGGCTGGCCATGACTTTCAGTCGCGAGGCGATGCGGTTGGCCAGTTGAATCGGCGGCTTGGCGACTTCACGCAGCATGCCGTCGGTGCGCATCCTCACGCGGTAGGTTTTTTCGTAGGGCTCGAAATGCAGGTCGGAAGAGCCGCTCTTGATCGCGTCGAGCAACATCTTGTGGACGAAGCGCACCACGGGTGCGTCATCGGCATCCTGGCCGGCGATGGCGTCTTGCTTGTTGTCATCGATTGACTCGATGTCCACACCATCGAGGTCAACGTCGGCCATGTCTTCCAGGCCGGTGCCTTGGGTATCGAAGAATTTCTCGATGGCGTCGCTGAGCTTGTCTTCCTCCACCAGGATGGCTTCGGTATTCAGCCCAGTGCTGAACTGGATGTCATTGATGGCTTGATGATTGGTCGGGTCGGAAACGCCCACGAACAACTTGTTGCCGCGCCGCCAGAGGGGCAGGGCGTGGTGCTGACGGACCAGTTTCTCGCTGACCAGCCCTTTGGGTTGTGTTTCCTTGTCCAGGCAACTGAGATCAAGCAGCGTCATGCCGAAGTGCTCCGAAGCGATCTCGGCGACCTGGCGACTCTTCACCAGTTTGTTCTGCACCAGATAACTGACCAGGGAGATTTTGTTGCGTTGGGCTTGCTGATACGCCTGTTGCGCGCTTTTGTCAGTGAGCAGCTCGGCCAGGACCAATTGCTTGGCCAGACCGCTAAGGGCGATGTCATTCATTGGGATTCCAAGCGCAGACAGTTCATGACTTATAGCCTAGTCAAGCGGAGGAACCAAACCAGCGGCGTTCAGGTGACAAAAAGTGTCAGATAGTGCGGATTCTGGGGGTAGGAAAAGGTTTTTTGTCGATCGCACGCCCCGCCAACACGGGGCGAAGGGTTTGGCATGGGCTGTGCTGCGGCTAGTTCAGATCATGAGATTTCGACTCATGCATGGAGCTTGTCTATGAATACTCAGAAAGGTTTTACGCTTATCGAGCTGTTGATCGTGGTGGCGATCATCGGGATTCTGGCGACGTTTGCCATTCCGGCTTACTCGAAGTATCAGGCGCGGGCGAAGATGACGGCGGGTGCAGCCGAAATTTCGGCGCTCAAGGTGAATTTTGAGGACGCGGTCAACTCGGGTACTGCGGCCCCGACTGTAGCCACTTTTGCTCCAAATGCCGCCAATTCGCAGAATTGCACGATTACTGCCGTTGCTGGCGGTACAGGCATTCTCTGCACAGTGAAAACCCCGCCAGCGATTATTGCTGGTGCGACTGTGACTCTGACTCGAGACCCCGTTAATGGTTGGTCATGCGCCACCAGCGTCGGTGCCGATTTCGCGCCAGCAGGTTGCACACACCCGTAATTTGTAACGCGGTTAAAGCGGTTTGAAGTGCCTCTGTCGACAGACAGGGGCATTTTTTGAAGTGCGTATCAGACTCAAGTACAAAAAACCCGATAATTCATGGCCTTAGGCCCATGCCCAAAACCCGCAACTTGCATGTAGAAAAAATCAAAGTCATGCAATTTGCATGATTCCGAAAATTAGCAATTTTCATAACATATTGATTTATATGGAGTTATTGCCTGTCTCAAACTTGGCACAGCGTTCGCACTATCTCCAGTAACCCTGCTGACAAGACACGCAGCAGACTTTATGAAAAACAGGAGTTACTCGTATGAAGAAGTTCGCTATCGCTGCCGCTACTGCTACCGCGTTGACCCTGACCATGGCCAACGTCGCATTTGCACAGACCACCCAAGCCACCCAGGCTCCGATGACTCTGGCGGCGGGTGAAGTCACCAAAGCCAAAGAAGCTACTTCCGATACCTGGATTACTACCAAAGTTAAAAGTGACCTGGTAACCGAGAAAGGCATTCCTGGCACCGACATCAAAGTCGAAACCAATAAAGGCGTCGTGTCCCTGTCGTCCACCGTTGCGGTGACTGACGCTCAGAAAGCCACCGCTGTGGCGATCACCAAGAAAATCAAAGGCGTCAAAGCGGTCTCCGCTGACGGCCTGAAAGCCGAGTAAGGCAAGACTTCTCGCCTGGACTGGGAGAAGGCGCGGCAGACGGGCCGAGCAATACGTCTGCCGCCCCAGGAGAGTTCATGCGAAAGGCCATAAGGATGTGGCCATTACAGGCCCCGGACATTCGTGTCAGGGGCCTGTTCTATTTGTGAGCGACGCAAAACAAAATGTGGGAGCGAGCTTGCTCGCGATTGCTGGCTAACATTCGACACCTTTGTTGAATGAAAGACCGCTATCGCGAGCAAGCTCGCTCCCACATTTGACTGGGGTCTACATAAGATTGTGGGGGACTCAGTTACCGCGCTTGCTGGTGATCTGCTTCAAACGATTACCTTCAAAGCGCAGATACTGGTACATCCCGCCGTTGGGTCCGTAGGTCCATTCCTCGACTTGAAACTCTTCCCGTCGGTTAGCGCTGCGCTTGTAGCCCAACAGATCACGGCTGACCGGTTCACCGCATTTCTGCAGCACTTCGCTGGACCTGTCCCCGACACTGACCAATTGGCTGCCGCAGCGCAGGGTATCCGCCGCCGAGGCCTGACAGGCAGCCATTGCCAGAGCCAGGCTCATCAGCCATTTCGCGCCCATCACTCGGCGTCCAGATGCAGCGGTGTAACCACCCGACCGTCACTTTCCGCTTCGCCGAGGTTAGCGTCGATGAAGTACACGCGGTCATCGGCCA
This sequence comes from Pseudomonas sp. GL_093, assembly GCF_057837605.1. NCBI lineage: Bacteria > Pseudomonadati > Pseudomonadota > Gammaproteobacteria > Pseudomonadales > Pseudomonadaceae > Pseudomonas > Pseudomonas sp. GL_093. The sequence goes on along the minus strand of NZ_CM174448.1, from coordinate 6,029,392 downwards.
ACTGACCCTTGTCGACCAGATAGTCCTTGATGCTGCTGGCACGTTCCTGACCCAACTGACGCAACAGCACGTCGCTGGAGCTCCAGAACTTGATCACGTCTTCGCGCATTTTTACCGTGCGTTCTTCCTTGCCAAGATCCTTCCACTCGGCGGGCGGCTGCGTCTTCAGGCGCGTGCGATAGATCCCTTCCAGCAGCGGACCTTTCTCCTTATCCGGTACTTCCAGCAGTGAAGCCTGAGCCGGCACCTTGTCACCGCGACGCTGGAGCATTTTGTAGTAGTTGTATTGGTATTCACGTTCCAGACGTTGCTCGGCGATCAGCGGGCCATCGCTGCTGGCGGCCGCCGTGCCTTCGATTTCCAGGCGCAAGGCCGGACGTTCCTTGAGGGCCTGGGACAGTTTGACCAGCGAACCTTCGGCCTCCTTGCTCAGGTCGCTTGAACCCGGGGCAAACGACACAGTGCCCAAATCTTCCGAACCGCCGCCACTGACCAGTCCGCCAATCATTTTGAATGGTGCCGCGGCGGCTTTGACGATCAGGTTGCGCAAGGTCTGCCAGACAATCGGCATGATGCTGAACTGCGGGTTGTTCAGGTCGCCGGTCACCGGCAGTTCGATGGAAATCTTGCCGTCGACGTCCTTGAGCAACGCGATCGCCAGTTTCAGCGGCAGACTCACGGCGTCTGGGCTGTCGACCTTCTCACCCAGTTGCAGTTGCTCGACCACCACTTTGTTTTCGGCCTTGAGCTGGCCCTTGGTGATCAGGTAATGCAGGTCGAGATTGAGCCGGCCCTTGCGGATGCGGTAACCGGCGAACTTGCCGGAGTAGGGCGTGAGCGTAGTCAGTTCAACACGTTTGAAACTGGTGGCGATGTCGAGGCTGGCCATCGGGTCGAACGGGTTGACCGAGCCCTTGATAGTGACCGGTGCGTAGCGGTCGACCTTGCCTTTGATATCGACGCTGGCCGGTTTCGCCTGACGGCTGTCGATGGTGCCGATTTGCCCATTGAGCTGTTGAATGGCCGTGGCGAAATTCGGGGTCAGGCTGAAGTCGGCGAAGTTGGCCGAGCCGTCATTGATGGCAATGCCACCAATGTGGATGCCCAGCGGTTTTTCCTTGCTGGCAGGTTTGGCGGCAGCCGTTTTGGCGCCTGAGTCGGCCGGTTGCGGGATCAGCAGGTCGTCGATGTTGGTGGTGCGGTCATCGTTGATCATGAAGCGCGCATAAGGCTGGAACAGGTTGACCTTGTCGATCGACAGGCTGTCGCCGTGCTGATAGTTCAGGCCTTCGAGCACCAACTGCTGCCACTTGAGGAAGTCGCGGGTTTTGAGGGTGTCGAGGGTATGCAGTTGATCGACCTGAGCACGGCCGGTGACGCTGAACGCCAGTGGCTCGGTGCTTTTCAGATCGACCGCCAGATCACTGCCGAGCATGCCGCTGCGCAGTTCCAGGCGAATGAATGGGTTGATATAGGACTGGGCGACGCGCAGGTCAATGTCCTTGGTTTGTACTTTTAACTTGGCGCTGACCGGGGCGAGATTGACGATACCGTCTGCCGTGATCTTGCCTTGCTTGCCCACGCCCGTATCGAGCTTGAGGTTAAAAGGCGAGCCATTGAGGCTGTCGAAATTCTGCAGGTCCAGGTTCAGCGGGCCGACATCCAACGCTACGGCGGGTTGCGCCTTGCGGTCAGCCAGATGCACCTGGTAATTGCGCAGTTGCACGTCTTTGAGCAGCACCTGCCATGGCTTGCTCGGTGGCGCCGGGTCGGGTTTCGGTGAATCGGCGGCTGCCGGCGTGCTGGTCGGTTCGGCCTTGGCTTTGACGGCTGCTTTGGACGGTTGGCTGGCGAACAGTTTCTGCCAATCGAGTTGCCCGTCGGCCTCGAGGGCGGCCCAGGTTTCCAGTTTCTGGCTACGGATCTTGCCGACGACCACTTGCTGCTTGGCCAGGTCGACGGTGGTTTCACTGATGTCCAGACGCTCGAGTTTCGCCAGCGGTCGACCGTCTGGTGCCTTGATCGCGAACGGCGCGATGCTGACGGCGACGTTGCTCAACAGCAGCTCGGTTTCCTTGGCCAGGTTGAGTTTGTAGTCGGTGCTGAGGCTCATGACGCCGTCTTCGAGCACCAGTGGCACCGAGTCGCGCACATAGGGCCAAAAGGATTTCATCTTGCCGTTGGTGATCTTCAGCTTACCTTCGGAGGCGATCGGGATCAGGCTGAAATTGCCGGTCCAGTCAAGCTTCCCACCTCCTGGGCCAACGGCCATCAAGGTCATGTCGGCACTGTCTTCTGGCAGGGTGCTGAGATTCTTCAACTCGAAATCGAGTTTGTCGTAGAGGAATTCAATGGGCTCGCTGGGCCGCGCATCCTGGAAGTGCAAATAACCACTGGCAAGTTTGATCCGCTCGATGCGCAACGGGAACGGTTTGGCGTTCGGGTCGGCCGGAGTCGGTTCACTGGCGGGGATTTTGAACAGGCCAAGGAGATTGAGCTTGCCGTCCTTGCCGAAGAGGATTTCGGTCTTGGGTTTGTCTATTTCGATATCGGACAGGTGCAGCGCCTTGGTCCAGAGGCTGTCGATCTGCAGGTTGGCGTACAGGCGTTCGAAGCCAACCTGTTCCTTGCCCGGCTCGCCGATGATCAGGCCCCACAGGGTCACTTCAAGGCTGAACGGGTTGAGTTCGATCCGCTGAATCGTCGCGGGCGTCGTTGCGTAATTGGCCAATTGTTGATTGGCCACCCGCAACGCGATGCCCGGCAAAATCAGAAACCCCAGCAGGCTGTAGAGGGCTAGAGCGGTCAACAGAGCGCCAATAGCGCGAATCAATCCTTTGGGCATGTGTGGCTTCATCTGTCTGAATCGGAGTGCGTTGGAGTATGGCACGCGTTTCCGGTTCCGAAGTGATCAAGCTTTATAGGATTTATCTGATTTTTCGGACGAATCTCAGAGTTGCAGAATCAGGGTTTTCAGCGGCGGCTGCTCATCCATTGACGGAAAATCGCCGCCCGGTTTCATCACTGTCCACTCGCGCACCGGCCGGCCGGCTTTCTCTGCACAACGCAAAACCTGCTCGCGCCAGTCGTCCATGCTGACTTTTGCCAGGTTGTTGCAGCAGATCAGCACGCCATTGTCGGCGGTGGTCAGCAGTGCCGGCTTCAGCAGGCTCTGATAGTCGCGCAGCAGGTCGACGGTGCCGAAAGCACTCTTGGCCCAGGCTGGCGGGTCCAGCAGCACGAGGTCGTACTGACGCTGTTCCAGACGCTGATAGCTCGGCAGTTTCTGCCCGCGGCGCTGGCTGATCGGCAGGCCGGCCAACTGGCGGATGGCCGGGAAGTAGTCGGACTGGATGAAGTCCATGGTCGGCAACTGGGGATTGAGCAAACCGTTCTCACGGCCGACGGCCAGGTTGCCCTCAGCGAAGTCGAGGTTGCAGACTTCGCTCGCGCCACCGGCCGCAGCACTAAGGCCGACGCCACAGGTGTAGGCGAACAGGTTCAGCACGCTTTTGTTTTTGCTGTGCTGCTTGACCCAGCCGCGCGTGTTGCGCAGGTCGAGGAACAGCAGCGGATCCTGGCCAGCGTGGCGGCCGCGAACCCGGTAATTCAAGCCCCATTCGTGACCGATCAAGTCTTGCAGGGCGGCCTCGTCGGCGTGGTAGACGGTGTCTTCACGGTCAATGCGCGAGTTGCCACGGGAGCGATCGTTGTAGACCAGCAGCGTTTCGAGGCCCAGGTGCTGATTGATGGTGTCGTGCAGTTGCAGCAACGCATCACGTTCCAGTGACTGGTGAAAGCTTTGCACCAACAATTGCGGGCCGTAGCGGTCGATCGTCAGGCCGCCGGCGCCTTCCTGGCTGCCGTGGAACAGACGATAGCAATCGGTGCCTTGCTGATGCAGTTCGGCCAGCAGGTCCTGACGACGAGCGAGGGCGGCGCGCAGCGCCTGATTCAAGGAAGACATGCTGGGCGCCTTGCAGGAGGGAATTTGGCGCGGGAGTTTAACAGCTTGGGCCGGAACCGAGTTGATGCCATCGCGAGCAGGCTCGCTCCCACAGGAAATCTCTATTGTTTGAAAATTTATGCTCGACACAAATCCACTGTGGGAGCGAGCCTGCTCGCGATGCTTTTGGGGGCAATCAGGTCAGCAGTCCCATCCGTCGTTTGGCCCGGTGCGCCGAGCCGTTACGCACCGCCCAGCGCAGCATCGGCACGCTGCGATTGACGCTGGCACGGATCAGCTTGCGTTGCAGCGGGCTCTGGCTGACGCCCAGCATGTCACTGGCCCAGTCCGGCAGCAGGTCGATCCCGGCCTGCATCATCAAACTGCCGAAAGGTCTGGCCAAACGGCTGGGGGACGGGGCGTTCAACAACAGCCGTAACACCTCTCGACTGCGCTCATCGCACAGCAGCTGTGGGCGAATGCGTTCAAGGTAATCGGTAATTTCCTGCCGCGAACGCGGCACGTCACGGGCGCCGAGCCGTTCGGCGACCAGCGCGATTTCCGCGTAGTAACGGTCCTGGTCGGCCAGGGAAAGGTTCGGATTGCGATAACGCAAATGGGCCGCGAGGAAGTTGCTGACTTCGGCCACGTGCACCCAGGTCAACAGATCGGGATCGCTGGCGGCGTAGGGCCGGCCATCCGGTGCCGTGCCGGTCACTTGCAGGTGGATGGTGCGGACTTTCTCGATCAGCCAGTCGGCGTCCTTTCGCGAACCGAAGGTGGTGCCGGAAATGAACTGCCCGGTGCGGCGCAGTCGGCCGAGCATGTCCTCGCGAAAATTCGAATGGTCCCAGACCCCGGCCAGGGCCAGTGGATGCAGTGCCTGCAGCATCAGGGCGCTGATGCCGCCGATCAGCATGCTGCTGAAGTCACCATGCACTTGCCAGCTCACCGAATCGGGGCCGAACAGGCCGGGATCGCCCTTGGGGTTTTCCAGGTCGAGCTTGCCCAGTGACAAACCGCTCAGGCTCATGATCTGGGTTTCGATACGGGTTCGGATGAATTCCATGGCGACTCAGTGGCGGAAAAGGAGGCGCGGCCATTAACGGCCGCGCAGGCTTTTGAAACAAGCGATTATTGGTTCAGGCGTTTATCGACCAACTCCTGGACCACGCTCGGGTCAGCCAGGGTCGAGGTGTCGCCCAGGCTGTCCAGTTCGTTGCAGGCGATCTTGCGCAGAATGCGCCGCATGATCTTGCCCGAACGGGTTTTCGGCAAGGCCGGCGCCCACTGGATCAGGTCCGGTTTGGCGAAGCTGCCGATTTCCTCGCTGACGTGAGCGAGCAGTGCTTTCTTCAGTTCGTCGCTGGGCTCGGTGCCGTTCATGGGGGTGACGAAGGCGTAGATGCCCTGACCCTTGACGTCGTGGGGATAACCGACCACCGCCGCTTCGGCGATGCTGTCGTGCAGCACCAATGCGCTTTCCACTTCCGCGGTGCCGATGCGGTGCCCGGAAACGTTGATCACGTCGTCGATGCGCCCGGTGATCCAGTAATCACCATCCTCATCGCGCCGGGCGCCGTCGCCGGTGAAGTAGTAACCGGGGTAGGGCTTGAAGTAGGTGTCGACCATTCGTTGCGGGTCGCCGTAGACGCTGCGGATCTGCGCCGGCCAGCTGGACTTGATCGCCAGCACGCCGCTGCCGGCGCCTTTGATTTCCTTGCCCACTTCATCGAGCAGCACCGGTTGCACGCCGAACATCGGTTGCGTGGCGCAGCCGGGTTTGATCCGTTGAGCGCTGACCAGCGGGCTGAGCATGATGCCGCCGGTTTCGGTCTGCCACCAGGTATCGACGATCGGGCAACGCTGTTCGCCGACAGCATTGAAGTACCACTCCCACGCTTCCGGGTTGATGGGCTCACCGACACTGCCGAGTAATCTGAGGCTCGCGCGGGAAGTTTCCTTCAACGGTTCGGGGCCTTCACGCATCAGGGAGCGCAGGGCGGTCGGGGCGGTATAGAAAATGTTCACATGGTGCTTGTCGATCACCTGCCAGAAGCGCGAGCTGCTCGGGTAGCTCGGCACGCCTTCGAAGATCAGCGTGGTCGCGCCGTTGGCCAGTGGACCGTAGACGATGTAGCTGTGGCCGGTGACCCAGCCGACATCGGCGGTGCACCAGAAGACTTCGTCGTCGCGGTAGTCGAGCACGTACTTGAAGGTCATCGCCGCTTGCAGCAGATAGCCGCCAGTGGTGTGCAGCACGCCTTTGGGTTTGCCGGTGCTGCCGGAGGTGTAGAGGATAAACAGTGGGTCCTCGGCGTCCATCGGCTCAGGCGGGCAATCGTCGCTGACGTCGCGCAGCGCCTGGTGATACCAGATGTCCCGGCCCTCGACCCAGTCCACTTCGCCCTGGGTGCGCTCGACCACGATGACGGTGCTGACGTTCGGGCAACTGTGCAGCGCCTTGTCGACCTTCTGCTTGAGCGGCACGACTTTACCGCCGCGCACGCCTTCATCGGCGGTGATCACGGTGCGGCAGTCGGCATCGAGAATCCGGTCACGCACAGAGTCCGGAGAGAAACCACCAAACACCACCGAATGCACCGCACCAATGCGCGTGCAGGCGAGCATGGCGTAGGCAGCTTCGGGGATCATCGGCATGTAGATGCACACGCGGTCGCCTTTCTTCACGCCACGGCTTTTGAGTACGTTGGCCAGGCGACAGACGTTGTGATGAAGTTTTTTGTAGCTGATCTGTACGGATTCGGCAGGGTCGTCGCCTTCCCAGATGATCGCGATTTGATCGCCGCGTTTTTCCAGGTGACGGTCGATGCAGTTGTAACTGACATTCAACTTTGCGCCGGCGAACCAGCTCGCCTCACCGGTTTTCAGGTTATAGCGCTGGACGGTATCCCACGGCTTACTCCAGTCGAGAAAGCGTGTGGCCTGTTCGGCCCAGAAGGTGCTGGGGTGTTCGATGGATTGGCGGTACAGGCGCTTGTAGTCGTCTTGACTTAATTGTGCAGCCCGGCGGACGGCATCGGCTTGGGGGAACGTGCTGATATCGAACATGACGGTTCCTTATTCTTGTTTTTGCGACAAGTAATAAAGATGCGCCGAGTAGCGAAAGGGTTCAAGCCGAACGCCTAATGGGGAGGTGACCCAAAACAACTGTGGGAGCGAGCCTGCTCGCGAATACGATGGTTCAGCCAACATCAATGTCGAATGAAAAACCGTACTCGCGAGCAGGCTCGCTCCCACAGGGGATAGCAAGTGCTGCGTCAGATCACCCGCGGTGACGACCGCGGAAGTAGTTGATCAAGCCTTGGGTCGAAGCATCGTCAGCCGGGGTTTCTTCGCTGCCGACCAGGCGGTTGTAGACGCCTTTACCCAGCTCTTTGCCCAGCTCCACACCCCACTGGTCGAAGGCGTTGATGCCCCAGATCACGCTTTGCACGAAGACTTTGTGTTCGTACATCGCCACCAATGCGCCGAGACGACGCGGGCTGATGCGCTCGACCACCAACGTATTGCTCGGACGGTTGCCCGGGATCACCTTGTGAGGCGCGAGTTTCTGCACCTCTTCTTCGCTCATGCCTTTGTCGCGCAACTCGGCTTCAGCCTCGGCAAGGGTCTTGCCCAGCATCAGCGCCTGGCTTTGCGACAGGCAGTTGGCGTACAGCCACTGGTGGTGGTCGGAGACCGGGTTGAAGCTGACGATCGGCACGATGAAGTCGGCCGGGATCAGTTGGGTGCCCTGGTGCAGCAACTGGTGATACGCATGCTGACCGTTGCAGCCCACGCCACCCCAGATCACCGGGCCGGTGTCGGTGGACACTGGCGTGCCATCCTGGCGCACGCTCTTGCCGTTGGATTCCATGTCCAGCTGTTGCAAATGCTTGGTGATGTTACGCAGGTAGTGGTCGTACGGCAGGATCGCGTGGCTTTGCGCGCCCCAGAAGTTGCCGTACCACACGCCGAGCAACGCCAGCAGCACCGGCATGTTCTGTTCGAACGGTGTGCTCTGGAAATGCTGGTCCATGGTGTAGGCACCGGACAGCAGTTCCTTGAAGTTCGACATGCCGATGGCCAGGGCAATCGGCAAACCGATGGCCGACCACAGCGAGTAACGGCCGCCAACCCAGTCCCACATCGGAAAGATGTTTTCTTCGCGGATCCCGAATGCCACCGCCGCTGCATTGTTGCTGGAGACGGCGATGAAGTGACGATACAGCTCGGCTTCCGAACCACCCTGAGCCAGGTACCAGGCGCGTGCGGCCTGGGCATTCTTCAGGGTTTCGAGGGTGTTGAAGGATTTCGACGAAACGATGAACAGCGTGGTTTCGGCGCGCAGTTTCATGGTCAGTTCGTGGAACTCACTGCCGTCGATGTTCGCCAGGTAATGGCAGCGCACGCCTTTCTGGGCGTAGGACAGCAGCGCTTCGGAGACCAGCTCCGGGCCGAGGAACGAGCCACCGATGCCGATGTTCACCACGTCAGTGATCGGCTTCTCGGAGTAACCGCGCCACAAACCGTCGTGGATACGGCCCACAAGGTCGGTGATCTGGTTCAGGACCTTGTGCACTTCCGGCATCACGTTGACGCCGTTGACCTTCAGCTTGTCGCCGACCGGACGGCGCAGGGCGGTGTGCAAGGCCGGACGACCTTCGGAGGAGTTGACGATTTCGCCTTCGAACAGCGCTTTGATCGCGCCCTGAAGGTCAACTTCGTTGGCCAGGCCCACCAGCAGATCTCGGGTCTGAGCGTTGATCAGGTTCTTCGAGTAGTCGAGAAACAGGCCGCAGCTGCTGAGGGTGAATTGGGTAAAGCGCTGCGGATCGGCATTAAAGGCTTCGCGCATGCTGAAATCCTGCATGGCTTGGCGGTGGTCATTCAACGCTTGCCAGGCGGGCAGAGCGGTAACGTCTTGAGGGGTGCGGTAATACGCCATCGCTGCGGGTTTCCTTTTTACTTGAACGGCCTTTTGAACACTAAAAATACCGGAGCGCTGTGGGTGGGCGTCCGGTCAACTGCGTCGACACGATTTCATGACACAGGGCGAATACAGTAAACCTCGCGCTGCGATCTGTCTTGACTTTGTCTGACCCGTTCCCGGTACTTTTTTATACATCGAGCAGGGAACGGTCCGACAAACGGAAGGGGGAGGGGCTAAGACGGGATCAGGCGACCTGAACCGGAATGGCATTGCTGGTGTGGCTCAGTTCATTACCCGGCGCCATGTAGAGCATGCGTGGCTTGAAGTTGAGCAGCTCGGCTTCGCTGTAGTGGGCGTATGCGCAGATGATCACGCGATCACCGACCTTGGCCTTGTGTGCGGCGGCACCGTTGACCGAGATCATGCGCGAACCTTCTTCGCCACGAATCGCGTAGGTGGTGAAGCGTTCACCATTGTCGATGTTGTAGATCTGGATCTGTTCGTACTCACGGATGCCGGACAGGTCCAGCCATTCGCCGTCGATGGCGCAAGAACCTTCGTAATCGAGTACAGCGTGGGTGACTTCGGCGCGATGCAGCTTGGCTTTGAGCATGATGGCGTGCATGAGTGTTTCCCCGGGTCGGAATCGAACGGCGGGCATTGTGCCCAAAGGCTTGAGGGCCAGCAATACGGCGTTTGGAGTCACCGCCGAACCCCTGTGGGAGCGAGCTTGCTCGCGATGGCGGACTGTCAGCCAACACAAATGTTGAATGTCACTCCCTCATCGCGAGCAAGCTCGCTCCCACAGGGGAATTGCGGTGCGTTCAGGCGGATGCGTCGAGGTTCAGGTGCAGGTTATCGATCAACCGCGTAGTGCCCAGGAACGCCGCCACCAGAATCACCAGATCCCGGTCTTCCGGGGTTGCCGGGCGCAAGGTCAGCGCATGACGAATCTCCAGATAATCAGAACGGAAACCAGCCGCTTCAAGCTGCTTGATCTGCGCACCGATCAACGCCGGGAAATCTCGTTCGCCCTGTTTGATCGCGTCGGCAATCTGCCTCAAACCGCGATACACAACCGGCGCAACGGCCCGCTGTTCTTCGCTGAGGAAACCATTGCGCGACGACAGCGCGAGGCCATCGGCTGCACGTACGGTCGGTTCGCCGATGATCTGGATCGGCATGTTCAGGTCATGCACCAGGGCGCGGATCACAGCCAGTTGCTGGAAGTCTTTCTGGCCGAAGATCGCCAGGTCCGGCTGAACCATGTTGAACAGCTTGGTGACCACCGTCGCCACACCTTCGAAATGCCCGGGACGGCTGGCGCCGCAGAGGCCTTCGGAGAGTTGCGGAACGCTGACTCGGGTCTGGCCGACCATGCCGTCGGGGTACATTTCTTCAACAGTTGGCGCGAACAGCAAGTGGCAACCGGCCTGGAGCAGTTTCTCCTGATCGGCTGCGAGGGTGCGCGGGTACTTGTCGAGGTCTTCGCCGGCGCCGAACTGCAGCGGGTTGACGAAAATGCTCGCGACCACGAAATCCACCCGTTGGGAGGCTTTGGTCACCAGTGCCACATGACCGCTGTGCAGGTTGCCCATGGTCGGCACGAAGCCGATGCGCTTGCCTTCGCTGCGGGCACGGGCCACGGCGGCCCGCAATTCGCGTACGGTTTTTACGGTGTTCATGCAGAGAATCCGTGTTCGATACCAGGGAAAGTCGCCGCTTTGACTTCAGTGACGTACGCACCGAGCGCCGCTTGAATGTTCTGTTGCCCGGCCATGAAGTTCTTCACGAACTTCGGCACACGGCCAGTGATCGACAGGCCGAGCATGTCGTGCAGAACCAGTACCTGGCCGTCGGTGCCACTGCCGGCGCCGATGCCGATCACCGGGATTTTTACCGCCTGGGTGATCTCTTCGGCCAGTTCACTCGGTACGCATTCGAGCAGCAACATCGCCGCGCCCGCTTGTTCCAGGGCGATCGCATCGGCACGCATCTGCCGTGCCTGGTTTTCGTTGCGACCCTGGACTTTGTAACCGCCGAGGATATTCACCGATTGCGGTGTCAGCCCCATGTGCGCGCACACCGGGATACCGCGTTCGGCCAGCAGACGGATCGAGTCCGCCAGCCACAGCGCACCTTCAACCTTGACCATGTGCGCACCCGCCTGCATCAACAGGGCACTGTTGGTCATGGCTTGTTCAGTGGTGGCGTAGGCCATGAAGGGCAGGTCGGCGAGGATCAACGCATCGGTGTTACCGCGTTTGACGCACGCCACGTGGTAAGCCATTTCAGCGGTGGTGACCGGCAGGGTGCTGTCGTGACCTTGCAAAACCATGCCAAGGGAGTCGCCCACCAGCAGCACTTCGACACCAGCCTCATTGCAGGCGTGGGCGAAGGTCGCGTCATAGCAGGTCAGCATGGTGATCTTTTCACCTTTTTGCTTGAGACCTTGCAGAGTGGTCAGGGTGATGGCTGGCATGAAAAGTTCCTCATTCAGGCGCTGTGGAAACTACTGCGAGTAACGCGCGTGATTCTTCGTTAAATACAGGCGCACGGTCTGTTGTCGTGCTTTTAAGGCCTGGATTGCGCCCTTCAACGCCGTGTTGGCGGCAGCGGGACGCCTATAGTCGTGAGGAGAACTCGGGAAGTCAATTGCGTGTGTTACCGCATTGTTACGCGTGGGGTGTTACCGGGGTAACTGATGCGATTCAGCAGCAGATTTTGTGTTCAACACAAAAACCAATGTGGGAGTGAGCCTGCTCGCGATGGCGTCCTGACAGTCAACATCTTCGGTGAGTGTTAAGTCGCTATCGCGAGCAGGCTCACTCCCACAGGGGATGTGCATTAATTCGGAGGGAGTCGTTCCAAGCCGACGAACGGGCAGGCAGCGAGCAAATCACTCAGGCTGCGGCCATCGGCCAGACGCAAATCCGCAGGCGCCAGTTCGGCCAGTGGATAGAGAACGAAAGCTCGTTCCTGCAGATGGTAGTGAGGCACCTTGAGGCGAGGTTCATCGATCAGCCGATCACCGAACAGTACGATGTCGAGATCCAGCGTACGCGGCCCCCAGCGTTCAAGGCGCTCGCGGCCCTGCCCGTTCTCGATGGCTTGCAGCGCATCAAGCAGCGCCAGCGGCGGGAGCGTGCTGTCGAGGGCGGCAACCGCGTTGGTATAACGCGGTTGGCCGGGCAGCAGCGAGTCGCTCTGATAAAACCCGGAAACCCCGATCAGTTCGGTCTGCGGCAACTGTGCCAGCGCGTCGACGGCGCTGCGCAATTGTTCGGCGGGGTCAGCCAGATTGCTGCCCATGCCGATGTAGATGCGTTCCATGGATTACTCGCCCGTGGCGCTCGGTGCGCCGGCGGTGCGTTTGCGCTTGGCGCCACCGCTGCGGCGACGTTTGCGTGGAGCGCCAGTGCCGTCGTCCTTGCCGCTGAGGTCGCGGATCATGTCGCGACGTTCGCTGTCGTTGGCGTCCTGATAATCCGTCCACCATTCGCCCAGGCCATCGGTCTGCTCGCCGGCGCTTTCGCGCAGCAGCAGGAAGTCGTAACCGGCACGGAATCGCGGGTTGTCCAGCAACAGGTCGGCGCGCTTGCCGCTACGGCGTGGCAGACGCTCCTGCATGTCCCAGATCTCGCGGATCGGCATGGTGAAGCGTTTCGGAATCGCGATGCGCTGGCACTGTTCGGCGATCAGTTCATGAGCCGCTTCCTGCATGGCCGGAATCGGTGGCATGCCACGTTCTTGCAGGCGCAATACACGGGCCGGCAGGGCCGGCCAAAGCAGCGCAGCAAACAGGAACGCCGGGGTCACCGGTTTGTTCTGTTTGATCCGCAGATCAGTGTTGATCAACGCTTCGCTGATCAGCGTGTGGGTGTACGTCGGGTTGTATTCCAGCGCCTCGGCACTGGCCGGGAACAGCGGATCGAACAGCTGCAGGTCGACCAGCATCTCGAAGGTGTCCGCGGCATGGCCGGAGAGGAACAGCTTGAGCACTTCTTCGAACAGTCGGGCCGATGGAATCTCGCGCAGCATCGGCGCCAGTTCACGGATTGGCGCGGCGCTGTGTTTTTCGATGCCGAAATTCAGCTTGGCGGCGAAACGCACGGCTCGCAGCATCCGTACCGGATCTTCCTGGTAGCGTTGCTTCGGATCGCCGATCAGGCGGATCAGGTGATTGCGGATGTCGTGTACGCCGTTGGCGTAGTCGAGGATGCGCTCGCTGACCGGATCGTAATACAAGGCGTTGATGGTGAAGTCGCGGCGTTGCGCGTCTTCTTCCAGCGTGCCGTAGACGTTATCGCGCAGGATGCGCCCGCTCTCGTTACGGGAAGACTGGTTGCTGTCTTCCTCTTCATCGTTTTGCGGGTGATTGGCGCGGAAGGTCGCGACTTCAATGATTTCGCGGCCAAAGTGGATGTGCACCAGCTTGAAGCGACGACCGATGATCCGCGCGTTGCGGAATTCGGCCCGCACCTGTTCAGGCGTGGCACTGGTGGCGACGTCGAAATCTTTCGGCGTGATGCCGAGCAGCATGTCACGCACACAGCCGCCGACCAGATAAGCCTGGTAACCGGCGTTCTGCAGGCGTTCGACGATATTCACCGCGTAGCGACTGAATTGGGCCTTTTGCAGCGAATGTTGGCCGCTGTTGAGCACTTCAGGCGTACTGCGAATGTGTTGCGTATGACGCTTGGGAGAACGGAATGACTGGAACAGCTTCTTCAGCATGGGATGCACTGTTTGAAGGAATGTTCGGCCAAAACGAAGAATGACCGCATGATGGGCGGGGATTCTAGCATTTAGTCGGGGGATGGTGTAGGAAGCTGCGCAAGCGCTTGAAGCAGGGGCTTGTTGGTGCGGATTGGCTCTGTGTAGCAGCTGCCGAGCCTGCGAGGCTGCGTTCGACTACGCAGTAGTCGTAAAACCAGAAATTGCGGTGTGTCAGAAGAAGCCGGGTGCCTGTATTGCGACTGCTCCGCAGTCGAACGCAGCCTCGCGTTGCTCGGCAGCTGCTACAAAGTGCCGCTACAAGGGCCAAACACCAGAAACTACAAGGGGAGCCGAAGCTCCCCAAGAAAGTAGTTGCATGCTCTATTTTTATTTTTGATTCGGGCTTTTTGTTTTTGTTAAGTGCCCTCGCCATGAAGTTTTTCCTTCATGGCCCTCCCAATCGGGAGCCAAGAGCAAACGGATTGCTTTGGTCGCTGTGTTGCAGTGATCTTGCGATCCAACCAGTTCAGGCTCTGTCTTGTGACAGTTTTTTGTTGTTCTCGGCCTGGTCGTGGGGCAAGCCCCAAATACAACGCCTCTCCAAAAGAATCAGTTAGCTGCGCCTCTCGCCGTCTTGTTTTTATTGTGCGTGAGTCGATACGTCTTATTTTTATTGTCTTGTGCATTGCTTGTTATTGTTCTTGTACCAAACATATAGCAGGGGGCGTGCCAACTTTTGCGAGGCCCAGCAAAACAAGGGGTTAGGCCGGCTGGTGAGGTTTTCAGAGGCCAAAAAAAACCGGGGCTTCGTTACCGTAAGCCCCGGCTTCTGTTACGTGGAAAAACTGAGGTAACAGTTTTTTCACCTTGTCACGTGTTACCCGCGCATCAGACAGGCGAGGTTCAGCTCTCGCTTGCCACCCCGGTCTTGCGCCGCGGAATGCCCAGGCGCTGACGGCGTTCCCACAGGCATTTGCGACTGACACCAAGTTTGCGCGCCAACTCGGTTTCGGTCATGTGGTCCTGATGCTCGAGAACGAAGTGCTGGAAGTAGTCTTCCAGTGACAGGTCTTCGGTCGGCTCATGGCTATTGTTACCGGCGGCGCTGCCCTGTTGCGGAGGCAGGCCGATGAAATCGTCATCGTCCAGATCGCTCAGTTCGATGTCGATCCCCAGCAGCTCGGCGGAAATCTCCGGGCTCTCGCACAGGATGACGGCACGTTCTACGGCGTTTTCCAGCTCACGAACGTTACCCGGCCAGGCGTAATGACGAATCGCCTGCTCGGCATCCGGGGCGAACTTCAAGTCGGTGCGGTTGACTCGCGCGCTCTGCCGCGCCAGGAACGCGGTGGCAATTTCGTTGACGTCGGCGCCACGTTCGCGCAGGGCTGGCAGTTTCAGGGCGATCACGTGAAGGCGGTAATACAAGTCTTCACGGAACTGGCCGATCTTCGCCAGGCTCTTGAGGTCCCGGTGAGTCGCGGCAATCAGGCGCACATCGACTTTCTGTGACTGCACCGAACCCACACGACGAATTTCACCTTCCTGCAGCACGCGCAGCAGGCGGGCCTGGGCTTCCAGTGGCAGTTCGCCGATTTCGTCGAGGAACAAAGTGCCGCCGTCGGCCGCTTCGACCAGGCCGGCACGCCCGGCGCTGGCGCCAGTGAACGCGCCTTTTTCGTGGCCGAACAGTTCGGACTCGATCAGGCTTTCTGGAATGGCCGCGCAGTTCACCGAAATCATCGGCGCCTTGGCACGTTTGGACAGGTTGTGCAGGGCGCGCGCCACCAGTTCTTTACCGGTGCCGGATTCGCCCTGGATCAAGACATTGGAGTCGGTTGGCGCGACTTTGCGGATCTTGCTGTACAGATCCTGCATAGGCGGGCAGGAGCCGATGATGCCGATTTCGCCGTTGTTGTTGCTGGCGCCCGGTTTCGCGGCGCCATTGCCGGTTTTACCGGCGACCGGCTCACCGCTGGCTTGTACAGCTTGGCGGTCACGCAGGATTCGCGCGACGGCTTGCAGCATTTCGTCGTGGTCGAAAGGCTTGGCGATGTAATCCACCGCGCCCATCTTCATCGAGTCGACCGCCGAACGCAGGCTGGCGTAGCTGGTCATGATCAGCACCGGAGTGCCCTGGCCGAGCTTGATCAACTCGGTGCCAGGTGCGCCAGGCAGACGCAGGTCGCTGACGATCAGGTCGAACGTGGGAATGGTGAAGCGTTCTTGTGCTTCCTGCACTGAACCGGCTTCGCTGACCTGGTACTGGTTACGTTCCAGCAGGCGGCGCAAGGCGGAGCGGATAATTGTTTCGTCTTCGACGATCAAAATGTGCGGCATTGATTCGATACTCTCGACGGTCTCAGTTCACAGCGGACGTCGCTTCGACATGACGCGGCAAGGTCACCCGAATACGGGTGCCGCGTTGGCTTTGAACATCAGCCGGGCTGTCGATGGTGATTTGTCCATAATGCTCTTCAACGATGGAATAGACCAGTGCAAGGCCCAGACCGGTGCCTTCGCCAGGATCCTTGGTGGTGAAGAAAGGTTCGAACAATCTATCCATGATGTTCTTCGGAATACCGCTGCCTTCGTCTTCCACGATCAAATCGACCGTGTGTTCGCCGGCTTCGCTTTTGACCCGCACCGCGCTGCCGGGAGGCGAGGCATCGCGGGCATTTGAGAGCAGGTTGATCAGTACTTGTGCAAGCCGCTGCGGGTCGCCTTCGACCCAGTGATCGGGATCGCACAGGTTGTAGAACTGCACTTCGAAATTGCGTCGGTTCAGGGCCAGCAAACCGATGGCATCCTGGGCCACTTCGGCCAGACAGACGGGCTCGTCGCTGTGCTGATGGCTGCCGGCGTGGGCGAAGCTCATCAGCGACTGAACGATGCGCGACACGCGTTTGGTCTGCTCGAGGATCTGCCCGCTGATTTCCTTCAGTTCGCTGTCTTCTTCGCGCTCTTCGCGCAGGTTCTGCGCCAGACAGGCAATGCCGGTGATCGGGTTGCCGATTTCATGGGCCACGCCGGCGGCGAGTCGGCCGATGCTGGCCAGACGCTCGGAGTGCACCAGTTTGTCTTCGAGCATCTGGGTTTCGGTCAGGTCTTCCACCAGCAACACCAGGCCGCTGTTGCCGGGCGCAAGCGGTTCATCGATCGCCGCTTTGTGCAGGTTCAGCCAGCGGGTCTGGCCGTCGAGCGCCAGGTGCTGTTTGTGCAAATGCTCGTCCGGCAGATTGATGAAGCCTTGCAGCAGCTCTTTCCATGGATCGGCAATGGTGCTCAGGCGCGAACCGACTACACGCTGCGCGGCAATCCCGGTCAGCTCCTCCATGGCTTTGTTCCACATGAGGATTTCCTGATCCTTGGCCAGCGAGCAGACGCCCATCGGCAACTCCTGCAAGGTCTGGCGGTGATAGCGGCGCAGGGCATCGAGTTCGGCGGCAAGCCCGGTCAGGCGCGAGTGGTAATCCTCGAGGCGACTTTCGATGAAGTGGATGTCTTCGGTGACGTAGTTTTCGCCGCCGGCCTTATAAGGCAGGAATGTCTCGACCATGTCCTGAGCCACACTCGGCCCCATCAGGCCGGAGAGGTTGGCTTCGATACGGTCGCGCAAGCGGCGCAAGGCATAAGGCCGGCGCTCATCGAAAGGCAGATAGAGGTCACGCAGGGCCTGTTCGACTTCTTTCTGTGCTGCCTTGGCGCCCAAAGGTTTTGCCAGCTGTGTGGCGAATTCCTGGGGTGAGGCGGCGTGCAGTTCACGGCGTTGCGGCCGGCGCACGTTGTCCACGGCGCAGGCTTCGGCGGCGCTGGCTTCTTCGCTGCTGGCGTTGGTGAACAGCGAAATCAGGGTGAACATCAGCACGTTGGCCGCCAGCGAGGCGATCGCTGCCATGTGCCAACTGGTGTCGTCCAGTACGTAGATCATGTTCAGCAGCGGAATGTAGAAACCCTGCAGATTGCCAACCAGCGGCAGCAGCATGGTCACCAGCCACACCAGAATCCCCGCGAGCAAACCGGCGATGAAACCGCGGCGGTTGGCGGTCGGCCAGTACAGTACCGACAGCACGCCCGGCAGGAACTGCAAGGTGGCGACGAAGGCGACGATGCCCAGATTCGCCAGGTCCTGTTCCGCGCCCAGCAGTAGGTAGAAACCGTAACCGGCCATGATGATCGCGACGATCAGCGCCCGGCGGGTCCACTTCAGCCAGCGGTAGATATTGCCTTCGGCCGGCGGCTGATAGAGCGGCAGCACCAAATGGTTCAGCGCCATCCCGGACAGCGCCAGGGTGGTGACGATGATCAACCCGCTGGCCGCCGACAATCCACCGACATAGGCCAATAGCGCCAGGGCCTTGTTGTTGGCGGCGATGCCGATACCCAGCGTGAAGTATTCCGGGTTGGTGGTCGCGCCGAGTTTCAGTCCGGCCCAGAGAATCAGCGGTACCGCAAGGCTCATCAATAGCAGGAACAGTGGCAAGCCCCAGCTCGCACTGACCAGCGAGCGCGGGTTGAGGTTTTCGGTAAACGTCATGTGGTACATGTGCGGCATCACAATCGCTGAAGCGAAGAACACCAGCAGCAGCGTGCGCCATGGGCCTTCCTGCAATGGTGTGTGCAACGCGGCGAGCGCTGTCTGGTTTTGCAGCAGCCACAGCTCCAGCTGTTGCGGGCCGTCGAACACGCCGTACAGCGCATAGAGGCCAACGCCGCCGATGGCGATTAGTTTGATCACCGACTCGAACGCAATCGCGAACACCAGGCCTTCGTGCTTCTCGCGGGTGGCAATGTGGCGCGAGCCAAAGAAAATCGTGAACAGCGTAATCAGTGCGCAGAAGCTCAGGGCTACGCGATGTTGCACCGGCTCGCGGGTGAGGATGCCGATGGAGTCGGCCACCGCCTGAATCTGCAACGCCAGCAACGGCAGCACGCCGATCAGCATGAAGATCGTGGTCAGTGCGCCGGCCCAGGTGCTGCGGAAGCGGAAGGCGAACAGATCGGCCAGCGACGACAGCTGATACGTGCGGGTGATTTTCAGGATCGGATACAAAAGCACCGGTGCCAGCAGAAACGCGCCGGAGACGCCTAGATAGCTGGACAAAAAGCCGTAGCCGTATTGATAGGCCAGGCCCACCGTGCCGTAAAACGCCCACGCACTGGCATACACGCCCAGCGACAGGGTGTACGTCAGCGGGTGGCGAATGATCGCCCGGGGGATCATGCCCCGTTCGCTGACCCAGGCTACGCCGAACAGCACCGCCAGGTACGCGGCGCTGATCAGGATCATCTGGGTCAGGCTAAAGCTCATCGGCATCTTTTTGGCTCTGCAGGATGAAGGTCACGACGATCAGAATCAGCCAGAGCAGATAAGGGCGATACCAGGCGCCAGTGGCGTCGATCCACCAATCCATGATGGCTGGGGAGAACAGATAAATCCCCACTACGAGGAGCAGGACCAAGCGATAGATGTACATCCCGGCCTCTCTTTTTTATGCGCGTGCCCGAAAACGTGCGGCGATGGTAACGGATGGGCGCGCCACTGCAAGTGTGATCACTGTAGTTGTGCTTCGGGCAGGTTGAGTGTGCGCGGGATCATCACTGCATCCCAGTGGGCGATGCCCCAGTTCAACACTTCCCGTGGGGTGGCGTAAGCCAGTTCGGCACCGGGATTCTGCCCCAATGCGCGCAACGCACGCAGCAACAAGGGAGTCGCCTGATCTTCGGTCAACGGCGGCGAACGATAGGACTTGCCGAGCTTGTTGCCATCGGGCTGGGTAATCAGCGGGATATGCAGATAGCGCGGTTGCGGCAGGCCGAGCAGTTCTTGCAGGTAGAGCTGGCGCGGCGTGGAGTCGAGCAGGTCGGCGCCGCGGACGATATCGGTAATACCTTGCCAGGCATCGTCCAGCACCACCGCCAGTTGATAGGCGTAGAGCCCGTCGCGGCGACGGATCACGAAATCGCCGACTTCCCGGCCCAGGTGTTGGCGGTACTCGCCTTGCACCCGGTCGATGAAGTGATATTCCAGCTCGGGGACCCGCAGACGAATCGCAGCATCTTTAGTGTCATGACCGGCGTTGCGGCACAGCCCTGGATAAATCCCGTGATAGGGCGCAAGTGTTTTGCGTGAGCAGGTGCACGCGTAGGCCAGGCCGTGATTGAACAGGCGATTGAGGACTTCGGCGTAGGCATCGTGCCGGTCACTCTGTCGGACCATTTCGCCATCCCACTCGAAACCGTAGCTTTCCAGGGCTTTAAGGATCGCCGCTTGAGCGCCGGGCTCTTCCCGTGGCGGATCGAGATCTTCCATGCGCATCAGCCAACGGCCACCCACCGAGCGCGCGTCGAGGTACGAGGCCAGCGCTGCGACCAGCGAACCGAAATGCAGATGTCCACTGGGCGTGGGGGCAAAGCGCCCGATGTAGGTGGGGGAGGTGATGGCAGTCATGGCTGGATATTACTTTGTTGGCGCCTGATAAGCGCACGGCTTGATACCGCTATCGCGAGCAAGCTCGCTCCCACATTGGATCTGCGGCGTTCACAAATCCAGTGTGGGAGCGAGCTTGCTCGCGATGGCGATCTTAAAGTCACAGCAGGTATCAGCGAATCTCAGAAACAAAAACGGAGCGTTCGCACGCTCCGTTTTTAGTTCAAGTCGAGATTACTTGCCGACTTGCTTTTCCTTGATTTCCGCCAGGGTCTTGCAGTCAACGCACATGTCGGCGGTAGGGCGGGCTTCCAGTCGCTTGACGCCGATCTCGACGCCGCAGGACTCGCACCAGCCATATTCTTCGTCTTCGATCAGCTGCAGCGTCTTGTCGATCTTTTTGATCAACTTGCGCTCGCGGTCACGGGCACGCAGCTCAAGGCTGAATTCTTCTTCCTGGCTGGCACGGTCTGCCGGGTCCGGGAAGTTGGCCGCTTCGTCTTTCATGTGATCAACAGTACGGTCGACTTCCTGCATCAAGTCCTGTTTCCACTTATTCAGGATCTTGGTGAAGTGAGCGCGCATGGGCTTGCCCATGTACTCCTCGCCCTTCACTTCTTTGTAGGGTTCGAAGCCGCTGATCGACTGGTTCTGTTGTTGCTTTGCTTGGGTGGACATGAAATAGACCGCCTCTACTCTTGTAATCCATTGCGCAGGATTGCTCCATCACCGACACCTGCCGGCCCTGCGGCTGCAAGCGGGCGAACTTACCAGATCAAATCGGGCCGCGCTACTCCCGGATGTCGAGGTAGTGGCCTACTGTGCTTGCAAATGATTGCAAAGCCTTGTCTGGCGGTGCTGGAGACCTGATCAATTATTGATTTTAGTCAAACCTGAGACACTCGCTTGAGTCGTTTGAGACCAGCGTTATAACGGTCTGACCGCTTTAGGTTCTCGCTCGTTCCTGCGCTTGGGTAGAATCAGTTTTTTTTCCCCGTTGAAGGAAGGCTAATGGCTCAGTCCTACAGTGCCCGCAGTCGCGCGATCGAACCTTTCCATGTCATGGCGTTGCTGGCGCGGGCCAATGAACTGCAAGCCGCTGGCCACGACGTAATCCACCTGGAAATCGGAGAACCCGACTTCACCACCGCCGAGCCGATCATTCAGGCCGGCCAGGCCGCATTGACGGCGGGGAAGACCCGTTACACCGCCGCGCGCGGCATTCCCGAGTTGCGTGAGGCCATTTCCGGCTTTTATCAGCAGCGTTACGGTTTGAACATCGACCCGCAACGAATCCTCATCACGCCTGGCGGTTCCGGTGCGCTGCTGCTGGCCAGCGCCTTGTTGGTGGATCCGGGCAAGCACTGGCTGCTGGCGGATCCAGGCTACCCGTGCAACCGGCACTTTTTGCGGCTGGTGGAAGGCGCAGCGCAGCTTGTTCCTGTCGGTCCGGACGTGCGCTATCAACTGACGCCGGACCTGATTGCGCGCCATTGGGATCACGACAGCGTCGGTGCCCTGGTGGCGTCGCCCGCCAACCCGACCGGGACGATCCTGACTCGCGACGAGCTGGCGGGCCTGTCTGCCGCGATCAAGCAGCGCCACGGTCATCTGGTGGTGGACGAGATCTATCACGGTCTGACCTACGGCACCGATGCCGCCAGCGTGCTGGAAGTCGATGACGGCGCCTTTGTGCTGAATAGTTTTTCCAAGTATTTCGGCATGACGGGATGGCGACTGGGTTGGCTGGTGGCGCCTGAAGCGGCGGTCGGTGAGCTGGAAAAACTCGCGCAGAACCTCTACATCAGTGCCCCGAGCATGGCTCAGCACGCCGCTCTGGCCTGCTTCGAACCGGCCACGATCAGCATTCTGGAAGAACGTCGCGCCGAATTCGGCCGTCGTCGGGATTTTCTGCTGCCAGCCCTGCGAGCGCTGGGCTTTGGTATCGCCGTTGAGCCTGAAGGCGCGTTCTACTTGTATGCCGATATCAGCAAGTTCGGCGGCGATGCCTTCGCGTTCTGCCGACATTTCCTCGAAACCGAACACGTGGCGATTACTCCGGGTCTGGACTTCGGTCGTTATCAGGCTGGCCACCATGTGCGGTTTGCCTACACCCAAAGTCTTCCGCGCCTACAGGAAGCGGTCGAGCGGATTGCGCGCGGCTTGAAGAGCTGGCAAGGCTGATGCGTTTTCATCCTCCCCTCGAAGAGGGCCGTTTGATTCGTCGTTACAAGCGTTTTCTCGCCGATATTGAAACCGTTAGCGGTGAGTTGCTGACCATTCACTGCCCGAACACCGGTTCGATGCTCAATTGCCAGGTTGAGGGCGGGCAGGTCTGGTTCAGCCGTTCCAATGACCCCAAGCGCAAGTTGCCCGGTACTTGGGAAGTCGGCGAAACCCCGCAAGGGCGCTTGTTTTGCGTGAACACCGGGCGGGCCAATGGCTTGATCGAAGAGGCACTGCGAGCCGGTGTCATCACCGAACTGAACGGCTTTACCGAACTGAAACGTGAAGTGGCCTACGGTCAAGAAAGCAGCCGCATCGACTTCCGCCTCGATTACCCGAGCGGGCCGGCTTATGTGGAAGTCAAAAGTGTCACCCTGGGCTTCGATGGCTCATCGGTAGCGGCATTTCCCGATGCAGTGACCCAGCGCGGGGCCAAGCATTTGCGCGAATTGGCGCATTTGGCCCGGGACGGAATTCGTGCGGTGCAGTTGTATTGCGTCAATCTCACCGGCATTGACGCCGTGCGTCCGGCAGAAGAAATCGATTCGGCCTACGCCGCAGCCTTGCGTGAGGCGGTGTCGTGCGGGGTCGAGGTGCTGGCCTATGGCGTGCACTTGACCCACGAAGAAATGCTGGTCGATCGACGTCTGGACGTGTTGCTCAACGGCTAAAGACTGACCCAGATCCCTTGCTCGTCTTCGCGGCAGGCGACTGTGGTCAGGGACTGCCCGGCGCAAGGGCCGGCGACGCATTCGCCGTCTTCGATCAGAAACAGTGCGCCGTGGGTCGCGCACTGGATCAGGCTGTTGCTGGGGT
The DNA here is from genome assembly GCF_057837605.1 of Pseudomonas sp. GL_093. Lineage (NCBI taxonomy): Bacteria > Pseudomonadati > Pseudomonadota > Gammaproteobacteria > Pseudomonadales > Pseudomonadaceae > Pseudomonas > Pseudomonas sp. GL_093. The sequence goes on along the minus strand of NZ_CM174448.1, from coordinate 6,006,319 downwards.
CGAGAAACTGGTCGGGCTTCCATTCCAGTCCGACGCCACGGTGCGGGCAGCGATTGATGTAGACGTAAACCTGACCATCACGGCGCACGGCAAAGAGCTTCTGGCCGTCGATGTCGAAACCGCGACTGCTGGCATCGGCCAGCTCAACGCCTGCACAAAGAAACTTCATGTCTATCCTCAAGTCCTGCGGCTCGTGACTGGATATGTCCGAGCTTGACGTTCAAATGCAAACAATTATCAAATGGCTGCCTTGCCTGTCGGGTTCAGGTGCCAGATGCCGAGGATACTTGGCCTGACATCTCGATGCCCGGGAAAACCCTTAAAGGAAGCTGTTTATGCGCCTGAGTACCCGCGTTGCTGCGCTCTGTGTCGGACTCCTCGTCAGCCATCACGCCGCAGCGGCCGAGTTGCCACAACGTTGGGTCAGTGCCGGTGGAGCTTTATCGGAATGGATCAGCGCGCTGGGCGGTGAATCGAAACTGGTCGGTGTCGACACCACCAGCCAGCACCCGGAATCGCTCAAGGCGTTGCCAAGCATCGGGTATCAGCGGCAATTGTCGGCGGAGGGTATTTTGAGCTTACGCCCGCAGATACTGGTTGGCACCGAGGAAATGGGACCGCCACCGGTGCTTTCGCAGGTTCGCAGTGCGGGCGTGCAGGTCGAACTGTTCTCGGCCCAGCCGGATCTGCTGACGTTACAGGGCAATTTGCAGCGTCTGGGCAAGTTGCTTGGCGCTGAAGATCAGGCTTCGCAGGTGTTTCAGACTTATCAACAGCAACTCGATCAACAAAAGATCCGGGTCGCTCAGGCACAGTTGAAGGAGAAATCGCCGGGTGTGCTGTTGTTGCTGGGCCACGCAGGCGGCAAACCGCTCATCGCCGGCAAGGACACCGCCGCCGATTGGTTGCTGCAACAGGCCGGTGGGCACAATCTGGCCACGCATACCGGCTACAAACCCTTTTCTGTCGAATCCCTGGTCAGCCTGGATCCCAAGGTGCTGGTGTTTGCCGATCGCGCACTGACCGGCGATGCCGCCCGTGCGGCGTTGTTCAAGGAGAACCCGGTCCTGTCCTCGACCCGCGCGGCCAAGGACGGGCGAGTCATGGAGCTTGATCCGACTTTGTTGGTGGGGGGCTTGGGGCCGCGGCTACCCGATGCGCTGAAAAAACTGTCTGACGCTTTCTACCCCGGTTCGGCCGGCCAATGACCATCCTGGTTAAACCCCGCGCTTTATTCATTGGTCTGATCCTGCTGTGTTTGCTGGCCATCTGGCTGTCGTTGGCGCTTGGGCCGGTGAGCTTGCCGTTGTTCGACACCTTGCGCGCAGCCCTGCGGCTGGTGGGGGTGCCGATCGCGCCCGACGGACTGGAGCAGGCCGAACTGATCCTCGGGCAAATTCGCTTGCCGCGAACCTTGTTAGGTTTGGCCGTGGGAGGGGTGTTGGCATTGTCCGGCGTGGCGATGCAGGGGTTGTTTCGAAATCCTCTGGCTGATCCGGGGCTGGTCGGCGTCTCCAGCGGTGCGGCATTGGGCGCGGCGATCGCGATTGTCGGTGGCTCGGTATTCGGCGGACTGCCCGAATCCTTCGGGCCTTATCTGTTATCGCTGTGCGCGTTTCTCGGCGGGCTCGGCGTGACCGCGGTGGTGTATCGACTGGGCCGGCGCAACGGGCAGACCAATGTTGCGACCATGCTGTTGGCCGGTATTGCGTTGACTGCGCTGGCCGGCTCCGCCGTGGGGCTGTTCACCTATCTGGCGGATGACGCGACGCTGCGCACCCTGACGTTCTGGAACCTGGGCAGCCTCAATGGCGCCAGCTATTCGCGGCTCTGGCCGTTGCTGCTGATCAGTGCCGGCGTGGCGTTGTGGCTGCCGCGTCGGGCCAAAGCCTTGAATGCGTTGTTGCTGGGTGAGTCGGAGGCCGGTCACCTGGGTATCGACGTCGAAGGGCTCAAGCGCGAATTGGTGTTTTGCACGGCGTTGGGTGTCGGTGCTGCTGTGGCAGCGGCGGGGATGATCGGGTTTGTGGGTCTGGTGGTGCCGCATCTGGTGCGATTGCTGGCGGGCCCCGATCATCGTGTGCTGTTGCCTGCGTCAGTATTGGCGGGGGCCAGTCTTTTGTTGTTTGCCGATCTGGTGGCGCGACTGGCCCTGGCGCCGGCTGAATTGCCGATCGGGATCGTCACGGCTTTCATCGGTGCGCCGTTCTTTCTGTATTTATTGCTCAGAGGGCGTGCCTGATGTTGCGAACGCAAAATCTGCAAATCCGTCGAGGCCGAAAGATTGTCCTGACGGACATCACGCTTGAGCTCAAACCGGGCGAAGTCCTCGGAGTGCTGGGACCTAACGGCGCCGGTAAAAGCACCTTGCTCGGCGCCTTGTGCGGCGAGTTGCATGCCGATCACGGCAGTGTCTGGCTTGACGACCGTGAGTTGAATCAATGGGCCGGGACGCTGAGAGCGCAGCGCTTGGCGGTATTGCCGCAGGTCTCGACCCTGGACTTCGCCTTTCGTGTCGAAGAAGTGGTCGGCATGGGCCGCTTGCCGCATCAAAGCGGTCGGGTCCGCGATGACGAGATCGTCGCCGCCGCGTTGCAGGCTGCCGATGCCGGGCATTTGAATGGTCGCAGCTATCTGGCCTTGTCCGGTGGCGAACGTCAGCGGGTGCATCTGGCGCGGGTTCTGGCGCAGCTCTGGCCGGGCGAAGCGGGGCAAACGTTGTTGCTCGATGAGCCAACGTCGATGCTCGACCCGCTTCATCAACACACTACGTTGCAAGCCGTACGCGAGTTCGCCAATCGTGGCGCAGCGGTGCTGGTGATCCTGCATGATCTGAACCTGGCAGCGCGCTATTGTGATCGCCTGTTGCTGCTCGAAGGCGGGCGCCCTGTGGCACTCGATACGCCGGAGCAGGTGTTGCGCCCGGAACCACTGAAGGCAGTGTTCGGGCTGGAAGTGCTGGTGCAGCAGCACCCGGAGCGTGGGCATCCGCTGATCATCGCCCGCTGAGTTTTTTATGGAGCGAAAACATGCGTGGGATTTTGATGCTGGCCTTGCTGATGCTGAGTGCCTGTCAGCATGTTTCGACTCCGCCACCGGTTGTCGGCGAGATTCGGGACTTGCGCAGCGGTCAGACCCTCACGGCAGAGGAACTGGTTGCGCGGTTGGAGACGCCTTCACGGCTGATCGTGGGCGAGCAACATGACAATCGCGATCACCATGAACTGCAGTTGTGGTTATTGCAGTCGCTGGGTGAGCGGCGAGCTCAAGGCAGTCTGCTGCTGGAAATGCTCACGCCGGATCAACAGCTGCGTGTTGATGATGTTCGTCACGCTTCGACACCACCGGCGGATTTACCCGGTGCATTAGTCTGGCAGTCTGGCTGGGACTGGAATCTGTACGGGCCGATCGTTCGTTTCGCCCTGACCCAGCCATATCCGCTGCTGGCAGCCAATCTGGACACGCTTGAAGTCCGTGCCGTTTACGCTAACCCTCCGACATTGAGCGGTTCGCGCTCCAACGCTGCTTCAGTCAAAGACGAGTTGCTGAAGCAAGTCAGCGACTCCCACTGTGGTCTGCTGCCCGAATCGCAGATGCCGGCGATGCTGGCGGTTCAGCAGCAACGCGACCGACGGATGGCCGAGCGCTTGCTGGTTGCGCCTGCGCCTTCGCTGTTGTTTGCCGGCGCTTACCATGCGCGCAAGGATGTCGGCGTGCCGATTCATGTGCTTGATCTGGGAGAGTCTCAGACGCCTGCGGTGTTGATGCTGGCGGAGCAAGGCAGCGAGGTCACACCGGCCATGGCTGATTATGTCTGGTACACGCCTGCCACGCCGCCGCAGGATTACTGCGCGCAAATGCGTAAGCAATTTGGCAAGTGATCGAACGACTTTTCTCCAGGCAAAAAAAGACCCGGCAAGAGCCGGGTCAAATAACCGTGATTAGCCTGATGAGGAGATATCTGAGAGTCCGAACCAAGGGCTTTTCAAATATCGACCAGTCTCGCGACCAGTTGTGATAATCATAGCGATTCTCATTACCAAGTCAACCGCTGATTTCTCAATTATATGAAATGCGCTTTCCGTTCGCTGGAAACGCCTGTAATCATTGGGTTTCAGCCTGTGCGGTTGAGCGAGCCCAGCTGAATGAGCTGCTTGTTCAGCAGGTCGATACGTCGGGCCATGCTCTCGATCAGGCTATGGGCGATCTTCGGATTGCTTTGGGTCAGGCTGAGAAACTGGTCCTTGGGGATCAGCATGACAGTGCTGGGCTCGCTGGTGATCACGCTGGCGTTACGCTTTTCGCCAGTGAATACCGCCATGGCGCCAAAAATCTCGTCCTTGGGTATATCGCCGACTTTGTGCCCGTCGACAAAGGCTTCGGCGTGGCCATCAATGATGACGAATACGTGATCCGCGTCTTCGCCCTGACGGATCAACACTTCGCCACTGGCCACGCGCTGAAAACCATTGGTGCTTCGAAACTCAGGTTGTTTCAGGCGGGCGAGTGCGTCGGACAGCAGGGCGGACTGACCGGCCATGTATTGAAGGAACAGCTCCGAACGCTCCGGGTCGGCATAGATATGCTGAAAAACCTCGGAGCGCAGATAAGGCGTCAGAGCCAAAGGGCTATCGCTGCGAAACCGGCAGCGGGGCAGTTCCGTGCCTTGGCGCAAGCCGATCAGATCTCCCTCGTGCAGATAGAACAACGCCCGTTCGTCGATGCATCCATGCAACAGGCCATTGTTCAGCACAAACAGTTGATTGCCGGGTAACAGGACGGCCAGATCATCGACGGCTGAAAATTCCAGGGTGGGTCCGCATGGCATCAAACCTTCCAGCAGCCGGACGGGAATATGTTGCAGTCGGTTGATCAGCGCGTCGGCGTAAGCCGGTTGTTCCCCAAGTAGGTACATGGCAGCTGCGTCCGTTCAGTTTTTGTGACGTGACGAGATAGCTTCCAGCTGTTTGTTCAAGGCGTCCTTGCGCTCGGCGGGAATGTCGTTCCAGTGCACATCCATCAGGGCACCTTCGATGGCATACAGCAACACTTTGGACGCCCGAAACCCGCGCGTGCGCACGGCCCGATAAGCATCCACCGCCCCCAGGCGACGCAAGTCCGAGGCGCTGTGGATGCCCACGGCATGCAGCCACTGCGCCGACGTCTTGCCAAGATTCTTCAGGTGCTGCAGTTCATCATTCATCAAGCCTCCTTGCGACGGCCGAACGGTGCGTGGGCGAGCTTCTCAGGAGTGTAGCCATCAGTAGGAAAAGCGTGATTGTTTGGTCGGTTTCGACGCAAAAGCTTCTAAGAAGAGAAGTCCTGAAGCTGCGTGAAAGTCTGCGAGTGCGGTAGGAAGAGAGGGCGGTGGAATCAGGTTTCCGGGCAAACCATGCCCAGAGTCCAGCGCAAAGCGGGGGCGCCGAACGGGTCAGTTAAAAGTCGCTTTTAGCGGGTGCGATAACGCAGGCGTGTACCGAAATTCATCGACATCAGGATCTCGTCAGCACTCAGCTCTGGCGGGAAGTAGGCGCCGGAGATCTGTGCGTGAGCCAGGCTCGCGCCTTCCAGGGAGGCATTGCGAAAGTCGATGCCGCGCAAGTCGGCGGAGCGGAAATAGGCATCGGTAAAGTCGACGCCGTCGGCGTTCAGTTCACGCAGGTCCAGACCCCGGAAATCGCCACCGACCATGTCGATAGGTCCGTCTTTTGGGCGCTCGTTGTTGAAACCTGTGATGTCGTCTTTGTGCAGTAACGCATAAAGCGGGGTGTCGAGAAGTTTCGGCTGGCTCATGTCACATCACCTGTTGGTTTTATGACGCCAGTATAGTGCCACTATTTGGCAGCCGTGAAGCCGGCGAAGGCTTCACGGCTGAAATAGTTTCTTACAGACCCGGCAGGCGCTGGCGGATCTGTGCAACGACTGTGTCGAGGGTTCCGCTTTCATTGGTCTGAACGCGTTTGCTGCAGAGAATCTCTGCCGGCGTCAGGGCCTCACGAGTGGCTTGTTGGGCTTCGATTACGGCCAGGTTGGCGTCGGACGGGTCCTTTTTGTCTGCCTGACGCAGGGCCAGCCAGCTCTCGATCACCGCTTGTGGCGCATTGCAGTCGAGGATAAGGAATGGCGCGCCAGTGGCTTCGGCGATTTTTGCTGCGCCGTCACGCTGGTCGCGCTTGAGGTAAGTCGCATCGACTACCACCGGGAAGCCCGCACGCAGGATCACCGCGGCAATTTCATGCAGGTGGGTGTAAGTGGCGGCGCTGGCGTCGGCGGTATAGATGCCGGCCTGAGGGTCGTTTGGCACGGTTTGCTCGCCGAACAGACGTTTGCGCTCTACATCGGAGCGCAGGCGAATGGCGCCCAACGCTTCCACCAGACGCATGGCCACGTGGCTCTTGCCGACGGCAGAAACACCGTGGGTGATGGCCATGAAGCGCGAAGGAATGGTGCTGTAGCTTTCCGCCAGGTTGGCGTAATTGCGGTACTGACGCAGGGTAGTGGCTCGCTGCACCGGGTCGGCCTCGGCCGGCATGCTGAACAGGCTGACCTTGGCGCGAACCAGTGCGCGGTAGGCTTTATAGAAGTTCAGCAACTCAAGGCCCTGGTAATCGCCGGTCAGTTCCAGGTACTGGCTGATGAAGCGGCGCGCCAGGCTCTTCAGGCCACGGTCTTCCAGGTCCATCGCCAGGAAACCGGTGTCGGCGTAAACGTCGGTGAAGCGGAACGGTTCGTTGAACTCGATGCAGTCGAAGATCACGACCTTGCCGTCGATCACGGTGGCGTTGCCCAGGTGGATGTCACCGTGGCATTCGCGAATGAAACCTTCGGCCTTGCGCTGGGCGAACAGTGGCTTGAGGCGTTCGAAGCTGCTTTCGGCCCAGGCTTGCAGCGCATCCAGTTGCAGCAGATCGGCCTTGTCGCTGAGGAACGGGCGGATCTGTTCGAAGTTCTGGCGTACGGGTGCCATCACGCTGTCCGGCGTGCCGGCTTCGTGTTCGGCAGGCACTTTCGGTGCGCTGAGGTGGAATTGGGCAATCTGCGCGGCCATCTCGTCGATGTGCGCGGTAGTCAATTCGCCGTTGGCTTGCAGCGTGCTGAGCAGCTGGCTCTGTGGGAATTGACGCATTTTCAGTGCGTAATCGACGGCCGGACCCTCGCCACCCAATTGTGGGGCTTCGGCGCTGCCAGTGATTGGCAACACTTCGAGGTACAAATCGTTGGTCAGGCGCTGGTTAAGACGCAGCTCTTCCCCGCAAAAATGCTTGCGGGCGTCGAGGCTGGTGAAATCCAGGAAGCCGAAATTCACTGGCTTCTTCACTTTATAAGCAAAGGGGCCGGTGAGGATTACCCAGGAAATATGGGTTTCGATGACCTGGAACCCGTCTACGGGATGCGGGTAGAGGGCCGGGTTTTGCAGGGCAGCGATCAGGGACTGGCTCACAGGCGATCCTTCAGAGTCTGGGGAAAATTCACGGCCGTCATTATGGCCGCAAGTCCGTCTGACGCAAACCTCGGAGGGCTCCTGTTGAGTATGAATAAAGTGCGTATAATCCGCCGCCATGACTCGTACTCGATCCCCCCGCACCCCAAAAAAACCACCTTCCAAGGGCCTGAGCCCCTGGCTGGGCTGGGCCCTTAAACTCAGTCTGGTCGGCCTTGTGGTGCTGGCCGGGTTCGCGGTTTACCTCGACGCGATCGTCCAGGAGAAGTTCTCCGGCAAGCGCTGGACCATTCCGGCCAAGGTGTACGCGCGCCCGCTGGAGCTGTTCGTCGGACAAAAGCTCAGCAAGGACGACTTTCTAACTGAACTCGATGCCTTGGGCTATCGACGTGAAAGCGTGAGCAATGGACCCGGCGCGGCGGCGGTCAGCGGCAATACCGTCGACTTGAATACCCGTGGCTTCCAGTTCTATGAAGGCATGGAGCAAGCGCAACCCGTACGGGTGCGTTTCTCTGGCGACTACGTGGCCGAACTTTCGGCGACCAACGGTTCGAAGCTTTCTGTGGTGCGGTTGGAACCGCTGCTGATCGGCGGGATTTACCCGAAAAATCTCGAAGATCGCATCTTGATCAAAATTGATCAGGTCCCGCCGTATCTGCTGGAAACTCTGGTCGCTGTGGAAGACCGGGATTTCTACAGCCACTGGGGCGTGTCGCCCAAGTCGATTGCCCGAGCCATCTATGTCAACACCTCTGGCGGCAAGATGACCCAGGGCGGCAGTACGCTGACGCAACAATTGGTCAAGAACTTCTACCTGACCAGCGAACGCAGCCTGACCCGTAAACTCACCGAAGCCATGATGGCGATGTTGCTTGAGCTGCATTACGACAAACGAGAAATTCTTGAGGCTTACCTCAATGAAGTGTTCGTCGGTCAGGATGGGCAGCGCGCGGTGCACGGTTTCGGCTTGGCAAGCCAGTTTTTCTTCGGGCAGCCGTTGTCTGAACTGAAGCTGCATCAAGTCGCGATGCTGGTGGGCATGGTCAAGGGGCCGTCCTATTACAACCCTCGTCGCAACCCTGAACGGGCGCTTGAACGGCGCAATCTCGTGCTCGATGTACTTGAGCAACAAGGTGTTGCCACCGCCGATCAGGTCGCTGCTGCGAAGAAAATGCCACTGGGTGTGACGACTCGCGGCAAGCTGGCGGACAGCTCGTTCCCCGGCTTCCTCGACCTGGTCAAGCGTCAGCTGCGCGAAGACTATCGCGACGAAGACTTGACCGAAGAAGGTCTGCGGATCTTCACCAGTTTCGACCCGATCCTGCAGATGAAAGCCGAGGCGTCGGTCAACGACACCTTCAAGAGACTCTCCGGGCGCAAGGGTTCCGATGAGGTCGAAGCGGCCATGGTCGTGACCAACCCGGAAACCGGTGAAGTCCAGGCCATGATCGGCAGTCGTCAGGCAAGTTTTGCCGGCTTCAACCGGGCGCTGGATGCTGTGCGACCGATCGGCTCTTTGATCAAACCGGCGGTTTATCTGACAGCCCTTGAGAAGCCAAGTCAGTACACCTTGACCAGTTGGCTGTCGGACGATTCCTTCTCGGTCAAAGGCGCGGACGGTCAAGTCTGGAAACCGCAGAACTACGATCGCCGCTCCCATGGCACCGTATTTCTGTATCAGGGGCTGGCACATTCCTACAACCTGTCGACCGCGCGTCTCGGGTTGGCGGTGGGCGTACCAAATGTCCTGAAGACCTTGGCGCGTCTCGGTGTGAGTCGTGAATTCCCGGCGTTCCCGTCGATGTTGCTGGGTGCTGGCGGTCTGACCCCGATCGAAGTGGCGACCATGTACCAGACCCTGGCCAACGGTGGTTTCAATACGCCGATGCGCGGAATCCGTAGCGTATTGACCGCTGAAGGCGAACCGCTCAAGCGTTATCCGTTCCAGATTCAGCAACGTTTCGATCCGGCCTCCATTTACCTGATCCAGAGCGCCATGCAGCGGGTCATGCGTGAAGGTACCGGCAGTTCTGTTTACAACGTATTGCCGAAAACCCTGACCCTGGCCGGCAAGACCGGTACCAGTAACGATTCGCGGGACAGCTGGTTTGCCGGTTTCAGTCAGGACCTGCTGGCAGTGGTCTGGCTGGGTCGCGATGACAACGGCAAGACACCGTTCACCGGCGCCACCGGTGCGCTGCAGGTCTGGACCAGTTTCATGCGCAAGGCCGATCCGTTGCCGCTAGACATGCCGCAGCCAGACAACATTGTTCAGGCCTGGGTCGATTCGCGTACCGGACAAGGCTCTGATGCCAACTGCCCAGGTGCGGTGCAGATGCCGTATATTCGCGGCAGCGAACCGCCTCCCGGTGCTGCTTGCGGTGGCGAAAGCCCTGTTTCTGGCGAAACGGTGATGGATTGGGTCAAGGGCTGGATGAATTAAGCAAAGAGGGTTTCAAGTGAACAAGTGGTTGATTCCAGCGGTTACCGCCGTGGCTTTGCTCAGCGGTTGCTCCTCCGTACAGCGCGGTTCGATTCCGGTTGTGGATTCCGGTAGCGCCGTTTCGAACAGTGAACGGATTTCGGCGAATGGCGGTTTCCGTCAGACGACGACTAAACGTCCTGCGCAAGCCCAGACCCAGGCAATTCCGCAAGGTGATACCGGTGTCGTCGTGATGGTGCCAGGTGGTGGCGCAGTGACGTCGGCACCGATCAGCACTGCGCCGATCACGCCAGGCCCGATCACCCCGGGGCCGATCGATACTTCGCCGGTTCAGTCGGCACCGATCAATCAGGGCAGCTACAGCATGCCGTCGACGCCGAGCGGGATTCCTTCGGCGAGCTCTGGTGGCTTGTCTGCCGACGAGCAATTGGACGGTCCGGTTCTGGCCTTGCTGACTACCGCTCAGCAGCAACAGGCGAGCGGTGATCTCAACGGTGCTTCCTCCAGCCTCGAGCGCGCCCAGCGTGTTGCGCCGCGTGAGCCGCAAGTGCTTTATCGTCTGGCTCAGGTGCGCATGGCTCAAGGCGATGCACCACAAGCCGAGCAGTTTGCTCGTCGTGGCCTGACCTTCGCCAACGGTCGTTCGGCACTTCAGGCCAGTCTGTGGGAATTGATCGCTCAGGCACGTGAGAAACAGGGTGATTCTGCTGGCGCAGCATTGGCCCGTCAGAAGGCCAAGGTTTCGCTGTGATGGACGCACGCTTTCCGAAGATTGCCGAACAGTTGCTATTGATCGAGCGCGAGCTGCGGGTTCAGGGTTGGTGGGACGAGGTCTCGCCCTCCGCCGAAGCGCTTTCCAGCGTCGAACCCTTCTCGGTCGACACGCTGGATTTCGAGCAGTGGCTGCAATGGATCTTCCTTCCGCGGATGAAGGTGATCCTCGAGCAGGATCTGCCTTTACCAAACGCTTCGGGAATTCAGGAGATGGCCGAAATGGTCTTCGCCGCCCGTAATGTTCAGGGCAAGGACCGGCAGTTGCAGGTGCTGCTCAAAGAGTTTGATCTACTGATCACCGCCTCCCGCTAAGCCGGAGGCGGCCAGTGTCTACTGGCAGTTATCCGCAATCTGTTTCTGTGCTTCGGTGATGCGCTCCTGACGTTGCTGGTCGGTCAGGCGGCGCATCTCGCCTTCGACATCCTCCCGTATTCGCGGATTGTTCTGCAGTTGAGCCAGGTTCGTCCGCGCCTGTTCGCAGAATGCCTTTAGCTGAGCTTGCTGCTCGGTGACCTGCTTTTTAACTTTATTGTCGATGGCCTGTTGATCACCAATGGTGCCGCTGCGTGGCGGCGGGGTCTGGTTGCCGGCAGGCGAGGAGGGCGTGACCACGGTGGTGGCTTCCCGGTCTTGGGGCGGCTGGGCGTCGAAGTGGGTAACGCCCTGGGCGTCGACCCATTTGTAGATCTGAGCGGCCATGCACAAAGGGCTGATGCCAATCAGCAGGCTGACGGTCAGGAAAAACGTTCGCATGCCATTTCCTTGTATTGGGTTGCGCAATTGAAGCTAACACAGTTGCTGTTTAGCGGTTTTTTCTTGCTTTCTCATGTGCTTAGTTCAATAAAGCACATAGACGACTTGACTTGGAGAGGACGAAACAGAAGAATCCAAAGTCCGCTGTAGAGGGACTGCCAGAAGCAGGCCCGCTCAGCAGATCATGAGGCGCACATCCGCGCCGACCTGTTACACCCGCAACGCGTTACCTCGCGCTGGGTGGGAAAGGCCCGCAACACTTGGGACGATCCCAATACTTGCTCAGTCAGTGCTGACGTAGTCGGCGACCACCGTCGCTCATGCTCTGCTGAGAAGTAAACCTATTAAGACCCGTCCCCTTTTATGTGGACGGTATTCTGGCGTTTTAGAGGTGAACAACGTGGAGCTTTTATCTGGCGGTGAGATGCTCGTCCGCTTTTTGCGTGACGAAGGCGTCAAATATATCTACGGGTACCCGGGTGGTGCTCTTCTTCATGTCTACGATGCCCTGTTCAAAGAACCGGAAGTGACCCACATCCTGGTTCGTCACGAACAGGCTGCGACCCATATGGCTGACGGCTATGCCCGTGCCACCGGTAAAGCCGGCGTGGTACTGGTGACCTCCGGCCCGGGCGCAACCAACGCCATCACCGGTATTGCCACGGCCTACATGGACTCCATTCCGATGGTGGTCATTTCCGGCCAGGTGCCTAGCAACATGGTGGGCACCGATGCGTTCCAGGAAACCGACATGATCGGTATCTCCCGGCCGATCGTGAAGCACAGCTTCATGATCAAGCACGCGTCGGAAATCCCGGAAGTCATGAAGAAGGCGTTCTACCTGGCGCAATCCGGTCGTCCGGGCCCGGTCGTTGTCGATATCCCGAAAGACATGACCAACCCGGCCGAGAAATTCGAATACATCTTCCCGAAAAAAGCCAAGCTGCGTTCCTACAGCCCGGCCGTTCGCGGTCACTCCGGGCAAATCCGCAAGGCGGCAGAAATGCTCCTGGCGGCCAAGCGTCCTGTGATGTATGCAGGCGGCGGCGTGATTCTCGGTGGCGGCTCCGCGCCGCTGACCGAATTGGCGAAGATGCTCAACCTGCCAGTGACCAATACCCTGATGGGTCTGGGTGCCTACCCTGGCACCGACCGTCAGTTCATCGGCATGCTCGGCATGCACGGCAGCTACACCGCTAACCTGGCGATGCACCATGCCGACGTGATCCTTGCAGTCGGCGCTCGTTTCGACGACCGCGTGATCAACGGCCCGGCCAAGTTCTGCCCGAATGCCAAGATCATTCACATCGACATCGACCCGGCTTCGATTTCCAAGACCATCAAGGCAGACGTTCCTATCGTCGGGCCGGTCGAGAGTGTCCTGACCGAAATGGTCGCGATCCTCAAGGAAATCGGCGAGACCCCGAACAAGGAGTCCGTTGCCAGCTGGTGGAAGCAAGTTGATGAGTGGCGCGGTGACCGCGGTCTGTTCCCTTACGACAAGGGTGACGGCAGCGTCATCAAGCCGCAGACCGTGATCGAAACCCTGTGCGAAGTCACCAAGGGCGATGCCTTTGTGGCCTCCGACGTGGGCCAGCACCAAATGTTTGCGGCGCAGTACTACACGTTCAACAAGCCGAACCGCTGGATCAACTCCGGTGGCCTGGGCACCATGGGCTTCGGTTTTCCGGCGGCCATGGGCATCAAGCTGAGCTTCCCGGATGACGACGTCGTCTGCGTGACGGGCGAGGGCAGTATCCAGATGAACATTCAGGAACTGTCCACCTGTCTGCAATATGGCTTGCCGGTGAAAATCGTCATCCTGAACAACGGTGTTCTGGGTATGGTTCGCCAGTGGCAGGACATGAGTTACGGCAGCCGTCACTCGCACTCTTACATGGAATCGTTGCCTGACTTCGTCAAGCTGGCAGAGGCCTATGGTCACGTCGGCGTGCGCATCACCGAATCGAAAGATTTGAAGTCGAAGATGGAAGAAGCGTTCGCCATGAAGGATCGTTTGGTGATCATCGATGTTTCGGTCGACACCAGCGAGCACGTCTACCCGATGCAGATCAAAGACGGCTCCATGCGCGATATGTGGCTGAGCAAGACGGAGCGTACTTAATCATGCGGCACATTATTTCCTTGCTTCTGGAAAACGAACCCGGCGCTCTGTCTCGTGTAGTCGGCCTGTTCTCGCAGCGCAACTACAACATCGAAAGCCTGACCGTGGCACCTACCGAGGACCCGACGTTGTCGCGTCTGACGCTGACCACGGTTGGTCACGATGAAGTTATTGAGCAGATCACCAAAAACCTGAACAAGCTGATCGAAGTGGTCAAGCTGGTCGACCTGTCGGAGAGTGCTCACATCGAGCGCGAACTGATGCTGGTCAAGGTCAAGGCCACCGGCGCCCAGCGCGCCGAGATCAAACGCACTACCGATATTTATCGTGGGCAGATCGTTGACGTCAGCGCTAGCGTGTATACCGTTCAATTGACCGGTACCAGCGATAAGCTCGACAGCTTCATTCAGTCCATTGGCACCGCCTCGATTCTGGAAACCGTCCGCAGCGGCGTAACCGGCATTGCCCGCGGCGACAAAGTACTCAGCATCTAAACCAAATTAGCGAATGGCCTGAACGGCCTGGATATATAGGGGAATTTCATGAAAGTTTATTACGAAAAAGACTGCGACCTGTCGATCATCCAGGGCAAGAAAGTTGCCATCATCGGTTACGGTTCCCAGGGCCACGCTCAAGCGTGCAACCTGAAAGACTCCGGCGTTGACGTTACTGTTGGCCTGCGTAAAGGTTCGGCGACTGTTGCCAAAGCCGAAGCTCATGGCCTGAAAGTGACCGACGTTGCTTCCGCTGTTGCGGCTGCCGACCTGGTCATGATCCTGACCCCGGACGAGTTCCAGTCCGCTCTGTACAAGAACGAAATCGAGCCGAACATCAAGAAAGGCGCCACCCTGGCCTTCTCCCACGGCTTCGCGATCCACTACAACCAGGTTGTTCCGCGCGCTGACCTCGACGTGATCATGATCGCGCCGAAAGCTCCGGGCCACACCGTACGTTCCGAGTTCGTCAAAGGCGGTGGTATCCCTGACCTGATCGCTATCTATCAGGATGCTTCCGGCAACGCCAAAAACGTTGCACTGTCCTACGCTGCTGGCGTTGGTGGCGGTCGTACCGGCATCATCGAAACCACCTTCAAGGACGAGACTGAAACCGACCTGTTCGGCGAACAAGCCGTTCTGTGCGGCGGTACCGTTGAGCTGGTTAAAGCCGGTTTCGAAACCCTGGTTGAAGCTGGCTACGCGCCGGAAATGGCCTACTTCGAATGCCTGCACGAACTGAAGCTGATCGTTGACCTCATGTACGAAGGCGGTATCGCCAACATGAACTACTCGATCTCCAACAACGCTGAATACGGCGAGTACGTGACTGGTCCGGAAGTGATCAACGCCGAATCCCGTCAGGCCATGCGCAACGCCCTGAAACGTATTCAGGACGGCGAATACGCCAAGATGTTCATCAGCGAAGGCGCTACCGGCTATCCTTCGATGACCGCCAAGCGTCGTAACAACGCCGCTCACGGTATCGAAATCATCGGCGAGCAACTGCGCTCCATGATGCCGTGGATCGGTGCCAACAAGATCGTCGACAAAGCTAAAAACTAAGTCGCGCACTTGTACGGAAAACGCGGCCTAGGCCGCGTTTTTTCGTTTGGGTGGCTGGTTCTGGTATAAAGCTGCATCGTTTGCGGCCGAACCGTCGTCCCAGACACCTGTCCAAACTTTCCACCCCGTTGCAAGGTACTGTCCATGAGCGAACGTCCCGAAGAGCCAAACCAGGCTTCTGACGCCGAAAGCCTGCTGCCCATCGATGAACACATCGAGGAAGGGCATGACGCTGAAGGTCGTAAAGTCCGGCATCGTGGTATCTATCTTCTGCCGAATCTGTTTACCACTGCGAATCTGTTCGCAGGGTTTTATTCCATCATCAACTCGATGAGCGCCCAGAGCGCCTTGAGTGCCGGTGATTCTATTGGTGCGAGCAAGTATTTTGCTTTTGCAGCGATCGCGATTTTTGTCGCGATGGTGCTCGACGGCCTCGATGGTCGCGTTGCTCGTATGACCAATACCCAGAGCGCCTTCGGTGCCGAGTACGACTCGCTGTCCGACATGGTCGCCTTTGGTGTCGCGCCGGCATTGCTGGCGTTCGGTTGGGCCTTGGGCGACATGGGTAAGGTCGGCTGGATGGTTGCCTTCATTTATGTAGCGGGTGCGGCGTTGCGTCTGGCACGTTTCAATACCCAGGTTGGCACTGCGGACAAGCGCTACTTCATTGGTCTGGCCAGTCCGGCTGCTGCTGGTGTGGTTGCTGGCATTGTCTGGGCATTCAGTGACTACGGCATTCAGGGTTCGAAGATGTCCTTCCTGGTTGCGCTGATGGTCGCTGCCGCCGGCATGCTGATGGTCAGCAACATCAAGTACAACAGCTTCAAGGAGCTGGATCTGAAAGGGCGTGTACCTTTCGTGGCCATCCTCGCGGTGGTGTTGGTGTTTGCCGTAGTGTTCAGTGATCCGCCGCGCATCCTGCTGCTGGTTTTCCTCGCTTATGCGGCTTCTGGGCCGGTGCAGTACCTGTTGCGTCTTCGTCGGCACAAAAACGCCGAGTGATGTAATTTCCCTCATACTCCGCAGTCTGTTGGTGCATCTGTTCTCCAATGCTGCGGAGTTGCCATGCTGATCAAAGTCCCCAAAGCGTCTGACTGCCATGAGTCGGACGTCACGCCTGAATCCTTCTATCTATCTCGTCGCAATGTTCTCGGTGCCGCCGTTGCCGGTTTGGCCGTGAGCAGTCTGCCGCGTTGGGCGGCTGCGGAGGATGCTGCGCGTTATGCGGATGTCGAGCCAGGCAAGGCGCCTGCCTGGTTTGCCGAAAAACTGCCTGCTACCAAATGGGGAGCGGTCAACGTCAAGGATGAGGCGATCACGCCATTCAAGGACGCGACCCATTACAACAACTTCTATGAGTTCGGCACCGATAAAGGTGATCCTGCCGCCAACGCCGGCGCGCTGAAAACCGAACCTTGGAGTGTGGTGGTGGACGGGGAGGTGGGTAAGCCGGGACGGTATGCACTGGAAGACTTCATGAAGCCATATCAGTTGGAGGAGCGTATTTACCGTCTTCGCTGTGTAGAGGCTTGGTCGATGGTGATTCCATGGATCGGATTTCCCATCTCGGCCCTGCTGAAGGAAGTCGAGCCGACTTCCAAAGCCAAATTCATTCGCTTCGAAACCCTGGAAGATCCCAAGAGCATGCCCGGGCAACGTTCCGGTTTTGCCTTGATTGACTGGCCTTATGTGGAAGGGCTGCGCCTGGATGAGGCGATGAACCCGTTGGCGATTCTTGCCGTGGGTATGTACGGGCGGGAGTTACCTAATCAGAACGGCGCGCCTCTGCGTTTGGTGGTCCCGTGGAAGTACGGCTTCAAGAGCATCAAATCCATCGTGCGGATCAGTCTGGTGAGTGAGCAGCCGAAAACCACCTGGCAGAGCATTGCCTCGGATGAGTATGGTTTTTATGCGAACGTAAATCCTGCGGTCGACCATCCGCGTTGGACTCAGGCGCGTGAGCGGCGCTTGCCGAGCGGGCTGTTCAAGCCCAATGTACGGGACACGCAGATGTTCAATGGCTACTCGGATGAAGTCGCCTCTCTATATACAGGGCTCGATTTGCGGAAGAACTACTGATGCGATTTCCGTTTTGGCGAATTGGCGTCTTTATAGCTGCTGCGGTCTGGCCGCTGCTTTGGTTTTATCAGGCCTGGGAGGATGTGCTGGGGCCTGATCCGGGCAAGGTGCTGGTTGACCGGTTGGGGCTGGGGACGCTTGTCCTACTGCTCATTACGTTAAGCATCACACCTGCGCAGAAGCTTACCGGTTGGGCGGGGTGGGTTGCTGTTCGGCGGCAACTGGGGTTGTGGTGCTTCGCTTATGTGGTTTTGCATTTGAGTGGGTATACGGCCTTTATCCTCGGCTTTGATTGGTCGCAGTTGGGTGTCGAGTTGCGCAAACGGCCGTACATTATTGTCGGGACGCTTGGGTTTCTGTGTTTGTTGGCCTTGGCGGCGACCTCAAATCGCTATAGTCAGCGGCGTTTGGGTTCTAGCTGGAAGAAATTACATCGTCTTGCCTATGTGGTTCTCGGGCTTGGATTGCTGCATATGTTGTGGATCGTGCGTGCTGATCTAAAGGAGTGGGCGGTCTACGCCTCTATAGGTGCATTGCTATTAGTGTTGCGACTACCCCCTGTAACCCGCCGAATCCCACGATTAATAGCCAAAAAGACACCTTCTGTACGAAAAGCGTAATTAAGGGTTGACGGCAGATTCTGGAAGTCTATAATTCGCCCCACTTCCGGCGCAGTCGAAACGGAAAACTCCTTGGTAAACAATGAGTTATGCAGTTTTCGACAGCGAGTTGCTTCAGGTTATCGAAGCCCAGAAGGAGTCGGTCAGGCAGGGTGGTTTAGCTTGATTGACGATTCGATCTTCTCGGTCGAAAGCGGTGTAAAAGAGGTGTTGACAGCAGCGACTAACGCTGTAGAATTCGCCTCCCGCTAACGAGAGATCGCAAGCGCAAGTGGTTGAAGTTGCAAAGGAAACTTTGAAAACTTCGAAAAATAACCGCTTGACAGCAACAGGGGCTGCTGTAGAATGCGCGCCTCGGTTGAGACGAAAGATCTTAACCAACCGCTCTTTAACAACTGAATCAAGCAATTCGTGTGGGTGCTTGTGGAGTCAGACTGATAGTCAACAAGATTATCAGCATCACAAGTTACTCCGCGAGAAATCAAAGATGTAACCAACGATTGCTGAGCCAAGTTTAGGGTTTCTTAAAAACCCAAAGATGTTTGAACTGAAGAGTTTGATCATGGCTCAGATTGAACGCTGGCGGCAGGCCTAACACATGCAAGTCGAGCGGCAGCACGGGTACTTGTACCTGGTGGCGAGCGGCGGACGGGTGAGTAATGCCTAGGAATCTGCCTGGTAGTGGGGGATAACGCTCGGAAACGGACGCTAATACCGCATACGTCCTACGGGAGAAAGCAGGGGACCTTCGGGCCTTGCGCTATCAGATGAGCCTAGGTCGGATTAGCTAGTTGGTGAGGTAATGGCTCACCAAGGCGACGATCCGTAACTGGTCTGAGAGGATGATCAGTCACACTGGAACTGAGACACGGTCCAGACTCCTACGGGAGGCAGCAGTGGGGAATATTGGACAATGGGCGAAAGCCTGATCCAGCCATGCCGCGTGTGTGAAGAAGGTCTTCGGATTGTAAAGCACTTTAAGTTGGGAGGAAGGGCATTAACCTAATACGTTGGTGTCTTGACGTTACCGACAGAATAAGCACCGGCTAACTCTGTGCCAGCAGCCGCGGTAATACAGAGGGTGCAAGCGTTAATCGGAATTACTGGGCGTAAAGCGCGCGTAGGTGGTTTGTTAAGTTGGATGTGAAATCCCCGGGCTCAACCTGGGAACTGCATTCAAAACTGACAAGCTAGAGTATGGTAGAGGGTGGTGGAATTTCCTGTGTAGCGGTGAAATGCGTAGATATAGGAAGGAACACCAGTGGCGAAGGCGACCACCTGGACTGATACTGACACTGAGGTGCGAAAGCGTGGGGAGCAAACAGGATTAGATACCCTGGTAGTCCACGCCGTAAACGATGTCAACTAGCCGTTGGGAGCCTTGAGCTCTTAGTGGCGCAGCTAACGCATTAAGTTGACCGCCTGGGGAGTACGGCCGCAAGGTTAAAACTCAAATGAATTGACGGGGGCCCGCACAAGCGGTGGAGCATGTGGTTTAATTCGAAGCAACGCGAAGAACCTTACCAGGCCTTGACATCCAATGAATCTGCTAGAGATAGCGGAGTGCCTTCGGGAACATTGAGACAGGTGCTGCATGGCTGTCGTCAGCTCGTGTCGTGAGATGTTGGGTTAAGTCCCGTAACGAGCGCAACCCTTGTCCTTAGTTACCAGCACGTAATGGTGGGCACTCTAAGGAGACTGCCGGTGACAAACCGGAGGAAGGTGGGGATGACGTCAAGTCATCATGGCCCTTACGGCCTGGGCTACACACGTGCTACAATGGTCGGTACAGAGGGTTGCCAAGCCGCGAGGTGGAGCTAATCCCAGAAAACCGATCGTAGTCCGGATCGCAGTCTGCAACTCGACTGCGTGAAGTCGGAATCGCTAGTAATCGCGAATCAGAATGTCGCGGTGAATACGTTCCCGGGCCTTGTACACACCGCCCGTCACACCATGGGAGTGGGTTGCACCAGAAGTAGCTAGTCTAACCTTCGGGAGGACGGTTACCACGGTGTGATTCATGACTGGGGTGAAGTCGTAACAAGGTAGCCGTAGGGGAACCTGCGGCTGGATCACCTCCTTAATCGACGACATCAGCTGCTCCATAAGCTCCCACACGAATTGCTTGATTCATTGAAGAAGACGATAAGAAGCAGCCCTAACAGGTTGTAGCTTAGTTGGTTGGAACGCACCCCATGCTCTGTGGTAAAGAGCAGGGTGAGGTCGGCCTTAAAGCTCGAAATTGGGTCTGTAGCTCAGTTGGTTAGAGCGCACCCCTGATAAGGGTGAGGTCGGCAGTTCGAATCTGCCCAGACCCACCAATTTTGTGTGGGAACCTGTAGAAATACGGGGCCATAGCTCAGCTGGGAGAGCGCCTGCCTTGCACGCAGGAGGTCAACGGTTCGATCCCGTTTGGCTCCACCACTAACTGCTTCTGTTTGTTGAAAGCTTAGAAATGAGCATTCCATCGTGATGATGGTGAATGTTGATTTCTAGTCTTTGGATTAGATCGTTCTTTAAAAATTTGGGTATGTGATAGAAAGATAGACTGAACAACACTTTCACTGGTGTTGGATCAGGCTAAGGTAAAATTTGTGAGTTGCTCTTAATTGAGTATTATCGAATTTTCGGCGAATGTCGTCTTCACAGTATAACCAGATTGCTTGGGGTTATATGGTCAAGTGAAGAAGCGCATACGGTGGATGCCTTGGCAGTCAGAGGCGATGAAAGACGTGGTAGCCTGCGAAAAGCTTCGGGGAGTCGGCAAACAGACTTTGATCCGGAGATGTCTGAATGGGGGAACCCAGCCATCATAAGATGGTTATCTTAAGCTGAATACATAGGCTTAAGAGGCGAACCAGGGGAACTGAAACATCTAAGTACCCTGAGGAAAAGAAATCAACCGAGATTCCCTTAGTAGTGGCGAGCGAACGGGGACTAGCCCTTAAGTGGCTTTGAGATTAGCGGAACGTTCTGGAAAGTACGGCCATAGTGGGTGATAGCCCTGTACGCGAAAATCTCTTAGTCATGAAATCGAGTAGGACGGAGCACGAGAAACTTTGTCTGAATATGGGGGGACCATCCTCCAAGGCTAAATACTACTGACTGACCGATAGTGAACTAGTACCGTGAGGGAAAGGCGAAAAGAACCCCGGAGAGGGGAGTGAAATAGATCCTGAAACCGTATGCGTACAAGCAGTGGGAGCCCACTTTGTTGGGTGACTGCGTACCTTTTGTATAATGGGTCAGCGACTTATTTTCAGTGGCGAGCTTAACCGAATAGGGGAGGCGTAGCGAAAGCGAGTCTTAATAGGGCGTCTAGTCGCTGGGAATAGACCCGAAACCGGGCGATCTATCCATGGGCAGGTTGAAGGTTGGGTAACACTAACTGGAGGACCGAACCGACTACCGTTGAAAAGTTAGCGGATGACCTGTGGATCGGAGTGAAAGGCTAATCAAGCTCGGAGATAGCTGGTTCTCCTCGAAAGCTATTTAGGTAGCGCCTCATGTATCACTGTAGGGGGTAGAGCACTGTTTCGGCTAGGGGGTCATCCCGACTTACCAAACCGATGCAAACTCCGAATACCTACAAGTGCCGAGCATGGGAGACACACGGCGGGTGCTAACGTCCGTCGTGAAAAGGGAAACAACCCAGACCGTCAGCTAAGGTCCCAAAGTTATGGTTAAGTGGGAAACGATGTGGGAAGGCTTAGACAGCTAGGAGGTTGGCTTAGAAGCAGCCACCCTTTAAAGAAAGCGTAATAGCTCACTAGTCGAGTCGGCCTGCGCGGAAGATGTAACGGGGCTCAAACCATACACCGAAGCTACGGGTATCACTTAGGTGATGCGGTAGAGGAGCGTTCTGTAAGCCTGTGAAGGTGAGTTGAGAAGCTTGCTGGAGGTATCAGAAGTGCGAATGCTGACATGAGTAACGACAATGGGTGTGAAAAACACCCACGCCGAAAGACCAAGGTTTCCTGCGCAACGTTAATCGACGCAGGGTTAGTCGGTCCCTAAGGCGAGGCTGAAAAGCGTAGTCGATGGAAAACAGGTTAATATTCCTGTACTTCTGGTTATTGCGATGGAGGGACGGAGAAGGCTAGGCCAGCTTGGCGTTGGTTGTCCAAGTTTAAGGTGGTAGGCTGGAATCTTAGGTAAATCCGGGATTCTAAGGCCGAGAGCTGATGACGAGTTACCCTTTGGGTGACGAAGTGGTTGATGCCATGCTTCCAAGAAAAGCTTCTAAGCTTCAGGTAACCAGGAACCGTACCCCAAACCGACACAGGTGGTTGGGTAGAGAATACCAAGGCGCTTGAGAGAACTCGGGTGAAGGAACTAGGCAAAATGGCACCGTAACTTCGGGAGAAGGTGCGCCGGTGAGGGTGAAGCATTTACTGCGTAAGCCCATGCCGGTCGAAGATACCAGGCCGCTGCGACTGTTTATTAAAAACACAGCACTCTGCAAACACGAAAGTGGACGTATAGGGTGTGACGCCTGCCCGGTGCCGGAAGGTTAATTGATGGGGTTAGCTAACGCGAAGCTCTTGATCGAAGCCCCGGTAAACGGCGGCCGTAACTATAACGGTCCTAAGGTAGCGAAATTCCTTGTCGGGTAAGTTCCGACCTGCACGAATGGCGTAACGATGGCGGCGCTGTCTCCACCCGAGACTCAGTGAAATTGAAATCGCTGTGAAGATGCAGTGTATCCGCGGCTAGACGGAAAGACCCCGTGAACCTTTACTATAGCTTTGCACTGGACTTTGAATTTGCTTGTGTAGGATAGGTGGGAGGCTTTGAAGCGTGGACGCCAGTTCGCGTGGAGCCAACCTTGAAATACCACCCTGGCAACTTTGAGGTTCTAACTCAGGTCCGTTATCCGGATCGAGGACAGTGTATGGTGGGTAGTTTGACTGGGGCGGTCTCCTCCTAAAGAGTAACGGAGGAGTACGAAGGTGCGCTCAGACCGGTCGGAAATCGGTCGTAGAGTATAAAGGCAAAAGCGCGCTTGACTGCGAGACAGACACGTCGAGCAGGTACGAAAGTAGGTCTTAGTGATCCGGTGGTTCTGTATGGAAGGGCCATCGCTCAACGGATAAAAGGTACTCCGGGGATAACAGGCTGATACCGCCCAAGAGTTCATATCGACGGCGGTGTTTGGCACCTCGATGTCGGCTCATCACATCCTGGGGCTGAAGCCGGTCCCAAGGGTATGGCTGTTCGCCATTTAAAGTGGTACGCGAGCTGGGTTTAGAACGTCGTGAGACAGTTCGGTCCCTATCTGCCGTGGACGTTTGAGATTTGAGAGGGGCTGCTCCTAGTACGAGAGGACCGGAGTGGACGAACCTCTGGTGTTCCGGTTGTCACGCCAGTGGCATTGCCGGGTAGCTATGTTCGGAATAGATAACCGCTGAAAGCATCTAAGCGGGAAACTAGCCTCAAGATGAGATCTCACTGGGACCTTGAGTCCCCTGAAGGGCCGTCGAAGACTACGACGTTGATAGGTTGGGTGTGTAAGCGCTGTGAGGCGTTGAGCTAACCAATACTAATTGCCCGTGAGGCTTGACCATATAACACCCAAGCAATTTGCTGACCTGAAAAGGCACCAGATTGCGGTGTGTGAAGACGAAACGAACCGAAAGTTCGAGATGCTCACAAAACACCTGCTGTCACATACCCAATTTGCTGAAGCGAGACCAACAGGTCACGACTCAGTACCCGAATTTCTTGACGACCATAGAGCATTGGAACCACCTGATCCCATCCCGAACTCAGCAGTGAAACGATGCATCGCCGATGGTAGTGTGGGGTTTCCCCATGTGAGAGTAGGTCATCGTCAAGATTAAATTCCGAAACCCCTATCTGCGTATGCAGGTAGGGGTTTTGTTTTGCCCGCAGAAAAGTGGCTTTCAGTTAAAGCACAAATTTGCACAGTTATTTTCGATCCATGACACTAGAATAGGTCCAACTTTTTTGGAGCCAGAGCCTTTATGCCAGATCCGGTTGACGCCCCAGGGCTGTCAGAATTACCGCTGGACGACTTGGTGGCGTGCCATGAGTGCGACTTGCTGATGCGCAAGCCCGAACTTGCCCATGGCGAGAAAGCCCTCTGTCCGCGCTGTGGCTACGAGCTCTACGCCCATCGGCATAACGTCGTACAGCGCAGTCTCGCGTTGGTTCTCGCCGCTCTGTTGTTGTATATCCCGGCGAACTTTTTACCCATCATGCAGCTCCATCTACTCGGGCAGTCATCGCACGACACTGTCTGGACTGGTGTTGTTGGCCTGTTCAATACCGGTATGCAGGGCGTAGCAGTCGTGGTGTTTCTCTGCAGCATGGGAATCCCGTTGCTCAAGTTACTTTGCCAATTGGTTGTACTGCTGAGTATTCGTTTCGATATCGGACGCAGTTACGGCCTGTTGCTCTACCGCATTTATCACCATTTACGCGATTGGGGGATGCTCGAGGTCTACCTCATGGGCGTACTGGTGGCGATCGTCAAACTGGCAGATATGGCAGCAATTACCGTCGGGATTGGCCTGGCGTGCTTTATCGGTTTGTTGTTGGTTCAGGTCTGGTTGGAGGTTGTGATGTCGCCCCATCAGATCTGGCAGGCTTTATCAGGAGAGGATGCCCATGCGGGCGATTGATGCAGGCATTCTGATTTGCGCCGAATGCCATGAATTGAACAAGCAGGAAGCCGACACCGACGAGCAGGTCTGCACCCGTTGCGGTGCGCTGGTTCACGCCCGTCGCCCGAACAGTGTGATGCGTACCTGGGCGTTGCTGGTTACCGCGGCGGTTCTCTACATCCCGGCCAATGTGCTGCCGATCATGACCGTCAGTTCACTGGGGCAAGGTGATCCCAGCACCATCATGTCTGGTGTGATCCAACTGGTTCAACACGGCATGATCCCCATCGCCGCCGTGGTTTTTATCGCCAGTATCCTGGTACCAACGTTCAAATTGGTGGGCATCGCACTGCTGCTGTTTTCCGTGCAGCGCCGCCAGCCACTGTCGGCTCGCCAACGTATTTGGATGTATCGCTTTATTGAGTTCATTGGCCGCTGGTCGATGCTCGATATCTTTGTGATCGCCATCCTGGTGGCAGTTGTTAATTTCGGACGGCTTGCCAGCGTCGAAGCCAATCTTGGCGCCATCGCTTTCGCCAGTGTGGTGATTCTGACGATGCTTGCCGCAGTAACTTTCGATCCCCGACTGATTTGGGATAACACGGAGTCGGACGACGACCATGACTGATTTGCCTACAGCAAAAACCCGACCGGCCTCGAACTGGTCAGCTATTTGGGTGTTGCCCCTGATTGCCCTGATCATCGGCGGCTGGCTTGGCTGGCGTGCCTACAACGAGACCGGCATCGAGATTCAGGTGCGTTTCGAAAGTGGTGAAGGCATTCAGGCCAACAAGACCGAAGTCGTCTACAAAGGCATGTCGGTGGGTAAGGTAAAGACCCTCAAACTTGATGATGAAGGCAACTCCAAAGGTGTGATCGCTACCGTCGAAATGAACAAGGACGTGGAGCCATACCTGCGGACCAGCACCCGTTTCTGGCTGATCAAACCGAGCGTGACGCTGGCCGGCATCACTGGCCTGGAGACACTGGTCTCGGGTAACTACATCGCGATAAGCCCGGGCGAGGGTGAGCCGACGCGCAAGTTCAAAGCCCTGGCCGAAGAGCCGCCGCTGTCGGACGCCCAGCCCGGTTTGCACCTGACCATCAAGGCTGATCGCCTTGGCTCGCTGAATCGCGGGAGTCCGGTGTTCTACAAGCAGATCAAGGTTGGCCAGATCAAAAGCTACTTGCTCTCCGAAGACCAAAGCACCGTTGAACTCAAAGTTTTCATCGAACCCACCTACGCCAAGCTGGTGCGCAAACACACGCGTTTCTGGAACGCCAGCGGCATCAGCATCGACGCCAATCTGTCGGGTGTGAAGGTGCGCAGCGAATCCCTGGCGAGCATCGTCGCGGGCGGTATCGCGTTCGCCACGCCGGAGAATCGCAAGGACAGTCCGCCAACCGATCCGAGCCTGCCGTTTCGTCTCTACGAAGATTTCGATGCCGCCGCCGCCGGTATTCGGGTCAAGGTCAAACTCAGCGACTTTGAAGGAATGCAGGCTGGTCGCACACCGGTTATGTACAAAGGCATCCAGGTCGGCAATCTGAAAGCGCTCAAGATCGATCCAGATCTATCCAGTGCCACCGCCGAATTGACCCTCGATCCTCTGGCTGAAGATTACCTGGTCGAAGGCACCCAGTTCTGGGTGGTCAAACCGTCGATCTCGCTTGCCGGTATCACCGGTCTCGAAGCGTTGGTCAAAGGTAACTACATCGCTGTGCGTCCAGGAGACAAAGGCGCCGCACCGCAGCGCGAGTTTGTGGCACGGCCGAAGGCACCGCCGCTCGACTTGCGTGCGCCAGGATTGCACCTGGTGCTGTTCACCGAAAACCTGGGTTCGCTGGAAGTCGGCAGCCCTATTCTCTACAAACAGGTCAAGGTCGGTTCGGTCCAGAGTTATCAGTTCTCACGCACTAAAAAGCAGTTGGTGATTGGTGTACACATCGAGAAGGAATACGAAGGTCTGGTCAACGCCTCGACACGGTTCTGGAATGCCAGCGGCATTACGCTGACGGGTGGATTGACGGGTGGAATCCAGGTCAAAAGTGAGTCGCTGCAAAGCCTGATGGCTGGTGGCATTGCCTTCGAAACTCCGGAAGCCAAGGCACCGTTGCAGAAGCGGATTCCGCGTTTCCGTTTATTCGCCAGTCATGATGAGGCGACGCAAAAAGGCGCCGTGGTAACGATCAGGGTTGATCGCGCCGATGGTTTGCGCAGCGGCACGCCGATTCGCTTCAAAGGCCTGGATGTTGGCAAGATTGAAGACGTCGATCTGAGTGATGACCTGCAATCGGTGATGCTGACTGCACGAATCACCGAAGTGCCGGAGCGTATCGCTCGGGTGGGCAGTCAGTTCTGGGTGGTCAAACCTGAACTGGGCCTGATCAAGACATCCAACCTCGAAACGCTGGTCACTGGCCAATACATCGAAGTGCAACCGGCCGCGAAAAACCTCGGCCCGCAAAAAAACTTTGTGGCCCTGGCCAATCCGCCGGAAACCGCTAAACAGGAAGCCGGTTTGAGTCTGGTGTTGAGCGCTGCCCGTCGTGGTTCGCTGAAAACAGGTGTGCCGGTCACTTATCGCGAAATCACCGTGGGCAAGGTGACAGGCTATGAACTCGGCCAGACGGCGGATCGTGTGTTGGTGCACATCCTGATCGAGCCGAAGTACGCGCCGTTAGTGCGCAGCGGCACGCGCTTCTGGAACTCCAGTGGTTTTGGTTTTGATTACGGCTTGTTCAAAGGGGCGACGATGCGTACCGAATCGCTGGAGACGCTGATTCAGGGCGGCATCGCTTTCGCCACGCCGGACGGCGAGCGCATGGGCAGTCCGGCGCTAGCTGAGCAAACGTTCCCGCTGTTCGATAAGTTCGAAGACGAATGGCTGACCTGGGCGCCGAAGATTTCAATCGGCAAGTAAGCCTAAAACAGCAGGCATAAAAAAGGCCGCGATCCATTGGATCGCGGCCTTTTTTATGGCTGTCAATTAACGCAAATCAGACCGCATCCAGCTCCGGTTCATCCGCCTCAACGGTAACGGCAGCCTTCACTTCATCGTGACGACGGATGTACTTCCAGTCAGCCTCGTCGATGTAGATCCCGTTCGGGCCGCTGCCGCCTTCCAGGTCGATGGCGACACTGGCGCAGACCTGCGGCTTCACACTCGCCAGGATCGGTACGAAGCCCAGTTGCAGGCTGGTTTCCAACAGCGCTGCCTGGTTCTTCTCGTCGATGTCCGCTGCCTCGTCGAGGTAGTACGGCAGGCGCACGCGACCGGCCTGGTCGCGGTCCATCAAGTGCAACAACAAGTACATGTTGGTCAGCGCCTTGATGGTCATGGTCGTACCGTTGGACGCGGCGCCGTCGATGTCGGTGTGAATCACCGGCTGACCGTTGACCTTGGTGATCTCGAACGCCAGCTCGAACAAGTCCTTGAGGCCGAGCTGGTTGTGGTTCGCCGCCACCAGCCGCGCCAGGTATTCCTTGGCTTCTTCGTTCTTGTTGTCCTGATCAGCGCTTTGGCTCAGGTCGAAGACCGAAAGGGTTTCGCCTTCTTCGTACTGGCCGGCGCTGTGGATGATCTGGTCGATGTGCTTGAGCGCTTCCTTGTTCGGGGCCAGCACGATGCGGAAGCTTTGCAGGTTGGAGACCTGACGCTTGTTGATCTCGCGGTTGAACAACGCCAGTTGATGCTCAAGGCTGTCGTAGTCGCTGCGGATGTTGCGCAGGGTCCGGGCAATGTCGGTAACGGCCGCACGACGCGCCTTGCCAAGGGTCAGGGCTTCGTCGGTGCGGTGCGCGTAAGCGTTGATCAACAGTTGCAGGCGACGCTCCATGTCGTCTTCGCTGTCGAACTTGGCCACGCCCTTGAGGCGCACCTGCGCATACAGCGCCTCGATCTGACCGTCGCTGCGCTGCAAACCTTGCCAGCTGTCCTGATAGTCATTGAGCAGCGGCAACAGGTTGTCCATGGAATCGTCGATCGGGTCCATGAACGGCGTGCCAAACGGCATGTCTGCCGGCAGCAGCTGACGGCGGCGCAGGGCGTCGTCGAGGGTGCGTTGCTTGGCTTCCATGTCGCCGATCTGCCGCCCGACCAGTTGCAGTTTGGCCGACAGTTGCTGGACACGTTCGGTGAAGGCGTCGCTGGAACGCTTCAACTCGTCCTGCGCCGCTTCCATCTGCGCCAGTTGTTCCAGCTTGTCGCTTTCCTCGGCGCTCAGGGTTTGCGCGCGGCGGAAATCTTCCAGCGCTTTCTGCGCATCCAGCACTTGCTGGTACAGCGCTTCGGTCTGGGTCTTGCTCGCGGCGCGGTCGGCGGCCACGGCTTGCTGGGTTTTCAGTTGCTTGAGTTCTTTGTCCAGACGCTCTTTCTGATCGCGCAACGCGGCGCGGTCGGCCAAGGCTTGGAGTGCTGGCGGTTCGATGTGCGAGATGTCAATGGACAGGCCCGGCACTTCGAAACGCTCGCCCTTGAAGCCGTCGAGGATCAGCTCCATGGATTTGACCCACTGACCGTCCTCGTCCAGCATGATGCCGTGCTCACCCAGCGGCAGGCTGAACAACGCGCTGTTGAACAGGCGCATCAGGCGCTCGACATCCTGTTGCGAGAACTCCTCGCGCAGACGGGCGTAGCTGTTGTTGTCGGCGTGATCGAGTTGCTGCTTGACCGACTTCAGGCGTTTTTCCAGATCCCGCAGACGCTCTTCCAGATCCTCGGCGCTGAACTGCCGTGACTGCGCCAGCGCACCGGCCAGTTCATCGTGCGCATCTTTGGCCGCGAGCAGTTGCTGCTCAAGAACTTTGACGTCAGTGACCAAGGCGAAGCGATGCTTGAGCACCGACAGCTCGCCGAGCCAGCGCTGGATGCCGGTGATTTCCCGCTCCAGGCGCATCAGCTCCTGAGTGCCTCCGCGCTGATCGTTTTGCAGCGCGTCCTGTTCGTTGCGGTAGTGCTCGGCCTGAATCGTCAGCTCTTCCTTGCGCGCACTGGCGTAGTCCGACCAAGTGCCGAGCAGGGAATCGAGCAGCGGCGAAATGCGGTGCAGTTTGCCGCGCAGGATATTGCGCTGGGTCACGCCTGCCGCAAGGGCTTCGACCAATGGGCCGGCAGTGACCAACGAGTTGTAGTCCTGTTCCATGCGACGGACATCGCGGAACGCTTCTTCGCACGCGGCGATGTAGTCGACGCTGCCGGAACGCAGGCTGTGTTCGAACGCATCGAGGAACAATTGCTTGAGCTTGGCCGCGGTGATTTCGCGCATGTGCAGCAGGTTGATGAACAGTGCGCGGAAGGTCTTCAGGCTCTGCTCGCTGGTGGAGCGCAGCGGGATCAGCGTCAGGTCCAGCGGGATCGAGGTGTGACCGCCGACCAGCAAACGACGCAGCTCATCAGGCTTCAACTCGTAGGCTTTCAGTCCTTCGCGCTCAAGGTTGGTGAACAATTCTTTCTGACGCAGGCAGGTGTCGTTTTTCTGGTAGTGGGCCAGATCCAGTTTGCCGGCGTAGGCAAAGAACTGGTGACCGAAACCACCGCCCGGGCCGCGACCGACCACACCAATCACATGTGGACCGTGAGGTAGCGAGACTTCGACCAGAATGTAGCTGGTGTCCGAGGCGAAGTAGAAGCGCCGGGATTGTTCCAGGCTGTACTTGCCGAAACTCATGTCCGACATGCGCGCCAGGATCGGGAACTGCAAGGCGTTGATCGAGGCGGATTTGCCGAGGTTGTTCGCGCCGTAAACCGACAACGGTTCTTCCAGCGGGAACAGGCCGAGGCTGTAACCGGCGGTGTTCAAAAGGGCAAAGCGGCGAATGCCGTAGCGTTCCTTGCTCATGCGTCGGTCTCCTGTTCTTCGGCAATGGCGCGGGCCATGGCGTCTTCTTCGCTTTCTTCAGCGAAGTCGCTCAGATCGAGCGGGTCATCGGTTTCCAAAAGCTTTTCGTCGCTGTCGTCATCGATCAGCACTGGCACCGGTAATGGCAACACACTGTGCAGACTGGCCGCCAGGTCGCGATCCTGCTGGACCGACAGGCAGACATCGAGGAAACGGTGCATCGGCGGCAGGAAACGGTAGATGCCGTTTTCTTCGCCAGCAAATCCGAGCTGAGTCATGCGGCGCATGATTTTTTCTTCGAGTTCTTCAACCGTCTGCACTTCGGCCTGGATAAACAGGTCGCGGTATTTCTCCAGCAGCGATGGCAATTCATCGCGGCCGAGGCTGCCGCCGTCGAGCACGGCGACCGGGTCACGGCCCTGATCGGCCAGATGCTCGACGAGAATGAAGGTGAACAGCGCCAGACGTTGCGCCGTCTTGTTCACTGCCGCAGCAGCGAGGTCCGGAACGAAGTAGTAGAAACCACGGGTGTCGCAGACCAGTTCAAAGCCCAGCGCCTTGAACAGCGTGCGGTACTGGTCCTGGAAGTTCGACAGTTGCGCGTACAGCTCAGGGTCGCGGCGGCTGACGTGATAGCCCTTGAACAGCTCGCGAAAAATCGGCGCCAGCTGGGACAGTTCGTTTAGATCAAGATGCATGTGGAGTACTTGCATAGAGGGTGCTCGCAGAATCCTCGGCGGCGTCGCGGGCCGAGAGCAGGGCGAAAGAGCGCAGGCTGACCTGGTGCTCGTGAGTGTGGTAATCGCGGCGTTCCAGACGCTCGCGTGTGAAGCGCTTTTCCCGCGACAGGCGCGAGAACCAATAAAGCAATTCGTCGGTAGCGCCGTCTGGCTCCTGCTCCAGCAGCCAGGTCATCAGGTCCGGCATCGGCAGGGCGTCTTCGCAGCGTTCGAGCATTTCCCGAACCGTGCGTGGCGCGCGCGGCGCTTCGCCTTTCTGAGTCTTGTGGGCCTTGGGGAAGCGTGCCGGTTTCGGCTCGAAACGGGCCAACGCGTAAACGTAGGCTTCGACCTGACTGGCACTGCCGAGGAAGGTGCTTTGCGGCCGAGTGAACATCGGCATCGCCGCTTGTGGCACCGCATCGATGCCTTTACGACGAATGGCCGACAAGGCCAGCGCCGCGCCACGGGTCACGGCGTTGTGCCGACGGGCTTCTTCACGTAGCGGCAGCAACAGCTCGCGGGCGTGACGCAGCGTCAGCTGGGCGCTGGTCTGCATTTCGAGGATGCGCGCGTGGGTGCGCAGCAGCATGTCGTCATCGACCAGATGGCCAAGGCGCTGCTGTTCGGTGAGCATCTTCAACAGCACGTTCTCGACCTTGCGTACGCCTTGTTCGAAGGCGCCGTCGGCGTTCACCAACTGAATCATCGGCTCGACGTATTCGTCCCAGGTCGCGAGTACTTCAGCGTAACGCTGGCGCAGGGGAATCTGTCGGTCGCTGGTCTTGGCGCGCTCGGCGACGGCCACCAGGGCCTGTTCGTCGTTGGCGAGTTTTTTCAATACATCCCGTACGCGCATGTCGAGCAGGCGCAACTGGCGCGCCAGGTCGTGGCCGTCGCGGATGTCGAAGGCGTCCTGGATATAACCGGCCAGGCGCTCGAGATGGCGCAGATAGGCTTCGATCTCCAGGCACAGGCCCAGACGGTGCTCACGGCGCAGGTAGGCGAGGAAGTCGTGGATCTGCGCGTTGAGCTCGAAACGGTTCGGGCTTTTCGCCACGGGAACCAGAATGTCGAGGCGGATCCACACGTCCAGCAGGCTGGTGATGTCCTGCGGCGTACTGTCCAGTTGCTGGGCGGCCAACTGTGAACGCAATTCGTTGAGGCTCAAGGTGCCTTGGTCGAAGTGCTCGCACAGCGGCTCCAGAAGTGCCCAGTGTTCAGCGAGGGCGCGCAAGACGCGCTTGGGTTCGATCATCGGAATGGCCGGCTGGTTGACGAATAAAAGCAGCGATTGTACTGCATCACGCCCGTTGCGATTCACTCTCGGGACGGACAGTTGGCTTTCTATCGATCAAGCGTGGGCGATCTTGAGCGAAGGGCGGTAGAATCACCGCACTTTAGTTATCCACAAGTGGCCGACCTTTGCTTATCGAGTCCCGTCGCCGCGCTTATTTGACCGCCATGCAGGTGGTCAACTGGCTGCCGCGCACCGAATTGCCCTTTGCTGCGCCCTCGCGCCCCGAACTGCTGGAGATGCCCGAGCCGTTGGTCGTCGCGCCGGTTGCTCCGGTTGCGCCCGTGCCTGTGGCTGATTCGCCCATGGAACCGCTGGTCAAACCGGCCGAACGGGTGAAAATCGAGGTGCCGCGGCCATCGCTGGCCAGCACGCGCACGAACGCCAAGGTTGAAGAAGAGGCCGCTCCGGTTTTGGCCAAGGCGCCAGTCGTACCGCCACCGCGTTTCGCCCTGCAATTGCTGCGGGCCGGGCGTTGCCTGCTGCTGGTGGAGTTACCCACAGGCGAATCGTTCCAGACCCGCGACCCTGCCTATCTGTTGCTCAAAGACATGCTGCGCGCCGCCGGTCTGCCGGACAGCCCGCAGATCGTCGGCGAGCCGGTGCGCTGGCCGCTGTTGTCTCGGGGCACCATGGATCAGGGCCCGGAAGCGGCTCGCGACTTCGTGCAAGGTTTTCTCTCTGCCCGGCTGGAAGACGCACCGTGCGTTTGCGTGTGGCTGATCGGCCTGCCGGCGGTGCGTTTCGCCGGTGAGGCGAACGCCGAATCCTTCAACCGTGAACTCCAGGTCGAAGGCCTGGGCTCGGTCTGGGCCCTGCCGGGTCTGGAATTATTAATGGAAGAGCCACAGCGTAAGGCTGATGTCTGGCAAGCCATGCGTCGGCTGATGGCGCGCTGGAAAGAATCGAATGAGTGACGCTGTATCGTTCCGCCCGATGACCGAGGCGGACCTGGACGCTGTACTGAAAATCGAATACGCGGCTTACAGCCATCCCTGGACTCGCGGGATTTTTCTCGATGGGCTGGGTAAATATCAGATATGGCTGATGTTTGAAGGCCAACAGCAGGTCGGCCACGGTGTGGTGCAGATCATCCTTGATGAAGCGCATCTGCTGAACATCACCGTCAAACCGGAGAACCAGGGCCGTGGCCTGGGCTTGACGTTGCTGGAGCATTTGATGTCCCGGGCGTATGACGCCAAGGCGCGGGAGTGTTTTCTGGAAGTGCGCGACAGCAACCGTGGCGCGTTTAAGTTGTACGAGCGTTATGGGTTTAACGAGATTGGTCGTCGACGCGATTACTACCCGGCGGTGGGTGGGCGGGAAGATGCTGTCGTCATGGCCTGCACTTTGGTCGACTGAGCCTTAGACGTATCGTCGAAACGCCATCGCGAGCAGGCTCGCTCCCACAGTGGATCTGTGTAGTACACAAATTTTGTGACTGACATAAACCCTGTGGGAGCGAGCTTGCTCCGGGCGGCGATCCGACGATGGCGTACTGGCAGGCGCTGGAGATCAACGATTACCGTCCATCGGATCCCGCCGCGCCAGTTCCTCTTCATCCAGCCCATTGCCCCCGCCGATGTCATCTTCATCGACAATGCTCAAATCCCAATCGGCCTGGCCGCCTTCACCTGCTTCGTGGGCATCCCGTGCGCCGTCTTCACGGATCAGGTTTTCCGGGCTCATGTCGTCGTCGGTGGACTCATGGTCATCGGTCGAGGCCCCGGTCATGCCGGCTTCACGTACGCGTTTCCTAGGGATCAGGCGTTCACGCTCCGCTTGCGTCAGCTCGTCGCCGATTTTGGCGCTGGGTTCTTCCTCGTCGAAATCCAGCTCATGCATCGAACCCATGCGGTCTTCGTTGTCATCGATGGGCTCGGGTTGCACCGCATCGTACGGACGTCGTGATTCAGTCATGGCAATTCCTCATACTGTAGGCCTTACTAGGGTGGACCCCCTGGGCTGCTGAGAATTCCTCCGGCATGGAAAACCGGGTTTCTGCATCTGGCGCGTGACCCCGACAGATGGTTGTCTGTCATAGAAGCGCATCATTCTCGAGGCTTCATTGCATGAACGAATTACAAGATCTGATTGATAACAACGAGCGCTGGGCTGACGCGATCACCAAAGAAGATCCTGATTTCTTCGCCAAGCTGGCCCGTCAGCAAACCCCGGAATACCTGTGGATCGGTTGCTCCGACGCCCGGGTGCCGGCGAACGAGATCGTCGGCATGCTGCCCGGCGATCTGTTTGTACACCGCAACGTGGCCAACGTAGTGCTGCATACCGACCTCAACTGCCTGTCGGTGATTCAGTACGCGGTCGACGTGCTGAAGGTCAAACACATCCTCGTTACCGGCCACTATGGCTGCGGCGGCGTGCGCGCCTCGATGCAGGACCGTCAGCTGGGCCTGATCGACGGCTGGCTGCGCTCGATTCGCGATCTCTACTATGAAAAGCGCGAAGAACTCGCCAAGTTGCCCACCGAAGAAGAGCGGGTCGACCGCCTCTGCGAATACAACGTGATCCAGCAAGTGGCCAACGTCGGGCACACCAGCATTGTGCAAAACGCCTGGCACCGCGGGCAGAGCCTGTCTGTTCACGGCTGCATCTATGGCATCAAGGACGGTCGCTGGAAAAGCCTGAACGCCACCATCAGCGGTTTCGAGCAATTGCCGCCGCAGTACCGTCTGCGTCCGGTCGAGGCGTTGTAACGCCCTTCAGCAGAGACTTCGCCGGCGCCAGTGCTGCAGAAACAACTGGCCGTCGGCGTTCGGCGGTTCATCGTAGCCGGTGATCCAGCCTCGGCAGTCGAACGCGCCGCACTGGCAGGCGAACTGACGCAAGAGTTTGTCTTCGGTGGAAGCGTAGTCCATCGTCAGTCGGTCGCCTTTTTTGATGTCCTTCAGCGCCCACAACCACAGCTCGCTCATGTCGAGAAATATGTTTGGGTCGCAGGAGTGTCGCAGCAGCCCGCAGAAGAGCGGGTCGTAGACATGGATGCCACGGGCCAGTTGCCGGGTATGCCGACACCGATAAGGCAGCAGCTGCCCCGAAGCCCGACAAATTCGGCTGATGCGTGGAAAATCCCGAAGTACTGCGACGGCCGCCGCCGATCCGTTGGCGTTGTCGATAATCTCGAAGTCGGCCCTGGTGGGGAATCCAAGGCGAACGGGCAGCTCCGCAAATGGATAAATCCCATCGGGAGGTTGTGCAAGCGTCTCGTGCAGGGCGCGGGTTTTCATAACGATCCTTGTCGGCTGGGTGCTGCGACCTCCATCAGCTGACGATCCTGTCAGCTCTGCAACACATGGGTACGACTCAAGCCTCTCGCAAATGAAACGGCGGGTCTACTGTCAGTTATGACAGTAGACCCGCCGTTCATCGTTTTACAGAGGAGGGACAGGGATCGCAGTCGCGGGTACCGGGGCTTTCAGCTGTTTGAGCTGAGATTTGATCGGTGCCGTCGCGCACTTGGCCACGGCTTTTTCGGGCGTCAGGTTGCGGATCGAGGTATAGAACAGCTCGCAGGTTTTATCTGCCTGGGCCACTTGCCAGGTTTGGGTGCAGCTTCTCAGTTCAATGTCGGGATTACTGTCCGGTTGGCGGCCCATGGCGGCCTGCCAGCACGCAGCGCTCAAATCCTGACCCATGACTTTAAGGCCAGCGGCATCGGCCTTGGCCTGGGCATCGCTGCCGGTATAGCTTTGCGGGTCGGCGGCGTACCAAATGTAGCTTGGGTGGTTGGAACCCAGCACTGGCACTTTCACCCCGTCGCTCGGACTGATGCTGACCAGACCCAACACGTTCACGGTCGGCCCGTATTGCTGCTTGATCCAGTTACGCACTGGCGCGCCGAAGGCGACCATCGGCAACGCCGCACCACTGGCGTTCTGGCTGAGTTGCTTGACCATCGTGGTCTGGTAGTCCTTGAAGTAGTCGTAGACGCCTTCCAGATCCTTGCCAGCGTTGGACGGTGCGGCAATCGGTGCGATGTCGATGATGGTCTGGTAGCCCGGAGTCTGGTCGGCCGGGATTCCGTTGACAGTCAGCAGTGTGGCCCAGCGATCGGTGGTGGCGGATCGCAGGTAATCCTGAGCCTGGGTCAACGAATAGTCGGGTGGGAAGTGCAACAGTTCAACGCTTTTGCGGTTTTCCAGGGCCATGCCCAGTGGCAGGAACAGATACCAGCTGTAAGCCCACTTGCCATCGGCATTCAGCTTGCTGGCGCCGGTATAGGCCAGATCACCGGCATCGAGTAACGCCGCCAGCGGTTTTTCATAGCCACGGGGTACGCCGCTGATTTCGGCGTAGAGCTGATGGTTATCGGTTTTGACCAGCACTTTCGCCGCGCTGTAACCATCGCGCTGCACGCTTTGGGTCAGGTAATGCTCGACCGTTTGCTCCAGCGTCCAGTTGCGAAAGCAGATCACGTTGCAGTTGTTGGGGTAAGCGAACAGGCGGGTGACGCGTTCGGTACTGCCCAGCTTCAGGTCGACATCGGCATGGGCGGCGGCACTCAGGGTGAGGGCCGCGAGGGTGAATCCTGCGAATTTGAACATGCTCAGATCCTTTTCAGCGTGGTCCCGTTGATTGGGGTACGCGCCATACTGGATCAGCGGCGTTACACAGAACAGTGTCTGCGTGTAGTTTTTTTGCGTAGAGCCTGCGGTGTGTATGCCAGGAACGCTCGGTTATGAAGTCCGGCCCGGGCTTGATGTCTATGGGCCGGACGTTGGTTGAAGCGTTACAACAGCTTTAGTGCCAGATGAGTACCGGCGCGCAAGTACTCGACCTGTGCAAATACGGCATCCTTGACGATGGCCTCTCCTGTATCGGTCAGTTTGGCTTTTTTGGCATCAATGATGGACGTTTGCGTCAATTGCATGACTACATCCATCGCTTTTTGAAGGGCGGTCAAATTGTTGTGCTGGCCGAACTCGCGGACGACAGCGTCCATACGGCGATCTGCATCATCACGCAGCTTTTTATATTCAACGACTGAAACCCTACCGTCCTGGTAAATCTCGTTAATCATCTCTTCCAGCGTTTTCGATATTAAAGACATGTGTTTGTTCATCCTTGGTCAGTGCTGTCTTGCTTTAAAAAGTGTGTGAGCTGTCGGAGTTTACTCAGCGATTTATAGGTTGGAGATAAGAACTCTCCGGGTTTCATGTCAGGCGCAATCGAGCCTGTTTGTAGGATAAATCTAGGCGTTTGTTTCATGCTCAAGCAGGGTGAACGGATTGCACCTGCCCGCAGCAGGTGCAATCACTTAGGTGTTACGGCATGACCGGTGCCGTATACGTCAGCGTCGTCCCCAGCGCCCACAGCAGAAACAGCACCAGCGGCGTGTGCACCAGCAGTTGCACGAACGAAAACCCGATCAAGTCCCGCGCCTTCAACCCGAGCACACCCAGCAGCGGCAGCATGTAGAACGGGTTGATCAGGTTCGGCAGGGCTTCGGCGGCGTTGTAGATCTGCACGGCCCAGCCCAGGTGGTAGTTCAGGTCGGTGGCCACTTGCATGACGTAC
The DNA here is from genome assembly GCF_057837605.1 of Pseudomonas sp. GL_093. Taxonomy (NCBI): domain Bacteria; kingdom Pseudomonadati; phylum Pseudomonadota; class Gammaproteobacteria; order Pseudomonadales; family Pseudomonadaceae; genus Pseudomonas; species Pseudomonas sp. GL_093. The sequence goes on along the minus strand of NZ_CM174448.1, from coordinate 5,968,501 downwards.
GGCGCTTCGATGATCCATTTACCCCCGCCGGACGGGATGAAGAAACCGAGGATCGCCGAGTACACGCCCATCAGCAGCGCGTAGGTGTCGTGGGACGCGATTTGTACGAAAAAGGTCGAGATGTGGTGAGCCAGCGTCTGAGCGTCAGTCCCTTTGACGGTGGTCATCAGCGCCGCGATCGAGCCGTACAGCGGGAACTGAATCAGTACGCCCGTGGTGGTCGGCACCGCGCGGGACACAGCGTCAAGGAAGCTGCGCGGGCGCCAGTGCAGCAGGGCACCGAGCATGATGAACAGGAAGTTGTAGGTGTTCAGCCCGGAAATCGCGCTGATCGCCGGTTTGGTCGAGAACTCATGGAACAGCCATCCGGCTGCCAGCAGCACCAGCAAAATCGTCAGCAGCGGACTGTGTTCCAGCCATTCGCCGGGGCGCGTGCGCGGTTGCAACGGCGGCAGGTTGAAGCTCGGATCGATGCCGCAGGCTTTGGCATCACGGGCCGAGTTCGGGCCGGGTGCAGTGGCGTAGGCAATGATCAGTGAGATCACGATCAGCGCCAGCAACATCACACCGGACTGCCAGAGAAAGATCGTTTGCGTGAAAGGAATCACCCCGGTGATCGACAGAATCGATGGCGGCAGACTGGCCGGGTTGGCCTGCAATTGCGCGGCGGACGAGGACAGGCCCAAGGCCCACACCGCGCCGAGACCCAGATAGGCAGCAGCACCGGCAGCGCGGTAGTCCATTTTCAGATCGGTACGGCGGGCGAGGGCGCGCACCAGCAAACCGCCAAACACCAGCGACAGCCCCCAGTTCAGCAGTGAAGCGACCATGGAGATCAACGCAACCCAGGCCACGGCCGAGCGGCCGTTTTTCGGGATCCGCGCCAGCCGGTCGATCAGTTTCACCGCCGGTGGCGAACTGGCAACCACATAACCGCCGATCACCACGAAAGCCATTTGCATGGTGAACGGGATCAGGCTCCAGAAGCCGTCACCGAAGGCCATGGCGGCGTCGGTGGGTTTGGCGCCCATGAACAGGGTCGCCACGGTGACGATAATCACCGCCAGTGCGGCAAACACCCAGGAGTCGGGAAACCAGCGTTCGGCAAAACTTGAGCAGCGCAGGGCAAAGCGGGCAGAGCGGGTATCTTCGATATCAGCGGCCACGGGTGTACCTCGAATTTTTATGTTTGTTGTGGTCTTCAGGACCGCAAAGGCCCGTCTAGACAGGTGCCAACAGTAAAACAATCGGTTCTATTTTGTGACGAAGTTTTACGCGTCTAGGACTTTGGTCTAACGGGTTGTCCGTTGGCGCGTTTGCGTAGACCATGGGCACCTTGGTTTTTTGCCTATGCCAGAGTGCTTTTCATGACTGCCAACACCCACTCGCGCCCGGTGCCGTTCACCCGCTCGGATTACAAGACCCTCGGCCTTGCGGCCCTTGGCGGCGCGCTGGAAATCTACGATTTCATCATTTTCGTATTTTTTGCCCTGACCCTCAGCCAGCTGTTCTTCCCACCGGAAATGCCTGAGTGGCTGCGACTGCTGCAAAGCTTCGGGATCTTCGTGACCGGTTATCTGGCGCGGCCGTTGGGCGGGATTCTGATGGCGCATTTCGCCGACCGACTGGGCCGCAAGAAGGTCTTCAGCCTGAGCATCCTGATGATGGCGCTGCCGTGTCTGCTGATCGGCATCATGCCGACCTACGCGCAGATCGGTTATTTCGCACCGTTGCTGCTGTTGGCCCTGCGAATCCTCCAGGGCGCGGCGGTGGGCGGCGAAGTGCCGAGCGCCTGGGTGTTCGTCGCCGAGCATGCACCCGTCGGGCATCGCGGTTATGCCCTCGGTTTCCTGCAGGCCGGGCTGACGTTTGGTTACCTGATCGGCGCCCTGACGGCGACGTTTCTGGCGCAGGCATTTACCCCGGCAGAAATCCTTGATTACGCCTGGCGTTACCCGTTCCTGCTGGGCGGCGTGTTCGGCGTAATCGGTGTCTGGCTACGCCGCTGGCTCAGCGAAACCCCGGTGTTCATGGCCATGCAGGCGCAACGTGATGCGGCCGTCGAACTGCCGCTGCGCACGGTCTTGCGTGAACATCGTCTGGCCATGCTGCCGGCGATGATCCTCACCTGTGTACTGACCTCGGCGGTGGTGGTGTTCGTGGTGATCACCCCGACCATGATGCAAAAAACCTTCGGTATGACCGCCAGCCACACCTTCGCCCTGAGTGCCTTGGGCATTGTTTTTCTGAACATCGGCTGTGTACTCGCCGGGCTGCTGGTCGACCGCATTGGCGCCTGGCGCACAGTGATGCTCTATAGCCTGCTACTGCCGTTGGGCATTGGCGTGCTCTATACCTGCCTGATCATCGGTGGCAACTGGATCGGTCTGGCGTACGCGGTGGCCGGCCTTGGTTGCGGGGTGGTCGGCTCGGTGCCGTCGGTGATGGTCAGCCTGTTCCCCGCGCGAATTCGTGTCTCGGGGATTTCCTTCACCTACAACATTGCCTACGCCGTCTGGGCGAGTATCACACCGTTGTTGCTGATCGGTCTGATGCCGTGGAGCCCATGGATCTGCGTGATCTTCTGCGCGGTGATGGGGGCTGTGGGGATCGGCAGCGCGGCGTATTTCGGCGCACGCATACCCCATGTCGGGAGCCGCAGCGTGGCTCCCTGCGTTTAGCGACTGTCAGACCTGCGATGCAAAGGAGCAGCACAATGCAATTGGTACCCATCCTTGAAGTATCCCGTCAGCATCAGTCGCGTGTGCGGGATTTGCGCAATCAGCCTGATGTTCGCCAATACATGTACACCGATCATGAGATATCCGAGGCCGAGCACACTGCCTGGCTCGGCTCATTGACGAACAATCCGCGTCAATCCGTGTTCGTACTCATGCTCGACGGCACAGTCCGTGGCGTGGTGTCGCTAAACGCGATCAGCTCGTTGCACAAAACGGCTGACTGGGCTTTTTATCTCGACAGTGAACTGCAAGGACAAGGGCTGGGCAGTCGGTTGGAGTTCTGGCTTCTGGACCACGCGTTCGGCGTGGCCGGTCTGGAAAAACTCAACTGTGAAGTGCTGCAGAGCAACCCGGCGGTGATCAGGCTGCACCAGAAGTTCGGCTTTTCCATTGAGGGAGTCCGACGCCAGAACATCATCAAGGACAACCTCAGAGTCGATGTGGTGATGCTGGGCATTACTCGACAGGAATGGGCGGCGCAACGGCCGAAGATGGAAGACGTGATGGCACGGCTGAACCGTGTCAGCTGATCAGGGGGGCACACCGCAACTATTTTTGTAGGACAACCCTGAAACACTCTTCAGAAAACACCCCCAAGGCCGATGGTTAGGCTGCATACCGCTTTCTATCCCTGTCCATCGGTGTATCCCCATGTTCAACAAACGCTTGAAGCAGGAGCTGTCGGCTCTTCGCGAAGAACTCTCCAGCCTCCAGCAAGTGAAGGAAAGTCTGGAAAGCGAGATGCTGGTCCTGACCCTCGATGTCGACGGGCGGATTCAATCGGTCAACCAGAACTTCATCGGTGAGATGCTCTACAAAAGCAGCGACCTGATAGGGCGACACATCGAAGACATCGTCCCGACCCATGTGAAGTCGGACGAATTCCACCAGCGCTTCAAGGCCGCGTTGACCCGTGGCGAGCACTTTGCCGGCACGGTGCGTTTGTTGCGCGGCAATGGCCAGGAAGCCTGGCTGCGTTCGATCGTGCAGCCGGTTCGGTCCGCGGACGGCCGGATCAAACACTTCTCGATTTACTCCAGCGACCTGACCCGCACCATCGAGGCGTCTCGTGAACATGAGAACCTGATCGGCGCGCTTGTGCGCTCCACGGCGGTGATCGAGTTCGACCTCAATGGCAATGTGCTGGCGGCCAACGACCGGTTCCTCAGCGGGATGGGTTACAGCCTGGCGCAGATCAAGGGCAAACATCACCGCATGTTCTGCGAACCCGAGGAATACAACAGCGCCGGGTATCAGGACTTCTGGCGCCGTTTGAATGCAGGGGAGTTCGTCGCCGCCCGTTTCAAACGCATCGACAGCCACGGTCGCGTGGTCTGGCTGGAGGCTTCCTACAACCCGGTGGTCGATGCCAACAACAAGCTCTACAAAGTGGTGAAGTTCGCCACGGTGATTACCGATCAGGTCAATCAGGAGCAAGCCGTCGCCGAAGCGGCCAACATTGCCTACAGCACCTCGCAGCAAACCGACAGCAGCGCGCAACGCGGTAACGCCGTGGTGACTCAGGCGGTCAACGTGATGCGTGACCTTGCCACGCACATGCAGACCGCCGGTGAAGGCATCGAAGCGCTGAACGAGCAGTCGCTGGTGATCGGCACCATCGTCAAAACCATCAGCGGGATTGCCGAACAGACCAACCTGCTGGCGCTCAACGCGGCCATCGAAGCGGCTCGGGCCGGGGAACAGGGGCGTGGTTTCGCGGTGGTGGCGGATGAGGTCCGGCAATTGGCTTCGCGCACCAGCCAGGCAACCGATGAGATTGTCGGCGTAGTGCGTCAGAATCAGGACATGGCGCGCAACGCCGTGGCGCTGATGACCGAAGGCAAACTCCAGGCTGAACAGGGGCTGGCGCTGGCGGCAGAGGCGGGGACGGTGATTGTCGAGATTCAGGACGGTGCACAGAAAGTGGTGAACGCGGTCGGCCAGTTTGCCAATCAGTTAGCGACTTGATGACTGCCATCGCGGCGTAAATCGCTACAATCGGCCTTTTCCCCAGGAGCAGCCATCATGAGCGTTTCTCACCGCCGTCCGGTTCCCTTGGCCAAGGCGTATCGTCTGCTCAATCACGGCCCGACCGTGCTGGTCAGCGCGGCCCATGACGGCCAGCGCAACATCATGGCGGCGGCCTGGGCGATGCCGCTGGATTTCGAGCCGCCGAAAATTGCCGTGGTGCTGGACAAGTCCACCTGGACACGTCAATTGCTGGAGGCTTCGGGCACGTTTGTGCTGAACGTTCCCTGCGCCGCCCAGGCCGATATCGTCCAGACCGTGGGTTCGACGTCCGGCCTGGAGTTGACCCGGGACCAGGGCCGGGACAAGTTCCAGGTCTATGGCTTGCCGACTTTCAGCGCTGAATTGATCGATGCGCCAATGCTCGAAGGCTGCGTCGCCTGGCTGGAATGCCGGCTGCTGCCGGAGCCAAGCAATCACCAGCAGTACGATCTGTTTCTGGCCGAAGTGATTGCCGCCCAGGCAGACGAGCGCGTGTTCAGTGACGGTCGCTGGCACTTCGAAGGGCAAGACGCGTTGCGCACCTTGCACCATGTGGCTGGCGGGCATTTCCTGAAAATCGGCGATCCAGTGGACGGCAAAACCTTGCAGCCATAAGCAGCCGGCCTTTCACACCCAGACGTCATTCTGCGCAGTGCGCTCGCCACCTTCGTTACCCGTGTTCAGCACACCCTTGGGCTCGATCAGCAGGAGTTTCACCTCCTGCTCGGCGAACGGTTTGTGCTCGACACCTTTCGACACCACATACATTTCACCGGCGTTCACCAGCACGTGACCATCGCGAAAGTCGATGCGCAGTTGCCCTTCGAGGACGATGAAGGTTTCGTCGGTATCAAGGTGATCGTGCCAGATGAAATCCCCCAGCAGTTTCACCACCTTGAACTGGTAGTCGTTCATTTCGGCGATGACCCGAGGCGTCCAGTACGGGTCGATCCTGGCGATTTTTTCAGCGAAGTTCAGGCTTTCGTAAGCTTTCATGAAGCAGCTCTCGTGGTTGATCGTAAATCCACGATAGCCCGCGCATCGACGTGCTTCTTGAACGATTGTGCGTGGCTCAGCGGCGGTGCATTTTCATCCAGCGGGCCGGCGACAGGCCGTAGGTTTTGCTGAACTGCCGGGTCATGTGGCTCTGATCGGTGAAGCCGGCGATCAGCGCGGCGCTGACCAATGTCTGGCCCTGAATCAGCAGCGAGCGGACCAGGTCGAGGCGGCGCATGGTCAGGTATCGATAAGGGCTGGTGCCGAACAACAGGCGAAAGTCCCGCGACAGACTCCAGCGATCGCGACCGCTGTGTTGCGCCAGTTCCTCCAGCGTCACGGTGCGATCCAGGGCGCTGTGGATGAATTCCCGCGCGCGTTCGGCGGCCACGTAGTCGAAGCTCTGGCGGGTAGCAGGCACTCCGGAAACGCTGTTCAAGGCTTGGGCCAGATCGAACAGCGCATCCTGCTCTTCGAGAGACTCGAGGGGGCAATCGAGGCTTCGCAGCAGCACGGCGGTCGCGGCGAACAAACGTGGATCGTTCGACAGGCCGGTCTTGATAAATGGCAACGGCTGCCCGCCGAGCATCTGCTGGATCAGTGCCGGTTCGATGTACATCATTCGGTACTGGAACCCGATCTCGGTGCCGGCCTCGCCATCGTGAACTTCGTCCGGGTGCAGCACCATGGTTCCGCCCGGCAGACTGTGACGCCAGCCACCGCGGTACTGAAAACTCTGCACGCCGGCCAGGGTATGGCCGATGGCGTAGGTGTCGTGGCGGTGAAGGTCGTAGCCGTGGCCTGCAAAAAATGCCTCGAAACGCTGAAGCCCGCCGACGTCGGGCGCGCGGTGGAACCAGTCGATCGGGGGCGTGTGCTTGGCCATGGTGATGTTGCCTTGAACTCGATGCTGAACACGTTACCCCACTGACCAACCGCCTGTCTGCTGCCGTTCGAATCACCCGGCCGGTAGAAAATCCGGGACTAATGTTGCAAGGTGTTGAATATTTTTTAAGCTACGAAGGCGCCCCACATCATGGAAATATCTCACCTGAGCTACGCCACCGATGTTGTTGGCGCTGGCCGTGTTGACCATGGCGTGTTCGGCGCACATCGGGTGGCCAATCGTTGAGGAGTTCTGAATGAGCAAACTGCGGGTAGGCATTATTTTTGGCGGTCGTTCGGCTGAACACGAAGTGTCGCTGCAATCGGCGAAAAACATCGTCGATGCGCTGGACCGGTCGCGCTTCGAGCCGGTGCTGATCGGCATCGACAAGCAAGGCCACTGGCACCTTAACGACCCTTCAAACTTTCTGCTCAATCAGGAAAACCCGGCGCTGATTGCCCTCAACCAGTCCAACCGCGAGCTGGCCGTCGTACCGGGAAAGGCCAGTCAGCAATTGGTGGAAACCTCCGGTCAGGAACTGCTGGGTCACGTCGATGTGATCTTCCCGATGGTCCACGGCACCCTGGGCGAAGACGGTTGCCTGCAAGGGCTGCTGCGTATGGCTGACCTGCCGTTTGTCGGCTCCGACGTGCTCGGTTCGGCCGTCTGCATGGACAAGGACATCAGCAAGCGCCTGCTGCGTGACGCCGGGTTGGCGGTCACGCCGTTTGTCACCTTGACCCGCGCCACTGCGGCGCGTACCGGATTCGCCGAGGTGCAAGGCAAACTCGGCCTGCCGCTATTCGTCAAACCGGCGAACCAGGGGTCTTCCGTGGGCGTGAGCAAGGTGAATGACGAAGCCGAGTATGCGGTGGCAATAGAACTGGCCCTGGGTTTCGATGAGAAAGTCTTGGTCGAGTCCGCCGTCAGCGGTCGCGAGATTGAATGCGCGGTGCTCGGCAATGAAGACGCCATTGCCAGCGGTTGTGGCGAGATTGTGGTGCGCAGCGGGTTTTATTCCTACGACAGCAAATACATCGATGCTCAAGCGGCGGAAGTGGTGGTTCCGGCTAACATCAGCATCGAAGCCAGTGAACGCATCCGTGCCCTGGCCGTCGAGGCGTTTCAGGTGCTGGGCTGTTCCGGGCTGGCGCGGGTCGACGTGTTCCTGACCGAGAGTGGCGAAGTGCTGATCAATGAGATCAACTCGTTACCCGGCTTCACCCGCATCAGCATGTACCCCAAGTTATGGCAGGCCACCGGTATGACTTACAGCGAGCTGGTCAGCCGTTTGATCGAGCTGGCGCTGGAGAAGCATCAGGTGCGACAGGCGCTGAAGATCACTCGCTAGGCTGAATACAACAATAATTATTCGAGGAGACACGTCATGAAAGTCAGTGCACGTAACGTATTCAAAGGCACCATCAGTCAATTGCAACCCGGCGCGGTCAACGCCGAAGTCTCACTGAAACTGTCGGGCGGCAATGAACTGGTGGCCGTGGTGACCATGGAAAGCGTGAAGAACCTCGGGCTGGCGGTCGGCAAGGAAGCGGTCGCGCTGGTGAAGGCGCCGTGGGTCATGTTGATGACCGAATCCAGCGACATTCGTCTGTCGGCGCGCAACTGCCTCGAAGGCAAGGTCACCAGTGTCATCGATGGCGCCGTGAACTCCGAAGTGGTCATCCAGCTCGACGGCGGCACCGAAGTCTATTCGATCGTGACACGCCAGGCTGTGGCAGAACTGGGCCTGGCGCCGGGCGTGAGCGCGACGGCGGTGATCAAGGCGTCGCATATCATTTTGGGTGTGCCGCGCTGATACGCCTTCAAGGATTTTCCAGCGGCTCGGGGATAAAACCTTGCTCTCTAAGCCCCTTGATGACACCTCGGATCAGGTAGTTATTTGAAAATCCGATGGTGTACTGCCTTGCTCCTTCGTTGATTGGAAGGAGCATTCCCTGGCTCACCAGTTTTTTGATCAAGTAGGTGCGTTGGCTAGCTGATAGGTCTGGTAGTGCATGGGCGAGATCTGCAGACTTAACAACGCCTTCATTGATCGCTATATCCAGCACAGCTTCTTCTGTTTTGGTAATCCACTCGCGCTGACGAGCGAATGTAACGGCAGGCATGAGAATTGAGTGTTTGAGGTAGGCGTAGTCGGTAAGTCGATCAACTTTGGCAATCTCATCTTTCACCCCTTCCAGCACATAGATACACCACGCTTCGAGACTTGCTTTCGTACCGGTGTCAGCCACACCTAGCATTGCGTAATAGTGTTCACGATCGTTACAGAAAACGGCTGTGGGATTCAGCACTCTCCCGCCTGTGTTTACGTTGAACCCATATTTCATCAAGAGTGCGTAAGTGAGTAGTCTCACTACGCGGCCGTTACCGTTTCCAAAAGGGTGAATCCATCCGAATCGATGGTGCGCCAAGGCGACTTTCATCAGATCGTATTTTGGCAGGTCATCATGGTTCACGAAGGCAACCAGCTCTTGCATGTACCCCGGTATCTGAACTGCTTCCGGTGGAAGGTGCTCCGACTGCGCGATACGTACTGGCGTTTGACGATAGGCGCCTGGAGTTCGGTCGCCTTCACGCTCTAGTTGCTGGACGGTCATCGCATGTATTTCGCGAATGGTCCGTTCGGTCAAAGGTTCACCTGGCTGCATGATTTCTTCGATATAGCTCATGGCCTTTTCGATGTTGGCAACTTCACGCAGTTGGTCGCTATCCGTTGCCTTACCCTCGATTTTGTTGTCCAGGTAGTCGGCCAAGGTTGTGTGGTTACCCTCAATCCGTGCTGACCCCAGGCTTTCCAATGTGTGGAAAATTGCCTTGAGCTGGAAAAATACCGGGGCTGGAGTATCGCCTTCAAGTCGGAGCCGTCGTAGGTGTTCCAGCTCACTCAACACGTCCACCAACGGGGAGTCGAAAGTTGGATTCAGGAGCTGAAGTTCATGATGGGCAAATTCAGGCATATAGAATTTATCTCTGGTGTCGAGGGGGGTTATCTCTAATGAGGCCCTCAACAGGCCCTATTTATAGGGCTATTTTTGATGCGGGTGTAAAAATTATCTCTAATCGCTCTCTATGTGAAGTCGAAAGCTGTAACGAGATAAGTGAAAAGAGCGTGCTTGGAAAAGCGGTTGGTGGCCTCACGTTCTTTACTCAATCAATAGTAAACAAACATAAAAAAGGGCCTACCTCCCGGTAAGCCCTTGCTCACTCCCACGTAGGACTCAATCCCCCAACGCCGCCCCCTCACGCCGCGGATCAGCCCCTCCCGCCAACGACGTTTTCCCCTGCGCATCCTTCACCCGGACAATCGCCTGAGTCCCGCTGGTCATGTCGATCTCGTTCACGCTGTGTCCTTTGCCCTTCAGCGCCTGAATCAGTGCCGGGCTGAACTGCCCCTGTTCCAGTTCGGTCGGGCCGTTGCGGCTGCCGAAGTTGGGCAGGCTGATGGCGGCTTGTGGGTCGAGGTTCCAGTCGAGCAGGCCGATGGTGGATTTGGCGACGTATTCGATGATCTGCGAGCCGCCGGGGGAGCCGATGGTGGCGAGGAATTCGCCGCTCTGGCGGTCGAAGATCAGCGTCGGTGCCATGGACGAGCGTGGGCGTTTGCCGGGTTCGACGCGGTTGGCAACTTTCTGGCCATTCTCTTCGGGGATGAACGAGAAGTCGGTCATCTGGTTGTTCAGCAGGAAACCCTGAACCATCAGGTGCGAGCCAAACGCGGATTCCACGGTGGTGGTCATGGACACGGCGCCGCCTAGGTCATCCACCGCCACCACTTGCGAGGTGGAGATGCGCAGCGGCGAGCGGTCCGGTGCGTAGGCGACCTGAATACCCGGCGGGGTGCCAGGTTTGGCCGTGCCCATGCTGCGATCGCCGATCAGGGCCGCGCGGTCGGCCAGATACGCAGGGTCCACCAGACCTTTGACGGGGACGGGCACGAAATCGGCGTCGGCCACGTACTGCGCGCGGTCGGCGTAGGCCAGACGTTCGGCTTCGGAGATCAGGTGCACGGCTTCAGGCGCCGGCTCAACGCCCGCAGGTTGGCTGGTCTTGACCGGTTTGAGCGGCGCCAGGGCAAAACGCGGATCCCGGATTTCCAGGGCCTGCAAGGTGCCGAGGATCTGCGCCACGGCGATCCCGCCTGACGACGGTGGTGGCATGCCGCAGACCTGCCAGCGTTTGTAGTCGGTGCACAGCGGCGCGCGCTCCTTGGCGCTGTAGCCGTTGAGGTCGTTCAGCGACAGGCTGCCGGGGTTGGCGTGGCCCTGAACCTTGGCGACGATCTCTTGTGCGATGGGGCCTTTGTACAATGCATCCGGTCCTTCCTTGGCGATGCGTTTGAACGCCGCGGCCAGTGCCGGGTTTTTCAGTTGCGTGCCTGCGGCTTTCGGGCTGCCATCGGCATTCAGGAAGTAGGCCGCCATGTCTGGCGAGCGTCGAATGGATGAGTCCGAGGCGATCAACTGGTGAAGGCGTGGCGAGATGGCGAAGCCTTGCTCCGCGAGTTTGACCGCCGGTTCGAACAGCTGCGCCCACGGCAGACGACCGTGTTTCTGATGGGCCAATTCAAGCGCTCGTAACACGCCCGGTGTCCCCACCGAACGACCGCCAATCTGCGCCTGGGTGAACGGCATCGGTTTACCGTCGGCTTGCAGGAACAGCTTCTCGGTGGCGCCGGCCGGAGCGGTTTCGCGACCGTCATAAGTGCGTACCGCCTTGCCATCCCACAGCACGATCAACGCACCACCGCCAATGCCCGAGGATTGCGGTTCGACCAGGGTCAGCACGGCCTGCATCGCAATTGCGGCATCGATTGCCGAACCGCCCTGGCGCAACATCTCCCGCCCGGCCTCAGCCGCCAGCGGATTGGCCGCGGCCGCCATGTGTTTTGAGGCGTGTTGGGTTTGCAGGTCAGTGCGATAACCTGACGCGACTTCCGGTGCAACAGGTAACGTCGAAGAGGTCGGGGCGCTACAGGCTGCGAGGGTTAAAGCAGCGGCGATCAGCGAAAGGGCTGACAGGCGATAGTGGCTCAAGTGGAAGGCTGATAACACGTGGGGGCACTCCGTCCGTGGGAAAGATCAGGGGACTTTATCGGCCGAAAGGAAGTGACGCAAACCAAGGCCTACAGTAAAGATGCTTTTGCCCTTCATCACTCCATGGATTTTCTGTAGGGTCGAGGGCAACAGACTGGCCAGAAGATCAACAAGAGGCAGACATGCAGACCGAGTTCCCCACCCAGCCAAGTTACCGTACCCAGCGTGATCAATTCCTTGCCGTCGCGACCGCGGCCGGCGCGACGCTGACCGAGTACCCGCATCCACTCAAAGGGCCGTTCGGTGAGCCGTTGAGCACCGATGTGGCCGTGCTGGGAGATCCGCGCGCGAAGCGTTTGCTGATTGCGCTGAGTGGCACTCACGGCGTCGAAGGCTTCTACGGTTCGGGATGTCAGATCAAGTGGATGCAGGAGTTGGGCAAGCGTTCTTTGCCGGCTGATGTCGCGGTGGTGATGATCCACCTGATCAATCCGTGGGGCACTGCGTGGCTGCGTCGGGTCAACGAAGACAACATCGACCTGAACCGCAATCACCTGAACTTCGACCACGCATTGCCAGATAATCAGGCCTACGCAGCGCTGCATGAGATCTATGCCTGCACGCAGTTGCAGGGCCCGGAGCGTGATCGCGCCGATGCCTTGCTCGACGAACAGATCAGCGAACACGGTTGGCCAGCGGTGATGTCGATTGTCGAGGGTGGCCAGCACCGCCATCCCGATGGTTTGTTTTACGGCGGACTGGCGCCGAGCTGGTCGAATCGCACGTTGCATCAGATCATACAAAAACATGTTTCCCATGCCGAAGTGGCCATGTGTTTCGACTTGCACACCGGCGCCGGGGAGTACGGTCATCCGATGTTGCTGACCATCACCGAGGCGGCGTATCCAGCGCTTGCAGATGCGCAGGCTATTTATGGTCCCTGGCTCTATACCTTGCACACGGGCGCCGACACGCTGAGCGAAACCGGGGTTGCAGCCACCGCCACCGGCTACACCTCGCAAGCGTTGATCAACGCGCTGCCGCACGTGCGGATGATGCCCTTTGTGATCGAGTGCGGGACGTATCCCGGCGCCGAGGTTCATCGTCATCTGCGCGATGATCACTGGCTGCATCTGCACGGCAATCCGAGTGATGCAGTGGGGCGAGGGATCAAACTGAATCTGGTTGAGCAGTTCTATCCCGCCGACAGTGACTGGCAGGCGATGGTCTGGCTGCGCACCTGGCAGATTTGGGAGCGGGCGTTGTCAGCATTGCCGGCAATTCGTTCCTGACGTGGTTTACGCGGACGTGGCCTCTCGTTGCCCGAACTCATGCGGTTCAAATCTTCCTGCAACCGCAGCATGCTTTCTTCGCCGACGCGGATGAAGCCGCTGCGGGGCTGATCCAGGTCGAGGATGATGGTGAAGACCATGGCAATCAGGATCGCGAAGATGGCCGTCGAGCCGTGCCGTCGACGGTGGCCCAGGCCATAGCTGTAAGCGATGAAACCCAACGCACCGATGGCCACGACGAACAGCAGATTGATGACGGTTGCCGGGACATGATTGTCCTGCTCGGCGCGGCGCTTTTCATTGACGTTGTAGACGTCGGTCAACGACTGGATCACCAGGTTCATGGCGGCTGTCGCTTCGCCCTGGGCCTCGGCGGTGGCAGCCAGATTCCATAACTGGTCCTCGATCGTCCGGGACGATTCGCTGGCCGCCTTCAACAGTTTTTCGTCCGTGCCGGCGCGCATGAATTCAATCCGCGCCGAGACATAATCCTTGAGCAGCGCTGTCACCTTCCCGCGCAGATCAGACGGCAGCAGTTTCGCCCGCAGATAGGTCGAGCCGATCACCGTGACTTCATCTTGAATCAGTGTCTTGCGCGCTTCGAAGCGTGAGGTGGCCATGGCGAAGTTGAAACCCAGCAACAACGCGAGCAGACCGAGGAGGGCGGTTTGCAAAACGGTGAGGTGGGATCGGGTTGAATCGTTGCTGTGAGTTCGGTGATGACGGCCGAGACGAAAAGCGAGTTCCAGCACCACGCAGAAGATGGCGACTACGATGAAAAACACAATGATCTCGTCCAGGCCCCAGTGCATAGGGTGGTCTCTCTGCGTTCAAGCTTTGGCACTAACTGTAGGAGAGAACCGCGAAGAGCGGGCGTTAACCGCTCTGTGGGTCGGGAGCACTTTTCTCGAGGCATAAAAAAACGGCCTACCTTTCGGTAAGCCGTTTTTAGTACTTGGTGGCTACACAGGGACTTGAACCCCGGACCCCAGCATTATGAATGCTATGCTCTAACCAACTGAGCTATGTAGCCAAGTGGCGCGCATTATTGGCTCGGAACAGAGATGTGTCAAGCGTAAATCTAAAATATTTCTCTACGCTTTCAACCGCTTATCCGCCTGACCCGAAAAAACGGGTCAGGGGAGGGCGTCAACTGAGCTGAAATCTCCCGGTATTGGCACTCAAGGCCTTGCTGCCCTGGCTCAAAGTGTCCGCTGCCAGGTTCACCGCCCGCGCGCCTTCGAGCAAGCGTACCGCCGCCTGATCGACTTGCTGGATGTTGCCGCTGACCTCGTCGGCGGTGGTCGCTTGCTCGTCGACCGCTGTGGCGATCTGCGCCAGGGTGTCGGTGACACTTTGCACGGCACTGGCAATTTCCCCCAGGCGTTCGCCGAGGCCAGTGACGGCCTGGGCATCGGACTGAGCCTGGCCGCAAGCGGCTTCCATCAGGCTCACCGCTTCGTTCACGGTGCTGCGCAGGCTGTCGACAGTGCCGGCAATCTGCGCGGTGGAGGACTGGGTGCGTTGCGACAGGCTGCGCACTTCATCGGCCACCACCGCAAAGCCGCGGCCTTGCTCACCCGCGCGAGCCGCCTCGATGGCGGCGTTAAGTGCCAACAGGTTCGTCTGCTCGGCAACCCCGCGAATGGTGTCCACCACCAACTGAATCTGCTGCCCTTGTTCACTGACCCGGCCCAGTGCCGCAGCGGTGTCATTCAAGCGCTGATTGAGTTGCTGAATGCTCGCCGTCGTGCGCTGGCTGTCACGGCTGCTGTCGGCGGCGATGCGCTGGGTGTGCTGAGCGCTGCCGGAGGCCTGTTCGCAACTCTGGGCGACCCCTTGAGAGGTGGCGGCCAATTGCGTGGCTGCCGCCGCGATCTGGCTGATCTGCAACTGCTGAGCTTCGACTTCCCCAAGGGCGCCGCTGGAGTGATGGTTGAGGGTGCGCACCGCGTTGCTCAGCTGCAAGGTTTCATGATCGACCCCCAGCAGGCTGTTGCGCAGTTGCACCACCGCGACATTGAGAGCAGTGCTGATGGCGGCCAGTTCGTCGCGGCCCTCCACCGGTACTTGCAGGCTCAGATTGCCGTCGCGCAAGGCTTCG
Organism: Pseudomonas sp. GL_093; assembly: GCF_057837605.1. NCBI lineage: Bacteria > Pseudomonadati > Pseudomonadota > Gammaproteobacteria > Pseudomonadales > Pseudomonadaceae > Pseudomonas > Pseudomonas sp. GL_093. Next base: position 5,953,418 of record NZ_CM174448.1, on the reverse strand, counting down.
GCCAGCAGGGTAATGCCGCTGGCGCTGCGACGGATCGAGGCCTGCAAGCAGATGAACAGGTAGAGCGCGGCCAGCAGCAGGCAGCCAAAAATGGTCGCTACCAGGATGAACTGGCGGATGGCAGAGCCGTGGTAATAGTCCAGACGTTGATCCAGCGACACCAACGACTGCTGACGCAGCGAAGCGAGGTCAGAGAGCAGGCCGTCGAGGCTGCGTTCGAACTCTTCCGGCTTGAGCTTGATGCTGCCGCCGAACACGCCGTCATCGAGCACTTTCAACTCGGCGTCCAGGTGCTTGAGGCTGTCATGGTATTGCCCGGCCCAGGCTTGCAACGCGCTGGGCAGTCGCGCTTCCAGCAGGCTTGCGGTTTTGACCAACTGCTCCCGGGCATCGCCGATGCGGCTGCGCAAATCGCGCAATTGCAGGCGGCTTTGCAGGGTGAACTGCCCGGACACTACAGAGGCCTGGCCAACGCTGGCGAGACGGCCGACTCGCTCAATCAGGTCCGGCGCGTGCTGCGTGGAGATCTGCGTTAACAAATAGGTTTCCAGCCACGGCGCCAGTGTCAGGCGATTATCCATGGCGATCTGTTCGCGCAAGGCTTGCAGGGCACTCAAGGCATTGGTGAAACGATCGTAACCGTCCGGCCACCAACCGACGCTGCTCAGGCTTTTAGAGTCGAGGCCGTTGAGGGCGGTTTGCAGGGCTTGATAACGGGCCAGGGTTTCGCCCTCGGCGCCTTCGGTTTGCAGTGCGTTGCCGAGGTCTGAGGTGGCTTGGGCGACGGCTGGCTGAACCGTATCGAAAGCCGCCATCGCTGCGATCGTCGCGGGTGTCGGCTGGCGATTGGTTTCTGTGGCGCGCCAGCGAGCCGCGCGGTCACGCTGGGCGGCGAGCAGGTTATCCAGGGCATCGAGGGCGAGGAGTTGCCGAACCCCGGCACGTTCGCCGGAGATCAGGTTCAGTTTGTCGCGATAGTCCTGACCGATCATCCACAGGCTGCCCGTCAGCGGCAGGATAAACAGCAGAAACAACAGCTGAAATTTGCGTGCGAAGCCAAAACGCCCCAGCAACCCGATCCCCGGTGATAAAAAAGCCTGCATGCCCCATAACTCCTCTGGACACCACGCGCCATTGGCGTGCGTCGCAACCGTTGCGGTCGCGACCTGTGCCCTTTTAAAAGGCCTCGAAAGTTCACCCTCGCCAGCTCTGTAGGCCGACTCTGTAGCGAAACTTCCCATTCTCGGTCCCCTTTGTAAGGGGCCGCGTTGAAGCGGATTACCAAGGCAAGATTCAGACCATGGCGTTGCGCTATCACCTTTTCAGCGACGAAATCGAGGTCGTTAGCAGGCTAAGGGGATGGCGCTGCTGCACCGAAAAATGGCACATTGACGCACCTGCCCGTGTGCACCCATCTGTTGTACGGAAACTCTTATGGCTATCAGCAATGTCCAGACCGGCGCGCAGCCGGCATCCGCGACTTCACAAAGCAGCCCTTTGGTCATGCGCATCATCGGCGCCGTGGCGCTGGCGCATTTGATCAACGACTTGATCCAGTCGGTGCTGCCGTCGATCTATCCGATGCTCAAGGCCAACTATGGCCTGACCTTCACCCAGGTTGGCCTGATCACTTTGACGTTCCAGTTGACGGCTTCGCTGTTGCAGCCGTGGGTCGGTTACTACACCGATCGGCACCCCAAACCCTGGCTGCTACCCGCCGGGACGGTTTGCACATTGATCGGCATTTTGATGATGTCGGTGGTCGGCAGTTTCTCGATGATTTTGCTGGCGGCAGGCTTGATCGGTATCGGTTCCTCAACCTTTCACCCGGAAGCTTCTCGCGTGGCGCGATTAGCGTCTGGCGGGCGGTTTGGTTTGGCGCAGTCAACGTTTCAGGTCGGCGGTAATGCAGGCTCAGCCTTCGGTCCGTTGCTGGCTGCGGCGATCATCATTCCTTTCGGTCAGGGCCATGTGGCCTGGTTCGGATTGTTCGCGGTGTTTGCGCTGTTCGTGCTCTATCGGATCAGCCGCTGGTACGCCAATCACTTGAGCCTGTTCAAACTCAAGCAAGGCCAGGCGGCGACGCATGGCTTGTCGAAGAACCGCGTGATCAGTGCACTGGTGGTACTCGGGCTGCTGGTGTTCTCCAAGTATTTCTACATGGCCAGCTTCACCAGTTACTTCACCTTTTACCTGATCGAGAAATTCGACCTGTCGGTGGCGAGTTCACAGTTGCACCTGTTCCTGTTTCTCGGAGCGGTAGCGGCGGGGACCTTCTTCGGTGGGCCGATCGGCGACAAGATCGGGCGTAAGGCGGTGATCTGGTTCTCGATCCTCGGCGTCGCGCCGTTCACCCTGATCCTGCCTCATGTGGACCTGTTCTGGACCAGCATCCTCAGCGTCGTGATCGGCTTCATCCTGGCGTCAGCATTCTCGGCGATCGTGGTGTATGCGCAGGAATTGGTACCGGGCAATGTCGGGATGATTGCCGGGGTATTCTTCGGATTGATGTTCGGCTTTGGCGGGATTGGCGCGGCGTTGCTCGGGCATTTGGCGGACATACACGGCATCGAATACGTGTACTTGCTGTGTTCGTTCCTGCCGTTGTTTGGTGTGCTGGCGATCTTCCTGCCAAGAACCAAAGAAATCTGAGTTTTGCCGGGGCGCTTTAAGTGGATTAGTCAGCGCAATAGTATTAGTAAATCCAACCTGAGCTGAAAGATAAGCAACAAAAAGCTCAGGTAAGGATTGATATAAGCGGCAATATCTCAATAACTTCGAATTCGAATCTTTTGAGATTTGCTTATCCTTGCATTAATGCGGCTGTGGGATGAAATGCAAGAAAGCCAGATTTGTATTCTGCGATATTTATTGTTGATGAGTCAAAATGTTTAAGGAATATGTTTGGAATCTCGTTCTTGCAGCTCTTTAAAAGTTCGTCATTATCAAAAAACAATACAAGAGGACGATTGCTGTATTTAACCTTGGGGTGAAAGGCTATTAGAGCCTCGGTAAGGTGTGTGTTCAAGTTTACGATGTTTTCCTTTGAGTATATTCCAACTCTTCCGAAAAAGTCGAAGTACTCCATGTGCATTTCTTTGAATAGTTTAAATGCTAATAGTCTAGAGCCCGCAAATAGATCTAGTCGTGGTGCGGTTCTCATGTCTAACACGCATTGTGGGTTGTATCTTTTTGCGAACTCTGCAAAAGCCCCCTTTTTTTGAAGTTCGGACTCGCGCATGAAAACTATAACCGGGTCGGTAGTTTTCGTCGATGAGATGTGTGGCATCGCTTTGTCCTCGAGTACCGAGCGAGCAATTTCTGACCGTGGACTTGCGACGATATACAAATTTCCGTGTTTTCTAATTCTATTCATTGGAGATGCCAACGGAGTTTGATATTAGTCGGTTCTCAACATCTTTATAACTCATGCGAAGTAGTCCGGAAGCCCACTCTGGCGATCCGAGCTTCATATTTCCTTCGCTATCTTTAAGTGGTCTGTTTTTTATGAATGCTTGTTTGTATAGTCGAGGGGCTACCCCTGTGAAAGGTCTGAAAAGGACTTTTATTGCTCTATCTGTTCCAGGAGATTTTGCAATAATTTCACTTGGTGGTAGCCAGTCATTTTTTGATTTGGCTATAGCATCACCGTGCAAGTCGAAAGCAAGACTCTTTGGGTACGGCTCTATGTATTGAACTTCATCCACGCCGGCCGAAACGATATGGCGAGCGCAGTAATGGCATGGGAACGTGGTCACGAAAAGCTTGCTGCCCACAGGGGATGCGCCTTTACGGGCGGCACTGAGCAATGCATCCATTTCCGCATGAACGGCTCTACTGAACTCAAGAAGTCTTCCTATGCCGGTATTTTTTAACGTTTTCTTGAGGTCCGTAAAAACCACATTGTTGAGTTCAGGTACCGAGCTTATTAATTCCCTAATAATTTGATCTTGATGGCGATTGCTACTGCAATATTCATTAGTAAATGCACAGCGATGGTCTTGATGATTTCCGGCGTCGAGCGAAAAATTTCCCCCGTATACGCCGCCGCCAGCACTAGGCACCTCATTTTTTCCCGTAGAAACCAAATTCCCAGATTTGTCCATAAGTGCTGCTCCTACCTGTCTCGATAGGCACGCACTCGTCATCTGAGCGCCATAAGCATGAAACATGCCTGTCTCACTTGGCGATGGTCTAACAACTTTTCTATATGTGAGAATATCTATCAGTCTTCCAAGCTGATCATTGACATCCCAAGCAGGGTTTTCTTGTTTTTTATCCTCGCCAATAAAGCGATCTTGTGAGTTATCAACAAAAAAATCCGCTAAGTGAAAGGTGTCAGTAACTTTTTGACCGTGAGTGATTCCAGAGTCTTGATCGCGCGCGATGAAATTATCAATATCTACTGTAGCTGAGGCTCTGCATTTTTCGTCACGAAGACGCGAACGACCTTTCTGGCTCTCACATACAACACCTATCAAACAGAACGCATCTTGATAAACGCTTCGCAAGAGAGCTACTTCTGCCGGATGCTTAAGAGAGTCTAAGATGTAGACACGAAAAGCTTCCTCATTGCCACTTTCTGAGGCTTCTTTCTCCGCCTTGTCGCGAGTGGATTTAATCTCGGACATTAGAGTTACGGCAACTCCGGCTGGGTCAAGACATCGAATTTCATCACCAGCATCCTGAAGAGATTTTGCTCGAGATAGTTTATTGCTTTCGTCAATATGCTGGCCGTTTTTATTTGCCCAGTTCTCGATAGCTGTACTTGCCTTAAGAATAGTTATCTCTGATCCGGGTATTACAGAACCAAGCTGCTCTTGCAATGCAGTAGCAATCCAACTAGTTCCCGAGCCGACAGGACCCACCACGCCAAAAATTAACTCATTAGACCTGAGATCTTTGAGAATATCCTTTGAGTCTTGAATGTTGTCGTTGGATGCTGCTGTCAAAGGTTTTTTTTGGAGGGCGGCCATTTTTCAATTCCATTTGCAATATCGGCTCTCGAGCGAGCGGGATCGCATCATTTTTATCTTAAAGCGTAAAAAAAGGATAGACCATAAAATGGATCTATCCTCTTAAAATACGCGTGAATATCAACGCAATTTTCGTGCCTTCTGCTTTTACACGTTGAAGCGGAAGTGCATCACGTCGCCGTCTTTAACGATGTAGTCCTTGCCTTCCAGACGCCATTTACCGGCTTCTTTGGTGCCGGCTTCGCCCTTGTACTGGATGAAGTCGTCATAGGCGATGACTTCAGCGCGGATGAAGCCTTTTTCGAAGTCGGTGTGGATCACGCCAGCGGCTTGTGGTGCGGTAGCACCGACGCGGACGGTCCAGGCGCGGACTTCTTCGACACCGGCGGTGAAATAGGTCTGCAGGTGCAGCATTTCGTAGCCGGCGCGGATTACGCGGTTCAGGCCAGGCTCTTCGAGGCCCAGGGCTTCGAGGAACATGTCTTTCTCTTCGCCGTCTTCCAGCTCGGCGATTTCGGCTTCGATCTTGTTGCAGACCGGAACCACCATGGCGCCTTCTTCTTCGGCGATGGCTTTGACGATGTCCAGCAGCGGGTTGTTCTCGAAACCGTCTTCAGCGACGTTGGCGATGTACATGACCGGCTTGGTGGTCAGCAGGTGGAAACCACGAATCACCGCTTTGTCGTCGGCGCCCATGGTCTTCATCAGCGTACGCGCAGGCTTGCCGAGGGTGAAGTGAGCGATCAATTGCTCCAGCAGGCCTTTCTGGACCACGGCGTCCTTGTCACCACCCTTGGCGTTGCGGGCGACTTTCTGCAGTTGCTTCTCGCAGCTGTCGAGGTCGGCGAAGATCAGTTCCAGGTCGATGATTTCGATGTCGCGTTTCGGGTCGACGCTGTTGGAGACGTGAATCACGTTCTCGTCTTCGAAGCAGCGGACTACGTGGGCGATGGCATCGGTTTCACGGATGTTGGCCAGGAACTTGTTACCCAGACCTTCACCTTTCGAGGCGCCGGCCACCAGGCCTGCGATGTCGACGAATTCCATGGTGGTCGGCAAGATGCGCTTGGGATTGACGATGGCCGCCAGGGCTTCCAGACGCGGGTCCGGCATCGGCACGATACCGGTGTTCGGTTCGATGGTGCAGAAGGGGAAGTTCTCGGCCGCGATCCCGGATTTGGTCAGGGCGTTGAATAGGGTGGACTTGCCGACGTTAGGCAGGCCGACGATGCCGCAATTGAATCCCATGGTGTTTTCCCCGAGGAGTGAGTCAGGCCTTCTGGCTGTGCAGGTTTTTCATCGCGCGGTTCCATTCACCGGCGAGGATATCCGGCAGCACGCCGAGGGCAAAGTCGATGCTGGCATCGAGTTTTTCCTGTTCGGCGCGTGGCGCACGACCCAGGACGAAATTTGAAACCATACTGGCAACGCCCGGGTGGCCAATGCCAAGCCGCAAGCGGTGAAAGGTATTCTGATTGCCCAGTTGCGCGATGATGTCGCGCAACCCGTTGTGCCCGCCATGGCCGCCGCCCTGTTTGAGCTTGGCAACGCCCGGTGGCAGGTCGAGTTCGTCATGCGCCACCAGGATTTCTTCAGGCGTAATGCGGAAGAAGCCGGCAAGTGCCGCGACGGCCTGGCCGCTGCGGTTCATGTAGGTGGTGGGAATCAGCAGACGAACATCCTGACCCTGATGCGAATAGCGCCCGGTCAGGCCGAAATATTTGCGATCCGCCACAAGGTTTACGCCTTGTGCGTTCGCGATGCGCTCAACAAAAAGGGCCCCTGCGTTATGCCGGGTCTGTTCGTATTCAGCGCCTGGATTTCCCAGGCCAACGATCAGTTTGATGGCAGTCACGATAGGGGCCCTTCCTTGGAGTGGTGGATAACATCGCCGCGACAGTTGTGTGCGGCGAAAGTGGACGACAAGTGCTCATTTACCATTATGTAAACTCCGCGTTCTCGCCCGCTTTCTCGCTACGCTCTAGTCCGCGATGTTTCCGGTCACTCCGGCGAACAGAGTGAAATTACTCTGCTGCGCCTTCTTCAGTAGTAGCTTCTGGAGCAACACGTGGAGCGTGGACGTTGGCAACAGCCTTGTCATCACCGTGTGCCAGAGCAACAAACTCAACGCCTTTAGGGGCTTTGAGGTCAGACAGGTGAATGATCGAACCGATTTCGGCGTTAGCCAGGTCGACTTCGATGAATTCAGGCAGGTCTTTCGGCAGGCACGAAACTTCGATTTCAGCAACAACGTGCGAAACTTCGCCGCCTTTCTTGATCGGAGCTTCTTCACCAACAAAGTGTACAGGCACGATAGCGGTCAGTTTCTGGCCAGCTACAACGCGTACGAAGTCAGCGTGCAGCACGTGGCCTTTGGCCGGGTGACGCTGCAGAGCTTTGATGATTACGTTTTGCTTGGTGCCGCCAACGTTCAGCTCGATGATGTGGCTGTAAGCCGCTTCGTTTTCGAGCAGTTTGGCAACTTCTTTAGCCAGCATGCTGATGGATTCAGGGGCTTTTTCGCCACCGTAAACTACAGCTGGTACCAGGCTTGCGAGACGACGCAGGCGGCGGCTCGCACCTTTCCCCAGGTCGGAACGCACTTCAGCATTCAGAGTAAATTCGTTCATGTTGTATCTCCAAAATAACCACATTCGCCCCAGCGTTTGCGACCAGCGCTAAAGGCGATATGGGCAAAAAAGCCCCGCCCCGACAGGAATGCCGGGGCGGGGCGCTTTTCGTCAACGAGATATTCGAGAAGGGCAGGGCCCTTAACGGAACATCGCGCTGATCGATTCTTCGTTGCTGATGCGGCGAACCGCTTCGGCAACTACCGGCGCGATATCCAGTTGACGGATACGCGAGCAGGCTTGAGCAGCAGCGGACAACGGGATGGTGTTAGTCACCACCAGTTCGTCCAGCATTGAGTTTTCGATGTTTTCGATCGCCCGACCGGACAGCACAGGGTGTGTGCAGTAGGCGAAAACCTTGGCAGCGCCATGCTCTTTCAGGGCCTTGGCCGCGTGGCACAGAGTGCCGGCGGTATCGACCATGTCATCGACCAGAATACAGGTACGCCCTTCGACATCACCGATGATATGCATCACTTCAGAGTGATTGGCTTTCTCACGGCGTTTGTCGATGATCCCGAGATCCACGCCCAGGGATTTGGCAACAGCACGTGCACGCACGACGCCACCAATGTCCGGGGAAACGATCATCAGGTTTTCGAAGCGCTGATCTTCAATGTCATCCACCAATACTGGGGAGCCGTAGATGTTATCTACCGGAATATCGAAGAAACCCTGGATTTGGTCAGCATGCAGATCAACCGTGAGAACACGGTCGATGCCGACTACGGTAAGCATGTCAGCAACGACTTTCGCGCTGATAGCCACACGTGCGGAACGCGGACGGCGATCCTGACGGGCATAACCAAAGTAAGGAATAACAGCAGTGATACGAGTAGCTGAGGAGCGGCGGAAGGCATCAGCCATCACTACCAGTTCCATCAGGTTATCGTTGGTCGGAGCGCAAGTCGGCTGAATAATGAAGACATCTTTACCGCGGACGTTTTCATTGATCTCGGCAGTAATTTCGCCGTCGGAGAACTTACCGACAGAGATGTCACCGAGAGGGATATGCAGCTGACGTACAACACGCCGAGCCAGATCGGGGTTAGCGTTCCCCGTAAAGACCATCATCTTGGACACGCGCAGTACCTAGAGGCTGAGGGTAACCTGGATGAGTATAGAAAATGGCAGGGGCGGCTGGATTCGAACCAACGCATGGCAGGATCAAAACCTGCTGCCTTACCGCTTGGCGACGCCCCTGTATCTGTTGCAACGAGTACCCAGTACTCGATTCCTTTTAGAGCAGACTTTGCAGCTTGCGATGCAACATCGAAATGTTGCTTCCCTTTGCTACAAACCCTGTAAGGGTCTCTGTAAGAAGGGCCGAGACTTTATCAGCTTCAGCTTTGCTTGGGAAGCCCCCAAACACACAACTTCCAGTTCCGGTGAGTTTTGCTTCGGTAAATTTACCTAACAAATTCAATGCGTTACGTACATCTGGGTAACGCCTTGCTACCACCGGTAAGCAGTCATTTCGACTGTTTCCCTTGGGAACGGGGCGCACTTTAATGGGAGAAGAGTTACGTGTCAACAACGGATCTGAAAAAATTTCTGCTGTACTTACAGAGACTTGCGGCACAAGCACGAGATACCACGGTTCTTCGGGGTCTACAGGGGTCAGTTTCTCCCCCACGCCTTCGGCAAAAGCCGCGTGCCCACGCACGAAAACCGGGACGTCGGCGCCAAGTGTCAGGCCCAGCGCGGCTAGTCGATCCTCATCCCAACCCAGTTGCCAGAGATGATTGAGGCCGAGCAAAGTCGTCGCGGCATTTGAACTGCCGCCACCGATTCCACCGCCCATGGGCAGGATTTTTTCGATCCAGATGTCGATACCGAGCGAACAACCGGATTGCTCCTGAAGTTTTTTTGCGGCTCGAACAATCAGATTGCTGTCGTGAGGAACGCCATCGAATTCGGTGTGCAGTCGAATCACACCATCATCACGAACGGCGAACGTGATTTCATCGCCGTAATCGAGAAACTGAAAAATAGTCTGCAATTCGTGATAACCGTCTTCACGGCGACCGAGGATGTGCAGCATCAGATTGAGTTTGGCCGGGGAGGGCAGCGTCAAGCGCGGAGCGGTCATGTTCACTGCCCCAATTTGCGTGGTTGCCATTCCTTGATCACCAGCGTGACGTCAAGGTCGGTGCCGTGCAGTTTGATCCGCTCGGGTAGCCAAAAGCCGTTTTGCTCGGCATAGCTGAGGTATTCGACCTGCCAGCCATCCTGCTCAAGGCTGGCCAGGCGGCTGTCGGCATCCAGCGTCAGACGGCTTTTGCTGTCCGGAGCCGGGAGCCCGCGAACCCACCAGGCCAGATTGGACACCGGTAACTTCCAGCCCAGTTGTTCTTCGACCAACACTTCAGGCGTCGGCGCTTCATAGCGGCCCTGGTTGGCGACTTCCAGCGAGACCTTGCCGGGGCGGCCGGTCAGGCGTGCTGCGCCGCGACCCAGGGGGCCGGAGAGGCGAATGTCGTAGTAATCCTGTCGCTGCAGCCAGAACAACGTGCCGCTGCCCGAGTCTTTCGGGGCGCGAATGCCGATCTTGCCGTTGATCTGCCAGCCGTCGAGGCTGGTCAGTTGCTGTTTGTACGCGCGCCATTGGGCCGGGTTGCCTTGACCCTGGACCGATTCACGGGCACCGAAGCCCGCGCAACCGGCGAGCAGGGCGATGAAACTGAAAACAATGAGGTGGCGCAAAAACATAATCTTAAAGAGTCTCTGATCCGGTCAGGCGCTTGATGGTACCGCGCAGGATGGGGCTGTCGGGCTGCTCCTTGAGGAACTTGGTCCAGATTTGTCTGGCTTCCCGTTGCTTGCCATTGGCCCACAGGACTTCGCCCAGGTGCGCGGCGACTTCCTGATCGGGGAAGCGCTCCAGCGCCTGGCGCAGCAGGCGTTCGGCTTCCTCGAGATTGCCCATGCGGAAGTTCACCCAGCCGAGACTGTCGAGTACCGCCGGGTCTTCCGGATTGATCTGGTGCGCCTGTTCGATCAAGGCCTTGGCTTCGGCGTAGCGCGTCGTGCGGTCGGACAGGGTGTAACCGAGGGCGTTCAGCGCCATCGCGTTATCCGGGTCGCGCTTGATGATCAGTCGCAGGTCTTTTTCCATCTGCGCCAGGTCATTGCGTTTTTCCGCTTGCATGGCGCGGGTGTACAGCAGATTCAGATCGTCCGGGTATTGCTGCAAGGCTTGCTTCAATACATTCCAGGCCTTGTCGGGCTGTTTATTGGCGGACAAGGTTTCGGCTTCGATCAAATACAACTGAATCGCGTAATCGGGCTGCTCGTCGCGTTCCGCTGCCAGACGGCTTTGGGCTTCGGCGGTCTTGCCGTTGTTCATCAGGATATCGGCCTGACGCAATTGCGCCGGCAGGAAATCGTTGCCCGGCCCGACCTGGGCGTACTCGATCAGCGCACCTTGAGGGTCGTTGCGCTCTTCAGCGATACGACCGAGGTTCAAGTGCGCCGAATCGACATGGCTTTCCCGGGCAATCAGGTCTTCCAGATAGCCCTTGGCCTCATTCCAGGCCTTGGCTTCCAGGCAGACCAGCGCCAGGGAGTAACGCAGTTCGTCGTCTTCCGGGTACTGCTGAACCAGGCTCGAGAACTCGGCTTTGGCATCGTCCATGCGGTCCTGTTCAACCAGCATCCGCGCGTAAGTCAGGCGCAGGCGTTTGTCGTCCGGGTATTTCTTGATGCTTTTTTGCAGCAGCGGCAAGGCTTCATCGCCACGACTGAGGGTTTGCAGCAGGCGTGCGCGCAGCAGAATCGGTGCTATTTCGCCGTCGTCCGGCGGATTGTCTTCCAGCAGGCCCAGCGCACCCTTGGCGTCACCGTCCTGTTGCAGCAGCAAGGCTTTGCCGAAAATCAGCTGACTGTTTTTCGGATGGCGCTGCAATAAACGGTCAAAACCTTTCATCAAGCCGTTGCGCGTGTCCTGGTCGGTATCGGCCGCAGACAGGGCGAGGAAGTCGAAATGTGTATCGCCCTTGCCTTGCAGTACTTTCTCCATATAGACCATGGAGTCGTCGTAACGCCCGGCACGAGCCAGTTGCACGGCAGCGGCTCGTTGCGCCTCGAGGTCTTGCGGGGCGTTTTTCGCCCAGATCAACGCGGTGTCCAGGGCCGCCTGATCGGCGCCCAGGTACTCGGCGATACGGAATGCCCGCTCGGAGATGCCCGGATCCTGAGTATTGATCGCCTGGGTCACGTAGTTGTCCAGGGCAATGTCGAAACGATTGCGCTGGCCAGCCAGTTCGGCGCTCAACAGACTGAAGATGGTTTCTTCACTGAATGAGCTGTAAACCTTGGGCTTTTCAGGGGCCGGAGTGCTGTCTTCGACCGGCGGCGTACCGTCCGACGAAACGGGTGCCAAGGCCTGGCAGCCGCTGAGGAAGACAAAAGCGAGGAGCAACGCGGAAGATCTATTCATATAGGAAGAGGACGACTAACCTGCGGTCGGATCATCATGACACAAGCCTTCGGCCAAACATAACCGAGTCTCAATTGGCGCCTTTATAGAGGCAGGTCATTGGGACAATAGTCAGCGGTAGTTGTTCTGGCTCTGTCGAAGTAGGACAATTGCCGGCTTCACGTCACTATCAGCGACCTTGAATGGCCTTCCTTGCACTCGGTATTAACCACAAGACTGCTTCAGTAGACGTCCGCGAGCGCGTGGCCTTTACCCCTGAGCAGCTGGTGGAGGCCTTGCAGCAGCTCTGCCGACTCACCGACAGCCGCGAAGCTGCGATCCTCTCCACCTGCAATCGCAGTGAACTCTATATAGAACAGGATCACCTTTCGGCTGACATCATCTTGCGCTGGCTGGCCGATTATCACCATTTGAGCCTCGAAGAGCTGCGCGCGTGTGCTTATGTGCACGAAGATGATGCGGCAGTTCGTCACATGATGCGGGTGGCCTCCGGGCTCGATTCGCTGGTGTTGGGCGAACCGCAGATTCTCGGTCAGATGAAATCAGCCTACGCCGTGGCCCGCGAGGCCGGCACCATCGGTCCGTTGCTCGGGCGCCTGTTCCAGGCCACGTTCAATGCGGCCAAACAGGTGCGCACCGACACCGCCATTGGCGAGAACCCGGTGTCCGTGGCATTTGCCGCGGTCAGTCTGGCGAAACAGATTTTCAGCGACCTGCAACGCAGCCAAGCCTTGCTGATCGGCGCCGGCGAGACCATCACCCTGGTCGCCCGCCATCTGCACGAATTGGGTGTAAAGCGCATCGTCGTTGCCAACCGCACCCTGGAGCGCGCGAGCATTCTGGCCGAGCAGTTCGGCGCCCATGCAGTGTTGCTCTCGGACATCCCGGCGGAACTGGTGCGCAGCGACATCGTCATCAGCTCCACCGCCAGCCAGTTGCCGATCCTGGGCAAGGGCGCGGTGGAAAGCGCCTTGAAACTGCGCAAGCACAAGCCGATCTTCATGGTAGACATCGCTGTCCCCCGGGATATCGAGCCGGAAGTCGGCGAACTGGACGACGTTTACCTTTATAGCGTCGACGATCTCCACGAAGTGGTCGCCGAGAACCTCAAGAGCCGGCAGGGCGCAGCCCAGGCGGCAGAGGAGATGGTCTCGGTCGGTGCCGAAGATTTCATGGTCCGCCTGCGTGAGCTGGCGGCGGTGGATGTGCTCAAGGCCTATCGCCAACAAAGCGAGCGCATGCGCGACGAAGAATTGCAGAAGGCCCAGCGCATGCTGGCCAACGGCAGCAGCGCCGAAGACGTGCTGGTGCAACTGGCGCGGGGCCTGACCAACAAACTCTTGCACGCACCGAGCGTGCAGTTGAAAAAGCTCTCTGCCGAAGGCCGCCTCGATGCGCTGGCCATGGCCCAGGAACTCTTTGCCCTGAATGAGGGCTCATCGGATAGCTTTTCGGATAAAAAACCGCAATGAAAGCGTCACTGCTCAATAAGCTGGACATCCTCCAGGACCGTTTCGAGGAATTGACCGCCTTGCTTGGCGACGGCGAAGTCATTTCCGATCAGAACAAATTCCGCACCTATTCCAAGGAATACGCGGAAGTCGAACCGATTGTCGAAACCTATAAACAGTTGCTCAAAGTACAAGGCGATCTCGAGGGCGCTCAGGCGCTGCTCAAGGACAACGACCCGGACATGCGCGAAATGGCCGTGGAAGAAGTCCGCGAAGCCAAAGAGCAACTGATCGAGATCGAAGCCAGCCTGCAACGCATGCTGCTGCCCAAGGATCCGAACGATGGGCGCAACGTGTTCCTCGAAATCCGCGCCGGCACCGGCGGTGACGAGGCTGCGATTTTCTCCGGCGACCTGTTCCGCATGTATTCGCGTTACGCCGAGCGTCGCGGCTGGCGGGTGGAAATCCTCTCGGAGAACATCGGTGAACACGGCGGCTTCAAAGAAGTCATCGCCCGCGTCGAAGGCGACAACGTCTACGGCAAGCTGAAATTCGAATCCGGTGCGCACCGCGTACAACGGGTTCCGGCTACTGAATCCCAGGGTCGCATCCACACCTCGGCCTGCACCGTGGCCGTGTTGCCCGAGCCGGACGAGCAGGAAGCGATCGAGATCAACCCTTCGGATTTGCGCATCGATACCTACAAATCCTCCGGTGCCGGTGGTCAGCACGTCAACAAGACGGACTCGGCGATCCGCATCACGCACTTGCCTTCCGGTATTGTCGTCGAGTGCCAGGAAGAGCGTTCCCAGCACAAGAACCGCGCCCGGGCGATGTCCTGGCTGTCGGCCAAACTCAACGATCAGCAGACCAGCGCCGCCGCGAACGCTATCGCCAGCGAGCGTAAATTGCTGGTCGGTTCGGGCGATCGCTCGGAGCGGATCCGCACGTATAACTTTGCCCAGGGGCGGGTCACCGACCACCGGGTCAACCTGACGCTGTATTCCCTCGACGAAATCCTCGCGGGTGGCGTCGATGCGGTGATCGAGCCGTTGCTGGCCGAATACCAGGCCGACCAATTGGCAGCGATAGGTGAGTAAATGACGATCATTGCCAGTTTGTTACGCGCCGCCGACTTGCCGGATTCGCCCTCCGCGCGCCTGGATGCCGAATTGTTGCTGGCCGCTGCGTTGGGCAAGTCCCGCAGTTTTCTGCACACCTGGCCCGAGCGCATCGTTCCGAGTGAAGCGGCGCTGAAATTTGCCGAGTACCTGCAACGCCGTCGTGGCGGTGAGCCAGTGGCCTACATCCTCGGTCAGCAAGGTTTCTGGAAGCTTGATCTGGAAGTGGCGCCGCATACGCTGATCCCGCGCCCGGACACCGAACTGCTGGTGGAGACTGCGCTGGAACTGCTGCCGGCCACACCTGCCAAGGTCCTCGATCTCGGCACCGGCAGTGGCGCCATTGCCCTGGCCCTGGCCAGCGAGCGTCCGGCCTGGAAAGTGACCGCCGTGGATCGCGTGCTCGAAGCCGTGGCCCTGGCCGAACGCAATCGTCAGCGCTTACATCTGAACAACGCCACCGTGCTGAGCAGTCATTGGTTCAGTGCGCTGGAAGGTCAGCGTTTTCAGCTGATCATCAGCAATCCGCCTTACATCGCCTCAGCCGATCCGCATCTGGTGGAAGGCGATGTGCGCTTCGAACCGGCCAGTGCCTTGGTGGCCGGAATCGACGGGCTCGACGATCTGCGTCTGATCGTCGCCCAGTCGCCGGATTATCTGGAGGCGGGCGGTTGGCTGATGCTTGAACACGGTTACGATCAAGCCACTGCGGTACGCGATTTGTTGCTGACTCGCGGCTTTGAAGAAGTCCACAGCCGCACCGATCTGGGCGGTCACGAACGTATCAGCCTGGGGCGCCTGCCGTGCTGAATGATCAGGAATTGTTGCGCTACAGTCGGCAGATTCTGTTGCAGCACGTCGACATCGACGGCCAGTTGCGACTGAAGGAAAGCCGCGTATTGATCGTCGGTCTCGGCGGCCTCGGCTCGCCGGTTGCGCTGTATCTGGCAGCCGCCGGCGTCGGCGAGTTGCATTTGGCGGATTTCGACACCGTCGATCTGACCAACCTGCAACGCCAGATCGTCCACGACACCGACAGCGTCGGCCTGAGCAAGGTTGATTCGGCTATACGCCGACTGACTGCAATCAATCCCGAGATTCAGTTGATCGCCCATCGCACCGCGCTGGACGAAGACTCCCTGGCCGTCGCCGTGGCTGCGGTGGATCTGGTGCTGGACTGTTCCGACAATTTCTCCACCCGCGAAGCGGTCAACGCTGCGTGTGTCGCCGCCTGCAAACCCTTGGTCAGTGGCGCTGCGATTCGACTGGAAGGGCAGTTGTCGGTGTTCGATCCGCGTCGCCCGGAAAGTCCGTGCTACCACTGTTTATATGGTCACGGCAGCGAAGCCGAACTGACGTGCAGCGAAGCCGGTGTCGTGGGGCCTTTGGTTGGCCTGGTGGGCAGCCTTCAGGCGCTGGAAGCCATGAAGTTGCTGGTGGGTTTCGGCGAGCCGCTGGTGGGGCGTCTGTTGTTGATCGATGCCTTGGGCTCGCGCTTTCGCGAATTGCGGGTCAAGCGTGATCCGGGCTGCAGCGTCTGTGGTTCGAAGCATGCGTGAAGCGCCGATTGGCGTGTTCGACTCCGGTGTCGGTGGGCTTTCGGTGCTGGCCGAGATCCAGCGTTTGCTGCCCAACGAGTCACTGTTGTACGTCGCCGATTGCGGGAATATTCCCTACGGCGAGAAAACCCCGGAATTCATCCGTCATCGCTGCAGCGTGATGGCCGATTTTTTTCAGCAGCAGGGCGCCAAGGCCTTGGTGCTGGCCTGCAACACGGCGACGGTCGCTGGCGTTGCAGACTTGCGGCGCGATTATCCCGAGTGGCCCATCGTCGGTATGGAGCCGGCGGTCAAACCGGCCGCTGCCGCCACCCGCAGCGGTGTGGTCGGTGTGCTCGCCACCACCGGCACCTTGCAGAGTGCCAAGTTCGCCGCGTTGCTCGACCGATTCGCCACCGATGTGCGAGTCATCACCCAGCCGTGCCCCGGCCTGGTGGAGCTGATTGAAAACGGCGATCTGCACAGCGAGGCATTGCGCCAGTTGCTGGCCAGGTATGTCGAGCCGCTGCTCGGCGCCGGGTGCGACACGATAATTCTTGGCTGCACGCATTACCCCTTCCTAAAGCCGTTGCTAAAGCAGATGATCCCCGATGACATCAGCCTGATCGACACCGGCGCCGCTGTAGCGCGGCAACTTCAGCGTCTGTTGGCCGAGCGTGAATTGCTCGCCGAGGAGCCTGCTCGTGCTGCAGAGTTCTGGACGAGTGCCGATCCGGAGCATTTCAGAAATATCTTGCCGATACTGTGGAATACCGCTGGCGTTGTGCGAAGCTTCAAGGAGTAAACAAATCTTGGGGCAAGCGAATAATTGGGGTGAACTTCTGATTAAACGTCGACTTCTATAGCGTCAAGCAACAAAAAAACCATACGAAATCGTTCGGAAAAGGATGTTTCTAATGAAGCGACTATTCTGCTTGGCCGCGATTGCGGCCGCACTGATGGGGCACAGTTTTACCGCACAGGCGGCAGGCGTGGAGTTCGCGGTCGGCGAGACCAGCGACTCGACCATGACCTATCGACTGGGTATGCAATTCGATTGGGACAAGAGCTGGTTGCAGAGTGATATCGGTCGTGTGACCGGTTACTGGAGCGGTGCCTACACCTATTGGGAAGGCGACACGACCTCCAGCAACCACAGCCTGTCGTTCTCGCCTGTGTTTGTTTACGAGTTTGCCGGTCAGAACGTCAAGCCATACCTGGAGGCCGGGATTGGCGTGGCGTTGTTCTCTCATAGCGAACTTGAAAACAACAACCTCGGTGGTGCTTTTCAGTTCGAAGACCGATTCGGCTTTGGTCTGCGCTTTGCGGGCGGACATGAAGTCGGGATTCGTGCGACGCACTACTCCAATGCCGGTCTTAACAGTTACAACGACGGCGTAGAAAGCTACTCGCTGCACTACACGATGCCGCTCTAAGCCTTGGCGCTTTTAATGTGGGAGCGAGCTTGCTCGCGATGGCGGCATGTCAGTCAACATCAGTGTTGAATGTTAAATCGCTATCGCGAGCAAGCTCGCTCCCACATTGGATCTTCATTGGTCTGACATTCACCGATACGCCGTGGTAATCCCTTGGCGTTCGTCGATGCATTCCGGTGCGCCCATCTCGAACTCCCGGCAGATCAACGGGCGTTTTTCATAGATGGTGCACATCATCGTGTTGCGATCCAGCGCGGCGCACCAGCCGTCATCCAGGCGCAGCATGACTTCCCCGCCCCAATCATCGGTATCGATAAAGCGTTCGGGCACGCCCGTGTCCGTGATCAGCATGACTTCGAGCTGACAGCAGCAAGCTGCGCAGGTCGAGCATGTGACCGCAGGCTCGGCGATTTGCGTATGGGGAATGGTTTTCATGGCGCCCAGTGTAAGGCAGTGGGCCGGTGCTGTGTGAAAGGCCTGACGGACGCTTGGTCGCCGGGTTCGAACAGGGTGATCTCATGGCTGCGATTCAGCAGCCAGGTGCGA
Organism: Pseudomonas sp. GL_093; assembly: GCF_057837605.1. Lineage (NCBI taxonomy): Bacteria > Pseudomonadati > Pseudomonadota > Gammaproteobacteria > Pseudomonadales > Pseudomonadaceae > Pseudomonas > Pseudomonas sp. GL_093. Next base: position 5,935,279 of record NZ_CM174448.1, on the reverse strand, counting down.
TCAGCCCCGAGATGCAGGTGATTTCACGGCTGGTCCTTGATCGGAGGATTGCTGCGCACCATGCGTTTGCCGATCGCCAGTTTCCCCCGGTTGGGTCCTTTCGACAGCGGCCAGAGGTCGGCCATGAACAGCGCTGGAAAGGCTAATTCCAGCGGACGATTCTTGAGTTCGGCGAAGATGTAGCGTGCTGACTTGTCCACCGGCCAGCTGAGTGGCATGGGGATGTTTTGCGCCGACAGCGGCGTCTCGACAAACCCCGGGCTGACCACGGTGACTTCGATGCCTTGCGGTGCAAGATCAATTCGCGACGATTCAAACAGGTAACGCAGCCCGGGCTTTGAGGTGCCATGAGCCTCGGACCGCGGCAGCGGCAGGTAGGTGACCGAGCTGGCGACGCCCACCAGATGCGGCGCGGTGCCGGCGCACAAGAGTGGCAGGGCAGCCTGGATGCAATAGCTGCTGGCAAGCAGGTTGGTGCGCACTACGTGCTCGACGATCGACGAATCGAACTGCTGAACGTCGACGTATTCGCAAGTGCCGGCGTTGAGGATCACCGTGTCCAGAGCTCCCCACGCCTCAGCGATCTGCTCGCCGATTTCTCGCACGGTCTGACTGTTGGTCAGGTCACCGGCCACCACCAGCACTTGTCCCGGATAACGCTGGGACAAGACTTTGAGTGGCGCCACCGAGCGAGAACTCACCGCGAGGTGAGCACCGGTTTTCAGTATTTCTTCGGCCAGCGAGGCGCCAATGCCGTTGCTGGCACCCGTCAGCCAGTATCGCCGTGGAGGTGTAAAACTCATCCCATTCTCCCTTTCAGTCAGGCAATTGCCCGGCAGTTTGTCGTGATGACAGGCTCTTGAACGCGGCCAGCGCCCGTTGGCGTGAGCTGCTCAGATTGACGATCGGCGACGGATAATCCGCCACGCCGAACAGGCCGCCAAGGTTCGCCGGGTTGTGCAGTTCTTTCTTGTTCAGCTTGGCCAGCTCCGGCAGCCAGTGCTTGATAAACAACCCCTCTCTGTCGAATTTCTCCGACTGGCTCAGCGGGTTGAAAATCCGGAAGTAGGGCGCCGAATCGGTGCCAGTGGATGAGCTCCACTGCCAGCCACCGTTGTTCGCCGCCAGGTCGCCATCGATCAGATGACGCATGAAAAAACGCTCGCCTACACGCCAGTCGATCAGCAGGTTCTTGGTCAGGAACATCGCCACCACCATGCGCAGGCGGTTGTGCATCCAGCCGGTTTCAAGCAATTGGCGCATGGCCGCGTCGATTATCGGCAGGCCGGTACGGGCCTCTTGCCAGGCCAGGAGTTCATCTGGGGCATCGCGCCAGGCGAGGGCTTCGGTTTCCGGGCGGAAGGCGCGATGACGCGAGACCCGTGGGTAGCCCACCAGAATATGTTTGTAGAATTCGCGCCACAGCAATTCGTTGATCCAGGTGACGGCGCCGACCTTGCCGCTTTCGAACTCGCCCTGATTGCTTTGCAGCGCAGCGTGCAGACACTGACGGGGGGAAATCACCCCGGCGGCGAGATAGGCCGACAGCTGGCTGGTGCCCGGTTTGGCCGGGAAATCGCGTTCGTTTTTGTAGTCGTCGATCTGGGCATCGGCGAAGGTGACGAGGCGACGGTGGGCTTCGGCTTCTCCGGCGGGCCAAAGACTGCGCAAGCTGTCGCTGGGCGTTGCGAAGCCTTCAACGTTCGATGGGATCTTGTCGTTGCTGATCGCCAGCGGCGCCTGTACGGCGGGTGCGGTGACCCGCCTCGGTAACGACCCGCGCAGGCGGTCGTAGCACACCTTTCGGAACTGGCTGAACACCTGGAAGTAAGTGCCCGTTTTGGTCAGCACGGTGCCCGGTTTGAACAGCAGTTGATCAAGGTAGCTATAAAAGTCGATGGCATTGGCTTTCAGCGTTTCGGCCACAGCTGCGTCACGACGGCTTTCATCAATGCCGTATTCCTCGTTGACGTGCACCGCGTCGATTTTCAACTGTTGGCAAAGATCGAGCAGGACCTTGGGTGCGTCCTCCCAGCGAGATGCCTTACGGATCAACAAGGGAATGTTCAGCTCATCCAACGCGCTGCGTAACTCGCTCAGGTTACGCAGCCAGAAATCCACTTTGCACGGCGCATCATCGTGTTCCAGCCATTGCTCCGGGCTCAGCAGATACACCGCCACAGTCGGGCCGCGGGCTGCGGCGGCCGAGAGGGCGGTGTTGTCCTGTAGGCGCAAGTCGCTACGCAACCAAATCAATTGCAGAGAGGAGTCCGTACGATTCATTAAAAATCCGCCATTAAATGAGCCCACGCTGAACCAGGCCCTGATGCGCCGCTAACGGATCTTCAGCCAGGAACAAATCAGTAATCTTGAACGTTCGTGCGGACAACTCGGCGTGGTGGATGCACACCGTGGGTCCGGCAATCATTTTTGGGCAACTGACACCATTCAAAAGTTTCGGTAGCTGCGAAAGGTTCATGGCTTTGCTGGAGTACAGCAGAACGCCGCGGGCTTGCAGATGATCGACCGCCAGCGCGAGTTCGCCGGCGGGAAGTGGCCAGTCGAACACCTCCACCGGGCAATCGGCGCTGCTGATAAGCCAGGCGGTCAGCCACAGGTGAGGCTCCAGTGGCAGGTCCGATTGATTGATCAACAACAGTGGTGCGGTGCGTAACTGACGGTTGTTATGGTAGATGCGTGCGCCAAATTTGCTGCGTAACCAAGAGTAAAAAAACACCCGCTCCATCTGCGCGCCGAACTGGCCTTGCCAGCGTTGCTCCAGTTCAGCCAGTAACGGCATCAGCAGTTGTGCGCACAAGGTCCGTGGTGGATACAACGCCATGGCCTGATTGACGGTGTCATCGAGGGTGCGCTCGTTCAGTTGAGTGACCGCTTGCAGCAGCGTATGACGCATCACTTGCCAATCGTTTTCGACAGATGCGGTAAAGGCCTGCGGGGTGTCGAGCAGTTGCTTGACCTGGCTGACGGCCACGCCACGGTTGAGCCAGGTGAGAATCGTCAGGATGCGTTGAACGTGTTCGGCAGAGAACAGCCGATGCCCCTTGGGCGTGCGTTGCGGCACGATCAGGCCATAACGCCGTTCCCAGGCCCGCAAGGTGACGGCGTTCACGCCGGTCTGCCGCGCGACCTCACGGATCGGCAGCCAGCCTTCGTCGAGGGCTTTCTTGAAGTCGGTGCCGAGGTCTTCGCTGGCGCTGGTGTCGAGTGGGCTTTTCATTCGATTGTCATTAGATCGCGTTTCGCAGGCTGAGATTTTCCGGATGCGGTTGCAGGTAAACCTGTTGCGCAATGTATGGATCCGGGTGTTGACGGAAGTAGTGTTTGAGCAGCGTCAACGGCACCACCAGCGGCACGATGCCGTGGCGGTACTGACCGATGACGTGCTGCACTTCCTGTTTGTCTTCAGGGCTGATCGTCTGTTTGAGATAGCCACTGATGTGTTGCAGGACGTTGGTGTGGGTGCGACGTGTGGCACATTTTTTCAAGGCCGCCATCAGTTCGCTGAAATAGCGTGGACCGAGTTCGTTCGGATCGATCTGGCCCATGTTGCCCAGCAGGTTACCCAGGGTTTTGTATTGCACCGGGTTGTGGGCCATCAGCAGGTATTTGTAGCGCGAGTGAAAGTCCGTGAGGCCACGGCGAGTCAGGCCTTCGCGCAGCAACTGCTGCCAGGCGCTATAGGCGAATACGCGGGTGAGGAAGTTTTCTCGCAGCACCGGGTCGTTGAGTCGGCCGTCTTCTTCCACCGGTAAATCCGGATGTCGCTCGCAGAACGCCTGGGCGTAGATGCCACGGCCACCACCGTCCACCGGCGCACCGTTGGCGTGGTAGACCTTGACCCGATCCAGGCCGCATGACGGGGATTTCTGCATGAAGATGTAGCCGCAGAGATCGCCCAGTTCCGCGGCCATCTTCTGACCGTACTCGGCGAGCGGCCGGGTGACATTGAGTATTGGGTTAACGGTGCCGACGGCTTCGGGATGTTGTGGATCGCCCACCAGACGGATCGGTTCACGGGGAATGCCGAGGCCGATGGCGACTTCCGGACAGACCGGGATGAAATCGAAATAGTCAGTGAGGGTGCGACTGCACAGCCGCGATTCCTTGTGCCCGCCGTTGTAACGCACTTCTGCGCCCATCAGGCAGGCGCTGATGGCGATCTTCGGTTTCACGGTGACATGGGGCATCGGAGCACCTCGAATCTAAACCTGTACAGACTGCTCGGTCTGTACAACATAACTTCATCATAGATTCAAAGGTGTACAAGTCAAATTGTTTGTATAGGTTTTGCCGTCGGGCCTCCTACCGGATCGATGCGGCTCACTGCAGATGCGCATGCAAGCGGCGGGCGGCTTCCTGGCCGCTGAGCCAAGCGCCTTCGACACGACCGGACAAGCACCAGTCGCCACACACATAGAGGCCCAGATCGGCATCGGCCAGGGCTCCCCATTCATGGCTGTTGGCGGGCCGGGCGTAGAGCCAGCGGTGGGCGAGGCTGAAGGTCGGGGCGGGCATGGCGTCGTGCAGCAGCTCGGCAAATGCGCCGTGCAATTGCTCGATCACCGCTTCCTTGGACAGGTCGATATGTTGCCGACTCCAGGCGCTGGTCGCGTGCAAAACCCAAGTGTCCAGCGTGTTGTCACGTCCCGGTTTGCTGCGGTTGCGAGCCAGCCAGTCGAGTGGACTGTCCTGTACGAAGCAGCCTTCCATGGGCGTATCCAGCGGTGTCTCGAACGCCAGCGCGACAGCCCAGGTCGGGTCCATTTTTACTCCGGCGGCGGCACCGGCGAGTTTCGGTGCGGAGGCCAGCAGAGCAGTCGCCTGAGGCGCCGGCGTGGCGATAATCACATGACTGAACGGGCCGTGGGTGAAGCCTTCGGCGTCCTGCAGATGCCAGTGCTCCTCGCCGCGATAGACCTCGGTAATGCGGCAGGCGAAATGCACTTCCAGGTCGCCGAGCAGGCCGCGGGTAATGGCGCTCATGCGCGGCGTACCGACCCAGCGCGTCTGTTCGTCCGGCGACAGGCTGAGCTGGCCGCCATGGAAGGTGTAGAGCTGCGGCATCCATTCAGCGACCCAGCCGTTGCCTTGCCAGCGCTGGACTTCAGTGACGAAGCGGCGATCGCGGGCAGTGAAATATTGCGCGCCCATGTCCAGAGCACCCGCATCGCTGCGCTTGCTCGACATGCGTCCGCCGCTGCCGCGGCTTTTATCGAAAAGTTGAACGACATGCCCGACCTCTGTCAGGGCCTGGGCGGCGGAGAGCCCGGCGATGCCGGTGCCGATGATTGCGATAGGTACAGTCATAGGGGCCTCGTTTACCTTTCTGTACAGACTACGCCGTGGTTGAAACCTGTACAATATTGTTTTTTGGTATAACTTTTAGCGTTCTCGTTCTGACAGCTTGGCCTATTGTTAATCACAGAGCCTGCCCGATACCAAAGATCCCTGCTTATAAAAATAGACTAGTGATCAGGGTAAAACGCTACGCGAGGAAGTAGTCATGCACATATTGCTGACCGGCGGTACTGGTTTGATAGGACGTCAACTCTGCCGCCTCTGGTTGGGTCAGGGTCATCACCTGACGGTCTGGAGTCGCAAGCCTGAAAAAGTCGCGAAAATCTGCGGTGCCCAAGTGCGCGGAGTGGCCCGCCTCGAGGACATCGGCCAGGAGTCAATGGATGCGATTATCAACCTCGCAGGTGCGCCGATTGCCGATCGTCCCTGGACAACCAGACGCAAAGCGCTGTTGTGGAGCAGCCGCATCACCCTGACCGAAACCCTGCTGGCCTGGCTCGAAACCCGTGAACAAAAACCGCAGGTGTTGATTTCCGGGTCTGCGGTCGGTTGGTACGGTGATGGGGGCGAGCGGGAACTGACCGAGAAGTCTCCACCAGTCATCGATGATTTCGCCAGCCAGTTGTGCATCGCCTGGGAAGAAACCGCCCAGCGAGCCGAAGGCTTGGGCATTCGCGTGATCTTCATTCGTACCGGGCTGGTGTTGTCGGCCGAGGGCGGCTTTTTGTCGCGGCTGTTGCTGCCGTTCAAAATGGGGCTGGGCGGGCCTATTGGCAGTGGCCGGCAGTGGATGCCGTGGATCCATATCAACGATCAAATCGCCTTGATTGATTTTCTTCTGCGTCAGGAGCACGCCAGTGGTCCTTATAATGCCTGCGCACCCAAACCGGTGCGCAACCGCGAGTTTGCCAAGACGTTAGGCAGCGTGCTGCACCGCCCGACGTTCATGCCCATGCCTGCCCTGGCGTTAAAGGTGTGTCTGGGCGAATTGTCGTTGCTGTTGCTGGGCGGCCAGAAGGCCGTACCGGCTCGCTTGCTGGAAGCGGGTTTCACTTTCCAGTTCACTGATTTGCGCGCGGCTCTGGACGACCTTTCCAGCCGCCTTTGAAATAGGACGTTGCATGACCGATCACGCATTGCTTCTGGTCAATCTGGGCTCACCGGCCTCCACCTCGGTGGCGGATGTGCGCAGCTACCTCAATCAATTTCTGATGGACCCGTATGTGATCGACCTGCCATGGCCGGTGCGACGTTTGCTGGTGTCGCTGATCCTGTTCAAGCGCCCGGAGCAGTCTGCCCACGCCTACGCCTCGATCTGGTGGGAGGAGGGCTCGCCGTTGGTGGTGCTCAGCCGTCGCCTGCAACAGGCCATGACTGTCCAGTGGACCCACGGTCCGGTGGAGTTGGCGATGCGTTACGGTGAGCCGTCTATTGAATCGGCGCTGGTGCGCCTGACGGCTCAGGGCCACAAGAGGATCACGATCGCGCCGCTCTATCCACAGTTCGCCGACAGCACGGTGACCACAGTGATCGAGGAGGCCAAGCGGGTGGTGCGCGATAAGCAGCTGGATGTGCAGTTTTCGATTCTCCAGCCGTTCTACGATCAAGCGGAATACCTCGATGCGCTGGTGGCCAGCGCCAAGCCGTATTTGCAGCAGGATTACGATCACTTGCTGCTCAGCTTTCACGGATTACCGGAGCGGCATCTGAAGAAGCTCAATCCGGGTCACAGTTTCGAAGGGGGTGGCGATTGCTGCGCTGGAGCGCCACCGGAAGTGGTCGCGACCTGTTATCGCGGGCAATGCTTGCGTACGGCTGCAGAGTTCGCCAAACGCATGGGTTTGCCGGACGGTAAGTGGTCGGTGTCGTTTCAGTCGCGTCTGGGCCGGGCCAAATGGATCGAGCCCTACACTGAAGCGCGCCTTGATGAGTTGGCTGGAATGGGCGTGAAGAAAGTGCTGGTGATGTGCCCGGCGTTCGTTGCCGATTGCATCGAGACGCTGGAAGAAATCGGGGATCGCGGCAAAGAGTTGTTCCGCGAGGCGGGGGGAGAGGAGTTGGTGCTGGTGCCGTGTCTTAACGACGATCCGCAGTGGGCGCGGGCGTTAAGCACGTTGTGCGAGCGAGCGCCGCTGGCCCTTTGATGATCGTTCCCACGCTCTGCGTGGGAATGCCTCTGGGGACGCTCCGCGTCCAGTGACGCGGAGCGTCACGGGCTGCATTCCCACGCAGAGCGTGGGAACGATCAACCGTTACAACAACGATTCATTCGCCTTCTTGTGCTTCCAGCTGTCATTACCCGGCAGCAACAGGTTCAGCGCAATCGCCGTCACCGCGCACAGCGCGATGCCTTTGAGGCCGAAGTCGTCCGGCCCAGTGCCGGTGCCGACCAGGACGCCGCCAATCCCGAACACCAGGGTCACCGAGACAATCACCAGATTGCGCGCTTCGCTCAGGTCGATCTTGTGGCGAATCAGCGTGTTCATGCCCACCGCCGCAATCGAACCGAACAACAGGCACAGAATCCCGCCCATCACCGGCACCGGAATGCTTTGCAACAGCGCGCCGAACTTGCCGACGAACGCCAGGCTGATGGCGAAAATCGCCGCCCAGGTCATGATCTTCGGGTTGTAGTTCTTGGTCAGCATCACCGCGCCCGTCACTTCGGCATAGGTGGTGTTGGGTGGACCGCCAAACAGGCCGGCGGCGGTGGTGGCAATGCCATCGCCGAGCAGGGTGCGGTGCAGGCCGGGTTTTTTCAGGTAATCACGACCGGTCACGCTACCGACTGCAATCACGCCGCCGATGTGTTCGATGGCCGGAGCCAGGGCCACCGGAACGATGAACAGAATCGCCTGCCAGTTGAATTCCGGCGCGGTGAAGTGCGGGATCGCAAACCAGGGGGCGGCGGCAATTTTCGCGGTATCAACGACGCCAAAATAGAACGCCATCGCAAAACCCACCAGCACACCGGAGATGATCGGCACCAGGCGGAAGATACCTTTACCGAACACCGCGACGATCAGGGTGGTCAGCAGCGCTGGCATCGAGATCAGCATCGCCGTCTGATAATGAATCAGCTCGGTGCCGTCGCCAGCCTTGCCCATCGCCATGTTGGCGGCGATTGGCGCCATGGCCAGGCCGATGGAGATGATCACCGGGCCAATCACCACCGGTGGCAGCAGACGGTCAATGAAACCGGTGCCTTTGATCTTCACGGCAAGGCCGAGGAAGGTGTAGACGAAACCGGCCGCCATCACGCCGCCCATGGTCGCCGCGAGACCGAACTGGCCCTTGGCTAGAATGATCGGGGTGATAAAGGCAAAGCTCGACGCCAGGAACACCGGCACCTGACGCCCGGTGACGATCTGGAACAGAATCGTCCCCAGGCCTGCGGTGAACAGCGCCACGTTCGGGTCGAGGCCGGTAATCAGCGGCATCAACACCAGGGCGCCGAAGGCCACGAACAGCATCTGCGCACCCGACAGCACCGTGCGCCAGAGCGGATCGTTGAACTCTTGCTGCATGCTCAAGCGTCCTTCTGCTTGGTGCCGAAGATCTTGTCACCGGCATCGCCCAGGCCTGGGATGATGTAGCCGTGTTCGTTGAGTTTCTCGTCAATGGAAGCGGTGTAGATGGTCACGTCCGGGTGAGCCTTCTCGACGGCGGCAATGCCTTCAGGGGCAGCCACCAGCACCATCGCGCGGATATCCCGGCAACCGGCCTTTTTCAGCAGGTCGATGGTCGCGACCATGGAGCTGCCGGTGGCGAGCATCGGGTCGATGATCATCGCCAGGCGTTCGTTGATTTCCGGAACCAGTTTTTCCAGGTAGGTGTGGGCCTGCAGGGTCTGTTCGTTGCGGGCCACGCCGACGGCGCTGACTTTGGCGCCCGGGATCAGGCTCAGCACGCCTTCGAGCATGCCGATGCCGGCGCGCAGGATCGGGACTACAGTAATTTTCTTGCCGGCGATTTTCTCGACCGACACCGTGCCGCACCAGCCTTCGATGTCGTAGCTTTCCAGCGGCAGGTCTTTGGTGGCTTCATAGGTCAGCAGGGCACCGACTTCCTGAGCGAGCTCACGGAAATTCTTCGTGCTGATGTCGGCGCGGCGCATAAGGCCGAGTTTATGGCGGATCAGCGGATGGCGGATCTCGAGGATGGGCATGGGAAAGGCTCCGGCGGCGGGCAAAAAAACCGGCCTAGATTAATCTATCCGAGGGTGTTGTCCTATAGACATACAGAACGTTAGTCCACAAACGCTTGATCTGGCCGTGCGGGATGCGTACCTTTGCCCGCTTTTCCTGAACAGCCACCCCCTGGAGAGCGCCATGTCCGCTGATCTCGAGCATATCCGTCAAATCATGCGAGAGGCTGACTGCCTGTACACCGAAGCTGAAGTCGAGGCGGCCATCGCCCGCGTCGGTGCACAAATCAACGACCAACTGGCTGAAAGCAATCCGGTGGTGTTCTGCGTGATGAACGGCGGGCTGATTTTCTCCGGCAAGCTGCTGACCTATCTGAACTTCCCGCTGGAAGCGTCCTACCTGCACGCCACCCGTTATCGCAACGAAACCAGCGGCGGCGACCTGTTCTGGAAAGCCAAGCCGGAAGTGTCGTTCCTCGACCGTGACGTGCTGATCATCGACGACATCCTCGATGAAGGTCACACCCTGGGCGCGATCATCGACTACTGCAAACACGCCGGTGCCCGCGCGGTGCACACCGCCGTGCTGATCGACAAGGACCACGACCGCAAGGCTCGCCCGGACCTGAAAGCCGATTTCGTCGGCCTGCCATGCATCGACCGTTACATCTTCGGTTACGGCATGGACTACAAGGGCTACTGGCGTAATGCCAACGGGATTTTTGCCGTTAAAGGCATGTAACTCCCAGCCACATATCCCCTGTGGGAGCGAGCCTGCTCGCGATAGCGGTCTATCTGACAACGTTATGTTGGATGTGCCGACGCTATCGCGAGCAGGCTCGCTCCCACAATGGTTCTGTGTTCACAGATCCACTTCCATACACCCATGCTAGAGTGCTCGGCCCCGCCCTCCGGAGCCCGTCATGAGCCTTTTGATCCGCAGCTGCGCCGCCCTGTTGCTGACCGTCAGCCTGCCTTTGGCTGCCGCCCCGGCGCCGATGCACGCGCAGTTCCTGCCCCCCGATGACCTGACCCTGCGTGACGCGGAGCCCGAGCAGCAACAGCTGTTGCAGGTCACCGAGTACTCGGTGGTGGTCGGCAGTCAACGTCAGTCCAACCAGCAGCCGATTCCGGTGACCTCACCCTTGCTGATCCGTCTCAAGGGCAAATCCTTGAACAAGGGCGCGACCATCAACCAGGTGCTGGTCAATTTCGATGGCGAAAGCAAAAGCCTGAAAAAGCCGATCTACGACGACAAAAGCAAAACCCTGACGCTGTTTTATCCGATGGCTCAGTACCGGGTGGTGATCGACTTGTTGCGCAATGACACGGTGTATTGCCAGTTCCTCAGCTACGCCAACGGCCATGTCTGGGCCGATCTGCACACGGGCGCTGTTCGTCCGCGTTGAGCCCGGTGGCAAGGGAGGGGTAAACTGCCCGCCCCGTGAAATGTCTGCGAGCTGGAGTCGGCAATGCGTAAAGATAAGAAGCAAGTGATTGGTGACGAGATCGGCGATGAGCAGATCAAGCTGTTCCTCGATTTCGAACCGGTCGACGCCACGTCGCCGTCGCTGCACAAATTGATCAAGGCCTATCGCGGCCTGCGCATCGATGACTTCGGGCGTTTTCTGACGTTCTTCGTCGAAGCCGGTCTGGATCTGGACGGCAAGGATGAGCACGGCAATGACTTCGTTGCCCTGATCAAGGATCAGCGCAACGCGGCCGAGTACATCGAACTGATCGAAAAGGCTCGCGGTTAAGATCTTTTAAAGGCACAAAAAAAACGCCCCGCTCTCAATGAGAACGGGGCGTTTTTTATGCGGCCGAATCAAGCGTAGCTTTCGGTCTCGTTGCTGGCTTCAACCAGTTCCAGCGCGACGTTGTTCTGCACGTTGATCTTGCGATACAGCGCAGCGTCGGTTTCCAGAACCTTTTCCCGAGCCGGGAAGATTTCCGCGAGCTTGGCAGCCCACTCACCGGACGCTTTGTTCGGGAAGCATTTTTCGATCAGTTCCAGCATGATCGAAACAGTCACCGATGCACCTGGCGAAGCGCCGAGCAGGGCAGCAAGGGTACCGTCCTTGGCCGCGACCAGTTCGGTACCGAACTGCAGAACGCCGCCCTTTTTCGGGTCTTTCTTGATGATCTGCACCCGTTGGCCGGCCACTTCCAGGCGCCAGTCTTCGGCTTTCGCTTCAGGGTAGAAGCGACGCAGCGAGTCCAGGCGCTGCTCCATCGACTGCATCACTTCGCTGACCAGGTACTTGGTCAGGTCCATGTTGTTTTTCGCCACGGCCAGCATCGGGCCGATGTTGCCGGCGCGAACCGACATCGGCAGGTCCATGAAGGAGCCGTGCTTGAGGAACTTGGTGGTGAAGCCGGCGTAAGGTCCGAACAGCAGGGACTTCTTGCCATCGACGACGCGGGTGTCCAGGTGCGGCACCGACATCGGTGGCGAACCCACGGCCGCCTGGCTGTAAACCTTGGCCTGGTGGTGTTTGACCACTTCCGGGTTGTCGCAACGCAGCCACTGGCCACTGATCGGGAAGCCGCCGAAGCCTTTGCTTTCTTCGATGCCCGAAGCCTGCAGCAGCGGCAGTGCCGCGCCGCCAGCGCCGAGGAACACGAATTTCGCGTCGACGTCACGGGAATTGCCGCTGTTGACGTCCTTGATGCTGACGGTCCAGCCGCTGCCGTTACGCTTGAGGCCGGTCACGCGCTTGCAGTACTTGACCTGGGCATCGGGTGCGCTGGTCAGGTGCTTGAGCAGTTGATTGGTCAGGGCGCCGAAGTTGACGTCGGTGCCGTTCAAGACGCGGGTGGCGGCGACGACTTCGTCGGCCGGCCGGCCAGGCATCATCAGCGGCATCCACTCGGCCATGGTGGCCTTGTCTTCGGTGTATTCCATGTCCGAGAAGGCGTGGTGCTTGCTCAGCGTCTTGAAGCGTTCCTTGAGGAAGGAAACGCCATCGTCACTCTGGACGAAGCTCAGGTGCGGCACCGGGCTGATGAACGTCTTGCACGAGCCGAAGGTGCTTTTCTTGGTCAGATAGGACCAGAACTGCTTCGACACCTCGAACTGGGTGTTGATGTGCACGGCTTTCTTGATGTCGACGGTGCCGTCGGCGGCCTGCGGCGTGTAGTTGAGCTCACACAGCCCGGCGTGACCGGTACCGGCGTTGTTCCACGGGTTCGAACTCTCCGCGGCACCGGAATCCATCAGCTCGACGACTTCCAGCTTGATCGCGGGGTCGAGCTCTTTGAGCAGTACAGCGAGGGTGGCACTCATGATGCCGGCCCCAACCAGTACTACGTCGACTGCTTCGTTATGCGCCATTTAACGCGTCTCCAAAATCTGCAGCACCAAATTGTCGGCATGGCTGCCAGGTGTTCAGGGGCGTGTCAGTGATGCCCCAGGTACTCATGGCAGTATCGCCATGTCCGAATCTTCGCAATTTTTTGCAACTTCGACGGACGCTACCGGCCGGGTCTAAAAGAGTTACATGAACTCACTTCAACGCGCGGCTGGCAATTCGACTTATGGTCGATACATCCGTTTGTGCAACCAAATCCGTAGAGGACAGGCTTCAGGATCCGGTGTTCGAGGCGTACTCGGTCCTGTGTCGTTGGGCTGTTTCAGACGCTAATGGTGCATATTCAGACGCAAAACTATTCATTTGCTCGCCACACTCTTGTGAAGTTGTGAAAACCCGTTTTTTTCACGCTCTTTTGAAGACGTGAACCTCAAAAAAGGGCTGCCCCAGCCTGGCACCGTGCCCGGATGGATTGCCGCCATGGAATACATGACAAGCAAAACGGGCAAACAGCTCAGTGACCGAGCGTAATGACAGCTCTGCAGATTCGCGAAAAGTGGGGGTTTTGCTCAAGGAACAGCAAGCGCGCCAGCTTCACTCGATCTGTGTGGGCGGCTCTCTGTGGGCGGTGCGGGGTGTCAATACAAGCGCATTGACGATGCTGCGAGGCCCGATCAGGAGACGTCCTTATAATCGGGGGGAGATTGTAGCGAAGAAACGCAGGGAAATGGTCGTGTTTAATGACTTTTATTAGGTGTTCGGTCAGGTGGTCAACAGGTGTTGAGCCCGCGCACGTGGCTGGCGCTGGCTGACACGGGCGCTAGGGGGCAGGGGATGGTTCAGCCAGTTGAGACGGATTTCTTCGATTTCGACCCAGTCATCACCCATCGGCTGGAGGCTGCACTGTTTGAATGCCTGGCAATGGCCGTTGCGGTCGAGCAGGGCGAAGCAGCGATGCAGCGGACGTGGGTTGAACAGCGAGATGAGATAGCGCATGGCGAAGTACCTTTTGGGGTGACTGCTGTGAAGGTTGCCAGCGAGCCATGACGAGCAAGTGTATGGGCGGTGACATCTCTGTGACAGGAACCGCGGTCTGAAGGGTTTGTCAGAGATTTCAGTAATCACTGTGAGGTGCTAGTTACCCGCAGTGGCCCACCGCTATACTGCGGGCCTGTTTGTGCCTGATTCTGGAGAGAAGAGCATGTTGCAACGCCTGTTGTTCGGTTTGATCACTGTGACCAGCTTGACGCTGGTCGGCTGCGCCCACAGCCCGCAACAACTGAATCCGGAACCCAAGCTGACGACTCAGCTGGCACCGGTCGGTCATGGTCAACCGGTGGTGGTGCGTGTGGCGGACGGTCGTCCGTCGCCGACTTTGGGCACCCGTGGTGGCCTGTACCCTGAGACCAGCGCGATCACCGTGCAGGGCGCGCAAATTCTGCCGAAGTTGCAGGCTCAGGCCGAAGCGGCCGTGCGGTTGCTGGGTTTTACTCCATCCAACAACGCACCGAATGCACCGCAAATCACTGTGACTCTGGTCGAGCTGAAGTATCAGTCGCCTAAAGAAGGCATGTACGTGACCGAAGCGACCATCGGCGCGACGTTCCGCTCCGATGTGCAGAATGCCAATCGTCGTTACAGCGGTCGTTACGGTGCATCGCTGGACCAGCGTTTCGGCATGGCGCCGAACCAGGAAACCAATACCAAGCTGGTTAGCGATGTGTTGAGCGATGCGTTGACGCGTCTGTTCAAGGATCCGACCGTGGGTCAGGTTCTCGGCGAATAAACTTTCGCTGGATTCAAAAAAGCCCGGTGCCAGCAATGGCCCCGGGCTTTTTCATTCAGGTGTACACCACCGAACAACTGTGGGAGCGAGCCTGCTCGCTCCCACAGGGAATGTGTTGTGTCAGGCGGCTTCGGAGTAAAAGTCCAGCATGCTCACGCCCGTCAGCAAATCCGTCTCCGGCAAATCCGCATGCTGATGCCCGTTATTTGTCGGAAAGCAAGGGCAGGTGGCGAGGCTTTCGGTAGAATCCGTGCCGCGGTCGTCGGTTCGGCGTCTGCCACACCTGTTTTGCTGAGGTTCGTGATGTCGTTGCATTTGATTTCGCTGTTTACCAACCATCCCGCCAAGTTGATCAACCTGTTGGCCTTGTTGTTTGCCTTTCCGGGCGGCTGGATGCTGCATGCCACTCGTCGCCGCGAACAGCGCGCGTTGGCCACTCTCGAAGCGCAAAGCCAGAGCCGTCGTATCGATGAACCGACGTTGATGCTGGACGGGGCGACCTTGCGCATGAACCGGTTTTTCTATGGATTCGGTTTTGCCTGCCTGGGGTTGGCGCTGCTGGTGTCATGGATCAGCACGCGGGTCTGACAGCAAAATACGCAGCAATGAAAACGGCGCCCGAGGGCGCCGTTGTCGTCTCCAGCCAAAAACGTTACAGCGGCAAACCTGCTTTCACACGGTACTGATTGCGCACCGGCGTCGCGTATTGCAGGACCATGAACGGACGATGCTCCTCAGGGCACGCGTCCAGACGCTGTTGCCATTGCTCCTGAGCCTTGGCCAGTTCGTCCGCCGCAAACACCTCAGCGGCTTTCGGCACCTGCAATTGCGGGTCGGCGTCTTTCCACTGGGCGTAGGCCAGGTAGTGCACCGGGAACAGGCGGTAGCCGCCGAGGATCTGCCGGTCCATCTCGATCGCCAATTGCTTGGTGTCGTCGAACAGCTCGGTGATCGGCGAAGCGAAATTCACATGCACGCGGCCCTTGTAGCCGGTGATGCCCTTGGCGATGCTCACATCGTCCTCGCCCGGCACTTTGGTGTAGCTGCCGGTGGTGGCGCGGATAAACAGCTCGCGAGCCTTGGCTTGATCGCATGGGTCGTATTCGTAGCTGATTGACACCGGGGTGAGGTTCAACGACTGAATGACTTCGCCAAACGGCTCGTCCTTGCGGCTCATGTGGAACATTTTCAGGATCGCCGACTCGGTGCGGTCGTCGCCGTCCTTGGCCCGGCCTTCGGCCTGGGCGATCCAGATCGAGGCGCAATCGTTGCGGATCGAGTGGTTGATGTAGGCCGACAGCAGCTGGTACGCCGCCATCTTCTCGCGTCGACCGGCGATCGAACGGTGCACGATGAAGCTCTTGTTCAGGCGCATCAGATCGCTGACGAAGGGCTTTTGCAGCAGGTTGTCGCCGATCGCGATGCGCGGTGTCGGCAGGCCGGCGTGGTACACGGCATAGTTGACGAAGGCCGGGTCCATTACGATGTCGCGATGGTTAGCGATGAACAGGTAGGCGCTGCCGGACTTGAACTGCTCGACGCCGGTGTACGTCACACCGTCCGTGGCTCGCTCGATGGTGTGGTCGACGTACATCTCGACTTTGTCCTGCAACGTGGCCACCGACGTGACGTCAGCGAACTCACGGCGCAGCCGATGAGCTATAAGAGGTTTGAGCATCCAGCCGAAAGCACCGGCAAAACGCGGGAAGCGGAAGTGGATGAGGATATCTAGAAACGCCTTGTCGCCGAGCAGCCGGTCCAGCACTGCCGGGACTTCGCTGTCATTGTAAGGTCGGATGGCATCGAATTCGCCCATCATGCTCTCTTGTTAGAAACGGCTAGGGTAAGTAAAGGTTTTGATCGAAAACCAACGGGGCACGGTCTGAAAAGTTAGCCAGACAAAAATAGCCCTGCAAATAGACCGGCGATTATACGCACAAGTCACCTGGGAGACCGCGATGCTGGAAACCGAGCGCTACGAATGTCCGTATTGTGGTGAAGAGGCTGAGGCCGTTCTTGACTTGTCCGGTGGCGATCAGACCTATATCGAAGACTGTCCGGTGTGTTGTCGCCCGATCACGTTTGTTCTGCAGACTGACGGTCAGGAATGGTTGCTCGAAGTTCACAGCGAAAACGAATGAAAGGGGCACCCCATGCAGCGAATCTACGAGCCGGAAAACCTCATGGAAGGTGAGTTGCTGCAAAGCATGTTGGCCAGCGAGGGCATCGAAGCGCATTTGGTGGGCCGCGATTTGCTCGGTGGCAGTGGCGAATTGCCGATCTTTGGCCTGCTGGGCCTGTCGGTCGATAACGACGAGGCCGAGTACGCCCGGGAGTTGATCACCGCGTACAATGCCGCGCTGCCACTGCCCGGCGATGAACCGGAAAGTTTTCCTGGCACGCTGGTCTGTTAGGCTGACGTTCGTTTTATCAAGAGTCGTGTTACCCCATGTGTGGACGTTATGCCCTGTTTCGCTGGAACCCCGCCTTCGCGGCCCTGCCTGGCTTCCCCGCCGATCAGCAGGCCCAGTGGAATATTTCTCCCAACGATTCGGTGTTGATGCTGCGTGCAGGCGTTGACGGCCAGCGCGAGTTGGCCCGCGCGCGTTGGGGTTTGACGCCGCCATGGCTGACCGATTTGTCCCGCACGCCAGCCCATGCCCGGGCCGAAACCGTTGCCGAACAACCGATGTTTCGCCAGGCCCTGCGCGAACGCCGTTGCCTGCTGCCGGCCAACGGTTTTTACGAATGGCGCGGCACGACGCGCAAACGGCCGTACTGGCTGACGCCGGGGGAGGGTTCGGCGCTGTTTTTTGCTGCGATCTGGGAAGCGTATCCGGTGCAGGAGCAGGTGTGGCTGAGCACGGCGGTGATCACGCAGGCGGCGGCGAGTCAGCGCCGGCCATTGATTCTCGATGCGGCGGGGCAGGAGGCGTGGCTCAATCCAGAGACTCCGTTGCATGCCTTGCAGGCATTGCTCGCCAGTGAACCCGCGGCGTTGCGCGAGCGGGTGTTGGCGAATCTGGTGAATGATCCGAAGCTTAATGGGCCGGAGTGTCTAACCCCCGGCTGATGGGGTGTCTGTGCTGGCCCCATCGCGAGCAAGCTCGCTCCCACAGGTTTTGTGAACGCCACAGACCCTATGTGGGAGCGAGCTTGCTCGCGATGGGGTCTTTGGATCAGACCTTGAACTGATTGATCAACCGCCGCTGCTGTTCAGCCAACTTGGTCAGATCCGCACTCGCCGCACTCGACTCATCCGCTCCGCCGGCGACTTCATTGGCCACTTGCCCAATGTTGATCACGTTCCGGTTAATGTCATCAGCCACCGCACTCTGTTCCTCAGCCGCACTGGCAATCTGGGTGTTCATGTCGTTGATCACCGACACCGCCTGAGTAATCGTCTCCAGCGCCTCGGCCGCTTTCGCCGCGTGCTGCACGCTTTCATCGGTGCGGCTCTGACTGTCCTCCATCACCCGCACCACATCGCGCGTGCCTTGTTGCAGCTGCTGAATCATGGTCTGAATTTCTTCAGTGGCTTTCTGAGTCTTCTGCGCCAGGTTGCGCACTTCATCGGCTACCACCGCAAAACCGCGTCCCTGTTCGCCAGCGCGGGCCGCTTCGATGGCGGCGTTCAAGGCCAGCAGGTTGGTCTGCTCGGCGATCCCTCGAATGGCCGTCAGGATCGCATTGATGTTCTCGCTGTCCTTGGCCAAGGTTTGCACCACGCCGACAGCCTTGCCGATTTCTATCGCCAGCACGCCAATCGAGTTCGACGTATCCCGCACGATTTGCATGCCCTGCGCCGCTGCCTGATCGGCATGACTGGCGGCTTGCGCAGCCTGGGTCGCGTTGCGCGCCACGTCCTGGGCGGTGGCGGTCATTTCATGTACCGCCGTGGCCACCTGATCGATCTCGGCCATTTGCTTGTGCACGCCGATGTTGGTGCGGATGGCGATGTCGGCGGTGTGTTCCGACGAATCACTGACGCTCTGCACCGACGTCACGACCTGGGTGATCATCACCTGCAACTTGGCCAGGAAGGTATTGAAGCCTTTAGCGATAGAGCCCAGTTCGTCGGCACGGTCGCTGGTCAGGCGGCGAGTCAGGTCGCCTTCGCCCTGAGCGATGTCATCGAGCATGGCAACCATTTGCTTCAGCGGCCGGGCAATGCCGTGGCCCACCAGCCAGATCACCAGCAAGCCGATACCGGCAATCAACAAGCCGACCATGGCCATGCCGAAGGTGTCGGACTTGCGCTGAGCGTCCAGATCGCCCTGAAGTTTTTGCAGATCGGCCATTACTGCGTTCAGTGGCAATTGCAGCATGAGGGTCCAGCGAGCGTCGGTCTGGCCAATACCGAACGGCAGGTACAACTCGATCCGGCCCTGGGCCTTATCGACGGTGTAGGTGACTTCGCCGCGCTTGAGATTGGCCATGTTGGCAATCTGCTGGCTGTCGAGGATGTCGCTGACCTTCTCGCCGAATTTGCTCGGGTCCTTGGTGTAGGCAACGATCCGGCCGTTGCCGCCAATCAGGGCCATTTCACCAGCGCCGCTGTACAACTTCTGATTCGCGCTGAGGAGCATTTCTTGGATGAAGTTCACCGACAGGTCAGCGCCGACGATGCCTTGAAAGGCGCCGTTGAGCATGATCGGTTCTATAAAGGAGGCGAGCATGACGATCTTGTCGCCGACCTTGTAGGGCGCCGGATCGATCACGCAGGATTTTTTGGTTTCTTTCGAGCACAGGTAGTACTCGCTGGCGCGTACGCCGGTGGACAGGGTTTTCTGGTCGTCGACGTCCACCAGTTTGTCCAGGCCCAGGCTGCCGTCTTCGTTGCGGAACCACCACGGCAGGAAGCGGCCGTTGCTGGCGTCGATGCCGACAACCTGGGTGTCGACGTAGGCCGCATCGTTGTGATCGAGGGCGTTTTTTTCCCAGCCGATGTAGGTGCCGAGAATTTTCGGGTTCTTGACGACGTTTTCCTTGATCAGGCTGATCAATTGCTCGCGGCTCAGGTTCAACTGTGGCTTGCCGTCGGCACCCGGTGTGCCGATCAATGCGTTGACTCGCACCAGCCCCCCGGCAATCAGCAGTGGCGCTTCGAGCTCGCGCTGGATCTGGCTGACCTGGGTTTGCGCCAGTGACGTCAGCCGTTGTTCGATGACTTGCTCGAATTGTGCCTGGGTCCGCTGCTGGACCATGTCTTGTGTCCGTGCGCCGGAAAACAGGGCGTACAGCACCAGGGCTGCCACGACACTAAGAACGATGGCGCCGGCGAGGGCCGCCACGGAAAACTGGATCGACTTGAATTTCATGGGTGCTCCGCACGCAAGAGGACGTCTGCGGTGCTGTATCGGCAGGGGTGTCGATGGCCATGAGCGGAGGTTGGCGAATTGGCTGTTTTGGAGGGTTTGATGTCGCAAACGAATCATTGCGGGCCGTTATCGACCGCGGTGGGCACCGTTATGTGAATTTTTTCCTACGGCCATGAGAGCTTTGTCTGAAATGTGCGTCTACACCTCTGTTGTATCTGGCGTCGATACAATTCACCACCTAGGATACGCCGCATGTTTTCAGAGAGATTTTTGATGAACAAGACATTGGTTTTGTGTGCGCTGAGCGCAGGTCTGCTGCTCTCCGGTTGCCAGTCGGTCAATACCACCAGCGGTGGCGCGGTGGGCGTTGAGCGCAAGCAGTACATGTTCAGCATGTTGTCGACCGACGAGGTCAACCAGATGTACGCCCAGTCCTATCAAAAGACTGTCGGCGAGGCGAACACCAAAGGCGTGCTGGACAAGACCAGTGACGAGGCCAAACGTGTCCAGGCGATTGCCGATCGGCTGATTGCCCAGGCGCCGGTTTTCCGTCCGGATTCGGCCCAGTGGAAATGGGAAGTCAACCTGATCAAGAGCGACGAACTCAACGCCAACTGCGGGCCTGGCGGCAAGATCATTTTCTACACGGGGCTGATCGACAGCCTGCAACTGACCGACGATGAGATCGCCGCGATCATGGGCCACGAAATCGCCCACGCCCTGCGTGAGCACGGTCGTGAAGCGATGTCCAAGGCCTACGGCATCGAAATGGCCAAGCAGGGCGCTGGCGCCTTGTTCGGTCTGGGTCAGGACAGCCTGGCGTTGGCGGATACCGTGGCTAACTACGGCATGACCTTGCCTAACAGTCGCGCCAATGAAAACGAGGCGGACCTGATCGGCCTGGAACTGGCCGCTCGCGCCGGTTACAACCCGAACGCCGCGATCACCCTGTGGAACAAGATGACCAAGGCCTCGGAAGGTTCGCCGCCGGAGTTCATGAGTACTCACCCGGCGTCGTCGAGTCGTATTGCTTCGTTGCAGGCGGCGATTCCGAAAGTCATGCCGCTGTACGAGAAAGCCAGGAAATCCTGACGGTCATGTATTGAGGCTTCCGGCCTCATCGCGAGCAGGCTCGCTCCCACAGGGTTATCGGTTGAGCACAAAATTTGTGTACGACATAAATCATTGTGGGAGCGAGCCTGCTCGCGATGAACGATGACGCGGAGTCACTGACTTACCGCGTCAAACCCAACCGCTGCTCTGCATCGCCTTGTACACCGCGACAATGGCGAGGATGAAGAATGCCGACGCCGCCAGGCGACGAATTAACGTCAACGGCAATTTATCCGCGGCAAAGTTACCCGCCAAAACCACCGGCACGTTGGCAATCAACATGCCGGCGGTAGTGCCGATGATCACCAGCCACAGCTCCGGGTATTGCGCAGCGAGCATTACCGTGGCGACTTGCGTCTTGTCGCCCATCTCCGCAAGGAAAAACGCGATCAACGTGGTCAGGAACGGTCCGAACTTGCGGGCGGTGCTGGCTTCGTCGTCGTCCATCTTGTCCGGCACCAGGGTCCACAATGCGGTCGCGGTGAAACTCGCGGCGAGGATCCAGTGCAGCGTCGCATTCGAGAAGAAACTACCGACCCAGGCGCCTACCGCACCGGCTGCAGCGTGGTTGGCCAGGGTTGCAGCGACGATACCGGCGATGATCGGCCAGGGTTTGCGAAAGCGAGCGGCGAGAATGAGCGCGAGCAATTGCGTCTTGTCGCCGATTTCGGCCAAGGCAACGATTGCGGTGGGAACGAGAAGTGAATCCAGCATCAGGGTTTTCCTAAGGGGCGGGTCGACACGGCTATGACACGTACAGCCTTCCCGCCCCGGGTAAGGTGTTCGTGTCATAGGTCTTGTCAAACCCTGCGATCCGTCTGATGCGGACGCTTGGGTCGCATACGCCATGGTCTGTTGACCAAGTATGTTGACGTATGCCGGACGAGCATGGCGCTCGTGGGAGACTACTCCCCTAGGACGGAGCGGATTCTGCCTAGGCAAAATCCGTTAGGCAAGCACTTATTTATCAGCCGCGTTTGGCCCGATAGATTCTGAAACCCTGTCCCTCGGCCTTGATTGCGCACACGCCGAGGTGCTCTTCGATCAGCGGTTGGTACTTCAGGAAGCTGTTGGCTACCAAGCGCAGTTCGCCGCCGTTTTTCAGATGTTTTGCTGCTTTTCGCAGCAAGTTCTCGGTAGCGAAGTAATCGGTGTGTACGCCGACATGGAACGGTGGGTTGCTCAAAATCGCACTCAAACCCATCGGTGCTGCGTCGATGCCGTCACCGGTAATCACATCAGCTTCCAGACCGTTGGCAGCCAATGTCAGGCGACTACTGGCAGCCGCAAACGCATCCACATCAAGCAAGGTGACCTGGTTGTGTGGATAACGACGTTTCACCGCTGCTCCCAACACGCCGGCGCCGCAACCGAAGTCCAGCAAATGGCCGCTCGGCAATTTGTCCAGGTGCTCCAGCAACAGCGCGCTGCCGCGATCCAGCCGACCGTGGCTGAACACGCCCGGCAGGCTGATGACTTTTAGCGGACCTTCGGCCAGCGGCAACTCATAAGTCTGGGCCAGGCTTTCCAGCGACTTGGCTTCTGGCGCAGTGGCCACGGTAACCTGCCACAGCTGGCAATGCCGCGCGCTGTCGAGCTTGCGCGGTTTGCCGAAGGGGTTCAGTTGCTTGGCCGCGCCTTCGATGCCGCTGCGTTTTTCACCTACAAGATACAGTTCACGACCGGCCAGTCTGGAGGCGAGGGCGTTGAGGATGTAGTCGGTCAGGTCCTTGGACTTGGGCAGAAACACCACGGCGGTGTCGAACGCGCGCTCCGGTGCATTCACACCGAAATGGCTGCGCTCGGCGAAGCGGGCATCCAGCGCTGCTTGATCGCCGGCATGCCAGCACCAGCCATGAGCGTCGGGCAAACGGCCCAGCAGGTCATCGGCGGGCAAACCGGCCAGCAGCACCGAACCCTGGAACAACTCGGCCTGACGAAGCAGTACTTCACTGCGCGGATCCATACTCTGCTCCTGTAAAAAAAGTGCCGCAGTCTATCAACTGACGACCCGCAGTGCTTTACCGCTGAAGTATCCCTGAGCGTTTTCGGTCAACTGGCCCACGATTCGCTGGCGTGCCTCGCGACTGCCCCAGGCGTTGTGCGGGGTGACAATCAACCGTGGAATGTCGTGGGCCAGCAGCGGATTGCCGGCGGTCGGTGGCTCGACGCTCAGCACGTCGGTGGCCGCGCCACCCAGGTGACCGTTGCGCAAGGCATCGGCCAGCGCCTGTTCGTCGATCAAGCCACCGCGTGCGGTATTGACCACGAACGCACCGGGTTTCATCGAGGCCAGCTCACGGGCGCCGATGAAGTGGCGGGTGTGTTCGTTGAGCGGGCAATGCAGGGTCAGCGCGTCGATCTGCGGCAGCAGCTCTTCCAGTGGCAAACGATCCGGCCGGGCAGGGCGCCCGGGAATCTGACCGAGCAGTACACGCATGCCAAAGGCTTCGGCCAGTCGTGCGACCGCGCCGCCCAGTTCACCGTGACCGAGCAGGCCGAGGGTTTTGCCTTCCAGTTCGACAATCGGGTAATCCAGCAGACAGAACTGCTTCGCCTGCTGCCAGCGACCTTCGCCCACAGCCTTTTGATAATCGGCCAGGCGCGTCGCCAGATTGAGCAGCAACATGATCGTGTGCTGCGCCACCGACGGCGTGCCGTAACCCTGGCAGTTGCAGACGGTAATTCCGTGGGCGCGGGCGGCGGCGAGGTCAACGTTGTTGGTGCCGGTGGCTGTGATCAGGATCAGCTTCAGCTCGGGGCTGGCAGCGATGGCGGCGGCGTCGATCAGGATTTTGTTGCTGATGGCAACGGTGGCGCCCTTGAGGCGTTCGATCACCTGGTCCTGCGTGGTCTGGGCGAAAAGCTGTAAGTCACTGAAACACTCTTGCAGCGGGCTGAGGTCGAGGTCGCCCAGGTCCAGGGACGGGTGGTCGAGGAAAACGGCGCGGTGAGTGTTCGTCATCAACTGTACCTTTTGTGCAATGAACTGAAGGCGTAATCTGCCGAGCCTACCAGATGAAACAAACAGTTACGCTTGGCCAAAAGGATCCCCTATGTACTGGACAGAGTTTTTGACCGTTGCCCTGATTCACCTGCTGGCTGTGGCCAGCCCCGGCCCGGACTTTGCCGTGGTGGTGCGTGAGAGCGTGACCCATGGTCGTCGCGCTGGCACCTGGACGGCGCTGGGTGTTGGCACGGCGATTTTCCTGCACGTCGGCTATTCGTTGCTCGGCATTGGCCTGATCGTGTCCCAGTCGATCGTGTTGTTTAATGCCCTGAAATGGGCGGCCGCCGCGTACCTGCTGTACATCGGCTTCAAGGCCTTGCGAGCACAGCCGGCCCAACCTGCGGCTGACGATCTGCACAAGGAAGCGGGCGAGCGCACTGCTCGCGGCGCTTTCACTTCGGGTTTCGTGACCAACGGTCTGAACCCGAAAGCGACGCTGTTCTTCCTTTCGCTGTTCACCGTGGTGATCAATCCGCACACGCCGCTGGCGGTACAGGCGGGCTACGGTATCTACCTCGCGGTGGCCACCGCTGTGTGGTTCTGCCTGGTGGCGATGCTGTTCAGCCAGCAGCGCGTGCGCGCAGGTTTTGCCCGGATGGGCCACTGGTTCGATCGGACGATGGGCGCGGTACTGATCGCCATCGGTGTGAAACTCGCGTTTACCGAGATGCACTGAGGCCCGGTGAGGCGGCTAGCGATGTAATACCAGCCGCTTGAAGCGTTTGAAGCTGGTTCTATTGAGGTGCCGCCAGGGAATCGAGCGCAACAGCTGCCAGGCTTCTTTCTTGTCTTCGACCACGGCATATTTGAGGGCCTTGTTCACCAGTTTGGTGCGGGCGCTGTGGTAGCCGGGATGGTTCACGTACGGCGCGATCGCCTCAAGGTCCGCCTGGAGCAATATCCGGTATTTTCTCGACAGGTTGTTGGCATGGCGGCGATAGCGGGTCATGCAGATCGGCAATTCATGGATCTCATAACCCAGCCGGGCAATCCGCAACGTCATCTGAAAGTCTTGAACCCGCAGCTTCGGCGCGTAGAAGTCGGCACTTCGCATCGCTTTCATGCGATAGAGCGCAACAGGGGCGCCGATCACGACGGCACCTCTGAGGACCTGATCGAAGTTGTAGGTGTGGATCTTGTCGCGTTGTTGCTGCTTGATGGTGTTGCCATCGCTGTCCATGTAGCTGATCAACGCACCCACGCAGCCGACGTTCGGGTGCTGATCCAGATACTCGGCGCGAGTGCGCACCGACCCGGGCAACATGATGTCATCCAGGTCCGGCGTCGACACATAGACGCCTTTGGCGTATCGCAAGCCGTGGTTGAGCGCCGCGCTCACGCCCCGGTTCGGTTGCGAATACAACTGGAAGTCATAGGTTTGTTGTAATCGCTCGAGTATGGCGAGGCTGTCGTCGCTGGACCCGTCATTCACGATGATGACTTCGAAGTTTGGGTAGTCCTGGGCGAAGATGCTCTTGATGGCGTCTTCCAGAAATCTTTGCATGTTGAAGCAGGACGCCACGATGGAAACCAGGGGCGCTTGTGTCGATGGGGAGTTCTCGGGGGCGGTCAGTTCAATACTCATTGTTGTATGCGATACCGATGGCGTATGACCAGACAGGTCTAGTGACAAGATCCTTCTCTTGAAGATGAGGTGGAGGGTTGGGCGACCTGGGCAACTGTTTGGCTGCCAACCGATCGGCTCATCGTGTCCGTATGGTACGTAGGCTCACAGACAAGAGTTACGTGCATGCGTTACAACGTTTTACAGCGCAAATCCCGAGATCCTGACGAGACATGCCAGATGGTGGCGCAAAGCTAGCATTTTGCCCGGTTCTGCAAATCATTCCTTTGGCTGATTTGGCTGGCGTCCAAGGGCACTAAAGTGCTTACTTTCAGCCACGACCGTGCAGTCAGAAAAGGGACTCTTATGTTGCAGACTCGCGTTATCCCCCCAGCCGAAGGCGCTTACCAGTATCCGCTGCTGATTAAACGGCTGCTGATGTCCGGCGCTCGTTATGAGAAAACCCGCGAGATCATTTACCGCGACCAGTTGCGCTACAGCTACCCGACCCTGATCGAACGGGTCGCAAGGCTGGCCAACGTGCTGACGGCGGCCGGCGTCAAGGCCGGGGATACCGTGGCGGTGATGGACTGGGACAGCCATCGTTATCTGGAATGCATGTTCGCCATCCCGATGATTGGCGCGGTGATCCACACCATTAACGTGCGCCTGTCACCGGAACAGATCCTCTACACCATGAACCACGCCGAGGACCGCTTTGTGCTGGTCAACAGCGAGTTCGTCGGGTTGTACCAGGCCATTGCCGGGCACCTGACCACGGTGGAGAAAACCCTGCTGCTGACTGACCTGCCGGAAAAAACCGCCGACTTGCCGAACCTCATCGGCGAGTATGAGCAGTTGCTGGCGGCGGCGAGCACGCAGTACGACTTCCAGGACTTCGACGAAAACTCGGTCGCGACCACGTTCTACACCACCGGCACCACCGGTAATCCCAAAGGTGTGTACTTCACCCATCGGCAACTGGTGCTGCACACAATGGGTGTGTCGACCATCATGGGCGCCATCGACAGCGTGCGGTTGCTGGGCACCAACGACGTGTATATGCCGATCACCCCGATGTTCCATGTGCACGCCTGGGGCCTGCCGTATGTGGCGACCATGCTCGGGCTCAAGCAGGTCTATCCCGGTCGCTATGACCCTGAGTACCTGGTGGAGCTGTGGCGCAAGGAGAAGGTCACCTTTTCCCATTGCGTGCCGACCATCCTGCAAATGGTCCTCAATTCCAAAGCGGCGCAAGGCACGGATTTCGGTGGCTGGAAAATCGTCATCGGCGGCAGTGCACTCAACCGTGCGCTTTACGACGCGGCCAAGGCCAAGGGCATTCAACTGACCGCCGCTTACGGCATGTCGGAAACCGGGCCGTTGGTGTCGTGTGCACACCTCAACGACGAGCTGATGGCCGGCACCGAAGACGAACGCACCACGTACCGGATCAAGGCCGGCGTGCCGGGGCCATTGGTGGAGGCTGCGATCGTCGACACCGACGGCAACTTCCTGCCCGCCGATGGCGAGACCCAAGGCGAACTGGTGCTGCGTGCGCCGTGGCTCACCGAGGGTTATTTCAACGAACCGCAAAAGGGCGCCGAGCTCTGGGCCGGGGGCTGGCTGCACACTGGTGATGTAGCGACCCTGGACAGCATGGGTGTGATCGACATTCGCGACCGGATCAAGGATGTGATCAAGACCGGCGGCGAGTGGATCTCCTCCCTGGACCTGGAAGATCTGATCAGTCGCCACGCGGCGGTACGCGAAGTAGCAGTGGTGGGCATCGCCGATCCGCAGTGGGGCGAACGTCCGTTCGCACTGCTGGTGGTCCGCGAAGGCCATGTGATCGGGGCCAAAGAACTGAAGGAACACCTCAAGCCATTCGTGGAACTGGGGCACCTGAGCAAGTGGGCCATCCCGAGCCAGATCGCCCTTGTTACTGAAATTCCCAAGACCAGTGTCGGCAAACTCGACAAGAAACGTATTCGCGTCGACATCACCGAATGGCAAGCCAACAACAGCACCTTCCTCTCGACGCTTTAAGCGTCACTTGGCGTGCCCAAAAGGGCACGCCAGCCCCACCAAGCAAGCGCTTGGCTTGTCAAATCCGAATTTTCAGCCATCCTAGACGGGCCGACGGGTGTCGGCTTGGCAAAGGACTGTTCCAGAGTGGCTGGCAGCTGCAAATCACACTTTAGAGGGATCAAGCAGTACTACCTGCTGGCTATAGTCCGCTCAAGGATTTTTAAGAACGGAGCAAACGCACAAAACGGGGCGATGCAACTTTGGAATGACTTAGGGACACCTTGGCTCCCAGTCATCCACAGCGTTTTTAGAAGTGCTCACTGCCATAACAATAATGCACATGGAGTAGCGTCGATGACATCAGTAAACCAGTTCTGGCGCCGGGCGAAACTGCCCCTGGCGGTCAGTCTTGCCTCTACGCTCGCCGGGCCAGCATTCGGCGTCAGTTTCAACGTTGGTGAAATCGAAGGTCAGTTCGACTCGTCCCTGTCGGTCGGTGCCAGTTGGTCGACTGAAAATGCCAACAAGAACCTCATCGGCGTCAACAACGGCGGCCGCGGCCTGTCCCAGACTTCCGACGACGGTCACCTGAACTTCAAGAGCGGCGAAACGTTCTCCAAGATCTTCAAGGGCATCCATGACCTCGAATTGAAATATGGCGATACCGGCGTTTTCGTCCGTGGCAAATACTGGTACGACTTCGAACTCAAGGACGAAAGCCGTCCGTTCAAGGACATCAGCGACAGCAACCGCAAGGAAGGCGCCAAGTCCTCCGGCGGCCAGATCCTCGACGCCTTCGTCTACCACAACTATTCCGTTGCCGATCAGCCGGGCTCCGTGCGTCTGGGCAAGCAAGTAGTGAGTTGGGGTGAAAGTACTTTCATCGGCGGTGGCATCAACTCGATCAACCCGATCGACGTGTCTGCGTTCCGTCGCCCCGGTGCCGAGATCAAGGAAGGCCTGATCCCGGTCAACATGTTCTACGTGTCCCAGAGCCTCACCGAGAACCTCTCGACTGAAGCCTTCTACCAGCTCGAATGGGACCAGACCGTTGTCGACAACTGCGGCACCTTCTTCTCGCAACCGGACGTGATTGCGGATGGCTGCGATAACAACCTGGCCGTACTGCGTACCCGTAACGGACTCAACAGCGCATTGACGGCTGCGGGGCTGCCGGCTTCGCTGCGTAATGCCAGCATCAACACCCTGGCTGCCAAAGGCGTGACCTGGGGCAACCCGGATGAAGGTGTCATCGTTCGTCGCGGTCCGGATCGCGATGCCCGTGACAGCGGTCAATTTGGCGTGTCCTTCAAATACATGTTCGATCCGCTGGACACCGAGTTCGGCGCCTACTTCATGAACTACCACAGCCGTGCGCCGATTTTCAGCGGCAAAGGTGCTCCGGCGAGCGCTTACAGCGCGGCGGGCCTGGTGGGTTCACTGAGGGCTGCGGGTGTTCCGGCCGGTGTCGCGGCAGGCCTGGCCCCGACCTTGCTGCCATTGGTGGTGGCGGGTAACTCCAGCTACTACGTCGAGTACCCTGAAGATATTCGCCTGTATGGCTTGAGCTTCTCCACCACGTTACCGACAGGTACTGCGTGGAGTGGTGAAGTCAGCTACCGGCCGAATGCTCCGGTTCAGCTCAACACCACCGACATTCTCTTTTCCGGTTTGACGCCTCTGAACCCTAACGTTTCCGTGCTCCAAGGGACGCCAGGACAGGATCAACAAGGCTATCGCCGCAAGGAAGTGACCCAGCTCCAGACGACCCTTACTCACTTCTTCGACCAGGTGATGGGCGCCGAGCGACTGACCCTGGTGGGCGAGGTCGGCTTTACTCACGTTGGCGGTCTGGAAAGCTCTTCCAAAGCGCGTTACGGCCGTGACCCGAGCTACGGCCCTGGTCCATTGCCAAGTGGTCAGTGCGTGGCATTGAACACCTCTACCCTGGCAGGCGGACCGCAAAACAACGTCAGTCGCTACTGCGAAAACGACGGGTTCACCACCGCAAACTCCTGGGGTTACCGCGGTCGTGCCATCTGGGAATACAACGACGTATTCGCCGGTGTGAACCTCAAGCCGAACGTGGCCTGGTCTCATGACGTGGAAGGCTACTCGCCTGGCCCTGGCGGCAACTTCGAGGAAGGTCGCAAAGCGGTGAGCCTGGGCGTCGATGCCGAGTACCAGAACACCTACACCGCGAGCCTGGCTTACACCAACTTCTTTGATGGCAAGTACACCACCGTCGATGACCGCGATTTCGTTGCGCTCAGCTTCGGCGTGAACTTCTAAGCACTGCATTATCAGGACGAACACACCTATGAAAATAACAAAGAGTCTGTTCCACGTCGGTGTTCTGGGGCTTTCGCTGCTGGCGACCGGCGTCATGGCGGCGGTCCCTGCGGCCGAAGCGGACAAACTGGGCAAGAGCCTGACCCCGATGGGCGCCGAGATGGCGGGCAACGCTGACGGATCGATCCCGGCCTGGAAGCCGATGGCGAAAAACGCCGGCACCGCCGACAGCAAAGGTTTCCTGTCTGACCCGTTCGCCAGTGAAAAACCACTGTTCACCATCACCGCGCAGAACGTCGACCAGTACAAGGACAAGCTCGCACCGGGCCAATACGCGATGTTCAAGCGCTACCCGGAAACCTTCAAGATGCCGGTCTACCCGTCCCATCGCGGCGCGACCGTGCCGGATGCCGTGTTTGCCGCCATCAAGAAAAACGCCACCGCCACTAACCTGGTGTCCGGCGGCAACGGTCTGGAAAACTTCGAAACCGCAGTCCCATTCCCGATTCCGAAGACCGGCGTCGAAGTCATCTGGAACCACATCACCCGCTATCGCGGTGGCAGCGTGACCCGTCTGGTGACCCAGGCGACGCCGCAGCCGAACGGCTCGTACAGCCTGGTGTACTTCCAGGACCAGTTCGTGTTCCGCGACAAGATGAAGGACTACGATCCGGCGAACCCGGGCAACATCCTGTTCTACTTCAAGCAGAAAGTGACCGCGCCGGCACGTCTGGCCGGTGGTGTGCTGCTGGTGCACGAAACCCTCGACCAGGTGAAAGAGCCACGTTCGGCGTGGGTCTACAACGCCGGTCAGCGTCGTGTGCGTCGCGCACCACAAGTGTCCTATGACGGGCCGGGTACCGCAGCCGATGGCCTGCGTACCTCCGACAACCTGGACATGTACAACGGTGCACCGGATCGTTACGACTGGAAACTCGAAGGCAAGAAAGAGATGTACATCGCCTCCGACAGCTACAAACTCGACTCGCCGCAACTCAAGTACGACGACATCATCAAGGCCGGTCACATCAACCAGGACCTGGCTCGTTACGAGCTGCGCCGGGTCTGGCATGTGGTGGCTACCTTGAAGGAAGGTCAGCGTCACATCTACGCCAAGCGTGACTTCTACATCGACGAAGACACCTGGCAAGCGGCAGTGATCGACCACTACGACGGTCGTAATCAACTGTGGCGTGTGGCGGAAGCTCACTCCCAGAATTACTACAACGTTCAAGTGCCGTGGTACACCCTGGAAACTTTGTACGACCTGCAATCGGGCCGCTACCTGGCACTGGGCATGAAGAACGAAGAGAAATCGGCGTATGACTTCGGCTTCACCGCTACCACCAGCGACTTCACTCCGGCCGCTCTGCGCCAGGATGGTGTTCGCTAAGTTGCCCTGAACAGAGGCCGCATCCTCGAGAAACGCCCCGACTGGTTCGGGGCGTTTTTTTTGCAGTTCACAAAGATCGTTGTAGCAGCTGTCGAGCTTGCGAGGCTGCGTCCGGCTGCGAAGCAGTCGTAAAACCTGAATGCAAGGTTGTCCTGAAACACCGCAGCGTTTGACTTCACGACTGCTTCGCAGCCGGACGCAGCCTCGCAAGCTCGACAGCTGCTACGAGGGCGGTGTGGCTGTCGGGTTTGCTCGACACTTCTGCTTGTATTCTTTTTGTAGCCATTTGTAGCAATAACCTTCATTCCCTCTTCGTTTACCGATAGGCTGCGGACATCTGCAACGCCGCCAACCGCCATTCAAACAAGAGCCGGCCATGACTGATCTGTCCCCACACCCGGGCCCTGCAAGCATTGCCGTCGCGGCACTGGACGGGCGTTTTTTTCGGCCTCCGTTGCCCGACGGCCATGTGCTGCGACCTCGTCTGTGCGAGCGCCTGAGTGCGGGCCTCGGTGGAAGGCTGTTGCTGGTCAGCGCACCGGCGGGGTTTGGCAAGAGTTCGTTGGCGGTGGAGTTCTGTCAGGGCTTGCCGGCTCACTGGCAAAGTCTGTGGCTGGGGTTGAGTCCGCGAGACAGCGATCCCGGACGTTTTCTTGAGCGGTTGCTCGAAGGCCTCCAGGACTTTTTTCCGCAACTGGGCAGCAAGTCCCTGGGCCTGCTGAAAATGCGCCAGCGGCATCAACCGTTTGCCTTTGAAGAATGGCTGGACGGTTTGCTCGATGAGTTGGCCGTGCACCTGTCTGCAAGTACGCCCCTGCTGTTGGTGTTGGATGACTACCATTTGGCACAGGGCCCGGTACTCGATCGCTGCCTGCAATTTTTCCTCAATCATCTGCCTGACGGCTTGCTGGTCATGGTCACCAGTCGGCAGCGGCCGGACTGGCATCTGGCGCGTCTGCGGCTGTCGCGGCAACTGCTCGAGTTGAATGAACAGGACTTGCGCCTGACTCACGACGAAGCCCTGACCCTGCTTGATCGGCACAGCAGTTCCTTGCGCGGCGAAGCGCTGGAGAGTCTCATCCAGCGCAGCGAAGGTTGGGTCGCCGGGCTGCGTTTCTGGCTGCTGGCAGCGTCTGAAGCGGGCTCGCAGGGTGCTTTGCCACAGGCCTTGCATGGCGGGGAAGGGCTGATCCGCGATTATCTGCTGGAAGAAGTCATCGATTGTCTGCCCGCCGAGGTGCAGTCATTCCTTTACGACACAGCACCTCAGGAACGCTTTTGCAGCGAATTGTGCGACGCCGTTCGCGAAGCCCATGACAGTGCCGAGATCCTGCGTTTTCTGCTGGCTCATCAGGTGTTCCTGGTGCCACTGGATGAAAACGGTCACTGGTATCGCTACCACCATTTGTTTTCCGACCTGTTGCGCACCCGGCCCACCGCGCAAGCGATGGTGCCGGCGGCCAGCCTGCACTTGCGCGCCTGTCGCTGGTTCAATGCCCAGGGGCTGCTCGACGAGGCGGTGGAGCAGGCGCTGCGTGCCGGGCACCTGGACGTCGCGGCGAACCTGGTGCAGAACCTCTCCGAAGAGCAACTGCTGGCCGAACAGAACGTCGGCATGTTGCTGCGCTGGAAAATGGACTTGCCTGACAGCCTGCTGATCAGCACGCCACGGCTGATCGTGCTGTACAGCTGGGCGTTGGGGCTGGCCTGTCAGCTGGACGCCGCCGAGGAGTTGGCCAGTCATTTGAGTCGCTTCCTGCCGGCCCCGTCGGCCACTGCGCAGAAATCCATGCTGGCGCAATGGCTGGCCCTGAGTGGGGTCATCGCCCGCGGGCGCGGCAATCGCGAGCTGACGTTGCTCTACTGCACCGAAGCGCAGGAGAGCCTGCCCGCCAAACGCTACGGGCAACGCCTGATGTGCCTCTCGACCCTGTCCAACCTGGCCATTGCCGACGGTGACTTGTGGCGTGCCCGCGGGTTGAACCGTGAATCTCTGGAGTTGGCGCAACGGGTCGGCAACCCGCTGTTCGAAGCGCTGGCCCATTACGACCGCGCTCGCGTGCTGCAAGCGCGAGGGGAAATCCTTCGTGCGCTGGATGAAGTGCGCCAAGGGCTGCAACGCCTGCAACGGTTATCCCCGCAACGGCTGTATGCCGTACGCGCCCGACTGACTTTGTACGAAGGCTTTTTGTTAGCCCTGCGCTTGCAGCCCCAAGCCGCACGGGCACGCTTGCAAGCCGGTTTGAATGAAGCACGCGCCTGTCGTGATATCAGCGTATTGATCGGCCACTGCGTGATCGCCAGGCTTGAGGGCATCAGCGGCGAATTCGCCAAAGCCTTCGCTGAACTCGCGGAAGCCGAGCGCCTGATGCACATCTGGGACGTGCCACCGATCTACTACCTGGCGATGATCACCCTGGTCAAATGCGAACTTTGGCTGGCTCAGGGGCGTACCGATCTGGCCGAAGCCTGGCTCGCTCGCTTGGGCCAGACCTACAACGGCGAACACGCGGCAGCCCCTCCGGAGTTTCATCCGCAACTGCCGCTGCATATCGAGTTGCAGCAAGCCTTGCTGGAGGTCATTCAGGGACAGCCGATGCTGGCCGAAGGACGATTGAACGCGTTGCTTGAGCACGGGCAGCAAACGGGCAGGCAGTTGCTCAGCGTGATGGCACTGACTCAGAAAGTGACGTTATTGCTGGGGGGCGGACGCGAGCCCGAGGCCCGCAAGGCCCTGAGTCAGGCGCTGGAAGCGGCGGCCGGTGGAGTGCTGCAACCGTTTGACAGGTTGTTGGCTGAACATCCGGACTGGCTGCGTGGACAACTTCAACTCGGTGCACCGACGCCCGTTTCACTGAGCCTTGCAGAAAAACTTCCGGCAGTGACAGGCCGTCCCGCAGCAGAGTCATCCGCCGCCGCGGAACAACTCAGTACGCGGGAAATGGCTGTCCTGCGACTGATCGCCCAGGGCTGTTCGAATCAAGAGATCAGCGATCAGCTGTTTATTTCGCTGCACACCGTAAAAACTCACGCCAGCCATATCAACAGCAAGCTTGGGGTTGAACGGCGCACGCAAGCGGTCGCCAGGGCGAAAGACTTGGGTGTATTGCAGTAATCGCCGTTTGAAGACCTCCGAAACAAGTTGGGCCTTGCGATCAGAGGTTTTCGGTCATTTCTCCTCTGAGACAATCACTCCGGATGTCTGCCCCACGTCGATGGAGTGCTTCAGGATCGACAGTAAGCCTATGGAGCAGTCATCCCCGGTTTTACTGGCAATGGACTGTTGCAAGTTGTCACCCAACACTTCCCTCATTTTTTTTCTGGGCAACGTTGCATTCCACTCCAGCAGCTTTTGGATCGCCGGGGTGGGGACGCCGTTGGATTTGTCATAGAGACTTTGCGCGGTGCCGTCGCTCATGATCGCGAAGCCCGTCGTGGCTTCGATTTGCCCACGATACAACTTGAGCCGCGACGCCGCTTTATGGTCAGTCAGCAACGGGGCGGTATTGGCCGACTCACCATTTTCTGGATGAGAAAGGGCCTGAAGTTGTCCGTCCGCTTCAACGCTTGCGATGACGCCATCGCCCAAGTGACCTGCGAGGTAGCGGCCTTGTGAGTAAGCGACGAACGACAAGGTACAGGCCAGGTCGTTGATATCGCCGCCAAGCTTTGCAGATTTGCGTCTGAACGCGTCCAGGCAGCGATTAACCAGTCGCTGGGCTGCCTTCGCGTTGTGTTTGTCCATGTTTTGCCAGAGGCTTTCAAAGTTTTTGCAGACAAAGGCCAGGGTAGCCGTGACCGCTACTTGGGCGCCGATGTCGGATCTGGAGCCAGCCCCAACCGCCAATGAAATGCAGGTCACCTCGTTGGACTCTCTGGCCGCGACATAGTCCTGGCAAGGCGTTTGAGTCTTGAGGTGCTCGCGTCCTGCCACAAACGCGCAGGCCGTTTTACAGCTGAAGTCTTCCGGAATCTCAGGCATGGTTCAGGCCTGTGCCCAGGCTTCGATACCTTTAATGTCCTGACGAAGGAGATAGTCTTCTTGCATGGGATTATCCTTTTTGGGCTGAGCGTTACAAAAAACGCTTCAAGAGTCGTTTGAACCAGGCATTGGCTTCCTGCCGTCCTGTTTCAAATAGGCGCGGCGCGAGGATAACCTATCAATTTTGCGGATCATAACCGCAGTACCCAGCCTTGGCACCAGGATTAAACCCATGCAAACCCCGAATACAGCCCTCATCCGCGAAACCTTTCCCGTCGGCCCGTTGCAGTGCAACTGCACGATCATCGGCGATCCGATCACCAAAAAGGCCATCGTGGTCGATCCGGGCGGTAATCACGAACTGATCCTCGCGCGGCTCGACGCACTGGGCTTGAAGGTGGTGAGCATCATTCATACTCATGCGCACCTAGATCACTTCCTGGCTTCCGGTCAGTTGAAGGAGAAAACCGGCGCAACCCTGCATTTGCATAAAGAAGATCAATTCCTCTGGGACAACCTGGAGATGCAGTGCCAGATGTTCGGTGTGCCCTACACGCCGGTGCCGTCGCCGGATCGCTGGTTGGCCGATGATGAAGAACTGGCCTGCGGCTGTGGCGTGGCGTTGCACACGCCGGGTCATACGCCGGGCTCCATGAGCTTTTGGTTTTCAGAGGCTAAGCTGCTGATTGCCGGTGACACGTTGTTTCGTCGCGGGGTAGGGCGCACGGATTTGTGGGGTGGCGATCAGGCGACCATCGTGCGGTCGATCAAGCAGCGGCTGTACACCCTCGACGAAGAGGCGACGGTGGTGACCGGGCACGGTCCGGACACACGTCTGGGCGATGAAATGCGCGAGAACCCTTTTGTGCGGGCGTGATTTCTAACGTTGTGAGGGGCGTGGTGGAATTATTTTCATCCGCTATGATCCAACGCCCGCAAAGGTTTAATGCCTTAGTCCGTTGCACCACAGAATGCAAAAAGTAGGAGCTCTTCATGTTCACCAAGCAGCGTTTGATTATTGTCGCTACGGCTGTGGCCTTGCTGTCTGGCTGCGCCTCGCCTAACCCTTACGACAACCAGGGCCAGGCCGACAGTGGTTCCACGGGCATGAGCAAAACCGCTAAATACGGTGGCCTCGGCGCTCTGGCCGGTGCTTTGGCCGGTGCCGCCATCAGTCACGATAACCGTGGCAAGGGCGCGCTGATTGGCGCTGCGGTGGTAGGTGCTTCCGCCGCCGGTTACGGTTATTACGCCGATCAGCAAGAGAAAAAGCTGCGCGCCAGCATGGCCAACACCGGGGTGGAAGTGCAGCGCGAGGGTGATCAGATCAAATTGATCATGCCGGGTAACATCACCTTCGCCACCGATTCGGCGAACATCGCGTCGGGCTTCTATCAGCCGCTGAACAATCTGGCGGGCTCGCTCAAGGAATTCAGCCAGAACCAGATCGAGATCGTCGGCTACACCGACAGCACCGGCAGCCGCCAGCACAACATGGACCTGTCCCAGCGTCGCGCCCAGAGCGTGGCGACTTACCTGACGTCGCAGGGCGTGAGCGGTGCCAACCTGTCGGCTCGCGGTGCCGGGCCGGATAGCCCGATTGCCAGCAACGGTGACGTCAATGGCCGGGCGCAGAACCGTCGGGTCGAGGTCAACCTGAAGGCGATTCCGGGTCAGCAGTATGGCGGCCAGCAGCAAGGCACTGTTCAGTAGTATCCATAATCGTCTGACTGAACCCCAGGCGTAAAAAAGCCCGCCCGATCCTCAACAGATCGGGCGGGCTTTTTTGTATCGACAGCTCTGGCCCCATCGTCGGAACGCCGCCCGGAGCAAGCTCGCTCCCACATTTGGAATGCGTTCCCCTGTGGGAGCGAGCTTGCTCGCGATGGGGCCAGAGCAGGCAACAAAAAAAACCATCAGCAATAAAAAAGCCCCCGGACAATCACTCATCCGGAGGCTTTTTGTATCGCACGAAACCTGATTACTTCTTCAGGCCGTAATGCTCATCGAGCATGCCCGGCGCGTTCGGGGCTTTGGGAGCGTAGTCGCGAGGCGGCTCCTGATTGCGCGGCGGCGTCAGGCGTTCCCGTGGGGCGGCTGCCGCATCGGCGTGCAGCGAGGCCAGCAGGCGTTGGCGGGTTTGCTCGTCCAGGGCCAGGCGGTTGGCACCCTCGGCGAGATGATCCTGCACTTCCTGATAGCTCGCAGTCAGTTTCTTGACCAGGGTTGCAGTGCTGTTGAAGTGGGTAACCACCTCGTTCTGATAACTGTCGAAACGTTCCTGAATGTCATCCAGCTGACGTTGTGTGCTGCTAGGCGCGGCATTCGGCACCAGGCGAGCGATCAGGAAACCAATGGCGACACCCACAACCAGGGCAAGAGTCGGCAACAACCAAACTAAGAGCGAGTGTTCCACGAGTCCTTCCTCTATAAACGGCTTTGCTTTACGTTAACGGCTCGAACCTGCGCTGTATACCGCGATTCACTCGCAATAGATTGGCACAGACAATTTGCTAGACGAGTCGACCCGATTCGAGGTCACGGAGTTCCTTCCTTGCTTATGCGCGAAACCCCTGTAGTGATTGATGGCCCGGTCGGCCAACTGGAAGCCCTGTATTTGGAAAACAAGGGCCTGGACAATGAGCAGCCACGCGGCCTGGCGCTGATCTGCCACCCGAACCCGGTGCAGGGCGGCACCATGCTCAACAAAGTGGTCTCGACCTTGCAGCGCACCGCGCGCGATGCCGGTTTGATTACTTTGCGTTTCAATTATCGCGGCGTCGGCGCCAGCGAAGGCAGCCACGACATGGGCACTGGCGAAGTCGACGATGCTCAAGCGGCCGCCGAGTGGCTGCGGGCCAAACACCCGGAATTGCCGCTGACGCTGTTCGGTTTCTCCTTCGGCGGTTTTGTTGCCGCCAGCCTCGGCGGACGCCTGGAAGCGAAGGGCGAACAGCTGAAACATTTGTTTATGGTCGCGCCCGCTGTCATGCGTCTCGGCGATCAGGATCAACTGCCGCAGCAAGGCGAACTGACCCTGATCCAGCCGGAAACCGACGAAGTCATCGACCCGCAAGCCGTCTACGACTGGTCCTCGAAACTCGAGCGTCCCCATGAGCTGCTGAAAGTGGCAGAATGCGGACACTTTTTTCATGGCAAGCTGACCGATCTCAAGGATCTGATCCTGCCGCGTCTTTCGAATTGATTGCAGTCTGACAAGCGATTACCCATGACGACTCGTACCCGTATCCTCACCGGCATCACCACCACCGGCACGCCGCACCTGGGCAACTACGCCGGCGCTATCCGTCCGGCGATCATCGCCAGCCGTGACAGCAATGCCGATTCGTTCTACTTCCTGGCCGACTACCACGCCCTGATCAA
Source organism: Pseudomonas sp. GL_093 (assembly GCF_057837605.1). Classification (NCBI taxonomy): domain Bacteria; kingdom Pseudomonadati; phylum Pseudomonadota; class Gammaproteobacteria; order Pseudomonadales; family Pseudomonadaceae; genus Pseudomonas; species Pseudomonas sp. GL_093. The sequence continues at coordinate 5,896,623 of NZ_CM174448.1, read as the reverse complement.
ATGCGATGACCCGCTGCGCATCCAGCGCTCGCGTCTGGAAATCGCCGCGACCTGGCTGGCCGGTGGCCTGGATGTGGACCGCGTAACCTTCTATCGCCAATCCGACATCCCGGAAATCCCAGAGCTGACCTGGCTGCTGACCTGCGTCGCCGCCAAGGGCCTGCTTAATCGCGCCCACGCCTACAAGGCTTCGGTGGACAAGAACGTCGAAACTGGCGAAGACCCGGACGCTGGCATCACCATGGGCTTGTACAGCTACCCGGTGCTGATGGCCGCGGATATTCTGATGTTCAACGCCCACAAGGTGCCGGTCGGTCGTGACCAGATCCAGCACGTGGAAATGGCCCGTGACATCGGTCAACGCTTCAACCATCTGTTTGGTCAGGGCAAAGAATTCTTCACCATGCCTGAAGCGCTGATCGAAGAAAGCGTTGCCACGCTGCCAGGCCTCGACGGTCGCAAGATGTCGAAGAGCTACGACAACACCATTCCGTTGTTCAGCAGCGCCAAGGAAATGAAGGACGCCATTTCGCGGATCGTTACCGACTCCCGTGCACCGGGCGAAGCGAAAGATCCGGACAACTCGCACCTGTTCACCTTGTTCCAGGCCTTCGCCACCCCGGCGCAGTCCGACGAGTTCCGCAGTGAACTGTTGCAGGGCCTGGGTTGGGGCGAGGCGAAGAATCGTCTGTTCCAGCTGCTCGACAGCGAGCTGGGCGAGTCCCGCGAGCGTTATCACCAGTTGATCGAACGCCCGGCAGACCTGGAAGACATCCTGCAGATCGGCGCCAAAAAGGCCCGCTCGGTGGCGACACCGTTCCTCCACGAACTGCGTGAAGCGGTTGGTCTGCGTTCTTTCGTCGCTCAGACCCAAGTCGCGACCACCACCAAGAAGAAAGCCGCGAAAGCCGCGCGTTTCGTCAGCTTCCGCGAAGACGACGGCAGTTTCCGCTTCCGTCTGCTGGCGGCCGACGGCGAGCAACTGCTGCTATCGCGTAACTTTGCCGACGGTAAAACCGCAGGCCAGGTGACCAAGCAACTGCAATCGGGTCAGCCATTGGACGTGCGCAACGAAGACCTGAGCTTCAGCGTCTGGCTGGAAGGCGAGTGCGTTGCCGACAGCCCGGCCTTTGCTGACAGCACCGCTCGCGATGCTGCCATCGAGACCCTGCGGGTTGCTCTGACGCCGGTTCAGGAATAAATCAGCGGCTCGACCCGACCAAGGGCCGATTGCCATTCCCACGGGCCGTCGCTACAGTGACGGCCCGTTTTTGTTGCCTTGCTAACGAATTATGACGCCCCTAGAACGATATCAAGCTGATCTGAAACGCCCGGAATTCTTTCATGACGCCGCGCAGGAAACTGCGGTGCGCCATTTGCAGCGCCTGTACGACGATCTGGTCGCGGCCTCGCACAGCAAACCGGGTCTGTTCGGCAAACTGTTTGGCAAGAAAGACGCGGCACCGGTCAAGGGTCTGTACTTCTGGGGCGGCGTCGGCCGGGGCAAGACCTATCTGGTCGACACCTTCTTCGAAGCGCTGCCGTTCAAGGAAAAGGTCCGCACTCACTTCCACCGCTTCATGAAGCGCGTGCACGAAGAGATGAAGACCCTCGGCGGCGAGAAAAACCCGCTGACCATCATCGCCAAGCGCTTCTCCGATGAAGCCCGGGTGATTTGTTTCGATGAGTTCTTCGTGTCCGACATCACCGACGCAATGATCCTCGGCACGCTGATGGAAGAGCTGTTCAAGAACGGCGTGACCCTGGTCGCGACGTCGAACATCGTGCCGGACGGTCTGTACAAGGACGGCCTGCAACGTGCGCGCTTCCTGCCGGCCATTGCGCTGATCAAGCAGAACACCGAGATCGTCAACGTCGACAGCGGCGTCGATTATCGTCTGCGTCACCTTGAGCAAGCGGAGCTGTTCCACTTCCCGCTGGATGATGCGTCCCACGAAAGCCTGCGTAAGAGCTTCCGCGCCCTGACGCCAGAATGCACGGCAGCCATCGAGAACGATGTGCTGATGATCGAGAACCGCGAAATCCGTGCCTTGCGCACCTGCGATGACGTGGCCTGGTTCGACTTCCGCGAACTCTGCGACGGCCCGCGCAGCCAGAACGACTACATCGAACTGGGCAAGATCTTCCATGCCGTGTTGCTCAGCGGTGTCGAGCAGATGAGCGTCACCACCGACGACATCGCCCGACGCTTTATCAACATGGTCGACGAGTTCTACGACCGTAACGTGAAGCTGATCATTTCCGCTGAAGTCGAGCTCAAAGACCTCTACACCGGCGGTCGCCTGAACTTTGAGTTCCAGCGCACCCTGAGTCGTCTGCTGGAAATGCAGTCTCACGAATTCCTGTCCCGGGCGCACAAGCCGTAGGACATTTCGGTAAATGAGAAAGGCCTGCATTGCAGGCCTTTTTTGTGCGCCCAGTCGCGACGTTCGTCAGCTGGCTACCAGCAGTCCAATAAACGGAATGATCAGCAACGTGCTGATGGCCATGGCCAGTACATTGCCGATGAAACCGTGCATGTCGGCCGGCAACCGCTTGGCAATCGCGCAGGCCAGGGGTGGCGCAATCAATGCCCCCAGCAGCGCGCTTGAGGCGATGACCTGCCAGCTGCCGCCGTACGTCAGAACGGCCGCCGGTACGACTGACACCAACGGAACGTAGGTGGGATACCAGCCGCGCAATATCCATTGCTGACGCCAGATCACTACGCCTAACGCCGAGGTCAACGCTTGCGCGGCGATCAGTTGGGGCAGCAAGCCCGTGCCATACACCGGGCTTGTGGGGTTCAAGGTGTAAGCCATCAAGGCGCCGGCGATCAAACCGAGACTGGCCCATTCATTGCCAAAGAACGGCGCTTCCGAAAAGTCGGCCAACACCCGGCGCAGGCTCCACACGACACCATAATCGGGCGTTTTGGTGATGGCGGGTGCGGGCACAGGGGGGGACGGTTTCTTGGGTGGGTCGGACTTCACCAGGCTCGGCAGGTAACGACAGAGCAGAAAAGCGCCGACGCTGGCGACCGCCATGCCCGTGACATTGCCGATCACCGCCGGCAATCCGAGGGGGTTGCAGACGTAATTGACGATCAACAAGCACATCGGAGTGACGAACACGGCGCCCATGATTGCGCCATTGATTGTGACCTTCCAGCCGCCGCCAAACATCAGCACCATCGCCGCCGGCAACGAAACAAAGGCGGCAAACGTCGGTTGCCAACTGGAGGCCGTGACCGTCCAGCCCCACAGAAGGTTGCTCAACAACAGGCCCAGCAACGAGCTGGTGACGAGCCACGGCCATAATCCGCTGCCGTAGCAAATGGTAAAACCTTGCCAGGCTTTTCCCGTTCTATTCGCCCAGTAGGCCAGGTAGGCGCCTGCAAGCAACCCGATCGAAGCGAACTCATGTTTGTAGAACGCCACCTCGCTGATGTCTCCCAAGACCCAGCGCAGCCAGGCACTGGGCTCCGGGAGGCTCGACACCATGTGACTGTAGTCTGGCCAATGGGCTGACCAGGATGTCCGGTAGGTGAATGAGAGCCAGATGATCAACAGCGTCGTGCTGAGCATCAGCCAGATGATCGCCCTATCCAGCCGCGACCTGGCGGCAAGCCGGTTTTGCGGTTTTTCGTTTGTGGTTTCCATCAGTCATTCCCCTTATCAGCGCGGCAGACAAGGGTGCTGGGTGTAACCGAGCATTTGATCGTAGAGATCGGTGCGACGATCGCGATGCAGATCGTTCAGGTTGTTCCAGATGGGCGCGCTGCGGGAGCTGGTCAGGTCGATGTCGGCAAACAGGATTTCCTGCTTGTCCGCTGAGGCCACCTGGCCAATCGGCCAGCCGTTGGTGCCCGCGATCAGCGAGCAGCCCAGGTAACGTGCACCTCGCTCTTCGCCGATCCGGCTCGCCGCCGCAATAAACACATTGTTGACGTGAGCCGCCGTCATGGTCAGGTACGACGCCATGCACTTGCCGGCGTCATCGAACAGCGGCGGAGGCGTCCACACCCAGTTGTTCAGGCTGCAAATGATGTCCGCGCCTTGCTGACTGAGGATTCGCGGCACTTCCGGGAACCAGATATCCCAGCAGATCAACAATCCGATACGGCCAATAGGCGTATCGAATACTGGAAAGCCCTGATCTCCCGGTGTGAACCACAGCTTCTCCAGGTTCCACAAATGGGCTTTGCGATACTTGCCGATAAAACCGTCAGGCCCGACCAGAACACCGGTGTTGAACAGCCGCATGCCATCGCGCTCGGTCAAGCCTGCCACCAGGTAAACCTTGTACTGGCGGGCGAAGTCCACCCAGATTTGCACACTCGGCCCGTCGGGAATCACCTCCGAATGGTCGAACGCGTCTTGCCGATTGCTGAAGAAATAACCTGTGCTGCAAAGCTCGGGCAGCACGATGAGATTGGCACCGCCGTTTACCGCTTCCAGGGCCAACTCCAGGCCATGACGCAGATTACCTGCACGTTTCTCTTTGCCGACTTGTGGGTCGAATTGCACGACTGCTACACGAACAGGACTTGTTGGCTCGCTCATTCTCGATGACCTCTTTTTTATTGTTATTCACGCTGTTTAGTTGCGTGTTTATAAGAGTTGAAATGGCATTTTTGCGTAAGTCAGCGGCTTCCGTTTGAGCTGTAGTCCGCGTCCGAAGATCGCGCAGGGCAGAGCGCCCGAATTCTTCTGCCGGGGCGCAAGGTGGCGTAATAGAGCGGTTACGCAGAGACAGAACCAACGCGCAGGGCGCATTGGTTCTGGGCGATGGAGCCGGATGTCAATTGCGGATGCGGTAGTGCGGGTAGTCGCTCATGCAGAATCCGCCGTTGAATACCGCTGCGGTTTTATTGCAGATATGAATCACGGCATCCACGGCGCCGCGAAAGCACGGCTCTGTCCAGCCGGCATCGACTGAAAACGATTCGCCGGAAAAATACAGACCGGAAACAGGCGAGAAATCCCGGTTGTACTTCATCAGGCTCACCGCGTCGTAATAAGTGCCGGGCCTGTATAACTTTGCGCAGCCCAAAGCGTTTCTGTCCGTCATCCAGCGTTGGACCACGGCATGTTCAGTTTTAATGTAGGGAGAGATCTTCTGCTGGATATTGACGGAATTCATCAGTATCCGGTCGAGTTCCTCTACGCACTTCGCCACCAGTTCCTGGTCGTTAAACAGCGCCAGTTTGGTGGCGTCATCCTCCCATGTGTAACTTAGTAATATGCAGTCGTATGGATAATTCTCGTTATAGCGATAGCTGTATACGTCATGAATGAAACTGTCGGTCACAATGGCGTGGGGGATTCGGGTTTTGCTTGAAAGGAATGATTTGCTTAAGGGGGCGTACACTTTGCAACTTGTTTCCCAGTGTGCCGTTTTGTAAGCGTTGATCATCGCGAATGGCAGCATCTGCTGATTGAAGTTTTCGAGCCGGATACCTGTTTCGATCAACCATGAAGGCAAGGTCATGATGACGGCGTCAAAGTCATCGAACAGTTCCTGCGATTGACAGGGCTGGCTGAATTTCCATGTGTAGTAGACGCGTACTTTTTGATCGTCCAGCTTCTTCAGTTTGTTGACGGATGAATCGGTGAAAAATCCGTCGCCTCTTTCAAGACAATGTTCGTAGAACGATTTGTGCGCGCTGTCGGTGTTCATGAACAGCAGGCATTCGTCCAGCGCCGCGAGGCCGATGTAGCGCGGGCTGTCGAAAGGCAGGCCCTTCGCATCGAGAACGGCGTCGCTGTGCAAGTAAGGCGCGGGAAGCGGTTCGCCGCACGAATCGACCCGACCGTGAACCAGTTGCAGGCGACTGCTGAATCCGAAAATGGCGGTACGCAGTGGGTAGAGCGCGCACACGTCATAAAAAGCGCCCCAGCTACCATCGCCGATGCCAATCGAATAGAACAGGGTGGATTCGTGCGAGGTCATTCCGACTCCGCCGAAATCTCCTGGTTTGTCCTTGTTCCAGGTTTCCAGCACCGGCATGCAGACCAGGTCGCGAAACGAAACACGCTCGTACCTGTCGACGATGGCCGCCCAGACGGCTTCCCACTCCTGCGTGGCGTAGATCAGCGCAATCTGGCGAGTCATCCTGGCGGCAAAGGCCTTCCACTTGGCATAAACCGTTTGCAGCGCCTCGTCGGGTGGAGGCGTCAAGCCGTCTTCATTCGTCCAGATCAACATGTGCGGATTCGCGCGACCACCCAGGCTGCCTTCCTGAAGATAAATGCCTGTCGAACTCACCCACTGACTTCCCGGATTGGGGAAGTCAGATAGCGCCAGGTCAAATGCCTTGGCGTAGTAAGCCATCAGCGATCGACCCTCTTTGGGTGGCTCGTTTTCTCTATTGAAAAATGGAAGACGCATGGCGCCCATCTCGAAAGGTGTATGACTTTCTTTTATTGGATGGCTGCCATGGACGGTCAGGTGCCTGCCGCCAATGCGTGTCGATTGTTCTATCAGTGTCACGTCGGTAAAACCGCAACGATAAAGTTCTCGAGCGGCAGTGAGTCCGGTAACGCCTGCGCCAATGATGCATATTTTATGGGTGGGATCAGTTGCCTTTGCTACGCCGTGTTCCTGCTCAATTAACGCTCGGTAGTCAAAGCATAAGTCCGGCGGATTTGGGAATCGGCCTGACCATTTATTTTTAGCCTGGAGATTTTCGGTCTTGTCGTTAAATGAGAGAAACTGGGAACTTGTTTCTGTGGTCATTGTTGATCTTCCCTGAAGTGCAGTTCAGCTGGCGGGAAGACTATATTGGGGTTCTCAGTAAGCGGCTCGCAAGCGTACAAAGGACTTGTTCGGTGCTCTGCATTCCGTTTTTCATGTAAGGGAAATAATCACGCGAACGTTATCTTTAAACACTGTTGGTGTTTGCAGTTTAATTCTGAAACAGGCGCCGCTTGGCAATTCCGTGGCGGCGCCTATATCAACAGTTATGCAGCCTGTTGAAACTGCTGCCGATACTGGTTCGGCGACAGCTCGGTGTGCTGGCGGAACAGCCGAGCGAAGAAGCTCGCGTCGTCGTAACCGACTTCATAGCTGATGGTCTTGATGCTCTTGCGGCTGCCGGAGAGCAGGCCCTTGGCGGTTTCGATGCGCAGTCGTTGCAGGTAATGCAGCGGCTTGTCGCCGGTGGCGGTCTGGAAGCGCCGCATGAAATTACGGATGCTCATGCCGTGTTCGCGAGCCACGTCTTCGAAGCGGAATTTGTCGGCGAAGTGTTCTTCGAGCCAGTGCTGGATCTGCAGGATGATCACATCCTGGTGCAGCTTCTGACCGCCGAAACCGATTCGTCCTGGCGAGTAGCTGCGCTGCACTTCATAAAGAATGTCCCGCGCGACGGCCTGGGACACGTTGGCGCCGCAGAAGCGTTCGATCAGGTAAATGTAAAGGTCGCAGGCCGAGGTGGTGCCGCCCGCGCAATACAGGTTATCGGCATCGGTCAGGTGCTTGTCCTGATTGAGCTGAACCCGCGGGAAGCGTTCGGCAAACGCATTGAAGAAGCGCCAGTAAGTGGTCGCTTCCTTGCCGTCGAGCAGCCCGGCCTCGGCCAGCCAGAACACCCCGGTGGCTTCGCCGCAGAGTACTGCGCCGCGAGCATGTTGCTGACGCAGCCAGGGCAGGACCTGTGGATAACGTTGGCAAAGGGTGTCGAAATCGTCCCAGAAGGCTGGAAGGACAATGATGTCGGCGTTTTCCAGGCCGCCGTCCACCGGCATGACCACATCGCTGAAGCTGTTCACCGGTTTGCCATCGGGGCTGACCAGGCGGGTTTCGAACGCCGGAGTCAGGCCTTGGCCCAGTTGTTTGCCGTAACGCAGGCTGGCCAGGTGGAAGAAATCCTTGGCTTGCATGAGGGTGGAAGCGAAAACCCGGTCGATAGCCAGGATGCTGACGCGCCGCAAGGGCGTGGAGACTTGGTTAGACATAATTCAACTTTATTCTTATAGGGGAAAGTGGTCACCAGACGGCTGGATCGTCTTATTTTTTGTCTGATGTGTCCAGTGTCCTGTATCGGATGCGGGGCATAGTCTCTGGAGGTCAATTCCGGCTAACAATAACGACAGGTGCCGCATGATCCCCAGAACCTTGTTCAGTTCCGAGCACGAACTTTTTCGCGACAGTGTGCGAACGTTCCTCGAAAAAGAGGCCGTGCCGTTCCATGGGCAATGGGAAAAACAAGGCTATATCGATCGCAAACTCTGGAACAAGGCGGGGGAGGCGGGGATGCTGTGTTCGCATTTGCCGGAAGAGTACGGCGGCCTGGGGGCGGACTTTCTCTACAGCACAGTGGTGATCGAAGAGATCGGTCGTCTCGGCCTGACCGGTATCGGTTTTTCCCTGCATTCGGACATCGTCGCGCCGTACATCCTGCATTACGGCAGTGAAGCGCTGAAACACAAATACCTGCCGAAACTGGTGTCTGGCGAGATGGTCACGGCGATTGCCATGACCGAGCCGGGTGCCGGTTCCGACTTGCAAGGGGTGAAAACCACCGCGCTGCTCGATGGCGACGAGTATGTGATCAATGGTTCGAAGACGTTCATCACCAACGGCTTTCTCGCTGACCTGGTGATTGTCGTGGCCAAGACCGATCCGAAGGCCGGCGCGAAAGGAACCAGCCTGTTTCTGGTGGAAGCCAACACCCCAGGCTTCGCCAAGGGCAAGCGTCTGGAAAAAGTCGGCATGAAGGCTCAGGACACCTCGGAACTGTTCTTCCAGGACGTTCGGGTACCCAAGGAAAACCTGTTGGGGCAGGCCGGGATGGGCTTCGCGTACCTGATGCAAGAATTGCCTCAAGAGCGTCTTACCGTTGCCATCGGCGGGCTTGCTTCGGCTGAAGCTGCATTGCAATGGACGCTGGATTACACCCGCGAGCGCAAGGCATTCGGCAAGGCGATCGCCGACTTCCAGAACACCCGTTTCAAACTGGCGGAGATGGCGACCGAGATTCAGATCGGTCGGGTCTTCGTCGATCGCTGTCTGGAACTGCACCTGCAAGGCAAGCTCGACGTGCCGACTGCGGCGATGGCCAAGTACTGGGGCACCGACCTGCAATGCAAGGTGCTCGACGAGTGCGTGCAGTTGCACGGCGGCTACGGTTTCATGTGGGAATACCCGATCGCCCGGGCGTGGGCGGATGCGCGGGTGCAGCGGATTTATGCGGGGACCAATGAAATCATGAAGGAGATTATTGCGCGGTCGCTTTGACCTTGCGGTGATTATCAGACCGCTATCGCGAGCAGGCTCACTCCTACAGGGATTGTGCAAAACCTGTAGGAGTGAGCCTGCTCGCGATAGCGGTCTATGAATCCATCAAGGTGCAGGGTTCGGGTGATCCTTGTGGATCGCCTCGATTCCCTCCAACACTTCATCGGATAGTTTCAGCTCGAAGCTCGCTAAATTGCTTTCAAGTTGCTCCATCGTCGTCGCGCCAATGATGTTGCTGGTCACAAACGGCTGCTGAGTGACAAACGCCAACGCCATTTGCGCCGGGTCCAGGCCGTGTTCACGCGCCAGTGCCACATAACGACTGCACGCGGCTTCCGACTGCGGGTTGAAATAGCGGCTGAAGCGGCTGTAGAGGCTCAGGCGGCCTTTGGGCGGGCGCGCGCCACCTTCGTACTTGCCCGACAGGAAACCGAACGCCAGCGGCGAATAGGCGAGCAGGCCGCATTGTTCGCGGATGGCGATTTCTGCCAGACCGACTTCGAAGCTGCGGTTGAGCAGGTTGTACGGGTTCTGGATCGACACCGCACGCGGCCAGCCACGGGCTTCCGCCAGGGCGAGGAAACGCATGGTGCCCCATGGCGTTTCGTTGGACAGGCCGATGTGGCGGATCTTGCCAGCCTTGACCTGCTCGTCCAGCGCTTCGAGGGTGTCCTCCAGCGGCGTGAGGTTGGCTTCGGTCTGGTGTTTGTAACCGAGCTGACCGAAGAAATTGGTGCTGCGCTCTGGCCAATGCAGCTGGTAGAGGTCGATGTAGTCGGTCTGCAAACGCTTGAGGCTGGCATCCACGGCTTCGGTGATGTGCTGGCGGTTGTGTCGCAGGTTTTTGTCGCGGATGTAGTCGATGGTGTTGCCGGGGCCGGCGATCTTGCTGGCCAGGATCCAGTCGGCGCGATCACCGCGGCTTTTGAAGTAATTGCCGATGTAGCGCTCGGTGGTGGCGTAGGTTTCGGCCTTGGGTGGCACTGGGTACATCTCGGCAGTGTCGATGAAATTGATCCCGGCGCTCTTGGCCCGTTCAATCTGGGCGAAGGCTTCAGCCTCGCTGTTTTGCTCGCCCCAGGTCATGGTTCCTAGGCAGATGGCGCTCACGTTCAGATTGGTTCGGCCTAGCTGTCGATAGTCCATCGGGTGCTCCTTGGGCAAAACAATCATAAAAGCAGGTTGAATTATTTTTCGCAATCTGCATAATTGCGCACCTCTTTCTGCAGTGGAAGTGATGCGCCGCCGCCGAAGAATCTTGCCGTTGAACGGACGCGCCGACCCGAGCCCCCGAAAGCGTCTGTATCCGGCTGCCTTTGACTTGTCAAAGTACGCACTATTCAGTAAGATCCGCCGTCTAATTTACAGGGCGGCCCCTGAGGCTATAAAGAATGAAAACTTTTACTGCTAAACCGGAAACAGTACAGCACGACTGGTTTGTCGTCGACGCTGCAGGTCAGACCCTGGGTCGTCTGGCCACCGAAATCGCGAGCCGTCTGCGTGGCAAGCATAAAGCTGAGTACACTCCTCACGTTGACACCGGCGATTACATCGTCGTTATCAATGCCGAGCAGATTCGTGTAACCGGTGCTAAAACCACCGATAAAATCTACTACTCCCACTCCGGTTTCCCGGGCGGCATCAAGTCGATCAACTTCGAAAAGCTGATCGCTAAAGCCCCTGAGCGCGTGATCGAGACCGCGGTCAAAGGCATGCTGCCTAAGAACCCGCTGGGTCGCGACATGTATCGTAAGCTGAAAGTCTATGCGGGCGCTGTACACCCTCATACTGCTCAGCAGCCCCAAGAACTGAAGTTTTAACGGAATAGTTCATTATGTCGGCGACTCAAAATTACGGCACTGGCCGTCGCAAGACCGCAACCGCACGCGTTTTCCTGCGTCCGGGTACTGGTAACATCTCCATCAACAACCGCACCCTGGAAAATTTCTTCGGCCGCGAAACTGCCCGCATGGTAGTTCGTCAGCCGCTGGAACTGACTGAGACTGTCGAGAAATTCGACATCTACGTCACCGTGATCGGTGGTGGTGTAAGTGGTCAAGCTGGCGCAATCCGCCACGGTATCACTCGCGCACTGATGCAGTACGACGAAACCCTGCGTGGCGCTCTGCGCAAAGCTGGCTTCGTTACTCGCGATGCACGTGAAGTTGAACGTAAGAAAGTTGGTCTGCGTAAAGCGCGTAAGCGTCCGCAGTACTCGAAGCGTTAATTCGCTTTTACGTTCAAGAAGAACGCCCAGTTTCCTCGCGAAGCTGGGCGTTTTTTTATGGGCGCGATTTATCAAAGAATTGCTCTGTGACAACTTGCCACAGCCGTAGAAGCCCTATACTGCAAGGCTTGGCAGTGGAGCCCCTCGGTAATTACCTTGTCAGAATTGGGGCTTTTCATTACCATTCGGCAAAATTTTTATAAGTTCAGATTTTTACTTAGTAGACGCCTGATTTAACAGGCCACAAAGCTGATGGGAGAGGACTGAATGAGCAATGACGGCGTGAATGCAGGCCGGCGTCGCTTCTTGGTAGCAGCCACATCCGTGGTGGGTGCTGCAGGAGCGGTGGGGGCTGCGGTCCCGTTCGTGGGGTCATGGTTTCCCAGTGCCAAGGCGAAAGCCGCAGGTGCACCGGTGAAGGTGAATGTCAGCAAAATCGAGCCAGGCCAGCAGATGATTGCTGAGTGGCGCGGTCAGCCGGTGTTCATTGTCCGCCGAACCGCGGAAATCCTGGGGAATCTGAAAAAGATCGAGGGCCAGCTGTCTGACCCGACCTCCAAGAACTCGACACAACCGACCTACGTCGACCCCGAAACGCGTTCGATCAAGCCAGAGGTTCTGCTGCTGATCGGTATCTGCACGCACCTGGGTTGCTCGCCGACCTTCCGTCCAGAAGTGGCACCTGCGGATCTGGGCAAGGACTGGGTAGGTGGTTATTTCTGCCCTTGCCACGGTTCCCACTACGATCTGGCTGGCCGCGTCTACAAGTCGCAACCTGCGCCTTTGAACCTGCCAGTTCCCCCGCATTCCTATGAGACCGATGACATCATTGTCATTGGCGTCGATACGGAGAAAGCGTGATGAGCAAGTTCATGGATTGGGTTGATGCGCGCTTTCCCGCGACCAAAATGTGGGAAGACCATCTCAGCAAGTACTACGCCCCGAAGAACTTCAACTTCTTCTATTTCTTTGGCTCCCTCGCACTGCTCGTTCTGGTCAACCAGATCGTTACCGGTGTCTGGCTGACCATGAGCTACACCCCGTCGGCGGAAGAGGCATTTGCTTCTGTCGAATACATCATGCGCGACGTCGAGTACGGCTCGATCCTGCGTCTGCTGCACTCCACCGGCGCCTCGGCGTTCTTCATCGTGGTCTATCTGCACATGTTCCGTGGCTTGCTCTACGGTTCGTACCAGAAGCCGCGTGAGCTGGTGTGGGTCTTCGGCATGCTGATCTATCTGGCGCTGATGGCTGAAGCCTTCATGGGTTACCTGCTGCCGTGGGGTCAGATGTCCTACTGGGGTGCCCAGGTGATCATCTCGCTGTTCGGTGCGATCCCGGTCATCGGCAACGATCTGACTCAGTGGATCCGTGGTGACTACCTGATTTCCGGTATCACCCTGAACCGCTTCTTCGCCCTGCACGTTGTGGCGTTGCCGATCGTGATCCTCGGTCTGGTGGTGCTGCACGTTCTGGCGCTGCACGAAGTGGGGTCGAACAACCCGGACGGCGTGGACATCAAGAAATTCAAAGACGAAAACGGCGTACCGCTGGACGGCATTGCCTTCCACCCGTACTACACCGTGAAAGATATCGTCGGCGTGGTGGTGTTCCTGTTCATCTTCTGCTCGATCGTGTTCTTCTTCCCGGAAATGGGCGGCTACTTCCTCGAGAAGCCGAACTTTGAAGTGGCGAACGCCTTCAAGACGCCAGAGCACATCGCTCCGGTCTGGTACTTCACCCCGTTCTACGCGATTTTGCGGGCGATTCCGGACAAGCTCCTGGGCGTTGTTGCCATGGGTGCCTCGATTGCGTTGCTGTTTGTCCTGCCGTGGCTTGATCGGAGTCCGGTCAAGTCGATGCGCTACAAGGGCTGGCTGAGCAAAATCTGGCTCTGGGTGTTCTGCATCTCGTTCGTGATTCTTGGTTGGCTGGGTGTCATGGCGCCTACCCCTGAGCGTACGTTGCTGTCGCAGGTCTGTACTTTCCTGTACTTCGCCTACTTCATTCTGATGCCGTTCTACACCAGGCTCGAGAAGACCAAACCGGTTCCGGAAAGGGTGACTGGCTGATGAAAAAGCTATTTGCTGTACTGATTCTTGCTGCTTTGCCCGTGCTGTCCTTCGCGGCCGAACACGGTGGTCCTGAGCTCGAAAAGGTCGACATCGACGTTTCCGACAAGGCTGCCATGCAGGATGGCGCGCGTACATTCGCCAACTACTGCATGGGCTGTCACAGCGCCAAGTTCCAGCGTTACGAGCGTGTCGCCGATGACTTGGGCATTCCGCACGACCTGATGCTCTCGAAGGTGGTGTTCACCGGCGCCAAGATCGGCGACCACATGAGCATCGGCATGCAGCCGGCTGACGCCAAGACCTGGTTCGGTGCGGCGCCGCCCGACCTGACCCTGGTCGCCCGCGTTCGTGGCACTGACTGGCTCTACGGTTACCTGAAATCTTTCTACGAAGACCCATCGCGTCCTTGGGGCGTGAACAACAAGGTGTTCCCGAACGTCGGGATGCCTAACGTTCTGGTCGGCCTGCAGGGTCGTCAGGTGGTAGGCTGTAAACAAGTTCAAATCGTCGAAGACGGCAAGAAGCAATACGATCCACTGACCGGCACCGCTTTGACGCATGAAGCCTGCGATCAACTGACCGTATTGCCGAAAACCGGCACGCTGAACGAAGAGCAGTTCGACGAGAAGGTCAAGAATCTGGTGACCTTCCTGGCCTACTCGGCCAACCCGGTGAAGCTGCAGCATCAGCGCATCGGTACCTATGTGTTGCTGTACCTGGCGTTCTTCTTCGTATTCGCATACTTGCTCAAGCGTGAATACTGGAAAGACGTCCATTGATATTGCTGTAAAATTGCTGTCAATCGCGCGCGCCCAAGGGCGTCTCTGAAGGTGTAACGAGCCTGGTGATCCAGGCGTTACGGGAGGCGCCCTCTGGGCGCGTGCGTTTTTCCGTTTCCGATAATTTCAACAAGCGAGGAGGACCGCCATGGGCGTGACCAATCGGTTGGCCTGTTACTCCGACCCCGCCGACCACTATTCCCACCGAGTGCGTATCGTACTTGCAGAGAAGGGTGTCAGCGCCGAGATCATTTACGTGGAAGCTGGTCGCCAGCCGCCTAAACTGATTGAAGTGAACCCTTACGGCAGCTTGCCCACCCTGGTCGATCGTGACCTGGCGTTGTGGGAGTCGACCGTGGTGATGGAATATCTGGATGAGCGTTACCCGCACCCGCCTTTACTGCCGGTTTATCCAGTGGCGCGTGCCAACAGCCGTCTGCTGATTCATCGTATTCAGCGTGACTGGTGTGGTCTGGTGGATCTGATCCTGGATTCCCGGTCCAAGGAAGCAGCCCGTGTCGTGGCTCGTAAAGAGCTGCGCGAAAGCCTGACCGGCGTGTCGCCGCTGTTCGCCGACAAGCCGTTTTTCCTCAGTGAGGAACAAAGTCTGGTGGATTGCTGCCTATTGCCAATACTCTGGCGATTGCCGATTCTGGGTATTGAACTGCCGCGGCCTGCCAAGCCGCTGCTTGATTACATGGAGCGCTCGTTTGCGCGTGAGGCTTTCCAGGCGAGTCTGTCTGGTGTCGAACGCGATATGCGCTAAGGCTTAAGGAGCCGCTATGAACTCCAGTCGACCTTATCTGGTCCGCGCGCTCTACGAGTGGATTGTGGACAACGATTGCACCCCGCACATGCTGGTCAATTCCGAGTATCCGTCGGTGCAGGTGCCTCAGGGTTTTGCCAGTGACGGACAGATTGTCCTGAACGTATCGCCGGCAGCCGTGCGTCATCTGCACATGGACAACGAAGCGGTCAGCTTCGAAGGGCGCTTCGGTGGCGTGCCGCACACCCTGTACGTGCCTATCGCATCGATCCTGGGCATTTACGCCCGGGAGAACGGTCAGGGCATGGTGTTCGATCTGGAATCGCCTATGGAAGACGAGGAAGAGATCGAGCCGGATGACGATATTCCGCCACCCGACAGCGAGCCGCCGCGTCCCAGCGGTCGACCGAGTTTGAAGGTGGTGAAGTAATAAAAAAGGCGATCCGCAAGGATCGCCTTTTTTGTGCCTGCGTGTTGCGTGTCAGTCGATGTATTCAAACAACTTCACAATCTTCTGCACCCCGGAAACACCTTGCACCAGGTTGGTCGCCTGAGTAGCTTCCTGTTTGGTCAGCAGACCCAGCAGGTAGACGATGCCGTTCTCGGTGACAACCTTGATGCGCGAGCCAGGAATGTTCGGATCGGTGAGCATCTGGGTCTTGATCTTGGAGGTCAGCCAGGTGTCGTTCTGGCGGGCAAGGAAGCCGGAAGGTGGCAGGACTTGCAGTTCGTTGTGGACTGTCTTCACGCGCTGAACAGCCGCAGCGGCCTGTTCGGCCTTGGCCTTGAGGTCGGCGCGCGGGGTTTGCCCGGCGAGCAGCACGACGCCATTGAAGCTGGTGACGACGATGTGCGAGTCGTTATCCAGGGCTGGATCGGCCTTGGCGATGTTCACGCCGACCTTGGTGTCGATCAGAGAGTCGTCGATCTTACTGCCGAAGGTGCGGGTGCCGCGGTCATCTTCAATCGGTGCTTCACGGCTGGCGTTAACCACCGAGGTGCAGCCGCTGATGCCGAGGCACAGGGTCAAGGCCAGAAGGCCTAGGCGATTAGGGGTCATTCTTCACTCCCGAACAGTTGGCTGTCGATCAAATCGCAAAGGCAATGGATCGCCAGCAGGTGGACTTCCTGAATACGTGCGGTGACGTTGGCCGGTACGCGAATCTCGACGTCCTCGGGCAATAGCAGCGATGCCATGCCGCCGCCATCGCGACCGGTCAATGCTACGACAATCATTTCGCGATCATGTGCGGCCTGGATCGCTTGAATAATGTTTGCCGAGTTGCCGCTGGTGGAAATCGCGAGCAATACGTCACCCGGCTGGCCGAGGGCGCGGATCTGTTTGGAGAATATTTCGTTGTAGCTGTAGTCGTTGGCGATCGAGGTGATCGTCGAGCTGTCGGTGGTCAGCGCAATCGCTGGCAGGCTCGGACGTTCGCGCTCGAAGCGGTTGAGCAGCTCGGACGAGAAGTGCTGGGCATCACCGGCAGAGCCGCCGTTGCCGCAGGACAGCATTTTGCCTTCGTTGAGCAGGGCGTTGACCATCACTTGGCTGGCTTGCTCGATGTGCGGTGCAAGTACGTCCATCGCCATTTGCTTGGTATCGATACTGGCCTGAAAAAGCTGGCGAATTCGGGATTGCATGTCCATCTGTGTGACCTTAATTAGCGCGGCTACTCGGCACATGAATGTGCAGCCCGCAAAGCAAAGAGCAAAAGTTTTGGGTGAAAGTGTCCGGTTCGGGGTGCTTGCGATCAGCTGTCGAAGGCATTCTGCAACCAATTCAACTGATCGAGGTTGCTGTCGATGGCAACCACGTCGAAACGGCAAGGGGAATTGGCCCAGCGCGACTCGCGCTGAAGAAAATACTGCGCGGCAAAAATCAGTTTCTGCCGTTTGCGCTCATCGATGCTGCCGAGTGCGCCACCCCATTGAGTGTTTTTTCTGTAGCGGACTTCAACGAATACTACTGTATCGCCATCAAGCATGACCAGATCAAGCTCACCGCGTTTACACAACCAGTTCTGCGCCAGCAGGCGCAGACCTTGTTGTTGAAGATGCTCGAGCGCATGGCGCTCGGCATCTTTACCGCTTTGCTGGCGTGATCTGTCGGGCATCAGCGTGGGGTGTCCGGCAGGCGTTGAACCTGGCCGCTGACGAACTGTGCCCACGGCAACTGGCGGACCACGCGTTGGTTCTGAGTCATGCCCAGGCTGCCTGATTGACCTTCGATGCGACTGTCCGGCAGAGCCTTGAGTTGACCCAGGCGTGGTGCCAGGCGATAGGCGTCAACGCCCATCGCGTACAGACGACCCAGGCTGCCAGCAGCTTGTGGCCATTGAGCGGTCACTTGTTTGCGCAGCGGATCGTTGGCCTCCAGCAACCATGGGGTTTCGCAGAAGCGAATGCCGTTCATGTCGTTGTACTGATTCACATCGCCGCTGGCGCTGAACACGTGGGAGGTGGCATAAACCGGCACGTCGCCGGCGTACTGGAAGTTCAGGGTCGGCTTGATCTGCTGGGCTTGCTGAGGCGTTGCGGCCAGGAAGATGAACTCGATGTCCTGGCGACGCGAAGGCTGCGCAGCTACCTGCCCGCCAACGGTGCTTTGCAGGCTCTTGGCACGACCTTCGCTCTGACGCAGCTGGAACATGTCGGCAATTTGCTGGGCCAGTTGAACCGGTTGGTCGACACGTTCGGTGGCGACGATGCTGCCACCGTTAGCCTGCCAATCCTGGCTGAAGGCTCTCAAAACACGATCGCCCCATTCGCCTTTCGGCACCATGATGGCTGCGCGATGCAGGCCATCGGCGCGAGCACGGCGGGACACTTCGCGGGCTTCGTCTTCAGCAGCCAGACCAAACTGGTACAGCTGGGCGGGACCTTGTTCGCCTTCGCTGTAGTTCAGTGCCAGGGTGGTGATCGGCAATTGCGGGCGAGCGCTGAGCTGTTTGACCAGCGGCTTCTCCAGCGGGCCGACGACCAGCTGCACGCCATCGGCTTGGGCCTTGCGGTAGAACTCGTCCATCGAAGTGAGTTTCGAACTGTCATAGAACTCGATGGCTGGCGGCTTCTGCCCGGCTTGTTGAGCCTGGTAGTGAGCAGCCATGAAACCTTCGCGCAGTGCTTTGCCGACCGACGCCAGCGGGCCGTCTTGTGGCAGCAGCAGGGCGATTTTGCCCAGGGGCTGGCTGGCCAGTTCCTTGAGCTTGGTCAGTGGCAGCGGCAATTGAATGGCGGCCGGGTGCTTTGGATTCTGTGCGCGCCAGTTGTCGATCGCGGCTTGCTGCTGTTCCAGGGTGCCGGCAGTTTTCACCGCCTGCGCCAGGCCCATCCAGCCGCCGAGGTCATCGGAGGTATTTGGCTGCAACTGATCGGTCGGCAGCGAGGCGATCAGAGTCCAGATCGCTTCGTGGTTTTTGCTGGCCGCTTCACCTTCGAGCATTGGCGCAATAAAGATGCGTTCCCGAGCGGCGGCCAGCGTCTGGCCATCGGCTTCAAGGGCGCGGGCATGAACAGTGCCGGTGCGAACCTGTTGTTCAACCGGCAGTTCACTCAGGCGTTGCAGGCTCGGATGACTCAAGGCAGTCAGCGCCGCTTTGGGCTGATTGCGAACCATGGCCAGTTCAGCCGCCAGGGTGCTGGCGAAAACCTGTTGGCCAGGCTTGAGTGTTTCGACGGGGACTTGTTGCAGGATTTGCGCGGACTGGCCGGCATTCCCCTGACGATAGGCCAGGTCTGCTGCGCTCAGGCGCAACAGGGAGGCTTTTTCCGGGTCCTTGCTTTGAGCGGCCTGTGCGAGCAACTGCTCGATACTGGCATCCGGGGTCCGTGGAAGTTCGCCAAGGCTGGAGGAGGGCGAGCTGGCGCAAGCCGCCAGCAAGGCAGCGAGGCAGAGGGCAGTGAACAGCCGCAGGCAAGCGATCATGTAGTGTTCCTGATACTCGATCAAATTAGCGTGGAATTGTACCCAAGCACTGGCCGGGGCGCGATGTTACTGGTGTGAATCGATCAATTTAGCTCGTGCAAATGTTGCGGCACTGCACAAAAGGCTGCAAAACCGAGGGTTGCTTGCGCGTATCGCGAACCTCACGACGCGCTACAATGGCGGCTTTTACCGATCATGAGGTGTGCGCTTTGACTGCTCCAGGTGCTTTGAATTCCGCTGCTGGCTCGCTTTATGTGGTGGCGACGCCCATCGGCAACCTGGACGACATCAGTGCGCGTGCGCTGAAGATCCTGCGCGAGGTCGCCCTGATCGCGGCCGAAGATACCCGCCACTCCCAGCGTTTGATGCAGCATTTCGGCATTCCTACACCGCTGGCAGCTTGTCATGAACACAATGAGCGGGATGAAGGTAGCCGCTTTATCACCCGCTTGCTCGCCGGCGACGATGTGGCACTGATTTCCGATGCGGGCACGCCGTTGATTTCCGATCCGGGTTACCACCTCGTGCGTCAGGCCCGTGCTGCGGGTATCAATGTAGTGCCGGTTCCGGGCGCCTGCGCATTGATCGCAGCGTTGTCGGCGGCGGGGTTGCCGTCGGACCGTTTCATCTTCGAAGGTTTCCTGCCGGCCAAGGCTGTCGGTCGGCGCGCCCGTCTTGAGTTGGTAAAGGAAGAACCGCGCACGCTGATTTTTTATGAGGCGCCACACCGCATCCTTGAATGTCTGCAAGACATGGAACTGGTGTTCGGTGGGGAGCGCCCGGCTTTGCTGGCCCGTGAAATCACTAAAACCTTTGAAACCCTTAAGGGTTTGCCGCTGGCCGAGTTACGCGAGTTCGTCGAGTCAGACAGCAATCAGCAACGCGGCGAGTGCGTGGTGTTGGTGGCGGGTTGGTCTGCCCCCGAGACCGAGGACGCCGTCAGCAGTGAAGCGATGCGCATCCTGAATCTGTTGCTTGAAGAAATGCCGCTCAAGCGAGCCGCGGCGTTGGCGGCGCAAATTACCGGTGAGCGCAAGAATGTGCTCTATCAGGTCGCGCTGGATAAACAGAAGGGCGAGTGAAAACCGACGTGCAGGCGTAGCCCAAGGCGTTTAGCGCTTGTCCTTCGGCGGCTCTGCCGTTAATCTTCGCGGCGGAGAGTCGATCGGACAGTCGCTGCCCTCTATGAAAATTAGGGGGGGGAGGAAAGTCCGGGCTCCATAGGGCGAAGTGCCAGGTAATGCCTGGGAGGCGTGAGCCTACGGAAAGTGCCACAGAAAATAACCGCCTAAGCGCTTCGGCGCCGGTAAGGGTGAAAAGGTGCGGTAAGAGCGCACCGCACGACTGGCAACAGTTCGTGGCTTAGGTAAACCCCACTTGGAGCAAGACCAAATAGGGTCCCAAGGCGTGGCCCGCGCTGGGACCGGGTAGGTTGCTAAAGATGTCCAGTGATGGCCATCGTAGACGAATGACTGTTCAAGACAGAACCCGGCTTACAGATCGACTCTCCACCTTTTTCCCCTCCCTGCTTTAATCATTGAGCAGGGCGCCTGTAGTAGCAATTTCCCTCCTTACAGAATCAACAGCAGAAGCACTTTCGTAATACCAAAAAAATCTTACTCTTAACAAATTACTTTAACTTTCGAGCGCAGCCTTCAGTGCTGGTTCAAGTTATTGAGCGGGATTACACGTCTGATTCTCCTTGCCCCTCCTAATACGCTCCTAAATCTCAGTTCTGTAAGGCTTTTCCTTTAATCCGCGCCTTGACGGTGCGGTGGCCGCATTCCTATAGTGTGCACAAGTGGCGGAAAGTGGCATGAAGTGGGTTTTTTGAGCTCAAAACGCTAATATTTGGAGAAACGCTGACGTGTTTCGCGGAGCTAACGCTATCAGTCTCGACGCAAAGGGCCGTCTCGCTATGCCGAGCCGGTACCGTGACGAGCTCGTTTCGCGTAGTTCCGGTCAGTTAATCGTCACAATTGATGCCGTTGATCCGTGTTTGTGTGTTTACCCCCTCGATGAGTGGGAAATTATTGAAACCAAACTGCGCGCACTGCCTTCGCTTCGCGAAGAGAACCGCCGCCTGCAACGTTTACTGATTGGTAATGCCGTCGACCTCGAGCTCGATGGCAGTGGTCGTTTTCTGGTTCCGCCGCGTCTTCGTGAATATGCCAAGTTGGATAAGCGCGCGATGTTGGTAGGCCAACTGAACAAGTTCCAATTGTGGGACGAGGATGCCTGGGATGCGGTTTCTGCCGCTGACCTGGCTGCCATTCAACAACCGGGCGCCATGCCTGATGAACTGCGTGATTTGATCCTGTGACTATTGATAGCGGCTTTAACCACATCACCGTACTGCTTGACGAAGCCGTGGAGGCTCTCGCCGTACGTCCTGATGGCTGCTATCTGGACGGTACGTTCGGGCGCGGCGGACACAGCCGGTTGATCCTCAGCCAGCTCGGTCCCGATGGTCGGGTGCTCGGATTCGATAAAGATCCTCAAGCGATTGCCACCGGGCAAACGCTAGCGGCCGAAGACGGCCGCTTTGTCGTTGTGCAGCGCAGCTTTGCCGAGCTCGGTTCGGAAGTCGCCGAACGTGGTCTGGACGGTAAAGTCAGCGGCGTTTTGCTCGACCTCGGCGTGTCCTCGCCGCAGCTCGACGACCCTGAGCGCGGCTTCAGTTTCCTCAATGATGGCCCGCTGGACATGCGCATGGATCCGTCCCGCGGGATCAGCGCTGCCGAATTCGTCAACACCGCACCCGTGGAAGAAATCGCCCGGGTGTTCAAGCAATACGGCGAAGAACGTTTCTCCGGCCGCATGGCTCGTGCCGTGGCCGAGCGTCGCGACATCAAGCCGTTCGAGCGTACTGCCGATCTGGCCGAAGTCCTGAAAGTCGCCAACCCTGCATGGGAAAAGGGCAAAAACCCGGCGACCCGTGCGTTCCAGGGCTTGCGTATTCACGTCAACAACGAACTGGGTGATCTGGAAGCCGGCCTCGAAGCCGCGCTGGAATGCCTGGAAGTCGGCGGCCGTCTGGTCGTCATCAGCTTCCACTCGCTGGAAGACCGCATCGTCAAACTGTTCATGCGCAAGCTGGTGAAAGGCGAAGCTGACAACCTGCCCCGCAACCTGCCGGTACGTCACGTCGCCTTCGAACCCATAATCAAAATCCATGGCAAAGCGCAGTCCGCCTCCGAGGCCGAACTCAAAGCCAACCCACGTTCCCGTAGCGCCGTCATGCGCGTCGCGGAGAAGCTGCGGTGAGCAAGCTTTTCGCCAAGCCACTTCCCGGCGGAAGCTTTTTCATGTTTCTGCTGTTTATTGGCGTGCTCGTGTCGGCCATCGGCGTTTCCTATAGCGCCCACTGGAACCGTCAACTGTTGAACTCGCTGTACAACGAGCTGAGCGTGCGCGACAAGGCGCAAGCGGAGTGGGGCCGTTTGATTCTCGAACAGAGTACCTGGACCGCCCACAGCCGTATCGAAGTCCTGGCGACCGAGCAACTGAAGATGCGCATTCCTGGCGCCGCTGAAGTGCAGATGGTGGCGCCATGATGAAACTCGAGGGCGCACTCTTTCCATGGCGGTTCCGCCTGGTGCTGGGTTTGCTCGGCGTCATGGTCGCGGCGATTTCCTGGCGCATTATCGATCTGCAAGTAGTCGACCGTGCCTTTCTTAAAGGTCAGGGCGATGCGCGCAGCGTTCGTCATATTCCGATTCCGGCTCACCGTGGTCTGATCACCGACCGTAACGGCGAGCCTTTGGCCGTGAGTACCCCAGTCACCACCCTTTGGGCCAATGCCAAGGAAATGCAAACGGCCAAAGAGAAGTGGCCTGCACTGGCGGCTGCCTTGGGGCAGGACCCGAAAGCCCTGGCCGAACGTCTCGAGGCCCAGGCCAACAAAGAATTCATTTATCTGGTGCGCGGGCTGACCCCCGAGCAGGGCCAGTCCGTGCTCGATCTGAAAGTGCCGGGCGTTTATGGCATCGAAGAATTCCGGCGTTTCTACCCGGCCGGTGAAGTCACTGCCCATATGGTCGGTTTTACTGACATCGATGACCACGGTCGTGAAGGCGTCGAGCTGGCCTACGACGAATGGCTGGCCGGGGTCCCCGGCAAGCGACAGGTGATCAAGGATCGGCGTGGCCGACTTATCAAGGATGTTCAGGTCACCAAAAACGCCAAGGCCGGAAAGCCCTTGGCGTTGTCCATTGACCTGCGTCTGCAATACCTGGCCAACCGTGAACTGCGTAACGCGATCATCGAGAACGGCGCCAAGGCCGGCAGCCTGGTGATCATGGACGTGAAGAGCGGCGAGATCCTCGCCATGGTCAACCAGCCGACCTACAACCCGAACAACCGTCGCAACCTGCAACCGGCGATGATGCGTAACCGCGCGATGATCGACGTGTTCGAACCGGGTTCGACGATGAAAGCGATCTCGATGAGCGCCGCGATTGAAACCGGCCGCTGGAAGCCGAGCGATACCGTCGAGGTGTACCCGGGCACCTTGCAGATTGGTAAATACACCATCAAGGACGTATCCAAGAGCGAAGGTCCGGTGCTCGACCTGACTGGCATCCTGATCAATTCCAGTAACGTCGGCATGAGTAAGGTCGCCTTCGATATCGGCGGCGAAACGATTTTCCGTCTGGCGCAAAAAGTCGGCCTCGGCCAGGACACCGGCCTGGGCTTCCCGGGCGAGCGCGTCGGCAACCTGCCGAACTACCGCGAATGGCGCAAGGCTGAAACCGCCACGCTGTCTTACGGCTACGGTATTTCCGTGACCGCGATCCAGTTGGTTCACGCCTTCTCGGCCCTGGCCAACAATGGTCGCCTCGCGCCGCTGACCCTGATCAAGACCGACAAGCCACCGCAAACCACACAGGTATTGCCGGAGGCGGTCGCGAAAACCATGCAAGGCATGCTGACCCAAGTGATCGAAGCCCCGCGCGGTGTGTTCCGTGCGCAGGTGCCGGCGTACCACGTGGCAGGCAAGTCGGGTACTGCGCGTAAGACATCTGTGGGCACCAAAGGCTACGCCGAGAATTCCTACCGCTCGCTGTTCGCAGGCTTCGGCCCGATGAACGATCCGCGCTACGCCATCGTGGTGGTGATCGATGAACCGACCAAGGCCGGTTACTTCGGTGGTCTGGTATCGGCCCCGGTGTTCAGCAAAGTGATGTCCGGGACCTTGCGCCTGATGAACATCACCCCGGACAACCTGCCACCTACTCAACAAGCGAACGCAGCACCGGTCGTTCCGCTGAAAGCCAATGGAGGGCGAGGCTGATGTCTCTGAGTCTGAACAAGATTTTCGCCCACGCCGGCCGCGATCTGTTGATCCGCGAACTGACCCTGGACAGCCGCAACGTGCGGGCTGGCGATCTGTTTCTCGCCGTCCCTGGCGGCAAATTCGACGGTCGCGCGCACATTGCCGACGCCCTGCAACGCGGCGCTGCCGCTGTGGCGTATGAAGTCGAAGGCGCGACCGTATTGCCGATTACCGATGTTCCGCTGATTCCGGTCAAAGGCCTGGCGGCGCAGCTGTCGGACATCGCCGGGCGTTTTTACGGTGACCCTAGTCGTCACCTGAACCTGATCGGCGTGACCGGCACCAACGGCAAAACCAGCGTGACGCAGTTGGTTGCGCAAGCCTTGGATTTGCTCGGCCAGCACTGCGGCATCGTCGGCACGTTGGGCACCGGTTTTTACGGCGCACTCGAAAGCGGTTTGCACACCACGCCGAACCCGATCGCCGTGCAGGCAACCCTCGCCGACCTGAAAAAGGCGGGTGCCAAAGCCGTCGCCATGGAAGTTTCTTCCCACGGTCTGGATCAGGGGCGCGTGACCGCACTGGCGTTCGATGTGGCGGTGATGACCAACCTGTCCCGCGATCACCTGGATTACCACGGCACCATGCAAGCCTACGGCGAAACCAAGGCCAAGCTGTTTGCCTGGAATGATTTGAAGTGCCGGGTGGTTAACCTCGACGACGAATTCGGCCGCCAACTGGCTGCGGACAAACGTGAATCGCGCCTGATCACCTACAGCCTGGAAGATGCCAGCGCCTACCTCTATTGCCGCGAAGCACAGTTCGACGACGAAGGCGTGCGCGCCACGTTGGTCACGCCGCAGGGTGAGCATCACTTGCGCAGCACCTTGCTCGGTCGCTTCAACCTGAGCAACGTGCTGGCCGCGGTCGGCGCCTTGCTGGGGCTGGACTACGCGCTGGACGAAATCCTCAACGTGCTGCCGAAACTCGAAGGCCCGGCCGGACGCATGCAGCGCCTCGGCGGCGGTACTCAGCCGCTGGTCGTGGTCGATTACGCCCACACACCGGATGCGCTGGAAAAAGTCTTGATGGCCCTGCGTCCTCACGCCAAAGGCCGTTTGCTGTGCCTGTTCGGTTGCGGTGGTGATCGCGATCGCGGCAAACGTCCGCTCATGGCTGAAGTGGTCGAGCGTCTGGCTGACGGCGTGCTGGTGACCGATGACAACCCGCGCACCGAAGACCCGGCAGTGATCTTCGACGACATCCGCGCCGGTTTTACCGCTGTGGATAAAGTCACCTTCGTCGCTGGCCGTGGCCAGGCGATTGCGCAATTGATCGCCAGCGCTTCGGCGGATGACGTGATTGTCCTGGCCGGTAAAGGTCACGAGGACTATCAGGAAATCAACGGCCAGCGTCACGCTTTCTCGGATCTGGTCGAGGCCGATCACGCCTTGACCGCGTGGGAGGTGGCCCATGCTTAAAGCCCTGAAACTGAGCGAACTGACCGGCGCGCTGAATGCCCGCTTGGTCACTGCCGATGCCAGCTTCGACGGCGTCAGCATCGACAGCCGCGCGATCAAACCAGGCCAACTCTTTATTGCCCTGACCGGCCCGCGCTTCGATGGTCATGACTATCTCAATGACGTCGCCGCGAAAGGCGCCGTAGCGGCATTGGTCGAGCGCGAAGTCGCCGACAGCACACTGCCGCAATTGCTGGTGAAAGATACTCGTCAGGCGCTGGGGCAACTCGGCGCGTTGAACCGTGCGGCTTATACCAACCCTGTCGCAGCGATCACCGGTTCCAGCGGCAAGACCACGGTCAAGGAAATGCTCGCCAGCATCCTGCGCACGCGCGGTCCGGTGTTGGCGACCCGCGGCAACCTGAACAATGATCTCGGCGTTCCGCTGACCCTGCTCGAGCTCGCACCGGAACATACCGCAGCGGTGATCGAACTGGGTGCTTCGCGGCTCGGCGAAATTGCCTACACCGTCGGCATGACCAAGCCTCATGTGGCCGTGCTCAACAACGCCGGGACCGCCCACGTCGGCGAGTTCGGCGGGCCGGAAAAAATCGTTGAAGCCAAGGGCGAGATTATTGAAGGGCTGGATGCCGATGGCGTCGCCGTTCTCAATCTTGACGACAAGGCGTTCGACATCTGGAAGACCCGCGCTGCCGGTCGCAAAGTGCTGACCTTCGCCTTGAGCAATGTCAGTGCCGATTTCTACGCCAGCGATCTGGACCGCGACGCTCGTGGTTGCCCGGCGTTCAACCTGCACACTCCTGAAGGTATGGAGCGCGTTCAACTGAACCTGCTCGGCACCCATAACGTCGCCAATGCCATGGCCGCCGCCGCTGCCGCCCATGCGCTGGGCGTGTCGCTGTTCGGCATCGCCACCGGCCTCGGCGCGGTGCAACCGGTCAAAGGTCGCACCGTTGCGCAACTGGCCAGCAATGGCATGCGCGTCATCGATGACACATACAACGCGAACCCCACCTCCATGTGCGCCGCCGTTGATATACTCGCCGGCTTTTCCGGCCGCACCGTTCTGGTGCTCGGGGATATCGGCGAGTTGGGCGATTGGGCGGAGCAGGGGCACCGCGATGTGGGCGAGTACGCCCGCGGCAAGGTTTCCGCGCTTTACGCTGTCGGGCCAATGATGGCTCACGCCGTGAACGCTTTCGGTCCACAGGCCTTCCACTTCAGCACTCAGGCTGAACTGATCAAGGCCCTGGGCGCCGAGCAAGACACAAACACCACCATTTTGATCAAGGGCTCGCGCAGCGCTGCGATGGAAAACATCGTCGCCGCTTTGTGCGGGACCAGCCTGGAGAAACATTAATGCTGCTGCTGCTAGCGGAGTATCTGCAACAGTTCTACAAAGGCTTCGCGGTCTTTCAGTACCTGACCCTGCGCGGGATTCTCGGTGTGCTGACCGCGCTGGTTTTGTCGCTGTGCTATGGCCCGTGGATGATCCGCACTTTACAGAACCGTCAGATCGGTCAATCCGTTCGTAACGACGGTCCACAATCGCACCTGTCCAAGTCCGGCACCCCGACCATGGGCGGCGCGTTGATCCTGTCGTCCATCGGCGTCAGCACGTTGCTTTGGGCTGACCTGACCAACCGTTATGTCTGGACTGTGCTGCTGGTGACTTTGCTGTTCGGCGCGATCGGCTGGGTCGACGACTACCGCAAAGTGATCGAGAAGAACTCCCGTGGCTTGCCGAGCCGCTGGAAGTACTTCTGGCAATCGGTGTTCGGCCTGGGCGCGGCGATCTTCCTTTATATGACTGCAGCGACGCCGGTGGAAACCACCCTGATCCTGCCGATGCTCAAGGACCACAGCATTCCGCTGGGCATAGGCTTTGTCGTCCTGACCTACTTCGTGATCGTCGGCTCGAGCAACGCGGTCAACTTGACCGACGGTCTCGACGGTCTGGCGATCATGCCCACCGTAATGGTCGGCGGCGGGTTGGGGATCTTCTGCTACCTGTCGGGTAACGTGAAATTCGCTGAATACCTGCTGATTCCGTATGTGCCGGGCGCAGGCGAGTTGATCGTGTTCTGCGGCGCCTTGATCGGCGCGGGCCTCGGGTTCCTCTGGTTCAACACCTATCCGGCTCAGGTGTTCATGGGCGACGTCGGCGCACTGGCGCTGGGCGCGGCACTGGGCACCATCGCGGTGATCGTCCGTCAGGAAATCGTCCTGTTCATCATGGGCGGCGTGTTCGTGATGGAGACCCTGTCAGTCGTCATTCAGGTCGCTTCCTTTAAGCTCACCGGTCGCCGTGTGTTCCGCATGGCACCGATTCACCACCACTTTGAACTCAAGGGCTGGCCCGAGCCGCGCGTGATCGTCCGTTTCTGGATCATCACCGTGATTCTCGTGCTGGTTGGCCTTGCCACCCTGAAGCTGAGGTAGAACGAGTGTCTCTGATCGCTTCTGACCACTTCCGCATCGTTGTCGGCCTCGGCAAGAGCGGCATGTCCCTGGTTCGCTTCCTGGCGAACTGGGGCACGTCGTTTGCTGTCGCCGATACGCGGGAAAATCCACCGGAACTGGCCACGCTCAAACGTGACTATCCGCACGTGGAAGTGCGTTGTGGCGAGCTGGACGTCGAATTCCTGTGCCGCGCCGACGAGCTCTACGTGAGCCCCGGCCTGGCGCTGGCGACCCCGGCCCTGCAGGCTGCCGCCGCCCGTGGCGTGAAATTGTCCGGTGACATCGAGCTGTTCGCGCGTAACGCGAAGGCGCCGATCGTTGCCATCAGCGGTTCCAACGCGAAAAGCACCGTCACCACATTGGTTGGCGAAATGGCAGCAGCGGCCGGCAAGCGTGTCGCCGTTGGTGGCAACCTCGGTACGCCGGCGCTGGACCTGCTCAGCGACGACGTCGAGTTGTACGTGATGGAACTGTCGAGCTTCCAGCTCGAAACCACCGATCAACTCAACGCCGAAGTGGCGACCGTGCTCAACGTCAGCGAAGACCACATGGACCGCTACAGTGGTCTGCCGGCCTATCACCTGGCCAAACACCGGATCTTCCGCGGTGCCAAGCAGTTTGTGGTCAACCGTCAGGATGCCCTGAGCCGTCCGCTGATTGGCGAAGGTCAGCCATGCTGGACCTTCGGTTTGAGCAAGCCCGATTTCAAGGCCTTTGGTATCCGCGAAGAAGACGGCGAGAAGTACCTGGCCTTCGAATTCCAGAACCTGATGCCGGTGCGCGAGTTGAAAATTCGCGGCGCCCACAACCAGTCCAACGCCCTGGCGGCATTGGCCCTGGGCCACGCCGTCGGCCTGCCGTTCGATGCCATGCTGTCTAGCCTGCGCACCTTCGCCGGGCTTGAGCATCGCTGCCAGTGGGTCCGCGACCTGAATGGCGTGAGCTACTACAACGATTCCAAAGCCACCAACGTCGGCGCCGCACTGGCTGCCATCGAAGGCCTGGGCGCGGACATCGACGGCAAGCTCGTGCTGATCGCCGGTGGCGACGGCAAGGGTGCCGAGTTCAAGGACCTGCGTGATCCGGTGGCGGCCAACTGCCGCGCCGTGGTGCTGATGGGCCGCGATTCCGAGCTGATCGCTGAGGCCATCGGCGATGCCGTGCCACTGATTCGCGTCAACTCGCTGATCGAAGCGGTCGAGCAATGCCGCGCCATCGCAGAGACGGGCGACGCCGTGTTGCTGTCGCCGGCTTGCGCCAGTTTCGACATGTTCAAGAATTACGAAGACCGTGGTCACCAGTTCGTCCGCGCTGTGGAGGATCTGGCATGAGCCTGATGAACATCATCAAGCCGTATCCGTCGCCGATCATCACCGGGCGCGGCATCGACCTCGATTTCCCGATGCTCGCCGGCTGCCTGGCATTGATCGGCCTCGGGCTGGTCATGATTGCATCGGCATCGACCGAAGTGGCGGCTGTGCAGTCGGGCAGCGCCCTGTATTACATGATTCGCCACCTTATCTATATCGTGCTGGGCCTGGGTGCCTGCGTCGTCACCATGATGATTCCGATCGCCACCTGGCAACGCCTGGGCTGGCTGATGCTGATTGGTGCGTTCGGTTTGCTGGTGATGGTGATCATCCCGGGGATCGGCCGTGAAGTGAACGGTTCGATGCGCTGGATCGGCTTCAGTTTCTTCAACGTTCAGCCGTCGGAAATCGCCAAGGTATTTGTCGTTATTTACCTGGCCGGTTACCTGGTGCGTCGCCAGAAAGAAGTGCGTGAAAGCTGGATGGGCTTCTTCAAGCCGTTCATCGTTCTGCTGCCAATGGCGGGCCTGTTGCTGATGGAGCCGGACTTCGGTGCCACGGTTGTAATGATGGGCGCAGCGGCGGCGATGCTGTTCCTCGGCGGAGTCGGGCTGTTCCGTTTTTCCTTGATGGTTGTCCTGGCGGTCGCGGCAGTGGTGTTGTTGATTCAAGTGCAACCGTATCGAATGGCGCGCCTGACCAACTTCGCGGATCCGTGGGCCGACCAGTTCGGTGCCGGCTATCAGTTGTCTCAAGCGTTGATCGCTTTTGGCCGCGGCGAATGGCTGGGCGTTGGCCTGGGCAACAGCGTGCAGAAACAGTTCTACCTGCCGGAAGCCCACACCGACTTCGTGTTCTCGGTCCTGGCCGAAGAACTGGGTGCCGTGGGTTCTTTGTGCACGGTAGCGCTGTTCGTCTTTGTCTGTATCCGTGGCATGTACATCGGTTATTGGGCCGAGAAGGCCAAGCAATTTTTCGCCGCCTACATCGCGTACGGCTTGTCGTTCCTGTGGATTGGTCAGTTCCTGATCAACATCGGGGTGAACGTCGGCCTGCTGCCGACCAAGGGTCTGACCCTGCCGTTCCTCAGTTATGGCGGTAGCTCGTTGGTGATCTGCTGTGCCTGTCTCGGCTTGTTGCTGCGCATCGAGTGGGAAAGTCGAACCCACTTGGGCAGTGAAGAGATGGAGTTCCATGAGAGCGACTTCGCCGAGGAGCCGACCCATGGGCGCTAACGTATTGATCATGGCGGGCGGCACCGGTGGCCACGTGTTCCCGGCGCTGGCGTGTGCTCGCGAATTCCAGGCCCGTGGTTACACCGTGCATTGGCTCGGGACCCCGCGCGGCATCGAGAACGAACTGGTTCCGGTGGCCGGCATCGAACTGCATCGAATCAATGCCAGCGGTCTGCGTGGCAAGGGCAAGCTGTCCCTGCTCAAGGCACCGTTCATGTTGCTCAAGTCGATCTGGCAGGCGCGGGCGATCATTCGTCAGCTGCGGCCGGTGTGTGTCGTCGGCTTTGGTGGTTATGTGACCGGTCCTGGTGGCGTTGCAGCCAAACTGGCCGGCGTGCCGGTGATCGTTCACGAGCAGAACGCCGTGGCGGGTACCGCCAATCGGTTGCTGGTGCCGTTGGCCGCCCGAGTCTGTGAAGCGTTCCCCGACACCTTTACCCTGTCGGGCAGCCGTCGGACCACCGGTAACCCGGTGCGCACCGAGCTGTTCCTCGAAACACCGCGACAGGCTCTGGCCGGTCGCAAGGCGCGTTTGCTGATCCTGGGCGGAAGCCTGGGCGCAGAACCGTTGAACAAGTTGCTGCCTGAAGCCCTGTCGCAAGTCGCCCCCGACCTGCGCCCGGAAGTGTTTCATCAGGCTGGCAAAAACCACGATGAAGTGACTGCAGAGCGCTATCGCGCGGCTGGCGTCGAGGCGCAAGTGCAGCCTTTCATCAAAGACATGGCCCAAGCCTATGGCTGGGCCGACCTGGTGGTGTGCCGCGCAGGCGCGCTGACCATCAGTGAACTGGCCGCCGCCGGTCTGCCCTCGATGCTGGTGCCTTTGCCCCACGCGATCGACGATCACCAGACCCGCAACGCCGATTATTTGGCCCGTGAAGGCGCTGCCTTCCTGATGCCGCAAAGAACGACTGGCGCAGCGGATCTTGCCGCACGCCTGACAGAGGTCCTGATGCAACCACAACGACTGACCGACATGGCCACCGCGGCACGCCGCCTGGCCAAACCCGATGCAACCCGTAACGTGGTCGATACCTGCCTGGAGGTGGCCCATGGTTGAGAATCAGAAAGCCATGCCGCAACCGGAAATGCGCCGCATCCGTCGCATCCACTTCGTCGGAATCGGCGGCGTGGGCATGTGCGGCATCGCCGAAGTGTTGCTGAACCTGGGCTATGAAGTGTCCGGTTCCGACTTGAAAGCTTCGCCGGTGACCGAGCGTCTCGAGTCCTTCGGCGCCCAGATCTTTATCGGCCACCGCGCCGAGAACACCGCGAACGCTGATGTACTGGTCACCTCCAGTGCCGTGAACACGTCCAACCCGGAAGTCGCCACCGCCCTGGAACGCCGCATTCCGGTGGTGCCTCGCGCTGAAATGCTGGCTGAGCTGATGCGCTACCGCCACGGCATCGCCGTCGCCGGTACCCATGGCAAAACCACCACCACCAGCCTGATCGCTTCGGTGTTCGCGGCCGGTGGCCTGGACCCGACATTCGTCATCGGTGGCCGTCTGAATGCTGCGGGCACTAATGCCCAGCTCGGCACCAGCCGTTACCTGATCGCCGAAGCCGACGAAAGCGATGCGAGCTTCCTGCACTTGCAGCCGCTGGTGGCCGTGGTCACCAACATCGACGCCGACCACATGGCGACCTACGACGGTGACTTCAACAAACTGAAGAAAACCTTCGTCGAGTTCCTCCACAACCTGCCGTTCTACGGTTTGGCGGTGGTGTGCCTGGACGATCCGGTGGTGCGTGAAATCCTGCCGTTGGTGAAACGTCCGACCGTCACTTACGGCTTCGGCGACGACTGCGACGTGCGCGCGATCAATGTGCGTCAGCAGGGCATGCAGACCTTCTTCACCGTGCTGCGTCCTGATCGCGATCCGCTGGATGTTTCGGTGAACATGCCGGGCAACCACAACGTGTTGAACGCACTGGCAACCATCTGCATCGCCACCGACGAGGGCGTCAGCGATGAAGCCATCGTCCAGGGCCTGTCCGGGTTCCAGGGTGTCGGCCGACGCTTCCAGGTCTACGGCGAACTGCCGGTAGAAGGCGGCAACGTGATGCTGGTCGACGACTACGGTCACCATCCGACCGAAGTCGCTGCAGTGATCAAAGCCGTGCGCGGTGGCTGGCCGGAACGCCGTCTGGTGATGGTCTACCAGCCGCACCGTTACAGTCGCACCCGCGACCTGTACGACGACTTCGTCAATGTATTGGCCGACGCCAACGTCCTGCTGTTGATGGAAGTCTACCCGGCCGGTGAAGAACCGATCCCCGGCGCCGACAGCCGCAAGCTGTGCAACAGCATCCGTCAGCGCGGTCAGCTCGACCCGATCTACATCGAGCGCGGTGTTGACCTCGCGCCCATCGTCAAGCCGCTGCTGCGTGCCGGCGACATTCTGTTGTGCCAAGGCGCCGGTGACATCGGTGGTCTCGCACCGAAACTGTTGAAAAGTCCGTTGTTCGCAGGCGCCGTTGCTGCGCCGAGTGTGGGGAAGTTGAAATGACTGCTGCTTACGCCAACCTCGTCTCCACTATTGCGCCGAAAGATTTCGGCCGCGTCGCCGTGCTCTTCGGCGGCAAGAGTGCCGAGCGTGAGGTTTCCCTGAAGTCGGGTAACGCGGTTCTCGACGCGCTGCTAAGCGTCGGTGTCGACGCGTTTGGTCTCGACGTGGGCGATGACCTGTTGCAGCGTCTGCTGAACGAAAAAATCGACCGCGCCTTCATCATTCTCCACGGCCGTGGCGGTGAAGACGGCAGCATGCAGGGCCTGTTGGAATGTCTGGGTATTCCGTACACCGGCAGCGGCATTCTTGCTTCCGCGCTGGCCATGGACAAGCTGCGCACCAAGCAAGTCTGGCACAGCCTCGGTATTCCGACGCCACGCCATGCCGTACTGACCAGCGAGGCCGATTGTATTTCGGCGGCGACGGAACTGGGCTTCCCTTTGATCGTCAAACCGGCCCATGAAGGTTCAAGTATCGGGATGGCCAAAGTGACCTCCGCGTCGGAGTTGATCGACGCGTGGAAAGCGGCCAGTACCTACGATTCGCAAGTGTTGGTCGAGCAATGGATTCAAGGTCCGGAGTTCACCATCGCCACCCTGCGTGACCAGGTGTTGCCACCGATTGCCCTGGGCACGACGCACAGCTTCTACGACTACGACGCCAAGTACGTGGCTTCCGATACCCAGTACCGGATTCCGTGTGGCCTGGACAGCAACAAAGAAAAAGAACTGATGGACCTTACGGCGAAAGCCTGTGAGGCGCTGGGTATCGCCGGTTGGGGCAGGGCTGACGTGATGCAGGACGCCGACGGGCAGTTCTGGTTCCTGGAAGTCAATACCGCACCGGGCATGACCGATCACAGTCTGGTGCCGATGGCGGCTCGTGCTGCCGGTCTGGATTTCCAGCAACTGGTTTTGGCGATTTTGGCCGCTAGCGTTGCCAATAATGTTGAGCCGCGAGGTTAAGACCATGCAAGGCGCACAGCTGAGACATCAGCCCTCCGCACCACCCGGCCGCAAGCCGGTACCGCGGGGTGCCAGCCGAATGGTGGCCAAAGAGCCGATGTCTGCGCGCCTGCCGAAAGCCAATTTTGGTTTTCTGAAAAGCCTGTTCTGGCCCGTGCTGTTGGTCGCACTGGGTTTCGGTACTTACGAAGGCGCGCAGCGTTTGTTGCCGTACGCCGACCGACCGATCACCAAGATCAACGTGCAGGGCGACTTGAGTTACATCAGCCAGCAAGCGGTGCAGCAGCGGATCGCCCCGTACGTGGCGTCGAGCTTCTTCACCATCGACCTGGAGAGCATGCGCACCGAGCTGGAAACGATGCCATGGATTGCCCACGCCGAAGTGCGTCGGGTGTGGCCGGATCAAGTGGTGATCCGCCTGGAAGAACAACTGCCGGTGGCCCGTTGGGGCGATGAGTCGCTGTTGAACAACCAGGGTCAGGCGTTCACCCCGCGTGAGTTGGCGAACTACGAACACTTGCCACAGCTGTTCGGCCCACAACGGGCCCAACAGCAAGTGATGCAGCAATACCAGGTGCTGAGCCAGATGCTCAGGCCGTTGGGCTTCTCGATTGCACGGCTGGAGTTGCGTGATCGAGGCAGCTGGTTCCTGACCACCGGCGCCGGCAGCGCGGGTCCGGGAATCGAACTGTTGCTGGGACGCGGCAACCTGCTGGAAAAGATGCGCCGCTTCATTGCCATCTATGACAAGACGCTTAAAGAACAGATTACGAACATTGCGCGCATCGATCTGCGCTACGCCAACGGCCTCGCTGTTGGCTGGCGGGAACCTGTAGCGCCCACGACAGCCCAACCCGCTGTCGCGAAGAATTAAGAAGAGGCAGGACCATGGCAAACGTGCAAAGCGGCAAAATGATCGTCGGTCTCGATATCGGCACCTCCAAGGTGGTGGCGCTGGTCGGCGAGGTCTCGGACGACGGCACGCTGGAAATCGTCGGGATCG
Source organism: Pseudomonas sp. GL_093 (assembly GCF_057837605.1). Classification (NCBI taxonomy): domain Bacteria; kingdom Pseudomonadati; phylum Pseudomonadota; class Gammaproteobacteria; order Pseudomonadales; family Pseudomonadaceae; genus Pseudomonas; species Pseudomonas sp. GL_093. Next base: position 5,861,357 of record NZ_CM174448.1, on the reverse strand, counting down.
GTACCCATCCGTCCCGTGGCCTGAAGAAAGGCGTGGTGGTGAACATCGAGTCCACCGTGCAATCGATCCAGCGCGCGATCGAAGAGGCGCAGCTGATGGCTGGTTGCCGCATTCACTCGGCGTTCGTCGGCGTGGCGGGCAATCATATCCGCAGCCTGAACTCTCACGGCATCGTGGCGATTCGTGATCGCGAAGTCAGCGCCGCCGACCTCGAGCGCGTGCTCGACGCTGCTCAGGCTGTAGCGATCCCGGCTGACCAGCGCGTGCTGCACACCCTGCCGCAGGATTACGTGATCGATAACCAGGAAGGTGTTCGTGAGCCTCTGGGCATGTCGGGCGTACGTCTGGAAGCCAAGGTTCACGTGGTCACCTGCGCCGTCAACGCCGCACAGAACATTGAAAAATGCGTGCGTCGCTGCGGCCTGGAAATCGACGACATCATTCTCGAACAACTGGCTTCGGCCTACTCGGTCCTGACCGACGACGAGAAAGAGCTGGGCGTGTGCCTGGTGGACATCGGTGGCGGCACCACCGACATCGCGATTTTCACCGAAGGCGCGATCCGTCACACCGCGGTAATCCCGATTGCGGGCGACCAGGTAACCAACGACATCGCCATGGCGTTGCGCACTCCGACCCAGTACGCCGAAGAAATCAAGATTCGCTACGCCTGCGCCCTGGCCAAACTGGCCGGTGCCGGTGAAACCATCAAGGTCCCAAGCGTTGGCGACCGTCCACCGCGCGAGCTGTCCCGTCAGGCCCTGGCCGAAGTGGTCGAGCCGCGTTACGACGAGCTGTTCACGCTGATCCAGGCCGAACTGCGTCGCAGCGGCTACGAAGACCTGATCCCGGCCGGCATCGTGCTGACCGGTGGTACGTCGAAGATGGAAGGCGCGGTCGAACTGGCCGAAGAAATCTTCCACATGCCGGTCCGCCTGGGCGTGCCGCATGGCGTCAAGGGCCTGGACGATGTGGTCCGCAACCCGATTTATTCCACCGGCGTTGGCCTGTTGATGTACGGCCTGCAAAAGCAGTCCGACGGGATTTCGTTCTCGGGCATCAGCAGCCGCGACAGCTACAGCAATGAAGAACCGAAAGCCGCCTTGCTCGATCGCATCAAGAGCTGGGTACAAGGCAACTTCTAAAGATTTACCGCAGCACCGCAGCAAAAAGCAGTAGGCGAAAAAACTAGAGAATGTAAGGAGAGGGAAAATGTTCGAACTCGTAGACAACATCCCCGCAAGCCCGGTTATTAAAGTTATCGGTGTTGGCGGAGGCGGCGGCAACGCCGTCAACCACATGGTCAAGAGCAACATTGAAGGCGTTGAATTCATCTGCGCCAACACTGATGCCCAAGCGCTGAAATCCATCGGCGCGCGGACCATCCTGCAACTGGGCACCGGCGTGACCAAAGGTCTCGGCGCTGGCGCCAACCCTGAAGTAGGTCGTCAGGCCGCTCTCGAAGATCGTGAGCGCATTGCCGAAGTCCTGCAGGGCACCAATATGGTGTTCATCACCACTGGCATGGGCGGTGGTACCGGTACCGGTGCTGCGCCGATCATTGCTGAAGTGGCCAAGGAAATGGGGATTCTCACCGTTGCGGTGGTGACTCGTCCGTTCCCGTTCGAAGGCCGCAAGCGCATGCAGATCGCCGATGAAGGCATCCGTCTGCTGTCTGAAAGCGTCGACTCGTTGATCACCATTCCCAACGAGAAGCTGCTGACCATCCTTGGCAAGGACGCAAGCCTGCTGTCCGCATTCGCCAAGGCCGACGATGTACTGGCCGGTGCCGTTCGCGGTATCTCCGACATCATCAAGCGTCCGGGCATGATCAACGTCGACTTTGCCGACGTACGTACCGTGATGAGCGAAATGGGCATGGCGATGATGGGCACTGGCTGCGCCAGCGGTCCGAACCGTGCACGTGAGGCCACCGAAGCGGCCATTCGCAACCCGTTGCTGGAAGACGTGAACCTGCAAGGTGCACGCGGCATCCTGGTGAACATCACCGCCGGTCCTGACCTGTCCCTGGGTGAGTACTCCGACGTGGGTAGCATCATCGAAGCTTTCGCTTCCGAGCACGCAATGGTCAAGGTCGGTACCGTTATCGATCCGGACATGCGCGACGAGCTGCACGTGACCGTGGTTGCCACAGGTCTGGGCGCGAAAATCGAGAAGCCTGTGAAGGTTATCGACAACACCATGCACACGTCCGTGGCTTCGCAACCGCAGCAACAAGCGCCTTCGCGTCAGGAAGCGCCAGCGGTAAACTATCGTGACCTGGACCGTCCGACCGTCATGCGCAACCAGGCTCAAGCCGGTGCTGCGACTGCCGCGAAGATGAATCCGCAAGATGATCTAGACTATCTGGACATCCCGGCTTTCCTGCGTCGTCAGGCCGATTAATGGAATGTATCAGGGCTATGAAGGTGATTGGTGTTCAGCAAAGGTCTGGTCTGCTATCATCGCCAGCCTTTGTTGATACCAGTTCGCAATTTGCGCTGAAGCGGCCCAAGCCATGATTAAACAACGCACACTGAAAAATATTATCCGTGCTACAGGTGTAGGCCTGCACTCCGGGGAGAAGGTATACCTGACCCTCAAGCCCGCACCTATCGACACCGGCATTGTGTTTGTTCGTGCCGATCTCGACCCTGTGGTGCAGATTCCTGCCCGCGCGGAAAACGTTGGTGAAACCACGATGTCGACCACATTGGTCAGTGGTGACACCAAAGTGGATACGGTGGAGCACTTGCTCTCGGCCATGGCTGGCCTGGGCATCGATAACGCCTACGTCGAGCTCTCCGCGTCTGAAGTTCCGATCATGGATGGTAGCGCTGGACCTTTCGTATTCCTGATCCAATCGGCCGGCCTGGAAGAACAGGACGCACCGAAGAAGTTCATCCGGATCCTGCGGGAAGTGACAGTGGAAGATGGCGACAAGCGCGCCACTTTCGTCCCTTTCGAAGGCTTCAAGGTGAGTTTCGAGATCGATTTCGATCACCCGGTTTTCCGTAACCGCACACAAAGTGCAAGCGTGGATTTTTCCAGCACTTCGTTCGTAAAAGAAGTCAGCCGCGCCCGTACCTTTGGTTTCATGAGTGATATCGAGTACCTGCGCAAGCACAACCTCGCACTCGGCGGCAGCGTTGAAAACGCTATTGTGGTCGACGCGGATGGTGTACTGAACGAAGACGGCCTTCGCTATGAAGACGAATTCGTGAAGCACAAGATCCTCGATGCAATTGGTGACCTCTACCTGCTGGGCAATAGCCTGATTGGTGAGTTCAAGGGCTTCAAGTCCGGACATGCATTGAACAACCAGCTGCTGCGCAAGTTGATTGAGCAGACAGATGCTTGGGAAGTCGTGACTTTCGAAGACGCCAGCACTGCACCGATCTCTTACATGCGTCCAGTTGCGGCCGTGTAAGTAAAAAACCTCTCTAGTTTTTTAAAGGCTACCTTCGGGTGGCCTTTTTTTATGCCTACAGGAACGTGTGCGGTGTTGGCGATGATCGTTCCCACGCAGAGCGTGGGAACGATCAGGCGGCGACCACCCGATTACGCCCACTTTCCTTGGCCTGATACAGCGCCTTGTCCGCTGCAAACAACAGTTGTTCCAGACTGATTTCGGCGGAGGTGGTCCAGGTACTGATACCGATACTGACAGTAATCGGCGACTCGGCATCTGACACCCGCGGCAACTGCTCCACTGTCGCTCGGATGTGTTCGGCAATCTGTTGCGCACCCTGGCTGTCGGTTTCCGCGAGAATCACCGAAAACTCTTCGCCGCCGTAACGGGCGACCAGATCCGCTGGTCGCCTCACATTGTCGGAGATCACCTTGGCCAGCGAGCGCAAGGCATCATCACCACCCTGATGCCCATGACGATCGTTGAACGCCTTGAAGTGGTCGGCATCAATCATCAGCAGCGACAATGGCTGGCCGGAACGTTGAGCGCGAAACCACTCATGACGCAGGACCTGATCCAGCGTTCGGCGGTTGGCCAGGCCGGTCAAGGCATCGGTGGCCGCCAGTTGCGCCAGCTCCTGTTCGGCGTTGTGGCGCAGGCGCAGTTCCCGGTTGAGCAGCCAAGTCAGCCAAAGCAAGCTGATGCACAGCGCAATAGTCGCCACGCTAACCACCACCGCCGTACGCTTCCACGACGCAAACACTTCATCACTGGACAGCGCAACGATGACGATCAACGGCAAGTTGCCCACCTTGGAGAACGTGTACAGGCGTTTGTCCTTATAGCGGCTTGAATCACCGGTGAAGCTGCCGTTGCCTTCTTTGACGATGCGCTGAAAGTTGGGACGGTTGCTGAAGTCCTTGCCAATCAGCTCTTCGGCCAGGCGGGGTTCCTGGGCCAGAAGAATCCCGTCCGAGCTGATCAGGTTGACCGAGCTGTCACGACCGATGCTCAAGCTGTTGAACAGCTGATCGAAGTAACTCAAGCGCATGGCGGCTTCGGCCACGCCAAGAAATTCGCCCTGTGAGCCGCTGACCCGGCGACTGAAGCTGATTCGCCATTCATGTTCAGCCTGCCTGGAACGGAAGGGGCGGCTGATGAGCATGCCCGGATCACGATTGGTTACGTGCGACTGAAAGTACTCGCGGTCAGCAAAATTGCCCTTTCTGGGCTCCACCGAGGCCGAGTCCGCGATCACGTTGCCCTTGTTGTCCAGCAACAAAATGTCGCCCTTGTACGGCGCGGCAGTGGCACGGTCAAACAAGGCCAGATGGCGGATGGCAGGGGAAACGTTCTTGAGGTCTTCACGCTGCGAGGCTGCGATCAAGCCTTGCAAGGACAGGTCATAGAGTTCGACGTTGCGTAACACGTCTGCATCGATCAGTTGCACGATATTGGTTGCTGCGCGAGTGGCAGACTGTTCAGCATTGGCGCGTTCGCGAATGAGCAGGAACGCCACGATGCTCAATATCGCAATCACCAGCAACAAACTGCCGAGAACCAGAAGCCGCTCCGATCGCGTCGACCGGATCGGATGGTGAGATGTTGCACTGCTCACACTCATGGTTCTGACTTCTGCTAATGAGGCGTTATAAAAGTGTTTTGCAAGACTCAGGCAGAATCCCAGAAACCGTTTGCATTCGGAGCGCCTGTATAAATCCCGGATAAAAAAAAGGCCAGCAAAACATGCTGGCCTTTTGCTTATTGAAGCTTAGAAGACATTGAGCGGGTAGTCGACGATCACCCGGTATTCATCGGTGTCCTGATCCAGCACGCCGTAGCCGTTGCCGCCACGGTTGGTCGCCCATTGCAGACGCAGCGCCAGGTTTTTGGCCTTGCCGCCCTGAACCACATACTTGAGATCAATGTCGCGTTCCCAGTGCTTGGCGTTTTTGCCATCAGCGCTGTACCACGAAGCGTAACCAGGGCTGTCCGGATCGACCTTGGTCAGATCTAGTTCACCTCGGGAGTAAGAGACCGCCGAGGTCAGGCCGGGCAAGCCGAGCCCGACAAAGTCGTAGGCGTACTTGAGTTTCCATGAGCGTTCGTTCGGGCCGTTGAAGTCCGAATACTGCTGGGAATTGTCGAGGTAGACGCTGTCGCCCTGGCTGATGTAGTCGAACGGCGTGTTGCCGTTGACCCGCTGATAGGCCGCGGTAACGCTGTGATTGCCCACGCCAACGGTGAAATGCAGGCTGTAGGTGTTGTTGTCGATGTGGCCCAGCAGCGCATCGCCGGTGTCTTGCGTGTGATAGGCATGCAGGCCCGGGTTGAGGCTGACCATATCGTTCAAGGCGTAGGTGTAATCCAGGTCGTAGTAATACTGGTTCCAGATGTCCTTGAGCTCGGAAGCATAGAGACTGCTGGTCAACCCCGGCAGACCGCTCCAGGCGACGCCGGCCCAGTTCAGGTGCCGGCTTTCGTCACCGTCGGCCAGGCTGCCGTAGGACGTGCCGATTCGGGTGTGTCCGCTCTGGTTGTAAGGCTTGGTGAAACTTGCCTGGCCACCTTCAATCATCCAGCCGTCAAAACTGTGGTTGGTCAGGCTGACGCCGCGAAAGGTCTGCGGCAGCATGCGGGTTTCGCCGCCGGCGATCACCGGGTTGGTGAGGAACAAGTCACCGGCCTTCAGTTCGGTATCGAAGGCACGCATTTTCAGCGTGCCACCCGCCGTTGAGAACGACCCCGGCGCTTTGCCGTTGCCATCGCTGACCGGCAGGATGCTCGAATTATCAGTGCCGCCACCGCCGTCGAGCTTGAGCCCGAGCATGGCGTGGGCATCAACACCGAAACCGACGGTGCCTTGGGTGTAACCCGATTCGAAGAGGCCGAGGAAACCCTGGCCCCATTCAATGTTGTCGTCCGTCTGCTGCAGGCGGTTGCGGTTCATGTAGTAGTTACGGGCGTTGAGGTTGAGGCTCGAGCCTTCAACAAAACCTTCGGTGTTTGAGTCGTCTGCGGCGTGAGCAGCAGGCGCCACCGTTGCAGCGATTGCAATGAATAACGGGCTGAATCTAAGAGGGAAACGCACTAGCGGTAAAGCTCCTTGGGTCAACTAAGAGCCTCATTGTTTTGAGACTCCGGATGTTTCTTGTTAGGGAAGACGAACTGAAGCTGTTTAAAACCACAACGAAAAAAAGCCGCTGATAGCAGCGGCTTTGAAGACAACTTTTCAAAGGGAAGAGCCGATGAAAAGTGTCGAGGGAAACAGAGTGATACTGGGCAATCAGCTGTCTTTCTCAACCACTGGCTGGGCCTGAGTGCTCGACGCTTGAGGGGTTTGCGCAGCTTCCTGAGCCTTGGCCGTCATTTCGCTCTGATACTGTTCGAATGCAGCAGCGCGTGCGGAATTTTGCGCGACGAACGTCTGCGACTCTTCAGCGATGGCGAACGGAGACAGAAACAAAGAGGACAAAACGAAAGCGCTGGCAATACCCATAGTATTGGACATCTTTAAACCTTCTTGCTTGGCAAGTGCTGTTTGGTGCGGCAAAGATAAGGCGGATTGGAGAGGGGAAAAAGAGCTGATTCATGAAAGGACTGTTGCGCTTAAGGCAACAGTTGGCCGGCCGGCGCCGAACCTGTAGCAGCTGGCGAAGCCTGCGTTCGGCTGCGAAGCAGTCGTAAATCCTATACACGCGGTCTATCTGACAGACCGCAGCGTCTGATCTCACGACTGCTTCGCAGCCGAACGCAGGCTTCGCCAGCTGCTACAAGGACCGGGTCAGTCCAAATACCGGTAGGGGTTAAACCGGGAGGTGAATACCGAAAGTATTCATCCCATGATCACTGCGCACAAACACATCCCCGCCGTGCATCAGCGCAATCGCCTTGACGATCGCCAATCCCAGCCCATGGTTGTTGCCACTGTTGCTGCGCGACGCATCGACCCGATAAAAACGCTCAAACAACCTCGGCAAATGCTCGCTGGCAATCGGCGACCCTGGGTTCGCAACCCCGATGCTCACCTGATGCTCCTCAGCCTCGATCCGCACCTCAATCACTTGCCCAGGCTCGGTGTGCTGCACCGCATTGCTTAGCAGATTAATCAACGCCCGGCGCAGATGAGCGATCTCGATCCGCACCTGCGCGTCACCACTGACCTGCACCCGAACCTGCGCGTCTTCAAGGATGAAATCCAGATACTCCAACGTCGTCTCCACTTCATCGGCCAGCGAGGTGGAGGTCAGTTTGGTGGCTTTGCTGCCTTGGTCCGCGCTGGCGAGGAACAGCATGTCGTTGATGATCGAGCGCAGCCGCTCAAGCTCTTCAAGGTTCGATTGCAGCACTTCAAAATAGTGTTCGGCGGATCGCCCGCGAGTCAGCGCCACCTGTGTCTGGCCGATCAGGTTGGTCAGCGGCGAGCGCAGTTCGTGGGCCACGTCCGCGTTGAACGACTCAAGGCGCGAGTAAGCCTGTTCGACCCGCTCCAGTGTCGAGTTAAACGAATTGACGAACTGTTTCAGTTCCGGCGGTAGCGGCGACAATTGCAGGCGACCGGACAACAGCGGTGGGGCCAGTCGCTGGGCTTCCTGGGACAACTTGATCAGCGGCTTGAGGCCGATCCGCGCCACCCAATAACCGAGAGCCGACGCCAGCAACACGCCGATGATTGCCAGGCTGATCAGGGCAATCAGAAGATGATGCTGAGTCTGCAAAAACGTCTCAGTGTCGATGCCGATCATGAAGCGCAGCGGCGGTCGTTGATCCTTGGCCGGGAACTGGCTGACCAGCACTTTCAGCGGATAAGGCTGATCCGGCAGATTCAAGTCGCGCATGCCCAGCGGCCCTTCGGCAAAGGCGCGGATCTGCGGCGTCAGGTTGCCGTATTCGTAGTGCGGATCACCGCTGATGATCCAGAAGCTGATGCGCTTGTCTTCTTCGCCGAGCAGCTTGAGCTTGTTGTTGATCTTCACCCAATGCTCGGGCGTGCCGTAACGCCCGACCGTGGATTCGAGCACGCTGTAGCGCGCGTCCAATTCAGCCTCGGGCAACAAACCCAGACCTTTATCGACTTGCTGATACAGCGCCCAGCCGATCAACAGAAACACCAAAAGCGCCACCAGCGTGAACATCCCGCTCAGGCGTAGCGCAATCGAGTTACTGGACACCACGGCTCTCCAGCACATAACCCATGCCACGAATCGTGTGCAGCAGCTTCTCGTCGAACGGCCCGTCGAGCTTGGCCCGCAAGCGTTTGATCGCGACCTCGACGACGTTGGCGTCGCTGTCGAAATTGATGTCCCAGACCATTTCGGCGATGGCGGTTTTCGACAGGATTTCACCCTGACGGCGGGCCAGTACGCTGAGCAGCGAGAACTCCTTGGCGGTCAGGTCCAGGCGTGTGCCGGCGCGGGTGGCTTTGCGGCTGATCAGATCTATCCACAGGTCGGCGATGCTCACCTGCACCGGTTCGTGACCGCCGCTGCGGCGGGTCAGCGCTTGCAGGCGCGCCACCAGTTCGAGAAAGGAAAACGGTTTGCCAAGGTAATCGTCGGCACCGTCGCGCAGGCCTTTGATCCGGTCTTCCACACGCTCGCGGGCGGTGAGCATGATCACCGGGGTTTGCTTGCGCGCGCGCAAGGCGCGCAAAACACCGAAGCCGTCGAGGCCCGGCAGCATGACGTCGAGGACGATCACCGCGTAGTCGCTTTCCAGCGCCAGGTGCAGGCCTTCAATGCCGTCGCGCGCCAGGTCCACGGTGTAACCCTGTTCCGTCAGGCCGCGGTGCAGATAATCCGCGGTTTTTTCTTCGTCTTCGATAATCAGAACGCGCATGACCCCGCCTCAGTCTGTGGTCGCCAGCACCGGTAGCGGTGCAGGTTTGGGCCGATGGAAAAGCCGCTCAAGCCACAAGTATATGACCGGAGTGGTGAACAACGTCAGTGCCTGGCTCACCAGCAAGCCGCCGACGACTGCGATCCCCAAGGGTTGGCGCAGTTCGGCGCCGGTGCCGTAACCGAGCATCAATGGCAGCGCGCCGAGCAGGGCGGCGAGGGTGGTCATGATGATTGGCCGGAATCGAGTGATACAGGCCTGGTAGATCGCCTCTTCCGGCGGCAGGCCACCCTTGCGCTGGGCTTCGAGGGCGAAGTCGATCATCAGGATGCCGTTCTTCTTCACGATCCCGATCAGCAACACCAGCCCGATCAGCGCCATGATCGAAAAGTCCTGCCCGCAAATCCACAACATGATCACCGCGCCGAGCCCCGCCGACGGCAACGTCGAGATGATGGTCAGCGGATGCACGAAGCTCTCGTACAGCACACCGAGAATGATGTACACCGCCACCAACGCCGCCAGGATCAGCCATGGCTGACTGGCCAGCGAACTCTGGAACGCCTGGGCCGCGCCCTGGAAGTTGCCGCTCATGGCGGCCGGCATGCCGATTTCGGCCTTGGCCTGGTTGAGCATGATCACCGCATCGCCCAGCGCCACGCCGGGAGCGAGGTTGAACGACAGGTTGGCGGCCGGGAACATGCCGTCATGGGCGATGGACAATGGACCCACTGTCGGCGCATCGAATTTGGCCAGCGCCGACAGTGGCACCATTTCCCCGCTCAGCGGCGAGCGCAGGTAGAAATAGTTGAGGCTTTCGGCCTTGCCGCGCTGCTTGGTGTCCAGCTCCAGAATCACGTTGTACTGGTTGATCTGAGTCTGGAATTCATTGATCTGCCGCTGGCCGAAGGCGTCGTACAGCGCTTCATCGACATCACTGGCGGTCAGGCCGAAACGTGCGGCGGCGCTGCGGTCGATGCTGATGTGGGTGATGCTGCCACCCAGTTGCAGGTCGTTGGAAATGTCGCGGAACGCGGGGTTACTGCGCAGTTTTTCCGTGAGGCGCTGGGTCCAGGTGCTGAGGACTGCACCGTCGTTGCTCTTGAGCACGTATTGGTACTGGGCGCGGCTCGGGCCGGAGCTGAGGTTGATGTCTTGCCCGGCGCGCAGGTACAGCACGATGCCCGGGACTTTCATCAATTGCGGACGAATCCGGTCGATGAACTGGCTGGCGGAGACGTCGCGGTCGCCGCGCTTTTTCAGGGAGATCCAGAAGCGACCGTTGGCGATGGTCTGGTTGCTGCCCGAAACGCCGACCGAGTGGGAAAACGCCGCGACCGCCGGATCCGCGGCGACGATTTCGGCCATCGCCAGGTGTTTTTTCACCATGTCGCCGTAGGAAATATCAGCGGCGGCTTCGGTGGTGCCAAGGACGAAACCGGTGTCCTGTACCGGGAAGAAACCTTTAGGGATGAAGATGTAACCGGCGATGGCCAGACCGAGGGACAGGCCGAACACGCCGATCATCAGCTTCTGGTGGGCGAGGGCGCGGCGCAGAAGTTTTTCATAACCTGCCAGCAAGCGTTCGCCAAACGTAGGCTTGCTGTGGGCGTGATGCACCGGCGCACGCATAAATAGCGCGGCAAGCGTTGGCGCCAAGGTCAGTGATACCACCACCGAAATCATGATCGTCGAAGTAGCGGTCAGGGCGAACTCCTTGAACAGTCGTCCGACCACGCCGCCCATGAACAGCAGCGGAATAAACGCCGCCACCAGTGAGAAACTGATGGAAACCACAGTAAAACCAATCTCGCCGGCACCTTTGATCGCCGCCTCGCGCATGCCGTCACCAGCCTCCAGGTGACGGTGAATGTTCTCCACCACCACAATCGCATCGTCGACCACAAACCCCACGGCCACCACGATCGCCACCAGCGTCAGGTTGTTCAGGCTGAAACCCATGATGTACATCAGGGCGAAACTGGCGATCAGGGACACACCGAGTACCGCGGATACGATCATCGTCGCCGACCATTGGCGCAGGAACAGCGCCATCACCGCCACCACCAGCAGGATCGCGATCAGCAGGGTGACTTCCACTTCGTGCAGGGAAGCGCGGATGGTCTGGGTGCGGTCGACCAGAACTTTGACCTGCACTGAGGCTGGCAGCATGGCTTCGAGGCCGGGCAGGGCGGCCTGAATGCGATCCACGGTTTCGACGATGTTGGCGCCCGGTTGCCGGGAAATCACCAGGTTCACCCCAGGCTTGTCACCGGCCCAGGCTTGCACGTAGGCATCTTCCGAACCGTTGACGACTTTGGCCACATCCTTGAGGTGAACCGGGGCGCCGTCCTTGTAGGAAACAATAAGTTGGCTGTATTCCTCAGGGTGGAACAACTGGTCGTTGGTCGACAGCGTCGAGATGCTCGACTCGCCGTACAGCGCCCCTTTGGCCAGGTTGAGGCTGGTGTTCTGGATCGCCAGACGAATGTCCGCCAGGGTCAGGCCGATGGCCGCGAGTTTGTCCGCCGAAGCCTGTACGCGAATCGCCGGACGTTGCTGGCCAGTGATGTTGATTTGGCCTACGCCGTCGATCTGACTGATCTGACGGGCGAGCAGGGTTTCCACCAAGTCGCTGAGTTCGGTGCCGGGCATTTGGGTCGAGTTGACGCTGAGGATCAGTACCGGGCTGTCAGCCGGGTTGACCTTCCTCCAGGTCGGCAGGGTCGGCATGTCTTTGGGCAGTTTGCCGGCGGCGGTGTTGATCGCGGCCTGAACTTCCTGAGCGGCGGTGTCGATGCTTTTGTCGAGGGTGAATTGCAGGGTCAGGTTGGTCGAACCCAGCGCGCTGCTCGAGGTCATCTGGGTCACGCCCGGGATGGCGCTGAATTGCACTTCAAGCGGCGTGGCCACCGACGACGCCATGGTTTCCGGACTGGCGCCGGGCAATTGTGCGGCGACCTGGATGGTAGGGAATTCGGCTTCCGGCAACGGCGCGATGGGCAGGCGCGGGAAGGCGATGACGCCGAGCAGCACCAGCGCAAAGGTCAGCAGAATCGTCGCCACCGGATGGTCGATGCACCAGGCAGAGATCGAGCCATGGCCCTTCATGGTTTCGGCTCCGATTGGACCACTTGCGGTGGATCACTCAGGACCTGGACCGTCGAACCGGGCTTGAGCCGCGACTGGCCGTCGCTGACCAGCACGTCGCCCGGTTTGACGCCTTTGATGATGTCCTGGCCGCTGCCTTGGTAGACCATTTGCACTTGTACGGTCTCGACCTTGTCGCCGTTGACCCGGTACACGAAATGTTGATCGAGCCCGCGTTGTACGACAGTGGGTGGCACCACCAGCGCATCTTTATCCAGCGCCGTCTGAATCTTTACCGTCACCAGCAGGCCCGGCCAGAGTTTCTGCCCGGGGTTGTCGAATTCAGCCTTGGCGCGGATGGTCCCGGTGTTGGCGTTGATCTGGTTGTCGATCAGGGTCAAATGACCTTCACCCAGCAGATTGCCGGTTTCGCCGTCAGTGTCGGCGCCGATGTAGGCCTTCACTTTTGCACGTTGTGGGTCGCCGATCAGACCCTGCAGGGTCGGCAGCATTTGCTGTGGCAGGGAGAACTCCACGGCGATCGGGTCGATCTGGGTCACCGTGAACAAGCCTTGAGTGTCGGTCATGCGCAGGAAGTTGCCTTCGTCCACCGTGCGAATACCGACGCGACCAGTGACCGGGGAGCGAATTTGTGTGTAGGAGAGCTGCACCTGAGCGGCGTCGATCGAGGCCTGGTTACCTTGGGCGGTTGCTTTGAGTTGGTTGACCAACGCCTGTTGCTGGTCATAAGTCTGTTTGGATACGCCGTCGTCCACGCTCAGTAGCTTGTAGCGTTTGAGGTTGACCAGCGCGACTTGCAGCTGCGCTTGGCTTTCGCCGAGTTGCGCCCGGGCCTGATCGAGGCTGGCGCGGATCGAGCGGTCGTCGATGGTGGCGAGCAGGTCGCCTTTGTTCACCAGTTGGCCTTCCTTGACCAGGATTTTGGTGAGGATGCCGTCGATTTGCGGGCGCACTACAACGCTGTGCAGGGACAGCACCGAGCCGATGCCGCTGACGTAGCGGGGGACGTCTTTTTCGGTGACGTTGACCACGCGTACGGGAATGGCGGTTGGGGCGGCGAGTTTCGCCGTGACAGGTTTGGTGGCATACCACAGGCCCAGCGCTGCCAGAACGATCAGAAGGGCTGCGAGCAGGGCGGGGTTTTTCTGAATTCGCATGCGAGTGGGGCGCCGGGGCTGGGTGGTTGGAGCTTTTTCAGGTTTATACCTTCCTTTATAAACCTGTTCGCCCGTCAGGAAGGTGACTGCTAACTGACGGCGCTGTCAGTTTGGACCTCTGCGGGTCGACGCCGATCCCCCTGTAGGAGCTGCCGGAGGCTGCGATCTTTTGATCTTGGCGGCCAGCTAGCCGACCAAGCTCTTGTGGACCGAGTACATATCCATTCCTGCGGTAACGGCCACTTAGGGTTTCGCCCTTACGGCCAGCCCTTTCAAGGTGTTTTCCCTTTATGGGCCTTAAGCACCCGATCGGTCGACACATGAGCATTGGCAGCCTTTCCCTCCAGCCATTCCTTGGGCTTGGCGATTTTTGGACCACGTATGCTTTTGGCGACCTGCTTAGGCTTGATATTCCTGGCCAGCGCTAACAGCCGCTTTGCCAGCGTTTCTGAGGTCGATTGAAGTGACAGGTAGTCTGAGGGCAACGCGATCTGCATGCCCTCATAACCGCTACGCACTTGCACCGCCAGATGGAAGGTCGAGGCTTCCCAACCTTCAGGCTGCGTCTCGCAGTGAGCCTGCTCCACACTACGTTTGAGAACCGCCAGAACGTTGTAGGCCAAGATCGCTGAGGCAAAACCCAACAAGGCCGCCCGGGGAGAGCCGAGGCTTTCGATTTCACTGTCCAGCACCGATTCAAGGCGCTGGAACATCCCTTCGATACTCCAGCGACGACGGTATAAGTCGGCGATTTGCTCAGCGCTGATGGTGTCGGGCAAGTTGCTCCAGAACCACATCACGCAGTCGCCTGATTCGGTAGGTGTTTGCAGGCTCAGTTCAACTCGGCGCCAGCGGTAGCCGCCTTTGAGTTCGATAATTTGTTCACGCACTGTTCCGGCGTCGACAGGCATCGCTTCTTGCCAGTCGCTTTCCTGAATCAGCCTTGGATGTTTACTTGGCTGGCGAATAATGAATGAAGCGCTCGCTTCCTCGCAGGCCTGCATGACGGGCAGCGTGCAATAAAGCCGATCGGCCATCCACAGCTGTCCTGCACTGGCGCAGGCTAACAACGGCAGCACGCTGACGCGCTCACTGGCGTAGGCATCCTCGCAAGGCTGCAAGTCAACGATCTGATCCAGGTCAGGATCGTAAACCACTACCGAAAACCCCGGCCGAGCCGCGCCTCGTTCACGCCGCAAAGCCCCCAAGCGTTTTTCGGTAGACGGCAGGTGATTGCCGTCAACGATGCGCAGCTGCCAGCCGGGCAAAATGGCTGAACAGCCCAACTCTTTTATCGTCGGAGCCAAGCGCTCTGCGCTGCCGGTGACCAAGGCTCGCAGCAATGCCGGTTCTGTGCGGCTGACCTTGTCATAGAGCGCCGCCAAGGTAACCGGTAGAGCATCCATCTGGCGCGCAGCGGCATGTAAGGAAGGCCGTAGGCCCAATGAAACAAGGGACATCAGCTCAACGATGGTCGAAAACAAAAGCTCACGCGGGTACTGGCGTTGACGATGCTCTTCAAACACCTGATCAACCCACTCAGCAGGAATGGCATGCTCCAGTGCCAACTTGACCATGACACTGGCCGGTGCCTTTTTTTCAAACCGCGCTAGAACTTCTGCCCACATCGTTTTCGTCACCCTGACTGGAGTTTTGGGGGATTTTAAACGAAGACCTTGAAAGGGCTGGCCCTTACGGCGACTCACTTTTTTTACAAGCCGGTACGTGTCAAGGTACCTGTCGCCTAGGCTCGGCGTTCCTTCGCTCCGGCATTCATCTGGGGGCATCGCCTCCGGTCGGCTTCGCTTCGACCTCCTCTCGATGTATTCGACTTCGTCGAACGGCGCTGCGCGCCTCCCCCCCAGATGCACGCCTCCACTCAGCCTCCCGATGGGGCGGGTGGATCAAGATCACAAGCTGCAGGCGAGCTAACGCTCGGCCTGTTGAGTGGTGAGGAGCGAAAGGCGAACACCGATCCCCTGTGGGAGCGAGCTTGCTCGCGAAGGCGTCAGGTCGTTCAACACAAAACCCGACGGACTCGCTTACGGCTTGAAGCTTGCGGCTCCCGACACAGGTATACTGCCGCCTTTCGCGGCTCGCTGACCGGGCCCGACTCTATTGCATCACCCGGAGCTTTCATGACTTCCCCGACACAACCGCCGGTTGCCGACGCTTTGAGCGACGACCAGGCAGACCTGCCAGACAGCGTCGACTCCAGCGCAGACAGCGAAACCAAAGCCGAGATCCCGGCGTTCAAGTTCCCGTTCAAGCCGGGCGACCTGGCCGCAGCGAAGAACGCCAGTCAGCCTTGGTACAAGAATGGCGCCAAGAATGGCCACACCAAGACGCCGGGGGCGGCGCCTCCTGGTACTCGTCGCTCCATGGGTAAACGCTGACTGTCAGGCGTTTTGTTGACCGGTAATTGTTCCTCCTGTCATTGAGACAGTTCCCACAAGGATGAGCGATTCGTCCTCTGGGAAAGTCGGTGGCCACTCGTCGAAGATTCATGCCCCTGAATTTTTGATGAAGGCCGCCGAAATGTCCCTGGTAAAAACCCTCTCTCTACTGTCGCTGGTGGCCCTGACCACTGGCTGCATGTCGCCTGCGTCCGATCCACAGATCCGTTTCGGTGTCGAAGCGCTGGTTCCGCCGTTCGAGAGCCGTAACGACAAGGGGGAGCTGGTCGGACTGAACGTCGAGTTGGGCAATGCACTGTGTGCCGAACTCAAATCCCGCTGTGCCTGGGTTGATCAGGATTACGCGACCAACATTCATGCCCTTGAAGCCAACCGTTTCGACGTGATCATGCCGATGACGGCAACATCGGCGCGTCGAGAGCGGGTCGATTTCACCGATAATCTTTACCCTCTGAGCAGCCGTCTGGTGGCGCGTAAAGGGGCGAATCTTCAGCCGGATGTGCAATCGCTCAAGGGCAAGCGTGTCGGCGTCCTGACAGGCACCAGCCGCGAAGCGTTCGCCAAGTCCCGTTGGGCCCCGGCCGGAGTGACGATTCGCAGTTTCGCTCTCAACAATCAATTGGTCGACAGCCTGCTGGCGGGTGAGCTCGACGCGACCCTGCAAGACTCCATTGAAATTACCCAAGCGTTATTAAGCCTGCCCCAAGGGCAAGCTTTCGAGTTTGCCGGTGCCCCTCTCAAGGACTCAATGCTGGGCAGTGGCGTGGCCATGGCAGTGCGAAAAACCGACACCCTGCTGCGCGATAACCTGAATGCGGCGCTTGAGCGTCTAAAGCAAAATGGCCAGTACCAGGCGATTACCCAGCGTTATTTGCCACCCGCAGCACCAGACTCACCACGCTACTTTCCGAATGAGGAAGGTCTGCCATTCTCCGATGCGGTGCAGGTCGGTCAGACCCTTTACTTTTCCGGCATGCTCGGCCTCGGGGCTGATGGCGAACTGGTGAAGGGCGGCATCGGCCCGCAGACGACCCAGGCCATGGAGAACTTGCGTACCGCGCTGCAACGCAACGGTTCGTCCCTGGCTCAAGTGGCCAAATGCACGGTCATCCTTGCC
Organism: Pseudomonas sp. GL_093; assembly: GCF_057837605.1. Lineage (NCBI taxonomy): Bacteria > Pseudomonadati > Pseudomonadota > Gammaproteobacteria > Pseudomonadales > Pseudomonadaceae > Pseudomonas > Pseudomonas sp. GL_093. The sequence goes on along the minus strand of NZ_CM174448.1, from coordinate 5,844,305 downwards.
GATATAAGGGATTTTTCCGTCATGAGTGCTGTGTATCGCAGTTTCTTTCCGGCGGATCGTTTGCCCGCACGTACGACGTTTGCTGGCAAGTTGGTCGAGAACGCGCGGGTAGAAGTGGAATGTCTGGCGGTGACGGCCAGCTAACTCTTTTGACGACGAGCCACTGCGCAACGGGATTGCGCAGTGGTTCCGACGTCTTGCGTCTTAGGCGGCCCGCAACGAAATAAACGCGTAATTCTCGGGAGCATCAGTCGCTACGTGCGCCCCGGCCGCCTGCACTTGCCCGGCAATGTCCTCGCCCGACACATGAAACAACCAGTCAGCGCCTGACTCAGCCAATGGCTGCGCCGCAACCTGATTGATGACCCTCGCAAACGCTGTCATGTCCGGCAGATAAGCGGTAAACCCATCACCCTTCAACGCTGTCGTCCGAATCCCCAACAACGCGCAAATCGCCTCCTTGGTCCGAATGTCATCGCGATCCGCCTGACGGGAGCGCTGGATTAATCGGACCAGTTCCTGATCCACCAATTCACCACCCACAATCAGAACCGGTCCCTTTTCCCACGACTCGGGAGGACATTCCTTCACGGCAATGTTCAAGGGGATGTGCGGATTGATTTCCATCGGGTAGATGCGGCACACCAGCGGCCGGCGTTCGTAGATGCGGCAGAGGTTGTCTTCGTCAAGATTCCGGCAAGGACCGACGTTGTAGGCGGCAAAAGTGATGGCTATGTACGCCTCGGACGCGCCGCTTCGAACCCTCACCGAGCGGCGTTCGGCGTGTTCGCGTTGTTGTACCGGCAAGCCCAGGCCATTACCCAGGAAACCTTCCACCAGCACGATCACCTGACCGCCATCGGCCGCCCACATCCGGGCTTCGGGCAGGGTCAGGGGCACGTGGTGGTCGTTGCAGCATTTGCCACAGCCTACGCAGGAAAACGTCGTATTCATTGAACGGCCAGTCGCATAAAAAGACATGAAACGGCGACAGAATGCCGCCGCAAAGGCCGCTAACGAAGCAAGTTATGCGCCAGTCACTGCGCTTTGGTGGTGGGGCGGATGGAGTCCCATTCGGTGACGTAAGCGGTTTTGCTTTTCTTGTTGTAGAGACACAGTTCGGTGCCTTGCTGGCCTTTCATGTGTTTTTGCGGGTATTGGCCTTGCAACAGCAGTGCGGTGTAGCCAACCCGGTCATCGAACTGCGCGGCGTTGCCCACGGGTTTGGCATTCGTCAAACCGCTGGCCTTGGTGCAACTGGCGAGCACGGCTTTGTCGTAAGCGGCCCAGGCGTCGAGGCTGGAGGCGTGGGTCTGGGTGGCGAGGGCGGCGAGGCAGAGGAGGGTCAGGCTTGCTGCTTTCATGGGGGCGGGCATCCTTGGGGGTGTTTTGGCCAAGGTTGGAGTATGCCTGATGGTTTCAGGTTGAATGTGTCGGCCCCTTCGCGAGCAGGCTCGCTCCCACCTTTGCTCTGCATAGGACACAGATTTTGTGTACGACGCAGATCCATTGTGGGAGCGAGCCTGCTTACGAAGGCGGTGTGTCAGGCCGGAACCGGTTCCCGGCGGATCACACGCATTCCGGCGTTTTCATACAAACGCTGCGCCCGAAGGTTGTCTTCCAGCACCTTCAAATCCACAAAACCTTCGCGTCGTTGCTGAAATACCTTGAAAGCATGTAGCAGCAACGCGCGTCCTAATCCTTGCCCCTGAGCCCGTGGATGCACCACCAGGTTTTTGATATAGGCGCTGGTCCAGCACTGGCACACGCCGACGATACCTTCGGCATCCAGAGCGATAAAGCACAGGCTCGGATCATATTCAGGATCGGTTTCAAAACGCTGTTGCCAGACGTCGAGTGCCGGCACGCGACCGCCACCTTGCTGATAGCCCAGTTCCATCAAACGATGAACGGCTTCTGCCAGTTCGGGGCGGTAGTCGCTGAGGACGATTCCCTGAGGCCAAACAATCGCAGGCACAACTTCAGCGAGGTTGCGCCGCATCAGAAAGCAGAAGTCCTTGCTCAAGCCTCAATGACCTTGTTCAGCGACAGCCTTGGCTGCTTCGATCAGGCACTTGGTCAGTTCTGGCGAGGAGAACTTGGTCAGCACCGCGTTCGCCCCGGCAAGACGGGCCTTTTCGCTGTTCATCGCGCTGTCCAAAGAAGTGTGGAGCAACACATAGAGGTGCGAGAAGTCCGGGGTTTCGCGCAAGGTGCGGGTGAAGGCGTAGCCGTCCATCTCCGACATTTCGATGTCCGAGACGATCAGGTTGATCTGCTGGGCCGTGCCTTGCAGGTCCAACAGGCAGTCAATGGCTTCCTTGGCGCTGCGGGCGGTGTGGCATTGCAGGCCGAGGTTGCGCAGGGTGTGCACCGATTGCTGCAACGCCACCTGGCTGTCATCGACCACCAGAATCCGTGCGTTGCCGAGTACTTCGGCGTCTTCCATGCTCAGTTCGGTCGGGGCCGTTTCGATCTGCGCCGGGGCGATGCCATGGATCACTTTTTCGATGTCCAGCACCTGTACCAACGTACCGTCGACCGAGGTCACGCCAGTGATGTACGAGCGCACGCCGCCAGAGCCAAAGGGCGGCGGACGGATGTCGGTGGTCAGGCAGTGGACGATCTTGCTCACGGCTTGAACGTGCAAACCCTGCTTGGAGCGGCTGACATCGGTGACGATCAGGCAGCCACCGTTCGGGTCTTCCAGCGGCCGTTCGCCGATGGCGCGGCTGAGGTCGATCACCGACAACGAGGCTCCGCGCAGAGTGGCGATGCCTTTGACGTGGGGATGCGACTCCGGCAGCTTGGTCAGCGGCGGGCAGGGAATGATTTCACTGACTTTCAGCAGGTTGATCGCCATCAGCTTGCCGCTGCGCAAGGTAAACAGCAGAAGCGAAAGTGAATCTGCGCGGGCTTTGTTTGAAGACATAAAAACCTTCTGTGGAAAAAGGTGATGGGCGATCGTGAGTATCGCCAACAGCTATCGATGCCGGGTTATCGACTTGTTGCGGGCAGGCTTTAACAATTCAGGTGAATGGTATGACGCCATGGGGCCCTCACTTCATGCCCAGGCGTTTGGCCATCCTTCCAAGATTCGCCCGATCCAAGCCTAGCTCACGCGCCGCACTCGCCCAATTGTTATGGTGCCGTTCCAGACAGGCGTCGATCAGTCGACGCTGATAATCCTCGGTCGCCGCCCGCAAGTCTCCCGAGACCAAAGCCGCAGGGCTGACAGGGGCTGGCTCGGTTGCAAGCTCAACGCCGCCAGTGGGCAAATCCAGATCCGCCGCGCTCAAACTCAGAATCTTCGGTCGCTCCTTGCAATTACCCAACGCCTTCAAGGCACTGCGGCCAATCAAGTGCTCCAGCTCCCGCACATTGCCCGGCCAGGCATACGCCAGCAATGCAGCTTGGGCATCGCTGTTCAGGCGCAGGCTGTTGAGGCCCATGCGAGAGCGGTTTTGCTCCAGAAAATAGCCGCTGAGCAGCAGCACATCTCGCCCACGATCACGCAGTGCTGGCACCAGCAACGGATAAACGCTCAGGCGGTGATAGAAGTCGGCACGGTAGCGGCCGCTGCGCACTTCCTCGGCCAGGTCGCGGTTGGTCGCGGCGATCAGTCGTACGTCGACCAGATGCTCTTTATCCGAGCCCAATCGCTGCAGCTGACCGCTTTGCAGGACTCGCAGCAATTTGGCCTGGACGGTCAGGGACAGCTCACCGACTTCATCGAGAAACAGCGTGCCGCCATTGGCCAGTTCAAACTTGCCGCGCCGATCGTTCATCGCGCCGGTGAAGGCGCCGCGGACGTGGCCGAACAGTTCGCTCTCCACCAGTGTGTCTGGTAGCGCGGCGCAGTTGAGGCTGATGATCGGCTTGTCGGCCCGAGGCGATGCGGCGTGGATGGCTTGGGCGACCAGTTCCTTGCCGACCCCGGTTTCGCCGGTGATCAGCACGGTCAGATCGCTGCCTCCCACCAGATTGATTTCTTCCACCAGCCGTTTGTGGGCCTTGCTCTGGCCAATCATCTCGCGGTTCTGCTGGCCGCTGGCTTGTCGGTAAACCTCGGCACGCTGATGCTCGTCTTCGACACGATTGGCCAGCCGTTCGATGCGCTCGGCGGCGTTGACCGTGGCGGCGGCGAGGCTGGCGAAGGCTTCCAGGGCGTCCAGTTCGATCGGTTCGAAGCGCTCTGGATCGAGTGCGTCGAGGGTCAGCAAACCCCACGGACGTTCGTCGATAAACAGCGGGCAACCCATGCAGTCGTGGACTTCCAGATGATCATCGAGGCCATCGATCAGTCCGTCGTAAGGGTCGGGCAAGTCGCTGTCGGCGGCGAAACGGGTCGGGCCGTGGCTGCTGAGCAGCGCTTCGAAACGCGGGTGTTCGCTGACTTTGAAGCGTCGGCCGAGGGTGTCGGTGCTCAACCCGTCGACGGCCAGTGGCACCAGCCATTCGCCATCGAGGCGCAGCAGTGCGGCAGCATCGCAGGGGAGCAGGGCGCGCATGGCTTCGAGCAAGCGCCGATAACGCTCGCCTTCGGGGAGTTCGCGGGACAGGTCGGCGACCAGTGGCAGCAGGGTGGTGAGCAAGGCTTTTGCAGTCATAGTGACTCCATGTAGTCGGTATGACTATAAGTCAGGGTGTGTCGATATGACTATAAAGAATTTAACTGATTGATTTATAACGTTTTATTTTCTGGCACGGAAACTGATAAGTACAAGGCAATCAGTTAGCAATCCAAGTAGTTCAGGAGTCGCCTTATGCTTAGCGTTCAAGACCGTGCAATCGTCAAATCCACCGTGCCCTTGCTGGAAAGCGGTGGCGAAGCATTGATCACTCATTTCTACCGCATGATGCTATCCGAGTACCCGGAAGTTCGCCCGCTGTTCAACCAGGCCCACCAGGCCAGCGGTGATCAGCCGCGCGCTTTGGCCAACGGTGTCTTGATGTATGCGCGGCACATCGACCAACTCGACCAGTTGGGCGACCTGGTGGCCAAGATCATCAACAAGCACGTGGCCCTGCAAATTCTCCCGGAACATTACCCGATTGTCGGCGCCTGCCTGCTGCGAGCCATCTCCGAAGTGCTGGGCGACGAGATTGCCACACCTGAAGTGATGGCCGCCTGGGGGGCTGCCTACGGTCAATTGGCCGACATCCTGATCGGCGCCGAAACCAGCATCTACGACCAGAAGGAGCAGGCACCGGGCGGCTGGCGCGGAGCGCGGGAATTCATCGTGGTGGCCAAGGTCGAGGAGAGTGCGGAAATCATCTCGTTCTACTTCGAACCGGCGGACAAAGGCCCGATTCTGGCGGCAGAACCCGGCCAGTACATCGGCATGAAACTGATTCTTGATGGCGAAGAGATTCGTCGTAACTATTCACTGTCGGCCTTGGCCAACAAGGGCCAGTACCGGATCAGCGTTAAACGTGAAACCGGTGGCCGCGCCTCCAACCATCTTCATGATCAATTGCATGTGGGCTCCAGCATCCAGCTGTTCCCGCCATCGGGCGAGTTCACCCTGACCGACAGCGACAAACCGTTGGTGCTGATCAGCGGCGGCGTTGGCATCACGCCGACACTGGCGATGCTCGAAGCGGCGCTGGCGACCGAACGGCCGGTGCACTTTATCCACTGCGCGCGTAACGGTAGCGTTCATGCTTTCCGCGACTGGATCGATGGCTTGGCCGAGCGTCATCCGCAACTCAAACGCTTCTATTGCTACGACGAAGATGATGGCGTGAGCCCGGCGGCGCACAAGGTTGGCCTGTTGAGCCAGGAGCAACTGGGCGAGTGGTTGCCGCAGCAGCGTGACCTGGACGCTTACTTCCTCGGACCTAAAGGCTTCATGGCAGCGGTCAAGCGCCACCTGAAAGCGCTGGGTGTACCGGAGAAGCAAAGCCGTTACGAATTCTTCGGGCCGGCTTCGGCATTGGAATAGTACGCAAAACCTGTAGGAACCAGGCTTGCCGGCGAAGGCGTATTCAAGATCGCCTTCGCCGGCAAGCCTGGCTCCTACAAATACGTATCAGCCCTTCAGTTCCTTCAGATGTTTGTACACCGTTGCCCGCCCCATATTCAGCACGTTCGCCACATAGTTGGAGGCGCTTTTACCTTTGAAGGCGCCTTCGGCGTGCAGTGCCAGCACCAGTTCGCGTTTATGGTCACGGGTCAGCAGGTTCAGGCTCAGCTGACGCTCGCGCAGCCAGGCGTGGAGGAAAGTGTTGATCCGCTCCTGCCAGTCATCGCGAAACAGCGAGTCCGGTTGCGGAATCAACTTGCTCGGTGACAGGAACAGATCCAGAGCGGCTTTGGCATTTTCGAATAACGAAATATTCAGATTAATGCACAGCACCGCCAGCGGATGACCTTCGCTGTCGCGCAGCACACTGCTCAGGCTGCGAATCTTCTGGCCATCCCAATTGAGCTTTTCGTACGGCCCGATGTTTCGTTCGCTGATCTCTTCGCTGAGCATGTCCTCCAGTGCCGAGTCGTCACCGATTTCCCGTTTGGACAGGTTGTTGGCGATGTAGTCGACCTTCTGTGTGCGTAGATCGTGCAGCACCACCTCGGCGTGAGGAAAGAACAGCGTGGCGATGGCGTCGGCGATCGCGCGGAAGTTGTCCAGCGGCGAGCTCTTCAATACAGAGTCATCACCGGCTGGTTCTTGTTCTTGGGCGTTCATAAAGTGGAGCTCCAGACAGCATCAGCGCCCCGTCAAAAAAGGGCGCTGGAAGTTTGCCGTAATCGTGTCGACACGTCACCTGCGTCCGAAAGTCAGCCCAGTCGCGACGGGGAGAGCATCTGGGTGTTCAGACCGAAGCGAGTCAGTGGCTCGGGCAAGGCTTCACCGCGTACCAGTGCAGCGCTGGCCTGGCCCATGGCCGGCGAGGTCTGGATGCCATAACCGCCTTGTGCCGCAACCCAGAATAACCCCGGCACCTGCGGATCGAAACCGGACAGCAAATCACCGTCGCTCACGAAACTGCGCAAGCCGGCCCAGGTGCGGGTCGGACGGCGGATGGTCAGGGTGGTGGCTTCTTCGATCTGGTAGATGCCCATTGCGATGTCCAACTCTTCGGGCTGCACGTCGTGCGGTTCCACCGGGTCGGCGTTGGCTGGCGAGCCGAGGAACATTCCGGCGTCGGGCTTCATGTAGAAGGATTCATCGAGGCTGACCAGCATTGGCCAGTGGTGGATGTCCACGCCCTCGGGGCCGGCGAAGATGAACGCCGCACGGCGCTTGGGTTGCAGGCCCAGTGGTTTGGCACCGGCGAGCTCACCGATTTTGTCGGCCCAGGCGCCTGCCGCGTTGATGATGATCGGGGCGCTGAAGGTCTGACCGCTGGTTTGCACGTGCCACACACCTTCGGCGTCACGGGACAGGCTCAGGACTTCGCTGTCGGTATGAACTTCGCCCTTGTTGCGTCGGATACCGCGCAGGTAGCCCTGGTGCAAGGCATCGGTGTCGATGTCGCTGGCAGTCGGGTCGTAAATCGCACCATGGACTTTTTCCCGGCGCAGGATCGGCAGGCGCACGCAGGCCTCCTCGGCGCTGAGCAGCTGCATCTCCGGCACCGTGGCTTTGGCGCTCAGGTATTGATTGTTCAGTTCGGCCGGGTCACCGGTGAAGTCCACGGTCATCTCGCCACGCGGGGTCAGCAGCGGGTGTTCGCAGAAACCGGCCGGCGGCGCGTCGAAGAAATCACGGCTGGCCTGGGTCAGCGCCCGAACTTGAGGCGTGCCGTAGGCGGCGGTAAACAGTGCGGCTGAACGTCCGGTGGAGTGGTAAGCCGGATGGGACTCGCGTTCGAGCACGATCACTCGGGCGTGCTGCGACAACCAGAAACCGGTGGAAGCACCGGCAATCCCGCCGCCGATGATGATGAAATCTGCCTGGCTCATGAACGTCTCCTGTCGAGCGCAAATGCTATTGATATCGATACCCCCTGTGGGAGCGAGCTTGCTCCGGGCGGCGTTCCGACGATGGCGGTTGATCATTCAACATTGATGTCGACTGAACCAACGCAATCGTCGGAACGCCGCCCGGAGCAAGCTCGCTCCCACAGGGTTTGTGGTGTTAGCGCTGTAGGCGGTAGATGGCATTGGCCAGCGCGATGTCTTCCAGGCCCAGGCCAATGGAGCGGAAGAACACATGACGGTCGTAGTCGGGGCGCTGGACTTTTTCGCTGAGCAGATCGGGCAGGTCGCCGACAATTGCGCCCTTGTCCCAGCCATGTTGTTCGCCGGCAATCAGCATCTCGCCGGCCGAGCCCGGGGTGGTCAGACGATAATCGCAGAACACTTGCATGTCATTGAGGCTCTGCGGCGGCACTTCGTGGGCCCGCGGTGCGTTGGTGCTGATGGAGGTGATCAGCGCCGGTTTACTCAAGCTTGAAGGGTCGATCACCGGGCCAGCGGACGAGGTGCAGAGCATGATCACGTCGGCGTCTTGAACGGCCGCTTCACGACTGTCGACGATAGTCAGCCGAGGATCGAGACTTTGGAGCTGTGCCAATACATCGGGATTCTTGTCGCTCAGGCTCGGCGAGTAGAGGCTGATGCTCTGCCAGTCGCGCAGACCTTTGACGTAATGCAGGTGCGCCTGGGCGACCTTGCCGCTGCCGATGATCGCCAGACGTTGGGCCTTCAGCGGGGCGAGGGCGTCGACCGCCACGGCGGTTGTTGCGGCGGTGCGTGCCGTGGTCAGTTCTCCGGCATCGCAGAGCAACAGCGGCTGGCCGGTCTGCATCGACATCAGCAGCGTCCAGGCGGTCACCAGCGGGCCTTGTTCACGCACGATGTATGGCGAAGTCTTGACCCCGTAAACGCCGTCTTCGGCCAGCACGCCCAGGTAGTTGATGAAGTCGCCAGCACCCTGCGGGAACTCCACCAGTTGCTGTGCCGGTTGCACGGCTTGCCCGGCGGCCAGGTCGCGGAACAGTTTGCGCAGGATCTGCGGCACGTCGACCTGCGCCAGCAGCTCACGAGCCTGAGGTTGGGTGATCACATAAGGCGTACTGGTCATGGTCGGCTCCGGGAGCTGGAAGTAAACTAATTTGTCCATTATGGACTTTTAGTTGTCTTGATCAATGTCCGGACGAAAAAAAAGCGCAGTCCGTTTCCGGCTGCGCCTCTTTTAATGCGACCCGCGTTACGGGCGCTTGCGCTCAACCGCCCGCAGCAGATGCGTCGGTGGCGTTTCGCAGCTGATCTTGCGACCCAACAGCGCCTCGATGGACGGTAGCTGGTAGGAGTCGTCTTCACCGGCAAAACTGATGGACACGCCATCGGCGCCGGCACGACCGGTACGACCGATGCGGTGCACGTAGTCGTCCGGGACTTCCGGCAAGGTGAAGTTGATCACGTGGCTGATGCCGTCGATGTGGATGCCGCGACCGGCAACATCGGTGGCGACCAGGACGCGGATCTTGCCTTCGCGGAAACCTTCCAGGGTCTTGATGCGCTTGTGCTGCGGCACGTCGCCGGACAGCTGCGCGGCGTTGACGCCGTCACGCACCAGACGCTCTTCGATGCGTCGCACTTCATCCTTGCGGTTGGCGAACACCATCACCCGCTCCCAACCGTTGTCGTTGACCAGGTTGTAGAGCAGTTTGTATTTGTCGGCACCGGCCACGGCGTAGATGTGCTGCTCGACGTTTTCGCTGGCCACGTTCTGCGACTCGATCTCGACGATCGACGGGTCGGTGGTCCATTGCTTGGCCAGGTTCATCACGTCTTCGGTGAAGGTCGCGGAGAACAGCAGCGTCTGACGCTCGTTCTTCGGCGGGGTCTGGCGAATGATCTGACGCACTTGTGGGATGAAACCCATGTCGAGCATCCGGTCGGCTTCGTCCAGGACCATGACTTCGACCATGTCCAGGTGCACGTCGCCGCGCTGGTTGAAGTCCAGCAGACGACCCGGCGTGGCCACGAGGATGTCGCAGTGACGGGCTTCGAGGTGCTTGAGCTGCTTGTCGAAGTCCATGCCGCCGACAAACGTCATGACGTTGAGGCCGGTGTACTTGGTCAGGTCGGCCGCGTCCTTGGCGATCTGCACCACCAGTTCACGGGTCGGTGCAATGATCAGCGCCCGCGGCTCGCCCATATAGCGCTCTTTCGGCGGCGGAGTTTCCAGCAACTGGGTGATGATCGAAATCAGGAACGCTGCGGTTTTGCCGGTGCCGGTCTGGGCGCGACCGATGGCGTCTTTGCCGGCCAGGGTGAAGCCGAGGACTTGTGCCTGGATCGGCGTGCAATACGGGAAGCCCAGGTCCTGGATGGCGTGCATCAGTTCGGGGGCGAGTTTGAAATCGTGGAATCGGGTTTTGCCTTCCTGGGGTTCGACGGCGAAGTCTTCGAGTTTCCAGGGAATAACCGGTGCTTTTGGCTTGGGTTCGCGACGCGGTCGGGCAGGTTTCGCAGCTTCGCTGCTCGGTTCTTCAGAGGCTTGAGCCTCAACGGGTTGGACGGCCGGTGTGGTCATCGGCTCGTGCTTCGGTACCGCTACGGTTGCGGTCCGGCCAGACTGATTACCGTCGGTGCGGTGGCTGGGATGGTGAGACGGAGCGCTGGAGACTGGCGCGAGCTGCTCAGTCTCGCTTTTACCGAACATTTTCTTGAGTGCTTTGAGCACGGTCATCTCATCAATTGGTTAAGGAATATACGCCGGCCAGTGTAATGCAAGAATCGGGCGCGGCGTAGTGGGATGGATCAATGGGCTGCTTTTCACATAAACCGTTAACGCAAGCGCTCGGCGAGCCAGACACCAATGTCGCGAATCTCTTCGGGTAACACTTCGTGACCCATTGGGTATTCCTGCCATGTCACGGTGACACCATGCTGCTTTAAATACTCGTAGGCGGTGCGGCCCATGGAGTTTTGAACGACGTCATCGTACTGGCCGTGTAAAGACAGCACGGGAATGCGCTGCTGGCTGGCGGAAAGCTCCAGTTCATCGCTGAAGGTCGGTGCATAGGTCGAGAGGGCAAGTACGCCACCCAGTGCCCCCTGCCATTTCAGAAACGCGGTGTGTAACGCCACCGCGCCACCTTGGGAAAACCCTGCCAGGAATATCCGCGAGGCGTCTATTCCGATGGCGCGCTCCACTTCGATCAAATTGACGATCCTCTGCGCCGACTCTTCCAGCTGCTCGCGGTTGATCGCGCGCGCGGGGCTCATGGCCAATATGTCGTACCAGCTCGGCATCTCGTAACCACCATTGATGGTCACGGCGCAGGTCGGTGCCTGAGGGAGAACGAAGCGGGTGGTCAGCAGGGTTTCCTGCAACGCCTCGGCCACCGGCAAGAAGTCGTAGCGATCGGCGCCCAGGCCGTGCAGCCAGATAACGCAGGCGTCTGCGGGCTTGACGGGCTGAAGAATCAAGGGCTCGGTCATGGTTGCTCCAATGTTGTGCAGACGCTCTCATTGGGTGCGAGGCCCGAGTGCACGTCTGGTTGATCAGTTAATAAGATGTCGCAAGGCTACAAGTTTTGCTATTGACCTGTCGCTAAATCGCTTCAGCGAGCGGTCTGGTACGGGCTTTGCTATGGGGAAACGGTGCAACCCATCTCGCGCCTTGCGGTAACACTATCAGTGTACTGCTGGCGGTGGGATAGCAAAGAATCCGGTGATGGATGTTCGCCAGTGGCCGCTACGGGCTTCGCGAACGTGAAAGGGCTACAGCCCGTTCGGCCGATTGGTGAGAAGTGAGTTGTCCATGATGTGGATTTTCTCCTACTAGACTCATAGCGCAGGTCTTACGTCGGTTGACCCCAAAAAAAGCCAACACGGGTCAACAACGCCTCATAAGGGTGCGACTGGACTCAAGCTCCGACACAACAAGAGCAAAACTGGAGGTTTGAATGAAGATGTTGAAATCCACCCTGGCTATCGTGACTGCAGCCGCAGTACTCGGTGTCAGTGGGTTCGCTCAGGCGGGTGCAACCCTGGATGCAGTGCAGAAGAAAGGTTTCGTACAGTGCGGCGTCAGTGACGGTCTGCCTGGCTTCTCGGTACCGGACTCGACTGGCAAGATCATCGGCATCGATGCTGACGTCTGCCGCGCTGTGGCCGCTGCCGTTTTCGGCGATGCGACCAAGGTCAAATTCAGCCAGTTGAACGCCAAAGAGCGCTTCACCGCGCTGCAGTCCGGCGAAATCGACGTGCTGTCGCGTAACACTACCTGGACCAGTTCCCGCGATTCGGGCATGGGCCTGGTGTTTGCCGGCGTGACGTACTACGACGGCATCGGCTTCCTGGTGAACAACAAGCTGGGCGTGAAGAGCGCTAAAGAGCTCGACGGCGCCACCATCTGCATTCAAGCCGGTACCACCACCGAGCTGAACGTTTCCGACTACTTCCGCGGCAACGGTCTGAAATACACCCCGATCACCTTCGACACCTCCGATGAAAGCGCCAAGTCGCTGGAATCCGGTCGTTGCGACGTGCTGACCTCCGACAAATCCCAGCTTTACGCACAACGCAGCAAGCTGGCGACCCCGACCGACTACGTCGTTCTGCCGGAAACCATCTCCAAGGAGCCTCTGGGCCCGGTCGTGCGTAAAGGCGACGAAGAGTGGTTCAGCATCGTCAAGTGGACCCTGTTCGCCATGCTCAACGCTGAAGAAATGGGTATCACCCAGAAAAACGTTGAAGCTGAAGCCAAAGCCACCAAGAACCCGGACGTCGCTCGTCTGCTGGGCACTGACGGTGAATACGGCAAAGACCTGAAAGTGAAGAAAGACTGGGTCGTGCAGATCGTCAAGCAAGTGGGTAACTACGGTGAAGTGTTCGAGAAAAACCTCGGCAAAGGCACTCCACTGGCCATCGACCGCGGGCTGAACGCTCTGTGGAACAACGGCGGCATTCAATACGCACCACCAGTGCGCTGATGGTTCTATCACCCGGTGGGCCAACCACCGGGTGATGTTCTGTTCCATTATTTGCGGGGCACTTCATGCAAAATTCAATCGGCGCACCAAAGCAGAGGCTCAGCCTCAGCGATCCAAAAGTGCGTGCGTGGCTATTTCAGATCATCACCATTGTGGCGGTGGTCTCGATGGGCTGGTATCTGTTCGACAATACGCAGACCAACCTTCAACACCGGGGCATTACCTCCGGCTTCAGCTTTCTGGAGCGCAGTGCCGGTTTCGGCATCGCTCAACACCTGATCGACTACACCGAATCGGACAGCTATGCCCGGGTGTTTGTCATCGGCTTGCTCAACACGCTGCTGGTGACTTTCATCGGCGTGATCCTGGCGACGATCCTCGGGTTCATCGTTGGTGTGTCACGGCTGTCGAAGAACTGGATCATTGCCAAGCTGGCGACGGTGTATGTAGAGGTTTTCCGTAACATTCCGCCGCTGCTGCAAATCCTGTTCTGGTATTTCGCGGTGTTCCTGACCATGCCGGGGCCACGCAACAGCCATAACTTCGGTGACACCTTCTTTGTCAGCAGCCGTGGCCTGAACATGCCGGCCGCGTTGACGGCGGGCGGTTTCTGGCCGTTTGTGGTGAGCATCGTCGTGGCCATTGTCGCCATCGTGCTGATGAGCCGCTGGGCGACCAAACGCTTCGAAGCGACCGGCGTACCGTTCCACAAATTCTGGGTCGGCCTGGCGCTGTTCCTGGTGATCCCTGCGCTGTGCGCATTGATCTTCGGCGCGCCGCTGCACTGGGAAATGCCGAAGCTACAAGGCTTCAACTTCGTCGGTGGCTGGGTGCTGATCCCGGAACTGTTGGCGCTGACCCTGGCCCTGACCGTATACACCGCGGCGTTTATCGCCGAGATCGTGCGTTCGGGCATCAAGTCGGTCAGCCACGGCCAGACGGAAGCGGCGCACTCGTTGGGGTTGCGCAACGGTCCGACCCTGCGCAAGGTGATCATCCCGCAAGCCCTGCGCGTGATCATTCCACCGCTGACCAGCCAATACCTGAACCTGGCGAAGAACTCCTCGCTGGCGGCCGGTATCGGTTATCCGGAAATGGTCTCGTTGTTTGCCGGTACGGTGCTGAACCAGACCGGGCAGGCGATCGAGGTGATTGCCATCACCATGAGCGTGTACCTGGCGATCAGTATCAGCATTTCCCTGCTGATGAACTGGTACAACAAGCGCATTGCGCTGATCGAGCGGTAAGGAAAAGCGCATGACGACTCATACTTTCAAGCCTGACATGCCACCCCCGAGCCGCAGCATCGGTGTCGTGGCGTGGATGCGCGCGAACATGTTCTCCAGCTGGCTTAACACCCTGCTGACCCTGTTCGCGTTCTACCTCATCTACCTGGTGGTGCCGCCGATCCTGCATTGGGCGATCCTGGACGCCAACTGGGTCGGCACCACGCGCGCCGACTGCACAAAGGAGGGCGCCTGCTGGGTGTTCATCCAACAGCGCTTCGGCCAGTTCATGTACGGCTACTACCCGACAGACCTGCGCTGGCGCGTGGACCTGACCGTGTGGCTGGCGGTCATCGGCGTGGCACCGTTGTTTATCTCGCGCTTTCACCGTAAAGCGGTGTATGGCCTGAGCTTCCTCTTCTTGTACCCGATCATTGCCTACTTCCTGCTGCATGGCGGGCTCTTCGGTCTGAGCACCGTGGCGACCAGCCAGTGGGGCGGGCTGATGCTGACTCTGGTGATCGCCACTGTCGGTATTGCCGGTGCGTTGCCGCTGGGTATTGTCCTGGCGCTGGGCCGTCGTTCGAACATGCCGGCGATTCGGGTGGTCTGCGTGACCTTCATCGAATTCTGGCGCGGCGTGCCGTTGATCACGGTGCTGTTCATGTCCTCGGTGATGCTGCCGTTGTTCCTGCCTGAAGGCATGAACTTCGACAAGCTGCTGCGGGCACTGATCGGCGTGATCCTGTTCCAGTCGGCCTACGTCGCCGAAGTGGTGCGCGGTGGTCTGCAAGCGATTCCCAAAGGTCAGTACGAAGCGGCTGCAGCGATGGGCCTCGGTTACTGGCGCAGCATGGGCCTGGTGATTCTGCCGCAAGCCCTGAAGCTGGTGATCCCTGGCATCGTCAACACCTTCATTGCGCTGTTCAAGGACACCAGCCTGGTGATCATCATCGGCCTGTTCGACTTGCTCAACAGCGTCAAACAAGCCGCCGCCGACCCGAAATGGTTGGGCATGGCCACCGAAGGCTATGTGTTCGCGGCCCTGGTGTTCTGGATTTTCTGTTTTGGTATGTCGCGCTATTCCATGCATCTGGAACGCAAGCTCGACACTGGCCACAAGCGTTAGGAGTTCTCTGATGAGCGAAGCAATCAAAAAGCCTGCAAGCCCTGAAGGCATTATTCAGATGCAGGGCGTGAACAAGTGGTACGGCCAGTTCCACGTGTTGAAAGACATCAACCTGAACGTTAAACAGGGCGAGCGTATTGTCCTGTGCGGCCCGTCGGGTTCCGGCAAATCCACCACCATTCGTTGCCTCAACCGTCTGGAAGAGCACCAGCAGGGTCGCATCGTTGTCGATGGCGTGGAGCTGACCAATGACCTCAAGCAGATCGAATCGGTCCGTCGTGAAGTCGGCATGGTGTTCCAGCACTTCAACCTGTTCCCGCACCTGACCATCCTGCAGAACTGCACCCTGGCGCCGATGTGGGTGCGCAAGATGCCCAAGCGCAAGGCCGAAGAAATCGCCATGCATTACCTGGAACGCGTCCGCATTCCGGAGCAGGCGCATAAATTCCCGGGGCAACTGTCCGGCGGTCAGCAACAGCGTGTGGCGATTGCCCGTGCCCTGTGCATGAAACCGAAAATCATGCTGTTCGACGAACCGACCTCGGCACTCGACCCGGAAATGGTGAAAGAGGTTCTCGACACCATGATCGGCCTGGCCGAAGACGGCATGACCATGCTCTGCGTGACCCACGAAATGGGCTTCGCCCGCACCGTGGCCAACCGCGTGATCTTCATGGACAAGGGCGAAATCGTCGAACAGGCTGCGCCGAACGACTTCTTCGATAACCCGCAGAATGAGCGGACCAAGCTGTTCTTGAGCCAGATTTTGCATTGATGCCTGGCTGACTCGAAACTCAAACCCGGCCTCGCGCCGGGTTTGTTTTTTGTACTTCTGGTGCTCAGGACACGGTGAGCGTTTCATGTTCCTTGTGCACCGTATCCTTGAAACCCCTCAAGTCCGCTCCTTCACCCAGGGTTCTCGCATCCGCGAGCAAGTGCGGATAGCGATCAAGCAAGCGCATCAGCACCATCAGTGCTTTGGGTGGAAGCAGTTCGCCGCGCTCGTAACGAGAAAACGCGTTGTGTCCGCCTCCGGACAACAGCAAAACTGCTTCTTTTTGCGACAGATGCAGTTTGCGGCGGATGCGCTTCATTTCGTTGCCGATCATTTGTCTGCCGGCGAGGACCAGTTCGTCACCTGCGTCTGAGTAACGCTTCGAACAACCGGCGTCGAGTATGACTTCCCCGCAGGCCTGGCACTCCCAACCGGACAACTCATCGACCCGTCGCTCCATTCCCTTGACGCTCAAGGTTTCGCCGCGACCTTCGAAGTGCCGCATTCCCTCGCGCGCGCCGCAACTGAAGCATTGTTTTGTATTCATGGGTTTTTCTCCTTGAAGGAGATCACCGGAGGTTCACTGCCTGAGCAATAAGTGACCTTGATGTAAATCTCCAGATCGTGCGAAGTAACGTGGTAGACGTCTTGCCAGATTCGATGATCCTCATAGGTGGTCATCGATTTGTACAACATGTTGCGTTGAAGTTTGAGAATGATTTCTTGCATCTCTGTGATGTCCAGGCCGAGTGCAAAACCGGTTCTACGGGCAATATGTGTAAACGCCCTGTCTCCAAGCCGCATAACGTCAGCTTTTATCACCGCCAGGTTGTAATGGGGTGTGTTCTTTTCCATAAGAAGCCGCTAACCCTATCCCTAAAATTACCCTTAAAGGGTAATTTTGACTAATCGAAAATCCCGCTCCATTTCCCTCTCCCTGACCGTAGGCGGTTGCCGTCCTACACGTAGCTGACTAACATGTCAGAAAATTCATCCTATGATTGGATGAAAGGGCGAATTCCATGTCAGACATTTCTCCATTAGTTAAACGATCCTTGGTCGATCAGGCGCTGGACCAGCTCCGCCTGCGCATCAATGAAGGCGTTTGGGTCGTCGGCCAACGCCTGCCCACCGAACCTGAGCTGTCCGCCGAGCTGGGCATCAGCCGCAACACCGTGCGTGAAGCCATGCGCGTACTGGCGTTTTCCGGGTTGATCGAAATTCGTCAGGGCGACGGCAGTTACCTGCGGGCGGTGGTCGATCCGCTCGACACCATGAAGGCGTTGTCCCGCTGCTCCCACGAGCAAGCCCGGGAGACTCGGCACATTTTGGAAGTCGAGGCCATCGGCCTCGCTGCGTTGCGTCGTACCGACGAAGACCTGGTGGCATTGCGCGAGGCGTTGGGTGTCAGTGGCAGTCACTACCACGGCGATCTCGACACCTATATCGCCTGCGATCTGGTGTTCCACCGTCGACTGGTGGACGCCGCGCATAACCCGACGCTCAGCGAGCTGTACCGCTATTTCTCCAGCGTCGTCGGTGCGCATTTGCGCGAGACCCTGAACATTTCCCCTCGACGCCAAGAGGTGTTCGACCTTCATATCGCACTGCTTGATGCCGTCGAGCAACGCGACCCGGAACGGGCCAAAGCCCTGTCGAGGCAGTTGATCAATGAACCTTGAAACCGAGAACCCCATGCCCAGCCAGCAGGTCAACAACAGCAGCATTCCCCAGGCCAAGCGCACGGCGGAGCTCGAAGAGCTGCTGATCGACGCCGAGGCGGATGACGAACAGGTCCAGCAAAGTCACCCGATCCTGCGCCGCCCGTGGCTGCTGTTGCTGGGTCTGATTCTGGTGGCGCTGAACCTGCGCCCGGCGCTGTCGAGCATGGCGCCGATGCTCAGTGAGGTTTCGAAAACCCTCGGTTTGTCGGCGGCCCAGGCTGGTTTGTTGACGACGTTGCCGGTGCTGTGCCTCGGCTTGTTTGCACCGCTGGCGCCCGTGCTGGCACGACGTTTCGGCGCCGAGCGAGTGGTGTTGGGCATTCTCTTGATGTTGGCCGGCGGGATCATCCTGCGCAGTTCGTTCGGCGAGATCGGCCTGTTTGCCGGCAGTGTGCTGGCCGGCGCGAGCATCGGCGTAATCGGCGTATTGCTGCCCGGCATCGTTAAGCGCGACTTCGCGAAACACGCGGGCACCATGACCGGCGTCTACACCATGGCCCTCTGCCTTGGGGCGGCGATGGCCGCGGGCGCGACCGTGCCGTTGAGCGAGCATTTCGACAAGAGCTGGGCCTTGGGCCTCGGCTTCTGGGTGGTTCCGGCATTGGTCGCGGCGATTTTCTGGTTGCCACAAGTCGGCCAGAAACACGGCGCGCACAACGTCGCGTATCGGGTTCGCGGTCTGTTGCGTGATCCACTGGCCTGGCAAGTGACGCTGTACATGGGCCTGCAATCTTCTCTGGCCTACATCGTGTTCGGCTGGTTGCCGTCGATCCTGATCGGTCGCGGCCTGACACCGACCCAGGCGGGTCTGGTGCTGTCAGGCTCGGTCATCGTTCAGTTGGCGAGTTCACTGGCGGCGCCATGGCTGGCGACGCGTGGCAAGGATCAGCGTCTGGCGATCGTCATCGTCATGCTGCTGACCCTTGGCGGCCTGTTCGGTTGTCTTTACGCACCGCTCGAAGGCTTGTGGGGCTGGGCGATCCTGCTCGGTCTGGGGCAGGGCGGTACGTTCAGTCTGGCGTTGACCCTGATCGTGCTGCGTTCGCGGGACGCCCATGTCGCGGCGAACCTGTCGAGCATGGCCCAAGGCTTCGGTTACACCCTGGCGTCCATGGGGCCGTTCGCGGTCGGCATCGTGCATGACTGGACCGGCGGCTGGAACGCCTTGGGCTGGATTTTCGGCATCATTGGCCTTGGGGCGATCATCGCTGGTCTCTGCGCCGGACGTTCGCTGTACGTCCAGGTCGAAAGCGAAAGGGTCTGACAGTCGCACACTGTCGGTATTCGGCTCACGAATGCCGATAGTGTTTCGCGACTTTGTTGACTATCGTGCAGGCAATCCTTTGAAACCACTTTGCACATCAGGGAGCCTGTCCATGAGTGATGCCCACAACGCATTGATCACCCAGTTCTACCAAGCCTTCCAGCGCCTGGATGCCGAGGCCATGAGCGCCTGCTATACCGACGATGTGGTGTTCAGTGATCCGGCGTTCGGCGAACTGCGCGGCCAAGAGGCCGGCGACATGTGGCGGATGCTTACCTCCCGAGCCAAGGATTTTTCCCTGACGTTCGATAACGTGCGCAGCGATGAGCGCACGGGCGGCGCCCATTGGGTGGCGACGTACCTGTTCAGCCAGACCGGCAATACCGTGGTCAACGACATTCAGGCGCGTTTTGTTTTTCGCGACGGCAAGATTTGCGAGCATCACGACAGCTTCGATCTGTGGGCCTGGTCCCGACAGGCGCTGGGTTTCAAGGGGCTGTTGTTGGGCTGGACGCCGGCGGTGAGAAACGCCGTGCGCGCGCAAGCCTTGAAGGGGCTGAAGGCATTTCAGGCGAGTCGCTGATAAGATCGCGGCTTGTTTTCTTTCAAGCCTTGATCGTCACGTGAACATCGCCAGCGAATCTTCCGTCATTGCCGCCGAACCGACGCTGCCTGTCAGCAAACCCTGGTTCGTCTACCTTGTTCGCGCGGCCAATGGTTCGCTCTACTGCGGGATCAGCGACGACCCCGTGCGCCGCTTCGCCACCCACCAGAGCGGCAAGGGTGCGCGATTTTTTCTCTCCAGCCCTGCCGTGGCACTGGTCTACACCGAAGCCTGCCGCGATAAAAGCGAAGCGCTGCGTCAGGAACGGCTGATCAAAAAACTCAAGAAAAGCGCCAAGGAATGCTTGGTGGCGACTGCCGCTGCGGGCTTATCAATCTGACTGATAAGCGCCCATCAGGCAGATGGCTGGGCTGCTCAGGGAATGCGCGCTAAGCTGCGGATTCCCAATCCGTGCGGCGGAGCCGAGCATGTCCGAGTTGATTTTGCATCATTACCCGACGTCCCCTTTCGCCGAAAAGGCCCGCTTGCTGCTGGGCTTCAAGGGGCTGTCCTGGCACTCGGTGAAGATCTCGCCGGTGATGCCAAAACCCGATCTGACCGCGCTGACCGGCGGCTACCGCAAGACGCCGGTGTTGCAGATTGGCGCGGATATCTATTGCGATACGTCGCTGATCGCCCGTCGTCTGGAACAGGAAAAAGCCTTGCCGGCGTTCTTCCCGGAAGGTCAGGAAATGACCACCGCCACGTTCGCCGCATGGGCGGATTCGGTGGTGTTCCAGCACGCGGTCAGCCTGGTGTTTCAACCGGAATCGATCGCCGTGCGCTTCGGCAATATGCCGCCGGAAGCGATCAAGGCGTTCATTGCCGATCGCGCGGAGTTGTTCAGCGGTGGCAGCGCCACACGGTTGTCGGCAGAGCAGGCTCGGCATCAATGGCCGACCATCATGACGCGTCTGGAGCAACAGCTTCAGCGTGAACAGGGCGACTTCCTGTTCGGTGAGCCGTCGATTGCCGACTTCGCCCTGGCCCATCCGTTGTGGTTTCTAAAAGCCACGCCCGTTACGTCACCGTTGGTCGATGCTTATCCTGCGGTCACGGCGTGGTTGGGTCGCGTGTTGGGCTTCGGTCATGGCGCGTTCAGCGAAATGACCTCCGAGGAGGCGCTGGAGGTTGCGCGCAATGCCACACCGGCCGCATTGCCGGATGAGCAATTCGACGAGCCGAATGGTTTTGAGGTTGGCCAGCAGGTGGTCATTGCCGCCATCGATTATGGCGTTGACCCGGTGGTGGGTGAGTTGTTGTTTGCGGGCAGTGAAGAATTGATTCTGCGTCGTGAAGACGAGCGTGGCGGCGTGGTGCATGTGCACTTTCCGCGGTTCGGGTTTCGCATCGAAAAACACTGACGTACAAAAATGTGGGAGCGAGCCTGCTCGCGAAAGCGGAGTGTCATTCACATTGATATTGAATGTCCCACCCTATTCGCGAGCAGGCTCGCTCCCACATTGGTTACTTCAGTGCCGCGAGAATCTCATCCGGGTCATACCCGCGAATCAACGTCCCATTCACATCGATCAGCGGTATCCCGCGTCCACCCAGCGCTTCGTAGGCCTTGCGCGCCTCGGCATCCTTCTCGATATCGAACTCCTTGTATGGAATGCCCTTCTGATCGAGAAAGCGTCGGGTCAGTTTGCAGTAGCCACACCATTCAGTGGTGTAGAGCACGACGTTGGCCTTGGCCTGAGTCTGCTCGGACACCACCTGTGCCGGATGGAACACCCGCTCGATCTTGCCCCAGTTCTGGTAGACCACAACCACCAGCAGGATCAGCAGGAACTTCTTCAGTACGCCGCCGAGCATCAGTTACGTCGCTTGAGCTGATCGGTGAGTTGGGTCGGCAGACCTTTGATGATCAGCGTGCCGGCTTCTTCGTCGTATTCGATCTTCGAGCCCAGCAGGTGCGCTTCGAAGCTGATGGACAGGCCTTCGGCGCGACCGGTGAAGCGGCGGAACTGGTTGAGGGTACGTTTATCTGCCGGAATCTCCGGCGACAGGCCGTAGTCCTTGTTGCGGATGTGATCGTAGAAAGCTTTCGGGCGCTCTTCGTCGATCAGCTCCGAGAGTTCTTCCAGGCCCATGGGTTCGCCCAGTTTTGCCTGGCTGCTGGCGTAATCCACCAGGGTCTTGGTCTTCTCGCGGGCGGATTCTTCCGGCAGGTCTTCGCTTTCGACGAAGTCGCTGAAGGCCTTGAGCAGGGTGCGGGTCTCGCCGGGGCCGTCGACGCCTTCCTGGCAGCCGATGAAGTCGCGGAAATACTCCGAAACCTTTTTGCCGTTCTTGCCTTTGATGAACGAAATGTACTGCTTGGACTGCTTGTTGTTCTGCCACTCGGACACGTTGATCCGTGCTGCCAGGTGCAGTTGGCCCAGGTCCAGGTGCCGGGACGGGGTCACGTCCAGCTGATCGGTCACTGCAACGCCTTCACTGTGGTGTAGCAGGGCGATCGCCAGGTAGTCGGTCATGCCTTGCTGATAATGCGCAAACAGCACGTGGCCGCCCACAGAGAGGTTCGACTCTTCCATCAGCTTTTGCAGATGTTCCACCGCCACCCGGCTGAACGCTGTGAAATCCTTGCCGCCATCGAGGTATTCCTTCAGCCAGCCGCTGAACGGATGCGCCCCGGACTCGGCATGGAAGAAACCCCAGGCCTTGCCTTGTTTGGCGTTGTAGCTCTCATTGAGGTCGGCAAGCATGTACTCGATGGCGCTCGACTCGGCCAGTTCAGAATCGCGAGCGTGGAGAACTGCAGGTGTGCCGTCGGGTTTTTTGTCGATCAGGTGGACGATGCAATGACGGATCGGCATGGGCTTCTCGGCTGATTGAAGAGAGGAGGGCGTGCTCCCCCAAAAAGTGCCAAGTGTACCGCAACCACTGGTTTTGGCGCGGCACGAAGGGCAATTCGCAGGTGTCCGATGGCGCTTATGCTGTTTTTTACAGTTTTAGAGCAATAAAGCTGACCAAATGGGTAGCTAGAGGCGGATATTTCCCCGTCTCTGTGCTAGTTTTGCCCGGTCTTACGCGAAGTCACTGCGTTAAGCGTGCATTCAGCATTTGTCAGGTCGAACCAAACCCTGATTTCGGTATCTATAACCCCGACTCGTCGTGGTTATGGCCGAGGGTGCCAGATCCAGAAGATCGGGCTCGATGGCTGACACTGCACTCTGCAATCCATATGAATTTGATAGGGAAGGAACATTACATGGCTCTTACTAAAGACCAACTGATCGCCGACATCGCTGAAGCTATCGACGCGCCAAAAACCACCGCGCGTAACGCTCTGGACCAACTGGGCCAAATCGTTGCCGATCAGCTGGAAAACGGCGGCGAAATCACCCTGCCAGGTATCGGCAAGCTGAAAGTGACTGAGCGTCCTGCCCGTACCGGCCGCAACCCTTCGACTGGCGCTGCCATCGAAATCGCTGCCAAGAAAGTTATCAAGCTGGTTGTGGCCAAAGGCCTGACCGACGCTGTTAACAAGTAAGACGCAGTAAAAAAAAGCCGTGCTCCGGAGTGATCCGGGCACGGCTTTTTTGTGCCTGCGATTCAGCGACTGACCGAGGGCCAGTCGCTGTTTCAGTGACTAATCAGCTTTTGCGAGCCCAACGTTCGCGCCAGACCTGCTGCTCGGATTTGGTCTGGAAGGTCCAGGCGACGAAGCGGCTTTGCTTCTGGCCCTGAGACATTTCCACAACCTGGCTTTCCAGTACGCCGGCCTTTTTCAGCGCCGTCTGAATCGCCGGCAGGTTGGAGGCTTTCGAGACCAGGGTGCTGAACCAAAGCACTTTGTGTTGGAAATGCGCGCTCTCGGCGATCAGTTGCGTCACAAATCGTGCTTCGCCACCTTCACACCACAATTCTGCCGATTGACCGCCAAAGTTCAGCACTGGCAGTTTGCGTTTTGGATCGGCACGGCCCAGGGCGCGCCATTTACGCTCGCTGCCCTTGGTCGCTTCGTCCATCGAGGCGTGAAACGGCGGGTTGCACATGGTCAGGTCAAAGAGTTCGCCGGGTTCGAGCAGGCCCAGCAGAATGTGCTTGGGATTGCTTTGTTGGCGCAACTGGATGGCTTTGTTCAGTCCGTTGGACTGCACGATGGCTTTGGCAGCGGCCACGGCCGTCGGGTCGATTTCCGAGCCGAGGAAGTGCCAGCGGTAGTCGCTGTAGCCGATCAACGGATAGACGCAGTTGGCGCCCATGCCGATATCCAGCACCTTGACCGGTGCGCCGCGCGGGATCTCGCCGTCGTTGACGCTGGCCAGCAGGTCGGCCAGGAAGTGCACGTAATCGGCACGGCCCGGAACCGGAGGGCAGAGGTAATCGGCCGGGATGTCCCAATGGGCGACGCCGTAGAACGACTTGAGCAACGCCCGGTTGAACACCCGCACAGCGTCCGGGCTGGCGAAGTCGATGCTTTCCTTGCCGTACGGATTGATGATCACGAACTTCGCCAGTTCCGGCGTGGTTTTGATCAGCGCCGGGAAGTCGTAACGACCCTGATGGCGGTTGCGCGGATGCAGGCTGGCCTTTTCACGCGGTTCCACGGCTTTGGCCGGGGTGGCGGAATCAGGCTTTTTGCGCGCAGGTCTTGGTGTGCGGGGGGCGTTCATGGGCGTTGTCGATTCGGGTATGGCTAAAAGTGGCGGGTATTGTCCCACATCCAGCCGCTGCGAACCCAATTGTGACAAACAGCACAATCCCCCTGTGGGAGCGAGCCTGCTCGCGATGGCGGCGAAACAGGCGACATCAATGTTGAATGTAATGGCCTCATCGCGAGCAGGCTCGCTCCCACAAGGGATTTGTGGTGTAGGGGGAAAGTGATGGGCACAAAAAAGGGAGGCCGTTTCGGGCCTCCCTTTTTCATTGCGATTTGCCGTTACAGGCTGGCAATCCGCGCATGCTGCTCGGCCAACTTGCCCAAAGCCTGTTCAGCTTCAGCCAGTTTGGCGCGTTCCTTCTCGATGACTTCGGCCGGAGCCTTGTCGACGAAACCGGCGTTAGACAGCTTGCCGCCCACGCGCTGAACTTCGCCTTGCAGACGCAGGATTTCCTTGTCCAGACGCGCCAGTTCGGCGTCTTTGTCGATCAGCCCGGCCATCGGCACCAGCACTTCCATCTCGCCCACCAGTGCAGTGGCGGACAGCGGTGCTTCTTCGCCGGCAGCCAACACAGTGATCGATTCGAGGCGAGCCAGCTTCTTCAGCAGGGCTTCGTTCTCGGTGAGACGACGCTGATCTTCAGCGCTGACGTTTTTCAGGAACAGGTTCAGCGGCTTGCCTGGACCGATGTTCATCTCGGCGCGGATGTTGCGCGTGCCGAGCATCAGTGTCTTCAGCCACTCGATGTCATCTTCGGCAGCCTGGTCGATGCGTGCTTCAACGGCCACTGGCCACGGTTGCAGCATGATCGTCTTGCCTTCGATACCGGCCAGCGGCGCGATGCGCTGCCAGATTTCTTCGGTGATGAACGGCATGAACGGATGCGCCAGACGCAACGCGACTTCCAATACCCGAACCAGCGTGCGGCGGGTGCCACGCTGACGTTCGACCGGCGCGTTTTCGTCCCACAGCACAGGCTTGGAGAGTTCGAGGTACCAGTCGCAATACTGGTTCCAGATGAACTCGTACAAGGCTTGTGCGGCCAGGTCGAAACGGAACTGGTCGAGCTGACGGGTCACTTCAGCTTCGGTGCGTTGCAGCTGCGAAATGATCCAGCGGTCCGCCAGCGACAGCTCGTAAGCCTCGCCGTTCTGACCGCAATCTTCGCCCTTGTCCAGCACGTAGCGCGCGGCGTTCCAGATCTTGTTGCAGAAGTTGCGGTAGCCCTCGACGCGGCCCATGTCGAACTTGATGTCGCGACCGGTGGACGCCAGCGAGCAGAAGGTGAAACGCAGGGCGTCGGTGCCGTAGCTGGCGATGCCGTCGGCGAACTCGTCGCGGGTCTGCTTCTCGATCTTCTTCGCCAGTTTCGGCTGCATCATGCCCGAGGTGCGTTTCTGCACCAGGTCTTCGAGCTCGATGCCGTCGATGATGTCCAGCGGGTCCAGGACGTTGCCCTTGGACTTGGACATCTTCTGGCCCTGGCCATCACGCACCAGACCGTGAACGTAAACGGTCTTGAACGGAACCTGCGGCGTGCCGTCTTCGTTCTTCACCAAGTGCATGGTGAGCATGATCATCCGGGCAACCCAGAAGAAAATGATGTCGAAACCGGTCACCAGCACGTCGGTGGAATGGAATTTCTTCAGGAATTCGGTCTGCTCAGGCCAGCCGAGCGTCGAGAACGTCCACAGACCCGAGCTGAACCAGGTGTCGAGAACGTCGTTGTCCTGTTGCAGCGCCACGTCCGGGCCGAGGTTGTGCTTGGCACGTACTTCGGCTTCGTCGCGACCGACATAGACTTTGCCCGACTCGTCGTACCAGGCCGGAATCCGGTGGCCCCACCACAGCTGACGGCTGATGCACCAGTCCTGGATGTCGCGCATCCACGAGAAGTACATGTTTTCGTACTGTTTCGGCACGAACGCGATGCGGCCGTCTTCAACAGCAGCGATAGCTGGCTCGGCCAATGGCTTGGTCGACACGTACCACTGGTCGGTCAGCCACGGCTCGATGATGGTGCCGGAGCGGTCGCCTTTCGGCACTTTCAGCGCGTGGTCGTTGACGCTGACCAACAGGCCGGCAGTATCGAATGCAGCAACGATCTGCTTGCGCGCTTCGAAGCGGTCGAGGCCGGCGTATTCGCCCGGGATCTTGCCGTCGATGCTTTCGTTCAGCGTGCCGTCGAGGTTGAACACCTGGCAGGCCGGCAATACAGCAGCGTTCTTGTCGAAGATGTTCAGCAGCGGCAGGTTGTGGCGCTTGCCGACTTCGTAGTCGTTGAAATCGTGGGCCGGGGTGATTTTCACGCAGCCGGTACCGAATTCAGGATCGCAATAATCGTCGGCGATGATCGGAATGCGGCGGCCGACCAGCGGCAGCTCGACGAATTTGCCGATCAGGGCTTGGTAGCGTTCATCGTTCGGGTTAACCGCTACGGCGGCGTCGCCAAGCATGGTTTCCGGGCGAGTGGTCGCGACGATCAGGTAATCGTTGCCTTCAGCGGTCTTGGCGCCGTCGGCCAGCGGGTATTTCAGGTTCCACAGGAAACCTTTCTCGTCGTGGTTTTCCACTTCGAGGTCGGAAATCGCCGTGTGCAACTTGGTGTCCCAGTTGACCAGGCGCTTGCCGCGGTAGATCAGGCCGTCTTCGTGCAGGCGCACAAAGGCTTCTTTAACGGCTTCCGAGAGGCCGTCGTCCATGGTGAAGCGCTCGCGGCCCCAGTCCACGGAAGAGCCGAGACGGCGGATTTGACGGCTGATGTTGCCGCCGGACTGATCCTTCCATTCCCAGACTTTCTCGAGGAATTTCTCACGGCCCAGGTCGTGACGACTCTGGCCCTGAGCTTCGAGTTGACGCTCCACCAGCATTTGCGTGGCGATACCGGCGTGGTCGGTACCCGGCTGCCACAGGGTGTTACGACCCTGCATGCGGCGGAAACGGATCAGGGCGTCCATGATCGCGTTGTTGAAGCCGTGACCCATGTGCAGGCTGCCGGTGACGTTCGGCGGCGGGATCATGATGGTGTAGGACTCGCCCGCGCCTTGCGGGGCGAAGTAATTCTCTGACTCCCAGGTGTTGTACCAGGAAGTTTCAATGGCGTGCGGCTGGTAGGTCTTATCCATGCGCGGCGGGACCCTATTGGCATTTATTCAGGAAAAGCCGGCAAGTATAGCGGGGCATGGGGCGTAGGGCGAGTTGAACGCGGGAGGAACCTGACCATCAGCAACAGCAGAGAACCAATGTGGGAGCGAGCCTGCTCGCGATGCAGGCACCGCGGTCTATCAGGAAACCGAGTTGATGCTAGCGCGAGCAGGCTCGCTCCCACAGGGGGGTGGTGTTTATTCGTACTGGCTCAACAACCGTTCCATCCGCGCGCTGAGGCGGCGTTTGATTTCGGTTTCGATGTGCGGGGCGAAGTCGTCGATCACGTCTTGCATGATCAATTGCGCGGCGGCGCGCAGTTCGCCATCCAGGTGCAGCAGGTCGTCGGGGCCTTTGCTGGCGGCGGGTGCCGGTTGGGCGGCTGGGGCAGCAGGAGCGGGTGGCGCCGGTTCGAGAATTGGTGGGCTGGCGCCGACTGTATCGAACAGCATCGGAATCTGTTCCTGATCACCTTCCTCGACCGTGTCGGTGAGCAAGGGCGGTTGCAGGTTGTCATCGCCGAGCAGTTGGCGGATCGACTCAAGGTCATCCAGCAGATGCGCGGACTTTTGCTGCGGTTTTGGAGTGTCCATCGGAATGCTCAGAGTCGCTGTAAACGGTGATCTTGCAGAGGATAGCCCTGTTCGCGGTAGAAACGGAAACTCTCCCGCGCAGCCGTACGAATCGTCGGATCTTCCACCACCACTTCCGCCACGCGGGCGAACTTGTTGGCGAATGCCGGGACTTTCAAGGCGAGATTGACCAACAGGTCCTGATGCGGGCCGCAGTCATCGCCAAAGCCCAACACAATCAAACCGTCCGGCTCATTTTCAGCGGGGTCGTGAGGCACAAAGCTTTCGCCCTTGAAGGCCCACAGGCGCGCATCGAGATCGTCGCGTTGGGCGGCATCGCTGCAATGCAGATAGATGCGGTGGCCCATGCGCCAGGCTTTTTCGGTGAGCTTGCAGGCAAAGTCCAGCCGCGCTGAAGGATCGGCGCTGGGCAGGATATAGAAGTCGACTTTGGTCATTGCGGTTCCTGAGCCAAGGGCGGCGTCACCCGCAGGTAACGCCGCCCAGGGTCATCGGTTTCAGGCTTTGGCGCGGTCCAGCAGGTATTGGGTCAGCAATGGAACCGGACGGCCAGTGGCGCCCTTGTCCTTGCCGCCACTGGTCCAGGCCGTGCCGGCGATGTCCAGGTGCGCCCAGTTGAGGTTCTTGGTGAAGCGCGACAGGAAGCAGGCAGCGGTGATGGTGCCGGCTTTCGGGCCGCCAATGTTGGCGATGTCGGCGAACGGGCTGTCCAGCTGTTCCTGGTACTCATCGAACAGCGGCAGTTGCCAGGCGCGATCGTCAGCCGATTGGCCGGCGCTCAGCAGTTGGCCGATCAGCTCGTCGTTGTTGCCCAGCAGGCCCGACGTGTGGGAACCCAGTGCAACGACGCAAGCACCGGTCAGGGTGGCGATGTCGATCACCGCTTGCGGCTTGAAGCGCTCGGAGTAGGTCAGGGCGTCGCACAGCACCAGGCGGCCTTCGGCGTCGGTGTTGAGGATTTCCACGGTCTGGCCGCTCATGGTGGTGACGATGTCGCCGGGACGCGAAGCGTTGCCGCTCGGCATGTTCTCGGCGCAGGCCAGGATGCACACCAGGTTGATCGGCAGTTTCAGTTCGAGCACGGCACGCAGGGTGCCGAATACGCTGGCAGCGCCGCCCATGTCGTACTTCATTTCATCCATGCCGGCGCCCGGTTTCAGGCTGATGCCACCCGTGTCAAAGGTGATGCCTTTGCCGACCAGTGCATACGGCTTCTCGGATTTCTTGCCGCCGTTGTATTGCATGACGATCAGGCGCGGTGGCTGGGCGCTGCCCTGGCCGACGGCGTAGAACGAGCCCATGCCCAGGTCCTTGATCTTCTTCTCATCAAGGACTTCGACTTTCAGGCTCTTGAATTCTTTGCCCAGGTTCTTCGCTTGCTCACCGAGGAACGTCGGGTGGCAGATGTTCGGCGGCAGGTTGCCCAGGTCTCGGGTGAACGCCATGCCGTTGGCGATGGCGGTGGCGTGGGCCACGGCGCGCTCGACTTCAGCCTGGGCAGCCTTGATGGTCACCAAAGTGACTTTCTTCAGGGCGCGAGGTTCGGCTTTCTGGCTTTTGAACTGGTCGAACGTGTATTCGCCGTCCACCAGGGTTTCGGCCAGCAGGCGGGTTTTGCCGTAGCTGTCACGGCCTTTGACCACGACTTCGTCCAGGGCCAGTACCGCGTCGCTGCCGCCCAGGCCTTTAAGGGTATTGAGGATGCCGGCGATGATTTTGCGGAACGGGCGGTCGCCCAGCTCTTCGTCCTTGCCTACGCCGACCAGCAGCACGCGTTCGGCCTTGAGGTTCGGCAGGCTGTGCAGCAACAGGCTCTGACCGACTTTGCCAGCCAGGTCGCCGCGCTTGAGCACAGCGCTGATGGCGCCACCGCTCAGTTCGTCGAGTTGTTTGGCAACGGCGCCGAGCTTGCGGCCTTCGCCGACGGCGACCACCAGAGTGGCGGTTTTCAACGTTTCTGGGCTAACGCTTTTTACAACCAGTTCCATGTCCGGGTCCCTGAATTAATGGTCAACACGCAAGTGTTCGACGGCATGCGTTCGAACTTGCTTATAAATAGAAAGACGCAGGTCACGGCCCGCGACAAAGGCCGCAGTTTGAACCTCGTGCCCCGAGCCTGACAACCCTCGGTTGTACGATCTTCAGCGCATTACCCGCCTGCTTGAGCATGCGCAGTGACAGGCGCACCCAATCACAGGATAATGCGCCATCTTTTTCGGCGGCTCTGCCCTGCGGGCTGTCTGATACGTTTGCTTGTTTGGCCGCCTTAGCCTGACAACCCTGGAGTGTCTGGTTTGATCGTCTTCCGTTATCTATCCCGCGAAGTCCTGTTGACCTTGAGCGCCGTCAGCGCCGTGCTGTTGGTCATCATCATGAGCGGTCGCTTCATCAAATACCTCGCCCAGGCGGCCTCTGGTCTCCTGGATCCGGGCTCGCTATTCCTGATCATGGGTTTCCGTCTGCCGGGCTTCCTGCAACTGATTCTGCCGTTGGGCCTGTTTCTCGGGATCCTGCTGGCCTACGGTCGCCTGTACCTCGAAAGCGAAATGACCGTGCTGTCGGCCACCGGCATGAGCCAGCAGCGCCTGTTTGTCATGACCCTTTTTCCAGCCACCCTGGTTGCACTGGTGGTGGCATGGCTGAGCCTGAGCCTGGCGCCACAAGGCGCCAATCAATTCCAGTTGCTGCTGAACAAGCAGGATGCCCTGACCGAGTTCGACACCCTCGAGCCGGGTCGTTTCCAGGCGCTGCGCGACGGGACACGGGTGACCTACACCGAAACGCTGTCGGACGACCGCATCAACCTTGGCGGCGTGTTCATTTCGCAGAAGAACGTCAATTCCGATAACAAGGATCGCGGGATTTCCGTGCTGGTGGCCGAGAAGGGCCGTCAGGAAATTCGCCCCGACGGTAACCGTTACCTGATTCTCGACAACGGCTATCGCTATGACGGCAATCCGGGACAGGCTGATTACCGGGCGATCAAGTACGACGAGTACGGCGTATTGCTGCCCAAGCCGGACGTCAGCGATGAAGTGACCGACCGTGACGCGATGGCCACCAGTACCCTGATCGCCAGCGATGACATTCGCTCCCGCACCGAGCTGCAATGGCGTCTATCCCTGCCATTGCTGGTCTTCATCGTGACCCTGATGGCGGTGCCGCTGTCGCGGGTCAATCCGCGTCAGGGCCGTTTCCTCAAGCTGCTGCCGGCGATTCTTCTTTATATGGCTTACCTGAGTATTCTGATTGCCGCTCGTGGCGCCCTTGAAAAAGGCAAGATACCGGCTGTTCTGGGGTTGTGGTGGGTTCACGCGATCTTCCTGGCGATTGGCCTGGGCTTGCTCTATTGGGAGGCAATGCAATTGAAATTGGCGAGTCGCCGCAGCGCGCTGGAGATGGCTCGTGGATAAGCTCGATCGCTACATTGGTAGCAGCGTGTTCGTGGCAATTCTGGCGGTACTGGGGATCATTCTCGGTCTGGCGACGCTGTTCGCGTTCATCGATGAAATGAGTGAGGTCAGCGATACCTACACCCTGCTCGACGTGTTGAGTTATGTCCTGCTGACCGCGCCGCGTCGTCTTTACGACATGTTGCCGATGGCGGCGTTGATCGGCTGCCTGATCGGCCTCGGCAGTCTGGCCAGTCACAGCGAGCTGACCATCATGCGCGCTGCGGGTGTGTCGATCGGGCGCATCGTCTGGGCGGTCATGAAACCGATGCTGGTTCTTATGGTGGTAGGTGTGCTGATCGGCGAATACGTTGCGCCGGCCACCGAAGTCACCGCTCAGGCCAATCGCTCCCTGGCCCAGGGCAGCGGCGACGCGCAAAGCGCCAAGCATGGCCTGTGGCACCGTCAGGGGGATGAGTTCATTCACGTCAACTCCGTGCAGCCAAACGGTTTGCTGTATGGCGTGACCCGTTATCGCTTCGACGATCAGCGCCACATGCTGTCCTCGAGCTTCGCCAAGCGCGCCGAATTCGACAAGGATCACTGGCAGCTCAGCGATGTCACGACCACGTTATTCCATGACAAGAGCACCGAAGTGGTGACCGCTCCGGTCGAGCGCTGGAACGTGGCGCTGAGCCCGCAACTGCTGGATACCGTGGTGATGTCGCCCGATTCGCTGTCGATCAGCGGTCTGTGGGGCTACATCCACTACCTGGCCGACCAGGGCTTGAGCAATGGTCGTTACTGGTTGGCATTTTGGGTCAAGGTGTTGCAACCGCTGGTCACCGCCGCGCTGGTGCTGATGGCGATTTCCTTCATCTTCGGTCCGTTGCGCTCGGTGACCCTCGGTCAGCGGGTGTTCACTGGCGTGTTGGTGGGCTTCACCTTCCGTATCGTTCAGGATTTGCTCGGCCCTTCGAGCCTTGTCTTCGGTTTCTCGCCGCTGTTTGCGGTGCTTGTGCCGGCGGGTGTTTGTGCCTTGGCCGGGGTCTGGTTGTTGCGCCGGGCCGGTTGATCAAGGGTTTCTCCTGACCTTGCAGGTCACTCAAAACGCCCCTGTCGCAAGACTGGGGCGTTTTTGTAGGCGCCGTCTGACCTGCGAACGTGACGCTTGCGCCGTGGATCAGGTACAATTCCCGGCTATTTTTCGGCGGGCTATGCCTGCAGCCTTTTTGAGTGTTGATCCGTGAGTGATTTGAGTCATATCCGCAATTTCTCCATCATCGCCCACATTGACCATGGCAAGTCGACGCTGGCCGATCGCTTCATCCAGATGTGTGGCGGCCTTGCCGAGCGCGAAATGGAAGCCCAGGTTCTGGACTCCATGGACCTGGAACGTGAACGCGGGATCACCATCAAGGCCCACAGCGTCACCCTGTATTACACCGCTCGCGATGGCATCAAGTACCAGCTGAACTTCATTGACACCCCGGGCCACGTTGACTTCACCTACGAAGTCAGCCGGTCGCTGGCGGCCTGTGAAGGTGCCTTGCTGGTGGTCGATGCCGGTCAGGGCGTTGAAGCGCAGTCGGTAGCCAACTGCTACACCGCGATTGAGCAGGGCCTGGAAGTGATGCCGGTCCTGAACAAGATCGACCTGCCTCAGGCCGATCCGGACCGCGTGAAAGAAGAAATCGAAAAAATCATCGGCATCGATGCCACCGACGCGGTCGAGTGCAGTGCCAAGACCGGTCTGGGCGTCGACGAAGTGCTGGAGCGTCTGGTCAAGACCATTCCTGCGCCGACCGGCAACTATGAAGATCCGCTGCAAGCGTTGATCATCGACTCCTGGTTCGACAACTACCTGGGCGTTGTTTCCCTGGTTCGCGTGCGTCACGGTCGTGTGAAGAAGGGCGACAAGATCCTGGTCAAGTCCACCGGCAAGATCCACCTCGTGGACAGCGTCGGTGTCTTCAACCCGAAACACACCGCCACCGTTGACCTGAAGGCCGGCGAAGTGGGCTTCATCATCGCCGGTATCAAGGACATTCACGGTGCACCGGTCGGTGACACCCTGACCTTGAGCTCCACGCCGGACGTCGACGTGCTGCCAGGCTTCAAACGCATTCAGCCGCAGGTGTACGCCGGCCTGTTCCCGGTCAGCTCCGACGACTTCGAAGACTTCCGTGAGGCCCTGCAAAAGCTCACGCTCAACGACTCGTCCCTGCAATACACCCCGGAAAGCTCCGACGCACTGGGCTTCGGCTTCCGCTGCGGGTTCCTCGGCATGCTGCACATGGAAATCATCCAGGAGCGCCTGGAGCGCGAGTACGACCTGGACCTGATCACCACGGCGCCGACGGTAATTTTCGAGCTGCTGCTGAAAACCGGTGAAACGATCTACGTCGACAACCCGTCGAAGCTGCCAGACCTGTCCTCGATCGAAGACATGCGCGAGCCGATCGTGCGGGCCAATATTCTTGTGCCGCAAGAGCACCTGGGCAACGTCATTACCCTGTGCATCGAGAAGCGTGGCGTACAGCACGACATGCTGTTCCTCGGTACCCAGGTTCAAGTGACCTACGATTTGCCGATGAACGAAGTGGTCCTGGACTTCTTTGACCGTCTGAAATCCACCAGCCGTGGCTATGCTTCGCTGGATTACCATTTCGATCGTTATCAATCGGCTAATCTGGTGAAACTGGATGTGCTGATCAATGGTGACAAGGTCGACGCCCTGGCGTTGATCGTGCACAAGGATAACGCGCATTACAAAGGTCGCCAGTTGACCGAGAAGATGAAAGAACTGATTCCACGTCAGATGTTCGACGTCGCGATCCAGGCCGCCATTGGCGGGCAGATTATTGCGCGGACCTCTGTCAAGGCGCTCAGAAAGAACGTATTGGCCAAATGCTACGGCGGTGACGTTAGCCGTAAGAAGAAACTGCTTGAAAAGCAAAAGGCCGGTAAGAAACGCATGAAGCAAGTCGGTAACGTGGAAATTCCACAAGAAGCCTTCCTTGCAGTGCTCAGGTTGGATAGTTAGGTCCTATGTCACTAAATTTCCCGCTGTTGCTGGTCATCGCCGTGTTCGTCTGCGGCCTGTTGGCGTTGCTCGATCTGGTTTTCCTGGCGCCGCGTCGGCGTGCCGCCATTGCCTCCTATCAGGGCAGCGTCAGCCAGCCTGATGGGGTGGTGGTCGAGAAACTGAACAAAGAGCCG
Organism: Pseudomonas sp. GL_093; assembly: GCF_057837605.1. Classification (NCBI taxonomy): domain Bacteria; kingdom Pseudomonadati; phylum Pseudomonadota; class Gammaproteobacteria; order Pseudomonadales; family Pseudomonadaceae; genus Pseudomonas; species Pseudomonas sp. GL_093. The sequence goes on along the minus strand of NZ_CM174448.1, from coordinate 5,809,719 downwards.
CTGCTGGTCGAATACGGCAAGTCGTTCTTCCCGGTGTTGTTCATCGTGCTGGTACTGCGTTCGTTCCTGGTGGAACCGTTCCAGATTCCTTCCGGCTCGATGAAACCGACCCTGGACGTTGGCGACTTCATTCTGGTGAACAAGTTTTCTTACGGGATCCGCTTGCCGGTGATCGACAAGAAAGTCATCGAAGTCGGTGATCCACAGCGCGGCGATGTGATGGTGTTCCGTTACCCTAGCGATCCGAACGTCAACTACATTAAACGTGTGGTGGGCCTGCCGGGTGACCAGATTCGTTACACCGCCGACAAGCGTCTGTTCGTCAACGGTGAGTCGGTTGCCGAACAACTGGTCGGCTCCGAGCCGGGCACGTTGGGCAGCGCTGAGCTCTACAAGGAAAAACTCGGCGTTGCCGAGCACCTGATCCGCAAGGAAATGAGCCGTTACCGCGCAACGCCGGACCACTCGTGGACCGTGCCTGCCGGGCACTACTTCATGATGGGCGACAACCGCGACAACTCGAACGACAGTCGCTTTTGGGATGATCCGAGCATTCCCAAGGATCTGCTGGGCATGGTTCCCGACAAGAATATCGTCGGCAAGGCCTTCGCAGTCTGGATGAGCTGGCCGGAACCTAAACTCAGTCACCTGCCGAATTTCTCGCGGGTTGGCCTGATCAAGTAATCACACACGGCGCTGTTGAACACAGCGCCGAATGCATTTCTGGAACCGGCATAATCGGCACCAGAAGCATGAAAACAATGATATTCAGGACGTTATTTTTGAACACAGCGTTAATTGTCCCAAGCCTGTGCCGCATCACGGCGATGGCGGTGGAATCCAACCACGAACTCAGCGTGGGTAAACCGTGAGCGTCTCCTTAAGCCGTCTCGAGCGTCAGCTCGGCTACACCTTCAAGGATCAGGAACTGATGGTCCTGGCCCTGACTCACCGCAGCTTTGCCGGGCGTAACAACGAACGCCTGGAATTCCTTGGTGATGCCATCCTTAACTTCGTCGCTGGCGAGGCGCTGTTCGATCGCTTCCCGCTGGCTCGCGAAGGTCAGTTGTCGCGCTTGCGCGCACGCCTGGTGAAAGGCGAGACCCTGGCCGTACTGGCTCGCGGTTTCGATCTGGGCGAATACCTGCGCCTGGGTTCCGGTGAATTGAAAAGCGGCGGTTTCCGTCGCGAGTCGATTCTGGCCGATGCCCTTGAAGCGCTGATTGGTGCGATCTACCTGGATGCCGGCATGGACATGGCGCGCGAGCGTGTGTTGGCCTGGCTGGCCGGGGAGTTCGAAGGCCTGACGCTGGTCGACACCAACAAAGATCCAAAAACCCGCCTGCAGGAATTCCTGCAGTCGCGTGGTTGTGAGCTGCCACGTTACGAAGTGGTGGATATCCAGGGTGAGCCACATTGCCGGACGTTCTTCGTCGAATGTGAAATCACCTTACTGAATGAAAAAAGCCGAGGTCAGGGTGTGAGTCGTCGTATTGCCGAACAGGTAGCGGCCGCCGCAGCACTGATTGCCCTGGGTGTGGAGAATGGCAATGACTGATTCAACTGCAACTCGCTGTGGCTATGTTGCCATCGTCGGCCGTCCCAACGTGGGCAAGTCCACGCTGCTGAACCACATCCTGGGTCAGAAACTGGCGATCACCTCGCGCAAACCGCAGACCACCCGCCACAACATGCTGGGTATCAAGACCGAAGGCGCCGTGCAGGCGATCTACGTCGACACCCCAGGCATGCACAAAGGTGGCGAGAAAGCCCTGAACCGCTACATGAACAAGACCGCTTCGGCGGCGTTGAAAGACGTCGACGTGGTGATCTTCGTGGTTGACCGCACCAAGTGGACCGACGAAGACCAGATGGTCCTCGAGCGCGTTCAATACGTGACCGGCCCGCTGATCGTGGCGCTGAACAAGACTGACCGCATCGAAGATAAAGCCGAGCTGATGCCGCACCTGACCTGGTTGCAGGAACAGTTGCCGAACGCGCAGATCATGCCGATCTCGGCCCAGCACGGGCATAACCTCGAAACGCTGGAGCGCGTGATTGCCGGTTACCTGCCGGAAAACGATCACTTCTTCCCGGAAGACCAGATCACCGACCGCAGCAGCCGCTTCCTCGCCGCTGAACTGGTACGCGAGAAAATCATGCGCCAGATGGGCGCCGAGCTGCCGTACCAGATCACCGTCGAAATCGAAGAGTTCAAGCAGCAGGGCAAAACCCTGCACATCCATGCCTTGATCCTCGTCGAGCGCGACGGCCAGAAGAAAATCATCATTGGCGACAAGGGCGAGCGGATCAAACGCATCGGCACCGAGGCGCGCAAGGACATGGAATTGCTGTTCGATTCCAAGATCATGCTCAACCTCTGGGTCAAGGTGAAAGGCGGCTGGTCCGACGACGAGCGCGCCTTGCGTTCGCTGGGTTACGGCGACCTGTAACCCCCGGTTCCAGATACACCAGAGAAACCTGTGGGAGCGAGCTTGCTCGCGATGAGGGCCTGAAATTCAACATCCATGTTGACTGACAGACCGCAATCGCGAGCAAGCTCGCTCCCACATTGGTTTTGGGTAGTTTATAAAGCTGTGCTCGTTCATTGAGAACTCTGACGCCCATGTCCCAAACTCCACCCCCCGGCCAACCCGCTTTCGTGCTCCACAGTCGCGCCTACCGCGAAAACAGCGCGCTGGTGGATTTCCTTACGCCGCAAGGTCGGCTGCGGGCGGTGTTGCGCAGTGCTCGGGGCAAGGCCGGAACGCTGGCGCGGCCATTCGTGCCGCTGGAGGTCGAGTTCCGTGGGCGTGGTGAATTGAAGAACGTCGGCCGCATGGAAAGCGCTGGCGTCTCCACCTGGCTCAATGGTGAGGCGTTGTTCAGCGGTCTCTACCTCAATGAGCTGTTGATTCGGCTGTTGCCGTCCGAAGACCCGCATCCCGCTGTGTTTGACCACTACGCTGCGACCCTGCTTGCGCTTGCCGAAGGTCGTCCGCTGGAACCGTTGTTGCGTTCCTTCGAGTGGCGGCTGCTCGATGATCTCGGTTACGGCTTCGCCTTGACCACCGACATCCATGGCGAGCCCATCGCGCCGGACGGTCTCTACCGTCTGCAAGTGGATGCGGGGCTCGAACGGGTCTACCTGCTGCAACCCGGTCTGTTCAACGGCACCGAACTGTTGGCCATGGCTGATGCAGATTGGTCTGCCCCTGGCGCGCTATCGGCAGCCAAGCGCTTGATGCGCCAGGCACTGGCCGTTCATCTGGGCGGTCGTCCCTTGGTGAGTCGCGAGTTGTTTCGCAAGCCATAGGGTCTGTTGATGCTTGGCAGCGGCCGCGCCGGGCGCCCACTTGGCGCAGGGCTGCGTTGCTCGGAACTTATTTGGAACAACCAAACTACGTTCCTCGCGCCTTGCCCTGCACCAAGTGGTCATCCGTCGCGGCCGCTGCCAAACATCAACAGACCCTATCTCCCCGTGTATGCTGTGCGCCGAACTTTTCCATTTTCAGGAGCGCTTCCGTGACCACCAGCAATCGCATTCTTCTTGGCGTGAACATCGATCATGTTGCCACCCTGCGTCAGGCCCGGGGCACGCGCTATCCGGATCCGGTCAAGGCAGCACTGGACGCGGAAGAGGCGGGCGCTGACGGCATTACCGTGCACCTGCGCGAAGACCGTCGGCACATTCAGGAGCGCGATGTGTTGCTGCTCAAGGATGTGCTGCAAACCCGCATGAACTTCGAAATGGGCGTCACCGAAGAGATGATGGCGTTCGCCGAACGCATTCGTCCGGCGCACATTTGCCTGGTACCGGAAACCCGTCAGGAGCTGACGACCGAAGGTGGTCTGGACGTGGCAGGGCAGGAAGCGCGGATCAAGGCGGCGGTGGATCGCCTGGCGAAAATCGGCTGTGAAGTGTCGCTGTTCATCGACGCTGACGAGCGGCAGATCGAAGCGTCCCGTCGTGTTGGTGCGCCGGCTATTGAGCTGCATACCGGTCGTTATGCCGATGCCGAGACGCCGACCGATGTGGCTGAAGAGCTCAAGCGTGTGGCGGATGGCGTGGCGTTTGGTCTGGCTCAGGGTTTGATCGTCAATGCCGGTCACGGTCTGCACTATCACAACGTTGAAGCAGTGGCCGCGATCAAGGGCATCAACGAACTGAACATCGGTCACGCGCTGGTGGCTCATGCGTTGTTCGTCGGGTTCAAGTCGGCTGTTTCGGAGATGAAAGCGCTGATTCTGGCCGCCGCCAAAGCTTAAAAGCCAAACACAAAGCCAATGTGGTGGCTGTTAAAGCTGAGGGGTTTCTGGATTCGGCTTGGTCTTGTCGACCCCCGGCACATGCAGGTTGCCCTCGGCGACCTGATTGCCTTCCAGTTGCGGCTGGGTCACCCACGTCAGGATGTCGTAGTAGCGGCGGATGTTCGCCACGAAGTGAACGGGTTCGCCGCCACGGGCGTAGCCGTAACGGGTTTTGCTGAACCACTTCTTCTCGGACAGGCGCGGCAGGATCTTTTTCACGTCCAGCCACTTGTCCGGGTTCAATCCTTCCTTGGCCGCCAGTTTGCGCGCGTCATCCAAGTGGCCGCTGCCAACGTTGTAGGCTGCCAGTGCAAACCATGTGCGATCCGGCTCCTGGATCGACTCATCCAGCTGATCCTTCATGTAGGCCAGGTACTTGGCGCCACCCATGATGCTTTGTTTGGGGTCCAGTCGGTTGGACACACCCATGGCCTGCGCGGTGTTCTGGGTCAGCATCATCAGGCCACGCACGCCGGTCTTCGATGTGACGGCCGGTTGCCATAGCGATTCCTGATAGCCGACTGCGGCCAGCAGGCGCCAATCGACTTTCTCTTTCTTGGCGTACGCCTTGAAGTGCTGTTCGTATTTGGGCAGACGTTGCTGCAAGTGTTGGGCGAAGGTGGTGGCGCCCATGTAACCCAGTACGTCGACGTGCCCGTAATAGCGGTCTTTCAGACGTTGCAAGGTGCCGTTTTTCTTCACCTTGTCGAGGTAGTCGTTGATCTCGTTGAGCAAGCTGTTGTCGTCGCCAGCGGCCACCGCCCAGCTCTGGTTGCTGGCATCACCGAGGTCGAAGGCCACTTGTATGTTGGGGAAGTAGACCTGGTTCATCGCGACTTCGTTTGAATCGACCAGGGTCAGATCGATCTGACCTTCATCGACCATCCGCAGCAAGTCGACGACTTCAACGGCGTCGGACTCTTCGTATTCAATGCCGGGAAATTTCTTTTTCAGCTCCGCCAACTGCTCGGCGTGGGTGCTGCCCTTGAGCACCATGATCTTCTTGCCCACCAGATCCTTCGCGTCGGTCGGCCGGGATTGGCCGTTGCGATAGATGATCTGTGGGGTGACTTCGAGATAGGAGTGGGAAAACCGCACCTGCTTTTTACGTGCTTCGCTGCTGACCAGGCCGGCAGCAGCGATCACCGGGCCGTTGGGTTTGCCCACCTGATTAAACAGGTCGTCGAGGTTGTCGGCGGTTTCGATTTTGAGTTCCACCCCCAGATCGTCGGCGAAGCGCTTCACCAGCTCGTATTCGAAGCCGGTTTCACCGTTGCGATCCTGAAAGTAGGTGGCGGGGCTGTTACGGGTAACCACCCGCAGCACGCCATCCTCCTTTACGCGCTCCAGCGTGTTGGGTTTATCAACACAGCCACCGAGCACCAGGAAGAGTCCGGTTGCGATCAGCCATTTGGCGAACCGCGGACGCAAAGCCGTTGGGGAAAACATCTGCGCAGTATACGCAAAGGACCACGAGCGCCATATCTCGACAGCGAAGGGCTTGTCTGCTAGGCAACTGAAAACCGCTCCGGAGCCCGCAGGAATGGGCCCGAGCAGCATTTTGTGACAGAAAAAATAACGCTCGGCGCGCGCCTGTTCGAGGTCCGAACACCCGGCCCGACGCCCGGGTGCAGCCGCCCGTACCGTTTCGGGTGATGTCGCGGCCTGTTTAGGCTAGAATGCACGGCCTCAAAGCACACCCCTTCCCGAGGCTGTCCCGAAGATGTTGATCCTGCGCGGCGCTCCTGCCCTTTCTGCCTTTCGCCACAGCAAACTCCTTGAGCAACTGAGCCAGAAGGTCCCGGCTGTCAGCGGCTTGTATGCTGAATTCGCTCACTTCGCCGAAGTTACCGGCGTCCTGACCGGCGACGAACAGCAGGTGCTCGCGCGCCTTCTGAAGTACGGCCCAAGTGTTCCGGTACAAGAGCCAACCGGTCGTCTGTTCCTGGTGTTGCCGCGGTTCGGCACCATCTCGCCATGGTCCAGTAAAGCCAGCGACATCGCTCGCAACTGTGGCCTGACGAAAATCCAGCGTCTTGAACGTGGCATCGCGTTCTACGTCGCCGGCCAGTTCAGCGACGCCGAAGCGCAACTGATCTCCGATGCGCTGCACGACCGCATGACCCAGATCGTCCTCGGCAACCTTGAACAAGCCGCCGGCCTGTTCAGTCATGCCGAGCCGAAACCGCTGACCGCGATCGACGTGTTGGGTGGCGGCCGCGCCGCGCTGGAAAAAGCCAACACCGAGCTGGGCCTGGCCCTGGCCGAAGACGAGATCGACTATCTGGTCAATGCCTTCGTCGGCTTGAAGCGCAACCCGCACGACATCGAACTGATGATGTTCGCCCAGGCGAACTCCGAGCACTGCCGTCACAAGATCTTCAACGCCAGTTGGGACATCGACGGTCAGAGCCAGGAAAAAAGCCTGTTCGGCATGATCAAGAACACCTACGTGATGCACAGCGAAGGCGTGTTGTCGGCTTATAAGGACAACGCTTCGGTGATCGTCGGCAACGTCGCCGGTCGTTTCTTCCCGGACCCTGAAACCCGCCAGTACGGCGCGGTGCAGGAACCGGTGCACATCCTGATGAAAGTCGAAACTCACAACCACCCGACCGCGATTGCCCCGTTCCCGGGCGCGTCCACTGGTTCCGGTGGCGAGATTCGCGACGAAGGCGCAACCGGTCGCGGTGCCAAGCCAAAGGCTGGCCTGACCGGCTTCACCGTGTCCAACCTGCAAATCCCGGGTTTCGAACAGCCGTGGGAAGTGCCGTACGGCAAGCCTGAGCGCATCGTCACTGCGCTGGACATCATGATCGAAGGCCCACTGGGTGGTGCCGCGTTCAACAACGAATTCGGTCGTCCGGCCCTGACCGGTTACTTCCGTACCTTCGAACAGTCGATCACCACCCCGCGTGGCGACGAAGTTCGCGGTTACCACAAGCCGATCATGCTGGCCGGCGGTATGGGTAACATCCGTGCCGAACACGTGCAGAAAGGCGAGATCATCGTTGGCTCCAAGCTGATCGTGCTCGGCGGTCCAGCCATGTTGATCGGACTGGGCGGCGGCGCGGCTTCCTCCATGGCCACCGGCACCAGCTCGGCCGACCTGGACTTCGCTTCCGTACAGCGCGAAAACCCTGAGATGGAACGTCGCTGCCAGGAAGTCATCGACCGTTGCTGGCAGTTGGGCGAACACAACCCGATCAGCTTCATCCACGACGTCGGCGCGGGCGGTCTGTCCAACGCCTTCCCGGAACTGGTCAACGATGGCAACCGTGGCGGTCGCTTCGAACTGCGCAACATTCCAAACGACGAGCCGGGCATGGCCCCGCACGAAATCTGGAGTAACGAATCCCAGGAACGCTACGTTCTGGCGGTCGGCCCGGCTGACTTCGAACGCTTCCAGGCGATCTGCGAACGCGAGCGTTGCCCGTTTGCCGTCGTCGGCGAAGCCACTGCCGAGCCGCAACTGACGGTCACCGACAGTCACTTCGGCAACAGCCCGGTGGACATGCCACTGGAAGTGCTGCTGGGCAAAGCCCCGCGCATGCACCGTTCGGCCGTTCGTGAAAACGAAATGGGCGACGATTTCGATCCGTCGACCCTGGAGATCGCAGACTGCGTTGAACGCGTCCTGCATCACCCGGCCGTTGCGAGCAAAAGCTTCCTGATCACCATCGGTGACCGCACCATCACCGGCCTCGTGGCCCGTGATCAGATGGTCGGCCCGTGGCAGGTTCCGGTAGCCGACGTTGCCGTCACCGCCACCAGCTTCGACGTGTACACCGGTGAAGCCATGGCCATGGGCGAGCGTACTCCGCTGGCTCTGCTGGACGCTCCGGCGTCGGGCCGTATGGCCATCGGCGAAACCCTGACCAACATCGCGGCTTCGCGCATCAACAAAATCTCCGACATCAAACTGTCGGCCAACTGGATGTCCGCTGCCGGTCACCCGGGTGAAGACGCGCGTCTGTATGACACCGTGAAAGCGGTCGGCATGGAATTGTGCCCGGACCTCGGTATCACCATTCCGGTGGGCAAGGACTCCATGTCCATGGCCACGCGCTGGAACGACGAGGGCGTCGACAAGACCGTGACCTCGCCGATGTCCCTGATCGTGACCGGTTTTGCGCCTGTGGCTGACATCCGTCAGACCCTGACGCCGGAACTGCGCATGGACAAGGGCACCACCGACCTGATCCTGATCGATCTGGGCCGTGGCCAAAACCGCATGGGCGCCTCGATCCTGGCCCAGGTTCACGGCAAGCTCGGCTCGCAAGCACCGGATGTCGACGACGCCGAAGACCTCAAAGCCTTCTTCGCCGTGATACAGGGCCTCAACGCCGACGGTCACCTGCTGGCTTACCACGACCGTTCCGACGGTGGTCTGCTGACCAGCACCGTGGAAATGGCTTTCGCCGGCCATTGCGGTCTGAGCCTGAACCTCGACGGTCTGGCAGAAACCTCCGCCGACATCGCTGCAATCCTGTTCAACGAAGAACTGGGCGCCGTGATCCAGGTTCGCCAGGACGCTACTCCAGACATCCTCGCGCAGTTCAGCGCTGCCGGTTTGGGTGACTGCGTATCGGTGATCGGTCAGCCGATGAACAACGGCCAGATCAGCATTACCTTCAACGGCGAAACCGTGTTCGAAGGTCAGCGTCGTCTGCTGCAACGTCAGTGGGCTGAAACCAGCTACCAGATCCAGCGTCTGCGTGATAACGCCGACTGCGCCGAACAAGAGTTCGACGTTCTGCTGGAAGAAGACAACCCGGGCCTGAGCGTCAAGCTGAGCTACGACGTCAACCAGGACGTCGCCGCGCCTTACATCAAGAAAGGCATCCGCCCACAGGTTGCCGTGCTGCGTGAGCAGGGCGTCAACGGTCAGGTGGAAATGGCGGCCGCGTTCGACCGCGCTGGTTTCAACGCGATCGACGTGCACATGAGCGACATTCTGGCCGGCCGTGTCGACCTGAACGAGTTCAAAGGTCTGGTCGCTTGCGGCGGTTTCTCCTACGGCGACGTACTGGGTGCCGGCGAAGGCTGGGCCAAGTCCGCGCTGTTCAACAGCCGCGCTCGCGATGCGTTCCAGGGCTTCTTCGAACGTAACGACAGCTTCACCCTCGGCGTGTGCAACGGTTGCCAGATGATGTCCAACCTGCACGAGCTGATCCCGGGCAGCGAGTTCTGGCCGCACTTTGTGCGCAACCGTTCCGAGCAGTTCGAAGCCCGTGTGGCGATGGTTCAGGTCCAGGAATCGAACTCGATCTTCCTGCAAGGCATGGCCGGTTCGCGTATGCCGATCGCTATTGCTCACGGTGAAGGTCATGCCGAGTTCGCCAGCGAAGAAGCGTTGCTGGAAGCTGATCTGTCGGGTTGTGTGGCGATGCGCTTTGTCGACAACCACGGCAAGGTCACCGAAAGCTACCCGGCCAACCCGAACGGCTCGCCGCGCGGGATCACCGGTTTGACCAGCCGCGACGGTCGCGTGACGATCATGATGCCTCACCCGGAGCGTGTGTTCCGCGCGGTGCAGAACTCGTGGCGTTCGGAAGACTGGAACGAAGACGCGCCTTGGATGCGTATGTTCCGTAATGCTCGTGTTTGGGTTAACTAAGAGCGGGTTAACTGAAGGCTATGTATAAGCTTTCCTTTTTTGTTCCGGCCAGTCATGTGGAACAGGTCAAAAGTGCCGTATTCGCCGCCGGTGGCGGACGGATCGGCGCTTATGACCATTGCGCCTGGCAAGTGCTCGGCCTCGGCCAGTTTCGTCCATTGGATGGCAGTCAGCCGTTTATTGGTGAAGCGGGGCAGGTCGAGCAGGTTGAGGAATGGAAGGTTGAGCTTGTCGTGGCGGATGAGTTGATTCGTTCTGTGGTGATGGCTCTGAAGCAGAGTCATCCCTATGAGACGCCGGCTTATGAAGTGTGGCGGTTGGAGGATTTTTGATCTGCCTGCCGCTGAAATGAGAAACCCGCTGAACAGTGTTTGGCGGGTTTTTTTTGTCCGCGATTTGGAGAGAGGTGGAGTACATATCCATTTCTGCGGTAACGGCCACTTAGGGTTTCGCCCTTACGGCGACTCACTTTTTTTTCAAACCGGTACGTGTCAAGGTACCTGTCGCCTTGCTCCTACAGTTGTTAGCCCGTTGCGCCCCTAATTTCAGGGCGTTCCGGGTTTAAATACACCGCATCTGCGAGCTTCCAGTTCCGTGTCCGAGTACTCCAGCGGCTCGGATTAGCTTCCCTCGCATCTTCATACAGCGCTGCTCTAGCTTTTAATAAAGCTGTAGCTTTGCCTTCGTGGCGTTCGTTTGGTGTCACGTATTTCAAAGCACTGTGGCGGTGATCTTCGTTGTACCACTCGATAAATTTCTGTACCCAAAGCCTTGCTTCCGTGACCGTATCAAATGGTTGATCCGGCCAGAGTGGGCAGTACTTTGCGGTGCGAAAAAGTGCCTCGGCATAGGCGTTATCATTGCTCACCCTTGGCCGGCTAAAAGAGGGTTCGACGCCCAGGGCTATCATGCTTTCACGTAACAAAGAGCCTCTCATAACGTGGCCGTTATCCGAGTGCAGCACCAACGGACGACCTGCTGTGTGTTCACGTAAGCATCCTTTTCTGAGCAGCTCACACGCGTGTTCAGCGCATTCAACCTCATGCACTTCATTGGCAACCAGCTTGCGGCTGAAGACATCCTTGACCATGTACCAGTAGAAAAAACGACCTTTGACAGTGCTGGGCAGCCAAGTGATATCCCAACACCACACTTGATTGGGAGCGTCAGCGCGATGCGTCGTCAGCACCCTGCGTTTTGGGGCTTTGGTACGGCCACGACGCACGTTTTGATTGGCGGCTTTTAACACACGATAAAACGTCGACTCCGAAGCCAGATAGATGCCTTTATCAGCCAGCTTAGGAACGATTTGGTGCGGGGTGAGGCTGGCGTAGCCAGCCTGATTGGCAGCATCAAGAACCGCTTGGCGCTCTGCCTCACTGAGCTTGTTCGTCGGCATTGCCCGCTGAGCCAGCAGTCGCCCATCACAGTCAGCGTGTCGCCAGCGTTGAACTGTTCGCAGGCTCAGCCCCAGCTCATTACAGGCTCGATATCGACGAGCACCATTCAGCACCGCGTCTGCAATCAACTTCATGGCGTGCGTACGATCAGAGGCGTTGATCAGTCTTCCTTGTCCTTGCCCCAGATCGCATTGGCTTTTTTTCTGAGCTCCAGCAAGGCCACCGCCTCCGCACGACCGGCATCAGACTGGATCAGTTGACGCTCAAGTACTTTGATGCGCCGTTCCTCAGCTGTCTTGGAGGTTCGAGAGTTGAGATCAACAACCGGATTGGCGTTTTGGCAAGCCACTCGCCACTGTTGGATTTGCTCAGGGTAAATGCCCTTGATTCGGCAGTACTGAGAGATCTCAACCTCGCTCAATGGCGCGGTTTCCATGACCGCATTGAATTTATCGGCGCTTGACCATTGATCACTGGTCTTGCCGTTTCCCGGAACGATCAAGCCCTTATCTCTAGCCATTTGCCTCCAGTTTCGCAGTGACTGTGGCGTGAGATTGAGCGCAACGGCAAGTTCTGCCACTGATCGATTGAGGGGCGGCATCATTTGCAGAACGACCCAGTCTTTGAAGTCGCTTTCGTATCGCTTGCCCATTTTGGACATTGTTATGCACCTTCGCCCTCTTGAATGATTGAGTCAATCAACAAGGGCGACAGGTAGCCTGACACGGAGGGAAACGCCAAAATAAAGTAAGCAAAAAAAGGCTCGCCCCGAGCGTCCGGCCCCTCGCTTAGGCTCGGCGTTCCTTCGTTCCGGCATTCATCTGGGGGCATCGCCTCCGGTCGGCTTCGCTTCGACCTCCTCTCGATGTGTTCGACTTCGTCGAACGGCGCTGCGCGCCTACCCCCCAGATGAACGCCTCCACTCAGCCTCCCGAGGGGGCGGGTGGATCAAGGTCAAGAGCTGCAGGCGAGCTAACGCTCGGCCTGTTGAGTGGTGAGGAGCGAGACGGGTATGCACTGCTTTGCTTTTTGTGGGAGCAAGCTTGCTCGCGATGCGCCCCAACGCAGGCATCGCCAAGCGAATCTCATCGGCAATGCTGTCTGCCATCGGCCCGACCACGACCTGCAAACTCGCACCCTTACCCGGGCGCTGTATCCAGCGTCCCCTCGCCACATAAATCCCCTCGCCACAGAGGTTGAGTCGCCTGAAAGGTTTGAGCTAGAGCCATCTCCATGCGAATGCAGGCTGGATAGGGGCATGACGATGCACCATTACCGTGCAATACTCCGCGCCGTTTCATTGTCGAATAATCCTACTTAAGGCAGGTAATGCCCCTCCGCAAACCGCGCTTTTCCCGAGAGTTCTCGCTGAATGTTGTGGTTTATAGAGTGAAAAACCCTGCGGGAAGCTTTTTATACTGCACGCCCCGCTGATCTTGCAGGTTTTGTCCTACAAGACGGGTTTGCCCACGAAGCAGGCTCGGTTTCAGAAAAGCATTGGCTTACCGGTCAGCGCTTCGACACTCGGTGGTCATATCCAATAACAAGACGAGGTTGTACCCCTATGCCAGGCAATCACCTGCCCAATGGCGAGACCGCTCAAGGCGGCCCGCTCAAACGCGAACTCGGCGAACGGCATATTCGCTTGATGGCACTCGGTGCCTGTATCGGCGTCGGTCTGTTCCTCGGTTCGGCCAAGGCCATCGAGATGGCCGGTCCGGCAATCATGCTGTCTTACATCATCGGCGGTCTGGCGATCCTGGTGATCATGCGCGCCCTCGGCGAGATGGCGGTGCACAACCCGGTCGCCGGCTCCTTCAGCCGTTATGCTCAAGACTATCTCGGCCCATTGGCGGGCTTCCTGACCGGTTGGAATTACTGGTTCCTGTGGCTGGTGACCTGCGTTGCGGAAATCACCGCGGTGGCGGTGTACATGGGCGTCTGGTTTCCCGATGTGCCGCGCTGGATCTGGGCGCTCGCCGCGTTGATCAGCATGGGCTCGATCAACCTGATCGCGGTGAAAGCCTTCGGTGAGTTCGAATTCTGGTTCGCCCTGATCAAGATCGTCACCATCATTGCAATGGTGGTTGGCGGGATCGGCGTGATCGCGTTCGGCTTCGGCAACGACGGCGTGGCGCTGGGGGTTTCCAATCTCTGGGCGCACGGCGGCTTCATGCCCAACGGCGTGCAAGGCGTGTTGATGTCCCTGCAAATGGTGATGTTCGCCTACCTCGGCGTCGAGATGATCGGCCTGACCGCCGGTGAAGCGAAGAACCCGCAGAAAACCATTCCCAATGCGATCGGCTCGGTGTTCTGGCGGATTCTGCTGTTCTACGTCGGCGCGCTGTTCGTGATCCTGTCGATCTACCCGTGGAACGAAATCGGCACCCAGGGCAGCCCGTTCGTGATGACCTTCGAGCGTCTGGGTATCAAGACTGCCGCCGGCATCATCAACTTCGTGGTGATCACCGCAGCACTGTCGTCCTGCAACGGTGGCATCTTCAGTACCGGGCGCATGCTCTACAGTCTGGCGCAGAACGGTCAGGCCCCGGCCGGTTTCGCCAAGACCTCGAACAACGGCGTGCCGCGTCGCGCCTTGCTGCTGTCGATCGGTGCCTTGTTGCTGGGCGTGCTGCTCAACTACCTGGTGCCTGAGAAAGTGTTCGTCTGGGTGACGGCGATTGCCACCTTCGGCGCGATCTGGACCTGGGTGATGATCCTGCTGGCCCAGCTCAAGTTCCGCAAAGGCCTGAGCGCCAGCGAGTGTGCCGGCCTGAAATACAAGATGTGGTTGTACCCGGTCAGCTCGTATCTGGCGCTGGCGTTTTTGGTGCTGGTGGTCGGCCTGATGGCGTACTTCCCGGACACTCGCGTGGCGCTGTATGTGGGCCCGGCGTTCCTGGTCCTGCTGACGGTGTTGTTCTATGTGTTCAAGCTGCAACCGACCAATGTGTCACAGGGTGCGGTGCGTTCGGCTTCGTAAGGCGTAACGCCTGAAATGGAAAAGCCCCGGTCCATTGGCCGGGGCTTTTGCATTTCAGGCTGTGGCGGTTTGCACTGATCGATTCAGGCGTTTATTGAAGTCCAGCCACGCCCCCAGCAACGCCATCACCCCGGCACCCACCAACGCTGTGAAAACCTGCATGGCAAACGCATCGTCGGTCAGGGCGTTGAGCATGTCCGCCAAGGGCGCCAACAGCACGCCGAGGCAGAAAACTTCCAGTGAGTAGCGCCCCATGCGGCAGCATTGCTGCGCCAGCCAGTTTTGCGTCCAGCCGTTGCCGGGCAAGAGCCTGGCGGTGACATAAGCCAGCGCCAGGAAGTGCAGCAGACGGACCGGCGACAGATCGGTCTTGCTGATCGGGTACAGCAGGTTGCTCAGGCGGGCCGGCATCAGGGCATCGTGTATTTCCGGCCAGCGCCAGGAGACAGTAATCACGCCGGTCACCACCACGTACACCGCCGCGCTGACAAACAAGGGCTGGCGCAACAGCGGGCGAGTGTCGGGCAACCGTGGCCGCAGCCCGTGAATCGCCGCAAAGCCGCCGAGGATAAACAGCAGTTGCCAGGTGACGGGGTTGAAGTACCACACACCGTCCTTGATGGCCGCAAGGTTCCAGCCAAACCGCGGTGCCAGCAAGTACACCGCCAATGACACCGCCACGACCGCCCACGGCTTGCGCACCAGCAACGGCAGGACCAGTGGCAATCCCGCCAACAGCACGATGTACAACGGCAGCGGGTCCATCAGGTTCGGTTTGAAGCGCAGCAGTAACTCATCCGTCAACGCTTGCTGGGGGTTGGTGATGAAGTGATGCAGGCCCATTTCCTCCACCAGATCGCGGGTTTCCACATGGCTGTTGGCGAAGAACACGATGCCCATCAGCATGGCCAGCAGGAAAATATGGACCACGTAGAGCACCCAGGCGCGCCGCAGAATCTTCACGCAGGCGATCAGGTAGCCATCGCGCGCAAGGATTTTGCCGTAGGCCAGAACGGCCGCGTAGCCGGCGAGAAACACGAATATTTCTGCGGCATCGCTGAAACCGACATTGCGCAGGGTGATTTGGCCAAGGGGGTTGTGAGGCACGTGATCCCAAAAAATGAAGATCAGTGCCAGGCCGCGAAAAAAGTCGATTCGGTGATCGCGCTCAAACGTCATGACGGCGGGCTCGTGAACGGGTGTTGAGAATAAGGAGTAGCCGAAGGCGCCAAAGGTTGCGCGCCGCATATCGGCGGCGCGCAGGGTGGCGTGATTCGCAGGTAATTGCAAAACCGGGATATTACGGGATGTCTCCTGGCGTGAGGAAAGCCTTAACCGCTGGTCTGAAAGGCGCTCAGACCTGTGATTTCTGACAGTAGACAGGTTCAAAATTTTATGACGTGAAACAGGAGGGTCACCATGAAGCTTTTGTGGAAAGGATTTTCCAGCTACACGGTGGTCGGGGTCGCCAACACGCTGATCCACTGGCAAATCTTCTTCCTGCTGAGCGTGGGGGCCGGCCTCAGTCAGGCGGTCAGTAACCTGGCTGCCTTCTGCGTGGCTGCCTCGTTTTCCTTCTACATGAACGCGCTGTACACCTTCGATGCCAAGGCGTCAGTCGGCGGTTATCTTCTATTCTTGGGAGCCATGGGGGCGCTGAGTCTGGGCGTCGGCCATGCAGGCGACGTGTGGAGACTTCACGGCCTGCTGACGGTGGCTATCTTTTCGGCATTGAGCCTGGTGCTTGGCTTTCTGTTTTCAAAGTACGTGGTCTTTCGCGAGCGTAACGCATGAAAGTCTCGTTGATCGTTCCGGTATTCAATGAAGAACAGGCGATCAGCCTGTTTTATCAGGCCGTGCGTCGCGAGTTGAGGCTTGACCAGGCTGAGATCGAAATCGTGTTCATCAACGATGGCAGTTCCGACCGGACGGCTGAGGAGGTCAAGGCCCTGGCGCAGGTCGATGAACAGGTATTGCTGATCAACTTCTCGCGCAACTTCGGCAAGGAACCAGCGTTGTTCGCCGGCCTGGAATATGCCACCGGCGATGCGGTGATTCCCATGGATGTCGATTTGCAGGACCCGATCAGCGTCATCCCGCGGTTGATTGGCGAATGGCAAAAAGGCGCGGATGTGGTGCTCGCCAAGCGCCGGGATCGCACCGCCGACAGTTACCTGAAACGCCACAGCGCGTCGCTGTTCTACCGTGTGCTGAACCGTATCGCTTACACCCGCATCGAAGAAAACGTCGGGGATTTCCGGCTGATGGATCGCAAGGTGGTTAACGTGATTCGTGCGCTTCCCGAGCACCAGTTGTTCATGAAGGGCGTGCTGTCATGGGCCGGATTCAACACCGTGGTGGTGGAGTACGAGCGAGCTGAGCGAGTGGCGGGCACCAGCAAGTTCAATGGCTGGAAGCTCTGGAACCTGGCGCTGGAAGGCGTGACCTCCTTCAGTACGGTGCCGTTGCGCCTATGGACTTACGTCGGCGGTGGCATTTCGATTTTCGCAGTGCTCTACGCGGTGTACATGGTGCTGGACAAGATTTTCTTCGGCAACAGCGTCCCCGGTTACCCGTCGTTGATGACGGCCATTCTGTTTCTCGGCGGCGTGCAACTGATCGGCATCGGCATCCTCGGTGAGTACGTCGGCCGCATTTACATCGAGGCCAAGCATCGGCCGCGCTATGTGGTGAAAGACGTCGTCGGCGGCAAAGACCGGCTCGGAATTTAGCATGGGCAGGTTCAGCGACTTTTTCAGCAAGGAACTCGGGCGTCGGCAAGTCTGGCTGTTTTTTCTGTTGGCGACCTTTGTGTATGTGGTGCCGCTGATCCTTGCGGACTATCCGTATATCGACGACAACTGGCGATCGTTGTCGGCCGCGGCCGGTTCGGCCTGGGCGGAGCAGGGACGGTTATTCACCGAGCTGTTCTACAACCTGCTGACCTTCAGCAATGCCGCGCCGAACATCTTTCCGCTGCCACTGTTGATCGCCTCGTTGGCCATGGCCGCGGCGTTGACCAGTCTGACGTTTCATTACTACCCGCAACCGACGATTGCTTGCTGCCTGGTGCCGTTGCCGCTCTGGTACAACCCGTTCTTTCTGCAAAACCTGTCTTATCAATACGACGGACCCGCCATGGCTTTGAGCGTGGTGGCGGTCATCTATGCGATCACCATTCGTCCCCCCTCGCGCATTCAGCAGTGGCTGGTGCCGTCCTTCCTGGTTGCCTTGGCGATAGGGCTGTATCAGGTGAGCTTCAATGTGTTTCTCGGGTTGTGTTGCCTCGAAGTGCTCAGGGGCGCCAATGACAAACTGGCCTGGCCGAAGTGGTGCGAGTTGATCGGCTGGAAAATCGCTCAGGCCTTCCTGGGCTGCCTGATTTACGCCGTCAGTGCTTATCCGTTCACTCAGCAGAATCGCACCCTGCTGCTGAACTGGGCCGCGGAGCCGTTGCTGCAACTGCACGTCAACATCGCCAGAGTGCTGGAAAAAGTCGTGCTGCTGTTTCACGGCGGATTTGCCTGGGTGTTCGCGGGGTTGTTGCTGTGTGCCATTGCTGGCGCAGTTCGCCTGGGGCTCAACGTCGTGGCGCGTCAGGACAGCACAGCGAACAAAATGCTGATCGGCCTGATCTGTGTGCTGGCATTACCGGTAGTGACCTTACTGGTGTCGGGTATGGCGCTGTTTTTCCGGGACTTCAATGAAGGCGCCAGGACCCTGATGGGCTTCGCGGTTCTGTTGGTGCTGTTGTTCTATTTGAGCCATCTGGCGCTGGCACGAATCCACCAGCGGTTGTCGCTGTTGTTGATGGTTCCACTGCTGGCGATGCTTTCGCTGTCGTACGCCTATGGGCGGGTGCTGACCGTGCAGAAAGCCTTCGCGGCCAGCGCGTTGTTAAGTCTTGAACACGATATCGCGTCGAATCGACAGCTGCTCGAGGCCAAGCGCATCTACATGTCAGTGACCTATTCCGATCACTGGCTGCGGGGGGCGGCGGGCTCGTTCAAGCAAATGCCGGTGCTGCACTATCTGCTGAACATCGACTTCTTCATGCTGGCCGAGAACCTGCCGAAAGTGGGCATCACCAACGTCGTTGCGGAGAAGGAGCGACGTAACGCGACGAGGGTGGGTTATCAGGGTTATCCACCGGTGGTGGAGAACCTGTACTACCGAATTTATCTGCTGGGGGATTACGGTTTTATTGTCATGAAAGAGCCAGCGCCGATTAAGGCGCTGCACTGGTGACGGCGGGCGTCAGAACGCATCCATCCGCACGACAATGCAATCCCTGGCCTGGTAAGCGTTGATCTGCGGTACCAGCCGCCGAAAATGCTCCGACTGGCAATGAGCATCCAGCGCCGCCTGATTCGGCCATTGTTCGATGAAGATAAAGTGCCCGGGATCTTTTTGATCGATGAATAAGTCGTAAGCGATGCAATCAGGCCCCAGTCGAGTCTTCTCGACCAGTTCGGCGTACCACGGGCGAACGGTTTCAATGTGTTCGGGTTTGATGAAATCCCGAGCGATGACTTTCAGCATGGTGTTCTTCCTTGATGTAATCCCAACCTCCCGATGAGATTGGCGTTCAAACGTTGTTTACGCGGCAGCCACCTCATTCGGCTCAAAACTGTCCGCCCGCGCCATCTGCCACATCCGCGAGTAAAACTCGCCATTCACTTCACCGGTCAACAATTCCCCCGGTTTCAAGAACACATGCAGCTGCGAGAACAATTTGATCTCGGTTGCCGACATGCGCCGTACCAAATGCTTGGCCGACAATTGCGAAGGATGTTCCAACCCTGCAGCGGCAAGCATTTCGGCCAACGCCTTGAGCGTGTTGCGGTGGAAGTTGAAGACGCGTTGGGCCTTGTCCGGGACGACGAGTGCGCGTTGGCGCAGGGTGTCCTGGGTGGCGACGCCGGTCGGGCATTTGTTGGTGTGACAGCTTTGCGACTGGATGCAGCCGATGGCGAACATGAAGCCGCGCGCCGAGTTGGCCCAGTCGGCGCCGATGGCCAGGACGCTGGCAATGTCGAAGGCGCTGACGATCTTGCCGCTGGCGCCGAGTTTGATTTTGTCTCGCAGGTTCAGGCCGACGAGCGTGTTGTGCACGAACAGCAGGCCTTCGCGCATCGGCACACCAATGTGGTCGGTGAATTCCACGGGCGCGGCGCCAGTGCCGCCTTCCTTGCCATCGACCACGATGAAGTCGGGGAGGATGCCGGTTTCCAGCATGGCCTTGGCGATGCCCATGAATTCCCACGGATGGCCCAGGCAAAACTTGAAGCCCACCGGTTTGCCGCCGGACAGTTCGCGCAGCTGCTGGATGAAGTGCATCAGTTCAACCGGCGTGGAAAACGCGCTGTGCCGCGACGGCGAGATGCAATCTTCGCCCATCAGGATGCCGCGGGTTTCGGCGATTTCCTTGGTGACCTTGTGCTTGGGCAGAATCCCGCCATGACCGGGCTTGGCGCCTTGGCTCATCTTGATTTCGATCATCCGCACTTGGGGTGTCTGCGCTTGTGCTGCGAAGCGTTCAGGGTCGAAGCGCCCGTCAGCGGTGCGGCAGCCGAAGTAGCCGCTGCCGAGTTCCCAGGTCAGGTCGCCGCCGTTTTCCCGATGATAGGCGCTGATGCTGCCTTCGCCGGTGTCGTGGGCGAAGTTGCCAAGTTTCGCCCCCTGGTTCAGCGCGCGAATGGCGTTGGCGCTGAGGGAGCCGAAGCTCATGGCCGAGATGTTGAACACCGACGCCGAGTACGGCTGCGTGCACTGCGGGCCGCCGACCGTTACCCGGAAACTGCTCGGGTCGCTCAACGGCGCCGGGCGCATGGAATGGCCGATGAATTCGAAACCCGACTGATACACATCGATCAACGTGCCGAAAGGTTTGTCGGCGCTTTCGTTCTTGGCCCGTGAATAGACCAGCGAACGCTGAGCCCGGGAGAAGGGCAGGGCGTCGCTGTCGGACTCGAGCAGGTACTGGCGGATTTCCGGGCGAATACCCTCCACCAGATAGCGGATGTTGCCGAGGATCGGGTAATTACGGCGCACGGCGTGAGGGCTTTGCAGCAGATCGAACAGGCCCACGAGGCTGAGAATGCCGGTGACGGCGGTGATCGGCCAGAGCCAGTCGTGCTCCAGGAAGGGCAGGCTGGCGAGAGTAAACATCACACAGACGGCAAAGAAGGCGTAGCGGCTCAGGAGTGACAGGCTCATACGGTTTCCTTGGGTTCGGACTCGGTTGTGTTAAACACCGTGGAGTACCTGACACACATCACTGTGGGAGCGAGCTTGCTCGCGATGGCGGCCGACCAGTCAACATTGATGTAGCAGACAGAGCGCTATCGCGAGCAAGCTCGCTCCCACAGTAAAAGCGAAAAGCATCCCACCGGGCGGTCAGGCATTTTGTGCCTGGAGAAAAATCGAAAACAGTTCTGACTGGGATTTGATCCCCAGTTTGCTGTACATGTGTTTCTTATGGACTTTCACGGTTTCGACAGAGATTTCCAGCTTACGGGCGATTTCTTTACTGGAGCAACCGCTGAGCATCAAACGCCCGACATCCAGCTCCCGAGCGGTCAATTGCGCGCCTTTGAGTTGTTGCACCGACGCCTCCAGCTGCACGCGCCAGTCGACTTGCGGCGGTGCTGGCGCGAGGGCCACGACTTCGTTGATTTCGTAGGGCAGGCGCTGGCGCAACAGGCCGAGCACCCAGGGCTGGATCAGCGACAGCAAGGCAATCTGCTGGCCGCTGAAACGTTGCTTGCTGCCCAGTGACAGGCACAGCGTGCGGTCGCCTTCGAGCTGGCAATTGAACTGGATTTCGTCGGCGACCACATTCAGACGAAAGTAGCGCTGGTAATACTCGGTCAGCTCGAAATGCTCCGGCGCCACTTCCGACAGGCGATAGAGCCCGGTGCGCGACTGCTCGCGACAGGCGATGTAGAACGGATCGAGCAGGTACAAACCGCGCAGGTAATCCTGGAACAACTGATCGGGACTGCCGTCCGCGCCCGGGCATTCGGCGAACACTTGCGGGTGCTGATCGGCGCTGAAAAGCAGCGCCACCCAGCTGTCGAAGGTCACGTACTGATCCAGCAACCGTACCAGCTGCGTCCAGAAATTGGGCTTGTCCAGGGCATCGATCAGTTGCCCGACCGAGCGGTGCCACGCGATGTCGTCTAACGAAAGTGTCATGCCTCTACCCCTATCGGGTTACCCCGGCGGCGTGATTTCCCGGCCGGTGGCTTGCTGCGCATACTGGCGCACAGACACCGACCGGGCAATCTTTCTACCAGCCTGGTCAAGAACAAGGAATACCCATGAAAGTCGAACTCGCCCAGTTGGCGGGCCGTGACAACGACACGGCTTACAACCTCGAACGCGCTTTGAAGGCGATGGCTGCCTGTGCTGCCGATACGCAGTTGATCGTGTTTCCCGAAACCCACCTGATGGGCTTCCCGTCCCTTGAGGCGTTGGCCGAAACCGCCGAACCGCTGGACGGTCCGACCGTCAGCGCGGTGCTGGCTGCGGCCCGTGAACGCAACATCGCCGTGGTGATCGGCATGGCCGAGAACGACAACGGCTGCTTCTACAACACCACGCTGCTGATCACCCCCGAAGGCATCGCACTGAAATATCGCAAGACGCACCTGTGGGCGTCGGATCGTGGTGTGTTCGAGGCCGGAGACCGTTACGCCACGTGTGAGTGGAACGGTGTGCGCGTTGGCCTGCTGATTTGCTACGACATCGAATTCCCGGAAACCGCCCGGGCCCTGGCGCAATTGGGGGCCGAACTGCTGATCGTCACCAACGGCAACATGGACCCTTACGGCCCGACTCACCGCACCGCGATCATGGCCCGTGCCCAGGAAAACCAGGCGTTTGCGCTGATGGTCAACCGGGTGGAAGAGGGCGATGGCGGGTTGGTGTTTGCGGGTGGCAGTGCGCTGGTGGATCCGCTGGGGACTTTGTTGTTCGAGGCCGGGCGCGAGGAGGGGCAGTTTGCAGTGGAGCTGGACCTGAATCAGCTGACGGCGGCGCGACAGGATTATCGGTATCTGGATGATCAGCGGCTGCGGTTGCCGGGGGAAATTGTTGAGCATGCTTGTGGGTTGCGGGAGCTGATGATTCCTCAGAGATGATCCGGATACTTTGTGGTTTGTGCTGACCTCATCGCGAGCAAGCTCGCTCCCACAGGGGATCTTCAGCGGATACAAAATTCGTGAACGACAGAGAACAACTGTGGGAGCGAGCTTGCTCGCGATGAGGCCCTGACAGGCGACACATCTCTGTCGGCCAAAAAACCAGAACAACAACGAAACACCCGAAATTTAGCGCCGAACTCGGCTCTGCCATAAATCTAATAAATTCGGAGTAGTCGCTCATGGCTCGTTTGCAACGCACCCTGTCATTGGGTTCGGTGGTGCTGTTCGGCATCGCCTACATGACGCCGATCATCGTGCTCGGCACTTTTGGCATCCTCGCTCAATCCACCGCCGGCATGGTCCCGGCCGCTTATCTGGCGGCGCTGGTGGCGATGTTTTTCACCGCCATGAGTTACGGCCGAATGGCCTCGGCGTTTCCCGTCGCTGGCTCGGCCTATAGCTATGTCCGCAAGGCGATCAGCCCGAAACTCGGTTTCATCGCCGGTTGGGCCGTGCTGCTCGACTACCTGTTCCTGCCGATGGCGATCTGGCTGATCGGCGCGGCCTACCTCAATTCCGCCTTCCCGGCCGTGCCGCAGTGGATCTGGGTGCTGGCGTTCATCGGCATCACCAGTGCGATCAACATCGTCGGTCTGAAACTGGCCAACGGCATCAACGCGTTACTGATGCTGGTGCAGTTCCTGGTGCTGATCGCCTTCGTTGCGCTGTGCGTTCATTACGTCGGTGGCGATGCGAGCACGCCGTTGTGGTCGGTCAAACCGTTCTTCAACGGTGACATGCAGATGCCGCTGATCATGAGCGGTGCAGCCATCGCCTGTTATTCATTCCTCGGGTTTGACGCGGTCAGCACCCTGACCGAAGAAACCCGCGACCCGCGCCGCACCATCCCGCGAGCGATCATGCTGATCACCCTGATCGGCGGGTTGATCTTCGTCGGTGTGTCGTACTTCGTGCAGATCGCGCACCCGTCGTTCCAGTTCGACAGCGTCGACTCGGCGGCCTATGAAATTGCCCGCAACATTGGTGGTGACCTGTTCGTGTCGATCTTCCTGATCGGCCTGATCGTCGGCCAGTTCGCGTCGGGCCTGTCGGCGCAGGCCAGCGGCTCGCGGCTGTTGTTCGCTATGGGCCGCGACGGTGTGCTGCCAAAATCGTTCTTCGGCACCTTGCATGAACGCTTTGGCACGCCGGTCAACAGCATCCTGCTGTGCGCCGTGGTCGCGTTGCTGGCGCTGAAACTGGACGTCACCACCTCGACCTCGTTCATCAACTTCGGCGCGTTCCTGGCGTTCAGTCTGGTGAACCTGTCGGTGATCTTTCACTACTGGATTGGCGGTGAGAACAAAGGGCTGCGTGAATTCGTGTTGTTCCTGCTGTTCCCGTTTATCGGTCTGGCGGCGGATTTGTGGCTGATGGTCAGCCTCGATCACCTGGCGATCTATCTGGGCCTGAGCTGGCTGGCGATTGGCGTGGTGTACCTGGCGGTGCTGACCGGCGGCTTCCGTCGCCAGCCACCGGAGATGGATTTCCAGGAGGCCACATAATTGTCTGACGGGTGAGAAAACTGTGGGAGCGAGCCTGCTCGCGAAGGCGGTGTGTCAGTCACTATCAATGTTGACTGACATGGCCCCTTCGCGAGCAGGCTCGCTCCCACATTTTGAATGGTGGTCAAGCGGCTGGTTTTGTCTGGCGCACCGGTAGCTCAACCCTGAAGGTGGTCCCCACGCCGACTTCGCTGCGCACCGTAATATCTCCCCGATGTTTTTTCACGATGCCATAGGACAGGGACAACCCCAGCCCTGTCCCCTGGCCCACCGGTTTGGTGGTGAAGAACGGGTCGAAGATTTTCTGCAGGCAGTCCGGCGCAATGCCGGCGCCGGTGTCTGCGACTTCGATCCACACCGTTTCCGCTTCAAGCCCGGTGCGCAAGGTGATGGTGCCACGCTCCGGGCCGATGGCCTGAGAGGCGTTGACGATCAGGTTCATGATCACCTGATTGATTTGCGAAGGCAGGCATTCGATGTCGGGCAGGACCTGATATTCCTTGAGCACATCGGCCTTGTACTTGAGTTCGTTGGCGACAATGTTCAAGGTCGATTCGATGCCCTGTTGCAGATTGGCCCATTGCCATTCCTGATTGGAGTCCACCCGGGAGAAGTCCTTCAGGTCCTTGACGATCTGCCCGACCCGGTTGATGCCGTCCTTGGATTCCTTGATCAGCAGCGGAATGTCTTCGCGCAGGAACTCCAGCTCGACCCGTTCGCGCAGTTGGTGCAAACGCTCGACGATCTCGCTGGAGCCGATCGCCTCTTCCGCATCCCGATAGGCTTCGAGCATTTCCTGCAGTTGTTTGAAGTAGCCATCCAGGGTGCCGAGGTTGGAGGAAATGAAGCCAATGGGGTTGTTGATTTCATGAGCGACGCCAGCCGCCAGTTGGCCCAGAGAGGCGAGTTTTTCCGATTGCACCAATTGGGTTTCCAGCTGTTTGCGTTCGTCGATTTCCCGCTGCAACTCAACGCTGGCCTCTGTGAACTGTCGGGTTCGGCGTTCGACCATTTGCCCTAAATGGTCCATCTGCACGCTGGCCCGTTTGGTCATGTCCCATTTGGTCAGCAGGGTGTTGGCCATCTGCTGGACTTCGATATTGTCGAACGGCTTTTTCAGGATCAACAGTCGATCATGGGCCTGCAATCGATCGAGCAGTTCATCCCAGGAATAGTCGGAATAGGCGGTGCACACCACCACCTGCAGGCTCGGGTCGGCCTGCCACAAATGTTCGATGGTCTGCGCACCGTCCCAGCCCTCAGGCATGCGCATGTCGACGAAGGCCAGGGCGTAGGGGCGGTTTTCCTGCAAGGCTTCGTTCAGTTTGCCAAGGCCTTCCTGGCCGCCATAGGCCGAGTCCAGCTCGAACAGCGCAGTGGTTGATTTCACTTCGCTGCCAAACAGCGCGGCCTCCATCTCGTCCAGTTCGACGGTCTGCTCCGGCATGGGCGTGAGGATCTTGCGGAAATCCACGTGAATGGACAGGGTGTCATCGATCAGCAGAATGCGTCGGTTCGAAAGCTCGCTCATGCTTCCTCCGGTACGGTTTTCAGCGGGATCTGCAACGTGAACAGCGCACCCTTGCCTGGCCCGTCGCTATGGGCGGTGAGGTGGCCATTCATCTCAATGGCGGCCAGTGCGCAGCTGTGCAGGCCGAAGCCGTGGCCTTCCTTGCGGGTAGTAAAACCGTGGGCAAAGATGCGCGTCATGTTTTCCTCGGCGATGCCTTCGCCGTCGTCCTTGACGCTGACTTGCAGGGTCTTGTCTTCGACGATTTTGACCCCCAGGGTCATTTGCCGCGGGCGGTTGCTGAGGTCGGACATGGCGTATTTGGCGTTGCTGATCAGGTTGATCAGGATCAGCAGCAACCGGTGCTTGTCACCCATGACCCGCGGCACATCGCTGTACTCCTTGACCACCGTGACGTGGTGTCGGGTCAGGGCGCCAGAGTTCATGCGCAGGGCGTCTTCCAGCAATTCGCTGATGTGCAGCGGTTCCATCAGGCTGTTGGCGCCCGCGTAGGATTGCTGGGTGGCGACGATGTCCTTGATGTGGTCCACGCTTTTGGTCAGCTGGGCCAGTTCTTCGGTCATGCCTTGTTGTTCCAGGGCTATCGCGTCCACCAGTTGATTCAGGTAACCCGGTAGCAACTTGCCTTTCGCGTCCTCGGTCAGAAAGGTGCCGAGGTCGCCTGGATGTTCGTTGATCAGCTGCATGGCCTTGCCCAGGCCCTGCGCTTTGCTGGCGCGCAGTTTGCGGGTCACCAGGTCGGCCGAAATATTCACGCTGTTGAGCACGTTGCCGACGTTGTGCAGCACATTGGTGGCGATCTCGGCCATGCCGGCCTGACGCGCGGTGTCGAGCAGTTCGCTCTGGGTATCCTTGAGTTCGCGGGTGCGCTCTTCAACGCGCAGTTCGAGGTCCTCATTGGCGGTTTGCAGGGCTTTGTTGACGCGATTGATCACGGTGAAACTGCGCATCAGGTGAATCGCCAGGTACACCAGCAACAGCACCAACAGTACGGAAAACACCAGCATGTAGAAGTGATAACGCTGATCCACCGCGTCGGTCCGCTGCTGGTCGGTGTTCAGCAGGTTGGTAATGTCGTCCAGGCGTTCGGCCACGGGAACGGCTTCGATGTTTTCCAGTAACCGATTGACCACCGGCTGCTCACGCAGGATCAGCGCGATGTGGTTGCTCATAATATCGATCGGACTGTGGAACTGTTCAGGCAGACGCTGTTTGTTCACCCCCAGTTTGTTCAGCCCGAGCAGGATGTCGGCGGCCCTGTCGTCGGAGGTGACCTGAGCGAACTCCAGGCTGCTGAGCAGCAAGTCATACGTGTCGGTGGCGGCGTTCTGAAGTTGCAGTTTGTCGACATCCCCCAACCGGGCCAGCTGTTCCTGTATGTCGTCCTCGGCGGTGGGCAGGAACGCCAGCGAGTTGCGCAGCACGGCGTTGTGAGACTTGAACTGCTCCACCAAGCGGGTCTTTTCCTGAATGGCGCTCAGGTACGCATCATGGCTGGCGCGCCAGATGGGCGAGTCGTTGCGGCCATGGTTCGACTCCATGGTGTCGAACCGCTCCCAAAGGTCCGTTATCTCGGTCAGTGGTGAGACCAATGGATCGTAGTTATGACTGATGGCGACCCTGGCCTTGAGGATCTCGGTTTCCCATTGTGCGTTCAGCTGCTTGATCCGGCCGATCAAGTCCCGGGACTCGGTGTAGGTCGTCGTCTGGTTCGAGCTGGACTTGAGGTACAGGAACAGCAGCACCGAAGCCAGCATCAGGGCGACGACGCCAAGCAACGCCAGGTTACGGCGGTTAGTCATTCTCATAAGGGCTTGCCTCCCCATTCACCGGTCAGGGTCTTGAGGAATTTGATGATCAGCGTCTTGTCGTCGGCAGAGGGAATACGACCGAGCTGGAACTTGAACATCACATCCACCGCCTCTTCGAGGGTTTTGGCCGAGCCGTCGTGAAAGTACGGCGCGGTCACGGCGACGTTGCGCAGGCTCGGGACCTTGAACACGTTGCGGTCCTCTTCGTCCTTGGTGACCAGATAACGGCCCAGGTCGGCTTCGGTGGGGTTGCCCCGAGTCTTGAAGTAGTCGCCCATGACCCCGAACTTCTGGAACATGTTGCCGCCGATGTTGACGCCCTGATGGCAGGCGATGCAGCCGTAGTCCTTGAAGCGTTGGTAGCCGTATTTCTCGTCGAGGGTGAGAATGTCGGTATCGCCTTGCAGGTATTGGTCGAAACGCGAGTTGGCGCTGATCAGCGTGCGTTCATAGGTGGCCAGGGCATTCTGCACATTGTTCATGGTCACGCCGTCCGGGTAGGCGTTGGCGAACGAGGTCTGATAAGCCGGATCGGCGCTCAGCATCTGCACCACATGCTCCCAGTTACTGCCCATTTCACTGGGGCTTTGCACCACGCCGTGGATCTGGGTTTCCAGGGTGTCGGCGCGGCCGTTCCAGAATTGCCGGAAGTTCAGGCTGGCGTTGAACACGCTGGGGGTGTTGATCGTCAACGGAAGGCCGGCGAAACCGATGGAAAACGCCTTGTTGTCGGCGCCGCCGTTTTCCAGTCGATGGCAACTGGCGCAGGACAGTGAGCTGTCGACCGACAAGCGCGGTTCATTGAACAGCTGACGACCGAGTTCGACCTGCAGCGGATTCTGTTGGGGCACCGCCGGCAATGGTTTGAGCGCTTCATTCAGTGGCGCGGCACCGGCGCTCAGGCAGAGTCCGAACAACGGCGCCAATAGCAGACGGAGAAAGGAAGGCGACATCTGATAATTCCTTGGCGTAGGGCCTGTGTGTCGTTGCGCATCGTTCACGTGGCTGCGGATGAAGAGGGCTTCACCGACCCCAGATACCGGACGAAGGCGTCCGGTTCCACGGCTTTGCTGAAGTAGTAACCCTGGCCTTCCTCGCATTGATGGGCCTTGAGGAAATCCAGTTGTTCGAGGGTTTCCACCCCTTCGGCAATGATGGTCAGCTTGAGGCTCCGGCCCAGGCTGATGATGGCGCTGACCAGCGCCGCGTCGTTGCTGTCGCTGCTTAAACCGCGAATGAACGACTGGTCGATTTTCAGCACGTCGATGGGAAAACGCCGCAAGTAGCTCAGGCTGGAATAACCGGTACCGAAGTCATCGATGGCCAGCCGCACGCCCATGACCTTGAGCCGGGTCAGGGCGTTCACCGTGGTTTCGATGTTCTGCATCAACACGCCTTCAGTGATTTCCAGCTCCAGCAAGGCCGGTTCCAGACCTGTTTGTTTGAGTGTCTGTTCGATGCCGTCGACAAAGTCCCGCTGACGGAAATCGATGGCCGACATATTCACCGACATACAGATCTTCGGCAGCCCCGCGGCCTGCCAGGCGCAGGCTTGTCGACACGCCTCGGCCAGCACCCATTTGCTCAACGGCACGATCAAACCGCTGTCTTCGGCCACACTGATGAAATCCGTGGGGTAGATCAGACCGTGCCCCGGTTTTTGCCAGCGAATCAGCGCCTCGGCACCGACCACCTGGCCACTGCCCAGGTCTAGTTTTGGCTGGTAATGCAGGACAAATTCGTTGCGTTCCAGCGCCAGGCGAATGCCGCTCTCGATGCTTTGCTGATCCCGGGCGCGCTGGTTCATCTCGTCGATGAAAAAACTGAAATCGTTCGGTCCGCTTTCCTTGACGTTGCGCATCGCGGTTTCGGCTTTCTTGATCAGCGCGATGGCGTCGAAGCCGTCGTCCGGGTAAATGCTGATGCCCAGGCTGGCGGTCACGCTCAGGTCATGGCCGGCAATGTGCTGGGGCGCGCGGATGGCGTTCAAGAGTTTTTCGGCGATGCCCTTGGTTTGCTGGGGATGGCGGACATCGGCGAGGATCACCACGAATTCATCTGAACCGTAGCGGAACACCGAGTCGGACTCGCGCACTGTCGCCACCAGATTGCGCCCGACCTGTTTAAGCATTTCGTCACCGGCCGGGTGGCCCAGGGCATTGTTGATGCGCTTGAAGCGATCGAGGCCCAGAAACATCACCGCCAGTTGCTTGTCATGGCGCCGGGACAGGGCCAGGGACTGGTTCAACCGGTCACCGAGCAATGTGCTGTTGGGCAGCTCGGTCAGTACGTCGTACTGCAACAGGTGCGACACCTTGAGCAATTCGTGGACCCGCGCCTCGATGGTTTGCTCCAGGTTCAGGACTTTCGTTGCCGCGTCCTGTGCCATCTGCCATTTCCAGGTCAGGGCACTGGCCATCTGTCGGATTTCCAGGCTGTCGAAGGGTTTTTTCAGCACCAGCAACTGGTCGCCGAACTCCAGCCGTTCGGCCATGTCTTCCCAGGTGTAATCGGAATAGGCCGTGCACAACGCGATTTGCAGGTGAGGATCGGCCTTCCACAGTTGTTCGATGGTTTCCAGGCCGTCCCAGCCCGGTGGCATGCGCATGTCGGTGAACGCCATGGCATAGGGGCGACCTTCGGCCCGTGCGCGCTTGACCAGTTCGAGGGCTTCCTGACCCTGGTAGGCCGAGTCGAGCTGGAACGTCAGCCGATCAAGCTGCACGGTACCGAACAGGGCTTCTTCAGCGCCGGCCAGGGTCTGTTCACATTCAACCTCAGGGCCGAGGATCTTGCGAAAATCCTCATGAATCGAGGGCGTGTCGTCGATGATCAGGATGCGCCGGTTGGTCCGCACGAAAGGCGTTTTCATCCTTTGTCCTCCGTGAAGCGTGGCGGGTTGTCCCGGATCGGCCCGATGTCATGGTTCGGGGGCACAATGCTGCCGGCCTTCAGCAGCTCGGCGGCCTGCTGGCTGCTGACCGCTTTGCTGAAGAAGTAACCCTGGGCGTTCATCGGTGAACCGGTGGCCATCAGCGAGCTGCGTTGCTCCTGGGTTTCGACGCCCTCGGCAATGATGCCGATCCCGACTTCACGGGCGAAGTTGATGATGGCGCGCAGGGTGTTCGCGCTGGCCGGATCGCGGGCGGCGGTGTCGATGAAGGCCTGCGCGAGTTTCAGGTGATTGACCTGGTAGGTCTTGAGGTAGTCGAACGAGGAGTATTCGGTGCCAAAGTCGTCGATGGCGATCTTCACCCCCAGCTCACGCAGGCGCGGCAGCACATCGTTGTGGGTCCATTTGGTCTGGGCCAGCGTCGCTTCGGTGACGTCGAAGCGCAGGTCCCAGGGGCAGAGTTCCCAGCGTGCGGTGGTGCGCAGCACGTCATAGATCAGTTCGGGGCCACTTTTGAGTTGGGCCAGGGACAGCTTGATCGCAATCACCGGCGGCGCCATGCCTTCATCGCGCCATTGACGCATTTGCTGGCAGGCTCGATCCAGCACCCAGTGACCGAGTGCGACGATGGTGCCGGTCTTTTCCGCAGCGGGCAGGAACGCCGAGGCTTCCAGTAAACCGCGTTCAGGGTGGTTCCAGCTGACTTGAGCTTCCATGCCGAGGATTTTGCCGCTGCTCAGGTCCACTTCCGGCCAGTAATGCAGTTCGAGTTCCTGGTGTTCGATGGCCGCTCTCAAGTCGCTGGCGATGGTCATGCGTTCGACCACCTCCTGATTGATCTCCTCGGAATGGAAGTGGTACTGGTTGCGACCCTGTTCCTTGGAGCGATACAGCGCCATGTCGGCCTGGGTCAGCAGACCGTCGGCGCTGGTGCTTTCCGGGGTACAGCTACTGATGCCGATACTCACCGAGACCCGCACATCATTGCCGTCCAGGGAGTAGGGCAGTACCAACGTATCGCGGATTTTGGCGGCCAGGGCTGCGGATTGGGTCGGGTCACCGACGTCCAGCTGCAAGATCGCGAACTCGTCACCGCCGAGTCGGGCAACCACATCGTTTTCGCGCACGCAGGCTTTGATCCGGCGGGAAACCTCTTGCAGCAACAGGTCGCCCACCGGATGGCCGAGGGTATCGTTGATGCGTTTGAAGTGATCCAGGTCCAGGTAAAACATGGCGAACGGTGCCGCCCCCCGACGCGCAGAGGCGAATGCCTGGTGCAACCGCTCGATCAGCGTCGCACGGTTGGCCAGCCCGGTCAGCCCGTCGGTGCGGGCCAGCAGGGCGATTTTCTCTTCGGCCAGTTTGCGTTCAGTGATGTCGATGATGATGCCTTCGACTTCCAGCAAACGGCCTTCATCGTCGCGCACCGGGATGTAGCGGTTTTCGACCCAGCGCCAGGCTCCTTCGCCAGTGCGCATCCGGAATTCGATGGAAGCGCCCGCCGCATGACGGTCCAGCACCCGGGCCATGGCGGTGTCGACCTTGGTTTGATCGTCGGGATGGATCAGTTCCTGGGCCCAGTTGGCCGAGGCGACCAGTTTCGCCGCGACATGACCGTATTTGGTGATGTTGTGCGAGATATACATCAACGGAAACGACGGCTCGCCGCGCAACCGATACAGAATGGTGGGGCTGTTCTGCACGATGATGTTGGCGTCGGACAGCTCTCGGGTGCGTTCTTCGACCGCCTGTTCGAGCAGCGACATCTTCAGTTCTGCGTCTTCGGTCATTTGCCACTTGGCCGTCAGTGCGCTGGCCATCTGGCGGATTTCGATGGCATCGAAGGGCTTTTTCAGAATCAGCAGGCGATCACCCAGTTCCAGGCGTTCGTCGATGTCTTCCCAGGAATAGTCGGAATACGCGGTGCAAAGCGCCACTTGCAACTTGGGATCGACCTGCCACAGCCGTTCGATGGTTTCCAGCCCGTCCCAGCCCGGCGGCATGCGCATGTCGATGAAGGCCATCGCATAGGGCATGTCGTTGGCCAGCGCCGTCTCGACCTTGTCCAGGGCTTCGAGGCCCTGAAACGCCGAGTCGAGCACAAAGCTCTGCAGCGATAGCGCCGCAGGAGTGCCGAACAGGGCATTTTCGGCGCTGATCAGGCTATCGTCATCGATCGATGGCGGACTGAGGATCTTGGCGAAGTCCGCATGAATCGAGGCCGTATCGTCGACGATAAGAATCCGTCGGTTGGTCCGTGCCAGCAGCGTATTTATCGACATACGCCAGTACCGGCAGCAGTTTGATGCGGTGTACTCATAGAAGGGGCTTCCTTTCCCTGATCACCTGGCCGAACGTACAGATTTGGATCCGAGTCAGCTCAGCATAGTCGCCTGTCCAGCACTTCGCGCAACTCAATGAGCTGAATCATTTCCGGTGGCGGGCTGAAAATCATCTAGCCTGTAGGTCAGGCTCCGGCAATAGGGGATGTTTGCCTCGGGGCCTGCCACAACGATGTGCCCGTTTCACTTGAGGTGACGCCATGGAAGAGCAACTCCCCACGACTTTGAACGATAAACCCAAGGTGCTGCTGGTCGATGACGAGGAGTCAATCCTCAACAGCCTGCGTCGCCTGTTACGCGGCCAGCCCTACGAGTTGCTGCTGGCCTCCAGCGGTGCCCAGGCGCTGGAGATCATGGAGCAACACTCCATTGACCTGGTGATGACCGACGCACGCATGCCCAATATGGATGGCGCCACGCTGCTGGCCCGCATCCATCAGCTTTACCCCACGACCACCCGGATTCTGCTCACCGGCTACGCGGACATGCCGACGATCATCAAAGCGATCAACGAAGGGAAGATTCACCGCTACATCAGCAAACCCTGGAACGACGAGGAAATGCTCCTGACCTTGCGCCAGGCCTTGGCTCATCAATATTCCGAGCGCGAACGCCAGCGCCTGGAGCAGTTGACCCGGTTGCAGAACGACCAGTTGAAGTCGCTCAACATCACCCTGGAAAAACACGTCGCCGCCCGCACTGCCGAACTCCAGCAGACCGCCGACATGCTCGACCTGGCCTACGAAGAGCTCAAGCACAGCTATGTCACCGGCACCGAGGTGTTCTCGCTGCTGGCCAACCTGCGCTTGCCCCCGGCCAAACAGACCAACCGCCAGATCATTGAACTGGTGCGGGTCTACTGCAAACTTCACGGCCTGGACGAGGGCACCAGTCGCGACCTGACCATGGCCGCGGCGCTCTACAACATCGGCAAGCTGAGCTGGACCGACAGCATGATGACTGCGCCCGCGGACCTGCTGCATCACAGCGATCGGGAGCGCTATCGCGGTTATCCCAAGCAGAGCGAATCGCTGTTGATGACGCTTGACCCGATGAAGGACGCCGCCCGTCTGATTCTTCATCATCAGGAGCGCTGGGATGGCAGCGGCTTCCCCGACCGGCTCAAGGGCGAGGCGATTCCGTTCGGTTCGCGGCTGTTGAAACTGGCGGTGGATTTCATCGAGTTGCAGCGCGGGCTGATCCTCGAGCGGCTGATGAACAGTGATGAAGCGCTGGTCTACATCCGCAGCTATGCCGGGCGACTCTACGATCCCGAGTTGGTGGAGGATTTCATCCAGGTGTGTGCCGCGTACTTGAGCGACATCTCGCTGGTCGATCCATCGATCAAGGTGCTGACCACACGCGAGTTGGTGGCGGGCATGATCCTGGCGCGCAACCTTAATGCCGACAACGGCATGCTGCTGCTCAACGCCGGCAAGGTGTTGAATGGGCCGCTGGTGGAGAAGTTGATCACTTTCGAGGCCATGGAAGGCGCGAAATACAGCATTTTCGTGAAGGTGCCGGAAGACGTTGCGGTTCTCGAGGCCAGTTAGTTTTTCCAGACTCTACAAAAACCCTCTGTGGTGCTTTGAAGATGTTTTCGGCGTGACGAGGTAGCGGAGCCATGTGATCCTTGCGCCTTTTCCCAAGGACGATCCTGATCCATGACGCTGTCATCCGCTGCTTCGCCCCGTCTCATCCGCATCGCTGCCGCCCTGTTGATCGGTCCGGACGGTCGCACGCTGTTGGTCCGCAAGCGCGGCACCGAGGCGTTCATGCAGCCGGGGGGCAAGATCGAAGCCCATGAGCAACCGGTCCACGCGCTGGCCCGTGAACTGGAAGAAGAATTGGGCCTGGTCATCGATCCGGCACACGCCACTTATCTTGGGCAATTCTCGGCACCGGCCGCCAACGAGCCGGGTTTTGTCGTACAAGCCGAACTCTTTCAGTTGACCATCGATTCAGACGTATCGCCTGCGGCGGAGATCGAAGAGGTGCGCTGGATCGACCCGGCCACTGACGGTAATGTCACGCTGGCGCCATTGACACGGGACCTGATCCTGCCGTTTTATCGTGCCTTGTTAACCGAAACTGCCTGATTATTCCCGGACAAAGGATTGCCCATGATTCCACTTCAAGACTTGCTGATTTTCGCCGCTGCCGCATTGCTGATGGTACTGACGCCGGGGCCGAACATGATTTACCTGATCTCCCGTTCGATCTGCCAGGGGCGCAAGGCAGGCGTGACCTCGTTGCTTGGTGTGGTCGCGGGGTTTTTCGTGCACCTGTTCGCGGCCGCTGCCGGTTTGACCGCGGTGTTTCTGGCGGTGCCGATGGCCTACGAAGTGCTGAAGTGGGCCGGTGCGCTGTACCTGATGTGGTTGGCCTGGCAAGCCGTCAAACCGGGAGCGCGTTCACCGTTCGAGGCGCAGCAGTTGCCGCCAGACTCGTCGCGCAAACTGATCACCATGGGCTTTCTGACCAGCGCCCTGAACCCGAAAATCGCCGTGTTTTATTTGTCGGTGTTTCCGCAGTTCATCACGCCTGAGCATGGCTCGGTGTTCACTCAAAGCATCACTCTGGGGTTGACCCAGATCAGCGTCAGTTTCAGCGTCAATCTGCTGATCGCGCTGTTCGCCGCGGGCATCGCCTCCTGGTTCGTCAACAACCCGTCCTGGCTGGCGGTGCAGCGCTATTTCATGGGGTTCGTGCTGTCGGCGCTGGCGGTGCGACTGATGCTGGAACAACGACGGATGACTTGAACATGTGGATTGAACGGCTTGATGCCAGTCATGCCCTGGATTATCGGGCGCTGATGCTCGAAGCCTATGACCTGCATCCCCAGGCGTTTACCTCCAGCGTGCGCGAACGCGCCGTGATGCCGTTGAGTTGGTGGGAATCACGCCTGAGCAGCAAGCTGGACGTGGTGTTCGGCGCGTTCGAAAACGGTGAGTTGGCGGGCATCGTCGGCCTGGCCTTCGAGCCTCGGGAAAAGGCCCGGCACAAGGCGACCTTGTTTGGCATGTATGTGTCGGGCAAGGTCCGGCAACGCGGGTTCGGTTATCACCTGGTGCAGGCCGCCCTGGCTGAAGCGCAGGACCATAAAGGTCTGAGGTTGATCCAGCTGACCGTCACCGCCGGCAATGACGCTGCGTTCAAGTTGTACCAGCGTTGCGGCTTCATCCAGTTTGGTCTTGAGCCGCAGGCGGTGCGGGTGGGCGAGGACTACTTCGACAAGATCCACATGTGGCGCGAGCTCTAAGGAACACGAAGATCCCTGTGGGAGCGAGCTTGCTCGCGATAGCGGTGTGTCAGTCGAT
The DNA here is from genome assembly GCF_057837605.1 of Pseudomonas sp. GL_093. Taxonomy (NCBI): domain Bacteria; kingdom Pseudomonadati; phylum Pseudomonadota; class Gammaproteobacteria; order Pseudomonadales; family Pseudomonadaceae; genus Pseudomonas; species Pseudomonas sp. GL_093. The sequence goes on along the minus strand of NZ_CM174448.1, from coordinate 5,773,793 downwards.
ACAAATGTTGCATGCTAAACCGCCATCGTCGGAACGCCGCCCGGAGCAAGCTCGCTCCCACATTTGATTGCATTCCAGTCTGCAAACGATCAGCGAACGGCGCTGACGCCGTCGAGTGTCGAAAACGACGTGTCCTTGGCCGTCAGCAAGAAATCGCGCATGTACGGTGCATCCAGCATGTCGGCGCGAATCCCGGCGTACAGCGTCGCAAACAAACCTTTCTCGCCCAGCCGCTTGGCCTTCACATAACCCCGTGAGCTGTATTCATGCAGCGCCCAATGGGGCATGCCGCACACACCGCGGCCGCTGGCCACCAATTGCATCATCATCACCGTCAGTTCCGACGTGCGCACCTGCGCTGGTTCGATATCGGCCGGTTCGAGGAAACGGGTGAAGATGTCCAGCCGATCACGCTCCACCGGGTAGGTGATCAGCGTTTCGGTGAGCAAATCTTCCGGGACGATGTAGGCCTTGCTCGCCAAACGGTGCTGGTTGGCCACCGCGAGCATCGCTTCATAGGTGAACAACGGCACGTAAGTGATCCCGGCCAGTTCCAGCGGGTCGGAGGTCACCACCAAATCCAGATCGCCGCGGGCCAGCGCAGGCAGCGGGGCGAAGGAGAACCCGGAAGCCAGGTCCAGTTCGACTTCCGGCCAGGCATCGCGGAACTGGTCGATGGTCGGCATCAGCCACTGAAAGCAACTGTGACACTCGATCGCCATGTGCAAACGCCCGGCCGTGCCACCGGCCAGCCGCGCGATATCGCGCTCGGCGCCGCGCAGCAATGGCAAGGTCGCATCGGCCAGTTGCAGCAGACGCAAACCGGCACTGGTGAAGCGCACCGGTTTGGTCTTGCGCACGAACAACGGCATGCCCATGCGCTCCTCCAGTTCCTTGAACTGGTGGGACAGGGCCGACTGCGTCAGGTGCAAGCGGTCGGCCGCATCCACCAGGCTGTCGGCTTCGCGCAAGGCGTGCAGGGTCTTCAGGTGACGGATTTCAAGCACTGGGGGCTCCATGAGGAAAACTTGTGACCAACACGAAAAGGTTGAGTTTGTCTCATGTTGGGTTGGCTGTCGACAATAGCGCCATCTTTTACAGGGAGAAATTCACCATGGCTCTGGCCCATACACTTGGTTTCCCGCGCATCGGCGCTGACCGCGAACTGAAAAAAGCCCTCGAATCCTACTGGAAGGGCGATCTGGATCAGGACGCGCTGAAAAGCGTCGGCCGCCAATTGCGCGCCACCCACTGGCAATTGCAGAAAGACGCCGGCATCGACCTGCTGCCTGTGGGCGACTTCGCCTGGTACGACCAGGTCCTGACCCATTCCTTGACCTTCGGTGTGATCCCCGAGCGTTTCGACAACGCCAAGGACTCGCGCGGCCTGCCGACCCTCGACACCCTGTTCGCCATGGCCCGTGGCGCCACGGCTGCCTGCTGCGGCGGCGAACACAGCAAAGCGCAATACGCCCAGGAGCTGACCAAGTGGTTCGACACCAACTACCACTACCTGGTCCCGGAATTCAGCGCTGACCAGCAGTTCAAGCTGAGCTGGGAACAGCTGTTCGACGAAGTCGACGAAGCCAAGGCGTTGGGCCACAACGTCAAACCGGTGATCATCGGCCCACTGACTTACCTGTGGCTGGGCAAAGCCAAAGGCAACGACTTCGACAAACTCGACCTATTGGAACGCCTGCTGCCGATCTACGGCGAAATCCTCGGCCGCCTCGCCGCCCAAGGCGTGGAGTGGGTGCAGATCGACGAACCGATCCTGACCCTCGACCTGCCACAGGCCTGGAAAAACGCTTTCGAACGCGCTTATCACATCCTTCAATACTCGCCGCTGAAAAAACTGGTGGCGACCTACTTCAGCGGTCTGGAAGACAACCTCGGCCTGGCGGTCAGCCTGCCGGTGCAAGGCTTGCACATCGACGCCGTGCGCGCCCCGGATCAACTCGGCCAGGTGCTGGACCGTCTGCCGACCTACAAGATTCTCTCGGTGGGCCTGGTCAACGGCCGCAACGTCTGGCGCTGCGAACTGGAGCAAGTGCTGGCGCAACTGCAGCCGGCCCAGGAACGCTTCGGCGACAACCTGTGGGTCAGCAGTTCCTGCTCGCTGCTGCACAGCCCGGTGGATCTGGATCGCGAAGACAAACTCGACCCTGAACTGAAAAGCTGGCTGGCGTTTGCCGTGCAGAAGTGCGGCGAAATCGCCGTGCTGCGCGATGCCCTGAACGATCCGCAATCGCCCAAGGTGCAAGCCGCCCTCGCCGAGAGCCGTGCGATTCAGGCCAGTCGCGCCGAGTCGCCGCGTATCCACAAAGCCGAAGTACAGGCGCGCATCAACGCCATCGGGGCGGCGGACAGCCAACGTCACTCGCCGTTTGCCAAACGCATCGAGCAGCAGCGTGCGCGGTTGAAACTGCCGGCCTTCCCGACCACGACCATCGGCTCGTTCCCGCAGACCGGTTCGATCCGTCTGGCACGCCAGGCCTTCAAGCAAGGCAAACTGTCGGCCAACGACTACACCGACGCCATGCACAGCGAAATCCGCCATGCCGTGCAAGTTCAGGAACGCCTGGGCCTGGACGTGCTGGTTCACGGTGAAGCCGAACGCAACGACATGGTCGAGTACTTCGCCGAGCAACTGGACGGCTACCTGTTCACCCGTTTCGGTTGGGTGCAGAGCTACGGTTCGCGCTGCGTGAAGCCGGCGATCATCTACGGTGACCTGAGCCGCCCGAACGCCATGACCGTCGACTGGATCACCTATGCCCAGAGCCTGACCGACAAGGTCATGAAAGGCATGCTCACCGGACCCGTGACCATGCTGATGTGGTCGTTCCCGCGCGAAGACGTTTCGCGCAAAATCCAGGCGCAGCAGTTGGCCCTGGCCCTGCGTGACGAGGTGATGGACCTGGAAAGCGCCGGCATCAAGATCGTGCAGATCGACGAAGCCGCCTTCCGTGAAGGCTTGCCGCTGCGTCGGGCGCAATGGCAGGAATACCTCGACTGGGCGGTGGAAGCTTTCCGCTTGAGCGCCTCCGGTGTGCGTGACGAAACCCAGATCCACACCCACATGTGCTACAGCGAATTCAACGATGTGATCCAGTCCATCGCGGCCATGGACGCCGATGTGATCACCATCGAAACCTCGCGTTCGGACATGGAATTGCTGGAAGCTTTTGAAGCGTTCGACTACCCGAACGACATCGGCCCGGGCGTCTACGACATCCACTCGCCACGGGTGCCGGACACGGCCGAAATGGTCAAGTTGATGAGCAAAGCGGTGAAGCGTATTCCAGCCGAGCGGTTGTGGGTCAATCCGGATTGCGGGTTGAAGACCCGGGCGTGGCCGGAGACGGAGGCGGCGTTGGTCAACATGGTGGCGGCGGCGCGGCAATTGCGGAGTCAGTTGGCTTAAAGTCCTGCGGCGCTCATTCTGGCGCCTTCGTCGGAACGCCGCCCGGAGCCGGCTCGCTCCCACATTGGATTTATGTCGATCAGAGATGTTGTGTACGACATCAATCCTGTGGGAGCGAGCCTGCTCGCGAAGAACGATAACGCGGTCCTGAAAATGACCGTTCAGCACTCTTCATCAAACTGTCACGTAACTGTGGCAGCGCGCTTGAACAAACTTCATCAGACTCGCGCTCTACTGGAGTTCTGCGTTTCGGTGTTTTTCATGCGTGCACGATTTTTTTCCACAGCGGTTTTCCTGGCCGCGCTGTTGTTCGGCCTGCCGTCCTTGGCGGCGTCTCGTTGCGATATCAATGTTCCGACCGAACGGGTCGATCTGGCACAGGTGAGCCTGGCGTACCAGAGCATCGGCCGTGCGTCGGACCCTGCGTTGTTGCTGGTGATGGGCCTGGGCGGGCAGTTGATTCACTGGCCGGACGAGGTGGTGGTCGCGCTGTGTCAGCAAGGCTTTCGGGTGATTCGCTATGACAATCGCGATGTCGGGCTCTCGACCTGGCGGCAAACGCCCGTCGATGCCAACCTGACCTTTGAAGTGCTGCGTTACAAACTCGGTTTGCCGGTGTCGGCGCCGTACACCCTGACCGATATGGCAGACGATGCTTTTGGCTTGATGGATGCGTTGCACGTCGAGCAATTCCACGTGCTGGGCGCGAGCATGGGCGGGATGATTGCCCAGCACATGGCGGCGATGGCGCCGCAACGGGTCGAGAGCCTGACCCTGATCATGACCAGTTCCGGGGCCGAAGGCTTGCCGGCGCCGAGTGCGGCGTTGGTGCAACTGTTGTCGCGCCGTGGGGCGCCCAATCGCGAAGTGGCGCTGGAACAACAGGCCGACCTGCTGGCGGCGCTGGGCAGCCCGACGGTGAGCGATGATCGGCAGGTATTGCTGCATCAGGCGGCGCTGTCTTATGACCGGGCGTTCAATCCCGAGGGCGTGAAGCGCCAGATCATGGCGATCCTCGCCGAGCGCAGTCGTGTGGCATTGCTCAATCAACTGCGCGTTCCGACGCTGGTGGTTCACGGCACTGCTGATCCGCTGTTGCCGGTGATGCACGGTGTACACCTGGCGGCGCATATCCGCGGCAGCCAGTTGAAGCTGATTCCGGGTTTGGCCCATCGTTTCCAAGAGGCGTTCAAGGCGCCGTTGCTGGCGGCGGTGTTGCCGTACTTGCAGGCTCACCGCGAAGACACCTCGCATTGGGCGCAGATTGATCCGGTGGCAACCCCCAACCTTCTCTAACCCACAGGGGGAGTGGAACGGCTGCCACCTCGGCCTCGTCGGGTGTATGGTTCGAGCTTTCCGGCGCGTTCCAGTCTGCGAGGTGTGTGATGAGTACCCCCCTGAAAATCGATTTCGTCAGCGACGTGTCCTGCCCCTGGTGCGTCGTCGGCCTCTACGGCCTGACCCGGGCCCTGGATTTGCTGGGCGACGAGGTGCAGGCCGAGATCCGTTTCCAGCCGTTCGAACTGAACCCGAAGATGGGGCCTGAAGGGCAGAACATCACCGAACACATCACCGAGAAGTACGGCTCGACGCCTGAGCAATCCCAGAAAAATCGCGAGATGATCCGCGCGCGCGGCGCCGAGGTCGGGTTTGCGTTTCGCACGGACGGCAACAGTCGCATCTACAACACCTTCGACGCCCACCGCTTGCTGTTCTGGGCGGGACTGGAAGGGTTGCAGTTCAATCTGAAAGAGGCGCTGTTCAAGGCGTATTTCACCGAGGGCGGCAATCCGTCCGACCATGGGCAGTTGGCGCAGATCGCCGAAAGCGTTGGCCTGGATCGGTCGCGAGCCGAGGCGATTCTGGCGTCGGATGAATTCGCCAAAGAAGTTCGTGAAGAGGAGCAGTTGTGGCTGTCGCGAGGCGTCAGTTCGGTGCCGACGGTGGTATTCAACGGACAATACGCCGTCACTGGCGGGCAGCCAGTGGAAACGTTTGTCGGGGCGATTCGGCAGATCATGAGTGAAGCGAAGGGCGGTACGGTCAACTGACCGGAGATCGTTCCCACGCTCCCGCGTGGGAATGCCTCTAGGGACGCTCCGCGTCCAGTGACGCGGAGCGTCACGGGCTGCATTCCCACGCAGAGCGTGGGAACGATCAAAAGTCAGGCGTGGAGGCGGACCCAAACCGTGACAAGCAAGGTCGCCGCGATCAACCAAGCCACCGCCGCCACAGCGAGCGAAGCCTCCAGCCGCATCCGGTCCACCATCACATACAACGTCGCCAGGTAGATGAAGTAAGGAATGATCGACCACATCCCAAACACGATGGTGGTCTTCAAATCCTCCAGCGAACGACCCTTGCCGACGATGTAATGAGCAATCAGCGCAAAGGTCGGAAACAGCGGCACCAATCCGGCGATGTAATAGTTTTTGGTCTTGGCCAGGGCGGCGAGGATCACCACCACGGCCGCGCCCAGGGTTGCTTTGAAGATCAGGTCCATCAGTGGCTCAGCCCGTACTTCTTCACTTTGTCGAACAGCGTGGTTTTGGCCATCCCCAGTTCCAGGCTGGCCTGGGTCAGGTTGCCGCCGCTGCGCTGCAACGCGTCGTTCAGCAGGTTGCGTTCAAAAGCTTCTACCGCTTCGGCGAAGGCCAGGCCCTGATTGCTGCCGCTGGCGCCGGATTTCTTGAAGGCCGGCAGACCGAGGGCAAAGCGCTCGGCGACGTTGCGCAGTTCGCGCACGTTGCCCGGCCAGTCGTGGCTCATCAGGTTCGACAGGGTCTGGTTGTCCAGGTCCGGCACGGCACGATCGAAGCGCAGGGACGACTGCTGCAGAAAGTGTTCGAACAGTTGCAGGATGTCTTCGCGGCGCTCACGCAGCGGCGGTAATTCAAGGGTCACCACGTTCAAGCGGTAATACAGGTCGCTGCGAAACTCGCCAGCCTTGCTCGACTCATCCAGATCGGACTTGGTCGCCGCGATCACCCGGCAATCCACCGCCACGCTCTGGTTCGAGCCGAGGCGTTCCAGGGTGCGTTCCTGCAATACCCGCAGCAGTTTGATTTGCAGTGGCAGCGGCATGCTTTCCACTTCGTCGAGGAACAGCGTGCCGCCGTCGGCGTGTTCGATCTTGCCGATCCGCCGCTTGCCGGCGCCAGTGAAGGCGTTGGCTTCATGGCCGAAGATTTCGCTTTCGAACAGGTTCTCCGGCAGGCCACCGCAGTTCAGCGCGACGAACTGTTTGGTGTGCCGCCGACTGAAGTCGTGCAGGCAACGCGCAACCAGCTCTTTACCGGTGCCGGTCTCGCCTTCGATCAGCACGTTGGCCGAGGTATCGGCAACGTTGGCGATCAATTCCCGCAGGTTCTGCATGGCGGGTGAGCGGCCGATGATCCGGCCTTCGAGGGAATCCCGTTCCGCCAGTTGCCGACGCAACGAAGAGACTTCCCGCGCGAGGCTGCGTTGCTCCAGCGCACGGCGCGCCACATCGACCAGACGTTCGGGGGAGAAGGGTTTCTCCATGAAGTCATAGGCGCCTTTCTGCATCGCACCAACAGCCATGGAGATGTCGCCGTGACCGGTGATCAGTACCACTGGCAGGCTGCGGTCGCGGGCCTTGAGTCGGGTCAGCAATTCCAGGCCATCGATACCCGGCAGGCGGATGTCGCTGATGACGATGCCGGCAAAGTTGTCGCCGACCCGCTCCAGCGCTTCTTCGGCGCTACCGACGCCCACGCAGGGAATGTCTTCCAGGGTCAGCGCCTGTTGGCAGCCGAGCAGCACATGGGGGTCGTCTTCGACGATCAGCACACTAAGGTCGTTGTTCATATTGGCTCGGCGTGAGTGGGGCTTACCAACGGTAAACTGAGGACGAAGGTGGTGCCACCGCTGGCCGGGTGCTCGACACCCAGGTGCCCGCCGGTGGCGGCGGCCAGGCTGGCGGAAAGGGTCAGGCCGAGGCCCAGCCCCTGTTCGCCGGGCTTGGTGGTGAAGAACGGTTCGAACAGATGTTTGCGTGCTTCGACGTCGATGCCGTGGCCGTTGTCGCGCACACGAAGGCGATATTTGCCATCGAACTCTTCGCCTTCGAGCCACAATTCCGGCAGCGGCTGTGCCTGCATGGCGTCGAGGGCGTTGCCGATCAGGTTGACCAGAATCTGCTCCAGGCGGGTCTGGTCGATCTGCACCTGCAGATCGGCGAAGTCTCGGTGCAACTGAAGATGCGCGCTTTCCACGCGACCACCGAGCAGCTGCAAGGCCGCATCCACTGCTTTGCCGAGGCTGGCCTGACCTTTGTCGTCTCCGCGGCGAGCAAACGAACGCAGGCTGGCGGTGATCCGGCCCATGCGGTCGATCAGTTCGTTGATGGTCTTGAGGTTGGTGCTGGCAACGTCCAGTTGACCGCGTTCCAGAAACCGCACGGTGTTGCCGGACAAGGTTCGCAGCGCCGCCAGTGGCTGGTTCAATTCGTGGGCGATGCTGGTGGACATCTGGCCGATGGCCGCGAGTTTACCCGCCTGCACCAGTTCATCCTGGGCGCGGCGTAGCGTCTCTTCGGCCAGACGCCGTTCGCGGATCTGTCCCTTGAGCCGTTCGTTGCTGGCGCGCAGATCAGTGGTGCGTTCGGTAATCCGACGCTCCAGTTGATTGTTGGCTTCCTGCAAGGCTTCCCGGGCGGCGAGGCGGGTGGCAATGACCTTGCGCCGCTCGTTCCAGGCGATCAGCAGGAACGCCACCAGGGCAAACGCCACCGCCACCAGAATCCCCTGACTGATCGCTTCGCGGCGCAAATCCTGCAGGGGGGTGAGCAGGGTGAAATTCCACGGGGTATCGCTCAATGGCCGGGTTTGCGACAGGTAGCTGATGTCCTCTTCATCTGATTCCACTTCGCTGTTGGCGGGGAAGGTGAGTTTTTCCTCGCCTTCGGCCAGTTTTTCCCGGGCCAGCGGTTGCAGTTCGTTCAGTGGGAACCAGTAGTACTGAAGGCTGCGGGCCAGCTTTTCTTTCGTTTCGTCGCTCAACGGAACAACCGATTTCAGGCGCCGTGCCGGATCGCTGGAAAGAATGATGATGCCGTTTTCATCGCTGACGAAAGCTTCCAGCCGCGCGCGCTGCCAGCGTTCTTCCATGGCTTCGAGTCGGACCTTGACCACCGCGACGCCGATGATCTTGCCGTGTTCTTCCAGGCCATGAGCCAGGTAGTAACCGGGTTCGCCGCTGGTGCTGCCGATGCCATAGAAGCGCCCCGGCTGACCGCGAACGGCATTCTGGAAATAGGCGCGGAAGGACAGGTCTTCGCCCAGGTAACTGTCGACATCGCGCCAGTTACTGGTGGCCATGACACGGCCGGTGGTGTCCATCACATAGATAGCCCGACTGCGGCTGCGCCGGTTCAGGCCTTCGAGGTATTCGTTGACCGTCTGCCGGTGTTCCGGTGACGGGTCGGCCAACAGCTTCGAAACACTGGATTCGAGTTCCAGCAGGCTGGGCAGGTAGGTGTACTTGCTGATCTCGCTCTCGACAGCGCGGGCGTGCAGTTCCAGCTGACGCTGGCCGTTCTCGCTGAGGCTGCGGATCCCGTAGTGTTCACTGACCCAGAAGCCGAGGTAACCCAACCCGATCATCAGGGCGATGACCAGCGGCGGCAGGAACAGATGGCGAATCAGACGGGGTTTCACGGCGAGTGATGGCGGCGCGGCGCGATAGAGATTGGGGTCGCATTTCATCACAGATGCCTTGGGTCAACCACAACACTTACTTAGAGCACCACCACCGGCCCCTGTGGGAGCGAGCTTGCTCGCGATGAGGCCATTACAGTCAACATTGATGTTGAATGTCAGTCCGCTATCGCGAGCAAGCCCGCTCCCACATTTGGGGAGCGGTGCCTTTCTTAGTGCTGCAGAATCTTGGCGAGGAAATGCTGCGTACGCTCGGCGCGGGCGTTGATGTCGCCGAAGAACTCCTCTTTCTTGCAGTCTTCGATGATCTTGCCCTGGTCCATGAAGATCACCCGATCCGCCACTTTACGGGCGAAGCCCATTTCGTGGGTCACGCACATCATGGTCATGCCTTCGTGGGCCAGTTGCACCATCACGTCGAGTACTTCGTTGACCATTTCAGGGTCAAGCGCCGAGGTCGGTTCGTCGAACAGCATGACGATCGGGTCCATCGCCAGCGCACGGGCAATCGCCACACGCTGTTGCTGACCACCGGAGAGCTGGCCCGGGTGCTTGTGAGCGTGTGCCGAGAGGCCGACGCGCTCCAGAAGTTGCAGGCCTTTCTTGGTGGCTTCTTCCTTGCTGCGGCCCAACACCTTGATCTGCGCGATGGTCAGGTTTTCGGTGATGGTCAGGTGCGGGAACAGTTCGAAATGCTGAAACACCATGCCAACGCGCGAACGCAGTTTCGGCAGGTTGGTCTTCGGGTCGGCGATGGAGGTGCCATCGACCACCACGTCGCCTTTCTGGAACGGTTCCAGGGCATTGACGCATTTGATCAGGGTGGATTTGCCGGAACCGGACGGCCCGCACACCACAATCACTTCGCCTTTTTTGACCTCGGTGCTGCAGTCAGTCAGTACCTGGAAGTCGCCATACCACTTGTTGACATTCTTGATAGAGATCATACGGCAAACCTTTTTTGCAGACGCTTGACCAGCAGCGAGGCGGCAAAGCTGATTGTGAAGTACGTGAGACCTGCAAAGATCAGGAACTCGTTGGAGCGACCGATGATGTCGCCACTGGCACGCGAGGCATTGAGGAAGTCCACCAGACCGACCGCGTAGACCAGCGAGGTGTCCTGAAACAGGATGATGCTCTGTTGCAGCAGCAGCGGGGTCATTTTGCGGAACGCTTGCGGCAGGATGATCAAACGCATCATCTGGCCATACGTCATGCCCAAGGCTTGGGATGCACCCATCTGGCCCTTGGAAATCGACTGCACACCGGCCCGGACGATTTCGCAGAAGTACGCCGCTTCGAACATCATGAACGCCACGATGCACGAGGCAAACGCGCCGATCGGGGTGTCTTCGCCGGTGATCCAGCGCAGTACGAACGGCACCGCCAGGTAGAACCAGGTGATGACCAGCAGCAGCGGAATCGAGCGGAAGTAGTTAACGTAGGCGCCGGCAATGTTCGACAGCAGTTTGCTGTGGGACAGGCGCATCAGCGCCAGGATCGTGCCGAGGATGATCCCGCCGGACACGCCCAGCGCCATCAGTTGCAGGGTCATGACCATGCCGTTCCACAAACCCGGCAGGGACGGGACGATGCCCGAGAAGTCGAATTCCATCATTTACCCCCTACGGAGATCAGGCCCGGTACGGCTACTTTCTTCTCGACCATGCGCATCAGCAGCATCAGGCCCATGTTCAGCGTGAAGTAGATCAGCGTTGCCAGGGTGAAGGCTTCGAACAGGTTGGCGGAGAACTCGGCGGTCTGTTTGGTCTGCGCAAGCAACTCCATCAGGCCGATCAGCGACGCGACCGAAGAGTTCTTGAACACGTTCAGGAATTCCGAGGTGAGCGGCGGAATGATGATCCGGTAAGCCTGGGGCAGCAGCACGTTCCAGTAGATTTGCGGCAGCTTGAAGCCCATGGCACGAGCGGCGGATTCCTGGCCGCGAGGCAGCGCCTGGATACCGGTACGCACTTGTTCGCAAACGCGGGCGGCGGTGAACAGACCCAGGCAGACGACGACGCTGAGGTAAGCCGAGGTGGTCGGATTGAGATCCTGCTTGTACCACTCTTGCAGGTCCGGAGGCAGCAGATCGGGCACCAGGAAGTACCAGATGAACAGCTGAACCAGCAGCGGCACGTTACGGAAGAGTTCCACGTAGCAGGTCGCGATGCCCGATACGATGCGGTTCGGCACGGTGCGCATGACACCCAGAATCGAGCCCAGCAGCAGGGCAATGATCCAGGCCACGACGGCGATGGCGATGGTCCAGCCCAAACCGGCGACGTACCAGTCGAGATACGTCTCGCTGCCCACGCCGGTGGACTTGAAGAACACGCCCCAGTCCCAGTTGTAATTCATTAGGGTCTCCCCTCAGATCGTTCGATGTACAAGTGCCCGCCTGGGGAAGCTCCGTTCCCGCCCGATTGAAGATCAGGCACACACGAGCGGCTCGACAACCACCGGTTCGAGTGTTTCCAGAAATGCCAGCAGGGAGTGACTATCCCCTGAAAGGGCAGCGGCCCTCTCAGGAGATAAGGTTAGTCAGAAATCAGGATTTCTTTTCGTCAGCCGCTTTATCGGTCGGATTGGCGATCAGGGCCTTGAGCTCGTCGCTCATCGGGAACATCAGGTTCAGGTTTTTTGGCGGGATTGGCTGCATGAACCATTTTTCGTAGATCTTGTTGATCTCGCCGGACTTGTAGGTCGCAACGATGGCGTCATCCACGGCCTTCTTGAACGGCTCGTCGCCCTTGCGGACCATGCAGCCGTAGATTTCGTAGGACTGTGCAGTACCGGTCACGGCCCAATCGGTTGGCTTCTTGGCCTTGGCCATTTCACCGGCCAGCAAGGCGTCGTCCATCATGAACGCGACGGCACGACCCGATTCCAGCATCTGGAAGGATTCGCCGTGGTCTTTGGCGGAGATGACGTTCATGCCCATCTGCTTGTCGGCGTTCATCGACTTGAGGATGCGCTCGGACGTGGTGCCGGCGGTGGTTACGACGTTCTTGCCTTTGAGGTCGGCGAAGTCTTTGTAAGGCGAATCTTTCTTGGCCAGCAGCTTGGTGCCGATTTCGAAGATGCCGACGGAGAAGTCAACTTGCTGCTGACGCTCGACGTTGTTGGTGGTGGAGCCGCACTCGACGTCCACGGTGCCGTTCTGCACCAGCGGGATACGGGTTTGCGAGGTCACCAGGTTGTATTTGACCTGGAGGTTCGGCATGTCCAGGTCTTTTTTGATGGCTTCAACGATTTTCAGCTGGATATCGTGGGAGTAGCCAACCGGTTTGCCGGAAGCGTCCGCGATATAGGAAAACGGAATGGAAGCGTCACGATGCCCGAGGGTGATAACGCCGGACTCTTTGATCTTCTTCAGGGTGCCGGTGAGTTCGGCGGCGAAAACTGGAGTGCTGATCAGAGCGGCAGCAATGGCTGCGCCCAGGAGATGGGGAACGATGCGCATCAAATTTTCCTCGACATTGTTTTTATATGGAGCCAGTTCATCGGCCCTTTTTGTGCTTTGAATGCTTGCCGGCTCCTGAAGGGTTGGCTCAGCGGACATTCGTCCAAGAGTGTAGAGCATGACTCGTGCCAGGCCAGGCTGAGTAGATCAAACTATTGATTTATAAGGAGATTAAATATTTGTGGCGAGGTTTTTGATGTCGGAGAAATCCGGTTAACCGAATCGACCGACAGGTCGCGTTCGGAAAACCGAATGGTGTTTTTGTCCGCTAACACCCTATTGGCCAGATAAGAGTCAGTGATTGTGTAGTTCATACGAGAATCAGCTTTCCTGGCTTAGCGGCGTTTCATGCAGGTAGGTCCATTGGGCGTTGTGGTGATGGATGCCAATGATCGCCACCGAAACCCGTGAGCTTTCGCGCTGGTTGAGGCGATGGGTTTCCTTGTAGCGGATCGCCACGCTGGCGCCTTCTTGCCATACCGTCTGCAGGTCACTGATGACGATCTCCAGACCTGGCTTGGCGCCGACCGCACCCTTGAACATCTGTTCAACCATCGCCCGGCTGACGATGGCGGCCGAAGTGGTAACCATGGTGAAGTGCTCGGCGAATGCTGACATCAGCGGCTCGAAAGCGGCCTGCCCCTCACCGTTTGAATCGGTGAACAGGGTGTGGATCAACGCGTGCACGTGATGAATGCTGTGGTGCGCCTGTTCAACTATTTTGTTGTGCATGACAGTCCTTTTGAGTGTTCAACTGACTCAGTTGAAAGAGTGGAAACAGGCCCACCAGCGCGGCGATGGCGAAGGTCACGTGGTACGCCTGGGTGGTATCGAAATGCTTCAAGAGCAGGTTGAAAACCATCAGGAAGAGGGCAGCGCCGATGCTGAATGACATCTGTCGGTTGATGTTCCAGATGACACTGGCCTTGTGGGTGTCACTGCCCTCAAAGTCCATCAATGACGTGGTTTGTGCTGTGTTGGCACCGATGCCGCCGCCGATCCCCATCAAGCTGTAGGCGATGACAATCATCCAAAGGTCTGAGGGATTGTTCACCAGTAACAGGGTGGCAATGCCGGCGCTGTGTAACAGCATGCCCAAGGCAAACAGCCGCTTTGCGCCCATCCGGTTATAGACCCGGCCACAGATCAACATCGCGATGAACGCGCCGATGGCATACAGGATCATGAACATCCCTGTCAGTCGGGCGCTGAAGTGCAGGGTGTTTTGCAGGAAGAAGATGCTCATCAAGTTGACTCCGGTGAACACACCTGGAATCGCGTAATAGATAAAAATGGAGGTGCTGAGTTTTTTGCTTTTGAGCAGGCTCAGTTCAATGATCGGGTTTTTGCAGGTGCGGTAGTGCAGCCCGTACAGCACGACGAAAGTAACTCCGGCCATGACGAAGAGGGCGGCCACCCCTGCCGGAGCGTCGCCGCCATACAACGACATTCCCATCAGCAGGCTGCCGAGCGCCGCGCTAACCAGCAGCAAGCCCTTGATGTCGGGTCTGGGCAAACTCGTCGGGCGCGTTTCGTTGATCCAGAACCAGGACAGCAATGCCGCGATCAGCGAGAACGGAATGTTGCTGTAGAAGACCCAGCGCCAGGAACTGCTGTCGACGATGACGCCGCCGATGGTAGGTGAAATGGCGGGCGCTATCAGGGCAACGGCCATGACCAATGTGGATATTTTCGCCCGCTGCTCACCCTTGAACAGGTTGAACGTCAGCGCCTGGCCGACAGGAATCAACAGTCCGCCGCCAACGCCCTGGACGAAGCGCCAGATCACCAGTTCGTTGAAACTGTTGGCCAGTCCACACATCCACACGGAGCCTGTGAATACGATCATCGAGGCGGTGAGGATTTCCCGGCTGCCAAAACGACCGGCCAGCCAAGTGCTGACCGGGATAATCAGCGTCAGCCCGAGAATATAAGCATTAGCCACCCAGGCAACGTCTGAAGTACTAACGTGCAGCGCCGTCGATATACTGGGTAATGCGACCGCCGACATAAAGATGTTAATGCAGTCTATAAAAAAGCCGATCAGGAATATTAGTGCAACTTTGTAGCGATAGGTCATGTTGTTTCCCCTTTGCCGCAAAGCATAGGGGCGGTGGACTTGAACTGTCGATACGACTATCCTTGAAACAATGTTTGACGGGATTTAACAGTGAGCCATTTTGCTATGCACACTCATCTTAATCGGGTCCAGACATTTCTGGCCGTGGTCGATTTTGGTTCTTACACCAAGGCCGCCAATTACCTGAGCATCAGCAAAGCCATGGCCAGCCTGCATGTCAAGGCGCTGGAGGATGTGCTGTCAGCGACGTTGTTGATTCGCAATACCCGAAATATATCCCTCACTGAAATAGGCCAGGATTTTTATGAAGAGTTCAAAGGTATTGTCGCGGATATAGATAATGCCTTTGACAATGTATTAAAAGGGCATAACCGGGTTGCCGGTAAATTGCGCTTCAGTTCCACCAGTGAATACGGTGAGGCGTATATTCTGCCGTTGATTCCGCAATTTATAGAGCGCTACCCGGAGATAAAACTCTGTTATAACTTTAACGCGTCACTCAATGACCTGGTGGCGGAAAAGTTAGACCTGGTTATCCGTTTGGGTAACTTGGCGGACTCTGCATTCAAGAGCCGTAAACTGGCGGATTATGAGATTGTCCTGGTGGCTACCAAGACGTTCCTTGCACGTCACCCAGTGCAAAAACCTCAGGACCTGAATGCGGTGCCGTGGATTGCCAATAGCAACCTGCAGGCGCCCACTCAATGGACGCTGCGCCATCCGCAATTGGGTGATGCCGAGATCAATGGGATCAATCAGTTTGAATCCAATTCTTCCACGGCCATCCGATCCATGACGTTGTCGTCGCTAGGTGTTTCGGTGCTGCCCTCCTGGGTGGTCAAGGACGACATCGCCAGCGAGCGGCTGATCCGGTTGTTACCCGACTATTCGCTGCCCTCTCAGTCAGTCAGCGTGGTGTTCCCCAACAGCCCGCATTTGCCCCACAAATCGAGGGCGTTCATTGATTTCCTGTTGCTCCATCTGGCGCAGTAAGCACCTACAAAAAAGCCCCTGAATCGTGAGATTCAGGGGCTTTGCTTTAACCGGATTGCCGATCAGGCCGCTTCGATCTTGCTGCGGTTCTGTTCGACCTTGTTCAGGTAATCCTTGAGCTTTTCCTGTTCCGCCGGAGTAGTGAACAGCCCCAGCTTGCTACGGCGCCACAGAATGTCATGCGCGGTGGTTGCCCACTCTTCGCTGCACAGGTAATCGACTTCGCGGGTGTAGAGACCGCCGCCGATGTGTTCGCCCATGTCGCCGAGATTCTGCACGCCTTCCAGCATGCGCCAGGTGCGGCTGCCGTAGGTGGTGGCCCAGCGGCGGGCAATTTCGGTCGGCACCCAGTCGAATTTGTCACGGATCAAGGCGCACAAGGCTTGCGGGGTGGTCATGTCTTCGCCGCCCGGCAGGGTAGCGCTGACGGTCCAGCTTGGCTTGATGTCCTTGAAGTACGGAGCCAGTTGCGCCAGCGCCGACTCGGCCAGTTTGCGGTAGGTGGTCAGCTTGCCGCCGAACACCGACAACAGCGGCGCTTCTTCGCCGGTGCCCGACAACGCCAGGGTGTAGTCGCGGGTAACGGCCGACGGGTTGTCGGATTCGTCGTTGCACAGCGGGCGAACGCCGGAATAGCTGTGCAGGATATCGTCGCGGCTGATGCGTTTCTTGAAATGGGAGTTGACCACTTTCAACAGGTAGTCGGTTTCGCCTTCAGTGATCGCAACTGCAGCCGGATCGCCGGTGTACTCGCGGTCGGTGGTGCCGATCAGGGTGAAGTGGTTCAGGTACGGAATGGTGAAGACGATGCGCTGATCTTCGTTTTGCAGAATGTGCGCGTGTTCGCCTTCGTACAGTTTCGGCACGATCAGATGGCTACCCTGAATCAGGCGGATGCCGTACGGCGATTCCATCTTCAGGTCGTCACGAATGAACTTGGCGACCCAAGGGCCAGCGGCGTTTACCAGTGCCTTGGCGCGGATCGAAAACAGACTGCCATCGGCGCGCTCCAGATGCAGGTGCCACATGCCCTTGGTGCGACGGGCGCTGACGCAACGGGTCTGGGTGTGAACGTGGGCGCCTTTTTCGCGGGCGGCCATGGCGTTCAGCACTACCAGACGCGCATCGTCGACCCAGCAATCGGAGTATTCAAAGCCTTTGGTGATTTCGCTTTTCAGCGGGCTGTCCGGGCCGAACTTCAGGCTTTTCGAACCTTCGAGTTTTTCCCGCTTGCCGAGGTTGTCATAAAGGAACAGACCGGCACGGATCATCCAGGCCGGACGCAGGTGTGGGCGGTGCGGCAGCACGAAGCGCATCTGCTTGACGATGTGCGGGGCCTTGGCCAGCAGCACTTCGCGTTCGGCCAGGGCTTCGCGCACCAGACGGAATTCGTAATGTTCAAGGTAGCGCAAGCCACCGTGGATCAGCTTGCTGCTGGCCGACGAGGTGTGGCTGGCCAGGTCGTCCTTCTCGCAAAGAAACACCGAAAGACCGCGACCGGCGGCATCCGCTGCGATCCCCACGCCATTGATCCCGCCACCGATGACGGCGATATCGTAGATCTCAGCAAGAGGGGGCGTAGGCAAGGTAGAAGTGGGCATCGGCTAGCCTCGGGCTTTTATGATTTTCTGTATTGGAATTCGAACATTAATGTTCATTTGCGAAAATGGTAGCCCATAAAGTCGCCCACAGCCAGTTAACTTCGATTGAAAATACTGATCGAAGGGCCGTGAAAGGAAAATTTTCGAACATCTAAGATGTGCGGTAAGCCGCGGAAGGTGTGCCGCATGGGCGACCGTATTCGCGAGCAGGCTCGCTCCCACAAGGGTTACGCGGAACCTGTGGGAGCGAGCCTGCTCGCGATGGCGTCGGTACAGTCGACGAAGATGTGAGGGGAGTTAAACGACTTCGAGCCGAATCTTGTGCTGACTCAGCAACTGCGCCAACGCCGGAACAGGCTGCTGATCGGTCACCAGGCAATCAATCAAGCTGATCGGCCCCAGACGAATCATGGCGTTGCGCCCGAATTTGCTGGAGTCAGCCGCGAGGATGACCTGTCGGGCATTGGCGATGATCGCCTGCGACACCCGAACTTCCTGATAGTCGAAGTCCAGCAGACTGCCGTCTTCATCGATACCGCTGATGCCGACCAAGGCAAAATCAACCTTGAACTGGTTAATGAAGTCGACACTGGCCTGACCGACCACGCCACCGTCGCGCCGCACATTGCCACCGGTCAGCAGGACATCGAAGTCGTCCTTGGCGCTGAGCATCGAGGCTACATGCAGGTTATTGGTGATGATCTTCAGGTGATTGTGATTGAGCAACGCCCGGGCGATGGATTCGGTGGTGGTACCGATATTGATGAACAGCGAGGCGTGATCGGGGATTTGAGCCGCAATGGCTTCACCGATACGCTGCTTTTCATCGCGCATCTGATCGGCACGCATGGCGTAGGCGGTGTTTTCGACGCTGGAATCGTAGGCTGCGCCGCCGTGGTAGCGACGCAACAAATTAGCTTCCGCGAGCTGATTGATATCGCGGCGGATGGTTTGCGGTGTAACGACGAACAGCGTAGCCATTTCCTCGATGCTGACATAGCCGCGTTCGCGGACCAGTTCGAGGATTTGCTGCTGACGGGGAGGCAGATTCATGGGGCTTCCTTTGGGCTGCCGTGCAAAATTTGCCCATGATGCCGCAGGAATCTGCTCCCTACCAGTTACATACCGATACGAGTACTCAGCTCGGCTTATTCAGCGCCTTCATGCGGTTCCCAATCGCGGGTGCGGCTGACGGCTTTTTTCCAGCCGGCGTAGAGTTTTTCCTTCGCGGTTTCGTCCAGGGTCGGTTCGAATTCGCGCTCGATCACAGCCTTGCCACGCAACTCATCCAGGCTGCCCCAGAAGCCACACGCCAGACCGGCCAGGTAAGCCGCACCCAGTGCAGTGGTTTCGCGCATTTGCGGACGCTCGACCTGAGTACCGAGGATGTCGGCCTGGAACTGCATCAGGAAGTTGTTCGCCACCGCACCGCCGTCGACACGCAGGGATTTCAAGCGTTCGCCGGAATCCTGTTGCATGGCGTCCAGAACGTCGCGGGTCTGGTAGGCAATCGACTCCAGGGCTGCACGAATGATGTGATCCACGCGTACGCCGCGAGTCAGGCCGAACAGCGCGCCACGGGCATACGGGTCCCAGTACGGAGCGCCCAGGCCGGTGAAGGCGGGTACCAGGTACACGCCGTTGCTGTCCTTGACCTTGTTGGCGAAGTATTCGGTGTCGTGGGCGTCGTTGATGATTTTCAGTTCATCACGCAGCCATTGAACGGTGGAGCCGCCGTTGAACACAGCACCTTCCAGTGCGTAAGCCACTTCGCCGCGCGGGCCGCAAGCGATGGTGGTGAGCATGCCGTGCTTGGACTTCACGGCTTTATCGCCGGTGTTCATCAGCAGGAAGCAGCCGGTGCCGTAGGTGTTTTTCGCCTGACCTGGTTCGACGCACATCTGGCCGAACAGGGCCGCTTGCTGGTCACCGGCGATACCGCCGATGGCGATGCCGCTTTTGGTGTGGCCGTAGATTTCCGACGAGGATTTAACTTCCGGCAGCATCTCGCGCGGAATATCCAGCACCTCCAGCATCTTCGCGTCCCACTCCAGTGTGTGGATGTTGAAGAGCATGGTGCGCGAGGCGTTGGTGTAGTCGGTGACGTGCACTTTGCCGCCGGTAAATTTCCAGATCAGCCAGCTGTCGATGGTGCCGAACAACAGCTCGCCTTTGCGCGCACGTTCGCGGCTGCCTTCGACGTTGTCGAGGATCCATTTGAGCTTGGTGCCGGAGAAGTACGGGTCGGTAACCAGGCCCGTGGTGTCGCTTATGTATTGCTCGTGACCGTCGCGCTTGAGCTGCTGGCAGATCTCGGTGCTGCGGCGGCACTGCCAGACGATCGCGTTGTAGATCGGGCGGCCGGTGGTCTTGTCCCAGACCACGGTGGTTTCGCGCTGGTTGGTGATGCCGATGGCGGCAACCTGGTCGTGATGCAGGCCGGCTTGAGCCAGGGCCTCGACCATCACGGCGCTTTGAGTGGCGAAGATTTCCATCGGGTCATGTTCAACCCAACCGGCTTGCGGGTAATGCTGTGCGAATTCGCGCTGGGCGGTGCAGACCACGTTCGCGTCGCGGTCGAAAATGATCGCGCGTGAGCTGGTCGTACCCTGATCGAGGGCAATGATGTAGTTCTTATTCTGAGTGTCGGTCATGTCGATTGCCTTGGACGAAAAAAGGGGAGTGAGGTCCGGCGCGTGATCTGATGGGCAGGATCACGCGCCAACGGTATCAAGAAGTTCTTGGTTTGCCGTCAATGGCCGGTACTGCTTCCTTTGTAGCAGGTAGGGCGCTAGGCAGATGACGGGCAATCAGCCCGCGATACGCTGCAGCACCGAGGCAGGCACCGACAATCGGTGCAAAAATCGGAATCAGGAAATACGGGATATCGCGCCCGCCGGTGAAGGAAATTTCACCCCAGCCAGCGAAGAAAGTCATCAGTTTAGGACCGAAGTCGCGCGCCGGGTTCATCGCAAAACCGGTCAGCGGCCCCATCGAGCTGCCAATTACGGCAATCAGCAGGCCGATCAGCAGCGGAGCGAGCGGACCCTTTGGCAAGCCATTGTTGTCGTCGGTCAGGGACATGATCACGCCCATCAGGATGGCAGTGATGATCACCTCAACCAGAAAGGCTTGTGCCGTGGTCAAGGCCGGGTTGGGGAAGGTGGAGAACACCGACGCCAATTCGAGGCTGGCCTGAGTACCACGAACCATATGGTGAGTTTGTTCGTAATCGAAGAATAAATTGCTGTACAGCGTGTAAACCAACAACGCTCCACAGAAGGCACCAGCGATCTGGGCGAGAATATAAAAGGGCAGTTTGCGCTTTTCGAAGTCAGCGAAAATGCTCAGGGCAATGCTGACGGCGGGATTGAGATGAGCCCCGGAAACGCCGGCGGTCAGGTAGATCGCCATGCTCACGCCGACCCCCCAGATGATGCTGATTTCCCAAAGGCCGAAGCTGGCACCCGCGACCTTGAGCGCGGCAACACAACCTGTACCAAAAAAGATCAGCAGCGCAGTGCCCAGGAATTCGGCCATGCATTGGCTTGAGAGCGACGGTTGTTGTAAAGCAGTTGTCATTGAAAACCTCATTTTTGTTGTTGTCTGGCGCTTTTGCATCATGGTCAAAGCGCGATTTTCACCGAGACAGGATCCCCATCCTGTTCTCGGCCTACTGCTGGGTGCTGCGTAGGAACATTCGTACAGTATTCAGATTCGAAAAAATATAGACAAGAAACGCTGATGTCAAAGGTCGAAAGTGAACCGTCAGTCACAATCGAACTATTAGTCACATGAATGACCGCATCGTTCACGCGGCAGGCTGAAGGTGGACGAACGGCATAAGGCGCCGCCAAACCTTTGAAATAGCGCCGCAATAGAGCCATTTGTCGATCAATGACCTAGAATCCAGCGCAGTATTTTTCTTCTGCCGCCCAGTCTGGAGCTGTCATGACCCCCGCATTGGATTTGTTGAAAAAAGTTCGTGCCGAACATCGCGTGCACAGTTATGAACATGATCCGAAGGCAGCGTCCTACGGGCTGGAGGCCGCGGAAAAGTTGGGGTTGGACCCGGCGCAGGTGTTCAAGACCTTGCTGGCGGCCAGCGAGAAAGGTGAATTGCTGGTGGCCGTGGTGCCGGTCGTCGGAAGTCTGGACTTGAAAGGCCTGGCTCATGCTGCTGGCGTAAAAAAAGTCGAAATGGCCGATCCTGCCGCTGCGCAACGATCCACCGGTTACCTCTTGGGCGGCATCAGTCCGTTGGGACAGAAAAAGCGCCTGCGCACCTTTATCGATAATTCGGCGCAGCCTTTCGCCAGCATTTTTGTCAGCGCGGGGCGACGAGGGCTGGAGGTCGAATTGGCGCCCGCGGTGCTGGCCGAACATACCCAGGCGAAGTTCGCTGATATCGGCCGCGCCTGACGAGGGCTTCCGGTCCGGCGCTGTATGGTGCAAATTTACGGGCTCTGTCACTGGTGCCGGGTTGTCGGCAGCTTCATGCTCCGTGGCCTGACAAAGGGAGAAGGTTATGCAGCTTGAGTTTCATCAGGTCGATGCGTTCAGTGATCGGCCGTTCAGTGGCAACCCGGCGATGGTCTATCGCCTCGATGCCTGGCTTGCCGATGAGTTGATGCAGAAGATCGCCGCCGAGCACAACCTCGCCGAAACCGCTTTCGTGGTGCGCGAAGGGCAGGGCTGGCATATCCGCTGGTTTACCCCGACCACCGAAGTGCCGTTGTGTGGTCATGCAACCCTGGCCAGCGCTTACGTTCTGTTTGAAATCTATAAAGAGCCGGTCGAGCGGCTGGACTTTATCTGCAAGTCCGGCCCGCTGAGTGTGAGCCGTGAGGGTGAGCGCTTGTGGCTGGATTTCCCGGCGCTCATTCCGTCGGAAGTGGGCGTGACCCTGGATGTCGAGCGCGCGCTGGGTGTGGAAGCGGTTGATGTGCTGGGGTCGAACGAGTTGTTTGTGGTGCTGGAATCCGAGCAGGCGGTGCTCGAATGTCAGCCGGACATGGCAGCGCTGGCGAAACTGCCGTGGCCGGGGGCAATTGTCACGGCCAGGGGCAGTAAGCATGATTTTGTGTCCCGCTACTTCGCGCCGGCAATCGGCATCAACGAAGACCCGGTGACGGGTTCGACCCATTGCAGCCTGATTCCGTACTGGTCGAAACGTTTGGGCAAGTCGAGCCTGACGGCTTGTCAGCGTTCGGCTCGAGGCGGGGAGTTGTACTGTCGGCTGGAAGGGGATCGGGTGAAAATCGGCGGGAATGCGACGCTCGTTGCCAGCGGAACGCTAATGCTGGGTTAACCGAAACCTACTGTGGGAGCGAGCTTGCTCGCGACGGCTGCGTGTCAGTTGACGAGAGTGTCGACTGATACACCGCCTTCGCGAGCAGGCTCGCTCCCACATTTTTGTCCGTGTGTATCAGTGGGCGCTGCTGTAGCGGCGAACACCGGACTCGACGACCGGAATCTGCGCCGCCGTACTCCCCGACGCCTGAAACAGCACCAGGTGTTCAGCCGCGACACGAATGCCGACCTCTGAACCCACCTGATGATCGGCATGGCTCGGGAAAATCGATTCCAGCTGCGCGCCAGTCGGCAACTGCAAGCGATACAAGGTGGACGCACCCTGGAAAGACTTGCCGACAATCCGCGCCTTCAACGTGCTGTCCGGTGCATAAACGATATCGTCCGGACGCAGCAACACATCCACCGCACCGCCAACCGGCCAGGTGTAGGCACGATTACCGCGTAACTCACCCAGTTCGGTCTGTACCGACTCGGGGCTGTTCAGCTGACCGCGAATGAAATAACCCTGGCCGATGAAACTGGCCACAAACGGCGTCAGCGGTTCGTGATACAGGTTGTAGGGCGTGTCCCACTGTTCCAGACGACCTTCCTTGAAAACCCCCACATGATCGCTCACCGCGAAGGCCTCTTCCTGATCGTGGGTCACCAGAATCGCGCTGGTGCCACGGGCCTTGAGGATGTCGCGCACCTCATGGCTGAGCTTGCGTCGCAGCTCGCCATCAAGGTTGGAAAAGGGTTCGTCAAGCAGCAGCAATTGCGGTTCCGGCGCCAGGGCGCGGGCCAGTGCGACGCGCTGCTGTTGACCACCGGACAGCTCATGCGGGAAGCGCTTGCCGAGGTTTTTCAGGTTGACCAGTTCCAGCAACTCTTCGGTGACGCGATCCTTTTGCGGGTGCTTGCGGATCCCGAAGGCGATGTTTTCGGCCACGCTCAAATGCGGAAACAGTGCGTAATCCTGGAACACCATGCCTATCCGGCGTTTCTCCGGGGCAAGGGTGAAACCGGCGCGGGAGATCGTCTCGCCCGCCAACTGGATTTCACCTTCGTGTACCGGTT
The DNA here is from genome assembly GCF_057837605.1 of Pseudomonas sp. GL_093. Classification (NCBI taxonomy): domain Bacteria; kingdom Pseudomonadati; phylum Pseudomonadota; class Gammaproteobacteria; order Pseudomonadales; family Pseudomonadaceae; genus Pseudomonas; species Pseudomonas sp. GL_093. The sequence continues at coordinate 5,750,173 of NZ_CM174448.1, read as the reverse complement.
CGAAACCGGCAATGGCCCGCAGGGTAGTGGTTTTGCCGCAGCCCGAAGAGCCCAGCAGGCAACCGATGTCGCCGGCATTCAAATGCAGGTTGAGGTTCTGCACGACTCGCTGGTCTTGATAGCCGCAAGCGAGGTTACGCAGGTTCAGCAGTAATGGATGGCTCATGCGTGGTGATACGCCGGCTCGACGAGAAACTCGAGCAGGGCCTTTTGTGCGTGAAGACGGTTTTCGGCTTGATCCCACGCGACGGAACGCTGGTCATCGAGCAGGTCGACGCTGATTTCTTCGCCACGGTGGGCCGGCAGGCAATGCATGAACAGCACGTCCGGTGCGGCCAGGTCGAGCAGGGCGCGGTTGACCTGGAATGGCGCGAACAGCTTCAGGCGTTTGGCGGTTTCCTCTTCCTGGCCCATGGAGGTCCAGACGTCGGTGCTGACCAGGTGGGCGCCGCGTACGGCATCCTTCGGATCGCGGACGATGGTGACCCGATCACCGGCCTTGGCCACGAATTCAGGGTTGGGTTCAAAGCCTTCCGGGCAAGCGACGCGCAACTGGAAGTCGAACTGGATCGCCGCTTCTATATAGCTGTTGCACATGTTGTTGCCGTCGCCAATCCAGGCCACGGTTTTGCCCTGGATCGAACCGCGGTGTTCGAGGAACGTCTGCATGTCGGCCAGCAACTGGCACGGGTGCAAATCGTCGGACAGGCCGTTGATTAGCGGGACGCGCGAATTGGCGGCGAACTCGGTCAGTGTGCTGTGGGAAAACGTGCGGATCATCACCGCATCGAGCATGCTCGACATGACAATGGCGGCATCGCCGATCGGCTCGCCACGGCCCAGTTGGGTGTCGCGCGGCGACAGAAAGATCGCCTGGCCACCGAGCTGGATCATGCCAGCTTCGAACGAAATTCGGGTGCGGGTCGACGATTTCTCGAAAATCATCCCGAGCACGCGGTTTTTCAGAGGCTCGAACAGTACGCCGCGGTTACGCAGGTCTTTGAGCTCAACGCCTCGACGGATCACGCTGACCAGCTCTTCGGGCGTGCAATCCATCAGGGAGAGAAAGTGCCTTGCGCTCATCATTGACTACCTTTTTGCAACAGACCGCAGATACTCAAAGCCTTGTTTAACTGAAAAACGGGCGAGACCTGCGGCGTAAGCCGCACGGGGCGACGAAATAGGGGAAGGCGCGATCTTATAATTAAATGTCGCGTCTTACCAATAGGGCTACGGTTTTTAGGGGATTTCAGAGGGGCTACGGGATGACCGCAGTAGCGCTTTTGAAGCCTGTTTCCTGACAGCAGCCCGTCATTTGTACACTGGGGTCGCGGGGCTTTGCAATCAAATGGGGCGGGGACGGCATAGCAACGGTCGGTTTCTGACCTGTCATTCGAAACATTTGTGCTCAGGATTGAGGGATGTGTCTGGTCTGAAACATTTGCTAATGCAAAGTGGCGGGTTATAACTAACGCACGAACGACGCAGGAAGCCTTCGGAATGGAATCGAAAGAACGACAGTTAATGGAATTACTCGGCCTCACGGCTCGCTCGCTGACCCACCTCACCGCGTCCATGACCTCGATGTCCTTCGAGTTAATGCGCAGTGAAGACGAAGTGACCAAGGCTGCCGGCCGGCGGATGATCGACCGCATGGCAACCATCAGCACCGGGCTCGACGAGCACTGGCGACTGATCGGCGAACTCACCGGTGTTCATCTCGCTCAAGAGCAGATCGAAACCATCCAGGAGATCCAGTTGCAGGCGCCGCCGAGGCTGCCGCCGAACTGATCCCCAGCGGTCATCGGCTGGCCTGATGGCCGCCGATTCACAAGACGAACGTCGCTGGCGCCGCAGTGGATCAGGCGCCATAGTTTTGTTCCCGCGGCCGATATTGCCCGCCCAGAACAAGACAGAGACTGGCCATGACCAAGACTCTCCATCACCGTGCGTGCCACTTGTGCGAAGCCATTTGCGGCCTGACCATCGAAACCACCGAGGTCGAAGGCGCGGTGCAGATCACGTCGATCAAGGGTGACGCCCAGGATACATTCAGCCGCGGGCACATCTGCCCCAAGGCCGTCGCCCTGCAAGATATTCAGAACGATCCGGATCGTCTGCGTCAGCCGATGCTGCGTGTCGGCAGTGAATGGCAACCCATCGAGTGGGAAGACGCCTTCAACCTTGTAGCCGAACGTCTGGCGGCGATTCAGGAGCGTCATGGGCAAAACGCGGTGGCGGTCTATCAAGGCAACCCCAGCGTGCACAACTACGGGTTGATGACCCACAGCAATTACTTTCTCGGCCTGTTGAAAACTCGCAACCGGTTTTCCGCGACCTCGGTCGATCAGTTGCCCCATCACCTGACCAGCCATTTGATGTACGGCCACGGCTTGCTGTTGCCGATCCCGGACATCGATCACACCGATTTCATGCTGATCCTCGGCGGCAATCCGCTGGCCTCCAACGGCAGCATCATGACCGTGCCGGATGTGGAGAAGCGCTTGAAGGCCATTCAGGCCCGCGGCGGCAAAGTGGTGGTGGTCGATCCGCGCCGCAGCGAAACCGCGGCGATTGCCGACCAGCATCTATTCGTGCGCCCCGGTGGCGATGCGGCGTTGTTGTTTGGATTGCTCAATACCTTGTTCGCAGAAGGCCTGACCCGCGACAGTCATTTGCCGGTGGACGGTCTGGATGAGGTGCGGGAGGCGGTCGCGAATTTCACTGCCGAGGCCATGAGCCCACTGTGCGCGGTGCCCGCCGAACAGATCCGCCAACTGGCGCGGGACTTTGCGGCGGCGCCGACAGCGGTCTGTTACGGCCGCATGGGCGTCTCGACCCAGGCGTTCGGCACCTTGTGTCATTGGGTTGTGCAACTGATCAATCTGGTCACCGGTAATCTTGATCGCGTAGGAGGGGCGTTGTGCACCGAACCGGCGGTGGACCTGGTGGCGTCCACCTCGGGTGGGCATTTCAATCTGTGGCAGAGTCGGGTCTCCGGGCGTCCTGAATATGGTGGAGAACTGCCGGTCTCGGCGCTGGCCGAAGAGATGCTTACCGAAGGGGAAGGGCAGGTCCGCGCGCTGATTACCGTGGCGGGTAATCCGGTGCTGTCGACGCCCAATGGCCGACAACTGGAACAGGCTCTGGACGGTTTGGAGTTCATGGTCAGCATCGACCTGTACATCAATGAAACCACGCGTTATGCCGACCTGATTCTGCCGTCCACATCGGCCCTGGAAAATGATCATTACGACACGACTTTCAATATGTTTGCGGTGCGTAACGTCAGTCGGTTCAATCGCGCGATCCTGGCCAAGCCTGAAGGTGCGTTGCATGACTGGGAGATTTTCGTGGGGCTGGCCAAGGCCTTTGCTGCGAAGACCGGCAAGGAACTGAAACCGACGATCCCGCCAGCGCAGATGATCGATCGTGGCTTGCGGATGGGGTTGTATGGAGATGCTTCGGAACAGAAATTGTCGCTGGCGACCTTGTTCGATCACCCGCATGGTGTCGATCTCGGGGCGCTGAAATCCAACCTGGCGCCACGCCTGAAAACCGCCAACCAGCGCGTCCAGTCTGCGCCACCAGCGATCCTTGCCGACCTGGCGCGCTTTGCAGCCTTGCAAGCACCAGCGGCCGATGAGTTGCTGATGATTGGCCGCCGTCATGTGCGCAGCAACAACTCGTGGATGCACAACTATCACCGCCTGGTGAAGGGCAAGCCGCGCCATCAATTGCTGATGCACCCGGATGACCTGGCCAGCCGTGGGCTCAACGACGGGCAGCGCGTGCGGGTCAGTTCGCGGGTCGGTGAGATCGAAGTTGAAGTGCTCGGCAGTCTGGATATGATGAAAGGCGTGGTCAGCCTTCCGCACGGTTGGGGCCATGCGCGGCCGGGGGTGCAGATGACCATTGCCAGTGGTCAGCCGGGTTCCAGCGCCAATGACTTGACCGACGAGTGTCAGCTCGATGAGTTGTCGGGCAATGCGGCGTTGAACGGTGTGCCAGTGACCGTGGCGGCGGCTTGATCAAGTCTGTCGGGGAGACCGAGCAGGGTGCTCGGGTTTCCGTTACAATGCGCCACCGTGCCGACCCCTGAGTCGGAAAGTTCAGCCGAGGTGCTCCATGGATATCATCGAAACGATTAAAGAGCAGATTGCTAACAACACCATTCTGCTTTACATGAAAGGTTCGCCGAATGCCCCGCAGTGTGGCTTCTCCGCGAAAGCCGCGCAGGCCGTGATGGCGTGTGGTGAAAAATTTGCTTACGTGGACATCCTGCAGAACCCGGAAATCCGCGCCAACCTGCCAAAATACGCCAACTGGCCAACCTTCCCGCAACTGTGGGTTGGCGGTGAGCTGGTCGGCGGTAGCGACATCATGACTGAAATGTCTGCTGATGGTTCGTTGCAGGCCACGATCAAAGCCGCTGTTGAAAAAGCTGCTGCTGGCAAGACCGAAGCCTGAAACCCAGGCAATAAAAAAGCCCCGCCTCTTTAAAAGAGCGCGGGGCTTTTTATTGTCTCGAGTTTAGCGGGCGCTAACTTACTCTTCGCCCATCTGAGATTGCAGATAGTTCTCAAGACCGACTTTATCGATCAGACCCAGTTGGGTTTCCAGCCAGTCGATATGTTCTTCTTCGGATTCAAGAATATCTTCAAGCAGTTCACGGCTACCAAAGTCGCCAACGGTTTCGCAATGAGCGATAGCCACTTTGAGATCCGCATGACCGGTGCGCTCGATACGCAGGTCGCACTCAAGCATTTCCTTGGTGTGTTCGCCGATCTGCAGCTTGCCCAAGTCCTGGACGTTCGGCAGGCCTTCAAGGAACAGGATGCGCTTGATCAGCTTGTCCGCGTGCTTCATCTCGTCGATGGATTCGTGGTATTCGTGCTTGCCGAGCTTGTTCAGGCCCCAATCTTCGTACATGCGTGCATGCAGGAAGTATTGATTGATCGCGACCAGCTCATTGGCAAGGATCTTGTTGAGATGCTGGATGACTGTAACGTCGCCTTTCATGATGGGGTCCTGCCCTAAGTAGCTGTCTATAAGGCTGAGTTTGAGCCGCGTAATTAAGAGTGTCAAACCTAAGTTATTGAAACTTAAGTGAAAATTAATCTGAATAAGAATGTTTGTGTTCCGCGTCTAGAGCGTAAGCGATTGATTTTCAGACATAAAAAAACCGGACATCAAGTCCGGTTCTTTGAAATACGTTACTTACGCGGCAGTAAATTCTACAGGGTAGGGAATCGCGGCCTGGGCCGATTGCAATTTGGTCAGGGTTTCGCGGACCACTTCCTTGGCAAGGCAGGCACATTTACCGCATTGGCTAGCTACGCCGGTGGCCTGACGGACTTCCTTATAGCTGCAGCAACCTTCATAGATCGCTTCGCGGATTTGACCGTCGGTGACGCCAGTGCAGAGGCAAACATACATAAGTGAAAACCGTCGCTGGTTGTGACTCAATTGCGATGGATCTTAATGTTAACGAGAATGATTGTCAAAGTGGTTTCTGAAAGCTTTGCTCAGGGCTGACGAACGGTTTCCTCTCGGCATCGATCACGAGGAAAACCTGTCGACAGCATTTCCCCTGACAAAAAAACCGTTAAGGACAGGGCAAAAACGCAGTGTATGATGGCCGGTCCTTATGAAGCGGGTTCGTGTCACAGGGCTGTCGCCTGAAGGTGGCAGGCTGGCGCAAACCCGGAACTTCACGTTTTTACACCAGGAGATATCCAATGAGCGTACTCGTAGGCAAACAAGCCCCAGACTTCACCGTACCGGCCGTACTCGGCAATGGCGAAATCGTAGACAGCTTCACCCTGTCGTCGGCCATCAAAGGCAAATACGGCCTGGTGTTCTTCTACCCACTGGACTTCACCTTCGTTTGCCCGTCCGAGCTGATCGCTCTGGACAACCGCATGTCTGACTTCAAGGCACGCAACGTTGAAGTGATCGCCGTTTCGATCGACTCGCACTTCACCCACAACGCCTGGCGCAACACCCCGGTCAACAATGGTGGTATCGGCCAGGTCCGTTACACCATGGCTGCCGATATCAAGCAGGAAATCATGAAGGCTTACGACGTTCAGTCCGCTGACGGCGTAGCTTTCCGTGGTGCGTTCCTGATCGACGACAAAGGCGTTGTCCGCTCGCAGATCATCAACGACCTGCCGCTGGGCCGTAACATCGAAGAGCTGGTTCGTCTGGTCGACGCTCTGCAATTCCACGAAGAGCACGGTGAAGTTTGCCCTGCCAACTGGAAAAAAGGCGACAAAGGCATGACCGCTTCGACCGAAGGCGTCGCGGCTTACCTGACCGAGCACGCTGCTGCGCTGTAAGGCACGTTTGAGGCATAAAAAAACCGGCCGTTGAGGCCGGTTTTTTTATGGGCGGGATAAACCCAACGATCAGTCGTTGTAGTCTTCCCAGCCGCCCATTTGTTTCCAGCGATTGACGATGCCGCAGAACAGCTCGGCGGTCTTCTCGGTGTCGTAGCGAGCCGAGTGGGCCTCACGACCGTCGAAGTCGATGTCAGCTGCCGAACAGGCCTTGGCCAGTACGGTTTGGCCGTAAGCCAGACCAGCCAGGGTCGCGGTATCGAAGCTCGAGAATGGATGAAACGGGTTACGCTTCATGTCCAGGCGTGCGACAGCGGCGTTGAGGAAACCCAGATCGAAGCTGCTGTTGTGCCCGACCAGAATCGCCCGTTTGCAACCGTTGGCTTTCAGAGCCTTGCGGATGCCGCGGAAGATGTCGGTCAGCGCTGCTTCTTCACTCACTGCCATGCGCAGCGGGTGATCGAGTTTGATCCCGGTAAACTCCAGAGCGGCTGCTTCGATGTTCGCGCCTTCAAAAGGCTCTACGCGAAAGAAGTAGGTGTGATCGGGGTACACAAACCCTTTTTCATCCATGCCGATGGTAGTTGCGGCGATTTCCAGCAAGGCGTCAGTGGCAGAGTTGAAACCACCGGTTTCAACGTCGACAACGACTGGCAGGTATCCACGGAAGCGCTCAGCCATCGGGTGGCGCGAACCACCTCCGCCGCCTTGACCGTCCTGTTCGTCGTCGAAATGGTCTTCACTCACGCGTGTTCCTCCAGCAGGCGCCAGCGCAGTTTTTCACCGGCGCGCAGCGGGATTACGGTCAGCTCGCCAAATGGCAGGCTGGTTGGGGCGGTCCACTCTTCGCGGACCAGGGTGATGCGATCGGTGTTCACCGGCAGGCCGTAGAAACGAGGGCCGTTCAGGCTGGCGAAGGCTTCGAGCTTGTCCAGCGCGTTGCGCTGTTCGAAGGCTTCGGCATACATCTCGATCGCTGCATAAGCGGTGTAGCAACCGGCACAGCCGCAAGCGGCTTCTTTGGCGTGCTGGGCATGGGGCGCCGAGTCGGTGCCGAGGAAGAACTTGTCGCTGCCGCTGGTGGCGGCGTCGAGCAGGGCTTCCTGATGGGTGTTGCGCTTGAGGATCGGCAGGCAATAGAAGTGCGGCCGAATCCCGCCCACGAGCATGTGGTTGCGGTTGTACAGCAGGTGATGCGCGGTGATGGTCGCGCCAACATTGGCCGAAGCCTCGTTGACGAACTGCACGGCGTCGGCAGTAGTGATGTGTTCGAACACCACTTTGAGGCTCGGGAAGCGCTCGACCACACGACGCATGTGCTCATCGATGAAGAATTTTTCGCGATCGAAAACGTCGACATCGCCACGGGTGACTTCACCGTGAATCAGCAAGGGCATCCCGACTTCGGCCATGGCCTCAAGTGCAGGGAAAATCTTGTCGATGCTGGTGACACCAGAGTCCGAGTTGGTGGTCGCGCCGGCCGGGTACAGCTTGGCGGCGTGAATGAAGCCGCTGGCCTTGGCCTCGCGAATTTCTTCGGGCTGTGTGCGATCGGTCAGGTACAGCACCATCAACGGTTCGAAGCGGCTGCCGGCCGGGCGTGCAGCGAGAATCCGCTGGCGATAGCCGTCGGCTTCAGCGGTGTTACGCACCGGAGGTACCAGGTTGGGCATGATGATGGCGCGACCAAAGGTGCGCGCGACATCCGCGACTGTATTGGGCAACACAGCACCATCGCGAAGATGAATATGCCAGTCGTCGGGACGCAGCAGGGTCAGGCGGTCGGACATGAGGGGATTCCAGGCGGGTCAAACTGAGGGGAATGCTACCGGAAAAGACTCTTCCAGGCACTCGCTATCAAGTTTTGCTGGAAGCTTCCGATATCCAACAGGTATGCCGTAAACATCTGTGTGTCGGTCTTTTTGTTGTAGAAGCCAGTGGAGCCTCCCGTGCGCCAGCGTTATTTAGCCTTGCTCAGCGTGTTTGCCAGCCTTCCTGCGATGGCGCTCACTTTCCAGACCCGTCTGGAGAGCATCGAGTGGACGGTCGAAGGGGACAAGTTCGAGTGCCGCCTGACTCAGCCGATCACCGATTTTGGTTCGGGTGAGTTCGTGCGCCGCGCTGGCGAGCAAGCGACGTTTCGTCTGAAGGCCTATAACGCGATGATCGGCGGCGGTTCGGCCACCTTGCTGGCGGCTGCTGCACCGTGGCAGCCGGGGCGTGGCGACATCAACCTCGGTTCTGTGCGAATCGGCAGCGGCAATGTGTTGTTCAACAGTTCGCAAGTTCAGGCTGGCCGCTTGCTCAGTGGCCTGATGGATGGTCGCAGTCCGGTCGTTCGACATTACTCGGGCGATGGCCGGGTGTCGGAAGTGCGTCTGTTGCCAGTCAAGTTCAGCCAGGCCTTTAACGACTATCAGGGTTGCGTGGCGAAGCTGCTGCCGAAGAATTTCGAGCAGGTTAAACAATCGCAGATCGGCTTCCCCGGCGAAGGCATCGATCTCGACGCGCAGGCCAAGGCTCAATTGCAGGTGATGCTGGAGTTCATGAAGGCCGACCCGACGGTCAACCACATCGAGCTCGATGGCCACTCCGATAACAGTGGCAACCGCCTGACCAATCGTGATTTGTCGCGGCGTCGGGCCCTGGCCGTCATGGAGTTCTTCAAGGCCAACGGTGTTCAGGAGTCACAAATCACTGTGCGCTTTCACGGCGAGCGTTATCCATTGGCGCCCAATACCAATTCCGCCAACCGGGCGAAGAACCGTCGGGTCAATGTGCAACTCGCGCGTGTTGCGCCCACCGAAAAGCCGGCCCCTCAGGCCACTGTATCGGCGAGTGCCGCGTCGACCTCCTGAACCCGCTGTTATCGTCGCTCACTCGACATAATCTGTCGCTTCGTCGTCATAAGCTGTCGCGCCTCTGTAAATTATCCTGCATGAGCGGTAGACTTGACGGCTTTCCGTAGAACCCCGTGGAGTGATGGCATGGCGGACGTAAACAAGGTCGTTCTGGCGTATTCCGGCGGCCTGGACACTTCGGTGATCCTCAAGTGGCTGCAGGATACTTATAACTGTGAAGTCGTGACCTTCACCGCTGACCTGGGTCAGGGCGAAGAGGTCGAACCTGCACGCGCCAAGGCACAGGCCATGGGCGTGAAAGAGATCTACATCGACGACTTGCGCGAAGAATTCGTGCGCGATTTCGTTTTCCCGATGTTCCGCGCCAACACCGTTTACGAAGGCGAGTACCTGCTGGGTACTTCCATCGCTCGTCCGTTGATCGCCAAGCGCTTGATCGAAATCGCCAACGAAACCGGTGCTGACGCCATTTCCCACGGCGCCACCGGCAAGGGCAACGACCAGGTTCGTTTCGAACTGGGCGCCTACGCCTTGAAGCCAGGCGTGAAAGTGATTGCTCCGTGGCGCGAATGGGATCTGCTCTCCCGTGAAAAGCTGATGGATTATGCTGAAAAGCACAACATCCCGATCGAGCGTCACGGCAAGAAAAAATCCCCGTACTCGATGGATGCCAACCTGCTGCACATCTCCTATGAAGGCGGCGTGCTGGAAGACACCTGGACCGAGCACGAAGAAGACATGTGGAAATGGACCGTCTCCCCGGAGAAGGCTCCTGACAAAGCGCAATACCTGGAACTGACCTACCGCAACGGCGATATCGTCGCACTGGACGGCGTCGAAATGACCCCGGCCACCGTGCTGGCGACCCTGAACCGTATCGGCGGCGAACACGGTATCGGCCGTCTCGACATCGTCGAGAACCGTTACGTGGGCATGAAGTCCCGTGGCTGCTACGAAACCCCTGGCGGCACCATCATGCTGCGCGCTCACCGTGCGATCGAGTCGATCACCCTGGACCGCGAAGTGGCTCACCTCAAAGACGAGCTGATGCCTAAATACGCCAGCCTGATCTACACCGGTTACTGGTGGAGCCCTGAGCGTCTGATGCTGCAACAGATGATCGACGCATCCCAGGCCCATGTGAACGGCGTTGTGCGCCTGAAGCTGTACAAGGGCAACGTGATCGTCACCGGTCGCAAGTCCGACGAATCGTTGTTCGATGCCAACATCGCGACCTTCGAAGAAGATGGCGGCGCCTACAACCAGGCCGACGCGGCGGGCTTCATCAAGCTCAACGCCTTGCGCATGCGTATTGCGGCGAACAAAGGCCGGAAGCTTTTCTGAGATCTTTGAAACCGTAGTGGAACGACCGTAGTGGAACCACGGTAATAGAGTTGTGGCCTTGTCGGTGACAAGGCCACAATTTCTGAATAGGGGGAGTTTTCCTGCCGGACATCGTGTTATCAGCGCTCTTTTTGTATCTGTAATACCTTCCTTCTGTTTCCTCTCTCTGAATGCTCTTCAAACGTTACCTGCTGCGTGTCAGGTAAAAAGAGTGATCAAGAATCGTCAGACCGTGTGAATTCAAATTGTAAGCAATGCAAAGCGTTGGGCCGCTGCGATTCTTTGCCTGTTTTGATTGCTTGCTTGCGCTTTCCTTCAGTAATGCCTCCGAATCGGTACAGGTGAGAAATACGATCACTTGTGCAGGGTTTCCCTGTGGGTGCCGGTTTTTTTCAATCCAGGCACCGAATTCCATTTTCTTGTTTAGCCACCGCGCATCGACGATGTGCAGGTTTTTTAGCGGCTCTGCCAGGCAAACGTGCTGTAGAGCCGAGAGGCCCGTTTGAATACCGATCCGGACGGGAGGGTCCTTCAGGTTATCGGGCCGCTGACCGCGTTCAGCGTTGTCCATCACTTTTATAAAATGCTTTCCCTTGCCGAAATCGGATGGCGCGTACAGCGACCGGTAGTTGAAGTTGAGTGTGGCGAAGAAAAGAAAAAGCAAATAAAAAGGGAAACTGATCAGGAACCAGACATAGAGCTCCCGCTCATTATTGTCGAGAAAGGGCAGTGAGACGGCAGCCGATGTTTCAGAAATAGCGGCAAATATTGCAATAACTGTCATGGGGTTGATGATTTTTTTCTTTGATTTGATCATGTTTTTTGCTCATTGGAATATTGTCTTTTCTCGGTTGATTAATGTGTTTGGTTTTCATTTTACTAACTAAGTAGCCGGTGTTTATATTGGTGCGGCACTCCTTTTAAGCTTTGGATTTCAAAGGTTTGATAGTAACGGTATTGAGTGTGCGGTGGGTACCTCTGTTGTTGAGTTTTAGGGGGTGATGGATTGAGTTTGTTGTTGAAGTGTTGCCTGGTGTGATTTTTTATTACATTCTTGATGTGCGGTGTTTGTGGTATGGGACTTTAAGTGGTAAATATCAGTTACTTTTAAGGGTAGCTCAATAGTCAGTATTCGTTGGGTCTCTTGCGACGAACCCTGTTATTTGGTTTTCTGGTTGTAAATAGAAACAAAAAAACTGCGGATAATCGAAATGTTTTCAGGTTGATAAAATTTTATTTTTGGGGATTTTGTAAGACTATTCCTTAATGTCTGTAGGGAATGTCTCTCGGTGCGGGTGGCCGAGGGGGGCGGCATGCCATGGGTGAAACGACTAGGCTATTGTGCGGGCTCTAAAAATTCGAACAGCGAAAATTGGACTTGCCCATGAATAAAGTGCTGATCGTGGATGATCACCCCGTCATTCGTCTTGCGGTACGTATGCTAATGGAGCGTCACGGCTACGAAGTTATTGCAGAGACAGATAATGGCGTGGATGCGTTGCAACTTGCCCGTGAGCATATGCCGGATATTGTCATCCTGGATATTGGAATACCGAAACTTGATGGACTGGAAGTCATTGCGCGTCTGACATCGACAGCGATGCCCATGAAAGTGTTGATATTGACTTCCCAGGCACCTGGGCATTTTTCCATGCGTTGCATGCAATCCGGTGCCGCAGGGTATGTCTGCAAACAACAGGATCTCACCGAGTTACTCAGTGCAATAAAGGCAGTATTGTCGGGCTACAGTTATTTTCCGAATCAAGCCTTGCATACCGTACGTTCCAGTTTGGGGAACGCCAGTGAAGCCGATATGGTAGATCGACTGTCGGGACGGGAAATGATGGTCTTGCAACAATTGGCCCGAGGCAAGACCAACAAGGAGATCGCCGATGGAATGTTCCTCAGCAATAAAACCGTTAGTACTTACAAGACTCGTTTGTTGTTGAAGCTCAATGCTCGCTCCCTGGTCGACCTGATCGAATTGGCGCAACGCAATGGTCTGGTGTGACTGTCTCAGCGTTTGACAAGGCGCAATGAGCGGGGGGTTATCAGGGGTCGGCACTTAGTAAAAAGCCTCCGTTTCGGGAGGCTTTTAGGTGTCATAGGTCAAAATCGTAATCGGCCAATTGCTTTTGCAGTCGGCGCTCCTCCAGCAGATTGTCGATGGTGCGGCGTTTGCTCAGGTTGGTCTTCGCCACTTCAACCACCGGTTCAGCATCATCAGCCTCAACAGGGGTGAAGTCGTCTTCTACGTCCAATTGCTCTTTGCCAGTGCTCATAGTGTTACTCCAGGCTAAGGCTGCCTTTGGCGCTCCTTATATCGATAATCTCCCGGCGGGTAAAAAAGATTTTTTCAATCGATAAATCGAAAAACCTAATAGCGCCTCAATCGTCCGATGTCTTTTGCTTGTATTCGCACAAGTCTTCGATTCGGCAACTGCCGCAGCGAGGCTTGCGGGCCAGGCAAACATAGCGTCCGTGGAGGATCAGCCAGTGATGGGAGTCGAGCAGATATTCCTTCGGCACGAACTTCATCAGTTTTTGCTCAACCTCGACCACATTTTTGCCAGGAGCAATGCCGGTGCGGTTGCTGACCCGGAAAATATGCGTATCCACGGCCATGGTCAGCTGGCGGAATGCGGTGTTGAGCACCACGTTGGCAGTCTTGCGGCCGACGCCGGGTAACGCTTCCAGTTCTTCACGGGTTTGCGGCACTTCGCCTCCATGACGCTCCATCAGCAAGCGACAGGTCTCGATCACGTTTTTCGCTTTGCTGTTGAACAGGCCGATGGTCTTGATGTATTCCGACAAGCCTTCGACACCCAGGGCATAAATCGCCGCCGGCGTATTGGCCACCGGGTAAAGTTTGGCGGTGGCCTTGTTGACGCCGACATCGGTCGACTGCGCCGAGAGAATCACCGAGATCAGCAATTCGAACGGCGAGGAGTAGGCCAGTTCGGTCTTCGGTTCCGGGTTGTCTTCGTGAAATCGGCGAAAAATTTCCAGACGTTTTGCGGCATTCATGGGCAGTGCGTTTCCTCGAAGGCGGTCAGTGAGAGGGCGTCGAGCGGGTCCAGGCCTGACGTGCGGCGATCAGCAGTCCCAGCAGAATGAATCCACCAGGGGCCAGGGTGGCCAGGCGCAAGCCACCGTCGGCGGTCAGTACCCAGCCTTGCCAGTCCGCTTGCGCAGTGCCGGCCAACCATGGCAGATGGCTGCCGAATGTTCCGTTGCCGATGAATTCGCGCAGCAAGCCAAGGCCCGCCATCAACGCGCCGAAAAGGCCACATAGGTGCAGGCGATCACGCCAGGCGCTCTGGAAAAAACCGGTGTGTTCCAGCACAACGCATTGCAAGGCAATCAATCCTGCATAGAACCCTACCTGTTGGTGCCATTGCAGCGACCAGACTTGCGCGGCGAGTTCGGCGCAGCTGGTCAGCGTGGCCGCCAGCAGGACGCTGGCAAGCAAGCGTGTCGCCGGGACAAGTCGGGATCGCAACGCGCCCATGCTCACTCCAAAGGCACTGATGACCACGATGAACATCAGCCACAAGCCCAGAGCGGACACCCATGAATCTGTGGCACCGATCAGCGGTGCAAGCATCAGCGAATTCTGCAGCGTTGATGACTTATTCATGTGCGCTGCTCCCGATCAACTGTTGCTGATGCTCGTCGAAATAGCGCAACGCGTCATGGATGGCGTTGATGACCGCTCTCGACGTAATGGTCGCGCCGGCCATTTGATCGAATTGCCCCTGATCCTTTTTCAAGGCCCAGCCGTTGTCGGCCGGTTCGGTTCGGGATTTTCCGGAAAAAGCCTGAAGCCAGGCATTGGGCCAGTCAGCGAGTCGACCGCCCAGCCCCGGAGTTTCCGATTGCTTGAGCGTTTTTACGCCCAGCACCTTGCCGTTTGCGCCGATGGCGATCAGCAACTCGATGGAACCCTCGTAACCCAGGGTCTGGCTGCGCAGCAACACGGCGCTGGGTTGGCCCGTCTTGGTCGCCAGGTAGCCACCCAGCAGCGTGCTGTTGACCAACCCAGTGTTTTCCAGGATGAGCGACTGTTCCAGCGGCTGATTGTCGTAGCTTTCAGCCGGGAGCAGGTCCAGCAGGTTACGGCTGTCGATCAGGCGCTGTTCGGCCGCAATGCGCGGCGCGCTGTTGTGTTGCACGAGGTAAGTCGCGCCAATCCCCAGGCCTGCCAGCAACACCAGGATCACACCGCTCGACGCTCGGCTCATGGCGTACCCCGTTCCAGTCTGGAGGCGGCAAACCGCTCCAGCGCCGGCACACAGAGGTTCATCAACAGCACGGCAAAGGCGACGCCGTCGGGATAACCACCCCAGGTACGAATCAGGTACGTCAGCAGCCCGACGCCCGCGCCGAACAGCAGTCGCGCGCCGGGGCTTTTTGCGCCGGACACCGGTTCCGTGACGATGAAGAATGCACCCAGCATGCTTGCGCCAGTGAGCAGATGAAACAGCGGCGAGCCATGGGAGTCGGAGCCCGAGCCGTTCCAGCACAGCAGGCTGATGATGAACAGGCTAGAGAGCATGCCGACCGGCGCATGCCAGCTGAACACCCGTCGTTGTAGCAGAAACGCACCGCCCGCCAGAAAGGCCAGGTTGACCCATTCCATGCCCCGGCCGCCGAAGTGGCCGAACGCCGGGTTAGCGGCAAACAGTTCATCCATGGTCAGGCTTTTGTTGATCCGCAGGCTGTCCAGTGCCGTGGCCTGGACCCAGGCATCTGGCGTCTGACCGAGGCTGAACCCGAACACCTGCTGCAAGCCGCCGATCAGGTCCAGCCCATGGGATGACGGCCAGTGGGTCATCTGTTGGGGAAAGGTCACCAGCACCAGGGCGTAGCCCAACATTGCCGGGTTGAACGGGTTCTTGCCAACGCCGCCATACAGGTGTTTGCCGAACACCATCGCGAACGCCGCGGCACAGACCGTCAGCCACCACGGGCAATAAGGCGGCAAGGCCAGAGTCAACAGCGTCGCGCTGACCAGCGCACTGCCGTCGCTCAAGGTCGGCTTGAGCGCAAGCTTGCGCAAGCGCAACACGGTCGCTTCAACGGCCAGTGCGGTAACACCCGTCAGAATCAGGTTGATCAACACGCCCCAGCCATACAGCCAGAAAAACACCAGCATTCCCGGCACGGTGGCCAGCAACACCAGCTTCATGGCTTGCTGAAGGCGCTCGTCGACCGATTCAAGGGGCTGCATAGGCATCCACCTGACGCTCGGCTTCATTCACCGCGAGTTCCAGGGCTTCAATTTGCTCAATCGGCGCTTCGTTGGTTTGGGCTTTCTTGAGTTCGGCGCGGCGCATGGCCAACTGGATCTTTGCCCGATTCAGCTGCGCATTTTTCGCCGGAGCGACAGGCGTCGGGGCGGGAGGTGCAGTGCTTTCCAGTTTCGCCAACGCCTGTTCGGCAACCTCGAATTGCTGTTGCAGGACGATCAGTTGCGACTGCTGTTCGAAGGTCGGCGGATGCCCGAACGCCTTGAGTGACTTGTTCAATTGCGCCCGACTCATCGCCAGATCGATCTTGGCCTTTTTCAACGCGGCATCCGCATTCGCTGCCTTCTGTGTGCGGACTCGCTCAAGAGCGGCCTGAACCGGATCGAGCGTCGCTACCTCACTGTGCTGGACGGCGCGCTGGGCTCGGGCCTGACGTTCGGCGATTTTCTGTTCTTCTTCGCGATGCAGGCGAGCGTTGCGCTGTTCAAATCGGCGCCGCGCGTGATTGCGCTTGGCCGCCCGAGCGCGTTGTTCCTCAAGGCTGAACGCCAGGCCGCCGACAATCGGCAGCACCGTGGCCAGCGGCAATGGCCGCATTTCGATGCAGTCCACCGGGCACGGCGCTACGCACAGGTCGCACCCGGTGCATTCATCGACGATCACCGTGTGCATCAATTTCGCCGCGCCGACAATGGCATCCACCGGGCAGGCCTGAATGCACTTGGTGCAACCAATACACTCCGCTTCACGAATGTAGGCGATCTGCGCCGGGGCTGAACCGCGACTGACGTCAAGTTCCAGCACCGGCACTTTCAACAGTTCGGCCAGGGCCGCGATGGTTTCGCTGCCACCCGGCGGGCACTTGTTGATCGGTTCGCCGCTGGCAATGCCTTCGGCGTACGGCTTGCATCCGGGATGGCCGCACTTGCCGCATTGGGTCTGCGGCAAGAGGGCGTCGATGCGTTGAATCAGACTCATGTTTTGATCAGTCCGCTGAATCCGAGAAAGGCCACTGCAATCAGTCCGGCGCCGATCAGGTCGATCGGCAGGCCGCGAAAGGGCAGGGGGATATCATTTTCGATGGTGCGTTGGCGCAAGTCGCTGAACAGGCTCAGTACCAGCCAGAAACCCAGGCCGGCACCCAGGCTCAGGGCCATGGCGTGGAAGAAGCCTTTGTCGTCCTGAGCGTTGAGCAACGTCAGGCCGAGTACGCCGGCGTTGCCTAGCAGCAGGGGCCAGAGGCCATCGAACGCAAGCTTTGGAAGTGTCTGGGAAAGCAATTTCAGCAGCGGGCCAATCAGCAGAACGCTTAATGGCAGGAAGACGAAAAGGCGCAGCGATGTCAGCTCCAGCGGGACCAGCAACCAACGGTAGGCCGAGTAGCCCACTATGCCGACGATCAACATCAAGCAAGCCGTCGCAAGGCCCAGCGCGTGGACTTGTCGGTGTTCGTTGCCCAGCAGCGGATCGACGCCCAGCGGCCAGTGCAACACGAGGTTGTTGATCAAGGCAGTGCTGATAAGCGTAAGAACAATTTCGGTCATGATCGTGCCGGCAAGAACGGGGCTTTTTAACGGAGCGGTCTAAAAAGCTTAGGCATTATCCGGCAAGGACGGAGGGTGGGCCAGACATGAAAATCCCACAGTCGCGCCAGGCACGACTGTGGGATCGGTTTACAGCAGAGCCTTACTTGATGCGCTGACCTGGCTTGGCGCCGCTGTCAGGGCTGAGCAGGTAGATTTCTTCACCGCCAGGGCCGGCCGCCATCACCATGCCTTCGGAGATGCCGAACTTCATTTTCCGTGGCTTGAGGTTGGCGATCATCATGGTCAGACGACCATTGAGCTTGGACGGATCCGGATAAGCGCTCTTGATCCCGGAGAACACGTTGCGTTGCTCGTCACCGATGTCGAGGGTCAGGCGCAGCAGTTTGTCGGCACCTTCCACGTGTTCGGCCTTGAGAATCAGGGCGACGCGCAGGTCGACAGCGGCAAAGGCATCGAACTCGATTTCCGGCGACAGCGGATCCTTGGCCAGTTCGCCATTGCCGGCAGGTGCAGCGTCGCCGGTGTCGGTAGCGCTGGCGGTCAGGTCTTCTTTCGAGGCATCGCTCATGGCTTGCACTTTTACCGGATCGATACGGGTCATCAACGGTTTGAACTCGTTCAGCTGATGGTTGCTGAGCAAGGTGGCGTGGTCGTTCCAGGTCAGCGGCGCGACGTTCAGGAACGCCTCGGCATCGGCGGCCAGCAGCGGCAGCACCGGCTTGAGGAAGATCACCAACTGGCGGAACAGGTTGACGCCCAGGGCGCAGATGGCCTGGACTTCGTCTTGCTTGCCTTCCTGTTTGTTCAGCGACCACGGCGCCTTGTCGGCGATCCAGGCATTGGCACGGTCGGCCAGGCCCATGATCTCGCGCATGGCACGGGCGAAGTCGCGAGCCTCGTAGGCTTCGGCGATGCTCGGCGCTGCGGCCAGGAACGCTTCGGTCAGTTCCGGCGCGGCATTACCCGCCACCAATACACCGGCGTTGCCTTTGTGGATGAAACCGGCGCAACGGCTGGCAATGTTGACGACTTTGCCGACCAGGTCGGAGTTGACCTTCTGCACGAAGTCTTCGAGGTTCAGGTCCAGGTCATCGACGCCACGGCTCAGCTTCGCCGCGTAGTAGTAGCGCAGGTATTCCGGCGACAGGTGGTCGAGATAGGTCCGGGCCTTGATGAAGGTACCGCGGGATTTGGACATTTTCTGACCGTTGACGGTCAGGTAGCCGTGCACGTTGATACCGGTCGGTTTACGGAAACCGGCGCCTTCGAGCATGGCTGGCCAGAACAGGGCGTGGAAGTTGACGATGTCCTTGCCGATGAAATGGTACAGCTCGGCGGTGGAATCCTTGCCCCAGAACGCGTCGAAATCAAGTGTAGGCGTGCGGTCGCAGAGGTTCTTGAAACTGGCCATGTAGCCGATCGGCGCGTCCAGCCAGACGTAGAAGTATTTGCCTGGCTCGTCAGGGATTTCGAAACCGAAGTACGGCGCATCGCGGGAGATGTCCCACTGTTGCAGGCCGGCGTCCAGCCATTCGGCGATCTTGTTCGCCACGGCTTCTTGCAGGGTGCCGCTGCGAGTCCAGGCTTGCAGCATTTCCTGGAAGTCCGGCAGCTTGAAGAAGAAGTGCTGGGAATCCTTGAGCACCGGAGTGGCGCCAGAGATCGCCGACTTCGGATCCTTCAGGTCGGTCGGCGCGTAGGTCGCACCGCATTTTTCGCAGTTGTCGCCGTACTGGTCTTCGGTGCCGCATTTCGGGCAGGTGCCCTTGATGAAGCGGTCGGCCAGGAACATTTTCTTTTCCGGGTCGAAGTACTGAGTGATCGAGCGCGTGGCAATGTGCCCGGCGTCGCGCAGCTTCAGGTAGATCTGGCTCGACAGCTCACGGTTTTCTTCGGCGTGAGTGGAGTGGAAGTTGTCGAAGTCCACCAGGAACTCGGCAAAGTCGGCGCTGTGTTCAGCCTGGACGTTGGCGATCAGTTGTTCCGGGGTGATGCCTTCCTTTTCCGCGCGCAGCATGATGGCCGAACCGTGGGCGTCGTCGGCGCAGACATAAATGCATTGATTGCCGCGGTGCTTCTGGAAGCGCACCCACATATCGGTCTGGATGTATTCCAGCATGTGGCCAAGATGGATCGAACCATTGGCATAGGGCAGGGCGCTGGTGACGAGGATCTTGCGTGGCTCGGACATGGGGCTCGGCTACTTGATGAAACGGAGGTCGGCCACTATAAAGCGCCGGCGCATATTTTTCACCCCCAAGGCCAGCCTCCGCGGACCTTTGTAGCAGCTGCCGAAGGCTGCGTTCGGCGGCGAAGCCGTCGCCAATCCGGACGCTCCAGACTACCTGAAACACCGCGCTGTCTGGTTTTACGACGGCTACGCCGCCGAACGCAGGCTTCGCCAGCTGCTACAGGTAGCATTCGACCATGGGTTATTTGTCACATCCTGAAAGCATGCCGTCCGGACTATAGAACAGGTACGATACCCGCCTGATTTTCCAGTCTTGCTATCGGAGTTGCCCATGAGCGCCGTCAATCGCGCAGCGGTGGAAGCCGTCCTTCGCCAATACACCGACCCTTATTTGAACCAGGACCCGGTCAGCGCCGGGTGCGTACGCGGCATCGACATCCAGGGTGATCGCGTCAGCGTCCAGCTGGAACTGGGTTACGCCGCCGGCCTGTTCAAGAGTGGCTGGGCGCAGTTGCTGCAAATGGCCATTGAAGGGCTGGACGGCGTGACCATCGCCCGCGTCGAGATCACCAGTGTTATTGCCGCGCACAAGGCTCAAGCGCAGATCCCGGGTCTGGCCAACGTCAAGAACGTGGTGGCCGTGGCGTCCGGCAAGGGCGGTGTGGGCAAATCAACCACCGCCGCCAACCTGGCCCTGGCCCTGGCCCGCGAAGGCGCCAAGGTCGGGATTCTCGACGCGGACATTTACGGACCGAGCCAAGGCATCATGTTCGGCATCCCTGAAGGCACCCGACCGAAGGTCAAGGATCAGAAGTGGTTTATTCCGATCGAGTCCCACGGTGTCGAAGTCATGTCCATGGCATTCCTGACCGACGACAACACGCCGATGGTCTGGCGCGGGCCGATGGTTTCCGGCGCCTTGTTGCAACTCGTCACTCAGACAGCCTGGGGCGATCTGGATTACCTGGTCATCGACATGCCGCCAGGCACCGGCGACATCCAGCTGACCCTGGCGCAGAAAGTCCCGGTGGCCGGCGCGGTGATCGTTACCACGCCGCAAGATCTGGCATTGCTGGACGCACGCAAGGGCGTGGAGATGTTCCGCAAGGTCAACATCCCGGTGCTGGGCGTGGTGGAAAACATGGCCGTGCACATCTGCTCCAACTGCGGGCATGCCGAGCATCTGTTTGGTGAGGGCGGTGGTGTGAAGCTGGCCAACCAGTACGGCGTCGAGCTGCTGGCTTCGTTGCCGCTGGCGATGGCCATCCGCGAACAGGCCGATGGCGGCAAGCCAACGGTGATCGCCGAGCCTGACAGCCCGATTGCAATGGTTTACCAGGAACTGGCTCGCCATGTCGGCGCGCGAATCGTGTTGCAGGAAGCGGCGACACCGGCCATGCCGAACATCACCATCAGCGACGACTAAATCACTGAAGAAACGCAATCCCTGTGGGAGCGAGCCTGCTCGCGAAAGCGGTATAACAGTCAGCATGTTTGTTGAATGTTAAGCAGCCTTCGCGAGCAAGCTCGCTCCCACAGTTGTTTTGTGTGTTGCTTTAGATCCGCAACCCGCCATCCAGCTCCATAATCCGACCGTTGTAGTAGTCGTTTTCGAAAATGTAGACCGCGGAATGGGCAATCTCTTCAGGCGTGCCCATGCGCTTGAGTGGAATCACGGACGTTATCTTCTCCAGCGCCTCAGGCTTCATGCTCAGCGTCATTTCGGTTTCGATAAAGCCCGGTGCAATGGCTGCCACACGAATACCGTAGCGTGCCAATTCCTTGGCCCAGGTCACGGTCATCGCGGCGACACCGGCCTTGGCGGCGGAATAGTTGCTCTGGCCGGCGTTGCCAGCACGGGAGATCGACGAGATATTAATGATCGCGCCGCTGTTGTTCAGCTCGATCATTTTGGCCGCGACTTCACGGGTACACAGGAAGACGCCGGTCAGGTTGACGTCGATGACCGACTGCCACTGGGCCAGGCTCATCTTGGTCATCTCGCCGTCCTTGACCTTGATGAGCAAGCCATCGCGCAGGATCCCGGCGTTGTTGATCAGGCCATGGATCGCGCCGAAGTCTTCGGCCACCTGGGCGACCATGTGCGTCACTTGCTCTTCATTGGCGACATTGCACAGATAAGCGCGAGCCTCGACGCCTTTAGCCGTGCAAGCGGCGACGGTGTCGTCGAGCTTTTCCTGGTTCAGATCAACCAGCGCCAGCTTCGCGCCTTTACCGGCGAAATACTCGGCCATGGAACGGCCTAAACCCTGGCAACCGCCGGTGATAATGATTACTTTGTCAGTGAGTTTCATTCGCATGCCCCAATAGCAGGTCAGATGAGTGGTTTCCTTTCAGAGAGTAGCCTCTCGATCTGCACCTGATGGCCTGGCTGCACATGAGAACTGCCCCGATGGCGACCGGAACTTATCCCAGGCGCCTGTCCGTTTTTTGACGGATTCTAATAAGGAGTCATAAATTGAGCGTTGAAGCGGCCAAGAATGCCCGAGAATTGCTTCTCAAGGAATACCGTGGAGTGCTCTCGACACACTCCAAGGCGATGCCCGGTTTCCCGTTTGGCTCCGTGGTTCCGTACTGTCTGGATGAACAGGGCCGGCCGCTGATCCTTATCAGCCGCATCGCCCAGCACACGCATAACCTGCAGAAGGATCCAAAATGCTCGCTGTTTGTGGGCGAGCGCGGGGCTGAAGATGTGCAAGCCGTTGGTCGCCTGACCTACCTCGCCGAAGCGGAAAAGCTCGAGGACGAGGCCGCCATCGAAGCGGCAGCTGAGCGTTACTACCGCTATTTCCCGGATTCGCAGAGCTACCACAAGGCCCACGATTTCGATTTCTGGGTGCTCAAGCCGGTACGTCACCGCTACATCGGCGGCTTCGGTGCGATTCACTGGGTCGATCAGTTAACGCTGGCCAACCCGTTCGCCGGAAAAGCCGAAGCGAGCATGGTCGAGCACATGAATGCCGATCACGCCAAAGCCATCGCCCATTACGTCGAGCTGGCGGGCCTGCCGAAAACCGAGCCGGCGCAACTGGCGGGTATCGACACCGAAGGCATGCACTTGCGCATTGGTCAGGGGCTCTATTGGTTGCCGTTTCAAGCGCCGTGTAATACGCCGACACAAGTGCGCGAAGCCTTGGTTTTCCTGGCTCACGCCGAACATTGGCCGAAAAATGAAGTGGCCGACGCTTGAATTCACGAATCGGCGACGTCATCTAGGGAAGACTGGCAAGGCATTCTTGCGTTGAGGAACCATTTGATGCGCCCTTTTTTATTGCTCTTTGTACTGTTTCCGGTGTTGGAGCTGTTCGTATTCGTCAAGGTCAGCGGGGCGATCGGGTTTTTCCCGGCCCTGCTGCTGGTCATTCTCGGCTCGATGCTCGGCGTGTTCGTGCTGCGTATCGCTGGTCTGGCAACCGCATTGCGTGCTCGTGAAAGCCTGAACCGCGGCGAGTTGCCGGCCCAGACCATGCTCGAAGGCTTGATGCTGGCGCTGGCGGGTGGCCTGTTGATCCTGCCGGGCTTCGTCACTGACGTGCTGGGTCTGATCATGTTGCTGCCGATCTCTCGTCGACTGTTGGCCAATAAAATGCGCCAGCGTGCCGAAGAGGCGGCAATCCGTCAGCGTGCATTCGCCGACGACCTTCAGCCACGTGGCGGTCCTGCTCCGCGCCAGCCGCTGGGCCGCGAGCCCAACGTGATCGAAGGCGAATTCGAACACCGCGATACCAAGTAATCCGCACCACCGGCACGGCACCTTCGGGTGCCGTGTTCGTTTGTGGGGCCGCAACCTGAAAAAATTTGCTTCCTCGCCCTTGTAATAAGCTTATGCGCCCTTATGTAACGGTCACCGCAAGGTTTCTGGCGATTGCGCCAGACAGACTTCCGCGGTTCGCTCGACGAACCGCACCCGGCACCGCCGGATTTGTTAAACCCGCCGGGAATACACCGGCCGATGAAAACCACAATTAGGAGAGATCGACAATGAAGCTTCGTCCTCTGCATGACCGCGTCGTCGTCCGTCGCAGCGAAGAAGAAAAGAAAACCGCTGGCGGTATCGTCCTGCCAGGTTCGGCTGCTGAAAAGCCAAACCAGGGTGAAGTTCTCGCCGTAGGTCCAGGCAAAGCACTGGAAAACGGTGAAGTGCGTGCACTGGCTGTGAAAGTGGGTGACAAGGTTGTGTTCGGCCCGTACTCCGGCAGCAACACCGTGAAAGTCGACGGCGAAGACCTGCTGGTAATTGGCGAGAGCGAAATCCTCGCCGTTATCGAAGGCTGATTCCCCGCTCATTTTCCCGCTACTACAAAGTATTTAAGGAATATCGATCATGGCTGCTAAAGAAGTTAAATTCGGCGATTCCGCCCGCAAGAAAATGCTCGCCGGTGTCAACGTCCTGGCTGACGCAGTAAAAGCGACCCTGGGCCCTAAAGGCCGTAACGTGATCATCGAGAAGAGCTTCGGCGCTCCGACCATCACCAAGGACGGCGTGTCCGTTGCCAAAGAAATCGAGCTGAAAGATCGCTTCGAAAACATGGGCGCGCAGCTGGTCAAAGACGTTGCCTCCCGTGCTAACGATGACGCAGGCGACGGCACCACCACCGCTACCGTTCTGGCTCAATCGATCGTCAACGAAGGCCTGAAAGCCGTCGCTGCCGGCATGAACCCGATGGACCTGAAGCGCGGTATCGACAAAGCGACCATCGCTATCGTCAAAGAGCTGAAAGCCCTGTCCAAGCCTTGCGCTGACACCAAGGCCATCGCTCAGGTCGGCACCATCTCGGCCAACTCCGACAGCTCCATCGGCGACATCATTGCCGAAGCCATGGAAAAAGTCGGTAAAGAAGGCGTGATCACCGTTGAAGAAGGCTCGGGCCTGGAAAACGAACTGTCGGTTGTTGAAGGCATGCAGTTCGACCGTGGCTACCTGTCCCCGTACTTCGTCAACAAGCCAGAGACCATGACTGCCGAGCTGGACGGTCCGCTGATCCTGCTGGTCGACAAAAAGATCTCGAACATCCGCGAAATGCTGCCAGTACTGGAAGCCGTTGCCAAAGCCGGCCGTCCACTGCTGATCGTGGCCGAAGACGTTGAAGGCGAAGCCCTGGCGACTCTGGTTGTGAACAACATGCGTGGCATCGTTAAAGTCGCAGCCGTCAAGGCTCCAGGCTTCGGCGACCGTCGCAAGGCCATGCTGCAGGACATCGCTGTTCTGACTGGCGGTACCGTTATCTCCGAAGAGATCGGTCTGAGCCTGGAAAGCACTACCCTGGAACACCTGGGTAATGCCAAGCGCGTGATCCTGTCCAAAGAAAACACCACCGTGATCGACGGTGCCGGCGTTGAGGCTGACATCCAGGCTCGCGTTCTGCAGATCCGTCAGCAAGTGGCTGACACTTCGTCCGACTACGACCGTGAAAAACTGCAAGAGCGTCTGGCCAAGCTGTCCGGCGGCGTTGCAGTGATCAAGGTTGGCGCTGGTTCCGAAGTTGAAATGAAAGAGAAGAAAGCCCGCGTTGAAGACGCCCTGCACGCTACCCGTGCAGCCGTTGAAGAAGGCGTGGTACCTGGCGGCGGCGTGGCACTGGTTCGCGCTCTGCAGGCAATCTCCGAGCTGAAAGGCGACAACGATGACCAGAACGTTGGCATCCAGTTGCTGCGTCGCGCTGTTGAAGCGCCACTGCGCCAGATCGTTGCCAACTCCGGTGACGAGCCAAGCGTAGTGGTCGACAAGGTCAAGCAGGGTTCGGGTAACTACGGTTACAACGCTGCTACCGGCGAATACGGCGACATGATCGAAATGGGTATCCTGGACCCGGCTAAAGTGACTCGTTCGGCTCTGCAAGCGGCTTCGTCGATTGCCAGCCTGATGATCACCACCGAAGCCATGATCGCTGAGATCAAGGAAGACGGTCCAGCTGGCGGCGGCATGCCAGACATGGGCGGTATGGGCGGCATGGGCGGCATGATGTAAGCCAGCCTTACCCCTATAAAAAAAACCCCGCCTGCGATAAGCAGGCGGGGTTTTTTATTGCCCGGAGTTTTGATAGTCACATTTGAACTGTGTATCAGGCGCTGACAGGTTCTGCCTTGGCCTCTCGCTCAGCCTTAGAGGCCGGGCGATAAAGGATGTAGTAATACGCCCCCAGACAAATCAGCCAGCAGAAAATCGCCGTCCACACATTGTGCGAAAAGAAGTGCGCGCCCTGCATCATCCGGCTGATGGAAAACACCGTGCCCAACGTGAAAGCGAACACAAACGCCTTGCGCGCCAGACGCGGACGACGGTCGCGCAGGACAAAGAACAGCGCAAACAGTGTGAAACCGGTTGCCGCATGACCGCCGGGCCAGCAACGGCCGGGTTTATCGGTGTGCGGGCGAGGGCTGAGCAACTCGCTATAGGTTTCGTGACCACCGAATTGCTCAAGGCTCCACGGGCATTGAACGGCCGTCACCGCTTTGACTGGCGTGACAAAGGAGGTCGCCAGCGCCAGGGACAGCACCAGACAGCCCAGTTCCCGTTTGATCGGTTTGAGCCTGTCCATGAAAAAGGAGGCGATGAAACCGAAGATGGCCAATACCGAGAAAGCGATGACCACCTGCTTGGCGCGGTCATGCAGGATCTCTTCCAGGAAGTAACTGTGCCGCCCGATGAAATCCCCCGCGACCGGGTCATAGAACAGCTTGGCAAGGTCCATGTCCAGGGACGTTAGTTCGAGCAACACCAGAGTGATCGCCGCGATGGCGGGAACGCCCAGGCACACCCAGAAATTCAGCGGGCGGGAGGTGGGGCGGACAGCAATTGATGACATGGTGGATCCTGAACAAAGGAAAAAGCCCCGGGGCATCAGCCCGGGGCGATTCGATTAATGTGCGCTGACTTGGCCAGTGCCCTCCATGGGCGCCTTCCAGCCAAGTAGCTGTTGCTTGAAGCCATAACTGGCGGTTTGGTAATAGGTGATAGCACGGACAATCAACGGATCGCTGGCGGTGGCCCGGGACTCGCGGCTCTCGGTCAATGCTTCATCATGGCGCCGCAGCCCTTGGCGAGGGCTCAGGATCGCCAAATCCTTGCCGTCGAACAAGCCCAAATGCTGGTAATTGCCAACGACCACGCGGGGCGGCAGTGGATTGTCCTGCAGCAAGTTGCGGCCGAAGAAGGTCGATTGATAATCCAGGTTCAGCAAACCCAGCAAGGTCGGCGCCAGGTCGATCTGGCTGGCCAGCTGCGCGGTTTCCCGTGCATCGATCAGCTTCGGTGCATAGATGAACAGCGGAATCTGATAGTTTTTGATCGGCAAGTCTTCCATGCCGGCGCTGCCGGCCGTGTGGTCGGCGACGAAGACGAAGATTGTATTGTCAAACCACGGCTTTTGGCGCGCCTGATCGAGGAACTGACCAATGGCATAGTCGGTGTACTTCACCGCACCGTCGCGACCGTTGCCGGATTTGATGTCGATCCGGTTGTCCGGGTAGGTGTAAGGGCGATGGTTGGAGGTGGTCATCAGCTGCAGCAGAAACGGCTGCTGTTTTGCGTAGTCAGCGTCGGCCAGTTTGAGGGTCTGCTTGTAGAGATCTTCATCAGCCATGCCCCAGGCATTTTTGAAGTTGATCTCTGATTCATCGACGCTGCTCTGGTCCACCACACGGTAACCGTTGCCACTGAAGAACGCGTTCATATTGTCGAAGTAACCGCGTCCGCCATAGACGAACACGCTGTCGTAACCCACGGCGCTGAGTTGCTGGCCGAGGCTGGCGAAACCGCTTTCACGTCCCACACGCTTGACGATCGAACGCCCTGGGGTTGGCGGAATCGCCAGGGTAATGGCCTCAAGGCCGCGATCGGTGCGGGTGCCGGTGGCATAGAAGTTGTTGAAGTACAGGCTCTGCTTGCGCAAGGCATCGAGGTTGGGTGTCAGGTTGCGCTCGTCGCCGTTACTGCCCATGTACTTGGCGCTGAAGCTTTCAATCGTCACCAGCACAATGTTGGGTTTGCGCACAGTGCCCGGGTTGTCGATCATCCGGCGAATGTCCTGCGGATCCTCGCCGATGAAACGCGCGTTGGGTTCGCTCAGTTCGGCACGAATCTGCTGAGCAACGATTGCCGGCGGCAGGCTGCTGTAGAACTGCGGGTAATCCAGTTCGTTGTTACGGAATGCTGCAAAAAACTGATAGGGCCCATTGCTCGCCAGTTCGTTTTGATAGGCATTACCGCCCTGGGCGCGCGGCGAATCCTGGCTGAGCAGTTGCAAGCTCAGCCCCGCGACGATCAACAGGCCCAGTGCATTCAGCAGGCGCCCGCGCAGTGGCGGCAACGGTGCGTCCAACGCGGCATTGAACGGTTTGCGCAACGCAAAGCTCAAGGCGACGGCCAACACGGCAAGGATGCTCAGCAGCGTACCGATCGGGTAGGACTCAAGAAGGTTGTTCAGCACTTCGTCGGAGTACACCAGGTAATCGACGGCGATAAAGTTGAAGCGTACACCGAACTCGTCCCAGAACAGCCACTCGGCTACCGCGGTGAACAACATGGCGAACAGGCTGACGGTCAGCAGTCCCTGAAGGAACCAGCGATGGCCGCGGCGGCGCCATAAGGCCGGTGGGCAGAGCAGCAAGTAGAGACCCATCGGCAGTGCTGCATAGGCAATGAAGCCCAGGTCGTAGAGCAGGCCGATGCCAAACACCGACAGAAATCCGCTACCGGCCTCATCCAGGTGGGTGAGCAGCAAAACCATCCGGGTCAGCAAGAAAATGACCAGCCAAGTGCCGGTCACGAGCAAGAGAAAGCGCATTGGCGCGGTCTTGAAGAGGTCCATTGTGTGTACATTCCTTTACAACAATTGCGTGGGATTCTCGCGCCTCCACTGTAGTCGGCTTGTGAATCGATAGTGAAAAACGTGTTAACTCTATCATTTGGTTGAGCGGATTGATTCCAGGCACCGTAACCCTAGCCCTCAGCCACACTTGGCCTTAAGCTGCGCGGGCCAAGACGGCCGTTACTGTGCACGCAGGAGATACCCATGCGAATTCTATTGGTTGAAGACAACCGCGATATCCTGGCCAATCTGGCCGATTACCTGGGGCTCAAGGGTTACACCGTGGATTGCGCGCAGGACGGTTTGTCAGGCTTGCACCTGGCGGCCACCGAGCATTACGACTTGATCGTGCTCGACATCATGTTGCCTGGCATCGACGGTTACACCCTGTGCAAACGTCTGCGTGAAGACGCGCGCCGCGACACGCCGGTGATCATGCTCACCGCCCGCGATCAATTGGACGATCGGCTGCAAGGTTTCAAATCCGGCGCCGATGATTACCTGATTAAACCCTTTGCCCTGTCTGAATTGGCGGCGCGCATCGAGGCGGTCATGCGTCGCACCCAGGGTGGCGGTCGCCGTACTTTGCAGGTCGGCGATCTGAACTACGACCTCGATACCCTGGAAGTGACCCGCGAGGGGCGACTGCTGAAGCTCAACCCGGTGGGCCTGAAGTTGCTGGCCGTGCTGATGCAGAAAAGCCCGCATGTGCTGCGCCGGGAAATTCTCGAAGAGGCGCTGTGGGGGGACGACTGCCCGGACAGCGACAGCCTGCGCAGCCACGTCCATCAATTGCGCCAAGTGATCGACAAGCCGTTCGCCAAACCGTTGCTGCAAACCGTGCACGGTGTGGGTTATCGCTTGGCCGAGGGGCGTGATGGAGTTTAAACAGAGCCTTGCTCAACGGATCATCATTGCCTTTGCGCTGATGAGCGCACTGGTCGCGGGAGCCTTTGCCATGGGCATTGTGGCGACTGTGCACCTGGTCGAAGAAAAACTGATTTCGGCAGGTCTGGGCGGCGATTTACAACGACTGTTGCTGATGGACAGTGTCACGGACTGGAGCCATCGTCCCGAGCCGGACCAGCTGTTCTATTTCAGCGGCGGGCCGGGGGACTTCGAACTCCCCAAGGATCTGCGGCATCTGGCCCCGGGCTTTCACGAAGTATTTCGCGAACAGCTGTCGTATCACGCGATGGTCGAAGTCGTCGACGGCCGGCGTTATGTGCTGTTACAGGATCAGAGCGATTTCGAAGAGCGTGAACGGGTGCTGTTTGCCGTGGTGCTGGTGGGCTTCGTCCTGAGTCTGGCATTGGCGGTGTTTCTCGGCTGGATACTGGCGCGCAAAGTGATGGCGCCCGTGGTGCGACTGGCCCGTCAGGTCCGTCACCGTGACCAATTATTAGGTCTTGCGCCACCGCTGGCGCCGGATTACGCCGCTGATGAGGTGGGCGAGTTGGCTGTGGCCTTCGACGCCACCCTCGGGCGCTTGCGCCAGGCGTTGACCCGCGAACGGTTATTCACCAGTGACGTCAGCCACGAGCTGCGCACGCCATTGATGGTACTGGCCAGTTCCTGCGAGCTGCTGCTGGAAAACCCCGGCATCGATCAGCGTGGACGTGCTCAGGTCGAGCGAATCGCCCGCGCCTGTGAAGAAATGCGCGAACTGGTGCAAACCTTCCTGATGTTGGCCCGCGCACAACGTGAAGACGCCAGCATGTCGCCCCAGCAGACCCTGAACCAGGTCGCTGATGGACTGCTCAATCTGTGGCGCGAGCCGATCGAGTCCAAGGGACTGACGCTGATCTTTGAACGAGGCAATCCGGCCAACGCTTGCTACAACGCAACCCTTCTGCACGCGGTCATGGGCAACCTGCTGCGTAATGCGCTGCATTACACCGAGCGCGGGTTCATTCGCCTGACGCTGACGGCCACCGGGTTCATCGTCGAAGACAGTGGCGTGGGCATTCCCGAGGAAAAACGCGAGGCGATGTTCGAGCCCTTCGTGCGGGGCAGCGAGAAACGCGGCGAAGGCCTGGGGCTGGGGCTGTCGCTGGTGCAACGGATCTGTGAAAACCAGGGTTGGAGCGTCAGCCTGACGAACATGGAACCCAACGGCTGTCGTTTTCAGGTGGAGTTGTCAACGAGTAACTGATCGCCTTATTGAAACGCATTAACCCCGTGCAATTGTTTTCGTCCCGTAAATCCTCGAAATGATTTGGGGTTTTACATGACGTTTTTTTCACAGCGGCATGACCTGACGCTGACACGGCGCGACCTATCGTGGGAGCCATCAGCAGCTCAGGAAACCTTGATGATGGACGGCCCGATCAAACTGGATTTTTCCGAAAAATACGACGATCAACACGCTCAACGATACCTGCGCAAACACCAGGATGGCTTTGGCCGTCGCCTGTCCCACTGGCGTGACGAGCAACTGGCGCGCAAGGCGTTGGCACTGGCCGGTGAGCCGGGGCTGATCCTCGATTTGCCCTGCGGTGCGGGGCGTTTCTGGCCATTGCTGGCGGAAAAAACCAATCGAGCCATCATCGGGGCCGACAACTCTGAATCAATGCTGAAAATTGCCATGCAGGCGCAACCTGCCGAGGTGGTGAAACGGGTACAACCCTTGCACACTTCTGCATTCGACATTGCCTTGCCTGATAACGCCGTCGACAGCATTTTCTGCATGCGTTTGCTCCATCACATCGGTGAAGCCGAGCATCGGCGGGCTATTTTGCGCGAGTTCGAGCGAGTCACTCGCGACAGCGTGATCCTTTCCTTGTGGGTGGATGGCAATTTCAAAGCGTGGAAACGCAAGCGCCTTGAGAGAACCCGTGGGCATGTAGGTTACCAAAATCGATTTGTGTTACCGGCTGCTACGGTTGAAAAGGAATTCGAACAGGCGGGTTTTCATATTCAGGAACAACTGGACTTTTTACCGCTCTATGCCATGTGGCGGGTCTACGTATTACGCAAGAGGTAACAGAATGGCAGTGCAATGTGCAGCAGAAACGGAAGTCGCTCCCCAGGACCGCTTCGATTATTTTTGGAATCAGCGCGGTGAATGGGTAGAAGAACCCAACGCCCGTCGCGGTGGAGAAAGCGGCGTGCAGCGCGTCGTGAGCGGCAATGGACAGCTGCTGTACGTTAAACGTCAATCCGGGCATATCCATCGCAGTTTGCTGCACCCATTCGGTCGGCCGACGGTGTTGCGCGAGCGCGATGCGCTCATCGGCCTGAAGCTGCTCGACGTTCTCGTTCCGGAAATCGTTTTCTGCGGTGCACAGCGCGATCCGGTGCATAAATGGCGCGCATTGCTGATCACCAAGGCGCTGGACGGCTTCGAGGAAATCGACCACTGGTACGCTGGCGGCGGTCGCGAGCGTCACGGTGAGGCTGTGCATGATCGAGTGTTGAAGGAACTGGCCGAGAACCTGGCCCGGATGCACAAGGGCCGCTGGCAGCACAGCTGCCTTTATGCCAAGCACGTATTTGTGCGCGTCACCGGCGAAGGCGAGGCTGCCAAGGTTGAAGTGGCCTTGATCGATCTGGAGAAATGCCGGCAGCGTTTGACCGCTCGGCAGGCGGCTACTCATGACATGAAGCAACTGCGTCGCCACTCGTCGTTCAGCACGACGGACTGGCAAAAACTCGTCTACTTTTATAAGACGGCGTTTGGCAGCGCTATCAAGGGTTTATAGCAATGAAACTCGAAATTGCACGAGGTGTATTTTTAATAGGAGCCTTGGCAGTTGCTTCATTGGCGGTGGCGGCATGGGAGCAGCCCCGCCCGCAGGTCCTCAGTTCAGTGAGCGGCGACGCGCATTGTCCATTGCCACGAGTTGCCAAGGCATCCGTGGCATCCCGCCCCGATCATGATTTATTGCTGTTCATGTTCGGACTTTCTCAAGGACTGAGGCCGCAAAGTTGAACAGATTGAAGCCCAAATAAAAGGCCTCGCAAATGCGAGGCCTTTTTTATTCCAAACGCTCAGATCGTGATGCCGAACCAATGTGGGAGCGAGCCTGCTCGCGAATGCGGTGTGTCAGTCAACATCAAAGCTGAAGGACACACCGCTTTCGCGAGCAGGCTCGCTCCCACAGGGTTGTGCTGCGTTCCCTAGGGTTTATCGGGTTTTGCCAGCAGGGTGTAAACACACGGCAGCACAAACAACGTAAACAACGTCCCGATCGACATCCCCGTGGCGATCACCGTGCCGATGTCGAACCGGCTGACGGCGCCCGCCCCCGTGGCGATGATCAACGGCACCATGCCGAACACCATCGCAGCGGTGGTCATCAACACCGGACGCAGACGAATGGCCGCCGCTTCCTCCACAGCCTCGCGCGGCGTCAGGCCTTTGTCCTTGCGTAACTGGTTGGCAAATTCGACGATCAGGATTCCGTGTTTGCTGATCAGCCCGATCAACGTCACCAGGCCGACCTGGGTGTAGATATTCATGCTCGACCAGCCCAGGAACAGCGGGATCAGCGCACCACAGATTGATAGCGGCACGGTCACCAGAATCACCAGCGGATCGCGGAAGCTTTCGAACTGGGCGGCCAGCACCAGGAAAATGATCGCCAGCGCCAGAGCGAAGGTGACCCACAGCGCACTGCCTTCCTGGACGTATTGCCGGGATGCGCCGGCATAGTCGAAGGCATAACCCACCGGCGCCTCTTCCCGAGCGATCTGGCGCACGGTGTCGATGGCTTCACCCATGCTGACCAGCGGCACCCCGGACAGGATGGCCGAGTTGAGTTGCTGGAACTGGTTCAACTGCCGTGGACGCGCCCGGTCAGTCACGGTGATCAGGGTCGACAGGGCCAGCAGTTCGCCTTGGGTGTTCCTCACATAATAATTGTTCAGCCAGTCGGGGTTATCCCGGAAGGGCCGTTCGACCTGCGCGATGACTTTGTAGCTGCGACCTTCAATGGTGAAACGGTTGATCTCCGCCTCACCCAGCAATGTCGCGAGCGTTCCGCCCAGATCCTGCATGGAAACACCCATCTGTGCGGCTTTGGCGCGATCGATATCCACCACCACTTCAGGTTTGTCGAACGCCAGGTCGACGTCGACGAAGGCGAATTTGCCGGATTCCATTGCCCGCTTTTTCACCCGGTCGGTCACTTGCAGCAGCGACTCGTAATCCTTGGCGGAGTTGATGACGAACTGAAACGGTAGCCCCTCGCCGGTACCGGGCAGGGAAGGCAGGTTGAAGCCGAAGATTTGCAACCCGGAAATGCTCTCCAGTTTGCGCTGGACCTCGGGCAGGATTTGCATCTGAGTGCGGCTGCGTTCGTTCCACGGCTTGAGCAGGAAGCCGCCGATCCCCGATTGCACGCCGTTGAAGCCATTGATCTGGAACGACGAGTAGTACTCGGGAAACGTCTTGAAGATCGTGACGAACTCGTCGGTGTAGGTGCTCAGATAGTCGAGGTTGGCCGGTTGCGGGGCGTTGGCCATCATGAAAATAATGCCCTGGTCCTCGTCCGGCGCCAGTTCCGACTTGGTGAACGTGAGCAGTACCGGAATCAGGCACAGCACGATCACCGCGAACACCAGCACCACCGGCCGGGTGCTCAGGGTTGCGTGCAGCATGCTTTGGTAACGGCGCTTGAGACCTTCGAATATCAGGTCCAGGCGATGGGCCAGACCGCTGGGATTTTCGTCGTGACGCAGCAGGAAGGCGCACATCATTGGCGACAGGGTCAGGGCGACGATGCCCGAGATCACCACTGCGCCGGCCAGGGTCAGGGCGAACTCCTTGAACAGCGCCCCCGTGAGCCCCGTCAGGAAGCCGATCGGCGCATAGACCGCCGCCAGGGTGATGGTCATCGAGACCACCGGCATGGCGATTTCCCGGGCGCCTTCGATGGCCGCATCCAGCGGCGTCTTGCCTTCTTCGATGTGCCGGTGGATGTTTTCCACCACCACAATGGCGTCGTCCACCACCAGGCCGATGGCCAATACCATCGCCAACAACGTCAGCAGGTTGATCGAATAGCCCATCAT
This sequence comes from Pseudomonas sp. GL_093, assembly GCF_057837605.1. Lineage (NCBI taxonomy): Bacteria > Pseudomonadati > Pseudomonadota > Gammaproteobacteria > Pseudomonadales > Pseudomonadaceae > Pseudomonas > Pseudomonas sp. GL_093. The sequence goes on along the minus strand of NZ_CM174448.1, from coordinate 5,715,785 downwards.
CTGCATGAAGAACATCACGCCGATCATCGACAGCGGGATGGTGACCACCGGGATCACCACTGAACGCAGCGCGCCGAGAAACAGGAACACCACCACGATCACGATCAACACCGCTTCGAACAATGTTTTGATCACTTCGTTGATCGAGGCCTGGATAAACAGTGTGGCGTCGTAGGCGATTTCACCTTTAAGGTTCGGCGGCAGCTGGGCTTCCAGGTCCGGCATGATCTTGCGCACTTCCTTGATCACGTCCAGCGGGTTGGCGCCGGGCGTGGCCTTGATGCCGATGTATACCGAGGGGGTGCCGCCGAAGGAGCTGATCGAGTTGTAGTTTTCCGCACCCATTTCAACCCGCGCCACATCGCTGAGCAGCACACGACTGTCGCCCTCGACCTTGAGCGGAATCGCGGCAAAGGCTTCAGCGGATTTGAGCTCGGTGTTGGCGTTGATGCTGGTGACGACGTACTCGCCTTTCACTTCGCCGGCGGCGGAGAGGAAGTTGTATTTGCGCACGGCATCGGTCACGTCGCTGGCACTCAGGCCGAAACCGGCGAGCTTGACCGGGTCCAGCCACAGACGCATGGCAAATACCTGGTTGCCGAGAATCTCGGCTTCAGCCATGCCCGGCAGGGTCGCCAGTTTCGGCTGGATGACCCGCGACAGGTAGTCGGTAATCTGCGGGTTGCTCAATTCCTTGCTGAAGAAGCTGATGTACATCAGTGCCGAGGCGTCGGCGGCTTCCTTGCTCAGCACCGGGTCTTCGGCGTCCTGAGGCAGTTGGTTCTTCACCTCGTTGGCCTTGGCCAGCAGTTCGGTGAACAAGCGGTCGCTGTTGGAGCCGATGCGCGCATAGATCGAGATTACCGAGAAGTTCTGGCGACTGACCGAGGTCATGTAATCGATGCCTTCGGCGCTCGCCAGACTTTGCTGCATCGGTTGGGTGATGTAGCCCTGAATGGTTTCGGCGTTGGCCCCGGGATAAGCGGTGGTCACCGTGATCAGGGCGTTTTCCATTTGTGGATATTGGCGCAGCGGCAACTTGCTCCAGGCCTGGAAGCCCAGCAGCACAATCAGCAGGCTGACCACGGTGGCGAGCACCGGGCGGCGGATGAACGGGTCGGTAAAAGCCATGGGGATTCCTTGATCAGTCCGCGCGAGGCGGGCTGTTCTTCTCGGCTAAGGTCTTGTCGTCGCTGATCGCAATGTGTGCGCCGTTGTCCAGTTTGATCTGGCCGGCCGTGACCACTTTTTCGCCGTTCTGCACGCCTTTGGTGATCATCACTTGCCCATCGCGGCGCTCGCCGGTTTCGATGAAACGTCGTTCGGCGATCAGGATCGGTTGGCCCTTGTCGTCTTTTTCCAGGCTGCCGTCTTCGGCTTTTTTCTGCGCGACGACATAGAGCGAGTTGCCGTACAGCGTGTAAGTGATCGCGCTTTCCGGCACGACGATGCGCGGCTGCGGGTCGGGCAACAACACTTGCAGGCTGGCGAACATCCCCGGCAGCAGTTTGCCGTCGGGGTTGGCCAGGGTCGCGCGGACCTGGACGTTGCGCGTGCTGTTTTCGACTTTCGGGTTGATCGCGCTGATGGTGCCGGGGAAGGTTTGTGTCGGGTAGGCCGCGACAATGATCTGCACCGGTTGGCCGAGGGCGATTTTCGGTACCGACTGCTCGGGCACGAAGAAGTCTACATAGAGGCTGCTGAGGTCTTGCAGGGTGGCAATCATGGTGCCGCTGGCGAGATAGTCACCGATGTCCACCTGACGAATGCCGATGGTCCCGCTGAACGGTGCGAGCAAGCGTTTTTTAGCCAGTGCCGCGTTGAGCTGATTGACCGTGGCCCGGCTCTTTTTCAGCACTGCAGAGAGCCGGTCGAACTCGCCTTTGGAAATGGCCTGGCTGCCCACCAATTGACTGCCGCGACCATAATCGAGCTGCGCCAGACCCAGGTCGGCCTGAGCGGTTTCGAGCAGGGCGGTTTCTACCACGCTATCAAGCAGAAGCAGCGGTTGGCCGACCTTGACCTTCTGGCCTGACTCGAACTTCAAATCGATGACGGTGCCGTCGGTCTCCAGGCTCAGGTCCACGCCTTGCAGCGCCTTCAGGGTGCCGACGGTGGGCAGGCGGGCTTGCCACGGCCGTTCGGTGGCCGTGGCCACGGCGACACTGATCGCTGGTTTCGGCACAGCAAAGCCCTGAATCATCGTATAGATGGAGAAGGCTTTGTAACCGGCCAGCACCAGCACGATCAGCAAAACAACACCCAACATGATCAGCATGCGGCGACGCAGCATATTTCCACTTCCTTGGAGAAAATCAGGTGAGACAGTCGGGCACATTACTCCGAGTGGGAGATTGATTCCAACTGGCAGAACTTACAGGTAGGCGTCACCCCGACCTGTAGCAGCTGGCGCAGCCTGCGTTCGGCTGCGCAGCAGTCGTGACATCAGACACCGCGGTGTGTCAGGCAAACCACGGTGTCAGGATTTGCGACTGCTCCGCAGCCGAACGCAGGCTTCGCCAGCTGCTACAAAGGACCGTGTCTAGATGAGGTGAAGGTGGTTGTCCCAGAGCCCTGCGGGTAGATCGAGGGGTTTTGCTACAAGGCTTGTCTGGCGGCAATCGTAGAACCGGCAGCGCCCTTGACCCGAGGTCACGACAAAGCCATCGGCTACCGCGCCGACCCCGGCGCAATCGGGAAGCGGCGCGTCCAGGCGCACCTCACCGCTGTCCAGGTCCCAGATGAAAAAGCGGTTGCCCCGTGGCGCAGTCAACGCGACCAGGCGCAACTCGCTGTGCACCGCGACGCTGGCGGTGTAATGCCCCATGGCCTGCAACTGATGCTCAGGTACCGGAAAGGCCACGAAAGGCTGCCCGGGACGCTTGATCGCCAGCAGCTCCGACGACTCGTGAGACGGCCCCATGAACTGCTGACCGGCGACGATGGTGCCGTCGCTGGCAATTCCCAAATGCCGCACGCTGTTCATCTGCTGGGCCAGGGTTTCCTTGCTCAGCAGGGTGCCGTCGCGTTGCATCAGGACCAGGCTCGGTTCCATGGCGTTGAGGTTCATCTCGACGCGGCTTTCGGCCTCGGTGCGAATGCCGCCATTGGCCACCACCAGGGTTTCACCATCGGGCATCCACGACACCTGATGCGGGCCGACGCCATGAGTCGAAATCTCACCGCTGTGGATAAGTCGCTCGCCTTCGAACTTATACACACCGAGCAAGCCGCGACCTGGATCGGAGGTATCGTTCTCGGTGGCGTACAGCCAGTCACCGCTCTTGTGAATCACCGCGTGACCGTAGAAGTGCCGGTTCGGCAGCGAGGTCACGGTTTGCAGCAGCGTGCCGTCGCGCAGGTCGATCAGGTAACTCTCGGTGCCAGGACGACGGGCGACGAACAGCGCAACCGGCAGCGTCGGGTGGTTGATGATGTCGTGGCAGCGCTGGCCGACCTGGGTGGCAAACACCCGGGTGCCGTCCAGCCGGTAACCGACGGCGTAGTGCTTGCCGTCGGTGTCGTCCCGCGCCGAAAGCAGCAGCGGGCTTTTGTCCTTCTGCTTGAACAGCGTCCAGCCGCCCAGTGTCACCGCACCCAGCAGCAAACTACCTAACGTCAGAGCCTGGCGTCGCAGCATGGAACTTGCCCTCATCAGTCACCGTCGTTGGCGTTGAAGCCCAGTTGGATGCCCAGCGCCTTGGCCAGTTCGCCTTCGTGCAGGCGGTGGACGACGTTGAGGCTGTCGTAGAGATCGTTGAGTTGCTGGCGACCGGCGTCATCGTTGAGCATTTCGGTCAGCGAGCGCTGGTTGCTGGCGAACAATTTCAGGGACGCGGCATAAGCGGCGTCGATCTTGTCGGCCAACGGTTTTTGCTCGCTCGGCAACAGGCCGCGCAGACCTTTGTTGTCGACGCCTTCCCACACCGTTTTGGCGGCGGCGAGGCTGGCTTCGAGGCCGGTCAGGGACGACTGGCTGCGCCATGCATCGGCCTGGAACGGTTGCGGCACACCCTTCGTTTGACGGCCCATCGGCGTGCCGAGTTTTTTCTTCAGGCTGTCGATGGCGGTGACTTGCACGCGCAACAGATCGGCGATGGCTTCGTGGGAATCGGCGTAGCGCTGGTTCGGGAATTTGCTCATCTGCGCGAGCATGCCGTCGGTGTTGTTCCAGCTTTTCAGAATCTCTTCGGCCAGTTGTTTCTGACGCTCGCCAATCGCGATCAGCAGCGGGCAGTACTTGGCTTTCTGTTCAGCGTTGGCCACATCAGGCTTGCTGTCGAACAGGATGTATTCGTAGGCGGAAAGGCCTTGAACCACAACGCTGGACTTGGCCAAGGCAGCGGCATCGATCTGCGGTTGTGCGGTGACCAGTTGCTCGACCTGACGGCCGACGAGGTTTTTCTTGTCCGGCCAGAACTGCACTTGCCAGGCGCGATTGCCCTCGGCCAGCGGCCCGATCAGCAGCGGCTGCAACTCGGCCCAGGCTTTCTGCGCATGCAGGAAGTCGGCGCGGGCGGTGTCGAGGTTTTCCTTGCCTTCGCAGTAGGCCAACGCACTGACAGCCAGCTGGCGGTCGGCTTCAACCCAGCGCGTGTAGGTCGGCAGGATCACCGACTTGGCGATGGCTGCTGACGTGACGGCCTGCGGATCCTGAGGTGAACAGGCGCCCAAGGCTAGCGCGGCAAGGCTGGTGAACAACAATTTGGGACGGAACATGTCGGGCTCCCGCTATGGAATACGTATTAAAGGGAATTCAAGAACGCCAGCAACGCAGCGCGCTGCCCGGCGTTGAAAGACAAAACCTGTTGTTGCGCCGCCGTGGCTTCACCGCCATGCCAGAGCACGGCTTCAAGCAGATTGCGGGCGCGGCCATCGTGCAAAAACTGGGTGTGCCCACTGACCGCCTGCGTCAGGCCGATGCCCCACAACGGCGGGGTGCGCCAGTCGCGGCCGCTGGCCTGGAATTCGGTACGGTTGTCGGCCAGACCGTCGCCCATGTCATGCAGCAGCAGATCGCTGTAAGGGCGAATCACTTGATTGGCCAGTTCAGGTTCTGCGGCGTTGGCGGCGGTGGTGTATTTCGGGGTGTGGCAGGACTGGCATCCGGCCTGGAAAAACAGATTCTTGCCGGCCAGCACCTCGGGGGCGCTGACATCGCGGCGGGCCGGTACGGCGAGGTTACGGCTGTAGAACAGCACCAGGCGCAGGATGTTATCGCTGACTTCCGGCTCGCCATCCGGGCCATTGCCATTCGGTGCCTGTTTGCAGGCGGTTTGCGCGTCGGTGCAGTCGTCGACGGGCCTCAGGCTTGTGGTCAGGCCCATGTCCCCGGAAAACGCGTGAACATTCTGTTGATTGAGGTTCGGTTGGCCGGCCTTCCAGCCAAATCGGCCGAGAACGGTTTTTTGCTGCGCGTCATCCCAGACCTGGTTCGGGCGCCCGGCGATACCGTTTTTGTCTTTTGCCTGAGCCTCGGCATTGGCCAGGATCGCCTCGTTGGGAATCGCTTCGAGCAGGCCCAGGCCAATCATTGGCGGTGCAACCCTGGCCGAGAAACGCGTGTCAGGGTGCATCGGGCCGTAGCCGAGCTGGGTGATCTGCAACATCGGTTTGCGCAACTCGACTTCGGTGCCGTCCTTGAAGCGAATCGGAACGGGCGTGTAATCGACGCGCACTTTGCCTTCCGGCACGACACCCGGCACGGACATGTCCTGGAATTGTCCGCCGTAAACCGGCTCCGGGACGACACCGAGCTGCTCGATGACCTTGGCATAGGCCGGCGCATCGGGAATCGACAGGCGTACCAGCATCGACACGGCGTTCTGCGCATCAGGCGTGGGCGGATGACCGCGGCCGTCCTTGATGTGGCAGCCCTGGCACGCGTTGGTGTTGAACAACGGCCCGAGGCCATCCCGGGCAGTGGTGGTCGACGGCGCGATCACCCAGGGATTACGGAAAAAACTGTTGCCGACACTGAAGTCCACGCGCCGTGACGGCGACAGGTTGGCGGACGGCAAAGAAAATGAGTTCTGATCGGTCTTGCGCACGGTTGCACTGCCACCGGACCGGGCTTCACCGGGTTCGGCCTGGGTAAAACGCGGGGCGTCATCGCAGGCACTCAGGCCCAGGGCCAGAAACAGTGCGGACAAGCGAAGAGGCAGCGAGGGCATCAGACATCCTGCAAGACGAGCAAAACAAGGGGCGCAAAGTCTAACAGGGCAGGGGAGATTGAATAAGAGGAATTATCGTTTGGTTGATTTGGCGCAGGGTTTTCCTGGAAACAATGATCCCCTGTGGGAGCGAGCCTGCTCGCGATGGCGTCATCACAGTCGACATTGATGTTGAATGTACTACCGCTATCGCGAGCAGGCTCGCTCCCACAATGGATCTGTGTTTGGCAGGCATGAAAAAGGCGACCCGAAGGTCGCCTTTTTATTCAAACAGCGTTGATCAGAACTCGTGATCAGCGTTGTCCGGGTTCAGGTCACTGATGCCCAGTTTGCCAGCGGCGGCTTCGATCGAACCGGTCTGCTTGACCAGGGAAGCGATAGCGTCGCGGACGATCTGGTTGCCAGCGGTGTTGCCGGCGGCGATCAGTTGGTCGTAGTGCTCACCCTTGTTGGCGTGATCGACCATGATCTGGATTTTGGCTTCGGTGGCGGCCAGGTCGGCTTTGAGCGCGGTGTCGGCAGCCGGGTCAGCCTTGGCCACCAGGGACGACAGGCTGGCGCCGGTCATTTTGGTGCCGTCGACGCGGGTGTATTCGCCCAGGTACACGTTACGAATACCTTTGGCATCGTAGAAGTGCGAGTTGTGGGTGTTGTCGCTGAAGCAATCCTGTTCGTCTTCCGGGGAGTTGGCTTCCAGGGAAACCTTCATGCGCTCGCCCGCCAGTTCGCCCAGGGACAGGCTGCCCATGCCGAACAGCATTTTGCGCAGGCCGGATTCAGCTGGCTCGGCTTCCAGGGTGGCGCGGTAGTTGTCGGCCACGTTCGGCTTCCAGTTACCGACCATTTCTTCCAGGTCGCTGACCAGCAGTTGGGTCACGGACTTCAGATAAGCGCGACGACGATCGTTATGACCGCCGGTTGCGCCTTTGCCTTCCAGGTAGTCGGAAGCTGGACGGTTGCCGGCGCCAGGGCCAGTGCCGTTCAAGTCCTGGCCCCAGAGCAGGAATTCGATAGCGTGGTAGCCGGTGGCGACGTTGGCCTCGGAACCACCCAGCTCGTTCAGGCTGGCAAGTTTTGCCGGGGTGATGTCTTTCACGTCGACCTTGTCTTCGCCGACCTGAACCTGGGTGTTGGCGATGATGTTGGCCGTGGCGCCCGGGTTACCCAGTGCGTGTTCGTAGGATTTGTCGACGTAGTCGATCAGGCCTTCGTCCAGCGGCCAGGAGTTCACCTGACCTTCCCAGTCGTCGATGATGGTGTTGCCGAAGCGGAACACTTCGCTCTGCAGGTAAGGAACGCGGGCAGCGATCCAGGCAGCCTTGGCGGCTTTCAGGGTGTCGGCGTTCGGCTTGGCGAGGAAGGCGTCGACGGCGGTTTGCAGGGTCTTCGCGGTGGATTCGGCATCGCTGTAAACGGCGAAGACGATGTCGGCGTAATGCGCGACAACGGCTTTGGCCCCGGCTTCATCGACTTTACTGGCAGCGGCAGGTGCAGCAGCCGGGGCCATGGTGCTGGCGGCCGGAGTCGGTGCTTGCGCAGCGACAGCTTTGTCTTTGCCTTCGCCACAACCGGCGAGGGAAATAGCGATGGCCAACAGACTGGCGGTAGCCAGAGGCATACGAATCATGGCGAACATCCTGCTTCGAGAAGGGGTGGAATGGCGCAGCAAGCGCGCAAAACTGCGACATAATGCAAATCTTTCGCATTATGTGTAAAGGGTTGTAGGTGGAAATATTTCTTATTCACACAGTCGGTGTGCCAGCGCATGACTTGTAGCAGCTGGCGAAGCCTGCGTTCGGCTGCGCAGCAGTCGTCAATCCTGACGCCGCGGTTTACCTGACACAACAAGGTGGCTGACTTCACGACTGCTGCGCAGCCGAACGCAGGCTTCGCCAGCTGCTACAAAGGTCTGCGTCGTTTCAGAGGATAGCGGCGTTACTGCGCTGGGCCTGTTTCAGATACGCGCTCAATTCCCGCGCCGGCAGCGGCTTGCTGTAGAGATAGCCCTGACCTTCGTGACAGCCCTCGGAGATGATGTAGGCCTCTTGCTCGGGGGTTTCCACGCCTTCGGCAATCACCTGCATGCCCAGGCTCTTGCCCAACTGGATAATGGCCCGAACGATGGTCGCATCGTCGTCGTCATCGAGCAGGTCCTGAACGAAGCTTTTGTCGATCTTGATCTTGTCCAGCGGCAGGCTTTTCAGATAGCTCAATGACGAGTAACCGGTGCCGAAGTCGTCGATCGCGATCAGCGCACCGGAGCGGCGCAGGCTCAGCAGGTGCTGGGCGGCCGTGCTGATGTCTTCCATCAGGCCGGTTTCGGTGACTTCCAGCTCCAGGCTGCGCGGTGGCAGGCGGTACATCTGCAGGAGGTTGTTGACCACCCGTGGCAACTCGGCGTGGTGCAGCTGCACCGTGGACAGATTCACCGCCATGCGCAGGTCGACGAAACCCTGGTCATGCCAGTCGCGCAATTGTTTGCACGCCTGATCCAGCACCCATTCGCCGATGGCGATGATGGTGCCGTTCTGCTCGGCCAGGGGGATGAACAAGTCTGGCGGAACCAGCCCGTGCTCGGGATGCTGCCAGCGAATCAGCGCCTCGACACCCACCACCCGGTGATCGCGATAGCTGATCTGCGGTTGGTAGACGAGGTAGAACTGGCCTCGGGCCAAGGCGTCGCGCAGGTCTTTTTCCAGCTCGCGACGGCGGCGCATCTCGGTGTCGACGCTGGCGATATAGAACTGATAACGGTTGCGCGAGCGAGTCTTGGCCAGGGTCATGGTCTGCTCGGCTTTTTGCAGCAGCTTCTCGGTGCTGTCACCGTCTTCGGGGAACAGGGTGATGCCGATGGTGGCGCGCAGGCGAATCTCTTGATGATCGAGGGCAAAGGCCGCTTCCAGGTCATCGAGAATGCTTTGGGCCAGTTCGGCCGCTTCGTAGGGTTGTTCGATGTCGGCCTGAACCAGGGCGAACTGGTCGCCGCCGAGGCGGGCGAGGGCGCCAAGGCGTCCGCTGTGAGCTCGCAGGCGATCGGCCAGGGCCAGCAGCAGTTGGTCGCCGGTCTGGTAGCTGAATTGTTCGTTGATGCCCTTGAAGTCGTCCAGGCCGACCACCAATACCGCGACCCGACGTTGCAACCTGCCGGCGTCTACCAGGATTTTGTCCAGTTGCTGCTGCAATTGCTGGCGGTTCGGCAGGCCGGTGAGGAAGTCGTACTGGGCCATGCGTAGCAGGCTGTTTTCCGCTTCGTGGCGCAAATGGGTGTTGCGCTCGATGGACTCGAGCAACTGGTTGGCGGTGTTGATCCAGATCCCCAGTTCGTTCTTTTCATGCCCCTTGAGCAGCGGGATTTTGTGTGCGCTGGGGCGATCCGGATTGATTTCCGTGAGGTGTTCGATGATCCGCGACAGCGGCTTGGTCAGTAGCCAGTGATAGACCAGGTACAGCACCAGCCCCATGGCCATCGCACGCAACACGCCGGAGATGAAGATGATCACCGAACTGACGATGAAACCCTGGCCGTAGGTGGCGGTGTCGAGGGTGATGCTCAAGTCGCCGTAATACTCGCTGTAAGGGCCGCGACCCACCAGTTGGGTGGTGAAGGTGCGCTCCTTGCCGAGGATCAGGTCGGTCAACCAGCGACTGTCGGAATGCTGCAGCTCGCGAGACTTTTGCGCGAGCATGGCTTCGTTGGGATGGCCAATGGAGGCCTTGCGCACAGCGTCGTCCTGAAACAGGCCTTCGATCACCTGCATGCCCATTTCCCGGTCCAGGCTGTAGACGGCCTGGGTCGAGGGGTCGCGGAACATGTCGAGGATGCGTTGGGCATCGCTGGCCACGGCCTGGCGTGTTTTATAGGCATCGAAAACGATCTGCGCGCAGCTCAAGACCACGCCGACGATCAATGCCGACAGGAGCACGACCCGAAGCAACTTCACCGACAAGCTGTTCTTGAGTTCCAGCTTCAAAGAGTCATTCCTTGTTCCGTGCGGGTAGCGTCAAGTTGCCATGAGTATTGGCAATCCGGTGATGGCAGTCAAAGGGACAATCAATCACATGGGGTTTTGCCTGTAGCTTGGCCGAAATGCTGTGGTTTGGAGTGTTTGTACTGGTTGTACTGTGTCGGTTGTTGGGGCCTTCAACTTGAGGGGGATTGGGACATATTTTCCGTTTGGTTGATGTTAGACGGCTGTGGCGTTGGGGCAAGGGGCTGAAGGCTGGTTTCATCGTGGGAAATCGGCCTGGTTTCTGTGGGTTACTCTGTGTACATATCCATTTCTGCGGTAATGGCCGCTAATGGTTCCGCCCTTACGGCGTGTCACTTTGGCAAACGCCCCAAAGTAACCAAAGGTCTCGCCCCGAGCGTCCGGCCCCTCGCTTAGGCTCGGCGTTCCTTCGCTCCGGCATTCATCTGGGGGCATCGCCTCCGGTCGGCTTCGCTTCGACCTCCTCTCGATGTGTTCGACTTCGTCGAACGGCGCTGCGCGCCTACCCCCCAGATGAACACCTCCACTCAGCCTCCCGAAGGGGCGGGTGGATCAAGATCAAGGGCTGCAGGCGAGCTAACGCTCGGCCTGTTGAGTGGTGAGGAGCGAAAGACGAACACTGATCCCCCTGTGGGAGCGGGCTTGCTCGCGAAGGCGGCCTGACAGCCGACCAATCTCTTTCTGCCAAACATCCAATCCCTGTGGGAGCGAGCCTGCTCGCGATGGCGGCTGTACAGGCAACGGATGCGTCCGTTTAAACAGCGGTAAAAAAACCAGACCTTTCCCACGAGGTTTTCAGGTTGCCCGTAGGAAGCGGGTTCAATAACCTTTTGGCTGTCGCTGAAAATCAGCGATCGGGTGTGAGAACTCGGCAAGTCATAGTCATCCAGCGCCAGTATCCGCATAATTGCCGCCAGTTTATCTGCTGCATATGCGTTATGGCGGCTGTGTGCGGGCAGACTTCGGTCTGGCCGGGTGTCTATGACCGGTTTCTCACCTCGCACATAGCTGCCACCTCTTCGTCGCGTGAGAAACGGCGAGGGAATGGCACCCAACGTCATAGGCATTCCCTTGGATAAATTAATCCCCGACCCACCCTTCAACACCACCAAACCCTACAGTCCCAACACTATGTTCATGATCGCCCCCGACATGGATACCGAATCCCTCCTGGCCCACGCCTGTGAGTCATTGGCTTCAGCCAACGTCTTGGCCAGTGATTTCGCCACCTACCTGACCGGCTCCCAGCGCAGTACGGCGTTGGCCATCGCGCAGATCGTCATGTTGGCGGACTTAGCCGTTAATCGGGCGTTGGATATCGTCGATCCGCAGGAATAGGCGTTCAGTCAGTTCCCGAGCCCATAAAAAAACCCGGCAAAAGCCGGGTTTTTTTGACTGGCGTCGATCTTAAGCGGTGAAGGTTTTGCCTTCGAACTGCTCAGCCACGAATTTCCAGTTGACCAGGTTCCAGAACGCTTCGACGTATTTTGGACGAAGGTTGCGGTAGTCGATGTAGTAAGCGTGTTCCCAGACGTCGCAGGTCAGCAGCGGGGTGTCGCCGTTGGTCAGCGGGTTGCCGGCGCCGATGGTGCTGGCCAGGGCCAGGGAACCGTCAGCCTTTTTCACCAGCCAGCCCCAACCGGAACCGAAGGTGCCGATGGAAGTCTTGCTGAATTCTTCCTTGAACTTGTCGAACGAACCGAAGGCTGCGTTGATCGCCTCAGCCAGTGCGCCGGTTGGTTGACCGCCGGCGTTTGGCGCCAGGCAGTTCCAGTAGAAAGTGTGGTTCCAGACCTGAGCGGCGTTGTTGAAGATACCGCCCGAAGAAGATTTAACGATTTCTTCCAGGGTCTTGCCTTCGAACTCGGTGCCTGGCACCAGGTTGTTCAGGTTCACGACATAGGTGTTGTGGTGCTTGTCGTGGTGAAATTCCAGAGTTTCCTTGGAAATGTGCGGCTGCAGGGCATCGTGTGCGTAAGGCAGCGGCGGCAATTCGAAAGCCATGATGATTCTCCTAATCAGGTCAGTTGCGGTGAGCGCAAGGCCGATCACGGGCGGCCAGACAAGCGCCGGGGAGTTTGTACTCTTTGCGGCGCATCGGATCGGATCATAGCACCGGGGGTGCGGCATAACCACGCAACAACTGTGTGGAATAGAGGTTCCAGAGCCTTTTGGAATAATCAGCTGGCGACGATTAATTGAAACGCCACGGTGAACATCATCACTGACACCAACAGATCAAGGATTCGCCAGGTACTTGGCCGAGCCAACCATGGCGCCAACCACGCCGCGCCGAGCGCCAGGGTGAAAAACCACAGCAACGACGCACTGGCCGCGCCCACCACATAAGCGCCAGGCTCTGTTTGTTGGGCACCGAGGGAGCCAATCAGCAACACGGTATCCAGATAAACGTGCGGGTTAAGCAGCGTTACGGCCAAAGCACTGAGCATCACCGCGCGCAGTGAACGCACGGTCTGGCTTTCGCCTTGTTGCAGGCTCTGTTTCGAGCAGGCTCGACGCAATGCCAGGCTGCCATACCAAATCAGGAACGCGGCGCCACCCCAACGGGCGACTGCCAGCAACGTCGGGTTCTGCGCCAGCACCGTCGCCAGGCCGAATACCCCGGCGGCCACCAGCAAGGCATCGCAGGTCACGCACAGTGCCGCCACGGGCAGGTGATGTTCGCGTCGAAGGCTCTGAGCCAACACAAACGCATTCTGAGTACCGATCGCCATGATCAGCCCCGCGGCCACCAGCAGGCCGTTCACATAGCTTTGCCACATAAGATGTTTACTCCGCGTTGGCCGCAAGGTCCCGCAGCACGTGCAGGGCGCGTTCGGCATCGGTCTGGCCGACGAATAAATGGTCGTGGTAATAGCCGGCGATCACGTTGCAGCTGATACCCGCCTGGCCTAATGCAGTGGCGAACGCGGCGGTCAGGCCGACGGCTTCGAGGGCCGAATGCACGTTCAAGGTGATCCAGGCCGCGACGTAATCGAAACTGAAACCGGCCTTCTCGGCGTGGGATCGTTCCAGAATCACCGTCAGACCTTCCTGCTCGCGAAAGCTGCCGACAATCTCAAGACCTGCCGGCAACTTGCCGTCGCGCAAGGTACAGAACACGTATTCGCCGACGTTGAGTTGCGGGCTCATGCTGCGCAGCAAGGTTGCCAATGAAGTTTCGCCAGCCATGTCGATGATCCTTGTTGAAGAGTTCTTGCTGGCCATTCTCCGGTGTCAGGATGTATAAGAAAAACCAATCATGCTGATCGCTCATTAGGAAAACTGATGTTCGACTATAAATTGCTTTCTGCCTTGGCCGCGGTGGTCGAGCAGGCCGGGTTCGAACGTGCGGCTCAGGTGCTCGGTTTGTCGCAATCGGCGATCTCGCAGCGCATCAAATTGCTCGAGGCGCGAGTCGGCCAACCGGTGCTGGTGCGGGTGACACCGCCGGCGCCGACCGAAATCGGCCGACGGCTGCTCAACCATGTGCAGCAGGTGCGTTTGCTTGAACGGGACTTGCAAACCCTGGTGCCGGCCCTCGACGAAGAAGGCCTGCCGGAACGTCTGCGCATCGCCTTGAATGCCGACAGCCTCGCCACGTGGTGGGCGGTGGCGGTCGGGGATTTTTGTGCGGAACAGCATCTGCTGCTCGATCTGGTGGTCGAAGACCAGACCGTCGGCCTCAAACGCATGCGCGCCGGTGAAGTCGCGGCGTGCGTCTGCGCCAGCGAGCGACCGGTGGCCGGCGCGCGCAGCGTTTTGCTGGGGGCCATGCGCTACCGTGCGCTGGCCAGCCCGGCCTTTATCGCCCGGCATTTTCCTGAAGGTGTACGTGCCGATCTGTTGTCGAAAACGCCCGCGTTGGTGTTTGGCCCGGACGATTTCCTACAGCATCGCTACCTCGCGTCCCTCGGCGTCGATGGCGGATTCGAACACCATCTATGCCCTTCGTCCGAAGGCTTCATCCGCCTCACGGAAGCGGGACTCGGTTGGGGCCTGGTGCCTGAACTGCAGGTGCGCGAGCAACTGGAGCGCGGTGTATTGGTAGAGCTTTTACCTGATAAGCCAATCGATGTGCCGCTGTACTGGCATCATTGGCGCAATGGCGGTCAGTTGCTGGGGTTACTCACCGATCAGTTGGTGCGTTCGTCGAAGCAATGGCTGGTGCCGTTGGACTGACGGGCAGCGTCAAGACCTCACGCCCTATGCAAAACGCAAAACGCAAAACGAAATATTCGGAGCAATTCATGAAGATTCTGGTTACCGGCGCAAGCGGCTTCATCGGCGGGCGCTTTGCGCGTTTTGCCCTGGAGCAGGGCCTGGACGTGCGGGTCAACGGTCGCCGGGCCGAAAGTGTGGAGCATCTGGTGCGCCGTGGCGCCGAGTTCATCCAGGGGGACTTGAGCGACCCGGAACTGGCACGCGATCTGTGCTCAGACGTCGAAGCCGTGGTGCATTGCGCCGGTGCGGTCGGTTTGTGGGGGCGCTATCAGGACTTCCATCAAGGCAATGTCCAGGTCACTGAAAACGTGGTCGAGGCCTGTCTTAAACAGCGGGTTCGGCGACTGGTGCACTTGTCGTCGCCGTCGATCTACTTTGATGGCCGCGATCACTTGGGGCTGACCGAAGAACAGGTGCCCAAGCGCTTCAAGCATCCCTACGCCGCGACCAAATACCTGGCCGAGCAAAAAGTTTTCGGCGCTCAGGAGTTCGGCCTCGAAACCCTGGCCCTGCGCCCGCGTTTCGTGACGGGGGCTGGCGACATGAGCATCTTCCCGAGATTGCTGAAAATGCAGCGTAAAGGACGGCTCTCAATCATCGGCAACGGCCTGAACAAGGTTGATTTCACCAGCGTGCAAAACCTCAATGAAGCGTTGCTCAGCAGTTTGCTGGCCAGTGGTTCGGCGTTGGGCAAGGCCTACAACATCAGCAACGGCACGCCGGTTCCGCTGTGGGACGTGGTCAATTACGTGATGCGCAAGATGGATGTCCCACAGGTCACGCGCTACCGTTCCTACGGCTTGGCCTACACCGTAGCGGCGCTCAACGAAGGGGTGTGCAAGTTGTGGCCGGGTCGTCCCGAGCCGACCCTGTCGCGCCTGGGCATGCAGGTGATGAACAAAAATTTCACCCTGGACATCAGCCGCGCCCGGCATTATCTGGACTACGATCCCAAAGTCAGTCTCTGGACCGCCCTCGATGAATTCTGCGGCTGGTGGAAGGCCCAGGACATCCGCTGACGCGCGGGTTAGCGCCGCCGCACTGAACCGAGTTCGGGGTTGAGGGTCAATCGATGCGGCAGTGGGGGTTATACTGCGCCGCATCAAGCCATCACCGCGTTCCTCAAAGGTTGACTCAATGTCCATGCGTAACGATGCCAACGACGACTTCGACGATGTACCGAGCCTGCGTGCCGATAGCCTCGACGACGATGATTTTCCGACAAGCGCTCGTACCTCCGTGCATTCGCGGACCACGCCAGTCGTCAAAGTCAAAAGCCCGAGCACCGGCCCGCTGTGGGCGCTGGTCGGCGCCTTGTTCTTCGCGTTTGCAGGCCTGGCCTGGTGGAGCTTTCAGCAGCTCTCGCTGATGGAGCAGCAATTGGTGGCGACCCAGGAAAGTTTCGCGCGTATCAGTGAGGATGCGGCGGGGCGCTTGCAGGACATTTCCGGCAAGGTTGTCGCCAGTCAGACCAACGTCAGCAGCGACAGCGAAGCCTTGAAGCTGCAAATCAAACAGCTGGAAAGCAAGCTCCAGGATCAAAGCAAACAACAGCAAGGCGTTGTCGGCCAGACCACCGATCTGGACAAGCGCCTGGCACTGATGAGCGCACAAACCACCGATCTGGATAAGCGCTTGGCGCAGATGACCACTCAGACCACTGAGCAACAGACCGCCACCATTCAGTTGCAGGCTCAGGTCAAAGTCTTGAACAGCGATGTCGCCGTGCTGAAAAGCAACCCGGCGGACACAGACAAATTCGACGTGCAACTCAAGAGTCTTGGCTCCGACATCGTTGCGCTGAAGAAACAAGGCAACCCGAGCGCCGCCATCGAGCGTCTGGAGCAGGAAGTCATCATCCTCAAAAGCCAACAGGACAATCGCCCGGCCGCGACGCCAGGCGGGACCAATACCGCCGAATTCGACGCCTTCCGTAGCCAGGTCACCCGCAACATCAACACCCTTCAGGCGCAGATCCAGAATCTGCAGCAGCAGCTGCGCGCCCGGCCTTGAGCCATGAATCATTCCCGGATTTCCCGGGAATGATTTCCTTACACACTGCCATTCGCTGAATATCCATACATACCCCATTGCCGTCTACGCTCTTGAAACACCGACAAGAACGAGGGATGCGCAATGGGGTTTTTGCATAGGATGGCCTTGCTGGGCGTGATGCTTTTGCTGTGCCTGGGCCAGGTTCAAGCTGCCGGCACGGAAAAGGACGACAGCCAGGCGGCCAAAGCCTTGCTGGAAAAAGCCTTGGCGTACTACCACGACAATGGTGACAAGGCCTTCGCTGCTTTCAGCCGTCAGGGCGAGTTTGTCGACAAGGATCGTTACGTGTTCGTGGTCGACACCAAGGGCGTGATGCTCGCCAGCGGCGGGCCGTCTTCGGCGTTGATTGGCCGTGATGTGTCCGATGTGCTCGGGCCGGATTTGCAGAAAGCCTTCAAAGACGCTTTGAACGTGCCGGAGGGCAATGGCATTCAGCAGGCCGAATATCGTTGGCAGAACTGGTCCGACGGCAAAGTCGAACGCAAACATGTGTTCTACCAGCGCATCGGTCAGCGGATCCTGGCGGTGGGGTACTACTTGCCACGGGCCTCAGCGGAACAGGCGATGGCGTTACTGAACAAAGCAGCGACCGATCTGGCCAAGGACGAGAAGGGCACGCTCACGGCCATCAACTCCCTCAAGGGCGGTTACTTGCAGGATGACCTATACGTCTTCGTCGTCGACCTGGATAACCAGCGTTATGTCGCCCACGGCACCAACCTGCGGTTGATCAATACCGATTTCAGCAAGATCAAGGACCCGGAAGGCAAGCCGGTTGGGGAGCCGATCCTGGCGCTGATGGCCAAGCAGGACTACGGCGAATACGAGTACCGCTGGAAAAACCCGGTGACCGGCAAGGTCGAGGACAAGCATGCCTACCTGAAAAAGGTCGGGCATTTTCTGGTGGCTGTCGGGTATTACAGCCCTTGAGCAATGATCGTTCCCACGCTCCGCGTCACTAGTGTCCGGTAAACATGTTTCATAGCTGAAGGCTGCCTTGGGCAGCCTTCAGCTTTTCTCGCTGCGGCCTTCGTCGTTCTCTGAACACTTGAGCGTCGGGCCGTTCATGCAGGACATGAATAATACGAACCGTCAGCTCAAACAACGAACCGGGAAACCCTGAGCGCCGGTGGAACAGGTGCAGCAACAAGTAGCTGATCAAGGCGCTGTAAATTTGCAGGCGCACGGCGTTTTCGGAAAAGGCATAGAAGCGCTTGAGCTTCAGATGTTGCTTGATCCACTTGAAAAACAGCTCGATCTTCCAACGCTCTTTGTACAAGTCCGCGATTTCTTCAGCTGTTCTTGTGAAGTCATTGGTCACCAGGACTAATGGCGTGGCATGCCCGTCGCGCTTAACCACAACGCGTCTTACCGGTTCTTCCCGGTAGTCATTCAAACGTTTGCCGCCCAAATGTTTTTTGCCGAACAGGACGACCTCATCGGTCATGACCGGGCCTTGTTCGGCCACAGTTGAGTGCTCGTGCAACACCTTGATATTGGCGTTTTTCTTCAGGCGGGTGACGAAGAAAGCGCCCTTGGTCTGCAGCTGGTGCCACCAGTTGTAATCGCAGTAGCCCTTGTCAAAAACGTAGGTCATGCCGGCCTGAATTGGCATCTCCAGCGCATCGCTCAAGTCGTTGACGTTGGCGTGGGTAATGCTCACGTACACCGGGGCCAACTGCGCCAGATCCAGCCCCACATGCACTTTGAGCCCTTGCGTGATGCGGGTTTTCGTCGCGGCAGTCCAGTCATTGAAGTTGGGGCCACGCAAGGTGATCGAGGTGGAATCAATCAGGCTAACCATGGCGCCGGCTTCCTTGCGCTGCTGGCGACTGACGCCGCGCAACAGGGCAGATATCCTGGAACGGCCGGTAATCGCGCTTGTTCAAAGCATCCGACAATGTTGAACGGGCGATGGGACCGACCTGGAGATGGTAGTTATGCGGGGCCAGGTTTTCGGAATAAATCGCCAAGGAGCGCAGGCTCAAGGCTTGGGTCAGATGGCCATAAACCATTGTCGCCAGCAATTGCCAGGAGGTGCAGCGCTTGACGTAGCGATCAGCCTGGTGCTTTTCGATCGATTGCTGGAGGAACGGGCGCGGGATCGCACTGAGCAGCTGGGCCAAGCGGGTGCTGGTAAACATGAGTCAAAATCGAGTCTGAAAAATCCGATTATGACTGAAGACCGCCAACAGCAAGGGGGAGCAAGCTCCCCCTTCGGTTTTTACCGGACACTAGTGACGCTCCGCGTGGGAATGCAGCCCGGGACGCTCTGCGTCCCACGAGCGGACGCAGAGCGTCCATTGAGGCATTCCCACGCAGAGCGTGGGAACGATCAGTCGGAGGGATTATCGGACTTTATCCTCACGCCCCCGCAACACCATATTCGGCATGGCAATCGCCGCCGCCAGCCCCAGCAGCGACACCGCCGCGCTAACCATCAGCAAATGTTGAAAGGTCAGCAGTAGCTCGGCACGCAAGGCGTTCTGCGCATCCCCCGGCGCGGCGTTCAAACCATCGAGCAAGACGTTCCCCGAACTGCCCTCGGCAATCATCGAAGACCCTGCCAGGTGGGCAAAACTTGAGTCCTGCAACAATGCCAGCAGCAGGGCTGACATCAACGCCACACCCACCGCGCCGCCCAATGAGCGGAACAGGTTGGTGGTGCTGGTGGCGACACCGATGTCCCGTTGTGCCACCGAGTTCTGCGTACCGACCAAGGACGTCGGGAACTGCATGCCGCTAGCGATCCCGCTGAGCAACATAAACAAACTACTGAGCACAAAGGCCTGGGGAGGACTGAACGCCATACCGAGAATCGAGATCGGCATAAGCAGGGCACCCGTCAGAATCATCGGTTTGTAGCGCCCGGTCACCGAGGTTCGGCGGCCGGCGAAATACGCCCCGATCGGCAAACCTATCGCCAGCGGCAACAGGTGCAATGCGGCGCTGTCGGCTCCGGCGCCGGTCACGCTCTGGAAGCGCAGCGGCATCAACACAATCAGCGAGATCGCCTGGAAACTGGTGAAGAAGATCGTGCACCAGCACAGGATCGCATTGCGATTGGCGAACAAATGCATCGGCAGCAGCGGCTCCCGCGCCCGGCGTTCATGCCAGACGAACAGCGCCAGTACCAACACTGCACAACCGAGCAGGCCCAGCACTTGCGCACTGCGCCACGAATGGCCCTGACCGACCTGGGTGATGCCCAGCAACAAGGCGGTCAAGCCGATGATCATCAGCAACGTGCCGAGGTAATCGATGATCGGTTTGCGTTGCGGCACTGGCAAACCCACCAGCGTTCGATTGGCCACCAGCCAGGCACCGAGGCCCAACGGAAGATTGATCAAGAACACCCAGCGCCATGACAGGTACTCGGTCATGTAACCGCCGAGTACCGGGCCGGCCACGCTGGCCACGGCGTACATGCTGCTGAAATAGCCTTGATAGCGGCCGCGCTCCCGGGGCGGCACGATGTCGCCGATGATCGCCTGGCTGACCGAAATCATCCCGCCGGCGCCGATGCCCTGAAGAATCCGCGCCAGCACCAGCTGTTCCATGCTCTGGGCCATGCCGCAAAAAAACGAAGCGACCGTGAACAACCCCATGCCAAACAGCATCAACTTGCGGCGACCGTACAGATCACCCAGTTTGCCGTAGATCGGCACCGCCACCGTCATCGCCACCATGTAGCCGGAAATCACCCAGGCCAGCAGGCTGACGTCCTTGAATTGTGCGGAAATGGCCGGCATCGATACGGCGACGATGGTCTGGTCCAGCGCGCCAAGAAAGATTGCCAGCATCAGGGCGATCAACACGCTGCGAATGGCCGGTTTGGGCGTTTCAGGCTGGTTGAGATTGGTCACGGGTTAGAACCTGCGGACAGTGATTGACCCGCAAGGAGCAAGGCGAGCGGGGATGCTCGCCAGTGTAAGTCGGTAGCAGGCTATTCGATAGCCTCGTATGGAAGACCGACGTAATTTTCTGCAATGGTTTTTCGACCGGCCTCGGAGTCGACGAAGTAGCCCAGTTCCGACTCGGCAATCCGCTGGCTGAAGGCGTCGTTATCGTCGAAGCGGTGCAGCATCGAGGTCATCCACCAGGAAAACCGTTCGGCTTTCCACACCCGGCGCAGGCAGACCTCGGAGTATTTCTCCAGCAAATCCACACGGCCTTCTCGGTAAACTTTCAGCAGAATGTTGAACAGCGTACTGACGTCGCTGGCCGCCAGGTTCAGGCCCTTGGCGCCGGTGGGCGGGACGATGTGCGCGGCGTCGCCGACCAAAAACATCCGTCCGTACTGCATCGGTTCGACGACAAAGCTGCGTAACGGCGCGATGCTTTTTTCGATGGAAGGCCCAGTGACCAACGACGCTGCCAACTCGGAAGGCAGACGGGATTTGAGTTCATCCCAGAAGCGCTGATCCGACCAGTTCTCGACGTGCTCGTCGGCCGGTACCTGAAGGTAATAGCGGGTGCGGGTGGCCGAACGCATGCTGCACAGGGCAAAACCGCGCTCATGCCGGGCATAAACCAGCTCTTCGTGAACGGGCGGCGTGTCAGCGAGGATGCCGAGCCAGCCAAACGGATAGACCCGCTCAAACACCTTCAGGCATTCGGCAGGAATCGACTGTCGGGCCACGCCATGGAAACCGTCGCACCCGGCGATGTAGTCGCAATCGAGTCGATACAGCTCGCCGTCCTTCTCAAAAGTCACGAACGTCTCTTCGGTTTTCATCCCGTGAGGAACGACGTTGCGTGCCTCGTAAATCGTCTGCGCGCCGGCCTCCCGACGAGCGGCCATCAGGTCGCGAGTGACCTCGGTCTGACCGTAGATCATCACCGTTTTGCCACCGGTCAGGGCTTGCAGATCGATGTGTACGCGGCGTGCGTCGAGGGCCAGTTCGAAGCCTCCATGGACCAGCCCTTCGGCGTCCATGCGCTGACCCACCCCAGCCTGGCGCAACAGCTCTACCATGCCTTGTTCGAGGACGCCGGCACGGATTCGTCCGAGCACATAGTCCGGGGTCTGGCGTTCGAGAATGAGGGTGTCGATGCCGGCGTTGTGCAGCAATTGGCCGAGCAATAAACCGGACGGACCGGCGCCGATGATGGCGATTTGGGTTTTCAGCGTTTTCATTGTTTTTATGGCTCGCAAGCTTCACACGACCAGGGCCGGTGAATAATTTTTATGGATCGAGTGCTTGCATTTTTCTCTCGCGAGTCTGTCAATTGAAGGGGAAAACTGAGCCGATACCTGTACATTCTGCCAATCGGTGCGATTATCGCCCGCCTACCCCCGAGGCCTGGATTGAAGTGATGAACAAGCCTGACCTACCTTCGATTCCAGTGTTCAAGCTCTACGGTGAAAGCCTGGATTGGCCGACCCCGGACTTGCTGCACTGTGAAACCATTTCCAAACGCAGCCGCGAACACCAATGGGAAATCAAACCCCATCGTCACGCCGATTTGTGCCAGTTGCTCTTCGTATTCAAAGGTCAGGCAGAGCTTGAAATCGAAGGCAAACGTACGCAATTGACCGAGCCGGCGATCCAGATCCTGCCACCGCTGTCGGTGCACGGCTTCCGGTTTTCCGAGGACGTCGAAGGGTTTGTCGTGACCCTTGCCGCGCCGCTGGTCGCCCATCTTCAGGCGCAACTGGGCAACTCGGTGAACGCCCTGGCCCAGGCCGAAAGTTATCCGGCGGGCAAGGAAGGCGAATACCTCAACAGCCTGTTTTCAGCGCTGCAAGACGAATACACCGGCCACCAGCCGGCTCGCGAAATGCTTATGCATTCGCTGGTCAGCGTGATCATGGTGTGGGTCAGCCGCCAGGTGATTTCCCGTCGCAACGCCAGCCAGCGTCCGCAGCGTGCCCGGGAATACCTCAACGGTTTTATCCAACTGGTGGAAGAGACCTATCGCCAACACGTCAAGGTCGAAGACCTGGCCCATCGGCTGGGGATTTCCGTGTCCCACCTCAACGGCACCTGCCGTGAGCTGGCGGGACAACCGGCGTTGCAGATCATGCACGAGCGTCAGTTGCTGGAGGCCAAGCGTTTGCTGACCTATACCAGCATGACCATTTATGAAATGTCCGACGTGTTGGGGTTCTCTGATCCGACCAACTTCACGCGCCTGTTCCGGCGTCGAGTGGGGATCTCGCCCAAGGCATTTCGCGACCGCTTGAAGGCTGATCAGGACAACGAGGCCTGATCCCCTTCGTTACTTGAGGGCGTTGAGGGTCGCGTTGTGGGGAATGCAGCGTTCGAAGTTGCAGCTCGCGTATTCACGGGGCAGTTGTCGCAACTGCTCGACGCGCCAGGCCGCGGTGCCATACAGCGCGAGCGTGGCCGCGCAGGTGATGAAAATAGCGAGGTATCTTCTTGTTTTGATGTTCATGGCGTTGACCTCTGAACGAATACCCTTCGGTACTACTTTCAGCATAGGTCAGCGCCAGTGAGTTGCCAGCCGCGCGGCTTGCACATGTAACCCGACATTCAGAACACTGATGAACCCCTGTGCCTGATCGGTTACAGGCCGATATCCCACTCCGGCTCTTCCGGAAATCTGAGCCCCAGGAAATCCAGCATGCTGCGCAACGCCGCCGGCATGTGTTTGCGTGAGGCATATACCGCGTAAACGTTCATCTGCCGAGGTTCGGCGTGGGGCAGCAGGCGGATCAGTTCGCCGCTGTGGATATGCACGCCGGCCTGATAACTGGGGAGCATCGCCACCCCGGCACCGGCCATCGCCGCGCGCAACAGCGTGCTGGCTTCGTTGGCGCTGATGTTGCCCTGCACCGGCACTGACACCTGCTCGCCGTCCTCCTCGAAATGCCAGAGGCTTTTGCCGAAGTAGGAGTGGGTCAGGCAATTGTGCTGGCTCAGATCCTCGACCCGCCGCGGTGTCGGGTGTTCGAGCAGATAAGCGGGGGAGGCGCAGATCACCGAGCGGCAGACCGTCAGCCGTCGTGCGATCAGGTTCGGGTCCAGGTCGTTGCTGGTGCGGATCGCCAGATCGATGCGCTCATCCACGAGGTTCACCGTGCGGTCGAGCATCTGCAGGTCGATGCTGACGCCGGGATATCGTTTGACGTAAGCGGCCATAGCATCCGCCAGTTGTGCCTGACCAAACGAAGTGCTGACGCTGATGCGCAGCAGGCCGCGTGGTGCCTCGTCCGGTTCGCTGACGGCGGCTTGCATGTCCGTGGACAAGTCGAGCATCTGCCGACACCGAGGCAGGATTTCACTGCCGGCGGCGGTCAGGCTCAACTTGCGCGTGGTGCGGTGCATCAGGCGTGCGCCGACCCAATCCTCCAGCTCCGCCAGATAGCGCGAAACCACCGGCCGTGACAGGTCCAGGTGATCGGCGGCGGCCGACTGGCTGCCGAGGTCAACCACTGTGACGAACACCCGCATTGCTTGTAGACGATCCATGATTTGCCCGCTTTCAGAAACAAACTATGTTCAAGCATCGCATTTTTTGTACTGAGTCATGCAACTAAGCTCTGTCCCATCGCCAAGCACGGCATTCGGACAACGGAGCAACAGATGATCGGCTTCACCTCGCTTAAACGTATTTTGCTGGCCACCGCCACACTCGGTTTTGCCGCCCATGCAGCGGCAGCATCGAGCCTGACCCTGGATGTCTACAACCCGGGCGACAAGGCGATTTTTCCAGTGACCTCGGTGTTGGTCAGCGGCGAGAAAGACGCGATTTTGGTGGATGCGCAATTCGGCAAATCCCAGGCCGAGCAAGTGGTCGAGAAGATCCGCGCCAGCGGCAAGCAGCTGACCATCATCTACATCAGCCACGGTGACCCGGATTACTACTTCGGTCTCGACACCCTGACCGCCGCATTCCCCAACGCTAAAGTGCTCGCCTCGCAGCCGACGGTGGATCACATCCAGAAAACCGTCGACGGCAAACTGGCGTTCTGGGGGCCGAAAATGGGCGCCGATGTACCGGCCAAAACCATCGTGCCGCAGGTACTCAAAGGCGACAGCCTGATGCTCGAAGGGCAGAAGTTGCAGGTGGTGGGGCTTGAGGGCAAGCAGCCGGATCGCACCTTTGTCTGGATTCCGTCGATCAAGGCAGTGGTCGGTGGCGTCGTCGTCGCAGAGAACATCCACGTGTGGATGGCCGACACCCAGACGCCGCAGTCCCACGCCGATTGGTTGACTACGCTGCACGCCATCGAAACCCTGAAACCGAAAACCATCGTGCCGGGTCATTACCTTGGTGAGAGCGCCCGTTCGCTGGCCGCCGTGCAGTTCACCGCCGATTACATCAAGGCGTTCGACGATGAAACCGCCAAGGCAAAGGACGCTGCCGCGCTGATCGCCGCGATGAAAAAACGCTACCCGAAGCTGGGTGAAGAAAGCTCGCTTGAGCTGAGCGCCAAAGTCGCCAAGGGCGAGATGAAGTGGTAACCCGATTCACCCACTCACACTGATCCACACTGGAGAACGTCATGAGCAAGATCGCAATCATTGGTGCCACCGGTCGTGCCGGTAGCCAACTGCTGGAAGAAGCCCTGCGCCGTGGTCACAGCGTTACCGCCATTGCCCGCGACACCTCGAAGATCGGCCAGCGGGCCGGTGTGGTCACCAAGAATGTCGATGCCCTTGATGCCCAAGCGTTGCAAGCGGCCGTTGCGGGCCATGACGTGGTGATCAGCGCTGCGCACTTCGCGACCCTTCCTGCCAGCGCCGTCATCGGGCCTGTGCAGAAGGCCGGGGTGAAACGTTTGCTGGTGGTGGGCGGTGCCGGATCGCTGTTGCTGCCGGACGGAACACGCGTCATCGACAGCGAGGGTTTTCCGCAGGCGTACAAGGCTGAGGCCAGCGCGGGTGCGCTGTTTCTGGAAAACCTGCGGCAGGAAAAAGAGTTGGACTGGACCTTTGTGTCGCCATCGGCAGAGTTTGTCGAAGGTGAGCGCACGGGGGCGTTTCGGGTTGGCAAGGATGATTTGCTGGTGAGCAGTGCAGGGCGTAGCTGGATCACTTTTGCTGATTATGCGATTGCGATGTTGGATGAAGTGGAAGCGCCGAAGCATTCTCGGCAGCGGTTCACAGTCGGGTATTGAGTCCCACTGAAAACTAATGTGGGAGCGAGCCTGCTCGCGAATGCGGCGTGTCATTCGGCATTGATGGCACTGATACACCGCTTTCGCGAGCAGGCTCGCTCCCACAGGGTTGCGCGCGAAGCCTGCAGGGCTCAGCGGCTCTGAGCCTGCGCCACCAACCACCCCATCAACTCACGCAACTTCGGCGAAGGTCCGGGTTTTTCCGGGAAAACCAGGTAATACGCCAACCCGGTCTTCACCTTCAATTCAAACGGCATGACCAGCCGCCCCGCACTCAAATCATCGCCAATCAGCGACCAATCCCCGATCGCCACGCCTGTCCCTTGGGACGCCATCGACATCGCCAGGTCCAGCGTTTCGAAATGCTGACCTTTGCCGACATTGCTCAAGCGAATATCCGCGGTGGCCAGCCAGGCTTTCCAGTCCCGTTCATCCCGGGTCGGGTGCAGCAGCATGTGCTGCTCCAGATCCTCCGGCGTCATCAGCGGCACTGGACCTTCCAGCAGAGGTTTGGAGCAGACCGGTGTCAGTTGCTCATCGAACAAATGAAAAGAGGCCAGCGCGCTGTCCGGCGGTGCGCCATACATCACCGCTGCATCGAACTGCTCGCGATGAAAATCCACACCGTGCTTGACCGTGGTGGTCAATTCCACCGGCACATCCGGGCGTTCCCGTTGCCACTGCAACAGCCGCGGCAACAGCCAGCGCATGACGCACGTCGGGGCCTTGAGTTGCAGGGTTTCGCGCTTCTCGCCGATCTGCTCCACCGCCTCGTCGATCAAGCCGAAAATCTGCTGGACCCGTGGCAGCCATTCCCGTCCTTCGGCCGTCAGGTCTAGGCCGCGGGCCTGGCGAATGAACAGTTCATAACCCAGATGTTCTTCCAGCCCGGCGATCTGCCGACTCACCGCGCCTTGGGTGATGTACAGCTGTTCGGCAGCACGGGTGAAGTTGCAGCACTGCGCGGTAATCAGAAAAGTGTGCAGCGCCGGCAGGGGAGGCAATCGTTTCATTGGGATCCAAGGTATGACGTGAGGACATGGCTAGTATGACTTTTTATCCATTGTTGCGGCTACGTGTCGCCCGTTCCAATGAGGCCATCCCTGGACCTGCCCACTCATCATAAACACTGCGCAGGTCCGGCGTCTCAAACGAACAAGAAGGGCAAAGACATGGCGACGTGCGGCGAAGTATTGGTCAAGTTACTCGAAGATTACGGGGTTGAGCAGGTGTTCGGCATTCCCGGGGTTCACACCGTGGAGCTGTATCGCGGGCTGGCCCGTTCGAGCATCAACCACGTCACTCCGCGTCACGAACAGGGCGCCGGTTTCATGGCCGACGGTTACGCTCGCACCAGCGGCAAACCGGGTGTGTGCTTCATCATCACCGGCCCTGGCATGACCAACATCACCACCGCCATGGGCCAGGCCTACGCCGACTCGATCCCGATGCTGGTGATCTCCAGCGTGCAATCGCGCAGCCAGTTGGGCGGAGGTCGCGGCAAGCTGCACGAGCTGCCAAACCAGAGCGCATTGGTCGGTGGCGTGGCGGCGTTCTCCCACACCTTGATGTCGGCGGCTGAATTGCCGGGCGTCCTGGCTCGCGCTTTTGCACTGTTCCAGGCCGGCCGTCCGCGTCCGGTGCACATCGAAATTCCGTTGGACGTCCTGGTCGAAGAGGCCGATGACCTGCTCGCCAGCGTACCGGTCAACATCGACCGCGCCGGTGCCTCGCCGAGCGCAATCAGCCGCATGACCGCGCTGCTGGCCGGTGCCAAGCGCCCACTGATTCTCGCCGGTGGCGGCGCCATCGATGCCGCCGCCGAGTTGACTGAACTGGCCGAGTTGCTGGACGCCCCGGTGGCCCTGACCATCAATGCCAAAGGCATGCTCGAATCCAACCATCCGTTGCTGATCGGCTCGACCCAAAGCCTGGTCGCGACTCGCGCTCTGGTGGCTGAAGCTGACGTGGTGTTGGCGATCGGCACCGAACTGGCCGAGACCGATTACGACGTGACCTTCGCCGGCGGCTTCGAGATTCCTGGCGTGCTGCTGCGTGTGGACATCGACCCCGACCAGACCGTGCGCAACTACCCGCCGAAAATCGCGTTGGTAGCCGACTCGCGCAACGCGGCTCAAGCCTTGCTGAGCGAACTGTCCCACCACTCGCTGGCCGAGCGCCGTAACGATTGGGGCCAGGTCCGTGCCGCACGCTTGCGCGACGAATTGGCCGCCACCTGGGACGCTCCGACCCTGGCCCAGACCCGCTTCCTGGAAACCGTCTTGCACGAACTGCCAAACGCAGTCTTCGTCGGCGATTCGACCCAACCGGTGTACACCGGCAACCTGACGTTCAACCCGGAACGCCCGCGTCGCTGGTTCAACTCGTCCACCGGTTACGGCACCCTCGGTTACGCCTTGCCGGCAGCGATTGGCGCCTGGCTCGGCGGTAGCGTTGAAAACGGCGCGCGTCCTCCAGTGGTGTGCCTGATCGGCGACGGCGGCCTGCAATTTACCCTGCCGGAACTGGCCAGCGCCGTTGAAGCGCGCACCCCGGTGATCGTCCTGCTGTGGAATAACCAGGGCTACGAAGAGATCAAGAAATACATGGTCAACCGCGCCATCGAACCGGTTGGCGTGGACATCTACACCCCGGACTTCATCGGCGTGGCCAAGGCGCTGGGCTGTGCCGCCGAAGCCGTCTGCGGTGTCGAGCAACTGCGCAGCGCACTGCGCGCCGCCGCCGATCGCCAGGGCCCGACCCTGATTGAAATCGATCAGACTGTGTGGATGAAGGCGGTGTCGAAATGACTTTCCCTACGACCCTCGACGGCCTGTTCATCGACGGACAATGGTCCGCTGGCAACGAACACCTGCGCGTGATCAACCCGGCCACCGAAGCCCTGTTGACCACCGTGAACGGCGGCGATGAACGTGCTGTCGATCAAGCCGTCACTGCCGCAACCAACGCTTTCAAGGAATGGTCGAAAACCACCGGCGCCGAGCGCGGCGCGATCCTGCGCAGAATTGCTGCGGGCGTGCAGGCCGGTCGCGAACAGTTGATGCATTTGCAGTCGAGCAACAACGGCAAACCACTGTTCGAAGCGGCCATCGACGTCGACGACGTGATCGCCACCTTCGAGTACTACGCCGGTTTAGCCGAAGGGCTCGATGCCAAGCAAGACAGCAATGTGGAGCTGCCAACCGACGACTTCAGCGCTCGTGTGCGCCGTGAGCCGTGCGGTGTGGTCGGCCTGATCGTGCCGTGGAATTTCCCGATGGTCACCACCGCCTGGAAACTCGCCCCGGCCCTGGCCGCCGGTTGCTGCGTGGTACTCAAGCCGTCCGAAGTCACGCCGCTGCCGGAACTGGAACTGGCGACGATCATCGCCGAGGCCGGTCTGCCCAAGGGTGTGTTCAACCTGGTCTGTGGCACTGGCCTGGCCGTCGGTGCGCCGTTGTCGGCTGACCCGCGCATCGCCAAGATTTCCTTCACCGGCAGCAACGCCGTCGGTGTTCAAGTCATGCAACGTGCCGCAGAAACCGTGAAGGGCGTGAGCCTGGAGCTGGGCGGTAA
Organism: Pseudomonas sp. GL_093; assembly: GCF_057837605.1. Taxonomy (NCBI): domain Bacteria; kingdom Pseudomonadati; phylum Pseudomonadota; class Gammaproteobacteria; order Pseudomonadales; family Pseudomonadaceae; genus Pseudomonas; species Pseudomonas sp. GL_093. The sequence continues at coordinate 5,686,677 of NZ_CM174448.1, read as the reverse complement.
ATCCTCGCTGCTGGTGCTCAAAGACGCTGACATCGAACTGGCCGTGGAAGTGGCCTGTGGCGGTGGATTCTTCAACGCCGGGCAGATGTGTTCGGCCACCAGCCGCGTGCTGATCGCCGATGAACTGGCGGACGAATTCCTCATCCGGTTGAAGGCTCGCGCCGAAGCCATTCGCGTGGCCGACCCGTTCGACCCGAACGTGGAAATGGGCGCACTGGTCAATCAGGCGCAATACCAGCGCGTACTCGGCCACATCGATCGCGGCTTGAGTGCCGGCGCCAAGCTGGTTTGCGGCGGCAATCGCCCGGCAGACCTGCCGCGCGGCTATTTTTTGCAGCCGACGATTTTCACCGAAGTGCCCCTCGACAGTGCGCTGTGGTGTGAAGAGATTTTCGGTCCGGTGATCTGCGTACGCAGTTTTGCCTCCGAAGCCGAGGCGATTGCCCTGGCCAACGACAGCCAGTTCGGTCTGGTGGCCAGCGTGGTCACTCGCGACGCGGAAGCGGCAGATCGGGTCGCCAACGCCTTGCAGGCGGGGCTTGTGTGGATCAACGCGCCGCAAGTGATCTTCCCGCAGACCGCTTGGGGTGGCTACAAACAGAGCAGCATCGGCCGCGAATTGGGGCCGTGGGGTTTGCAGGCTTTCCAGGAAATCAAACACGTGATTCGAGCGGTCTGACGGCTCGAAAAGGGTCAGCGCATGCCTCGTGATGAGGCATGCGCTGGCGTCATGGCTTCAATGAGTTTTTATCGATAGTCAGGTGTTTTGCACGACCTCAGGATGAACCCGTCGGCTCAGCGCAAACCCCGTGAATACGGGGGCTTGAAGCAGATCTGGCGGCGCAGATGCAACGGTTGCGACCAGCCTCATACCTACAAAAACAAAGGGAGTCCGTAATGGGCGAGCATGATCTGAACAGACGTCAATTCATCAAAACCGTGGGCGTAGCCTCGGTGGCAGCGGCCGCTATGAGCATGCCGTTCATCAAGGCTAACGCCAGCGACACACGCTTTGCGGGCAAGACCCTGCGTTTGCTGACCTGGTCCGATGACACCGGCTTGGCAGCCCTGCGTAACATCGCCGCGACCTTCGAAGACAAGTACGGCTGCAAGGTCATCGCTGACCGTACCGGCAGTACTTCGGAAATGGTCGCCAAACTCAAGGCTGGCGGTGATCGTCCGCAGTACGACATCATCACCCTGGCCGGCGTCGGCGCCGAAGGTCTGGCCGCCGCCAACCTGCTGGAAAAACCCGACCTCAACCGCATCCCGAACCTGGTCGACGTACCGGAAAAATACCGCACCGGCGCCAATGGCCACGGTATCGGTTACCTGCTCTGGTGCAACAGCCTGGTCTACAGCACGCGCACTCAGAAAGAAGCGCCGGACAGCTACGCCGCCCTGTGGGACGCCGACGCTGCGCCGAACATCTTCCTGCCGCCGCCAAACTGGACCGAGGCCATGGACCTGATCATCATCGCCGCCAAACTGGCCGGTGGTGACGAACACAACATTGAGCCGGGCTTCAAGAAACTCGCCGAGCTGAAAGATCGCGTGGTCACCCTGGGTGAAAACCCGAACCAGATCGCCGAGCTGTTCCGCACCGGTTCCCTGGACATGGGCGGCCTGTACGCGCCGGCATTCTTCCCGAAACAGATCCGCGATCCGGCCTACGGTCTGAGTGCAACCTTTGGCATGAAGGAAGGTTTCTACACCGACTTGATGCAATCGGTAATGCCGAAGAACCGTCCGGGCGACACCGACATGGCGTACGCCTTCATCAACCACTCTCTGGACCCGTTGGTGCAGGGCAAGATGGCTGAAGACATCTACAACGGCCCGGTCAACGCCAAGGCGATCATCTCCGCCGAAGCGCGCAAGAGCCCGTTCATCCTCACGCCAGAGCAGATTGCCGAGAAGGCGATCATGCACGACAACGCCTTCCTGGCCACCGTGCATGACCAATGGATTCGTCGTTACACGGAAATCTTTTCTTCCTGATCGAGTGACGAACACAGGATCTTCAACCACTGAAGATCCCCTGTGGGAGCGAGCTTGCTCGCGATTGCTGACTGTCATTCAACATTGATGTCGACTGATACACCGCTATCGCGAGCAAGCTCGCTCCCACAGGGGGCGAAGTGGCTTCAAGTCTTGTGTTTGTCAGCTGCTTTCCATTGACGAGACCCTTGCTATGGAACACCAACCTCTGACTCATCCGGTCGCCGCCGCTCCTGTGCGCGTCAATCGGGGTGTTTCGCCGACGACGCGTGCCTGGATTTTCCTTTCGCCGTCGATGCTGTTTCTGGGCGTATTGATCGCCGCCAGCCTGCTGGTACTGCGCATGAGCGTGGGCACCAAGGGCGCGGAATGGACCGGGTTCAGCCTGGCCAGTTACGCCCAACTGCTGGAACCGTATTACCTCAAATCCTTGCTGCTGACCCTGCGCTTGGCGTTGATCAGCGCGGTGATCGCGGTCGTGTTGGCGATCCCGGTGGCCTACACCATGTCGCGGCTGACCTCACCGTTTGTGCGACGGATCTTCCTCGCCGCGGTGCTGCTGCCTTTGCTGGTCAACCTGCTGCTGCAAAGCTACGGCTGGCTGGTGATTCTTGGCCCAGGCGGGATGCTCAATCAGGCACTGATGGGCCTGGGCCTGATCAAGCGCCCGATCATGTTGCTCTACAACCAGAACGGCGTACTGATGGGCCTGGTGCAAACCGCGTTCCCGTTGGCCGTGCTGCCGATTGCCAGCGCCATGCGCGGCGTCGCCCGTACTTATGAAGAAGCCGCTGCAACGTTGGGTGCCAGCCGTTTGCAGGTGTTCCGTCAGGTGGTGCTGCCGATGAGCATGCCGGGGATCATCACTGGCGCGACGTTGGTGTTCGCCTACAACGCCAGCAGCTTCGTGGTGCCTTTGCTGCTCGGTGGCCGACGCGTGCCGATGCTGGCCGTGATGGTCCATGACCAGATCGCCCCGCTGATGAACTGGCCCGCCGCCTCCGCTGCCGGTGTGGTGTTGATTGTCACCACGCTCGCGATCATGACCTTGTCCGAATACATCACTGGCCGCCGTCGGCGCATGCTGGAGGCTTCGCAATGAGTACCCTGATCAAGAAACGTTATGGGCTGCTGCCGAGCGAGACCGGCAAGTTTGCCGGCATCCTGTCGGGCTTCATCCTGCTGCTGGCGGTGTTGCCGATCCTGACCATGATCGTAATGTCGTTCAGCGGCTCGTCGAACCTCGACTTCCCGCCGAGCAGCTACAGCCTGCAATGGTACAAAGCGGCCTGGCACACCTTCGTCTCGCCGGACGCCAGCGACGTGCTGAGCCTGGGCAAAGCCATGACCACCAGCCTGATGGTCGCGTGCCTGACCATGGTGTTTGCAACGATCATCGCAGTGCCTGCGTCTTATGCGCTGACCCGTTGCGAGTTCCGCGGCAAAGCCGTGGCGCTGCAATTGATGTCGCTGCCGTTGGTGTTTCCGATGGTGGTGTTGGGGCTGGCGTTGCTGCTGGTGTTCGACAGCCTGCCGTTCCAGATGACCACCTCGCGGCTGGTGATTGCCCACGTGATCCTGGCGCTGCCGTTCGTGGTGAAAAACTGCACCGCCGCGATGCTCTCCATCGGCAGCGAAGTCGAGGAGGCCGCGCAAATGCTCGGTGCTTCGCCGACCCGGGCGATTGTCGATGTGGTGGTGCCGCTGATGAAATCGGGGATTCTGGCGGGGATGCTGCTGGCGTTCATCGTCTCGTTCAACGAATTCACCGTGACCTACTTCCTTTACACCATCGACGTCATGACCGTGCCGATCTGGATGTACAGCCGCACCGTGTCTTCGCTCGACCCAACCGTTTTCTCGTTTGCCGTGCTGATCGTGCTGATCGACTTCGTCCTGATCTGGGCGTTGGAGAAGCTGGTTGGTGAAGGTGGCGTTTCGTTCTGATTCTTGAGGTGCAACATGACTGGTCTGATTCTGGAAAACGTCGAGAAACATTACGGCTCGGCCTGCGCGGTAAAGGATGTAAACCTGCATTTGCCTGAGGGCAAACTGGTGTGTTTCCTCGGCCCGTCGGGCTGCGGCAAAACCACCTTGCTGCGGATGATCGCAGGGCTTGAAACCCTGAGCGGCGGCGAGATTCGCCTGGACGGTGAAGACATCGGCCACACGCCTGCGCATCAACGTAATTTCGGCATGGTGTTTCAATCGCTGGCGCTGTTCCCGCACATGACGGTGGGGGAGAACATCGCCTATCCGCTGAAATTGCGTGGCGTCAGCAAGGCTGATCAGCAGGCGCGGGTGGTGGAGTTACTGCAACTGATTCAGTTGCAGGAAATGATCGACCGTCCGGTGTCGAAACTCTCTGGTGGCCAACGTCAGCGCGTGGCGATTGCCCGGGCGATTGCGAATCACCCAAAAATTCTGCTGCTCGACGAACCGCTGTCGGCGCTGGACGCCAAGCTGCGTGAATCGATGCAGGTGGAAATCCGTCAGCTGCAACAACGCTTGAACATCACCACCATCATGGTGACCCACGACCAGCGTGAAGCCATGACCATGGCGGATATCGTTGTGGTATTGGGTGAGCATCGCGTGCAGCAGGTGGGCACGCCGATTGAGATTTATCGTCACCCGGCCAATGAATTTGTCGCGGACTTTATCGGCTCGGGGAATATTTTCCCGGCCACGGCACTGGGCAACGGCAAGATCGGGTTGCCAGGTGGCGATGCGCTGGAAGTGTCGATCTGCAGCAGCATCGTGGTCGGTGAGAAAGTGAAGATGCTGATTCGCCCTGAGGACCTGCAACTGTCGCATCCGCAGGCGACGGCGGGGAATCGCTTGCTCGGTAAGGTGACATTCGTGCGTGATATTGGCGCGACGATTGAAACGACCGTGGAGTGTTCCGGGGTGTCGTTTACGGCGTTGAGTACGCCGTGTCAGGGGTTTGGGTTGAGCATTGGCAACCCGGTTTCGGTGACACTTCCTGCCGAGGCGTGCCGCGTACTCGGCGCCTGACTGACTGTCCCCATCGCGAGCAGGCTCACTCCCACATTTGATCTGAGGTGTTCACAAATTCTGTGTTCACAGGCGATCAACTGTGGGAGCGAGCCTGCTCGCGATGAGGTCGGCAAAACCAGCACAAAAACCAGATCAGACGGTCAACCGCAACCGCGCCAAATCCCGGAGCGGCGGAGCCCCGAACAAACGGCTGTACTCCCGGCTGAATTGCGAAGGGCTTTCATACCCCACCCGATACCCCGCCGCCGAAGCCTCCAACCCTTCCGCCAGCATCAACCGTCGCGCTTCTTGCAGGCGCAGTTGCTTCTGATACTGCAACGGACTCATCGCCGTCATCGCCTTGAACCGGTGATGCAACGTCGACACGCTCAGGTTCACTTCCTTCGCCAGATCATCGATGCGCAGCGGCTGTTCATAGTTGCCGTTAAGCCATTTGATCGCCTGGCTGATGCGATGGCTCTGGCTGTTGGCGATTGCGATTTCGTACAGCCGATGACCCTGCTGGCTACGCAATAGTCGATACAGGATTTCCCGGCGAATCAGCGGTGCGAGCATGGCGATGTCTTTCGGTGCATCCAGCAAACGTGCCAGACGCAACACCGCGTCGAGCATCGCGGTGTCGATCCGTTCGACATACAGTCCACGACCGGTAGGGCGGGTCGGTACGCCCAAAGGGCCTGCGTCGGCGATCAGCGCGGAGATTTCTGCCGGATCAATATCCAGCCGCACCGCGAGGATCGGTTCTTCAGACGTGACGTTCACCACTCGTCCGCTCAATGGCATCGAGACCGACACCACCAGGTAATTCAGCGGATCGTAGTTGAAGTACTCATCGGCCAGCCTGACCTCTTTACGGCCCTGCGCCATGATGCACAGCGCGGGTTGCGCCAGTACCGGGGCAAATTCATGGGACTGGCTATGGCGAGACATGAAGAGCGAGCCGACGGCAGTCGCATAAGTGCCATCCTCCGCCGTGTTTTGGCGAATGATAGCGGCCAGTTCCGCGCGCTGTTTCTCCATGTCGGCGTCCAGCGGGGCTTGAAAGTGATCGAGCGACGACATGCTAGGCATCCTCGGCAAGGCGTTGGTAATGAGGCGAGCTTAAGTTTGTGCAAGATGAAGCGGTAGACACATCCTGCCTCAACCTTGCCTGATTCTGCACGGAGTGAATTAACGGCACCTCTATGACAGGGCAACCCAAGGAAAACTTGCTTGAAAGCCCTGTTTCATTGGCGCGAAAGCTTTTACAGGTTGTTACAGGTTTTTCGAGAAGCCGCGCAGGATTGTGCAATAAGCCGGCAGGAATCGACTAACCGCGCTTCCACCGGCGCGCTTAACCTTGGATCCTGTCGCAGCCCGTCCCACGGCTGCCACTCGAGTACCTGGGAGGGTTGAACATGTCTACGCAGATCCCCGTCAGTCATATGGCCTTTGTCCGCGCCCGCGCCGGGCGTTCGGCGGAACTCGGTGCGCGCCTGAGCGCCTTGATCGAGCCGTCCCGCAGCGCACCGGGTTGCCTGAATTTTGCCCTGCAACATTCGCAGTGCGATCCGGAGTTGTGGCTGGTGTCCGGTTTCTGGATGAACCAGCAGGCCATGACCGCTTACTTCAGCACCCCGGCCATGCAGATTTTTGCCGGGTTGGTGCAAGACCTGGTGGTCAACAGCCTGGATTTTCATACCTTCAAGGACGTGTCGGCCGCCCAGGCGCTGGGGCAGTCTCAGTCGTGGGTACACAAAATGGCGGGTTGAGGGTTTAATGGCTCAATTCTCCATTCAGCCAGGATCCGCGACATGGCACGCAAAGCCTTTGAAACCTTCGAAGCCGTATCTGCCGTAGTACCCCGTGAAGGCGGTTATCACGCCGCAATCGCCACCAAAGCCATCGGTGGTTCGGGTGCGCCGCGCTTTCACAAGCTGCTCGAAGAACAGACCTTCAAAACTGCCCATGAGGCCGACGAGGCCGCAGCCAAGGAACTGACCCGTCTCAGGGACGTCAGCGAAGACGGCGACCTGATCTGGTAATTACCTTTTCGCCCCCGGGCGATACATCTTGAACAACGCCTCAGGCCCCAGCTGGAAATAATCCGCTGGCCCGCCGCCGCGCAGAATCGGTTCTGCCGCGGCGGTGTCGTACACCCCATCCTTCAACAGCCATTTGGCGATATGCACGGCGACCACTTCGCCGAGAATCAGCCAGCTCGGCACCACGTTGCCATCGGCCCGCTGCAACTGAATGATCTGCGTGACCTTGCACTCGAAGGACACCGGGCTTTCGGCGACGCGCGGCACCTGAATGATTTTCGACGCTGCCGGGGTTAGCCCGGACAACTCGAACTCGTTGACCTCGGGCGGGGCCATGGCAGAGCTCTGGTTCATCTGCTCGGCCAGTGGCCGGGTCGCCAGGTTCCAGACGAATTCGCCGGTCTGCTCGATGTTATTCAGGCTGTCTTTGCGCCCGACACTGGAAAACCCAATGATCGGCGGAATGTAGTTGAACGCGTTGAAGAAACTGTAAGGCGCCAGGTTCAGGCGGCCATCGGCATCCTGAGAGGAAATCCAGCCAATGGGACGAGGGCCGACGATCGCATTGAACGGGTCATGCGGCAGGCCGTGGCCGTTGGCGGGTTCGTAGAAGTGGATGTCGTCGGGCATGGCGCGGGGTTCCTGAGTTCGGTTTGTAGCGAAGAGGGCCATAGTGCAAGCGGTGGCCAGCAATTTCCAGTGTGGCAATGACGGCGCAGTGGCTTGTGTGACAGTTTTTTCATAAAGCACCTACCTAATTTTCACGGCCTCACCTTCAGTCTGCGCGGCGTCCAAAGCCTGAGAAAACGGCTGCCCTGACTATTGGAGCTTTACCCTCGATGAACAAACTTCCTCAAATCACCCTGGCGTTCTGGGTGATGAAAATCTGCGCGACGACCCTGGGGGAAACCGCCGGCGACTTACTGTCGATGACCCTCAACGTCGGTTACGCCATCAGCTCGCTGATTTTGATCAGCGTGTTCGTACTGACGCTGATCACGCAGCTGATGTCCAAAACCTACAAACCGGTGCTGTACTGGATCGTGATTTTGTCGACCAGCACGGCCGGCACCACAATGTCTGATTTCATGGACCGCACCCTTGGGTTGGGTTATGCCACGGGCTCGATGATCCTGATTGCGATTTTGATAGGGATTTTTGCTGCGTGGCGCTTGAGCGGCGATTCGCTGAACGTCACCAAGGTCCAGACCTTTCGCGGCGAGATGTTTTACTGGATGGCGATACTGTTTTCCAACACCCTGGGCACTGCGCTTGGCGACTACCTGGCCGATGACTCGGGCCTCGGTTTTGCCGGTGGTGCACTGCTGATCGGCTCGACCATTGCGGTGGTGGTGTTGCTCAAATATTTCACCAAAATTTCGTCGGTGCTGCTGTTCTGGGTGGCGTTTGTGCTGACACGGCCGTTTGGCGCGACGTTGGGCGATTTCCTGACCAAGCCCCATGCAAAGGGTGGGCTGGATTTCGGCACCATCGGTTCGTCGTTGGTGTTGGCGGGGATTTTGGTGGTGATGATTGCGGGTGCTTCGTATGCGCAGAAGAAGTTCGCGAAGCCTGCGGTTGCCGAGTTGACTTGATACCGAGGTGCAGCCATCGCGAGCAGGCTCACTCCCACACTGACCGAGTTCTTTCATGAGAATGCGGTCAAATGTGGGAGCGAGCCTGCTCGCGATGGGGCCATCACAGCCACCATCAATGCAACTGTCAGTCCGTCTCGATCCGCGAATGCTTGCGGGTGTCTTTCATGGTCACGTAGACCAGCAACGACACGGCAATACACGCGGTGACATACCAGTAGTAACCGGTTTCCATGCCGATGCTCTCCCACACTGACCGAGTTCTTTCATGAGAATGCGGTCAAATGTGGGAGCGAGCCTGCTCGCGATGGGGCCATCACAGCCACCATCAATGTAACTGTCAGTCGGTCTCGATCCGCGAATGCTTGCGGGTGTCTTTCATGGTCACGTAGACCAGCAACGACACGGCAATACACGCGGTGACATACCAGTAGTAACCGGTTTCCATACCGATGCTCTTGAACCACAGTGCGATGTATTCAGCGGTGCCGCCGAAGATCGACACGGTCAGCGCGTACGGCAGGCCGACGCCCAGGGCGCGGATTTCGGTCGGGAACAGTTCGGCTTTGACCACCGCGTTGATCGAGGTGTAGCCGCTGACGATAATCAGCGCCGCCATGATCAGGAAGAACGCGCCCCACCAGGTCTGCACGGTGTGCAGGGTGGTCAGGATCGGCACGGTGAACAGCGTCCCGAGAATACCGAAGGCAATCAGGATTGGCCGGCGACCGACTTTATCCGACAGCCCGCCAACAAGCGGTTGCAAGCACATGAACAGGAACAGCGTGGCAGCGGAAATCGTGGTGGAGTCGGAGATGCTCATGCCGACAGTGTTCACCAGGTATTTCTGCATGTACGTGGTGTAGGTGTAGAACGCCAGGGTGCCGCCCATGGTCAGGCCGACCACGGTCATCAGTTCCTTCGGATGGCGCATCAAGGTGCGCATGGCGCTTTCCTTGGCCTTCTCTTTCTTGGTGAACGACTCGGTTTCTTCCATGCCACGACGCAAGTACAGCGCGACCACGGCACACAGTGCGCCGATGGCGAACGGGATGCGCCAGCCCCAGGCGTACAGCTCTTCAGTGGTCAGGGTCTGTTGCAGCACGATCAGCACGGCCAGGGCGATGAGCTGACCGGAGATCAGGGTCACGTACTGGAAGCTGGAGTAGAAGCCGCGACGATCCTTGGTCGCCATCTCGCTGAGGTACGTTGCCGAGGTGCCGTACTCGCCACCGACCGACAGGCCTTGCAGCAAACGGGCGAAAATCAGCAGGATCGGTGCGCCGATGCCAATGGTTTCATAACCCGGGCTCAGGGCGATCAGCAGCGAGCCGAAACACATCAGGTACACCGAAGCCATCAGTGCTTTCTTGCGACCGGCCTTGTCGGCGTAAAGGCCCATCAACCAGCCACCGATCGGGCGCATCAGGAAGCCCACGGCGAAGATCGCGGCGGTGTTCAGCAGTTGTGCGGTGGTGTCGCCTTTGGGGAAAAAGGCCTTGGCGAAGTACAGGGAGAAGGCGGCGTAGACGTACCAGTCGTACCACTCGACCATGTTGCCGACAGAGCCGCTGAAGATCGATTTGATGCGACTGGCAGTGGTTCTTTCTTTGGCAGGCGTAGCTGCCGACCCAAGAGGCAGGGTTTGTGAGTTATCCATGACGGATCCTTCATTTAATTGTTTTTGTGGAGCGCGTTGAAACGCAGCCTGCTTGGGCTATAGCAGGAGATGTGCCAAGGGGAGGAGGGCCGGTTTAGAGGGGGTGAATGTTTGCGGTGAGCGGAAATCCGCTTGTTTTGGATTGGACGTAAGCGGAAAACCGCTCAATTAACTCGTGGAATTGCTTTGCTTGAACCGGCCTCATCGCGAGCAAGCTCGCTCCCACAATTGAACTGTGTACACCGGACATTGTGGGAGCGAGCTTGCTCGCGATGAGGCCAGACCAGACAACAAAAAAATCAACTGTCTTGCAGGAACATCTCGCGGGTCAGGCCATGTCGCTGCATCTTTTCATTGAACGTCCGGCGCGGCAGCTGCAGTTCTTCAAGCACCGCTTTCACGTCGCCCTTATGCCGGGTCAACGCCGCGCGCAGACAATGCGCTTCAAACGCTTCCTGCTGTGCTGCCAGCGATTGCCCAGGATCAATCCCCACCGGTTCCGGCTCGCCCAGTCCCAACACTTGTCGCTCAGCAACGTTTGCCAATTCGCGCACATTGCCCGGCCAGTCGTGGCTCAGCAGGTGGCTCAACTGTGGGCCGCTCAGCGGTGGAAAAGTGCGCCCCAAACGCTCGGCGGCATTTTGTGCAAAGGACTCGAACAACAACGGAATGTCTTCACGCCGCTCGCGCAACGGTGGCAGTCGCAACTCGGCCACGTTCAACCGATAGGCCAAATCCTCGCGAAAGCGCCCGGCCCGGGCTTCGTCCAGCAAGTCGGGTTTGGTCGCGGCGATGATTCGCAAATCCACGCGGATGCTCTGATTCGAGCCCAACCGCTCCAGCTTCTGCTCCTGCAACACCCGCAGCAATTTCACCTGCTGGGCCAGCGGCATGCTTTCGATTTCATCGAGAAACAGCGTGCCGCCATCGGCGTATTCGAGCTTGCCGATACGTTTGCCTGAAGCGCCGGTGAACGCGCCGCTTTCGTGACCGAACAGCTCGGCCTCGAACAACTGCTCGGGGATCGCCGCACAGTTCAATGCCACAAACGGTTTGTCGGCACGCGGACCAAAGTCGTGCAGGCAACGGGCAACCAATTCCTTGCCGCTGCCGGTTTCACCGCGAATCAACACATTGACCGGCAGCGTCGCCAGGTCCAGCACTTGCCGACGCAGCGTCTGCAAACCACGGGACACGCCCAGCAACGTCACATCGAGTTTGGCGCGGTTGTCTGCCTGCTCGTGCAGGGCACGGTTTTCCAGCACCAGCCGTCGCTTGTCCAGCGCACGGCGCAGACTGCCGAGCAGGGTTTCGGGGCTGAAGGGTTTTTCAAGGAAGTCGTAGGCGCCATCGCGCATCGCTTCGACCGCCATTGGCACATCGCCGTGACCGGTCAGCAGAATCACCGGCAAGTCGGCGTCGCGCCGCTGAACCTCGGCCAGCAGTTCCAGGCCGGTCATGCCAGGCATGCGCACGTCGCTGAGGATCACCCCGGGGAAATGCTTGGGCAACTGCGCCAGGCATTCATCGGCGCGGCTGAACAACTGCACCTCGAACCCCGACAGGCTCAGCCATTGTTCAACGGCACTGCGAATACTGCTTTCGTCGTCGACCACCATCACTGAATTCAGCATGAGCCGGGGGCCTCCAGGTCGATGGGCAAGGTCACGGTGAACACCGCGCCGTTTGCATGATTGTTGGCGCTCAGGCGTCCGCCCGATTCGTGAACGATGGCAAAGGACACGGCCAGCCCGAGGCCCAGGCCATCACCCACCGGTTTGGTGGTGAAGAACGGATCAAACACGTTGGCCAAGTGCTCTTCGGCAATGCCGCCACCGTTGTCGGCGACGGTCAGGCGCCAGAGTTGTTCGTCGGCTTCGATACGGATTTCCAGGCGCTTGCACGGTTTATCGTGCATCGCATCCAGGGCATTGCGCAGCAAATTGATCAGCACCTGTTCCAGGCGAATCGCATCGCCTCGCACCCAGGCCGGGCGCGTCAGGTGCAGCACCGTGCTGACCTGTTCATCGCGCAACCTTGTGTCGAGCAGCTGCAACGATTGGTCGACCACCGCGGCCAAATCCAGCCGTTCGCGTAAACCGCTGGGGCTTTTGCGGGCGAAGGTTTTCAGGTGACCGGTGAGGGCGGCCATGCGCGTCAGCATGTCATCCACCGGTTTGAGCGCCTTGTAAGCGTCGTCGACCCGACCGTGATCGAGCAGCAGCCTCAAAGTAGCAAGCTGCATGCGTTGGGCGGTCAGCGGCTGGTTGATTTCATGGGCCAGCGCGGCAGACATCTGGCCGAGCGCGGCGAGTTTGGCTGATTGCACCAGACCGTCCTGAGCGGTGCGCAGCTCGCGAGTGCGCTCTTCCACCAGTTGCTCGAGCTCTTCACGACTGCGCTGGCGCAGTTTGGCCAGACGCCAGCGCTGATTGAGGAACAGCAACAGAAACACCACCGCCAGCCACAACCCGGCGGCGGCGAGCCCGGCGTTACGGCTGTCTTCGAATGCGACTTGCGGGCGGCGCAGCAGGTGTAACGTCCAGCCTTCAGTGCTCAGCGGCAGCGATTCCCACAGGTAATTGGCCGTCCCGTCAGGGCCCACGACCCGCGTCAGATCACTGTTGTCGTCGAAGCGCCGCACCGATTGATACTCGAGCGGGGTCAGCGGTTGTTTGTCGTATTGGCGGGTGGCCTTGAGCTCCGCGTGATCGCTGTCACTCAGCGGTTTCAACAGGCGATAGCGCCAGCCCGGCTGGTTGGCGATGAAGATAATCCCGCGTGCATCACTGACCAGCAGCGTGTCGCTGCCCTGACGCCATTCGCGCTCCAGTTCCGGAAATTCGAGTTTCACCACCATCGCGCCGAGGAACTGGCCGTCGTCACCGGTAACCGCACTGGACAGGAAGTAACCGGGAATGCCGCTGGTCACGCCCACCGCATAAAAGCGCCCGGTGCCCTGGGTGCGTGTCTCGCTGAAGTAGGGGCGGAAACCGTAGTTGTGACCGACGTAACTGCTGGGCAAACGCCAATTGCTGGCGGCCACCGCCAGACCGGTGTGGTCGAGCAGTTCCAGGGTCGAGGATTGCGCCGCGCCGTTGATCTTTTCCAGCTTGCGGTTCAGTGCGTCCTGCTGTTCAGCGGTTACCGAACCCTTGAGCGCGGCGCGTAACTCCGGGTCCAGCGCGAGTACGGCGGGCAGGGCGCGGTAGCGATCGATCAGGGTGTGCAGGGAATTGGCGTAGAGAGCCAATTGCTGATTGGCGCGGGCGGCGTCTTCGACCAGGGCCTGGCGCTCGGTGTGGCGGATGGCAAAACCGGCCGCCAGCGCTGCGCCGGCAACGATCAGCAAGGTGTACAGCATCAGACGTAACGTCCGGGAGGTCGCAAGCATGGCGTAGTAAACAGTCAGCAATACGGGCGCGCACCATAGCATGCCGCCGCGTGTGGACAGAGTTGCCAGTGTAAAGCTCATACGTTTATGCAGCGGCTTTACCGCTGTTTCTGTGAACTCGAATAGTATTCACGAAACTGTACAGCGTGCCGGTGATATTGCCCGTTTCCTTATCCAGACTTCGAATATCGATACCATTGATACTGGTGACGGAAAGGGCATCGGCATACTCGTGAATGCTATCCATGCTCGACTCAATAGTGTCTGCGAGCCCGAGAATACCTTTTTCGAACTCATCCATTTTTTCGCTTGATTTCTCCTTGCTGGCTCCAAGTGCTTCATTAAATATTTCCGGTAACCCCAGTATGACGCCTACGCCACTGCTGATTGCGCTCACTGCTTCCGAAGGAAGTCCTGTCAGCGTTGCCTTCAATATTTCACTGGAGGCAAGAGCAGTGGCTTCTTTTGTAAGTTTCAACCCCGACTTCTGAGAGCTGAAGTTCATGTTCTGATATTTTGCTTTTAAATATTCACCCGGATTCATCTGCTTATATTCAGCTTTCTGTATTATTTTTTCCGGCGTCAGTCTTGTGGTTTTCAAGTTTACTGACGCGCTCAAGCCTGTTCTTTCGGCAACGTAGTCCACGAGGCCGCTGACTGCAATTTTGGCGCCGAACCCTAACCCTGCACCCACAAGGTTGCCGACACCAGGAGCGACTATGCCCAAGGCCTGGGCCCCGATGCCGACGGCAAGCCCCACGCCATAACTGATGGCTTTACCTGCCACCAGCACCATCGCTCTGCGCGTCGCCGCAAGCGCGATGTCTGAACCTGAGCCCATCGTGCTGAGCTGCTGGCCGGCATCTCGCGTCCGGCGTTTGGTAATCCCGAGTATTTCTATATGACGAGTCACTTGCTTGTTCATTTGGTGTTTTAAACGGCGTGTCGCTAACTCTTGGCCGTTTTTGGTGTAGCTGGCATTTTCCGAGGCAATCATCCTGTCTACCCCCGCGTTGAAGTCAGCCATACTCGGCCATTTGACTTCGCCATTGATGTCGACGTAACAGATTGGATTGTTCCCCACAAACCCATACAGATTCAGCCCATCCACATCCCCCGCGGGGTCGGCACTGACCCAACGCTGCAACCACGGCGCGTAATAACGCGCGCCGTAGTAATACAGCCCGCTGTCATCCATTTCCTTGCCTGAATAGCGGATGGTTTTGTAGTCGACGTCCACCTCGCTTCCCCGCGCATACCAGGCCGTGGCGCCGAACGGGTAATAACCTTCCTCGCTGATCAGCTGTGCATTTTGATCGAGCTCCAGCGTGCCGGAACCCAAATGATCGTCGAGGCTGTAGCGCAATTGATCGGCGGCGATGTTGGCGGGTTTGCCGCTGACCCAGTGCAGGCAACGCACACTGCCGTGTCCGCCGGGCAGGGTGATCACGTGCAATTCTTCGCCGCTGTCGCGGGTGCGGATTTCCAGCCCCGGCAGGTAGATCACGTCCTGGAAATGGCTGAGCGATGACGTGTGGGTTTCATGCCGTTTGTACACGCGCACGCCCTGGCTGTAGCGGTAGAACTCTTCGTCATCGGGTCCATTGTCGCGTTTGACCAGCGTGACCGATGCCAGCTGATCATGGCTGTTCCACTGCAAGGCTTTGCCCGGTTGCAAGTCTTGGAGATTGCCGTGGCGGTCGTACAACTCGGGGAAATCGGGTACAGGATCCCCCTCTTTCCAGCGCACACCTCGGTTGCTGGCAGGGTCGATGAATATCTCGCGGGTCTGTGAGGTGCCCGCCCGCACGTGACGCAGTTTGATCAGGTTACCGCCGTGATCGTACTCATAGTTTTGTTGGTAGTTGAGCCGATTGTTGGGATCGCCGGGTGAGGGCCGGCCCGGAATATCTGACGGCGGCGCATCGTCGTAACCGGTGGCGCGGGTCAGCCGGTACAGCGAGTCATAGGTGAAGTTGCGGTGGCCGTCGATGAGTTGGTTGGCGAAGTAAATCGGTTTGAACGCGTGGTCTTCGATGCGGGTGATGTTGCCAACGCGGTCGTAGAAGTACTCGAGGTTTTGCAGCGCCGGCGCGGCGTTTTTTTGCGCACGTTGTGTGGACAGGCGTCCAGTGGCCGGGTCGTAGGTCCAGGTGCTCAGCACGTCATTGCCGGCCCGTTGTTCGGTGATCTGGCCGGCGGCGTTGTACTGCGCGTCTTTGAAAACCGATTCCCAACTCAAGCCATCTTTGATCCGCAGCTCAACCTGCTGGAGCTGCCCGGCAATGTCGTAACGCGATTGTTGCTGGTGGTCACCGGCATCGGTCTGGCTCAGCACCGTGCCGAGGGGGCCATAAATCCGGCTACTGCGGTAGGGCTTGCCCTCGGCCAGGGTTCGGATTTCACGCAGTGGCTGTCCCAGCAAACCGTAGCTGTCGAAGCTCAAGGTGCCGGAGCGGTCGAGCTGCTCGGTCAACTGACCGCGCAGGTTGTGGGCGGGATCGGCGGAGGCATCGGCATAGGTAAAGGTTTCGACGTTGGGCAGGCTGTTTTCCTCGATGGCGAGCGGGCGCAACAGAGGGTCGTAGGTGGTGCGCCAATGACTGCCACGTTGGTCCCAGCGCTGCAGCGCTTCCCCGGCGAGGCCTGGCAGGCTCAGACGCCAGCCGGCATCGACGCTGACGATTTTGATTGTGTCGCCGGAGAGGCGATGGACGTTGCACAGATTAGGGATGGGTAGCCGCGGATCCCATTGCTCGACCCGATGCCCAGCGGCGTTATGGACGTGTCGGGTGATGAGTGTTTCCACGTCACCACCGACTTCCGTGCGCAGGTAAGCCATATGACGAATGGGTAAGCCTCTAGCGTCAATGGCCGTGAGGCTTGGGGTTCTGACAGAAATAGTGTTTGTCATCAGATCAAGCTGCGCGTTGTCGCTGAAGATGCTGTTTTAATCGATCGTTCAGATCCACCACGCGGTCCATCTTGGCAATTACTACGGGCTCGATACCTGCGAGCCGATGTCGGAGCCCTGCGAGTTCTGCCTTATCGATGGAGTTAGTGCTCTCAAGCTCGTCCAGAGCCTCATCAACCAAGTCTTTCTGGTTGTTCAGGAAGTCCCCCATTGTTTCGAGGGCCTGGTTTGTTACCTCGAGGTCGCGCGGACCGAGTGTGCCATTTAACGCTTCGGTCATTTCGGTGCTCAAGCGAAAGAGGGCCAGCGATTTTTCCAGGTGAGTTGTGCTGATGAACGTATCTGCAACATTGAAGGCTACTGCCAAGGCAGCTTCTTTTTGGCCGTCCGTTGTTCGGGGGTCGTATTTGGAAGCCATTGCTTTCACCTCCGCCTTCAGGCTCGAAGGCCCTGCTTCTTTGACGATATTGTCCACAGCAAAGTCGTCTGCCTTTGGTAAGAGTGGAAATCCAAATGCGCTATTTTTAGCCACTTTGTCCAGAGCATTGCCTGTTAAATCAGCCGCCGCGATGGCTGCGCCAATACTGACTATCGGTCCGACTATCGGAGCTGCCGGACCCGTAACGACGGCACCGGCCGCCGCCGCCGCGCCTGCTACACCGGCTGCAATGGCTGAGGCGAAAAAATTGATGCTGGTAAAAATCAATCTTTTGGCACCTGATTTGTAAATATCCCGGGTACGGTGCAAATTATTCAATTGATAAATCGACTGATCCAGTCTGGTCTCCACCGTCGCCAACAGATTTGAGTAATTTTTGACGATGGCACTCAACTCCGCCGGTGTTCGTTTCTCTCCTTGCTCATCGACATAGTTCAGCGGATTGTTTCCCACAAACGCATACAAATTCAGCCCATCAACATCCCCGGCCGGATCTGCGCTCACCCAACAGCACAACCATGGCGCGTAATAACGCGCGCCATAGTAATACAACCCGCTGTCATCCATTTCCTTGCCCGAATAGCGGATGGTTTTGTAGTCGACGCCCACCTCACTTCCGCGCGCGAACCAGGCGGTGGCACCGAACGGGTAATAACCCTCCTGGCTGATCACCTGTGCCTGTTGATCGAGCTCCAGCGCGCAGGAACCCAAATGATCATCGAGGCTGTAGCGCAATTGATCGGCGGCGATTTTTGCGGGTTTGCCGCTGACCCAGTGCAGGCAACGCACACTGCCGTGTCCGCCGGGCAGGGTGATCACGTGCAACTCTTCGCCGTTGTCGCGGGTGCGGATTTCCAGCCCCGGCAGGTAGATCACGTCCTGGAAATGAGTCAGCGATGGGGTGTGGGTTTCGTGGCGTTTGTACACGCGCACGCCCTGGCTGTAGCGGTAGAGCTCTTCGTCATCCGAGCCGTTAGTGCGTTTGACCAGCGTGACCGACTCGAGCTGATCCAGGGCGTTCCACTGCAAGGCTTTTCCCGGTTGCAAGTCCTGGAGGTTGCCGTGGAGGTCGAACAACTCGGGAAAGTCGGGTACAGGATCTCCCTCTTTCCAGCGCACACCACGATTGCTGACAGGGTCGATGACCATCTCGCGGGTATGCGAGGCACCCGCCCGCACGTGACGCAGCCTGATCAGGTTGCCGCCGTGATCGTATTCATAGTCTTGTTGGTAGTTGAGCCGATTGTTGGGATCGCCGGGCGAGGGCCGGCCCGGAATATCCGACGGCGGGGCATCGTCGTAACCGGTGGCACTGGTCAGCCGGTACAGCGAGTCATAGGTGAAATCGCGGTGACCGTCGATGAGCTGGTTGGCGAAGTAAATCGGTTTGAACGCGTGGTCTTCGATGCGCGTGATGTTGCCGACGCGGTCGTAGAAATATTCGAAATCTTGCAGCGCTGGCTCGGCGTTTTTTTGAGCGCGTTGTGTGGACAGGCGCCCATCGGCCGGGAGGTAGGTCCAGGTGCTGAGCACGTCATTGCCGGCGCGTTGTTCGATGATCTGGCCGGCGGCGTTGTACTGCGCGTCCTTCAGAACTGGCTGCCAGTTCGGGCTGTCGTTTATCCACAGCTCAACCTGTTTGAGCTGCCCGGCAATGTCGTAACGCGATTGTTGCTGGTGGTCACCGGCATCGGTCTGGCTCAGCACGGTGCCGAGCGGGCCATAAATCCGGCTACTGCGGTAAGGCTTGCCCTCGGCCAGGGTTCTGATTTCACGCAGTGGCTGTCCCAGCAGGCTGTAGCTGTCGAAGCTCAAGGTGCCGGAGCGGTCGACCTGCTCGGTCAATTGGCCGCGCAGGTTGCGGGCGGGATCGGCAGAGGCGTCAGCGTAGGTAACGGTTTCGACGTTCGGCTGGCCGTTTTCCTCGATGGCGAGCGGGCGTAACTGAGGGTCGTAGGTGGTGCGCCAATGACTGCCGCGTTGATCCCAGCGCTGGAGCTCTTCACCCGCCAGCCCCGGCAGGCTCAATCGCCAACCGGCATCGACGGAATCGACTTTCAGCGGTTCGCCGCTAAGGCGGTACACCGTGGTCAGGTTGGGCACGATACCGAACAGGCGCGGGTCCGATTGTCCGAGCATTCGCCCGGCAGCGTCATGCCACTGTCGGGTAATCAGAGTTTCCAGCGACCCGCCGATGACCTTGCGCAAATAGGCGACCTGGCGAATCGGCAACCCCCGACTATCAATGACCGTCAGGTTCGGGGTGCGCCAATGGACCCCGGTCGTCATGACTTGCCTGCCTTCAGCCCACTTTCAGGCGGCGCAACGTAGGTGTCATTAAAGTCCAGCTTGGTGGCGTACCAGGGATGGATGATCTCGAGCGCGACATCTCCTTTGGCGTTGATGACTTTGTGCTGGCGACCCAGCACGTCGTAAAAGTTCTGATCGTGATGGCCGAACTCACGGAAGGAATGGTCATTGATATAGCGATGTCCATTGGCGAAGTAAGGGCGAAACACCCGAACAGCCAGTCCTTTGTTGTTGTATTCCACACGTTCGCTGACGCGCCAGCGTTGATCGGCGTGCGCGACCTTTGGCTTGCCGTCTTCAATCACCAGCTCACCGTTTTCCACCACAAAAGCCTGTCCCGGCTCGACCAACTGTTTGGTCTGCAGTGGCCGACCGAAACCATCCACAAAGGCTTTGACGATCTGGATTTGCTGCAGCTCATCATCCAAATAGCGGTCAGCGGTGAGGACGACGCTGTGCACCGGTTCGCGGGGAGTCGAGTGGATCAGGTCGAGCAGCGCTTGTTCAGGCGTAGTCAGGGATTTGAGCCGGGACAGGCGACGGCGGGCGCTGGCGCGAATATGCAGGGTGGGTAGCACGTAACCTTGCGCAATCCAGGTGGTCAGCCAGTCAGGTGTCTGCCTGACGGAATGGGGGAGTTCGCCCATCCAGCTGAACAGGTCCTTGCGCAATACGCTGGCTGCTTCTTGCAGGGCGCCTTTCGGATTTTCGATGGCAGGGTCCGGACGATGGTCCACGGGACGTATGTGTTCATCGAGGGGGCGAAAACCAACGTCTTTGTCGTCTTCAGTGCCATAAAAACTGATGGCAAGGGGTTGTCCGGACGGCTCGTAAAGGGCTTCCTCGACATTGTCATTGGCATCGATGCTGCGCATGAGTTGCAGCGCGTGATAGTCATATTCGAAACGGGCTTCGCACCCGTCCGGCTGCGTGATGCTTTTCGGCAGCAGACAGTAAGCGTCGTAGTGGGCTGTCGTGATGCCGTAACTGGGCGTTTCGTTGTACTCCATCACTTTGTAAAAACTATCGAACTCGCCGTACTTGGCAAAACCATACCGGGACGACCATAGATTTCTCTCATTGTCCTCTTCCTTGTCTGCCTCCTCGTCTATCCCCAGCACCAGAGGCATGGCCGAATAGCCGATTTTTTCCAGTTCGTCCCGAATAACGAGCGACGGCACCGTGTCGTAGGCTTGCAGTGCTGTCTTGTCCAGTTGTGCGAGTTCCAACGGTGCCCTCAGCGCTTCGAAATCGGCTTTGCCATCGGCAAGTACTGTTCGATCGTCAGTCTTGAAGTAGCGATACACCGACTGCGTGGTCAGCAGCCTCTGTACGGCCCATTCGGGCGTGGCGTACAGCTCGATAAACCGTTCATGGGAGATATCTGCCGGGGTAAGTCCTGCGGGGGCCGTCCCCTTGGGCAAGACCATTGCGTTGCCCCGTTGCAGATAGGGCAGACCCAGTCGCCAGCCTTGCAGGTCCTCCTTCAAGTGAATGAACTCGGTGCGGGATTCGTTCAGGTAATACGACTGTTGCGCCGGGTCATGGGCATCAAGCCACCATTTCTGTTCATCGACATCGTCAAAGGGCGGTTCATCAATGGAGGTTCTGCGCCGGGCATAACTGACCGTAATGGCATGCACAGGCAGACCGAACTCGTCATGGCCCAAGGTGATTTCATGTCGGCACAGCGGGTCATTCGCGAAGCGCTCGTACTGGTAGCTGATCTTCTCCAGTTGCAAGGGCAGCATGATCGGGTACGCGTAATGGTCTCCCTTTTTGCGCAGCTCGCGGACCTTGTAGCGGCTTTCCTCTACGGCGAAAGGCACCGCCGTGGCCAAGTCATCGGCGGCGTAGGTTTCGACCCGCAACACCGACCCGGCGAGGGCGCGGGCGATTTCGTGGGCGGTGGCTTCATCGGGCGTCGGGATCGGGTCATCGAAAGCGTCGTTGCGGTGATACTGGCAGAACAGCGTGGGTTTCAAATCACACGCTTCGGAGTCACGGTTGAAATAGCCATCGCGTGGCAGGTCGATTTGCCGTCCGGTATGAAACCAGGTGCAGACCAGCGCCGGGGCGGTAAAGCCGATATCGTCTTCACTTGCGCCGGTTTCGCTGTCGGTCTGGCGCAGCAACCCGAAGCCGCGAAACTCGCGGTTTCGGCCATCGTAATAACCGTGCAAATACTGAAAAAACTGGTTCAAGCGGTTGCCGGTGATTTCATCGAGCTGGCTTTGTTGCTTGACCACGGGCACCGGGAACGGCAAGTAGGAAATCGGGAAACGCTTGAGCTTGAGTATCCGATTCTTTTCATCCAGCCATTCCTGCGCCGAACTGCGATACACCACCTGCGTACTGCAACCCATGTTGTTGTTACTGGCCACCAGCATGTAAGGCTTGGCACCGACGAAATCGTAGCGCCAGTGCCGTGGCTTCATGTGCGGCACGGTCAAAATCAGGCTCGCGCACCCCAGGCCTTGCAGGTCGGCGAAGGTGACCTGGCACAGGTTGTCGTAACGGATGTCGACGGGCCAGAGGACCTTGACAGGGATCTGCGCCAGGCCATTGCCGCCGTGATTCAAATAGATCTCGAAACAGTCGGACTTCAGATAAATCAGTGCCGGTGCACCGGAGCCGTCGAGGTCGGCAATCCGCACCCGCGCCGCGTCGAATGTCGCGTAATCGAAGGTCGGGCCACTCATGACAAAACCCTTGCCGAACCGACCGAGGCCAAGGTTCGGCCAGCATTTGATTTCGTCATGCCGGATGCGGCACAACTCGCTCATGTCGCTGCCCAGCAAGTTGCCCAGCATCACCAGTTCGGTGCGTGAGTTGCTGAACAGCGGCAAGCGATCGGTGTCCGGTGTGTGCTCGACGTCCTGACCCGGGGCGAAACCGTCTTCACGCCGATTGGCGTACAGGCGCACGCTTCGCGGGCCGATCAGCGCCATCGAGCTGAGCCCGTCGCCCATCAAGTCGCCAGACTGTGAAAGCGTGTGGAAAAACTCCACCGGGAACGCCGTAAAGGGAATGAACCCTGACCAGCTGCGATCGGGGTTGAGGGTGTGGAAACCGCTCATGCCGGGTGAGGCGAGGATCCAGTCGAGCCGACCATCGCCGGTCAGATCGGTCAACGCCTGATAGGTCGGTTGATTGCGATCGGCCACGGGAATTCTGGACAGTTCTGTCCATGGGCCATAGTGGATGTCATCGGTGCCCGTGGGCGCACGCAAGGGTTCGCGGTAATACCAGCTCTTGTCGTAACGACAGATAAATCCGGGCACGCCTTCACCGAACAAATCAACGCACTGATGGTGCGCGCCGTCCTCGATGCCAGGCATGTTTTCGAACGGAAAGAACGGACTCGACTGCTTATTGAGTTCGAAACCCGAGTAGTCGAATTCCACCGGTGGCATGTTTTCCACGGCGCCACTGGCGTCGTACGCCTGATAGTGCGCTGCTGCCAGTTGGGTGTACCCCAGAGGAGTCGTTTGGTATTGCAGCAGTAATCGTCGAATCAACGTCAGTTCTTGATCCGGTTTTGCGGGGAAATGGTGAAACATCAAAACCTGATGACACAGGCGTCGAGTTCCTAGTTCAAAACCATAGGTGTAGCTGTGGAAGGGGTCGCTTCGCAATTGCCACTCACCATAACCCTCGCCAAGCTCATCGAATGGCAGGCCGTAGAGCGGTTTCTTTTCCAGATCCAGGGTCCGCTCGCCATAGTCGAACACCAGGTGGAAATGCCAGCTCAGAGTCGCCGGGTTTTCCACCGTCCAGGCGTACAAGTCTTTGCTGGCCTGGGCGTTGCCGTAACACACCCGCTGCAGGTAGCGCTGGGCACGATAGTCGTGCGAGTCATCCGGGGAGTGAGTCTCATCTTCTTCGCGCTTGTAGTCGAAACAGATGTGTTCGCCATGGGGGTTCATGCTTTCGAGCAGCAACCACACACCGATACGCTGCGGCGCGTCAGGGGTGGCCGGGTCGACAGGTTCGGCACGGCGCGAATTGTCAGTCTTGCCGTAGACGTGCAGGCTGCCATCGGCCCCGTGCACCAGCCAGAAGGGCGGTTTATCTCCCGATTGCCAGAGCTCGAGCAGGTCGAACGAACTCTCGACCCGCGGCCAGTAACGCAACACGCGGTGCTCGCCAATATCGAACTCGCGGTATTTGGCCTTGGTTTCATACTTTGGCTTGCCCTCGCCATCCAGCTCGGGCATCAACTCTTCGCCACCGGGGCCGACCATGATGTCAGTGGCAAGGTAATCGGGCACGCCCTTGCTGGTCCGGCGAGTGATGGCACTGGTGCCCAAACGCCAGCCAATGCCGAACGGACCGTTACCGCCCTGGCTGTCATAGCTCAGCGCCATGACGGGATCGAAACCGCGCCCTACTGAAGCGGGCAGCAGCAACTCGAACGAGGCACTGCCCGTCACGCCGACCGATCCCCAGCTTTTACCAATCGTGGCAATGGAAGCACTCTTGGCAATGGAGGGTTCAGTAATGCTCAGGGAGGCTTGTTCTTCCATGGGGCTGATCCTGTGTCGGCTTGGCGCTCTCCCGTAGCAACGGTGTCGCGTGATAGAGCGACGCTAACAAAATCAGGGGAAGGTGTGACCTGTCAGATCTGACAGGTGAGGCGGTTTTTTTTAGACCGAATACTGTGAAAAACGCTGCGCTTTATAGCGAATAGTAAAAGTGGCACGCAAAAAAACGGCCGGGTCATCTAAAAGACGACCCAGCCGTATTGGCAAGCTGAAGCGTTTACTGCACTTCCACCGCCAGACTTTCACTGATCTTTTTCTGCCAGATGGCAGGACCGGTGATGTGTACCGACTCACCCTTGCTGTCGACCGCAACAGTCACAGGCATGTCTTTGACGTCGAACTCGTAGATCGCTTCCATGCCCAGTTCGGCGAAAGCCACCACGCGGGATTTCTTGATGGCTTGTGCCACCAGGTAAGCCGCGCCGCCGACTGCCATCAGGTAAACGGCTTTGTGGTCCTTGATCGCTTCGATCGCGGTCGGGCCGCGCTCGGATTTGCCGATCATGCCCAACAGGCCGGTTTGCTCGAGGATCTGACGGGTGAACTTGTCCATCCGCGTCGCGGTGGTCGGGCCGGCAGGGCCCACCACTTCTTCACGCACCGGATCAACCGGGCCGACGTAGTAGATGAAGCGCCCCTTGAGGTCCACCGGCAGGGTTTCACCCTTGTTCAGCATCTCGACCATGCGCTTGTGCGCGGCGTCGCGACCGGTGAGCATTTTGCCGTTGAGCAGGACGGTTTCGCCCGGCTTCCAGCTCTGCACGTCTTCCGGGGTCAGGGTGTCGAGGTTGACGCGACGAGCCGACGGACCGGCTTCCCAGACGATTTCCGGGTAGGCGTCCAGCGGTGGCGCTTCCAGAGAGGCCGGGCCGGAACCGTCGAGCACGAAGTGCGCGTGACGGGTGGCGGCGCAGTTCGGGATCATGCACACCGGCAACGAAGCGGCGTGGGTCGGGTAATCCATGATCTTCACGTCGAGCACGGTGGTCAGGCCACCCAGGCCCTGGGCGCCGATACCCAGTTGGTTGACCTTCTCGAACAGCTCCAGGCGCATCTCTTCGATACGATTCTGCGGGCCGCGTGCTTTCAGCTCGTGGATGTCGATGGATTCCATCAACACTTCCTTGGCCATCACGGCGGCTTTCTCGGCGGTGCCGCCGATGCCGATGCCGAGCATGCCCGGTGGGCACCAGCCAGCGCCCATTTCCGGAACGGTTTTCAGCACCCAGTCAACGATCGAGTCGGACGGGTTGAGCATGGCCATTTTCGACTTGTTCTCGGAACCGCCGCCCTTGGCCGCCACGTCCACTTCAACGGTGTTACCCGGAACGATGGAGTAGTGGATAACGGCCGGGGTGTTGTCCTTGGTGTTTTTACGAGCGCCCGCCGGGTCGGCGAGGATCGAGGCACGCAGGACGTTTTCCGGCAGGTTGTAAGCCCGGCGCACGCCTTCGTTGATCATGTCGTCCAGGCCCATGGTGGCGCCATCCCAACGTACGTCCATGCCCACGCGAACGAAGACGGTAACGATGCCGGTGTCCTGGCAGATCGGGCGGTGGCCGGTGGCGCACATCCGCGAGTTGATCAGGATTTGCGCCATGGAGTCACGGGCCGCTGGCGATTCTTCGCGCAGGTAGGCTTCGTGCATCGCCTGGATGAAGTCAACGGGGTGGTAATAGGAAATGAACTGCAGGGCGTCGGCAACGCTCTGAATCAGGTCGTCTTGCTTGATCACGGTCATGAGTCGCGCTCCTCTAAAAGACGGGAACATTCAATAAGGTGCTTGCAGCTTGGGTGCATCGGTCGGTTGCAAGCACCTTTACAAGGCACGCCGGGGCTGCTGGCGCGACGCTAAAAAGGCGCGGCAGTATAACGCGCCTCGGTTCCGGGCACACCCGCCGGTAGTCAATCGTTGGTCGCATATCGAACACGATCCCTGTAGCAGCTGGCGAAGCCTGCGTTCGGCTGCGAAGCAGTCGTGAAACGGACACCCTGATTTACCTGACACACCGCGGTGCTTGATTTTACGACTGCTTCGCAGCCGAACGCAGGCTTCGCCAGCTGCTACAAGGATTGTTGTTTTGGTGAGAAATGAGGTCATGCCTTTGGCGCCAGTTTTCTGCCCTTAAAATTGAATGGTCATTTATCAGGCACGCTACTAAAGTGGCATTCGGTCTGTAGAGTAGGACACTCAAGCAGCCTCCCTTCGCACGGTGAGTCAACGATTGACCCATAACGCCATCCAGCGCTTGTTGCTCAAACGCTTTGCCCTCGCAGCCGGCACCTACGCCCTGGCTTTGTTGCTGTTGTGGCTGGCGTTTTTCACCGGTCATTACGATGAATCCTTGCCCAACGTGGCCATCGGCAGTGCGCTGGTGGTCATCAGTCAGGCCACGTTGTTTGCGCTGTTTTACAGTGGCTGCAACCTGCGTTTTTCCGACCCCAGCCTGACCGAAGCGCAAGTGTTGCTGGGGCTGGGTTGGCAAACCTGGCTGATCGCCCATCTGGACGAGGCACGCGGCGCGTTCCTGGTGTTCTACGTGCTGATTCTGCTGTTCGGGTTGTTCCATCTTTCGCGCCTGGCCTTTTTGCGGTGCGCGCTGTTGGTGTTTTTCAGTTTCAGCGCGATCACGCTGTGGGAGGGCTACCACTTCCAGTTACCCGACCCGGCACTGGCCGCGTTGCAGGTGTGCGTACTGCTCATCGTGTTGGTCTGGCTGGAACTTTATGCCCGTCACGTCCAGGCCTCTCGACTACGCATGCGTCAGCGCCGATTTGCCTTGCAGGCGCATCAGGACACCCTGCGCGGGATGATGCGCCAGCTCGAAGATTTGGTGGCCACCGACGAACTGACCGGGCTGTTCAATCGCCGGCATTTCCTGCGCCTGGCCTCCCGTGAGCTGAAGGCCATGGACGCCGGTGTCCTGCATGGCCTGGCGCTGATCGACCTCGACCATTTCAAACGGATCAACGATGTGCACGGCCATGCCGCCGGTGATCAGGTGCTGCAAGCCTTTGCCGCCGTGGCCACCGCCTGCTTGCGCGATGGCGATGTCCTGGCCCGTTACGGTGGCGAAGAATTCGTCGTGCTGTTGCCCGATTGCAACGCCGAACGCCTGACCTCCTGTTGCGAGCGGCTGCGCATTGCGTTCACCGATGTCGAACTGATCGGACTCAACGTCGCCCATCTCAGCTTGTCGGCGGGCATGACGTTGCTCGAACTGGGCGACGATCTCGATGAAGCCTTGCAGCGCGCCGATCAGGCGCTTTATCGCGCCAAGCGTGACGGCCGCAATCGTTGCGCGGCCGCGTGGGAGAACGTCGATGCCTGAGTTACGGGTCGGCGAACGCCAATGGTCGGTGGCGGCGGGCAGCAACCTGCTCGATGCGTTGAATCAGAACGGCGTATCGGTGCCCTACAGCTGTCGCGCCGGCAGTTGCCATGCCTGTCTGGTGCAATGTGTCCAAGGGCTGCCGAGTGACAGCCGCCCCGACGCCCTGAGCGCAGACCAGCGTCAGCAAGGCTGGCGCCTGGCGTGTCAGTGTCAGGTGGTCGAAGACTTGCAGGTGCACACCTTCGATCCTCAGCAGGATGGCCGCCCGGCCGAGGTGGCGGCTGTCGATTGGTTAAGCACCAGCGTGTTGCGTTTGCGCCTGACCCCTCAAAGCCCTTTGCGCTACAGCGCCGGGCAGCATCTGGTGTTGTGGGCGGGCAACGTGGCACGGCCGTATTCATTGGCCAGCCTGCCGGAAGAAGACCGCTTTCTGGAGTTCCATCTTGATTGTCGCCAGCCGGGGGAATTCAGCGACGCGGCCCGCCAGCTGAAAATCGGCGATTCGATCCGCCTCGGCGAGTTACGCGGCGGGGCATTGCACTACGACCCGGACTGGAACACCCGACCGCTTTGGCTGTTGGCTGCCGGCACGGGGTTGGGGCCGTTGTTCGGCGTCTTGCGTGAAGCGTTGCGTCAGGATCACCAAGGTGCCATCCGTGTCATTCACCTGGCCCATGATGCCGAGGAACATTACCTGGCCAAACCCCTGCAAGCCATGGCCGCCAGCCGCCCGAACCTGAGCATCGAGCTGTGGACAGCGGCCGAGCTGCCCGCGGCTTTGGCGCAACTGCGGCTTGTCTCCCGGCAAACCCTGGCCTTACTCTGCGGGGCCCCTGACAGCGTCGACGCCTTTGCCCGGCGCTTGTATCTGGCGGGATTGCCGCGCAATCAACTGCTGGCGGACGTCTTTGTTCTCCGCGGTTGAGCGCTGATTTTCAGACGCGAGACCGACCATGAGCGATGCCATCCAATTTGTACGTGAGCGCGGCCTGCTGACCCTGCGCCTCAACCGCCCTGACAAGAAAAACGCCCTGACCCGCGCCATGTACAGCCACTTGGCTGAAGCGTTGAAACTGGCCGATACCGACCCTGAAATCAACGCCGTGCTGATCACTGGCAGCGCCGAGTGCTTCACCGCTGGCAACGACATCGCCGATTTCATCCAGCAACCACCGAGCAACCTCGACAGCCCGGTGTTTCAGTTCATGCTCACTCTGCTCGAATGCCGCAAACCGGTGATCGCCGCCGTGGCCGGCGCTGCGGTAGGTATTGGCGCGACGATGCTGCTGCATTGCGATCTGGTGTATATCAGCCGCGATGCGCGCCTTCGCATGCCGTTCGTTAATCTTGGGTTGTGCCCGGAGTTTGGTTCCAGCCTGATCCTGCCGCGACTGCTCGGGCAGGCCAAAGCCGCCGAGTTGTTGCTGCTGGGCGAAGGTTTCAGTGGTGAGCAGGCCGCGCAGTGGGGGATTGCGACCGAAGCCTTGGGCAGTGGCGAAGCGGCGCTGGCCAAGGCACGGGAGATGGCGTTGCGTTTCGAGTCGCTGCCACCGGAGGCGGTACGTATCAGCAAGCAATTGATGAAAGCCCCGGACCGCGAACAACTGCGCAAGGCAATAGAAGAAGAGAGTGCACAGTTCACCCAACGGTTGCGCTCGCCGGAAGCGATTGCGGCGTTGACCGGGTTTATCAAACGCCACTGAATTCGCGTTGCCCGGGCGGGCCTCATCGCGAGCAAGCTCGCTCCCACAGGGATTTTGTGAACGCCACAGATCCAATGTGGGAGCGAGCCTGCTCGCGAAGAGGCCCGCCCAGGCAACACATCTTCTGGACCCAGAAAGCAAAAAGCCCCGCCATTCAAATGGCGGGGCTTTTGTTTTTCAGCAACCGGTCAATCAGACCATCTTGTCGCCAACGTGCAGGATTTTCATCCCGTTGGTGCCGCCGATGGTGTGGTAGCTGTCGCCCTTGGTCAGGATGACCCAGTCGCCTTTCTCCACAACACCGCGCTTGAGCAACTCGTCGATCGCGGCCTGGCTGACTTGCTCAGGCGGCAGCGATGCCGGGTCGAACGGTACGGTGTAGACGCCACGGAACATGGCCGCGCGGGCCTGGGTTTCGCGGTGCGGGGAGAACGCGTAGATCGGAATCGAGGAACGGATGCGCGACATGATCAACGGCGTGTAGCCACTTTCGGTCAGGGCGATGATCGCCTTCACGCCCGGGAAGTGGTTGGCGGTGTACATGGCCGCCAGCGCGATGCTCTGGTCGCAGCTTTCG
The DNA here is from genome assembly GCF_057837605.1 of Pseudomonas sp. GL_093. Lineage (NCBI taxonomy): Bacteria > Pseudomonadati > Pseudomonadota > Gammaproteobacteria > Pseudomonadales > Pseudomonadaceae > Pseudomonas > Pseudomonas sp. GL_093. The sequence goes on along the minus strand of NZ_CM174448.1, from coordinate 5,657,157 downwards.
AAGACCTTGCCGATACGGTGGCTGGAGGTCTTGCTGGTCGGGTGTTTTTCAGCGCCGATGCAGATGCGCGCCATGGCTTGCACCGCTTCCAGCGGGTACAGACCGGCAGCACTTTCCGCCGAGAGCATCACGGCGTCGGTGTAGTCGAGCACGGCGTTGGCTACGTCGGACACTTCGGCGCGGGTCGGCATCGGGTTCTGGATCATCGACTCCATCATCTGGGTCGCGACAATCACAGCCTTGTTGTGGCGGCGTGCGTGCAGAATGATTTTCTTCTGAATGCCCACCAGCTCGGCGTCGCCGATTTCCACACCCAGGTCACCACGAGCCACCATGACAGCGTCGGATGCATTGATCAGCGCGTCGAGGGTTTCGTCGTCGGCCACGGCTTCGGCGCGTTCGATCTTCGCCACCAGCCAGGCAGTACCGCCAGCTTCGTCGCGCAGTTGACGGGCGTACTCCATGTCGGCGGCGTCACGCGGGAAGGACACCGCGAGGTAGTCGACCTGCATCTCGGCAGCGAGCTTGATGTCGGCCTTGTCTTTTTCAGTCAGGGCCGGTGCGGTCAGACCGCCACCGCGACGGTTGATGCCTTTATGGTCGGACAGCGGGCCGCCGATCAGTACGGTGCAATTCAGTTCGGTGGCATTGGCGGTATCAACGCGCATCACCACGCGGCCGTCGTCGAGCAGCAGCTCGTCGCCCACGCCGCAGTCCTTGACCAGATCCGGGTAGTCGATGCCGACGATGGTCTGGGTGCCTTCGGTCAGAGGATGGCTGGTGGAGAAGGTGAATTGATCACCGATCTTCAGCTCGATCTTCTTGTTGGCGAATTTGGCGATACGGATTTTCGGGCCTTGCAGGTCACCCAGCAGGGCGACGAAGCGGCCGTGCTTGGCAGCGAGGTCACGCACCAGCTTCGCGCGAGCCTTGTGCTCGTCGGGGGTGCCGTGGGAGAAGTTCAGGCGGGCGACGTCCAGGCCAGCCAGAATCAGCTGTTCGAGAACTTCCGGCGAGTTACTGGCCGGGCCAAGGGTAGCGACGATTTTGGTGCGACGGACGGACATGCATAGACTCCTGAGTTCAAGCGCTGAGTGAGGCTACTATGCTCTGCGGGTGTAGTCATTGTTCATATGCACTACTTATTCGTTTGTTTATTGAAACGAACATTCCTGAAGATTTCGCGCCACGGGTCGATACAGAGCTCAAGACAGGAGAACCCCCATGCGATTTGTGCTCATTGCCGCCCTTGCCATCAGTGTCCTCAGCGTCACGGGCTGCACCCGTTGGTCGATGAACCATCATTTGAATAATGCCTACAGCGCCTACGACCGTGGCAATTGCGAGCAGGTGATGCTCGAACTGTCCAAAGTCGAACGCGCCAGCCGAGCTCGGCCTTACGTGTGGCCGGAAGCATCGATGATGCGCGGGTTGTGCCTGGAACGGCAGAAACTGTTTGTCGATGCGGCGCAAACCTACCAGTTCATCATCGCCTCGTACCCGCAAAGTGAATACGCCTACCGCGCCCGCGCCCGCCTGGAAACCTTGCAGTCGCTGGGCCACTATCCGCTGCGCAGTACGGCTGCGGTCGTGCGCCCGACGCAGTTCTGATTGTCAAAGGCTGGCTCACCGGCGGTGGTGAGCTATAGTCGAATAGATCGGTTTAGAGCCTTGCCTCTAATCGACGCAACACCTGTGATCGGCAGGAGTAAGCGGCAGCGGCTTTATGGACTGTCGCACCGGGATCGGGGAGAGCGCGCCTATGTCTATGCCTTTCTGTAAGAAATAGAAGCAGAAATAGAAGCAGGCCCGTTCCGAAGCATTAGTGCGGCTCTGCTTAAGAGCCTTGCTGGGCCATTTGCACATGTTTACTGACCGCCGGATCGAGCGGCATCAACTGCCGTATTTTCTAAGAGTGTTCAACAGCATCACCGACAAACCCATCGGCTTTCTGGGCAACGTGTCCGAAGACGGGCTGATGCTGATCAGTCAGTTGCCGATGATGATCGGCGCTGATTTCGATTTGCGCCTGAAAATCCCCGCCAGCGATGGCTGCATGCAGGTCATTGATCTTCAGGCGTGTTGTTTGTGGTGCCATGAAGACACGACCCCTCACCACTATGACGCCGGTTTCAGCCTGCAACGGGCCCCGCCGGAATATGGGCAGTTGGTGAGTGCCTTGAAGCAATACTTCAGTTTTCAGCCGTTGCCTGCCTCTGCCTGAAATCTACGCCATCGTGGCGATCGCCATCGCGAGCAAGCTCGCTCCCACATTGGAACTTCAGTGAACACACTATTTGTGATCACCACCGATCCCCTGTGGGAGCGAGCCTGCTCGCGATGACGTCAGTGCAGACAACAAAAAACCAACGGCTGAAACGCTACGTCGTCTTGATCGCCATCTCGTTCTCCAGCGACCTCTCCACCAGCAACAACCCCAACTCACTCAACTGATAAATCGCCATCGCCAGATGTCGCGGCTTGTCGTCCAGGCTTTCAGCCAGGTCGAGCAGCAGAATGCTGACCGACGAAAAGGTTTCGTAGGTCTGGATGGCCAGGGCTTCGGCATTTGCATCGGGGACGACGGTGAACATTTCCATGGCACGGTCCTGGGATGAAGGGAGGTGGTTGATCTCGGGTTCGAGGTAATGGTCCGGCGCCTCGGCGGCGGCGTGGAGCTTTTTTGAATCGAGGGTGGAGTAGGGGGAAACCGGGTCGGTTTCGGGGGGATTGGGTGTTGCCTTGAACATAGATGCAAACTCCATAAAAGGGCTGCAACCACATCGCGACTAAACGAAGGGTGGCGGCTGGACGCAGGTTAGTCGACCGGGGGAGTTAGCAAAACCGGCGCGCCCGAGGGCGCCCTGCGCACAGCCACCATCAAGTGCAGGGATAGGGAATACCTGACTGGATGACGCTTATGCACCTTACTAACAACCTCGGGCGACTAAACCCGATCGCTGATTGGCAGCGACGCGGATCAAGTTACGGGGCAGCCACAAAGCGCACAAGCCGGCCGATTCTGGCGGATCTGTAGGCAACGGCGCAAGGTGCTGTAGCCGCGGACTGAGGCATTGAAAACATTAGGAAAAGTGACGAGGTGTAGGCTGACCGTTCGTCGGGACTGTCAGATCTGACAGGTGTTCAAAACAGAAGCGAGGTATAGAACTGGCGTCACGCCGGTAGTCCACTCCAACCAGGTGATCCCGCCATGACTGACGATACTCTTCCCGACTTGCCTTCCAAAAAGGGGGGCGCCCCTGGTGTTGATGCGACGCCCGATATTCTTCTTCGTCACTTTCCCAATTTTTCTATTGTGGATGGCATTGTGCCGTTTGAATTCCAGATCCCTTGGGATGGAAGCCATCAAATCTGGGCGAAGTTTTTTGTGGGCGATGAACTTCTCTCAGAAATTAACGGGGATTTCTTCTCAGGCAGAGTCTGGCATAACAGATCCTTTGTCTCGTTCGGACCGGGGGAAGGGAGGATTTCAATCAGATGGCGGTTGGGCGGGGACTATTCCACAACAAAGATAATCAGGTTTTGGGTAAGTAACAGACCTGTAATTAACTACCCCGGTGAACAAGCGGTGATCCTTGATCGCCGGCCGAAGATCGATGGGGTTGGGGGGGGCAATTGCACCCTCAAAGTAGTGAGTACTGACGTCGGTACCGCTCTGAGTTCTACCTTCACAGCCATTAATAACGGATGGGAGGCTAACCTCACCCAAAATTTATCTTTTGGGGCTCACTCCATTGCCATTGAGCAATCCAGGTCGGGATACACCACCCGGCACAGCCTAAACCGTCCTTTCAAGGTAGTCGGGGCCACTGTTTCCTTGCCACAGGCCGGCGCTGTAATACCCAGCCACTTGATCATCTTCAAAGGCGAAGCCAATGCAACGGCCAGGATTGTTGTGGTCAGGTCGACAAATTATTGGGATGCGTTTAGCGAGGCGATTACTGTTCCATCCTCCGGCCGTTGGGAAGCGCCAGTGACAGTATCGCTGCCAAGCGGAGAAGTGAGTGTAAAGGCTCAATACCTAGTGAGTGGTGTCCCCCAAGGCTATTCGGACGCCGTGACTTTTAGAGTATTGGGCATCCCCACCATCACACCACCCACCAGTACGGTCGACACAACCTTCAACGTCACCGGCAGCAACGGCTTGCAGAGCGCCGTGGTCGAGATCACCATTGACCCGAGCGGGACCAAGGTCGGGCAAGCAGGCGTGTTTTCACCACCTGGCTGGAGCGGCCCCGTCACTGTCGCGCCGGGGCCGGTGAGTCTGGTGGCGCGGCAAGGCACGGAAGGCGTTTTTTCGTCGCGCAGTGCACCGGTCACCTTCAAGGTTCGCCCCCCCAAGTTACAGCTACCCACTGTCACGTACCCATCGTTTGCAACAGCAAGGTTCTCGGGGGCCGGGTACACGGGGGCTCTGGTCGAGATTTTCTATGTGGGGGAGGCTGGAGGCGTTCAAGCTCAAGGTACCGTGGTTGGTAATAACTGGACGGCGGAAAAAACCAACTGGCCACCGGGCACGTATTCAATGGGAGTACGGCAAAGCGTTTCCGATGGGGTGGACGGTCGGATCTGTTCCGAGTGGGGGGCAGCGATCCCCGTTAATATTCCCGTGCCCGCCCCGACCGCAAACTCACACACCCTGAATGGACAAATCCCGACGTTCACCGGGCGAGGCAACGTCTTGACGGGGCAGCCCGCTGCCAGGATCGAAGTCCGGCTCAACGGCAGCATTCATGCCCTTCTGTCGCAAACAGCTGTGCTCACTGGTGGTGCATGGACCGTCAGGGCTACCGGCAAGTTGGCTCCCGGTACTTACACGGTCACTGTCTTGCAGTTGATGAACAACCTCTGGTCCACTGCGGCAACAGCGCGCGATCTGATCATCAAGCCTGACCTCCCGAGCGTCACCCAACCGGGTGCCAACACATCCGTGGCGCTGACGACAGTATTCGTGGGCGCCACCTGGCCGAATGCCGATGTCGTCGTGCGCTACAAGGATGTCACGCCGATCAAGGCGTTCAAGTCCAACCCCACGACAGGGGCGTGGAGTTTTAACGCCACGCTGAAGTCTCCCGGCCCAATCACCGTTCAGGTACAAGCGACGTTTGGCGGACAGGCATCCGACTGGAAGGATCACACCTTCACGGTCAAAACCCCGGTGCCGGGCATTACTTTCCCGAAGAACAATGACGAGGTGGGTTTCAAACTCATCGTCCGGGGCACGAACGCTTTCCCGGGCAGCACAATCAAGGTGTTCGACGCTACGACCAACAGCAAGGTGTTGGGGCAGACGACCGTAACGACCGCGGGTGTTTGGGCGGTTGAGCTCGACAAGGAGTTCGAGAAAGAGGGGCGGCAGGTCATCTATGTCGTGCAAGAGTTCGGGGTGTACGCATCCGAACGCAGTGCCAATGTAGCTTTCAACGTCAAGGTGGGGGTGCCGATCATCACTACGCCCGCTGTCAATGGCCGGTTTGCTCGCAGCAGCGAGGTGGCGGGCACCGGTATACCCGAAGCGTTGGTCACGCTGAAGATTGGCAGCACGGTGATTGCATCTGACATTGTGGTGGACGCGGAGGGCCATTGGCGCTGGACTGCCAACCTGCCGACTGTGGGCTCGACAACAATGGTGGCCGAGCAGAATTACAAGGGCGGGATGCGGGCCAGTCTCGGTCGTGTGTTCACCGTCGTACCGAATGCGCCAGTGATCGAAAGCCCGAGCGGGGGCGAATTCGTCACGCCAACATGGGTAGTGGCGTCCGGGGCGGGTTATCCCGGCGATACGGTGAGCGTGACGCGGGTTGGTTACACGGAGGTCATCGGTAGTTTTGTGGTGGATCCGCAGGATTACTGGTCTGGCAAATTGACCCATACGCTGGGAGGGGGAAACCCTTACTCGTTTCGTGCACGCAGTACCTTCAATGCCGTGGCGTCGGACTGGAGTGTCGCCAGCGTGACGTTGCTCGCTGCCGGGCCGATTCTTTACGAACCGGCCGCCGGTGACTGGGTGGGCGCCCAACCGTTTTACCGGGGGCTGGCCACGCCGGGGGCGGTGATCACCGTTGCCTCCTGCTTCAACCCTGAGCTGATGCGGGTGTTCACGACTGCCGATGCCAACGGACGCTGGGAAATACAGAGCTCGGCGATGTTGCCGGAGGGGGCTTTCCGGGTCGTGCTGCGACAAATCTCTGGGGGCGTCGTGTCGGAGTGGGTCGAAAGCGGGCGTTTTATGGTGGAGAAAATGGCCAGGGACTTCACGGCTCCGACGGTCGATTACCCAAAGCCAGGTGACAGCGTAGGGCGTAAGCCGGTGATGTCGGGCAGTGGTGTGCCCGGGGCTTATGTTCAGATTTTCAAAGCAGGCTTCCTCGACGAATTGGCCGGTGGTTTCGTGGACCACGAGGGTCGTTGGACAGCCAGCTTCAAGATAGCGTTGCCGGAAGGCACGTTTACCTGTTCTGTTCGTCAGAACCGGGATGGTGTGTCGTCGGCCTTGCGGCTGTCGAATCAGGCTTTCACTGTGGTTCAGGTCGCCGCCAATTTTCCAGGCCCCGTCATTACCGGGCCGCAGATGAACGAACACGTCGAAGTGCAGCCACAGTTCAGCGGTACTGGCATGCCGGGTGCCCGTGTCGATGTGCACAAGCACAACAACTCGACGCTCGAAGCCAGCGCCATCGTGAATGCACAGGGCGTATGGTCGCTTCGTCTGCCGGTGCTGGCTGTTGGGCAGTATCAGATGGTGGCGCGACAGTTTATCGACGGCCAGTTCTCAGTCTATTGCGACCCGATCAGCGTCACCGTGACCAACACAATCAACCCCTTGGTCATGCTCAGCCCACAGAGCAACGCTCAAGTCTCTCCTCGCCCATTGATCCGCGGCATCGCATTGCCGGGGGCCACCGTGAACCTACGCAAGGACTCTGACAGTCAGACCGATTACGGCACGGGTGTGGCGGACGCTCAGGGGCATTGGGCGATCGTCGTCACACGTACGTTGCCAATTGGCCCGTTTGTCATTACCGGGAATGTAACCAAAGCAGGGACAACGTCTGGCTGGATGCCGGTGCCCGTCCGGCTGTGGGTGGTTAACGCGGGTTGAATGAGCGTGTCATGCCGAGGCGTGAATCCTCAGACAAATGGTCGCGTCTACTGTCATTTATGACAGTAGACGCGGGTCCGGTGCAGGTATTGAATCTCCCCCACAGTGTGCGCTTTTCAAGCGCCCAGGCCGACGCTCGGCGCTATCGGTCAATCAAGGAGCATGACAATGACAGGTTCCAGTCTTCGTCCCAGCCGGCAACTGCTGGTTAATCTCTTCGGTGAGGAGCGCATTGCCCGGTTGGGCCCGTTGCAGACGTTCATGGACAAGGGCGGTAACGTGTTCGATCTGGTGCAGCGACGCCACGCCGATCTGTGCAAGGAGTTCAGACTCACCGCGCACGAGGGGCGTCTGTTGCAGCAGCGCAGTTACAGCCTGGCCCGGTACCTGGCGCGTGAGTTCCGCGAGCAGCGTTTAACGCGCCACGAGGATGCCGGCCGTAGGCCGCGTACCGGCGTGCGAGCGATGGTTGACGGGCCGACGTTCGCCGATCTGTTCAATCCGGATCTGGCCACCAGCAGCCCCGCCGGGGCTATTGAATCGAGCGTTTCCCCGGTGGCGTACCTGATGTCGATCATTCAATGGGCGTTGCTCAATATCGAGCCCAATGGGGCGGCAGGGGAAAGCATTGGCCTGAACATGCGGCGTCCCGATCTGTGGGGTCTTTTGATCGACGAGGGCGCGGTCAATCGCGTGGAACCGGTGATCGGTATCGTGACCGAGGTGTTGATGGCCAACATCGAGGCCAACTATGACGGTCCGTTGGACATCGACGGTTTGCTGATCACCACGCGCTACCCCAACACATTACCTTTCGACCGCTCCTGGCAAACCATTGAACATTCCGTCAAGGCTCGCAGGAACTCCAACCTGCTGGGCGATATCGTGCGCCTGACTGACTTGCAGTATCCGTACTTCAAGGAAACGGGGGCCCGTGGTGCCAATTCCGATATTGCCTTGCGCATGACGTCAGGCCTGGCGCCCGGACAGCAGGCGCTGTTGACTGAGCCTGGGCGGACGCGCGCCTCGTCCTCCGTCGATGATAAAAGACCCGCGCTGCCCTGGGTCGACCCGCGAACCCGGCATGTCGTTGAGCCCTCGGATACCCCGCTCAAGGACTTTTATCAGGATAACTTCAACTGTGAGAGCTATGAGGATTTGCTGGACCTCGATGCATTCAGCCGGGCCACGCAGCTTGATCAGACCGGGGTGGAGGCGCTGTTTTCCATTGGGGAGTTTGCCCCTGTGTTGTCTCCCAATGCTCCGGCCCTGCGCAAGGGGCGAGACCCGCTCCAGCCGATCGACGAAACCAATCCTGCCGCGCCGACCACCCCGGTCGATTTCGGATCGGTGTATGTCAATGGTGGCCTGGGAGAGCCGATCTATCTGGAAAGGGTGATCAGCGAACCGGACGAGGTAGTGAGTTTCAAGCTCCGGAATCTTGACAGCAGCAACCAGCATCGTTTTGACCGCATCAATCGCAAGGTGCGTCTGGATCGCTGGCTGGGTCTGGCGGCCTACGAGACTGACCAATTGATCATTGCGTCAATCAACGCCGAAAACCGTGGCGGATCGACTCTCGTCAAGGTCATCTGGATCACTGATGACACGATGCGCTCTATTGGTCTGTTTCAAGAGTTGCGAGGCGATTACGGCTGTACGGCGGAAGAATGTGCGGCCTTTCTGGATGTTGTTTCGGTGTATGGGAGGGGCAAGGAGCTATCGCAATTCGACCGTATTTACAACGCGCAATCGTTGTTCCTCAAGCCACTGCAGATCGATGACGTCGAGTTCTCCGTGGTCCCGCAAAACGACGAAGATCAACGTACCGCCGATCACATTTGTGCGGCCCTGGGCATTACCTTCAGCACTTACCGGTATCTGGCCGTGTTGATTGCGATTGCCCATGACCCGGAGGCCGGCATGTCGGCCATGAAGCTCAAGCGCAGCCTCTCGGTGTTATCGAGTTTTTATCGATTGGTGCGGTTGCCTCGTTTGTTTGGCATCAGCCCGCTGGAAGGCGTGGCGCTGCTGGATTTTCTGGATACCGAAAACGATGGTTGGCTCGCCCGGTTGGCAGGGCCTACGCAAGTTGCCTTGCACAAATTCACGACGCAGACCGATACGTTGAGTGTTATCCATGCAGCGCTTACGGCAGTGTTCTGGAGCCGGCACGAACAGTTGAGTGCAATGTGGCTGATGCAGCATGTGCAGCCGGTGCAGGTGCCGGTGGTGGCGGCCGATGCGGAACTCAAGTTGCTGGAGCAATTGAATACCCAGCTGCAACCGGTACGCATGAACGAAGCGCTACTGCTGGACGCAGGGGTACCACCCGACAATCCCCTTCGAGGCTGGATGCAGCTGCTTGCAGAGTTGGTGGACGATGTCGGGCTGATTGTCGGCCGGAGTGGAGAGTCCGAAAACGAATACCGGGAGCGCGCGAATCTGGAAATCAAGGCGGCGGTGGCGGTCGCCGGCGTTCCGTTAGAGAGCATGCCCTGGGTAGAAGACACCATCCTGACGGCGGTGTTAAAGACCCGGGCGGGACAACGCTCGGTGGTTCAGGAAAGTTTTGCGGTGTATCTGGAGTTGTCTTCGGACCTGGTACTGCCGGTTATCGACTGGTCGGGCGGTAATGTCTATCAACTCCTTGGCCAGGCGATCAAGGCCATTCCCGCAGGCCTGACAGCGGAAGCTGCCGAGGAGCCGGTTGAGCCCCCTGATCCTGAGGAGTCCGAGCAACGGGAATTTTTGCGGCTGCTGGTCGAATTGCGCCGGCGCAGTAGTGTGGCCCGCGAGATCAAGCTCAGTTCAGCGATGTTGGTGCAGTACCTGGAAGGTGGGCAATCGACCTGGTTCGGCGTGGAGGACAGAAGCGAGCTGTCACTGAGAACCCTCTTCTATCTGACCCTGTACGGTCGGGCCGTGAAACTGGCCAGGCAACCGGCTGAGAAACTGCTCGACTACTTGAAAATGGTCAATCAACTGCCCGAGGACCTTTCCGATGATGCTCTGAGCCTGGTACGTGATGCGGCGGCCGGGAAGTTGGCCGACTTTTTCGGCTGTGGCATCAGAGACGTTCTGGAGTGCGCCGCCCATGTCAACCCGCCTGCGCAGGACGGATCCCAGGACCCCAAACCGCTGATCCGCAATCTGCCGCAACTGGCGTTGCTGCTGCGGTTACTGGAAGGCGAGGAGCTGACAGGCATGGGGTTCACAACGTTGCTGACGTTGGGCCGTTTGACGCCTAAAAGCAGCGACGAAGCCTATCGCGAGGCTGCAGAACGTGCGCTGGAAAGCCTGTCGCGCGCGTCTGTGGGCGGACAGGACGAGCCCCTTGGCGAGTTCGGCCAAAGCGTCGATGTACGTTGCCAGGTGGACAACAAAAAACTGGTGGCCAATGTGCCGGGTGAAATGGCGACCTTCACTCTGGTCCTGCGCAACTTCGCCGGCGAGTTGATGAAGTATGTCGATGTGTACTGGAGCCACAGCGGAGTCGGGGTGCTGTTGGATTACGCCACCCGTACCGACCATGAGGGCAAGACGTCGCCCCGATTGCTGGCCGACAGTGAAATGGGCACTGCTCATGTGTCGTACAGGCTGGACATGCGTGAAGAGGTCCATGCGGGCACCGTAGTGATCGATTGCGGTGATGCTCTGTACTTTGAGACGTTAAGCAAAGAGGTCGTGCCGAAACGCAACTTGCTGGCCGATGGGAAAGACACCGCCACGGTTTCGGTGCGGGTCATCGATGAATATGGAAACCTGGCCATCGGCAAGCCGATTTCCTGGTCCTCGATGTTGGGCACGATCAGTCCGGAAGAAACCTTTACCAACAACGAGGGTCTCGCCAAGGTGTACTTGACTAGTCGGCAGCCAGGGTCGGAGAGAGTCACTGCCCGGCATGCGCTCAGCGGGGAGGCCACAGTGTTCACCGACATCGGATTTGTCGATGAGCCCCGCATCAAAGCCTTTTACATCGACTCGGCAGCCGTGGTTGGCCGGTCGTTGCGGTTGGTATGTGATGTGATCGGGTTAGACGGTGAAGGGTATGCGGGCTACGTCGTTCGATGGAGTGTGGGAACTAATGTGGGAACCGCGACGACCGATGTGCACGGTCGTGCTGTCTGGACGTCCCTGTTGGCCCACGCGGGTGAATCGGAGGTGACGGCGGAAGTCGGCACGCTCGCTCTGCAGGAGCGTATCGAGATCTTCGTGGCTGAGGATGTGTTGATGACGGACTGGTCCACCGACTATAGGGTCCCTGTCGCCGGGGCGCGTGAGCCGAGCATGCTTTGGATCGAGCTCAAGAACAGCCGCTCGAAACTCGCACGTCCGATCACGAATTACCCGGTCACATGGCGTAGTGAGTTGATCCCGGAAAAAGGGGCCGTCACCCAAAGCATTACGATCGAAACCGATTCGGCCGGGCGCTCGACGTTCCCATTCAAGGTCAGTACCGAAGGGAAGTACAAGGTAACGGCACAACCGGAAGACCAGGACTCCAAGAAGGTTTTCGACCTGACCGTCGAGGCGGCTTTTGTATGGGACGTCAAGCTCGTCAGGCTGGAGAACGACGCCGAACACCTCGTCGAATTGGTGAACGACACGCTGCCCTTGCTGAGAAACAGTCGCTACCGGCTGGAGATCAGGCCGGTGAGTGCGCTGCCCGAAAGGGAAAAGGCGACCGCCGTTGTCGGCTGGAGTGCCGTCCATAGCGCCGCCGCAATGGGCATCACGTTCACGCCAAGGCTTGCCGCTACCGAAGCGTTTAAACCGGACGAACCGTTGTCCTGGCTCATCGATTGCGCCGATGTGCGCGATGGCGATTTCCAGTTAGCGCTCAATTGCTCGCAAGTGAGCGAGATTTTTCTGTTGCCGGGCACGTTGAGAAAGCCCGCCGCGAGCTGAATGTCGCGCCGGGGCCATGAGGCCCTGGCGTTCGGTACACCACGGTTGCCCCTACGCCCGTTGTCGGGCTGAGGCATTGAGTTATCAGGATGGGAGTCCAACATGTCGATGTCCAACCAGGGCCCAATGGCTCAGTCATTGCTCGACGCCGTCGCCAGCCTCGCGCGCAATACACGACTGATCAATCAACCGGGTGGTGTAAAACCGGTGACCCGGGACGATTTGTACGAGCTGTTATTCGTCGACCCGCAGGTCAGTGCCGAGCCCCGGACCACTCAGGTGGCGCAGGCGATCGCCAGCGTCCAGCAGTACATCAACAGCGTGTACAACGGCATGGAACCGGGTTATTCCGAGGCGCGTTTCGACCCTGAAGATGTGGAGTACTGGCAGAACATCGAAAGTCGCTTTGATATCTGGGCCGCCAATCAAATGGTCGAGGATTACCCGGAAAATTATATCGATCCCTCGTTGCGGATCAAACGAACGAGTTTCTTCAAAACCCTTGAAAACAACCTGAACCAGACGCGGCTCACCGAAGATTCGGTGCACGGCGCGATCAAGGAGTATTTGCGTGCCTTCCAGGAAACCTGTGACCTGGAGGTGCTCAGCGGTTATATCGACCGCAGCGACTTCGAGGACGCCACGTATTATTTCATCGGCAGGGAGCGCACTCCGCCTTACCGGTATTTCTGGCGTAAGGCGCGGATCGATCTCACTGACAAACCGAACTATGTCATCCCGACGGCCTGGGGCGAGTGGCAAGCGATCGATATTCCGTTGACTGAAACGATGCTGGATATTCGTCCGGTGTTCTGGAGGGGACGTCTGTCCGTGGTCTGGGCCACTTGGGCCGAGGCGCTGACTAACAATGACGGTCAAGTGGAGCCGGCGCGGCTCAACGTGCTGGCTTCTTTCGTGACGATCAGCGGGCAATGGTCCGCTCCAGTGACTTTGCACCAGTCGCAGTACGACAAGGACTTTGAACCGTTAACGGGGCGTCTGGTAGCGGTGGTGTTTGCCGAGCAACGCGGCGCGGATGACAAACTGGCGGTGTGTTTCACCGGCGTCTCGTCGACGGGCGAGGATGACGACGGCGAGCCTTCCATCTACGAGATCCGTGACACGCTGTTTCGCAAGCGGCCGAACGAAGCGGTCGCCCTGGTGGAGTTGGCGCACGTACGGTTCAAGGACCGCGATACGTTGCAATACACCGTCATGCCGCAGGAGCGCATTTCGTTGACGGTGGACAGTGAAACCAGCGAGTCGGGAGGCCTGAATGCGTACCTCAAGCTGGAGGTGACCATTGCGCGCGAGTTGGTTGACGGCAAGAAGATGGATGTCCTGCGGGTTCGGGGGACCTGCGACAAGAACCTTGGCGGCGTGGAGGCGACGTTCAAACTTGAACTCACCACCGCGACAGAAGTAGACCCGGCGCCATGGACGGGCAAGCTCAAGATCGACGGAAATCTGCGCACACCGTGGATGGAAATCAAACGCAATGCTGGTTCAATTCCCATCGGAGAGGCTTTTCCTTTTAAGTTTGGGGCCGAGGGGCACGGCCGCAACGCTTTCGATGTGAAGCTGAGCTCATTACCGCAAATGTATGTGGTGCCAAAACTCCATCGAAGCACCGACTCGGCGGCGCAGTTTCTGGACTTCAATGATGCGATCGCCGGGCAAAAATTCCGTTACACCCGACTGAATACGCTGATCGGCCCGCAACTGGTGGCCCGGGCGGATATTTCCGTGGCGGCGGTACTGGACTGGACGACCCAGCATTTGCCAGAACCCGCGCCGCCCAATGGTGCCGTAGAAATCAATGGCCCCTTCGACGGCAGCAATGGGCTGTACTTCTGGGAGTTGTTTTTTCACCTGGTGCACCTGGTCACCCATCGCCTGCGTAATGAAGGGCGTTTTCTTGAGGCTCAGCGCTGGAGTCATTACCTGTTCGATCCGCAATTGAAGGCGCAGTCTTTTGCGGAAATCGAACCCGGTGTGCCGCCAGCCCCCCCCTATTGGCGCTGCCGGCCGCTCAATGTGCCTGGCAACATTGCCCATGAACTGGCCTTGCCCAATGACCCGGACGCCATTGCCTATGCCAAGCCCAGGCACTACCAGATTGCCTTGTTCATGGGGTATGTACGCACGCTGATCGAATGGGGCGACTGGTTGTACCGGCAGTTGAGCCGCGACAGTCTGGCGGCGGCGCAATTGCATTACTTGCGTGCGCAGTCGCTGATGGGCGAAGCCCCTGAGTTTGGTACGGCCAACGCTTGGGTGCCCAAACCCATCGAAGAGCTGATTCGTGAACAGGACGAACGTCAGACATTGAGGGAGTTCGAGAAAACATTCGTGCTGTCGGCGGACGCCTGGCCCCAGGGCACGACCACCCGACCCCGACTGGAGATGCTGGGGGTCAGAGGCTTTCGGAAACCGCTTAATCAGGAGTGGCTGAATACTTACCGTGAAATCAGTCAACGAATGTTCAACCTGCGTCATTACCTGACGCTGGATGGCAAACCGTTGTCCCTGCCCCTTTACGCGCCGCCAGCAGACCCTCGGGAATTGTTACGGGCACAAGCGGCCGGCACCGATGGTCTGGCGCGGCGGATGGGGGGGCAACTGGTGGTGCCGCCGTATCGGTTCCGCACGATGCTGGAAATGGCCTTGCGTGCCGTGGAAACCCATGCGCGTTTTGGTGAGCAATTGCGCCTTCATATGGAGCAGCGTGATCGCGGTCAGCAGGAGGAGTTGCAACAGAGCCATTTGATCGAGTTGGGTGCCTTTGCCGAAAATGTCCAGAAGGAAACCATCAGCCAGTTGCAAGAGGCCAGGAATGCGTTGTTGCAAACCCGGGGGCAGGTGCAGGCACGCATGACGCATTTCGAGCAGTTATCCCGCGAGAATGTGTCGGAGGTCGAATACCAGGTCATGGATCAAATACTGGCTGGCAAAATATTTGCTGCCACGGGTTCCGGGTTCATGGGCGCGGGCGCCATTATCGATACATTTCCCAATGTCTTTGGTTTTTCCAATGGCGGTCATCAGATTGGCAGCCCCTTTCGTGCTGTAGGTTACGGGATGCAGGTGATCTCGGAAGGCTTGCTCATGGACGCCGAGCGCATGGCCAGCTCCGAACACTACCGGCGTCGCCAGCAAGACTGGAACTTCAACAGCCAGCAGGCCAGGCTTGAACTGCAGGCGATGGATCAGCAACTGCTGGCGCATGACCACTCCATCAGCGCGGCCACGGCCAGCCTGCGCCAGACCGAAACCGCGAGTGCCCAGGCTCAGGCGCTTTACACGTTTTACAAACAGGAGCGCTTGACCACGGTCGAACTCAGCTCCTGGATGCTGGGCCAGATGAAGAACCTTTATTTTCCGGCCCATGATGCGGTGATCTCACTGTGTCAGACCGTTGAAACCTGCATGCGCTACGAAACCGGCGACTATGACACCAAGTCCTTCATTCGCCCGGAAGTGTGGATGGAGAAGTACCACGGCTTGACGGCGGCCGAGTCGCTGAAACTGGATTTGCTGTTGCTGGAAAGCGAATACCTCAAACGGCACGAACGGCGGTTGGAGCTGGTCAAGACGGTGTCGTTGCGACAGCTGTTCGACAATCCGGCTCATGCTCCAGACCAGGACTATGACAGTTGGCGGGCGGCCCAGGCGGTATTTGACCCCACCAGCGGGTCGGGCAGTCTGAACTTCAACCTCACCCAAAAGCTGTTCGACCTCGATTACCCCGGGCATTACTGCCGGCAGATCACTTCGGTCAGCGTTTCGTTGCCAGTACTGGTGGGGCCTTACCAGAACGTGCGAGCGATTCTGGTGCAGCGTGGAAGCCATACG
Organism: Pseudomonas sp. GL_093; assembly: GCF_057837605.1. Lineage (NCBI taxonomy): Bacteria > Pseudomonadati > Pseudomonadota > Gammaproteobacteria > Pseudomonadales > Pseudomonadaceae > Pseudomonas > Pseudomonas sp. GL_093. The sequence goes on along the minus strand of NZ_CM174448.1, from coordinate 5,641,268 downwards.
TTGACCAAACCACTGTTTTCAGCCGTGCAGTTCATGCACGGTGTGAAGGACAGCGCGGCGGGGCCGGATATCAAGATCAACGTGCGCAATAGCCAACAGATTTGCGTTTCCACCGGTCTGGACGATAACGGCATGGTCGTCATGGCGGCCGACGACCGTTACTTGCCCTTCGAAGGTACCGGTGCGGTGTCGACGTGGACGTTGAGCTTTCCCCGGCATGGCAAGGAAGAACAAGCGTCAATGCTTGCGTCTCTGAACGACATCATTTTGACCTTCCGCTATCTGGCCAGGGATGGCGGACCGGAGCTGGCAAGCGATGTGGAAACGCTGCTGGCCCCCCCGCAGACGTCGCCGTGAGTTCCAGTGAGGGGTTTTCGGTGGGTTGCGCAGTCGGCGACTTTGGTTGAACACAAGGACTTGATCATCATGAATAAGAAACCCGTAAGGAAAGGCGAGAGCCTGATAGTCAATGGCAGTTTTGACAAAGATGATTGGTTTGATGGGTGGAAAAAGGGTGATCCCCCCTTCCACGCTGCCAGCCTGGAGGAACCCGATTATGACGGGGGACGGATCTACGTCGCGCGCCTGGTCGTTCAGGCAACTCTCGAGCAAAGGTTCCCATTGCCGGCGCTGCGCAGCGAGGGTGTGACTCATGTATTGAGCTTTCTGTATCAAAGTACGCGAGCAAACGGCTTTTTCCGAATCGCACGCGATGATGTATGGGGAGAGAATATTGAACTGCCGGTCGGGAGCGTGGTGGCGTCAGACGACCCGCCGAACGAGATCCTGCCGGTAGAGGATCCTCTGGATTTCAATCCCGAGTATCGCGAGCACGAGGTTGTCCTTCAGCCCAATGACCGCAACGAGTCACTTGCCGTGCTTTTTGGTTTTCCGAACGAACGCGAGCCTGCCGGAATGAGCTTTACCCGTGTGCACTTCGGGATTCAACTGGAGCCTTTGCAGCTGCTTCATGTGCAGGTCGATGAACAGACGCACGCCGATGGAACCGTTTATCTGTGCCGGGGAGCCGAGGGCATCGAGGTGACGTTCCAGGAGGCGGATGGCGGGGCGTGGCAAGGCTCCGAAGTTGCCTTATCGATGGCTGACGAAAACGACGACCTTGACCCAAATGTGGTCATGACCCCCGCACTGGATACATTGCAGATGCTGGAAAACCCTTGGTTATTCAGTATCTCGGGCACTGCCTCTGTGCGTGAGCTTGAACTGATGATTGTCAGCAGATGGGATGCTGAACCCTGTCCTTTGAAACTGTCGATCGGCGATCACCGCGTCGCATTGGCAGACCGTAAAAACGGTGATTTCGATCCGATCGTCAATAAGCAGTCGGTCCGTCTGACAGGCACGGTGAAATCGTTTTACACCGGCCTCCCCCTTGAGAGTCGCCAGGTTGTCTGGACACTGGAAGGTAAGCCGGAAGTCACCCACACCGATAGCTCCGGTGGTGTCAGCGTTGAATACTCGCCTGCGGAAGTCGGCCCGCAACAGGTCAAAATGGCTATCGATAGCCTCTATTACACGTCCGGCGTGTTGTGTGAAACGCTGGAAGTCAAAGTGCTGGCGGCTGATCCGTTTGACTCTGCACAGGTGACTTTTGAGGGCGGAACACAATCGCTTTGGGGTAGCAGGGTCGGCTATCCCCACCGTGGGGGTACGTTCACCGTCCGTGTGAGCGCGTCGCCGGGCAGCGATCTGCCTGACTATCCGTTGATGTTGATCTGGCAAGGTGAATCGGCCGAGTCACTCGGCGTTACCGTGAATCCGCCACTGAATACGCCTGTTGATTGGCAAAATGGGGAGGTCGTCTGGACACTCGATTGCACCCAAGCAGCGAAGGACGGCGAGTTTGAGTTGCTGTTGGCGGCAAAGCGGTTGCAAGACACGTCCAGCTCCAATCGGATGTCGCTGGGGCTCAACCGGTACATTGTCGGTGATACGCGCCAGGCCAATCGCTCCCCGGTAATCGATCAAGCTGAGCGTGTGCAGGTGCTGTTGCAGCTTGTGGAACCTGTGACCCGGGAGGGTGTGGAAAACGTGGAAGTCGAATGGCAGACGCCTGGCGGTTCTGTCACGACGCTCACCGGCCAAGGGGGCTGGACGGAGTTGTCCTATCAGCCGACTGCAGCTGGCCCTCAGGATCTTGTCGCCACAATCCAGGTTCGCGGCGAGGAGGGCGAAACGCTTGAAGAGACATTCCCGTTCACGGCCTGGGAGAGGACCCCCTGGAAGACCGAGGCTGAGTGGACGTTCGACAACCCGCTCGTACCCGCAGCGCTCGGTTTTGTCTGCTGGTGTGGCGAGACCGTTACCCTGACACTTACACCCAAGCCTGACAGCCAGTTGCTCGACAAGGATGTAACGCTGGACTGGCGGGATGTCGATCCGGGCCTGGGACTGACGTTTGACCCACCCATTGGTGTACCAAAAAAGCTTACCGATGCCGGACTGCAATGGAAGATCACGGGCGGTGTAACGAAGAGCGGCAGGTTCGAGTTGAAGCTGAGCGCTCTCGAGGTGATCAGTCAGGACTGGGAGCTGTCTGGCCGATTGATCTCCAGAAATCTTGTCGATGAGGGCCGCGTCTCGCTGGATACAACCCCGGTGCTTTCCGCTGTGTCGTCGTACCCGTGCCTGGGGGCGAAGCATGCATTCTCATTCCTGCCCAATCCATTGGGGCCGCTGTCCGGTTTATCGATGGTGCTCGACTGGAACGGCATACCGGCTGAGCAACTGAACGTGATCGTCGAGCCTGCTGTGGGCCCTGGTGTCGAGATCGTATCGGGCGGGGCACGATGGTCGCTCGATTGCCGTAACAGCCAGCATGCAGGCGACTTCTCACTGCAGTTGACGTTGCCTCAGCTGGCTATGTCCTCGACATCGATGGCCATGTCGCTGGGGCACAACCGGCTGGAAATTATCGGCCGGCGCGAGGCGACGATCAGACCCGTGCTGACAGGGAATGAAAGTGCCAGGGTGTGGGTTCAAGTGGGCTCGTTTTACACGAAAGCCCCCTTGGCGAATGTTCCCGTGAGCTGGAAAGGAAAGGACGATACGCAAGCGTTGATCGTGCCCACTCGGGGGGACGGCTGGTCATCCTGTGCCTATCAGCCGAAGACCACAGGCCCGGCTGAGGTCAAGGCTGAGGTAAACAGTCCTTACACCGGTCAATCACCATCGACTTCCCTGATAGTTGACGGGTTGCCGACAAGCCCGTGGCTGGGCGTGGTCTTTTACCGAGACCTCGAATCGGGCCAAAAACTGGGGGAAAAAACGGAGTTTCCACGTCGCGCCAACGATTATTCGTACAGCATTGCGTCCACAACGACCGACAATCCACTCATGGGTATCCCTGTGAGGTTGGGCTGGGAGGGGACATTGCCGAACGACCTGAGCGTAACCGTGGCACCGGCGCTGGGCGAAAAACGGTCGATGGGCATGGCAGGGCTGACATGGGGCGCTGAATGTGGCGATAAAAAGGACGGAAGTTTTCGTTGGTTTGTCGAGGCTGCCAATCTGCTTGAGTTTTCGCCACGGCAGCCGTTTTCATTAGGCATCCTTTATGACTGACCCTCGCCCTCGCCCTCGATTCTAGAGCCTAGAATGCTCCCGCTTTTTTCCAGGCCAGATAGCGCGTCACAATTTGGCTACCCAGCTCCCTGGGCCGAGCATCCACCACCGACACTCCATGAGCACTCAACCGCTCATGGAGTTCTGCCCGTTCATTCAAATAATCCACCGTCCCGCAATAGGTCAGCGCCTCCGACAAGGTTTGCACGGGCGTGTGCCTAAGGCTGTCGAGCACGTCTTCGCGCAGACTCGCCACCAGCACCCGATGCTGTTTGCTCAGGCGTTTGACGGCGGTCAGCAGTTCATCGTCGTCCTCATCCCGCAGATTGGTGACCAGCACCACCAGCGCCCGGCGTTTTTGGCGGGCCAGCAGTTGGCTGGCGGCGGCCTGGTAATCGGCGGGGCGTTGGGTGCTGTTGAGGTCGTATACGGTGTTGAGCAGGACCTTGAGTTGCTCGGTGCCTTTGACCGGGGCGAGGTAATGCGGTCGGTCGCTGGCGAAAGTGCTCAGGCCCACCGCATCGCCTTGGCGCAGGGCGATGTAGCTGAGCAACAGGCAGGCGTTGAGTGCGTGATCGAAATGCGCGAGTTCGCCATCCTGGCTGCGCATGCGCCGGCCGCAATCGAGCATGAAAATGATCTGCTGGTCGCGCTCGTCCTGATACTCCCGCGCAATCGGCGTGCGTTGTCGTGCCGTGGCTTTCCAGTCGATCTGGCGCAGGCTGTCGCCTTCGCGAAATTCACGCAACTGATGAAACTCCAGGCCCAGACCACGACGTTGGCGTTGGCGCACGCCGAGTTGGCTGAGCCAGTTGTCCACCGCCAGCAGTTGGCCGCCGTAGAGGCGGGCGAAGTCGGGATAGACGCGGGTGTTATCGATCACGTTGAACAGGCGTTTATCGGACCACAGGCCCAATGGGCTCGGCATACTGATTTCGCACTGTTCGAAGATGAAATGACCGCGCTTGAGCGGGCGCAGGCGATAGCCGATCTGGCTGTGCTGGCCGGGTTGCAATTCGACCGACTGGGGGAGGTTTTCGAAGCTCAGGCCGTCCGGTACGTGGTCGAAGATCTGAATGTTCAGTGGCTGGTGAAAGTCATGCTCGATCTCCAGTCGCACTTCACCCCATCGACCGAGTGCAAGGCTACCGGGCATCTGCCGTTGGACACGAGGAGAGGGCAGTCGTTTGAGACGGACGCCGTCGAGTATCGCCAAGGCCAGCAGCGCCAGCAGCAATCCCCAGTTGATCGACAACAGGCTTGATGGAACCTCGATGTCCAATGCCCGCAACGCGCCCAGCACGATGCCGATGGCTAGCAGGATCGCGAGCCAGATCAACAACAGGCGCGAGGGTTTCACAGGCGCGGCGCCGGCACTTGATCGAGCAGTTGATTGAGCACTTGATCGACGTCCAGCCCTTCGATGTCCAGCTCCGGCGCAATCCGCACACGGTGACGCAACACCGCGAGGGCGCAGCCTTTAATGTCGTCCGGAATCACAAACTCGCCACCGCGCAACAGGGCGCGGGCACGGGCGCAGCGCACCAGGGCAATGGAGGCCCGAGGTCCGGCGCCGAGGATCAGGCCCGGCCAGTTGCGGGTGGTGCGGGCCAGGCGCACGGCGTAATCGAGCACCTGATCGTCCAGCGGCAAATCGCTGGCGATGCGTTGCAAGGCCAACACGTCCTTGGCTTGCAACACGGTGCGCAGCGGTTGTACGTCGAGCATGTCGGCCCGGGTCGAGCGGCTGACCTGGCGGACCATGTTCAGCTCCTGATCGGCGTCGGGGTAATCCATGCGCACCTTGAGCATGAAGCGATCGAGCTCGGCTTCCGGCAGTGGGTAAGTGCCTTCCTGTTCGATGGGGTTTTGTGTGGCGAGCACCATGAACGGCTGCACGATGGGCAGGGCGCGGCCTTCGAGGGTGACTTGGCGTTCCTGCATGGCTTCGAGCAGTGCGGCCTGGGTTTTCGCCGGGGCGCGGTTGATCTCGTCGGCCAGCAGAAGGTTGGTGAACAGCGGACCTTTGCGCAGTTTGAATTGCTCGGTTTGCAAGTCGTACACCGCGTGCCCGGTGACGTCGCTGGGCATCAGGTCCGGGGTGAACTGGATACGTGCGAACTCACCGCCGAAGCAGCGGGCGAGGGCGCGCACCAGCAACGTCTTGCCCAACCCCGGCACGCCTTCGAGCAGCACATGGCCACCGGCGATCAGGGCGGTGAGGACGTCGTCGATCACGGTGTTCTGGCCGATCACGGCTTTCTGTAATTCGGTCCGTACCGCTTGGGCCAGTTGGCTGGCGCGTTGACGCTGCTGCGCAGCGTGGCTCAGTGTGCCGGGCTCGATCTGTTCACTCATAAGGCGTTCCTCAAGGTTTGCAGGTGGGCGACCTGACGGCTGAATTCAGCGCTGGACTGCCGCTGGTTCGGTCGCGGGCTCATGGCCTGGCTGATAGCGCGTGTGGGTTGGCCGGTCAGGCGTGCGAGCACCAGCCATTGTTCGGCAACGCCGAGTTGTTCGAAACCGGGATGACGGCGCCGCACACGCCGCAAGATGTCGCGCTGCAAGGCTTGCAGCAGGTGCTGTTGACCGTTGCGGCGCAACATGAAATCGGCACTGGCGCGCAGGTGTTCCTGAAGTTGACGGCGGGCTCTCGGGGCCGGTTCCAGCAACGGACCCTGGCGCACGCCGACGTGCCAGAAGCCAAGACCGATCAGGGCAAAAAGGGCGACCAATGCTTGGGGGAAATAGCGCAGGAGCAAGGTCAGCAATCCGTCGTGATCGGTGTTGAACAGCAGGGTCACGTTCGTGTCCGCGGTCAGGTACCAGAGCAGCCAGGCGTTGTCGTAGTGGTCGATGGCCGGGGTTTTCCACAGGTCGGCGTCGGTGACCACGGTGATCGAACCGAGCCCGTGATTGAGCTGCATCATGTGCGTAGCCTTGCCGCTGTTGGCCCAGGCTTGCGCGAGGTTTTTCGGGTCTTCGAGATGGAACGCGGTATCAAAACCGGCGTAGGCCGGCGCGTTTTCGTCTTCCAGATACAGCTTGGTCAGTTTGGGGTAAGGATCGTCGTCGATAGCGGGCGACGGGTCCTTGAGGTCTTTGCTCAGCGACTGGTGAATCTGCACCCGGTCGAGCAGCAGGTCATTGCTTTGGCCGGTCTTTTCATCCCACAGCGACTGGGCAACAAACAAAAGACGCCCGCCGGCCCGGGTCCAGTTCAGCACTTGATCGATTTGGCGCGGGGTCATGTTGTACCGGTCCCCGAGCAACAACAGGCTGTGCTGATGCGGCTCCAGGGAGGGCAGGATGTCGAGGCTATTGGCGTGGCTGACGGTCAGGCCCTGCTTGCGCAGAAAATGCTCCGCAGCGAGGTAAGGATTGGCCTGGGCTTCGGGCGAGGGGCCGTGATCGATGTCTGCCTGATAGGGCGTCGCCTTGACGTACAGATAAACACTCAACGCGATCACTAGCACGGCGATGAACACGCCGACCGCCAGCCAGCGTTGCCGGTTCAACGCAACGCTCCCGGGCCGAACAGGGCTCGCCAGCCGTCACAGAGTTCCTGTTGCACAGGCGCGGGCGGCAGGCGATGCCCGTAGGCCATGTTCTGCCAGTGCTCGGTCAGGTTTTTACTGAAGGCCAGCAAGGCCGGTTGTTGCAGGTGTTCGATGCGCGCCAGGACCTGGCCTTCGGTGTCGGCGGGTTTCAGCGCCATGTTGAAGTCGTGCAGCAAGTGGCTGAGCAGGCCGCGATAGAGTAATCCGAGGGCCTCGCGAGGGTGGGTTTGCCAGAGGTGTTCGGCGCTGGCGGCGATGTCGGCGGGCAGGGTTTCGCGGCTGAGGTCCAGGCCGAAAGCCTGTTGCGGTAATGGCCGCGCGACCTTGCTTTTCAAAGCCGGTCGGCGACTGACGAACGCCTGCAACCCGTCACGGTAATGCCAGATCAACAAACCAATGGCACCGATTAACACGCCCCACAGCATGATCTCAATCAGAGAGGCCACGGTGCCGAAGCGTTGGTTGTCCAGAAGCTTGAGCAGCGCCTCCAGCCATTCGGTTGTTGGGTCATCGTCCGCCGTGTCGGTGGCGGGTTGGTCCTCGCCAAACCGATAGCGCGTGACCGATTCCTTGTTCTTGAACGGAGGCTGATCGAGGATCGCCTTGATGCTGTCCCGGGATGCCTGACTGGTCAGTGGCTGGTCCAGCAGACGTGGGCTGTCGGGTGAAATGACTGGCTCGGCGGCCCACACGGTTTGCGCTGTCGGCATCAACAGGAACGCCGCCAGCAGCAGGGTGACGGCGGCGCTGCTCAAGCGTTGGCGCATGCGGCGGAACACCAGCTCGATATCCCAGGCCTCCAGCACCGTGCGCCGATTCAGATAAAGACTGAAACCGCAGGCGACATAAATCGGTTCCCAGACAATGAGCACCAGTGCGTAAAAGGCGTTGGTCAGGTGTTCCAGCCATCGCCAGTCTTGTGTAGCGGCGGTGATCAAGGTCTGCCAGTTCCAGTCGAGTTCGACCTGTTGCGGCAAGAACATATAGAACAGCACCATCAGGCCGACCCATAACGCGCTTTCCAGGTGCACGCCGATGATGGTCAGCCACCGCGCGGCACCGGCGTTGCGCTGCAACAGCACCTGCAAGCGCTGTTGTCGTGGCTGCCCACTCAGCCCTTCGAGTTGCACCACCGGCATCAGGAAACTGCGACTCAGGCTCAGGCGCCGCCAGGTCAGACTCGTCAGCAGTTGCGGTTTGAGCAGCTGCGGAAATTGGCGCAGCGCCTGCTTCAGCGTGGGCGTTTCGCCAAACATGGCTTTGGACAGGATGTACAGCGGCAGGCGGTCGAACGCCGGTTTCAACCACCAGAAGATGAACACGGCGAGGGAGGGCGAATCCCACAGCACCCAGCTGAGCAGGGCGAAAATCGGCAAGGTCACGATGGCCCAACTGGTCATCAGCAGGCGCCGATGACGCTGGCTCAACAGGACGCCCAGGTCCATGGCTTCCCAGGTGGTGCGCGGGCGGATCACTACCGTGGCGTCACTCAGGCGCATGGCGAGTCCGTCCGGCAAACAGCAGGTAAGTCGCCACCAACAACCAGAGCGCTGCACCGACCAGGTACTTGGTCATTGGCGCGACCCCGATCGTGGACGACCAGTACGCTTCGATAAACGCCGCAATCAGCAGAAACAGCATGACGCCACAAATTAGCAACACGCTCTTGTGTGCCGCCAATCGCAGGGCTTCGGAGCGGGGCAGGCGCCCCGGCGCGATCAATGCCCAACCCAATTGCAGGCCGGCGGCACCGGCCAGGGCGATAGCACTCAGTTCGAAGGCGCCGTGGCCAACCACGAACGACCAGAAGGTTTGCCCGTAGCCGATGTGCGTCAGGTGCCCGGCCACCGCACCGATCATCAAACCGTTGAAGAACAGGAAAAACGCGCTGCCCAAGCCAAACAGCAAACCGCTGGCGAATGTCTGAAAGGCAATGCCGATGTTGTGCATGATGTAGTAACCGAACATCACCCAGTCTTCACTGGCCGCCCGTTCCGCCGAGCGTCCCAGGTGACCGGCGTCGGGGTCGTACATGCCTTGCATTTCGCTGACCTGCTCGGCCGGGATCAGGTTGTAGACCAGGTCGGGGAACAGATACACCAGCAGTGCGATGCCGATCAGGCTGCCAAAAAACATCAGGCCGGCGGCGAGTACGAAACGCCATTGTTCGCGCACCAGTCGCGGGAAGTCAGCCAGGATGAAGCCCAGCACGTTGGCACCCAGTCGACTGCGGTGGCGATAAAGCTGTTGATGCCCGCGCAGCACCTGTTGCTGTAATGAGTCGATCAGAAAGCTGCTGTAACCACGTTCCTGGGCCAGCGCCAGGTGTTGGCAGAGACGACGATAATCGCTGGGGAAACCGGCGACTCGCTCGGCTTCCTTGCCTTGCTCCAGTTGTTCAAGCACGAGAGCAAATTGCTCCCATTCGGCCTTGTGGCGGCTTTCGAAAAGGCTTTGCTTCATGTGTGGCCCAACAAGCCGCGGGCGATGCCATTGAGTTCGTCCACGGCCTCTGGCGCCGACACCTGCAACGGTTGCGCAAGTATGGCCGCCAGCTCTTTGACCCGTGCTTCAGAGAGTTCACCCTGGCGTTCGGCAAATCCGAGGATGGCGCGTTGTTCGGTCAGCGTCAGCGCAAAGGTCGGGCGTCGGGGCTGGATGTCAGGCAGTTGCGGTCGGGCGAGCGGTTGTTCGCGGTAGATCACCAGCGTGCCGGCGGCCAGGTCGCCGAGGCGTTTGAAGGTGGGATGTTGCAGGCAACTGATGGCCCCGAGGAAATAGCCGAACGGCAGCATGTCGACAAATCGCAGCAGGTTGCGCAGCAGCGAAGCAGACCAGCCGATCGGCGTGCCGTCGTCCTGCACCACTCGCAGGCCCATCCAATGCTTGCCTGGCGAACGACCCTGATTGAGCACTTCGAACAGCACCATGTACCACCAGCTCACCACGAACAGCAGAATCGAGCCGAGCCCTGCACCGAGTTTCCCGAGGAACGCCAGGACAATAAACAGCAGGCCAACGATCAACCCGCGCAACCCGAGATCGATGGAGAACGCCAGCGCACGAACCATCAACCCGGCCGGGCGCAGTGGCAAGTCGATGCCTTCCGGCGTTTCGACTTGATACCGCGTATCCAGTGGCGGGGACAGCGTCGCTTTCCTTGGCAGTGCTGTGGTCTCGAGCATGGGCAACCTTGATGTGGCCTGTTCGGGATTCGATGTCCGTCCGATGCTAGCAGCCTCTCGGGGGAAAACGACATAACTATGTATTGCACGGTAAGTGGCCAGAGGTGATTGAATGACGAGATTACTGGCCGGGGCGGGATGTGAACGCCTAGACTTCGCCGATCTTCAGTTCAGGAATAGCCCGTGACCTCTATCTTCTGGTACGACTATGAAACCACTGGCATCAACCCCCGTTGCGACCGTCCGCTGCAAATGGCGGGGATTCGCACTGACTTCGATCTCAATGAAATAGACGAGCCGGTCAACCTTTACTGCCAGCCCAGTGAAGACATCCTGCCCCATCCGGCAGCCTGCGTGATCACGGGTATCACGCCCGGCCGACTGGCCGAGCAAGGCTTGAGCGAAGCCGATTTCATGACCCGGGTGCATGCCCAACTCGCTGCGCCCGGCACCTGTGGGGCGGGTTACAACACGTTGCGTTTCGATGACGAGATGACCCGTTACAGTCTTTACCGAAACTTTTTCGACCCTTACGCGCGCGAGTGGCAGGGCGGCAATAGCCGCTGGGACCTGATCGATGTGGTGCGTGCAGCCTATGCCTTGCGCCCTGACGGCATCGTTTGGCCGACGGACGACGAGGGGCGGATAACGCTCAAACTCGAACGCCTGACCGCCGCCAATGGCATTGATCACGGAAATGCTCACGAAGCGCTATCGGACGTTCGCGCCACCATCGCCCTGGCGCGTCTGATCCGGGAAAAGCAGCCGAAGTTGTATGACTGGTTGTTTCAGTTGCGCGGTAAACAAAAGGTGATGGATCAGATTCGGCTGTTGCAGCCGATGGTGCACATCTCCGGGCGCTTTTCAGCGGCGCGCAATTATGTCGGTGTGGTGCTGCCCCTGGCCTGGCACCCGCGCAACAAGAACGCCTTGATTGTCTGTGACCTGCACCTGGACCCTCAGGGCTTGCTCGATCTTGATGCCGACACCTTGCGTCAACGGCTGTATACCCGCCGCGATGACTTGGCCGAGGGAGAGTTGCCGGTGCCGCTCAAACTTATCCACATCAATAAATGCCCGGTGGTGGCGCCGTTGTCGGTACTTCGCTCTGAAGATCAGCAACGTTTGGGGCTGGATATGTCGCTCTACCAAGAGCGCACGCTGCGGCTAAGTGACGCACAAACAGTTTGGCGAGATAAAGTTCAGGCGATTTACGCCAGCGAAGATTTCACCCCGAGCCAAGACCCTGAGCAACAGTTATACGATGGTTTTATCGGTGATCGGGATCGGCGCCTATGTGAGCAAGTCAGGTCTGCCGACCCGGCTCAATTAGCGCAACAACAATGGCCTTTCGATGATGAACGATTGCCTGAATTATTGTTTCGATATCGCGCACGCAACTTCCCCGATACGTTGAGTTTCGAAGAGCAAGAGCGCTGGCGAATATTCTGTCAGCAACGTTTGTCAGCCCCCGAGTGGGGGGCGCCAAATACGCTGGAAACTTTTGTAGAGGCTGCAGCCCAATGGAGTAGTACGGCTACATCGTTTCAGCGAGAGGTACTGAATGAATGGCAGAATTATGTTCAGGCATTACGCAAACGTTTGAATCTTTGAAACCGAAAATGTCCGGGTGCTGAATCCCGGGCATAAAAAAACGCCAGCAGATGCTGGCGTTCTTTTTTGTCGCGGATGAGTCTGCGACAAGCTCTGCGGCTTAGCCCAGCAGGGTAGCCCAGCCTTCAACCACGTCACCGCCCCACTTGGCTTTCCACTCTTTCAGAGTTTTGTGGTTGCCACCTTTGGTTTCGATGACTTCGCCGTTGTGCGGGTTTTTGTATTGTTTAACTTTGCGAGCACGCTTGGTGCCAGTAGTTTTTACTGCGCCGCCGCGTGGCGCTTTGGTTTTGGACTCTGGATCCAATAGCGCAATGATGTCACGCAGAGACTTGGAGTACTCGCCCATCAGGGTGCGCAGTTTGCCTTCGAATTCCAGCTCGGTTTGCAGTTTGTCGTCTTGGGACAGGTTCTTCAAACGGGCTTGCAGCTCTTTGATAGCTTCTTCGGTGGCGCGATATTCGTTGATCAAGGACATGAGGACTACCTTATGTTGGGGCGCTGGATGGCAGGTGACAGTGCGGCAATAATAGTCAGGGTGTTTCACCAAGTAAACATTTAACAGGAGTTTTATTTAAATTAGTTACGGTGAATAGGCATAAATTGCTGGTGTAGTTAAATAGTGTGATGCAGTCATCACGAATATTCACAATTGGGTACTTGAAGATTGGCAACAGGAACACCATCGCGCGGGTTGCAGGTGCTGCCAGAACCTGCGCCGCTTACCTTTGTGTCGGGCCAAACGTCATCAATACTGCAGTTTTGCTGCGCAATCGCTAGAATGGCCGCCTTTGCGAAGTTCTGGAGTTTGACCCTCATGCGCACTTTTCGGCTGGTGATTGCTTGCCCGGACCGCGTCGGCATCGTTGCTAAAGTCAGTAACTTTCTGGCGTCACATAACGGCTGGATCACTGAAGCGAGCCATCACTCGGACAATCTCAGTGGCTGGTTCTTCATGCGTCACGAAATTCGTGCCGATTCGCTGCCCTTTGGTATCGATGCCTTTCGCGAAGCGTTTGCACCGATTGCCGAAGAGTTCTCGATGAACTGGCGCATCACCGATACCGAGCAGAAAAAGCGCGTGGTACTGATGGCCAGTCGCGAGTCTCACTGCCTCGCCGACTTGCTGCATCGCTGGCACAGTGATGAGCTGGATTGCGAAATTTCCTGCGTGATTTCCAACCATGACGACTTGCGCAGCATGGTCGAGTGGCACGGGATTCCGTATTACCACGTACCGGTCAATCCGCAGGATAAAGAGCCGGCATTCGCCGAAGTCTCGCGCCTGGTCAAACAGCACGATGCCGAAGTGATCGTACTTGCCCGCTACATGCAAATCCTGCCGCCCGAGTTGTGCAGCGAATATGCTCACAAGGTCATCAACATTCACCACAGCTTCCTGCCGTCGTTCGTCGGTGCCAAGCCGTATCACCAGGCATCTTTGCGTGGCGTGAAGTTGATCGGCGCTACGTGCCACTACGTGACCGAAGAGCTGGATGCCGGTCCGATCATCGAACAGGACGTCGTTCGCGTCAGCCACAGTGACAGCATCGAAGACATGGTGCGTTTCGGTCGGGACGTCGAGAAGATGGTGCTGGCCCGTGGTCTGCGTTATCACCTGGAAGATCGGGTGCTGGTGCACGGCAACAAAACTGTCGTGTTCTGATAGCCATTCAACACAGTTGAAATTCGAAGGGCCTGGGCGTTCAATCGCTTCAGGCCCTTCGCCGTTTCTGCACTGAGGACATGACCATGGCCGATCCACTCGACAAAGCGACATCCAAGGCGCCCGCCACGTTGGGCGAGGGGTGTTTGAGTCGTTACGACCCGGATGACATGCACCCCGAAGACGGCACGGAGTTTCCCGGTGCCGCCGAGTTGTGGGAACAGTTGAATCCGGAGTCCGACGATGAAATCGGGGAGGCCTAAAAAGATCGTCCGAACGCGGCCCGAGCCTCCGGCAGCTCCTACGCCTGTTTGAACTTCATCAACTTCTTCAGCAGCGGCCGCCCGAGCATTAGCAAAAACACCGGGCCACCCACCACCAAGTAGAAGTAATAAGTCACCGCCCGCCATATCAGAATCGCCGCCGCCGCGGTGGATTTTCCCACCATCGGCGCCAGCAGCGCCGCCGACGTCAACTCCGCCGCTCCGGCACCGCCCGGCAACAGGCTGAACTGCCCGGCACTTAGCGAAAGCATCTGGATCAGAAAGCTCCAGGCCCACTGCAAATCCGCCCCGAGTCCACGCAACGCCAGATACAGCACGCTATAGCGCAAGACCCAATGCAGGCACGTCAGGGCAAACACCGTGATGAGCGTCTGAAAGGGCAGCTTCAGTGTGTCTGTGAACGCCGCCAGAAAGTGCAGGAGTTTTCGCGCCCAGCGCAGGCGCGTGGTGGTTTTGACATTCAGGCGAGCGAGCAACCGACCGCTCAGACGAATCAGTATTCGATGGTAGCGGGCGACCACCACGCAACTGAACAACCCGCCGAACATCGAAATGGCGCTGACGGTCAGCAGCCATTCCATGCGTTGGCTGAGGTGCTGGAACAACGCGTAAATCAGGATCCCGCTCAGCGCGCAGAGAAAAAACAGCAAATCGCTCAACTGATCCATGGCAAACACGGCACTGCCCCTGGCCGGACGCACGCCATTGCGCGCCAGCAGCGCCATGATCGTCAGCGGACCGCCGCTGCCGCCTGGTGTGGCGCAATAAGCGAACTCGGCGGCCATCACTACCCCGAGACTTTTCAGCGGGCCCACCTTGTCGCGCTGATCCCCGAGCAACAGGCGCAAGCGCATCGTGTTCAGCACCCAGCACAGCAGGATCATGCCGAACATGATCAGCAACCATGTCAGCGGAAAGCTTCGCAGTCGATACCAGGTTTCGTTACCACCCAGCAGCGACGGAATCAGCACCGCAGCGAGCAGCGCGACGAGCAGCAGTATCCCGCGACTCATGCGGCGCGACCGATACGGTCGCTTTGCAGCGCCAGCCAGCGTGCCTTGGTCATTGGCACACGTCCCTCGTCGAGCAAGCGCTTGAGGGTTTGCAGCCAGTAAGTGCGCGAGAACTCGTGGCGCATATCGACCGGGTGCAAGCCAAGACGAATCACCGGTGCTTGCTGCCAGCGTTGTTCGCGTTGATCACTGACCAGCCTCGACAACCCACGGCGCCAGGCACTGCGCGCACTCCAGACCAACCCTGGCGCATCAACCGCGCTGAAGTCCGGCAGACGATACAGATGCTGCGAATCGCTGGTGTAACTCAGGGGTAACTGGCGCAAGGCCTGGCGCGTCCCTTCGCTCATCAACCAGGCCGGGGCGACGAAGCCCTCCAGCGGCCAGTGATAACGGTGGAATATTTCGATGCCGGCGCGCAGGCGGGCGAGGGCGGCGTCTTGAGACAGGCCGTAAAACTCGCCTTCGTGGGTGTAGATCCGGCGCATGAACCAGTCTCGTGGTGTAGTGGGAGTGGGCGCTTCATCGCAATGAAAGTAACCGTGCAAAGCCAGTTCGTCACCTCGGGCGATACGACGGGTGAGCAAACGTCGAAATCCCGGATGCTCCTCCAGATCGTTGTGCTTGTGGAAATTGGGCACCACCAGCCAGGTTATCGGCACCTCGCCCAAGGCGTCGACGGCGTCGACAAAGGGTTGATAATCGGCCCAGGTTTGCGGTGCGACGTCGTGCAGCACGAGTAACAGGCTGGGCAGGTTCATGGGCTCAACCATTGGCCGTAAGGGGCCAGTGGCTGCCGAGCACGGCGTGATAGTGCCCCAGCAGGCTGTTGACCACCGTGTCCCAGGAGTAATGCCGCTCGGCATGGCGGCGGGCCTGTTTGCCCAAAACGATGCTGCCCGAACTGAACAGCTCGCGGACCGCGTTGGCCATCGCCAATGGATTATTCGGCGGGCAGAGCAGGCCGCATTGATCGGTGATGATTTCCTGAAAGGACCCGGCCGCCACGGCCACCACCGGAATGCCACTGGCCATGGCTTCAAGAACCACCAGGCCAAAGGTTTCCTGATCACCGGCGTGCAGCAGCGCATCGGCGCTGGCCATCAATCGCGCCACGTGTGCCGCCGTACAGAACTCACCGATCACGGTAACGTTGTCGGGCACCACGGCCGGCATCGACGAACCTACCAGCAGCAGGTGATAACGTCGGCCCAGGCATTTCATGCAGTCGAGCAGCACCGGCAGGTTTTTTTCCTTGGAACCGCGCCCGGCGAAGATCAGTAAATGAGTGTTTTCATCAATGCCCAATTCGGCCCGCAGGCCCGTGTCGCGTGCCGTGGGATTGAAGGTTTGCAAGTCGACGCCCAGCGGTTGCACGAAAACGTTCTTCACCCCCAGCCCGATCAGTTTGTTGGCCATGATCTGGCTTGGCGCCAGAACCCGATCGAAGTTGCCATAGAGCTTGCTGACATAGGCTTCGACGTTGGTGGTGACCCAGTTGCCCATGCGATTGCTGACCAGCAGCGGCAAGTCCGAATGATAAAAGCCGATCACCGGGACATCGAGTTGCCGCCGGGCGTCGAGGGCCGCCCATGCGGTGAGGTAGGGGTCGCCGACCTCGATCAGGTCGGGCTGTAAATCCTGTAGAACATTGCGCCATGGCGCGAGACGGAGGGGGAAGCGATAACCCTTGCCGAAGGGCAGGGCGGGGGCCGGAACCGTGTAAACGCCATCCTGTTCACTCAAGTAAGCCCCAGGGATCAACAGACTGTGGCGAATGCCCGGCTTGATGCTCAGGCGACGGTGTTTTGCATCCAGATAAGTGCGCACGCCACCGCTGGCAGGGGCGTAGAACATGGTTATGTCAGCGATATGCACGATGAACATCCCTCCGGTCCGTTGTTCTCCCTTGGTTGACCTTTATGAAGGATAGATGTTCGGTTGGGGTTTTGTGGCGGGGTGTCAGTGAGCTTTATCGATGTTTGATAGACCGCCATCGCGAGCAAGCTCGCTCCCACAAGGTCTGGCGCTGAACCTGTGGGAGCGAGCTTGCTCGCGATGGGGCCCTATCAGACGTTAGATACGGAAACTGCCTACCAACTGCTTCAGGCGCGCCGCCTGCTGCTCAAGATCCGAGCACGCCCGCAACGTCGCCTGCAGGTTTTCCACCCCTTCCTGATTCAGTGTGTTGATCTCGGTAATGTCGACGTTGATCGACTCCACCACCGCCGTCTGTTCCTCGGTCGCCGTCGCCACCGACTGGTTCATCCCGTCAATCTCGCCAATACGCAACGTCACGCTGTTCAACCGCTCGCCGGCCAGGTTGGCGATTTCGACGCTGTCCTGACTGTGGCGCTGGCTGTCGCTCATGGTGCTGACGGATTCGCGGGCGCCGACTTGCAGCTCCTCGATCATGGTCTGCACTTGTTGCGCCGATTCCTGAGTGCGATGCGCCAGGTTGCGCACTTCATCGGCCACCACGGCAAAACCACGTCCGGCTTCACCGGCGCGCGCCGCTTCGATGGCCGCGTTGAGCGCCAGCAAGTTGGTTTGCTGGGAGATGCTGGTGATCACTTCCAGAATCTGTCCGATGTTCACGGTTTTGCTGTTCAGCGATTCGATGTTGGTGCTCGAGGCGCTGAGCATGCTCGACAGCTGATTCATCGCGACAATGCTGCGATCCACCACTTGCTGGCCGTCTTCGGCCAGGCTGCGGGCATCGCTGGCCTGACTCGATGCTTGCGCGGCATTGCGGGCGATTTCCTGAGCGGCGGCGCCGAGCTGGTTGATCGCCGCGGCCACGCTGCTGGTGCGCGAAGCCTGTTGGTCGGAGTTGAACATCGACGAGTTCGAGGCGGCCACGACACGCAGGGCCACTTCGTTGACTTGCCCGGTGGCCGACGACACTTCGCGGATCGAACCGTGAATGCGTTCCACAAAACGGTTGAACGCGGTACCGAGAACGCCGAATTCATCGTTGTTCACGATGGTCAGGCGTTTGGTCAGGTCGCCTTCGCCGTCGGCGATGTCCGCCATGGCGCGGGTCATCACGTGCAGCGGCTGGATCAGGATGCGGATCAGCATGCCCAGCAGGGCAATGATGATGGCCACGGCTATGACCGTCGCAACGAGCGCCGAGGCGCGGAATTCGCTGAGCTTGGAGAAGGCTTTGTCCTTGTCCACCGACAGCCCGATGTACCAGTTGACTGAGGACAGCCCTTTGATCGGTGTAAAGGTCACGATGCGAGTCTTGCCGTCGACGTCTACTTCACTGAAGTCGCTGCTGATACGCGGGGTGTTTTTCGGGTACGCCTCGCTCAGGGACTTCATCACCAGCGCTTTGTCCGGGTGAACCAGGATTTTGCCGTCGGCGCCGACCAGAAATGCATAGCCCATGCCGTCGAAGTCCAGTGCGTTGAGGCTGTCGGTGATCACCTGCAAGCTCAAGTCACCACCGACCACGCCGATGTTTTGACCGTCCTTGAGTACGCTATTAACGATGGAAATCACCAACTGGCCGGACGCCAGGTCGATGTAGGGTTCGGTCAGGGCAGAGCCGCTGGTGCTTTGCGCGCTCTTGTACCAAGGGCGGGCACGAGGGTCATATCCGTCGGGCATCTTGCTGTCCGGGCGGATGATGAAGGTGCCATCTTTGTTGCCCAGGTAGGCGCCCATAAAGGTCGACGACACGGCCTTCTGTTCCAGCAGGTTGGAGACATTGGCTATATCTGCGTTCAAGGCAACGGTTTGCGACAGGTTTTCGATCAGCAGGCTGCGGCCGGCCAGCCAGGTTTGAATGTTTTTCGCGGTAACGCTGCCCATTTCCTGCAAGTAGTTGTCCAGATCGCGGCGTATCGCATTGCGCTGCAAATAGTCGTTGTACAGCGTGAACGAGGCGAAGGCGGCAATCACGATGAGGGCGGCGGCAAGCAGGATTTTATGGCTGAAGCGCAGATTTTTGTTCATGGCTCGGGGGGTCCGCTAAGGTCTTATTGTTCGGGGCGCGTTGCTGCTAATGCGCGCAAAATGAGTGCGCAACGGAGCGAGTCGGTAATTCCTGCTCTCCATAGGGGAATGTCGGACCTTGCTTTCAATTGGGTCTCTCGCTTATTCCTATCGGCCGTGAAGGATCAAAGATTAACCATGGGTGACAAAATGCCTGACTCATTACAACTCGTTATCGGTGCCGATCTCGCCGGGCAGCCCGTTGCCCAGGCCATGCGTCTGGCGAACCGTCATGGTTTGGTCGCGGGCGCAACCGGGACGGGCAAAACCGTCACCTTGCAACGGATGGCCGAAGCCTTCAGCGATGCCGGCGTGGCGGTGTTTGCCGCCGATATCAAGGGTGACCTGTGTGGTCTGGGCGCCGCCGGCAACCCTCAAGGCAAAATCGCCGAGCGGATCGCCGGGATGCCCTGGCTGAATCACAAGCCTCAAGCGTATCCGGTGACCCTGTGGGACATTCACGGTCAGTCCGGTCATCCGTTGCGCACAACCTTGAGCGAAATGGGGCCGTTATTGATTGGCAGCCTGCTGGAGCTGACCGACAGTCAACAGTCGGCGCTGTACGCCGCGTTCAAGGTGGCGGACCGTGAAGGGCTGTTGTTGCTGGACCTCAAGGACCTGAAGGCACTGCTCAATCACCTGCGTGACAACCCCGAATTGCTCGGTGACGACGCCGCGCTGCTGACCACCGGTTCCAGTCAGGCGCTGTTGCGGCGTCTGGCGACCCTGGAACAGCAGGGCGCCGAAGCGCTGTTCGGTGAGCCGGCGCTGCAGCTCGAAGACATTCTGCAGCCGACCGCCGAGGGCCGCGGACGCATTCATTTGCTCGATGCCAGCCGTCTGGTGCACGAAGCGCCGAAGGTCTACGCGACGTTCCTGTTGTGGTTGCTGGCCGAACTGTTCGAGCAACTGCCGGAGCGTGGCGATTCGGACAAACCGCTGCTGGCGTTGTTTTTCGACGAAGCGCATTTATTGTTCGCCGGTACGCCAAAGGCGTTGCAGGATCGTCTTGAGCAAGTGGTGCGGTTGATTCGCTCGAAAGGCGTTGGCGTGTATTTCGTCACCCAATCGCCGGGCGACTTGCCGGATGACGTGCTGGCTCAGCTCGGCCTGCGCATTCAGCATGGCTTACGCGCGTTCACCGCCAAGGAACAGAAATCCCTGCGAGCGGTGGCCGAAGGCTTCCGGCCGAACCCGGCGTTCGATGCCTTGTCGGTGCTGACCGAGCTTGGGATTGGCGAGGCGCTGGTCGGCACGTTGCAGGAAAAGGGCACACCGGAGATGGTCCAGCGGGTGTTGGTGGCGCCACCGCAATCGCGGATCGGGCCGTTGAGCGAGACTGAACGCACAGCGCTGATCTCGGGGTCGCCATTGAAGGGGCGGTATGACAAACCCGTTGATCGCGAATCGGCTTATGAAGTGTTAATGGGGCGCAAAGGGTTGGCGCCAGAGCCTGACGCTGCTGCGGGCAAACCGGCAGCCGAAGAGCCAAGCTTCACCGACAAGGCCGGGGAATTCCTCGGCACCGCGGCGGGGCAGGCACTGAAATCAGCGATGCGCCAGGCGGCCAATCAATTGGGCCGACAGTTGGTACGCGGCTTGATGGGCTCGCTGCTCGGCGGCAGCAAACGCCGCTAAACATCTGGCTGGGTGCAATCAATGTGGGAGCGAGCCTGCTCGCTCCCACATTGGGTTCTATGTCATGCCTTCGGTTTGGCGTGAGCCGCCAACCGTTCCAGCGCTGCCCGCAGATTCGGATCGCTGATCCCGTCGGCTGTGGCCTGAATGGTCGCGCCTGCATCGGTCGACAAGCTGATGGTATGGCCAGCCGCCCCTTGCTGAACCGTGGGCGGTTGAACCTTGAACAGAATCCGCGTCAGGCTGGCGAACTCGTCGAACATCTGTAATTGCCGTTGCAGACGCTTTTGCTGATAACGCAGGCGGGTTGCCCAATGACCGTCGGTCACTATCAGCAACAAACTGCCTTCGCGCCACGACGCCACATGGCAATGCTCGCGGGCGGCGGGCTGCAATTGGCTTTCCAGCAGACGTTGTAAATGACCCAGGCGTTGAGCGTGGCCGAAGATGGCTTTCAGCGGTTTGGCTTCGCGAAGCAGAACGGCGGGTGCTCTGGCCGTAAGAGGGCGAAATGCCATGATCAGACACCTGAAGTAACAGAGCCGCCATGGTAGCAGAAAGCACCGGATGCACCCGAGCCATTGCTTTGCGAGCGCTTTACCCATTAAATCAACAAGTAACTTCTGCCGTGAATGGCTTGAAGTTCAGCCAAAAGCCCTTATTTTAAGTGAGCCCCGTTACAACGCTGTGCCAGCATCGTGGAACAACGCCACTTTCCTCACCATCGTTTCCGGGTAGAATGCTCGTTCGCATGCGGCCATGAGGGCTGCTCGGGCGACTCACGGGGCCGCCCTCCATCCCTTTAGTGTGGAAGATCCTGCCGATATGTTTGCGCCTTTGTTAAAGAAACTTTTTGGAAGCAAGAACGAGCGTGAAGTCAAACGCATGCTCAAGACGGTGCAACTCGTCAATGCCTTCGAAGAGCAAATGGTGGCCCTTTCGGACGATCAATTGCGTGCCAAGACAGATGAGTTCAAGGCCCGCATCGCCAAAGGGGAAACCCTCGACAAGCTGCTGCCAGAAGCCTTTGCGGTCGCCCGCGAAGCCGGTAAGCGCGTCATGGGTATGCGCCACTTCGATGTCCAGCTGATCGGCGGCATGACCTTGCATGAAGGCCAGATCGCGGAAATGCGTACCGGTGAAGGCAAGACCCTGGTGGCAACACTGGGCGTTTACCTCAACGCGCTGTCCGGCAAGGGCGTGCACGTTGTGACGGTGAACGACTACCTGGCCCGTCGTGACGCCAACTGGATGCGTCCGCTCTACGAATTCCTCGGAATGTCGGTCGGTGTTGTCACGCCGTTCCAGCCGCCGGAAGAGAAACGTCTGGCTTACGCTGCCGACATTACCTACGGCACCAACAACGAATTCGGTTTCGACTACCTGCGCGACAACATGGCGTTCAGCATGGAAGAAAAATTCCAGCGCGAACTCAATTTTGCCGTGATCGACGAAGTCGACTCCATCCTCATCGACGAAGCCCGTACCCCGCTGATCATTTCCGGTCAGGCCGAGGACAGCTCCAAGCTGTACATCGAGATCAACAAACTGATCCCGCAGCTTGAGTTGCACATCGAAGAAGTGGAAGGCGAAGTCACCAAGGCCGGCCACTACACCGTCGACGAGAAGACCCGTCAGGTTGAGCTCAACGAAGCCGGTCACCAGTTCATCGAAGACATGCTGACCCGCGTTGGCCTGCTGGCTGAAGGCGAGAGCCTGTACTCGGCGCACAACCTTGGTCTGTTGACTCACGTTTATGCCGGTCTGCGCGCTCATAAACTGTTCAATCGCAACATCGAATACATCGTGCAGGATGGCCAGGTCGTTCTGGTCGACGAACACACCGGTCGTACCATGCCGGGTCGCCGTCTGTCCGAAGGCCTGCACCAGGCTATCGAAGCCAAGGAAAACCTGAACATTCAGGCCGAAAGCCAGACCCTGGCCTCGACCACGTTCCAGAACTACTTCCGTTTGTACAACAAGCTGTCCGGCATGACCGGTACCGCTGACACCGAAGCGTTCGAATTCCACCAGATCTACGGTCTGTCGGTGATGGTTATCCCGCCGAACAAACCGCTGGCGCGTAAAGACTACAACGACCTGGTGTTCCTGACCGCCGAAGAGAAATACGCGGCGATCATCAATGACATCAAGGAATGCATGACCCAGGGCCGTCCGGTGCTGGTGGGTACTGCAACCATCGAAACGTCCGAGCACATGTCTGCGCTGCTGCAGAAGGAAGGCATCGAACACAAGGTTCTGAACGCCAAGTTCCACGAAAAAGAAGCCGAGATCATTGCCCAGGCCGGTCGCCCAGGCGCACTGACCATCGCCACCAACATGGCCGGTCGTGGTACCGACATCCTGTTGGGCGGTAACTGGGAAGTTGAAGTGGCAACCCTGGAAGACCCGACCCCTGAGCAGATTGCCCAGATCAAGGCCGACTGGCAGAAACGTCACCAGCAAGTGCTCGAATCGGGTGGTTTGCAGGTGATTGCTTCCGAGCGTCACGAATCGCGCCGTATCGACAACCAGCTGCGTGGTCGTGCCGGTCGTCAGGGTGACGCCGGTTCCAGCCGTTTCTACCTGTCGCTGGAAGACAGCCTGATGCGCATCTTCGCCTCTGATCGGGTGAAGAACTTCATGAAGGCCCTGGGCATGCAGCCTGGTGAAGCGATCGAGCACCGCATGGTGACCAACGCCATCGAGAAGGCTCAGCGCAAGGTTGAAGGCCGCAACTTCGACATTCGTAAGCAACTGCTCGAGTTCGACGACGTCAACAACGAACAACGTAAAGTGATCTATCACATGCGTAACAGTTTGTTGGCCGCCGACAACATCGGTGAAACCATCGCCGACTTCCGTCAGGACGTGCTCAACGCAACTGTCAGCGCCCACATTCCACCGCAATCGCTGCCTGAGCAGTGGGACGTGGTCGGTCTGGAAGCAGCGTTGCAGAGCGATTTCGGTGTAGCGCTGCCGATCCAGAAATGGCTCGACGAAGACGATCACCTGTACGAAGAAACCCTGCGCGAGAAGCTCATGACCGAGCTGCTGGCCGCGTACAACGAGAAAGAAGAGCAGGCGAGCGCCGAAGCGCTGCGCTCCTTCGAGAAGCAAATCGTTCTGCGTGTACTCGATGACCTGTGGAAAGACCACCTGTCGACCATGGATCACCTGCGTCACGGCATCCACTTGCGTGGTTATGCACAGAAGAACCCGAAGCAAGAGTACAAGCGCGAGTCCTACACGCTGTTCTCCGAGCTGCTGGATTCGATCAAGCGCGACTCGATCCGTGTGCTGTCCCACGTTCAGGTTCGCCGCGAAGACCCGGAAGCAGAAGAACAACGTCTGCGTCAGGAAGCCGAAGCGCTGGCTGCACGCATGCAGTTCCAGCACGACGAAGCACCGGGGCTTGAGCAACCGGAACTGCTGGGTGAAGAGGTCGATGTCGCCCTTGCCATCGCGCCGGTACGCAACGAACAGAAGCTGGGCCGCAACGAACTTTGCTACTGCGGTTCGGGCAAGAAGTTCAAGCATTGCCACGGGCAGATCCAGTAAAACCCGTTTCATACGCTGAAATACCCGCGCCGCGACCGGCTTATGCCGTCGCGGCGTTTTGCCATTTAAACCACCGTTCTTCCTGAAAGCGGTGCTGACATCATTTATTAAGGAGCGCATTCATGGCTGTTGGTCTTGGTCCTTTGCCAACGTTGCACCCGGTTGCCGGTTTTGAACTCGGTATCGCCTCGGCTGGCATCAAGCGCCCGGGGCGCAAGGATGTTGTGGTCATGCGCTGTGCCGAAGGCTCCACGGTTGCTGGCGTGTTCACCCTGAACGCTTTTTGCGCAGCTCCCGTGATCCTGGCCAAGCAGCGTGTGCAAGGTCCGGTGCGTTACCTGTTGACCAATACTGGCAATGCCAACGCCGGCACTGGCGAACCGGGCCTTGCCGCCGCCGAGCGTACGTGCGCAAAACTGGCTGAGCTGACCGGCGTCGACGCCAGCCTGGTGTTGCCGTACTCCACCGGTGTGATCGGCGAGCCGCTGCCGGTCGAGAAAATCGAAGGGGCTCTGCAAGCCGCCCTCGACGACCTGTCAGTCAACAACTGGGAAGCTGCCGCCACCGGCATCATGACCACCGACACCCTGCCAAAAGGTGCCAGCCGCCAGTTCCAGCATGACGGCGTGACCATCACTGTCACCGGTATCAGCAAAGGCGCGGGCATGATCCGCCCGAACATGGCGACCATGCTCGGCTACATCGCCACCGACGCCAAAGTCTCCCGCGACGTGCTGCAAAACCTGCTGCTGGACGGTGCCAACAAGTCGTTCAACCGCATCACCATCGACGGCGACACCTCGACCAACGACTGCTGCATGCTGATCGCCACCGGTCAGGCAGCACTGCCGGAAATCACCCGCGCCGAAGGCGAGTTGTTCGCCAAGTTGAAGCAAGCGGTGTTTGAAGTGTGCATGGACGTGGCCCAGGCCATCGTTCGTGACGGCGAAGGCGCGACCAAGTTCGTGACCGTTGAAGTCAACGGCGGCGGCAATCACCAGGAATGTCTGGACGTCGGTTACACCGTGGCCCACTCGCCGCTGATCAAGACCGCACTGTTCGCCTCCGACCCGAACTGGGGCCGCATTCTGGCCGCCGTCGGCCGTGCCGGTGTACCGAACCTGGACGTAAGCAAGATCGACGTGTTCCTCGGTGAGGTGTGCATCGCCAGCCGTGGCGCTCGTGCATCGACTTACACCGAAGCCCAGGGCGCGGCCGTGATGCAGCAGGAAGAAATCACCATCCGTATCGAGCTGGGTCGCGGTGATTGCAGCGAAACCATCTGGACCACTGACCTGTCCCACGAATACGTGAAGATCAACGCCGAATACCGCACGTAAGACCGAGTCGCTCCATTCGCGAGCAGGCTCGCTCCCACAGGGTATTGAGGTGTACACAAACCCAATGTGGGAGCGAGCCTGCTCGCGAAAGCGGTCTGTCAGTCACTATATAGACTGGCTTGTTCCCTCCATCAAAAGGTCCCGAACATGAGCTTGCACCTGATCATCGGCGACAAACTGATTTCCTCCTGGTCGCTGCGCGGCGCGTTGGCTCTCGACCTGGCTGGCGTTCCTTACACCGAAGAACTGATCAAGCTGAACCAGCCGGATACGCGTGAGCGTCTGCTCAAGCACTCGCCGACCGGCAAAGTCCCGCTGTTGAAAACCGAACACGGCACCATCGCCGACTCCCTGGCGATTGCCGAGTATCTGGCAGAGCAGTTCCCCGACGCCGGCCTCTGGCCCAAAGACACCGCCGCCCGCGCCCAGGCCCGCTCGGCCTGCGCGCAGATGCACAGCGGTTTCTTCGCCATGCGCGGCAACATGCCATTCGACCTGAGCCACGACGCTGCGCTGTCGCCAGCACCGGCTGACGTCCAGGCCGACATCGAGCGGATGTTGGCGTTGTGGGCCGAGTGCCGCGCCGCCGCCACCGAAACCGGTCCGTTTCTGTTCGGCGGCGCGACCCTGGCGGATGCCTTCTTCGCACCGATCGCCGTGCGCCTGCGCACCTATCAGGTGAGGCTGCCCGCAGCGGACGCGGCCTACGTCGAAACCATCTACCAATGGCCAGCCTTCAAGGCGTGGCAGAAGGCGGGTCTGGAGGAAGTAGAACGGTGAAAAGAGTCCACGTAGCCGCTGCTGTTATCCGTGATAGCAGTGGCAAGATCCTCATTGCCCGCCGTGCCGACACCCAGCATCAGGGCGGCCTGTGGGAATTCCCCGGTGGCAAGGTCGAGGCCGACGAATCCGTTGAATCCGCCCTGGCTCGCGAGCTCCATGAAGAGTTGGGCATCGTGGTCAACGCGGCTCGCCCGCTGATCAAGGTTCGGCATGATTACCCGGACAAGCAAGTGTTGCTGGACGTTTGGGAAGTGTCGGCCTTTACCGGCGAACCGCACGGCGCCGAAGGCCAGCCGTTGGAGTGGGTCGCGCCTCGCGATCTGCTGAACTACGAATTCCCGGCGGCCAACCAGCCGATCGTTGCGGCTGCACGGTTACCGGCGCAGTACCTGATTACCCCGGAAGACCTGGAAACCCCGGCCTTGCTGCGCGGTATTCAAAAAGCCATTGCCGGTGGCATCAAGCTGATCCAGTTGCGGGCACCCAACGGTTACGATCCGAAGTACCGCGATCTGGCGGTGGACGCGGCGGGGCTGTGTGCCGGCAAGGCGCAGTTGATGATCAAGGGGCCGTTCGAGTGGCTGGGAGATTTCCCGTCCGCCGGTTGGCACATCACCTCCGCGCAACTGCGCAAGCACGCGGCGGCTGGCCGCCCGTTACCGGCGTCGCGCTGGCTGGCGGCGTCCTGCCATAACGCTGAAGAACTGGCGTTGGCCGAGCAGATGGGGGTGGATTTTGTGACCCTGTCACCGGTGCAACCGACCTTGACTCATCCGGGGGCTCAGCCGCTGGGTTGGGAGCAGGCTTCAGCATTGATCGAAGGTTTCAGCAAACCGGTGTTCTTGCTCGGTGGTGTTGGCCCGGCTGATCTGCAGAAAGCCTGGGAAGCGGGCGCACAGGGTGCGGCGGGGATTCGGGCGTTTTGGCCTGATTCTTCTGTGTAACTACTGGCCCCATCGCGAGCAGGCTCGCTCCTACAGTGGATCGCATTTCTTCAGGAAGAACTCGGTCAACTGTGGGAGTGAGCCTGCTCGCGATGGCGTCCTGACAGGTGCCGGTTAATCCTGAGGTTTCACCGCCGCCTGCCACAAAATCTCCGCAACCCCCTGTCGCTTGGCAATCAACCGCGCCACCACAAACAACACGTCCGACAACCGATTGATGTACGCCAACCCAACCCCGGCCAACGGTTCGACTGCATTCAAATGCTGACACCGCCGCTCCGCACTGCGTGCCAGGCATCTGCACACATGGGCCTGGGCAATCAACGCCGAGCCACCCGGCAGAATGAAATTCTCCAGCGGCCCCAGTTCTTCATTCCACACATCAATCGCCGCTTCCAGACGTTCGACTTCTGCCGTGTTCAGTGCCTGATACACCGGCATCGCCAACTCGCCACCCAAGTCGAACAACCGATGCTGGCAAGGCGCCAAAACCTCGATCACTTCGTTCAAGCCCGGATACTCGCCACTTTCCGCCGCCAACCCGGCCAATAGCACACCCACCTGGCTGTTCAGCGTATCGACTTCGCCAATGGCTTCGATCCGCGGATGGTCTTTGGGCACGCGGCGGCCATCGCCCAGCCCGGTTTCGCCTTTGTCGCCGGTGCGGGTGTAAATCTTCGACAAGCGAAAGCCCATGGTTACCTCGATAGCTGATTGAGTTCTTGAGAGACGAGCGGGGTGCCCGCCAAGGGCAGGCGCAAGGTGAAACATGTGCCTTGGCCCAGGGTCGACTGCACTTCCATCTGACCCTTGTGGTTGTTGGTAATGATGAAATACGAGACCGACAGCCCAAGGCCGGTACCCTGACCGATTTCCTTGGTGGTGAAGAACGGTTCGAAGGTGCGTTTGCGCACACTCTCGCTCATGCCGATGCCGTTGTCCTCCACCTGGATTTCCGCCCAGGGCGGGTTCAGTTTGGTGCGCAGAATGATCCGTCCCGGCTCGCGGTCGTCTTCGCGCTGGTGAATCGCCTGCGCGGCGTTTTTCAACAGATTGAGCAGCACCTGCTCCAGTTCGTTCGCCGTGCCGGGTACGGGGCCGAGTTGTGGATCGAACTGGCGAATGATTGCCTGGCCCTTGAAGTCGAAACCAATCGCCAGGTCGAAGTCGTTGCCGGCGATTTCCACTGCCTGATCGATCAGCGCCGGCAGGTCGCACGGGGCCATTTGCCGGGTACTGCGGCGACTGAAACTGAGCATGTGCGTGACAATCTTTGCCGCCCGGGCGCCAGCCTGTTGAATGCCGTCGAGCAACTGCGGCACTTCACGCGCTTGCAGGTATTTGTTGACCGTATCCAGTGCGATCCCGGTTTGCTCGGCTTGTTCGAGATTCTTCGGCAGATCAGGCGAAAGGCGTCGGCGAATGTTCTGCACGTTGTGCAGGATCGCGCCCAACGGGTTGTTGATCTCGTGGGCCATACCCGCGGCAAGGCCACCGACCGAGAGCATTTTTTCCGACTGCACCATCATTTCCTCCAGCGACAGGCGCTGGGTGATGTCGTCGATCCGGATCACCACACCGCGCCCGGCACCGCCCATCAGCGGGTAGAACGTCAGCGCGTAGTGCTTGGGTTCTTCGTCCTTGAGCCACGTCACCCGTTCAATCTTGGCCACTGTGTGCTGCTCGACGGTTTGCTTGAGCTGTGGCAGAAACGGTTTGAGCGGTTCGAAAGCGAGAAAAATCGGCTGGTTCAAAGCTTCGTCGAGGCGCGTCCCGGAGAGGGCGCTGGCCTCCTGATTCCACTGCGTCACGTAGAGCTGTTCATCAAGAGCGATCAGCGCCGATGGCATGGAATCGATAATGCTGTTGAGGTAGTTCTGGAAACCGGTGAGCTTCTTCTCGATCTTGCTGCGCACCTGAACTTCGAGTTCCAGTTTGCGATTGGTATGGCGGGTCTCTTCGGCCAGGCCCTGAGCCTGGTCATACGCGGCCTGGGAATCGTCCCGGGCCCGCTTGAGTTGCTGCTCACGGGCCTCGATCCGCGAGAGCATGGTGTTGAACGCCTCAGCGAGGCTGCCGATTTCGTCATGGTTGCCGCGGGAGGCGCGCAGGGCGTAGTTCTCCTCCCGGGTCACTTGCCGGGACAACTCTTCTAGCTCATGGATCGGCCGGGTAATCAGGCGTTTGATCTGTCGGGCGATCACCAGCCACAACAGCACACTGAAGATCAGAATCCCGAGGCTGGCGGTGAGGGTGCCGGTGTAGAACGCCATCGGCAGTTCGCTGCTGGCGACCAGTAACAGGTGGCCGGGCGCGGTGCCGGGGCGGGGCAGGGTGATGATTTGATTGCTGCGAAACTCGGTGGCTTGCCAGGATTCAATGTGCCGGTAACGCGTTGGCAGGCTCAGATTCTCGCCATGCTGCAACTGTGCCAGACGCTCGCCCTTGCCGTCATAAAGGGCCGCCGCGCGCAACGGAGAATAGCTGTTGAGTTCATTGAGCAGGCGTTCGGCGCTTTGCGGTGACTGCAAGGCTTCGGACACCAGGCTAGGATTGGACACCAGGCGGCCGATGGTCTGCAAGGCCTGAGGTGCCATGCTTTCCTGGGAGATGTAGTACGCGGCGCTGATAAAGGTCAGGTTGGCGACCAGCAGGACGGTGGTCAACAGCACCAGCAGGGCGGCCAGCAATTTCTGGCCGACCGGAAGGTTTTCAAGGCGCTGGCGCAATGGCATCAGGTTCATCGCTGAAAAGGAACAAGTGGCCAGCGTAGCCGCTGCTCAGTCGCTGGGCAATCCAAGGCTGTGCAGATGGGTGATCAACCTTTGCTCCAGTTGATTGAGGTGCGGTAGGTTGAGTTGATGTCTCGCGGCGACTTTGCAGGCATGACCCAATAGATAGCTGATTTCGGTCCGGCGCTGGTTCGCGACGTCCTGGTACATCGAAGAGTAATTGGCGGCGGTCGCGTGAATCACCCGTTCGACTTCCTGTTGAAGGTCCTCGGCCGCTGCTGGCTGACCGCAGCGCTCAAGCAACTCGGTCAATTCGCCGCAAAGGGTGGCGACTTCGCAGTGGTGTTCCTGTAAACCGCCATTACGGCAATCGTGCAGCACGGTCAGCGGATTGATCGCACAGTTGAGCGCCAGTTTTCGCCACAGCCGGGTCAGAATGTCGGTGCTCCACTCGTGGGGAATCCCGGCGGCGCTCACGTCATCCAGCCAGATCGGCGCCACGGGATGCCCGGCATCCCCCAGCCAGGTGTAGCCGTGGCCGGCGAATACCACGCGCCAGTCGCCATCGCGAAAGGCGCCTTCGGTGCTCGACGCGCAAATGCAGCGAGCCTGCGGTACCTGCGTGGCGACGGCGTCCTGGCTGCCAAGACCGTTCTGCAACAGGATCAGCTCGGCGTCGGGAGCCAGGCGCGGAGCCAGTTGGGCCACGGCTTTCTCGGCATCGTAGGCTTTACAGGCCACCAGCAGGCGGTTGATCGGCTCATTGTTGTCGGGTGTCTCGGCGGGCACCGGATAGCACTGCGCTTTACCGTGTTCGACCAGCGTCAACCCACCCGCCGCCTCATACGCCTGTAAGCGGGCAGCGTCCCGCACGATCAGCTTGACCGGCACGCCGGCCCGCGCCAGTCGAGTGGCCCATAAGGTGCCAAGGCTGCCGGCGCCCAGAACATGCCAGGTGGTGGACATCAGCTTTTTGCTCTGTTTATCGCGCGCATGGGAGGCTCGCAGTGAATGATGGGAAAGACCCGTTATAATCAGCGCGGATTTTAACCGCAAGCCAGGCGTGCTCCATCGTGATCGAGCATGCCCTTTTATTGGAGAGATTACATGCCGTCGTTCGACGTGGTATCCGAACTGGACAAACACGAAGTCACCAACGCGGTCGAGAACGCCGTCAAGGAACTCGATCGTCGTTATGACCTGAAAGGCAAAGGCACCTTCGAGTTCAAGGAAAAGGACCTGACCGTCAACCTGACCGCTGAAGCCGATTTCCAGCTCGAAGCGATGATTGAGATCCTCAAGCTGGCCCTGGTCAAGCGCAAAATCGACGTGCAGTGCCTTGAAGTCAAGGATGCCTATGCGTCGGGCAAACTGATGAAGCAGGAAGCGGTCCTGAAGGAAGGCATCGACAAAGAACTGGCGAAGAAAATCGTCGCTCATGTCAAAGACGCCAAGCTCAAGGTTCAGGCTGCCATTCAGGGTGAGCAGGTGCGCATTACCGGCAAGAAGCGTGACGATTTGCAGGAAGCCATCGCGGCCCTGCGCGCCAAGACTTTCGATATGCCGCTGCAGTTCAACAACTTCCGCGACTGACCTTTCAGGCGGGAACCTGTGGGAGCGGGCTTGCTCGCGAAAGCGGTGTGTCATTCAACAATGATGTCGACTGATACACCTTTTTCGCGAGCAAGCCCGCTCCCACAGGGATTGTGTTTATTCCGGCGGGTCTTTTTCTGCCGCTTATTTTCGCGTGCCGGATGGCCGGAAATCAGGAGAATGTAGATGGATTTGAATACTGAAGTGGACAACCTGGTCAAGGCGTCTCAAGCCTGGATTCCGATGATCATGGAATACGGCAGCCGCGTGCTGCTGGCGGTGATCACCCTGGCCGTCGGTTGGTGGCTGATCAACAAGGTCACGCAAAAGCTCGGTGGCCTGTTGGCGCTGCGTAACGCCGATTTGGCACTGCAAGGCTTCATCAGCAGCCTGG
This sequence comes from Pseudomonas sp. GL_093, assembly GCF_057837605.1. Taxonomy (NCBI): domain Bacteria; kingdom Pseudomonadati; phylum Pseudomonadota; class Gammaproteobacteria; order Pseudomonadales; family Pseudomonadaceae; genus Pseudomonas; species Pseudomonas sp. GL_093. The sequence continues at coordinate 5,609,371 of NZ_CM174448.1, read as the reverse complement.
CAAACATCATTCTCAAGGTTCTGCTGATCGTCAGCGTAGCGTCGATGATTGGTGTTGAAACCACTTCGTTCGTCGCCGCCATCGGTGCGGCAGGTCTGGCCATCGGCCTGGCCTTGCAGGGCAGCCTGGCGAACTTCGCCGGTGGTGTGCTGATTCTGTTGTTCCGCCCGTTCCGCATTGGTGACTGGATCGAAGCCCAAGGTGTTGCCGGTACGGTCGACAGCATTCAGATCTTCCACACCGTGCTGCGTACTGGTGATAACAAAACCATCATCGTGCCGAACGGCAACCTGTCGAACGGCATCATCACCAACACTAACCGTCAACCGACGCGCAAAGTTGTGTTTGATGTGGGCGTTGATTACGAAGCGGACCTGCAGAAAGCCCGTCATGTATTGTTGGAACTGGCCAAAGATGAGCGTGTTTTGGTGGAGCCGGCACCTCAGGCAGTGATTTCTACTCTGGGCGACAGTTCGATTACTGTTTCCCTGCGAGTGTGGGTGAAGACGGCGGATTATTGGGATGTGATGTTCATGTTCAATGAGCAATCCCGTGATCGTTTGAAAACGGCTGGCATCGATATTCCGTTTCCGCAACGTGTTATTCGTGTTGTTCAGGAATCAGCGGTGCAGTAAACAACAAAAAAGGCCCATCCGAAGATGGGCCTTTTTTTATTACCGCGAACTAGCTTTCGGCAATTACAGAACCGAAATCGGGTAGTCGACGATCAGACGGAACTCTTTGATGTCGCCTTCACCTTCGTCGGCGTTAGCAGTGTGCCAAGCCTGGCGGATACGGAAAGACAGATCTTTAGCCGGGCCAGTCTGAACAACGTACTTGGCTTCAAGGTTGGTTTCGTGGTGTTTGCCATCCGCACCATACAGCGGGTTACCATCACTGTCGCGGTACTGACTGTTGGCAGCAAGACCAGTGCCGTCGATGTTCCAGCCTTTCACGTAACGGGTCATGAAGCTCAGACCAGGAACGCCATACTCAGCCATTTTCAGGTCGTAACGGATCTGGGCAGACTTCTCGCCTGGGGCGTTGAAGTCAGAGTACTGGATGGAGTTGGCGAGGAAGATCGAGTCGCCGCCGCGGTTAGTGGCGCCACTGTGACCACCTACACCGATGTAGTCGAACGGCGTGTCGCCGTTAACTTTCTGGAACGCCAATGTAATGGTGTGTGCTTTCAGGAACGAGAAAGCGGCTGCCAGGGAGTAGGCGGTGTTGCTGATGTCGCCGACTTTAGCGTCACCGGTATCGGTGGTGCGGTAGATGTTACCGTCCAGGTTAACCGACTCATCGCCACCCATTGGGATGGTGTAGTTCAGGTTGGCGTAGTACTGGTTCCAGATGTCTTCCAGCTTGGCGCCGTACAGCGATGCGCTCAGGTTGTCGGTGATGCCGTACTTGCCACCGAAATAGTCGATGGAGTTGGCTTCCACGCCAGCGTAGGTTGCCCACAGGCCGCCGTCGCGAGCGTTTTTGTCCTGGCTGGTCGACGAGTAGAAATGACCGGCTTCGAGGTCAAGGTCTTTGACTTCGCTGCTCTGCAGTTGGAAACCGCTGGCAGTTTGCGGAAGGACGCGGGAGCCACCAACAGCGAACACTGGAGCAGTGCTTGGCTGCATGTCGCCGACTTTCAGCTCGGTTTTGGAGATGCGGAATTTAGCGGCCGCACCGGATTTGCCTTGGCTGTCGTTGACATGGCCATCTGAGTCGCGGCTCATGTTGCCCGTGCCGCCAGTACCGTCGCCACCGTCCAGTTTGATCGCCAGGTAACCGAACGCATCAACGCCGACGCCTACGAGACCTTGGGTGTAACCGGAGTTGTAGTTACCCCAGAAACCCTGGGTCCAGTCTTTCTGATCGTTTGAGCCATTTTTGCGGTCACGGTTGAAGTAGTAGTTGCGAAGATTCAAGTTCAACTTGGAGTCTTCAACAAAACCCTTGGCTTCAGCCTGGTCACTTACAAAAGGTGCGGCCGTAGCCAACTGAGTACTGGCTGCTGCTGCAACTGCCAGTGCGATCATGCTCCACTTCATCACGCGCATCGTGATTTGCTCCTTTGGTTTTAGAAGAGTACTGCCGTCCCACCTGATTTATTATCTGGGCGGCTCTTTCTTTTTGTGTCGGCGCAAACTTATATCACGCCGACCATGTTGGCGATACTTGCGTATCTAACCTTTCAGCTTCTTTACGACCCTGTCGCAAACAGCTTGGTAGATGTCGCAAATTTATAGCCTCAATGCAAGCGGGCTGGCAACTTTAGCGTTGTTTTCCAGGGCCTGAGCATCGGTAAAAAGAGTCCCTGGTGAAACGTTTGAATCTCCATCGGGCAACCCTGCCACTGTTTTTATTTGCCTTGAAGCATCCACTTCCAGCGGACGCTTTAGAGGCGATGTGGGTGTGGATGCAACAAGCGTGCACAAATCAGAATCCTGCTGGTTTTTTTTCTGAATGCTTGCCTGTCGCTGTAAAAACCTCATAAAACCGGGGAGTTCAAGCACGTTTTGTTCGGGCTTGACGCCATGGTTTGCATCGTGTTGCACCTTTGTGGCCGACTGCATGACAACCAAAAACGTTACCGGTTCACCCCACCAGTGAGTAGATGGCGGATGCCTGACCGACTCAGCGTAGACGCACTGTGCGGTTTTGGTGCAAAAAATTTTAATCGCTGTACTGAATTCATACAGTGCGGCGGTTTGCAAAATTCGAACGCGTCGTTGTTTTTCAGTCAGTTCGGCGTTTTTTGCATGGTTATTGGTTCTGTAATGGTGCGCCCTGATCGAAAATGACTCATGTCGGGGCGCGCGACCAGTCGTTTGTAGTTTCTCGGGGCGGCTTCGACAATGGTTCGTCGTGAAGCCAGCCGCGTTCGCAGGTATGCTGCCGTCCTGTCGCTTGGTGCGCCGTCTCTCGGGATGGGCGCTAAGCTGAAAAATGATGACCAGGCGGGAGTGCGCGCAGTGTTCGCTTTAGATCCACGGCTTCAACAAGACACGTTACCGATCGGGGATTTCCCGCTGTGCCGGTTACTGCTGTCCAATGATTCGAACTACCCCTGGTTCATTCTGGTGCCACGTCGCGACGATATCAGTGAGATATTTCAGTTGGATGTCGCCGATCAACAGCAGCTGTGGCAGGAAACGACCGCACTGGCGGAAATGCTCAAGGACTCGTTTGACGCGGACAAATTGAATATCGCGGCCCTGGGTAACGTCGTCAGTCAGTTGCACATGCATGTGATTGTGCGCAAGCGCGAGGATGCCGCCTGGCCGGCGCCGGTCTGGGGTAAACACCCAGCCAAGCCTTATGGCTCAGAGCAGATCGCGTTGATTCGTGAGCGGTTGCGCCTGGTATTGACCGATGATTTTACGTTTCTGGAGGGTTGAATCATGAGCCTGGAAGATCGCGTTACCGATCTGGAGAGCCAGCTGGCGTTTCAGGATGACACCATCCAGGCATTGAGTGATGTGCTGGCGACGCAGCAGCGTGCGGTTGAGCGCCTGCAACTGCAAATGACCGCCTTGCTCAAGCGGCAAGAGGAAATGGCCGGTCAGTTCGAGACGTTTGAAGAAGACGCGCCACCACCGCATTACTGAGTGTGACCAACAGACGGGCAATAAAAAACCGCGAACAGCCAGGCTGTTCGCGGTTTTTTTTAGCCTTGAATCAGCGGCGCGGCAGAGCGGCGATCACATCTTCGGCTTGCAAGCCTTTGTCACGATTCATGACGGAGAACTCCACGCGCTGGCCTTCGACCAGGACGCGGTGACCTTCGCCACGAATGGCCCGGAAATGCACGAAAATATCATCGCCGGAATCACGGGAAATAAAGCCGAAGCCTTTGGAGGTGTTGAACCACTTTACGGTACCGGTATCGCGGTTGCTCATGTCATAGCTTGGCGAGGCGGCGGCCGGTGAAGATTTGTAGAAGCTGATGGCCAGGTGCAGAAAAACGGCAATCAGGGCAGCGACCAGGCTGAACAGAACAGCAGGTTGACCGGCAATGACAGGCATTGGCGCGATCAGCGTCAGGGTTTGCAGGACGACGGCCAGAACCAGCAGGGCGCTGACCAGGTTTTGCAGTTGATGACGCGGGCCTTTGTTCCAGTAAGGGATAACAGGAGCGAGGGTGAGGTTGAGCAGGCCGAAAAAGGCCAGGTACAGCGCATCAGGTTGTTGCAGGTAAGGTACGGCTTCGGATCGCAGGCTAGGGATGAAGGACAACAGCAAGGCTGCTGCGCCCATTAGCAGGTGGACAATTTTCAACATTTTGAGTAACTCACGTTAAGACGGATCACAAGGAAGAGCTGATTGAGCACGGTTCGCTTCAGAACAATAAGAGGCGTTGGACACGTACCCGGTACCAGCCTATGCGCAGCCCCCGGAAAATAGGCGGTAGCGACACACTGCCTATTTAACAGCAAAGCCTGCGGCTACTCAAATCAGCCAGTCCAGCGGTGCCCTGAGGGTCGATTTGTCGCGTAAGTGTCTTTCTGTTGAATGATATTGCGCTCAGGTGTGTAGGAAAATGGCCGGCCTAGGACGGTCTCCATGATCGCCCTTCAGTTGTTGGCTTATCCTACGTTGATGGTCATAAAGTCATCTGGATATACCTTTGCGCCTGCGCTTTTATAAGGCAACAGATATTGCTCTTAAAGAAGGCAAGGATGGCTAAGGAGTATCAACGATATGGATTACGAAGACAGGAGAAGCGAGGGGAGGGTCGGCCCGGTCAAGGAGATAAGGATCGATCCATTTGTCAGCGAATTTGATATGGGCCTGGCCCAGCCTTTATCCCGGTCGGTGCGTTTGAATGGCTTCGCCACCTGCTTGCGGCTTGAGCAGGTCTATTGGGATATTTTGGGCGACATGGCCAAGGACAACTGCTGTACGGTCAGTGCGCTGTTGTCCCATGTGGACCGCGAGGTGCATTTACGTCACGGCGGGGTCAAGAACTTCACCGGGTTGGTGCGGGTTGTGTGCGTCGTGCACAGTCTGAAGGAAGGCGGCTGCGTCGCCATGCCTTAGCCACAAGGGGTGGAATGGGTAGAGTGTCGGTCTGTGCAGTCTTACGGCTGCACAGGCTGCATTTAATGGATATAATCCCGCTCTTTGCCGCAAAACCCAGCGTGTGCGGTAGCAATCTGATCGCCGAGACAACCCCCATGCCGATGTACGACTATCAATGTGCTTCCTGTGGTCATCAGTTGGAAGCCATTCAAAAGATCAGCGCAGCACCGCTGGTCGACTGCCCTGCCTGCCAGGCGCCAGAGCTTAAGAAGATGCTGTCCATGCCGGGCTTCCGCCTTAGCGGCACCGGCTGGTACGAAACCGATTTCAAGACCGGTTCCAAGAAGAATCTGGCCGGCGGCGACAAAGCTGACTAGGGTCTTGAACCTGAGTTGAACGACACGTGCGAGCTCTTGCCTCATCTGGCGCCTTTCACAAGGGCAGGATATGAGCAAGGTCTCCAACCGAATTTCGATTACGAGAAGTGAAACCACTACCATGATGCGCAGCCATTATTGCGGCCAACTGAACGAAAGCCTGGAAGGCCAGGAAATTACCCTTTGCGGATGGGTTCACCGTCGCCGTGACCACGGTGGGGTGATTTTCCTCGATATCCGTGATCGTGACGGTCTGGCCCAGGTGGTGTTCGATCCGGACCGCGCTGAATCCTTCGCCGCCGCCGATCGCGTGCGCAGCGAATACGTGGTCAAGATCACCGGCAAGGTGCGCCTGCGCCCGGCCGGTGCCACCAACGCCAACATGGCGTCGGGCATGATCGAAGTGCTGGGCTACGAACTTGAAGTGCTGAACGAGTCGGAAACCCCGCCGTTCCCGCTCAACGAGTTCTCCGACGTCGGCGAAGAAACCCGCCTGCGTTATCGCTTCCTCGACCTGCGTCGCCCGGAAATGCTCGAGAAGCTGCGTCTGCGTTCGCGCATGACCACCAGCATCCGTCGCTTCCTGGACGAGAACGGCTTCCTCGACGTCGAGACGCCGATTCTGACCCGTGCCACGCCAGAAGGCGCTCGCGACTACCTGGTGCCGAGCCGTACTCACGCAGGTAGCTTCTTCGCCTTGCCGCAATCGCCACAGCTGTTCAAGCAGCTGCTGATGGTCGCCGGCTTCGACCGTTACTACCAGATCGCCAAGTGCTTCCGCGACGAAGACCTGCGTGCCGACCGTCAGCCTGAATTCACCCAGATCGACATCGAGACCAGCTTCCTCGATGAAAAAGAGATCATGGGCATCACCGAACAAATGATCCGCAACCTGTTCAAGGAAGTGCTGGATCTGGAATTCGGCGACTTCCCGCACATGACCTTCGAAGAGGCCATGCGTCGTTACGGTTCCGACAAGCCGGACCTGCGTAACCCGCTGGAACTGGTTGACGTTGCCGACCAACTGAAAGACGTCGATTTCAAGGTGTTCAGCGGCCCGGCCAACGACCCGAAATGCCGTATTGCCGCCCTGCGCGTTCCAGGTGCTGCGAGCATGCCGCGCAAGCAGATCGACGACTACACCAAGTTCGTCGGCATCTACGGTGCCAAGGGCCTGGCGTACATCAAGGTCAACGAGCGCGCCAAAGGCGTTGAAGGCCTGCAGTCGCCAATCGTCAAGAACATCCCTGAAGCCAACCTCAATGTGATCCTCGATCGCGTTGGCGCAGTTGACGGCGACATCGTGTTCTTCGGTGCCGACAAAGCCAAGATCGTCAGCGAAGCCTTGGGCGCGCTGCGGATCAAGGTCGGTAACGACCTGGAACTGCTGACTTGCAAGTGGGCGCCGATGTGGGTCGTCGACTTCCCGATGTTCGAAGAGAACGACGACGGTAGTTTCACTGCTTTGCACCACCCGTTCACCGCGCCGAAGTGCACCCCGGAAGAACTGGAAGCCAACCCGGCGACCGCTCTGTCCCGTGCCTACGACATGGTCCTGAACGGCACCGAGCTGGGTGGCGGTTCGATCCGTATCCACCGCAAGGAAATGCAGCAGACGGTGTTCCGCCTGTTGGGTATCAATGAAGCGGAACAGGAAGAGAAATTCGGCTTCTTGCTCGACGCCCTGAAGTACGGCGCGCCGCCACACGGTGGTTTGGCCTTCGGTCTGGACCGTCTGGTGATGCTGATGACCGGCGCCCAGTCGATCCGTGAAGTGATCGCTTTCCCGAAAACCCAGAGCGCGGCTGACGTCATGACTCAGGCTCCGGGTGCTGTAGATGCCAAGGCATTGCGCGAACTGCACATTCGTCTGCGCGAAACGCCTAAAGCTGAGTAAGGCTGACCAGAAGGGCGCATCTTCGGATGCGCCCTTTCTTTATAGAATGGTCGAGATTTTTGTTTGCTGGCTGGCGCCTCATGGCGCGGCGGGCAATGTTTCAAAGAGAATTCGGAGCGAGATATGGCGGGTCATTCCAAGTGGGCGAACATCAAGCACCGCAAAGAACGTCAGGATGCCAAGAAGGGCAAGATTTTCACCAAGTGGATTCGTGAACTGACCGTTGCTGCCCGTCAGGGCGGTGGTGATCCGGGTTCCAACCCGCGTTTGCGTCTGGCGCTGGACAAGGCCCTCGGCGCGAACATGAGCCGCGACATCATTGATCGCGCGGTCGCCCGCGGCGCCGGTGCTGCCGACACCGACGACATGGTCGAACTGAGCTACGAAGGCTACGGCCCGGGCGGCGTGGCGGTGATGGTCGAGTGCATGACCGACAACCGCAATCGCACCGCAGCCGCTGTTCGCCACGCGTTCAGCAAGTGCGGCGGCAACCTCGGTACGGACGGTTCGGTGGCCTATCTGTTCGAGCGCAAGGGGCAGATTTCCTTCGCGCCGGGCGTCGATGAAGATGCGCTGATGGAAGCGGCAATGGAGGCCGATGCCGATGACGTGGTGACCCACGAAGACGGCTCCATCGACGTATTCACCTCGTTCGCCGGTTTCTACTCGGTGCGTAATGCCCTGGAAGCGGCCGGTTTCAAAGGTGATGACGCGGAAATCGTGATGCTGCCGACCACCAGTGCCGAACTGGATCTGGAAGGCGCCGAGAAGGTTCTCAAGCTGATCGACATGCTTGAAGACCTGGATGACGTGCAGAACGTTTATTCCAACGCGGACATTCCAGAGTCGGTAGCCGCGCAGCTCGGTTAAGGGCGACTAAGATCCAATGTGGGAGCTGGCTTGTCGGGACGCCGCACCGCTGCGATGGCATCACTTCGGTCTGTCTGATACACCGAGGTGATGCCATCGCAGCGGTGCGGCGTCCCGACAAGCCAGCTCCCACAATTGTTATTCGCTGTATTGAATACCGTGCTTTTACTTAACCCGCAGGCGTTATGACTTTAATTCTTGGTATCGACCCCGGTTCGCGCATTACCGGTTATGGCGTGGTGCGTGATACCGGGCGTGGTTGCGTGTACGTGGCGTCGGGCTGCATTCGCACAGGTTCCGGCGAGCTGCATGAACGCCTGCAAATCGTCTATCGCGGTGTACGCGAAGTCATCCAGACCTACGGCCCGGTGACCATGGGCATCGAAAAAGTCTTCATGGCGCGCAACGCCGACTCTGCGCTGAAACTTGGCCAGGCCCGCGGCGCAGCCATCGTCGCCGGCGCTGAAGAAAGCCTGGAAATCGCTGAGTACACGGCGACCCAGGTCAAGCAGGCGGTGACCGGGACCGGCGCGGCGAATAAAGAACAGGTGCAAATGATGGTCATGCACATGCTGAAACTGACCAGCAAGCCGCAAATCGATGCCTCGGACGCCCTGGCCATTGCCATTTGCCATGCTCACACCCGTTCCAGCCTGTTGCCCCATGGCCTGGGTACGGCACGCAGTCGTGGCGGGCGCCTGCGTCTCTGATAGCATCAGCAATCATTTTTTATGGAGCGAGGGTTTTGCGCCTGTGTCGTCGGCGCAAAACCCTTGTTCTGTCAGTCGCCAGCACTGATCTGGCCAACGCTCAAGGATCTGAAACGTGATTGGACGCTTGCGCGGCACACTGGCTGAGAAACAGCCGCCGCACCTGATTCTGGATGTAAACGGTCTGGGGTATGAGCTGGAAGTGCCCATGACCACGCTGTATCGCTTGCCGTCGGTCGGTGAACCGCTGACCTTGCACACCCATTTGGTCGTACGCGAAGACGCGCAGTTACTCTATGGCTTCTTCGGCAAGCGTGAGCGAGACTTTTTTCGCGAGTTGATCCGTCTCAATGGTGTAGGGCCGAAACTGGCCCTGGCCCTGATGTCGAGCCTGGAAGTCGATGAACTGGTCCGCTGCGTACAGTCCCAGGACACCTCGGCCCTGACCAAGGTGCCAGGCGTGGGCAAGAAGACTGCCGAGCGTTTGCTGGTGGAACTCAAGGATCGCTTCAAGGCCTGGGAAACCGTGCCGGCGATGTTCGCTTTGGTACCAAACCAGCCGGGTGGGCCAGATACGACGCCGGTCGCCACCGCCGAAAATGACGCGGTCAGCGCGCTGATCTCCCTGGGCTACAAGCCGCAGGAAGCCAGCAAGGCGATTTCTGCGATCAAGGAGAAAGGTTTGAGCAGTGAAGACATGATTCGTCGTGCCCTGAAGGGAATGATCTAAGTGATTGAAGCTGATCGTCTGATTACGGCCACGCCTGGCCCTCGTGACCGCGAAGAAGTCCAGGACCGGGCGATTCGTCCTGTCAGTCTGGCCGAGTACATTGGCCAGCCGACCGTTCGCGAGCAAATGGAGTTGTTCATCCAGGCTGCCCGTGGGCGCAATGAATCCCTGGACCACACGCTGATTTTCGGCCCGCCGGGTCTGGGTAAAACCACGCTGGCCAACATCATCGCCCAGGAAATGGGCGTTTCGATCAAGAGCACCTCGGGCCCAGTGCTTGAACGCCCGGGTGATCTGGCTGCGCTGCTGACCAATCTTGAGCCACACGACGTGCTATTCATCGACGAAATCCATCGGCTCTCGCCGATCGTCGAAGAAGTGTTGTACCCGGCCATGGAAGATTTCCAGCTCGACATCATGATCGGCGAAGGGCCGGCCGCGCGCTCGATCAAGCTTGATCTGCCACCGTTCACCCTGGTCGGTGCGACGACGCGGGCGGGGATGCTGACCAATCCACTGCGCGACCGTTTCGGGATCGTCCAGCGCCTTGAGTTCTACAACACCGCTGACTTGGCAACGATTGTCAGTCGTTCGGCTACCATCCTCGGCTTGCCGCTGGACCCGGAAGGCGCCTTCGAAATCGCCCGCCGTGCCCGTGGTACGCCGCGGATCGCCAACCGCTTGCTGCGCCGGGTTCGGGATTTCGCCGAAGTTCGCGCCAAGGGCCACATCACCAAACCGATCGCTGACCTGGCCTTGAACCTGCTGGATGTCGACGAGCGCGGTTTCGATCACCAGGATCGACGTCTGTTGTTGACCATGATCGAGAAGTTCGACGGTGGACCGGTCGGGGTCGATAGCCTCGCCGCAGCCATCAGTGAAGAGCGCCACACCATTGAAGACGTGCTGGAGCCGTACCTGATCCAGCAGGGCTACATCATGCGTACGCCGCGGGGGCGAGTGGTGACCCGGCATGCGTACTTGCACTTCGGTTTAAACATCCCGTCACGATTGGGCGAGATGCCCGTGGTAGACGAGTTCCTCGATGCCGTGGACGATTAATAACCTTTGCGCGCTGATTTATTCGGGGTTTGTGCGGTCTCAGGACCGTACTTTCGCCAGAAAGCCGTGAATCAATGAAAAACAGTTGCCTGGCCGGATTGGCAACCTGAGGAGTAAGCACTAGAGTATGCGCGCGCAAAACGGGCTTGAGCCTTTCGCACTTCGTTGTCGCGTTTATTACGAGGACACCGATGCGGGCGGCATCGTGTATTACGTTAATTACCTCAAGTTTATGGAACGGGCTCGAACCGAGCGGCTCCGGGAGCTGGGCTTTGCCCAATCCCAGCTTGCAGGTGAGGACCTGTTGTTCGTCGTGCATTCCAGCGAAGCGCGTTACCACGCGCCGGCGCGACTGGATGACGAACTGCTGGTAAGCGCTGAAGTAATCGAATTGAACCGTGTCAGCCTGCGCTTTAAACAGCAGGTCAGGCGGGCTACGGATAATGCGCTGCTCTGCGAAGGGCAGTTTTTGGTGGCCTGTGTGCGCACTAACAGTTTGAAACCCCGGGCCATTCCCGAAGCTCTACGTGCGGCCTTTGCCGACGTGAGCGGCGCGGGTACACACTCAAAGCAGGAGATAAAGCGTGGAAGCTAACGTCGTCGACCATTCCTCCATGTGGAGCCTGGTCAGCAATGCCAGTATCGTGGTGCAACTGGTAATGCTGATCCTGGTAGCCGCATCGGTGACCTCATGGATCATGATCTTTCAGCGCAGCAATCTGCTGCGCGCCGGTCGACGTGCCCTGGAGAGCTTTGAAGAGCGCTTCTGGTCGGGTATCGACCTGTCCAAACTCTACCGTCAGGCCGGCAGCAACCCTGATCCGGATTCGGGCGTAGAGCAGATCTTCCGTGCCGGTTTCAAGGAATTCTCCCGTCTGCGCCAGCAGCCAGGCGTTGACCCGGAAGCGGTCATGGAAGGCGTGGCCCGTGCCATGCGCGTTGCCATTTCCCGCGAAGAAGAAAAGCTCGAGCAGAGCCTGCCGTTCCTCGCGACCGTAGGTTCCGTCAGCCCGTACATCGGTCTGTTCGGTACCGTCTGGGGGATCATGAACTCCTTCCGTGGCCTGGCAACTGCCCAGCAAGCGACCCTGGCCACTGTGGCTCCAGGTATCGCCGAGGCACTGATTGCAACCGCGATCGGCTTGTTCGCCGCCATCCCGGCCGTTATTGCTTACAACCGTTTTGCTGCTCGCAGTGAAACCCTGCTGAGCCGTTACTACACCTTCGCCGATGAATTCCAGGCGATCCTGCACCGCAAAGTGCACACCAGCGAAGAATAAGCAGGTAATTTCCAATGGCTTTAATCGCTCGAGCTCGCAAAAAGCGCAAGCCGGTTGCCGAGATGAACGTGGTGCCTTACATCGACGTGATGTTGGTGCTGCTGGTCATCTTCATGGTGACCGCTCCGATGCTCAATCAGGGCGTGAAAGTTGATCTGCCCAAGGTTTCCAGCGAAGCCTTGCCGCAGGACAACAACACCCAGGTCCTGACCATTTCGATCAAGGCTGACAAGACCTACTACTGGAACCTTGGCAGCGAAGTCGACACTGAAAAGCAACAGGACAAGGCCATGACCTTGCCGCAGATGACTGACGCCGTGACCAAAATCATTCGCGCCGGCACTGAAGGTGGCAAGCGTACCCAGGTGTTCATCCGCGGCGACAAGACCGTCGACTACGGTTCCGTCATGGGCGCCATGGGCGGGTTGCAGAAAGCCGGGGTCGGTAATGTTGGCTTGATTACCGAGGCACCCTGATGCAGCAAATGCGAGAGCCGTCCGCCTCGGAAAGCTACTTCTGGCCTAGTGTCTGGGCGCTTGTCTTGCACGTGCTGGTTTTCGGCATGCTGTTTGTCAGTTTCGCCTTCACGCCGGAATTACCGCCGGCCAAGCCTATTGTCCAGGCAACCCTGTACCAACTGAAATCGAAAAGTCGGGCGACCACTCAGACCAATCAGAAGATTGCGGGTGAGGCGCAGAAATCTGCTGCGCGCCAGACCGAAGTCGAACAGATGGAACAGAAGAAGATCGAGCAGGAAGCGATCAAAGCCGCGGAACAAAAGAAGGAAGATGCGGCTCAAAAAGCCGAAGAATCCAAAAAGGCCGACGAGACGAAGAAAGCGGAAGAGGCTAAAAAGGCTGATGAAGCCAAGAAAGCCGATGAAGCGAAGAAGACCGCCGAAGCCAAAAAGGCCGAAGAGAAACAATTGGCTGATATAGCCAAGAAGAAGTCTGAAGAAGAAGCCAAGAAAGCAGCTGAAGAAGAGGCCAAGAAAGCGGCCGCTGAAGAAGCGAAGAAAAAGATCGTCGAAGACGCGAAGAAGAAAGCCGCGGAAGACGCCAAGAAGAAATCTGAAGCTGAAGACGCGAAGAAGAAAGTCGCGGAGGACGCGAAGAAGAAAGCTGCTGCCGATGCTGCGAAGAAAAAATCGCAGGAAGCGTCGCGTAAATCCGCCGAAGACAAAAAGGCTCAGGCCCTGGCAGATTTGCTTTCCGACACGCCGCAGCGTCAGCAGGCCTTGGCGGATGAGCAGGGTGACGAAGTCGCCGGTAGTTTCGATGATCTGATCCGTGCTCGTGCAGCGGAAGGCTGGGCTCGTCCACCTTCGGCCCGTAAAGGCATGACAGTCGTGTTGCAAATCGGCATGTTGCCGGACGGTACGGTGACTTCGGTCAGCGTGGCCAAGTCCAGTGGCGATGGTCCGTTTGACGCTTCGGCTGTAGCAGCGGTGAAGAATATTGGACGTTTGACAGAAATGCAGGGAATGAAGCCGAGCGATTTCGCTCCGTATCGTTCATTCAAGATGACATTCACACCTGAGGATCTAGCCTTGTGAGAAACCTTCTTCGAGGAATGCTTGTCGTTATCTGCTGCATGGCAGGGATAGCGGCAGCCGATGAAAAAAACATTCTGGTCACCAGCGGCAGTGATCGGGCCACCCCGATCGCAGTCGTTCCGTTTGGCAATCAGGGCGGCAGCGTGCTGCCGGACGACATGGCCGAAATCATCGGTAACGACCTGCGCAACTCGGGTTACTACTCGCCGATTCCAAAACAGAACATGATCAGCCAGCCAAGCCAGGCCAGCGAAATCATCTTCCGTGACTTCAAGGCGCTGGGCGCCCAGTACGTCATGGTCGGCAGCATTGCTCCTGCGGGCGGTCGCCTGCAGGTTCAATACGCACTGTTCAACGTCGCCACCGAGCAGCAAGTGCTGACCGGCAGCGTGTCGGGTAGCGTCGAACAACTGCGCGACATGTCGCACTACATTGCGGACCAGTCGTTCGAAAAACTCACCGGTATCAAAGGTGCGTTCTCGACTCGTCTGCTGTACGTGACGGCCGAGCGTTTCTCCGAGAAGAACACTCGCTACACGCTGCAACGTTCGGACTATGACGGTGCCCGTGCCGTGACCCTGCTGCAATCGCGCGAGCCGATCCTGTCGCCGCGTTTCGCACCGGACGGCAAGCGCATCGCTTATGTGTCGTTCGAGCAGAAGCGTCCGCGTATCTTCATGCAGAACATCGACACCGGTCGCCGTGAGCAGATCACCAACTTCGAAGGCCTGAATGGCGCGCCAGCGTGGTCGCCTGATGGCAATCGTCTGGCATTCGTACTGTCGAAAGACGGCAACCCGGACATCTACGTGATGAACCTGGGTTCGCGTCAGATCACTCGCGTCACCAACGGTCCTGGCATCAACACCGAACCGTTCTGGGGTAAGGATGGTTCGACCATCTACTTCACCTCGGACCGTGGCGGCAAGCCGCAGATCTACAAAACCAGCGCAGGCGGTGGTGGTGCGGAACGTGTGACCTTTATCGGTAACTACAACGCCAACCCTAAGCTTTCGGCTGATGAAAAGACCCTGGTGATGATCCATCGTCAGGAAGGTTTCACTAATTTCAAGGTGGCGGCCCAGGATTTGCAGCGCGGAAGCGTAAAAATCCTCACTGATAGCACTCTGGACGAGTCGCCTACTGTTGCGCCCAACGGCACCATGGTAATCTACGCCACCCGCCAGCAGGGCCGGGGAGTCTTGATGCTCGTGTCCATTAATGGACGCGTAAGGCTCCCGCTTCCTACCGCACAAGGCGAAGTCAGAGAACCTTCCTGGTCCCCTTACCTGAACTGACGCGGCGCTATACGTTGTACTTAACACATTGGGGTTCATTAGGAGTTTTACGATGGAAATGCTGAAGTTTGGTAAATTTGCTGCGCTGGCTCTGGCCATGGCTGTAGCTGTAGGTTGCTCGTCCAAAGGCGGCGACAATGCCGGTGAAGGCGCTGTAGATCCAAACGCTGGTTACGGCGCAAACACTGGTGCAGTTGACGGCTCCCTGAGCGAAGAAGCTGCTCTGCGCGCAATCACCACTTTCTACTTCGAATACGACAGTTCGGACCTGAAGCCAGAAGCCATGCGCGCTCTGGACGTTCACGCCAAGGACCTGAAAGCAAACGGCGCTCGCGTTGTTCTGGAAGGCAACACCGACGAACGTGGTACTCGTGAGTACAACATGGCACTGGGCGAGCGTCGTGCGAAAGCCGTTCAGCGTTACCTGGTACTGCAAGGTGTTTCCCCAGCTCAGCTGGAACTGGTTTCCTACGGCGAAGAGCGTCCAGTTGCTACCGGCAACGACGAGCAGTCCTGGGCTCAAAACCGTCGCGTCGAACTGCGTAAGTAATTCGTCATGCGAACGTGCCGTCGTGCTGTAACTGTTTTGGCTCTCAGCCTCGCACCGCTTGCGGTGTGGGCTGCGGTTCCTGTGGTCGATAACGACTCCGGCTATACCAATAGCGGGACTAGTAATCCGCCTGCAGGTTACGGTACGAACGGCGCCTATGCCGGGGGAGGGGTTTCGGCCCCTGTCTCGGCACAGGGCGAGCTGTTCAACCAACTGCAATCAATGCAGGAGCAGATCTCGCGCCAACAAGGCATCATCGAAGTTCTGCAAAATGATGTAGCGCGCATGAAGCAAGAGAACCTGGAGCGATATCAGGATCTTGATCGGCGCATAGGAACCGGCGTTGCACCAGCCGCGACTCCTGATAATTCTTCCACCGGTGGCAATTTGAATGCCCCCGGTGCAGCAGCGGGTGCAGCCGCAGGAGCGGCAGCCGCTCAGGCACCTGCCGCGGGTAGCGAACCGGCTGATCCGGCGAAGGAAAAACTGTATTACGATGCAGCCTTCGACCTGATCAAGGCCAAGGATTTCGACAAGGCCAGCCAGGCGTTTGCCGCATTCCTGCGCAAGTACCCGAACAGCCAGTACGCGGGCAATGCCCAGTACTGGTTGGGCGAAGTGAACTTGGCCAAAGGCGATCTGCAAGGTGCAGGTCAGGCGTTTGCCAAGGTTTCGCAGCTGTACCCCAAGCACCCTAAAGTGCCTGATTCGCTGTACAAGCTGGCTGATGTAGAGCGTCGCCTTGGTCATCCCGACAAGGTCAAAGGCATTCTGCAACAGGTTGTGTCCCAATATCCGGGCACTTCCGCCGCTCAGCTGGCCCAGCGTGATCTGCAAAAGATGTAAGGCTGCTTGACCTGTTTTGAAGAAACCCGCGCTTGTCGCGGGTTTTTTCGTTAGAATTCACGCCCTTTTTATGAAACACGCTTTTTGGAATCTGCGCGTTGGCGGGGTTCCTTGAAGTGCCTGACGGAGGCGGACAGCCTGTTTAGCTGTTATGCCCGTGGCGACTATGCAAGACACATTGAGAATCACCGAAGTTTTCTACTCGTTGCAGGGTGAAACGCGGACTGCCGGGCTCCCCACTGTTTTTGTGCGCCTGACCGGTTGCCCATTGCGTTGCCAATACTGCGACAGCGCTTATGCATTCACTGGCGGCACCATTCGCACGCTCGACGACATTCTTGAGCAAGTGGCCGGTTTTCGTCCGCGCTATGTCTGTGTCACCGGCGGCGAGCCGCTGGCACAACCCAACGCTATCCCATTGCTCAAGCAGTTGTGTGACGCCGGTTACGAGGTCTCGCTGGAAACCAGCGGTGCCCTGGATATCTCGGCGGTCGATCCACGGGTCAGTCGCGTCGTCGACCTGAAAACCCCGGGTTCGAAAGAAGCTCACCGCAACCGCTACGAGAACATCGAACTGCTCACGCGCAACGATCAGGTGAAGTTTGTTATCTGCTCGCGGGAAGACTATGACTGGGCCGTGTCCAAGCTGATCCAGTACGGTCTGGATCAGCGCGCCGGCGAAGTCCTGTTCTCGCCCAGTCACCATGACCTGAATGCTCGGGACCTGGCTGACTGGGTGGTGGCGGACAACCTGCCAGTGCGTCTGCAATTGCAGCTGCATAAATATCTTTGGAATGACGAGCCGGGGCGCTGAAATGACTGAACAACTGAACACTGCTGAAAAACGTGCGGTTATCCTGCTGTCCGGCGGCCTGGACTCGGCAACCGTCGTGGCGATGGCTCGTGCTGAAGGTTACAGCTGCTACACCATGAGCTTCGATTATGGTCAGCGGTCTCAAGCAGAGTTGCACGCCGCTGCACGCGTTGCCCGTGACCTGGGTGTGGTCGAGCACAAGGTGATCGGTCTCAACCTGAACGGTATGGGCGGCTCGGCACTGACTGACAGCAGCATCGACATTCCGGAAGAGCTGGGGGAGGGCATTCCAGTCACTTACGTGCCGGCGCGCAACACGGTATTTCTGTCGCTGGCGTTGGGCTGGGCTGAAGTGCTCGGTGCCCGCGACATCTTCATCGGTGTCAACGCCGTGGATTACTCCGGTTACCCGGACTGCCGTCCCGAGTTCATCGAGTCCTTCGAGCGCATGGCCAATCTGGCGACCAAGGCTGGTGTAGAGGGGAATGGTTTCCGCATTCAGGCTCCACTGCAGAACCTGAGCAAGGCACAGATCGTCCAGGCAGGCGTGAAGCTGGGTGTTGATTACGGGCTGACTGTTTCCTGCTATCAGGCCGACGATAACGGCCGTGCATGCGGTAAATGCGACAGCTGCCGACTGCGTGCAGAAGGCTTTGCGGCGGCCGGAATCAGCGACCCAACACCTTATTTTTGATTTATTTAAAATTAGGTGTTGAATAGTCCTTAAAAATCAGTATTATACGCGCCACCACACAGCGGGTCGTTAGCTCAGTTGGTAGAGCAGTTGGCTTTTAACCAATTGGTCGTAGGTTCGAATCCCACACGACCCACCATTTTTGTAGCAGTTTTAAAAGTCTGGAAGGCCCACGCAAGTGAGGATTTCCGGATTTTTTTTTGCCCGCGATTTGAGCTTGCCCAGTTCCGGGCTGCGACCCGTGACGCAGGTCAGAATCATCTTTTGCATCAACGGGATATTCTGTAGCCTTGCGCAGCTTCAACGTTGTCCGTGCCTGATGATACTCACTCTCCCGGCGGTACCCTGAAGGGTCCGGAGCCGGGTGTATACTCGACTTTCGCGCGAAAGCGCCTGCAGGTCTTGCGAACATGACGCAGATTTCCGAACGCCTTCTGGTTCAAGCCCACCTCGACGCCAAGCAGCCCAAGCCGCTGACTGCCGAGGAGGAGGCCTATTACCGTGCCGCCATCGCTGCCGAGCTCAAGGCTCAGGATGCGGTGCTGGTTGCTCACTTCTATTGCGATCCGGTTATTCAGGCCCTTGCCGAAGAAACCGGCGGTTGCGTCTCCGACTCGCTGGAGATGGCTCGCTTCGGCAGTGCTCACCCGGCCAAGACCGTGGTGGTCGCCGGTGTGAAGTTCATGGGCGAGACCGCCAAAATCCTCAACCCTGAAAAACGTATCCTGATGCCGACCCTGGAAGCGACCTGCTCGCTGGACCTGGGTTGCCCGGTGGACGAGTTCTCGGCGTTCTGTGATCAGCACCCGGAACGTACCGTGGTGGTGTATGCCAACACGTCGGCGGCGGTCAAAGCCCGGGCGGATTGGGTGGTGACTTCAAGCTGCGCGCTGGAGATCGTCGAAAGCCTGATGGATAACGGCGAAACCATCATCTGGGGCCCGGACAAACACCTGGGCACCTACATCCAGCGCCAGACCGGCGCGGACATGCTGCTGTGGGACGGTGCCTGCATCGTTCACGAAGAGTTCAAGTCCAAGCAGCTCGAAGACATGAAGGCGCTGTACCCGGACGCAGCGATTCTGGTGCACCCGGAGTCGCCGACTTCAGTGATCGAGTTGGCGGATGCCGTCGGCTCCACCAGTCAATTGATTGCGGCAGCGCAGAGCCTGCCAAACAAGACCTTTATCGTCGCCACTGATCGCGGCATCTTCTACAAGATGCAGCAGCTGTGCCCGGACAAGGTCTTCATCGAAGCGCCAACGGCCGGTAACGGCGCAGCATGCCGCAGTTGCGCACATTGCCCGTGGATGGCGATGAATACCCTTGAGCGCACGCTGAAGAGCTTGAAGGAGGGGGCTAACGAGATCTTTGTTGATCCCGCGCTGATTCCGCAAGCGATTCGGCCGCTCAAGCGCATGCTCGACTTCACACAGGCAGCGCGGATGAAATTGGCCGGTAACGCCTGATTCGCCGACAGTGAGCCAAAAAAAACGCCCCGATTTGATCGGGGCGTTTTTGCATCTGCTGAATTACTTGGTTTTCTTTGGAATCCGCACGAGCTGGGTATTGGAGTAGATGTCATGCCAGCTGCGTTTCTGTTTGTCGAACAGCGACCAGAAGAAACCCAGCCCGACGCACAACAAGGACGCGATCGACACCACAAAGCGCAGCAACGCCTGCCACAGGCTGATGGATGAGCCATCGGCGTTTTGCACGCGTATGCACCAGACCTGCATGCCCAGGGTCTGACCGGACCAGGTCCAGAATTTGGCGAAGAAACCGAACAGCACAAACAGCAGCACCGTCGACAGCAATGGATCGCCGTCCAGCGCGCCGGCTTCGGTCAGGGTGCGCATTTTGTCTTCGCCGATGATCGCCATCTGGATCATCTTGTAAATGCCGCTGGTGACGATCAGCAGGGCGGTACACAACAGGAAGTCGTAGAACATCGCTGCCAGGCGACGACCCAGGGTGGCGACGGGAAAGTCGCCCTGGGGTTTGAGCAGGTGTTTCGACATGGCAGCCTCTGGGCGGAAAAAAGAAGCCATTTTACGGATTTACGCGCACAAAAAAGCCCCTGATGTCAGCATCAGGGGCTTTTTCGTTACAGAAGGTTAGGCTTCTGCTTGTACTTCGTCAGCCTGCATGCCTTTCTGGCCTTGCACAGCAACGAAAGTCACTTTCTGGCCTTCTTTCAGGCTCTTGAAGCCGTTGCCCTGAATAGCGCGGAAATGCACGAACAGATCCGGACCGCTTTCTGGAGTGATAAAACCAAAACCTTTCTCGTCGTTAAACCACTTGACGGTACCGCTCTGACGTGTGGACATTTCTTATTCCTTTGACGCAAAAAATTAATGACAGTCTCCTTCTTGTGAAAGAGTACTGGGGCTGGTTGCAGGAGAGTAAGAAGACGTCGAACGGGATGTAGCTAACTTGTAGGCTACTGCCCAGGTCACGATTCCAAGCGACCCATGCAAACACAGTGAACAAACTCTACGCCAACTACGGGAGAAAAAACAAGCCCTGTGGAGGGCCCGGATTTGCTCGCGCCGGGGCGTTTCTGCCGCAACTAGTGTTGGCTTATGCAATCGCCGTGTTCAATTGTTTTCGATCGTTATAAGCAACGTTCATAAACGAAGCTTACAGGTAAAGTGATGCACTGTTTTATGGCGGTTGCGTTACACATTAGTGCGCTGTTAACGCAACCGCGTTACTTATAGAAACAGTCAATCAACCGCGGTAGTAGCGTTGTGGAACAAATGGCATTTTGCTTACAAGCAAAGGCACCTTTTTCCCACGAACAATCGCCCATACCGGCGTATCGAGAGCGATATAAGCACTGTCGACGTAACCCATCGCCAAAGGGCCGCCCAGGGTCGGACCGAAGCCACCGCTGCAAACCGCACCAATGATGTCGCCTGCTTCATTGACGATCTCTGCACCTTCGCGCACTGGCGTGCGTTCCTGAGGCAGCAGGCCAACGCGTTTGCGGCTGACACCGGCTTGTTGCTGTCCGAACACGGTTTCAGCGCCAGGGAAGCCGCCGGCACGTGCGCCATCAGCGCGACGAAGTTTGGAGATAGCCCACAGCAGGCTCGCTTCGATCGGGGTGGTCTCGGTGTTCATGTCGTGGCCGTAGAGGCACAGGCCGGCTTCCAGGCGCAGGGAGTCGCGAGCGCCAAGGCCGATGGCCGCCACTTCAGGTTCGGCCAGCAGGGCGCGAGCCAGGGCTTCGGTGTTGGCGGCCGGCACGGAAATTTCGTAACCGTCTTCACCGGTGTAGCCCGAACGGCTGACAAAGCAGTCCACACCCAGCAGTTTTACGCGGGCGAACTGCATGAAGGTCATCTTCGCGACTTCAGGTGCCAGGCGCGCGAGTACGGTGACGGCAGCCGGACCTTGCAGCGCCAACAGGGCGCGTTCTTCGAACAGCGGCTCGATGGTGCACTGGTCGCCGATGTGCTTGCGCAGATGCGCCAGGTCCTGGTCCTTGCAGGCGGCGTTGACCACCAGGAACAGTTCGTCGTTACCCAGGTTGGCGACCATCAGGTCGTCGAGGATGCCGCCGGTCTCGTTGGTGAACATCGCGTAGCGCTGCATGCCCACCGGCAGGTCGATGATGTCCACCGGCACCAGGCTTTCCAGCGCCTTGGCGGCATTGGCGCCGGTCAGACGGATCTGGCCCATGTGCGAGACATCGAACAGCCCGGCCTGATCGCGGGTGTGCTGGTGTTCTTTCATCACGCCCAGCGGGTATTGCACCGGCATGTCGTAGCCGGCAAACGGCACCATGCGGGCGCCGAGTTCGATGTGCAGTGCGTGCAGCGGGGTTTTCGACAGTTGTTCGGTGGACATATTCAGCTCCTGAAAAAGTGTGCAGATGTGCGTAAACATCAGCACTCGATAATGTTGACCGCCAAACCGCCACGGGCGGTTTCCTTGTATTTGCTTTTCATGTCGGCGCCGGTCTGGCGCATGGTGCGGATGACTTTGTCGAGGGAGACGAAGTGCTGACCGTCGCCGCGCAAGGCCATGCGCACCGCGTTGATGGCTTTCACCGAGCCCATGGCGTTGCGCTCGATGCAAGGCACTTGCACCAGCCCGCCAATCGGGTCGCAGGTCAGCCCGAGGTTGTGTTCCATGCCGATTTCGGCGGCGTTTTCCACTTGCTGCACGGTGCCGCCGAGGACTTCGCACAGGGCACCGGCGGCCATGGAGCAAGCCACGCCAACCTCACCCTGACAGCCGACTTCTGCGCCGGAGATCGAGGCGTTTTCTTTATAGAGAATGCCGATCGCGGCCGCGGTCAGCAGAAAACGCACGACGCCGTCTTCGTTGGCGCCGGGGATGAAGCGCATGTAGTAATGCAAAACAGCGGGGACGATCCCTGCCGCACCGTTGGTAGGCGCCGTCACCACGCGCCCGCCGTTGGCGTTTTCTTCGTTGACCGCCAAGGCGTAGAGGTTGACCCAGTCCAGCACCGACAGCGGATCGCGCAGGGACGATTCCGGGTTCTTGCACAGTTGTCGATGCAGCGCGGCCGCCCGGCGTTTGACCTTCAAGCCACCAGGGAGGATGCCTTCGTTACGACAACCGGCGTCGACGCAGTCCTGCATCACTTGCCAGATTTTCAACAGGCCGGCGCGGGTTTCCGCTTCCGGGCGCCAGGCACTTTCGTTGGTCAGCATCACCTGGCTGATCGACAGACCATAGGTGGCGCAGTGACCGAGCAGGTCCTTGGCGCTTTTGAACGGGAAGGTCAGTGGCGTGGCGTCTTCGACGATACGGTCAGCGCCGGCGGCGTCTTCATCGACCACAAAACCACCGCCGACCGAGTAGTACTCGCGGCTGCGGATTTGCAGGCCGGCAGCGTCGAAGGCGCGAAAGATCATGCCGTTAGGGTGATAAGCCAACGGTTTGCGGATCATCGCCAAATGTTCTTTCTCATTGAACGCAATGCTGTGTTCGCCGAGCAGGTTCAAGCGACCGTTGCCACGAATCTCTTGCAGACGGGCGGCGACGGTTTCGGTGTTCACGGTGTCTGGGTGTTCGCCTTCCAGGCCCAGCAACACAGCCTTGTCGCTGCCGTGGCCTTTACCGGTGGCGCCGAGTGATCCGTAGAGCTCGACTTTGACGCAGGTGGTTACGGCCAGCAGCCCTTCACGGCGCAGACCTTCAGCGAAACGTGCCGCAGCACGCATCGGGCCGACGGTGTGGGAACTGGAGGGGCCGATGCCAATCTTGAACAGGTCGAACACGCTTAAAGACATGGTTGTTCTCCGGTTTCTTGTTATAGGAATTCACGGAATCTGGTGCTAGGCGCAGATCCCCTGTGGGAGCGAGCCTGCTCGCGATAGCGGTCTAACATTCAACAAAAATGTCTACAGACAGACCGCTATCGCGAGCAGGCTCACTCCCACAGGGTTTTGTGTTGTTCTTGAAAGAGGGGGCGAGCGAACCCGCCCCCCTATAGATCAAGCGTAGCTTTCGATCGACGGGCAGGCGCAGATCAGGTTGCGGTCGCCAAACACGTTGTCGACGCGACCGACCGGTGGCCAGTACTTGCCTTCGATCAGCGACGCAACCGGATACACCGCTTGCTCACGGCTGTACGGATGCGTCCACTCGCCGACGATTTCCGCCGCGGTGTGCGGGGCGTTTTTCAGCGGGTTGTCGTCCTTGTCCAGGGTGCCGTTTTCCACTGCGCGAATTTCTTCGCGGATGCGGATCATGGCGTCGCAGAAACGGTCCAGTTCTTCCTTGGATTCGCTTTCGGTCGGCTCGATCATCAGCGTGCCGGCGACCGGGAACGACATGGTCGGGGCGTGGAAACCGAAGTCGATCAGGCGCTTGGCGACGTCATCGACGCTGATGCCGCTGCTGTCTTTCAACGGACGCAGGTCGAGGATGCATTCGTGCGCCACCAGGCCGTTGCTGCCGGTGTACAGCACCGGGTAATGCTCTTCGAGGCGACGGGAAATGTAGTTGGCATTCAGGATCGCCAGTTGCGAAGCACGCTTGAGGCCGGCGCCACCCATCATCCGAATGTACATCCAGGTGATCGGCAAAATGCTCGCGCTGCCGAACGGTGCGGCGCAGACCGCGCCTTGCTTGCGCTCCATCTGCGCGTGGCCCGGCAGGAACGGGGTCAGGTGCGACTTAACGCCAATCGGGCCGACGCCCGGGCCGCCACCGCCGTGGGGGATGCAGAAGGTTTTGTGCAGGTTCAGGTGCGACACGTCGCCGCCGAACTTGCCCGGGGCGCAGAGGCCGACCATCGCGTTCATGTTGGCGCCGTCGATGTACACCTGGCCGCCGTGGTCATGAATGATGCCGCAGATTTCGCGGATGCCTTCTTCGAACACGCCGTGGGTCGACGGGTAGGTGATCATCAGCGCGGCGAGGTGTTCGCGGTGCTCGATGGCCTTGGCGCGCAGGTCTTCGATGTCGACGTTGCCGCGGGCATCGCAGGCGGTGACCACCACGCGCATGCCGGCCATGTTGGCGGTAGCCGGGTTGGTGCCATGGGCCGAGGACGGGATCAGGCAGATGTCGCGACGGTCTTCGCCACGGCTCTGGTGATAGGCACGAATCGCCAGCAGGCCGGCGTATTCGCCTTGCGAACCGGCGTTCGGTTGCAGGGAGATCGCGTCGTACCCGGTGGCGGCGCAGAGCATCGCTTCCAGTTCATCGGTCAGCTGCTGATAACCGGCGCTTTGCGCGGCCGGGGCGAACGGGTGCAGGGCACCGAATTCGGCCCAGGTCACCGGGATCATTTCGCTGGCGGCGTTGAGTTTCATAGTGCAGGAACCCAGCGGGATCATGGTGCGATCCAGGGCCAGGTCCTTGTCGGCGAGCTTGCGCAGGTAGCGCATCAGCTCGGTTTCCGAGTGGTAACGGTTGAACACCGGGTGGCTGAGGATTGGCGATTGGCGCAGCAGGGCGGCCGGGATCGCGCTGACCACCGAAGCGGCGAGGGCGGCGAAGTCCGGCAGGGTTTTGCCATCGGCCAGCAGGGCCCACAGGGTTTCCACGTCGGCTTGCGAGGTGGTTTCGTCGAGGGACAGGCCCAGACGTTCAGCATCGACCACGCGCAGGTTGATCTGCTGGGTGCGCGCCTGGTCGTGCAGCTTGGCGGTGTTGGCGCCGGTGTCCAGGGTCAGGGTGTCGAAGAAGTTTTCTTGCTCGACCTTCAGGCCCAATGCGCTCAAGCCTGTAGCCAGAATCGCGGTCAGGTGATGCACGCGGTTGGCGATCTGCGTCAGGCCTTTCGGGCCGTGGTACACGGCGTACATGCTGGCGATGTTGGCCAGCAAAACCTGCGCGGTGCAGATGTTGCTGGTGGCCTTCTCGCGGCGGATGTGTTGCTCGCGGGTCTGCATCGCCAGGCGCAGGGCCGGCTTGCCGAAACGGTCCACGGAGACGCCGACCAGACGGCCCGGCATGTCACGCTTGAACGCATCCTTGGTGGAGAAATACGCCGCGTGCGGGCCACCGAAGCCCAGCGGCACGCCGAAACGTTGCGCGCTGCCGATGGCCACGTCGGCGCCGAATTCACCCGGCGGGGTCAACACGGTCAGGGCCAGCAGGTCGGCGGCGACCGCCACCAGGGCGTTGGCCGCGTGGAAGCGTTCGGTCAGTTCGCGGTAGTCGAACACGTCACCGTTGCTCGCCGGGTATTGCAGCAGGGCGCCGAAGAAGGTGCTGACGTCAGTCAGTTCACGCTCGTCGCCCACCACCACGTCGATGCCCAACGGCTCGGCCCGGGTGCGCAGCACGTCGAGGGTTTGCGGGTGGCAATGCACCGAGGCGAAGAACGCGTGGCTGCCCTTGTTCTTGCTCAGGCGTTTGCAGAAGGTCATCGCTTCGGCGGCGGCGGTGGCTTCATCGAGCAGCGAGGCGTTGGCGATCGGCAGGCCGGTGAGGTCGCTGATCAGGGTCTGGAAGTTCAGCAGCGCTTCGAGGCGGCCCTGGGAAATTTCCGGTTGGTACGGGGTGTACGCGGTGTACCAGGCCGGGTTTTCCAGCAGGTTGCGCAGGATCGGCGACGGCGTGTGGGTGCCGTAGTAGCCCTGGCCGATGTAGGTCTTGAACAGCTGGTTTTTGCCGGCGATGGACTTGATCAAGGCCAGGGCATCGGCTTCGCTCAGGCCGTCTTCGAGGCCGAGGACGCTGGTGCCCTTGATGCTGTCGGGGATGACGCTGGCGCTCAGGGCTTCCAGCGAGTCGAAACCCAGGCTGTTGAGCATGGCTTGCTCGTCGCCGGCACGCGGGCCGATGTGGCGGGCGATGAATTCGTTGGCAGTGGTCAGGCTTACTTGAGTCATGTCAGCGCTCCTCAGGCTTCGGCGTTGGCTTTGATCAGACGGTCGTAGGCGTCTTGATCCAGCAGTTTGGCGACAGCCGATGCATCGCTTGGCTGGAAGCGGAAGAACCAGCCTTCGCCCAGCGGATCTTCGTTGACCAGTTCAGGGCTGCTGTCCAGCGCCGGGTTCACTTCCAGCACTTCACCGTCCAATGGCATGTACACGCCGCTGGCGGCTTTTACCGATTCCACGGTGGCGGCTTCAGCGCCTTTGTCGTAGGACTGCAGCTCAGGCAGTTGTACGAAAACCACGTCGCCGAGGGCGTTCTGTGCGAAAGCGGTGATGCCGACTGTGACGCTGCCGTCAGCTTCGGTACGCAGCCATTCGTGATCTTCAGTAAAACGCAACTCGCTCATGGAAACTCCTAAGGGGGCCAGACTCGTCTGGTGGACGCGATTGAATGCTTGGGCAAAAGCCCTGCTTTATGAGCGGTTACTAAGCAAAATCGCGGCCAATGTTATTTAATCGTTAAAAATCAATAAGTTATGTGTTTGTTTGAGTTACGAGGATTTGCTGGCTGTAGCGAAATCGCTACAGCGCAAGGCGGAGAAAAAAGCCTAAGTGGATCAAAGCCTTGCACAGCGGTGATCGGGAGGGGGTGTAGCGATATCGTTCCGCTGTAGCGCTTTCAGTACAGATGGAGGTCGCTTTTGAACTCAAAACCCTGTGGGAGCCGAGCTTGCTCGCGATGGCGGTATCTCAGTCGAAATCAATGGTGACTGACATACCGCCATCGCGAGCAAGCTCGGCTCCCACAGTGGGCTGTGGTGTTTGAAGGATTGTGTTTCAGCCGCAAGCCTTACGGCTTGTTGGGAATACCGTACTTGCGCAACCGATGGGCGATGGCGGTGTGGGAGGTTTGCAGGCGGCTGGCCAGTTGGCGGGTCGAGGGGTAGCTGACGTAGAGTTTTTCCAACAGGGTTTTTTCGAACTCTTCCATCGCCTGTTCGAGGCTATCGACGTCGCTGTCACTCTGACGCGCCACGGAGGTGCCGGCGATATCGAGGTCGCCAATGTCGACCAGGCTGCTTTCGCAAATGGCAGCGGCGCGGAAGATCACGTTCTGCAATTGCCGCACATTGCCCGGCCAGCGATTGCCCAGCAGGGCCGGATAGGTGCCTGGCGCCAGGCGACAGACCGGGCGCTGGATCTGCGCGCAGGCCTGCTGCATGAAGTAGCGGGCCAGCAGCAGGATGTCCTGGCCGCGTTCGCGCAG
Source organism: Pseudomonas sp. GL_093 (assembly GCF_057837605.1). Taxonomy (NCBI): domain Bacteria; kingdom Pseudomonadati; phylum Pseudomonadota; class Gammaproteobacteria; order Pseudomonadales; family Pseudomonadaceae; genus Pseudomonas; species Pseudomonas sp. GL_093. The sequence goes on along the minus strand of NZ_CM174448.1, from coordinate 5,582,084 downwards.
CGGCGGGACTTCGACGTTGAGGACGTTGAGGCGATAGAAGAGGTCTTCGCGGAACGAACCTTCGCTGACCATTTTTTCCAGATCGCGGTGCGTGGCGCTGAGGATCCGCACATTGACCTTCACCTCACGATCCCCACCCACCCGACGGAAGCTGCCGTCGTTCAAGAAGCGCAGCAACTTGGCCTGCAAATACGGCGACATCTCGCCGATCTCATCGAGAAACACCGTGCCCTGGTTGGCCAGTTCCATCAGCCCGGGTTTGCCGCCCCGTTGCGCACCGGTGAAGGCGCCGGGGGCGTAGCCGAACAGTTCGCTTTCGGCGAGGTTCTCCGGCAATGCCGCGCAGTTCAACGCCAAAAATGGCGAACTGTACCGAGCGCTGATGGCGTGGCAGGCGCGCGCCACCAGTTCTTTACCGGTGCCGGTTTCGCCCTGGATCAGCAACGGCGCATCGAGGGCCGCGACGCGCTGGGCGCGGGCCTTGAGGGTCCGAATCGCCGGGGACTCGCCGAGCAGCGCATCGAAACCTTCGGCATGGTCGTGGTGCAGCGCCGACAGGCGTTCGCCGATGCGGTTGGGTTGATACAGGGTCAGCAGGGCGCCGGCGTCGGTGATCGGTGTGGCGTCCAGCAGCAACGTCTGGCCGTTGACGGTGACTTCCCGCAGCGGCAGGCGGAAGCCGTTTTCCAGCAGGGCTTCGAGCAGTGCCGGGTCGGCGAACAGGTCGGCGATGCTTTCGCCGTCAGGCTCGCGACCGTACAAGGCGATCAGTGCCGGGTTGGCCAGCAGCACCTTGCCGGCACTGTCCAGCGCCAAAACCGGATCGGTCATGGCCGCGAGCAACGCATCAAGCTGCAGGTGCCGACGCTGACCGGGAAGAATGTCGACCACCGTCACCGCTTGCACGCCGCGCACGCTGAACAACGCATCGCGCAGCTCTTCGAGGACTTCCGGGCTCAGGGTCGGGGCGTCGATGTAGACGTTGGGTGGGACCATTTCCACCGCATCCAGATTGAGGTTGCGCCCACCGAGCAAGGCCAGGACTTCCTGGGTAATGCCGACGCGGTCGATGAAGCTGACGTGGATACGCATGGGGCGTTTTTGGGTTCTGGAATGCGGAGGGTGGCAAGTATGCCTTGGGGCGGGCTAATGGTGAAATCCTGCGCGGGACTTCTAATTGATCGTTCCGACGCAGGCGCATGGGAACGATCAAGGGATGGCCTTCAGATTCGATCCAGATGCTCGGGTTTGACCGGATCACCGGATTTGACGTGGAGCTGCGCGCGCACATCTTCAAACATGGCGTCGTACTCCTTGTGTATCGAGCCGATACTGGCCTCTTTGGGCATCCCGTACTTCTGCGCGATACGCGTGGCATGCCGGGCGAAGTCGAAGGCCTGATCCTTGGGCAGGAAGAATTCTTCCTTCAGCTCCTTGTCCCCAACCGTGCCATGCATCTTGAACAGCATGCCTTCGCCTTCCTTGGGGTCCTGGGTGACTGCATAGTCGATGCTCAGGCTGTAACTGTAATCTTCCTTGTTCAGTGCGTGGCGCTCGATGTGCAGGTGACCGGGCTCGAACATAGCCATTTAGCGTTTCTCCTTCAAAAAGGCATTGAATCAGGACAGACCTCAGGCCTGCCCTCGGAGTTTCTTTTATTGATAGCTTATCCGGGTGTCGCCCCGAGAGTGGACCGATCACCGCGACTTTTCCAGTCTGTCGGGCGAACGTGGTTCATCCTGGTCAGCGTAAATCGGAGGCGTTATGAAGGTGCTGCTGGAGTATCAAACTCCCTATGACTGGTCGGCGATGCTGGGGTTTTTGTCGGCGCGGGCGATAGTTGGAATGGAAGCGGTGGTTGACGGCGTTTACTCGCGCAGCATCGGGTTGAACGGTGTTCATGGCACGTTTTCGATCAAGCCCGCAGCGACGGATGCACTTGAAGTGACGCTGGATTTTCCTGATTCAGCGGCGGTGCCAGAGATCATCGCGCGGCTGCGGCGGATGTTTGATCTGGATGCGGACCTGGCATCGATTCATCGGCAACTGGCGGTTGATCCCTTGATGGCGCGGTTGATTGCCGAGCGTGCTGGGTTGCGGGTGCCGGGGGCGTGGGATGGTCTGGAGTTGGCGATTCGTGCGGTGTTGGGGCAGCAGATCAGCGTGGGCGCGGCGATTAAACTGGCGGGGAAACTGGTGGCGCAGTATGGCGAGCCGCTGGCTTCGGCGTTGCCCGGCGTGACCCATGTGTTTCCTCAGGCCGCCACTTTGGCGTTAGTGGATTTGGCGACGTTGGGGATGCCGAAAAGCCGTGGTCGAACGCTGTCGGGTGTGGCTCAGGCGTTGCTTGATGATCCTTTACTGTTTGAGCCGGATCGGGAGGGCGGCGTTGCGCGGCTGCTGGCGTTGCACGGGATTGGTGACTGGACGGCGCAATACATTGCCTTGCGGCAGTTGCGCGATCTGGATGCGTTTCCAAGCGGGGATGTGGGGTTGATCAATGCGCTGGCGGCGCTTGAAGGTGGACCGGTGACGGCTCGGCAGTTGTTGCAGCGCGCTGAAGCGTGGCGACCTTATCGAGGCTACGCGGCGCAGCTGCTTTGGACATCGCTCTCCCGGCCTGACTGATGATCGTTCCTACGCTCTGCGTGGGAACGATCAGTCGATCAGTGGTTTACCACTGCGCGCGATGGGAGCCCAATTCCGAAGCCGGAAGTGTCCACTGCAACGGCGTCCCCGTAATCTTCAGTGGCACATGAAGTCGATGCGCCGGTCCCCAGGGCGTCTGCTCAACCAACAGCCCTTGATCGTTGTCATCCTCCGCCCGCAACGGTTCATCTGTTCCCGCACCATTTTCAATCAGCAACTTCGCCGTACGCGCCAATGACAACCGCGCCGATCCACTACGCCCCAACAATCGAATCGCACTGGCCGCCATCAAATACCCGGTGGCGTGATCGAGCGCTTGCAAGGGCAATGGCGTCGGCTTGTCCGCGCGCTTCCATTGCATACCGGCGTCGGCGATTCCGCTGCTCATTTGCACCAGGCTGTCGAAGCCGCGGCGGTTCTGCCACGGGCCGCTCCAACCGTAAGCATTGAGGCTGACGTCGATCAGGCCGGGCGCCAGTTTCTGGCGTTCGGCGACACCGTAACCCAGGCGTTCCAGTGCGTCGGCGCGGTAGCCGTGGAGCAGAATGTCAGCGTCCTTGAGCAGGCTTTCGAACACGGCGCGATCAGTCTTGTCGTGCAGGTCCAGGCGTGTGCAGCGTTTGCCCAGAGTGACTTCCGGCACCACGCCGGGTTCGTTCCAGGTCGGTGGGTCGATGCGCAAAACGTCGGCGCCGAGGCCTGCCAGGAAACGGCTGGCGATGGGGCCGGCGAGCACTCGAGTCAAATCCAGCACCTTGATTCCGGCCAGCGGTTGCGCCACCGAGCCTTGCCACGGTTTCGCGTTCTGGCGGCTGTTTTCAGCAAACTGAATCAGCGGCTCGGCGTTCACCGCCTGACCTTGAGGGTGCGCCTGCCATTGCGCCCAGCTACGCATCTCGGCGGCGCAGCCACCGGCATCGACCACGGCCAGCTCCAGATCGCTTTTAGCCCATTGAGCAACCTTGCTCGCCATCGCTGCACGGTCGGCACAGGCACCAAGAACGGTTTCGGCAGCGGCGCGGTGTTGGGGCGCGTTGGTGTGCAGGCGAATCCATCCGTCTTTGGTCGCGTAGTCACCGGCGACCGGGTCCCACAGCGGCGGGACGCTCCAGCCGACCGGGCGGATCGAAGTGGCGAACCAAAAGGAGGCCAGGCGGCGGTCGACCTCAAGGCTGGGTAAGCGACCGGTTTGTTGCTGCAGCCATTCGCTGACAGCCTGGCCGGCAGCGGCAATGCTGGCGCATGCCAGGTCGGTGACGGCAAACACCGAGGGCAAGGCGCCGCTCGACGTGAACTTGACCTGGGTGTGAGGCAAGCCGAGTGCGGCTTGAATGGACGTGAGTAAATCAGTCATCGAAGGCCCTCCGAAACGAGAGCCCGAGCATAGATCAAAAAACGGCTCTGTCAGATGAAAACGATGATGCCAGCTGAACACAATCCCTGTGGGAGCGAGCTTGCTCGCGATAGCGGAGTGCCAGTCAACTTCAATGTTACCTGTCATACCGCTATCGCGAGCAGGCTCGCTCCCACAGGGGATTTGCTGCGGTCACGGAAGTCGTATTACACCCGAAACTGATCCATCAATTTCATCTGGTGGGTGGTCAGCGAGTTGAGGTGGCTGCTGATCTGCGCCGATTCGGTGGCCTGGCCGGTCAGGGTTTCGGTGACGGTGCGGATCGCCGAGACGTTGCGGTTGACCTCTTCAGCCACGGCGCTTTGCTGTTCGGCGGCGCTGGCGATTTGCAGGTTCATGTCGCTGATGACCGTCACCGCGTCGCTGATTTTGCTCAAGGCCTGGACTGCTTGCTGGATCTGCCCGGCGTTACTGTGGGCCTGGGTCTGGCTCGAATGCATCGTGGCCACCACGCCGCGAGTGCCGGTCTGGATGCGCTCGATGACGATGCGGATTTCTTCCACCGAGTCTTGCGTACGTTTGGCCAGGTTGCGCACTTCATCGGCGACCACCGCAAACCCGCGACCGCTCTCGCCGGCACGGGCCGCTTCAATCGCCGCGTTGAGCGCCAGCAGGTTGGTTTGTTCGGCGATGCTGCGGATCACTTCCAGCACCGAACCGATCTGCTCGCTGTTGACCGCCAGTGCTTCGACTTCGGTCACTGCCTTACTGACTTCGTCGGCCAGTTGATTGATGTCGCGGGTGCTGCGCTCGATGATCGACATGCCGTCGCGGGCCGACTGGTCGGCACCCTTGGCCGCATTTGCCGCGTTCGACGCACTGTTGGCGACGTCGTGGGCGGTGGCGCTCATTTCGTTGGACGCGGTGGCGACCTGGTCGATTTCGCGGAACTGCACCTGCATGCCTTCGCTGGTCTGGCGGGCGATTTCCGAAGACTGGTCGGCCGTGCCGCGCGCATCAGTGATGCTTTGTTTGATCTGCGCGATGGTCGGTTGCAGCTTGTCGAGGAAGCGGTTGAACCAGCTCACCAGTTCGCCCAGTTCGTCTTTCTTGCTGTAGTGCAGACGCTGCGTCAGGTCGCCGTCGCCGCTGGCAATCGCCTTGAGCATCTCGGCCACGCTGTTGATCGGCCGGGTCACGCCGGACGCCGTGAGCCAGATCAACAACAGTCCGACCAGTCCGGCAATCACCGCCACCAACACGGCTTTGATCGTGCCGCTTTGCTGGGCGTCATCGAGTACGGCTTGCAACTTGACCGAGTCGGCCAGCAACACTTGTTTCGGCAGGTCGATCACCACGCCCCAGGCTTTGGACTCGGCAATCGGACTGACCGGGTACACCGCGCGGATCAGGTCGCCCTGTTCGAGAATCTTCGGCGTCCCACCGCTGAGCAATTGCAGAACGTCTTTGCCGTCTGCGCCCAGGGTGTCGCCGATGCTTTTGCCGACCTTGCTCGCGTCGACGCTGTAGCCCGCGAGCACGCCGCTGCCGGAGACGATCAGCATGTGGCCGGCGCTGTTGAACAGATCGCGCTGGGAATCGACAGCCGCTGCTTGCAGGGCGTCGAGGGCAATGTCCACACCGACCACGCCGATGGATTTGCCATCGACCAACAGCGGTACGGAAATGGTGGTCATCAGCATTTCCTTGCCGGCGACGGTGTCGGCATACGGATCGAGCAGGCAGGTGCGCTTGCTGTCGCGAGGGCAGGTGTACCAGCTGTTATAGGGCGTGCCGCTGAGGCTCAGGGTGGTTTTGGTCATGTCGTCTTCGACCATGATCGTATTGATCCCGACACCGCCGGCACGGCTCCAGTAGCTGGCGAAACGACCGGCTTCGTTGGACTGGCGAGCCGCATCGTTGGCGAATTCGCTGTCCTTGCCGTCGAGGCCATTGGGCTCGAATGCCAGCCAGATGCCGAGCACTTTGCTGTTGCGCTCGAAGGCGGTTTTCAGGCTCTGGTTCAACTCTTCACGCAGGGCGCCGGCGTCAAGGGAGCGCTTGCTCGCCATGTTGCGCATGTCCTTGATCTGATCGGCCAGGGCGGTCACCACCAGCAGGTTTTCGCCGAAGGTCTTCTGCACCCGCACTGCTTGCTCGGCGGCCTTGGCCTGGAGCAGGTTCTGCACGCTGGCAGTGAGCATCTTGCTGCTGGAAGCGCTGACCAGTTCATCGTTCTGATCGGTCTGGTAGATGTTCATGCCGACGATCAGGACGACAACGCCCAGCAGGCACAGACCGGACAGCAGGACGATTTTCAGGCGGATGGAGAGAGAGTCGAACATAGGACGAACTCGCGAATGGATGAGGTGTTGGCTGTGAGTCGGGATCGACCCGGTTCGCCAAGTCCATTCAGCGCCATTTAATGCACATCGGCGTGGGCAGAGCTTGCATGAACGCGAAGCCGACGAACGGTAACAGGTGAACGTTTGCGCAGGAAAATGCCCTGAAAAGGACAGAAATTCAGGAAATTGTCGGCAACGATTCCGGCCGCGACCAGATCCACAGATTGCCCAGGCTCATGCCGGCAACCGCCAGATAGATCGGCCAGCCATGATCGAGCATCACCAGCATCAACCCGGCGCACAGCAGCATGCTGACGGTGGCGCTGACCTTGGCTCGACGGGCGATGATTTTGCCGTTGCGCCAGTTGCGCAGGATGGAACCGAACAGCCGATGGTTTTCCAGCCAGGCGCTCAGGCGCGGCGAACTTTTAGTCGCAGCCCAGGCGGCCAGCAGGATGAACTCGGTGGTCGGCAGGCCGGGTACGACGATGGCGATCAGGCCGATGCCCAGGCTGATGTAGGCCAGGAGACCGAACAGCAGACGGGCGAGTTTCGAGGTGGAAAGGTGAGGCATTGGGCTCCAGTTGCGCGACTAAAGCTTGATCGGGATCGTGCAGGCACACTCGGTCCCTTGTAGGAGTGAGCCTGCTCGCGATAGCGGTGGGTCAGGCGGCAATGATGTCGACTGACACTCCGTCATCGCGAGCAGGCTCGCTCCCACAGGGGGGATGTGTTTCTTCAGGCGAGTTCGGGGGTGGTGGCGTAGGCCTGTTCCAGCAGCACGGTGAAGCGGTTGAATGCAGCGACAGCGGCTTGCTCGATTTCAGCCTCTTCCTGAGTGCTGAACTCCAACGAGTCGAGGGTTTTGACGAAGCTCTTCCAGCCTTCAGCGCGGCCACCGACCGGCTCACCGAGATGACGAGCGCCGAAGGTTTCACTTAATCCAAGACCCACGGCACGCTTGATCAGGAACGCCGCGCCAAGTTTCGAACCTTCCGACACGAAGAGCCAACCCAGCGCCTCGGCTCTGGTTGGATTCTTCACCGCCCCGGCGACGGGTGCTGGAACTTCAGTTTCCAGGTCCGCCAGATCTGCCTTGGCTGCTTCAGCACGGCAGCGAGCTGGCAGGTCCGGGACGATGGCGGTCAATTCGGCATCGTTGTACAGCGACACCAGTTCCGACTGAAACAAATACTGAGCCACCACGAAACGCGCGAAGTTGGCCTGGGTTTCGAACGGTGCGTGGGCTTTGACCAAGGCATCTAGCTTGGTATGAGGCTCGTTTGTGATCTGGTTCAAACGTTGCGAACGCAGAGCTGGGCGTTGAGCAGTGTCCTGAGCGGTCATGAGAAGTCCTTGAGAAAAAGAGGCGCTTGGTAACGAGACGAACAAGCAGGCGCCTGACAGTAAAAAAACCTCACTGCGCCACTTCTATAAAAGCTGCGCAGTGAGGTGGCAGGGTCAGATATCCCAGACCAGATTGATCGCGAAGTTGCGACCCGGTTGGGTCAGGCGGTCGAGGTTGGCCGGTTGAGTCACCGAGGCTTCGCCGACGCTGTCGTAACCGCGCACGTCATCCCACTGCCAGTACTTCTTGTCGGTCAGGTTGTACAAACCGGCGTTGACGGTTACGTCGTCGGTCACCTTGTAGAAGCCGGCCAGGTCGAGCACGCCATAGCCCGGGGTCTTGAACTGGGTGCTGGTGCCGTCAGGGGTTTTGAAGCTGGTGCTGTCGACGCGGGTCTTGCGCTTGACCAGTGTCCAGCTCAACAGGGCGCCGTAGTTGTTCTGGTCGTAACCCAGGCCGAATACGCCAGTCAGCGGGTTGATGCTGTTCAGCGGCTGGCCACTGTCATCGTTACGGCCATACAGGTAGGCCACCGAACCTTGGGTGTAGAGACCGGTCGGGGCGCCGAAGCTGTCCAGGTTCAGGCGACCCTTGAGCTCTACGCCTTTGATGGTGGCGTGCGCGATGTTGTTGCTCTGGAAAGTGGTCTCGGTGTAGCCGGGCGTGATGGCGTTCTCGTCGATGAAGTCGCGGTATTTGTTGTAGAACACCGCCACATCGAAAGTGCCTGCCTCGAACTGGCCGCGCAGGCCGGTTTCATAGCTCTTGCTCTTTTCCGGTTCCAGGTCGGGATTTGGCGCGACCTGATAGCCGCCGGCCAGGTTTTCAAAGCGACCGTACAGCGCCTTGGCGGTCGGCGTACGGAAGCCTTCGGCGTACTGGCCATACCCGGTGTAGTGGTCGTTGAAGCTATAGGTGGTGCCGAATTTTGGCGACAGACGATGCCAGGTCTTCGTCTTGTCACTCACCACGCCGTTGCCGCTTTGGTCGGCGGTGACCAGGAATTCGTCGGTGATGTGCGGCTTGAGTTCGGTGTAGTCGTAGCGTGCGCCGGGCAGGAAGGTCCAGTTGCCCCAGTTGATCTGATCCTGGGCGAACAGGCTGTAGCTGTTGATGGTCGGATCAGGGAAGTCGCTGGCGGGTTTCAGTGTGTCGGCGGCGCTGGCGGCACCGATGACCCGGCAAGCGCCGGCCACGGTCAGGCAGGTGCCGCTACCGGTGCGCAGGCCGGTGACTTTGTCCTGTTTGATGGTCGTGCCGTAGGTGACACGGTGGTCGGTGTCGGCGATGGCAAACGACTTGTCAGCCTGGGCATCGAACACCCATTGGCGATCCTTGTAGGTGGTATCGCGGTTGCGCAGCACCGTGCGCGACGGCGCGTAGATTTCTTCGGTGCTCTGGTCGGTCTTGGCGATCTGGTAGTTCAGCGTCCACTTGATGTTGTCAGCCAGGACGCTGTCCAGGCCGAAGCTGTGTTCCAGACCGAAGCGTTCGCGGGTGACGGTGTCGTTGCCGGTACGGGATTTATAGAAGCCGAAACCGCGTCCTGCGTTGAACGGGCCGCCCACTGCGCTCAGCTGGTTGGTGTCGCGGTCATCCTTGTAGTGCTCGTAAGTCAGGCCGAAGCGCGCATCGTCGGCGTAGTCCCAGCCCAGTTTGGCCAGCACGTTGGTGGTGCGCACGTCCTCGGGGTTGGCCTCGGTGCGGTTCAGGCCGGTGCCGCCGGTTTCGCCGTAGGACTCTGTTTCATGACCATTGCGCTGACTCAAGTGCAACAGGCCGTCGAAGTCGCCGGTGCGACCGGCCACCGTGCCGGAGGTCAACCAGCTGTCGTCGGCCGAGCTGTAGCCGGTTTTCAGGCGTGCGCCGACATCCTTGCCCGGTTTGATGATGTCGTCCGGGTCCAGCGTGTAGTAGCTGACCGCGCCGCCGATGGCGTTGCTGCCGTAAAGCACGGACGCCGGGCCGCGCAGAATCTCGACGCGCTTGACGATCTCGGGGTCGACGTAGTTGCGGTTGGTCTGGGCGTAAGGGCCGTTGAAGAAACTGTCGGGCACCTGCACACCGTCGATTTGGGTCAGTACGCGGTCGCCGTCGATACCGCGGATGTTGTAGCCCGTGAGGCCGGCGCGTTGACCGGCGCCGCCCACCGAAACACCGGGCTCGTAGCGCACCAGATCCTTGATGTTATTGACGTTGTTGCGGTCCAGCTCTTCGCGGGTGTGGACGGTGACGGTGCTCGGCACGCTGTTCACGTCTTGTTCCTGGCGGGTGGCGCTGATGGTCACCTGGTCCAGGTTGAGCGCGTTGCTGTTGCTGCGCTTCTCCAGCACGATGTTGTGGGTGCCCAGTTTGCGATAGCTCAGGTTGGTCCCCACCAACAGGCGATCGAGGGCTTTTTCCGGCGGCAACGAACCCCGTACGCCCGGCGAGGCCACGCCTTCAGCCAATTCTGCCGGCAAGCCGACCTGCCATCCCGTCACGGCGGTAAAGGCATTGAGTGCCGAGACCAGCGACTGCTGAGGGATGGCGAACGCGTAATCACCCATGTTGCGGGTCGGTTGCTCGGCAGCGGTGGCGGCGCAGAGCTGCGCGCTGCCGGCCATCAGGATGGCGGCGGTCAGCAGCGACAGCACGCGAGAAGGTGAAGAAGGTTGGCGGGTAAGGCGAGAGGACATCGATAGCGCTCCGTGTCGCACGAATCTTTATAGGTGCTGACTGGCATCTGAAGATGCGAATCAATTGCATTGGCTATAACGAGACGTACGGGGTTTGGCTATCGAGTAAAATTAATTCTCATTTAGTTCAAAATCACCAGCGCCGGGAATTCCTGGAGCCGCGCCGAAGTGATGTGAGCCAGCGAACGGACCACGTCCAACGGCTGGTCAAGGCGGTAATTGCCGGTGACGGCGATGTCGGCCAACTGCTCGTTGTTGTTGATGATCCAGCCTGGGTAGTAACGACGCAGCTCCGCCAGCACCTGGCTCAGCGGGCAGTTTTCGAACACCAGTCGACCCTGGACCCACGCCAGATCGGTCGCGGCATCGAGTTTGGCGGGGCGGTCGAAACCGTTGGGGCCGATGCGGACGCTTTCTCCGGCGGACAATCGGATTCGCGCGTCGTCGCGGGTCGCTCGCAAGTCGACATCCCCACGCTGCACCCGAACCTGTGTCACGCCGTCCAGATAGCGCACCGCAAACGCGGTGTCCCGCACGCTGGCGGTGACCGGCCCGGCGTCGATTTCCAGCGGCTGGCCGCGATTGGCCGCCACCTCGAAAAACGCCTCGCCCTGATACAAACGGGCCACGCGCTGTTGATCGTTGATGGTGCTGGAGAAGGCCGAATTGGTATTGAGCAGGACTTTCGAGCCGTCCTCCAGTTGCAGCCGCTGACGTTCACCGACCACGGTCAGGTGATCAGCCTGCAGGCGAATCGGCAGATTACTGAAGCTGAACAAACCGAGGATCAGCACGGCGGCGGTGGCCAAGGGTTTCCAGTGCGGTCGCAGGCGCGACAGGACGGTCACTTTCGGCGGCCGGGCGGCCAGGCTTTGCGCGCATAGCACGACCTGCGCGCCCTCCCAGATCGCCTGAGCCTTGGCGAACGCCTCGGCATGCAACGGATCGGCGGCGAGCCAGTCGTGAAACTGTCGGGTTTGTTCCTCGCTCGGACTGTCCAGCACGATCAGCCAGTCCAGGGCCTGGTCCATCGCGCTTGCGGAGTCCCGCGCCGGGGAGGGCGGAAGGGAGCGGTGGGTGTCCGTCACGGTGTTTCCTCGGCAGTGTCTTGGCACCGCTGTTTTTTTAGTGAAGCTTGAAAGTGGGGCAAGGGTAGCAAAGCCCGATAGTCAGTGCAGTTCATCCTCACGCATAGAGAATAAACCTACAGATTCAGTCGCCGTTTAACCGTTCGGCCACGCCGATGCAGATCGCCATGATCAATTTCAGCTCCTTTTGCACCGTGCTCAATGACACGCCAAGCTTCTCGGCGATCTCCAGATAGCTGTGCCCGTGCAGACGGCTGAGGATGAAAATCTGCTGCTGACGGGCGCTGAGTTCATTGAGGCTCACGTTCAAACGCTCGAGCAATTGTTCGGCATGGGCGGCGTCCTCGGCACTGCTGGCTGGGGCGGCGACGCTTTCCACCACGTCCAGCGGCACGTCGTCGAGCATCGTGCGGGACTGGATTCGCCGCGCACGCAAATGGTCCAGCGCCAGGTTGCGGGCGGTCTGGAAAACGAAGGGTTCAAGGTGATCGATGGCCCGCTCACTCAGCGCCCGGGTCACTCGCAGGTAGGTCTCCTGCAAGAGGTCTTCGGCGGTGCTGTGATTGTTGACCATCCGCTCCAATGTGCGCAGCAGAGAGACTCGCTGGGCGATGAAGACGTGATTGAAGCGAGATTGACTCACGGGAGAACCTGATCCATTTCGAGCGAATGATAATGCTTATCATCCGCTCGAGTGGTCAAGTATTGATTTGTGAAGCTGATTTGCGAAGGGCTAGGCGCGGCCCAGCAGATAGGTCGCGTAATCGGGGATCCGATGTTCGTGCGCCTGCTCCATCATCGGGCTGCTCAGCAGGTAGTCGGCGCTGCATTCGTTGCAGGCCACCGGAATGTTCCAGACCGCCGCGACTCGCAGTAACGCCTTGATGTCCGGGTCGTGCGGCTGTGGTTCGAACGGGTCCCAGAAGAACACCAGCATGTCGACCCGCTGCTCGGCGATTCGCGCACCGAGTTGCTGGTCGCCGCCCAATGGGCCGCTGATCATGCTCTCCACAGGCAAATCCAGGCGTTGTTGCAACAACAACCCGGTGGTGCCGGTAGCGACCAGTTCATGCTGTGCGAGCCTGTCTTTCTGCCGCTCGGCCCAGTCCAGCAAAAACACTTTGCAGTGGTCATGGGCGACCAAGGCAATACGCTTGCGCGCTGCCATGGTCTTTTGCGTAAAGCTGATACCGATCATCGGTGCTGCTCCTGCTTTTTCACAGCGGGTTATTCAGCGTTGCACAGCGCCAGGCAGTTATCGAGCATGCGGTTGGAGAAACCCCATTCGTTGTCGTACCAGGCCAGTACCTTGAGCAGCTTGCCGCTGGACTTGGTGTGGTTGGCGTCAAAGATCGACGACAGCGGGTTGTGGTTGAAGTCGCTGGAGACCAGCGGCAGGGTGTTGTAACCGAGAATCTTCGAGTGCTGGCTGGCTTCTTTCAGCAGCGCGTTCACTTCATCGGCCGACGCTTCGCGTTTGAGTTGCACGGTCAGGTCCACCAGCGACACGTTGATCACCGGCACGCGTACTGACATGCCGGTCAGTTTGCCCGCCAGTTCCGGCAGCACCAGACCGACTGCTTCAGCCGCGCCGGTTTTGCTCGGGATCATGTTCTGGGTGGCCGAACGCGCACGATACGGATCGACGTGATAGACGTCGGTCAGGTGCTGATCGTTGGTGTAGGCGTGAATAGTGGTCATAAGACCGCTTTCGATTCCCAGCTCGCGGTGCAGCACCTGGGCCACCGGGGCCAGGCAGTTGGTGGTGCACGAAGCATTGGAAATGATCTGGTGCGATTGGCGCAGAATGTCGTGGTTAACGCCATACACCACGGTAGCGTCGGCGCCTTTGGCGGGGGCCGAGATGATCACTTTGCGTGCGCCGGCCGTAATATGCGCGGCGGCTTTGGCGCGGTCGGTGAACAAACCGGTGCATTCGAATACGACGTCGATCTGCTCGGCAGCCCACGGCAGCTCGGCCGGGTTGCGAATGGCGCTGACTGAAATACGGTCACCGTTGACGGTCAGGCTTTCCTGATCGTGCTGGACATCGGCATCGAACGTGCCGTGAACAGTGTCGTACTTGAGCAGATGAGCGTTCATCGCGCTGTCGCCCAGGTCATTGATGGCAACGATCTGCAGATCCTGGCGATACCCTTGGGTATACAGTGCGCGCAGGACGTTACGGCCAATTCGGCCAAAACCATTGATTGCGATTCGAAGAGTCATTTAACAGGGCCGCCGTCGTTTTGTTGTTGGAATTACAAGATTATTCGCATAAAAATAGAAAACAAGCCTTTTTAATGGCAATATTTTGTTCAATCTACAACGAGTGACCTGAATCAACTGGTCCGACCGATCAAGAAAACCGTCTGTCATCCCATCGACAACGGCTCTTGTTCAGCATAGACAATCAGGTCGCCACATCCGTTAGCCTGGAGTTCTAAACATGCATCCCCGCGTCCTTGAGGTCACCGAACGGCTTATCGCCCGTAGCCGCGCCACGCGTGAGGCTTACCTTGCACTGATTCGTGGTGCTGCCAGCGACGGTCCCATGCGCGGCAAGCTGCAATGCGCCAACTTCGCCCACGGCGTGGCCGGTTGCGGCACCGACGACAAGAACAGTCTGCGGATGATGAACTCCGCCAACATTGCGATTGTTTCGTCCTATAACGACATGCTCTCGGCACACCAGCCGTACGAAGTCTTTCCTGAACAGATCAAAAAGGCCCTGCGCGAAATCGGCTCCGTCGGCCAGTTCGCCGGCGGCACCCCGGCCATGTGCGATGGCGTGACCCAAGGCGAGCCGGGCATGGAACTGAGCCTGCCGAGCCGCGAAGTGATTGCGCTGTCCACCGCCGTGGCGCTGTCCCACAACATGTTCGACGGCGCGCTGATGCTCGGCATCTGCGACAAGATCGTGCCGGGCCTGATGATGGGCGCGTTGCGCTTCGGTCACTTGCCGACGATCTTCGTGCCGGGTGGGCCGATGGTCTCGGGCATTTCCAACAAGCAGAAAGCCGACGTGCGCCAGCGCTACGCCGAAGGCAAAGCCAGTCGCGAAGAGCTGCTGGAATCGGAGATGAAGTCCTACCACAGCCCGGGCACTTGCACCTTTTACGGCACCGCCAACACCAACCAGTTGCTGATGGAAGTCATGGGCCTGCACTTGCCGGGCGCCTCGTTCGTCAACCCGAACACCCCATTGCGTGATGCCCTGACCCGCGAAGCCGCGCATCAGGTCACGCGTCTGACCAAACAGAGTGGCGACTTCATGCCGATCGGCGAAATCGTCGACGAACGTTCGCTGGTCAACTCCATCGTGGCCCTGCACGCCACCGGCGGCTCGACCAACCACACCTTGCACATGCCGGCGATCGCCATGGCGGCGGGCATTCAACTGACCTGGCAAGACATGGCCGACCTCTCCGAGGTGGTGCCGACCCTGAGCCACGTTTACCCGAATGGCAAAGCCGACATCAACCACTTCCAGGCCGCGGGCGGCATGTCGTTCCTGATTCGCGAACTGCTGGAAGCCGGTTTGCTGCACGAAAACGTCAACACGGTGCTGGGCCACGGCCTGAGCCGCTACACCATGGAACCGTTCCTCGAAAACGGCGAACTGGTCTGGCGCGAAGGCCCGATCGAAAGCCTCGACGAAACCATCCTGCGTCCAGTCGCTCGCGCCTTCTCGCCAGAGGGCGGCTTGCGGGTGATGGAAGGCAACCTCGGCCGCGGTGTGATGAAAGTCTCCGCCGTCGCGTTGGAAAACCAGGTCGTCGAAGCACCGGCCATGGTGTTCCAGGATCAGCAGGATTTGGCCGATGCGTTCAAGGCCGGTTTGCTCGAGAAGGATTTCGTCGCCGTGATGCGCTTCCAGGGCCCGCGCTCCAACGGCATGCCGGAGCTGCACAAGATGACGCCGTTCCTCGGCGTGCTACAGGATCGCGGTTTCAAAGTCGCGCTGGTCACCGACGGGCGCATGTCCGGTGCGTCGGGGAAAATCCCGGCGGCCATTCACGTCAGCCCCGAAGCGTATGTGGGCGGCGCTTTGGCGCGGGTGCAAGAGGGCGATATCATCCGCGTCGATGGCGTCAAAGGCACCCTGGAGCTTAAGGTGGACGCCGAAGAATTCGCAGCACGCGAACCTGCCAAAGGCCTGTTGGGCAACAACATCGGCAGCGGTCGCGAGCTGTTTGGTTTCATGCGCATGGCCTTCAGCTCGGCGGAGCAGGGCGCCAGCGCCTTTACTTCTGCCCTGGAGACGCTTAATTGAAACTGGCTTTGGTCGGTGACATCGGTGGGACCAACGCACGTTTCGCGTTGTGGAAAAACCAGCAACTGGAATCGATCCAGGTGCTGGCGACGGCTGACCACGCCAGCCCGGAGGAGGCGATTGCCCTCTACCTGAGCGGGCTGGGCCTGGCGCCGGGTTCGATCGGTTCGGTGTGCCTGTCGGTGGCCGGCCCCGTCAGCGGCGATGAATTCAAGTTCACCAACAATCACTGGCGACTCAGCCGCAAGGGGTTTTGCAAGACCTTGCAGGTGGATCAACTGTTGCTGGTCAACGACTTCTCGGCGATGGCGCTGGGCATGACCCGTTTGCAGCCGGACGAGTTTCGGGTGGTCTGCGAAGGCACGCCGGAACCGTTGCGGCCGGCGGTGGTGATCGGTCCGGGGACTGGCCTCGGTGTTGGCACGTTGCTGGATCTGGGCGAAGGTCGTTTCGCCGCGTTGCCGGGGGAGGGCGGTCACGTCGATTTGCCGCTGAGCAGTCCGCGGGAAACTCAGTTGTGGCAGCACATCTTCAATGAGATCGGCCATGTCAGCGCTGAAACGGCGTTGAGCGGCAGCGGTTTGCCGCGAGTTTACCGGGCGATTTGTGCGGTGGACGGTCATGAACCCGTACTGGATTCCCCCGAGTCGATTACCGCAGCCGGTCTGGCCGGCGATCCGATTGCCCTGGAAGTGCTTGAGCAGTTCTGCTGCTGGCTGGGTCGTGTGGCCGGCAACAATGTGCTGACCACCGGTGCGCGTGGCGGCGTGTACATCGTGGGTGGGGTGATTCCGCGGTTTGCCGATTTCTTCATCGAAAGTGGCTTTGCCCGGTGCTTTGCCGACAAGGGCTGCATGAGCGATTACTTCAAAGGCATCCCGGTGTGGCTGGTGACGGCGCCGTATTCCGGATTGATGGGGGCAGGGGTAGCACTGGAGCAATCCAACCCAGCCTGAAATGCGATCAAAAATGTGGGAGCGAGCCTGCTCGCGATGGCGGTGTGTCAGTCAACCAATGTGTTGAATGTAAAACTGCAATCGCGAGCAGGCTCGCTCCCACAGTTGGTTCTGTAGTGTTTGTAGATTCCGCGCTTAAGGCATAATCCGCCCAATTCAAACAACAAGGACGCCGCCCCGTGAGCTCAGTCAACAAGTCGATTTTGTTGGTCGATGACGATCAAGAGATACGCGAGTTGCTGGACACCTACCTGACCCGCGCCGGTTTCCAGGTTCGTACCACGCCCGACGGCGCAGGTTTTCGCCAGGCGATGAACGAGGCCCCGAGCGATCTGGTGATCCTCGACGTGATGCTGCCGGACGAAGACGGCTTCAGCCTCTGCCGCTGGATCCGCCAGCACCCGCGTCAGGCGCAGGTGCCAATCATCATGCTCACCGCCAGCTCCGACGAGGCCGACCGCGTTATCGGTCTGGAATTGGGCGCCGACGACTACCTCGGCAAACCGTTCAGCCCGCGTGAATTACAGGCGCGCATCAAAGCCCTGTTGCGTCGCGCGCAGTTCGGGCAGGAGCGTTCCGGCAGTGAAGTGTTGGCCTTCGATGACTGGCGGCTTGACATGGTCAGCCATCGGCTGTTCCACATCGATGGCGAAGAAGTGATTCTCTCCGGCGCCGATTTCGCTCTGCTGAAACTGTTCCTCGATCACCCTCAGGAAATTCTCGATCGCGACACCATCGGCAACGCCACCCGTGGTCGTGATTTGATGCCGCTGGATCGCATCGTCGACATGGCCGTCAGCCGTTTGCGCCAGCGCCTGCGCGACACCGAAAAACCACCGCGGCTGATCCGTACCGTGCGCGGCAGCGGCTACCAACTGGCCGCCAATGTGGTTGCCAGCAATGGCCACTGAGTTTTTCCGCAAGCTCGCCGCACGGATTCCCGTGCCGCGTTCGCTGCTCGGGCGGATGTTGTTGCTGACGCTGTTGGCGGTGCTGTTCGCCCAGACGCTGTCGAGCGTAATCTGGGTCTCGCAACTGCGCGCCACCCAACTGGAAGGCCTGGTCACCAGCGCCCGTAGTCTCGCTCATTCGATGACCGCCAGCGTCAGTTACTTCCGCTCACTGCCGGTAGCGTTTCGGCCATTGGTACTCGACCAGTTGCGCAGCATGGGCGGCACCCGTTTTGTGGTGACGCTCAACGACAAACCCTTGGGCATGGAAGTGCTGCCGATCACCCCGCGCAAGGAAGCGGTGCTCAAAGCGGTGGACGAAGTGCTGCGCCAGTCCTTGGGCCAGGACACGGATATCTCGGTGACTTTTGTTAGCCCCGAAGACCTGCGGATCTTCAATAGCGGCCTGAAACTCGATGAATTGCCGCGCTCCTGGGCGCATTACGCGCTGACCCTGGAGCCGGTGAACCCGCCGGTATTGGTCACGCAAATCCAGATGGCACCGGGCGAGTGGCTGTACATCGCCTCACTGTTGCCCGAGCCCTACACCAGTCTTGAAGAACAAGGCCTGCCGGCGCAGCAAGTCTGGTTCATCGTCCTCACCAGCGGCTTCTTGCTGTTGTTCATTGGTCTTCTGGTGCACTGGCAGAGCCGGCCGCTCAAGCGTTTGGCGCGGGCGGCACGGGACATGTCCCTCGGCGCGGAAGTCGAACCCGTGGCCGAGGGCGGCGGCAGTGAAGTGGTCGAGGTCGGCCGCGCCTTCAATGCGATGCGCGAACGCATCAGCCGTTACCTGACCGAGCGCAGCCAGTTGTTCAGCGCGATTTCCCATGACTTGCGCACGCCGATTACCCGCTTGCGGTTGCGCGTTGAATTGCTCGAAGACGAAACGCTGCAAGCCAAGTTCGGGCGTGATCTGGATGAGCTGGAGCTGCTGGTCAAAGGCGCGCTGCAATGCGTGAAAGACACCGACATCCACGAAAACATCGAACCGGTGGACCTCAACCACGTGCTTGATTGTCTGGTGGAACCGTATCTGGCGCCCAACGGCAATGGTCGCGTTACTCAGCAAGGGCGTGCGCTGGCGGCGTATCCGGGGAAGCCGCTGGCGCTCAAGCGTTGTATCGGCAACCTGATCGACAATGCCTTGAAGTATGGGCAGAAAGCGCATTTGCACATAGATGACGACCAGAGTGCGTTCATCCTGCATGTGGACGATGAGGGGCCAGGCGTGCCGGAACAGCGGATGGAGCAGGTGTTCGAGCCGCACTTCCGCCTGGCCGGGCAGCAGCAGGGTTATGGATTGGGGTTGGGGATTGCGCGAAATATTGCGCATAGCCATGGCGGCGAAGTCAGCCTGCAAAACCTGCGTGAAGGCGGGTTAAGGGTGACGTTGCACTTGCCTCGTAGTGTTGATTAGTTAGAACGCGTCGCGCCCATCGCGAGCAGGCTCGCTCCCACATTGGATTTGTGTACGACGCAGAACCACTGTGGGAGCGAGCCTGCTCGCGAAGAGGTCAGACCATTCAACACATTCCTCTAGGCGAATGTCACAAGGCGGTGACATAACTCGCCCCCTTCGTTACAAGCCCGCCACCGCCCGTTGTTTAGACTGCCCCCAGTCATAACAACAAAAAAGGCACCCCATGGACACCTTCCAACCCGCGTTCAGCAGTTGGCTGAACGCACGCGCCCATCAGCAATGGCTCGCCGCCGAAGGCCTGCGCCTGCTGGCGTTTGCCAAGGCTTCAAAGCTTCCCGAAGGCTTCGGCAATCTCGATGAAAAGGGCTGCCTCCCGGCCAACGCCCACGCCGAAACCATGAACACCGCGCGCATGACCCACAGCTTCGCCATGGCTCACATTCAGGGCCTGCCGGGTTTCGCCGAGCTGGTGGATCACGGCATCAAAGCCCTCAGCGGCCCATTGCGTGACGCCGAACACGGTGGCTGGTTCGCTGCCCCCGAGCATCGCGACGGCAACACCGATAAAGCCGCTTACCTGCACGCCTTCGTTGCCTTGGCCGCCAGTTCTGCGGTCGTCGCTCAGCGTCCCGGCGCACAGGCCTTGCTCGACGATGCCATCGACATCATCGACACGCATTTCTGGAGCGACGAGGAGGGCGCGATGCGCGAATCCTTCAACCGTGACTGGAGCGTCGAGGAAGCCTATCGCGGCGCCAACAGCAACATGCACGCCACCGAAGCCTTTCTCGCGTTGGCCGATGTCACCGACGATAACCGCTGGCTGTGCCGCGCCCAGCGCATCGTCGAGCGCGTCATCCACGGTCACGCCGCTGCCAACGATTACCTGGTGGTCGAGCATTTCGACCGCGACTGGCAGCCGCTTCGCGACTACAACCACGACAACCCGGCCGATGGTTTTCGCCCCTACGGCACCACGCCGGGCCACGGTTTCGAATGGGCCCGGTTGATGCTGCATCTCGAAGCGGCGCGGGTTAAGGCCGGGATGCTCACGCCGGGCTGGCTCGCCACCGACGCGCAAAAACTCTTCGACCACAACTGCCGACACGGCTGGGATGTCGACGGGGCGCCGGGGATTGTCTACACCCTCGACTGGGACAATCGCGCCGTGGTTCGCCATCGCCTGCACTGGACCCATTGCGAAGCCAGCGCCGCCGCCAGTGCGCTGCTTAAACGCACAGGCGATGCGCAATACGAAAGCTGGTACCGACTATTTTGGGAATTCTGCGACCGCCATTTCATCGACCGCGAAAGCGGCAGTTGGCATCACGAACTCGATCCACAGAACCGTCCGAGCGCCGATATCTGGGCGGGTAAACCTGATCTTTATCACGCTTGGCAAGCCGTATTGATCCCGCGATTGCCTCTGGCGCCAAGCATGGCGACTGCCTTGGCACAGTTATCCCAGAGCGCTCCTGTGTAACCATGTGGTGACATTCGAACGTCCCTTCGTTACCTGCGAAGGGATAACTCCTGTTTAAAATCCATGCAGCGCAAGCACCAGACTTGCATGCATAACAACAAGAAAGGTACTACTAGATGAATGCGATTTCTCGCCTCGCTACTGTCATTTCTCTCGCCTCACTGCTTCCCCTGTCTGCATTCCCGCTGAGTACGCTTGCTGCCGATTCCAAAGGTTCGGTGGAAGTCGTTCACTGGTGGACGTCCGGTGGCGAAAAAGCTGCTGTTGATGTTCTTAAGGCCCAAGTCGAAAAAGACGGTTTCATCTGGAAGGACGGCGCAGTCGCCGGTGGCGGCGGCGCTACGGCCATGACCGTACTCAAAAGCCGCGCCGTTGCCGGTAACCCGCCGGGCGTAGCGCAGATCAAAGGCCCGGACATCCAGGAATGGGCGTCTACCGGTCTGCTCGACACCGACGTCTTGAAAGACGCCGCCAAAACAGAGAAGTGGGACAGCCTGCTCGACAAGAAAGTCTCCGATACGGTGAAGTACGAGGGTGACTACGTGGCTGTGCCGGTGAACATTCACCGCGTCAACTGGCTGTGGATCAACCCGGAAGTCTTCAAGAAAGCCGGCATCGAAAAAGCGCCAACCACCCTTCAGGAATTCTACGCGGCCGGTGACAAGCTCAAGGCTGCGGGCTTCATTGCGCTTGCCCACGGCGGCCAGCCTTGGCAGGACAGCACCGTGTTCGAAGCGGTGGTCCTTTCGGTCATGGGCGTCGACGGCTACAAGAAAGCCCTGGTCGACCTGGACAACGCTGCACTGACCGGTCCTGAGATGGTCAAGGCGCTGACCGAGCTGAAGAAAGTCGCGACCTACATGGACGCCGACGGCAAAGGCCAGGACTGGAACCTGGAAGCCGCCAAGGTCATCAACGGCAAGGCCGGCATGCAGATCATGGGTGACTGGGCCAAGAGCGAGTGGACAGCGGCCAAGAAAGTCGCCGGCAAGGACTACGAGTGCGTAGCCTTCCCGGGCACCGACAAGGCCTTCACCTACAACATCGACTCCCTGGCCGTGTTCAAGCAGAAAGACAAGGGCACTGCTGCCGCACAGCAGGACATTGCCAAGATCGTGCTGGGTGAAAACTTCCAGAAAGTCTTCAGCATCAACAAGGGCTCGATCCCGGTTCGAATCGACATGCTGAACGACATGGGCAAGTACGGTTTCGACTCTTGCGCCCAGACCGCTGCCAAGGACTTCCTGGCAGACGCCAAGTCCGGCGGCCTGCAGCCGAGTATGGCGCACAACATGGCGACCACGCTGGCGGTACAAGGTGCGTTCTTTGATGTCGTAACCAACTTCATCAACGATCCGAAAGCCGATCCTGCCATTGCCGCCAAGCAGCTCGGCACGGCCATCAAAGCTGCCAAGTAATGCTTGGCCCCTGTAGGAGTGAGCCTGCTCGCGATAGCTGATGGTCAGACTCTGGATGTATCAACTGATACATCGCTATCGCGAGCAGGCTCACTCCTACAAGGGGTGCATTTCCAAAGTAATTTTTCCTCACGTACGGGATCTTCCCATGAGTTCTGTTGCTGTGTTCAGCAAGGCCTCACCGTTCGATGCACTGCAGCGCTGGCTCCCCAAACTGGTGCTGGCGCCCAGCATGTTCATCGTCCTGGTCGGCTTCTATGGCTATATCCTGTGGACGTTCGTCTTGTCGTTCACCACGTCGACCTTCCTGCCGACCTACAAATGGGCGGGCCTGGCGCAATACGAGCGGCTATTCGACAACGACCGTTGGTGGGTAGCGAGCAAGAACCTGGCGGTTTTCGGCGGCATGTTCATCGGTATCACCCTGGTGATCGGTGTACTGCTGGCGGTGTTTCTTGATCAGCGCATTCGTCGCGAAGGTTTCATTCGCACCATTTACCTGTACCCGATGGCGCTCTCGATGATCGTCACCGGTACCGCCTGGAAGTGGCTGCTCAACCCGGGCATGGGCCTGGACAAATTGTTGCGTGACTGGGGCTGGGAAGGCTTTCGCCTGGACTGGCTGATTGACCCGGACCGCGTGGTGTACTGCCTGGTGATCGCTGCGGTATGGCAAGCCTCGGGCTTTATCATGGCGATGTTCCTCGCCGGCCTGCGTGGCGTTGATCAATCGATCATCCGTGCCGCCCAGATCGATGGCGCAAGCATGCCGCGGATTTACCTGAAAGTGGTGTTGCCCAGCCTGCGTCCGGTGTTCTTCAGTGCGGTCATGATCCTGGCCCACATCGCGATCAAGAGTTTCGACCTGGTGGCAGCAATGACCGCCGGTGGCCCGGGTTACTCCTCCGACTTGCCTGCGATGTTCATGTATTCCTTCACCTTCAGTCGCGGCCAGATGGGCATGGGCTCGGCCAGTGCGATTCTGATGCTCGGTGCGATTCTCGCAATCATCGTGCCTTACCTGTACTCCGAGCTGAGGACCAAGCGTCATGACTAGTTTCGCTGCCAAACCTTCCATCAGCCTGAGTCGCATCGCGATCTACGGCGTGCTGATCCTTGCCGTATTCCTTTACCTGATACCGCTGGTGGTCATGCTGTTGACCAGTTTCAAGACGCCGGAAGACATCAACTCCGGCAACCTGCTGAGCTGGCCGACCGTGGTCAGCGGCATTGGCTGGGTCAAGGCCTGGACCACGGTTGACGGGTACTTCTGGAATTCGATCAAGATCACCGTCCCGGCGGTTTTGATCTCCACCGCCATCGGTGCACTGAACGGCTATGTGCTGTCGATGTGGCGCTTTCGCGGTTCGCAGTTGTTCTTCGGCCTGCTGCTGTTCGGTTGCTTCCTGCCGTTCCAGACCGTCCTGCTGCCGGCCTCGTTCACCCTCGGCAAGATGGGTCTGGCGAGCACCACCACGGGCCTGGTGTTCGTGCACGTGGTCTACGGCCTGGCGTTCACCACGCTGTTCTTCCGTAACTACTACGTCAGCGTTCCCGATGCGCTGGTGAAGGCGGCGCGGCTCGATGGCGCGGGTTTCTTCACCATCTTCCGCTTGATCATCCTGCCGATGTCCACCCCGATCATCATGGTCTGCCTGATCTGGCAGTTCACCCAGATCTGGAACGACTTCCTGTTCGGCGTGGTGTTCTCCAGCGGTGACTCGCAACCCATTACGGTGGCGTTGAACAACTTGGTCAACACCAGTACCGGGGCCAAGGAATACAACGTTGATATGGCGGCGGCGATGATCGCCGGGCTGCCGACCCTGCTGGTCTATGTGGTCGCAGGCAAGTATTTCGTGCGCGGGCTGACGGCCGGCGCAGTCAAGGGGTAATTATGGCTACGCTCGAACTTCGCAATGTAAACAAGACCTATGGCCCCGGCCTGCCGGACACCCTCAAGAACATCGAACTGTCGATCAAGGACGGTGAGTTCCTGATCCTGGTCGGACCTTCGGGTTGCGGAAAATCGACCCTGATGAATTGCATTGCCGGTCTGGAGACCATCACCGGTGGCGCGATCATGATCGGTGACCAGGACGTCAGCGGCATGAGCCCGAAAGACCGGGACATCGCCATGGTGTTCCAGTCCTACGCGCTGTACCCGACCATGAGCGTGCGCGAGAACATCGCCTTTGGCTTGAAGATCCGCAAAATGCCCGCCGCCGACATCGAAGCGGAAGTGGCGCGGGTGTCCAAGCTGCTGCAGATCGAACACTTGCTCAACCGCAAACCCGGCCAGCTCTCCGGTGGCCAGCAACAGCGCGTGGCGATGGGCCGTGCCCTGGCGCGGCGGCCGAAGATTTACCTGTTCGACGAACCGCTGTCCAACCTCGACGCCAAGCTGCGCGTCGAGATGCGCACCGAAATGAAACTGATGCACCAGCGCCTGAAAACCACCACGGTCTACGTGACCCACGACCAGATCGAAGCCATGACCCTGGGCGACAAAGTGGCGGTGATGAAGGACGGGATCATTCAGCAATTCGGTACGCCGAAAGACATCTACAACAACCCGGCCAACCTGTTCGTGGCGAGCTTCATCGGTTCGCCACCGATGAACTTCATCCCGCTGCGGTTGCAGCGCAAGGACGGTCGTCTGGTGGCGCTGCTCGACAGCGGTCAGGCGCGCTGCGAATTGCCGTTGGGCATGCAGGACGCCGGTCTTGAAGACCGCGAAGTGATCCTCGGCATGCGCCCTGAGCAGATCGTGTTGGCGGGCAGCGAGCCGAATGGTTTGCCGATCATTCGCGCCGAAGTCCAGGTCACCGAGCCGACCGGTCCCGACACCCTGGTGTTCGTCAATCTCAACGAAACCAAAGTCTGCTGCCGTCTGGCGCCGGACGTTGCACCGGCCGTGGGCGAGACCCTGACCCTGCAATTCGATCCATCGAAAGTGCTGTTGTTCGATGCCAAGACCGGGGAGCGCCTGGGGGTGGCCGGTCAGCCAAAAACCGAGACTCACAGTGCCAATGTGGCGCAGTTCAAAGGCCGCTGAAGATCAAAAATGTGGGAGCAAGCTTGCTCCCACAGGGGATGTCACCGCGTTAAATAAAAACAGTTAATAACAATAAAACGAGGATGTAGGGATGAAGAAGAACAACAACGCTCAGCTTATCTGCCAGTTGTCAGCCGTTGCGGCAATGATGTTGGCCGGTAGCGTGCACGCGGCTGACGCGTTCAGCGCCGATTCCGAATGGATGACCGGTGATTGGGGTGGCGAGCGGACCAAGCTGATCGAGCAGGGTATCGACATCAAGATGGACTACGTCGGTGAAGTGGGCGGCAACCTCCACGGCGGGTTTAATGATGACAAGACCGCGCGTTACGCGGACCAGTTTGGTCTGGGCGTGGCGCTGGATCTGCAAAAGCTGTGGGGCTGGGATAACACCCAGGCCAAGATCCAGTTCACCAACCGTAACGGTCAGAACATCTCCAATGACCGTGTCGGCGACCCGCGTGCCGGCACCTTGAGTTCCTCCCAGGAAGTCTACGGCCGTGGCCATATGGTCCGTCTGACCCAATTGTGGATCAAGCACCAGTTCCTCGACGGCAAACTGGACGTCAAAGCCGGTTACTTCGGCGAAGGCGAGGACTTCAACACCTTCCCTTGCGAGTTCCAGAACCTGGCGTTCTGCGGTTCCCAAGCGGGTAACTGGGCCACCAACATCTGGTACAACTGGCCGGTCATGCAGGCTGCGGTCCGCGTGAAGTACAACATCTCGCCTGAGTTCTATGCGCAGATCGGCGCGTACAACCAGAACACGTCGCAACTGGAGCACGGTAACGGCTTCAAGCTCAGCGGCAGTGGTACCAACGGCACCGTCCTGCCGGTCGAACTGGTCTGGTTGCCGAACCCTAATAACCTGCCGGGCGAATACCGTGTCGGTTACTACAAAAGCACGGCCAATGCCGATGACGTCCGCAAGGATGCCGACGGCAATGATGCAGCCACCAGCGGTAACGCCTATCGCAGCCACGATAGCAAGCACGGCTACTGGTTCGTGGCGCAGCAACAACTCACCAGCCACAACGGTGACGCGTCCCGCGGTCTGAACGTTGCAGCCAACGCCACTTTCCACGACAAGGACACCAACTTCGTCGACAACTACCAGTCGCTGATGTTTGTGTACAAAGGCCCGTTCGATGCACGTCCAAAAGATGACGTCGGTATCGGTTTCGCCCGTATCCATGTCAACGATGACGTGAAGAAAAACGCCGAGCTGGTCAACGCCGCCAATGGTGTTACCGAATACGAGGACCCACTGTTCTCGCCGCTGCGTAGCACCGAGTACAACTACGAGATCAACTACGGCTTCCACGTTACCAACTGGCTGACCGTGCGTCCTAACCTGCAATACATCACTCACCCGGGTGGTGTTGATGAAGTCGACAACGCGCTGGTCGCCGGCCTGAAAATTCAGTCGGTGTTCTAACGCTGTTGCGATAAGCTCCTCTCCATGTGCGCATTTTTGCGGACAGCCTTGGCTGTCCGCTTTTTTTTGGGGGCTGCGCACCCCGGGTGATTTTCAGGACCGTGGCACATGCATGAGCATCCGCTACAACGCTTCTTCAAATCCTTGCGCGAACGTCCGGTGTTTGCGTGGGAGCGCTATCAGAAGCGCGACGTGCTGGTGATCGACCATCCGCTGTGTCAGGCGGTGTTCAGTCGGCAGGGTGCGCAGTTGCTGCACTTCCAGCCAAAGGGCCAGAAACCCTGGCTCTGGTGCGCGGCGAAGTGGCCGCAGGTCGGCGCGATTCGTGGCGGCGTTCCGGTGTGCTGGCCGTGGTATGGCCGTCATCCGAGCGAAAACGCCTGGCCGTCCCATGGTTGGGCACGGTTGATCGACTGGAAACTGCTGGACAGCAGCACTGATGACGATGGCGTGCGCTTACATTGGCAACTTCAGTTGTGCGACTGGCAAGTGGACCTGCACGCGCACTTGGGCGAACGCATGAATTTGCGCCTGAGTACCGAGCATCAGGACAGCCTGCCGTGCCAATTGAGTCAGGCGTTGCATGCCTATTGGCGTATTGGTGACGTCGGCGAGGTAGCGCTGTCTGGGCTCGACGGGGCGCAGGGTTACGACCAGTTGAACCGTCAGATTTGTCATCAGGAAGGTGAGTTGCGGGTAGAGGGTGGCTGTCAGCGGGTGTTCCAGCATGACGGCGAATTACAGCTCAAGGACCACGCCTGGCAGCGCGAGTTGTGCATCGATACCGGTGACCATGCGGACACGGTGGTTTGGCATCCGGGCTCACGGCCGTTGCTGGGGGTGAGCTGGAACGAGATTTCGGAGTTTGTGTGTGTGGAAGCCGCGAGCGGCGGGACCGATAGCCTGAGTCTGGCACCGGGGGAGAGGGCGCATTTGAGTTTGCAGGCAAGGGTTGGGGCGTGATGATCGTTCCCATGCTCTGCGTGGGAATGCAGCCCGTGACGCTCCGCGTCACTGGACGCGGAGCGTCCCTTGAGGCATTCCCACGCAGAGCGTGGGAACGATCGGTGTGGGTTAATTAAACTCATCCCCAATCGGATACCGACTGGCATTCAGACTTTCCTTGATCTTGCGCAAATGCGGCTGGAAATCCACGCCTCGGCGCAAGGTCATGCCGGTGGCGAGCACGTCCAGCACGGTCAACTGAATGATCCGCGACGTCATCGGCATATAGATGTCGGTGTCTTCCGGCAGCGGAATGTTCAGGCTCAACGTGCTGGCCTTGGCCAGTGGCGAACCCTCGGCCGTCAGGCCCAGTACCGAAGCGCCGTTTTCCCGGGCAATACGTGCCACTTCCACCAGTTCGCGGGTACGGCCGGTGTAGGAAATGATCACAAACAACTCGCCGGTGTGCGCCACCGACGCAATCATGCGCTGCATCAGTACGTCCGCATGGGCGGTGACCGCCAGGTTGAAGCGGAAGAACTTGTGCTGCGCATCCAGCGCCACCGGGGCCGAGGCGCCGAGGCCGAAGAAGTGGATCTGCCGGGCCTGGATCAACAGGTCGACGGCGCGGCTGATCAGGTTCGGGTCAAGCGCCTGTAAAGCACTGTCCAAAGAGGCGATGGCGCTGCCGAAAATCTTTTTGGTATAGGCTTCCGGATTGTCGTCGGCCTCGACCGCACGGCTGACATACGCCGCGCCGCTGGCCAGGCTCTGGGCCAATTGAAGCTTGAGTTCCGGGTAGCCGCTGACGCCGAACGAACGGCAGAAACGGTTGACCGTCGGCTCGCTGACCTTTGAGGCCTGGGCGAGGGCGGCGATGCTGAACCGGGTGGCCTGCTGTGGGTTGAGCAGGATCACCTCGGCGACTTTGCGTTCTGCCTTGTTCAGGTCTTCAAGGCGATTCTGGATCTGTTCCAGTAAATTTCGCACGCGGTCCATATGGTTTCCTTGGTTCGCCTACAAGAGTGCTCTGCGATGCAAACAAGCGTGTTGCTATGCAAATTGGGCCTTTGATGCGGCCCTGAACGGTGGCCTATCCTACTGATGGCTCCGACCGTCCACCACTCGGAATCTGTATTTTGCGAAAATGTTGTGGTTATTACTACATTTTCCCTTGAGTGATGCCTTGAAAAAAGGTATTTGTAGCTTAACTTGATAAAAGAACAAACATCATGCCTTCGATTACGGTTGAACCGTGCACCTTTGCCTTGTTCGGCGCCCTCGGCGATCTGGCCCTGCGCAAGCTGTTTCCTGCCCTTTATCAGCTCGATGGCGCAGGCCTCTTGCACGAGGACACGCGAATTATCGCGCTGGCCCGTGAGCCTGGCAGCGAGCAGCAGCATTTGGCGTTCATCGCCTCCGAGCTGCGCCGCTACGTCGTCGCCAAAGAACTGGACGAAGCCGTGGTCGAACGCTTCCTGGCTCGCCTGAGTTACCTACACGTCGATTTCCTCAAGGCTGACGATTACGTCGCCCTGGCCGAAATGGCCGGCGGCGCCCAGCGGGTGATTGCCTACTTCGCGACACCGGCCGCCGTTTACGGCGCGATCTGCGAGAACCTGTCGAAGGTCGGTCTGACCGAAAACACCCGCGTGGTGCTGGAAAAACCCATTGGTTCGGACCTGGAATCCTCGCGCAAGGTGAACGACGCCGTGGCGCAGTTCTTCCCGGAGAACCGCACCTACCGCATCGACCACTACCTGGGCAAAGAAACCGTCCAGAACCTGATCGCCCTGCGTTTCGCCAACAGCCTGTTCGAAACCCAGTGGAACCAGAATTATATCTCCCACGTGGAAATCACCGTGGCCGAGAAAGTCGGGATCGAAGGTCGCTGGGGTTACTTCGACAAGGCCGGACAGCTGCGGGATATGATCCAGAATCACCTGCTGCAACTGCTCTGCCTGATCGCCATGGACCCACCGGCCGACCTGTCCGCCGACAGCATCCGTGACGAGAAAGTCAAAGTGCTCAAGGCGCTGGCGCCGATCAGCCCGGAAGGCCTGACCACTCAGGTCGTGCGCGGTCAGTACATCGCCGGTTACAGCGAAGGCAAATCGGTTCCCGGTTATCTGGAAGAGCCGAACTCCAATACTCAGAGCGACACCGAAACCTTCGTTGCGCTGCGTGCCGATATCCGCAACTGGCGTTGGGCCGGCGTGCCGTTTTACCTGCGTACCGGCAAGCGCATGCCGCAGAAGCTGTCGCAGATCGTCATCCACTTCAAGGAACCGTCCCACTACATCTTCGCCCCCGAGCAGCGCCTGCAGATCAGCAACAAGCTGATTATCCGCCTGCAACCGGACGAAGGCATTTCCTTGCGCGTGATGACCAAAGAACAAGGCCTGGACAAGGGCATGCAGCTGCGCAGCGGTCCGTTGCAGCTGAATTTTTCCGACACTTATCGCAGCGCACGGATTCCCGATGCCTACGAGCGGTTGTTGCTGGAAGTGATGCGCGGCAATCAGAACCTGTTTGTCCGTAAAGATGAAATCGAAGCCGCGTGGAAGTGGTGTGACCAGTTGATCGCCGGGTGGAAAAAATCCGGTGATGCGCCCAAGCCGTACGCGGCCGGGTCCTGGGGGCCGATGAGCTCCATTGCATTGATCACGCGGGATGGGAGGTCGTGGTATGGCGATATCTGAATTGAAACTGCCTCAGGGCGTCAGCGCCCATGCGTTCAAAAGCCCGGTGCTGCTGGCCGAAGGCCTGGCGCTGAATGTGGCCAAGCAACTGAGTGACGCAATCGACGCGCGCGGCACCGCGACCCTGGTGGTGTCCGGTGGACGCAGCCCGGTGGCGTTTTTCCAGCACCTGGCCAAGCAGACGCTGGACTGGTCCAAGGTTGTCGTCACCCTGGCCGACGAGCGCTGGGTGCCGGTTGAGCACGCCGACAGCAATGCCGGTCTGCTCAAGCGTTACCTGTTGCAAGGTCCGGCGGCCAAGGCTCAGTTCCTGAGTCTGTACAGCGCCACGGCCAACCTTGAACTGGCGGCCGAGCAGGCGGATCGCTTGCTCGCGGAATTGCCGCCGATCGACGTGCTGATACTCGGCATGGGCGACGACGGTCACACCGCGTCGCTGTTCCCCAACAGCCCGAACCTGAGCGATGCCTTGAAAGCCGACGGCACACGTCGCTGCTACCCGATGCTGGCGCCAACCGTGCCGCATCAGCGCCTGACCATGAGCCGCGCGCTTCTGGCCTCGGCCAAGACCACCGTTCTATCGATTTCCGGTCAGTCCAAGCTGACCACCTTGAGTGCCGCATTGGCCGGTGACGATGTCGCCGCCATGCCGATTCGCGCGTTTCTGCAACCTACGTTAGAGATTTACTGGTGCCCATGAACCAAGGATCAGCCGCTATGACAACCCCATCCCCGACCGTTTCCATGGCGGACAAAGTTGCCCTGATCGACAGCCTCTGCGCCAAGGCGCGGATCCTGCCGGTGATCACCATCGCTCGCGAACAGGACATCCTGCCGCTGGCCGACGCCCTCGCGGCCGGTGGCCTGACCGCCCTGGAAGTGACCTTGCGTTCACAGTTCGGCCTCAAGGCTATCCAGATTCTGCGTGAGCAACGCCCGGAACTGGTGACCGGTGCCGGCACTGTGCTGGATCGCAACATGCTGGCGGCTGCCGAAGCAGCCGGTTCGCAGTTCATCGTCACGCCGGGTATCACCCGTGACCTGCTGGAAGCCAGCGTCAACAGCCCGATTCCGCTGTTGCCAGGCATCAGCAATGCCTCCGGCATCATGGAAGGCTATGGCCTGGGTTATCGCCGCTTCAAGCTGTTCCCGGCGGAAGTCAGCGGCGGCGTTGCGGCCATCAAGGCCCTCGGCGGCCCGTTCGGCGAAGTGAAATTCTGCCCGACTGGCGGCGTCAGCCCGGCCAACATCAAAAGCTACATGGCGTTGAAAAACGTGATGTGCGTGGGCGGTAGCTGGATGCTTGATCCCGAGTGGATCAAGAACGGCGACTGGGCCCGCATTCAGGAATGCACCGCCGAGGCACTGGCGCTGCTGGACTGATCGGCTTTTATCAAACACTTCGTTGTGTGTTCTACGGCTTTACGGTGCGCTTGGTCGGTGCACCGTTTTTTTTTGCCTGCAAAAAACTGTGGGAGCGAGCCTGCTCGCGAAAGCGGTCTGGCAGTCAACATTTTCGTTGAATGTGCGGCCGCCTTCGCGAGCAGGCTCGCTCCCACAAGGGGACATGATGCGATACATAGTTACCGCACATCGAGCCTGGCCCTGTCCTAACCTGCGTTCATCTTATGGAAGAGAGAACGTCATGAACGACAACACTCCGGTTTCACCCGCACCAGCGGTTTACCTGCTTACACCCGAACAGATCGCCGGTCCTTATTTCCGAAATCCGAAATTGATCAGACGAAACATCAGCGAAGGCATGGATGGCATCCCCTTGGTGCTGAGGCTGACGATCGTCGATGCCATGACGGGGCAACCGGTGACGGACGCTCTGGTGGATATCTGGCACTGCAACGCGCGCGGTGCGTATTCGGGCTGGAGCAAGCTCAATCCGGACAAGGAAATCGACGTCGATGAAATCGGTTCGATCCCGCGCACTGACGACGACACTTACCTGCGTGGCGGGCAATTTACGGACAAGCACGGCAGCGTGCGATTTACCACGATCTATCCAGGGTTCTATGCCGGCCGCGCACTGCACCTACACGTTGCCGTACGCATTACGGAAGGCAATAACTATCTGGAAGAACGGCATGTCGCCTGGGTCGGTCAGCTCTACTTTCCCGAGGTGGCTTCACGCTCGGTACTCAAAGCCAGGGAGTACCGCGGTCGAGCCGTTTCGCCGCTGACTAACGATCAAGACTTTTTCTATGAAAGCATGGGCGGCGAAGCCTCGACCCTGAACGTTCACACCCTGGGTCGAGATTCGAAAGAAGACGGCTTTTTCGGGCACATGACCATCGCTATCGACACATTCGCGGTGTCGACGCAGATCAAGCCCGAGGACTTCGACAAATACACGGTGTGACGTCAGCGCAGTTCGGTCAACGCCCGTGCCAGTAGATCCATGTCTGCACCCGTGGTGGTGAGCCCCGGCGTTATGCGAATGCACGGACCACTCGCGGCACCACTGCGCGCCACGGTAAACAGGTTGTAGTCCTTGAGCAGCCGCTCGACCATCGCCTGTTGATCGGCATGCCGGGTAAAGCGCATCGAAGTGATGCCGCAATACAGTCGCGGGTCGTCCGGGGTCATGACGTCGATCCCCGGCAACTCGCGTACCGCGCTCACCCAGCGGTTGCGCAGGTAATTGAGCCGAGCGCCCTTGGCGGCGGAACCACCCATGGCCCGATGTTCCTCGAACACCAGCGGCAGGGTCAGCAGCGCCGGGATATTGGGCGTGCTGTACGGCGTGCGTGCGCGAATGTCGGTGACCGGGAAGTGCATCTCGCCCATGTCCGGGTCGATGTCGGCCAGGCGCTCGGGGGCGATGTACATGAAGCCCAGGGTCAGTGGCGCACCGATCCATTTGTGCAGGTTGTAGCCAGCAAAGGCGATGCCCAGTTTATCGAGACTGAACTCGAACTGGCCGAGCGCATGGGCACCATCAAGGATCACGTCGATGCCATGTTCCCTGGCGGCTGTGGCAATGGCCTGAACCGGCATCACCAGTCCGGTGCGATGAGTAACGTGGGTCAGGGCCATCAGTTTGAGTCGCGGATAACGCACGAAGGCTTCGCGGTAAGTGGCCAGCAAACTGTCGAAACTGGCGGGGTGCGAGTGTTCGATCTCGATCACTTCGACACCGCGATGACGTGCCAGCCAGCGCATGGCGCCTTTGACCGTGTCGTATTCCAGATCACAGATCAGCACCTGATCGCCCGGCGTCAGACGGTTGTAGTTGCGGATCAGCGATTGCAGACCATCCGAAGCGTTGCGGGTGAGGGCGACGGTGTCGGCGGGTACGCCCACCAGCTCGGCGAGCTGTTTGCGAATCTCCAGGCTTTCGCCCTGTTCGAAGCGTTGTCGCACGTGCACCGAGTTGCTGCGATTGATCATTTCGATGTTGCGCTGATACTCCTCGACCACCGTGCGCGACATGCGCCCGAAGTACCCGTTTTCGAGGTTGACCGGGCCGGGTTCAACCGCGTATCGGTCGGCAAAGGTTCGCCAGAAAGCTTCATCACGGGCGCGGCGGGTGTTATCGGGCATGGGCTACTCAATCAGGGGCCAGGTCTGGGTGTCGGGTCAGTGGCGAGGGGCGGGTTTGCCATGTTTGGCGCGTAGCGGTTCGAGCAGCTCCGACAGGCCGTTGTGATCGATTTCCTGCATCAAGGCCAGCAAGCCGCCGAGTTCGCCATGGGGGAAACCTTCCCGAGCGAACCAGTTCAGGTATTGGCCGGGGAGGTCGGCAATGATTCGGCCCTTGTATTTGCCGAAGGGCATTTCACGGGTAATCAACAGTTCGAGTTTTTCAGGGTTCATCAATCAGTCGTCTTGATTCAAACAGTCTGGAAAATACAGGCATTCTGCATGCAGGCCAAATGACAGATCATGCAAAAAAAGCGGATACAGATTTCGCGTTAAACGATAAGTGATTGAAATATAAGTAGTAAGTAGTCAGTTCAAAGCTGGCATGCAGGGTGCAATACCTATTGCATCTCTCATCAACCCGCGAGGAATTGAAAATGACTGACATGAATAAAGAAGCCATCTCTGTACTCAACGACCTGATTGAAACCAGCAAAGACGGTCAGGAAGGGTTCAAGACTTGCGCTGAAGACATCAAACACCCTGAACTGAAATCGCTGTTCATGCAACGCTCCGTCGACTGCGCCACTGCGGCTTCCGAACTGCAAGCGCAGGTGCGTTCGCTAGGCGGCGATCCGGAAACGTCCACCAGTGTCAGCGGTGACCTGCACCGTCGCTGGGTCGACGTGAAATCGATGTTCACCGGCAAGGATGAAGAAGCCGTGCTGAACGAAGCAGAGCGGGGTGAAGACCATGCTCTCAAGGCTTACAAAGAAGCCATCGAAAAAATCAGCAAACACAACCTGGTGGGCATTCGTGACCTGGTTGAACGTCAGTACCACGGCGTGCAACGCAATCACGATCAGGTAAAAGCCCTGCGTAACCAGGCTCGCGCACGCTCGTAAGCGTTCGTTGTCTGTCAAAAACGCCAGCCAGTCTGGCGTTTTTTTGTGTCCGGGAATTAGCACTGGACGGATGTTAGTTAGCTAGCTAATAATTTGTTTATCAAGTGACTGAACCGATCCCGACTATCGTTAAATCGCCTTTCCAAGAGTCCTTTACGTGCCTATCACCTTGCAGGCTTTATTTGCGCCTGACCGCCGCGCCTTACAGTTCGCGATCAAGACCTTGATCGGCGGCGGCCTGGCGCTGTGGCTGGCATTGCGCTGGGGCCTGGAGCAACCGGCCTGGGCGTTGATGACCGCGTTCATCGTCGCCCAGCCCTTGTCGGGGATGGTGGTGCAGAAGGGCTTGGCGCGGCTGTTGGGGACTTTGGTCGGGACGATCATGTCAGTGGTGTTCATGGGGTTGTTTGCCCAGACGCCTTGGCTGTTTTTGTTGGCCTTGGCGTTGTGGCTGGGGTTGTGTACGGCGAGTTCGACCTTGCTGCGCAGCGCCTGGTCCTATTCGTTCGTGCTGGCCGGTTACACGGTGGCGATCATCGCGCTGCCGGCCATTACTCATCCGCTGACGGTGTTCGATCAAGCCGTGGCTCGCTGCACGGAAATCTGCCTGGGCATTCTTTGCGCCACCGCCGCCAGTGCGCTGCTCTGGCCGATGCGGGTCGAACGGCAATTGGCGGATCAGGCGCGGGCAGCGTGGCAAAGCGGTATGAACGCCGCACGTGCGACGTTGGCCGGTGATGGTCAGGCGCGTAAAGGCTTGCTGGAAATCCTCGGGAGAATCGTCGCCGTCGATGCCCAGCGCGAGCATGCCTGGTTTGAAGGTGGCCTGGGACGGCAACGAGCGCGGGCGATCAGCGGCTTGAGCCAAAAGCTGTTGATGCTGCTGCGCATCGCCCGTTCGGTGCGCCGTCAGTGGAAGCAATTGGAACCCCAGGAAGCCGAGCAACTGTTGCCCTGGATGACCGAGGTTCAAGAGGCGCTCAACAGTCCGGATACCGCGACCCTGCAAGCGCTGCGTCCGAGGTTGCTCGACGCTTCCCACGACCCGCACATCAGCTCCGCACAGAGTTACTGTCTGGCTCGTTTCACTTTGTTGCTCGATACCGCCATGGCGGCCAGCGCCGCGTTGAACGCCGTTGAGGAGGGCAAGGAAACGGTCGATCCACCGAGAACCCTGACACCACACCGCGACCTGTCATTGGCGCTGATTTTCGGTACCCGCAGTGCCCTGGCGTTTCTGGTGGTCTCGTGCTTCTGGTTGGCGACCGCCTGGCCCGCGGCCTCCGGCGCGCTGCTGTTGACGTGCGTGGTGTGTAGCCTGTTCGCCAGCCGCGAGAACGGTGCCCAGATAGGCATGAGTTTTATGCGCGGGATCTTCCTGGCAATTCCGGCCGCGTTTATCGTCGGGCAGATTCTGCTGCCGCAATGGAGTGGTTTTGCCTTGCTGTGCATGGGCATGGGCGTGCCGTTGTTCCTCGGCGCGCTGGGCATGGCCAAACCGCAGATCGGTGCGACGGCGACCTCATTTTGTCTGCACTTCATCGTGCTGGTCTCGCCGCTCAACGCGATGAAATTCGATGTCGCGACGTTCTTCAACAGCGCTCAATCCATTGTGGTCGGTGTCGGCGCTGCAGTGCTGGCGTTCCATTTGTTGATCCTGCGCGACCCGACGTGGCATGGCCGACGCTTATTGGCGGCGACACTCGACGATCTGGTGCGCCTGACCCGGCGCAATCTGCGCGGTGCCGAAAGCTGGTTTGGCGGACGCATGGCCGACCGCTTGCTACAACTGGCGCGGCACTATCCCGAATTGCCGGAACCGGCTCGTAGTCGCTGGGACGATGGCCTGCTCGGCCTGGACATCGGCGACGAATTGCTGCATTTGCGTTTGAGTCTGGCGGTGGCGCAGGCACCGGTCAGCGCGCCTCAACGGCGTTATCTCGAACAGCTGGAAAAAATCCTCGAGCAAGGCCCGACCGGCAATCGCGCCGAGGCGTTGGCGCAGCCGAGCGAAGAATTCTTGAAGACTTTGTATGCGTTGCCCCCCAGCGATGCGGTGAAACTGGCCCAAGGCGCGGTGCTGCAATTGCAAAGCAGCTGGCGCGCCTGGTGCCGTCAACAGGAGCAAAGCCATGGGCTTGCGTGAGTGGTCGGTGGGTGGCGTGCTGCTCAGTCCGTTTCTGATTTATGTGCTGCTGGCGCTGCTCGTCACTGGGGCCTTGCGCATGCTCTTGCGCCTGACGCCGGTGGGCCGCTGGATCTGGCACGAAGCATTGTTTGATTGCGCCTTGTACGTCTGTGTATTGACCTTGATCACCGTCGTCCTCGGACCTTTATAAGGAGTTGAAAATGCGTACACCGATACGTGTCGCGGTGACCTTGTGCCTGGTGGCGGTGGCGATTTTTGCCGGCTTCCATTTATGGCAGTACTACATGCTCACGCCTTGGACTCGGGATGCGCGGATCCGCGCCGACGTGGTGGTCATCGCCCCGGACGTCTCGGGTTGGGTGCGTGAACTCAAGGCTTTTGATAACCAACAGGTCAAGGCCGGCGATTTATTGCTGAGCATTGATCGCGACCGTTTCGAAGCGGCGCTGGAGAAAGCTCAAGCGGTGGTGCAGACCCGTCAGCAGCAACTCAATCTGCGCGAACGCGAAGCCAGTCGCCGCGCTGCCCTCGGTCCGCAGGCAATCAGTGCCGAGCTGCGTGAAAACGCACAGATCAACGCTGGCATCGCCCGTGGCGAACTGCGTGAAGCGCAGGCCGAAGCCAAGGTTGCAGAACTCAATCTCGCGCGCAGTCAGGTCCATGCGCCCCGCAGCGGCCACATCACCAACCTGCGTCTGGCTGAAGGCAATTACGTGAATGCCGGGCAATCGGTGATGGCGTTGATCGACGATTCGACTTTCTATGTGCAGGCGTATTTCGAGGAAACCAAGCTGCCGCGGATTCGTGTTGGCGATCCGGTAAAGGTCTGGTTGATGAGCGCGGGGGAGGCGTTGCAGGGGCATGTGGAAAGCATCAGTCGCGGGATTACCGATCGCAATACCACGCCGGACGGGCAGTTGCTGGCAGAGGTCGAGCCGACGTTTAACTGGGTGAGGTTGGCGCAGCGGATTCCGGTACGGATCAAGATTGATCAGTTGCCGGAAGGGATGAATTTGAGTTCGGGGATGACGGCGAGTGTGCAGGTGCAGGAGGGTGAGCGCTGATCGTTCCCACGCTCTGCGTGGGAATGCAGCCCGGGACGCTCCGCGTCCCATCAACAGCCGAACGCGGAGCGTCCGTTGAGGCATTCCCACGCGGAGCGTGGGAACGATCAGTGTCAGGCCGGGGAGCGGAGATCAGCCGATGCTGATTGCCGGCAGCTTAGGCAGCGTCACCGTCTGCTGCTTGCGCGGCGCCAGAATCTCCGCCTCGCCATCCACTACCAATTCATCGCGCTGGTTAAACACGCGAGTGGCAATCCGCACACGAAACTTCGGCAGCTTCTCGAGAATCTCCAGACGCACGGTCAGCGTGTCGCCAATTTTCACCGGCTTCTGAAAGCTCATTTGCTGACCGATATAAATAGTCCCCGGCCCAGGCAACTCGCAGGCAACGGCAGCGCTGATCAGCGCACCGCTGAACATGCCGTGAGCGATGCGCTCCTTGAACATGGTGCCGGCGGCGAATTCAGCGTCCAGGTGCACCGGGTTGTGGTCGCCGGACATCGCGGCGAACAACTGAATGTCGCGCTCTTCGACCGTCTTGCTGTAGCTGGCGGTCTGGCCGACTTCAAGGGCTTCGTAAGGGGTGTTGGTAACCTGGGTCATCTGTTTCAATTCCTGTCACGAATAAATAAATTCAAAAAAACTATTCCGATCTGGGTGGTCGACGGTGGCTCAGCGCCTGGGCGATCCAGCTCAACACGTCATTGATCACTTCATCGCGGTTGCTCTCGTTGAACAGTTCATGCCGTGCCTGCGGGTAAATAGTCAGTTGCAGGCTCTGGCTGCCGGCAGCGCGCAGCGCATGGGCCAGATCTTTCAGACGCTTGCCTTCGCTCACCGGATCACATTCACCGCCGATGACCAGCAACGGCAGGCCCGGATCAATCTGAGCGAGATTGGACGCTTTGCTGATTTGCTGCAACCCACCGAGTAAATCGATCCACAGCTGATTGGTGCAGCGAAAGCCGCAGAGCGGGTCGTTGGCGTACAGGTCGACCTCCGCCGGATCGCGGCTGAGCCAGTCGAACTGGGTGCGCGCCGGTTTGAATTTTTTGTTGAACGAACCGAACGACAGCCATTCGATCAACGCGCTGCGACCCTTCGGGCCCTGGCGCAAACGTTCCAACCGCGCAATCTGCCGCGCCGCGCGATAGAGCGCCACCGGTTGGAAGTTCGAACCGCTGAGAACGGCCCCGTGCAGGCTGGCGCTGTGGTGCAGCAGATAAGCCTGGGCGATGTAACTGCCCATGCTGTGACCGAGCAGCACGATCGGCGCGTCGGGATGTTGTTGTCCGATGTGCTGGTTGAGGCTCGCCAGGTCGCCGACCACCTTGCACCAACCGTCATCGTCGGCGAAATGGCCCAGTGTCCCGTTTTCGGCAGTTTTGCCATGTCCACGCAGGTCCGGCGCATACACACCGTAGCCCTGATCACAGAGTTTTTCCGCCAGACGGGCGTAGCGGCCACTGTGTTCCGCCATGCCATGGGCCAACAGAATCACTGCTTTTAAAGGCGCGGCGGGCAGCCACTGGTTGACGAAGAGGCGGCTGCGGTCACTCGCGGTCAGCCAGAAAGTGTCGTGGATCATGGCGGTTCCTTTGCGCTTGGTCGTTGCATTGTATAGCGCATCCATAGCGTGCCGTCTGATCAGGCCACGCCGTGGCAGCAAGATTCACACGATCAATGTCGACCGTGCGCATATTTGCCTGATTCGCCATAGCTGCTAGTGTCCGTGAAGCTCCGTTTTTCGCTTTTTCTGCTTTTTGAGGGATAAGAGAGGAAGGACAGAAAAGCGGCCCCGGATAGGTTCAGGTAAAGAGGACAAGAATAATGCAACCTGATTTCTGGAATGACAAACGCCCGGCCGGCGTGCCCCTGGACATCGATCAAGGGGCCTATAAGTCGGTGATCGAGGTGTTCGAGCGTTCCTGCAAGAAATTTGCTGACCGCCCGGCATTCAGCAACATGGGCGTCACCCTGACCTACGCCGAACTGGAACGCTACAGCGCAGCGTTCGCCGGTTACCTGCAAGCCCACACCGACCTGGTGCCGGGGGATCGCATTGCGGTGCAGATGCCCAACGTCCTGCATTACCCGATTGCCGTGTTCGGAGCCTTGCGCGCCGGGCTGATCGTGGTCAACACCAACCCGCTGTACACCGCGCGGGAGATGCGTCATCAGTTCAAGGACTCCGGTGCCCGGGCGCTGGTCTACCTGAACATGTTCGGGGCCAAAGTCCAGGAAGTGCTGCCCGACACCGACATCCAGTACCTGATCGAAGCGAAGATGGGCGACCTGATGCCCGCCGCCAAGGGCTGGCTGGTCAATACGATGGTGAGCAAGGTCAAGAAGATGGTCCCGGCGTACTCCTTGCCGCAGGCCATTTCCTTCAAGAGCGCGCTGCGCCTGGGCCGGGGCCTGGGCATCAAGCCGCTGAAGATCCGGCTCGACGACATCGCCGTGCTGCAATACACCGGCGGCACTACCGGCCTGGCCAAAGGCGCGATGCTGACCCATGGCAATCTGGTGGCCAACATGCAGCAAGTGCGGGCGTGCCTGGAGCAGTTTGGCAATGACGGCCAGCCGCTGTTGCGCGAAGGGCAAGAGGTCATGGTCGCGCCGCTGCCGCTGTACCACATCTATGCGTTCACGGCGAATTGCATGTGCATGATGGTGTCGGGCAACCACAACGTGCTGATCACCAATCCGCGAGACATCAAGGGCTTCATCAAGGAGCTGAAGAACTGGCGGTTCTCGGCGCTGCTGGGGCTCAACACCCTGTTCGTTGCGCTGATGGACCATCCGGACTTCAAGACCCTGGATTTCTCCAGCCTCAAACTCACCAACTCCGGCGGCACCGCGCTGGTCAAGGCCACGGCCGAGCGCTGGGAACAGCTCACCGGATGTCGCATCACCGAAGGTTACGGCCTGACCGAAACCTCGCCGGTGGCCTGCACCAACCCGTACGGCGACAAGTCGCGGCTCGGTACAGTCGGCCTGCCGGTGCCGGGCACCACGCTGAAAGTCATCAACGATGAAGGCGTCGAGCAGGCGCTGGGCGAGCGCGGCGAACTGTGCATCAAGGGCCCGCAGATCATGAAGGGTTACTGGCAGAAACCCGAAGCCACCGCCGAAGTGCTGGATGCCGAAGGCTGGTTCAAGTCGGGCGACATCGCGGTGATCGACCCAGACGGATTTGTGCGCATCGTCGATCGCAAGAAAGACATGATCATCGTTTCGGGTTTCAACGTGTACCCGAACGAGATCGAAGACGTGGTGATGGCTCACCCGAAAGTCGCCAACTGTGCGGTGATCGGTGTGCCGGACGAGCGTTCGGGGGAGGCGGTGAAGCTGTTTGTGGTGGCCCGTGAAACGGGTGTCAGCCTTGAAGAGCTGAAGGCCTATTGCAAGGAAAACTTCACGGCGTACAAAGTGCCCAAGCACATCGTCTTGCGTGAGTCGTTGCCGATGACGCCG
Organism: Pseudomonas sp. GL_093; assembly: GCF_057837605.1. NCBI lineage: Bacteria > Pseudomonadati > Pseudomonadota > Gammaproteobacteria > Pseudomonadales > Pseudomonadaceae > Pseudomonas > Pseudomonas sp. GL_093. Next base: position 5,540,784 of record NZ_CM174448.1, on the reverse strand, counting down.
GTGGGCAAGATATTGCGGCGGGAGTTGCGTGATATCGCCTGATCGTTGAATGGCCGCGCTTCGCACGGATCGCGAGCAGGCTCGCTCCCACAAGGTTCTCGGTGATCCTGTGGGAGCGAGCCTGCTCGCGATTTTTTTTGGAAAGCCCCGAATTCAGGGGCTTTCAGCGACATATAGGTTTATTGCTCTAAAATGACCGCTTGTTATTCTTGAGTCATTAAAGTGACTGTAGAGGCTGCTTTTGGCTCTGGTCGGCCCTTGGCAAAGCTGCTACTCTCGGCGCGCTTTGTGACTTCTCGGCCTTGTTAAAAGCCAGACTCACCAATAATCAAACACCAATAATAATCGCATCAAATGCGGTATTTGAATTCGCGTTGCTGAGGAGTGGGCTTCCATGATCGAAGACTTTTGGAAGGATAAGTACCCTGCCGGGATTGCTGCCGACATCAATCCGGACGAGTATCCGAATATTCAGGCGGTGTTGAAGCAGTCCTGCCAACGCTTTGCCGACAAACCGGCATTCAGCAACCTGGGCAAGACAATCACCTACGGTGAACTGTACGAATTGTCCGGTGCCTTTGCCGCGTACCTGCAACAGCATACCGACTTGCAGCCGGGCGATCGAATCGCCGTGCAGCTGCCCAACGTGTTGCAGTACCCGGTCGCCGTCTTCGGTGCCATCCGCGCCGGGCTGATCGTGGTCAACACCAACCCGCTGTACACCGCGCGGGAAATGGAACACCAATTCAACGACTCCGGTGCCAAAGCCCTGGTCTGCCTGGCCAACATGGCGCACCTGGCCCAGCTCGTCGTGCCGAAAACCGGCGTCAAGCACGTGATCGTCACCGAAGTGGCCGACCTGCTGCCACCGCTCAAGCGCCTGCTGGTCAACAGCGTCATCAAGTACGTGAAGAAGATGGTCCCGGCGTATCACTTGCCCAAGGCCATCAAGTTCAACGACGTACTGCGCAAGGGCCACGGCCAGCCAGTGGCTGAAGCCAACCCGGCCAGCAGCGACGTTGCCGTGCTGCAATACACCGGCGGCACCACCGGCGTGGCCAAAGGCGCGATGCTGACCCACCGCAACCTGGTGGCGAACATGCTGCAGTGCAAGGCGCTGATGGGTTCCAACCTCAATGAAGGTTGTGAGGTCCTGATCACGCCGCTGCCGCTGTACCACATCTATGCCTTCACCTTTCATTGCATGGCGATGATGCTGATCGGCAACCACAACATCCTGATCAGCAACCCGCGCGATTTGACGGCGATGGTCAAGGAACTGTCGAAGTGGAAGTTCAGCGGTTTCGTCGGGCTCAACACGCTGTTCGTCGCCCTGTGCAACAACGAAGGCTTCCGCAAGCTGGACTTCTCGGCGCTGAAAGTCACCCTGTCCGGTGGCATGGCCCTGCAACTGGCCGCGGCCGAGCGCTGGAAAGCGGTCACCGGTTGCGCCATCTGCGAAGGTTACGGCATGACCGAAACCAGTCCGGTGGCCACCGTCAATCCAATCCAGAACATCCAGATCGGCACCATCGGTATTCCGGTTCCGTCGACCCTGTGCAAAGTCATCGACGATGCCGGCGTTGAACAGCCGTTAGGCGACATCGGCGAGCTGTGTGTGAAAGGTCCGCAAGTGATGAAGGGTTACTGGCAGCGTCAGGACGCCACCGATGAAATCCTCGACAGCGAAGGCTGGTTGAAGACCGGTGACATCGCGCTGATCCAGCCTGACGGTTACATGCGCATTGTCGATCGCAAGAAAGACATGATTCTGGTCTCCGGTTTCAACGTGTACCCGAACGAACTGGAAGACGTGCTCGCGACCCTGCCGGGCGTGCTGCAATGCGCAGCCATCGGCGTGCCGGACGAGAAGTCGGGCGAGGCGATCAAGATCTTCATCGTCGCCAAACCGGGCGTGACGCTGACCAAGGAACAGGTGATGGAGCACATGCGCGCCAACGTCACTGGCTACAAGGTTCCGCGCTCCGTGGAGTTCCGCGATGCGCTGCCGACCACCAACGTCGGCAAGATCCTGCGCCGCGAGTTGCGCGATGAAGAGCTGAAGAAGCTCGGCGTCAAAAAGGTAAGCGCGTAACAAACAAAAAGCCCCGCAGATGCGGGGCTTCTTTTTGCCTGACAGGAAAGATTCAGCGCCTGTCAGACCGCTATCGCGAGCAAGCTCGCTCCCACAGTTGATCGCATTCTTTCTCGAAGCACTCGGTCAAAAATGTGGGAGCGAGCTTGCTCGCGATGCTTTTGCTTTTAGCTCAGAGGCGGAACTGCGCGAAATTGACGTTGGTACCCGCCGGGCGCATGTCCTGGAGGTACGAGTCCTTGTCGGCGCTCAGTTCCAGGCTCAAGGCTGCTTTACGCTTGCCTTCATTGCGCACCACCAGACCTTCCAGCTTCTCGCGCAGGAATACCGTCGGCACTTTCAGGTGCAGCAGTTCGTCGGTATCCGGGGTGTGCATCAGCAGGTGAACCCACTCGTACTGACCAATGGCCAGGCGCGCGACCGGAATATCGAACCACCAGATGTTGCGATTGCGGTTCAATTCGGTGAAATGGCAGTTGTTGACGCCAAGCACAGCACCGCCAAGTTCCTGGTTTCTGCGGGCAATGGCCTGCTTTTTATCGAGTTTCATAACATTCCTACGGGATTGGATCTTCAGCGCCATGGCCTGAATACGTTGCGCATTCTCGGGGGTTGGTCGGCAAACATAAAGCCCAACCTGCACTGAACGATGAAATGTCGCCGGGAAAATAAATGAAACTCCGTGCAAACGCCTTCGGTCAACCTTGTGTAACGACTTTCCCCGTTGAATGGTTCACAGGAGAAACACCATGAGCAGCACTGGCGATAAAGTAAAAGGCATGGCCAACGAAGCCGTCGGTAACGTCAAGCAAGGCGTCGGCAAGGCCACCGGTAACGACAAAATGCGCGCCGAAGGCGTCGTGCAGGAAAAGAAAGGTGAAGTCCAGCAAGCGGTCGGCAAAGCTAAGGATGCGCTTAAAAAAGGCATCGACAAGGCGTGATCAGGCCTTTGATGAGCAACAGAAACGGCCATCCGCGGATGGCCGTTTTTGTGTCAGCCTGAACTTGCACAAGGAAATTGTTTCAAACTCGCCAAGTAGGCTACTTTGATGTAGAAAACGGCCCCTGAGTCGCCACGACTTCGACCAAATTTGCGGCGAAAGGAGACGCTAATGTTTTTCCCACACATGAAAGGTCAGCGCCTGCACCGTGTCATGGTGCGCACGATCACCGAGTTCGTCGACGACGAGATGTCGACCTATGCCTCGGCGTTGGCCTATCAGATGCTGTTCTCGCTGTTTCCCTTCATTCTGTTCCTGATCGCCCTGATCGGTTTCCTGCACCTCCCGGACTTCTTCTCCTGGCTGCGCCTGCAATCGGAACTGGTCCTGCCGCCCCAGGCACTGGAGCAGGTGAACCCGGTCATCGACCAGCTCCAGCAATCCAAGGGTGGCTTACTGTCGGTCGGTATTGTGATTGCCCTGTGGACCGCGTCCGCCGGTGTGCGGCTGATGATGAGCGCGATGAACGCTGCCTACGACGTGGTCGAAGGCCGGCCGGCGTGGAAGCGTTTTCCGCTGTCGATTTTCTACACCATCGGCATCGCCGGCATGCTGCTGATGGCCGCCGCGCTGATGGTGCTTGGGCCGCAGGTGATGGAGTGGATCGCCTCGCAAGTCGGCCTTGAAGAGTTCATCGTGACCCTCTGGACCATCGTGCGCTGGCCGGTGGTCGTGATTCTGTTGATGATGGCGGTGGCGCTGATTTATTACGTCATGCCCGACGTCAAACAAGAGTTCCGTTTCATCACCCCGGGCTCGGTGCTGGCGGTGGTGGTGTGGATCATTGCGTCGCTGGGCTTCGGTCTGTACGTCAAGACGTTCGCCAACTACAACGCCATGTATGGCAGTATCGGCGCGATCATCGTGCTGTTGCTGTACTTCTACATTTCCGCCGCGGTGCTGTTGCTCGGCGCCGAGATGAATGCCGTGATCGAACACATGTCGACCGAAGGCAAGAATGATGGCGAAAAAGTCCCCGGCGAGCTCGATCACGAACCCAAACACCACGTGTCGGGACTGGGTCGGGACCACTCGATCAAGCCGACCACTGACGAAGTCATCAAATGATCCGTGAAATTCTGAAAATGGGCGACGAGCGCCTGCTGCGCATTGCCCCGCCGGTGCCCGCCGAAATGTTCGACAGCCCCGAGCTGTGGCAACTGATCGACGACATGTTCCAGACCATGGAAAGCGTTGGCGGAGTCGGCCTGGCCGCGCCGCAGATCGGCGTCGACCTGCAACTGGTGATCTTCGGTTTCGAGCACAGCGAACGCTACCCGGACGCCGAAGCCGTGCCGCAGACGATTCTGATCAACCCGCTGATCACGCCATTGAACCCGACGCTGGAAGAGGGTTTCGAAGGCTGCCTGTCGGTGCCCGGCCTGCGTGGCGCGGTGGATCGCTATCAGCACATTCGTTACGAAGGGTTTGATCCAAAAGGCCAGCCGATTGTGCGCATTGCTTCAGGCTTCCACGCTCGGGTAGTGCAGCATGAATGCGATCACCTGATCGGCCGGTTATACCCGTCGCGCATCAGTGACTTCAGCAAATTCGGTTTTACCGAAGTGATGTTCCCGGATCTCGATCCGAACTCAGACGACTGATTCGAGAACACCTCAAAACCCTGTGGGAGCGAGCTTGCTCGCGATGGCGGCGTGTCAGTCACCAATAATTTGACTGTCAGGGCCTCATCGTCGGAACGCCGCCCGGAGCAAGCTCGCTCCCACATTGATCTGCATAAGGCTTTTGAGCGTTATCTGGCCAGGTCCAACCCCATGGCGATCATCGGTTTGCTGCGCGCATAACGGCTCAAGCGTTCGGCCATGGAGTAGGGCAGTGGCGGGTTGAAGGTAAAACCGCGACGTTCATAAAACCCGCGCAAGTCCGGATGACAAAACAGCCACACCGGGCCTTCAAGATCCTTGAGCGCCTCGGCGATCAACGCCGCAGCGATGCCCTGTTCACGGCAGGCCGGATCGACAAACAAACCCGTCAGCCAATGCCCGTCCGCCACCGGTCGCAAACACAGTGCGCCAATGATCTCCTCGCGCCTGGCCACCCAGAGTTGAGCGTCGCGGACCGCTTTCATCGACGATTGGTGAGCACGATAAAACTTGTTCATCAAGGGCCACAAAGGCTCGGCGAGCAAGGTGTACTGGGTGTTGAGCATGGTCTTCGACTGTCGGTGCGCAAAGCGGACGATTATAAAAGAACGCGCGCTCAGCGATAGGTGTATACCTGATCTCACATCCCGTATGAGTGGAGTACGTATCATGGCCAAAGGCATGGATTCAAAAAAAGCAGCGAAGAAGAAACCGGCAAAAACCGCCGATGAAAAGCGCGCGGACAAGAAGGCCAAGAAGGTGGATGTGTTCGGTCATTGATCCCGTGACAAGGGAGCCCGGCCTCGGGCTCCCGCTGCTTCTGACGTAATAACCAAATAATCTGCAAGAAAACCCTGCGCCATTGCACAGAAGGGGACTGGTCCCCGATCTGAGCAACGCCATGCCCCACTACTTCGATACCGCCCACCGTGAAGAAATCGAAACCCTGCGCCAACGCTTGACCGCGCGCACCGAGTGGCCGACCTGGTTGCTGCTGATCGGCGTGTACGTCGGCTGGTTCAGCATCGTGCTCGCCAGTGGCTGGTTGGGCCTGTGGTGGAGCACATTGTTGCTGATTCCGCTGGTGGTGCTCTGGTTATCGGTGCAGCACGAATTGCTTCACGGTCACCCCACCCGCTGGGCATCGCTGAACAAGATCCTCGGCTACGCACCGTTCGCCGTCTGGTATCCCTACACCCTGTATCGCGACAGCCATTTGCTGCATCACCGCGACGAAGACCTGACTCTCCCGGGGCGCGATCCGGAAAGCCGTTACCTGAGCGCCGAGCAGTGGCAGGGCAGTTCACTGTTCAAACAGAGTCTGCACTGGCTGAACAAAACCGTGCTCGGACGCTTCGCCCTCGGTGCACCGCTGGCCTTGCTGGCGCTGGCCCGGGAAGAGCTGCAACGTCTGAAAACAGGTGAGCGGCAGGCCTGGTTGATGTGGTTAAGCCACGGCGCGCTGGCCCTGTTGATGTTGCTGTTTATCGCCCGCTACAGCGTGCTGCCGGTGTGGCATTACCTGTTGCTGATCAGTGTGCCGGCGCTTTCGATTGCCATGATTCGCTCCTACTATGAACACCGTCCCCACACCGAGCCCGAGCAAAGGACGGTCATCAATGAAGCTGCCTGGCCGTGGCGCTGGCTGTTCCTCAACCTCAATCTGCATTTGGTGCATCACGACTTGCCCGGGCTGCCCTGGTACGACTTGCCCCGCGCCTACCGCGCACGTCGTGAGCAATGGCTGGCGCGCAGCGGCGGGTTTCTGGTGCAGGGTTATGGCCAGTTGTGGCGCCGGCACGGGGTGAAGGCCATAGACAGCCCCAGGCACCCATTCCACTGATGGCGAATGAGGTCCCCTGTGGGAGCGAGCCGGTTCCGGGCGGCGTTCCGACGAAAGCGGTGTGTCAGGCAACATCAATGTTGAGTGGGCTGGCTTCTTCGCGAGCAGGCTCGCTCCCACAATTAGAATGACGTTGCATGGGAAGATTTCGATGACACAGCACCTCGCTGAATTACTGATGTACGTCGCCCCCGAGCCGATCCGCGAGGCCAACGAGCGCTGGCTGACGCGAATTCTCGAGCGAGTGGGTGCCAGCCGCCGCAACGCCGAGGGCCTTTCGCTGATGGACCTCTGGCTGTCCCCGCACTTGCTGCTGACCCAAACCTGCGGTTACCCGCTGATGACCGCGTTGCGCGGTCGGGTCCGGGTCATCGGTCGTCCTCGTTATGAACTGCCGGACGCCAATGGTGGCAACCATTGCAGCCTGTTGTTGAGTCGCGTCGATGATCCACGGCGCGGCCTGCCGGCCTTTCGCGACAGTCGTGGGGTGATCAATGGCGAAGACTCCAACAGCGGCATGAACCTGCTGCGTCATCGGCTCGCGCCGTTGCATCGAGACGGGCAGTTCTTCGCCAGTGTCGGTATCAGCGGCAGCCACCGCGAAAGTCTGCGTTGGTTGCGTGAAGGGACAGCGGACCTGGCGGCCATCGACAGCGTCACCTTCGCCTATCTGGCGCGGCACGCCGAAGAAGAAGTGGCCGGCCTGCGGGTCATTGCGCGAAGTGCGTTCAGTCCGACCTTGCCGTTCATCTCCGCCGCGACTGTCACCGATGAACAGGTCGAGGCGCTGCGGCAGGTGATGAACACGACGTTGCAGGAATTGCCCGACGTCGCTGAAGTCCTCGGCCTGCACGAGGTTCTGCCGGCCAGCGAAAGCGACTATCAAATCGTTCTCGACTATCAGCAAGAGGCCGAAGCGCTAGGGTATGGGCGATTGCGGTAGGCGGTGTGACAAGATCGCAGCCTCGTTTCACTCGACAGCTGCTACAGGAAATCGGTGTGCATCTGTAGCAGCTGTCGAGTGAAACGAGGCTGCGTTCTTTTGATGTTTAATTTCATAATGGAATATAAAAATGCTTTTTAAGTATTATTAATGAATAAGGCTCCTTGCTAGGATCGCGTCACCGGATCACCGGACATTCAGCGACCCCTAACCCTTGGAGCCTCTATGTCCGGCACCGACCTTTCCCATCGCAACGACGTGGGCGGATTGTTCTGCGCGCATTACCCTTGGCTGTGCGCACGGTTGCGCCGGCATCTGGGCGCCAGTTCCAGCGTCGAAGACATCGCTGCCGAAACCTTTTTACAGCTGCTCGAATCGCCGGGGCTGACCCCGATCCGCGAGCCTCGTGCCTTGCTCACCACCATTGCCCAGCGCTTGATCTATCAGCTCTGGCGCCGCCGTGACCTGGAACGCCAGCACCTCGATCAGTTGCAACACATGGATCAACAGCAAGCGATCTCGCCCGAAGATCGGGTGCAACTGACCCAGGCCTTGCATGGCCTCGACCGTACGCTTGAGCGCTTGCCGGGCAAGGTTCGGGCAACCTTCCTGTTATCGCGAATCGACGGTCTGACCTACCCGCAAATCGCCGCCGAACTGGGCATTTCCCAACGTTCGGTCAGCGTTTACATGACGCGTACCCAAGCCCTGTGTGCCCGGCACAGCGCCAACCAATCCTTGAATTCCCTGACCCGGAGGTCCGCATGAGATCGATCAAAACCCTGCTCGGCAGTTCACTGCTGGCCCTGAGCCTTGTGGCAACTCACGTTCCCGCGGCAGAAAAAACCGCGCCGATCCACTTCGGAGACATCACCTGGGAAAGCGGCAGCCTCATCACCGAAATCCTGCGCTTGATTGTCGAGAAAGGTTACGGCTACCCGACCGATACCTTGCCGGGCAGCACCGTCAGCCTCGAAGCGGCGTTGGCCAAGAACGATATTCAAGTGATCGGCGAAGAGTGGGCCGGGCGCAGTCCTGCGTGGGTCAAAGCCGCCTCGGAAGGCAAAGTGTTTGGCCTGGGCGACACGGTCAAAGGCGCCACCGAAGGCTGGTGGGTGCCGGAATACGTGATCAAGGGCGACCCTGAACGCGGCATCAAACCCCTGGCCCCAGAGCTGAAATCCGTCGCCGACCTGGCGCGCTACAAGGACGTGTTCCGCGACCCGGAAGATCCGAGCCGAGGACGCTTCCTCAACAGCCCGACCGGCTGGACCTCGGAGATCGTCAACAGTCAGAAACTCAAGGCCTATGACCTGACCGGCAGCTTCGTCAACTTCCGCACGGGTTCGGGCGCCGCACTGGATGCCGAGGTGGCTTCGTCGATCCGTCGTGGTAAACCGGTGCTGTTCTACTACTGGTCGCCGACGCCGCTGTTGGGGCGTTTCAAACTGGTGAAACTCGACGAGCCGGCGTTCGACGCCGAAGCCTGGAAGACCTTGGCCGACGCCAACAACCCGAATCCAAAGGGTACGCGGTCGATGCCGGCAAACCTGGCGATTGGGGTGTCCGCGCCATTCAAGGCGCAGTACCCGGACCTGGTGGCGTTCTTCGAAAAGGTCGACCTGCCGATCGATCTGCTGAACCACACGCTCGGCCAGATGAGCGAAAAGCGCCTGCAACCACGTCAGGTGGCCGAAGCGTTTTTGCGTGATCAGCCGCAGATCTGGAAGGGCTGGGTGCCCGGTGAAGTGGCCACCAAAGTGAGTGCGAGTTTGTAAATTTGTAGTGCCTGGAAAATAGCCATCGCGAGCAAGCTCGCTCCCACATTGGATCTTCGGCGTGACATAGATCCCCTGTGGGAGCGAGCTTGCTCGCGATGGTCTTGAGGCCTACACCGACTCAGCGGCCAACGCAGCGTTCACGGCTGGCCGCTGATCAACCCGCGCCTGAAACCGCGTCAACGCCGGCCACTCATTCAAATCGATGGCAAACAGGTGCACCCAGCGCAACACCGTAAACAAATACGCATCGGCAATGCTGAACCCGTCAGCCATCAAATAATCTTGGCGCTCCAGCGTCTGACACAACACCGCAAATCGCTTGAACAGTTTCTCTTTGATGAGCGTTTTCACTTCATCCGGGAACTGCGAACTGAACAACCAGCCCAGCCCGCCATGAATCTCGGTCGAGATGAAATTCAGCCATTCCTGCAACCGTACCCGCTCGAACGTACCGTTCGCTGCCGCCAGGTTTGCCTCGGGTCGCAGGTCTGCCAGGTATTGCAGGATCGCCGGGCCTTCGGTCAACACGTGTTCGTTGTCCAATTGCAGTGCCGCGACGTAGCCCTTTGGGTTGATGGCGAGGAAGTCGTCGCCGCTGGCGGTTCGCTTGGTGGTGTTGTCGATGCGGATCAATTCGAATGGCAGATCGAGTTCGCGCAGCACGATATGCGGCGCGAGCGAGCAGGCGTGTGGGGCGTAATACAACTTCATCGGCAGGGCTCTGGCTGGGGATTTGCGCCAGTGTCATAGTGCGCGGCACCCTCGGTAAAATTAATCTTTCAGAAAGCCGCCATAAGGAAAGCTACTGCCATGATGAATCTGATGCACTGGCGAATGGTGGTGGCTGTGGCTGACACGGGCAACATTACCCGGGCTGCCGAGCGGGTCGGCATGACCCAGTCCGGCGCCAGCCAGGCCTTGGCGTTGATTGAAGAAACCCTGGGCGTTCAGTTGTTCAGTCGAGAGAATCGCCAGACTTTGCCGACGGCAATCGGCCTGTCTGTGATCGAACACGCGAGAACTATGCTCGGTGCCCTGGAAAACATTCGCAGCAGCGTCGATGCCACCAAAGACATTCAGCGCGGGACGATTCGCCTGGCCAGTTTCCCCATGGTGCTGGCGACTTTTCTGCCGCCGCTGCTGCGTCAGTTCAATCGGCTTTATCCCGGCATTCAGGTGGTCGCACTGGAAGTCAGCGACGATGAAGTGGAAACGCTGCTCGGCGCCGGGTTGGTGGATGTCGGCGTAGTGTTGAACCCGGCGCCCGAGCGCAATGCCGGACGCCTGGGACGTGATGCCTGGATGGCGGTGGTGCCTGGTGGCCATTCCTTGGCTCGCCGTTCGAATGAAGAAGGCGTCTCCCTGGCCGAGTTGGCGGAACAACCTTTTGTACTGGCTACCGGCGGTTGTTCGACCAACGCTCGCAGCCTGGCAGAGGATGCCGGGCTGCAACTGCTTGATGTGCGGGTTGAGGTCCGTGAATGGAGCAGTGCGTTCACCCTGGTGCGGGAAAACATCGGCGTGACGCTGGTGCCGGAGATGACGCTGCCGAGCCAACTTCAGGGTCTGCGGGTAGTGCCGGTCAAACCGCGTATCGATCGCGAATTTGCCTTGGTGGCCGCTGCGACCAAGCCACCCTCGGCGGCGGTGCAGGCGTTGATGGGCATGCTCGCCGAGAAATGACGCATACCGATGCTGAACCGATTTTGTCCTCAATACTGGCCGACTAGTGGCCTTGCTTACCTGCCTCGCCTGTCTATGCTGACTCGTAACTAACTATGTCGGCCGCCATGTGAAGGCCGTCATACAGGTTAAAAGTGTGCGCAACCCAAGGCACCGACGCTGAACAACACGGAGCTGTCCGGTCAATGGAATGTCTTATCAGAACGTTAGGGCTGGCCCGATTCCGGGCTATCAAGAGAAGGATGTCTTGATAAGAGCGTTGCAGCATGGACTCTCCGATTAAACATCATTGATCACCTGACCAAGTCCTTCCTGTGGAGGGATGCGTGTGCCTGTTCCTTGGAACGTAGTGGTGGAGCTGTTGAAAGACCAAAGAACTTTCATCAAACAAAAGACCGCGCTGAAGGTGATACGACTATGTTTAACCGACGTCACAAGACTGACCTGCTGGAAATCGAACGATTCAGTTGCGCGCTGACCGAGGCTAACGCGAAGTTGGCCGCGGTCAGCCGCTCGATGGCAATGATTGAGTTCACTCCCGAAGGGATCGTGCTCGATGCCAACGACAACTTTTGCAGTGCCATGGGTTACAGCGCCGAAGAAGTGCGCGGTAAGCATCACCGGATCTTTTGCGAAGAAGCGTTTTATCGAAGCGAAGCCTACGCCAAGTTGTGGCGTGACCTGGCCCGTGGCGAACCGATTAGCGGGACCTTTTTACGCTTGAACCGGAGCGGCAAGGAGATCTGGCTCGAAGCCAGCTACATGCCGGTGTTCGGCCCTGATCGTCAGGTCCAGAGTGTGATCAAAGTCGCCACTGACATCTCAGCCAGGACCTACAAGGAACACGAAAACGAGAGCATGCTCGCGGCGATCGGTCGTTCCATGGCCGTGATCGAATTCACCCCGGATGGCAAGGTCATCACGGCCAACGACAACTTCTTGAAGACGATGCATTACTCGCTCAACGAAGTGGTTGGCCAGCACCACAGCCTGTTTTGTCATCGTGCCGAAGCCGAATCTCAGGCCTATAAAGCGTTCTGGGCCTCGCTCAATCGTGGCGAATATCACTCGCACCGTTTCGAACGCAAAGATAAGCACGGGCATACGGTATTTCTGGAGGCCTCCTACAACCCGCTGTTCGACACCAAGGGTCGCTTGTACAAAGTGGTCAAGTTCGCCAGCGACATCACCCAGCAAGTCACCACCCTGCAAACCGCCGCGGAATCGGCCCACAGCACCTCGGTTCAAAACGACGCTTGTGCACAGAAAGGTTCTCAGGTGGTGCAGCAAACGGTGCAGACCATCCAGGACATTTCCAAAGACTTGAACGAAGCGGCGCTGAGCATTGATGCGGTGAGCAAGCAGTCGGACATCATCGGTACCATCGTCCAGACCATTCGTGGCATTGCCGATCAAACCAACCTGCTGGCACTCAACGCCGCGATCGAAGCGGCCCGGGCCGGGGAACACGGGCGCGGGTTCGCGGTAGTCGCCGATGAAGTTCGCAGCCTTGCGGCACGAACGAGCCAGGCAACGGTGGAGATCGTTGAAGTGGTGCGCAAGAACCACGATTTGTCATTGAGTGCGGTGTCGAGCATGCAGTCCAGTTTGAGTCGAACCGGGCTTGGGGTGGAACTGGCGAATGAGGCGGGCGCGGTGATTCTGGAGATTCAACAAGGGTCGCGGCATGTGGTGGATGCGATCAGTCAGTTCAACTCGACCTTGCAGATAAGTTGATAGCGGCACATTAAAAAGGGTCCCTCGAAGGGACCCTTTTTTATTGATTCCCGCGCTGCGTGATGGATAAGCAGGGCCAACCCTTGCTGCCGGGAAGCAGAGGTCGACCGCACGCTGGTTCAGCGATGGGCGATGTTTTCCAGTGCCAGGTTGCGGGTTCTTGGGCCGAACCAGCCGATGGTCAACATCACGATCAACATGCTACTGACAATGAACGCCAGCACCCCCGGCGTGCCGAAGTGTTCGAGGAAAATCCCGATCAGCAGACTGCTGAACACCGTCGACAAGCGACTAAACGAATAACAGAACCCCACCGCCCGGGCGCGGATGTTGGTGGGAAACAGCTCACTTTGGTAGGAGTGATAGGCGAAGCTCAGCCAGGCGTTGCAGAAGGTGATCATCACCCCGCAGAAGATCAGGCCGAAGGCGCTGGTTTGCCACGCGAACAACGAGCCGAAGGTCATGGCGCCCAAGGCTGAGCCGACGATCTGCCACTTGTTCTCGAAGCGGTTGGCGAACTTCACAAACAGTAACGGCCCGAGCGGGTAGGCGAGGGTGATGATGAAGGCGTACATCAGGCTGTGCGTCACGCTCACACCCTGACCGGAGAGCAGCGCCGGCAACCAGTTGCCGAAGCCGAAGAAACCGATCGCCTGGAACACGTGGAACACGATCAGCATCAACGCCCGACGGCGATAAGGCGGCTGCCAGATATCGGCGAAACGGCCCGTACCCTGAACCTCCACCTCCGCCAGTTCCGGCTCATCCAGCGGCTTGCCCTGATCCTTCACGCAACGGGCTTCGATGCCATCAAGAATTTTGCTGGCTTCGTCGAACCGTCCATGCTGGGCCAACCAGCGCGGCGACTCCGGCAACCGCGAACGCAGCCACCAGATGAACAGCGCAAACACCGCGCTCGCCAACACCACCCAACGCCAGCCGGACACACCGAACGGCGCTTGCGGCACCAGCCACCACGACATCAACGCCACCGCTGGCACCGACAGAAACTGCACGAAAAACGCAAAGGCAAATGCCGAACTGCGCATGCGTTTTGGCACCAGTTCCGAGAGATAGGCGTCGATGGTCACCAGTTCGATACCCAGTCCGATACCCACCAGAAAGCGCATGCAGATGATGCCGATGGCTGAACTCTGAACGCCCATCGCCACCGTCGCGACGGTGTACCAGATCAACGCGAAGGTGAAGATCGCACGTCGACCGAAGCGGTCGGCCAACGGGCTTAACAGACTCGCGCCAAGGAACAACCCGAGAAACGTCGCCGAGGCGAAGGCGGCCTGATCGGAAAAGCCGAACACGCCTTGGCTGCCGGTGGCGAAGATGCCGTCGCGAATCAGTCCGGGGCTGATGTAGGCCGTCTGAAACAGGTCATAGAGCTCAAAAAAACCACCGATCGAGAGCAGGGCCACTAACCGCCAGATCGTGGAGACGGCGGGGAGTCGGTCGATGCGGGCGGAGATCTGCGCGGCCCGGACGGGGTCGATTCCGTCAGGTTGAGCAAAGGCGGGGGAGTGGGCGGTCATGGGCTGATCCAATACTTATCGTTGGAGAAGCTTAGCCTGCTATCGGAAATGAATGATTGTGAATCTCGGCGGCTTTGCGTCGAGATTCACTCAGTTATTGCAATGAATGTTTACATTTTAGCGATTTGTAGCGCGGGAGCCGCTCAAGGCAGGCCGTTGCAGCCATGTTTCAGGAATCCCGGGCGTTGTGCCAACCGTTGGAAATACTCGTCGATGGCCGGGTAATCGGGACGCTCCATCGGTGTCATCAGCCAGCGGTTGACCGACAGCCCGATGACGATGTCCGCCAGCGTGAAGTGCGGCCCGGCGACATACGCTTTGGTGGCCGCGAGCTGATGCTCGAGGATGCCCATTTTCTGATTCCAGCCGTGTACACCGGCGGCAATGTGATGCGGGTCCCGGAATTCCGGATCTTTGCGTACCAACGCCGTGAACGCGTAGCTCCAGGAGGCATTGAGTTCGGTCGCTTGCCAATCCATCCACTGCTCTACCCGAGCGCGCGCCGCCGGTTCGTGGGGCAGCAGATCGGTGTTGTGGTGTTTACCGGCCAGATAGCGGCAGATGGTGTTGGACTCCCACAGTACGCCGGCCTCATCGATGATCACCGGCACCAGTGCGTTGGGGTTGAGCCTGAGAAACTCCGGCGTGTGGGTCGACGCATAACCGCCGCCCCAGTCTTCACGTTCGTAGGCAACACCCAGTTCCTCACAGGTCCACAGGACTTTTCTGACGTTGATGGACGAGGCTTTACCCAGAATCTTCAGTGCATGTTCCATTGAGCTACTCCGTTAGCGATTCGACGCTTCAGGAATCTAACAGACATTCAGCGTTTTCAAACCGGGTCCGGCAGCGCCGAAGTTGGCAAACCAAACGTGTGATCAAACAGCCAGTTGAAGGCGAAGGTGTAGCACGGGATGAAAATAATCAGCGCCGCGTCCAGCAAGAAGGCTTGCACCAGGCTGATGTTCATCCACCAAGCGATCAACGGGATGAGGAACACTATCAAGGTTAGTTGAAAACCCACGGCATGGGCGATGCGCCGTTTAACGGTGCGGGTGCGCGAAGGCTGACGACTTTCCCAGCGCTCGAACAGCGTGGTGTAGATGAAGTTCCAGGTCACCGCGATGGTGGTGATGATCACTGCCAACGGGCCAGTGCTGCCGGGCGAGGTGCCGGACAACAACGCCAGGCCCAAGGCCGAGAAGGTCATGCCGATGACTTCGTAAAGGGACACGTAGAGCAGTTTTCGTTTAACGCCTTGCATGGGAATTTGCCTCTTTCTGCCAACTTGAAGCCAGGAGCACTGGCGAAGGCGGCGAAAGATAGCTTCAATAGGGCTGACAGAAAAAGTCAGTAGCTTTCAGTTTTATTGATAGGACGAGGAATGAATTTCAACAGTGACAGCATCGAGTTGTTCCTCGCGGTGATCGAGCGCGGCTCGTTTTCCGCTGCAGCTCGGGCGCTGGGTAAAGTGCCGTCGGCGGTGAGCATGGGCATCGCCAACCTGGAAGCCGAACTCGGTTATCCACTGTTCGACCGCAGCCATCGCGAACCGGTGCCGACGGCGATGGCCAGCGCATTGGTGCCTCACGCGCGATTGATCGCCGAGCAGCTCAAACAGCTGCAAGTGCATGCGGTCGAGTTGTCGCTGGGGCTGGAAAGCAAGTTGTCGATCGGGGTCGTGGCGGACATCGACAAGGGCCGCGTGATGGCGGCGATCAAGGTCATCGCCGAGCGTCATCCGTTACTGGAAATCGAAATGCTCAGCGCGCCGCAGGATGATGTGCTGGCGATGCTCCATAGCGGCCGGGTCAGCGTTTGCCTGGCGTTCGCCGGGCTGAGCATGAACGTGCTGGAGCGGTTCCAGTTCGTTGGCACCGAACGGATGATCGCCACGCTGGCGGCGGACAATCCGCTGTTTCAGGGCAAGAATTTGTTCCTGGAAGACTTGGTCCACGTACGGCAAATCATCGTCGCCAGCCGCGACCTGCCGATCAGCGAAACCCGGCCACTGGTGGCCGAGTCTTACTGGCGCACCGACACGTTGGCTATGGCGCTGGAAATGGTCGAGGCCGGATTGGGCTGGGGAAATTTTCCGCTGTCGGTGGTCCAGCCGTTGCTGGATGCTGGAAGGCTCAAGCGCCTGAGCTTCCGCAACATCGAGAACGGATTGGTGCTGCCGGTGCATGCGGTGTGGCTCAAGAGCCAGCCATTGCAGAAAGGGGCGTTGGCGTTTGTGGAGTTGATGGGGCGCTGACTAGTGATGATCCCACAGGGGGTTATGTGCTTTCCCGGATTTTTAGTTCAAACCCCATATCCTGCACCGGTTTGGCCACTGTATTACCAGCCATCAACGTCAACATCTGCTCCGCCGCTCGGCGGCCGATGGCTTCTCGCGGGGTGCTGATGCTGCTCAGGCGCGGGACCATGTGGGCCGAGGCCGGCAGGTCGTTGAAGCCGAGGATCGCCACTTGTTCGGGGATCTTGATCCCGCAGCGCATGGCTTCGAGCAGTGCGCCCTGGGCCAGGTCGTCGTTGCCGAAGAAGATCGCATCGACATCGGGATGAGTGGCGAGCAGTTGCAGGAACAGTTCGCCACCAAGGCCGACGGAGGAAGAGCGAGGTGTCAGCACTTCCAGGTCCGGGTCATACAAACCGGCCTTTTGCAGGGCTTTGCGGAAACCCTCGCCGCGCAGCAACGTGCGTTGATCGAGTTGCGCGCCGATGTAGGCCAGACGCTTGCGACCCCGTGACAGCAAATGCCCGGCCGCTGTCTCGCCAGCTGCGAGTTGCGAAAAGCCAACGCAATTCAGGCCGGCGGCGCTGTCCAGTTCCATCATGTACACGCAGGGAATGTTGCTGGCCTCGATCATCCGGCGCGAACTTTCGGTGCGGTCGAAACCGGTCAGCAGCAAACCGCGAGGCTGATACGCCATGTAGTTGCGCAGCAGGTTTTCTTCTTCATCACGTGAGTAATGGAAGTTCCCGATCAGCACTTCGAAGCCTTTTGGGCGCAAAACCTGATGAATGGCTTCCAGTGTGTCGATGAACAATAAGTTGGACAGCGACGGCACCAAAACCACCACCGAATGGCTCTGGGCCGAGGCTAACGCGCGGGCGGCGGGGTTGACCACGTAGTTGAGGTCGAGGGCGGCTTTCTGCACTTTTTCCACCAGTTCGGTGGCCACCGTGCTGACCCCGCGCAGGGCGCGAGAGGCGGTGATCGGGCTGACACCGGCCAGGCGTGCGACTTCGTTCAAAGTGGGGCGGCCAGTGGTGCGCGTATTTTTATCGTTTTTAGGGGAGATCATCGGACGGCTTGCCAAACAAAATTCGAGGCACTAAGGTAGCGCTGTCTCGACGCAGCTGCAAATGCGTGAGCGGGGTTTGCCTGATCCCCGTTTTTTGGCGTTGGGAACGAACATGCTCCAACCCACAAAAATGACAAGAAGGCGTCGGCAACTTCTGCTTTTGATCTAGTGTCATAACTGGCAAAGGTAGCGCTGTCTGCGCGCTGAGGTGTTACATGAATCATCCCATCACCGCCCTGGTCATCATGGGCGTTGCCGGTTGCGGCAAGACTTGCGTCAGCGAGGCCTTGTGCCAACTCAGCGGCGCGACCGCCATTGAAGGCGACACTTTCCACCCTGCCGCCAATATCGAAAAGATGAGCGCGGGTATCCCCCTGAACGACGACGACCGTGCCGGCTGGCTCGACAGCCTGTGCGATGAATTGCGCCGCATCGACGCCAAGGGCGAACGCCCGGTGCTGACCTGCTCGGCCCTCAAACACATTTACCGTGAACGTCTGCGCAGCGCCTTGCCGGGCCTGGGCTTCGTGTTCCTGGAGCTGACCCCTGAAGTCGCCGCTGATCGTGTCTCCCATCGGCCGGGCCACTTCATGCCGTCGACGCTGATCGACAGCCAGTTCGCCACCCTTGAATCGCCCGTTGGCGAGCCCCTGACCCTGGCGCTGGACGCGTCGAACCACAGCGTCGACCAATTGGCGAAGCAAGCTCATGACTGGTGGCAGGCTCATGGCCTGAAACACGCCGTATGAGTTTTGCCCGAAAAGATAGCGCTGTCCTGTTGGCTTGCGAAATCCCCGCTTTAATAACAACAACAACCAGGAGACACCCCTAATGTTTGGCATGTCCCACGAGACGTTCCTGCTGCTAGACGCAGTGGTCACGGTGATCGGGCTTATCGTCCTGATCACCAAGTTCAAGCTTCACCCATTCATCGCCCTGATCATCGCCGCCGCTTTTCTCGGACTGACCTCCGGCATGCCAATTGGCACCATCATCAAGGCGTTCCAGGACGGCTTCGGTGGGGTGCTCGGGTTCGTCGGGATCATCCTCGCGCTGGGCACGATGCTCGGCAAAATGATGGCCGAGTCGGGCGGGGCGGATCAGATTGCCCAAACCCTGATTCGCGCGTTCGGCAAGGACAAGGTGCAGTGGGCGATGATGTTCGCCGCGTTCCTGGTCGGCATTCCGCTGTTCTTCGAAATCGGCTTCGTGCTGCTGATCCCGCTGGTGTTCATCGTGGCCCGGCGTACCGGCGTGTCGATCATCAAGATCGGTATCCCGCTGCTGGCCGGTCTGTCCGCCGTGCACGGTCTGGTTCCGCCGCACCCGGGTCCGTTGCTGGCCATCGGCGTATTCGGTGCCGACATTGGTAAAACCATTCTGTACGGCCTGATCGTTGCGCTGCCGACGGCCATCATCGCCGGCCCGATCTACGGCACGTTCATTGCCAAGTACATTCCGGGTCATCCTAACCAGGAGCTGGTCGATCAACTGGCTCGCGAGCCAGAGGCGGCTGAGCTGCCGAGCTTCAGCATCACCCTGATCACCGTGCTGTTGCCGGTGTTCCTGATGTTGCTCAAGACCTTTGCCGACGTGGTGCTGCCGGACGGCAATTTCTTCCGTACCTTCATGGACCTGATCGGTCACCCGATCTCGGCGCTGCTGTTGGCGTTGCTGCTGTCGCTGTACACCTTCGGCCACCGTCAGGGCATGGGCTCCAGCAAAATTCTCAAGTTGCTCGACGCGAGCCTTGCGCCGACCGCCGCAATCATCCTGATCATCGGTGCTGGTGGTGGCTTCAAGCAGATGCTGGTGACCAGCGGCGTGGGTGACGTGATCGGCCACATGGCGGTGAACGCGCAGATCTCGCCGATCCTGCTGGCCTGGCTGGTGGCGGCGGTGATCCGTATCGCCACCGGTTCGGCGACCGTGGCGACCATTACTGGCGCAGGCATTGTGGTGCCGGTGGTGGGGATGATTCCGGGTGTGAACCGTGAGTTGCTGGTGCTGGCCACCGGTGCCGGTTCGCTGATCCTGTCGCACGTTAACGACGCCGGTTTCTGGCTGGTGAAGCAGTACTTCAACATGACCGTGGCGGAAACCTTCAAGACCTGGACCGCGATGGAAACCATCCTGTCCATCGTTGCGCTGGGCTTCATCCTGCTGTTGTCGCTGTTCGTTTAAGCACACCGCAAACCAAATGTGGGAGCGAGCCTGCTCGCGATGGCGGACTTACATTCAACATCTTCGTTGAATGTTAAGCCCTCATCGCGAGCAGGCTCGCTCCCACAGTGTTATGTGTCAGACATCAGGATTTGGTGACTAACCCATCCGCCCGGAACATCCCTCGAATCCCGCGTATTGCCTGACGAATCCGGTCCTGGTTTTCGATCAGCGCGAAGCGCACGTGATCGTCCCCATACTCACCAAACCCCACGCCCGGCGAGACACAAACCTTGGCCTCGGCCAGCAGCTTCTTGGCGAACTCCAGCGAGCCCAAGTGCGCATACGCCTCGGGGATCTTCGCCCAGACATACATCGACGCTTTCGGGTTCTCAACCATCCAGCCCAGTTCATGCAGGCCTTTGACCAGTACGTTGCGACGCTGACGATACTGCTCGGCAATGTCTTTGACGCACTGCTGATCACCTTCCAGTGCCGCAATCGCCGCGACCTGCAGCGGGGTAAACGTGCCGTAGTCGTGATAACTCTTGATCCGCGCCAGGGCGTTGACCAGTTCGGCGTTGCCGACCATGAAACCGATGCGCCAGCCCGCCATGTTGTAGCTCTTGGACAGGGTGAAAAACTCCACCGCGATGTCCTTGGCGCCTGGCACTTGCATGATTGACGGGGCTTTCCAGCCGTCGTAGACGATGTCGGCGTAAGCCAGGTCGTGCACCACCAAAACGTCGTACTGCTTGGCGAGGGCGATCACCCGTTCGAAGAAGTCCAGTTCCACGCACTGGGCAGTGGGGTTGGACGGGAAGCCGAGGATCATCATTTTCGGTTTCGGGATCGAGCCGCGAATAGCGCTTTCCAGTTCGGCGAAGAAGTCCACGCCCGGAATCAACGGCACCGAACGCACCTGAGCGCCGGCAATCACCGCGCCGTAGATGTGAATCGGGTAGCTCGGGTTCGGCACCAGAACGGTATCGCCCTGGTCGAGGGTGGCCAGCATCAAATGCGCCAGGCCTTCCTTGGAACCGATGGTGACGATGGCTTCGCTTTCCGGGTCGATGTCGACCTCGTAGCGATCCTTGTACCAATTGGAAATTGCCCGGCGCAGACGCGGAATGCCCTTGGACGTCGAATAACCGTGGGTGTCTTCGCGCTGGGCGACGGTCACCAGTTTTTCGACGATGTGCGGCGGAGTAGGGCCGTCAGGGTTGCCCATGCTGAAGTCGATGATGTCTTCGCCACGACGACGGGCGGCCATCTTCAGCTCGGCAGTGATGTTGAATACGTAAGGGGGGAGTCGATCTATGCGCGCAAAGCGGCGCGGCGAACCTGGGTTAGCCATTGTTGCCTCGGATAACGTGAGCGCCCGGAACCGTCCGAGCGACGCTGGTCACTGCGGTGACCTGTGGCGGAATGTAAGGGTTGATGTGGCAAACTGTCCAGCGACTATGTAAACAAATTTGTCCGAAGGAAATCGGTTGATGGAATTTACCAGTGGCTTCTTGCTGAGCCTTTCGCTGTGCCTGGACATCGGCGTGGCCAACATCGCGATGATCACGTTGGCTATGCAACGTGGCTATTTTCAAGGCTTTGCGCTGGGTTTGGGGACGTGTGTCGGCGACCTGATCTACGCCGTGCTGGCCTTGGCCGGGATGACCGTTTTGCTGCAATACGAAACCGTGCGCTGGGTGCTGTGGATCGGTGGTTCAGCGCTGTTGGTGTATTTCGCGGCGAAGATGATCTATTCGGCGATTCACCATGAGGCGGTACTGGCGCAGACCGCAGAGGTGGGGCAGAACTCTCACCGGAAGGAGTTTTTTCGAGGGATCTTCCTGGCCATGTCGTCACCCAGCGCCATTCTCTGGTTCGCAGCGGTGGGTGGCACATTGATCGCTCGTTCTGGTGGCGGTGGCGCCCTCAGCTCGGCGCTGTTTCTTGGCGGGTTTCTGTGCGCCGGGGTGCTCTGGTGCGTGGCTTTGTGCTTCGCCGCGAGTCACGGCGGCAAGTTGCTGGGCGACAAGTTGCTGCGTTACTCCTATATGGCATCGGCGGCGATCTTCTGCTATTTCGCGGTCTACGTGATCCTATCGGGGTATAACGAGTTCGTCGGCGCAGGTGCTGTCGAGCCGTTGCATACACTGTAACTGGGCGAATTCGGTTTGGGTTCTATACTCCCAGCCGAACCCACTTTTTTGTTCCAGGAGTTGAGTCATGGATGAGCAAACAGGCGTCGAAACCGCCAAGCCACGCTTCGAGCACGGGCACTTCCTGCTCATTGCAGGGCTTGGCGGACGATTTACCCAGGAAACCTCCAAGAAAATTCCCGATCTCTGGGAGAAATTCATTCCCGAGATTGGCAAAATTCCCGGTCAAAAAAACGAAGTGACCTACGGCATCTGTTGCAATCCGGATGGCAAGGGCGGCTTCGAATACATCGCCGGCGTTGAAATCAGCAAGCTCGACGACCTGCCGGATAAATACCGTTGGGTCGAGGTCCAGCCTCAACATTACGCCGTGTTCGAGCACAAGGGCTCTCTCGATCAGTTGCCCCAGACTTTCCAATACATCTGGAAAACCTGGCTGCCGCAGTCCGGTTATCAGGCGGCGGACGCCCCGGAATTCGAACGCTACAGCGAAGACTTCAACCCGAAGCTCAACACAGGCGTGCTGGAAATCTGGCTGCCACTCAAGCCTTGACTCCATCGGGAGGCGGACTCGGCATCCGCCTCCTGCCCGTTACTTGCCTTGCTTCATCCGTCGCGCCCGCAACAGGTCAATCGTCAACGTGATGAAGCCAAACGAGCTGATGCCCAACAACATAAGAAGTCCGATCTGAACGCTGCTCATGGTGTGTTCCCTTATTGATGGTCAGAGACAGGGCACATCAATAATCCGCACCGACAAACAATGACAGCGCCTATACGCAGGCTTTACGGCGCCTGCGGTGATCGATATGAACACCTTATTAATTTATGATCCCCAGCCTTCCCATCGCTGATCCCGAGCTGCCATGAACACCGTCATCCGCCACGTCACACCTGCTGATCTGGACCGCTGCTACGCCATCGAAACCGTTGCCTACGAAGGCGACGAAGCCGCCACCCGCGAAAAAATCGCCACGCGCATTGCCACCTGGCCCGAAGGTTTCATCGTGGCCGAAGTCGACGGCGTCGTAGCCGGTTTCATCAATTCCGGTGCGGCGTTTCAGGTCGAGATGTCGGACGAGGCGTTCAAGGAACTGATCGGGCACGACCCGGCCGGCCCGCACGTGGTCATCATGTCGGTGGTGGTGCACCCGGATTATCAGGGGCAGGGGCTGGCGAAACGGTTGATGGGCGAATTCATCGAGCGGATGCGCGCGCTGGGCAAGACCCACATCCATCTGATGTGCAAGGAGCGGCACATTCCGCTGTATGCCGGGTTTGGCTTTGCCTACATCAAGCCTTCAGCGTCCGACCATGGCGGGATGGCATGGCATGAGATGGTGTTGGAGTTGGGACAAGAGCAAATGAGTTCTTGAGATAAGTTTTTTAATGGCCTAAATTCAGACCTTGTTGCAGCGACCATCCTGTTCGGATGGTGAGCAGAGGAATGAATGATGCGAGTTGAAACTATCAGTTTTGTTAAAAAGAATGCGGCAGCGCTGGATCTTTCTGAGCCGATGCTCGTCACTCAGAATGGTGTTCCGGCTTATGTGATCGAGTCCTACGAGGAGCGTAAGCGGCGAGATGAGGCCATCGCGCTGATCAAACTTCTTTCGTTTTCTTCTCGCGACAAAGAACAGGGTAAGCTGATTTCTGGCGACACTTTGCTGGCCAGACTGGCGCAGCGGCGCCAATTGCAGCAAGACGATAACGATGCCTGAGGCCTTCAGGGTAGAGTTTGCGACTGCTGCGGAGCATGGGGTTGTTTCGCTGGAGCATTATCTCACGCAGCAATGCGGTCGAAAAAAAGCGGCAGAGATGGTTGATCAGCTGGTGATGCAGATCGTTACGGCTCTGAGCAATCAGGCCCATGTTTACGGTGTATGTCAGGAAGCAGCGTCGCTTGGGGTCACTCATTTTCGTGAGTACTTACCCATGGGGCAGCGGGTCTTGTATGAGGTGTTCCCGAGTGAAAACCTTGTAGTGGTCGCTTTGGTTATCGGCCAGTGTCAAAGTATCGAGAAACAGTTGCTCGATTACTGTCTTCTCCTCTAACAGCTAGCCAAATCCCATAAGGGTTGCCTCAAGGCAACCCTTTTTCGTGTTTGATCAGTAAAGACTATCCCGCACTCTGGCCGATGCTTCCCGGTCATACGTCTCTGCATCGAACTGCCCATCGTTCAATCGCTTGTGAAACGCACCCGCCGTCGGCAGGGCAGAGCGTTCGAGGTGCTTCTCAGGGTTCCATAAATCCGAACGAACGATGGCCTTGGAGCAGTGGAAGTACGCCGCTTCCACCGTCACCAGCATCACCGTGCGCGCCGGTTTGCCATTGACCGCAAAGCTCTCCAGCAACCCAGGTTCGGCGCTGATCTTTGCCGTGCCGTTAACCCGCAACGTTTCGCCAATCCCGGGAATGATGAACAGCAGCGACACCCGCGAATCGAGCACGACATTGCGCAGGGTGTCGATACGGTTGTTGCCCGGCCGATCCGGTATCGCCAGGGTGCGTTCATTAATGATCCGCACGAAACCCGGCGTGTCGCCCCGCGGTGAACCGTCCATCCCGTCTGGCCCCACCGAGCTGACGATCACCAGCGGCGAGGCGCGGACCATCGTCTGATAATCCTCGTTCAGAAAGGGGATCTGCTTGCGCACGGCGCGGTCGTGGGGTTGGCCGTAGAGGGCTTCCAGTTCTTCGATGCTGTTGAGCATAACCACCTCAGAAAATCAGCCCCATGCGCCGTTCATAACCGATCCGGCCCCTGTAGGCTTCGCCGCTGTCGACCCAGCCGAACTTTGCGTAGAGCGCGATGGCCGATGCGTTATCCGCATCCACCGACAATTCCAGCCCCTTTATTTCCGGAAATGCCTGACGCGCCACGTCGGGCAGGGCTTGCAGACAGGCCTTGCCATAGCCTTTGCCCTGAGCCCTATGATCGACTTGCAGTGCGTGAAGGGTGGCGCTGTGTTCATCGGCCCAGGCCGGCAGCACGGGCGGGCGCTTGAGCAGCAGAAAGGCCACGGGAACCTCCTCGACCAGTAGCGCAAATCCTTTGACGCCGGGGCCGGGTTTGGACAGCAAGGTGTGCAACGCACCGTGAATGTCGCCGGAGAACCTGATTTGTTCTTTGTGAACTTCAATGGCCTCGACCTGCTGGCGCTGGAGCGCGTTCAGGCTGTCGTAAGGCACGAGTCGGGATGTCACTGGAGTGTCCTTTTTCCAACAAAATGTGTTTCGGATTCTAACGAGTTTGCGTCCATGGATTATTTTTATTTGGGCTGTCGATTTGGCTTTTCGCCAGACGACTAAGGGTGTCTTCACAACAAAAACCACGGAGAACCACCATGAACGCTACCCACGAAATCCAGACCCTGATCGACACCTATCGTCAGGCGGTCATCGCCAAGGATGTCGAGAAACTCATGCCCCTGTATGCCGAGGACATCGTCTCCTACGACGCGGTCAAGGCCCTGCAATTTCGGGGCAAAGCCGCCTACCGCGCGCATTGGCAGGAATGCATGGAAATGTGCCAGGGCGCGCACAAGTTTGACTTCGACCATATGAACATCGTCGCGGACGAGCACATCGCCTTCGCCCATTGGCTGGCCCATTGCGGCGGCACCAACGAGAAGGGCGAAACCCAGGCCTGCTGGATGCGCGTGACCGCCTGCTATCGGCGCGACGATGGGCAATGGCGCATCGTCCATGAACACTGGTCGGCCCCGTTCGACATGATGAGCGGCACGGTGCTGTTCAACCTGGAACCTTGAGCGTCAGGCCGATTCGTCGGGAATGTCGCGAAAGCTTCAATCAGCAGCCATAGTTGATCCGTTCGATTCAGGAGAGCCCCATGAAGTATTTATGCCTGGTCTACAGCAACGAGCACGAGTTGCACTCGCTGCCCGAAAGCCCGAATGACGCTGAATGCATGGCCTACGCCGAGGCGATCCAGGGCAGCGGCCGAATGGTTGCCGCCGAGGCGCTGGAATCGGTGCAGACCGCGACCACGGTGCGCATGCGCAACGGGAAAATGTCGATCACCGACGGCCCGTTCGCCGAAACCAAGGAGCAATTGGCCGGCTTTTACCTGATCGATGCCAAGGATCTCAATGAAGCCATCCAGGTCGCCGGCAATATTCCGGCGGCCCGGGTCGGCTGTGTCGAGGTGCGTCCCGTTCGCCAGTTGAATCCCGGCGCCTGATGTCGGCCGAGTCGGTACGGGCGCGGGTCGAGCAGGTTTACCGCGAAGAGTCACGGCGGATTCTGGCGACCCTGATCCGTTTGCTTGGCGATTTCGATCTCGCCGAAGAAGCCTTGCACGAGGCGTTTTTCGTCGCGGTCGAGCGCTGGCAGCGTGACGGTGTACCGGACAATCCGCGTACCTGGCTCGTGTCCACGGGGCGTTTCAAGGCCATCGATGTGCTGCGGCGGCGCGCACGCTTCATCGCGTCGCAACCGATGTTGATCGCTCAACTGGAGGCGCTGGAGCAGGCCGACTGGAGTGACGAAGACGTGGAAGACGATCGCTTGCGCCTGATCTTCACCTGTTGTCACCCGGCACTCGCGGCGAACGCCCAGGTGCCGTTGACGCTGCGCGAAGTCTGCGACCTGACCACGGAAGAAATCGCCCGAGCCTTTCTGTCGGCGCCAGCGACCATCGCCCAGCGCATCGTGCGTGCCAAGGCGAAAATCCGTGACGCGAAAATTCCTTATCAAGTGCCGACCCTGGCGGAATTGCCCGAACGCCTGGACAGCGTGCTGCGGGTGATTTACCTGGTGTTCAACGAAGGCTATTCCGCGTCCATGGGCGCGGAACTGACCCGTGAGGATTTGACCCGCGAGGCGATTCGGCTCGGTCGTTTGTTGATGGAACTGTTGCCCGAACCCGAGGTGATGGGGCTGTTGGCGCTGATGCTGTTGCACGAGTCCCGACGCCCGGCCCGGACGTCGGCGAGCGGGGAGTTGATCGTGCTGGATGAGCAGGACCGTTCGTTGTGGGACGCCGAGATGATCGAAGAAGGTTGCGCGTTGGTAGAGCGGGCGCTGACGACTCGGCAATTCGGGCCTTACTGCCTGCAAGCAGCGATAGCGGCGTCGCATGCCGAAGCGCCTACGGCGGCGGAAACGGATTGGCTGGAGATTGTGGGTCTGTATGACGTGCTGTTGCGGGCGGTGCCTTCGCCGGTGATCGAATTGAACCGTGCGGCGGCGATCTCCAAGCGGGATGGACCGTTGGCGGGGCTGACGTTGGTTGAAGGGATTCTGGCGCGGGGTGATTTGCTGGATTACCACTTGGCGCACGCGGCGCGGGCGGAGTTTTGTCGGCAGTTGGGAAGGGTAGATGAGGCAAGGGCGGCTTATGAGCGGGCGCTTGAGTTGACGCAGCAAGTGCCGGAACGACGGTTTATTGAGGCCCGGATCAAGGCCTTGGTGTGATGTGATCTGGCTGGCCCCATCGCGAGCAAGCTCGCGCTCCCACAGGTTTAGCGCAAATCCTGTGGGAGCGAGCCTGCTCGCGATGGCAGCACCGCTATTCCAGCATCTTGCCTAACAACCAACTCCCCGCCGGCCCCGGTGGATGCAGCCGCGACCACAGCGCATCGACGAACACCGGTTTCGGCCAGCCGCGCACGTCCAGTTCCTGCAACGTCCCGGGTCCAAACCGCTCCACCAGCCACCGGGGTAACGGCGCCCAGCCGAATCCGCCCTGAGCCATTTCCAGCAGCATCAGATAACTCGGCGCCGACCAGACGCGCCCCTTTGCCCGGCTTTCATACGGATTGACGATCGTCGCCAGACGCAGCTCCCGGTGTTGTTGCAGCACGTCTTGATCGATGTGGCTCAGCGCCGCCAACGGATGCTCGCGGGACACGAACAGGGCAATCTCGGTCCGTTCTTCCACGGTCGAGCTGACCAGGTCCGGCGGGTAACTGTCCTGTTTTTCGGCGAAGGCCACATGCGCCCGACCCCGTTGCACCAAGGCCACCAGGTCATCGCATTCAGCGATCAGGCATTCAAGTTCCAGATCCGGATAGCGCTGCTCGAAGGCACTGAGCGCCGCTTCGAATCGGTCGGACTGATAGGTGTCGGAAATCGCCACGGTCAGCTTTGGCTCGACCCCTTGGGACAGTTGGCTGGCGGTCATTTCCAGTCGGCTGGTGGCGGCCAGGATTTCCTCGGCCCGTTGCAGCATCACATGCCCGGCCGGCGTCAGGCTCGGCTTGCGGCTGCTGCGGTCGAACAGCGTCAGGTTCAAGTCGATTTCAAGGCTGGCCACGGCGGCGCTGATGGTCGACTGACTGCGCCCCAGTTTGCGCGCCGCGGCGGAAAACGAGCCTTGAGTCGCTGCCTGGACAAAGGCCTGCAGCACTTCTTGAGAGGCCATGAACTATCGCCTTGATCGATGGTTATTGGTTATGAAGTATCGGTGTGAAGAAGGATCATGGCAACCACAGTCACTCAGAGGAGTCTGGCCATGAGCGCCAACAAATCCATCACTGAACGTATTTTCCAGGCCATTGGTTTCGAATTGCTGGCCATCCTGATCTGTACGCCGCTGCTGGCGTGGATCATGGACAAACCGATGCTCGACATGGGCGTCGTGACCATGGCTATTGCGGCACTTGCCCTGGCCTGGAACGTGGTCTTCAACGGATTGTTCGACCGTGCGCTCAAACACTACAACCTCGTGCACAACGCGTGGGTCCGTGTTGTCCATGCGCTGTTGTTCGAGGGCGGTCTGGTCGCGGTGGGTGTGCCGTTGATTGCCTGGTGGCTGAAGGTCAGCCTGTGGCAAGCGTTCGTGCTGGATATCGGCGTGTTGTTGTTTTTCCTGCCGTACACCTACGTCTACCACTGGACGTATGACGTAGTGCGGGAGCGGTTTGTCATGCGTCAGTCTTACGAAGCTTAAAAGCAAAGATCGCAGCCTCCGCTTTCATCGCCTGCTCTACGCCCGGCAACGGCATCTGCCGTTGCGGGTCAGGGCGTTCATGGATTGGCCGGCAAACCTCATCCAGTCCCCAACCTGAAGCACAACACACTTCCCCTGTGGGAGCGAGCCTGCTCGCGATGAGGCCACCACACTCAACATCATCGTTGACTGTCAGACCGCTATCGCGAGCAGGCTCGCTCCCACAGGGTTATGCGTTAGACGTGGAAATAACCTACGCAGCTATCAAACGGCAAACGCTTGAGCTCGATCTTGTTCAGGTCGAGTACTTCGCGCAGGGCTTTGGTTTCGCCGGGGAAGTTGCGGTAAGCGACTTCGTCGAGTACCACGATTGCGCCTTTTGGCATGTACGGCAGGAAGGTTTCCAGCGCGACTTTGGTCGATTCGTACAGGTCGGTGTCGAGGATCAGCATGGCCACGACCAGGTCCGGACGGGTTTTGACCCACTCAGGCACGGTCTTGACGATGTCACCTTTCACCAGCTCGCAACGCGGAATGCGATTGACCGGACGCAGCAGGTCGTTGGCGTCGATCATGTCCTGGATCAGGGACTGGTCGGTGTCGGAGAACATGGTCTCGTTGACGTCGGCCGGGTCTTCGTTTTTGTCGATGCTCTGGAAGCCTTCGAACGTGTCGAAACCAACGATCGAACGGTTGATCGCGTACGGTTCGAGAATCATCGACAGGTGCATGTAAAGCATCAGCGAGTTGCCCTTGTACACGCCGCACTCGATGATCGCGCCCGGTACTTCGGCGACTTTTTTGAACAGCTCCATGCGCGACAGCGCAGCGGTCACGCCGATGCGGTTGGCGAAGACGAACGGCGCGTCGGCCACGTACTCGGCATCGACCCGTTTCAGAACGTTGGCACGGGTTTCGTTGTACTGGGCCTCGGCAGGCGTGATGCGACGCTTGGTCATTGCTGGATTCCTTGGAAATTCGAAAAGTCGTGGGCGTGGAAATAGTCTTTGAAACCGGCGCCGACATCAGGGCAGGCGCTATCGACGTTGATCGCGCCGCGCTTGTGCTTGAGGTCGTCGAGGTGCATCAGGCGGAAGTCCACGCTGAAGCGGGTTTGATCGGTGTGGTTGGCGACCGTGCCGTGCAGGTGCGAGCCGGAGAAGATCAGCATCTCACCGGTGTTGCCGGCGATGCGCATTTCGGATGCGGTGTTGATCGCCTCCAGCGGCACCGGGTGCACGCGGACTTCCTCTTTGAGGTTGTCCTTGGCTTTATGCCGCTGGTTGTTGATCCAGTCGTTGAGGCTCCATTCGCTGGAGGTGTTCTTCACCGGTACGTCGAAGTAGCCGGCGTTGATCATCATGGTCTGGTCGGGGCTGATGGTGTGCACCGGCATCCAGGTGTTGATCTGGCAATCGACGCTGCCGTACCAGGTGTCGCGATGCGGTTTGTAGGCATAGCTGACACCGGCGTGCAGGTAGTCATAGTTCGGCACCACACGAATGCGCGGCACGTCGAAAATGTACTCGTGCGGGTCGACACCGATCTCGTCGATAAACGACAGGATCAGGTCCTTGGCGCGCTGGCTGTTGGTGAACTGGCCCTTGAGACGCGTCACCAGCACCACGAATTCTTCCACCGGCATCAGCGTGTGCAGCGCCTGGTGGTTGGTCTCGCCGTCGAAGGCGGCGGTGATGCTTTCCTGAGCAAACGCACACAGCTCTTTGGCGGCACGCAACTGAGTGTTCAGGAAGATGTCGCCGGCGTAGATGGCTTCTTTGAAGTCAGCTTTCTGTTGAAGCTGATTGATGTACAGATTCACGATTCCACTCCTGAATGCATCGAGTCTCTAATGAGTCGGCCACACGTTAGCAAACTGAAGTGTTACTCGGCGGATGGTGCATCAATAAAAGCGCAATCCCCTGAATTTGCGACGAAATACGTTCCCCCGAACAGAAAAAATCCCTGTAGCAGCTGGCGCAGCCTGCGTTCGGCTGCGCAGCGGTCGTAAAACCATAACGCGCGGTACATCAGACAAACCGCGTGCACCGGATTTACGACTGCTGCGCAGCCGAACGCAGGCTGCGCCAGCTGCTACAGGGATTGGTGTTGATCAGAACAACTGGGTGAAGAGCCAATACAAACTGCCCGACAACAGAATCGCCGCCGGCAAGGTCAACACCCAGGCCATCAGCAGGTTGCGGATGGTCTTCATCTGCAAGCCGCCGCCGTTGGCGACCATGGTCCCGGCCACGCCCGATGACAGTACGTGCGTGGTCGACACCGGCAGGCCGAACATGTCCGCCGCGCCGATGGTCAGCATCGCGACGGTTTCCGCCGAGGCGCCTTGCGCATACGTCAGGTGGGTCTTGCCGATCTTCTCGCCGACCGTCACCACGATGCGTTTCCAGCCAACCATGGTGCCCAGCCCCAGGGCGATGGCCACTGCGATTTTCACCCACAGCGGAATGAACCGCGTGGCGTTGTCGATCTGCTGTTTGAACAGTTGCAGTTTGCCGGTGGTGTCGGCGTCGAAGTTGCCGACCTTGTTTTTGTCCATCAGGCGAATGGTTTCGCTGGTCAGGTACATGTCGTTACGCACGTTGCCCATGGCCTCAGCCGGGACTTTCGAGAGCGAGCCGTAGCCCTTCACTTCGTTCCCGATATTGCCGGTCAACGCGGCGAGGGCGGGGATCAGTTGTGGTGAGGCTTCCTTGCTGCGCACGTAATCGGACAGCACCGGACGCGGGTCGGCCGGCGCTGGCAGCGGCGCACTTTTGACCAGCGCTTGCTGGGTGACTTCGGCCACGGCGGCAAACTGCAGCGCCTGGTCCGCCGGCATGGTGCGGTTCAGCGCGTAAGCCATCGGCAGCGTGCCGACCAGAATCAGCATGATCAGACCCATGCCTTTCTGGCCATCGTTGGAACCGTGGGCGAACGACACGCCGGTGCAGGTCAGGATCAACATGCCGCGAATCCACCACGGTGGCGGCGTATCACCCTTCGGTGCTTTGTACAGTGCACGATTCTTCACGAAAGCACGCAAGGCCAGCAGCAACAGCGCGGCAAACGCGAAGCCGATCAGCGGCGACAGCAACAGCGCATAGCCGACTTTGGTTGCCTGCGCCCAGTCCACGCCGCTGGTGCCGTCACGGCCGTGCATCAGGGCATTGGCCACGCCAACCCCGATGATCGAGCCGATCAGGGTGTGCGACGAAGACGCCGGCAAGCCCAGCCACCAGGTGCCGAGGTTCCACAATATCGCGGCGATCAACAGGGCGAAGATCATGGCGAAACCGGCGGAGGAACCGACTTGCAGAATCAGCTCCACCGGCAGCAGGGCGATGATGCCGAACGCCACCGCGCCGCTGGACAGCAGCACCCCGAGGAAGTTGAAGAACCCGGACCAGGCCACCGCGAAATTCGGCGGCAAGGAGTTGGTGTAAATCACCGTGGCCACGGCGTTGGCGGTGTCGTGGAAACCGTTGACGAACTCAAAGCCGAGGGCAATCAGCAGCGCCACGCCCAACAGCAGAAACGGCGTCCAGGTGGTCACCACGGTGCCGAGTTCGTTCATGTCGTGCATCAAGCTGTAGGCGGTGAACAACAGCCCGCTGCCCAGCACAGCGAAGAAAATCACGATGGTCAGCAGGCCGGGCTTTTTATCGAGTTGCGGTATGGCGCTACTGGCGGGTGCCTGGGCGGCGGTGAAGGAAGGAGTAGCCATGACGGACAATCCTGAGGGGAGAAGGAATGTCGCCCATGATCGTTGCTGAATGTTACAGAGAGACTGCCCTAGGTCAGGGTTTGGGGTTTTTGCTAATCCGTTAATCCGAATCCCCCACCGTGATCGTTCCTATGCTCCGCGTGGGAATGCATCCATTGACGCTCCGCGTCAACGCTGGACGCAGAGCGTCCGGGGCGGCATTCCCACGCAGAGCGTGGGAACGATCGTCGGAAAAGGCTCAATAATCCTGGCGCTTGCGAAACGCCCAACGCCCGGCGATCACGGTAAACGTCGCGACCAATGCCACCAGAATCCAGAACCCTTCCGGGTCGCCGGAAAGCGGCACCCCACCGACGTTCATCCCGAAGAAACCGGCGATGATGTTGATCGGCAAGGCCAGCACCGTCACCACGGTCAGGGTGAACAGCGTGCGGTTGCTCTGTTCGTTGAGGTTGGCGGCGATTTCTTCCTGCAACAGCTTGATCCGTTCGCCCAGCGCCGTGAGGTCGTTGATGATCAGCGCGAACTCCTCGGTGGACTTACGCAGCTCCTTGACGTCTTCCTTCTGCAACCACTGCGGCGGGCGATTGAGCAGACGCAGCAACGAGCCCGGTTCCAGCGCCAACAAGCGTTGCAGGCGCACCAGCACTCGTCGGTTGGCACCCAGCTCAGCCCGGTTGGTCGACAGCCGCGAGGACAGCAACTCATCTTCGATCTGATCGACACTGAGGCTGGTCTTGCGCACGATCTGGGTCAGCACTTCGCCCTGGTCGCGCAGCAGATGCACCAGCAATTCCAGCGGCGAGCGAAAGCACTCACCGGCCTTCACCGACGAGCGCAGCTTGTCCACCGAGTGCAGCGGTTGCAGGCGTGCGCTGACGATCAGACGACTGCGGGCGCAGACCCACAGCGTCGAAACATCTGAAGAAACCATGCTGCTGAGGTTGAACACCACGTCGTTGACCACCGCTAGCAACGCCGAATCCACATGCTCGATACGCGTCGAACGAGAGCCCTCATGCAGCGCTTCGAAAAATTCGTCGGGCAATTCCAGATGGCTTTTCATCCAGCGCTCGCATGCGGCGTGGGCCAGGTTCAGGTGCAGCCAGAGAAATTCGTCGTTGTCGCCGGGTTGTTGCAGGCACTGCAAGGCCTTGGCCGAATCGAGCTCGCGGCCGCGCTCACCGGGGCGAAAACTGAAACCGTACAGCAGACCGAACAGGTCCGTGTCGCGATGGCTTTGGTCGATGCTGTGGTTCATGAGGTCTCACTGAGGGAGGTGCGGTCGGTCGCTTTGTGTAGCAGCTGGCGAAGCCTGCGTTCGGCTGCGCAGCAGTCGTGAAATCAGGCAATGCGTTGCGTCAGGTAGACCGCGTGCTCAGGTTTTACGACTGCTTCGCAGCCGAACGCAGGCTTCGCCAGCTGCTACAGATCGCGTTACGGCGGGTTTTGCAGGTTCACTTGAGCCGCATCATCGCAAGGATTTTTGACGGTTTTGTGACAGTTGGATAGCGGCAAAATAGTGGCCGTACCGATGGTCGGAATTCATTCAAGAACCGCTCTGGGACGCCGATTACGCTGACGTTAACTTGCACGGCTTTGGCCACGAACCAAGGTCGCAGACAGGGATGTCCGGACACCTTTCACGCCTTGTTGCGGCGTGCCTCATCCCTGTCATGAGTATCACTCGATGCTGCAAAAATCCCTGAGAGCACAAATCCTTGCCTTGTTGAGCGGCAGCCTGTTGGCCATGTTGCTGATCGCCCTGGCCTGCTTTCACTTTCTGTCCAGCGGTGTTCAGAACTACGCGAATCTGATCGAAGGCCCGCTGCACACCTCGCAACTGATCGATGAAGCCAACCTGCAATTCAAGGTGCAGGTACAGGAGTGGAAAAACGTCCTGCTACGCGGCAAGCAGCCTGCGGACCTGGACAAATACTGGAAGCAATTCGAAGACCGCCAGCGCGACGTGCAGGGCATCCTTGGTGAACTGGCCGGGCAGAAGGGAATCGAGCCGCAGCTGAAAACCCGCATCGAACGCCTGCGGGACGAACATCGTCTGTTGGGCGCGGCTTATCAGAAGGGCCGTGACGCCTACGTGGCGGCAGGCGCCGACCCAACGGCTGGCGACACGGCGGTCAAAGGTGTGGACCGCGCGACCAGCGATCAGATGAGCGAGTTGGTCAGCGAATTGCGCAAGCAGGGTGCCGCGCAATCGAAGCTGATCAGCGCCGACGCCGATCGCACTGTGTTGCTGGGGATCATTGTGATGCTCGCCTCGGGACTGTTGATCGGGTTGTTGAGCCTGTGGCTGGTCAACCGCAACCTGGTCGAACCGATTCGTAAACTGATCGAGTACGTGGCGCAACTCAGCCAGGGTCGTTTCGCCGAACGCGTGGCCAGCACCCGTCAGGACGAGCTGGGCAAACTGGCGATGGCCGCCAATACCCTGCGCGATTTTCTTGCCGAAACCTTTAACCGTTTGCAGCGCAGCGCCAAGGATCTGGACAGCGCCAGCGGTGAGCTGAATTCCATCGCCACCCTGATGGCCAGCGGCACTAACGAGCAGTTCAACCGCACCGATCAGGTGGCCACGGCGATGAACGAAATGTCCGCTACCGCGCAAGAAGTCGCGCGTCACGCAGCCGATGCGGCACGTGCCGCCGACGATGCCGACCAGTCCGCCCAGCAGGGTGAAAAGGTCATGCAGGGCACCATTCACACCATCACCCAAATGCGCGGCGAAATCGCCAATACCGCCACGGTCATCCGTCGTCTGGAAACCGACAGCGGGCGCATCGGCAAGGTGCTGGAAGTGATTCGCGGCATCGCCGAGCAGACCAATCTGCTGGCGCTCAACGCCGCCATCGAAGCGGCCCGTGCCGGTGAAGCCGGGCGCGGTTTTGCGGTGGTGGCCGATGAAGTCCGCAGCCTGGCCCAGCGCACGGCGGCGTCGATCATCGAGATCAACCAGATCATTCAAACGGTGCAAACCGGTGCGGTAGACGCCGCTCAGGCAATTGAAAGCGGTCAGTCGCGCAGTGAGGAAAGTGTCGAACAAGTGACTCAGGCCGGCGCCATGCTGGAGCGCATCACCCTTGCCGTGGAAGCCATCCGCGACATGAACCGCCAGATCGCTACCGCCGCGGAAGAGCAGACGTCGGTGGCCGAAGACATCTCGCGCAACCTCACCGAGATCACCCGCATCGCCAGCACCAATCTGGACAACGTGCAGCGCACGGAAGCGGCCAGCCACAACCTGCACGGGTTGTCGGGGCAGTTGAATGAAGTGACGGCGCGCTTAAGCGCGTAACGGGAATGGCTGTGTACCGGTTTGCTTACCGAGTCGGTACACAGTCGATCTCAAGTCCGCAGTGTCGATGTCGATGACCACGGTAATCCCAAATCCCAATGGAAAACCGCCATGGTCAGCATCACTTCCGTTTCGATCACCCCGACGGCCACGACTGCTTCGAACAAGACTGCCGTCAGTGAGAGCACCGAAGACACCTCAGTCACGGCAACCGCCGAGGCGTCCAGTGACACCACCAAGGTATCCGCCGGCGGCGCCCCCGCGGCGAGCGGCAGCAGCTCCAGCAGCAGCGAAGAATCCGATACGGTGAAAGAGCTGCGCAAGCAGATCGCCGAGCTGCAAAAGCAATTGCAGGAACAACAGCAGCAACTGCAAGCGGCCCAAGCCAGGCAGGAAAGCGCCGAAGCCAAAGCGGCAGACGTCGCGGCGGCTCAGTCGCAGATTGCGACGACTTCGGGTTCGTTGCAGACCGCGACGGCGGCGTTGTTGCAGGCGTTGCAGGATGAGGGGGGCAGTACTTCCGGTTCCTTGGTCAGTACGACTGCTTAACTCAGTGCTGGAAGACTGAAGGTGAACGTCGTGCCCTGTTGCTCGGTCGAGACCACGTCCAGTTTTCCGCCATGGGACTGCGCAATTTGACTGGCAATGTACAACCCTAACCCGAGGCCGGTCTGCGGTGTTCCGCTGGCCGATCGCGAGTAGGGTCGGAACAGATGGGGCAGCTCATCCTCGGCAATCAGCCCCTGATTGTTCACGCTCAGCACGAACTGTCCTTCATTGATCTGCGCGCTGATATCGATCGGGCCGTCGGGATCGCCATGAGCAACCGCGTTCGCCACCAGATTGGAGAGCAATTGCGCGACCCGCTCGCGATCACAATGAATGCTGTGCAGGTCACCGATGGACGATTCAATGGTGCGGCCGGGATGGACGCTCTGAACCTCTGAAATCACATGCCGCAACGCATCCTCAAGATCCGGGCACGGTTCAATGTTCACGGGAATGCCACGGCCCAAAGAGCCGCGAGCGAAATCCAGAACGTCATCGACCAGTTTGGTCGCACGACGGGCACTGGTGAGGATGTGCCGGGCCCGTTGCTGATTCGCCGGATCGGGTAGTTTGCGCAGGAACATTTCGGCGCCGGCGCTGATGGCGAACAAAGGGTTGCGCAGATCATGCCCGAGCACGGCAATGAATTGTTCGCGCAGTTCGGCGGTTTCCCGTTCCTGCTTCAGCGCTGCTTCGGTCTTTTGCAGGTTTTCTTCGGCCTCGATCTGCAGCGCCAGCATCCGGGCGAAGGATTCCATGGTGCTCTGGATCGTGCTGGATTTGAGGGGCGCAGGGTTGGGATCAAGGGCGCAGAGGGTGCCGAAAAAGCGTCCGTCGGTGCGGAAAACCGGCACGGATATGTAGCTTTCGAACTGATAGAGGCGAGGGGTGTGGTGATCGCGGTAAAGCGGGTCTTCACTGGCTTTGTCGATGACCACCGAATGATGCGACCGACGAATTTCGTGGCACAGGGTCGTGACAAGATCCAGCTCACCGCCGACCTGCAAACCGAAATTCAGCTGATCGAGCACCGCACACGCCGTCCACGATTCTTCGGTGACCCGGGCCACGGCGACGAAGCGCAGGCCCGTCAGTTCATGGATCACTTGAAGAATCGCCGGCACCGCACTGATCCGACCGATCGTGGCGATGTCTGCTGCCGCTGCTTGCCCCATTTCAATCTATCCCTGTATGAACGGTGTGGTGGGATTCTAGCGGGCTGGCGCGGCGTTGGCGCGACTTCATTGTCTGAATTTGACGTGCAAAAAAGCCGCACGATCCGAAGATCGTGCGGCTTGGTGTTTGTGCATCAGGTGTCTTGTTTGTTGCTCAGAACTTTGCCGGTGGCGGCATCGAAATCCACGTCAAATTCTTTGCCGTCAGCGGTTTTCAGTTCGACTTCGTACTCGTAGCCGTTGAAGTGATTATCCAGATCCGTGTCAGTGATGGTCGCACCCGGATGCAACTTCAGAGCAGCCTGATTCATTTCTTCCAATGGCTTGATCTTGCCGCTTTTGACCAGCTCAGGGATCTGGTCGACGCGGACATCAGCCTGGGCCAGGCCCGCGGTGAGGGTCAGGGCAGCAGCAGTGAACAGGGCAGTCAGGGTTTTCATGAGGTTCTTTCCTTGGATGAGCTTTTTAAGTGGGATCAGGTTATCCGGCGCAACTTAATCCACCCTTAATTCTCCGAACGCGACTGAATGAAGACCGTTCCCACGTTCATCAGTAACCGTTGTTCTGCAGCAATTGCGCAACACTGGCCGCCGCCGGGCGTTTGTAGAACTTGAGCAGTTCGCTGGCGCGGTTGGTGAAGATGCCGTCGACGCCGGCGTCCATGACTTTCTGGTAATCCACGGCATCGTCGATGGTGTACACGTGCACCAACAAGCCCTGATCGTGGGTGTACTGGTTCATCCACGGTTGCACCAGGTCCGAGTAGCTCTGATCGCCACCCTTGGTCAGCGCGGCAGAAGGGCCAGTGCCGATCGCGCCCTGGGCTTTGGCGTACTCGACCCATTGCTGGAATTCGGCTTTATCTTTCGGTTGTTGTTTGGCGTAGTAAGTGGCCTTGTCCTTGTCGCCGGACTCGGCAAAAGTCACCTTGGATTTCGGCTCGATGCTGCCTTCACCGACCCACAGCAGGAGGATTTTCGGCACTTTCGGCATTTCCTTCTCGAGCAGTTCGAGGCTGCTCTTCTCGAAGGTTTGCAGCACGACTTTACCTTTGCCCTGGCCAACCGCCAGATCGCTCTTCGCCAGTTTCGAACCGGCCGGGCTCAACCAGCCGCGGTCCTGGAGTTTTTCCTTGAGGTCGCGCTCGATCCCGGGAAATTGCTTCGGTTCTTTGGTTTCGATGTACAGACCGGGCTTGTGCAGCGGATTGCCTTGGGCAATGTCGATGATTTCATCGAGGGTCAGAACTTTCAGACCAGCGTACGCAGGACGCGCGCGATCCGGGTAGGCGGTGTTGAACCAGCTCCCGGCATCCAGGGTTTTCAGCTCGGCGATAGTGAACTCGTTGGCCGGGCGGTCCTTGCGTTCAGGGAATTTGCTGGCGACGTCGGTGGTGCGTTGCAGGTTGTTGTCATGCAGGGCGAACAGCACGCCATCCTTGCTGCGTTGCACGTCCAGTTCCAGGTAGTCGGCACCCAGATCGCGGGCCAGTTTGTAGGCCGCGGCAGTGGATTCCGGTGCATCGAAGGACGCGCCACGGTGAGCGATCACGGCCGGATGCGGGATGCCCGTGCGGGTTGCCAATGCGGTGGGGCTTGGTTCGCTGGCGGCCTGTGCGTGGCCGAGACCCAGCATCAGACTCAGAAGCAGGGCGCTCTTGGTAAAGGGAACGGGCATGGTCGAGGTCCTTTCGCAGATTTTCAAAGACGTATCTTTTAACAACTGAGCGCCGCTTGCGCTATCGCCAGACCGACATAAACGTGTTTAAAGCAGATTTTTTCAGCGCTTTTGTGCGCTTCTTTGCAGTACTCTTGGCCCCGGCAGTTACCCCGGCAGAGGGAACGCCCATTCGCTTGCCCTGCGTGTAAACCATCGATCACCGGTCCTTTGCGACCTTCTGTGAGGTTTATCATGCGCATCACTTCCGAGCTCATCTGCCAGGCCGCCGACCAACTCAAAGGCTTCGTCGGCCTCAATCGCAAGACCGGCCAGTACATCGTTCGTTTCAGCGAAGACTCCTTCGGCATGGACGTGGCTGACGACGGCATTATTCCCACCAGCGAATTCGTCTGGGCCCCAGGTTCCGCGCAGGCCATGACGCTCAAGCGTGAGTTGATTCAGTTGTTGCTGGATCAGAACATCGATGACCGGATCAACATCACCGAGCCGTTGCGGGTGTACATGAATCGGCGGGAAGTGCCGGAGATTTCGGCGGTTCGCAGTTTGGTGCAGGGCTGAGTTTTGCGGTGACTGTGCAGGCCCTATCGCGAGCAAGCTCGCTCCCACATGGGTTATGTGTCGATCACAAGACCCATGTGGGAGCGAGCTTGCTCGCGATGGCGGCCCTAAGAACACCACAACCACTCACTGTTTAAACGCATACGCCCGCTCAACCTTGCACACCCGCGTATGGCAAGACGAATACCAGGTCGACCGCCCGCGCTCGCGAATCTCACTGTGCTCGGGATGATGTTTCCACGCCAGGATTGCCGCTTCGCTGGCCCAGTAGGACACCGTAATCCCGAGCCCGTCTTCACCCCGAGCCGATTCCACACCCAGGAAACCGGGTTGCTCACGGGCCAGTTCGACCATGCGCGTGGCGGCCTGCTCGTAACCGTGATCACCGTCGGTGCGCAGGGAGGTAAAAATCACCGCGTAGTAAGGCGCTGGCGGAGTCTTGGCGATCATGACTTCTGCCTCTTGCAGGCTGCGATCAACGCACGGACCAGCGGCGGCAGCTTGCCTTTGAGCGCTGCGCGTTCAGGTTGGAACAGCGTTGCGACGAAGAACGGATGACCTTTGAGTTCCACTGCCCGCAAGTCGCCGGTTGAATCGTGTCCAACGGCGCACAGCTGTTGGCTCAACAACTCACGTTCGAACGCGGGATTAATGCCGTAGCGGCAGTGATAGCCTTCGACAATCTCAGCGCTTTCGTACGCCTGGGCGATCAACGAGCCTTCCACCAGATGAATGCTGTCGACGGCCTCCACCAGCGAACAGGTCAGTGGCGTGAGCAGCGCTCGCGCCGCATCGGGCGATGTCTCGCCATGTTCGGCATCGTCCCAGCCCAGAACATGTCGGGCGTATTCGAGTACGGCGTGTTGAAAGCCGCCGCAGGTGCCAAGGAACGGCCGTTGCTGTTCACGGGCAAAACGAATCGCCCGCAACGCACCGTCCATATCGCGGTAAGGACTGGCGGGCACGCACCAGAAGCCGTCGAAGCCAGTCAATGGCGCATCGGCGCTGATACGGTCGGTGGCCAGCCACTGGAACTGCACGTCTGTGCCTGCCTGTTCGGCGGCCATGCCGAGGGCGATGGGGATGGCTTGGTGAGCGGTGACTTGCGGGTCGTAATCACCGATCAAGGCGATGCGGATTGGGCGGGTTTCCATGAGTGCGCTCCACGCTTGTTGATTCCTGGCACCCACTATAGATTGGCGTTCACGCACTCAATATTGGCGTTATCCCAATTGATCAATGCACCGACGCACTATCGACTGGACTACCCCGACCTGTCCCTGATCCTCGCGTTGGTGCGCGGCGGCTCTCTGGCCCGGGCGTCGACGCTATTGAAGGTCGACGTCTCGACCGTATTTCGCGCCGTGCGCCGACTGGAAGCCGCGCTGGGCCAGCAACTGTTCGAAAAGAGCCGCGCCGGCTACTTGCCCACCACCTTGGCGCAGACCCTGGCCGAGCAAGCTGAACGGGCCGAACAGGCGCTGGAGGCGGCGCGCATTGGCGTGGAGCAGGGCGGTGAAGTCATCAGCGGCACCGTGCGCCTGACCTGCACCGATTCGGTCCTACAAGGTTTGCTGTTGCCGGCGTTGGCGAAATTCATGCCCGGCTACCCGGCGCTGACCATCGAGCTGAGTACGTCCAACGACTTCGCCAACCTCAGCCGCCGGGATGCCGATATCGCCTTGCGTCTGACCCGCACACCGCCCGAGCACTTGGTCGGCCGGCGATTGGCTGAGGTGTCCTATCGAGTCTGTGCCAGCGAGGCGTATCTGAAATCGGTCGATTCCGAAGACTTGGCTTCGCTGACCTGGATTGCCCCGGACGACTTCCTTCCCGATCACCCCACCGTCGTGTGGCGCCGTCAGCAGTTGCCCGGCGTCACGCCGGGTTATCGCTGCAACAGCATGTTGTCGGTGACTGAGCTGGTGCGGGCCGGGCTCGGTGTCGCGGCATTGCCGGACTTCCTCATCGGTGAAGGGCTGCAACCGTTGAGCGAGCCGTTACACGGTTACGACACGGCGCTCTGGTTGCTGACCCGCCCGGACTGCCGCGCCTTGCGCTCGGTGGTGACGTTGTTCGATGAGTTG
Source organism: Pseudomonas sp. GL_093 (assembly GCF_057837605.1). NCBI lineage: Bacteria > Pseudomonadati > Pseudomonadota > Gammaproteobacteria > Pseudomonadales > Pseudomonadaceae > Pseudomonas > Pseudomonas sp. GL_093. The sequence goes on along the minus strand of NZ_CM174448.1, from coordinate 5,498,914 downwards.
GGGCGGACGCTTCGATTGCCTTGACCGAGCGCTAAACTTTCGGCTGATCCTTGCGCACGAAGTGCTGATGCATTTCCGAGGTCAGGCTTTCGATGCGTTCGGTGAGGGCCTTGGTCATTTCCGTAAGCCGGGTGTTTTGTTCGAGCAACTCCAGCAGTTGCGCGGTGTTCTGCGCCGCTTGCGCCTGACGTTCACTGTTGGCGACGGCGAGGGTTTCGCGGTGCAGGGCGTCGGCGTCGGACTGGGCTTTATCCCGCGCCGCCTGACGGGTCTGGGCCAGCAGAATCAACGGCGCGGCATACGCCGATTGCAGGCTGAACGCCAGGTTGAGCAGGATGAACGGGTAGAGATCGAAGTGCGCCACGCCAAACAGATTGAGGCAAACCCATATCACCACGATCAGCGTCTGCGCACCGAGAAAGGTCGGCGTGCCGAAGAACCGCGCGAAGGCCTCGGCGCGCAGCGCAAACTTGTCGTTGCCAAAGGTAGGCGCCAAGTGTGCATGGGCACGATGAAAGCGCAGATGGTCGACGGGGAGGGCGGGTTGAGTGTCGGAAGTCGTGGTGGTCATGGTGCTCTCTGCATGGTGCTGGGACTGAGGCTCACTATAGCCCCAGCGCCAGTTTCATTCTGAAACACATTACGGAGTTTTATTCCGCGCTATTGATCACCGCTAAAGCGGCGGACATTGTCATTTATTGCAGCTGATAGCAGGCCAGAAACATGTCCAGTGCCGACTCCACAACAGTGGTCTGCATTTCAGCTGACAGGCCGGGCAGGCCCATGGAAATCTGTGGCCAGAACGCAAAGGATTTGAGCATTCCCTGAATCTGTTGTGCAGCGAATTCGGGGTCGACCGGCTTCAAACGGCCATCGGCCTGGGCGGCGCGGATCCACACGGTCAGGCCTTCTTCGCGCTCACCCATTCGGGCGACCATGTTCTGCGCGCGCTCGGGGGAATGGATGGTGGCGGCGATGGCCACCCGCGCCAGGTCGAGAAAATTGTCATCGCCCAGCATCTGCATTTTCGCCATCAGCATCAGGCGCATCTGGTCGCGCAGCGGCAGATCAGGGCGGTAGGGCGTTTCCTGTTCTGCCGTCACCCGCGCCCACAATTGATTGAGGATTTCGGCGAACAACTCTTCCTTGCTGGGGAAGTGGTTGTACACCGTGCGCTTCGACACGCCGGCGGTGGCAGCGATCTTGTCCATGCTGGTGATGTCGAAACCGTTGGCACGGAATTCGGCAATCGCCGCCTGAATGATGGCTTCGCGTTTTCGGTCGGTGAGGCGCTGTGGAGCTGTCATAAGTACGCTTCGGCAGGAAAAAGTGAGAATTACACTTGGCAGTTTACTTGTGATCGGGTTTGATGCAACCTAGAAACTACACTGTGCAGTGTAATGTTTTGTTAATCCTGCGCAGTGAACAATAGATCTCCGGCTGATGCGTGCGTGCCTTGGCCATTTATCGTCCCAAGCGGAAAACCGCGAATCATGTGTTTTTCCTGGAGTCATTCAGTCATGGCCACTTCAACTTCCCCTGCGGACAACGCCTCCACGCCTGAAGCATCCCGTCAGGCAGAAGGGCACTTTCGAAACCATGCGCCCGTGCAACGTGAAGGCTTTCGCAAAATGGTGCGCATCATGTGGAACATGATCTTCCACAAACCGCGTAACACCCGCCCGACGGCGCCTGTCCCGGTGCAAACCCTGACTCAGGCAGCGTTGATCGCCGCCCCCAACCACAGCGTTTACCGCCTTGGCCATTCCACCGTACTGCTGAAACTGCGGGACAAATTCTGGATCACCGACCCGGTCTTCGCCGAGCGCGCCTCACCCGTGCAATGGGCCGGCCCCAAACGCTTTCACCAGCCGCCGATCAGCCTTGAAGAGTTGCCGCCGATTGAAGCGGTGATCCTGTCCCACGATCACTACGACCACCTCGATTATCAAGCGGTGCTCAAACTGGCGGACAAGGCCAAGTACTTTCTGACGCCGCTGGGCGTGGGCGACACCCTGATCAAATGGGGCATCGACGCCGGCAAGGTCCGTCAACTGGACTGGTGGCAAGGTACTGAGGTCGACGGTATTCAGTTCATCGCCACGCCTTCGCAACACTTTTCCGGCCGCGGTCTGTTCGATGGCAACAGCACGCTGTGGGCCTCGTGGGTGATGATCGACGGTGACACGCGAATCTTCTTCAGCGGCGACAGCGGTTATTTCGATGGCTTCAAACGCATCGGCGAACAGTACGGCCCATTCGACCTGACGCTCATGGAAACCGGTGCCTACAACGTCGAGTGGCCGCATGTGCACATGCAGCCGGAGCAAACCCTGCAAGCGCACATCGACCTTAAAGGCCGGTGGTTATTGCCGATTCACAACGGCACCTTCGATTTGTCGATGCACGCCTGGTTCGAGCCCTTCGACCGGATTCTGGCGTTGGCCTGGGAGCGGAATGTTTCGATTACCACGCCGCAAATGGGGCAGGCGTTCAATGTGATGTATCCGCAGCGGGGTGGAGCCTGGTGGTCGGAGATGGAAAGCGTTGGCGATCAGGTGGAACCTCAGAACGCTTGATAACGTGCTGCCGGGCCGACCCGCGGGAGCGGCCCGAGTTTCACATCTAAACTAGCTGCGTTCATCCTGTAGCAGGTTTAGATATTCCGAGATCTTTGCCGCGGTCAAATCGCGAAATTTTCCGCGGAGCATTTCATTCAGCTCCTCCTGAGACAGTCCGAGCTTTTGTGCCGCCTCAGTCTTACTCAGCCGACCGGTTTCGAGAAATATGCCAATCTTCATAACGTACTCAGATTTGGCCCGCATCTCACCCGCATCGGGATATCCCAGCGCCTCATAAACACAGCTGTCGCTTCCATTGACTTCACTCATTCGCCGACACCTCACTCAACCATCGCATAATCCGCCCGCCCAACCGGATCAGGCGTAGACCCTTTCACATTCATCCCTCGACCCGGCGCAAACCCCGGGAAGAACACCAACCCCTCCGATTCAAACCGATAAGCCAGCGCCAGCCGCGTAACATCCAGCACATCGCGTTCATCCTCAAATCGCTGAATAGCGTCAACCGAAACCCCGGATTCCCGAGACAGTTCCTCCACATTCCAACCCAGCATCGCTCGGGCCTGAACGCTATGCGCGGGGGTGAATTGGAAAAGGGCGATACGTTCCAGGGTGATTTTCATCGCAAGAGAGGCCATGGTGTTCTCCGGGCTCAAGAGTGCTGATTCAAAAAATACTGTGTTTTTGTACAGTTGTTTTGAGCGCGGATCAACCTCATTTTTTGATCGGTTCTATCTCGTCCCGTCCAGCCAGGTCGTTGGCGCCTGTCCCAGTACGCGGCGGAACATCGTGGAGAACGCCGCCGGGCTGTCATAGCAAAAATCCAGGGCAATGCGCGTCACCGGTTCGCCCTCCACCAGCCGCGCCAGAGCCAGCACCACGCAGGCCCGCTGCCGCCATTGGCTGAAACTCAGACCCGTCTGTTGGCGGAACAGGCGATTGAAAGTACGCAGGCTGATGTGCAACTGATCGGCCCATTGCTGTGGCGACTGGTGAGCGTCGGGCCGCTGCACAAAGTCCTGGCACAACGCGAGTAGCCGTGCATCGACGGGCAGCGGAATGTGCAACGGCAGGTGAGTGCTGCGCGCCAGTTCATGCAGCAGCAAGCCGATCAGCGTGCCGTCGCGCCCGCGCTCGTCATACGCCAGCGGGATCTCCACCGCCTCCATCAGCAAGTGCCGCATCAACGGCGAAACGCTGATCACCTGGCAGCGATCCCCCAGATCCACCGCGCCCGGCTCGATATACACACTGCGGGTGCTCACCCCCAGCATCAGCACCTCGTGCACCACTCCTGCCGGAATCCACACCGCCCGCTGAGGCGGCACCACCCAATTGCCGTCGTGCGTGCTGACCTGCATCACCCCGGTGGCGCCGTACAACAATTGCGCCCGCCGATGCGTATGACGAGGCAACAAATGGCCGTGGGAATAATCCGTACCGATGGCCACCACCGGCCGTGGCGTGTGGTCCAGCAGATCAATCGAAACATTGCGCATCGAGCAGCCTCAGCGATTGGCGTAAACGCGAACATTATTGGCTGACTTGCTGAAGCAGGCCAAGACACATCGCTCTATCGTCGACCGCTCTCAACTAACGGACGACACCGATGTTCTATCTCCTGCTGGCACTCTTCGGCTGCATGACCGGCATCACCGCGGTGCTGTTCGGTTTCGGCGGTGGCTTCGTCGTCGTGCCATTGCTGTACCGCATGCTCATGACCAGCCACGGCACAGACGATCCCGTCAGCCAATCGGCGATGCACATTGCTGTGGCAACCTCGACCTGCGTGATGATCGTCAACGCAACGATCGCCACCGGAAAACACCGACGCGCCGGTAATCTCATTCGTCATTACCTGTGGCCGCTGGGTGGGTTTATCGGCGTGGGCGCGATCATCGGCGCAGTGGCCGCGATGTGGGTGAGTGGCGAGGTGATTCGCTATGCCTTCATCGCGTACCTGGGCGTGACCATCGCGGATTGCCTGTTGCGACGCGGCTTTCTTACAGCGTCCGACACCGCCATCCCACGGCGATTGGGAAGGGCAGAAGTCTCTGGCGGCGGCGTAGGAATCGGCACCATCGCCACGTTTCTCGGCGTAGGCGGCAGCGTCATGACCGTGCCGTTGTTGCGGCGTTGTGGGTTGAGCATGTCCCAGGCGACGTCGATGGCCAATCCGCTCAGTTTGCCCGTGGCGCTGGCCGGGACGCTGACTTACATGGCCATGGCTGGTTTCACCGAGTTTGATCTTGGGCTGTGGTTTGTCGGTTATGTGGATCTGCTGGCGTTTGCGGTGTTGACGGTGGGGTCGCTGGTGGGGATTCGGCTGGCTACGCCGTGGATCGGGCGGATACCGGATCGAACCCATGCGCGGGTGTACATCGGTTTGCTGGTTTTGGTGATGCTTGGTATGTGGGTCAAGTAGGGTTGGAATCAGCAGGTTTTTTCGCAAGAATAAGTCTTTGCATTGATCAAGATTTCACGCAGGAGAACGTCATGTCGATCCTCGAAAGCGACTGGAAGAAATTCAAGGAACTGCGCAAGATCGCGCTCGATCGTTTCTGCCAAGGTGTTCTCGCCGATGCCAAGTCTATTGCACAACATGGTGCACTTTCTGCGCATGCTCGCTATGGAATGCTTTATGGCCTGATCCATGATCGAAACAAGGACATGGCCCGGGCCTTTGACCACAACAGCCAATCCCGTTCCAGTGCGCTCACCGCTTTAAGGTTGTTTGTCATGCACGACTTGCTGACCGACGCAGAGTTATCAGTGCTCAGTGAAGATGCGCTGGACTACATCTCGGATGTCGTTCGCCAGCCCTATGAGCTTGAGTGGGTCGAAGAGATCGTGAGACAGGACTGACAGTCGTATACAGATGTCATAAAAGGACAATGCATGTTGATCTTCAACTGCACCGAAGCAGCCAGCAACCTTTTCAGCCGCGTCCACAAGGGTAAGAAAATGACCCCGGTGGAGAAACCGCCATCGCCCGTTATCGAGGACGATGAACAAGGTGAGCTCACCGAACAGTGGCTGGTCCATGCCATCACCGTGCAACGCAAACACGTGCTGTTCGTCATTCACATGCAAACCCGCTACTGCATGATTTTTGCGGATGCGAAGAAGGCCGACGTTAAAGGTTTCATTCAGCGGTTTTCTGATCGTTGGATGAACGGACTGATGCGTGATGCACTGCACCATGATGTCCTGCAATGGGTTGGTCATGACTCCATGCTTGAAAGATTCAATGAAAGCTGCCGCCAATACAGGCTCTACAAACGCGGTCATCGCAGTGCGCAAGGCCATATAGGCGAAATCGCCTGGATCTTTGAGGATTACGCCGCAGAGTGGGGTTGTTTGCCGCCTGACGAGATCATGGCTGGTCGCGTTGACGCGAAGATGAACCACTTCATTAGAGGCAGCAAAAACGTCAAAGGCTATTTAGTGCCGGATGAGGAGATGATGGCTCACTGGATGCGTCAGTACTGTGGACTCGACGAGCCTGGCATCCAGGCCGCACGCAATCGACGTGATGAAGTCAAACGAGAAATACGAGAGCTGGAAGCGGCCTACGCGAAGCAGGGCCAGCCACCGCAATAATGCTATGAAGCAAGTTACTTATCCGCCAACCCCGGCGCTTCCCGAACAATAAAGTGATCCAGGTTCTCAATATTCGCGCTGAACACCCCGAACGTCTGCTCGGGGTTTTTCTTGCTCGGCACCTGCTTCAACTCCGGCGTCACACCATAAAAGAAGCAATACAACTCTTTCCCGCTCTCACTGGCGTGCTTGATCTCTTCCAGAAACGCTTTGCGCTTGCGGTAGTTGTCGATCAGCTTTTTGCTCAGGTAAACGTTGACTGAATAAGGCTTCTTCTTCGCCTCGTCCGCTTGCTTGAACCAGACCTTTTGTTCGAAGTCGATGCGAAAGCTCTGCGTGTAATCCTTGATCTCCTTGATCTTGCCCCAGTAAATCAGTCCCTTGTTGTCCTGCAAATACTCGATCTTCTTGAAGAACGACCCATAAGGCGCCGTGTGCTCACCAATCTTCAGCGGCATGCGCTTGAGCAACTCCTTGTCCTCGAAGTTCGACACAAAACACTCCACCGGGTGGGCGAAGACACTGGTCTTGTCCGGTGCTGATTCGCGGGTCGGGTGTTCGACATCACTGACCGCTGAAGAGGGTTTCGGATCGTCCCGCATCACGTCAGCCGCCACCGCCGGGCTCGACGGCTTACGCACATATTCGCGTCGCGTCAGCAACAGCTCCGACGGGAAATGCTCCTCGCGACTGTCATCCGTTTCCGCACCGTCCGCGTCCACACATGAGGCCGACGCCTTAAGACTGACATAAGGACAATCCGCAACATGGCGGGTGCTGGGTGTGTTCTTGAAGTGCGGGGTGCGAACGTAATTCACGTTTTTGGCGTTGAACGTCGTCAGCACATTCGCCGCATCGAAGGCCAAACGACAGGCATCGTTGGGGCACTGGAAGTGCTCCTTGGCGGAATCGAAGTCCATGGTTTCGTCGAAATTCAGATCACGCACGTCATAGATCGACAGCTTGTCGTCGAGGCTGAGGCAGTAGGCGAGGTCGAATTTCATGAGTGTTTTAGCTCTTTTTGGGATCGTTTTTATAGTCGCTAGGACCTCGTTCTGCACAGCTTTTTTGCCAATTCGGCCGACTTTGTTGTGCGGCTTTACCAGTGATAGCAATGTGGTTACCGTTGTAGGATTAGTTTCCTGTGGCTGTGATCTGTTTCCTACGTCTGGTTTTAGGTCCTACAGACCGTATCGACTGCGATAGAGCAGCAGCCCCGCGATACCCAATTTTGCTCATGTAGCAAGGATAGCGACTCGATGACTTCTCCTGCACTTAACCAAATCTTGTTTGGCCCCCCTGGAACCGGCAAGACTTACGCGACCATCGAGGCTGCGCTGGAAATTCTTGCTCCTGAGTTTCTTCAGGCCAACAAAGACGATCGGGGCGCTCTGAAAAAGCGTTTTGATGAGTTAGCGGCGGATAGACATATCGAGTTTGTTACGTTTCATCAAAGCTTTAGCTATGAGGACTTTGTCGAAGGTCTTCGTGCGGAAAGCGGAGAGGAGGGACAGTTACGGTATGAGGTTGTCGATGGCGTCTTCAAAAATTTGTGTACCACTGCCATTACTAAGGTTACCCACCAAGCCTCTGCGCCGAATGATATAGAGCGACGTCGTGTCTGGAAGATGTCGTTGGGCAACATTCACGGTAACGATGCGTACATTTTTGATGAATGCAAAGAGAATAATTACGCTCTGCTGGGTTACGGCCGGTGCATCGATTTCAGTGGCTGCAAGAGCCGAGAAGATATTGCCCGACGCTTTGCTGACGCTGGTGAGGTTCTACCCGAAAATGCTTATGGGATTACAGCGGTTCACAGCTTTCTACTGAAAATGCAAATTGGTGATTTGCTGGTAGTGACGGAGGGCAACACCAAATTTCGGGCGATTGGTGAAGTGACCGGTGAGTACCATTGCTTAAATCGTGAGGATCAAGGCTTTGAGTACGGGCAATGTCGCGCAGTGAAATGGTTGCGAATTTATGAGCCTTCCCTACCTCATGATCAACTTATAAATGGCAAATTCACCCAGCGAACTCTTTATGAGTTGGGATCTGGATCGCTGGATCGCGGAAAGCTAGCTCAGTTGCTAGGAGCTCCACCACAAGACTCTGCAACGAGCGTGAATCCAGGTGTTCGCTTTACGAAAGGGGAGTCATTTGGTTCCGGGTACGTCGTCGCGAGTGCTTCTGAAGAGTTGCTCAATTTGGTTAAACCCAACGGAAAAGAACTGCCGATTGGAATGAGCATTCTTAACACACTTGCTGAGTATGTGCGTTCTGATCGATTAACCGTCTCAGACATTCGCAACAAGCTGGTTTTTGACAAAGTCTCAGAAACCAAACTGGAGCCATTTCTGATCAATGGTTACAACAATATTCTGCCGGTTTTGGTTGAGCGAATTTTGGATAATCCATCCGATCGCGCAAAGCTAAAAGTATCAGCCCAAACTAGAAATGCGCGCGTTCTCATCATCGATGAAATAAATCGCGGCAACATTTCACGAATTTTTGGCGAGCTGATTACGCTCATAGAACCGTCCAAGCGTGCCGGAGCTGATGAGGCATTGAAGGTGACGCTGCCGTATTCGAAGGATCATTTCAGCGTTCCTAGTAATGTCTATCTCATTGGTACTATGAACACTGCTGATCGCTCGCTGGCGGGTCTAGACATCGCGTTGCGTCGTCGTTTCACTTTCCGTGAAATGCCGCCGAAGCCTGAGCTACTGAAAAATATTTTCGTGGGCGAACTCAACCTCGCCCAGCTCCTTACCGTGATGAATCAGCGAATCGAAATGCTGCTAGACCGTGATCATTGTTTGGGGCACGCGTATTTCATGCCTTTAGAGAGTGAACCTACGCTGAAACGGCTGGGAAAAATCTTTCGTGAGCAAGTGCTCCCATTGCTGCAAGAGTACTTTTTCGAGGACTGGCTGCGAATTCAGTGGGTGCTTAACGATCATCGCAAGGCCCCTGAAAATTGCTTTATCAAACAGCCACCGTTCAATCCGGGATCGTTGTTCGGTGATCAAGTGGTGCTCAGTAACCAAAATAACCAATGGCTTATCAACGAAGGCGCCTTCGACCGGATTGAGTCTTTTTGCGGCGTCGTTGATCACGAAGCGATCTCGTTGAACCTGCAAGGCGTTATCGAAGCTGAGAAAGGTGTGACGGCGTGAAACCCGTCATCACGGTTCGAGAGTACGCGAGACTGACGACGGATAAGGTGACTGCGCCGACGTTGGATCTTGCGCAAGTATCAGTGTCTGTCTTTGACTGGCTATGCAAACTCAACGCTTCTTTCAGCAATGCTGGAGCTGCGCTGGTTCAACTTGAGAACCGTCGTTTACTGAAACTCGACAATTATGTCGGTGTACTGGAAACACCCTGCGGCACTCGTCTCGAAATTCTTCCCAAGCATTTTGAGCAAGAGGACTGTATCAAGCAGAGCAGAGCATTGTTGCGACGCATGATCCAAGCATCTCTAAATTTGCCTACCCGAGAAGTTGGCGCGGCGGATCTACAAAACTTCGATGCGCCGTTGAGCGAATGGGTCATAGGCCGATTCTTGCTGGCTCTGGATCATTTGATCAAGCGAGGTCTACGCTTTGACTACCAGCGCGTAGAGGAGGAGCAACGGTTCCTGCGTGGTCAATTGGATGTGGTCAAGCAGATGCGCCAACTCCCAGGTCGTCAGCACCATTTTCAGATTCGACACGACATCTATCTGCCCGACCGACCAGAAAATCGGTTGCTCAAATTAGCGTTAGATCAGGTCTGCAAAACGACTAATGATGCCGGTAATTGGCGACTGGCTCATGAGCTAAGAAGTGTCTTGTTAGAGGTGCCAACAAGCCGTGACGTGCAACAGGATTTTAAACAATGGAGCAACGAGCGACTGATGGCGCACTACGTCCCGGTAAAACCCTGGTGCGAGCTGATCATCAAGCAACAGATGCCTTTGGCGGTTGCTGGAGATTGGCATGGCATGAGCTTGTTGTTCCCGATGGAACGGCTGTTTGAGCGCTATGTAGCTGCGAGTCTTGGCAGGGATTTGCAGGGCGATGCCCAACTGCAAACTCAATCCCACAGTGAGTATTTGTGTCAGCACAAAGGCAAAAACTTCTTCCAGCTACGGCCGGATCTGATGGTTCACTATCAACAAAAAAGCTGGGTGCTGGACACAAAATGGAAGCGGTTGAGTTCATCCGCTGAGGATAAAAGCTACGGTTTGAAGCAGTCCGATTTTTATCAGTTGTTCGCTTATGGCCACAAATACCTCGAGGGCGAGGGGGAGTTGATGCTGATTTACCCCAGACGATCTGCATTTGATGCGCCGCTGCAGGTATTCGAGTTCGCTCCGCAGCTTGCACTTTGGGTACTGCCGTTTGATATGGAACGTGGCGTATTGTTAGGGGCTCCTGAAGGGTTCCCGCTTCACTCTCAGCAACAGCAATCGGCGTGACACTCAACGTTCCCAATCAAACGGGTGCAGAAAGCTGCACCCATCTTTAACGGCTTTCTAAAATAGAAATAGCCGTGAAGCTTTCCTCCACCAGGAGGTTTGCTGTTGGGTCGGCAGGATGCAAGGCATGTCCCGCATCCGAATCCATGGTTCATTCTGCCAATGCAGCAAACTCAGTTGCATCTGTGGCCAATCCAAAACGCTCAAGGTCGGCCGCTCAACTGCCCGCGATGGTCTTGCGTCACGCAGTGCAGCTACAACCTGATGCGTCAGCCATTCGCGTAGTGAGCGATATTCCGGGCAATAGTGATAAACCAATAATGCATACACGCCCGATTCGCTGAGCATCAGTCGTTCCTCTGCTACTCCGTGAGCGTGCACCAACAACATCCGTCGCTGATCTGTATCGAGTTTTCGGGACATTCGCTCATCCCAATACTTGCCCATCAGCCGCCCTATATCACGCGCGCAAAACCAGGCTTGGTTTTCGAAGAGTAGGGCGTGGAGATGAATGTCGTGGCGAGTGAATAGGGTGGATGCGAGAGGCTCCCACTCGTCGTTCATTGGTGTGGGTAAACTTCTGGATGCGAGTTGAGTAGACATAATCCGTGACCTCTACGTATTAAGGGGGCAGGGCTAGACCCAACGTAGAGTGGAATTAAGAAATCCCAACGAGCAAAGCCGTCACCTTCGAACGACAAACCACCATAGGGTGAATTGCGCATCTGTGTGATTGACCAAGCTTTCTACGTTGGGCGTTTCTTAGGCACCTGCAATGAAGCTTAGAGGTGCTTTGATGGGGCATCAACGCGGAAGCAGCTGTAAGTTTTGTAGGAGTTTTGACGTCGTAGCGTAGGGATGAAAAAAGCATTTTCATTCACCCATAAAAAAGCCCCGATCAGATCGGGGCTTTTGCTTTTCGATTTTTCGATTCAGAGTGCAATCGTCAAATCACGGTTAGCTAGGAAATCAATCCCAGCTAAGCGCACCGCCGGTTTGGTATTCAATAACCCGAGTCTCAAAGAAATTCTTCTCTTTCTTCAAGTCCATAATCTCGCTCATCCAAGGGAACGGGTTAGTCGTCCCTGGATACTCTTCCTTCAACCCAATCTGCGACAGGCGACGGTTAGCGATGAACTTCAGGTAGTCCTCCATCATCGCCGCGTTCATGCCCAACACGCCGCGAGGCATGGTGTCGCGCGCGTATTCGATTTCCAGCTGAGTGCCTTGCAGAATCATCTGCGAAGCTTCTTCCTTCATTTCAGCATCCCACAAGTGCGGGTTTTCGATTTTGATCTGGTTGATCACGTCGATGCCGAAGTTCAGGTGCATGGATTCGTCGCGCAGGATGTACTGGAACTGCTCGGCGACGCCGGTCATTTTGTTGCGGCGGCCCATGGAGAGGATCTGGGTGAAGCCGCAGTAGAAGAAGATGCCTTCCAGAACGCAGTAGTAGGCGATCAGGTTGCGCAGCAGTTCTTTGTCTGTTTCGACGGTGCCGGTTTCGAACTTCGGATCGGAGATCGAACGGGTGTATTTCAGGCCCCAGGTGGCTTTTTTCGCGACCGATGGGATCTCGTGGTACATGTTGAAGATCTCGCCTTCATCCATGGCCAACGATTCGATGCAGTACTGGTAGGCGTGGGTGTGGATCGCCTCTTCGAACGCCTGGCGCAGGATGTACTGGCGGCATTCCGGGTTGGTGATCAGGCGGTACACGGCCAGCACCAGGTTGTTGGCAACCAGGGAGTCGGCGGTGGAGAAGAAGCCGAGGTTGCGCATGACGATGCGGCGCTCGTCGTCGGTCAGGCCTTCCGGGTCTTTCCAGAGGGCGATGTCGGCGGTCATGTTGACTTCTTGCGGCATCCAGTGGTTTGCGCAACCGTCCAGGTACTTCTGCCAGGCCCAGTCGTACTTGAACGGGACGAGCTGGTTGAGGTCGGCGCGGCAGTTGATCATGCGCTTTTCGTCGACCGCCACACGGGCGGAGGCGCCTTCGAGTTCGGCGAGGCCTTCGGCGATGTCGAGGTTGTCCAGGGCAGCTTTTGCACGGGCGATTGCGGCGGAGTCGGACGCGGTTACAGCGCGGGCTTCTTGCGCCGCGACGCCACCAGCGGTGTCGAGGCGGTCCATGTTGGCTTCAGTTGCGTGCCCGGCGTTGGCGCCTTTTACAACGGTTTCGCCGCTGTCTTCTTTGTCGAATTCGTCCCAGCTCAGCATGACGTGTCGTCTCCTGCGTGAGGGCCAGATGCCCGTGTGAAAACTGATTGGTTGGTTTTTCACACGACCGTACTGGCCGCGTTGGATAGCGTTTTTTGCAGCGGTACACGCAGGCAAATAAACATAATTTTGTACGGGGTTCCGAGAGCCTCTGAGGGGCGCAGAAATCGGTGAAGACTTCGGCGTGGGCTTCAGACTGGCTGTTATCCCTGTAAGGGAATATTGCAGGCCCGTTTAAGCCGGCATTATAGGGAAATTTTTGCGGCCGTGGTGGGGCGAATCCGCGCATGGAGCGGTCGAGAAGGAGTGTTTTTCGGTTGGAGCGAGGGTTTACAGGGCTTTGGCTGGATGTCGCGGGTGCAGATTTTTTTTCATAAATTTTGGTGGGCAATTTTTTTGTTCAAAAAATAGCCAGAAAACTGCGTTTTTCACTACATGTTGTGTTTTGAGTCACTTTTCGATGCCCCCAGACACAACTAAGCCCGGCCGAAGCCGGGCTGTAAAGTCACGCTTGATGATCAGCTGAGGCGAGCGGCGCCCACGTGATCTGCGCCATCGGCAGCGACTTTGGCAGCGCTGGTGTGATCAAAACCGTCAGAAGCGAGTTTGGCAGCGCCCGTGTGGTCGGAGCCATCGGAGGCGAAAGACGCCGAACCGGTATGGTCGTAACCGTCAGAAGCGACAGCCGCTTCAGTGGTGTAAGCAGCCGAGCCAGTGCGGTCGTAGCCGTCAGCGGCGAAGGTGTTAGCGGCCAGGACAGAGAGGGTCAGGGCGAGGATCAGTTTGGTTTTCATGGTAGTGGCTCCAAGTTCGTTGGCGTTTTGTGCCTTGGGTGTGGAATTCATACTAAGGCCAGATAATTTGATTAAAAAGCGCAAATAAACGCTTTAAATAATCGAATAAGTAGATATCTAAGGTTCGGCGCTTCATCTGCCTTAAATAGCAGGCAGGTGGGTCGAACCTTGGGAGGGTGAGAGCGGGTGATTAGCCGTTAGAGCAGCCGTTACCCATGACGCTGTAACGAAGAATGTGGCGTTGGCCTTTAGAGTCGTCGTATTCCATTTTCGCCGGAACAACTTCACACACATTCGGGATTTCGCTCATGGAGATAACTTTGGCGATGTCCAGGTGGGTGGAGTAAGTGTATTCCTCAACGGCGGGTTGCTGCTGTGCGACATCAGTCGGGACCTCGTCTGCCATGGCGGTTGCGCACAGGCTGCTGAGGGCCAGAACTAATAAAGCTTTCATTTCAGATTTACCTTTTAGAGGTCGAGTGGGGTCACGCAACCTTTTTAGGGTTGCGTGTAGAACTTAAGTACTGGTTTTGGATTAACTGCCTTCGTGGGGGCTGCAACTTGGTTAATCACGTTGCCTGGTTGGCGAGGCTGATTTTAGGCGTGGGGTTTACATTCATATAGGCGTGCTTTTGATAAACACTATTGGCAGATCCTGTAACAATCCCCGAAAAGCGACCTTTGGCTCGCTGATGAAGCCAATGTCATAAATGCCCAAAGCCCCTGAAATCAACGGCCTTGAGCGCCTCGGCGAGGTATAGCCACATTTTGTAGGGGCTTGTTACTACCATCGTCGAATGGTTCTATAGGCCCGGCCCGGCTACAACTGGGTCATACAAAAACAACTATTCCACCGAGGTAACAAAGATGAGTGCGGCTTCTCTGTATCCCGTTCGTCCCGAGGTTTTGGCCAACACGCTGACTGACGAGGCGACCTACAAGGCCATGTACCAGCAGTCCGTCGTTAACCCGGACGGCTTCTGGCGCGAGCAAGCCAAGCGCCTCGACTGGATCAAGCCTTTCACCACGGTGAAACAGACCTCCTTCGACGACCACCATGTCGACATCAAATGGTTCGCCGACGGCACCCTGAACGTTTCCTACAACTGCCTCGACCGTCATCTGGCCGAGCGCGGCGATCAAGTCGCGATCATTTGGGAAGGGGATGACCCTGCCGAAAGCCGCAACATCACCTACCGCGAGCTGCACGAACAAGTCTGCAAGTTCGCCAACGCTCTGCGTGGCCAGGATGTGCACCGCGGCGACGTGGTGACTATCTATATGCCGATGATCCCCGAAGCCGTGGTCGCCATGCTGGCGTGTACCCGGATCGGCGCGATTCACTCGGTGGTGTTTGGTGGTTTCTCGCCGGAAGCCCTGGCGGGTCGGATCATCGACTGCAAATCCAAAGTGGTGATCACGGCTGATGAAGGCGTTCGTGCCGGCAAGAAGATTCCACTCAAGACCAACGTCGACGACGCGCTGACCAACCCGGAAACCAGCAGCATCCAGAAAGTCATCGTGTGCAAGCGCACCGGTGGCAACATCAAGTGGAACCAGCATCGCGACATCTGGTACGAAGACCTGATGAAAGTGGCGGGCAGTGTCTGCGCGCCGAAAGAGATGGGTGCTGAAGAAGCGCTGTTCATCCTTTATACCTCCGGCTCGACCGGCAAGCCGAAGGGCGTGCAGCACACCACCGCCGGCTACCTGTTGTACGCGGCGATGACTCACGAGCGCGTGTTCGACTACCGTCCGGGCGAAGTCTACTGGTGCACCGCCGACGTCGGTTGGGTCACCGGCCACAGTTACATTGTCTACGGCCCGCTGGCCAATGGCGCGACCACGCTGCTGTTCGAAGGTGTGCCGAACTATCCGGACATCACCCGGGTGGCGAAAATCGTCGACAAGCACAAGGTCAATATCCTCTACACCGCGCCAACCGCGATCCGCGCGATGATGGCGTCGGGTAAAGCCGCTGTTGAAGGCGCTGATGGCAGCAGCCTGCGACTGTTGGGTTCGGTCGGTGAGCCGATCAACCCGGAAGCGTGGGACTGGTACTACAAGAACGTCGGCCAATCCCGTTGCCCGATCGTCGACACCTGGTGGCAGACCGAAACGGGCGGCAACATGATGAGCCCGCTGCCGGGTGCGCATGCGCTCAAGCCGGGTTCTGCGGCACGTCCGTTCTTCGGTGTAGTGCCAGCGTTGGTGGATAACCTGGGCAACATCATCGAAGGCGTTGCCGAGGGCAACCTGGTGATTCTCGATTCGTGGCCAGGCCAGGCGCGTACGCTGTATGGCGACCATGACCGATTCGTCGATACCTACTTCAAGACGTTCCGCGGCATGTACTTCACCGGTGACGGTGCGCGTCGTGACGAAGACGGTTACTACTGGATTACCGGTCGCGTGGATGACGTGCTCAACGTGTCCGGCCACCGCATGGGGACCGCCGAGATTGAAAGCGCGATGGTTGCCCACCCGAAAGTCGCCGAAGCAGCCGTGGTCGGTGTGCCGCACGACATCAAAGGGCAGGGCATCTATGTCTATGTCACGTTGATCGGTGGCGAAGAACCGAGCGAGCAGCTGCGTCTGGAGCTGAAAAACTGGGTGCGTAAAGAGATCGGTCCGATTGCCTCGCCGGATGTTATCCAGTGGGCGCCGGGCCTGCCGAAAACCCGTTCGGGTAAAATCATGCGCCGTATTCTGCGCAAGATTGCTACGGCCGAATACGATGGGTTGGGGGATATCTCCACCCTGGCGGATCCGGGTGTGGTGCAGCATTTGATTGATGAACACAAGATCATGAACGTCGCATAACAGCGGTTCCTGAGTCATCGAAGCCCCGCCCGGCATTGCGCCTGGCGGGGCTTTTCTATGGTGCTCAGGTTTTAGATCTCAGGTGCTTGGGCAGGCCTCATCGCGAGCAAGCTCGCTCCCACAGGGGATTTGTGGGCGGTGCAAAAATCTTTGTAATTACTCGGTCAAATGTGGGAGCGAGCTTGCTCGCGATAGCGATCACCTAGGCGCCACATCAACAACTGCCAATAATTATCGGCTTCAGTTGTAGGCGCTTTCCCACTGTTACCCGCCACCGTTCAAGTAACTGAATGTGTAACCGCTCGCTCCCATACGGGGCGTTGGGAAACGCAAAGCCCCGTCATCGGGTCTCTTCAGGCCCTGCAACAAATAAGACACAACGCTACGCTTGCCGGATTAGAAGGGTTTGCCAATAATAGGCCCGCAATTTGCAGCATAGATCGGTTCACTGTCTTTTGCTCTTGCATGAATTTGCAAGGCTGTCAACGCGCCCAAGCGGCTTTCTCGGTGCTTCTGTAATTAGTTGTCGCATTGAAGAAATATCGGCTTCGGGCCTGTCGTTAGAATGCCGATCACTCGCTCGTTGTTGCTCGCGTTGAAAAAAGCGCGCGAATCCTACGACGCAGCACCGCTTTGCGGTTCCACTCATTCGCATATTGGGCTGTCGCTCACTCTGCCGTTTTAGCCCTTTACCGATGGAGTCCCAAGATGAAGAAACTCGTGCTGCTTGGCGCCCTGGCACTGTCCGTGCTGTCCCTGCCGACTTTCGCCGATGAAAAGCCTCTGAAAATTGGTATCGAAGCGGCTTACCCTCCGTTCGCTTCCAAAGCGCCGGACGGCAGCATCGTTGGTTTCGACTACGACATCGGCAACGCTCTGTGCGAAGAGATGAAGGTCAAGTGCGTTTGGGTCGAGCAAGAGTTCGACGGTCTGATCCCGGCACTCAAAGTGCGCAAGATCGACGCGATCCTGTCGTCCATGTCGATCACTGAAGACCGCAAGAAGTCCGTGGACTTCACCAACAAGTACTACAACACCCCGGCTCGCCTGGTCATGAAGGCCGGCACTCCAGTCAGCGACAGCCTGGCTGAGCTCAAGGGCAAGAACATCGGCGTGCAACGTGGTTCGATCCACGAGCGTTTCGCCCGCGAAGTGCTGGCCCCGCTGGGTGCCGAGATCAAGCCATACGGCTCGCAAAACGAAATCTACCTCGACGTGGCTGCTGGCCGCCTCGACGGCACCGTGGCTGACGCTACGCTGCTGGATGACGGTTTCCTGAAAACCGACGCTGGCAAAGGTTTTGCCTTCGTTGGCCCGGCCTTCACCGACGTCAAATATTTCGGCGACGGCGTGGGTATCGCGGTTCGCAAGGGTGACGCGCTGAAAGACAAGATCAACACCGCGATCACCGCCATTCGCGAGAACGGCAAGTACAAGCAAATCCAGGACAAGTACTTCGCCTTCGATATCTACGGCAAGTAATACGTCCCGGCGACAAGTCCGAAATGGCGCAAGCAACAGGATCTCTGAGGTTTGCGCCATTTTTTCATCCCCCTTTTCGAGGACCTGAATCATGTTGAAAGGCTACGGGGCTGTCATCCTCGATGGCGCATGGCTGACGCTTCAGCTCGCCTTGTCGTCCATGGTCTTGGCCATTGTTCTGGGTCTGATCGGCGTTGCGCTGCGTCTGTCCCCGATTCGCTGGCTGGCCTGGCTGGGCGACCTGTATTCCACGGTGATCCGCGGTATTCCCGATCTGGTGCTGATCCTGCTGATTTTCTACGGTGGTCAGGACCTGCTCAACCGCGTCGCGCCGATGCTCGGTTTTGACGACTACATCGACCTGAACCCGTTGGCCGCCGGTATCGGCACCCTGGGCTTCATCTTCGGTGCGTACCTGTCGGAAACCTTCCGTGGTGCCTTCATGGCGATCCCGAAAGGTCAGGCAGAAGCCGGCATGGCGTACGGCATGAGCAGTTTTCAGGTGTTCTTCCGGGTGTTGGTGCCGCAGATGATTCGCCTGGCGATTCCGGGTTTCACCAACAACTGGCTGGTACTGACCAAGGCCACCGCGCTGATTTCGGTGGTGGGTCTGCAAGACATGATGTTCAAGGCCAAGCAGGCGGCAGATGCCACCCGCGAGCCTTTCACCTTCTTCCTCGCAGTGGCGGCGATGTACCTGGTGATCACCAGCGTCTCGTTGTTGGCATTGCGTCACCTTGAGAAGCGCTACTCGGTAGGCGTAAGGGCGGCTGATCTATGATCTTCGACTACAACGTCATTTGGGAGGCCCTGCCGCTGTATTTCGGCGGCCTGGTGACCACCCTCAAATTGCTCGCGCTGTCGCTGTTTTTCGGCCTGCTGTGCGCGTTGCCGCTGGGCTTGATGCGCGTCTCGAAAAACGCGGCCGTCAACATGAGCGCCTGGCTCTACACCTACGTGATCCGCGGTACACCGATGCTGGTGCAGCTGTTCTTGATCTACTACGGTCTGGCGCAGTTCGAAGCGGTACGTGAAAGTTTCCTCTGGCCGTGGCTGTCCAGCGCGACGTTCTGTGCGTGCCTGGCCTTTGCGATCAACACCAGCGCCTACACCGCTGAAATCATCGCCGGCAGCCTGCGCGCTACGCCGAATGGTGAGATCGAAGCGGCCAAGGCGATGGGTATGTCGCGCTACAAGTTGTACAAGCGAATTCTGCTGCCGTCGGCCCTGCGCCGGGCGCTGCCGCAATACAGCAACGAAGTGATCATGATGCTGCAGACCACCAGTCTGGCGTCCATCGTAACCCTGATCGACATCACCGGTGCCGCGCGCACGGTCAACGCTCAGTTCTACCTGCCGTTCGAAGCCTACATCACCGCCGGCGTGTTCTACCTGTGCCTGACGTTCATTCTGGTGAAGCTGTTCAAACTGGCGGAGCGCCGCTGGCTGGGCTATCTGGCCCCGCGGAAGCACTGATATGGAACGCATCGATCATTCATTGCCGTGGAGCCACTTGGGCAGCGAACGTCAGATTTCGGTGTTCCGCTTCGGCGCTGGCGAGCGCAAGGCCTACATCCAGGCCAGCCTGCACGCCGATGAATTGCCGGGCATGCGTACGGCTTGGGAGCTGAAAAAGCGCCTGACCGAACTTGAAGCCCAAGGCTTGCTCAACGGTGTGATCGAACTGGTGCCGGTGGCCAATCCACTGGGCCTCGGTCAACTGCTTCAGGGCAATCATCAAGGGCGTTTTGAGGCGGGCAGCGGCAAGAACTTCAACCGGGACTTCGTCGAGCTGAGCGCGCCAGTGGCCGCCGAGCTGGAAGGGCACCTGGGTGATGATCCCCACGCCAATATCCGTCTGATCCGTCAGGCCATGAGCGATGTGCTCGCCGCATTGCCGCCAGCTACAAGTCAGTTGCAAGGCATGCAGCGCATTTTGCTCAGTCATGCCTGCACCGCTGACGTGGTGCTGGATCTGCATTGCGATGCCGAAGCGGCGCTGCACATGTACGCCTTGCCGCAACACTGGCCGCAATGGCGTTCGTTGGCCGCGCACCTGGACGTGAAGGTGGGGCTGCTGGCGGAAGATTCCGGTGGCAGTTCGTTTGATGAAGCGTGTTCGCTGCCGTGGTTGCGTCTGTCGCGTCTGTTTCCTGATGCGCAGATTCCCCTGGCCTGCCTGGCGACTACCATTGAATTAGGCGGTCAGGCCGATACCGGTCGCGCCGAAGCCTGCGCTTACGCCGAAGGCATTCTGGCGTTCCTCGCCGAGCAAGGCTTGATCAGCGGCGAATGGCCAAAACCTGCGCAAGATGCTTGCGAAGGCATGCCGTTCGAAGGCACCGAATTACTGTTTGCGCCACACCCTGGCGTGATCAGTTTCTTGCGTAAACCCGGTGAATGGATTGAAGCCGGCGATGAGATTTTCGAAGTGATCGATCCGTTATCGGATCGGGTCAGCACGGTGTGTGCTGGTACGTCCGGGGTGCTGTTTGCCATTGAACGGCTGCGTTATGCCCAACCCGGTTTCTGGCTGGCCAAGGTGGCGGGGCGCGAAGCGCTGCGTCACGGGCGCTTGCTCAACGACTGACTGACTGTTTTTGTGAGAACCGACCGCATGTACAAACTTGAAGTCCAAGACCTGCATAAACGCTATGGCAGTCACGAAGTGCTCAAGGGCGTGTCCCTGAAAGCGGCGGCTGGCGATGTGATCAGCATCATCGGCTCCAGTGGCTCCGGCAAAAGTACTTTCCTGCGCTGCATCAACTTGCTGGAGCAGCCGCACGCGGGCAAGATTCTGCTCAACAACGAAGAGCTGAAACTGGTGGCCAACAAGGACGGCGCGCTCAAAGCGGCCGACCCGAAGCAGCTGCAACGCATGCGTTCGCGCCTGTCGATGGTGTTCCAGCATTTCAACCTGTGGTCGCACATGACCGCGCTGGAAAACATCATGGAAGCGCCGGTTCACGTGCTTGGCATGTCCAAGGCCGAAGCCCGCGAGAAGGCCGAGCACTACCTGAACAAGGTCGGTGTCGCCCATCGTAAAGATGCTTACCCGGGCCACATGTCCGGCGGCGAGCAGCAGCGTGTGGCGATTGCTCGTGCGCTGGCGATGGAGCCTGAGGTGATGCTGTTCGACGAACCGACGTCGGCACTCGACCCGGAACTGGTCGGCGACGTGCTGAAAGTCATGCAGGCCCTGGCGCTGGAAGGCCGGACCATGGTGGTGGTGACGCACGAAATGGGCTTCGCCCGTGAAGTGTCGAACCAGCTGGTGTTCCTGCACAAAGGTGTCGTCGAAGAATGCGGCAACCCGCGTGAGGTGCTGGTCAATCCACAGTCCGAACGCCTGCAACAATTCCTCTCGGGCAGCCTGAAGTAATCGCTCCCGTTACGCACCAAATTAGGTCATGCTGCGCACCGCGCGCCAGATGGTCTAATTTGGTTGCAGCCGCTTTCGGCTTCTAACACTGTTTTCGTTTCGGATTGCCCGCCATGACTGCCCATCGAATTGGTTTCCTGATTTGGCCCAGCACTAAAGCACTGACGCTTGCGCTGGCTGAGGAGGCCTTGCGTGTTGCCCAGCGTGTGCATCCGGACGTTGTCTACGAACTGTCGTTTTTGCAGGCCGAACCGCCGACCGAAGGCGCCTGGCAATTGCCGGGTGAGCCGTGGGCCGGCAAGCTCGAAAACTTCCAAAAACTCTTCCTGCTCGCCGATGAGCCACCCACCACACTCGCGCCGGCGCTCAGCAGTGCGCTGAAACAACTGGTGCGTGCTGGCTGCGTGATCGGTGGTTTGTCGGCCGGTGTTTACCCGTTGGCGCAACTGGGTTTGCTCGACGGTTATCGCGCTGCCGTGCATTGGCGCTGGCAGGACGACTTCACCGAACGTTTCCCGAAAGTCATTGCTACCAGCCATCTGTTCGACTGGGATCGCGATCGTCTGACCGCGTGCGGCGGCCTGTCGGTACTCGACTTGCTGCTGGCCGTGCTGGCTCGTGATCACGGCGCAGAACTGGCTGGTGCGGTGTCGGAAGAACTGGTGGTCGAGCGCATCCGCGAAGGCGGCGAGCGCCAGCGTATCCCGCTGCAAAACCGCCTGGGTTCCAGTCATCCAAAGCTCACGCAAGCCGTGCTGCTGATGGAAGCCAACATCGAAGAGCCGCTGACCACCGACGAAATCGCCCAGCATGTGTGCGTGTCCCGTCGGCAGTTGGAGCGGATCTTCAAGCAATACCTCAACCGTGTGCCGAGCCAGTATTACCTGGAACTGCGCCTGAACAAGGCCCGGCAGATGTTGATGCAAACCAGCAAGTCGATCATCCAGATCGGCCTGTCGTGTGGCTTCTCCTCGGGGCCGCATTTCTCCAGCGCCTACCGCAACTTCTTCGGCGCCACGCCGCGGGAAGATCGCAACCAGCGGCGCAGCAGCAGCCCGTTCGAATTGTCGTCGGTGCCCTCGGAGCGTGGGTGACAGAGCAACCACGTCACCTGCTGAGGCTGATTTACTCCTCCATGTCGGAGCCTTCAGAAGTCGAGATATCCATCTCACCTCGATTGATCACCTCTTCCACGCCAAAGTCCATGCCCGTCCGTTCGAAGTAATCGATCAGCCGTAGCAGGCTCTCCCCTGAAAACCGATTACCTCGAAAACTGATGTTGTCAGCGATTTCCACCGGCAGTTCCAGCACGTCGCTGGGGACTTCGGTGATGGCGTTGCCACTGAGGTCGGCCCAGTCCAGCTCTGTCATTTGCAGCAGACCGTGCGGTATTTCGGTGATGCCGGTGTCATTCAGCAGTACGGTCGCGAGCTCCATCATCTGACTCAGGTCAGGCGTTTGCCCCAGGGGGTTGTGGGCCAGATCGAGATAATCGAGCTGTTCCATTCCCGCCAGCGCACTTGCCGATTCCGCTGACAGCGTGACGCGGCATTCAGGGAGCGACAGCGCCCGCAGTTGACCCATCTTGAACACCGCATCGGGAATGTTGCCCAGATTACAGTCGCGCAGTTTGAGTCTTTTGAGTTTGGGGAAAGACACCAGAAAATGCCCGGCGCGGGTCACTCCGTCGGCGCTGCGTAACTCCAGCGATGTCACATGACTGAAGTCGGCGTTCAGGGTAGGCAGGTCACCGTTGATGTAGGATTCGAAAACGAGATCATAGGTGGGCTCCAGCGCCTCATTGAAGTCATCCAGTTCGCTTTCATGCCGCCAGCACTGCTCCAGTGTCTGTTTGAACTCGTCGCGGTTCATGTGTTCGACAAGCTGTTGTTGGGCGGTGAACGGTTCGCCCGTCAACGGGTGTTGTGCCGGAAGGTCGGCAGTCCATACCTCCAGGTCGTTGCTCAGTTGGGCCAACTCCGCTTCAAGGTTTGTCAGCTCGATCCGGCCGTCTGCCAGTGTGCCTGCCAGTTCATAGACAAACTCGCTCGCCTGTTCAACCTCCAGGTTCGGGTACAGCGCCCTGACTCGGTTGATGTCCGCCTCTGGGGCATAGATACCCAAATCGTATGAGCTGTCGAAGTAGTGATG
The DNA here is from genome assembly GCF_057837605.1 of Pseudomonas sp. GL_093. Taxonomy (NCBI): domain Bacteria; kingdom Pseudomonadati; phylum Pseudomonadota; class Gammaproteobacteria; order Pseudomonadales; family Pseudomonadaceae; genus Pseudomonas; species Pseudomonas sp. GL_093. Next base: position 5,475,412 of record NZ_CM174448.1, on the reverse strand, counting down.
CTTGATCAGTTGTCGGGCGTTATCCGAAAGCGGATTGTGCGTCAGGTGTATTGCGCGTTTGGTGTACACCGGGCTTTCGAATAATTGCGAAGGCAGCTCACTGATCCTGTTGTGTAGCAGCTTGGCGGTATCAAGTTTGGGGTGGCGAATTACGCTGTCGGGAATGTCGGTCAGGCCGGTACGGCTCAGGTCCAGGTGAACCAGCTCAGGCATGGATTCGACACTGGGCACCATAGTGAACGGGTTCTGGTACAGATCCAGCATGACCAGCTTGTTCAATGAAGACAGTTTCGCCCAGTTGGCTGCATCGAACCTGATTCCGCAATCGCTTAACACCAGCGCATCAAGGTCCGTCATTCGAGGAATGGCCTCGGGGAGGGCGGTCAGGGAAAAGCGTTTTAAATCGAGGCGGCGCAAGCTGGTGAAGCGCTGAAGAAACTCGGGAACACCCTGCGCAGCATGACTGCCTTCAAGGGACAGCAATGACACATGGGGGAAATCGGCCGTCAGCGTCGGTAGATCGCCAAGAATCGGCTCGGAAAATCTGAGTGCATAGCGTGGCGTGTCATCCGGGCCATTGAAGTCCTGCTCTGATTGTCGGCGCCAAGTTCGCTGGATTTCCTGGGCCAGTAGCCTGCGATTGTGTCGAGCGGCCTGTCGTTCCAGTTCGCTCAGGGGGACTCGAGTTTGCGGGTGAACAGTGGGCGAGTCATTTATCCAGGTGTTCAGGTCCTGATTCAGTCGCGAGAGTTCGCTGGACAGGCGTGAGAGCTCCATGCGAGCGCCATCGGGATGTGTTTGTAACTGGAGAACAACAGACTGGAGTTGCTCCTCGGAAAGGCTGGGGTAAACCTCGCGAACACGGTCGTTGAGGGACGGCGTCGGGAAGTAACTGCGTCGGTATCCATCCGAGCCGCCAGGCAAGCGCATGGTCGTCGGATCGTAGAACGGTTTTCGATTGGGATTTTTTGCAAACAGCTTGCGTAGTGCCGGTTGGTTCAGTGCATGTTCGGCGATGTGTAGTCTGAGTGCGTGAGCATTTGCGATCGATGGGCTCAACGCGTTGCGCTGTGCTTGCGGCAGCGCCTGAAAAAGGCACTGATAAAAATCACCGGGCGCCGATTCGCTGTCTTGATATACCTGGTAAGTACCAACTTCAGCGCGTACCAGTGTTTTCACAGTCGGTGCATTGAGCTGGCCAATGCTGTCGCGCACAAGTCCGTCATGGGCGTAATCCCTCACTTCAATACGTAGCTCGGCGGAAAAACCGGGCAGCGAATTCAGGCTTTGCAAGGCCAGTCGGTGGGTGTCGGTGTTGTCCAGAGCGTCGGAATAAAGGCCTTCACAGGCTCGGGCTGCGCGTACGGCCTCCATGGCTTTTAGTGCTGCTTCCTTGAGCCGTTGGGGCGCGCGACCGTTGTGCAGCTGACGTAACTCGGTCCCGGTTGCATTGCTCACCAGCTCTTGCGCGACATCGGTCGGCAATCCATGCACGTCGTCGAGCAGTCGCTGGACCTGCACGTTGTCGGTTTTCTCCTGCGCGCGATAGCGTGTATCAAACAGCGATTTGTGATGCTTCAGGGCAAGTTCGGCCGTTTGTTTTCTGAAGGCTCGCGTTTGGGTTTCCGGTGCCGGCATTGGCGTGTCGACGGGCCAATCGTCGTAGCTGGTCAGTAATTGATGTTGCAGAATCAGATCGGCCTTGCGATAGCGCTCGGGTTGGGCGCTGCCAATCTGCTCGATAAAGGTTTCGATGTCCCGGTTGATCCTGAAACGCTTGATCGTGTCTGTCAGCAGCGAAGGCGGACGATAGTGTTCGACATGCATTTCGCGCACTACGTTGTCGTGGTAACCGCTGACCCGCAGGATCTGTTCGCGCTCGGCGTTGGTGAACGACTCGACGCTATGGCCGAGGCGGCGCATGACTTTTCCCCGGTCCCAGTTCAGCGGTTGCTCCAGTTCTGTGTGCCAGGCGCCGTGGTTGTTATGCAGCAGAGGTGGCTGATAAGCATCAGTTCGGTTCGGATGCTTAATCTGAAACGTGCCTGGCGCGCGGTCGGGCTTCACGGCATACAGTTTTTCCTCCAGTGGCAGCAGCGTCTTGCCCTCGTATTGATAGAGGCCGAGATGATCGGGTTTTACTCCTTCGGGCAAAATGAGTGCTTGTTCGTAAGGCTTGAGATCCGGCTTCCAGTAGCGGGTTTTTCCTTTGGGCGTTGTGACGGGTTTGAGTGGGTCGACAAGCGCAATAGCTTCACGAGAGAGCAGACTGCTGAGGGTCCGGGCAGCGATGGCGCCGCCCACCGCAAATGTCCCCACCTGAACCACCGTTTCGACGAACGTCATCAGATGCCCGAGCGCTTCTGTTTTCAGCCCTTCAGCCAGGTCCACTATGCCTTCGAGGGTTTCGTCGAGTAACTGGTAGGCCATGTAGCCGAGCATCAATTCGCCGAGAAACGGGACGAAAGGCAGCGCAACGAACGTCGCGATTTCAAGGATTGTCGAGGCCACTTTGCTGAAGGCATTCCACAATGCCCACCGCGCGTTGCTGTCGGCAGTGGCGGTGGAGACGGCGAGCGTGCTTGCATCGTTGAGGATCTTGTTCAGCTGTCGCTGATAGAGATGGTTCCACAGGTCCGCTCTGAACGGGGTCGCCGAAAAGCGCAAATCAGGCTTGTCGATGGGCGTTTCGCGCCAGCTCGGCAGTGGGTCGCCCTGTCGGTGTTGATGCCAGGTCACGCTCTGGAGGCGACGGTTGAGGTCCGCGAAAAAATGTCCTCTTTCCTTGTGGTCGACGAAGCGACTGAAGAACGTTTGATAAGCGGGCGAGCGCAGTTTGCGGGTCAGCTCGGCCATGAACGCCAATGTGTTCGGGTATTCCTTGAGAGGATGCTCTGGATCATCGGGAATGTAGGCAATGATCCGTGTTGCCGTGCGTGCGCGTTCCGGGCTCGCCGCGAAAATGACAATGCCGGTCAGCGAGGAGGACATCATTGTCAGGTCGTGACCCTGCAGCGGCTGCCCATCCAGTCGAGCACCCGAACGCCCTTCCAGAATGCGCAGGATCGAGAGATGGGCATCCGCTGAAATATCCTTTCGGACTTGCGCCATCTGCAGCGCAGATTGGAGTGCTGTTTTGTGCGAGACGATCACCTTCGGTTTCAACACCGCACCGGCCACCGGGTTGGAGAGCCCCAGATTGTCTTTGAGGTAAACGTTGTACCGGGCACCGATATCCAGTTCCCGGCATAACCGGGCAAAGGCCGGGATAGTGAGCTTTTGCTTGACCGCCGGCAGCGTATCGAACTGCCCTGTGGGCGAAGGTTTGGTGATGAACGTCGAGGCTGACTCGTAAGCCCCTGCCGCTGTTTCCGATTCCTGAAAGTTATGCAGGACGGCGTCGAGCATCGACACGGTCCAGGTGCGCGCGGCGCCAGTCTTGATTCCGAAAAGCGGCACGGTTTGAGGGATGTACAGGCGCAGGAAGGTAGTTTTGACGTCCAGATCCAGGTTGAACCGGGTTTTCAGGGCGTGCCTCAGCAGCGGTTCGGCAAAGGCTTGTGCGCTTTGCAGCTTCGACAGCATTGAGTCCAGACGATTTCGATGGGTCCAGTGTTCCTGACTGATCTTTTTCAGCGACTGGTGCTGCAGCGGTGTTGCGGTGCCATGCCAGTGCGGCGTCATAAACGTGGCGTTCTTGAGAGCTCGGTGTGTACTGGACGATGCTTCTAATACCCAGACTGGCAGATTGTTGAACAGGTGATGGTAGTGATCGTCCGGTTGCGTAGCGGATTCACTGCCTCCAGTAGTGGAAAGGCGATCGTTCTCGTATCGGCTCATGCGCTATTCCCTTAGCGTTTTGAATGAGCCACCAGCAAAACAGACGATGATCGGTTCCGTGCGGTACATATTTACCGCACCGCTCGACAACCCTGCCTATAACCTGTGCCGGCAGTTTAAACTGCGCCTTTGCGACGCTATATGTCGCATTGCCGTAAACCCGGCTGAAACCGGGGTTTGCGCTATAAGAAGTTGTCGCTTGGCGGCAAGGCCGGGCTGAAAACTGTCCTTACAATCCCCCCATCGCTCGCCAGTTTCAGGCGAGTGTTCCTCATCAGGAGACTCCGATGTCCGTTGAGCACGCTGCGGTACAACGCGCCGATTTCGACCAGGTAATGGTTCCCAACTACGCGCCTGCCGCTTTCATTCCTGTTCGTGGCGCCGGCTCCCGCGTCTGGGACCAGTCTGGCCGCGAGCTGATCGACTTCGCCGGCGGGATTGCCGTTAACGTATTGGGCCATGCGCACCCGGCGCTGGTCGCTGCCTTGACCGAGCAGGCGAACAAGCTGTGGCACGTGTCCAACGTCTTCACCAATGAGCCGGCCTTGCGCCTGGCCCATAAGCTGGTCGACGCCACGTTTGCCGATCGCGCGTTCTTCTGCAACTCCGGCGCCGAAGCCAACGAGGCCGCCTTCAAGCTGGCCCGTCGCGTCGGTTTCGATCGTTTCGGCAGCGAGAAGTACGAAATCATCGCCGCGCTCAACAGCTTCCACGGCCGTACCCTGTTCACCGTGAACGTCGGTGGCCAGTCGAAGTACTCCGATGGTTTCGGTCCGAAGATCACCGGTATCACCCACGTGCCGTACAACGATCTGGCTGCGCTGAAAGCCGCCATTTCCGACAAGACGTGCGCTGTGGTTCTGGAACCGATCCAGGGCGAGAGCGGCGTGATCCCGGCCGAACTCGAGTACCTGCAAGGCGCCCGTGAACTGTGCACCGCACACAACGCGCTGCTGATTTTCGACGAAGTGCAAACTGGCATGGGCCGCAGCGGCAAGCTGTTCGCCTACCAGCATTACGGCGTGACCCCGGACATCCTGACCAGCGCCAAGAGCCTGGGCGGTGGTTTCCCAATCGCCGCGATGCTGACCACCGAAGACCTGGCCAAACACCTGGTCGTCGGCACTCACGGCACCACCTATGGCGGCAATCCGCTGGCGTGTGCTGTCGCTGAAGCCGTGATCGACATCGTTAATACCCCTGAAGTGCTGGCCGGCGTCAACGCCAAACACGACAAGTTCAAGGCCCGCCTGGAACAGATCGGTGAGAAGTACGGCCTGTTCACCCAGGTCCGTGGTATGGGCCTGTTGATCGGTTGCGTGCTGAACGATGCCTGGAAAGGCAAGGCCAAGGACATCTTCAACGCCGCTGAAAAAGAAGGCCTGATGATTCTGCAAGCCGGCCCGGACGTGGTTCGTTTCGCGCCAAGCCTGGTGGTTGAAGACGCCGATATCGATGCCGGTCTGGACCGTTTCGAGCGCGCCGCGGCCAAACTGACTCAAGCCTGATAGACCCTTCGACGCCTGACATTTTCAGGCGTCGATCCAAATTTTTGTACCGGGCTGGATCAAAAGTGTGGGAGCTAGCCTGCTAGCGATGAGGGCCTGATAGCCAACATCATTGTTGCCTGACAGGACGATATCGCTAGCAGGCTAGCTCCCACAGTTGACTCTGAGTTGTTTCAGGGATGGCCCGGTTTTTTTCTTCTGTAAGTTCTGAGAGAAAGGAGTGACACCATGCTGGTGATGCGCCCCGCGCAAATGGCTGATCTGGGCGAGGTACAGCGTCTGGCTGCGGACAGCCCGATTGGTGTCACTTCCTTGCCGGATGACGTTGAACGCCTGAGCGACAAGATCGCAGCAAGCGAAGCCTCGTTCTCCGCCGAAGTCAGCTTCAACGGTGAAGAGAGCTATTTCTTCGTCCTCGAAGACACCGCCACCGGCAAACTGGTGGGCTGCTCGGCCATCGTTGCGTCGGCCGGTTATTCCGAGCCGTTCTACAGCTTCCGTAATGAAACCTTTGTGCACGCCTCCCGCGAGCTGAAGATTCACAACAAGATCCACGTGCTCTCCCAGTGCCACGACCTGACCGGCAACAGCTTGCTGACCAGTTTCTACGTGCTGCCGGAGCTGGTGGGGTCGGCCTGGTCGGAACTCAACTCCCGTGGTCGCTTGTTGTTCGTCGCCAGCCATCCGGAGCGTTTCGCCGATTCTGTGGTGACCGAGATCGTCGGTTATAGCGATGAAAATGGTGATTCGCCGTTCTGGGATGCCATCGGTCGTAATTTCTTCGACCTCAACTACGCCGCTGCCGAGCGTCTGTGCGGTCTGAAGAGCCGGACGTTCCTGGCCGAGCTGATGCCGCATTACCCGATCTATGTGCCGCTGCTGCCGGACTCCGCTCAAGAGGCGATGGGCCAGGTGCACCCACGGGCGCAGATCACCTTCGACATCCTGATGCGCGAAGGCTTCGAGACCGATCACTACATCGACATTTTCGACGGTGGGCCGACTCTGCACGCCCGTGTCTCGGGGATCCGTTCGATCGCCCAGAGCCGAGTAGTCCCGGTGAAAATCGGCGAGCCGGTCAAAGGCGCCGGTCGTCAGTACCTGGTGGCCAACGCCCAGTTGCAGGATTACCGCGCCGTTTTGCTTGAGCTCGATTACGCGCCGGGCAAACCCGTGACTCTGGATCTTGAAGCGGCCGAAGCCCTGGGCGTCGGTGAAGGTGCCAGCGTGCGCCTGGTGGCGGTTTAACGCCTGCTTTAATCCTAGAGAGAATTGCCTAGAAAGCAGCGAAGTTTCACGGGTGGCGCAAGCGGCCCGTTTGAGGAGATAGCATGATCGTTCGTCCCGTACGCAGCAGCGATTTACCCGCTCTGATCGACCTGGCCCGCAGCACCGGCACCGGCCTGACCACCTTGCCGGCCAACGAAGAGCGTTTGGCCCATCGGGTCGGCTGGGCCGAGAAAACCTTCCGCGGCGAAGCCGGGCGGGGCGATGCGGACTACCTGTTCGTGCTCGAAGACGATGATGGCCGCGTGGTGGGTATTTCCGCCATTGCCGGTGCCGTCGGTCTGCGTGAGCCTTGGTACAACTTCCGGGTTGGCTTGACCGTCAGCGCTTCGCAAGAGTTGAACATCTACCGCGAAATCCCGACGCTGTTCCTGGCCAACGACCTGACCGGTAACTCCGAGCTGTGCTCGCTGTTCCTGCACGCCGACTACCGCACTGGCCTCAACGGTCGCATGCTGGCCAAGGCGCGGATGCTGTTCATCGCCGAGTTCCCGCAACTGTTCGGCAACAAGATCATCGCCGAGATGCGCGGCATGTCCGACGAAGCCGGGCGTTCGCCGTTCTGGGAAAGCCTGGGGCGTCACTTCTTCAAAATGGAATTCAGCCAGGCTGACTACCTCACAGGTGTCGGCAACAAGGCGTTCATCGCCGAACTGATGCCGAAATTCCCGTTGTACACCTGCTTCCTGTCGGAAGATGCACGCAACGTGATCGGCCAGGTTCATCCGGACACCGAGCCGGCGTTGGCCATGCTTAAAAGCGAAGGCTTCAGCTATCAGGGCTACGTCGACATCTTCGACGCCGGTCCTGCTGTTGAGTGTGAAACCGGCAAGATCCGCGCAGTGCGCGACAGCCAGGCGCTGGTGCTGGCCATCGGCACACCGGGTGACGACGCCACGCCGTTCCTGATTCATAACCGCAAGCGCGAAGACTGCCGGATCACTGCTGCTCCTGCACGTTTCGCCGCCGGTACGCTGGTGGTCGATCCACTGACTGCCAAACGTCTTCAACTCAACGCCGGCGATCAAGTGCGCGCCGTTCCGTTGTCCGCTGCCAGGGAGTCGAAATAATGAATTCGCTATACATCGCAGGTGAATGGCTGGCCGGCCAGGGTGACGCCTTTCAGTCGCTGAACCCGGTCACCCAACAAGTGCTGTGGGCCGGCGAAGGCGCTACCACTGCTCAGGTTGAATCGGCCGTGCAAGCCGCACGCCAGGCATTCCCGAGCTGGGCCCGACGTACCCTGGAAGAGCGCATCACCGTGCTGGAGGCCTTTGCCGCCGCGCTGAAGAACAATGCTGACGAACTGGCTCGCACCATCGGTGAGGAAACCGGCAAACCTTTGTGGGAAGCGGCGACCGAAGTCACCAGCATGGTCAACAAGATTGCGATCTCGGTGCAGAGCTACCGCGAACGTACCGGCGAGAAGAGCGGCCCGTTGGGCGACGCCACCGCCGTGTTGCGCCACAAGCCACACGGTGTGGTCGCGGTGTTCGGGCCTTACAACTTCCCTGGTCACTTGCCGAACGGTCACATCGTGCCGGCGCTGCTGGCCGGTAATAGCGTGCTGTTCAAACCCAGCGAGCTGACGCCGAAAGTCGCCGAGCTGACGGTCAAGTGCTGGATCGAAGCCGGTCTGCCGGCTGGCGTGTTGAACCTGCTGCAAGGCGCTCGCGAAACCGGTATCGCCCTGGCGGCGAACCCGGGCATCGATGGTTTGTTCTTCACCGGCTCCAGCCGCACCGGCAATCACCTGCATCAACAGTTTGCCGGCCGTCCGGACAAGATCCTCGCGCTGGAAATGGGCGGTAACAACCCGCTGGTCGTTGATCAGGTTGCAGACCTCGATGCTGCCGTTTACACCATCATCCAGTCGGCGTTCATTTCCGCCGGTCAGCGTTGCACCTGCGCCCGCCGTTTGCTGGTGCCACAGGGCGCCTGGGGCGACACACTGCTGGCGCGTCTGGTGGCGGTCAGCCGTACGATTGAAGTCGGCGCGTTTGATCAGCAACCGGCACCGTTCATGGGCTCGGTGATTTCTCTCGGTGCTGCGAAAGCACTGATGGATGCGCAAGAGCATCTGCTGGGCAACGGCGCAGTCGCGCTGCTGGAAATGACTCAGCCACAAGCTCAAGCTGCCTTGCTGACCCCAGGCATTCTGGACGTCACGGCAGTGGCTGATCGCCCTGACGAAGAGCTGTTCGGCCCGCTGCTGCAAGTGATCCGCTACGCTGATTTTGAGGCGGCGATCGCTGAAGCCAACGACACCGACTATGGCCTGGCGGCCGGTCTGCTGTCGGATTCCGAAGCGCGTTATCAGCAGTTCTGGCTGGAAAGCCGTGCGGGCATCGTCAACTGGAACAAACAGCTGACCGGTGCTGCGAGCAGCGCGCCATTCGGCGGTGTCGGCGCTTCAGGCAACCACCGCGCCAGCGCCTACTACGCGGCAGATTACTGCGCGTACCCGGTTGCTTCGCTGGAAACGCCGAGCCTGACCTTGCCGGCGACTCTCACGCCTGGCGTGAAAATGGCGTGATGCCCATCGCCAGCAGGCTGGCTCCCACAGGTTCGGTGGTGTTCACACATTTTGTGTACGACGCAATCACTGTGGGAGCCAGCCTGCTGGCGATGGCCGCGACTCGGTCGCACTGAACAGTTAGTTACTGAAGCCTATAACAACAGATTCTCGTGGAGCCTCGCTGATGAAATCCTATGAAGTCAATTTTGACGGTCTAGTGGGGCCGACCCATAACTACGGCGGTTTGTCCTACGGCAACGTCGCGTCCCAGAGCAACAGCCAGCAGTCTTCGAACCCGAAGGAAGCTGCGCTGCAAGGCCTGGCGAAAATGAAATCGCTGATGGAAATGGGCTTTCAACAGGGCGTGCTGGCACCACAGGAACGCCCGGACGTGGCAGCCCTGCGTCGTTTGGGTTTCGGCGGCACCGACGCTCAGGTGATCGAGCAGGCGGCCAAAGATGCGATGCCGTTGCTGGTCGCCAGTTGCTCGGCGTCGAGCATGTGGGTGGCCAACGCCGCCACCGTCAGCCCGAGTGCCGACACCGCGGATGGCCGTGTGCATTTCACCGCGGCCAACCTGAACTGCAAATATCACCGCAGCATCGAACACCCGACCACCAGTCGCGTGCTGGGGGCGATGTTCGCTGACCAGAAACACTTCGCTCACCACGCTGCATTGCCGGCCGTGGCGCAGTTCGGTGACGAAGGCGCAGCCAACCACACCCGTTTCTGCCGTGAATATGGCGAAGCGGGCGTCGAGTTCTTCGTGTTCGGTCGCAGCGCCTTCGACACCCGTTACCCTGCACCGCAGAAATACCCGGCCCGCCAGACCCTCGAAGCCTCCCAAGCGGTTGCCCGCCTGCACGGCCTGAGCGATGACGGCGTGGTCTACGCTCAGCAGAACCCTTCGGTGATCGATCAGGGCGTGTTCCACAACGATGTGATCGCGGTGGGTAATGGCGAGGTGCTGTTCTATCACGAGGACGCGTTCCTCGACACCGAGCAGATGCTGGCCGAATTGCAGAGCAAACTCGCCAAAGTCGGTGGGAAATTTCAGTCGATCTGCGTACCGCGTTCCGCGGTCACCGTGGAAGACGCCGTTCGTTCCTACCTGTTCAATAGCCAACTGCTGACGCGTCCTGACGGCTCGATGCTGTTGATCGTGCCGGAAGAATGCCGTGGCAACGAACGTGTCTGGCAGTACCTGCAAGGTTTGACCAGCTCCGGCGGCCTGATCCGCGAAGTGAAAGTGTTCGATTTGAAGCAGAGCATGCAGAACGGCGGCGGCCCGGCTTGCCTGCGACTGCGCGTCGCGCTCAACGAAACCGAACTGGCGGCCGTCAACCCAGGGGTTATCATGACGGCACCGTTGTACGGCACGCTGACCGAATGGGTCGACAAGCACTACCGCGACCGCATGACCGAAAACGATCTCGCGGACCCGCAATTGCTGCTTGAGTGCCGGACGGCACTGGATGAACTGACGCAAATCCTTAAACTGGGCGCGGTTTATCCATTCCAGATCAATTGAACGTCGAGAGCGTAAAAACATGAGCGATACCCTGCAGCTGATCCTTGAAGACACCGACGGCACGCAACTGGAAACTTCCTGCACCCGCGTCGCGGTCATGTGGCAAGGCAAAGAGCTGTGGATCCAGCAGGACGGCCGTGGCCAATTGCTGATCGGCGTGGACGTCGAAGAAGGTGACGCTGAATACGCAAACCTGCTGCTGCGCCCATTGGCGACTAATCTGGTAAGTCTGCAACTGGAAATGGAACCGGCTGAAGTCGGTGACGAAGACCACGTGCACGGCCCGGATTGCGCACACGACCACTAAGGAAACCGCTCTATGCTCGCCCTCGGCAAACTGCTTGAACTGACCCTCGCCGGCCGCGAACCGGCGGAGAAGACTCAACTGACTGTCGAAGGCGTGCGCATGCGCTGGTTGAGCGAAGGTGCGCTGGAAGTCCGGCCACCTGAAGCTCGCGACAACGGCCTGGACCTGCTGCTATCGGCCGGCATCCACGGCAACGAAACAGCGCCGATCGAGTTGCTCGATCGTCTGTTGCACGACATTGCCCGTGGCGATCTCAAGCCGCGCGCACGTATTCTGTTCTTGTTCGGCAACCCGGAAGCGATTCGCAAAGGCGAGCGTTTCATCGAGCAGGACGTCAATCGGCTGTTCAACGGCCGTCACGAACAAAGCAGCGGCTCCGAAGCCCTGCGCGCGTGTGAACTGGAGCGGCTGGCGGCGAGTTTCTTCAGCCTGCCAGATCGCAACCGTCTGCACTACGACCTTCACACCGCGATTCGCGGTTCGAAAATCGAACAGTTCGCGCTGTATCCCTGGAAAGAAGGCCGTCAGCATTCACGCCTGGAACTGGCACGCCTGCGCGCTGCCGGCATGGAAGCGGTGCTGCTGCAAAACAAGCCGTCCATCGTTTTCAGCTCCTATACCTACGACAAGCTCGGCGCCGAGTCTTTCACGCTTGAGTTGGGTAAGGCGCGACCATTCGGGCAGAACGATGGGGTCAACGTCGATCTGCTGGAAACTCGCCTCAAACAGATTATCGAAGGCAGCGAGCCGGCCCAGACCGAAGAGGCGCTGGACGGTTTGCAGCTGTTTAGCGTGGCGCGAGAAATCATCAAGCACAGCGATAGCTTCCGCTTGAACCTGCCAGCGGACATCGAGAACTTTTCGGAGTTGGAAGTGGGTTACCTGCTGGCCGAAGACATCGCCCAGACCCGGTGGATCATTGAGGAGGAGGGTGCCCGGATCATCTTCCCGAACCCCAAGGTCAAGAACGGCCTGCGCGCCGGCATCCTGATTGTGCCGACTACCGACGAAAACCTTGCATAAACCAGGTCTCAAGCCAGGCATAGAACCAATGTGGGAGCGAGCTTGCTCGCGATAGCGGGTCAACATTCAACGTCAATGTTGACTGTCAGGCCGCCATCGCGAGCAAGCTCGCTCCCACATTTGATTTGAGTGAAGCCAAAGACCTCACCTCAAAGCACAGGTTTTGTGTTTACACAGCTACCGCACGTGGCTCACTACGACGTAGCGCACGCATTTTGTGCAGCGTATCCGCGCAAGTCTTCGCCGCTTCCTGGCCTTTATGCACGAAATGCTCGAAGAAGAACTTATGATGCAGTTCTTCACCGGCATGGAAGTGGTGCGGGGTCAAAGACACCGAGAACACCGGCACTTCGGTTTCCAGCTGAACCTGCATCAGGCCGCTGACTACCGACTGGGCAACGAACTCGTGACGGTAGATCCCGCCATCCACCACCAGGGCAGCGGCAACGATGCCGGCATAACGTCCGGTCTTGGCCAGCAACTTGGCGTGCAGTGGAATTTCAAAGGCGCCGCCGACTTCGAAGAAATCGATCTCCGATTCCTGATAACCCTGAGCAATCATTTCGGCCACAAAGCCTTTACGGCTCTGATCGACGATTTCCTTGTGCCAGCAGGCCTGGATGAACGCAACGCGCTCGCCCTGATGGTTTTTGCTTTTGCTATCGATTGCGGTGGGTTGCATGTTCTGACTCCTGTTTATGTAAAAAACAGGGCATATGAATCGAATGGGATTTAAGGGTACGCACGCTCGCACGAATGCCTGCGGACGGCCCTTTGGCGCCAATCCCGTTCTCTCTTCATCCGGACTATGACCGTCGGCCCCGGGATCACACCGGGTCTGCTGACCTTGTCGCCATCACAGCCATTGCCGTGCCTGTCGCCAAGCGCTCGCGGGCTATGCGCATTGCGCGCAATTACCGCCGGTGGGGAGTTGCACCCCGCCCTGAGAACGTTTTGCCGCCAGATTGTTTGGCGGCGAAGCGTTTTTAACACATATTTCTCACCTGTGCATTGCTGCTATCTGATGATTGCTATCGACTTTTTCGTCGGTTCAGGAAGCCTTTTCCTACCCAAGGGTTGATTATTCGTCTGCATGACCGCAGTAATTCCTGACTGAAAGGGATTTTCCCTGCTTACCGAGGCCAGATTCATGAGCGTTATTGATCTTCGCAGCGACACCGTCACCCAACCGACCGCAGGGATGCTCGACGCGATGGCCACAGCAGCCACCGGCGATGACGTTTACGGCGAAGATCCGACGGTTAATCGTCTGGAAGCTGAGCTTGCGAATCAGTTGGGCTTTGCTGCGGCGCTGTTTGTTCCGACGGGCACCATGAGCAATCTGCTGGGCTTGATGGCCCACTGCGAACGCGGTGACGAATACATCGTCGGCCAGCAGGCTCACACCTATAAGTACGAAGGTGGCGGCGCGGCCGTGCTCGGTTCGATCCAGCCTCAACCGCTGGAAGTGCAGGCCGACGGCTCGCTGGACCTGGCGCACGTCGCGGCGGCGATCAAACCGGATGACTTCCACTTCGCCCGCACCCGTTTGCTGGCGCTGGAAAACACCATGCAGGGCAAGGTTTTGCCACTGGAGTATCTGGCGCGGGCTCGTAGCTTTACCCGTGAACATGGGTTGCGGCTGCACCTGGACGGCGCGCGGCTGTACAACGCGGCGGTCAAATTGGGTGTCGATGCCCGGGAAATTACTCAGCACTTTGATTCCGTATCGGTCTGCCTGTCCAAAGGCCTGGGCGCGCCGATCGGTTCGGTGCTGTGCGGCTCGGTCGAATTGATCGCTAAGGCGCGACGCCTGCGCAAGATGGTCGGCGGCGGCATGCGCCAGGCCGGGATCCTGGCGGCGGCAGGTTTGTACGCGCTGGATAACCATGTTCAGCGTCTGGCTGATGACCACGCCAATGCGCAGTTGCTGGCCGAAGGCTTGCGAGCCGCGGGTTACGAGGTCGAGCCGGTGCAGACCAACATGGTTTACGTGCAGATGGGCGACAAGGCCGAGGCCATCAAGGCGTTTGCCGCCGAGCGCGGGATCAAGCTCAGCGCTGCCGGCCGTCTGCGCATGGTCACGCACATGGACGTCAGCCGCGCTCAAATCGAGCAGGTCGTCGCGACATTCGTCGAGTTTTCGCGCAACTGATAGCGTTAGCGGTCCAATTGACCGTTTCTATCGTATAAACACGCTGTACCCCGCGCGCAGGGCCGATATAATGCGGCCCTTTGCCGTCGCTTCGTCTGTTGACGTTTCGCACAGGCCTTTGGCCGCAGCCTCCGTGGAAGAACATAATGAAAAGCGCAGAAATCCGTGAAGCCTTCCTTCGCTTCTTCGAAGAGCAAGGCCACACCCGTGTAGCCTCCAGCTCTTTGATTCCGGGCAACGACCCAACCCTGCTGTTCACTAACGCGGGGATGAACCAGTTCAAAGACTGTTTCCTGGGCCAGGAAAAGCGCGCGTACACCCGCGCGGTCAGCAGCCAGAAATGCGTGCGTGCTGGCGGCAAGCACAACGACCTGGAAAACGTCGGTTATACCGCCCGTCACCACACATTCTTCGAAATGCTGGGTAACTTCAGCTTCGGTGATTACTTCAAGCGCGACGCGATCACCTACGCCTGGAACTTCCTGACGTCCGACAAGTGGCTGAACCTGCCGAAAGAAAAGCTCTGGGTCACCGTCTACGCCAGCGATGACGAGGCCTACGACATCTGGACCAAGGAAATCGGCGTTCCGGCCGAGCGCATGGTTCGTATCGGCGACAACAAAGGCGCGCCGTACGCGTCCGACAACTTCTGGACCATGGGCGATACCGGCCCGTGCGGTCCTTGCACCGAGATTTTCTACGATCACGGCGCCGACATCTGGGGCGGCCCTCCGGGTTCGCCGGAAGAAGACGGTGACCGTTACATTGAAATCTGGAACAACGTGTTCATGCAGTTCAACCGCACCGCCGATGGCGTGTTGCACCCGCTGCCAGCGCCGTCGGTCGATACCGGCATGGGCCTGGAGCGGATCAGTGCCGTGCTGCAGCACGTTCACTCGAACTATGAAATCGACCTGTTCCAGAGCCTGCTGAGCGCATCGGCCAAGGCCATCGGCTGCACCAACGACGCTCAGGCTTCGCTGAAAGTCGTGGCTGACCACATCCGTTCCTGCGGCTTCCTGATTGCCGACGGCGTGCTGCCGTCCAACGAAGGTCGCGGTTACGTGCTGCGCCGGATCATTCGTCGCGCCTGCCGTCACGGCAACAAGCTGGGCGCTAAGGGCAGCTTCTTCTACCAGATCGTTGCGGCACTGGTCGCCGAGATGGGCGAAGCCTTCCCTGAGCTGAAATCCCAGCAAGCGCACATCGAGCGCGTACTGAAAGCTGAAGAAGAGCAGTTCGCCAAGACCCTCGAGCAGGGCCTGAAAATCCTCGAGCAGGATCTGGCGGAACTCAAAGGCGACGTGGTGCCGGGCGACGTAGTGTTCAAACTCTACGACACCTACGGTTTCCCGATGGACCTGACCGGCGACATCGCTCGCGAACGCAGCCTGACCATCGACGAAGAAGGCTTTGAGCGCGAAATGGAAGCCCAGCGCGTCCGTGCCCGTTCCGCCAGCTCCTTCGGCATGGACTACAACAGCCTGGTCAAGGTTGATGTGGCCACCGAATTCACCGGCTATGAAGCGACTAAAGGTTCGGCGAAAGTCGTTGGTCTCTATAAAGATGGCCAGTCGGTCGACGTGCTCAGTGAAGGCGAAGAGGGCGTGGTTGTACTGAACCAGACGCCGTTCTACGCTGAATCCGGTGGTCAGATTGGCGACTGCGGTTTCCTTCAGGTCGGCAACGCACGCTTTGACGTGCGCGATACCACCAAAACCGGTGGCGCCTTCTTGCACCACGGCGTGCTGGCGTCGGGCAGCCTGACCATCGGCGCGCCGGTAGAAACGCATGTTGATGCTGAAGTGCGTCACGCGACTTCGCTGAACCACTCGGCAACTCACTTGCTGCACGCCGCATTGCGCCAGGTGCTGGGCGACCACGTTCAGCAGAAAGGCTCGTTGGTCGACAGTCAGCGCCTGCGCTTTGACTTCAGCCACTTCGAAGCCATCAAGCCTGAGCAGTTGAAGGCGCTGGAAGACATCGTCAACGCCGAGATTCGCAAGAACTCCGAAGTTGAAACCGAAGAAACCGATATCGAAACCGCCAAGCAGAAGGGCGCCATGGCGCTGTTCGGCGAAAAATACGGCGACAGCGTGCGTGTACTGAGCATGGGCGGTGATTTCTCCGTCGAACTGTGCGGCGGTATCCACGCCAACCGTACCGGCGACATCGGCCTGCTGAAGATTATCAGCGAAGGCGGTGTGGCTTCCGGCGTGCGTCGTATCGAAGCGGTCACCGGTGCCGCGGCGCTGGCATACTTGAACGCTGCTGAAGAACAACTCAAGGAAGCGGCCAACCTGGTCAAGGGTAGCCGCGACAACCTGATCGACAAGCTGTCGGCTGTGCTGGAGCGCAACCGTCTGCTGGAGAAGCAACTCGAGCAGTTGCAGGCCAAGGCTGCCAGCGCGGCGGGCGACGATCTGTCGGCTTCTGCCCTGGATGTCAAAGGCGTGAAGGTGCTGGCTGTGCGTCTGGACGGTCAGGACGGCAAGGCGCTGCTGGCGCTGGTCGATCAACTGAAAAACAAACTCGGCCGCGCAGTGATCCTGCTCGGCAGTGTCCATGAGGAAAAGGTCGTTCTGGTTGCAGGCGTAACCAAAGACCTGACTGGCCAACTCAAAGCCGGTGATTTGATGAAGCAAGCCGCTGCGGCAGTGGGCGGGAAGGGCGGTGGTCGTCCAGACATGGCGCAAGGCGGTGGTACTGACGCTGGCGCACTGGATGCGGCATTGGCCCTGACTGTTCCATTTGTAGAGCAGGGTTTATAAGGCAGTGTGTCCGGCCCGCAGTCTAGTGGCGGGCCGGAACGCTGTTTGAGTGATTATTTGGGCGCCCTTCATGGGCAGAGGCGGCTTTGAAATGGCTTTGATCGTACAGAAATTTGGAGGCACCTCGGTCGGCACTGTCGAGAGAATCGAGCAGGTCGCCGACAAGGTTAAGAAATTCCGCGAAGCCGGCGATGACCTGGTGGTTGTGCTGTCTGCAATGAGCGGCGAAACCAACCGTCTGATCGATCTGGCCAAGAAAATCAGTGGCGACGGTCAGCCAGTTCCTCGTGAACTGGACGTGATCGTCTCCACCGGTGAGCAGGTGACGATTGCACTGTTGGCCATGGCGCTGATCAAGCGTGGCGTGCCAGCGGTGTCCTACACCGGCAACCAGGTGCGGATTCTGACGGACAGTGCGCACAATAAAGCGCGTATCTTGCAGATTGATGACCAGAAGATTCGTGGCGACCTGAAGGCCGGTCGTGTGGTTGTTGTCGCCGGCTTCCAGGGCGTCGACGAGCACGGCAACATCACCACCCTCGGTCGTGGCGGTTCCGATACCACCGGCGTGGCGCTGGCAGCAGCCCTGAAGGCTGATGAATGCCAGATCTACACCGATGTCGACGGCGTCTACACCACCGACCCGCGTGTGGTGTCCGTGGCTCAGCGCCTGGACAAGATTACCTTCGAAGAGATGCTGGAAATGGCCAGCCTCGGTTCCAAGGTGTTGCAGATCCGTGCGGTGGAATTCGCCGGCAAGTACAACGTTCCGCTGCGCGTACTGCACAGCTTCAAGGAGGGTCCGGGCACCCTCATTACTATTGATGAAGAGGAAACCATGGAACAGCCGATCATTTCCGGCATCGCTTTCAACCGCGATGAAGCCAAGCTGACCATCCGTGGCGTGCCAGACACCCCGGGCGTTGCATTCAAGATTCTCGGCCCTATCAGCGCCGCGAACATCGAAGTCGACATGATCGTGCAGAACGTTGCGCACGATAACACCACCGACTTCACCTTCACCGTGCATCGCAATGACTTCCAGGCCGCGCAAACCGTGCTGGAAAACACCGCTCGCGAGATCGGTGCCCGTGAAGTCGTTGGCGACATCAAGATTGCCAAGGTGTCGATCGTCGGTGTCGGCATGCGCTCCCACGCAGGCGTGGCCAGCCGCATGTTCGAATCGTTGGCGAAAGAAAGCATCAACATCCAGATGATCTCGACTTCGGAAATCAAAGTCTCCGTAGTGATCGAAGAGAAGTACCTGGAACTGGCTGTGCGCGCTCTGCACACGGCTTTCGAACTGGACGCACCGGTCCGTCAGGGCGAGTGATGCGTTTGCCGAAGGGCGCGGTCTGACCGCGCCCTTTTGTTTTTTTGAATGGTGCGACCCGAAGCTGTTCTTTTGCTCGCGCTAGTCAATACTCAGGCATGTAGGGCTGCGATCGCTCCGGTTGTAGGTCGAGTGCCTTTTTTTTGCAGACTGTTGTCCCTGAAATGAAATGCGTGAGGAGAAAGGTATGCTGATTCTGACTCGTCGGTGCGCAGAAAGCCTGATTATTGGTGATGGCGAAATCACCGTGACCGTGCTCGGCGTCAAAGGAAATCAAGTGCGTATCGGTGTCAACGCCCCGAAAGAGGTTGCGGTCCACCGTGAGGAAATTTACCTGCGTATAAAGAAAGAGAAGGACGAAGAACCAAGCCATTAATTTTTATCGTTTTTTATGTTTGCAAACGGGGAAGAAGCTGGTTAATATACGCCCCGTGTTGCGGAGAGCTGGCCGAGTGGCCGAAGGCGCTCCCCTGCTAAGGGAGTACACCTCAAAAGGGTGTCGGGGGTTCGAATCCCCCGTTCTCCGCCATTATTTGCGTAGTACGTTGTAATCTGGCTTCTTCGGTAAGTTGTTGAAATTACTAGAAAAAGTGTTTGACATAGAGATTAGACGGCCTATAATGCGCGGCAACAAATGCACTCGTAGCTCAGCTGGATAGAGTACTCGGCTACGAACCGAGCGGTCACAGGTTCGAATCCTGTCGAGTGCACCATTTAAGAGTCATCTGCAGTAATGTGAATGACTTGGCTTCAACCAGTTGTGATCTGGTATAAAAACACAAATGCACTCGTAGCTCAGCTGGATAGAGTACTCGGCTACGAACCGAGCGGTCACAGGTTCGAATCCTGTCGAGTGCACCAAACAACAAAAAGCCCGCGTTTAACGCGGGCTTTTTGCCGTCTGGGATTTGGCTTTTCCTTTGGTGCATCCTCTCTCATCGAATTCAACGTGTGCGCTACGACCTCGCTTGGTGTCGTAACGGTAGCTCGTGGCCGAATTGCGAATATTGATCTTGTCTGGCTTGCCAAGGGCGCTCTCGACATCGTGCTGACTCATGCCGGCAACAACTCGCTGATTGATGATTGCTTCTCGGCGTTCTTTGGCGCTGATCAGGTTTCCACATTTGTCCTCGGTCTTGCCGACGACAGTCGGATCTCTCCTTTTGATTTTCATACCTGATGTTTCGCGATTCTCGGCTTCTGGCATGAGAGCGGTCGTGCTGCCTGGTGTGAAAGTGCGTACATCCTGAAGCGAAAGGCTGTCTCCGGCCGCACAACTCAACGTAGTGAAGGTAGTGCGCCCATCGGCCGCCTCACAGCGGTGAACGGTCGTCGCAAGCGCCCAGGGCGACGGGCAGAGCAGGGTGATCAACAAAAAACAATGTGCATTCGATGGCATCAAACGTCCTCCATGACGGTCCATCTGAAGGGTAGTCGTTACATTTTTCGGCTGTGGTGTGTTTTCTTTTCAGGATGAGTCGTCGCAGTTTCATGGATCAGGGCGGTGCTCAGGTTTGTCTTGCAAGCGCTTGTTTCAGCCACGATTTTTTAACGTTTAAAACCGTCGGGCGGTGTATCATTGCGCCCGTCAGCCCCGCCGGGGCTTGTGGAATACCTCCATGGACTTACCCAGTAGTTACTCAGTACCCCGTTTTTCCAATCATGAATTGACTGATTGATCCTTCCGGCGTGCCCCGCTGCTGGGAGTGGAGTTCGCCTATGTCTGAAGTTGAAGTAAAGAAAACGCAGGAAAGCTTGCAGGACCGCCTCGCTCAAGTTGTTGAGCTGCTGCAACGTCAGCGGGTGGTCGAAGACCTGACTCACCGCCAGGAAGGTCCGCATCACGACCGGGTCGAGAACCTGGTTCACCGGCAAAACCTCGTCGAGTTGCAACGCAAGCTCGATGATCTGCACTCCGCCGACGTCGCCTACATCCTTGAAGCCTTGCCGCTGGGCGATCGTCTGACGCTCTGGCAATTGGTCAAGGCCGATCGCGACGGCGACATTCTGCTCGAAGTATCCGATTCGGTTCGTGAAACGCTGATCGCCGACATGGACGATCACGAGCTCTTGGCTGCAGCCAAGGACATGGACGCCGACGAACTTGCTGACCTGGCCTCCGAGCTGCCGCGAGACGTCGTCCACGAGCTGATGGAAACCCTCGACGGTCAACAGCGTGAGCGCGTCCGCTCTGCGTTGTCCTACGACGAGGAGCAGGTCGGTGCGCTGATGGACTTCGAGATGGTGACGATCCGTGAGGACGTCAGTCTCGAAGTGGTTTTGCGTTACCTGCGGCGCCTCAAGGAGTTGCCTAGCCACACGGACAAACTGTTCGTGGTCGATTACGACGGCGTGCTCAAGGGTGTGTTGCCGATCAAGCGTTTGCTGGTCAACGACCCGGAAAAACAGGTTTCGGAAGTCATGGCCAGCGACCCGGTGAGTTTTCATCCGGATGAAGACGCCTATGACGCTGCTCAGGCGTTCGAACGTTACGACTTGATCTCGGCGCCTGTGGTCGATAAGAACGGCAAGCTGATCGGCCGTCTGACCATCGATGAAATGGTCGACCTGATTCGTGAAGAGAGCGAAAACGAAGTTCTCAACATGGCGGGTCTGCGTGAAGAGGAAGATATTTTTGCGTCAGTCTGGAAATCCCTGCGTAACCGTTGGGCCTGGCTGGCAGTTAACCTGATCACCGCATTCATCGCATCCCGGGTGATTGGTCTTTTCGAAGGCTCCATCGAGAAATTGGTGGCGTTGGCGGCACTGATGCCAATCGTGGCGGGTATCGGTGGTAACTCGGGTAACCAGACGATCACCATGATCGTTCGGGCCATGGCGCTGGATCAGGTCAGCACCGGCAATACTTCGCGCCTGATGCGCAAGGAGTTGGCGGTAGGTCTGATCAATGGCCTGGTCTGGGGTGGTGTGATCGGTGTCGTCGCCTATCTGCTGTACGGCAGTTGGTCTCTGGGGGTGGTGATGACCGCGGCCATGACGCTCAACCTGTTGCTGGCGGCATTGGCGGGGGTGTTGATTCCCATGACCCTGGCGCGGCTTGGGCGCGATCCTGCGATGGGCGCCAGCGTGATGATCACCGCCATGACGGACAGCGGCGGGTTCTTCATCTTTCTTGGGCTGGCAACGATCTTCCTGCTCTGACTTATCGACATTAAAAACCCGCCAATCAATCGGCGGGTTTTTTTATGCCCGAATTTCAGGCAAAAAAAAGCCAGCGATTAAGCTGGCTTGAACTTTCGGATGAAATCAGGAAGCGTCTGCGGCCATTTCGGCATCATGCGCAATCAGCGAAACAAGAGCGTTCTGCTGACGGTGGGAGAGTTGGCGGAAGCGTTGCAGTAGTTCGCGTTCGTGTAATGACAGCTCCGGGCTGTCCAGGCGCATGCTCAATTCTTCGCCCAGCGCGCCTTCCTGAATAAGGCTCTGCTCGAGGCGCGCGATGATTTCGGAGTTCATGCTGCGATGATGATTGCGAGCCACCTCGGCAATGCGTTCACGCATTCCGTCTGGCAGACGTACGACGAACTTGTCAGCCGTACGGCTGGAATAAATTGCCTGTTTCAATGGGCGCATATATTTAACCGGTTAGTTCAGGGGAGCGGTTCTCGGGATTGGCCGCAGGATGTCTGATAGGACAAGCGGTCTGGCCAAATGTTCAACCTGAATTGATAGAGGCTCGCATCATGCCTCAAAGCAGCCAGTTCATTGGCGTCAATTCTGTGACAAATATTGAACTGGATAAAGGCGTTATGCCAGCACCAATTATCAGAAATGCGGACTGGTTTGAAAAGCTTGTCCTGGTCCGTATTGCTGACCGCCTCCTCTTGCCCGGCAGGTGATGCCCTGGGACGCCTGGAGGCGCATGCTGTGCAGATTCGATCAGTGTTCCTTACTTGTACAGGATAGTGGCAATTGGCCGATTTACTAGGGGAAGACGTGCAGTGCGAGGTGATTTCAAGATGGATGGCAGGCTGATTTACTTGATGGGGCCTTCTGGGTCCGGCAAGGACAGCCTCATCGAAGCCGCTCGAGAGCCGTTGCAGACGCTCAATTGCGAAGTGGTGCGTCGGGTCATCACGCGTTCGGCCGAATCAGTGGGCGAAGATGCGATTGGCGTTTCGCGGGAAGAGTTCGAGCAACACAGAGTCCAGGGCGATTTCGCGCTGTGCTGGAACGCCAATGGCCTGGATTACGGTATTCCGATCGAAATAGATCAATGGCTCAATGACGGTCGGCATGTCTTGGTCAACGGTTCTCGCGGCCATCTGGCTGAAGCGCTGCACAGGTATCCAGCACTGTTGCCGGTTCTTTTGACGGTCAAGGATGAAGTTCTGCGAGAGCGCCTGCTGCGCCGTGGTCGCGAGAGTTTTACTGAGATTGAAGCGCGGCTGCATCGCAATGGGTTATTCACGGCCGCGGGTTCAATCGGTGACACGCAGATCCATCGACTCGACAATTCAGGCGAACTGTCCACCACAGTTGCCAATTTGCTGGACCTGTTGAGGATTAACGCAGTACCGGATCGAACTTGATCTTGCGCCCGGCAATCAACGCCAGCACAAACAGCGCACCGAACACACCGCTGGCGATCAAAGGCAGGGTGAGGACCGTATCCTGGACCACTGATAGATGAAGAATGCCGCTCAGTAAGGCGAGGATGAAAAACCCTGCGGCTGATTTGGACATGCGGTGCTCCTGATGGGGTGATTCAAAATACCAAACGTTCTGAAGACTGAGCCGGCAGCAGAATGCCCTCCTGGCTCACCTCTTGGCTGACAAAGCTGCGCTGATCGCTCATTACCGCCAGTTGAGGCGCTCTTTGCACCTGAAGGTAATGAGGCATTTGTTGAGCAACCGGATCTACACCGCTCTCGGGGACAAAATGAAAGCCCAGCAGAATCGCCAGAGCGATCGCGATCGAGAGTAAAAGGGCGCTGTTCATGAGGCTGGCCTCCGTTGTTCTTCGAGAACAGCTAAAGCAGCCGGCATGCCAAGAGTCTAACGGTAATTAAATCCTTTAAAAACAATGAATTAAGATATTTCATCGAGGTGCCTGCATTGCATTTTGCAATGATGGCTTTTTGCGGTGATGCAATTTGCACGGTAAACAAAGCCACGCTCCTGCGAGGCGTCTGCCTACACTTAAAAAGCCCAACGGACGACATGACAAAAGCAGGCCTGCCCGTTACCATGCACGCCGTCCATCGCATCGCGCTTCTTCGTGGTCGATCTGTGTCTCAGTAGCTCAATTGGATAGAGCATCCCCCTCCTAAGGGGAAGGTTGGCAGTTCGAACCTGCCCTGGGACACCATATAACTCAAGGCCTCTAGAAATTCATGACCCCTCCGGTAAACCCTCATGGGTACAGCGTGGGTGCAAGCGGATTGCTTCAGGTATAAAAAAGCCTCGCTCAGATAATTATCTGGCGGGGCTTTTTCATAACCGTTCCCTTCTATTAAGGAGAGGTATGGATGCGCTGATGAGTTCGCTCTGGCCACAATTGTGTCTGCCGGGGGCAGTGCTGTTCTATTGGCCATCCTTGAATGGTTGTTCGGGGCCTGGGTAGTGGAACGCCTGAACGTTAGCATCAGGCCTTGGGCGTTTTCATAGTGGCACCCTAGGCTCCTTTATAAGGAAAAGAATTTTGAGACGGGGGTTGACCGCGTATTTTAATCCTGTACTATTCGCCTCCCGCTAACGAGCAGCACGATGTTGCTTTTAGTCTAAGTAATTGATTTGGTTAAAAAATCAGAAACTTTTAAGGTTGCTACTTAGGGATGTGTGCTGTAGAGTACGCTCCTCGGTTGAGACGAAAGATCTTAACCAACCGCTCTTTAACAACTGAATCAAGCAATTCGTGTGGGTGCTTGTGGGGTCAGACTGATAGTCAACAAGATTATCAGCATCACAAGTTACTCCGCGAGAAATCAAAGATGTAACCAACGATTGCTGAGCCAAGTTTAGGGTTTCTTAAAAACCCAAAGATGTTTGAACTGAAGAGTTTGATCATGGCTCAGATTGAACGCTGGCGGCAGGCCTAACACATGCAAGTCGAGCGGCAGCACGGGTACTTGTACCTGGTGGCGAGCGGCGGACGGGTGAGTAATGCCTAGGAATCTGCCTGGTAGTGGGGGATAACGCTCGGAAACGGACGCTAATACCGCATACGTCCTACGGGAGAAAGCAGGGGACCTTCGGGCCTTGCGCTATCAGATGAGCCTAGGTCGGATTAGCTAGTTGGTGAGGTAATGGCTCACCAAGGCGACGATCCGTAACTGGTCTGAGAGGATGATCAGTCACACTGGAACTGAGACACGGTCCAGACTCCTACGGGAGGCAGCAGTGGGGAATATTGGACAATGGGCGAAAGCCTGATCCAGCCATGCCGCGTGTGTGAAGAAGGTCTTCGGATTGTAAAGCACTTTAAGTTGGGAGGAAGGGCATTAACCTAATACGTTGGTGTCTTGACGTTACCGACAGAATAAGCACCGGCTAACTCTGTGCCAGCAGCCGCGGTAATACAGAGGGTGCAAGCGTTAATCGGAATTACTGGGCGTAAAGCGCGCGTAGGTGGTTTGTTAAGTTGGATGTGAAATCCCCGGGCTCAACCTGGGAACTGCATTCAAAACTGACAAGCTAGAGTATGGTAGAGGGTGGTGGAATTTCCTGTGTAGCGGTGAAATGCGTAGATATAGGAAG
This sequence comes from Pseudomonas sp. GL_093, assembly GCF_057837605.1. Classification (NCBI taxonomy): domain Bacteria; kingdom Pseudomonadati; phylum Pseudomonadota; class Gammaproteobacteria; order Pseudomonadales; family Pseudomonadaceae; genus Pseudomonas; species Pseudomonas sp. GL_093. Next base: position 5,450,419 of record NZ_CM174448.1, on the reverse strand, counting down.
GAACACCAGTGGCGAAGGCGACCACCTGGACTGATACTGACACTGAGGTGCGAAAGCGTGGGGAGCAAACAGGATTAGATACCCTGGTAGTCCACGCCGTAAACGATGTCAACTAGCCGTTGGGAGCCTTGAGCTCTTAGTGGCGCAGCTAACGCATTAAGTTGACCGCCTGGGGAGTACGGCCGCAAGGTTAAAACTCAAATGAATTGACGGGGGCCCGCACAAGCGGTGGAGCATGTGGTTTAATTCGAAGCAACGCGAAGAACCTTACCAGGCCTTGACATCCAATGAATCTGCTAGAGATAGCGGAGTGCCTTCGGGAACATTGAGACAGGTGCTGCATGGCTGTCGTCAGCTCGTGTCGTGAGATGTTGGGTTAAGTCCCGTAACGAGCGCAACCCTTGTCCTTAGTTACCAGCACGTAATGGTGGGCACTCTAAGGAGACTGCCGGTGACAAACCGGAGGAAGGTGGGGATGACGTCAAGTCATCATGGCCCTTACGGCCTGGGCTACACACGTGCTACAATGGTCGGTACAGAGGGTTGCCAAGCCGCGAGGTGGAGCTAATCCCAGAAAACCGATCGTAGTCCGGATCGCAGTCTGCAACTCGACTGCGTGAAGTCGGAATCGCTAGTAATCGCGAATCAGAATGTCGCGGTGAATACGTTCCCGGGCCTTGTACACACCGCCCGTCACACCATGGGAGTGGGTTGCACCAGAAGTAGCTAGTCTAACCTTCGGGAGGACGGTTACCACGGTGTGATTCATGACTGGGGTGAAGTCGTAACAAGGTAGCCGTAGGGGAACCTGCGGCTGGATCACCTCCTTAATCGACGACATCAGCTGCTCCATAAGTTCCCACACGAATTGCTTGATTCATTGAAGAAGACGATAAGCCAGCCTCCAGGGTGGCTTGTGTCGTTAGAGTTTAGAAATGAGTATTCGAAAATGAATATTGATTTCTAATCTTTGATTAGATCGTTCTTTAAAAATTTGGGTATGTGATAGAAAGATAGACTGAACAACACTTTCACTGGTGTTGGATCAGGCTAAGGTAAAATTTGTGAGTTGCTCTTAATTGAGTATTATCGAATTTTCGGCGAATGTCGTCTTCACAGTATAACCAGATTGCTTGGGGTTATATGGTCAAGTGAAGAAGCGCATACGGTGGATGCCTTGGCAGTCAGAGGCGATGAAAGACGTGGTAGCCTGCGAAAAGCTTCGGGGAGTCGGCAAACAGACTTTGATCCGGAGATGTCTGAATGGGGGAACCCAGCCATCATAAGATGGTTATCTTAAGCTGAATACATAGGCTTAAGAGGCGAACCAGGGGAACTGAAACATCTAAGTACCCTGAGGAAAAGAAATCAACCGAGATTCCCTTAGTAGTGGCGAGCGAACGGGGACTAGCCCTTAAGTGGCTTTGAGATTAGCGGAACGCTCTGGAAAGTGCGGCCATAGTGGGTGATAGCCCTGTACGCGAAAATCTCTTAGTCATGAAATCGAGTAGGACGGAGCACGAGAAACTTTGTCTGAATATGGGGGGACCATCCTCCAAGGCTAAATACTACTGACTGACCGATAGTGAACTAGTACCGTGAGGGAAAGGCGAAAAGAACCCCGGAGAGGGGAGTGAAATAGATCCTGAAACCGTATGCGTACAAGCAGTGGGAGCCCACTTTGTTGGGTGACTGCGTACCTTTTGTATAATGGGTCAGCGACTTATTTTCAGTGGCGAGCTTAACCGAATAGGGGAGGCGTAGCGAAAGCGAGTCTTAATAGGGCGTCTAGTCGCTGGGAATAGACCCGAAACCGGGCGATCTATCCATGGGCAGGTTGAAGGTTGGGTAACACTAACTGGAGGACCGAACCGACTACCGTTGAAAAGTTAGCGGATGACCTGTGGATCGGAGTGAAAGGCTAATCAAGCTCGGAGATAGCTGGTTCTCCTCGAAAGCTATTTAGGTAGCGCCTCATGTATCACTGTAGGGGGTAGAGCACTGTTTCGGCTAGGGGGTCATCCCGACTTACCAAACCGATGCAAACTCCGAATACCTACAAGTGCCGAGCATGGGAGACACACGGCGGGTGCTAACGTCCGTCGTGAAAAGGGAAACAACCCAGACCGTCAGCTAAGGTCCCAAAGTTATGGTTAAGTGGGAAACGATGTGGGAAGGCTTAGACAGCTAGGAGGTTGGCTTAGAAGCAGCCACCCTTTAAAGAAAGCGTAATAGCTCACTAGTCGAGTCGGCCTGCGCGGAAGATGTAACGGGGCTCAAACCATACACCGAAGCTACGGGTATCACTTAGGTGATGCGGTAGAGGAGCGTTCTGTAAGCCTGTGAAGGTGAGTTGAGAAGCTTGCTGGAGGTATCAGAAGTGCGAATGCTGACATGAGTAACGACAATGGGTGTGAAAAACACCCACGCCGAAAGACCAAGGTTTCCTGCGCAACGTTAATCGACGCAGGGTTAGTCGGTCCCTAAGGCGAGGCTGAAAAGCGTAGTCGATGGAAAACAGGTTAATATTCCTGTACTTCTGGTTATTGCGATGGAGGGACGGAGAAGGCTAGGCCAGCTTGGCGTTGGTTGTCCAAGTTTAAGGTGGTAGGCTGGAATCTTAGGTAAATCCGGGATTCTAAGGCCGAGAGCTGATGACGAGTTACCCTTTGGGTGACGAAGTGGTTGATGCCATGCTTCCAAGAAAAGCTTCTAAGCTTCAGGTAACCAGGAACCGTACCCCAAACCGACACAGGTGGTTGGGTAGAGAATACCAAGGCGCTTGAGAGAACTCGGGTGAAGGAACTAGGCAAAATGGCACCGTAACTTCGGGAGAAGGTGCGCCGGTGAGGGTGAAGCATTTACTGCGTAAGCCCATGCCGGTCGAAGATACCAGGCCGCTGCGACTGTTTATTAAAAACACAGCACTCTGCAAACACGAAAGTGGACGTATAGGGTGTGACGCCTGCCCGGTGCCGGAAGGTTAATTGATGGGGTTAGCTAACGCGAAGCTCTTGATCGAAGCCCCGGTAAACGGCGGCCGTAACTATAACGGTCCTAAGGTAGCGAAATTCCTTGTCGGGTAAGTTCCGACCTGCACGAATGGCGTAACGATGGCGGCGCTGTCTCCACCCGAGACTCAGTGAAATTGAAATCGCTGTGAAGATGCAGTGTATCCGCGGCTAGACGGAAAGACCCCGTGAACCTTTACTATAGCTTTGCACTGGACTTTGAATTTGCTTGTGTAGGATAGGTGGGAGGCTTTGAAGCGTGGACGCCAGTTCGCGTGGAGCCAACCTTGAAATACCACCCTGGCAACTTTGAGGTTCTAACTCAGGTCCGTTATCCGGATCGAGGACAGTGTATGGTGGGTAGTTTGACTGGGGCGGTCTCCTCCTAAAGAGTAACGGAGGAGTACGAAGGTGCGCTCAGACCGGTCGGAAATCGGTCGTAGAGTATAAAGGCAAAAGCGCGCTTGACTGCGAGACAGACACGTCGAGCAGGTACGAAAGTAGGTCTTAGTGATCCGGTGGTTCTGTATGGAAGGGCCATCGCTCAACGGATAAAAGGTACTCCGGGGATAACAGGCTGATACCGCCCAAGAGTTCATATCGACGGCGGTGTTTGGCACCTCGATGTCGGCTCATCACATCCTGGGGCTGAAGCCGGTCCCAAGGGTATGGCTGTTCGCCATTTAAAGTGGTACGCGAGCTGGGTTTAGAACGTCGTGAGACAGTTCGGTCCCTATCTGCCGTGGACGTTTGAGATTTGAGAGGGGCTGCTCCTAGTACGAGAGGACCGGAGTGGACGAACCTCTGGTGTTCCGGTTGTCACGCCAGTGGCATTGCCGGGTAGCTATGTTCGGAATAGATAACCGCTGAAAGCATCTAAGCGGGAAACTAGCCTCAAGATGAGATCTCACTGGGACCTTGAGTCCCCTGAAGGGCCGTCGAAGACTACGACGTTGATAGGTTGGGTGTGTAAGCGCTGTGAGGCGTTGAGCTAACCAATACTAATTGCCCGTGAGGCTTGACCATATAACACCCAAGCAATTTGCTGACCTGAAAAGGCACCAGATTGCGGTGTGTGAAGACGAAACGAACCGAAAGTTCGAGATACTCACAAAACACCTGCTGTCACATACCCAATTTGCTGAAGCGAGACCAACAGGTCACGACTCAGTACCCGAATTTCTTGACGACCATAGAGCATTGGAACCACCTGATCCCATCCCGAACTCAGCAGTGAAACGATGCATCGCCGATGGTAGTGTGGGGTTTCCCCATGTGAGAGTAGGTCATCGTCAAGATTAAATTCCGAAACCCCTATCTGCGTATGCAGGTAGGGGTTTTGTTTTGCCAGCAGAAAAGTGACACCGGCTCACGCCACCCGACGATCTACATGGAAAGTCCGTCATTGCTGTGCCTTACTCCAGACACAACTCATGGGGCGACGTCGATGCGGCGTAGAGGCACAAAATTCTGGTTATGGACCAACACGCAGTTACCCCTCCATACGCATGAAGAGGTACTCAGCAATGGCTTGCACATCGAGGTGCAGGCACGGGTCAGTCATGAGGGGGTTACCCAGGTATTTATAGGCGTCTACGACACCGATGGCTGGGCGATTTGCGAGGAGTTTCATGACCGCTACGCCGGTGAGCATTACTGCGCGGCGTTGAAGTGGGGCGCTCAGCGGGCGAAGGAGATTGTCGCGGACACCCAGGAATTCGTCGCGCCGCACCGAGTGCAGCTGACCTTGAGTCCGGTGATTACCGATGAGCCGGAACTGGCCCTGCGGCGGATGGAAATGACCGAGCGCGAGTCGTTGAAGCTCAGGTCCGACGATGCCTGGTCGGAGTACCTGGCCGCCAAGTCGGCCATGTTGACGCTGATGCGCTCAACCAAAGTCGACCCCACGGTCTGGGCGGATCACAAGGATCGGCTCAGGCAGGCCATCGATCGACGAGCCTGCGTACAACGCGCCTACCTGTGCTGACTCTGCCTCAAGTCTGGGAGCGTCGCAGAGCCTCAATGGTTTCGATCAGATCATCGTAGGACACCGGTTTTCCAATGTGCTGGTCAAAGCCCGATTGCCGTGACTTTTGGATATCGCTGTGGGCGCCATAGCCGGTCAGCGCAATGGCCGGTACATCCTTGACCAGTGGCAACTGACGCAAGGCGCTCATCAGCTCGTGGCCGTTCATGACCGGCATGCCCAGATCAGAAATGATCAGGTCGAAGCGCGTGCTTTTTGCGGCATCCAAAGCCGCCACCGGACGGTCGAACGCAATCACTTGCGCGTCTTCCATTTCCAGCAGCATTTTCAAGGTTTCCAGTACATCGGCGGAGTCGTCGACCAGCAGGATCGTCAAACCGCTCAGCCTGCCAGAGGATTCTTCGACCTGGGTCGGGGATTGCGGCTCATCTTTGGTGTGGGCCAAGGGCAGGTAAACCGTGAAGGTACAACCTGTTCCCACCCCGGCAGAGTTCACCTCAACCGTTCCCCGTTGGGCCTCGGTCAACTGGCGGACCAGTGACAAGCCGATCCCCAGCCCTTCACGGTTGTGGCTGACGTGCTGCTTTTCCGCCTGGCCGAACAGGTCGAACACGTGATCGAGGTTCTCGGGTGCGATGCCTGCACCGTTGTCTTTGACGTCCAGCCGCGCCATGTTTCCAACCTGGCTGGCGATTAATTGCACGTGGCCGTTGGAGGGTGTGAATTTCAGCGCGTTATTCACCAGGTTCCAGATAATTTGCTCCAGGCGCGTCGGGTCGGCATGGACCATCAAGGCGTCTGAAGGCACGAGCAGTTCGACGGTGGCGTCGTGTCGGTCGCTGAGCACGACGGCATGAATGTCGCGCAACACACCGCCCAGATCCACAGCAATTGGTTTCAGTTTGAGTTTGCCGGTACGGACCCGGGCGACATCCAGCAGGTCATCGATGATCCTTGCCTGGCTGTTGACGGCGTCGCAGATGGTGTTGACGGCCTTGGCGGCCGGCGCCACCGACTTGGTCATCGGCAAGCGACGCAGCAGTTCTGCATTGAGCTGAATCAGGTTCAGCGGATGCTTGAGTTCGTGGGACATGACCGCGAAGAATTCATCCTTGAGGTAATTGGTGTTGCGCGTTTCGGCCAGTTGTTGGCTCTGTTCTTCATGCTGGCGTTTATGGCCGGTCAGGTCGCGGGCGATTTTGACGTAGCCTTTGAGATTGTCGCCGCTGAGCAAGGTCACCTCGCCGCTGCAAAAGAAGCGGCTGCCGTCCTTGCGCAAGTGCCAGCGCTCATCTTCGCTGCGACCATGGGTGCGCACCGCCAGCAGTTCGTTGTCAGGCACGCCGGACGCACGATCTTCAGGCGAGAAAATGAAGTCGTAATAGGCGCCCTCGGCCTCGGCCTTGCTGTAGCCGAAAATCAGCTCGGCGCCTTTGTTCCAGGTGGTGATCACGCCCTGCTCATCGAGGGTGATGATGGCGTAGTCGCGAGTGCTTTCAGCGACCAGGCGCATGCGTTCTTCGCCCAGTCGCAGCTCTTCTTCAGCCGCACGACGTTTAGTGATGTCGATGAACGTCAGCACGGTGCCGTCGATGTGGTCTTCGCTGGAACGATAGGGCAGCAGGCGGGCGATGTACCAGCGGTTGTCGGTGCTGCTGACTTCGCGTTCGATCATGTTCAGCGATTCGAACACCTGCGCCGCGTCTCCCACCAGGTTCTCGTAATGCAGGCGATGGGTAATGTCGAGCAAGGAACGCCCGGTATCCACCGGCAACATGTTGAAGATGTCAGTGGCGCGCGGGGTGAACCACTTGATGCGCATGCCGCGATCGACAAACACCGTGGCGATGTCAGTGGAGGCGATCAGGTTGGTCAGGTAGTCGTTGATCTTGTCGGTTTCTTCGACTTTGGTTTTCAGCTCATAGTTGACCGTCAACAGCTCTTCGTTGATCGACTGCAGCTCTTCCTTGCTGGTCTCCAGTTCTTCGGTGGCCGAGCGCAGTTCTTCGTTGATGGCCTGCATTTCTTCGTTGGAAGCCTTGAGCTCTTCGCTGGAGACTTCCGATTGTTCGATGGTGTCCTGCAAGTGCAGCTTGGTGCGTTGCAGTTCGCGCTCAAGGTTGGACAGCACCTGGCTTTCGGTCTGGAGCACGGTGGTGGCCGCTCGTTCGGCAGGGTCGACCTCGACTTCCTCGAAAATCACCAGGACGTATTCGCCGTCTGATTCTTCATCCTTGTAGGGGTGCGCGACCAGATCGATCAGGTAACTGCGCTCATCACGCTTGATCGGCACTTCGCGGGACTTGACCGGCAGGCCGCTCTGCTGGACCTGGAACAACGTGGTGCGGATTTCCAGGCGCAGTTCCGGAAGAATCAGCGTCAGCAAGTTACGCGACAATTCGCCGCCAACATGACGCAGGAAGCGCCCGGCACTCTCGCTCATGTGCAGGATGTCGGCGTTGGCATCGACGATCACGCTTGGTGGTGCGGACTGTTCGAGGGCGCGTTGATGGATATCGCCAAATGACAATTTGCGCGGCGCGCTGCTTTGCGGGACCTGTTGGGACGTGTTGGTCCGCACATAACCTCCACGCGGCATGGTCGGTGTGCGCCGACTGTTGGCCGTGCCGGTCTTGGCACGGAAGATCCGGTTGCGTTTATCCACTGGGGCAAACAGTTCGTGGCACGCGTCCGCGCTCTCGGAAGAGCCGAGGAACAGGAAGCCGCCGGGACGCAGGGCAAAGTGGAACATCTGGAGGATTTCGCGTTGCACTTCGCGATCCAGATAGATCAGCAGGTTGCGGCAAACAATCAGATCGATCTGCGAGAAGGGCGGGTCGGACAACAGGCTGTGTTTGGCGAACAAGACCTTTTCGCGGATCTCCTTGCGGATCCGATAGTGATCGTCTTCCTTGATGAAATAGTGGCGCAGCCGCGAAGGTGGCACATCGGTGATGATCGCTTGTGGATACAGGCCGGTCCGGCCGACGCTGATGGCGCGTTCGTCGATGTCGGTGGCAAACAGCTGCATCGACGCCGCGCTGGCGTCCAGTTGCAATTGATCGTTGAGCAGCATGGCCAGGCTGTAGGCTTCTTCTCCCGTGGAGCAGCCCGCGGACCAGACGCGGATTTCTTCTTTCTCGGGTTGTGCGGACACGACAGCGCTGACCAATTGCGGCACAACATCTCGTTCGAGGGCTTCGAAAGCCTCCCTGTCACGGAAGAAATTGGTCACGCCGATCAGCATGTCGCCCAGCAGCGCCTTGGTTTCTTCGGGGTTGTTCAGCAGATACTGGTAATAGGCGCTCAGGTCCGGCTGGCCGGTCACCTGCATCCGGCGTTCGATCCGGCGCAACACGGTGGCGCGTTTGTAGTGTTTGAAGTCATGGCCGGTACCGGTGCGTAACTGAATCAGAACGTCACGCAGCACGTGTTCGGCAAGTGCCGCGTCACGTTCGGACACCGCAGCAATGCTTTGCAGTTCCGGATCGTTGGCGGTGGGCAAACAGATTTCCCTGGAGTTGCGCCAAAGCTCCAGAAGCTTTTGCGGCATTTCCACCACGGGCAGCACCAGGTCAACCATGCAGGTTTCGATGGCGGCGCAAGGCATGCCATCGAATTCGGCGTCTTCCGGTGCCTGAACCAGCGTGATGCCACCTTGTTCCTTGATCCGTGACAAACCAACCGCGCCGTCCGAGCCGGTTCCCGACAACACCAGACAGAAGGCGCGCTCGCGGTGCACATCGGCCAGGTCGCGGAAGAACAGATCGATGGACGCGTGGCGACCTTCGCTCGGGTCTGTGGCGCTGACCTCCAGAAAGCCATCGTTCATTGTCAGCCGTTGCGCCGGTGAAATGACGTACACCCGGTTTTTCTCGATGGCCACTGTTTCGGTCAACTGCAGAACCGGCATCCTGGTCGATTCCTGGATGATCTTGTCAGCGATGCTTTGGTGATCGGGCGACAGATGGAGAATGATCACGAACGCCATGCCATTGTCTTGAGGCATGTTTTCAAAGAACAGTTTGATCGCTTGCAGCCCGCCCGCCGACGCACCGATGCCCACCACCGGAAAGTCCAGGGTGCTGGGGCTCAGGGCCTTTCGCTCAGGAGCAAGGGCCGAGTGCTTGGGAGTGGTGGTCATAACGCTTGCCTTTGGCGAGGGGGAACGCCTCGAATTCAAGTGGGGTGTACGTGCGTTCTAATAAGTCAGGATAATCCTGTTTTTTGATAACGCCTTCAAATATTTAGCGCGTACTAAACGGCATGACTTCTCAAGGGAACACTACTACTGGCCGATAACCCGAACAGTCATGGTCTTCTTCTTAAATTGCCTGGAAATCTTCGATGCTGTCGTATCACCAAAAGCGTTTTTTGATCGTCGATGATTTTTCGGATTTCCGCAGTTCCGTCAGGTCCATGCTGCGCGAGCTGGGCGTCAAGGATGTTGACACCGCCGACACCGGCGAACAGGCGCTGCGTATGTGTTCGCAGAAGGCCTACGATTTCATCCTGCAGGACTTTCACCTGGGCGACGGCAAGAAGAACGGTCAGCAGGTGCTTGAAGACCTGATGATCGAGAAGCTGATCAGCCATGAGGCCGTGTTCGTCATGGTCACCGCCGAGACCAGTCAGGCGATGGTGCTCAGTGCGTTGGAACACGAACCCGATGCGTACCTGACCAAACCGTTCAACCGTTCCGGCCTGGCTCAACGGCTGGAGCGGCTGGAGCAACGCAAGACCTTGCTCAAGCCGATTCTGCAGGCCCTTGACCGGGGCAAACCGGTTGAAGTGCTCAATGCCTGCATCGCCTTGTGCAAACAAGACATCCGCTACTCGCCGTTGTGCCTGCGCTACCGCGCCGATGCCTTGCGCGACCTGAATCAGAACGAGGCGCTGGAGCGTCTCTACGACAGCATCATTGCTGATCGGCCTTTGCCGTGGGCGTTTGCCGGGTTGGGCAAATTACTGTTCAAACGTGGCCAGGTCGGTCAGGCCAAGGGCGTGTATGAAAAAGCCCTGAAAGTGTTCCCGATGATGCCGGCGCTCTACGACGGCATGGCTGATGTGCTGGTCGCCGAAGGCGATACGAAGGCGGCCCAGAATGTGCTGGAAGAGGCGATCCGCTTGTCGCCGCTGGCGGTGCGTCGGCAAGCGCAGCTGGGTAAGTTGGCGATGGCCAACGAAGATTTTGAAACCGCCTCCAAAGCCTATCGTCAGGCCGTGGCGCAGGGCGCGCAGTCACGTTTCAAGGATGCGGAGAGCAACCTTGGCCTGGCCCATGCCTTGATCAGCAAAGGCAGCGAAAAAGGTCTGGATACCCGGACTCGACTGGAAATCAACACGACGCTGAGTGCGGTGGCCAAGGAAAACCCTTCCGACCCGGGTCTGCAGATTCGTGCGCGGTTGATGAAAGCCACCAGCCTGCTGCTCAACGATGCCGAAACTGCCGAGAAGCTCACCGAACAGGCGATGATGCGCCTCGATGGCATGGAACAGTTCATGAGCGCCGAAGCGGCGCTGCTGGTGGCCAAGCAACTGCAGATGCTCGGGCAGGCCAGCGCCGGTGCCTCGATGTTGAAAAACTGCGCGGAAATCTACGGCGACGACCCGACGGTGATGAAGGGCATCGCCAAGCTGACAGACGATCCGACCATCCTCAACTCCGGCAACGCCGCTGCCGACCTCAACCGTCAGGGCGTGCGGGTGTACAAGACCGGCAACCTGGTGGAGGCGCGGCAGGTGTTCCGCAAAGCCCTGGCGCTGCAACCCAAGAACATCAGTATCGCGCTGAACATGGCCCAGTCGCTGCTGCACGGCACCGATACCAATGTCCCTTCGGCGGAGCTGGAGGAATGTCGGACGTGCCTGAAAATGGTCGGCCTGATGCCCGACTCCGATGCGCGTTTTCCCCGTTATCAGAAGTTGCGAAGCAAGGCGTTTGGCGAATGAACAACAGCGAACAGGCACTCGATTTTTCCACGGTGATTGCCTCCACCGTGCACGACATGAAGAACTCCCTGGCGATGCTGATGCAGGCCCACAGCCAATGGCTGGCGCGCTTGCCGGATCCGCAGCAGCACACCCCGGAGCAGGGCGTGATCGAATTCGAATTCGCGCACCTCAATGGCATGCTCGTGCAGTTGCTGGGGCTGTACAAACTCGGCGTCAACCAGATGCCGTTGCAACCGGCCTACCATGAACTGGATGACTTCATCGAAGCGCAATTGGCCTGCCACCAGGACGTGTTTGCCAGTCGCGGCATCATGGCGACCTATGAAGTGGACCCGTTGAGCCCTCTGGGTTTCTTCGACCGGGAACTGATTGCTTCGGTGCTGGGCAACAGCATCAACAACGCCATTCGTTACGCCCGCCACGCGGTGTTGATCAGTGTCAGCGATGAAGCGGGGCAACTGGTGCTGACCGTCAACGACGATGGCGAGGGTTATCCACTCGAGATGATCGAGCGTCAGGCCGATTACGTGCAGGGCATTAATCACAGCAGCGGAAGCACTGGCCTGGGCCTGTACTTTGCTGGGCGGATTGCCGCTCTTCATCAGCGCAACGGCGTGGGCGGGCGCACTGAAATCAGCAATGGCGGCCCGCTGGGTGGCGGGGTGTTCAGCCTCTATCTGCCCTGACCGGTTCTTTTTGTTGGTCGCTGCTTGATATTCCGAACAGGCGGAGCCTATTTTGTACGGGTCGCCGTTCGCGGCTTGCACAACAACAAAGGATTGCGTCATGACAACCGATGGCCATCGCTCACTCGCACAGCGATTGACGGGCATTGATGAGATTGAATGTGTCACGCCGGATTTGAATGGCGTACCCCGTGGCAAGGTAATGACCGCCGAAGGCTTTCTCGAGGGGCGGCGTTTGCAGATGGCGCGGGGGGTGCTGCTGCAATGCATCATGGGCGGATATCCGCCAGCGCGCTTTTACGGCAGTGATGATGGTGACCTGGCGCTGGTGCCCGACCCGGCACAGATCCATCGCTTGCCGTGGAGCCAGCAGCCGCGTGCCTTGGCCATTTGCGATGCGGATGAGCTGACCGGCGAAAGCTCGTCTCTGTCGACCCGCGGCCAACTCAAAGCCGTGATCGCGCGTTACGCGGCCCTCGGCCTGGCGCCGGTGGTGGCGACCGAGATAGAGTTTTTTGTCTTCGCGCCCAATACCGACCCGACTCAACCGTTCCAGCCGCCGCTGGGCCTGGACGGTCGTCGCGAGGACGGTCAATCGGCGTTCAGTATCAGTTCCAATAATGGTTTGCGGCCGTTCTTCAGTGAAGTCTACGCCTGCATGGCGGCCCTGGGCTTGCCGCGCGATACCTTCATGCACGAGATGGGCGTGAGCCAGTTCGAGATCAATCTGCTGCACGGCGACCCACTGCTGCTGGCCGACCAGACACTCCTGTTCAAACATCTGCTCAAAGAAGTCGCGCTCAAGCATGGCCTGACCGTGGTTTGCATGGCCAAGCCGCTGGCGCACACGCCGGGCAGTTCGATGCATATTCACCAGAGCATCATCGAGATCGGCAGCGGGCGTAACGTGTTCAGCGACAAGGCTGGTGAGCCGACCGCGACCTTCCGTCATTTCATCGCGGGTCAGCAGGCCGGCATGGCGGATTTCACCGCGTTGTTCGCACCGAACGTGAACTCGTATCAGCGCTTGTGCCATCCGTATGCGTCGCCGAATAATGCCTGCTGGTCCCACGACAATCGCGCGGCCGGATTGCGTATTCCAGCCAGTTCACCCGCCGCTCGTCGGGTCGAGAACCGTTTGCCGGGGGCTGATGCAAATCCTTACCTGGCGATCGCCGCCAGCCTTGCCGCAGGGTTGTATGGCATTGAACACAAACTGGAACCGAGCGAGCCGATCCAGGGTGAATTCGAAGTACCGGACAATCTTTCGTTGCCGTGTACCTTGCATGCGGCTCTTGAGCGTCTGAAACGTAGCCAATTGGCGAAGGAACTGTTTGGCAAGGAATTCATCGAAGGCTACATCGCCTCGAAGACCATGGAGTTGACCAGCTTCTTTGATGAAATTACTCCCTGGGAGCGGCGTGTTTTAGCGGCCCAGGCCTGACGCCCCGTCGACATCAGGCTATCGTTTGTCGGTAGCCTGAAACTCACTGCAAGGAGCCGCTCGGAACGCCGATGCGCCAAATCTGGAAACCCTTTCGAGCGCTTTATTTTGCCTCGCTGATGATGTTGATCGGCTCTGGCCTGTTGAGTACTTACCTGGCCTTGCGCCTGGCCGCCGACCACGTCGACAGCCTGTGGGTCGGTGCGTTGATGGCGGCCAACTATTGCGGCCTGGTACTGGGTGGCAAGATCGGCCACCGGCTGATTGCCCGGGTCGGGCACATTCGCGCCTATTCGGCTTGCGCCGGGATTGTCGGCGCGGCGGTGCTGGGCCATGGCCTGGTGGACTGGTTGCCTGCCTGGATCTTCCTTCGGGTGATCGTCGGCCTCGGCATGATGTGCCAATACATGGTTATCGAAAGCTGGCTCAATGAGCAGGCCGAAGCCTCGCAGCGCGGAACGGTGTTCAGCGGCTACATGATCGCCTCGTACCTGGGGCTGGTGCTGGGTCAGTTGATTCTGGTCATGCACCCGGGCCTGGGCCTTGAACTGCTGATGCTGGTCGCCTTGTGCTTCGCGCTGTGCCTGGTGCCGGTGGCCCTGACCCGGCGGATTCACCCGGCGCCATTGCACCCGGCACCGATGGAGCCGCGGTTCTTCATCAAGCGTGTGCCGCAGTCGTTGAGCACGGTGCTGGGGGCGGGGCTGATCATCGGTTCGTTCTACGGTCTGGCACCGCTGTATGCCTCACAGCAGGGGTTGTCCACAGAGCAGGTCGGTCTGTTCATGGGTAGCTGCATTTTTGCGGGGTTGCTGGTGCAATGGCCGTTGGGCTGGTTGTCCGACCGTTATGACCGGGCGCTGTTGATCCGCTGTTTTGCCCTGGTCCTGGCGCTGACCGCGTTGCCGCTGGCAATCATGCAACAGGTACCGCTGGAGATTTTGTTTATCACCGGGTTCTGCTGTTCGCTGGTGATGTTCTGCCTATATCCGCTGGCGGTGGCGTTCTCCAACGACCACGTCGAGGGTGATCGCCGGGTGTCCCTGACAGCGATGCTGCTGGTGACCTACGGTGTCGGCGCCAGTATCGGGCCGCTGGTGGCCGGGGTGCTGATGAAGCTGTTCGGCAGCCACATGCTCTATGCCTTCTTCAGTTTCTTCGCGTTGGTGCTGGTGTGGCGGATTCGCCCGAAAGCGGTGACCAACCTGCATGTGGTGGACGATGCACCGCTGCATCACGTCGCCATGCCGGACAGTATGTCGAGTTCGCCGTTGGTGGCTTGCCTTGACCCGCGGGTCGATGAGCAGGTGGTTCAGGATCAGATGCAGAACCCGATCAGCCCTGAGCCGGACCCGGAACCTGAATCAGAGCCCGAAACCGATCCGCCACCCGAAGACCCTGATGCACCTCGCGAACAAAGTTTTACCGAGGCCAGGCCATAACGCATAAAAACAACGCATAAAAAAACGGGCAGTCACCGCAAGGGACTGCCCGTTTTCTATTGAAGCGTCTTATTACATGTCGTCTTTGTCGAAGCGCCGCGCTTCGCGCTGAAGCTGATAGACGAACCGCTCGACCTGCCGTTGCACCAGCCCGCTCATGTTGTGAAAGCGTACGCCGGCGAAGGTGGTGGAGATCCTTTCTTCGAAGTGCAGGTAACGCAGCTCGACCGGTGCCGTCATGTTGCCAAAAGGCAGGGCGGCGATGAAGCGGTCATAGACCTGGCCCAGTTGCAGGCTGTCCGTGATGTCGCCTTCGAAGCGCAACTTGCAACCGGTGGCGGAGATGTCCAATAGCTTGCCGCTGATCGGCGACTTGAGTTTTTCACCGCCCAGATCGACGTTGACCAGTTGTGCCAGCTTCAATGCTGCGCGGAATGCATTACGACGCTGGTGGTAAACCACCTCGGCGGGCAGGGCGCCACGGTAGCAGCGACCACCACCGGATTCGTCGATGGTCAACGGGCCGTTGCTTTCCCAGGCAATGCGCACGCCGTCGTGAAAACCTTCGACCTTGAACGGTTCGCCGGCGAGCAGGAAGCGTTCACCATCGCGGGGAATCATTTCGTCCAGGGCAATCATGTTGCTGTCACGGTCAATGTCCACCAGATAACTCTGGAAGCGCTGGCTGCGCTCATGGAACGTGATGATCAGCGGATCATGGCTGTCTTGCAGCTGGCGCAGGTTGCCGGAGATCTCCAACGGCGTGGTGAGCACCTTGGGTGGCTGCGGAGCATCTTCCGCGCTTAAGGCATTGAACACGGTTCATCAATCTCCAGACAAAATATGACTACGGCTGGCCAGCATATTGCCAGCAAGTTTCGCGTCTTGATAGTGCGCGCTTTTCAGCAGGCTCAAGCCTGACTGAGCGGGCGTGGCTTCGCAAGCATGGAGGTTGATCCGCGTGCATCATAGAGCGCTGGCGGCTCGCCGCCGTTGAGGATTTTCAGCTGATTGGCCGTTGAGGCCTGTTGCACCAGGATCGACTGGCCATTCTTGACGTTGGCCGCCTGGCACTGAGCCAGAAGATCGGTCAATACATCGCTCTGTTCCAACAGCTGATTGCCAATACTCGAATGGCTGGCAAGTTGCTCCAGGCCGTTGCGGTTGGTCGGCAGGTTGAGGCTGGCGAGGATTTCACTGCGCTTGCGGCCATGCTGATCGAGCAAAATGATCAATGCCTGTTTCTGCGCCAGAATTTCTTCGAGCAGTGGCATATCGCGACCGTGCAAGGCGAGGGACTCGGTTTGCAGTAACTCCAGCAAGTGCTGTGCCGGGGCGAAATCGTCGGTGATCAGTTGCAGTAAATTAGTGTCGTGCATGGCTGGCCTTGGGTTTTAAGCGTCCAAAAGCCTGGCGCAGGCCTTGGCCTAGCGCTGGGCTTCGAAGTTGAGCAGTTTGCTGGCTACACGGTTGCTGTCGACTTTGTAGCTGCCATCGGCAATCGCTGCTTTCAACTCGGCCACGCGGGCGTTGTCGACGGCAGGCTGATCGCGCAGCTTGTCAGTGACCTTCTGCAACTGTTGAGCCTCATTGCTGAGATGTACCGATTCCCCGCTTTTGACGGTACTGGCCTGTTCGGCCGGGGTATTCAGCGGTGCGGGTTTGCCGGCTTCGGCGGTCTCCTTCGCGGTGCTGGTACGTGTACTACCGGTAAGTGACGAGGAACTGTTCAAACGGCTGAAATCGATGACCATGACAAAAAAACCTCTGGGTATTTGGACGCTTGCCATGTTTTCGGCCATACCCGGAAAAACTTTAGGCCCAATTATCAATGAGCTTGCGCGCGTCAGCGCTTGCCCTGCATAGGGCACAGTCTAGGGAACAGTCGAGTGGCGCGCCACATCTTCACAAGCAGAGAGTTCTACATGGCCACTTCCACCTGACCGGGCGCGGTGACTTGCGCCTTGATGACCCGCTGGGAGTTGAGGTTTTTCACCCGAATCTGTTCGCGCAAGCCGCCGTTGGACAGCGCTTCACCCGGCATGCGCACGCTGAGCGTTCCACTGCGGGCGGTAATCACCACCTGGTCGCCCTTGCTGATGACTTCTGCCTGTTCCATGTGCACCAGGGTCATGACCTGGTCGGCGACCATTGGTCGGGTAAGTTTCTGCCCGATCGCCTGGTCGACGGAAGTCAGGTAACCCTGGTTGATCAGACTGATGTCACGCTCGCGCAGGGTCACATCCTGGGGCTCGACGATACCGGCGCGCCGCAGCGCACGGGTGGTGGTCACAATGTCGCGAAACAGGCGCACTTGAGCGGGTACGAAGACGGTCCAGGGGGACGTGCCCTCGCAAGCAACCTTGACGGTAACCCGCCCCAGCGGCCTTGCCGGACTCTCAAGCGTGGCTGTCAATTCCTTGTCGCACATGGGCATGCGCAGCCGCGGATCGAGTTGCTTGACCTCGATCTCGTAGCGGCCTTCCGTTTGACTGGTGGCCAGATAGTCTTCTACGGTGAATTCAAGAAAGCCCTGAGTGACGCCGATAAGCATGTCAGGCAAGGTAACCGCGTCAGCAAGGGCAGGGCAGCCAGCGTTGAACAGGCAGACAGCCGACACCGCGCAAAGCAATCTGCGGGCGTTTGATGTCAGGCGTCGGAAAAATGTCGGTTCTGTGTTCATAAGAGTTAAAAAGCAAGCGCCGTGCCGTTTAGTGATGAATGCGCGTCGCAACACACTTAAGCGTTGGTGTAGGAGTCTGTGCATGGCTGGTGTAATGGATGCGGTAAACCAGCGCACGCAACTGGTAGGGCAGAATCGCCTTGAGCTGTTGTTGTTCCGTCTCGACGGCCAACAGCTGTATGGGATCAACGTGTTCAAGGTTCGGGAGGTGCTGCAATGCCCCAAACTGACGCTGATGCCAAAATCCAGTCCTGTCGTGTGCGGTGTGGCGAATATTCGGGGGGCGACCATTCCGATTCTTGATCTGGCCATGGCGACCGGTTCCGGTGCGCTGAAAGATCAAAGCAATCCCTTCGTGATCATCACGGAGTACAACACCAAGACCCAGGGTTTCCTGGTGCGGTCAGTGGAACGCATCGTCAACATGAACTGGGAGGAGATTCATCCGCCACCCAAGGGCACGGGACGCGATCATTACCTGACGGCTGTGACTCGGGTCGACAATCAGTTAGTCGAAATCATCGACGTCGAGAAAGTGCTGGCAGAAGTGGCGCCGACACCGGAAGCGATTTCCGTCGGCGTGGTGGATGTCGAAACCCAGCACAAGGCGCTCTCTTTGCGAGTGCTGACGGTCGATGACTCGTCGGTGGCGCGCAAGCAGGTGACTCGTTGTCTGCAGACGGTCGGTGTCGAAGTGGTGGCGTTGAACGACGGTCGGCAAGCGCTGGATTACCTGCGCAAGCTGGTCGACGAGGGCAAGAAGCCGGAAGAAGAGTTCCTGATGATGATTTCCGACATCGAGATGCCGGAGATGGACGGGTACACCCTCACGGCCGAGATCCGCAACGACCCTCGCATGCAAAAGCTTCACATCATCCTGCATACTTCGTTGTCGGGTGTATTCAATCAGGCGATGGTCAAGAAGGTCGGTGCCGATGACTTTCTTGCCAAATTCCGTCCTGATGACCTGGCATCCCGGGTAGTCAACCGGATCAAAGCAGCAGACATCAGCTAGGGGCCTTTTGCCCCTAACGGTTAATACGATTTAAGAGGCGGCATCTTTGTCTACGGGTAATTTGGATTTCGAACAGTTCCGGGTCTTCCTGGAAAAAGCCTGTGGCATTTTGCTCGGTGAAAACAAGCAGTACCTGGTCTCGAGCCGTCTCAACAAACTGATGGAACAGCAAGGCATCAAGTCCCTGGGTGAACTGGTCCAGCGCATCCAGACCCAGCCGCGCAGCGGTTTGCGCGAGATGGTGGTGGATGCCATGACCACCAACGAAACCCTGTGGTTTCGTGACACCTATCCGTTTGAAGTCTTGAAGAACAGGGTGCTGCCGGCAGCGATCAAGGCCGCCCCTGGCCAGCGTCTGCGGATCTGGTCGGCGGCCTGTTCGTCGGGTCAGGAACCGTACTCGCTGTCGATGTCGATCGATGAGTTCGAACGCGTGAACATGGGCCAGTTGAAGATGGGCGTGCAGATCGTTGCCACTGACCTGTCCGGTACCATGCTGACCAACTGCAAGACCGGCGAGTACGACAGCCTGGCCATCGGCCGTGGCCTGTCACCCGAGCGCCTTCAACGTTACTTCGACCCGAAGGGGCCGGGGCGCTGGGCAATCAAGGCACCGATCAAGAGTCGGGTGGAGTTTCGCTCGTTCAACCTGTTGGACAGCTACGCAGCCCTGGGCAAGTTCGACATCGTGTTCTGCCGCAACGTGCTGATCTACTTCTCCGCCGAGGTGAAGAAGGACATCCTGTTGCGCATTCACAGCACGTTGAAGCCAGGCGGTTATCTGTTCCTCGGTGCTTCCGAGGCGCTGAACGGTTTGCCGGATCATTACCAGATGGTCCAGTGCAGCCCGGGGATCATTTACCAGGCGAAGTGATTCGTTGGCGTCATCAAAAAACGGGAGTCCTCAGGGGCTCCCGTTTTTTTTTGCCTGATGATTTCCCCCAAACACCCCAATTCCCTGTGGGAGCGAGCTTGCTCGCGATGGCGTCGGATCAGTCGACATCTTCATTGCCTGATCCACCGCTATCGCGAGCAAGCTCGCTCCCACAGGGGCAGGTGGTGTTCTCCCGGCCGGGATAAGCGGCAGAAAAGCGGCAGGCGGCGGAAATCGGTTGCCGCTTTTCTGGCATTGCCGCATTGCCACTGCCCGCAAAGCCCCTGTTTACGGGCTTTTTTCAATTGGCACGACGCTTGCTATGTCCCTGTTACGAAAAATCAGGTCACCCGAAGGTTTCCGACATGAGCATCAGCTTCGATAAAGCGCTCGGTATCCACGAACAAGCCCTGGGCTTCCGCGCTCAGCGTGCCGAAGTCCTGGCCAACAACATCGCCAACGCCGACACCCCGAACTACAAGGCTCGGGATCTGGACTTCTCGAAAGTGCTCGCCGAGCAGAACGAGAAGACCAAGAACGGCACTTTCGCCTTGAACATGACCAACAGCCGTCATATCGAAGCCGAAGGCCTGGGCAATGGCGACGAGTCGCTGCTGTATCGCACGCCGATGCAACCGTCGATCGACCAGAACACCGTGGATGCCCAGCTGGAACAGTCGAACTACGCGGAAAACGCGGTCAACTTCCAAGCCAGCTTCACCCTGCTCAACAGCAAATTCAAAGGGCTGATGTCAGCCCTTCGTGGAGAGTAAGTCATGTCTCTAGCCAGTGTTTTCAACATTGCCGGTAGCGGCATGAGTGCCCAGACCACTCGCTTGAACACCGTCGCCTCGAACATCGCCAACGCCGAAACCGTCTCGTCGAGCATCGACCAGACCTACCGTGCACGGCACCCGGTATTCGCCACCATGTTCCAGGGTGGCCAGAGCGGTGGCAGCGACTCGCTGTTCCAGAACCAGGACGCGGCCGGTCAAGGCGTGCAAGTGCTGGGCGTGGTCGAGGACCAGAGCAACCTTGAGGCGCGCTACGAGCCGAACCATCCGGCGGCTGACGCCAAGGGCTACGTCTACTACCCGAACGTCAACGTGGTGGAAGAAATGGCTGACATGATTTCCGCGAGCCGTTCGTTCCAGACCAACGCCGAAATGATGAACACCGCCAAAACCATGATGCAGAAGGTCCTGACCCTCGGTCAGTGATAAGGGGCGACTCAGATGAGTGTTACCGATACCACCAGTGGCATTAGCCTCAAGGACATCCTGGCCAACTCCTCGATCAAGACCAGCACCACGACGGATGGCCTGACGTCGGCGACGAACAGCGCCACCGGCAAAAAGGCCCTGGGCAAGGACGCGTTCCTGCAGTTGCTGGTAACGCAACTGAAAAACCAGAACCCGCTGGAACCGCAGGACAACGGCGCGTTCGTCGCCCAGTTGGCCCAGTTCAGTAGCCTGGAAGGCATCACCACGCTTAACGACACCGTCAGTGGCCTGGCGAGCAATTACAACTCGTCCCAGGCATTGCAGGCGTCGTCGCTGGTCGGACGTTCGGTTATTGCACCGACCGACAAGGCGGTGGTCGATACCTCCAAGAGTTTCAGCGGCACCATTGCCGTACCGGCGTCGGTGGACCCGGTCAAGGTCAAGATCACCGATACCGATGGCAAGGTTGTCCGCACGATCGACCTGGCCAGCCAGAAAACCGGTACTTCCAGTTTCATCTGGGACGGCAAAAACGACGCAGGCGAAGTGGCCACGGCGGGTACCTATACCTTCGGCGCTACGGCGACCTACGACGGCAAGGCGACCTCGCTGGTGACGTACCTGCCGGCCACCGTCAACAGCGTGACCATCAGCCAGACCGGCGGTGAGTTGATGCTCAACCTGGCCGGGGCGGGCAGCATCGCTCTGTCCAAAGTACAAACTATTGGTATGTAGAGCCGACTAACACGGCACAAAGGAGTGGAATATGTCTTTCAATATCGGCCTTAGCGGTCTCTATGCAGCCAACAAACAACTGGACGTGACCGGCAACAACATCGCCAACGTCGCGACCACCGGTTTCAAATCGTCCCGTGCGGAATTCGAAGACGTTTACTCGGCCACCAAGCTGGGTACCGGCAGCAAAACCATCGGTAACGGCGTGCGCCTGTCCAACGTTTCCCAGCAGTTCACCCAGGGCGACGTCAGCAACACCGGCAACGTGCTGGACATGGGTATCAATGGTTCCGGTTTCTTCGTGCTGAGCGAGAACGGTTCGATGTCCTACACCCGTGCCGGTACGTTCAAGGTCGACAAGGACGGTTACGTCACCAATAGCGATGGCTCTGCGCGTCTGCAGGGTTATGGCGTGGATGCCAATGGCAAGATCCTCAATGGTGTTTTGACTGACCTGCGCATCGATACGTCGAACCTGGCGCCAAAAAACACCTCCACGGTTTCGTCGACGATCAACCTGAACTCCACAGCTCCCATCATCAACCAGACTACCAATCCGTTTGACCCGTCCAAGGAAGCGTCTTTCACCAAGCAGTTCAGTACCCCGATTTATGATACCCAGGGTAACCAGCACATCATGGATCAATACATGGTCAAGACTGCTGACAACACCTGGAAGACCTACACCCTGATCGAGGGTCGCAACCCGGATGGCAGCGATCCTACTCTTGCCGCTTCCCTTCCGGTCGCTTCGACCATGAACTTCGACAGCTCCGGCAAGCTGACTTCGGTCACCACACCGGTTGTTCCAGCGACCGTTCCGCCATCCGTGGTAACCAGCCCTGACCTGCAGGTCACCGGCTGGGTTCCGGGTACCGTGACCAATGGCGTGTGGAAAGCCAACGGCGCTGCCTCCGGCGTCGTTACGGTCTCCATGGACAAAACCACGCAGTACAACGCTGACACCGCGCGTTCGATTCCTTCGCAAAACGGCTACGCCACCGGCCAGATCACCAACCTGACCATCGATACCAGCGGTGTGATGCTCGCCAACTTCAGCAACAGCCAGACCAAGGCCATCGGTCAGATCTCGCTCGCCAGTTTCACCAACGAACAAGGTTTGCAGCCTGTAGGCGGCACCAGTTGGAAAGAAACCTATTCGTCGGGTATCCCGGGCTACGATGCGCCGAACACCGGTACCCTGGGCGAGATCCACTCCAACTCTCTGGAAGAGTCCAACGTCAACCTGACCAATGAACTGGTCGACCTGATCAAGGCGCAGAGCAACTACCAGGCGAACGCCAAGACCATCTCCACCCAAAGCACCATCATGCAGACCATCATTCAGATGACCTGATGCGGGTTGGCGGATAACGCTGCACAAAGAGCCCCTCAATCGAGGGGCTTTTTTATGGCTGGCAAAAAGATCGCAGCCTCGTTTCACTCGACAGCTCCTACAGGAAATAGCGGTCCCCTGTAGGAGCTGTCGAGTGAAACGAGGCTGCGATCTTTTGATCTTGAAAGGCAGGCAAAAGAAAACCCCCGACAAGCCAGAGGCCTGTCGGGGGTTTCGAGTAAGCGCCTTGCGGCGCCTACCGGCTCAGCTTATTGGCAAGCTTCGCAATCCGGCTCGTCGATGGCGCAAGCCTTTGGCACTGGAGCAGGGCCGGCAGGTGCTGCCAGGACCGAATCTTCACCGTGGTTGCCGCCGCTGGAAACAGCGTTCAGCTTGCCGGTGTTGATGGTCGACTTCTCGGTGCTGGTCGCGGCCAGGGCACGGAGGTAGTAAGTGGTTTTCAGACCACGGTACCAGGCCATGCGGTAGGTCACGTCCAGCTTCTTGCCCGATGCGCCAGCGATGTACAGGTTCAGCGACTGAGCCTGGTCGATCCACTTCTGGCGACGGCTTGCCGCGTCAACGATCCACTTGGTGTCCACTTCGAAGGCAGTCGCGTAGAGCTCTTTGAGTTCTTGCGGGATGCGCTCGATCTGTTGCACCGAACCGTCGTAGTACTTCAGGTCGTTGATCATGACCGAGTCCCACAGACCGCGAGCCTTCAGGTCGCGAACCAGGTACGGGTTGATCACGGTGAATTCGCCCGACAGGTTCGATTTCACGTAGAGGTTCTGGTAGGTCGGTTCGATCGACTGCGATACGCCAGTGATGTTGGCGATGGTCGCGGTCGGTGCGATGGCCATGATGTTGGAGTTACGAATGCCTTTCTGAACGCGGGCACGAACCGGTGCCCAGTCCAGGGATTCGTTCAGGTCAACGTCGATGTACTTCTGGCCACGTTGCTCGATCAGGATCTGTTGCGAATCCAGCGGCAGGATGCCTTTGGACCACAGCGAACCCTGGAACGTCTCGTAGGCGCCGCGCTCGTCGGCCAGGTCGCAGGAAGCCTGGATCGCGTAGTAGCTGACCGCTTCCATCGACTTGTCGGCGAACTCGACGGCAGCGTCGGAACCGTAAGGAATGTGCTGCAGGTACAAAGCGTCCTGGAAGCCCATGATGCCCAGACCGACCGGACGGTGCTTGAAGTTGGAGTTCTTCGCTTGTGGCACCGAGTAGTAGTTGATGTCGATAACGTTATCGAGCATGCGAACGGCGGTGTTCACGGTGCGTTCCAGCTTGGCGGTGTCCAGCTTGCCGTTGGTGATGTGGTTCGGCAGGTTGATCGAGCCCAGGTTGCAAACGGCGATCTCGTCCTTGTTGGTGTTCAAGGTGATCTCGGTGCACAGGTTCGAGCTGTGAACCACACCGACGTGCTGCTGCGGGCTGCGCAGGTTGCACGGGTCTTTGAAGGTCAGCCATGGGTGGCCGGTTTCAAACAGCATGGACAGCATTTTGCGCCACAGGTCTTTGGCCTGGATGGTCTTGAACAGCTTGATCTTGCCCGGGTACTCGGACAGGGCTTCGTAGTACTCGTAACGCTCTTCGAAAGCCTTGCCGGTCAGGTCGTGCAGGTCCGGCACTTCGGACGGCGAGAACAGGGTCCACTTGCCGTCATCGAAGACGCGCTTCATGAACAGGTCAGGGATCCAGTTGGCAGTGTTCATGTCGTGGGTACGACGACGATCATCACCGGTGTTCTTGCGCAGCTCGATGAACTCTTCGATGTCCATGTGCCAGGTTTCCAGGTAGGCACAGACAGCGCCTTTGCGCTTGCCACCCTGGTTAACGGCAACGGCGGTGTCGTTCACTACTTTCAGGAACGGAACAACGCCCTGGGATTTGCCGTTGGTGCCCTTGATGTACGAACCGAGTGCACGAACCGGGGTCCAGTCGTTGCCTAGGCCGCCCGCGAATTTCGACAACATGGCGTTGTCGTGGATCGCGTGGTAGATGCCCGACAGGTCATCCGGCACGGTGGTCAGGTAGCAGCTCGACAGCTGTGGACGCAGGGTGCCGGCGTTGAACAGGGTCGGGGTCGACGACATGTAGTCGAAGGACGACAACAAGTTGTAGAACTCGATCGCACGGTCTTCTTTGTTCTTCTCTTCGATCGCCAGGCCCATGGCCACGCGCATGAAGAAAATCTGCGGCAGTTCGAAGCGGATACCGTCCTTGTGGATGAAGTAACGGTCGTACAGGGTTTGCAGGCCCAGGTACGTGAACTGCTGATCGCGCTCGTGGTTGATCGCCTTGCCGAGTTTTTCCAGGTCGAAGGTGGCCAGGACCGGGTTCAGCAATTCGAATTCGATACCTTTGGCGATGTAAGCAGGCAAGGCCTTGGCGTACAGGTCGACCATTTCGTGGTGGGTCGCGCTTTCGGCGACTTCCAGGAAGCTCAGGCCTTCGGCACGCAGGGTGTCCATCAGCAGGCGAGCGGTCACGAACGAGTAGTTCGGCTCACGCTCAACCAGGGTACGGGCGGTCATCACCAGGGCGGTGTTGACGTCGGTCAGGGCCACACCGTCGTACAGGTTTTTCAGGGTTTCGCGCTGGATCAGGTCGCCGTCGACTTCTTCCAGGCCTTCGCACGCTTCGGTAACGATGGTGTTCAGGCGACCCATGTCCAGAGGAGCAAAGGTGCCATCGGCGCGGGTGATGCGGATCGACGGGTGAGCGTTGACTGCTTCTTCGGCCGGAGCGTGGGCAGCGCGTTCTTTCGAACGACCGTCACGGTAGATCACGTAGTCGCGCGCCACTTTCTGCTCGCCGGCACGCATCAGGGCCAGTTCGACCTGGTCCTGGATTTCTTCGATGTGGATGGTGCCGCCCGATGGCATGCGACGCTTGAAGGTCGCGGTGACTTGTTCGGTCAGACGGGCAACGGTGTCGTGGATTCGCGACGAAGCGGCAGCGGTGCCGCCCTCAACTGCGAGAAACGCTTTGGTGATAGCGACGGTGATTTTGTCATCGGTGTAAGGAACGACAGTGCCGTTACGCTTGATCACGCGCAGTTGGCCTGGCGCGGTGGCGGACAGATCCGAAGTCGAATCTGCGGCCTGCGGCAAGGTGCCCTGCGGGTTCTCGCGAGTTGTGTCGGTTTGCATGGGGGGTTGTCTCCACATTCTCTATGTTTGTTTGGGCACCATCACGGTGCCCACCGTTCCGTCCTGAAGCACTACAACCGGCGAGGGGCCGGGCATACCAACTTCGGGACAGATCAGGAAGGGGCAATTGGGGCGCCGCTTCCATGCCGAAGTCTTTGGTCCCAGGCCTTGAACCTGAAACCGGGATCCTTTTGGGTGACAGTAATTGACTGCAACACCCGTACCGTTAACGCCGTTTTCGGCTCAAAAACAGTAGCCATCCGCACGCGCGGTTTGGTCTTTCAAAAATACGTTTGGTTCAACCGGAAAGAGGCAATAAAAGCGCTTGAAATCGGTGTCCGGTTTGTGTTTGGTTTTTGGCGTAAAACCCTACATGTAGGGTTTTTTTCGCGCCGAGGTACAAGATAATGCGTTTTGGAGGGTGTTGCAACGTACTACCTGTGGATAAACCTGTGCGTAAATTGTGTGTGAAACGTAGAACGAGCGTGTAGGCCGCGACCTAGCTGGAGCGGACCGTTTTTCACTGATTTTCAATGATTGAAAACGGTCATTTGGATTTTTAAGGGCGCGAACCCTATCACAAAAATCCGCGTTGTCCGAACGCATTTACCGGCTTGTGTTCTCGGCGGGCGGCGTTTATACAATCGGCCAGTGCGTACGCATTCTTATCCTCCCCAATCATTACAAAAAGACGGGCGGATCCTTCCTTATTAGTGTTGTTGGCAAGCAGAGGTCACCGTGGAGCAAGAAGCCTGGCAGGTATTGATTGTCGAGGACGACCAGCGTCTGGCCGAACTGACCCGCGACTACCTGGAAGCCAATGGTCTGCGCGTATCCATCGAGGGCAACGGCGCCTTGGCCGCGGCACGGATCATCAAGGAGAAACCGGACCTGGTGATCCTCGACCTGATGTTGCCGGGCGAAGATGGCCTGAGCATCTGCCGCAAGGTTCGCGACAAGTATGACGGCCCGATCCTGATGCTCACCGCCCGCACCGACGACACCGATCAGATTCTCGGCCTGGACCTGGGCGCCGACGACTACGTGTGCAAACCGGTTCGCCCACGTCTGCTGCTGGCGCGCATCCAGGCCTTGTTGCGACGCAGTGAAACTCCTGAAGTGGCGCCGGAAAAACAACGGCGTCTGCAGTTCGGTCCGTTGGTGGTCGACAACGCATTGCGCGAAGCCTGGCTTAACGACAACGGCATCGAGTTGACCAGCGCAGAGTTTGACTTGCTCTGGCTGCTGGTCGCCAACGCCGGACGCATCCTGTCCCGGGAAGAGATTTTCACCGCGCTGCGTGGCATTGGCTATGACGGCCAGGACCGTTCCATCGACGTGCGCATCTCGCGCATTCGCCCGAAAATCGGCGATGACCCGGAGCATCCGCGGCTGATCAAGACCATCCGCAGCAAAGGTTATCTGTTCGTTCCGGAAGCCTGCACGCTGTGAACTCGATCTTCCTGCGCATTTATGGCGGCATGTGCGCGGCGCTGATTCTGGTCGCGGTACTCGGCGTGCTGGCCTTGCACCTGCTTAACCAAGTGCGCGGCGAGCAATACCGCGAACGCCTGGCCCACGGCACGTTCTCGTTGATGGCCGACAATCTGAACCCGATGAACGAAACCGAGCGCCACCGTGCCTTGCTGGTGTGGGAGCGGTTGCTGGGGATTCCGCTGGCGCTGAAGACCTTTGCCCAGACCGACCTTGACCTCACCCAGCGCACCCGCGTGCTGCGCGGTCAGGCGCTGGTGGAACAGACCGGTCCGCACGCGGCGAAGGTGTATCGACTGGTCAGCGACAAGGAACAGCTGGTTCTGACCGGCGAAGTTCAGCAGATCAGCGAACAACTGGCCCGGGCGACTATTTACCTGTTGGCCGACGAACTGGTGCGCTACCCGGTGGCTGAGCAACCCGAGCGCCTGGCGCAGTTGAAGCGCGATAAAGGGTTTGGTTTCGACTTGCGGCTGGTGACGATCGAACAGGCGGACATGGACGAGGACCAGAGTCGCCGGGTGTCCGAGGGTGACACGGTGATGGCGCTGGGCAAGGGCGGCGATTCGATCCGGGTGTTTGCCGGCATGGTCGGCACGCCGTGGGTGCTGGAAATCGGCCCGTTGTATCAGATGAATCCTTATCCGCCGGAATGGCTGGTACTGATCGCTGCCCTCGGTTTGAGCCTGATCGGTTTGATCGTCTATTTGTTGGTGCGCCAACTTGAGCGCCGTTTGCGTGGCCTGGAAGCGGCCGCCACGCGCATCGCCAAGGGCAGCCTGGAAACCCGCGTGCCGGCACGCGGCGCGGACTCGGTGGGACGTCTGGCTTCGGCGTTCAACGGCATGGCCGAGCACTTGCAGCAACTGTTGGCGATTCAGCGTGAGCTGGTGCGCGCCGTGTCTCATGAGCTGCGCACACCCGTGGCGCGGTTGCGTTTTGGCCTGGAAATGATCGGCTCGGCCACCACGCCGCAAGCGTTGGAAAAATACTGTGAAGGCATGGACCACGACATCGAGGATCTCGATCGACTGGTGGACGAGATGCTCACCTACGCACGATTGGAGCAGGGTTCGCCGGCGCTGAATTTTCAGCGGATCGATCTGGATGCGTTGGTCAATCAGGTGATCGAAGAACTGGCGCCGTTACGCGCCGAGGTCACGGTACAGCGCGGTTTGTGCCTGTCTGCCTCGGACAACGACGACGCCTGGGTCGAGGCCGAGCCGCGTTACCTGCACCGGGCATTGCAGAACCTGGTGAGCAACGCCATGCGCCACGCCCAATCACGGGTGACCGTCAGCTATCAGGTCGGGCAGCAGCGCTGTCGAGTGGATGTCGAGGATGACGGGCCGGGTGTGCCGGAAACGGCCTGGGAGAAGATTTTCACGCCATTCCTGCGCCTCGATGACAGCCGTACCCGCGCCTCCGGTGGGCATGGGTTGGGGTTGTCCATCGTGCGGCGAATCATCCATTGGCATGATGGCCGGGCATTGATCAGCAAGAGCAAAAGCCTGGGCGGGGCGTGTTTCAGCCTGAGCTGGCCGAGGAATCAGGAGAAGCGGTGAGATTGTTGGTGTCTGTTCTGGCCTCATCGCGAGCAAGCTCGCTCCCACATTGGATCTATGCAACACCACAAACCCCTGTGGGAGCGAGCTTGCTCGCGATGGGGCCCTAACAGACGCTACAAATATTCAGGCCTTGATGCTGACCAGACTCAACAACTGCCCATCAATGACCCCAAACTGCGCATCCAGCTCAGTGCCGTTACGCCATTCGCTGGACAGATCAGTCAGCAGCCGCAGCCGCACTTCACCGCTCTCGCTCCACTCCAGAACCTCGGCATGTTCAAAATAAAAGCGCTGCTGAACGATCGGATACAGCGCCTTGAACAGGCTTTCCTTCACCGAAAACGTCAGGGTCACCAGCATCGCCAACTGATCGCGACGGCCAGCGGCCATGCGTTGCAACTCGGGCGGGGTGAGGATTTCCCCGGCCAGTCGCTCGGCCCGTTCAGGGTTGAGCAGGTTTTCCAGGTCCATCCCCAGGCCGCGCCAGTGGGTTTTCTTCGCGACAATCGCCGAGGCCCGGCCGGTGCTGTGGGTGATCGAGCCCGTGATGTGTGTCGGCCACACCGGTGCCCGGTCCTCGCCGATGGCCGGGATGAAGTTCAGCCCTTCCAACTGTTGCAACGCCGCCCGAGCGCAAACCCGCCCGGCGAGAAACTCCGCCTGACGCTTGGCGACCGAACGCTGGATGGTGGGCGGCGGCTCGATGGCGCTGCGCTGGAAATCATCGCTGGCCAGTTGCGAGGTATCGAAGTGAGTACTCAACAGCACCGTATCGGGCAGCGCAAACGGCAGCGGCCAATGGGCATCGAGTGGAGTGCAGCAGACGGGTAGGGCGGGGGCGCGATTCATGTGGGGCATTTTGCCGGGTTGCCTTCAGGCTGGGTAGTGCAAAGGTTCAGATCGGCGTCGTGGCCTTCGCGAGCAGGCTCGCTCCCACAGGGATTGGTGGCGCTGCATAAATCCAGTGTGGGAGCGAGCCTGCTCGCGAAGGCCTCGCCGCGGTCTACCTGATCAGCCAAAGATTTTTTTGAAAAACGCCTGCATGTCCGCCCAGGATTTTTCATCCGCCGCTTTGTTGTAGCCAATGTCCGGCCCACCATGATCGCCATGGCTCAACCGATCCGCATCAGGATTGCTGAACCCATGCTTGGCGCCCTCCAGGCTGACGAACTTATAGTCAGCCCCAGCCTTGTCCATTTCAGCCTTGAACGCTGCCACGTTATCCGGCGTGATCATGCTGTCCATCGCCCCATGTTCAACAAGGATTTTCGCTTTCACACTACCCGGCGCCGCAGGCGTCTTGGTCGCCAGCGCACCGTGAAAACTCACCACACCCGACAGCGGCAAACCCTGACGTGCCGCATTCAGCACCACGCCACCGCCGAAGCAATAACCGATAGCGGCGATTTTGTTCGGGTCGGTTTGCGGCTGTTTCTTCAGCAGATCGAGCCCGGCCTGAAAGCGCGCGCTCGCCGCGTCACTGTCCTTCAGCGCGGCTTGCATAAACACCATGGCGTCCTTGGGATGCTCAGTGTTCTTGCCATCGCCATACATGTCGATGGCCAGCGCGCTGTAACCCAGACCGGCGAGATCACGGGCGCGGCGCTTGGTGTATTCGTTGAGCCCCCACCATTCGTGCACCACCACCACGCCAGGGCGTGCGCCTTTGATGGCGTCGTCATAGGCGAAGTAGCCGATCATCTTGGTGCCGTCAGCACTTTGATAGGGGATTTCCTGAGTCTTGATCGCGGCTTGGCTGAGCCCGCTCACGGCCAGTAATACGAGGGCGAGGAAAATGCGCATCGTCGGATCTCCTGCAAAGAGTCATCAAAACAGCCGAGTCGATTTGATTCAGCTCAGGTTCAGAGTGCGTTCAGGGGGAGTTCAGGGCCGGGTGAGTAACCTTGCCCCGTACCCAAATAGCACATAGCGCATAAGGAACTCCCCTATGACTGGTTTCAAAAAACTGCTTCTGGCTTTCACTGTCCTGAGCGCGAGTACCGCGGCTTTCGCTTCCGACGACAATTTCGCCAGCCTTACTTTTGGACAGACCAGCGACAAAGTCAAAAAGTCCCACGCCCTGAATGACAATCTCAACCACCCGAACGCCGACGGCGTGATCGGCAAAGACAACACCTGGGGTGTGCGTCTGGGTCAGCAAAACAGCCAGGGCCGCTACTACGCCACTTACGACAACGTGTCGGGCTCGCACAATGGCATTAAACTGCGTCAGGAAAACCTCCTGGGCAGCTACGATCTGTTCTACCCGGTGGGCGGCAGCACCAAATTGTTTGGCGGCGCCACGGCCGGTTTGACCAAAATGACTCAGGATTCCCCAGGCTTCAGCCGCGACAGCGACATCGGTTACGCCCTCGGCGGCCAATTGGGTGTCCTGCAACAGGTTTCGCAAAACACCTCGGTGGAACTGGGTTACCGTTACCTGCGCAGCAACGCCAGCACCGAGATGAGCGAGCGCGGTGGCAGCAAACAGGGTTCGCTGGACCTGACCAGCAGCGCCCAGACCTACCTGTCGGCGAACTACGCTTTCTAAGAAGCGCGTCCGAAAAGGCCTGCGCCGGATCAATCCAAAAGACTGATCCGGCGTCGCCATGTTAGCCATCGAGGTGCACGTGCCTCTGG
Source organism: Pseudomonas sp. GL_093 (assembly GCF_057837605.1). Taxonomy (NCBI): domain Bacteria; kingdom Pseudomonadati; phylum Pseudomonadota; class Gammaproteobacteria; order Pseudomonadales; family Pseudomonadaceae; genus Pseudomonas; species Pseudomonas sp. GL_093. The sequence continues at coordinate 5,419,162 of NZ_CM174448.1, read as the reverse complement.
AGATGATGATTTGCCTGGGAGAGCGTTATGAAACTGCTGGTCGTCGAAGATGAAGCGCTGTTGCGCCATCACCTGCAAACCCGCCTGACGGACAGCGGCCACGTGGTCGAGTCCGTGGCCAATGCCGAAGAGGCGCTGTACCAGACCGAGCAGTACAACCATGACCTGGCGGTGATCGACCTCGGCCTGCCGGGCATGGGCGGGCTCGACCTGATCCGTCAACTGCGCTCGCGCGGCAAGACCTTCCCGATCCTGATCCTCACCGCGCGCGGCAACTGGCAGGACAAGGTCGAAGGCCTCGCCGCTGGCGCCGACGATTACGTGGTCAAGCCGTTCCAGTTCGAAGAACTCGATGCGCGCCTGAATGCCTTGCTGCGCCGCTCCAGCGGTTTCACCCAATCGACCATCGTCGCCGGGCCGTTGCTGCTGGACCTCAATCGCAAACAGGCGTCCCTCGATGAACAACCGCTGGCGCTGACGGCGTACGAGTACCGGATTCTTGAGTACCTGATGCGGCATCACCAGCAAGTGGTAGCCAAGGATCGCTTGATGGAGCAGCTCTACCCGGACGACGACGAGCGCGATCCGAACGTGATCGAAGTGTTGGTCGGCCGTCTGCGCCGCAAGCTTGAAGGCCCGGCCGGCTTCAAACCGATCGATACCGTGCGTGGCCTTGGCTACCTGTTCAATGAGCGCTGCACTTGATTCGTTCCCTTCGCGTACGTTTGATGCTTGCCGCCACGATCCTGGCGGTGTTGTTCATGCTGGCGTTGCTGCCGGCAATGCAGGGCGCGTTCAGCCTGGCGTTGCAGGACTCGATCGAACAACGCCTGGCGTCGGACGTCACCACGCTGATTTCCGCCGCCCGGGTGGAAAATAACACCCTGCAAATGCCGGCGCAGTTGCCCGACGAGCGCTTCAACCTGACCGACAGCCGTTTGCTCGGCTACATCTACGACCGCGACGCTCACTTGGTGTGGCGCTCGAAAGCCACCCGCGAAGAGAAGATCAACTACAAACCGCGTTACGACGGACGCGGCAACGAGTTCGCCCGAATTCGCGAGGCCGACGGTCAGGAATTCTTCGTCTACGACGTCGAAGTCAAACTGCTCGGCGGCAAGAGCGCGGCGTTCAGCATCGTCGCGCTGCAACCGGTGCGTGAGTACGAAGCCACCCTCGAAGGCCTGCGGGAAAATCTCTACCTCGGATTCGGTGCCGCCTTGCTGGTGTTGCTCGCGCTGCTGTGGATCGGCCTGACCTGGGGCTTGCAGGCGTTGCGCCGACTCAGTCAGGAACTGGATGAGATCGAAAGCGGCACCCGCGAAAGCCTCAGCGAACAACACCCGCGCGAACTGCTGCGCCTGACCGGCTCCCTCAACCGCTTGCTGCACAGCGAGCGCGAACAACGCAGCCGCTATCGCGATTCCCTCGACGACCTGGCCCACAGCCTGAAAACCCCTCTGACCGTGCTGCAAGGCGTCAGCGAAGACATGGCCCAGCGTCCGGCCGATCGCAATCAGGCCTGGGTGCTGCAAACCCAGATCGAACGCATGAGCCAGCAGATCAGCTATCAACTGCAACGCGCCAGCCTGCGCAAAAGCGGTCTGGTGCGCCATCAGGTACGCCTGCGTCCGGTGCTGCAAAGCCTGTGCGACACGCTGGACAAGGTCTACCGCGACAAACGCGTGCGCGTTGCCTTCGATCTGCCGGAGCAGTGTTACGTGCCGATCGAACAGGGCGCCCTGCTGGAAATGATGGGCAACCTGCTGGAAAACGCCTATCGCCTGTGCCTCGGCGAAGTGCGCATCAGCGTGCGTGAAAGCCTTGCCGGGGTTGAGTTGTGTGTTGAGGATGATGGACCGGGCGTGCCGCCGGATCAGCGTGCGCGGATTCTGCAAAGGGGAGAGCGGCTGGACCGGCAGCATCCGGGGCAGGGGATTGGGCTCGCGGTGGTGAAGGACATTATCGAGAGCTATAGCGCGAAGCTGACGTTGGGGGATTCGCCCATGGGCGGGGCGGCGTTCCGGATTCATTTTCCGGTGGTTTAGTGATTGGCTGGGCTGGCCTCATCGCGAGCAGGCTCGCTCCCACGTTGGATTTGTGGCGTTCACAAATACCCTATTCACAGCCAATCCCTGTGGGAGCGAGCCTGCTCGCGATGAGGCAGGTTCAGCCACCACAAGGCTCATGTCAGACCGCTAAACAAGCACTGTTTAAACGACACTTCCAGATACTCTCCCAGGCTACACATCCTTGCGTCGTTGCCTACGACTACGCCAGAATCCGCCGGCTTGTGCGCCTGGGGCGTGGGCTCTATCGTTTCCGTGTCGCTGACGAATCAGCGATCGGGTTTAGCGATCCGATCCCCTACACAGACGCAAAAGCGCCCAAGTTTTGATTGCAGTTTTTAGTGCCTGCAATTTGCGTAATGGTGGCTGTGCGTGGGAGACCTTCGAGGTCTACCCGGGGTTTCTGTGACCCGGATCGCTAACCTGCGTACAGCCGCCACCTTTACTTGTTTAGCGATAGGTCGTGGCGGCTCAATCAACCACGGAGTTTCATATGTTCAAGATCACACCCAACCCGCCAGAAACCGACGACGTTTCCCCGCACGAAACCCCTGATTCCAAAAAGCTCAACGAAACCGCCGGCCGCGCCCTCGATCATTACCTCAACCCGGCCGCCCACATCAAAGCCACCCCGCGCACACCTGGCACCATGTTCATCGTCAACCCGGAGCTCGATACCGAAACCCTACTGGCCCACGCGTGCGAGTCGCTGGCCTCGGCCAATGTCATGGCCATGGATTTGGTGGACCATTTGGAGGGATCGAGTCGCAATTCGCTGTTGGGGATTGCGCAAATCATCATGCTGGGGGAGCTGGCGGTGAATCGGGCGCTGGATAGACTTGATCCTTCGTAGCAGTTTAGTCAGATAGACCGTGTCATCGTTCTTCGCGAGCAGGCTCGCTCCCACAAGGGATCTTCGGTGACCTCACTGATTGTGGACACCCGAGATCAAAAGTGGGAGCGAGCCTGCTCGCGAAGGGGCCAGTCAATTCAACCGAAGCGTCAGTTCTCTTGTGCGCGATAAGCCCCAGGCGTCAACCCGGTCCACTTCTTGAACGCCCGATGAAACGCCGAAGGCTCGGAAAACCCCAACTGCTCGGCAATCTGCTGCAACGACAAATCCGCACGCCCCAGGTGATAAATCGCAATGTCCCGCCGCAGCTGATCCTTCAATTCCTGAAAACTCGACCCTTCCTCCCGCAAATGCCGCCGCAAGGTCTGTGGGCTGATGTGCAAGTGCGCAGCCACCTCTTCCAGATCCGGCCAGCGTGAACTGTCGCGGCTGAGCAATCGGCGCAGCTGGCTGCTCAAACTGTCGCCGTCGTCCGGGCGCGACAACAGGTCGGCGGGGGAGTGTTCGAGGAAATGTTTGAGTGTCCGTTCGTCCTGCAACAGCGGCATGTTCAAGTAGCGACTGTGAAACAGCAGACTGCTCTGCGCCGTGGAAAAGACCATGGGGCAGGGGAACAGCAAATCGTATTCGGCGCCGTGCTCGGGTTTCGGGTAGCTGAACGTCGCCTGTTCCAGCCGAATGCGCTGGCCGATCAGCCAGCTGCCAAGTCGATGCCAGACCATCAACTGGCTCTCGGTGAGGAAGTGGTCCGGGTCGCGGAACTGCGAATCGTCGAGGCTCAGGCGAATCATGTGGTCTTCGCGGGTCAGGGTCAGACGCGGACCGTCAGGGAATAAGCTATAAAATAATAAGCCGCGGTGGAGTGCTTTCTCCAGATTGCGGCAGTGGATCACCGCATGGCACATCATCGCGAAGCTGCCGGTTTTGCTCGGAACCGGCCCGAAGCCCAGGTATTCGTCGTCCAGTGCCAGCCACAGTCCCTGGATCAATCGGGTGAACTGTTCAGGCGCGATTCTCGCTCGCGGCTCTTCAAGCAACTCGGGGCTGATGCCGAGTTGTTGCAGCAGGATTGAATAGTCGTAACCCAGCCGGCGTGCGCCACCGAGGGCGGCACGGGCGAAATGACTGGCGATGGTGCGTTCGCGCATAGAAGGCAGGTCCGTCCATTGAACGGCGGATGGTAGCCGTGGAACCTGATGATGAACAAGGCGGATATCCGCCAATTTGTAGGACGAGGTCTGGTCGATGGGCGGAAATCCGCCACTTTGCCGTAACCGTTTGGTGACAAAGAAAAACCTGCAACCCTTGATGTCAAAAGGCTTGCTGGCGATTTGACGAAGGTGGCACGGGCCTTGCGATACAACCCGCAGATGCCTGCCGTTGCGCAGCTCGACAAAACAAATCCCTCCAGTGCAGGAGGGTTCGCAATTGAAGTGTCTTTGGCAACAGATGGATGTTGTCACCGGGCACTCTTGAGGAACTTTGCAATGACGACTCGTCAGCCACTGTACAAATCCCTGTATTTCCAGGTGATCGTTGCTATTGCCATCGGCATCCTGGTCGGTCACTTCTACCCGCAGACCGGTGTGGCCCTCAAGCCGCTGGGTGACGGGTTCATCAAACTGATCAAAATGATCATCGCCCCGATCATCTTCTGCACCGTCGTCAGCGGTATCGCGGGCATGCAGAGCATGAAGTCGGTCGGCAAGACCGGCGGTTACGCGCTGCTGTACTTCGAAATCGTTTCGACCATCGCATTGTTGGTGGGTCTGGTGGTGGTCAATATCGTGCAGCCGGGTGCCGGCATGCACATCGACGTCGCTACGCTGGATGCCTCCAAAGTCGCTGCTTATGTGGCGGCCGGTGCTGATCAAAGCGTTGTTGGCTTCCTGTTGAACGTGATCCCGTCCACCATCGTCGGCGCGTTCGCCACAGGCGATATCCTGCAAGTGCTGATGTTCTCGGTGATCTTCGGTTTCGCCCTGCATCGCCTGGGTGCCTACGGCAAGCCGATCCTGGACTTCATCGATCGCTTCGCCCACGTGATGTTCAACATCATCAACATGATCATGAAGCTCGCGCCACTCGGTGCCCTGGGCGCCATGGCCTTCACCATCGGTGCCTACGGCGTCGGTTCGCTGGTGCAACTGGGTCAGCTGATGCTGTGCTTCTACATCACTTGCCTGGTGTTCGTGCTGGTCGTGCTGGGCGGTATCGCTCGCGCTCACGGCTTCAGCGTGCTGAAAGTGATTCGCTACATCCGTGAAGAACTGCTGATCGTGTTGGGTACTTCTTCTTCGGAATCGGTGCTGCCACGCATGCTGATCAAGATGGAACGCCTGGGCGCGCAGAAATCCGTTGTGGGTCTGGTGATCCCGACCGGTTACTCGTTCAACCTCGACGGTACTGCGATCTACCTGACCATGGCGGCCGTGTTCATTGCTCAGGCAACCGACACCCACATGGACATCACTCACCAGATCACCCTGCTGGTGGTGTTGCTGCTGTCCTCCAAAGGCGCCGCCGGTGTGACCGGTAGTGGCTTCATCGTGTTGGCGGCCACCCTGTCCGCCGTTGGCCACCTGCCGGTTGCTGGCTTGGCGCTGATCCTCGGTATCGACCGCTTCATGTCCGAAGCCCGTGCCCTGACCAACCTGGTCGGTAACGCAGTTGCCACCCTGGTCGTGGCCAAGTGGGTCAAAGAGCTGGACGTTGACGTGATGCACGCTGAACTGGCTTCTGGCGGTCGCGGCATCTCCGACGAACGCGTAGAAGACGACCTGGGCGTGGCCGAAGGCCCAACCCCAAGCAACATCAAGTAAGACGGCTGCACTGAAAAAACCCGCTTCGGCGGGTTTTTTCATGCCTGGGATTTGAGCGCAACGGTCAGCGCATCTGACGCATAAGGTGATTGCTGCAATGCCGTCGGCTGCCTAGTCTGGGAACATCGTTTACGGAGAACGCCCATGCTCGGTCCACTGGCATCACTCAAGGTTCTGGATTTCTCGACACTGCTGCCGGGGCCGTTCGCCTCGTTGTTGCTGGCAGACATGGGCGCCGAGGTGCTGCGCATCGAATCGCCAACGCGCATGGACCTGCTGCGGGTCTTGCCGCCTCACGATCAGGGCGTCTCCGCCAGTCACGCCTACCTCAATCGCAACAAGCGCAGCCTTGCGCTGGACCTCAAGCAGCCTGAGGCGCTGGAGGTGGTCAAGCAGTTGCTGCAGGACTACGACATCGTGCTGGAGCAGTTCCGCCCCGGCGTGATGGAACGATTGGGCCTGGGTTATGAAGCCTTGAAGGCGATCAATCCGAAACTGATCTACGTGTCGATTACCGGTTATGGCCAGACCGGTCCCTACAAGGACCGCGCCGGCCACGACATCAATTATCTGGCGCTGGCGGGGCTGGCGAGCTACACCGGCCACGCCGACAGCGGGCCGTTGCCGTTGGGCATGCAAGTAGCGGATATCGCCGGTGGCTCGTTGCACGGGGTGATCGGGCTGCTGGCGGCGGTCATCGCCCGGCAGCAAACCGGGCAGGGGCAGCATCTGGATGTGAGCATGACCGACTGCGTGTTCAGCCTGAACGCCATGGCCGGCGCCGGGTATCTGGCCTGTGGCGTGGAGCCGGGAAGGGAGGATCAGATGCTCAACGGTGGCAGTTTCTATGACTATTACCGTTCCCGCGATGGGCGCTGGTTCTCGGTGGGCAGTCTGGAGCCTGCGTTCATGAAACAACTGTGTGCGGCGCTGGGGCTGGAGGAGCTGGAAACCTTGGGGTTATCGCCTGAACCAGCCTTGCAGAAGGCGCTGAAGAACGCGCTGAGGATTGAGTTCGAGACACGCGATTTCGCCGAGTTGTGCGCGTTGTTTGCCTCGTTGGATGCGTGTGTCGAGCCGGTGTTGAGTTTGGGCGAAGCGGTGCGCCATCCGCAGTTGAAGGCGCGGGCTCTGGTGACCGAAGTGCCCCGTGGTGACGGGACGACTCAGGCGCAGATGGCGTGTCCGTTGAAGTTTTCGCAAGGCTTGCCCGAGCCGCGGCATATCGGCGCGGCCATAGGGCAGCATACGGATCAGGTGTTGGGGGAGTTGGGGTACAGCGCTGAGCGTATCGAAGAACTGCGGCGTGCCAGGGTGGTTGTGTAGCGCTTGTACTGGCCTCATCGCGAGCAAGCTCGCTCCCACAGGGGATCTTCGGCGTGACATAAATCCAATGTGGGAGCGAGCTTGCTCGCGATGGGGCCAGCAAAGGCACCACAAATCTTGCTACTCGACCCGCATTTCCCCACTGAACACCAACGTGCTACGACACCGCCGACACAAATACCGCCGCCCCTGTCTCACCAAACCATGGCGCTGGGCTGAAAACGGGAAATCACTGTCCACACACGGGCATTTGTAGATGTAACGGGTCACGCTACGGCGTTTGACGTCATAGGTGTGGCAGCGATTGGGCGGCAGTTCGTACACGCCGCGCATGATCAGTTGCCACTCTTCGCCATGCGGCTGGATGCGGTCGCCGAACAGTTGATGGGCGATCAGGTGCGCAACCTCGTGGGCCACGGTTTGCTTGAGGAAGTCTTCGGTGTTTTCCCGGTACAACTGCGGATTGAAGCGCAGCAGGTTCTCGTGCAAATGCGCGACACCGGCTTTTTGCCCGCGCAGCTTGAGGCTCACCACGGGGCGTTTGAAAGGTCGTTTGAAAAAGGATTCAGCTAGTTGGTAACAGTCTTCGACGCGGGTATTGAGTTGCTCGGGCATGCTTGATGGATCTCCAGAGACGTCGAGTATGCCGCAACCCTCGAGAGTTGCGAATCGCCGAGGCGCCGAATGGTCGTCACCGTTTCCTATCCTTGAGCATTAGAAGGCCGCCTTGCGGCGGCCTGTGTTGGCAGATCTTGTTTTTGGGTGATGTGTTGCTAATTGGTGTAGACCGGCCCCACGCCGAGTCCCCAGACAATTACCGTGAACGCCATGATGGCGACCAACACCACCAGGCCTACAGCGAGCACCGAACTCGAAAACAGAAATCCCTCGTCTGATGGAATGTTCATGAAAGTGGGTAACCCCACATACAGCAGGTACACCGTGTAGCAGATGGCCGCGGTGCCGACGATCATCCCAAGCCACATGTGTGGGTACAGCGCCGCCAGACCGCCGATGAACAGCGGTGTCGCGGTATAGGTCGCAAACGCAACGCAGCGTGCCAGACTCGGGTTGGCGTCATAGGTGCGAGCCATCCAGTGGATGAACGCGCCCATTACCGCCACACCGCCGAGCATCGCCAGGTACGACATGACCGTCATCCATATCGCGCTTTCCACCGTCAGCATCACCGGTGCGCGACTGCCAATGACCCAGCCGACCTGTGTGGTGCCGATAAACGCCGACACCGCAGGGATCGCCGCCAGAATCAGCGTGTGAGTGAGATACATGTGGCTGATGCTTTCCTCCTGATCGCCACGAATCTCTTTCCATTCTTGGTCAGGGTGGGTGAAGAGCCCCACTACGTGATGGATCATGCCAGTCACTCCTCTTGTTTTTACCGTCGCCCCCCAGTGGAGCGCCTACGGGCCAAAGTGGCCGAGTAAGGAAAGGTCTGGATATGTGTGCGACCTTATGTCGCAGTATAGAAAGGTCTTAACGGCGCAGGTTGCAGGGCTTTAGAGCAAATTGCGCTGTAAACCCCTGGCTTAATCGCGGTTATGACTTGTAGGAGCTGCCGCAGGCTGCGATCTTTTGATCTACCGGCGATTTGCGTAAAATGCCGGCCTTTCGTCACATCTCACGGATTTCGCGTCATGGGCACTCTTACGGTCAACCAGAACAAACTGCAAAAGCGCCTTCGCCGCCAGGCCGGTGAGGCTGTTGCCGATTTCAACATGATTGAAGACGGCGACAAGGTCATGGTCTGCCTGTCCGGTGGCAAGGACAGCTACACCATGCTCGACGTGCTGATGCACTTTCAGAAGGTCGCTCCGATCAAGTTCGAGATCGTGGCCGTGAACATGGACCAGAAGCAGCCAGGTTTTCCTGAGCACGTGCTGCCGGCTTACCTCAAAGAGCTGGGCATCGAGTATCACATCGTCGAGAAAGACACCTATTCGGTGGTCAAGGAGCTGATCCCGGAGGGCAAGACCACCTGTTCGCTGTGCTCGCGCCTGCGTCGCGGCACGCTCTACACCTTTGCTGACGAAATCGGCGCGACCAAGATGGCCCTCGGTCATCACCGCGACGACATCGTCGAGACCTTTTTCCTGAACATGTTCTTCAACGGTTCGCTCAAAGCCATGCCGCCGAAGCTGCGCGCCGACGATGGCCGCAACGTGGTGATCCGTCCGCTGGCCTACTGCAACGAAAAAGACATTCAGGCCTACGCGGACTTCAAGCAATTCCCGATCATCCCGTGCAACCTCTGTGGTTCCCAGGAAAACCTGCAACGTCAGGTGGTCAAGGACATGCTTCAGGAGTGGGAACGCAAGACGCCGGGCCGCACCGAAAGCATTTTTCGCAGCTTGCAGAACGTGATCCCGTCGCAGCTGGCGGACCGTAATCTGTTCGACTTCACCAACCTGCGCATCGACGAGACTGCCGCTTCGCGCTTCGTCAACGTTGTAAACCTCTAATCAGAAACTGTAGGAGTGAGCCTGCTCGCGATAGCGGTGTGTCAGTCGACATCAACGTTGAATGACACACCGCTATCGCGAGCAGGCTCACTCCTACCATTGTTTTTTGTTTCAACCTCCAGGAGAGGGCATGCGCGATTACAAGTGGCTGCACGAATACTGTCTGAACCGCTTCGGTTCAGCGGCTGAACTGGAAGCCCATCTGCCCGTTCCGAAAACCCCGGCGCAATTGCGCAAGATCAGCGACGACCGCTACCTCTCGACCATGGCGCTGCGCGTCTTCCGCGCCGGGCTCAAGCACAGCCTGGTGGACGCCAAATGGCCGGCGTTCGAAGAGGTGTTCTTCAAGTTCGACCCTGAGAAAGTCGTGCTGATGAGTGCCGAACACCTTGAACGTTTGATGCAGGACGCGCGGATCATTCGCCACCTGGGCAAACTCAAGAGCGTGCCGCGCAACGCACAGTTCATTCTGGATGTGGCGCATGAGAAGGGCAGTTTCGGCGCGTTGATCGCCGATTGGCCGGTCACGGATATCGTTGGGTTGTGGACCTACCTGAAAAAGCGCGGTCATCAATTGGGCGGGTTGTCGGCACCGCGGTTCTTGCGCATGGTCGGCAAGGACACGTTTGTGCCGAGCTACGACGTGGTCGCGGCGTTGAATGCGCAGAAGATCGTCGACAAGGTGCCGACCAGTCTGCGGGATCTGGCCACGGTGCAGGGCGTGTTCAACCAGTGGCATGAAGAAAGTGGTGGGCGGCCGATGAGCCAGATATCGATGATGCTCGCCTACACAGTGAATCACTAACACCGAGTCGCGCCCATCGCGAGCAGGCTCGCTCCCACAGGGGATTTGTGAACGACACAGATCCAGTGTAGGAGTGAGCCTGCTCGCGATAGCGGTCTATCATGCAACGCGAATCTCGCCCTCGCCCGCCAACTTGCGGTTCAACTGAAACCGCCACCGCACATACAGCAGCGCCGAGCAGAACACCGCCAGGCTCGCGCCCATTTCCAGCAAACCAAACAGCTGCCGGTTCGGGTCATACGCCGCCAATGCGCCCTTGATGAAATACAGGTTCACCACAAAGCACATCCATGAATGCCCGCGCGCGCTGCCGATAATCATCCCCGGCGCCAGCAACAGCAGCGGCACCAGTTCGATCAGCAGAATCACCCACGGCCGGGCGCCGTGCAGGTCGGCGACCACTAGGTAGTAGGCGCACAGCAAACCCACCAAACCGAAGTAACACAGCAGGCTGATGACGCGCATCGCCCGAACCCGCGGTTCGAGCCATTCGATGGAAGGCAAAATCTTCGGCTTTTTGGCCACGTCAGTTCCCCAGTTTCTGTGCAGTCTTCGCCAAGCGCAGGCCCAAGGCCCGACACAGCGCGACTTCATGTTCATTCAAACCGCTTTTGCCATCGGCCCCGGCGTGATGGCTGGCGCCGTAAGGCGTGCCGCCGCCACGGGTTTCCAGCAGGGCCGATTCGCTGTAAGGCAGGCCGGTGATCAGCATGCCGTGGTGCAGCAACGGCAACATCATCGACAGCAGCGTGGTTTCCTGGCCGCCGTGCAGGCTCGCGGTGGAGGTGAAAACGCCAGCCGGCTTGCCCACCAGCGCGCCGGTCAGCCACAGGTTGCTGGTGCCGTCGAGGAAGTACTTGAGCGGCGCCGCCATGTTGCCGAACCGGGTCGGGCTGCCCATGGCCAGGCCCGCGCAGTTCTTCAAGTCGTCGAGGCTGGCGTACAGCGCGCCTTCGTCCGGAATATCGGGTGACACGGCTTCGCACTCGGTGGAAATCGGCGGCACCGTGCGCAGGCGCGCTTCCATCCCGGACTGCTCGACGCCACGGGCGATCTGCCGGGCCATTTCATTGGTCGAGCCGCTGCGGCTGTAATACAGAACCAGAATGTACGGTGCACTCACGGCAGCAACTCCAGCACATTCTCCGGCGGACGGCCGATGATGGCTTTGTCGCCGACTTCCAGAATCGGTCGCTCCATGAGTTTCGGGTTGGCGGCGATGGCGGCGATCAATTGCGCTTCGCTCAGGCTGCTGTCGGCCAGGTTGAGGGTTTTGTACTCGTCCTCACCGGTGCGCAGCAGTTGCCGGGCGCTGATGCCGAGCTTGGTCAGCAGGCTCTGGATTTGCGCGGCGTTCAGCGGGGTGTCCAGGTAGCGGACCACCGTCGGGGTCAGGCCACGGGCTTCGAGCAGTTCGAGCGCACCGCGGGATTTCGAGCAGCGCGGGTTGTGATAAAGCGTCAGATCGGTCATGTGCGGTTCGCATCTTGCGTAAGGTGACGGCTATTCTAACTGTGCAGCGCGTAATCCAGAACCTTGGGAGGCGATGGGTCGCAGGCGCATTCAATTTTGAACAAGGAATACGACATGACTAGGCGACTGGCAGCGGCATTGGCGATCATCGGTACGTTATTGCTGGGGGGCTGTGGTAACGACTATGGCATCGACCAGAGCGGCCAGAAAGTCGCCGCCGAACGTCTGGACAAGCAATGGCTGGTGCTCAATTACTGGGCGGAATGGTGCGGGCCGTGCCGGACCGAGATCCCTGAATTGAACACCTTGGCTGATCAGCTCAAGGCCAAGAAGATTGGTGTGTTCGGAGTCAACTTCGACAATGTGCAGGGTGAAGAGCTGAAAAGCGCCAGTGAAAAACTGGGGATCAAATTCACTGTGCTGGCTCAGGATCCGGCGGAGCTGTTCGAACTGCCACGCAGCGAGGCGTTGCCGGTGACTTACATTATCGATAACAAGGGCAAGGTGCGGGAGCAACTGATGGGTGAGCAGACGGCGGCGGGGGTGATGGCGAAGCTTGAGGCGTTGCAGGCCAAGAACTAAAAGCAAAAGATCGCAGCCTCGCCAAGGCTCGACAGCTCCTACAGGGTGTTCGGCAATCTATGTAGGAGCTGTCGAGCCTTGGCGAGGCTGCGATCTTTTCGGGGCCGGTGATCAACCCTCTTCAAGCCACCAACGCAACGGCTTCCCTTCTGCCGGCCAGAAACGCATCTGGTCGATCGGCGAGATGTCCCAGCGTTGAACGTTTTCCAACGCCTGGAGGAATCGCTTTTCCTGCTCCATCAACGCCGGCGCACACAGTTTGCGCGTGCTGCCGACCTTGCCGAAGCTCAGCTTGTCGCCTTCCAGGGTGTACGGCGCGAACCAGTGGTTGCAGCCGCCATTGCCGTAGGCCCGACCGTCTTCACCGAGGGTGACGGTCAGGTGGCTGTAGTCCATCAACGGACGTTCGCCGATCCATTCCAGAATGTAGCTGCGGTTCTGTTGCAATTGCACCGGCTCGGCGGCGCAGCCCAGCAGGCTGGCACCAACCATCGTGGTCAGAGCAAGGCGTTTCATCACGCGGGCTCCTGGCATTTCGGGCACAGGTGCTTCTCGCCAACCGCGGTCCAGCCCAGTTCGGCGATCCGTGCGGTGGCAGCAGGCTTTTCAGCCTTGTTGCCCAGCTTGGCGTCAACCGCGAACTCGAAATTCAGCTCTTTGGCGCAGCTGTCGCAGTTCACTTTCCAGGTGTGGATCGCCAGTTCACCGAACACCGGACCACTGGCCACCGCGACCCATTGGCCTGGCGGATTGATCAAGTGGCGAACCGTTTCGACGGTCAGGCGCATGGACAAGTCCTTCGCGCCTTTGAGGGTCACGACCAGCACGTCGTTGTTACGAATCGAGCCGCCGTTGCCGGTGACTTGATAACGCCCCGGCACAAGGGCGCGGCATTCGGTGAGGGTGTGTTGCGGGTTCATCAGGCTATAGCGGAAATCGTGTTCGACCATGGGTCCTCCAAATATGCGCGGCATGCTAGCACGGACATCAGCGCAGCATGGCGCGGGCGTATGACCTTCGATCTGGTTCAGTCACCCTTTACCAGATTCGCTGGCGCGCCTGCCGCCCAGGCGGCGATGTTCTGCAGGGTGGTCGCGGCAATCGCGCCCAGGGCTTCGCGGGTCAGGAAGGCCTGGTGAGCGGTGATGATCACGTTCGGAAAGGTCAGCAACCGCGCCAGCACATCGTCCTGCAGCGGCAGGTCGGAACGGTCCTCGAAGAACAGCTGCGCCTCCTCTTCATAGACATCCAGCCCCAGATAACCCAGCTGACCATCCTTCAACGCGTCGATCAGCGCCGGCGTGTCCACCAGACCACCACGTCCGGTGTTGATCAGCATCGCGCCCGCTTGCATGTGCGCCAGTGACTCGCGATTGATCAAGTGTTTGCTTTGTTCGTTGAGCGGGCAGTGCAGGCTGATGATCTGCGACTCGGCCAGCAGTTCCGGCAGGCTCAGGTAACGGACGCCGAGGGCTTCGACTTGCGGGTTGGGGTAAGGGTCGTAGGCCAGCAATTGGCAGCCAAAACCGTTCATGATTTTCGCGAAGGTCGCGCCGATCTGCCCGGTGCCGACCACGCCGACGGTCTTGCCCACCAGGTCGAAGCCGGTCAGCCCGTGCAGGCTGAAATCCCCTTCGCGCGTGCGGTTGTAAGCGCGGTGCAGACGTCGGTTGAGCGCCAGGATCAGCGCCACCGCATGTTCCGCCACCGCGTGGGGCGAGTAGGCGGGGACGCGCACAATCGCCAGCCTCAGACGCTTTGCCACTGCCAGATCGACATGGTTGTAACCGGCCGAGCGCAGGGCGATCAGGCGTGTGCCGCCCGCGGCCAGGCGTTCGAGCACCGGCGCGCTGAGGTCATCATTAATGAAGGCACAGACCACTTCGTGATGCTCGGCCAGCGCCACCGTATCAAGGCACAGTCGCGCCGATTGAAAGTGCAGTTCAATACCGGCCGGCAGCTCGGCACTGAGAAAACTGTCGCGGTCGTAGGTCTGGCTGCTGAAAAGAATCGTACGCATGCGGTCCTCCATTTGACTCGGTCACGCTTTATGTAGCAGCTGGCGAAGCCTGCGTTCGGCGACGCAGTCGTCGTAAAATCAGGCGCTGCGGTCTTTCAGGTAAACCGCGTTTGCCGGATTTACGACGACTGCGGTCGAGCGCGACCCCGGACCGAACGCAGGCTTCGCCAGCTGCTACAGGTATTCATCAGGCATTTATACGGGCATGGGCGGCCAGGCGATTGATGGCCCGATCGAGGTCTTCCAGTGCGTTGGGGGCTTTGGGGTCCTGTTGCTTGAGCAGGGTTTCGCTGCGCTGGCAGGCAGCGCGCAGTTGCGGGACGCCGCAATAGCGTGTCGCACCGTGCAGGCGATGGACGCGCTCGATCAGGGCGTTTTGGTCGTTGGTTTCCCGGGCGAAGCGAATCGCCTCGCGGTCGGCTTCCAGCGACGCCAGCAGCATTGCCAGCATGTCCGCAGCCAGATCAGCCTTGCCGGCAGCCAGGCGCAAACCTTCTTCGTGATCGAGCACCTGCAATTCATGACTGCCACCGTGGCTGTCGCTGGAGCGCTCGGGCCCATGATTGCGCAGCGCCAGGCCGGTCCACTTCAGCACCACTTGGGCCAGTTGCCGTTCGCTGATCGGTTTGGTCAGGTAGTCGTCCATGCCGCTTTGCAGCAGCGCGCGTTTTTCGTTGGCCATGGCATGAGCGGTGAGGGCAACGATCGGCAGCGGCGTGCAATGCCGTTCACTTTCCCACTGGCGAATCGCTTCGGTGCTTTGCCGCCCGTCCATGCCGGGCATCTGAACGTCCATCAGCACCAGATCGAAGGTTTCGGTCTGCACTGCCTTGACCGCCGCGTAGCCGCTTTCCACTGCGAGGACTTTGGCGCCCATGTCTTCGAGCAGGGTTTGCACCAGCAGCAGGTTGGCCGGGTTGTCGTCGACGCAAAGCACTTTTGGCGCACGGCTGGACACCGGTTCGCCGGGTTCGCTGCGTTGCTGACGCGGGTTGACCAGGTCGGACAAGGCCCGTCGCAGCTTGCGGGTGCAGGCCGGTTTGGCCTGGAGCTGGCTGTGTGGATTAGGCACCGAGAGGTGGAACAGCGTCTGTTCGGTAGTCGGGCACAACACCAGCACCTTGCAGCCCAGGTGTTCGAGGTCCCAGATGTGCTGGTTGAGGCGCTCCGGCGGCATGTCGTTGCTGGTGATGCCGAGCACCGCCAGGTCGATCGCCTGATCGGTCTGATGCGCGCCGGTCACGCCATTGGTCAGGCTTTCCAGCGTATTGAACGGGGTGACCTCGAGGCCGCAGTCTTCCAGTTGATGCTGCAATGCCTGACGGGCCAGTTCGTGGTTTTCCAGCACTGCCACCCGACGCCCGAGCAACGGCGGGCCGGGCAGGTCTTCGGCGTCGTCGCGGGTTTTGGGCAGGCTCAGGCTGATCCAGAATTCCGAGCCTTCGCCGGGCGTACTGTCGACACCGATCTCGCCACCCATCTGTTCGATCAGACGTTTGGAAATCACCAACCCCAGGCCGGTGCCGCCCGGTTGTCGGGACAGCGAATTGTCGGCCTGGCTGAAGGCCTGGAACAAGGCGCGCACGTCCTGGTTCGACAGCCCGATGCCGGTGTCCTGAATGCTGATGCGCAGTTGCACGCTGTCTTCGTGCTCTTCCTCGAGCATGGCCCGGGCGACGATGGTGCCTTCGCGGGTGAACTTGATCGCGTTGCTGACCAGGTTGGTGAGGATCTGCTTGAGCCGCAGCGGATCACCCACCAGCGACAGCGGCGTATCGCGATAAACCAGGCTCACAAGCTCCAGCTGCTTGGCGTGGGCGGCCGGGGCGAGGATGGTCAGCGTGTCCTGGAGCAGGTCGCGCAAGTTGAACGGAATATGGTCGAGCACCAGTTTGCCGGCCTCGATTTTCGAGAAGTCGAGAATCTCGTTGATGATCCCCAACAGGCTGTCGGCGGACTTTTCGATGGTGCCCAGATAGTCGAGCTGGCGCGGGGTCAGCTCGCTTTTTTGCAGCAGATGGGTGAAGCCGAGAATGCCGTTGAGCGGCGTGCGGATTTCATGGCTCATGTTGGCCAGGAACTCGGATTTGATCCGGCTGGCCTCAAGGGCTTCCTTGCGTGCCAGGTCCAGTTCGATGTTCTGGATTTCGATGGTTTCCAGGTTCTGACGCACGTCTTCGGTGGCCTGGTCGATGCTGTGCTGCAATTCTTCCTGTGCGTTCTGCAGGGTGCCGGCCATACGGTTGATGCCGGACGCCAGTGTGTCCAGCTCCTGGCTGCCGAGGGGCGGCAAACGGGTTTCCAGATGACCGTCCTTGAGTTGCGCCACCGCTTGCTTGATCTGGCTCAGCGGCCGATTGATGCTCCGGCCCATGCGCAACGCCAGCAACGCCGCACCGGCCAGGCCTGCGCCGATCAGCAGCAGGCTGGCGAACAGGCTGCGATAACCGCGCAGCAGCATGCCGTTGTGGGACAGTTCCAGTTCGACCCAGCCCAGCAGGCGGTCGGCTTCTTCGGGAATCAAGTCACCGGCCAGATTGCGGTGCTTGCCGAACACCGGCAGCAAGTAACGCGTCGCGTCATTACCGCTGCGGCGCAGCATCTGCGAACTGTTGCCGATCGGCGCCTGATTGAGCATGGTCGGGCCGGCATGGGCCAACAGGGAGCGGTCGGGCGCTAGGAACGAAACGGCGCGCACGTCCGGTTGTTCGAGGGATTGGGTGGCAATGCGTTCCAGCAGCTCGGTGTTCTTGTGGCCCATGGCCGGGGCCACCAGGGGCGCCAGTTGTTCGGCGATCATTTCGCCACGTTGCATAAGCTGGGTTTGCAGGTCGGATTGCTGCATCCAGGTGAAATAGCCGCCCAGAACCAAGGCCATCAGGCTGGTCGGCAACAGGGTCAGCAATAGCACGCGGCCTTTAATTCCCAGTTTCTTGAGCACGCATCTCTCCTGCATCCAGCGATTTAATGACCTGCACGTACGTCCAGCACGCGCCACCTGCGCAGTGTAGCGATTTGCAGGCGGGCAATCTTCGTAAAATTGATGTCGGCATTCGTCGGCTGGATCGCCACTTTTACCTCACGGGCAAACCTTGTGTTGCCCGCAGCGAGGCAATCTTGAATAATCGTCAACTGAGAATTATTTGCAGATAGTCATGACTCCCATCACTGCTGGCCATCCTCGTATCCTGTCTATAGAAGACGACCTCGTACTCGGTGCTTATGTTCATGAGCACCTGGGACGTTGCGGTTTTCAGGTGACGTGGTGCCAGAACGGTCTGGAAGGCTTGACCATCGCCCGCCAGCAAGCCTTCGATGTGGTGCTGATGGATATTCTGCTACCGGGCCTGGACGGATTGAATGTACTGACGCAATTGCGCCAGAGCCATTCCACTCCGGTGGTGCTGATGTCGGCGCTCGGTGCCGAGGCGGATCGCATCAGCGGTTTTCGCCTGGGCGCTGATGATTACCTGCCCAAACCCTTCAGCATGGTCGAGTTGCGGGTGCGCATCGAAGCGATCCTGCGACGGGTCGCGCTCGACCGCCGGCCAGCGCCAGCACCGATTGCCCCTTCGGCGGACAGCCTGCGTTTCGACGATGAATGCTGTGATGTCTTTTATGGCGAACACGCTGCCGGCCTGACCCGCAGTGAGTTCCGGTTGCTGGAAACGCTGAATCGCAATGGCGATGAAGTCCTGAGCAAAGCCTTCCTTTATCAGCATGTATTGCAGCGCGGTTATGCGCCCCATGACCGCAGCCTAGACATGCATATCAGCCAGATCCGTCGCAAGCTCAAGGCCGTCGGTTACCTCGAGCGCGAAGTGCGCACGGTGTGGGGCAAGGGTTACGTATTGAGTGCTGTCGATGAAGTGGACTGATCTGCCGGGCAGGCATTCGCTGTTCTGGAAACTGGCGTGTTTGTTGGTGGCGTTCTGTCTGCTGATGATCTGGCTCAGTTGGTCCTGGGGGCGCTACATGGAACAGAAAAACCTGTTCCTGTCCGACGAGGCACGGGGCACGCTGATGCGCTACGCCGCCGAGGCCGAGCAGGCGTGGAATCAGCGCCAGAGTGCAGGCATCGATGCCTGGTTGCATAGCGTCGGCCATCGCGAGTCGACATGGGTCGGTGTGATTGGCGGCGATTTGCAGTCATTGAGCAGTTACCCGCTGACGGAAAAAGAAACCCAGCGCCTGACCTTTTTACGCGGTCTGGATTGGCCGACGAGTCGCCATACCAAAGGTTTGCCGTGGTTGAGAGTGCCTTTTCCCAACGATCCGTCCGCTGGCAGTCTGGTGATCGAACTGCCCCAGCGTTTCGTGCCCGGCCGTTACCGGGTGTTCTGGCGGGTGATCACCAACGGGGTGATTCCCGGGCTGTTCACCTTACTGTTGTGCGTCGGTCTGTATCGGTTGCTGGTCGTGCCTTTGAACAGCCTGCGCGAACAGGCCAATGCCTGGCGTGCCGACCCGTTGAACGTGCGGTTGTCGAGCCGCATCACCAATCGCCCGGATGAGCTGGGTGAACTGGGCCGGGCCTTCGATCACATGTCCGAGCGCCTGCAAAGCACGGTGGCCCTGCAACAACAACTGCTGCGCGACCTGTCCCACGAATTGCGCACGCCACTGAGTCGCCTGCGGGTGGCCAGCGAAAGCGAGCAGGGGTTGACGCAATTGCGCGAGCGCATTGGCCGAGAGGTCGATGGCATGCAGCGTCTGGTGGAAGACACCCTGCAACTGGCCTGGCTCGACACCGAGCGCGCGCCGCTGCCCGACGAATCGATCCAGATTCAGGCGTTGTGGGAAATGCTCACGGAAAATGCCTGCTATGAAAGTGGCTGGCCGGCGAGCCAGTTGCAGTGTGCGGTGGATTCGTCCTGCTGGGTGCGCGGCCATCTCAATACGTTGGCTCAAGCGTTGGAGAACATCCTGCGCAATGCCATTCGTCACTCACCGCAGGGCGGCGTTGTACGCCTTGGTGGGCAGCGCGATGGCGACTTCTGGCATGTGTGGCTGGAGGATGAGGGCGGCGGGGTGGCTGAGGCGGATCTTGAGCGGATCTTCTGTCCGTTTATTCGGCTCGACGGTTCGCGGCCGGGGGATGGCGGGTTCGGGTTGGGGTTGAGCATTGCCAGGAATGCGGTGCAGCGGCAGGGCGGGAGTCTTTGGGCTGAGAATACTAAGTCCGGGTTGCGGCTGAATATGCGGTTGGTGGCTGACATTGATGGTGTGAGTGATGACGCTATCGCGAGCAAGCTCGCTCCCACAGTGGAGGTGTGTCGGCCACAAATGGTGTGATCACCCCGATCCCCCCTGTGGGAGCGAGCTTGCTCGCGATAGCGTCGTCACTGACACCACCATTCTGATTTTGCCGGAGCGTTCCCGTTATCTTGTACGACCTTTCCTAAAGGGTATTGCCGACACCTTAAGCCTGACTTGACGGAATAGACTCGCGTTTTTCTCGTCTTCCAGGAGTTCGGCATGAATGCATCCAGCGTCCCCGGCAACGCAGCCGACGACCGTTTCAATGAAGTGCTTGCGCTGATTCAAAGTCCCAAACAGCAGGCCATGCAGGCGGTGAATACCCAGTTGATCGAGCTGTATTGGCAGGTGGGTGCTTACATCAGTCGCAAGCTGGAACAGGCTGAGTGGGGCGATTCTGTGGTCAGCCAACTGGCTGAACATCTGGCTCAGACTCAACCAGGGTTGCGTGGGTTTACCCGGTCGAACTTGTTTCGCATGCGCCAGTTCTATGAGACTTATCACGCTGAAGAGAAAGTCGCACCACTGGTGCGACAATTGTCCTGGTCGCACAACCTGATTATCTTCAGCCGCCCTTAACCGCAGCCTGTCGCCAGCGCTGATCGCTGAATACCAGGTCCAGCTACCGGACAAACAGTTGTTGCAGGCCAAGTTGCATGAGTTCTATGCATTGAATGTCGCGCAAGGCGAAGAGTACTGATCCAGCCCCTTATTCCGATAAACCATAAGCACCGTACTTTGCGTGATATGGCCTGCGAAGGTTTGCCGGTATGATAGGCGCCCCCGCAGTCTGGATTGCGAATACGCCATGACCTTGCAGTACCCAACCATCGCCGATTGCGTCGGCAACACTCCGCTGGTCCGTTTGCAGCGCCTGCCTGGCGCCACCAGCAATACCCTTTTGCTCAAGCTCGAAGGGAATAACCCGGCGGGTTCGGTCAAGGACCGTCCGGCGCTGTCGATGATCACCCGCGCTGAATTGCGCGGGCAGATCCACGTCGGCGATACGCTGATCGAAGCGACCTCGGGTAACACCGGGATCGCCCTGGCGATGGCCGCCGCGATCAAGGGTTACAAGATGATCCTGATCATGCCGGACAACTCCAGCGCCGAACGTAAAGCCGCCATGACGGCGTATGGCGCCGAGCTGATTCTGGTCACCCAGGAAGAGGGCATGGAAGGCGCCCGCGACCTCGCTCAGCGAATGGAAGCCGAAGGCCGCGGCAAGGTGCTGGATCAGTTCGCCAACGGGGACAACCCGGAAGCGCACTACACCACCACCGGCCCGGAAATCTGGCGTCAGACCGAAGGCACCATCACCCATTTCGTCAGCTCCATGGGCACCACCGGTACCATCATGGGCGTCTCGCGCTACTTGAAAGAGCAGAACGAGAACGTGCAGATCATCGGTCTGCAACCGATGGAAGGCTCGGCGATTCCGGGTATCCGTCGCTGGCCGCAGGAATACCTGCCGAAGATCTACCAGGCCGAGCGCGTGGACCGGATCGTCGACATGGCGCAAAGCGAAGCCGAAGACGTGACCCGTCGTCTGGCCCGTGAAGAAGGCATCTTCTGCGGCGTGTCCTCGGGCGGTGCGGTGGCAGCGATGCTGCGTCTGTCCAAAGAAGTTGAAAACGCGGTGATCGTCGCGATCATCTGCGACCGTGGCGACCGTTACTTGTCGACCGGCATTTTCGACGCGCCCAACTGATGGCCAAGCAAGAGAGAGGCCTGCGCTTCCAGCCCACCGGCGGCAGCAAGGCCCCGCAAATTCCGACCGGCAAAAAGCAGCGCTTGAGTATTGAGCGTCTGGCTAATGACGGTCGCGGTATCGCGTTTTTTGAAGGTCGCACCTGGTTCGTCATCGGCGCATTGGCCGGTGAAGAAGTCGAAGCACGTGTGTTGGGCGCCCACGGCAAAGTGGTCGAGGCGCGCACCGAACGGGTGTTCCAGGCCAGCGAACTGCGCCGCCCGGCACCGTGCCCGCATGCCGGTCGCTGTGGCGGCTGCAGCGTGCAACATCTGCCGCACAACGAACAACTCGCCCTGAAACAGCGCATGCTCGCCGAGCAATTGTCGAAGGTCGCCGGTGTCGAACCCGAAGAATGGGCCGCGCCGTTGAGCGGTCCGGAATTCGGTTACCGGCGTCGCGCCCGAGTGGCAGTGCGCTGGGACATGAAGGCGAAAAAGCTCGAAGTCGGTTTCCGCGCCGCTGGCAGTCAGGACATTGTTGCGATCAACGAATGCATGGTGCTGGTACAACCCTTGCAACCGATCATGACCCGCTTGCCGGAAATGCTTCGGCGCTTGAGCAAACCTCAGGCGCTGGGGCATGTGGAATTGTTCAGCGGTTCGTCGTTGGCGGTGTTGTTGCGGCACATGGCGCCGCTGTCCGACGCCGACATGACAATCCTCAAGGAATTCTGCGCGTTCCATGAAGCCCAATTGTGGCTGCACGGGGACGGAGAACCGCAACCGGTCGAGGCTGACCAGTCGCTGGGTTATCGACTTGAACAGTGGGATTTGAACCTGGCGTACCGACCGGGAGATTTCATCCAGGTCAACGCCGGGGTCAACGAAGCGATGATCGCCCAGGCGTTGGACTGGCTGAAGCCGACGGCGGAGGAACGCGTTCTCGATCTATTCTGTGGTTTGGGTAACTTTGCCTTGCCGCTGGCCAAGGTCGTTCGCGAAGTGGTGGCGGTGGAAGGTGTGCAGGCGATGGTCGAGCGGGCAGCTGCAAACGCTGCTAGCAACAATCTTCATAATGCGAAGTTTTTTCAGGCCGATTTATCCCAGCCTTTGGCCGATGCCGAATGGGCGCGCGAAGGCTTTTGTGCGGTACTCTTGGACCCACCGCGTGACGGTGCTTTCGAGGCAGTGCGCAAGCTTGCGTCCCTGGGCGCCAAACGGTTGGTGTATGTGTCGTGCAATCCGGCAACGCTGGCGCGCGATACGGTCGAATTGATCAAGCAGGGCTACCGGTTAAAACGTGCCGGGATTCTCGATATGTTTCCTCAGACGGCACATGTCGAGGCCATGGCGTTATTTGAAGCGAGCTAGGACGGCTCGTCTGGTCCGACTGGCCCGCCCGTGCAGCCGCGTACCGGCCCTGATGTGGGCGCACGGGCAACGAAGGTCAGCGATTTGACGCATTGAATCTGCGTCGTAGGGAAGGTAAGCAAGATGGTACAGGTGAGAGCACACCAGCCGATCAACACCGACGGCAGTATCAATCTCGAGGCTTGGCTCGATCACGCGGTCAGTGTCGATCCGGCACTGGATCGCGAAGCCTTGAAGGAAGCGTGCGAGTTTGCTCGTACGTCTGAACAACAAGCCAATGCGGCGAAAAACCTGTGGTCCGAAGGGACCTCGAGTTTCCGCACGGGCCTTGAGATCGCCGAGATTCTCGCCGACCTCAAACTCGATCAGGATTCGTTGGTTGCCGCGATCCTGTATCGCGGCGTGCGCGAAGGCCAGATTGAATTGCCGGCGATCAGCCAGCGCTTCGGTCCGGTGGTCGCCAAACTCATCGACGGCGTGTTGCGCATGGCGGCGATCAGCGCCAGCCTCAGCCCCCGTCAATCCCTGGTGCTGGGCACGCAGGGCCAGGTCGAAAACCTGCGCAAGATGCTGGTCGCCATGGTCGACGACGTTCGCGTTGCGTTGATCAAACTGGCCGAACGCACCTGCGCGATCCGTGCGGTGAAAACCGCCGATGACGAAAAACGCAACCGCGTCGCCCGTGAAGTCTTCGACATCTACGCGCCTTTGGCTCACCGTCTCGGTATCGGTCACATCAAGTGGGAACTGGAGGACTTGTCCTTCCGTTACCTTGAGCCCGATCAGTACAAGCAGATCGCCAAGTTGCTGCATGAGCGACGTCTGGATCGCGAGCGCTTTATCGCTGACGTGATGAGCCAACTGAAGAATGAGCTGACCGCGACCGGCGTCGATGCCGACATCAGCGGCCGGGCCAAACACATCTATTCGATCTGGCGCAAAATGCAGCGCAAGGGTCTGGAGTTCAGCCAGATCTACGACGTGCGCGCGGTTCGCGTGCTGGTACCGGAAATGCGCGACTGCTACACCGCGCTCGGTATCGTCCACACCCTGTGGCGGCACATCCCGAAAGAATTCGACGACTACATCGCCAACCCGAAAGAGAACGGCTACCGCTCGCTGCACACCGCGGTGATCGGCCCCGAGGGCAAGGTGCTGGAAGTGCAGATCCGCACCCACGCCATGCACGAAGAAGCCGAGCTGGGCGTTTGCGCGCACTGGCGCTACAAGGGCACCGACGTCAAATCCGGTTCCAACCACTACGAAGAGAAAATTTCCTGGCTGCGTCAGGTCCTCGAGTGGCATGAAGAACTGGGTGACATCGGCGGCCTGGCGGATCAGCTGCGGGTCGATATCGAGCCGGACCGGGTCTACATCTTCACCCCGGACGGTCACGCCATCGACTTGCCGAAAGGCTCGACGCCGCTGGACTTCGCCTACCGCGTGCACACCGAAATCGGTCACAACTGCCGTGGCGCGAAGATCAACGGGCGCATCGTTCCGCTCAACTACAGCCTGCAAACCGGTGAACAGGTCGAGATCATCACCAGCAAACACGGCACCCCGAGCCGCGACTGGCTGAACTCGAACCTGGGTTACATCACCACCTCGCGGGCACGGGCGAAGATCGTTCACTGGTTCAAATTGCAGGCGCGCGATCAGAACGTCGCCGCCGGTAAAACCTTGCTCGAGCGCGAACTCAATCGCCTCGGTCTGCCAGCGGTAGATTTCGACAAGCTGGCCGAGAAGGCCAACATGAAAACCGCCGAGGACATGTTCGCCGCGTTGGGCGCAGGCGATTTGCGTCTGGCACAACTGGTGAATCTGGCGCAGCAACTGGTCGAACCGGAGCGCGGCAACGAACAGCTGGAACTGATTCCACGCAAGGCCACCGGTTACAAACCGGGCAAGCGCGGCGATATCCAGATCCAGGGCGTCGGCAACCTCATGACCCAGATGGCCGGCTGCTGCCAGCCGCTGCCGGGGGATGCGATCGTCGGTTACATCACCGTGGGCCGCGGCGTGAGTATTCACCGTCAGGACTGCGCCTCAGTGCTGCAACTGGGCGGGCGCGAGCCCGAGCGGATCATCCAGGTCAGCTGGGGCCCGGTGCCGGTGCTCACCTATCCGGTGGACATCATCATCCGCGCCTACGACCGTTCCGGTCTGCTGCGTGACGTTTCGCAAGTGCTGCTCAACGAGCGGATCAACGTGCTGGCGGTCAACACCCGCTCGAACAAAGAGGACAACACCGCGTTGATGTCCCTGACCATCGAGATTCCGGGGCTGGATGCATTGGGGCGGTTGCTGGGGCGGATTTCCCAGTTGCCGAACATCATCGAAACCCGCCGTAACCGGACTCCTTGAGATGATCAATGTAGGAGTGAGCCTGCTCGCGATAGCGGTGTATCAGTCACGATTAATGCCGACTGACACGCCCCCATCGCGAGCAGGCTCACTCCTACAGGGTTTTGTGGTGAGATATAAATGATGTACAGCCTTGAAGACTTGCTTCACCTGATGAGCCGTCTGCGCGACCCGCAGTACGGTTGCCCGTGGGACATCAAGCAAACCTACGAAACCATCGTCCCGCACACCCTTGAGGAAGCCTACGAAGTCGCCGACGCCATCGAGCGCGGTGACTTCGATCACTTGCAGGGTGAGTTGGGGGATTTACTGTTCCAGGTGGTTTATTACAGCCAGCTGGCACGGGAAGAAGGGCGCTTCGAATTCGCCGGTGTCATCGACAGCATCACTCGCAAGCTGATCCGTCGTCATCCTCACGTGTTTCCTACCGGTGATCTGTATGCGCCGCTGGATGTTCCGCGCCTGAGTGAAGAACAGGTCAAACAGCGCTGGGAAGAGATCAAGGCTGAAGAACGGGCGGAGAAATCTTCGGCGCCCGAACAGCTGTCCTTGCTCGACGACGTACCCGCCGCACTGCCGGCATTGTCCCGTTCGGCGAAGTTGCAAAAGCGCGCAGGGCAGGTCGGGTTCGACTGGCCTGACGCCTTGCCGGTGCTCGACAAAGTGCGCGAAGAGCTCGATGAAGTGCTCGAAGCCATGGCCGACAATGACTCGGTAGCGATTGCCGATGAAGTCGGTGATCTGTTGTTTTCCGTGGTCAATCTGGCGCGTCATCTCAAGGTCGATCCCGAAACTGCACTGCGTGGCGCCAACAGCAAGTTCGAAAGACGCTTCCGTTTTATCGAACAGGCATTGCGCGACACCCACCGTCCCATAGAAGATTGCACCCTCGAAGAGTTGGACGCCTTGTGGGGCGAAGCCAAACGTCAGGAAAAGAATTTGCCCAGCTGCGGTTGAGCAGTTGCCTAAGTGAGTAATAAGCACCATGAGCATTTCCCTTCGCGACCAGTTGCTCAAAGCAGGACTGGTCAACCAGAAGCAGGCCAAACAGGTCGGCAAAGAGAAGCAGAAACAGCAGCGTCTGGCCCACAAAGGTCAGATTGAACTTGATGACTCGCAGCAGCGGGCGGCTCAGGAAGCCATGGCCGAGAAGGTCAAGCGCGATCAGGAGCTGAACCGTCAGCAACAGGAGAAGGTCGAGGCCAAGGCTCGCGCTGCTCAGGTCAAACAGTTGATCGAAGTCTCGCGTCTGCCGAAGCTGACGACCGAGGACTACTACAACTTCGTCGACGACAAGAAGGTCAAGCGCATCTGCGTCAACACGCTGATGCGCAACAAGCTCAGCAGCGGTTCGCTGGCCATCGTGCATCACGCCGGGGGCTACGAAGTCATTCCGCGTGAAGCGGCCCTGAAGATCCAGGAGCGCGATCCACAGCGTATCGTGCAGATGAACGTGAAAACCGAAGAAGTCGCTGTCGAAGACGATCCGTACGCGGCCTATCAGATCCCCGACGATCTGATGTGGTAAGCCGTTAAAGGCTGCAACAACGACAAACCCCGCTCATGGCGGGGTTTGTCGTTTTCAATGCTGTCATTGCTTATGCGAATTGGAGCTCTCGTTGCTGCTCCAGTTTTTCCAGTTCGGCCTTGTAGCTGTGGGCATCGGTTTCGGAGTGGAACATCCCCACCAGCATGTCTTGTTGGTGCACGTCCCAGATCCGGATACCGGCGGCTACGCCTTCGTGGGACTTATGTGAATCGTCGCGTTCAGTTACTTTTACAGTCATCTGCTAGCTCCAATCTCTGTTATCTGCAGCAAGGCGTGTGCAGGACTCCGTTATATGTTTGGTTAGCCTGCTAAGTAAACGACTGAGTTTGGTAACGGACTTTTGCGAGTTCGGTAAAAGTCCTGCAGCCCGCCAAACACGCGACATTCGGTCGCAGGGCGTTGAGTTTCATGACAAAAGCTTCATGTTCGCGACGACGAAAACCGCAGCTTGAACCTGACCAAAATCCCCTGTGGGAGCGAGCTTGCTCGCGATGAGGGAGTGTCAGTCGACATCATTGTTGTCTGATATACCGCCATCGCGAGCAAGCTCGCTCCCACAGGTTTTTGCGTTTTCCTGGCGAAAAAAAACGCCCCGAACCAGTCGGGGCGTTTTTATGTGCGGCGTAGGCGAGGTATTACTTACCTGCCCAGCGCTTCAGTACCAACGTGGCGTTGGTGCCACCGAAGCCGAAGCTGTTGCTCATCACGGTGTTGATGGTGGCGTTTTCGCGAGTCTTGGTCAGGATCGGCATGTCAGCCACTTCCGGGTCCAGTTCGTCGATGTTGGCGGAACCCGCCATGAAGTTGCCTTCCATCATCAGCATGCAGTAGATCGCTTCGTGAACGCCGGCGGCGCCCAGGGAGTGACCCGACAGGCTCTTGGTGGAGCTGATGGCTGGAGCCTTGTCACCGAACAGTTCACGCACACCTTTCATTTCCATGACATCGCCGACCGGAGTCGAGGTGCCGTGGGTGTTCAGGTAGTCGATCGGAGCGTCAACGGTGGACATGGCCATCTGCATGCAGCGGATGGCGCCTTCGCCGCTTGGGGCGACCATGTCGTAGCCGTCGGAGGTCGCGCCGTAGCCAACGATTTCCGCGTAGATCTTCGCGCCGCGGGCCAGAGCGTGTTCCAGCTCTTCGACCACGACCATGCCGCCACCGCCGGCGATGACGAAACCGTCACGCTTGGCGTCGTAGGCACGGGAAGCTTTTTCCGGGGTTTCGTTGTACTGGCTGGACAGTGCGCCCATGGCGTCGAACAGGAACGATTGGCTCCAGTGTTCTTCTTCACCGCCGCCGGCGAACACGATGTCCTGCTTGCCCATCTGGATCTGTTCCATGGCGGTACCGATGCAGTGAGCACTGGTGGCACAGGCAGAAGCGATGGAGTAGTTCAGGCCCTTGATCTTGAACGGTGTGGCCAGGCAAGCGGAAACGGTGCTGCTCATGGTCCGCGTGACGCGGTATGGGCCGACGCGCTTGACGCCTTTCTCGCGCAGGATGTCCAGCGCTTCCATCTGGTTCAGCGTGGAGGCGCCACCGGAACCGGCGATCAGGCCGGTACGCGGGTTGGAGACTTGCTCATCGGTCAGACCGGAGTCGGCGATGGCGTCTTTCATGGCCAGGTAGGCGTAAGCCGCCGCGTGGCCGACGAAGCGAAAGATCTTGCGATCGATCATCTCTTCGAGGGGAAGGTCAATGGAGCCGGAAACCTGGCTACGCAGACCCATTTCGGCATATTCCGGGTTGAACCGGATGCCAGGGCGGCTTGCACGCAGGTTAGCGGAGACGGTCTCTTTGTCATTGCCCAGGCACGAAACGATGCCCAGACCAGTGATAACGACGCGGCGCATGCGGATAACCCTTAGAAGTTGTCAGTGGAGGTGAAAACGCCGACCCGAAGGCCTTCGGCGGTGTAGATCTCGCGGCCGTCGACGCTGACCGAACCATCGGCGATGGCCAGGTTCAGCTTGCCCTTCAGTACGCGCTTGATCTGAATGTTATAGGTTACTTTCTTGGCGGTCGGCAGAACCTGACCAAAGAATTTCACTTCGCCCGAACCCAGGGCGCGACCGCGGCCCGGCAGACCTTGCCAGCCGAGGAAGAAGCCGACCAGTTGCCACATGGCGTCGAGGCCCAGGCAGCCTGGCATCACCGGATCACCTTCGAAGTGGCAGGCGAAGAACCACAGGTCCGGAGTGATATCCAGCTCGGCGACCAATTCACCTTTGCCGTACTTGCCGCCCTCTTCGCTGATATGGGTGATGCGATCCACCATCAGCATGTTGGGGGCGGGCAGTTGCGCGTTACCTTGGCCGAACAGCTCACCGCGACTGCAGCGCAGCAGATCTTCCCGAGTAAAGGCGTTTTGTTTGGTCATGCGAGCTCCTCAATAGTCCCATGCGGCAGGTGGGGCAAATCTTCCCGGCCGATCGAAGCGTTCATGCCTCGAGTCAGCAGCCTACTCATAGACTATTGCGTTGTGGTGAAAGTCACAGCACCAAGGACATGAATGTACACTTGTGCACTGAAATTATTATTCAAGCCCCTTTTCGGGCCTGTTCGGGTGCCTAAGACTGCCGCACTTTCGCCTTTCACGCCAGTCGCAGATAGCCGAAAGGCCTGCACTACTGCACCCAGCGCTGCAGAATTTGCTG
Organism: Pseudomonas sp. GL_093; assembly: GCF_057837605.1. Classification (NCBI taxonomy): domain Bacteria; kingdom Pseudomonadati; phylum Pseudomonadota; class Gammaproteobacteria; order Pseudomonadales; family Pseudomonadaceae; genus Pseudomonas; species Pseudomonas sp. GL_093. Next base: position 5,389,834 of record NZ_CM174448.1, on the reverse strand, counting down.
CAAATCTGTGCGTTTGAAGGGCTTGGCCAGGTAATCGTTCATTCCCGCCGATAAACAGGCTTCGCGATCACCCTGCAAGGCGTTGGCGGTCAGCGCGATGATCGGTAAGTCTGTGCAGCCGGGTAATTGACGAATCTGTCGGGTGGCCTCGTAGCCGTCGATGATCGGTAACCGGCAGTCCATCAGAATCGCTTCGAAAATCAGACTCTCGGCACTGCGTACTGCCTGGGCGCCATCGGTGACGACGCTGACAGTAAAGCCCAGACTGCGCAACATTGCTTCGATGACCGTCTGATTGACCGGATTGTCTTCCACCAGCAATACGTTGCGCCCTTCGCCATCACCGGTGCGGGTCTGCGCGCGCGGCGCCAACACGGGCAGCGTCTGTTTATAGAGCGCCAGCGGGATTTCCAGGGTGAACACCGAGCCGCGACCTTCCTCGCTCTGGGCGCGCAACGTGCCGCCCATGCGTTCAGCCAGCGTGCGAGCAATCGGCAGGCCCAACCCGGTGCCACCGTATCGCCTCGAAATAGAACTGTCGGCCTGCTGGAAGGCGTTGAACATCAATTCCAGGCTTTCAGCAGAGATACCAATTCCGCTGTCGCGCACGGTGCAGGTGAACCACAGCAGTTCGTGATCCAGCGACTGCCATTGCGGTTCGATGCTGACGCGGCCCTGTTCGGTGAATTTCAGCGCATTGCCGATCAGGTTGACCAGGATCTGCCGGATCCGCGTCGGGTCGCCCTGCACCTGCAACGCGCGCATGTCGTCCGGAATCGACAGCGCCAGGTCGAGCCCGCGTTGCATGGCGCTGTGCGAGAACGACTGGGCGCAACTGCCGATCAGGTCCGCGAGGTTGAACGGAATGTGCTCCAGCTCCAGTTCCGAACGCTCGATGCGCGAGAAATCGAGAATGTCGTTGATGACTTTGAGCAGGTGTTCGGTGGACTCCGAGGCAAGCGCCGCGTACTCGACCTGCTCCTCGGTCATCTCGGTGGTTTCCAGCAGTTGCAGCATGCCCAGCACGCCATTCATCGGCGTGCGCAGTTCATGGCTCATCATCGCAAGGAAATCGGATTTGGCGTTGTTGGCCTTTTCCGCTTCCTCGCGAGTCTGAATCAACTGCGCCATCGCTTGATGCTGTTCGCGACTGGCTTGTTCGAGCCCGTTGGCGAGGTTGTTGATGTGTTGCGACAACGCGCCCAGTTCAGTGTCGTCGACGATCGGCAGCGGCGTTTTGTAGTCGCCGTCCTGAATCGCCTTGACCGCGTTGCCGATGTCGCGGATCGGTTGCGACAGGCTGCCGGCCAGTCGCCGGGCGAGCAGAAAAGTAAACAGCAGGGCAAACAGCGCCAGGATCCCGGCCTTGAACAGGATTTCCTGCTGACGCTGGCTGAAGGCGTCATTGGACAGGCCGACGATCACCCGACCCAGATAATCCTCGGAGGGCGCCGTGTTGGCGACGCGGCTGCCTTGCAGGAAATCATTGTGCAGCGGGATGCGTTGCAGCCGCACCGGGGCCTGGAACACTTCGACCTGGTGCGAGCGGTTGTGGGTTTCCGACGGTTGCTCGACGTACACCAGAATCCGGTTGGCACTGTCCTGGACTTCCAGAAAGCGCACATTGGGCGTGGCCAGGGTGGCTTTGAGCAAACTGTCGAGCACCTCGTTGTTGCCCGAGATCACTCCGTATTCGGTGGCCGGTGCCAGTTGGTTGGCGATCAATTGCCCGGTGTGGTTGAGCTCCTGACGCAGGTCCTGGATCCGCACGAAGGTGAAGAAGCTGATCAACAGCAACGTCAGCAACAGGGCAGGGCCGAGGCTGATAATTTGTGTGCGGGTGTTGATGTCCCAACGGCGACGGAAGGTCATGGGCGGTTTTCTCCTTCGGCCAACTGTGTTGCGACAGACGCTTCGTTCATCTGTTCAATCCCTAATGAACGAGCCACTTGCGGGTTACTTAAGACTTTGAAGCGTTGCGGGTAGTGCGTGCGTGGCCACGTGGCCGGTGGCCGGTCGAGCAGTTCGTCGAGTATCGCCAGCCAATCGCTCTGATCGCTGTAGGTGCTGGCCAGGCTCCCGGCCCTGACGAACCCGGCGTTAGGGCCGATCAGCGCCAATTGCCGTGCATAGCTGCTGAGCAACAGGTTTTTCGCGGTTTTCGGGTTGTACAGATCGGGGTCGTCGAGGCCCAGCAACACGTCGCTGTTCTTCAGCAACGCCTGCAACGGCCGGCTGTCGTTGGTGTTATCCCAGCGCTCGGTGACCACTTCAAGGCCCAGGGCGTGGGCGGCCTGATGCAGTTCTTTCAAGAGAAATTCGCTGTGGCTGTCGAAGAGCACGCCGACCCGGTTGGCCTGAGGCAGCAGCAATCGGGTCAGGCGCAATTGTCGGTCCAGGGGCGGATCGCTCCAGAGCAGGCTGAGGTGCGGGGGCTGGGTGGCTCCCAGATGCTGACGGGCTTGCAGGCGGCTGATGCGCAGCACCAGCGTCGCCGGGCCCTGGGCGTCTTGCAGGCGCCAGTCGAGGCTCGGCAGGTCGAGCAGAATCAAACGGGTGCCGGCGGGCAGTTTGCCTGGCGCCGGCAGACTGGCCAGCGGCTGGAAGTGCACGTTATCGGCAGGCCGCAAAGTGCTCAGGGCCTGAGTGAAGGATTGCATGCCCGGGCTGTCCTCGGCGCCGGTCAGCAAAATGTCCGCGGCGCTGGCCTCCAGGCTGCTCAGCAGTCCGGCAAACACCAGGCACAACCCGGCCAGCAGGCGGCCAAGGATTGGCGTCTTGCGTGACGGGCGATACAGCATCTTAGAACGCCAGCTCCGCGCTGAAGTAAAGCACTCGGCGCTCGTCGTAGTTGTTGTCGACGAAGGTCGTGGGCTGGTTGTCGAGGCGTTGCTGGAGGACTCCGGCCAGTTCCAGGCTGGCCTTGCCCAGGCCGATGCGTTTGGCGATGCGCGTGTCGACCCGTTCGAAGCGGTAGCCGTTCAGGGCATCGTCACCATAGTAGAAGAGCGCGCTGTTCCAGCCATGGCCCCAGTTGCGCAGCCAACCGGCGGAACCGCTGTTTCGAGCGGTCTGTTGGGCATCCAACGGGTTGCTCGCCTCTGCATCGACGTAGGCATAGGTGAGGCGCAGGCGATCGGCGCTGCTGATTCGCCAGTCGAACTGGGTTTCTGCCCCGGAGAAACGCGAGCTGTTTGAGTTGCTGGCGATGTACTGATTGTTGCGCAGCGGTTCGCTGATCATCTCGGTGATTTCGTCGTAGAACAGCTTCACATCGACTGCCAGCCCGACTTCGGCAAAGTAGCCGTTGTAGCCCAGCTCCCGGGAACGCATGTGTTCCTGTTCGAGGTCGCCGGGGCCACGGGTCTTGACGAAATAACGGGCACTGGACTGGCCGTAGGCGCTGGGCCGCAAGTTCTTTACCTGATAGCTCCAGTTGACGTTGTTCTCGAACATGTCCGGTGAGCGGACGGCTTCCGAATACACCGCCCGCAGGCCATGGCGCGGGTTGATCAGGTAGTTGACCGCCACCCGCGGTGTGAGCGAACTGCCGATCAATTGCGTGTCTTCGAACATTGCGCCGCCTTGCAGCAACCAATGCTCGGTGGCTCGCCACTCGAGTTGGCCGAACGCCCGCCAGGTGGTGTCGTCGAGGGTGCCATTGAAGTAGGTCTCGGAATCTGCCCGGTCGTAACGATAGTTCATGCCGCTGACCAGTCGCAGACTGTCGGACAGGCTGAGGGTGTCCTGCAACTCAAGGTCGTAGCGCGATTCCCGGGTGCTCTGGTCAATATCGCCACAGAGGGTTTGCCGGGCGCCGTTTCGCCATTGATCCAGCACTTGATTGGCCAGTGCGCGCTGGGCCGGGTCACCTGCTGGCGCGCCGGGGCCGGTGTAGCGTTCCATGTTGCGTGCCAGGCGTTCGGTGTAATTCGGGTTGAGCTGCCAGAGTTCGGTCAATTGCGGGCTGAACGAGACCTCGGCATCGCAGGCCCGCCAGGTCTGCTGACGATCCCAGTGTTGCGCCGAGCCCTGGATGTAAAGGCTGTGATCGGGATTGATGTCGAGGTTCCAGCGCAGCGAGCCAGCGTAGTCCTTGGCGATGACGTCGGAATTGTTCCCGGCATCGGTAATCCCCGAGAAGACCGGGCGGTAGGTATACGGACGCTGGTTGCTCCCGTCCTTGGCATTCAATTGCCAGTCGATGCTCTGGTTTTCAGTGAGCGTCTGGCTGACCGCGAGGTTGAAACGGTTCAAGCGGCGGCTGTCGCGGTAGTCGGCGCCGTTACGGTCCGAGTCGAAGCCGTCGTCTTGTTGGCCGGACAGTGACAGGCGCAGGTCGCCGCCGTCCCAGCCCACGCCCTGGCTGGCGTAAAAGTCGTCGATACCGCGCTGCCCACGGGTGACTTTCATCCGCGTGCCGTGGCTGTCGGCCGGGTTGCGCGTGATGATGTTGACCACAGCCATCAGCGCATTGGCGCCATAGCTGACGGTGTTCGGGCCGCGAAAAACCTCGATGCGTTCGATGTCTTCCAGGGCCACCGGAATGTCACTCCAGTCCACCGTGGCCAGGCCGGCGCGGTACACCGAACGGCCGTCGATCAACACTTGCAGGCGTCGCGCTTCGGTCGCATTGGTGCCGTGATAGTTCACTGCCGCCTGGTTGCCGTTGATGTTGCCGACCATCATTCCCGGCACCAGTCGCAGCAACTCGCTGATGTCCCGGGCGCCACTGGCATTGATCAGTTCGCTGTCGATCACCGTCATGCTCCCCGGTACCGCGGCCGGCGACTGCTTGAGTCGCGTCGCGGTCAATACTTGCGGCAGCGGCTCACTGTCGAGGAACAAGTCGTCGGCAAGCAATGGCGAACTGAAAATCAGCGCCAGTACCAGCGGCGAGCGAGGTGATGGAGAGCCAAACGACACAACACATCCTTGATAGCGAACAATTGGCGCGCATGTTAACCGAGCGCAATGACTTTTCCAGTCACGTTGTGGGCATTTTCCTCGGTTTTCTTGGTCTTCTTCCTACAAGTGTCGGTAATTGATGCGGGGGCTGGCCGCCACTGGGCCGCTCCGTATAATGCCGACATCGCCACTGGTATGGATTAACGGATTGCATATGACTGAACAGCGCCCAATTGCGGTCCTGGGAGGCGGAAGTTTTGGTACCGCCGTGGCTAATCTGCTGGCCGAGAACGGGCATCAGGTCCGGCTGTGGATGCGTGACCCTGAGCAGGCCGAGGCCATTCGGGTCAATCGCGAGAACCCGCGTTACCTCAAAGGCATCAAGATTCTGCCGGCCGTGGAAGCGGTCACCGACCTGCTGGCCACTCTGCAAGCCTGCGACCTGTGCTTCGTCGCACTGCCGTCCAGCGCGCTGCGCTCGGTATTGATGCCGCACGCCGAACGTTTGAGCGGCAAGTTGCTGGTGAGCCTGACCAAAGGCATCGAAGCCCACACCTTCAAACTGATGAGCGAGATCCTCGAAGAGATCGCCCCGCAAGCGCGCATCGGCGTGCTGTCCGGGCCGAACCTGGCCCGTGAAATCGCCGAGCACGCGCTGACCGCCACGGTGGTCGCCAGCGAAGACGAAGAACTCTGCCAGCGGGTCCAGGAGGCGTTGCACGGCCGGACCTTTCGCGTGTACGCCAGCGCCGACCGCTTCGGCGTGGAGCTGGGCGGTGCGCTGAAAAACGTCTACGCAATCATCGCCGGCATGGCGGTGGCGCTGGGCATGGGCGAAAACACCAAGAGCATGCTGATCACCCGGGCACTGGCGGAAATGACCCGCTTTGCGGTGAATCAGGGCGCCAACCCGATGACCTTCCTCGGTTTGGCGGGCGTCGGCGATTTGATCGTCACCTGCTCGTCGCCGAAAAGCCGTAACTACCAGGTCGGGTTCGCCCTCGGCCAGGGCTTGAGCCTGGAAGACGCGGTGACGCGCCTGGGCGAAGTCGCCGAAGGGGTGAACACCCTCAAGGTGCTCAAGACCAAGGCTCAGGAGGTTGGCGTGTACATGCCGCTGGTCGCCGGGCTGCATGCCATTCTGTTCGAAGGGCGCACGCTGGAGCAGGTAATCGGTCTATTGATGCGTGCCGAGCCGAAAACCGACGTCGACTTTATTTCCACCAGCGGTTTCAACTGAGCACTCAATTGACAGGGGCAGGGAGCGAGACATGAACGATCCGAAAACAGAAGCCAAGTACGAATCCATCCTGCTGCGCGTGTTGTGGATGATCGTCTACGTGCTGGTCTGGCAAGTGGCGCAATTCATCCTCGGCGCCGTGGTGTTGGTTCAACTGATCTATCGTTTGATATATGGCGCCCCGAGCGCCAGCCTGATGAACTTCGGCGACAGCCTGAGCCAGTTCCTGGCGCAGATCGGTCGTTTCGGCAGCTTCCACAGCGACCAGAAACCGTGGCCGTTCGCCGACTGGCCGACGCCGCGTACACCGGAAGGTGAAGCGCCGCACGTTGTGGCGCCAGCCCCGCATCCGGCTCGAGATGAGGAACCGAAACTATGAAACTCTGGGTATTGCGTCATGGTGAAGCCGAGCCACACGGCAAGCGTCCTGATTCGGAGCGGGCACTGACTGCCCATGGTCGTGAAGAAGTGCTGCGCAGTGCCGCCGAGTTGGCCGGCAAGCCGCTGACCGCGATCTACGCCAGTCCTTACCTGCGAGCGCAGGAGACCGCAGAAATTGTGCGTACAGCGCTGAATTTCGCGCCGGAGATTCGCACCGTCGACTGGCTGACACCCGACAACCGCCCGCAAGCGGTGGCGGAGCAGTTGGTGTCTGTGGATCACGCGCTGCTGGTCAGTCATAACCCGCTGGTGGGTAACTTGCTGGGTTACCTTCAGCACGGCCATGTGCAGGACCCGGAAGCGGTCCGCACCGCCGGCCTTGCAGAACTTGAAGGTGATTTGCCGCTGGCCGGCGCAATGAAGCTCAACGGCATCAAGCACCCGTAAAATAGTCAACCGAGCAACTGCTTGGTTGGCTACGCTTGCTCCAGACCAGAAATAAAGGAGCGAGTCGCATGCCTGCTGCTTTTCGTTTGCCGCTGGACGTTTTCTACGAGCGTGAAGCGCGCCATCCCCGCCAGCGCTTTTTGGTCCAGCCCACGGGCGGCGGCCTGGTCGAAACGCTGACCTGGGAAGACGTCGGGCATCAGGCGCGCTGCGCCGCGCATTGGTTGCGCGCACGCGAATTGCCCCAAGGCAGCCACATCGCTCTTATCTCGAAAAACTGCGCGCACTGGATCATCGCCGACCTGGCGATCTGGATGGCCGGCCATGTGTCGGTGCCGCTCTACCCGAACCTCACCGCCGAGACCGTGGCCCAGGTCCTTGAACACTCCGAAGCGGCGCTGGCGTTCATCGGCAAACTTGATGACTGGCCTGGCATGTCTCGCGGGGTCAGCGCCGATCTGCCGACGATCAGCCTGCCGTTGCATCCACCCGGCACGTTCGATTTCAGCTGGGCCGACCTGCAAAAGAGCTCACCGATCCAGGACGATCCCAAGCCGTCCGCCGACCAGTTGGCGACCATCATTTACACCTCCGGCACCACCGGCGTGCCCAAAGGCGTGATGCACAGCTTCGCCAATCTGGGGTTTGCCACCACTCGCGGCACGCAGCTGTTTGACTTGAATGAGTCGGATCGGCTGCTGTCCTACCTGCCGCTGTGCCATGTCGCTGAGCGGATGTTCGTCGAACTGGCGTCGATCTACACCGGGCAAACGGTGTTTTTTGCCGAGAGCCTCGACACCTTCCTGACCGATTTGCGCCGCGCACGTCCAACCGCGCTGTTCGGCGTGCCGAGGATCTGGACCAAATTCCAGATGGGCGTGTACAGCAAGATCCCGGCAACGCGCCTCGACTTCCTGCTCGGTCTGCCGATCATCGGCAAGCGGGTCGGCCACAAAGTCCTGGCCGGGCTCGGGCTGGACGCCTTGCGCATCGCCTTGTCCGGCGCCGCGCCAGTGCCGCAGACCTTGCTGCTGTGGTACCGCAAGCTGGGGCTGGATGTGCTGGAGGTCTACGGCATGACCGAAAGCTGCGGCTATTCGCACGTTGGCCTGCCGGGCCAGAACAAACCCGGCTGGATCGGCAAACCCTGCCCGGAGGTCGAGGTGCGGATCGCCGAGTCGGGCGAGGTCATGGTGCGCAGCGGCGCGACCATGCTTGGGTATTTCAAGGAACCTGAGAAAACCGCCGAAACCATCACCGAGGACGGCTTCCTGCGCACCGGCGACAAGGGCGAGGAGGACGCCGAAGGCAACCTGCGCCTGACCGGGCGACTGAAGGAAATATTCAAGACCAGCAAAGGCAAATACATCGCCCCGGCACCGATCGAAAATCGTCTGGCGGAGCATTCGCGCATCGAACAGGTTTGCGTGGTGGGCGATGGCCTGAGTGCGCCGCTGGGGTTGTGCGTGCTCTCGGCGGTCGGTCAGCAGGACGCCAGCGGAACGGCGAGGGCGGGCCTGCATTCAAGCCTGGAAAAACTCCTGGAGGAGGTCAACGGCGTCCTCGACAAACACGAACGCTTGCGTCGATTGGTGGTGGTCAAGGACAGTTGGGCGGTGGAAAACGGCTTCCTGACGCCGACCCTGAAGATCAAGCGCAACGTGATCGAAGCCGCCTACGGTGCCCGTTTCGAAGAATGGAGCGAGCGCAGTGAAGCGGTGCTGTGGCAGGATTGAGTCACGAATAAAACCAACAAAGGATGTCAGCAATGAGCTTGTGGCGTACCCATCCCAACATTGAACAGTTGAACGCAATCCAGAAAAACACCATCGGCGAAGTGCTGGATATTCGCTTCGAAGCCTTCGACGAAGAGTCCCTGACTGCGAGCATGGTCATCGACCATCGCACTCACCAGCCTTACGGTTTGTTGCATGGCGGCGCCTCGGTGGTGCTGGCCGAAACGGTCGGCTCGATGGCCAGTTACCTGTGCATCGACGCCAGCAAGTTTTACTGCGTGGGCCTGGAAATCAACGCTAACCATTTGCGCGGCTTGCGCAGTGGGCGGGTCACGGCGGTGGCCAAGCCGATTCACATTGGCCGCACGACGCATGTCTGGGATATCCGGTTGACCAGCGATGAGGGGAAGGCGAGTTGTGTATCGCGGTTGACCATGGCGGTGGTGCCATTGGGTGAGAATCCGCCCGCCCGCTGATCACGGTCCCCTGTAGCAGCTGGCGAAGCCTGCGTTCGGCTGCGCAGCAGTCGTAAACCCTGCGACCTCAATCTTCCTGAACCACCGCAGTGAATGGTTTTACGACTGCTTCGCAGCCGAACGCAGGCTTCGCCAGCTGCTACATAGGACTTCATCAGATTTAAGTTTTTGCGACATAGCCATGACCGGACTGTCATCATTCCTGGCACTTACGGTCATTGCTGTAGGACGTCGTCTTACGGACAATCAATCCTTGTTTTCGTTGATGGATCACCGGTATGTCGCAACAGATATTTTTCGCCCACGCCAACGGCTTCCCCTCGGGCACCTATGGCAAGTTGTTCGCGGCGCTGGCGCCCGAGTATCAGGTGACGCATCTGCAGCAGCACGCCCACGACCCGCGTTTTCCGGCTGACGACAACTGGTACAACCTGGTCGACGAGCTGATTCATCACCTCAAGCAGCAACCGGAACCGGTGTGGGGCGTCGGCCATTCCTTCGGTGGCGTGCTGCATCTGCACGCAGCGTTGCGGTGTCCCGAGCTCTATCGCGGCGTGGTGATGCTTGATTCGCCGGTGCTGACCCGCGCTGATCAATGGGTGATTCGCGCCGCCAAACGTTTCGGTTTCATCGATCGCCTGACCCCGGCCGGCCGTACGTTGGGACGTCGGGAAGAATTCGCCGATCTGGAAGCCGCCCGACTCTATTTCGCTGGCAAAACCCTGTTTCGCAGTTTCGACCCGGAATGCTTCGACGCTTACCTGCAACACGGCTTGCACAAGGTGGGCGACAAGCTGCGCCTGCGCTTCGACCCGGCCACGGAAATCAGTATCTACCGCGGCGTGCCGCACACCAGTCCCGGCCGCACACGGCAACTGAAAGTGCCGCTGGCGGTGGTTCGCGGGCACAAGAGCCGGGTGGTGATGCGTCATCACGCAAGCCTCGTGGGGCGCTTGCCGCAGGGTGAGTCCCTGACCATGCCGGGCGGCCACATGTTTCCCCTCGAACGTCCCCAGGACACGGCCACGCTGCTGAAGAACCTGTTCAGCCGCTGGGAAGGTCGCCGCCAACAGGATTGCGCATGAACAATGTCGTTGAAGAAGTTCGCCTGAGCCTGCCGCATATCGAGTTGGCAGCGCACTTGTTCGGCCCCGAAGACGGCATGCCGGTAATCGCCTTGCATGGCTGGCTGGACAACGCCAACAGTTTCGCCCGGCTGGCACCGAAGCTCAAAGGCTTGCGCATTATCGCGCTGGACATGGCTGGTCACGGTCATTCCGGACATCGGCCGACCGGTGCCGGTTACGCACTGTGGGACTACGCCCATGACGTGCTGCAAGTGGCCGAGCAATTGGGCTGGAAGCGCTTTGGCCTGCTGGGGCATTCGATGGGCGCGATCGTTTCGCTGGTGCTGGCCGGTTCGTTGCCGGAGCGAGTGACCCATCTGGCGTTGATCGACGGCGTCATTCCTCCTACAGACAAAGGCGAAAACGCTGCCGAACGGATGGGCATGGCCCTGCAAGCGCAGCTGGATTTGCGGGAGAAGCGCAAACCGGTCTACAACACCCTCGACCGGGCCATCGAGGCGCGCATGAAAGGCTTGGTCGCTGTCAGTCGCGAAGCCGCAGAACTGCTGGCCCAACGTGGATTGATGCCGGTACCGGGCGGTTATACCTGGCGCACCGACAACCGCCTGACGTTACCGTCGCCGCTGCGTCTGACCACCGAACAGGCGATGGCCTTCGTCCAGCGGGTCAGTTGTCCTGCAAAATTGGTGGTGGCTGCCGACGGCATGCTCGCCAAACATCCCGAGCTGCTGGAACGTCTACCCTTTAGCCGTGAACAGCTGCCTGGCGGTCATCATTTGCACCTGAATGACGAACCCGGCGCCGACCTTGTCGCAGACTGTTTCAATCGGTTCTTCGCCGTTCCTTGACTTGCGCCGGGCAACTGTCGAGGCTGGGCGGGTTGAAATGGGAGACAACCATGATAGATCTCTACACCGCTGCGACCCCGAATGGCCACAAGGTCTCTATCGTGCTCGAGGAACTCGGCCTGCCCTACACGGTGCACGCCTTGAGTTTCGACAAAAAGGAACAGAAGTCCGAGGGCTTCCTCAAGATCAATCCCAATGGCCGGATTCCGGCGATTGTCGACCGCGCCAATGGCGATTTTGCCGTGTTTGAATCCGGCGCGATCCTGATTTACCTGGCTGAACTCAGCGGCAAACTGCTGCCAAAAGACCCCAAGGGGCGTTCAGTGGTCCTGCAATGGTTGATGTTCCAGATGGGTGGAATCGGCCCGATGCAGGGCCAGGCCAACGTGTTTTTCCGTTATTTCCCGGAGAAACTCCAAGGCGCCATTGATCGCTATCAACATGAAACCCGCCGCCTCTATGAAGTGCTCGACACGCGCCTGCAAGCCGTGGAGTTTCTGGCCGGTGAGTACAGCATTGCCGACATCGCCACTTTTCCGTGGGTTCGTGGCCATGAGTGGTCGGGTGTCGAAGTCGACGGTTTGCCGGCCTTGCAGCGCTGGATGGCAACCATGGAGGCGCGTCCGGCGGTACAGCGTGGTTTGCTGGTGCCTGAGCGTATCGATGACGCCAGTATCATCAAGGGTGCCCAGGCCATGCTGATCCGATGAGTCTATCCATGCGTTCACTCAATCTGCTGGCGCTGTGTTGTTTCAGTCCCCTGTTGTTTGCTGCCGATGTCCCGGGCAGTCAGGACCTGCCGATCGTGCCGCGTATGGCCGATGCGCAGATCGTTGACTATCGTCCGGTCGCCGAACTTGAGCGGATCTATCCACTGGGCTCGATCCGCAAAATCAGCGGCCAGTTGCGCTTTGACGGCCAGGTCGCTGCCCGGGGGCAAACCACTTCGGTGACCTACGAGTTGCCGCCGGAGCATTCCTCCACCGAGGCCTTCACCGCTGCTCGTGAAGCGTTGCAGAAGCAGGACGCCCAGTTGCTGTTCTGGTGCCAGGCCCGTGATTGCGGCGAAAGCAGTCTGTGGGCCAATGATGTCTTCGGCAATGCCAAGCTCTATGGCGCTGATGATCAGCAAGCCTTCTTGCTGTTGCGCCTGGCGGCCCCACAGGACAACACACTGGTGGCGCTTTACAGCATCACGCGTGGCAATCGCAAAGCGTATCTGCACGTCGAACAGTTTGACGCCGCCGCGCCGCTGGGCGATTTGCTGCCGACGTCTGCAACCTTGCTTCGAGAGCTCAAAAGCACCGGTGAGCTCGATTTCCCCAAACTGACCGGCGATCCTGACGATGCCTGGCTGCGCCTGATCTCTCGTGGGCTGAATCTGGACACCACGTTGCGGGTCAGTGTTTCGGGGCCGAAGGCCGAAGCCTGGCGTCAGGCACTGATCGGGCAGGGTGTGCGTACCGCCAGGATGGAAGCCGGCAGCGTCGACGGCGCTGGCTTGCACATCGAACTGTTGCGGTAAGCTTTATCAGGCGAGCGCAGACACTGCGTTCGCCTACTCTTTTGCGGACTGACTTTTTTCGAGATTTAGATGATCAATAACGATCGGCTGTTGGTGCAGATCCTGCTCCTGGTGCTGTTTGGCGCGAGCTTCTGGGTGATGGCGCCATTCTGGTCGGCGCTGTTCTGGGGCGCGGTGCTGGCGTTTGCCAGCTGGCCGCTGATGCGTTTGCTGACGCGTTTGCTCAATGGTCGCGAATCTCTGGCGGCCGCAGTGCTGACGCTGGGCTGGATGTTGCTGGTGGCGTTGCCGTTGGTCTGGCTGGGGTTCAACCTCGCGGACCATGTGCGCGATGCCACGGCGTTCATCAAGGATGTGCAGGTCGACGGGCTGCCGGAAGCGCCGATCTGGCTGGGCAGCATTCCCTTGGTGGGCGAGCGGTTGGTCGGGGTCTGGAACAGCATCGATCAGCAGGGCGCGGCGATGATGCTGGCGGTCAAACCTTACCTGGGCCAGGTCGGCAATTGGTTGCTGGCGCGCAGCGCGCAGATTGGTGGCGGGATTCTTGAGCTGACGTTGAGTATCGTCTTCGTGTTCTTTTTCTACCGTGACGGGCCGCGTCTGGCGGCGTTTGTTCACGGGTTGCTGGAACGTCTGATTGGTGACCGTGCCGGGTATTACATTGAATTGGTGGCGGGCACGGTGCAGCGGGTGGTGAACGGCGTGATCGGGACGGCGGCGGCCCAGGCGGTTCTGGCGTTGATCGGGTTTTTGATTGCCGGGGTGCCCGGGGCGCTGGTGCTGGGGATTGTCACGTTTTTGTTGAGCCTGATTCCGATGGGGCCGCCGCTGGTGTGGATTCCGGCCACGGCCTGGCTGGCCTGGAAGGGTGAGTACGGGATGGCGGTGTTTCTCGGGATTTGGGGGATGTTCATCATCAGTGGCGTCGACAACGTGCTCAAACCGTACCTGATCAGCCGGGGCGGGAATTTGCCGCTAGTGATTGTTCTGCTCGGGGTGTTTGGCGGGTTGATTGCCTTCGGGTTTATTGGCTTGTTCATCGGCCCGACGTTGTTGGCGGTGGCCTACAGCCTGCTGAACGACTGGAGCAAAAGTCAGGCTCGGGTTGAGGATCGCCGGCCCTGAGATTTTTGTTGGGGCTTAGGGCCCCTTCGCGGGCAAGTCGGATCGCCGCACCGCTCGCTCCTACGGTCATGCACTAAACCTGTAGGAGCGAGCGGTGCGGCGATCCGACTTGCCCGCGAAGCTTTTGACTCAGGTCGCGACGTTCAGGTACTTACCCACGGTCGCCACGTTGTCGAGCGAGTACTGCTTGCTCAGGTTGGCGATCATTTTGTTCAGGGCTTCGGTCACGCTCGACTGATCGGTGGAGCTGTCGGTGTTTCGCTCGCGGCCGACTTGCAACGCCGCGTTCAACTCGTCGCTGCTGACGCCGCCACTGCTGTCGCTATCCAGCACTTTGAGTAACGCGGCGCTGGTGTCGGTGCTGGTCGATGAGGTGCTGCTGGTCTGCAACGCGCTGGTCAGTTCGGTGGCGCTGACACTGCCGTCGCTGTCTGTATCGAGCTGGCTGAACAGTTCTTCGCTGGACACTGGTTGAGGGGGCGGCGGAGGCGGGGCGAGGCTGGCGGCGAGCTCGTCCTGGCTGACGGAGCCGTCTTCGTTCTTGTCCAGGGCCGAGAAAATTTCTGTGCTGTCGGCGCTGCTGCCGGCGCTGGCCAGGCCGTTGCTCAGTTCATCGCTGCTGATGGCGCCGTCACGGTCGGCGTCCAGAGCGCTGATCAGCGCGTCAGCCAGTTCGGTGTTCGGTGCCTGGTCCCGTGGCGGTGGCGGCGGAGGGGCCATCGCGGCCATTTCTTCACTGCTCAGGCTGCCGCTTTCGTCGCTGTCCAGGTCGGCGAAATTCTTGCTCAGGCTGACCAGCAGACCGTCGTCGGTTTTCTGCGAGAGGGCGCTCTTGAGTTCATCCTGATCCACCGCGCCGTCGCTGTTGCTGTCGAGTTTGGCGAGCAGATCTTTCTGAAACTGCTGACTGCGGGCGGTGTTGGTTGTGGTGCTGCTGGTGCTGGTATAGCTCGTGTAACTGCTGACGCTACCGATCATTGCGCTCACTCCTTGGAATGGATAGCCGGTGGGTGCACCGGCTTATGCAGCCTCAAGGGGCAAGTTGTCGTGGGTATGTGAGGTTTGTACCGAGCGGTACACAGAGCGGTGATCAAGATCGGGGCAGACGAATCACTGCTGTCAGGCCACCACCGGGCGTTTCTTCCAGGCTCAACTGCCCACCCAGGCGTTCGGCCGCCTCGCGGGCGATGGTCATGCCCAACCCTACGCCACCGGAGTTGCGGTTGCGCGATCCTTCCAGACGAAAGAACGGCTCGAACACGGCTTCACGTTTATCCGCCGCAATACCCGGCCCATGGTCGATGACCCGGATCACCAGGGTTTCGCGCGTGTCTTCAAGCGTAATCATGGCCTGCCCGGCATAACGCAGGGCATTGTCCAGCAGGTTGTTGATGCACGAACGCAAGGCCATCGGTTGCACTTGCAGCGGCGCGCAGTGACCGCTGGTGAGCACATCGGCGCCCTGGTCCTGGGCGTTTTCACTGAGGGATTCGACCAGCGCCTGCACGTCCATCCACTGCAGGGCCTCACTGGTGCGCTGCTCGTGCAGGTAGGTGAGCGTGGCGTCGAGCATGCCGATCATGTCGTCCAGATCCTGACGCATCTGGCCTTGCAGTTTGTTGTCGTCGATCTGCTCCAGCCGCAGCTTGAGCCGCGACAGCGGCGTGCGCAGGTCGTGGGAGACGGCGCCAAGCATCCGCGAGCGTTGCTGCACTTGTTCACGAATGCGTTGCTGCATCTTGTTGAAGGTGTGTGCCGCTTGCCGGGCTTCCCGTGGGCCGGACTCATCCAGAGGCGGGCTGTCGAGGTTTTCGCTCAGCCGCTCGGCGGCATCGCTCAGGCGCTGGATCGGCCGGCTCAGCAGTTTGGCGCCGTACCAGGCGGCGATGATCAGCGAGACCAGTTGAAAGGTCAGCGGTACCAACGGGCCGCCGAACCACGGCCGCGGTGGCCGATTTCCGAAGCGCGGGTCCATCGGCGGGCGCTGTCCGTCGAAGTTTTCGGAAAACCCCGGCGGCGGAGGGGGCGGCGGCGGGCCGTAATAGTGAAACCAGAAAAACGCCAACACGTGCGCCAGGATGATCGCCACCAGCAGCATGCCAAACAGGCGGCCGAAGAGCGTATCGAAGCGCGCACGCATCAGCCGATGTCTCGGGCGTCGAACAGGTAACCCTCACCGCGAACGGTCTTGATCAACTGCGGGGCTTTCGGGTCATCACCGAGTTTCTGGCGCAGGCGCGAGACCAGCAAGTCGATGCTGCGATCAAAGGCTTCGATCGAGCGACCGCGAGCGGCGTCCAGCAATTGTTCGCGGCTGAGTACCCGGCGCGGGCGTTCGATGAACACCCAGAGCAAACGGAACTCGGCGTTGGACAACGGCACCACAAGGCCATCGGCGGCGATCAACTGGCGCAGCACGCTGTTCAGGCGCCAGTTGTCGAAACGGATGTTGGCCCGCTGTTCAGTGCGATCGTCGCGTACCCGGCGCAGGATCGTCTGGATGCGCGCCACCAGTTCGCGAGGCTCGAACGGCTTGGCCATGTAGTCGTCGGCGCCCAGTTCCAGGCCGATGATCCGGTCGGTGGGTTCGCAGCGGGCGGTGAGCATCAGAATCGGGATGTCCGATTCGGCGCGTAGCCAGCGGCACAGCGACAAACCGTCTTCGCCGGGCAGCATCAGGTCGAGCACCACCACGTCGAAATGCTCCGCTTGCAGCGCCAGGCGCATCGCGGCGCCATCGGTGACGCCGCTGGCGTGAATGTTGAACCGGGCCAGATAGTCGATCATCAATTCGCGGATCGGGACGTCATCGTCGACGATCAGGGCGCGAATGCTCCAGCGTTTGTCATCACCGGGCGCTTTTTGATCGTCGTTCACAGGTGCGAGGAGGTTGTGCATGCGTGCGTTCATCTGCCAGGTAGGCTGCCAACCACAAAGATGGGCTGCGAGGTTGTGGTTTCAGCATAGGCGTCCGGCCCGGAGGCGGGAAGTGCTGTAGGACGTGTTGCGGCTGCCGAAGGTAACGTTGAAGGGTGTTGCAGGCGTGTCATGTGTGTATCTGACTCGACACAATGGGCACAAGGGCTAGTCTTGCTTGAGCCGCCTCGACGAATTACCGATCATCGGGTCCCGCAGAGGCGCTGGTTCCGCTACAATGCGCGCCGATTTCGACCTGCCTGAGAGCCCACTCATGTCCGCCTGCCAGACTCCTATCATCGTCGCCCTGGATTTCCCCACCCGTGACGCCGCACTGAAGCTGGCCGATCAGTTGGACCCGAAGCTGTGCCGGGTCAAAGTCGGTAAAGAACTGTTCACCAGCTGCGCTTCGGAAATCGTTGGCACCCTGCGTGACAAGGGTTTCGAAGTGTTCCTGGACCTCAAGTTCCATGACATCCCGAACACCACCGCCATGGCCGTCAAGGCGGCTGCGGAGATGGGCGTGTGGATGGTCAATGTGCACTGCTCCGGTGGTTTGCGCATGATGGCCGCGTGCCGCGAAGTGCTTGACCAGCGCACCGGTCCGAAACCACTGCTGATCGGCGTGACCGTGCTGACCAGCATGGAGCGTGAAGATCTGGCGGGTATTGGCCTGGATATCGAGCCGCAGGAGCAAGTGTTGCGCCTGGCCGCGTTGGCGGAAAAAGCCGGGATGGACGGTCTGGTGTGCTCGGCCCTGGAAGCCCAGGCCCTGAAATCGGCGCACCCGTCGCTGCAACTGGTGACCCCGGGGATTCGTCCGGCGGGCAGCGCCCAGGACGATCAGCGCCGCATTCTGACGCCTCGTCAGGCGCTGGATGCCGGTTCTGATTATCTGGTGATCGGCCGTCCGATCAGCCAGGCCGCGGATCCGGCCAAGGCGTTGGCAGCTGTAGTCGCCGAGCTCGCTTAACCAAACGCTGAAGATCCCATGTGGGAGCGGGCTTGCTCGCGAAGAGGGAGTTTCAGTCGACATCAATGTTGACTGACACTCCGCTTTCGCGAGCAAGCCCGCTCCCACATTAGTTTGTGGTGCATTGAAATATCGGGTTAAACCTTCAACACCAACTTCCCGAAATTCTCGCCGCTGAACAACTTCATCAGCGTCTCCGGGAACGTCTCCAGTCCTTCAACAATATCTTCCTTGCTTGTGAGCTGCCCCTTGGCCATCCAGCCGGCCATTTCCTGCCCGGCGGCGGCAAACTGCGCGGCATAGTCCATCACCACAAAACCTTCCATCCGCGCGCGGTTGACCAGCAGCGACAGGTAGTTGGCCGGGCCTTTGACCGCTTCCTTGTTGTTGTACTGGCTGATGGCGCCACAGATCACCACTCGCGCCTTCATGTTCAGGCGACTCAACACCGCGTCGAGGATATCGCCGCCGACGTTATCGAAATACACATCGACGCCTTTTGGACATTCGCGCTTGAGGCCGGCGTGGACGTCTTCGTTTTTGTAATCGATGGCACCGTCAAAACCCAGTTCGTCGATCAGGAACTGACACTTGTCCGCGCCCCCGGCAATGCCGACTACCCGGCAACCTTTGATCTTGGCGATCTGCCCGGCAATGCTGCCCACCGCACCGGCCGCGCCCGACAGCACCACGGTGTCGCCAGCCTTCGGCGCGCCGACATCGAGCAGGGCGAAATAAGCGGTCATCCCGGTCATGCCCAGCGCGGACAGATAGCGCGGCAGAGGCGCCAGTTTCGGATCGACCTTGTAGAAACCTCGTGGCTCGCCGAGGAAGTAATCCTGCACACCCAGGGCACCGTTGACGTAGTCCCCGACCGCGAAGCCCGGATTATTCGAGGCAACGACTTTGCCTACGCCCAATGCGCGCATCACTTCGCCGATACCGACCGGCGGAATGTAGGACTTGCCCTCGTTCATCCAGCCACGCATGGCCGGGTCCAGGGACAGGTATTCGTTTTTGACCAGGATCTGACCCGCAGCCGGTTCGCCGACCGGTACTTCTTGATAGGTGAAGGTCTCGCGGGTCGCCGCGCCCACCGGACGTTTGGCGAGCAGGAACTGGCGATTGGTCTGGGTAGTCATGACAGGCACTCAAGATGAATGAAGACTTGTTGATAGACCTTCATGAACGATGCCGCAAGTTTGGCTGATGCGGCGAATGCACATCGATCCAGTGCAGTGATAGTCGTGCCGGCGGTTTTATCACTGTCACTCATGGGCGCCCAACCGGCCTTCTGATAGTGCTGCCGTGCCGCAGGCCCTTGTGGCTAGATTGAGAACACGCGATCCCCGCATCTTCTCTTCGAGGACATAACAATGAGCATGACGTTTTCTGGCCAGGTCGCCGTTGTAACGGGCGCCGCCAATGGCATTGGCCGCGCGACTGCCCAGGCATTCGCCGCTGAAGGCTTGAAAGTGGTAGTGGCCGACCTGGACGTGGCGGGTGGTGAGGGCACGGTGGCGCTGATTCGTACCGCTGGCGGTGAAGCCACCTTCGTACGCTGCAACGTAACGCTGGAAAGCGAAGTAAAAAATCTGATGGACGAAGTGGTCAATACCTACGGCCGTCTCGACTATGCCTTCAACAACGCCGGCATCGAGATCGAGAAAGGCAAGTTGGCCGAAGGCACGGTCGATGAGTTCGACGCGATCATGGGCGTCAACGTCAAAGGCGTCTGGTTGTGCATGAAGTACCAGTTGCCGTTGCTGCTGGCCCAGGGCGGCGGTGCAATCGTCAACACCGCATCGGTAGCCGGCCTCGGGGCTGCGCCGAAGATGAGCATTTACGCGGCCTCGAAACATGCGGTGATTGGCCTGACCAAGTCGGCAGCCATCGAATACGCCAAGAAGAAGATTCGCGTGAATGCGGTGTGTCCGGCGGTGATCGACACCGACATGTTCCGCCGTGCCTATGAAGCCGACCCAAAGAAAGGCGAGTTCGCCAATGCCATGCACCCGGTCGGACGCATCGGCAAGGTCGAGGAAATCGCCAGTGCGGTGCTGTACCTGTGCAGCGACGGCGCAGCGTTCACCACGGGGCATTCACTGGCGGTGGACGGTGGCGTGACAGCGTTCTGAATCCAGGCCGTGAAACGTAGGAAAAAACCCGCATTTGTGCGGGTTTTTTTTCGGTTCCTTAAAGGTGCCGGACAATGTGTTTCAAATGGTTAGAACCGACGGTTTTAGCGGCGTTGTCGCACAGCTGATTGACCGTTCCTGTGATTAACTGTTTCCCGCAAAACGGACAGGAGTTTGCTTGCTCATGGAGTTGAGAATCGATCGACAGGCATTGGTGCCGGTCGTACAGCAAATCGTCGACGCGCTAGCCTGCTGGCTTTGCCGTGGCGAGGTGCCACCGGGGACGCGTTTGCCTTCCGTGCGGCAAATCGCCCGGATCAATTTGCTCAGTCAGTCCAGCGTCGTTGAGGCCTGTGAGCGTCTGGTGGCTCAAGGGGTGCTGGCGTCGCGTCATGGCGCCGGTTTCATTGTCGCCACGCCAGCGCTGGCCGCTCAGGGGCAACAGGATTGCTCCAGGTTCGAGGGGGCAGAACCGAAGCAGGGCGGCACTTCGGGCGAACTCAAGCTGGGGTGTGGCGGACTGCCCGAGAGCTGGCGCGAAACTGACGACCTGAGCTACGCGATCCGTCAGGTCAGTCGCACCGACATGAGCGGCCTATTCAACTACAGCACGCCGCTGGGCCTGCCAGCCTTGCGCCAGCAGATCCAAAAACGGCTGAAACAGCTCGATATCCTGGTGGAGGAAAGCCAGATCCTGACAACGGCGGGGGCCAGTCAGGGGCTGGACCTGATCGTGCGGACCTTGTTCAAGCCGGGTGATTGCGTGGTGGTGGAGAATCCCGGTTATTCCTTGCTGTTCGATTTGCTCAGACTGCACGGTGTCAGCATGATCGAGGTGCCGCGAACCCCGCACGGTCCGGACGTTGAAGCGCTTGAGGCACTGTTGGTTAAATACAGGCCCTGCGGGATCTTTATCAATAGCTTCTATCACAACCCCACTGGCAGCAGCCTGGCGCCAGCAGTGGCGCAGCGGGTTGTGCAACTCGCCAAAACCTATGGCCTTCTGGTCATCGAGGATGACGTCTATGCCGATTTGTACAGCGGCCCCGGTACGCGCCTCGCTGCGTTGGGTATCGATGACAACGTGATCTACGTCGGCAGCTACTCCAAAACCCTCAGCAGTTCATTGCGGGTCGGTTTTGTAGTGGCCAGCGCCGGGGTTATTTCGCGGCTGGCCGAAGTCAAGATGATCAGCAGCATGGGCGCTTCACGGTTTTGCGAGTCGGTGCTGGCAAGCCTTTTAGCCAGCGGTGCCTACCGCAAATTGGTCCAGCGCCAGCGCCAGCGTTTGAGCAATGACAGGGAGGCTGCGTTGCAAGTGCTTGAAGACGCCGAATGGGAGGTGTTCGGCAAGCCGGTCGGAGGCCTGTTCATCTGGGCGCGATCGCGGATGTCCGACTACGCTCAGGTGCGCAAACAAGCTCAGCGCTTCGGTGTCCTGCTGTCTTCTGCGACGGCATTCAGTCCCACCGCAGAGGCCAGTGACTGGCAGCGTATCAATGTGGCCTATGCCTGTGATCCGCGAGCCCGGGCGTTTTTTCAGGCCACCGCTCTGGATCGACCTCAAGCGTTCTGAAAACGACGGAAGCGTAGCTTTTTGCCATTATTCAGACGCCAGAGACTTGTGTTGATACAGACCCGTTGCGAATCTGCGTCAACAGACTATGTCAGGGGACTAAGTGCAATGATTTCGGCCGTGCAAGGACGTTTTGCCAACCTCGGTATGGCGAAAAAACTGGGTGTCGGGTTTGTACTGGTGCTGCTGTTGACAGCCTTGGTGGCGGCCATCGGCGTATGGTCCCTGCAAACCATCAGCCAGCGCTTCGACGGGCTCAAGCAGATGTCGTCGCTCAACAGCGGTTTGCTCAAGGTGAGACTGCTCGAGCAGGAATACGCCTTGCACGGCAACCCGAAAACCGCTGACGCGCTGCGCGAGGGCGTTGACGGCCTGCTCGCTCTGGCAACCCAACTGAAAGCGGCTTCTGCGGCCAACGTGCCGGTGATGAATGACGTCGAGCAGTCCTTGGGGGCTTACCGCAAGGCCTTTGACGAGTTCGTCTCGCTCAGCCAGGCCAAGGACCTGGCACTGGAGATGGCCAGTTGGTCGGTGTCCAGCGTGGCCAATAACCTCGACGTGCTGCAGGCCGGGCTGGCCGATGACGGCGCTTATACCTTGAAGGAATCCGAAGGCAAGGATGGTGGGCAGTTTCTCGAACAGGCCAGTCAGGTCAGCCAGGTGTCGCGGTTGATGTTGCAAGCCATGAACGAAGCGCGTGTGCGCCTGGACCTGAGCCGCAAGGGCGACGACAGCGCAGGGCAGGGCAAGATCGAGCAGGCCGACCAGGCACTGACCCAGGCCGAGCAGCTGAAAACCACGGTCAAGGATGAGGGTTACCAGACGGTCCTCAATGAAGTCGTCGGACACATTGGCGGATTCAGTGAAAAACTCGCCGAGTACACCGGCCTGCTGGCGCAGGAAAAAACCGTCTATGAGCAACTCCATCAGCGCGCCGCCCAGGTGGTGGAGCGGGTGGATCAGGCCTATGTCGCCGAAGATCGGTCGATGCAGGCGGAGCTGAAAAAGAACTCGCTGCTGATCATCGGTTCCTCGGCGCTGGCACTGCTGGTCGGGCTGATTGCGTCCTGGGTGATTACCCGGTTGATCGTGGCACCGCTGCGCAGTGTGATCCGTGTTGCTCAACAGATTGCCTCTGGCGATTTGAGTGCGACGGTTGAAGTGACCCGTCGTGATGAGATCGGGCAGCTGATGCAGGCCATGCAGCAGATGGGCGCGGGGCTTAGCAGTATTGTCAGCGGTTTGCAGGCGGGTATCGAGCAGTTGGCCAGTTCAGCGCAGTCGCTGTCGGCGGTGACCGAGCAGACCAATCTTGAAGTCAGCAGCCAGAAGGAAGAGACCGAACAGGTTGCTACCGCGATGAATCAGATGACCGCCACCGTGCACGACGTTGCGCGTAACGCGGAGGAGGCCGCTCAGGCGGCGCAGACGGCGGACGGCAAGGTTGAAAGTGGTCAGCAGGTGGTGCGCCAGAGTATGGCGCGGATCGAACAGTTGGCGGATTCAGCCACCTCGGCCAGTTCGAGCATCGAAAGTTTGAGTGCGGAAATCCAGAACATCGGTACGGTACTGAGCGTCATCAAGAGTGTGGCCGAGCAGACAAACCTGCTGGCCCTCAACGCCGCGATCGAGGCGGCTCGAGCCGGCGAGCAGGGCAGGGGCTTTGCGGTGGTGGCCGATGAAGTGCGGGCCCTGGCCAAGCGTACTCAGCAATCGACCGAGGAGATTGAACGGCTGGTGAGTGCCTTGCGCTCGGCGGCTCAGTCTTCTGTCCAGCAGATTCAGAACAGTGGCGAGCTGGTGAAGCTGGCGGTGAGTGATGCGTTGCAGACGGAGAGTGCGCTGGGGAGTATTGCGGCGGCAGTGTCTTTGATTCAGCAGATGAACCAGCAGATCGCAGCGGCTGCCGAGGAGCAGAGTTCAGTGGCCGAGGAGATTAACCGCAGTGTCACGAGTATTCGGGCCAGTGCGGATCAGTCTTCGTTGGCGATGCAGGGGAATGCGGCTTCCAGTATTGAGTTGGCGCAGTTGGGGATTGAGTTGAAGGGGATGGTAGGGCACTTTCGGCTCTGAGGCGTACACCGATCAACTGTGGGAGCCGGGCTTGTCGGGTCGCCGCATCGCCGCGATGACGGCCTGAAAGCCGACTAATCCCTTGCGGTTGTGCATCGTCCAACTGTGGGAGCGAGCCTGCTCGCGAAGGCGGCCTGATAGTCGACCTTTCTGTCCTGGCTGTACCCGCCCATCAAACTCAACGCAAAAAAAAGCCACCTGTTCAGGTGGCTCTCTTTTCTACTTTCTCTGATCAGTCGTAGATCACTTTTTTCTTCCAGTCCGCATCGGCCTCGACGTCTTTGAGGCCTTCGGTCAGCTGGTTCACTTCGCCTTCTACCGGGGCGATGTTGTCCATGACTTGTGCGTTGGCGCGGGCCAGGAGTTTTTCCAGGTATTCCAGTTGTTCGGCGTAGACCTGGGGTTCCTGTTGTTTACGCAGGTATTGCACGCCGCGTTCGAACGCCAGGCGGGCCTGGCCGGGCTGGTTCTGTTGCAGGGCGTGCTGGCCGAGGTTGTTGAAGAATTCGATGTGCAGCAGGACCAGGATGTGGCGAACTTCGCGGATCCAGCGTTTGGCTTCGTTGGTTGGCAGGAAGCCGTCCTGTGCGGCGCGGGTGATTTGGCCGTGCAGGGCTTCGAGCAGGAAGCGTACGTCCTTGGCTTTGGCTTCGGTCTGGATCGGTGCTGGCGGGTTGTTGACCGGGATCGATTCGCCCTGACCGACCAAGGCGCTCAGTTCGCCAATCCGTGCCTTGAGGTTGGAGCTGGTTTTTTCCAGATTGAGCAGGCGTTGGCAGACGTTCAATTCCAGACGGGTCAACAGCAGCTTGAGTGCCGGTGTCATCAACTGGCCGGGAAAGGTCTCGGTGATTTCGCCGCAACGACGCAGACGATCGTTGAGCTCAACCTTGGCGCGGGCCTTTTCCAGCTTATTGTTTTCCACCACATGGTTCATGTAGCCAATGGCGATCAATAGTGCGATCCCGGCTACGACTAGCAGGGTGATCATGAGTGGTGTCACCGGTAAGACCTCTTTATGGGGTTCGCGTGCGAGTGTAGTAGCTTGGCATTGGGACGCATAGCGCCGCTCAGCAAGTTGAATCGGCTACTGCACTGCCTGTATCGGCCGCGTTCCTGCTTATATAAGTAATAGCGTGCGAGGTGCACATTGCCATCATCTTTGGCGTGGGTGGACTATAACGTCTTGGCGGGTGTCAGAATATAGGCGTCAAACCCCGGGCGACGGAAAGGCCGGATTAGTGTCTCAAAGCAGGGCGAAGTCATTGATTTAAATAAATTTATATCTGGGGGTTGACGACCCCTCAATCCATCCATAGAATGCGCGCCACTTACAGCGTAAAGCACACAGCGAAACGCGGTAGGGAGTGAATGTTGTACGTGTGTCCCCTTCGTCTAGTGGCCTAGGACACCGCCCTTTCACGGCGGTAACAGGGGTTCGAGTCCCCTAGGGGACGCCAATGCGGGAATAGCTCAGTTGGTAGAGCACGACCTTGCCAAGGTCGGGGTCGCGAGTTCGAGTCTCGTTTCCCGCTCCAATTTTAAACAGCGTTGCTTTCGGGCAGGGCTGAGTGAAACCAGAACCAGCATCTTCGGATGCGGATTTGGGCACTGAAATACACACCATGTGTTTCAGTTAGCGTGTCCCCTTCGTCTAGTGGCCTAGGACACCGCCCTTTCACGGCGGTAACAGGGGTTCGAGTCCCCTAGGGGACGCCATTTGCGGGAATAGCTCAGTTGGTAGAGCACGACCTTGCCAAGGTCGGGGTCGCGAGTTCGAGTCTCGTTTCCCGCTCCATATTTAACAAAAACGCCGCTCAGCAATGAGCGGCGTTTTTGTTTGTGCGTCTTTTATGGCGCAACAGAAAACAACCTTCTTCGGGAAAGGCCGATCAGGTAAGCCGAGTCGCACTTTGTAGCAGCTGGCGAAGCCTGCGTTCGGCTGCGCAGCAGTCGTGAAATCAGAGGATGCGGTGTTTCAGGAAATCCGCGCATACAGGATTTACGACTGCTGCGCAGCCGAACGCAGGCTTCGCCAGCTGCTACAGGGTATGCGTTGCTACGATCAAAGCGTCGGACCCGCCAGAATAGCGGGCCCGAAAGGGGATCAGAGCTTCGGCAACTGCCCGATGCGCCCCATCATCTCGGTCACGATCTGCAGATCCAGCAGGAACTGGTCGACGGTCTTGAACTCGTTGTCAGTGTGGCCGGTGTACTTGACCTCAGGCCTGGCCAGGCCGAATTGCACGCCATTGGGCAGTTCATGGACCGAGGTGGCGCCGGCGGAAGTACCAAACTTGTGCTCCATGCCAAGGTTTTCGCTGGCAACGGCCAGCAGGGCCTTGACCCATTCACCCTCAGGATTGCGGAACATCGGCTCGGCGATCGAGTAGTCGAAGGCCACCGCAACGTGGGTCTTCTTGCTCCAGGCGCCAAGCTTTTCGGCGATTTCGGCCTTGAGCACTTCGGGGGATTTGCCCTTCGGCACCCGCAGGTTGACCGCGAGCTTGAAGGTTTTCTCATCCATCCCGACATAGGTCAGGGAAGTGGTCAGCGGACCCATGAAGGCATCGGAAAAGCCGACCGCCAATTTGCCACCCAGGTAATCCAGTCCCCAGTTGTCGGCGGCGTAGCGAGCAGCATCGGTAATGTGGTTGTGCTTGAGCGCAACTTTTCCGTCGAGGCTATTGATGAAGTCCAGCATCCTGGCCACCGGGTTAACACCTGACTCGGGCTCGGAGGAGTGGGCCGAAACGCCGGTGACCGTCAGCTTGACGTCCTTGCCGACGACCTTGGCGGTTACCTCGAAGTTGCCGCCATTGCGCTTGGCATAATCGCTACCTGCCTTCTGCAGGCTGGCGGCCAATTCAGCAGGCTTGTCACTCAAAAGGGTGGCGACCGATGTCGACGGAATCTGGTTGGTGGCCATGCCGCCCGTCATCGATATGATTTCAGCGCCCTTGCCCTCTGCCTTGCGCTTGGCAAAGTTCGCCATGACGGTGCCGTAGCCTTTCTCGGCAATCACCACCGGGTAGCCACCATCCAGCGCCAGGTTGTAGTTGGGTGTCGGGTTGTTTTCGAAGTAATAAGGGATGGCATCGCCGGTGGTTTCTTCGGTGGTGTCGACCAGCAACTTGAGATTCCTGGCCAGCGGCAGCTTCTCTTCCTTGATGATCTTCATGGCGTAGAGCGTTACCACGATGCCGTTTTTGTCATCCTCGGTGCCCCGGCCATACAGGCGGTCACCGATCAGAGTGACCTTGAACGGATCAAGTCGGGTGCCGTCTTTCAGGACCCAGTTCTCCGGCGTCACGGGCACCACGTCGGCATGCGCGTGAATGCCCACGACTTCATCGCCACTGCCTTCCAGGGAGATCTCATAGACGCGGTTGTCGATGTTGCGAAAGTTCAGGTTGAAGGCCTGGGCAAGCCCCTTGATCTTGTCGGCAATCTTGATGAATTCGGGATTGTCGTGCTGGGCAACGCCATCCACACGGAAGGTCGGGATGGCCACCAACTCGCGCAGGGTCTCGGTGGCGGCGCTGCCGTACTTCACGCGTGCATAGAGGCCGAGCAGGCGATGGATCTCGTTCTGCTGTTCTGAAGAAAGGGTCTTGTTGTCGAGAAAGGCACTGATGGCCGGGCCGAGGTCGTCGGTTTTGCCAAGGTCGCTTTTGGCCAGGCCTCCCAGGAACTGCCTGAAATCCGTTACCGATGCGTCGCTGAAGGTCTTGAGGATAGTCGCGCTCTGTTGCGGGCTGATGTTGGCGTGCGCGAGTGTGGTGAACGACGAAAGGCCGGCCAGTATCAGGGTCGACGCGGCCAAGTGCTTGAGTGAGAAATTCATTGCTGGGGGCATTCCTTTGCAGGCAGGTTGTGAGAGATTTCTGATCGATGAGGCAAGAAAACGTTCCCAAACTAACACCACGAGTGAGCAGTACGGGAGTCCCTGAAGTGAGATCTGTCGCACAGAAATGCAAAAGCGACGCAGAAACGAAAAAGGCCCGTCAGCCGACTGAGCGGGCCTTTTGCTTGGGCGCAGGTTTTACATCGACAGAATCAGGCGCCCGGCGAACAGGATCAGAATCACCCCCATGGTGCGTTCGAACCAGTGCCCCATGCGCATAAACAGCAGCCGTACCCGGGCACTGGAAAAGAACAGCGCGACGATCACAAACCACAGCGCATTCACAAAACACATCCAGATTCCGTAAAGCGCCTGGATCTTCAGTGGCGTTGTGGCGCTGATGATGGTGGTGAAGATCGCCAGGAAAAACAGTGTGGCTTTCGGGTTGGTCGCGTTGGTCAGGAAACCGGTGGTAAATGCCTTCAGCAATGTTTGTTCTGCGACCGGTTCGTCAGGCTTGTCGCCTTCCAGTACGGTCTTGGGCTTGCTGCGCAGCAGGCTGACACCGAGGTACAAAATGTAAGCACCACCCACAACCTTGGCCACCGTCAGCAGCCAAGGCGTCGTGTGCATCAGCGCGCCGACGCCGAGCAAGGTGTAAAGCACGTGCACGGAAATGCCCGCGCCGATGCCCAGCGCCGTGCAAATCCCGACCAGTCGACCGAAGCGCACGCTCTGGCGGATGGTCACTGCGAAGTCCGGTCCAGGTGCAACCACGGCCAGAAAGTGGATAGTTGCCAGCGCCAGAAACTCGCCCAGGTAATTCGAAAGCATCTCAACTCCAGAAAGTAAGGGGTGAAGCATTGCCGCGATAGCCGACAAAGAACGAAAGGCTCAAGCGCGGATCAGCCACACCCGGTGTCACCGAGTGCATGCAGCGCGAATTGAACATGATGAAATCACCCGGCTCAGGAAGAATCTCCAGGGTCGGAGTCCCGAGCAGAGCCGGATCGATCCCGTAACTGTCGCCACGCATTTCGTCGAACTGGTCCGGGGAGATGTCGTGGTCCCACATCTGCAGTGCACCGCCCTCGGCGGGCATGTTCAGGTAAACATTGCAGGCGAACTGCGCTTCCAGGCTTTTGGCCTGGTAACTGTCCGGGGCGTCCTTGGCGAAAATGTCGTGGTGGGCCAGAAAACAGATCCCGGGTTTCACCACCCGGGACAGTCCGACATACATCTTGCGACCGTAGAGGTTTTCCAGGTGCGCACCCGCCGGCCAGGACTCGTCGAGCATGCAGCGCAGGGTGTCGACGGGGGATGAGTAGGGCGCACACCGGTTGCGCAATTCCGCAATATTGCGGGTGGCGCGTTCGAAATAATCTTC
The DNA here is from genome assembly GCF_057837605.1 of Pseudomonas sp. GL_093. NCBI lineage: Bacteria > Pseudomonadati > Pseudomonadota > Gammaproteobacteria > Pseudomonadales > Pseudomonadaceae > Pseudomonas > Pseudomonas sp. GL_093. The sequence continues at coordinate 5,361,150 of NZ_CM174448.1, read as the reverse complement.
GATCAGCAGCGGCTGGTTTTCCGCTTCATAAAACGCCATGCCGATGCGGCCGATGCTCGGCGCATTGATATAGCCTTCGAAGCCAGGGGCGAGGATCTTGTCGCCAATCTGAATCGCCAGCGGCTTGGGCAACAAGCCTTTGACGCGGATGGCGAGGACTTCTTCGTTGGCCAGTTTTTTTATGCACGTCTCATCGAGACGCTCGACGTCAAGCATCATGTCTTAGGTCCATCTATCAGATAGTCAACAGAACCCGCGGCCGCAGGTTCCCCCGGCGTCAGGCGATGACAGGAACGGCATCGCCCAAATGCTCAATCCACGCTGTAGTGGACTGACAGCGTTCCCTTCTTCAGTGAAAGGGAAGCGATCGTGACCGTGCCCAAATCCTTCAGGCTGCGTACATGGGTGCCACCGCAGCCGTAGGCGGGCAGGTCACCGAAACCGATTTCCCGGGCGCCTTCACGCATCGACGTCAGGCGTGGCTGATCATGGGTGATCCACTGCTCGATGCCGTGCTGAATCATCTCGGCATCAACCTCTTTTGCCGACTCTGCCGGTTTGAATTGCACACGTCCTTCGCCCGGCCAGTGATGAGCCTTGATCGGCATCCAGCCCATGGCCTGGACGAAGTGGCCGATCAGGTGGCCGGCGGAATGCATGCGTGAATTGAACTGGCGGCGTTGTTCATCGACCCGAATCTGAGTCATGCCCGGTTTTACCGGATGGTCGACGAAATGAATGATCCGGTCCGGATCCTGAACAACCCGCAGTACTTGGCTTTCGCCGATCCAGCCGGTGTCAAAGGGCTGTCCACCGCCCTGAGGGTGAAACAACGTGGCGCGCAGCACTACGGCAAATTCGTTCTCGTGGGGCGTGCAATCCAGGACTTCCACATTGGCCTTGAGGTCATCACTATGGAAAAAGAGGCGAAGCGTCATATTCCATGCCCTTATTAACAATTCTATTTTTTATTATATGAAGCGTGGAATTGCGTGATAATCCGTTCAAACATCAAAGGACTGTTGCGCTGTGAGCATAAATCTTCCACTTCCGCTGCTCGGTGAAATGGCGATCTTCGTCAAGGTTGTCGAGACCGGCAGTTTCTCCGAGGCTGCTCGCCAGTTGGGTTCTTCACCCTCGGCAGTCAGTCGCAGCATTTCGCGTCTGGAGAAGGCACTCGCCACCCGTTTGCTGCAGCGAACCACGCGCAAGTTGCGCTTGAGCGACGGTGGCGAAGAGGTGTTCAAGCGTTGCCAGGAGATGGTCAGCGCAGCCAAGTCGGTGATGGAAATCAGCGGTCAGTTCACCCATGAAGCGGAAGGACTGGTGCGCGTCAGTGTGCCGAAGGCAGTGGGGCGGTTCGTGATTCATCCGCATATGCCGGAATTTCTGCGGCGTTATCCCAAAGTGGATGTGGAGCTGTTGCTTGAGGACCGCCAGGTGGATTTGATCGACGACAACGTTGATCTGGCGATTCGCATTACTGATCGGCCACCCGCTGGACTGGTCGGTCGGCAATTGCTGACCATCGATCATTTGCTCTGTGCAACGCCGCAATACCTGGCCGAACACGGCACACCGACCCACCCTCACGACTTGCTCAACCACAGCTGCATCTATCTGGGCGAAACGCCGAGCGATGCACGCTGGAAATTCAAGAAAGGCAGCAAGGCTGTCACCGTTGGCGTGCGCGGACGTTATGCGGCCAATCACACCGGCGTACGGTTGGGCGCAGTGTTGCAGCACATCGGAATTGGCAGCCTGCCGTACTTCACCGCACGTTATGCGCTGGAGCAGGGGCTGATCGTGCAGGTGTTGCCCGACTGGACCTTCCTGGCGTCTTACCACGGCGGTGCCTGGCTGCTGCATTCGCCGACCCGTTATCTGCCACCGAAGTTGCGGGTGTTGATCGACTATCTGGTGGAGTGCCTGGAAAAGGAGCCGACCCTGAGCAAGCCGGGCAAGCCCAGTGCTTTGGGAAAAGTCGCTGCGCAGTATGAGTTGCCCGAGAGTGATGGGTTGCTTTGACGGGCCTCATCGTCGGAACGCCGCCCGGAGCAAGCTCACTCCCACATTTGATTTGAGTACGCCGTAGATCAAAATGTGGGAGCGAGCTTGGTCCGGGCGGCGTTCCGACGATGGCGTCAGCCCAGCCACCACATCTTTCGGCAATGCCAAAAAAAGGCCCGCATGTTTAACCATGCGGGCCTTTTGCATTTCTGACCGAGGATCAGTGCTTGCTGTCGTCTTTCGACATCGCCAGCAGCTGTTTTTCCTGGTTCCAGTCGAACGGCTCGTCGTTTTGTTCAGCTTCGAAACGACGTTCTTCCAGCGCCTGATACAAGTCGATTTCATCGTCGGGCATGTAATGCAGGCAGTCACCGGCGAAGTACCACAGCAGGTCGCGCGGGACCAGGTGAACGATTTGCGGGTAGCGGGTAATCACCTGGCACAGAATGTCCTGGCCCAGGTATTGGCTTTCGATCGGGTCGACCGGCAGCAACGCACGCAGTTCGTCGAAGCGCTCCAGGAACAAGGCATGGCTTTCTTCGGGAACCTGTTCGGCCTCACCTACGGCGACCAGGATGCTGCGCAGGTGGTCGAGCAAGACAAGATGATCGGCAACGACATTGGACACGAGATAAGTCCTCAAGAGCAAAACGGGCGCGGGAGTATAAAGCGCCCGCGCCCTTTTTTACATGGTGGAGGACGCAGGATGGATCAGCGGACCTTTCCTTTGCCCAGCGCCAGCTCCTTTTTGTCGAAATCATCGACATCAATCACCTTGCGCCGCGCCGCTTCGGCGTTACGCAGGGTCTGCGCTTCCCCAGGCTGCAACACACCAGCCTCAAGCGCTGCATCGATGACGTGTTCCCCTGCGACCGGTTTGACCTGACCGCTTTTGAGTGCGATATGAAGCTTTTTGCGCAACGGTTGCGCGGCACTCAGCAGGTTACACGCATGTTGCAGAGCGCCGACCGGATCATCAGTGGATTGCGGTCGGTAGCAACCGCCGAGCAACTCTTCCAGGGTCGGATCGCCCTTGGCGCGGCCGATCACCGCCGCCACTTCGGCGCCGAGTTTGTCTGATGGCCCTTTGTGACGACGACCGAACGGGAACACGATCACCCGCAACAGGCAACCCAACACCTTGTTCGGGAAGTTGGTCAGCAGTTCATCCAGCGCTCGTTCCGACTGACCCAGGCTTTCTTCCATGGCCCAGGTAAACAGCGGTGCCATGTGCTCCGGTGAATCGAGGTCGTGGTAACGCTTGAGCGCGGCGGAGGCGAGGTACATGTTGCTGAGCACATCCCCAAGACGCGCCGACAGACGTTCGCGTCGTTTCAATTCGCCACCCAGCAGCATCATGCTCAGGTCAGCGAGCATGGCGAACGCAGCAGCCTGGCGGTTGAGGGCGCGGAAGTAGCCTTGGCTGAGCTTGTCGCCTGGCGCGTGTTCGAAGTGACCGAAACCAAGGTTCAGCACCAGCGTGCTGGCGGCGTTACTCACGGCGAAACCGATGTGCTTGAGCAGCAGGCCATCAAATTCGGTGAGGGCCTGATCCTTGTCTTCACGACCGGCGAGGGCCATTTCCTTAAGTACGAAGGGATGGCAGCGAATCGCACCCTGACCGAAGATCATCAGGTTGCGCGAGAGAATGTTCGCACCTTCCACGGTGATGAAAATCGGCGCGCCGTTCCATTTGCGACCGAGGTAGTTGTTCGGCCCCATGATGATCGCTTTGCCGCCATGCACATCCATCGCCTGGCTGATGCATTCGCGGCCGCGTTCGGTGAGGTGGTATTTGAGAATCGCCGACAGCACCGACGGTTTCTCGCCGAGATCCACAGCGTTGGCGGTCAGCATCCGCGCGGCATCCATCATCCAGGCGTTGCCGCCGATGCGCGCCATGGCTTCCTGAATGCCTTCGAAAGCCGCAATCGGCACATTGAACTGCTCGCGAATCTGGGCGTACTGGCCTGTCACCAGGCTGGTGAACTTGGCCATACCGGTGCCCACCGCCGGCAGGGAAATGGAACGCCCGACCGACAGGCAATTCATCAGCATCATCCAGCCCTTGCCGAGCATTTCCTGGCCGCCGATGAGGAACTCCAACGGCACGAACACATCCTTGCCGGAGTTCGGACCATTCATGAACGCCGCACCCAGGGGCAGGTGGCGACGACCGATTTCCACACCGGCGATATCGGTTGGAATCAGTGCCAGACTGATGCCCAGGTCTTCCTCCTCTCCCAGTAAGTGATCCGGGTCATAGGCCTTGAACGCGAGGCCGAGAAGGGTGGCGACAGGACCCAGTGTGATGTAACGCTTTTCCCAGTTCAGGCGCAGGCCCAAGGTTTCCTTGCCTTCCCATTCACCTTTGCAGATGACCCCGGTGTCGGGCATGCCTCCAGCGTCGGAACCGGCCAGTGGCCCGGTTAATGCGAAGCACGGGATGTCGTCACCGCGCGCCAGTCGTGGCAGGTAATGGTTGCGTTGTTCGTCAGTGCCGTAATGCAGCAACAGTTCGGCCGGGCCGAGGGAGTTGGGGACCATCACGGTGGACGCGAGATCGCCGCTGTGGCTCGCCAGTTTCATCGCCACTTGAGAGTGGGCATAGGCCGAGAAACCCTTGCCGCCAAACTCTTTGGGAATGATCAGGGCGAAGAAACCTTGTTCCTTGATGTAAGCCCAGGCTTCGGCCGGCAAGTCCATGGTTTGACCGAGCTGCCAGTCGCTGACCATGGAGCAGAGTACTTCGGTCGGGCCGTCGATGAAGGCCTGTTCTTCTTCGCTCAACTGTACTTTTGGATAGGACAGCAGTTTGTTCCAGTCCGGGCGACCGCTGAACAGTTCGCCGTCCCACCACACGGTGCCGGCTTCAATGGCGTCTCGTTCGGTTTCCGACATTGGCGGCAGGGTTTTCTGGAACCAGCTGAACAGCGGCGCGCTGAAAAATTTGCGGCGCAGGTCGGGCAACAACAATGGCGCAGCCACCGCCGCGATCAACACCCAGAAAATCAGCAACAGCCAGCCTGGCGCGCGGCTGAAAGCGCCCATCGCCACCACGTAAACGGCAACGATGCACAGGGCGGGCAGCGGCGCGACACGACGGTGGGCTAAATAAGCAATCCCGACAACCAGAACCAGTATCCACAACAGCAGCATATTTAATCCTCCGTGAAACCAGGGCAAAACCAACTTTCAGAGCTTAGACGGCATCCGCAAAACAGGGTGGTCAGAGCGATGTGATTGAATTCGTGGGAAACCATGGATGAGTTTTGTAGGCCCGGTGGGCAACAGACCTAGGAAATCGTTCGTTGGGCGGGCGGCAAAGCGTCCATGTTTGGCCGAAACGTCGTTATCTCTGTGCTGAACGTGTCGCTAGACTCGTGGCTTCCCCAGGAGATTGTTCTCATGCACGAGTATCTGAGTCCCGGCCGCTTCATCGATAGTGACCACCCGTCGGTGGTGGAGTTCGCCGAAAAACATCGCGGCAGCTGTCGCGATCCTCTAGAGCAGGCGATCAATCTCTATTACGCCGTGCGCGAAGCCGTGCGTTACAACCCTTACACCTTCAGTCGCGACCCAAATACCTTGCGCGGCAGTTATGCGTTGGCAGCGGGGGAGAGTTATTGCGTGCCCAAAGCCACGCTGCTGGCAGGTGCGGCCCGGCATTGCGGGATTCCCGCGCGGATCGGTCTGGCGGACGTGCGCAATCATTTGTCGACGCCGCGGTTGCACGAGTTGCTCAAGAGTGACGTGTTCGCCATGCACGGCTATACGGAGCTGTATCTGAACGGCCGTTGGGTCAAAGCCACGCCAGCCTTCAACCAAGGCTTGTGCGAATTGTTCAATGTCGCACCACTGGAATTCGACGGCATCAACGACAGCGTTTTCCATCCGTTCAATCGCGACGGCGAGCAATTGATGGAATACCTGATCGACCATGGCCAGTTCACCGACGTGCCTGAAGCGTTCTTTTTCGAGCACCTCGAGAAGTGCTATCCGCATCTGTTCAGCGACACACTGCCCGCGCTGCTGGGTGACATGCAGAGCGATTTGAGTCGCGCCTGATCCGGCGTATGCTGCCTGCGCATTCATCCATAAAGAGGCGGTCATGCTGAAGATCTGGGGTCGGAAAAACTCGTCGAATGTCAGAAAACCGTTGTGGGCCGCCGAGGAGCTGGGCCTGGCTTATGAAGCCATCGACGCCGGCGGCGCCTTTGGTGTAGTCGATACGCCGCAGTACCGCGCGATGAACCCCAATGGCCGCGTGCCAGTGATTGAAGACGATGGTTTCGTGCTGTGGGAATCCAACACCATCGTGCGTTACCTGATGGCTCGCCACGCCAACGGCACCGCCTGGTATCCAGAGGATCTGCAGGCCCGGGCTTCTGCCGACAAGTGGATGGACTGGACCACTTCAAGTTTTGCCGGCCCCTTCCGCACGGTGTTCTGGGGCGTGTTGCGTACGCCGGAAGGTCAACAGGACTGGCCGGCAATCAACGCCGCGATCAAGGAGTGCGATGGCCTGCTGTCCATGGCCGATCAGGCGCTGGCGACCCAACCGTACCTGTCCGGCGATGAGATCGGCATGGGCGACATTCCTCTGGGCAGCTTCATTTATGCTTGGTTCGAGATGCCAATCGAGCGCGCGCCGCAGCCTCATCTGCAAGCCTGGTATGCACGTCTGAAACAGCGTCCGGCGTATCAGAAAGCGGTTATGACCGCGTTGACTTAATACTCACTATCGACACACTTGACTGTACTTGTGTGGCGGCGACAAGCACCATTGCGCTCGTGCGCCGCGGTTGTATTAGTCGCCGCCCGCCCTTAAATGTCCCTTTCTTCCCTTCTTGGTGCGTAAATCCGATATGAGTTCCGCTCTGTCCATCCGGCAGCTAACCAAAACCTACGGCAACGGTTTCCAGGCCCTGAGTGGTATCGATCTGGACGTCGCCGAAGGTGACTTTTTCGCCTTGCTCGGCCCTAACGGCGCCGGCAAATCCACGACCATCGGCATTCTCTCGACCCTGGTGAACAAGACCAGCGGGACGGTGAATATCTTCGGTCACGACCTGGACAAGAATCCTGCGCAGCTCAAGCGCTCCATCGGCGTGGTGCCTCAGGAATTCAACTTCAACCAGTTCGAAAAAACCTTCGACATCGTTGTGACCCAGGCCGGTTATTACGGCATCCCGCCGAAAATCGCCAAGGAACGCGCCGAGCAGTACCTGACCCAACTGGGCCTGTGGGACAAGCGCGATACGCCGTCGCGTTCACTGTCCGGCGGCATGAAACGTCGACTGATGATCGCCCGTGCGCTGGTTCACGAACCGCGCCTGCTGATCCTCGACGAACCGACGGCGGGGGTGGACATCGAACTGCGTCGCTCGATGTGGACGTTCCTCACCGAGCTGAACAAGAAAGGCATCACCATCATCCTCACCACCCACTACCTGGAAGAGGCTGAGCAGTTGTGCCGCAACATCGGCATCATCGACCACGGCACCATCGTCGAGAACACCAGCATGAAACAGTTGCTCGGCCAACTGCATGTGGAAACGTTCCTGCTCGACCTCAAGAACACTGTGCAAACCGCGCCGCAGTTGCTCGGTTACCCGACCAAGCTGCTCGACAGCCACACCCTTGAAGTTCAGGTCGACAAGGCCATGGGCATCACCGCTCTGTTCACCCAATTGGCGCAGCAGAACATCGAAGTGTTGAGCCTGCGTAACAAAACCAATCGCCTCGAGGAGTTGTTCGTGTCCCTGGTGGAGAAAAATCTGTCGAAGGTGGCGGTATGAGTTCCGAGCTGCAACCCAACCTCGTTGCCCTCAACACCATCGTTTACCGAGAGGTCAAACGCTTTACCCGGATCTGGCCGCAGACGCTGCTGCCGCCGGCCATCACCATGGTTCTGTACTTCGTGATCTTCGGCAATCTGATCGGCCGGCAGATTGGTGACATGGGTGGCTTCACCTACATGGAGTACATCGTGCCAGGGCTGATCATGATGTCGGTGATCACCAACTCCTACGGCAACGTGGTCTCGAGTTTCTTCGGCAGCAAGTTCCAGCGCTCCATCGAAGAATTGATGGTGTCGCCCGTGTCGCCGCATACGATTCTGATCGGCTACACCCTCGGCGGCGTGCTGCGCGGCCTGATGGTCGGGGTCATCGTGACCATGCTGTCGCTGTTCTTCACCCAATTGCAGGTGCATCACCTGGGCGTGACCATTCTGGTGGTGGTGCTGACGGCGACGATCTTCTCGCTGCTGGGCTTCATCAACGCCGTGTTTGCGCGCAACTTCGATGACATCTCGATCATCCCGACGTTTGTGCTGACACCGCTGACCTACCTGGGCGGGGTGTTCTACTCGATCTCCTTGCTGCCACCGTTCTGGCAGACCGTGTCCCTGGCCAACCCGGTGCTGCACATGGTCAACGCCTTCCGTTACGGCATTCTTGGCGTTTCGGACATCAGGATCAGCGTGGCGATCACCTTCATGCTGGTGGCGACCGTGGTGTTGTACATCGGTTGCGCACGGCTGCTGGTCAGTGGTCGCGGGATGCGCACGTAAGGAAGACTGAGTCGCCTTCTTCGTCGGAACGCCGCCCGGAGCCGGCTCGCTCCCACACTGGATCCCCTGTGGGAGCGAGCCTGCTCGCGATGGCGTCAGCCCAGACACTGCAAAAAGAACGGCCTCCCACTGTGGAGGCCGTTTTGCGTTTACTGCATCCGGTTTTTCTTGCGCCGCTTCCACTGCCGCCCGACCCACCAACGCCAGTACATCATGGTCAGGCAATAGGCGAGTGCGCCGAGCACCAGCCCCGTCACCACCGAGCCGAGTAAAAACGGCTGCCAAAGCGTCGAGAGTTCCCCGCTGATCCATTCCCAGGTCAGCTCGTCCGGCAAATGGCGGGTAGGAACGTCCATCAGCCAGGCACCGGTCTGGTAAGTGCAGAAGAACACCGCCGGCATGGTGATCGGGTTGGTCAACCAGACCAGGCTGACCGCAATCGGCATGTTGCCGCGCACCATGATGGCGAGAATGGCGGCGACCAGCATCTGCAGCGGAATCGGCAGGAACGCCGCGAACAGACCCACCGCCATGGCCCGTGCGACGGAATGGCGGTTGAGGTGCCAGAGGTTCGGGTCATGCAGCAGGGTGCCGAGAAAGCGTAAGGACTTGTGTTCCCTGATGCTGATCGGGTCTGGCATGTAACGTTTGAATAAGCGCCGGGGCATAAGGCTTCTCGGTCGGTTAAGGCGGCAAGTATGTCTGGATTCTATGCACCGCCCATTCAGACTTTGTGACAATTAATAACGATGCCTGTGCGATTAGCCGGCTATGCCTAGGAGGGGACTCTCAAGGACGGGCGTATGCGCACAGGGATGATGGCGCTGGCGTTGGGTCTGTTGATCCTGCGTTTTTTACCGGTATTACCGCCGGTCTGGTTATGGATGTTGCTGCCGGTAATCGGTTTGATGTTGCTGCCGTTTCGTAGCTATCCATTGGCATTTTTCCTGTTCGGCTTCAGTTGGGCAGGCGCGAATGCACAGTGGGCGCTGGATGATCGGCTGCCGATGAGCCTCGATGGCGAAACCCGTTGGGTCGAAGGTCGGGTGACGGGATTGCCCCAGAACAATGAGGCCGTCGTGCGTTTCGAGTTGGCGGACGCCCGGTCGCGACATGGCAAGGTGCCGAAACTGCTGCGCCTGGCCTGGTATGACGGGCCGCCGGTCAACAGCGGCGAACAGTGGCGACTGGCGGTCAAGTTGAAGCGTCCTGCGGGGCTGCTCAATCCCCATGCCTTCGATTACGACGCCTGGCTGTTGGCGCAACGTATCGGCGCTACCGGGACAGTCAAGGCTGGCGAGCGGCTCAAGGAAGCCCAATGGGCCTGGCGCGACGGCATCCGTCAGCGCTTGCAGGCCGTGGATGCCCAGGGGCGAACGGGTGCGCTGACGGCGTTGGTGCTGGGGGATGGCGCCGGACTGAGTCGCGAAGACTGGCAGGTGCTGCAAGACACCGGCACCGTCCATCTGTTGGTGATTTCCGGCCAACACGTCGGTTTGTTGGCAGGGCTGGTGTATCTGTTGATCGCCGGGCTGGCCCGTTATGGCCTGTGGCCGAAACGCTTGCCTTGGCTGCCGTGGGCCTGTGGACTGGCGTTCGCGGCCGCTCTCGGTTACGGGCTGCTGGCCGGTTTCGAGGTGCCGGTGCGGCGGGCCTGTGTGATGATCGGCCTGGTGCTGTTGTGGCGCCTGCGATTTCGTCACCTCGGCGCCTGGTGGCCGCTGTTGCTGGCGCTCGACGGTGTTTTGCTGCTGGATCCGCTGGCGAGCCTGCAACCGGGTTTCTGGCTGTCGTTCGCGGCGGTGGCGGTGTTGATCTTCACCTTCGGTGGTCGGCTGGGCCCATGGCGTTGGTGGCAAACGTGGACCCGCGCCCAATGGCTGATCGCGATCGGTCTGTGCCCGTTGCTGCTGGTGCTCGGGTTGCCGATCAGTCTCAGCGGGCCGGTGGCCAATTTGCTCGCGGTGCCGTGGATCAGTCTGGTCGTGCTGCCTCCGGCATTGCTGGGTACGTTGTTTTTACCCCTTCCTTACGTGGGCGAAGGGTTGCTGTGGTTGGCAGGAGGTTTGATCGACCTTTTGTTCAAGGGCCTGACGCTGATGGCCGGGTATTTACCCGCGTGGGTGCCGGTGGCTATCCCGTTGTGGGTATGGGCACTGGGAGCACTCGGTGCCTTTCTACTATTAATGCCTCGGGGTGTGCCGTTTCGCTCGTTGGGTTGGCCGATGCTGCTGTTGCTGGTCTTTCCACCCCGGCAGGTCTTGCCTGAAGGCATCGCGGAAGTCTGGCAGCTGGATGTCGGCCAGGGTTTGGCCATCCTGGTGCGCACCCGTCATCACACACTGTTGTATGACACCGGGCCACGTTTCGGCGATTTCGACCTGGGCGAGCGGGTGGTGCTACCGACATTACGCAAACTGGGCGTGGAGGGACTCGATTTGATGCTGATCAGCCATGCCGACGCCGATCACGCGGGCGGCGCCCGGGCCGTTGCCAATGGCCTGCCGGTGAAACGGGTGGTCAGTGGCGATCCCCTGGCGCTGCCGGCCGAGTTGCAGGCAGAAGGCTGCGAGAGCGGCAAGCAATGGGTCTGGGATGATGTGAGGTTCCAGCTCTGGCAATGGTCTTCGGCCCGCGACAGCAATCAAAAATCCTGCGTTCTGCAAATCGAAGCCAACGGTGAACGTCTGTTATTGACCGGTGATATAGATGCCGCAGCGGAGCGGGCGCTGCTCGACAGTCCACTGGCCGTCACCACCGATTGGTTGCAGGCGCCGCACCATGGCAGTCGCAGTTCGTCATCAATGGCGTTGCTTGCCGCGTTGCAGCCCCAGGCGGTGTTGATCTCCCGCGGTCAGGGAAATTCATTCGGTCATCCTCATCCCACGATCATGGCGCGCTATCGAAAGCGCGGCATATCGATCCATGACAGCGCCGAACAGGGTGCCATCCGTCTGCAACTGGGACGCTTCAAGCCGCCATGGACGATGCGTCAAGAACGGCGTTTCTGGCGCTCTGCGCAGTAGCCCGGAGTGATTAAAGACCGACTGGATGCGACATCACGGTCTTCGGTGCGCTCACCCCCTATGTTAGAGTGGCGCACTTTTTCGAGGGGACTGTCACTGTGTGGGAATTGGTCAAATCCGGCGGATGGATGATGATACCGATCATTCTGAGTTCCATTGCAGCCATGGCGATCGTCGCCGAACGTCTCTGGACCCTGCGAGCCAGCCGTGTGACCCCGGAGCATTTGCTCGGGCAGGTCTGGGTCTGGATCAAGGACAAACAACTCAATAAAGACAAACTCAAGGAACTGCGCGCCAACTCGCCGTTGGGCGAGATCCTGGCTGCCGGCCTGGCCAACTCCAGGCATGGTCGCGAGATCATGAAAGAGTGCATTGAAGAAGCCGCAGCGCGGGTTATTCACGAGCTCGAACGCTACATCAATGCGCTGGGCACTATCGCCGCCATGGCCCCGTTGCTGGGTCTGTTGGGGACGGTGTTGGGCATGATCGATATCTTCAGCGCATTCATGGGCTCGGGCATGACCACCAATGCCGCCGTGTTGGCCGGTGGTATCTCCAAGGCGCTGATAACCACAGCCGCAGGCCTGATGGTCGGTATCCCGTCGGTGTTCTTCCACCGTTTCCTGCAACGCCGGATCGATGAACTGGTGGTGGGCATGGAGCAGGAAGCAATCAAACTGGTCGAAGTGGTACAGGGCGATCGTGATGTTGACCTGAATGGGGGCAAAGCGTGAAATTCCGCCGCAAGCAACGGGAGAATGTGGACATCAACCTCGCGTCGCTGATCGACGTAGTGTTCATCCTGCTGCTGTTTTTCGTTGTCACCACCACGTTTACCCGTGAAACCCAGTTGCGCGTCGATCTGCCGGAAGCGGTCAGCGGTTCGCCTGCCGAAGACCAGCAGGTCAAGCATCTGGACGTTGCCATCAGCGCCGAGGGCGTGTTTTCGGTGAACAACCAATTGTTGTCGAAGAACGATCTGGCCACCCTGATGGACGCGCTGCAGAAAGAATCCAGTGGCGACACCAACCTGCCGCTGTCCATCAGTGCCGACGGCAAGACTCAGCATCAGTCCGTCATCACCGCCATGGACGCCGCCGGTAAACTCGGTTTTAGCCACCTGCGCATGACCACTGTCGAGGCGGCGCCGCCCGCGCCCTGATGGCCATGTCCGATCGCTTGCTCGCCGCGTGGTACCAAGGTCATCCGGCCCTGAAGCTGTTACAGCCGCTGGAGTGGCTGTATCGGCGCGTGGTCATGAACAAGCGCAAGCGTTTTCTGGCGGGCGAGGGCGAGATCTATCAACCGCCGGTGCCGCTGATCGTAGTCGGTAACATTACCGTCGGCGGCACCGGCAAGACGCCGCTGATTCTGTGGATGATCCAGCACTGCCAGCGCAGCGGCTTGCGGGTCGGTGTGGTTAGCCGGGGTTACGGCGCCAAACCGCCGCAACTGCCTTGGCGGGTGGAGGCGGATCAAAGCGCCGAGATCGCAGGCGACGAACCGCTGTTGATCGTCCAGCGTACCGGCGTTCCGTTAATGATCGACCCCGACCGCAGCAGCGCCGTCAAAGCCCTGCTGGCGAGTGAGCCACTGGACCTGATCCTGTCCGACGACGGCATGCAGCATTACCGATTGGCCCGCGACCTTGAACTGGTGCTGATCGACGCCGCTCGAGGTTTGGGCAACCAGCGCTGCCTACCCGCCGGGCCGTTGCGTGAGCCGGCCGAGCGCCTGCAAAGCGTCGACGCGGTGCTCTACAACGGTGCCGATGCCGATCGCGACGGCGGTTTTGCCTTCCAGCTTCAACCTACCGAATTGATCAATCTGCAAAGCGGCGAACGGCGTCCCCTCGACCACTTTCCCGCGGGCCAGGCGCTGCACGCCGTGGCCGGGATCGGCAATCCGCAGCGTTTCTTCACAACCCTCGAAACGCTACACTGGCAGCCAGTGCCGCATGCGTTTGCCGACCACGCCGAATACAGCGTGCAGGCCTTGAATTTCACACCGTCATTGCCGTTGGTGATGACCGAAAAGGACGCGGTGAAGTGCCGTGCCTTCGCCGCCGCCGATTGGTGGTACCTGGCGGTCGATGCTGCGCCATCGCCGGCCTTCGTGGCCTGGTTCGATACGCAGCTGATGCGCCTGTTGCCGGCTCGTCTTTTGCCTTAAATCCGTTTTTATCCAGGGAATGCTCATGGACACCAAATTGCTCGATATCCTCGCTTGCCCGGTCTGCAAAGGCCCGCTCAAGCTCAGTGCCGACAAAACCGAGCTGATCAGCAAGGGCGCAGGCCTGGCTTACCCGATTCGCGACGGCATCCCGGTGATGCTCGAAACCGAAGCCCGCACCCTGACCACCGACGAGCGTCTGGATAAATGACCACAGCCTTTACCGTTGTCATTCCATCGCGTTACGCCTCCACCCGATTGCCGGGCAAACCGCTGCTGCTGATCGCCGGCAAGCCGATGATCCAGCACGTCTGGGAACAGGCGAGTAAAAGCAGCGCTCAACGGGTGGTAGTCGCCACGGACGATGCGCGCATCGTCGAGGCCTGCAAAGGGTTTGGCGCTGAAGTGGTGCTGACCCGCGAAGATCACAATTCGGGCACCGACCGTTTGGCCGAAGTCGCCGCGAAGCTGGGCCTGGCGCCCGACGCCATTGTGGTCAACGTCCAGGGTGACGAACCGTTGATCCCGCCAAGCGTGATCGATCAGGTTGCCGCCAACCTGGCCGCCCACACCGAAGCGCGCATGGCCACATTGGCCGAGCCGATCGAAGACGTGGAAACCCTGTTCAATCCCAACGTGGTCAAGGTTGTCAGCGACCTTAATGGCCTGGCGTTGACCTTCAGTCGCGCCACGTTGCCGTGGGCCCGGGACGCGTTCGCCAAAAGCCGCGAGCAATTGCCGGAAGGCGTGCCATATCGTCGGCACATTGGCATCTATGCCTACCGCGCCGGTTTCCTGCATGACTTCGTCAGCTGGGGCCCGTGCTGGCTGGAAAACACCGAATCCCTGGAACAGCTGCGTGCCCTGTGGCACGGCGTGCGGATTCACGTTGCCGACGCGCTGATCGCACCGCCGACCGGCGTCGATACTGTCGAAGACCTTGAGCGCGTTCGTCGCCTGCTGGAGGCCTGATGCGGGTTTTGTTTGTCTGCCTGGGCAACATCTGCCGTTCTCCGACGGCCGAAGGCGTGCTACGACACAAACTGCGCGAAGCGGGGCTGGCCGATCAAATCGAAGTGGCCTCCGCTGGCACCGGTGACTGGCACGTCGGCAAGGCCCCGGACAAGCGCAGTCAGGCGGCGGCCAAGCTGCGCGGTTATGACCTGTCCGCTCAGCGCGCCCAGCAAGTGTCCCGCGCCGATTTCGCCACCTACGACCTGATTCTGGCGATGGACCACAGCAACCTGCGCAACCTCAAGGCCCTGCAACCGGCCAAGGGCAAGGCCGAGCTGGACCTGTTCCTGCGTCGCTACCAGTCGGAAATGGATGAAGTGCCGGATCCGTATTACGACGGCGACCAAGGCTTCGAGCAGGTGCTGGACCTGATCGAGCGCGCCAGTGATTTGCTGGTGATCGAATTGAAGGGACGGTTATGAGTTTGCAGGTGCGCGCCCAGGTTTCGCTCAAACCGTTCAACACCTTTGGTGTCGATGTTCAGGCCCGGCTGTTTGCCGAGGCCCATAACGATGCCGACGTGCGTGAAGCCCTGGCTTATGCGGTGCAACATGATGTGCCGCTGCTGGTGATTGGCGGTGGCAGCAATCTGCTGCTGACGGCCGATATCCAGTCGCTGGTGCTGCGCATGGCCACGCGCGGGATTCGCATCCTGAGCGATGACGGCAGCAAAGTCGTGATCGAAGCCGAGGCCGGCGAGCCTTGGCATCCGTTCGTGCAGCACACCTTGGCGCAGGGTTTGTCGGGCCTGGAAAACCTCAGTCTGATTCCCGGCACCGTCGGCGCGGCACCGATGCAGAACATCGGCGCCTATGGTGTGGAGATCAAAGACGTATTCGCCGGCCTGACTGCGCTGGATCGCCAGACCGGCAACCTGCGGGACTTCACCCTGGAAGAATGCAACTTCGCCTACCGCGACAGCCTGTTCAAGCAGGAACCGGGGCGTTGGTTGATCCTGCGGGTTCGGTTCATCCTGGACCGCGCCGCGCACCTGCATCTGGAATACGGCCCGGTGCGCCAGCGCTTGACCGAGCAAGGTATCGATCACCCGACCGCCACCGATGTCAGCCAGGCGATTTGCAGCATCCGCAACGAAAAGCTTCCAGACCCGGCAGTGCTCGGCAATGCCGGCAGCTTCTTCAAGAATCCTTTGGTGCCAGCGGCGCTTGTTGCACAACTCAAAGGTGAATACCCGGATCTGGTGGCCTACGCGCAACCCGACGGGCAGATGAAACTGGCGGCGGGCTGGCTGATTGAACGGGCCGGCTGGAAAGGTTTCCGTGACGCCGATGCCGGTGTGCATAAATTACAGGCGCTGGTGCTGGTCAACTATGGCAACGCGACCGGTCTGCAATTGCTGAACCTGGCACAACGCATCCAGAAAGACATTTCAGAGCGTTTCCATGTCGACCTGGAAATGGAGCCCAATCGGTATTGAGGCTACGCTTTCAAGACTGATCTCAAAGCCCTGCACACGTTTAACGGTGCAGGGCTTTTTTGTTAATGCTGGGTTAACTTAGCCACCTAACGATGCAAACGTTTGCTCCACCAAAGGCCCGATGCAGGCGCTATCGTCCGCATAAGAGAGCCTCATTAGCCTGAGCCGATCTGCGTGATGCCAACCGCCAACCCCACTGGCGGCAGATTGCTCGACCCCATAACCAATAACTATGCGGGCGTGCCCATGAATACCCTGAAGCTTAACGGTCAAGACTACAAAATGGATGTGCCGGACGAGATGCCGCTGCTGTGGGCTATTCGCGATGTAGCGGGCGGCCATCCAGGCACGAAATTCGGTTGCGGCATGGGGCTGTGCGGTGCCTGTACGATTCATATCGACGGCCAGCCTGCGCGGGCGTGCATCACGCCGATCAGTTCCGTGAACGGGCAGAACGTCACCACCATCGACGAATTGCACAACGACCCGATCGGGCAAGTCGTCCAGCAAGCCTGGCTCGACACTGCCGTGGCCCAGTGCGGTTTCTGCCAGGGCGGGCAGATCATGTCGGCGACAGCGCTGCTCAAGACCAACCCGAACCCCAGCGACGAACAGATCGAAGAGGCGATGGTCGGCAACATTTGCCGCTGCGGCACGTACAACCGCATCAAGACCGCCATCCGCCAGGCATCCACTCACCTGAAGGAGGCCAAGGCATGAGCCAGTTACCGAATGATTTCGCGCTGAGCAACCTCAGTCGTCGCGGTTTCCTCAAAGGCGTTGGCGCCACCAGTGCGTTGGTTTTGGTGGCGAGTTGGGGCTGGCAAGACGCTTTCGCTGCCGAGAAAGAGAAGAAATTCGGCGCTGATGGCATGCCCAACGGCTGGATCGATGATCCGAAGGTTTACGTCAGCATCGCCGCTGACGGCACGGTGACCGTGGTCTGCAACCGTTCGGAAATGGGCCAGGGTGTGCGCACCAGCCTGACGATGGTGGTGGCTGATGAGCTGGAAGCCGATTGGGCGATGATGAAGGTGCAACAGGCGCCGGGCGACGAAGTGCGCTTCGGCAACCAGGACACCGATGGCTCGCGCAGCATGCGCCACTGGTACGAGCCGATGCGTCGCTGCGGTGCTGCCGCGCGGACCATGCTTGAACAAGCCGCTGCCGAGCAGTGGAAAGTGCCGGTCAGCGAATGCCGCGCGCAACTGCATAAAGTCATTCACCAACCGACCGGGCGTGAGCTCGGTTACGGCGCTTTGGCCGCCGCGGCCGGTGCGTTGGCAGTGCCCGCGCGTGACAGCTTGCGGCTCAAGCAACCGTCGGAATTCCGCTATATCGGCAAGGAAGGCACCAAGGCTATCGACGGTGCCGACATCGTCAATGGCCGCGCCATTTACGGTGCAGACGTACATTTCGACGGCATGCTCTACGCCACCATTGCGCGCCCTGCGGTGTACGGCGGCAAGGTCAAGTCCGTCGACTCCAGCGCCGCGATGAAAGTCCCGGGCGTGATCAAGGTCGTGCAGATCGAAGGTCATCCGCTGCCGTCGGAGTTTCAGCCGTTGGGCGGCGTGGCCGTGGTGGCCAGCAATACCTGGGCGGCGATCAAGGGCCGCGAAGCGCTGAAAATCGAGTGGGATGATGGCCCCAACGCCAGTTATGACTCGATCGCTTACCGCAAGGAAATTGAGGCTGCATCCCTCAAACCCGGCAAAGTGGTGCGCAATACCGGCAACATCGACGAGGCCATGGGCAGCGCCGACAGCACCCTGGAAGCGTCCTATTACCTGCCGCACCTCACGCAGGCGCCGATGGAACCGATGGTTGCCGTCGCCCGCTTCAAGGACGGTGTGTGCGAAGCCTGGGCCCCAAGCCAGGCGCCCCAAGTCTCCCGCGAACGAATTGGCGAACGCCTCGGCATTCCGTTCGATAACGTCACCTTTAACGTCACGTTGCTGGGCGGCGGTTTCGGTCGTAAATCCAAACCGGACTTCATCATCGAGGCCGCCATTCTTGCCAAGGAATTCCCCGGCAAGGCGGTGCGGGTGCAATGGACCCGTGAGGATGACATCCACTGCTCCTATTTCCACACGGTGTCGGCCGAGTACCTGAAAGCCAGCCTGAACAAGGACGGCCTGCCGTCCGGCTGGTTGCACCGCACCGTGGCGCCAAGCATCACCGCGTTGTTTGCGCCGGGCATGAACCACGAGGCGGCCTTCGAGCTGGGCATGGGCTTCACCAACATGGCTTACGCGATCCCCAACGTGCGCCTGGAAAACCCGGAAGCGGCGATTCACACACGCGTCGGCTGGTATCGCTCGGTGTCGAACATTCCTCACGGGTTTGCGATTCAGAGCTTTGTCGATGAGCTGGCGCACAAGGCCGGTCAGGATCCGCTCAAGTACCAGATCAAGTTGCTCGGCCCGGACCGGCAGATCGATCCGCGCACCTTGAGTGAAGAGTGGAACTACGGCGAATCCCCCGAGCGTTATCCGATCGACACGGCGCGGATGCGCACGGTGCTGGAAACCGCCGCCAAAGCCGCCGGTTGGGGCCGCGAGTTGCCCAAGGGCCGAGGCCTGGGGCTGGCGGTGCATTACAGTTTCGTGACCTATGTGGCGGCGGTGATCGAGGTCGAAGTCAAAGACGACGGCACGCTGATCGTGCACAAGGCCGACATCGCGGTGGATTGCGGTCCGCAGATCAACCCCGAGCGGATTCGCGCGCAGTTCGAAGGTGCCTGTGTCATGGGCCTGGGCAACGCGGTGCTGGGGGAAATCAGCTTCAAGGACGGCAAGGTCCAGCAGGACAACTTCCATATGTACGAAGTGGCGCGCATGTCGCTGGCGCCGAAGGAAGTTGCGGTTCATCTGGTCACGCCGCCAGGCAATGTGCCACTGGGCGGTGTCGGTGAACCAGGCGTGCCTCCGATTGCGCCGGCACTGTGCAACGCAATCTTTGCCGCCACCGGCAAGCGCATCCGGGACCTGCCGGTTCGCTATCAGCTGCAAGGTTGGCAGAAGGCGCAAGCCTGATGGACAGCGTCGATCTGAACGTCCTGCGCAGCGTGCTCGAATGGCGCCGCGCCGGTCAGCGGGTGGTGTTGTACAGCGTGGTCCAGACCTGGGGCACCGCGCCGCGAGCACCTGGCGCAATGCTGGCCTTGCGTGAAGATGGCGTGGTGATTGGCTCGGTGTCCGGCGGGTGTGTCGAGGACGATTTGATTGCCCGGCTGCACGACGGTCGTATTCCAGCCGATGGGCCGCCGGTGCAATTGATCACTTACGGCGTCACCCGCGAGGAGGCGGCACGCTTCGGTTTGCCGTGCGGTGGGACCTTGCGCCTGACCGAGGAACGCGTCGGCGATCCGGCTTGGGTCGCCGAGTTGCTGGCGCGCTGCGAGGCGCATGAAATCGTGGCTCGCTCACTCAGTGTCGAGACGGGTGAAGTCATGCTGCAACCGGCTGACAAGACGGATGTCCTGACGTTCGATGGCAAGACGTTGCGAGCCATTTACGGCCCACGTTGGCGGTTGCTCCTGATCGGTGCGGGGCAGTTGTCCCGTTATGTCGCCGAGATGGCGCGGCTGCTGGATTTCGAAGTGCTGATCTGCGATCCGCGCACCGAGTTCGTTTACGGCTGGGAAGAGCAGCACGGGCGATTTGTTTCGGGCATGCCCGATGACGCGGTGCTCAGCATCCAGACTGACGAGCGTACGGCCATCGTCGCGCTGACCCACGATCCTCGACTCGATGACATGGCGCTGCTCACGGCGCTGGACTCCAAGGCGTTTTATGTCGGTGCGCTGGGTTCGCGGGTCAATAGCCTCAAGCGCCGGGACAATCTGGCTCAGTTAGGCTTGTCACAAGAGGCTATCTCTCGGCTGCACGGCCCGATCGGTTTGCACATTGGCAGCCACACACCGGCGGAAATCGCCTTGTCGCTGCTGGCCGAAATCGTGGCGATCAAAAACGGCGTCGAATTGAAGCAGAAGAAGCTGTTGCAGGAGGTGGTATGAGCGAGCCCATCGGCGTCATCGTGCTGGCAGCGGGGCTGGGCAGTCGGTTTCGACAGGTGGCCGGTGCCGAGAGGGACAAGCTGGTGGCGGATTGCACGGGGCGCGAGGGTGCTGTTCATTCGATGATCGAGCAAGTGCTGGTGAATTTGCCGGCCTCCCTTGAGAAGCGCGTCCTGGTGACCACTGTGGATCGACCGCAAGTGATTCGCATGGCCAAGGCTTATGGCTGCGAGATTGTGCTGACCGAATCGACCGGCATGGGCGACAGCATCGCGGCGGGGGTGGCGGCGTGTCCGCAGCTCGGCGGCTGGCTGATTGTGCTGGGGGATATGCCGTTTATCTTGCCGTCGAGTATTGAACGTGTGGTGGCGGAGATTGCTGATGACGCCGTCAGTGTTCCGGTGCATCAAGGTGAGTTTGGGCATCCGGTGGGATTTGGGCGCAGTTTTGGTCCGGCGTTGATGGCGTTGTCCGGTGATCGAGGGGCCAAGGCGTTGTTTGCGCAGGCGAGGGTGGTCGAGGTGGTCGTGGACGATCCCGGGGTGTTGTGGGATGTGGATGTGCCAGAGAAATTGATTTACCCGCAATGATCGTTCCCACGCTCTGCGTGGGAATGCCTCAAGGGACGCTCCGCGTTCCAGCTCTCGAGAGGGACGCGGAGCGTCCCGGGCTGCATTCCCACGCGGAGCGTGGGAACGATCAGCACAGAACCGCAGGCATAAAAAAGCCCCGCCTGGATCACCAGGCGGGGCTTTTTAGTGGCCGATGGAATCAGACGAGAGGTTTAGGCTCGTGTTCTTTTTCCAGGGCTTGCTCGTGTTGCTCTACCGCTTCCTGAACGGAGCGCGGTGCTTCGTCGATCACCGATTCAGCGGGTTCGGCAGCAGCGACTTCAGCAACCGGGGCAGGTGCTGCCTCGACGACTTCAGCGACAACCGGTGCTGGTTCGACAGCAACCGGAGCAGCAGTGGCAGCCAGTTCGGCTTCCTTCTGCAGACGCTCCTCTTCACGCTTGCGACGACGCACTTCACGTGGATCGTTCGGCGCACGGCCACTCGGCGTCAGGGCGCTGACAGGGGCGGCTTCGACTTCCGGTGCGGCCACTTCGGCAACAACCGGCGCTTCAACCACCGGAGCAGGCTCGGCAGCAGCAACCACTGGCTCGGACACCATGGCCTCGGCTACTGGCGCTTCGGCGGCGGCTGGCTCGGCAACCCAGTTGAACGCGGTTTGCTCTTCGCGAACTTCACGGACAGCTTCGGTCACTGTTTCGGAGGCTGTTTCGACAACCGGTTCTGCGGCAACCACTGGCTCAGCGGCAGCTTCAACGACAGGCTGTGCTTCACGAACCGGGGCTACTTCGATTTCCGGAGCAGCGGTGGCTTCGACCGGAGTCGTTGCTTCAACCACTGGCGCTTCCACTGGAGCGGTTTCCAGGGTGGCGGCAGTCGCGCGTTCGGCTTGCTCGTTAGCCTGTGCTTCGGCTGGAGCGCTGATCACGGTGCTGGCAACGGCTGCGGTAACAGCCAGGCCGGCGGCCAGATCGGCAGCGCTTGGCGCTTCGTTGGTTTCGGCAGCTTCGTTACCTTCGCCGGACTCGGACTCTTCCGAACCTTCGATCACATTACCGTTGGCATCGCGCTGACGCTCACGACGGTTGCTGCGACGACGCTGGCCACGGGAGCGGCGGCGTGGACGATCGCCTTCGGCGCCTTCCTGACCGTCTTCCTGCAGTTGCTCTTCGTTGGTCACCAGCTCTTCTTCAGCGACTGCGGCAGCAGCTTGCTCGGCACGTGGCTGGCGTTCTTCACGCGGTGGGCGCGGAGCACGTTCTTCACGTGGCTGGCGAGCTGGACGCTCTTCAGCAGTAGCAGTAGCAGTAGCAGCAGCGGCCGGAGCAGCATCCAGAGGCTCGCGCAGTTCACGAACCGGACGCTCTTCACGATCGCCACGTGGCTTGCGATCTTCACGAGGAGCGCGCGGTGCACGTTCTTCACGAGGGGCACGTGGTGCGCGCTCTTCACGTGGAGCACGTTCTTCGCGGGCGACTGCTACTGCCGGAGTTTCTTCGCGGGCTTCGCGTGGCTCACGTGGTGCGCGCTCTTCACGCGGTGCACGTTCCTCACGAGGCTTGCGTTCTTCATCGCGGCGACCGTTACGGTTGCGGCTCTGCTGACGACCGTTGCGACGCTCTTCGTTGCGGGCCGGACGCTCGGTGGTCGCCGGTTTTTCAACCACAACCGGAGCAGCAGGCTCTTCTTTGGTCGCGAACAGGCTGACCAGCGACTTCACCAGGCCCTTGAACAGGCTTGGCTCCGGCGCGACGGCGGCAGGTGCGGCAACCGGAGCGGCAACGACTTCGGTCGGAACCGGAGCGTTGGCGCGGGCCGGAGCTGTCTTGACCGCGGCTTCCTGGCGAACCAGGGTGCGGGTCGCAGCGGCAGGCTGAACTTCTTCGACTTCGGCAGCGGCAGCAGCGATTTCGTAGCTGGACTGGCCGACTGCGGCTTCCGGGCTGTCATCGCGCAAACGCTGCACTTCGAAGTGCGGTGTTTCGAGGTGATCGTTCGGCAGAATGACGATGCGGGCACGGGTGCGCAGTTCTATCTTGGTGATCGAGTTGCGTTTTTCGTTGAGCAGGAACGCGGCGACCGGGATCGGCACTTGGGCGCGAACTTCGGCAGTGCGGTCTTTCAGGGCTTCTTCTTCGATCAGGCGCAGGATCGCCAGCGACAGCGATTCAACGTCACGGATGATGCCGGTGCCGTTGCAACGCGGGCAAACGATGCCGCTGCTTTCGCCCAGCGATGGACGCAGGCGCTGACGGGACATTTCCAGCAGGCCGAAGCGCGAGATGCGACCGACTTGCACACGAGCGCGGTCGGCTTCCAGGCATTCGCGGACTTTCTCTTCCACGGCGCGCTGGTTCTTGGCAGGGGTCATGTCGATGAAGTCGATGACGATCAGGCCGCCGATGTCGCGCAGGCGCAACTGACGGGCGATTTCTTCGGCGGCTTCAAGGTTGGTCTGCAGAGCGGTTTCTTCGATGTCGCTGCCTTTGGTGGCGCGCGCCGAGTTGATGTCGATGGACACCAGGGCTTCGGTCGGATCGATAACGATGGAGCCGCCGGAAGGCAGTTCAACGACGCGCTGGAAAGCGGTCTCGATCTGGCTTTCGATCTGGAAACGGTTGAACAGCGGAACGCTGTCTTCGTACAGCTTGATCTTGCTGGCGTACTGCGGCATCACCTGGCGGATGAAGGTCAGGGCTTCGTCCTGGGCTTCAACGCTGTCGATCAGCACTTCGCCGATGTCCTGGCGCAGGTAATCGCGGATGGCGCGGATGATCACGTTGCTTTCCTGGTAGATCAGGAACGGCGCGGAGCGATCCAGCGAGGCTTCTTTGATAGCGGTCCAGAGTTGCAGCAGGTAGTCGAGGTCCCACTGCATTTCTTCGCTGCTGCGGCCCAGGCCGGCAGTGCGAACGATCAGGCCCATGTCGGCTGGGGCAACCAGGCCGTTCAGGGCTTCACGCAGTTCGTTGCGCTCTTCACCTTCGATGCGACGGGAGATACCGCCGGCACGCGGGTTGTTCGGCATCAGAACCAGGTAACGACCGGCCAGGCTGATGAAGGTGGTCAGGGCTGCGCCCTTGTTGCCACGTTCTTCTTTTTCGACCTGAACGATGACTTCCTGGCCTTCGCTCAGGACGTCCTTGATGTTGACGCGGCCTTCGGGGGCTTTCTTGAAGTATTCGCGGGAGATTTCTTTGAGGGGCAGGAAGCCGTGGCGCTCAGAGCCGAAATCGACAAAGGCAGCCTCAAGGCTTGGTTCGATGCGAGTAATCCGGCCTTTATAGATGTTGGCCTTTTTCTGCTCGCGTGCACCGGATTCGATGTCCAGGTCGTAGAGGCGCTGGCCATCTACCAGTGCAACACGCAACTCTTCGGGTTGAGTTGCGTTAATCAGCATTCTTTTCATGTAGTACCGTCGGTTTCCGGGCTGCCGGAAACGGCGTTCGGCACACACGACTTCTCATGGTCGGTGTCAGGTGCGTCAGGAGTGGTTGGACACTCCAGTGTCTAGCGAACCCCGACCAATTGGGCCAGCGTCGCGACGTACGCGTCCTGCTTGCTGTGGCTACTTAAGCACTCAGTCAGGAGGAGGAATCAACCAGCGGCTGTGGACGAGATGAAGCGTCTTGATAAAGCCTATTGCTACACAGTCCAGCGGTTGTGCATCTCCACCCTACACGTATCCCTGATAATTCGGGTGCTGCCGCGCGCAGAATCCGCAGCGGGTTGGCATTTACCGTGAGCTCCGAAAGGGGAGGTCACGCATCATGGCTAATTTAGGCGTTGTTTCCGAAGCGTTCGCTCGGGGTTGTTCGTAGCTGACTGCACTTTGTGAACTGGCCGTGAATATTTGCTCGCAAGGCGAGTGAAAACTCTGCTTTGCGGCATGCTTCAGGCCTCATGTCACCTGCGCTCGTTACAACTGCAAACTCTACCGTTTCGTAGCGAAAGCGCCGTAGGACGGCCTCTCGTCCTCGTGAATTGCGTTGGTCAGGGCCGGTTTTTGACCGTTAGTCCGCTGTCCAGGCCACTTTTGGCGGCGTTCGCGACTATAGCAGCAATGATTAAGTGCTTCAATTCCATAAAAAATTGTTATCATCCGCGCCATGACGACTACTGCCCCTTCGACCCCAGCCGTACAACTGCTGGAGGTCTCGCCGGAATATGCCGGCCAACGTATTGATAACTTCCTTCTCGCTCGGCTCAAAGGCGTGCCCAAGACCTTGATTTACCGCATTTTGCGCAAAGGCGAAGTGCGAGTGAACAAAGGTCGGATCAAGCCCGAATACAAGCTGCAGGCGGGCGATATCGTGCGCGTACCGCCGGTTCGCGTGCCCGAGCGCGACGAGCCGGTACCGCTGGCCCAAGGCTTGCTCCAGCGTCTCGAAGCCTCGATTGTCTTCGAAGACAAGGCATTGATCGTGATCAACAAGCCTTGCGGCATCGCGGTTCATGGCGGCAGCGGCCTGACTTACGGGGTGATCGAAGCCTTTCGTCAGTTGCGTCCCGATTGCAAGGAGCTTGAACTGGTTCACCGTCTCGACCGTGACACCTCCGGCCTGCTGATGATCGCCAAGAAGCGCAGCATGCTGCGCCACTTGCACACGGCATTGCGCGGCGATGGCGTCGATAAGCGCTACATGGCGCTGGTCCGCGGCAACTGGGCGGCCTCGATCAAGCAAGTCCGGGCGTCGCTGGGTAAGAGCAACCTGCGCTCCGGCGAGCGCATGGTCGAGGTCGACGAGGAGGAGGGCAAGGAGTCCGTGACCGTGTTCAAGGTCCTGCGTCGTTTTGGCGACTTTGCCACCCTGATCGAAGCCAAACCGATTACTGGCCGGACTCACCAGATCCGCGTCCATACCCTCCATGCCGGGCATTGCATTGCCGGTGACACCAAGTACGGCGATGAAGCCTTCAGCAAAGAGATTCGTGACTTAGGCGGAAAGCGCCTGTTCCTGCACGCCTACATGCTGACCGTTCCGCTGCCGGATGGTGGTGAGCTGAAGTTGCAGGCGCCGGTCGACGAGATGTGGGCCAAAACCGTGGAGCGCCTGAGTGCACCCATCTGATTACAAGCTGCTGATTTTCGATTGGGACGGCACTCTCGCCGACTCCATTGGTCGGATTGTCGAGTCGATGCATGTCGCGTCCGAGCGATCCGGATTTCAGTTGCGCGATGATTTTGCTGTCAAAGGCATCATCGGTCTGGGTCTACCGGAAGCGATTCGCACGTTGTATCCGGAAATCGGCGACGACGAATTGGTAGCCTTCCGTCAGCACTATGCTGATCACTACATCGCCTCGGAAGCTGTGCCTTCGCCGTTGTTCGAAGGTGTGGTCGAGTCGATGGAAGCGTTTCGCGCCGAGGGTTATCACTTGGCGGTCGCGACCGGCAAGGCCCGTCGCGGGCTGGATCGGGTGCTGAAGTCTCACGGCTGGGAAGATTATTTCGACATCACCCGCGCGGCCGACGAAACCGCCAGCAAACCCCATCCGCTGATGCTCGAGCAGATCCTCGCTCACTGCGAGGTTCGCCCGGAGCAGGCGCTGATGGTGGGCGATTCGTCCTTTGACTTGCAGATGGCGCGCAACGCCGGCATGGATTCGGTGGCCGTCAGCTATGGCGCGCAATCGATCGAAGCGTTGAAGTTGTTCGAGCCGGCGCTGGCCATTGATCGTTTTTCAGAATTGCATGCCTGGCTGAGTCAGCGGGCTTAATAGGTTTTTGCTGGGGTACATGTCATGACCGACGAATGGAAAGCGCCCGCCAAGGCGAGCGCAGAGAGCGGTGACGAGAAAAGCTGGAAGCTGCTGGAAAAGACCCTGCTGGCTGGTGTGCAGGAGCAGCGCCGGTCCCGCCGCTGGGGGATTTTCTTCAAGCTGCTGACCTTTGTGTACCTGTTTGGCGCGTTGGTCCTGTTCACGCCGCTGATGGACATGGAAAAAGCTGCCACCCGCAGTGGCAGCTACACCGCGCTGATCGACGTGACCGGCATGATCGCCGACAAGGAGCCTGCCAGCGCTGACAACATCGTCGGCAGCCTGCGTGCAGCGTTCGAGGACGAGAAGGTCAAAGGTGTCATCCTGCGAATCAACAGTCCGGGCGGCAGTCCGGTGCAGTCGGGTTATGTGTACGACGAAATCGTTCGCCTGCGCGGTCTGCATCCCGATACCAAGATCTACGCGGTGATCTCGGACCTCGGCGCTTCCGGTGCTTACTACATCGCCAGCGCGGCCGATCAGATCTATGCCGACAAAGCGAGCCTGGTGGGTTCCATTGGTGTGACGGCGGCCGGTTATGGCTTTGTCGGGACGATGGAGAAGCTGGGTGTCGAGCGTCGCACTTACACCTCCGGCGAGCACAAATCGTTCCTCGATCCGTTCCAGCCGCAGAAGCCTGAAGAAACTCAGTTCTGGCAGGGCGTGCTCGATACCACTCATCAGCAATTCATCAGCAGCGTCAAGAAAGGGCGTGGCGACCGTCTCAAGGACAAGGAGCATCCAGAGTTGTTCTCCGGGTTGGTCTGGTCCGGCGAGCAGGCACTGCCGTTGGGCCTGATCGATGGCCTGGGGAATGCCAGTTCGGTGGCGCGTGACGTGATCGGCGAGAAAGAGCTGGTGGACTTCACCGTTCAGGAATCGCCTTTCGACCGCTTCTCGAAAAAACTCGGTGCCAGCGTGGCTGAGCATCTGGCGATGTGGATGGGCTTCCAGGGGCCTTCGTTGCGCTGATCTCCTTCGGCATAAAAAAACCGGCCCAAGTGGCCGGTTTTTTAATGTCTGCGCGGTCTCTGTAGCAGCTGGCGAAGCCTGCGTTCGAGTGCGCAGCGCTCGCCAAACCATACGCCGCAACCTTTCAGATAAACCGCGCAATCCGGATTTGCGAGCGCTGCGCACTCGAACGCAGGCTTCGCCAGCTGCTACAGGACTGTGGTGTTCAGGGGATTTCAATCCCTTCGGTCAGCAACATGTCCACCAGGCGAATCAATGGCAGGCCGATCAGGCTGGTGGCGTCAGGGCCTTCGGTGCTTTGAAACAGGCTCACCCCCAAACCTTCGGCTTTGAAGCTGCCAGCGCAGTCATAGGGCTGTTCGGCGCGCAGGTAGCGTTCAATGCGTGCCTGATCGAGCGAGCGCATGTGTACGGTGAACGGCACGCAGTCGACCTGGCATTCACCGGTCTGGCTGTTGAGTAGCGCCAGGCCGGTGAGGAAGGTCACGCTGGCACCGCTCGAGGCCAGCAATTGTTCGCGGGCCTTTTCGAAGGTGTGCGGTTTCCCGATGATCCGCTCGCCAAGCACCGCGACCTGGTCGGAGCCGATGATCAGATGAGCGGCGTGGCTGCCGGCCAGCGCACGTGCTTTTTCCTCGGCGAGGCGTTTGACCAGCTCGATAGCGGACTCGCCCGGGCGATGGCTTTCGTCGATATCCGGCGAGCTGCAGGTAAACGGCAGCTGCAAGCGGGCCAGCAATTCCCGGCGATAAACCGAGCTTGAAGCGAGTAATAAAGGCAGCATGCGCATCTCCAGAAGACAGGCGCGAATTCTAGCGGAGGCTTGCAAGTGACGGACAGGGCTGAATTTCCTTTGACATGGCTGGGGGCATCCCTATAATGCTGCGCCTATGTTGAATGACCCGATTCCACCTCACGTTGACCCGCGCAAATTGGCTGATCGTGGCACCACCCTTCAAGGTGAACTGCTGCTGGCCGATTTGGAGAGACTCTGCGACCCGCTTTCCGACACTGTCGGTACGGTGCAGGCTAAATTCGTTTTTGAACGAGATGAACGTAAGTCTGTGGTAATCCACAGCTTTATCGACACCGAGGTCAAAATGGTTTGCCAGCGTTGTCTTGAGCTGGTCACCCTGCCGATCCATAGCGAATGCAGTTATGCTGTGGTGAAGGAGGGTGCGAATACCCAGTCGTTGCCGAAAGGTTATGACGTGCTGGAACTGGGCGAAGATCCTTTGGATCTGCAGTCACTGATCGAGGAGGAGCTTCTGCTCGCCTTGCCCATTGTGCCTGCTCATCATCCGGAAGAATGCCAGCAGCCGGCGGGTCTCGATGAGCCCGAACCGAGCGAGGACGAGGTAACGCGGTCCAACCCGTTCAGTGTATTGGCGCAGTTAAAGCGTGACCCAAACGTTTAGGAGTTAATCAATTATGGCTGTTCAGCAGAACAAAAAATCCCGCTCTGCCCGTGACATGCGTCGTTCGCACGACGCCCTGACGGCAAGCACTCTGTCTGTAGAAAAAACCACCGGTGAAATTCACCTGCGTCACCACGTATCGCCAGAAGGCGTATACCGTGGCCGTAAAGTGATCGACAAGGGCGCTGACGAGTAATCACTTGTCTGCTCAAGTCATCGCGATTGACGCAATGGGCGGGGACTTCGGTCCCCGCAGCATTGTTCAGGCCAGCCTTGCTTGTCTGTCTGCTACGCCCTCGCTGCACCTGACCCTCGTCGGTCAACCCTCCCTTCTTGAAGAATTGCTCTCTGGCCAATCGGCTGTGGATCGCTCGCGTCTGTCGATAGCGCCTGCGTCCGAAGTCATCACCATGGACGAAAAACCTGCGCAGGCGCTGCGCGGCAAGCCTGATTCGTCGATGCGAGTGGCGCTGGAGTTGCTGCGCGATGGCAAGGTCCAGGCCTGTGTCAGTGCCGGCAATACCGGTGCGCTGATGGCGTTGTCGCGCTTCGTGCTCAAGACCTTGCCGGGCATTGATCGTCCGGCGATGGTGGCGGCGATTCCGACGCAGAAGGGTTATTGCCAGTTGCTCGACCTGGGCGCCAATGTCGATTGCAGCGCCGAGCATCTGTTGCAGTTCGCTGTGATGGGGTCGGTGGCGGCGGAAACACTGGGCATCGTTCGTCCGCGAGTGGCGCTGCTGAACATCGGTACTGAAGACATCAAGGGCAATCAGCAGGTCAAGCTGGCGGCCACCTTGTTGCAGAGTGCTCGCGGCATCAATTACATCGGTTTTGTCGAAGGTGACGGTGTGTACCGTGGCGAGGCGGATGTGGTGGTATGTGACGGTTTTGTCGGCAATATCCTGCTCAAGTCCAGCGAAGGCCTGGCGACCATGATTGCCGGGCGCATCGAAGCCTTGTTCAAGAAAAACCTCGCGTCGAAAGTGGTCGGTGCTTTGGCATTGCCACTGATGAAGCGCTTGCAAGCCGATCTGGCGCCCGCGCGGCATAACGGTGCAAGCTTCCTCGGGTTGCAGGGGATTGTGGTGAAAAGCCATGGTTCGGCGGGGGTTCAGGGCTTCCAGAGTGCGATTCAGCGCGCCTTGATCGAGATTCAGGAAAACCTGCCTGAACGCATTCACGGTCGCCTGGAGGATTTGTTGCTTTAGGCGTTTTCGTCGGACAATGCTTAAATGTGACCGCTCAGTTCAATTTGCCATCCAACTGTCAGTTTCTTGCGTCCCCCAAGCGGGACGTCAATTCTCCGACGACAAGATCATTAGGGGCTTGTTACATGTCTGCTTCCCTCGCATTCGTCTTTCCGGGACAGGGTTCGCAGTCCCTCGGCATGCTGGCCGAGTTGGGCGCGCAACATCCGATTGTCCTCGAAACATTCAAAGAAGCTTCCGATGCTCTGGGTTACGACCTGTGGGCACTGACCCAGCAAGGGCCGGAAGAGCAACTCAATCAAACCGATAAAACCCAACCGGCCATTCTGACCGCCTCGATTGCCTTGTGGCGTCTGTGGCTGGCTGAAGGCGGCGCGCGTCCGGCTTATGTTGCCGGGCACAGCCTGGGCGAATACAGCGCTCTGGTTGCCGCGGGCAGCCTGAGCCTGGGTGATGCGGTGAAGCTGGTTGAACGCCGTGGTCAGTTGATGCAGGAAGCCGTTCCGGCCGGGCAAGGTGGCATGGCCGCCATTCTCGGTCTGGACGATGCTGATGTGCTGGCAGCCTGTGCCGAAGCGGCGCAAGGCGAAGTGGTCAGTGCGGTCAACTTCAACTCCCCTGGCCAAGTGGTCATCGCCGGTGCCAAGGCTGCGGTCGAGCGTGCCATCGAAGGCTGCAAGGCTCGTGGTGCCAAGCGCGCCATGCCGTTGCCGGTCAGTGTGCCGTCCCATTGCGAGCTGATGCGTCCGGCGGCCGAGCGTTTCGCCGAGTCGATCGCAGCGATCGACTGGCAGGCGCCGCAGATTCCAGTGGTTCAAAACGTCAGCGCCACTGTGCCGGCCGATCTGGAAACCCTCAAGCGCGATCTGCTTGAGCAGCTCTACAAGCCTGTACGCTGGGTCGAATCGGTTCAGGCGCTGGCCGCCAAAGGTGCTACCCAATTGGTCGAGTGCGGCCCTGGCAAAGTGCTGGCTGGCCTGAACAAGCGTTGCGCCGAAGGCGTGTCGACATCCAACCTCAATACCCCCGACGCCTTTGCTGCCGCTCGCGCAGCGTTGGCTTGAATCAGGAGAAGCCTGCATGAGTCTGCAAGGTAAAGTTGCACTGGTCACTGGCGCGAGCCGCGGTATCGGCCAGGCTATCGCCCTGGAACTGGGTCGTCAGGGTGCTATCGTAATTGGCACCGCGACATCTGCCTCGGGTGCCGAGCGCATTGCCGCTACCCTGAAGGAAAACGATATTCAAGGCACTGGCCTGGAACTCAATGTCACCAGCGACGAATCCGTTGCTGCAGTACTGGCGAGCATTACATCGCAGTTCGGTGCGCCGGCGATCCTGGTCAACAATGCCGGTATCACCCGCGATAATCTGATGATGCGCATGAAAAATGACGAATGGCATGACGTCGTCGATACCAACCTGAACAGTCTGTTCCGCCTGTCCAAGGGCGTTTTGCGCGGTATGACCAAAGCCCGTTGGGGACGAATTATCAGTATTGGCTCGGTTGTGGGTGCCATGGGCAACGCAGGCCAAGTAAACTACGCAGCCGCCAAGGCCGGTCTGGAAGGTTTCAGCCGTTCACTGGCGCGTGAAGTCGGTTCGCGTTCGATTACGGTAAACTCGGTGGCCCCTGGGTTCATCGACACCGATATGACCCGCGAACTGCCCGAGGCACAGCGTGAAGCCTTGCAGACGCAGATTCCGCTGGGCCGTCTGGGGCAAGCTCAAGAGATCGCGTCTGTGGTCGCTTTTCTTGCGTCCGACGGTGCGGCTTACGTTACTGGGGCTACAATCCCGGTGAACGGCGGGATGTACATGAGTTAAATGTGACGGATCGCTTCAAAAAAATGTCATACGAGCTGTCTAAAATCCGTTATAAAGCTGCAATCTATTTATAGGCAGAGGGTCGTCGGGTTTGAGGAGTGAAGCTTTCAGTTGAAAAACTGAAAAGTCTTTCTATACACTTACCCACTGGCCAGCTGCCTGAATTTGTCCATTAGGAGTGAAAACAAGGTATGAGCACCATCGAAGAGCGCGTCAAGAAAATCGTTGCTGAGCAACTGGGCGTTAAAGAAGAAGAAGTGGTCAACACTGCTTCCTTCGTTGAAGACCTGGGTGCCGACTCCCTTGACACTGTTGAGCTGGTGATGGCTCTGGAAGAGGAATTCGAGACCGAAATCCCTGACGAAGAAGCTGAGAAGATCACTACTGTACAAGCCGCAATCGATTACGTTACTAACCACCAGGCTTAATAGCTTGTAATCGTTGCTTGCTGTCATGGAAAAACCGCACTGCCATCACGGCGTGCGGTTTTTTCTTTAGGCCTGATGCAAAGTCGTCATTTGAAAAAGGAGAGTGCTGTGTCGCGTAGACGCGTCGTAGTCACCGGTATGGGTATGTTGTCGCCACTGGGCACGGATGTGCCGAGCAGTTGGCAGGGCATTCTGGCTGGCCGCAGTGGCATTGGTCTGATCGAACACACCGACCTTTCTGCCTATTCCACCCGTTTTGGCGGCTCGGTAAAGGGCTTCAATGTCGAGGAATACCTGTCGGTCAAGGAAGCTCGCAAGCTCGATCTGTTCATTCAATACGGTCTGGCCGCAGGTTTTCAGGCAATTCGTAACTCTGGTCTGGAAGTCACCGACGCCAACCGTGAGCGCATTGGCGTGGCCATGGGTTCGGGTATTGGCGGACTGACCAATATCGAAGAAACCAGCCGCACACTGCATGATTCCGGCCCACGACGGATTTCTCCGTTTTTCGTGCCTGGCTCGATCATCAATATGATTTCCGGTTTCCTGTCCATCCATCTGGGCGCACAGGGACCTAACTACGCCATCGCCACCGCGTGTACCACCGGTACGCACTGCATCGGCATGGCGGCACGCAACATCATGTACGACGAAGCTGACGTGATGATTGCCGGCGGCGCTGAAATGGCAGCTTGCGGTCTGGGCATGGGCGGCTTCGGTGCCTCCCGCGCACTGTCGACCCGCAACGACGAACCGACCCGCGCCAGCCGTCCATGGGACAAGGGCCGTGATGGCTTCGTGCTGTCCGACGGCGCCGGCGCTCTGGTTCTGGAAGAGCTGGAGCACGCCAAGGCTCGTGGTGCGACGATCTACGCCGAGCTGATCGGCTTTGGCACCAGTGGCGATGCCTACCACATGACGTCGCCACCGGCTGATGGTGCAGGGGCTGCACGTTGCATCACCAATGCGCTGCGCGATGCCAAGATCAATGGCGATCAGGTTCAGTACATCAACGCCCACGGCACCTCGACGTCGGCCGGCGACCTTGCCGAAGCCCGTGCGATCAAGTCGGTGTTCGGCGATCACGCTTACAAGCTGGCGGTCAGTTCGACCAAGTCCATGACCGGTCACCTGCTGGGTGCGGCGGGCGCGGTCGAGGCGATCTTCAGTGTGCTGGCGATCAACAGCCAGGTAGCACCGCCGACCATCAACCTTGATGAGCCGGACGAAGGTTGCGACCTCGATTTCGTACCGCATACCGCGCGCAATATGGATATCGATGTGGTGTTGTCCAACTCCTTCGGGTTTGGCGGCACCAACGGCTCGCTGGTGTTCCGCCGGTTCGCTGACTGATGGACAGCTGGGTCGACGGTCAGCCGGCTGACGCTTTGTCGCTGAAGGATCGCGGCCTGGCTTACGGTGATGGTCTGTTCGAGACCATTGCCGTGCGCAACGGCGCTCCGGTGCTGCTGGATCGGCATCTGGTGCGTTTGGTCAAAGGTTGCCAGCGGTTGGCAATTAATCTCGATCATGCGGCTGTGTGCACAGAGTTACTGACCTATGCCCAAGCGTTGGGCGAAGGTGTGCTCAAGCTCATTGTCACGCGTGGCGAAAGCGCGCGTGGTTATGCGCCCGATCCTTCGGCTCAGGCGCGCCGCATCATGTTGGGCAACCCACCCGCGGTTTATCCTGCTGCCCTTGCGGAGCAGGGTGTTCGCCTGTTCCCCTGTGCGACGCGGCTTTCCAAACAGCCTCTGCTCGCCGGACTCAAACACCTGAACCGTCTTGAGCAGGTTATCGCCCGTTCTGAATGGCAAGATACCGATCATGCCGAAGGCTTGATGCTCGATCAGGCCGGGCGCGTCATTGAAGGCGTGTTCAGCAATCTGTTCCTGATCCGCGATGGCGTGCTGATCACGGCTGATTTAAAGCGCTGCGGCGTGGCCGGCGTGATGCGTGCCGAATTATTGTTTCAAGCCGAGTCATTGGGGATCCCCACACAAATCACCGATATCACCCTCGATCAGCTGCAATGGGCTGATGAAGTCTTTGTCTGCAACAGCGTGTATGGCGTTTGGCCGGTGCGCGCCTATGCCGCACTGAGCTGGCCGGTTGGTCCGCTCACCCGTAAACTCCAAACCATTGCCCGCGCGCTACTGGATGCTTGATACGTGAGACGTAAATTCTTGCTGCTGCTGGAAACCGGATTGGTTCTGGCAGGGCTGTGTCTGGGCGCTTCCGCCTGGAAAATCCATTCGGCGCTGGAACAGCCGCTGAACATCACTCAGGAAGAGCTGCTGGAAGTGCCAAAAGGCACGACACCGACCCGCACCTTCTATCGACTCGAAGCCGATGGCGTCATCAAGGATGCTTTCTGGCTGCGGGTGTATTGGCGCTTCAATCTCGCCAAACAACCGTTGCACAAGGGCGAATACCGCATGCAGCCCGGCATGACCGTCGAAGGGCTGATTGACCTGTGGAAACGTGGGGAAATGGTTCAGTACAGCCTGACCCTGGTCGAGGGCTGGAATTTCCATCAGGTGCGCGCTGCTCTGGCCAAGGATGAAAAACTCGAAAAGACCCTCGACGGTTTGAGTGATAGCGAGGTGATGGACAAACTCGGCCACACCGGGATTTTTCCGGAAGGGCGATTCTTCCCTGACACCTATCGCTTCGTGCGCGGCATGACCGATGTCGAGCTGCTGAAAAAAGCCTACGACCGCCTCGACGAAGTCCTGGCCAAGGAGTGGAGCCAGCGCGCCGCTGACGTGCCGTACACCGAACCCTATCAGGCGCTGATCATGGCCTCGCTGGTGGAGAAGGAAACCGGCGTGCCGCAGGAGCGCGGGCAAATCGCTGGCGTGTTTGTACGGCGCATGGAAATGGGCATGTTGTTGCAAACGGATCCGACCGTGATCTACGGACTCGGTGACCGTTACAACGGCAAATTGACTCGCGCCCACCTCAAGGAAGCGACGCCGTACAACACCTACATGATTTCGGGATTGCCGCCGACCCCGATCGCCATGGTCGGCCGCGAAGCGATTCATGCAGCGCTGAATCCGGTGGCGGGCAATAGCCTCTATTTCGTTGCTCGTGGTGATGGCAGTCACGTGTTCTCCGATGATCTGGATGCGCACAATAACGCTGTGCGTGAGTTCCAGATCAAGCGCCGTGCCGACTACCGCTCCAGCCCGGCGCCGGCTACGGCACCAGAGGCGACGGATCAGCAGGCACCGATTCCGGCTGCTTCGCCCGACACAGCTCCCGAGGCTTTGCCGCAAGTGTCGCCGCAGGAGTCGGTGCAGGAATCGTCGCCGGTGCAGCCTCAAGAGACCCCGCCGGCGCCTGCTCCAGAACCCGCTCAAGAACCCGCAGCCGCACCCGCGCCCGAACCGGATGCAACCGCGCCGCAAAGCCCGCAATGACTCTGACTAAGGACTGCCTGTGACTGGCTTGTTTATTACCCTGGAAGGCCCGGAAGGGGCCGGCAAGAGCACCAATCGCGAATACCTGGCCGAGCGCCTGCGCGCTGCGGGTATCGAGGTCGTGCTGACTCGCGAACCAGGCGGCACGCCATTGGCCGAGCGGATCCGCGAAGTGCTACTGGCGCCGGTTGACGAAGTCATGAACCCCGACACCGAGTTGCTGTTGGTGTTCGCCGCGCGAGCCCAGCATCTGGCCGAGGTGATTCGTCCGGCGCTGGCCCGCGGTGCGGTGGTGCTGTGTGATCGCTTTACCGATTCGACCTATGCCTATCAGGGGGGCGGTCGCGGCTTGTCGCTGGAGCGCATCGCGACCCTGGAAGCCTTCGTCCAGGGCGATCTGCGCCCAGACCTGACGTTGATTTTCGATCTGCCGGTGGAAGTGGGCCTGGCCCGCGCCAGCGCTCGCGGTCGTCTGGATCGCTTCGAGCTCGAAGGCCGAACCTTTTTTGATGCGGTGCGCAGTGCTTTCCTCAAGCGTGCCGAAGCGAATCCTGCGCGTTATGTCCTGGTCGATGCCGCCCAGCCGCTGGCGCAGGTTCAGCAGGCACTGGATGCCTTGCTGCCGCGCCTGCTGGAGTTGACCCGTGGCTGAAGCCTATCCGTGGCAGGACAGTCTCTGGCAGCATTTGGCCGGTCGCAAGCAACATGCCCACGCCTATCTGCTGCATGGCCCGGCCGGAATCGGCAAGCGTGCATTGGCCGAACGCTTGATGGCCAGTTTGCTGTGCCAGCGCCCGAGCGCTGCCCACGAAGCTTGCGGCGAATGCAAATCCTGTCTGTTGCTCAAGGCCGGCAGTCACCCTGACAACTACATTCTGGAACCGGAAGAAGCCGATAAGGCGATCAAGGTCGATCAGGTTCGTGATCTGGTCAGCTTCGTGGTTCAGACCGCTCAGATGGGCGGTCGCAAAGTGGTGCTGATCGAGCCGGCCGAGTCGATGAACATCAACGCCGCCAACGCTTTGCTCAAAAGTCTTGAAGAACCTTCCGGTGATACCGTGTTGCTGCTGGTCAGTCACCAGACCAGTCGTTTGCTGCCGACGATCAAGAGCCGCTGCCAGCAGCAGGCCTGTCCGCTGCCGAGCGAAGTCATGAGTCTTGCGTGGCTGGCGAAGGCTTTGCCGGACTGCGCGGAAGAAGAGCGCATCGAGTTGCTGACCTTGGCCGCCGGTTCGCCACTGGCCGCCGTCAACTTGCAGGCCCAGGGCGTGCGCGAGCAGCGGGCGCTGGTGGTCGATGGCGTGAAGAAGTTGCTCAAGCAGCAACAGTCACCGACGCAACTGGCCGAAGGCTGGAATGCGATTCCGCTGTTGCTGTTGTTCGACTGGTTCTGCGACTGGTCGAGCCTGATCCTGCGTTATCAGCTGACTCAGGACGAAGAAGGTCTGGGGCTGACGGACATGCGCAAGGTGATTCAGTACCTGGCGCAGAAAGCCGGCCAGGACAAAGTCCTGAATATTCAGGACTGGATCCTCGCCCAGCGCCAGAAAGTGATGAGCAAAGCCAACCTCAATCGGGTGTTGTTGCTGGAGGCGCTGTTGGTGCAATGGGTGGGTTTGCCTACCCAGAAGTGACCGTCTGTGCCTAGACTCTGAGCATCTGCAACGGAGGTCAGCATGAATGAACTCGTCAATCCGGGGCCGCGCAACGGCATTTTGTCCCTGACGATCAAGGACAAGTCCGTGCTTTACGCGGCCTACATGCCGTTCATCAAGAACGGTGGCCTGTTTATCCCGACCAACAAGAGCTACAAGTTGGGCGATGAGGTATTCATGCTGCTCAACCTGATGGACGAGCCGGAGAAGATTCCGGTCGCCGGCAAGGTCACCTGGATCACCCCCAAAGGTGCGCAGGGCAACCGGGCCGCCGGGGTCGGCGTACAATTCAACGATGGCGACAATACCGCGCGCAGTCGAATCGAAACCCATCTGGCCGGAGCCCTGAAGTCCGACCGTCCCACTCATACGATGTAAGTTGCAGCCCTTTTATGCTCGTAGATTCCCATTGCCACCTTGATCGCCTCGACCTCGCCGCCCACGACGGCTCCCTGGATGCCGCACTGGATGCGGCCCGTCAGCGCGGAGTGGGGCACTTTCTGTGTATCGGCGTCAGCATCGAGAATGCCGCCGACGTCAAAGCCCTGGCCGAACGTTACGACGACGTCGACTGTTCGGTTGGCGTGCATCCGCTGGACGTGCAACCGGGCGCTGCGCCAGCATTGGATTGGCTGTTGCGCGAGCTCAACCACCCGCGTGTGGTGGCGATCGGTGAAACCGGTCTGGATTACCACTACGAGCCGGAAGCAGCGGAGTTGCAACAGGAGTCGTTTCGCCTGCATCTGCAAGCGGCGCAGCAGACAGGCAAACCGGTGATCATTCACACCCGTGGTGCCCGCGCCGATACGTTGAACCTCCTGCGTGAAGCGGCGCTGCCCCAGGCTGGCGTGCTGCATTGTTTCACCGAAGACTGGGACATGGCCAAAGCGGCACTGGACATGGGGTATTACATTTCCTTGTCCGGTATTGTCACTTTCCGCAATGCCGACGCGCTGCGTGACGTGGCCAGTAAAGTGCCGGCTGATCGATTGCTGGTGGAAACCGACTCGCCGTATCTGGCACCGATCCCTCATCGCGGCAAACCGAACCTGCCGCAGTACGTGCGCGACGTAGCGGAATTTCTGGCAATGTTGCGAGGTGAGTCCTACGAGCGATTTGCCGAGCAAACCACCGAGAATTTCAAGCGACTGTTTCCGCTGGCGCATGTGAAAGGTTAAATCGCAGGCAAAAAAAACCCGGGTTCTGGGGGGTGAATCCGGGTTAAGACCATTAGGAGTAAAACAAAGGCACGCGGTCCGTTGGTACCTATATCGGCGCAACACTTGGGGGAGATGTCCCGCCGACAGTTGAAGTATTGATCAGTATTGCGCCGAGTCCAGTTTACTGGTCGCGGTTTTTAAACAAATTTGGAATACGGGCGCTTCGGTTGAGTTCTCATTAATCTGCGAGGCTGCCGGAATTCATCAAGAAACACATATATGGTCGGATGATCCGTGCATTTTTGCGCAAGTTAGGCATAATACGCGGCTTCGAATTTTGACCCCAACAGACCTTTTCTTATGCATAAAGAACCTCGTAAGGTCCGTGAGTTTCGTCGCCGCGAGCAAGAAATTCTCGATACCGCGCTCAAGCTGTTCCTCGATCAAGGTGAAGACAGTGTCACCGTCGAGATGATTGCTGATGCCGTCGGTATCGGCAAAGGCACGATCTACAAGCACTTCAAATCCAAGGCCGAGATCTATCTGCGCCTGATGCTCGATTACGAGCGCGATTTGAACGAGCTGTTGCATTCGGCCGATGTCGACAAGGACAAGGAAGCCCTGTCCCGGGCCTACTTCGAATTCCGCATGCGCGACCCTCAACGCTATCGGTTGTTCGATCGCCTGGAAGAAAAGGTGGTCAAGGGCAATCAGGTGCCGGAGATGGTCGAAGAGCTGCACAAGATCCGCGCCTCGAACTTCGAACGCCTGACCCTGCTGATCAAGGGCCGGATCAGCGAAGGCAAACTTGAAGACGTTCCACCTTACTTCCATTACTGCGCATCCTGGGCGCTGGTGCACGGCGCCGTGGCGCTGTATCACTCGCCGTTCTGGAGCAATGTGCTGGAAGATCAGGAAGGTTTCTTCCAGTTCCTGATGGACATCGGTGTGCGCATGGGCAACAAGCGCAAGCGCGATAGCGACACCCCGAGCAGCTGAATCCATACAGTTCGCCTTATTGCGCCATTATTTCGCTACGTGGCGCAGTACCGCAGGAATATACTCAGGCATAGGACTTGCTAAAACTTGATTTGTGAGTCAAGTTTTAGCGGTCCGAATATTCTTCCGCCGGAGTAGTCCATGATCGTTGACCGTCAAGGCAGGCGTTTTCGCAATTTGCGAATCAGTCTGACTTCAGCCTGCAATTACGCTTGTACCTATTGCGTGCCCAACGGCAAGCGGTTGGTGGCTGCGCAGGATGAATTGTCGGCCGAGGCCATGGCGCGTGGCGTGGCCTATCTGATTGAAGCAGCGGGCATCGAGCGCTTGCGCATCACCGGCGGCGAGCCGCTGGTCAGCCCCAAACTCGAAACCTTCATGACCGCTGTCGGGCAGATGGGCCTGGCGGACATCAGCCTGACCACCAACGGTCAGCTGCTGGCGAAGAAGCTGTCACTGCTGGTGGATGCCGGCATTCGTCGCATCAACGTTTCCCTCGATACCCTGGATGCCAGCGCTTTTCGCAGCATTGCCCGTGGCGGCGATCTGGCGACGGTGCTCGACGGTATGGATCAAGCCAGCGCCGCCGGCCTGAAGATCAAGGTCAATATGGTGCCGCTGCGTGGGCAGAACCTCGATCAAGTGATGCCGCTACTCGATTACTGTCTGGAGCGCGGCTATGAGCTTCGCTTCATCGAGTTGATGCGCATGGGCCACCTGGCCAGCGACTCCAATGCTTTCCTGCAACAGTTTGTCAGCCTGCAGCAGTTGCTCAGCCTGATCGGCGAGCGCTACGAATACCTTCAGGCCGATGCGCCGGTAGACGCCACTGCCGTGCGTTACCAGATTCCGGGGCAGGGCTACTTCGGCGTTATCGCCAACGAAAGCGTTCCTTTCTGCCGCACCTGTTCGCGGCTGCGTCTGTCCTCCACGGGCTGGCTGCACGGCTGCCTGTCGTCGAGCAACCGCCACTATGTCGGCGACCTGCTGGACAAGCCCCGTCATCAAGCGCTGCCCGCCTTGCAGAGACTCTTGGTGAAAGCCTTGGGCGATAAGCAGGAAGTGGCATTTTCTGGCGGCGCGACCATCATGAAAATCATCGGCGGCTGATCGAACCTCATCGCGAGCAAGCTCGCTCCCACAGGTCCTGTGCCAACCCTGTGGGAGCGAGCTTGCTCGCGATGCGATCTGTGAGACGGTACTGATCCCGAGCTGGCGCGGAAGCTGCATCCAATGGCCATTCGCCGGTTTTCCGTCACCGGCCTCTGGAGGGTAGGATGCGTAGCCTGGTTTTGCTGCTGGCCGTTTTGGC
This sequence comes from Pseudomonas sp. GL_093, assembly GCF_057837605.1. Lineage (NCBI taxonomy): Bacteria > Pseudomonadati > Pseudomonadota > Gammaproteobacteria > Pseudomonadales > Pseudomonadaceae > Pseudomonas > Pseudomonas sp. GL_093. The sequence continues at coordinate 5,320,150 of NZ_CM174448.1, read as the reverse complement.
GCTTGGTGGCTGCATGAATGTCAGCGATCTGGCTGAAGGGACTCGCTACCACATGAGCGACGCGGGGTTGCTCGACCATAGCGACAGCCGCCGTGTGAATAACCTGCGCATCCAACCGGACTCATTCGTGTATATCGCCCAGGGCGCGTTTGTGCCGCCAGGCAGTGCTGTCTACCCGCGACCTAACGTGATCGCCGAAGTCGCCTTCGATGGCTTTGTTGAATACTTCCCTATGGTCCGCCGCGCCCGTGCCCCGGAAGGTCTTGATCAAGCCATGAGTGAAGCCCGTGCCGCCGGTGCCCATTACCTGCTCTATACCCGGTTCGCCAAGTCTGACGACCGTATCGGCAACTCGGACGAGTGGCTCGATCAGGAAGCCCTGGATCGCCTCGGTATCGATGGCGGCGTGATTCAGATCATGTTGATCGAGACCAGCACCCAGTATTTGATTGATACTGCACGCATCAAGGGTCGTGGCGGTTTACTGACGTTCCACGACAAAAAGCCGGAAGACCTGATGGGCCCGCCGCTGGAACAATACGCGCGCAGCCTGCTGGGGCTCAGCGACCAGTAATTCAAAAGGAGAACGCCATGAGTGGCCCGCAAAAAGCCAACGATCTGTTGGGGCAAATCCCCAAAACCAAAGGCTTGCCGCCGGTCCACCTGTGGAACCCCGACTTCTGCGGCGACATCGACATGCGTATCGCCCGTGACGGCACCTGGTATTACCTGGGCACGCCGATCGGACGCAAGCCGATGGTCAAGCTGTTCTCCACCATCATTCGACGCGATGGTGACGATTACTTCCTCATTACCCCGGTCGAGAAAGTTGGCATCAAGGTCGACGATGCGCCCTTTGTGGCGATTGCCGTGGAGGTTGAAGGCGAAGGTGAAACCCAGGTCCTGCGCTTCACCACCAATGTTGACGAGACTGCCGAGGCCGGCACCGAACACCCCATGCGCGTGGTGATCGACCCGGTCACGCAGGAGCCCGCGCCCTACGTGCATGTGCGCACCAACCTCGAAGCCCTGATCCACCGCAACGTGTTCTACCAACTGGTGGAGCTGGCCGTCACCCGCGAGATCGACGGGCAGCGCTGGTTAGGCGTGTGGAGCGCTGGCGAGTTCTTCCCTATCGGGCTTGAGCCGTAACTCGCCAAATTGCTGTGTTCTGGATAATGGCCCGCTATTCAAGCGGGCCATTTTTTTTGCCTACAAACCTTTTTCCTTAAGCCGAGCAGCATGTTCCAGATAGAGGTGGACCGGGCTTACGTTCCAGCTCGTGATCCCGGCCATTTGATTGACTGCGTCGAAATGGTCCATCGGGTAATCCGAACGAATGACTTTGCCCAGGTGCGAGCTGTACTGTCCGACCAGCCCATCGTTGGCGTGTTTCTCTTTATAAAACAACTTCGACAGCACGATACAGTTCAAGTGAGACGGATCGAGAGGTTGCAGGCTTTGAAAGTTTTGCAGGATCCCGCTCCAGGAGTAGTAGTACACGCCGTTTTCAATTTCGTTGCCTTCCCCACCCCAATGTTGCGGTAGCCCTTGCGGGTACTTCTTGTTGAAGGCTGCCAAACCTGCGCTGGTCAGGGATTCGAAAGCCGCTTGAGGGTCCTGAGGGTTTTCCGGATGGTCGCTGATCAACGAAATGAAGATGCCGACGGCTTTGAACAGGGCGAGTACGAGGGCTTCGGGCAACTCACCCGGCGTCAGCGCCTTATGCAATTGGTCGGCAATCTCGGAGCCATGATTGGGGCAGCTGACAGACGTGACTGATGCGACCTTTTCCGGGTGTAACGCCGCTACGTAACGAGCAGCCAATGGACCTTGGCTGTGGCCGATAAGATTGGCCTTGGCGGCTCCCGTTTCCTGCAATATGCGATTGACGTGTTCGAGCAGTTTTTTACCACGCTCCTCGTTTCCGTTAACGGCTGGAATGTTAACGGCAAACACCTTGGCCCCGGCATGTTCCAGAGCTTCCTTGATCTCGAAGAAGTAGGGGTAACCGGCAATTTTATCGAAGCCAAAAAGGCCGTGGACCAAAACAATCGGGTATTGCGTAGACGCATCCATGTTCATGCTGATACCTGTCGATAGCGGACTTTAGTTGCGCTTGATCTGTCGCGGCTAACCGTAGGTCACAAAGCGGGTTCGTTCAAATCGCCCCATCTGCCGTCAGGCAGAAAAATCAAATTGACACACAATCGTATGATGATTAGCGTAGACACCCATCGCGAACGGCTGTGTGCTGTCCCTGAACTGAGGTGTCCATGTCCAGCAGTTTTCATGCGTCGACGGTCGATTGGCTGGGTTGCTGGATCGCCACGGGGCAGGTCAAACCGGGTGAGACGCTCAAGGTCGAAGCCGACCTGGGCGAGCAGCTCGGTGTCAGCCGCACCGTTATCCGCGAAGCCATCAAAACCCTGGTCGCCAAGGGCATGCTCGAAGTCGGGCCGAAGGTCGGCACGCGGGTGTTGCCGGTGCGCCGCTGGAACCTCTTCGATCCGCAAGTCGTAGGCTGGCTGTCACGCAGCGGCTTGCCGGAAAACTTCGTCGACGACTTGCTCGACCTGCGCCGCACCATCGAACCCATGGCCGTACGCTGGGCTTGTGAGCGCGCTACCGTCGAACAGGTTCACGCCATCCTTCAGGCCTACAACGCATTGGAGCGGGCAGTGGACAGCGGCGTCGATTACAACCGCGCCGACCAGTTCTTCCACGAGTGCATTCTCGCTGCCAGCCACAATCAATTCATCGAACAAATGGTCCCGGCCCTCGGCGCGCTGTTGGCGGTGTCGTTCGAGGTGTCCGCCGCCGACCCGGACGAACTGCGCCGCACGCTACCTATTCACAAAGACATGGCAGAGGCCATCGCCGCCCGGGATGCCGCGCGGGGCGTCTGGGCCTGCATGACGCTGATCGATAACGCCGACCTGGCCATCAAACGCTTCTACCCGCAAGTCATGGCCGACAAAAAGGCCAGCTGACAATAAATAACCCTGTGGGAGTGAGCCTGCTCGCGATGGGGGCATTACATTCAGCATCAATGTTGCCTGTTACACCGCTATCGCGAGCAGGCTCGCTCCCACAAAAAACAAGAACAATGCAGGAGGTTTCATGACGTGGACTGCGGTTACCGAGCACCGGGCACGGCTGGGTGAAGGCCCGTTCTGGGACGCGCCGACCCAGGCGCTGTACTGGGTTGATATCGCCGGTCAACAGGCGCTGCGGCTGATTGGCGCCAACGTGCAGATCTGGCAAATGCCCGAGCACGTGTCTGCCTTCATCCCTTGCGAAAGCGGCGATGCGCTGGTGACGTTGAACAGCGGCGTGTATCGACTCGATCTGGATTCCCCCGGCCTTGAACCACGACTGACCTTGCTCTGCGTCGCCGATCCGCAACCCGGCAATCGCGCCAATGAAGCCCGCTGCGATGCTCAAGGCCGGCTCTGGCTCGGCACCATGCAGAACAACATCGGCGAACAGGGCGAAGACGTGCCCATTGTGCGGCGCTCCGGTGGCCTGTTTTGCATCGATCGCGATGCTCGGGTCACGCCGTTGCTTCGCGGGTTGGGCATCCCGAACACGTTGCTGTGGAGCGAAGACGCGACCACCGTGTATTTCGCCGACAGCCTCGACAACACGCTCTACCAATACTTCATCCGTACCGACGGCAACCTCGACCCGGCCCGGGTCTGGTTCGGACCGCATGAACGCGGCGGTCCTGATGGTTCGGCGATGGATGCCGAGGGTTATCTCTGGAACGCCCGCTGGGACGGTAGTTGTCTGCTCAGGCTGACCCCGGACGGGAAGGTTGATCGCGTGATCGAACTACCCATCAGCCGCCCGACCAGTTGCGTATTCGGCGGTGAAGATCTGAAAACCCTGTACATCACCAGCGCCGCGAGCCCGCTCAACCATCCGTTGGACGGCGCGTTGCTGTCGATTCGAGTCGATGTGCCCGGAAAAACCTGTACTCGGTTTTCCGGATAAATCCCAAAATATGGGATGTAAAATTATATATTGAGATTATTTGGCAGTCGGGTTTATAGTCGGCTCCATCAGTTACACGCACTCACACTTAAAAAAACAAAACAGGTGAAGTGATGCAGCGATTTTCCAAAAAGCCTTTTGGCCGGACATCGACAGATGCCCGGTTTTTGTCGTGCCTTCGAAAAGGAGTCTTGATCCATGGCTGAACCTCTTTCCTTGCCACCGGTGCCCGAACCGCCGAAGGGTGAGCGCCTGAAAAACAAGGTCGTGCTGCTGACCGGCGCCGCTCAAGGTATCGGCGAGGCGATTGTCGCGACCTTCGCTTCCCAGCAGGCCAAGCTGATCATCAGCGATATCCAGGGTGAGAAAGTCGAAAAGGTCGCGGCGCACTGGCGGGACAAAGGCTTCGACATTCAGGCAATCAAGGCCGACGTTTCCAACCAGCAAGATCTGCACGCCATGGCCAGACTGGCGATCGAGCTGCACGGTCGGATCGACGTGCTGGTCAACTGCGCCGGGGTCAATGTGTTCCGCGATCCGCTGGAAATGACCGAGGAAGACTGGCGTCGCTGCTTCGCCATCGACCTGGACGGCGCCTGGTATGGCTGCAAAGCGGTGCTGCCGCAGATGATCGAGCAGGGCATCGGCAGCATCATCAACATCGCCTCGACCCACTCCACTCACATCATTCCCGGCTGCTTCCCGTACCCGGTGGCCAAACATGGCCTGCTCGGACTGACCCGCGCTTTGGGCATCGAATATGCGCCGAAGGGCATTCGCGTCAACGCCATCGCGCCGGGTTACATCGAAACCCAGCTGAACGTCGATTACTGGAACGGTTTTGCCGACCCGCATGCCGAACGTCAGCGCGCTTTTGATCTGCACCCGCCACGTCGCATCGGGCAACCGATCGAAGTGGCCATGACCGCTGTTTTCCTGGCCAGCGATGAAGCGCCGTTTATCAATGCTTCGTGCATCACCATCGATGGCGGTCGCTCGGTCATGTACCACGACTGAATCAATCGGGTTTCAGGCGCGGAACTACGTCTGAAATCCAATCATCATACGATATGACTATTACTGCACAGTTTGATTGGCTTTCAAATAACGCTCAAAAAAAATAACAAGGAGTCAGCTTATGAATCGTCGTCGTGGGATCCGTTCCCTGTGCTGTGCCGCTTTGGCGGTCACCGCGGTCAGCCTGAGCAGTTCGTTGCTGGCGGCCGAGGAAGTGAAGATCGGTTTTCTGGTCAAGCAGGCGGAAGAGCCCTGGTTCCAGACCGAATGGGCATTCGCCGAAAAGGCCGGGAAAGAGAAGGGCTTCACCGTCATCAAGATCGCCGTACCGGACGGCGAGAAAACCCTCTCGGCCATCGACAGCCTCGCCGCCAACGGTGCCAAGGGCTTCGTGATCTGCCCGCCAGACGTGTCCCTGGGACCTGCGATCATGGCCAAGGCCAAGCTCAACGGTTTGAAAGTCATCGCCGTCGATGACCGCTTCGTCGATGCCGGCGGCAAGTTCATGGAACACGTTCCGTACCTCGGCATGGCCGCGTTCGAAGTCGGCCAGAAGCAGGGCAGCGCCATGGCCTCCGAAGCGAAGAAACGTGGCTGGGACTGGAAAGACACCTACGCGGTGATCAACACCTTCAACGAACTCGACACCGGCAAGAAACGCACCGACGGTTCGGTGAAAGCGCTGGAAGACGCCGGCATGCCGAAAGACCACATCCTGTTCTCGGCACTGAAAACCCTCGACGTACCCGGCAGCATGGACGCCACCAACTCGGCGCTGGTGAAACTGCCGAGCGCGGCGAAAAACCTGATCATCGGCGGCATGAACGACAACACCGTGCTGGGCGGCGTGCGCGCCACCGAAAGCGCCGGTTTTGCCGCGGCTAATGTGATCGGCATCGGCATCAACGGCACTGACGCCATCGGCGAATTGAAGAAGGCCAACAGCGGTTTCTTCGGCTCGATGCTGCCGAGCCCGCACATCGAGGGCTACAACACCGCCAGCATGATGTACGAGTGGGTCACCACCGGCAAAGAACCGCCGAAGTACACCGCGATGGACGACGTGACGCTGATCACTCGCGAGAACTTCAAGCAGGAACTGGAAAAGATCGGCCTCTGGAACTGAGGCACGGTTGATTTCATCGGTGGCCCTGGCGACGGGGCTGCCTGATCTGTGTGAAGAGGTGGGTTATGCACGCGCAATCAAAAACACAACAACACGCTGCCGGCGGCAGCTTGCGCTTCAACGGGATCGGCAAGACCTTTCCCGGGGTGAAGGCACTGGATGGCATCAGCTTCGTCGCCCATCCGGGGCAGGTTCATGCTTTGATGGGCGAGAACGGCGCCGGCAAATCGACCCTGCTGAAAATCCTCGGCGGGGCTTACACCCCGAGCAGCGGCGACCTGCAGATCGGCGAGCAGGCGAGGGTCTTCAAGTCCACCGCCGACAGCATCGGCAGTGGCGTCGCCGTGATCCATCAAGAGCTGCACCTGGTCCCGGAAATGACCGTGGCAGAGAACCTGTTCCTCGGTCATCTGCCGGCCAGTTTCGGCCTGATCAATCGCGGCGCGTTGCGGCAACAGGCATTGGCCTGCCTCAAGGGCCTGGCCGATGAAATCGATCCGCAAGAGAAAGTCGGGCGCCTGTCCCTCGGTCAGCGGCAATTGGTGGAAATCGCCAAGGCCTTGTCCCGTGGTGCGCATGTGATCGCGTTTGACGAACCGACCAGCAGCCTCTCGGCGCGGGAAATCGATCGTTTGATGGCGATCATCGGTCGCCTGCGCGACGAAGGCAAAGTGGTGCTTTACGTCTCCCACCGCATGGAAGAAGTGTTCCGCATTTGCAACGCGGTGACGGTGTTCAAGGACGGCCGCTTTGTGCGCACGTTCGAGGATATGAGCGAACTGACTCATGATCAGTTGGTGACCTGCATGGTCGGTCGCGACATTCAGGACATCTACGATTACCGCCACCGTCAGCGTGGTGCGGTGGCGCTCAAGGTCGACGGTTTGCTGGGACCGGGTTTGCGTGAGGCGGTGAGTTTCGAGGTGCACAAAGGCGAGATTCTCGGTCTGTTCGGTTTGGTCGGCGCCGGTCGCACCGAGCTGTTCCGCATGCTCAGTGGCCTTGAGCGCAATACCGCCGGACGCCTGGAGTTGCGCGGTCATGAACTGAAGTTGCGTTCACCCCGCGATGCGATTGCCGCCGGGATTCTGCTGTGCCCCGAGGACCGCAAGAAAGAGGGCATCCTGCCGCTCGCCAGCGTCGCCGAGAACATCAACATCAGCGCCCGCGGCGCCCACTCCACCTTCGGTTGCCTGTTGCGTGGCCTGTGGGAGAAGGACAACGCCGACAAGCAGATCAAGGCGCTGAAGGTGAAGACGCCCAACGCGGCACAGAAAATCATGTACCTGTCCGGCGGCAACCAGCAGAAGGCTATTCTCGGCCGCTGGCTGTCGATGCCGATGAAAGTCCTGCTGCTCGACGAACCGACTCGCGGCATCGACATCGGCGCCAAAGCCGAGATCTACCAGATCATCCACAACCTGGCCGCCAGCGGCATCGCGGTGATCGTGGTCTCCAGCGACCTGATGGAAGTGATGGGTATTTCCGACCGCATCCTGGTGCTCTGCGAAGGCGCGATGCGCGGCGAGTTGTCTCGCGCAGAGGCCAATGAATCCAACCTGCTGCAACTGGCTTTGCCGCGCCAACGCGCTGACGGCGTGGCGAACTGAGAGGTGACTATGACAATCCAAAACAACGCTTTGCCCACCCAGCGCAAACCTCTGGACCTGCGGCGCTTTCTCGATGACTGGGTGATGCTGCTGGCGGCCGTCGGGATCTTCGTGCTTTGCACCTTGCTGATCGACAACTTCCTTTCGCCATTGAACATGCGCGGCCTGGGCCTGGCGATTTCCACGACGGGGATTGCCGCTTGCACCATGTTGTATTGCCTGGCGTCCGGGCACTTCGATTTGTCGGTGGGTTCGGTGATTGCCTGCGCCGGCGTGGTTGCGGCGGTGGTGATGCGCGACACCGACAGCGTGTTTCTCGGTGTGGTGGCGGCGCTGTTCATGGGGCTGATCGTCGGGTTGATCAACGGCATCGTGATCGCCAAGTTGCGGGTCAATGCGTTGATTACCACGCTGGCGACCATGCAGATCGTTCGTGGCCTGGCTTACATCTTCGCCAACGGCAAAGCGGTCGGTGTGTCGCAAGAGCAGTTCTTCGTCTTCGGTAACGGCCAGTTGTTGGGTGTGCCGGTGCCGATCCTGATCACCATCGTTTGCTTCCTGTTTTTTGGCTGGTTGCTGAATTACACCACCTACGGGCGCAACACCATGGCCATCGGCGGTAACCAGGAAGCAGCGCTGCTGGCCGGGGTGAACGTTGACCGGACCAAGATCATTATCTTCGCCGTGCACGGGTTGATCGGGGCGTTGGCCGGGGTGATCCTGGCTTCGCGCATGACGTCCGGTCAGCCGATGATTGGCCAGGGTTTTGAGCTGACGGTGATTTCTGCCTGTGTGTTGGGCGGGGTGTCGTTGAGCGGCGGGATCGGCATGATCCGGCATGTGATTGCCGGGGTGTTGATTCTGGCGATCATTGAGAATGCGATGAACCTGAAGAATATCGATACCTTCTACCAGTACGTGATTCGCGGTTCGATTTTGCTGTTGGCCGTTGTCATCGACCGACTAAAACAGCGTTGAGATTTGGGGGGGATTCAAGAACCACCCCACACTGTAGAGACCGGTACATCCTTTACACATTTGACCGGGTACATCGTTTACACATTTAACAGGCTTGATACGCGTTTGGCACCGCGTTCAAGCCTGCCTAAAGGGAAAGAGCAAAGGTACAACTCCCACACGCCATCAGCCACCTCCTTCAGCGCGACGTGCTCGTCGATCAGCGCCTCGCCCAGAAAGATCAGGCCCCCTTGCCACTTGATCTCACCATTCTTGCGCACCCGCCGTACTTCGACGTCGGCCCCGTATTCGATCGCCGGCAAATAGCCTAGATAAGGTCTGAGTGACGGGCGATAGATATCCGCTGGCGTCTTCATCTCCAGCGCCGTATGAGGCCGTGCGTGATTGAAATCCTGTACGAAGTCCTCAAAGGCAAGCTGCTGACGCAGCAGGTTTTCCGCCGGCGGCCTGAGAACGGCAGCCTTTAGCGTGCGGTGCATGCGTTCATGCCGACCGTTCTGATCCGGGCGTCCCGGCTTGATTGTTTCGGGGTGGACACCATGCCTGATGAACCAGACGGACAGCTTGGAGAGGCGGGCCAAGCCTGTCGATGCAAACGGAGCGCCGTTATCGGTGCGGATCACATCAGGCATGCCGAACTCCCGGAACGCCCACTCGAAGCCCTGACGCGTAGGTTCACCGTGGGTGCTGGGAAGCGCCCGGCACGCCAGAAGATAGCGACTGGCATGGTCGGTGATGGTCAGCGGATAGCACCAGCGGCCGTCCTGGGTTTTGAATTGTCCTTTGTAATCGGCGCACCAGGTTTGATTGGGCTCGTCGGCCTGACGCAGATGCACCGGCCCATGCGGACGGGGTGGGTGCAGCCGTCGAGGAATCACCAGACCGGCCTTTTTCAGCCACTCTCCAGCGGTGCTGGCGGCCGGCCAAGCGATCTGCGGCTGCGCATTGCGCAGACGCTGGATCAGTTGCTTCGGCCCGCGATCCGGGTGCTCGCTTTTCTTCGCAAGCAACGTGGCAATGATTTCATCGGGGGTTTGGTGCGGACAGCTCAGCGGTTTTCGCGAGCGCTCTTTCAAGCCATCTACGCCGCAGCTTGCATACCGATCAAGCCACTTATCGACCGTCGGACGGCTAATGCCATATCGCCGACTCAGTTGGCTCTTGCTGTAACTGCCGCTAAGCCAGTCATGGATTAATTTCACTCGCTGATCCATCGGGGACTCTCGATTCCAGGGCATGGTCAGTACCTCCTGACCATGATTGATACCTGTAAACCATGTCCCCGGTCTCAAACGTAAAGGATGTCCCCGGTTTTTACCCACCCCAGCCCTCTCCCCATAGGGGAGAGGGGGAAAGGGAGCAGATCTCCACGCTTTTCAAAGCCTGAGTTCGACTCGATATTTCAGGTCGATGTCACTCGAAAGAATCCCTCGTTCGGCCCCCTCGCCCCTCTGGGGAGAGGGTTGGGGTGAGGGGTGGATTCACCTGACACCACACGCCTCCGAACATCCCGCCTCCCGTCACCTACCCAAAATATTCCTTGCTCGGCCAACCCCGTTTCGGTTATCACTTTGTACATGATTAGACAGGTACGATTTGACAAGAAACAACGGGTGGTCGACGAACTCATCCGGCGCATCGAAAGCGGCCTCATGGAGGACGGCTTTCTGCTGCCGGGCGAGCATCAATTGGCTCAAGAATTCAAAGTCAGCCGAGGAACGCTGCGCGAAGCCCTGGCCGAGTTGAAACGGCGCAACTACATCGCGACGCAAAGCGGAGTCGGTTCCATCGTCACCTTCGACGGCGTGGTGCTCGATCAACGCAGCGGCTGGGCCCAGGCCCTGGCCGACAGCGGGGCGCTGATCAATACCGAAGTGCTGCGGCTGGAGGCGGTCACCCGTCCTGACCTGCTGCCACGTTTCGGCACTGACCAATTCATCACCCTCGACCGTCGCCGCCGTTCCAACGAAGGCAAGCTGGTCTCCCTTGAACGCTCATTGATGCCCGCCACCGGAGGCCTGGAAAGCCTGCCGCGGGTCGGCCTTATCGACAACTCCCTGACCATCACCCTGGCCGCCTACGGCTATATCGGCGAGCGCGGCGATCAATGGATCGGTGCCGAACCCTTGAGCGCCGAAGACGCCGAACTGCTCGGCCGTCCGGAAGGCACGGTGTTCCTCAAGGCCTTGCGCACCACCTACGACCGGCAAAACCGATTCATGGAGCAGGTCGAAAGCTTGCTCGATCCGGTGCATTTTCGCCTGCACCTGCAGTTTGGAGAGTCAAAATGACCGCGCTCAATCGTGCATTGGGCGCGTTCTACGGACTGGCCCTGGGCGATGCGCTGGGCATGCCGACCCAATCCCTCAGCCGTGCCGAGATCAAGGTGCGCTTCGGCAAAATCACTGACCTGGAAGACGCAGGCCCCAATCAACCGATCGCCGCCAACATGCTCAAAGGCTCGATCACCGATGACACCGAACAGGCGATTCTGGTCGGCCAATTGTTGGTCGACGGCGAGGGCCGAATCGAACCGTCGCTGCTAGCCCAACGGTTGATCGAATGGGAAGCCGTGATGCAGGCCAAGGGCTCGCAAGACTTGCTCGGCCCTTCGACCAAACGTGCCATCGAAATGATTCTCGCCGGCCACTCGCCGGAAGAAGCGGGGCGCTACGGCACCACCAATGGCGCGGCAATGCGCATCACGCCGGTCGGGATTGCGGCGGATGTCGCCAACCCTGAGCGTTTCATCAACGCTGTCGTGCAGGCGTGCCAGGTCACCCACAACACCACGCTGGGCATCTCCAGCGCGGCGGCTGTGGCGGCGGTGGTCTCGGCCGGTATCAACGGCATGGACCTGGGCGAGGCGTTGAACCTCGGCCAGCAAATCGCTCAACAAGCTGAAAGCCACGGTTACTGGGTGGCTGGTGGACGCATCGCCTCGCGCATCAGCTGGGCGCGGACCATCAGTGTCGACAGCGACAAGGCGTTGCTGGCGGATCTGATGTACGACGTGATCGGCACATCGGTGGCTTCACAGGAATCGGTGGTGGTCTCGTTTGCCCTGGCCCAGCAAGTGGCCATTGGTGAAATGAACGCGTTCGAAGCGCTGTGCATGGCCGCAAGCCTTGGCGGCGACACGGACACCATCGCGGCGATTCTCGGCGCCATGCTTGGGGCTTGCCTGGGTCTTGAGAGTTGGCCGGCGGCGATGATCGACAAGGTCAAAGCTGTCAATGATCTGGAGCTGGAACCGTTGGTGCAGGGGCTGTTGGCCTTGCGCTGATTGCACTGACGCCATCGCGAGCAAGCTCGCTCCCACAAGGGATAGTGCAAACCTTAAGGTACACGCCGTACCTGTGGGAGCGAGCCTGCTCGCGAAGGACGCGCCGCGCACTCAAATTCTTTCACCGCAACGGAAAGCACGAATACGGCCAGGACCGCCGGGATGTTATGTCGACTTCCGCAATTGCCCACAACCACAACAAAGGCAACAGGAGCATTTCACATGAGTTCAACAAACGCCGGGCAAAGCGCCGGGCAACTGGAAACCCGTGGCATCGAGCCCGTGCCGGAAGCGGAGTGCAACGGTCATCCGCTGCAGCTGTTCTGGGTCTGGTTTGCTGCCAACATCTCCATCCTCGGCCTGCCGCTGGGCGCGACCCTTGTAGCCTTCCGCGGCTTGGCGATCTGGCAGGCGATCATCGTCGCGATCCTGGGGGCTGCCGGTTCCTTCGCGGTGGTCGGGATCATCTCCATTGCCGGTCGCCGTGGTCGCGCCCCAAGCCTGACGTTGTCGCGAGCGATCTTCGGAGTACGCGGCAACATCGGCCCGACCCTGGTCTCGCTGATGTCGCGTCTGGGCTGGGAAACCGTCAACACCACCACCGCCGCGTTCGTGTTGCTGTCGCTGTGCTCGATCCTGTTCGGCTCGCCGGTGGAAGCCAAAAGCGCACCCGTGCTGACGTTGATCTTCATTGCGATTTTCGTACTGCTGACCCTGTCGGTGTCGGGCCTCGGTCACGCCACCTTGCTGGTGATCCAGAAGTGGGCAACCTACGTGTTCGGTGCGCTGAACATTCTGGTCGGCGGTTTCCTCTGCGCCACCATCGACTGGAGCGCGGTGTTCAACGCCACGCCTGCACCGCTTAGCGCAATGATTATCGGCGTCGGCACCATGGCTGCCGGCACCGGGATCGGTTGGGCCAACGCCGGTGCCGACATGTCGCGCTACCAGCACCGCAGCGTCAAAGCCGTGCGCCTGGTGGCGTCGGCAGCGTTTGGTGCGGGGATTCCGCTGGTGCTGCTGATCACCCTCGGCGGCCTGCTGTCAGTGGGCAACAACGATCTGGCCTCGGCCACTGATCCGATCATCGCGATCCGCGACATGCTGCCGACCTGGATGGCCGTGCCGTACCTGATCACCGCGTTCGGCGGGCTGCTGCTGTCGAACAACCTGTCGGTGTACTCCGCCGGATTGACCACGCTGACCCTCGGCCTGAAGGTCAAACGTGTCTACGCGGTGGTTGTCGACATCGTCGCGATCTTCGCCGGTTCGATCTATTTCATGCTGATCGCCGACAGTTTCTATGGCCCGTTCATTACCTTCATTTCGCTGCTGGCGGTACCGATCACCGCGTGGGTCGGGATCTTTGTCGTCGACCTGATTCACCGTCATTACTACAGCCCCAAAGACCTGCTGGACGTGAGCCCGAGCAGCGCTTACTGGTACAGCGGCGGTATCGAGTGGCGCGCCTTCGGTGCGTGGGCGTTGGCGATCGTGCTGGGCTTCAGCTTCACCACCATCGGTACGACCGAACAAACCGTGTGGTTCCGCGGCTTCCTGTCCGACTCCTGGCTGGGCCATAACGGCCTCGGCTGGATCGTGACGTTCCTGGTGGCGGGTGGCATTTACTTTGTACTCGGTGGCGCCAAGGATCGTCGTGCCGCGATGACCGAGAACGCTCATGCCTAGATTGCTGCACACCGGCCAGGTCATGATCGACCTGGTCATGGCCGTGGATAAACTGCCGCATTCGGGCGGCGACGTGCTGGCGCAATCCGCCAGTTTCGAAGCTGGCGGCGGCTTCAATGTGATGGCTGCCGCCCAGCGTAATGGCTTGCCGGTGGTCTATCTCGGCCGCCACGGTACCGGCCGTTTCGGTGATCTTGCCCGTGAGGCGATGAAGGCTGAAGGCATTCGGATTGGCATCGAGAGCAGCGCCGAACGGGATACGGGATTGTGCGTCGCGGTAACCGAAGCGTCGGCCGAGCGCAGTTTCATTTCCTATATCGGTGCCGAAGGTGAGCTGACGGCCGAGGATTTGGCCAGCGTGCCAGCCGAGGCGGGGGACTATGTCTACGTCAGCGGCTACAGCCTGCTGCATGGCGGCAAAGCCCAGGCGCTGGTGGATTGGGTGCTGGATTTACCGCGAGGAATCAACGTGGTGTTCGATCCGGGCCCGCTGGTGGATTCGCCGGATGAGCCGTTGATGCAAGCCTTGCTGGCGCGCATCGATCTGTGGACCAGCAACAGTGTCGAGGCGTTGAAGTTTACCGGTGCGGCGGACATTGCCGAGGCGTTGAACCGGTTGGCCGATCATCTGCCGGCCAACGTGTTGATGGTGGTGCGTGACGGCCCGCAAGGGTGCTGGATCAGCCAGCATGGAGACCGCCAGCATGTACCGGGTTTCAAGGTTGAGGCGGTGGACAGCAACGGCGCGGGGGATGCGCATGCCGGGGTGTTTGTGGCCGGGTTGGCACAAGGGTTAGTACCGGTTGAAGCTGCGCGGCGAGCTAATGCGGCGGCTGCGTTGGCGGTCACTCGATGGGGGCCGGCGACTTCGCCGGGGATTGCCGAGGTGGATGCGTTAATCAGCCAGACGTTCGGTGCCTGATCGGCCGCCATCGCGAGCAGGCTCGCTCCCACACTGGATCTGTGAACGACACAAATCCCCTGTGGGAGCGAGCCTGCTCGCGATGGGGTCATCAAATTCAACAAAAATCCTGACCTTACCCAGTCGCGCACGACTGCGACCTGAATCGTCTTGTTAAACGTCCAGCTTGCGCGCCGCCTCCACCCCCGCGGCACTGAGTTTGATCGGCAGGTTCAACGAGTGCTCACCGGCCTCGTTGCAGATCACATGACCATGCTGGATCAATCCACGATCCTGCAGCGTGGCGAGGGTGCTGGCCACGACTCTCTCCCCCCGGTAATTGTCCAGGACCTCTTTGCCCAAACCGATTGGATGGGCATGCAGCAGACGGGTCAGGACTTCTTTCTCAAGGTTTTTATCGACGTTCATGGTTACCTCTTCATGGATGTGGATAGGTCCATTTAATTAGAATCCTTTACTAGAGGTTGGTCCGCCCCCGATTGGGATTGGTGCCTGATGAACGACGAACGGTCTAGGCCTGCTGCAGCGCTTTGCTGGTAACGGCTCGACGCCAGACCAGCCGGCCGACGCTGATCAGCCAATTCAGTACAGCAACCGCCAATACCGTGAGTAACAGCGTCGCCATCCCCTGTTCCACGATGATTTTCCCGGCCAGCAACGGGAAGCCAAACACGCCGATAAAGTAGGACAGGCTGAACAGCAGCAAGGATTGCGCGGTGGTGCCGTGCGGTGCCTCGTTGGCCGCCAGGCCGTTGATCACCGAATAGGTCAGCCCGTAACCGACCCCGAGCATCACCGCCGCCAGCACGTAGCTGAACCCGTCGTCGACGACAAACCCGAACATCAGGATCGAGCCCATCATCAAGCCCGACAACAGACAGGACGCCCGGAACGGGTCGCGCTTGACCACGAAACCGGCGATCAGCATGCGGCTGCTGATCGCTGCGCTCATGAAACCGAGGAAGAACAATGAATAGTCGAGTGAACGCGCGGCGGCGTAGCTGGTTTGAAAACTCGACAGACCGCCGAAAACGCAACCACCAAGGCCGACCATGATGATCGGAAACACCGCTCTGGACGACAGCACTTGCGCCGCTGCACGCCATGAAATTCGCGACACCGCTGCCGAGTGGCCCGGCGCTTTTTTCAGCTGCGAATCCAACCGCCAGAACAGCAAGACGCCGATCAGGCTGGCCAGCGCCGCGAGGTAAAACGCCGCGGTGATCGGATATCCAAGGGCACTGGCAGCGCGACCTAACAAGGGACCGCTGCCGATCCCGGTCATCATGCTGCCCGACAACAGCGCAAAGTATTTCGCGCGTTGGGCGGGCGTTACCAGACTGGCCACAATGATCGGACCGAGGGTGTAGAACACGCCCCAACCCAGCCCCAGCAATAGCCCGAAAAACAACAGCAGATTGCCGAAGCCCGGCGCCAAGGCGAAGCCCAGGCTGGCGGCCACCAGCAGAATGCCGAACAGCGCAATCGAGCGCGCCGCGCCGAGCAAATCGGACAAGTGCCCGGAGACGATCACCGCTGCAAATGTACTGAGCATCGCCGCCGAAATCACACTGCCGGCATCGTGCTCGTTGCCGCCGCGGGAACCGATCAACAACGACAGCAAAAAGGTCGAGCCATAAGACAGCGACAGCAGATAGCTGGCCAGGCAAAACAGGCCGAACAACCTGCTTGAGACTTGGTGTGTTGCGCTAGGCATGACGCGGTTCCTTGACCGATAGGAGAGAGCTTCATCTATCTATCACGCAAGGCGTCGATGTCAGGTATGTGGTTATCGATTTCAGGGTTAGCGCTGGCCGGAGTAATGCGTTTAGCGGACGCCTATTTCTTCCTTGAACAGATCCATGAAACCCTTCAACCGTTCGTGGCGAGTCTGTGCCAGACGCTGGCCGGTGGTTGTCTGGAATCCGTCCGCCAGGTGCAGCAGCTTGGTCTGGAAATGGTCGAGGCAAAAACGTTTGTCATCGTACTCCCGGTCCTTCGCCTCAGGATCCTCTGGATCGTACAACGCGCTGCCCATACGTCCGGCGATGTAAAAGGTGCGCGCCACGCCGAGCATGCCAAGGGAGTCGAGACGGTCGGCGTCCTGCATGATTTTCGCTTCGAGCGTGGTCGGCGCGATGTTGGCGGAAAAACTGTGCGCTTCGATGGCATGGGCAACCGAGCTGATTTTTGCGCCAGGCCAAGCCATGTCCGCCAACATGATCGATGCCTTCTCGGCGGCCAGCCGCGACGCCTGAGAACGCAGCGGCGAGTTCTTCTCTACCGCCACGCAATCATGCAACAGCACTGCCGCGAGCAGCACCTCAAGATCGCCACCTTCTTCAGCGTGAAGCGTACGCACGTTGTGCCACACCCGCTGCAAGTGCGACAGATCATGGGCACCATCTTCCGACGGCTCAAGCGCGTGGGGCATCAGTTGCGCAGCGAGGAGTTGCAGTGGCGCGAAAGCATCAGTGTTCATAAACATCCTGTTAAGTGAAAACGTCTTTGCAGCGACATAGCCCTGTAGCAGCTGTCGAAGCCTGCGTTCGGCTCGGGCCGCGATCGGACGCAGCAGTCGTGGAATCAGACGATGTGGTGTTACAGGAAAACCGCGTGTTCAGGTTTCACGACTGCTACGTCCGAACGCGGCCCGAACCGAACGCAGGCTTCGCCAGCTGCTACACATGCTCCATGGATCAGCTTTGAATTTCCAGTGTGACGAGCGCCGTTCGCCGCCTTAGTATGGCGTTTTCAACTTTTGACGAAGGCACGTCCATGACGATCGAGATCCGCCCGGCGACCCCGAGCGATGCACCGCAAATCCTCGGGTTCATCACTGAACTGGCCGACTACGAACGTGCCCGCCACGAAGTCATCGCCAGCGTCGCCGACATCGAGCGCAGCCTGTTCAGCGAAGGCGCCACCGCCCACGGCCTGATCTGTTTGCGCGATGGCTCGCCAATCGGATTTGCGGTGTTCTTCTTCAGCTATTCCACGTGGCTGGGCAGCAACTGCCTTTACCTCGAAGACCTCTACATCACCCCTGATCAGCGTGGCGGCGGGGCGGGTAAAACCTTGCTGCGTCACCTGGCGAAAATCGCCTGCGCCAATGATTGTGGTCGATTTGAGTGGAGCGTTCTGGACTGGAACAAACCGGCGATCGAATTCTACAAGTCTTTGGGTGCGCAGCCACAGGAAGAGTGGGTGCGGTATCGGATGGATGGGGCGGTATTGCGGGAGTTTGCCGAGGGGCGGTGATCGATCTGGACACCAGCGTTACCGACGATCATGGAGATCGCTTTTGTCTCGCGTGACACTTAGAAAGGAATTTTATGCTGTACCTGATCGTGGTGGTCGCCGTGTTTTTGCTGGGTGTGAGGTTCTATATCCGTGCGTTGGTTAAACGCCTCGACTTACCACCATTGACGGATAACGTTAGTGCGTGCGTGGAAGTGCCTGTGCAGGTCCCAATCAAGAATGAAATGACTGAGAGCGGTACGGGCGTTCCTTTATACATTGGCTACAACGGTGCAACCATTTCATCGCCTGATCGCTCTTTGATCGTTGAGTGGACTTATCAAGACGAGGCACGATTCGGCGATAGCTGGAATGAGGTGTCAGTCAACGGCGCGAGTCTGAATGGCATTCTGTGGGGACGTGGTCACTGTTGGTCATCATGCCTGCGATACCTGACCTTTGAGCAGTACATGGGCTCTCACTCCAGGTTGATTGTGTATTGCGTCGAGCGAGCAGTTTATTTTGAGGTGGCGAAGTTTTCCGCTGCAATATCCTTCAACTATCCAGTGCTGTACTACGGTGAGTACTCGGATGGAGAAAAGGCAATAAGCCAATACGTTTTTGTCGGCAATGAAACATGGCGGTCACTGTAGCCAATGCTTTGAAGGGAAGTTATTCGCTGTCCTCCCAGTTACCGTTGATCATGCCGTCGAGTGTTTTGCTGACGCTGATCTTGAAAACCCCGGCCTTCTCTTCATCGAAGGCCGCTCTCCACGCAGCGTATCCCTGATTGAAATCCGGAATTTCTGCAGTTTCCCCTACTCGGTGGGTGATGCTGCGTTCCAGGGCTTTTGCCTGGAAGGGCAGGTGAGGCATGTCGTTGAACTCATTGCCTGTCACCGGATTGATCATCCGAAAGCCGTCGACCCTGATGTGAACGACCTTGCCCAGTTTCGGATAATTTTTGATTTTCAGGATCGTCAGTGTCGATCCATCCTCGCCCGGCCGGTTTTTGTAGGCCCAGATATCACCGACCTTCAAGTCTTTCGATGCGCTGAATGCCGCCATGGACCAGAGCACGCCGCATAACAGCAGAGCCTTTGAAGCAATCTTCATTTTTCTTCCTTGAGTGGGTGTACGGCTGCAATGGCCCGGCATTTTAAAGCGTCGCCGTAGAAAAACTTGTCACACTTGTAAATCCCATAATATGGGAGTGATATTTATATATTGAGATTTTTATGCGTCCGGGTTTATAGTCCAGCTCACTCACTGCCAATAAACAAAACAGGTGAAGCGATGCTGGCGCAATTGATCGCGCTCGATTGGGGGACAACCTCATTACGTGCTTACAAACTCGCCGCGGGTGGCCAGGTGCTCGAACAGCGTTCGCTGTCGTCGGGGATCATGCAGCTGCCCAGGACGCCGCGAATGATCGCGGGTCAGGAATGTGCCGACGGTTTTGAACTGGCCTTCGATGAGGCCTGCGGTGACTGGCTCGACGCGCAGCCCGATTTGCCGGTGATTGCGTGCGGCATGGTCGGCAGTGCACAAGGCTGGCGTGAAGCGGCTTACCGCGATACGCCGGCGAACGTCGCCAATCTCGGAATCTCCCTACAAACGGTTCGCAGTCTTCGCGGTGTCGATGTGCACATCGTGCCGGGCGTGATTCAGCGGTCTCGTTTGCCAAACGTGATGCGCGGCGAAGAAACCCAAGTGCTCGGCGTTCTGCACAATCTGCCGGGCGAGGCGGGCAACGATCTGTTGATCGGCCTGCCGGGCAGTCATTCGAAGTGGGTGGAAGTGGCCGACGGCTGCATCGTGCACTTCGATACCTTCATGACCGGCGAAGTCTTCGCCGTACTCAGCGAGCACAGCATTCTGGGGCGCACTCAGCAAAAGGGCGCGTCCTTCGATGGCCACGCCTTTGATCGTGGTGTGCAAGTGGCGCTGTCGGCGGATGGCGAGATCGGGCCGTTGTCGACATTGTTCAGTGCCCGCAGCCTCGGGTTGACTGGCGAACTCAGCGCCACCGCCCAACCGGATTACTTGTCCGGTCTGTTGATTGGCCATGAACTTTCAGCGTTGGCGAGTGTTCAGCGACGCCGACGCAACAGCGTTCATTTGCCTTCGATCATCCTCATCGGTAATGCCCAACTCTGTGCCCGCTACAGCCGGGCGCTCGACGCCTGTGGTTTTGCCCGGGTGACCCTGGCCGAACAAGCCACCGAACGCGGCTTGTGGCAGTTGGCGGTTGCCGCCGGACTGATCACACCCAACCCATCCCGTTAAACCTGACTGGAGGTCTGACATGCTCAAGCAAGCATTGGCGCAAAACGGACTGATCGCGATTTTGCGTGGCCTGCGCCCGCAAGAAGCGGCAGCCATCGGCGAAGTCCTTTACACCGCCGGATTTCGCGTCATCGAAGTGCCGCTCAATTCCCCTGAGCCGTACGAAAGTATCCGCATCCTGCGCAGTACCTTGCCCGCCGATTGCCTGATCGGTGCCGGCACGGTGCTGACGCCGGAGCAGGTCGAGCAAGTGAAAGCGGCGGGCGGCCAGGTGATCGTCATGCCGCACAGCGATCCCAAGGTGTTGCGCGCAGCGAAAGCGGCGGGGTTGTTCCTGTCGCCGGGAGTGGCGACGCCGACTGAGGCCTTTGCGGCATTGGCCGAAGGGGCGGACGTGTTGAAGATGTTTCCGGCCGAGCAGATGGGCCCGGCAGTCGTCAAAGCCTGGCTCGCGGTGCTGCCTGCGGGAACGATTCTGGCGCCGGTCGGCGGGATCACGCCGGACAACATGCAGGTGTTTATCGACGCGGGCGTCAAAGGCTTCGGCCTCGGTTCCGGGTTGTTCAAACCGGGCATGACAGCTGAGGAAGTGGCGGTAAACGCCAAGGCCTACGTGGCTGCCTGGAAAGCCCTTCGCTAAGACTTTTTGGCGCTGCGAGCGCTGCATCTATAAGAGAGACAAAAGATGAAAATCACCAAACTGACCACTTTCATCGTTCCACCGCGCTGGTGCTTCCTCAAGGTCGAAACCGACGAGGGCGTGACTGGCTGGGGCGAACCCGTGGTCGAGGGCCGCGCACACACGGTCGCTGCCGCTGTTGAAGAATTGTCCGACTACCTGATCGGCAAAGACCCACGCAACATCGAAGACATCTGGACCGTGCTGTACCGCGGCGGCTTCTACCGGGGCGGCGCGATCCACATGAGTGCGCTGGCCGGTATCGATCAGGCGTTGTGGGACATCAAGGGCAAGGCCTTGGGTGTGTCAGTCAGCGACCTGTTGGGCGGTCAGGTGCGGGACAAGATTCGTGTGTATTCGTGGATCGGCGGCGACCGGCCGGCGGACACCGCTCGCGCTGCAAAAGAAGCCGTCGAGCGTGGTTTCACTGCGGTGAAAATGAACGGCACCGAAGAGCTGCAGTTCCTCGACTCCTTCGAAAAAGTCGACCTGGCCCTGGCCAACGTCGCCGCCGTGCGCGATGCGGTGGGGCCGAATGTCGGCATCGGCGTCGATTTCCATGGCCGGGTGCACAAGCCCATGGCCAAAGTCCTGATGAAGGAACTCGACCCGTACAAACTGATGTTCATCGAAGAGCCGGTGCTCAGCGAAAACTACGAAGCGCTGAAAGAATTGGCGCCGCTGACCAGCACCCCGATTGCCCTCGGTGAGCGGCTGTTCTCGCGCTGGGATTTCAAGCGTGTGCTCAGCGAAGGTTACGTCGACATCATCCAGCCGGACGCGTCTCACGCCGGCGGTATCACCGAAACCCGCAAGATCGCCAACATGGCTGAAGCCTACGACGTGGCGCTGGCGCTGCACTGCCCATTGGGCCCGATTGCATTGGCGGCATGTTTGCAGCTGGATGCGGTTTGCTACAACGCGTTCATCCAGGAACAGAGCCTGGGCATTCATTACAACGAGAGCAATGACCTGCTCGATTATGTGAAAGATCCGCGGGTGTTCGACTACGACAAGGGCTTCGTGAAGATCCCCAATGGCCCGGGCCTCGGGATCGAGATCAACGAGGAGTACGTGATCGAACGCGCGGCCGTCGGCCACCGCTGGCGCAACCCGATCTGGCGCCATGCCGATGGCAGTTTTGCTGAGTGGTGATCGATCTCTGATCCACCGCACATCCCCTGTGGGAGCCAGCCTGCTGGCGATTTGGTCGGCCCCCCCAGCATTCTTGGTGACTGACACACCGCTATCGCCAGCAGGCTGGCTCCCACAGTTTGATCTCCATGGACAGGAAGATTTACGGCAACCCCCCGATTTCACATCGAACCTCAATAAACATAAGAAGAGGCATTCCCCATGCAACCGCAAACCCTTACCGGGCAGGCGTCGTTGGTGACGCCCAGTCGCAAGCGTTTTTTCATCATGGTGCTGCTGTTTATCACCGTGGTGATCAACTATCTGGACCGCAGCAACCTGTCCATCGCCGCCCCGGCACTCACCAGTGAACTGGGCATCGACCCGATCCACGTCGGGCTGATTTTCTCGGCATTCGGCTGGACCTACGCCGCCATGCAAATCCCCGGCGGCTGGCTGGTAGATCGCGTCCCGCCGCGCATCCTTTACAGCGTCGCATTGCTGCTATGGTCGATCGCCACAGTGATGCTCGGCTTCGCCGCCAGCTTCATCGCACTGTTCGTATTGCGCATGGCAGTCGGTGCGCTGGAAGCACCCGCGTACCCGATCAACAGCCGTGTGGTCACCACCTGGTTCCCCGAGCGCGAGCGCGCCACAGCCATCGGTTTCTACACGTCCGGGCAGTTCGTCGGTCTGGCGTTCCTGACGCCGGTATTGGCCTGGCTGCAGCATCAATATGGCTGGCACATGGTGTTTGTCAGCACCGGTGCGGTGGGCATTCTCTGGGCAGTGATCTGGTACGCGGTGTATCGCGAGCCACGGGATTTCAAAGGCGCCAATGACGCTGAAATCGACCTGATCCGCGAAGGGGGCGGACTAGTGGATATCCAGGCTGAACAAGCCAAAGTCAAAGCCAAATTCAGCTGGACCGATCTCGGCATCGTGCTGACCAAACGCAAGTTGTGGGGCATCTACCTCGGCCAGTTCTGCCTCAACTCGACGTTGTGGTTTTTTCTGACGTGGTTCCCGACCTACCTGGTGAAATATCGCGGCATGGACTTCATCAAGTCCGGCCTGTTGGCGTCGCTGCCGTTTCTCGCCGCCTTCGTCGGTGTGCTCTGTTCGGGGTTCTTCTCTGACTGGCTGATTCGCCGCGGCTACACCGTGGGTTTCGCTCGCAAGTTGCCGATCATTGGCGGCCTGCTGATTTCCACCTCGATCATCGGCGCCAACTTCGTCGAGTCGACCCCGCTGGTGATTGCCTTCCTCGCGTTGGCGTTCTTCGGTAACGGGCTGGCCTCGATCACTTGGTCGCTGGTTTCAACGTTGGCCCCGGCGCGATTGCTCGGGTTGACCGGCGGTGTGTTCAACTTCATCGGCAACCTGTCGGCGATTACCACGCCGATCGTCATCGGTTTCCTCGCTACCGGTGATTCGTTCGCCCCGGCGATCACCTATATCTCTGTTCTGGCGTTGATTGGCGCGCTTTCCTACATCTTGCTGGTCGGCAAAGTCGAGCGTATCAAGTTGTAGTTGCGGCATGCGGGCGACCATAATGCCGCCCGTTCACTCGCTCAACGGTAAAGGCTGGATATGCAGGAAGACGCCCCAAAAATCGCCAAGGACGCCGCACCGACCGGCACCCAGACACTGCTTCGTGGTTTGGGTGTGGTTCAGGCCGTGGCCAGTGGCGCCCGCGATCTCAAGGAAATCGCCCGACTGATCGGCACTACGCGTAGCACGACGCACCGTCTGGCCAGTTGCCTGGTGGACGAGCGTTATCTGCGCGTGGTGCCGCAAGTCGGTTATTTGTTGGGGCCGAAGCTGATCGAACTGGGTTTCCAGGCGCGCGAAGAGCTGCCGCTGGTGACCCTTGCCGGGCCGTATCTGGATGAGTTGTCGGCGTTGACCGGCGACACCATTCACCTGGCGATTCGCGAAGGCGATGAGGTGCTGTACCTGCACAAGAATCCGGGGCGCAATGGCCCGGAAATGCGTTCGCGGGTCGGCCATCGCATGCCGTTGGCGCGCACCGGGATCGGCAAGGCGCTGATGCTCGATGACACGCAGGAAGAATGGCAGCGGCTGTACGAAGTCAGCTTGCCGGCGGGTGGGAAAAATCAGTTCTGGCCGCAACACCCGGAGCAGTCCTGGGAGCAGTTTCAGCAGCGCATGGTCGAGTACGTGGCGGGCGGTTATGCGTTCGATCTGGAAGACAACGAGCCGTCGATCCGCTGCGTAGCGGCGCCGATCCGCGATGCCAGCAAACGTATCGTCGCCGGTATCAGCATTGCCAGCACCGTGCCGTACATGCCGCTGGAAAAAATGGCCGAGCTGATTCCCCTGATCAAAGGGGTCACGGCTCGGCTGTCGGCGGAGCTTGGCGCTAAGGTCTGATTAGACCTTCAGCGTGGCCATATCGATGACGAAGCGGTACTTCACGTCACCCGCGATCATGCGGGCGTAAGCCTCGTTGATCTGGCGAATGTCGAGCATTTCGATGTCGCAGGTGATGTTGTGCTCGGCGCAGAAATCCAGCACCTCCTGGGTTTCTGCGATGCCGCCGATCAGCGAGCCGGCCAGCACACGACGGCCCAATACCAGTTTGGCAGCGTGGACCGGTGGATCGACCGGTTCGATCAAGCCCACCAGAATGTGCACGCCGTCGAAACGTAGCGTATCGAGGTAGGGATTGAGGTCGTGCTGCACCGGAATGGTGTCCAGCAGGAAGTCGAAATGGCCTGCCGCGGCCTTCATCTGTTCGGCATCGGTGGACACGATCACGTGGTCCGCACCCTGGCGACGACCTTCTTCAGCCTTGCTCGCCGAGCGAGTGAACAGCGTCACTTCAGCGCCCATTGCCTTGGCGAACTTGATGCCCATGTGGCCGAGGCCGCCCATGCCGAGAATCCCGACCTTGTCGCCTGCCTTCACGCCGTAATGCTTGAGTGGCGAATAGGTGGTGATGCCGGCACACAGGATCGGCGCGGCGCTGGCCGGGTCGAGTTTTTCCGGGATGCGCACCACGAAGTGTTCGCTGACCACGATGCTGTCGGAATAGCCGCCCATGGTGTTGCTGCCATCGACGCGGTCCGGAGTGGCGTAGGTCATGGTCGGACCTTCGAGGCAGTATTGCTCGAGGTTCGATTGGCAGGCTTCGCAACTGCGGCAGGAATCAACCATGCACCCGACGCCAACCAGATCGCCGACTTTGTGCTGGGTGACGTTCGCACCGATGGCGGTAACTTTGCCTACGATCTCGTGGCCGGGCATCAGTGGGTAAACGGCAATGCCCCACTCGTTGCGTGCCTGATGGATGTCGGAATGGCAGACGCCGCAGTAGAGAATATCGATCGCGACGTCGTCGGCCCGTGGGCTGCGGCGCTCGAATTTCATGGGGGCGAGGGGAGTGGTGGCCGACTGGGCGGCGTATCCGATGGCGGTGTACATGATGAACCTCGCAAAAACGGTGACAGGTGAGGCGAGCAATTCTGGGCGCCGCACGGGTTACCGGCCATGGCGATTCCTCCGGGTGTCATGCCTAATCCTCCGGCATCAGCCTTCAATGGATCGCATTGGCCATCAGACCTGCGATGATGCTTTCATCCCTTTTTCCGCGACTTTTTTGTGAAGAGCTCTCATGTTGTTGACCCGTCATCTCGACGCCAATGCCACCCTGGTTTCATTGATTCAGCCGCTGACCACCCGCGATGGTTTCGCGCCCACGGCGTTGCCGGGTGTGCAGGTTTTGCGGGCCAGTTGTGATGTGGCTCGCGGCCCGCAGATTTATGAGCCGAGTCTGGTCATCATCGCCCAGGGCAGCAAACTGGCGTATCTGGGGCCGCGTACGCTGGAATACGGCGCCGGGCATTATTTGATTCAGGCCTTGCCGGTGCCGTTCGAGTGCGAAACGTTTTCAGCTCCCGATGGCCCGATGCTGGGTGTTTCCATCGCCATTGACCGGGTGTTGCTCGGTGAGTTGGTCTTGGCCATGGGGCTGGCGCCGGGGCGTAGTATTGCGGCGCAAACGCCAGAGTCCATGACCTCGGCGGTGCTCGACGATGCGATGCGTGGTTGTGTTGAACGGCTGCTGCGTTGCCTGCACGATCCGCTGGAATGCCAGGTTATGGGGCAGGCGCGATTGAGGGAATTGTTGTTCGTCGCCTTGCGCGGGCCGCAAGCCGATGTGTTGCGGGCGCTGGTCGAGCAACAGGGGCAATTCGCCCGGATCGCGGCGTCGCTCAGCCATCTGCATGCGCATTACACCGAACCCTTGAACGTCGAGACCTTGGCCAGTTGCGCGAATATGAGTGCGTCGACCTTTCATGAGCATTTCAAACGCAGCACGTTGTTGTCTCCAGTGCAGTACTTGAAGCGCTTGCGTTTGCTCAGGGCCCAGCAGTTACTGCTGGGCGAGGGGTTGGGCGTGGCACAGGTGGCGCATCGGGTCGGGTATCAAAGCACGTCGCAGTTCAGTCGCGAGTACAAACGCTACTTCGAGCGTAATCCCGGTGACGAACGCGCTGCCTGACAGGAATCGCGGGCAACAAAAAGGCCCCCGTTCGGGAGCCTTGATGTTCAGCCATTCGACTTACATGTTTGGGTAAGTCGGGCCGCCAGAGCCTTCCGGCGCCACCCAGGTGATGTTCTGTGCAGGGTCCTTGATGTCGCAGGTCTTGCAGTGAACGCAGTTCTGGGCGTTGATCTGGAAGCGCTTCTCACCGTCTTCCATGGTCACCACTTCGTACACGCCGGCCGGGCAGTAACGCTGGGCAGGCTCATCGTACAGCGGCAGGTTCTTGGCGATCGGGATGCTTGGGTCGGTCAACTTCAGGTGGCACGGCTGCTCTTCTTCATGGTTGGTACCGGAGATGAACACCGAGCTGAGTTTGTCGAAGCTGATCTTGCCGTCCGGTTTCGGGTAGTCGATCTTCTTACAGTCGGCCGCAAGCTTGAGGCACGCGTAATCCGGCTTGGTATCGTGCAAGGTGAACGGCAGTTTGCCGCCGAAGATATTCTGGTCGAGCCAGTTGAAACCGCCACCGACGATGGCGCCGAACTTGTGGATCGCCGGGCCGAAGTTGCGGCTGGCGAACAGTTCGTCGTAGAGCCAGCTCTTCTTGAACGCGTCGACGTAAGTGGTCAGCTCTTCGGTGCCGTCCTTTTCAGCGAACAGCGCTTCGGCCACGGATTCAGCGGCGAGCATGCCGGACTTCATCGCGGTGTGGCTGCCTTTGATCTTGGCGAAGTTCAGGGTGCCGAGGTCGCAACCGATCAGCGCGCCGCCCTTGAAGACCATCTTCGGCAGCGAGTTCAGGCCGCCTTTGCAGATGGCGCGAGCGCCGTAGCTGATGCGCTTGCCGCCTTCCAGGTACTGCTTGAGCACCGGGTGATGCTTGAGGCGCTGGAACTCGTCGAATGGCGACAGGTAGGTGTTGCTGTAGGAAAGATCGACGATCAGACCGACTACGACCTGGTTGTTTTCCAAGTGATAGAGGAACGAGCCACCGGTGTTCTCGGTGCCCATGATGTCCAGCGGCCAGCCGGCGGTGTGGACCACCAGGCCTGGTTGATGCTTGGCCGGGTCGATTTCCCAGATTTCTTTCAGGCCGATGCCGTAGTGCTGGGCGTCGGCCTCGCTGTCGAGGTTGAAGCGCTTGATCAGTTGCTTGCCGATGTGGCCACGGCAACCTTCGGCGAACAGCGTGTACTTGCCACGCAGTTCCATGCCTGGGGTGTACAGGCCTTCTTTCGGGTTGCCTTCGCGGTCAACGCCCAGATCGCCAGTGATAATCCCGCGAACCACGCCGTTCTCGTCGAACAGCGCTTCCTGAGCGGCGAAGCCTGGGTAGATTTCCACGCCCAGGTTCTCGGCCTGCTGTGCCAGCCAGCGGCACAGGTTGCCCAAGGAGATGATGTAGTTACCTTCGTTGTGCATGGTCTTGGGCACAAAGAGGTCGGGAATCTTTTGCGCGCTGTCGGCGTTCTTGAGAACGAAGATGTCATCGCGAGTGACTGGCGTATTCAGCGGGGCGCCGAGTTCTTTCCAGTCAGGGAACAATTCGTTCAGGGCGCGTGGTTCGAACACGGCGCCGGACAGGATGTGAGCACCGACTTCGGAGCCTTTTTCGACCACGCAGACGCTGATTTCCTTACCGGCTTCGGCGGCCTTCTGCTTCAATCGGCAGGCGGCGGAAAGACCAGCGGGGCCGGCACCGACGATGACCACGTCGAATTCCATGTATTCGCGTTCCACAGGTTATCTCCTACTCAAGGCTCAACAGTTTTTTTTCTAATTGGAGGTTTGGTGTCGCATCCATGAATTCCTGCGCAATGCAGGAAGAGGACAATCGATGAGCCACCTTTCTCTCTAAGGTGGCGCATTATATCTACACCACTCCTAGCGTCCAATACAAACGTTTGTTTGAATCGGCTCAAAGCCAGAGAAATCAAAGTCACGCGGCTTATGACTGGCCATTTTGCCGTATTGACCGGAATAGGCGTTCCGGTCAAGATACGGTCGGTTTTGCGCTCGCCGTAGGCTGACTGTTGGTTTCAAGAGCACCTCTAAAGACAGGGCGATGGCAGTACAAGGTGATGCGCAGCGCAGGTTCCGGCGCGCAGTTTACACGCCGCGATAATGAATGACTCGTCAGTCACCACTGACGAACGGTCATCTTCATCGTGAGCGCTTGTCACTTGACACCTTTGCCAGCGTTTTTAGAGGTGCCCTTGCGCCGATGAGCATCAAACCGCCAGGTTCGCCTAGGCGACTTTCTTTTCACCGGAGAGTAACGAGGAATCCATGAAGGTTCTTGTAGCTGTCAAACGCGTTGTGGATTACAACGTCAAGGTTCGCGTCAAGGCGGACAATTCCGGCGTCGACCTCGCCAACGTCAAGATGTCGATGAACCCGTTCTGCGAAATCGCAGTGGAAGAAGCCGTACGCCTGAAAGAGAAAGGTGTTGCGACTGAAATCGTCGTCGTCTCCATCGGCCCGTCCACCGCTCAAGAGCAACTGCGCACCGCGCTGGCTCTGGGTGCCGACCGCGCCATCCTCGTCGAATCCGCTGAAGACCTGACTTCGCTGGCCGTTGCCAAGCTGCTCAAGGCTGTTGTCGACAAGGAACAGCCTCAGCTGGTGATCCTTGGCAAACAAGCCATCGACAGCGACAACAACCAGACCGGCCAGATGCTCGCTGCATTGAGCGGCTACGGTCAGGGCACGTTCGCGTCCAAAGTCGAAATCAGCGGCGACACCGTTGCCGTGACTCGCGAAGTCGACGGCGGCGCGCAGACAGTTTCCCTGAAACTGCCGGCCATCGTCACCACCGACCTGCGTTTGAACGAGCCGCGTTACGCGTCCCTGCCAAACATCATGAAGGCCAAGAAGAAGCCTCTCGAAGTGCTGACTCCGGACGCTTTGGGCGTTTCCACCGCCTCCACCAACAAAACCGTGAAAGTCGAAGCGCCAGCTGCACGCAGCGCGGGTATCAAGGTCAAGTCGGTGGCTGAACTGGTCGAGAAACTGAAAAACGAAGCGAAGGTAATCTAAATGACTATCTTGGTTATTGCTGAACACGACAACAAAGTGCTGGCCCCGGCCACGCTGAACACCGTGGCTGCCGCCGTTAAAATCGGTGGTGACATCCACGTTCTGGTAGCAGGTCAGGGCGCTGGCGCCGTGGCTGAAGCCGCTGCGAAAATCGCTGGCGTGGCTAAAGTGCTGGTGGCCGACAACGCCGCCTACGCTCACCAGCTGCCGGAAAACGTTGCGCCGCTGGTTGCAGAGTTGGGCAAGGGCTACAGCCACATCCTGGCTGCCGCTACCTCCAACGGCAAAAACATCCTGCCGCGCGTTGCCGCTCAGCTGGACGTTGACCAGATCTCCGAGATCATCTCGGTCGAAAGCGCTGACACCTTCAAGCGCCCGATCTACGCCGGTAACGCCATCGCAACCGTTCAATCGAACGCTGCGGTCAAAGTCATCACCGTTCGTGCTACCGGTTTCGACCCGGTCGCGGCTGAAGGTGGTTCGGCGGCTGTTGAAGCCGTTGCGGCTGCTCACGACGCTGGCATTTCGAGCTTCGTTGGCGAAGAACTGGCCAAGTCCGATCGTCCTGAACTGACCGCTGCCAAGATCGTCGTTTCCGGCGGCCGTGGCATGCAGAACGGCGACAACTTCAAACACCTGTACGCCCTGGCTGACAAGCTGGGCGCTGCCGTCGGTGCTTCGCGCGCCGCGGTCGACGCAGGTTTCGTACCCAACGACATGCAGGTCGGTCAGACCGGCAAGATCGTTGCTCCACAGCTGTACATCGCCGTCGGTATCTCCGGCGCGATCCAGCACCTGGCCGGCATGAAAGACTCCAAAGTGATCGTTGCGATCAACAAGGACGAAGAAGCGCCGATCTTCCAGGTGGCCGATTATGGCCTGGTGGCGGACCTGTTCGAAGCAATCCCTGAGTTTGAGAAGCTGGTCTAATCCAGCGACCTGACTTATAAAGAGCCCGACCTTTTGGTCGGGCTTTTTTTTTGTTCCGGATTTGAGTGGGAGAGTGTTGCCATGGATCTGCGCCGCGTTTACGGCTGGTCATTGCTGCTGGGTCTGACGGTGTTGCCAGCGCTGTCCGTCGCCGCGGGCAAGTGCGAACGCCTGGTGGTGACCGGCAGCCCGGACGCGCCGCCGTATCTGTGGCAAGACCCGCAAAACCCCAAGCACCTGATCGGCGCCAGTGCCGACCTGTTGCAGCAAGTGGCGGGGGAGTTGGGGATCAAGGTCCAACTGCTTTACGCCGGCAAACGCTCCCAGGCCCTGGACGAAGTGCGCAGTGGACGAATGGACATGCTGGCGGATGCGTCATTGACGGTCAGCGAACTGGACACTCTGGATTACATTCATCCTCCGTTACTGGAAAACGATTACCTGGTCTGGACCCGCAAAGACTCGACGCTGATCTACAACGAAGCGCAGGACCTTCACGGTCATCCCGGCGCGTTGTCGGAAAAGTCTCGTATGACCCCGGTATTTGGCGCGTTCGCCGAGCAGCAATTGACCCTCGTACGTACACCTAACCTGACCCAGGCCTTTCAGAAATTGCTACTGGGCGAGGTGGAATTTGTCCTTGCCGGACGCTACTCGGGCATGGCGGCCGCGCAGACACTTAAGCTGGCTAGCGATCTGATCGCCCGTCCACTACCGATCGACAAACCCGGCCTGTTCCTCGCGGTTTCCCACAACTCCGCCTGCAACGATCCGTGGTTGCGCGGACAGCTGGCCAAAAAGATGACAGAATTGCCCGCGTCCGGACTGACGGAGGCCGTGCTGCAACGCAATATCGAGCGCTGGAAGGCGCAGCTCTCACAACCGCCGCAACAACCTGTCAGTACCCCAAAACAGTAGGGATTTTTAGTGAGTATTCGACCTCTTTTCGCTGCCCTGGCCGTTCTGGCTCTGGCGGGTTGTGCAGCCGATCCGGCGCCGAATGAACAAATGCGCCTGACCGAACAGGCACTCGAGCAGGCCAAGGCCGTGGGCGCCACCCCCGCCGATGTGCCGGAAATGAAACTGGCTGAAGAAAAGTTCAACCGCGCCAAGGGCAGCATGAACGACCAATCCTTCAAGAACGCGCGCATGCGGGCCGAGCAGGCCGAGCTGGACGCGCGTCTGGCCGAAGCCCGGGTTCTGACCCTCAAGAGCGAGGAACAGTTGAACGTGCTTAATACCCGCATCACTCGCCTGCGCAAGCAACTGGGAGATGCCCAATGAACCTCAAGACCAAAGCCCTGGGCGGTTTGATCCTGGCAGGCTGCGCCAGCCTCTATGGTTGTGCCGGTCAGCACAGCGAAGCCGCGTTGCAGCAGGCCAGCACTGACTTCCAGAAGGTCAAGGAAGATTCCAACGTGCTGCGAATCGCGCCCAAGGACGTTATTCGCGCCGGTGAGTCGCTGGCCCGTGCCGATCGTCTGTCCAGCTATTGGGGCAGTGGATCGGACGTGCTGCATTACGCTTACCTGAGCGAGCGCTATAGCGAAATCGCGCGCGAACACACCAATCAGGTGCTCAACGAAGAACGTGCGGCGAAGCTCGAACTGGAGCGTCAGCGCCTGCAACTGGCCCTGCGCGAATCCAAATTGCTCAGCGTGCAGCAGCAGGGCAAGTGGCTCGAAGAACAGATTGTCGCGCTGGCGACCACCCAGACCGACCGTGGCCTGGTGATGACGTTGGGCGACGTGCTGTTCGACACGGGCGAAGCGGAGTTGAAAAACTCGGCGAACCGCGTGGTGTTGAAGATCGTGCAGTTCCTGCAGCTCAACCCCAAGCGCGTGGTGCGCATCGAAGGTTACGCCGACAGTACCGGCGGCAAGCAGGAAAACCTCAAGCTGTCCCGTGACCGTGCGCAATCGGTGGCGGACGTGTTGATGGATTTGGGCATCGACGATAAACGTATTCAGGTCGAAGGCTACGGTGATGAATATCCGGTCGACGTGAACGCCTCCGAACGGGGACGTGCACAGAACCGTCGGGTGGAAATTGTGTTCTCTGACGAAAAAGGCCAGCTCGGCGCTGCCCGCTAAGGGCTGCGTCACTGGAAAACCCGGCCTGCCCGTCAGCGCCGGGTTTTTTTACGCCTGCTGATGAACTCTAAAAAACAGTACAGTTTTTGCTGACACTGCACTGTACGGTCGACTATTGTGGCAACTGTCCCAGTACACTTCTAAACTGTTCCGGTATTGTTTCACACAAGAATAAAATGCCCGTGAAATCGAGTGCTGCGTCATGACCAATCTTTTGCTCTACCAACGTATTGCTCAGCAACTGGCCGAAGACATCCGCCGTGGCGTCTATCAACCGGGGGAGCGCGTGCCTTCGGTGCGCAAGATGAGCTCGCAGCTCAACGTCAGCCATGCGACGGTGCTGCAGGCTTACGCCAACCTCGAGGATCAGGGGCTGATCCGCGCCCGGCCGCAGTCCGGTTACTACGTGCACCAGACCCCGGCCCTGACCGCGCCGACACCGGACATCGCCCGGGTCGAGCGTCCAGGTCTGGTCACTCGCAGCAGCATCATCCAACAAGTCCTGGTCGAATCCCGCCGCGAAGGTGTTTTCCCTTTGGGCGCCGCGGTACCGAGCGTTGATTATCTGCCGGTACGGGCGCTGCATCAGCAACTGGCCAAAGTCACTCGTTTCCATAGCCCGCGGGCGTTCAGCTACATGTTCAGCCCGGGTTTCGAACCGTTGCGCCGACAAGTGGCAATCCGCATGCGCGATGCCGGCGTGGTGGTCGATCCGTCGGAAGTGGTGATTACCCACGGCTGCGTAGATGCGTTGCAGATGTCGCTGCGTGTGCTGACCCGCCCGGGCGACCTGATCGCCGCCGAGTCGCCGACCTACTACGGTTTGCTGCAACTGGCTGACCTGCTGGGCCTCAAGGTCATCGAGATTCCGAGCGATCCGGCCACCGGTATGAGCCTCGAAGCTTTGCAGTTGGCGGCCAACCAGTGGTCAATCAAGGCGCTGGTGCTGACCACTCGTCTGAGCAATCCATTGGGCGGCACCATGCCCGAAGAGCGGCAAAAGCAACTGCTGCGCCTGGCCTCGGATTTCGATATCCAGATTGTCGAAGACGATATCTACGGCGAATTGATGTTCGAGCAGGGTCGCACCAAATCACTTAAAGCCTACGATCGGCTGGATCGGGTGATCTATTGCTCAAGCTTCTCCAAAACCCTGTCGCCGGGCGTGCGGATCGGCTGGATGATTGCCGGCAAGTACCAGCAGGAAATCCAGCGTTTGCAGACCTTCAGTACCCATTCGGCCTGCAGCGTCACGCAGATGGGCATTGCGGCGTACCTGGAGAACGGCGGCTACGACCGGCATTTGCGCTACATCCGTCAGGAGTACCGCAAGAACCTCAGCGCTTTCCAGCTGGCGGTGCAGCAATACTTCCCGGAAGGCACGCAGATGACCCGGCCGACCGGCGGCTTCATTCTGTGGGTCAGCCTGCCGGGGCGGGTCAATACTCAGGAGCTGCACGTTCGTGCGTTGCAGCAGGGCATCAGCATCGCGCCGGGGCTGATTTTCAGTAACACCGAGCAGTTCAATCACTGCATTCGGCTGAACTGCGGCACACCCTGGAACCGTGAAGCCGAGCGTGCGTTGATGACCTTGGGCATGCTCGCCACCCAGCTCTGTCAGGAGATGGTCGGCGGCTTTTGAGGGGGCGGGCAGGATATTCCTGCCCGAGCTTGTCATGTCGCGTGCAACAGGCGAGCATATGGCTCCTGCCGTTTGTACCGTTGGGTCCATGAAGCCGATTTTCCCCGCCGTCTGGCTATCGATCTGCCTGCTGATGACCTTCCAGGCCGAAGGCGTATTGGCGGCTTCCGTTCAAGAAAAACCGGCAGCAAGCGCCACCGCGAAAAAACCGGCACAGGTCAAGAAAGCCGCGCCGGTCAAAAAGACAGTGGCCAAGGTGAAAAAGCGACCGCCGATTGCCTCCAAGTCCAAAGCCGCCAGTGAGATCGTAAAAACCAAGCTTCCTTCGGCCGACCTGGATTTGAGCCTGCCCCAAGACATGGCCGAGGAGCTGAAGCCGCTCGGTACGGTAGCGTTGCCACGGCACGATGCACTATTGCCGCAAATGTTTGGTGAGAAGGCTGGTCCGTTTCAGCTCAACGGAAGGCTGATCAGCAACGAAATGAAGTTGCAACTGCGCAACGAAGAGCGCCGTGAAGTCGAAGGCGCAGCCCTGGAATTCGAGTTCAAACGATAATTTCCTTCCGTCCGTGACCCGCTGGCCAGACGCTTTGTCGGAGACTGGTCAGTCACGCTCGTTTAAGCGAAAAAACCCGGGTCCAGACAATTTTAAACAAGCGTTTTAGCGGTTACTCTGTGCCACGTCCTTTAACACATCGCCCGTCGAGGAGCTCGTCGTCATGAAATGCCGTGAAGGCTGTGGCGCCTGTTGCATTGCCCCTTCCATCAGTTCACCGATTCCCGGCATGCCCAATGGCAAGCCCGCCGGAGAACGTTGCGTACAACTCTCTGTCGATAACCTGTGCGGCATTTTCGGCAAACCGGAACGTCCTGCAGTGTGTTCGGCGTTCGAAGCCGACATCGAAGTCTGCGGAAGCAGCAGTGACGAAGCGATCAAATTGTTGGGTTGGTGGGAGCAAATGACGGCGGCGTGATGTGTTCAACGAACGGATCTTCAACAATAAGGAATAAGACTATGGGTTCGCTGCAACGTATGGCTGTGTTGTGTGGTTTGACGGTTTTGCTGGCTTCCACGGCCGCTCAGGCAGAAGACTGGAAAGTTGCCAAGAACGAAGACGGCATCAAGGTTTCCTTGAGTGAAGTGGCTGGCTCCGATTACAAGGCTTACCAGGGCGTCACCCTGATGAAGACTACCATTGCCAAACTGCGCGCTTTGCAGGAAGACGTGTCAGGCGCTTGCGCCTGGATTCACGACTGCAAAACCCAGAAGTTGCTCAAGCACGAAGGCGATCAAAGCTGGACCTACACCCAGTTCAATACGCCTTGGCCGGTTACCGCGCGTGACTCCGTGTTGCATGTCACCACCATCGAGGGTGCTGACGGCAGCCTGACTCGCAAGCTTGAAGGTGTGCCGAAGTACATTCCTGAAGAAAAAGGCTTTGTGCGGGTTACCAAGGTCGACGGTTTCTGGAAGTTCGTGCCCAAGGGCGATCAGATCGAAGTGACCTATCAGGTACACACCGAGCCGGGCGGTAGCATTCCGTCGATGGTGGCCAACAAGTTTGTGGTTGATGCGCCGTTTAATACCTTGAAAGCCCTGAAAGAACGCGCCGAGAAGTAATCACTCCGTTTTTTTGATGAAGCGCCCTGACTTTGTTCGGGGCGTTTGCTATTTGGTAGGGCTGCTTATTTGATCGGGGGCATATCCGTTTCTTCGGTCATGGCGACTGGTGGTTTCGCTTTTACAGCGAGTCACTTTGGAAAAGAACCCCAAAGTAACCAAAGGGTTCTTGCCCCTTTCGTTCGGTGCCTCGCTGTGGCTCGGCATGCCCTCGCTCCGGTCCTGCTCCGTGGGCCCGCCGCCATCGGCCATCCATGGCCGGGGGCGGCTAACCCGGCATCCATGCCGGGTTGCCCACTGCGCAGAACCTCCACTCGGCCTCTCGATGGGGCGGTGCATCAAGATCAAAAGCTGCAGGCGAGCTAACGCTCGGCCTGTTGAGTGGTGAGGAGCGAAAGCTGTACGCCGATCCATTGTGGGAGCGAGCCTGCTCGCGAAGCTGTTGATCTTGCCGTTGCCGTTGCTGTTGCCGTTGCCGTTGCCGTTGCCGTTGCCGTTGCCGTTGCTTTGGCTTTTGATTTTGATCTGTTGCCCCTTTCCCAGAGGCCGAACGCAGGCGTTGCGTAGGGGGCACCGCGGCAAGGATGCCGCGGTAGCCGCCCCCGGCCATGGATGGCCGATGGCGGCGGGCCCCCGGAGCAATGCCGGAGTGAGGGCATGCCGAGCCTAGGCGAGGCACCGAATGGCGGGGCAAGAGCCCTTGGTTACTTGGGGCTTTTCCAAGTGACTCGCTGTAAAAGCGAAACCGCCAGCCGCCGTTACCGCAGAAACGGATATACCCCCCGAACTAACTGCATTAGGGCTGCGGGGTTTTATTTTGTTTCCAGATATGCGTTGCACGAAATTTTCACAAAGCCTCCAAGACAATTCGCCCGCGCCAACATGCAGACAGTAATCAATGGCAATGCCGCGAGTGATCGTGCAACATTTGCGCACCGCGCAAGCCCCGGGGCCGAGAACTGGCCAACAGAGGGCAGGGCGCCGCTGTATTTTTTGAAACTTCAACTTCCAATGGGTCCTAAAACGACATGGCAAACCCGGACGCCCTGAGTCAGCAGCGAGCTTCTAGTCGCCTGCTGCAACCGACCGTCAAATCGCATCTGGCCTACACGCTGCTGTGTGCCCTGGTCATGATGGTCATGTTCAGCCTGCTGCGCGTTGCGCTGCTGGTTTACAACCGCGAGATGATCCTCGACACCCCGGCCTCGACCTTTCTCGAAGCGTTCGCCAACGGTCTGCGTTTCGACCTGCGCCTGGTGGTCTACCTCAGCATTCCATTGCTGCTGGCGCTGTTCAGCGTCCGGGCGATGGCCGCACGCGGGTTCTTCCGGTTCTGGCTGACCATTGCCTCGAGCATCGCGCTGTTCCTGGGCCTGATGGAGATGGATTTCTACCGCGAGTTCCACCAGCGCCTCAACGGCCTGGTCTTCCAATATGTGAAGGAAGACCCGAAAACCGTGATGAGCATGCTCTGGTACGGTTTTCCGGTGGTTCGCTACCTGCTGGCCTGGGCCGTGGGCACGTTGATCCTGACCCTGGCGTTCAAGGGCGCCGACCGCGCCACCCGGCCTCGTGGCCCCTTCAGCGGCGGCAGCATT
The DNA here is from genome assembly GCF_057837605.1 of Pseudomonas sp. GL_093. Taxonomy (NCBI): domain Bacteria; kingdom Pseudomonadati; phylum Pseudomonadota; class Gammaproteobacteria; order Pseudomonadales; family Pseudomonadaceae; genus Pseudomonas; species Pseudomonas sp. GL_093. The sequence continues at coordinate 5,282,742 of NZ_CM174448.1, read as the reverse complement.
GGCACGCGCCAGATCGCCCCGTGGTATGCGCGCATCACGGTATTCGTCGTCTGCCTGCTGGTTTGCGTGGTGGCCGCTCGTGGCACCCTGCGTCAGGGCCCGCCACTGCGTTGGGGTGACGTTTACACCACCAACTCGAACTTCGCCAACCAGTTGGGCCTCAACGGCACCTTGTCGCTGGTCGCCGCGGCCAAGAGCCGCATGTCCGAAGATCGCGACAACGTCTGGAAGGCCACGTTGCCACAGCCTGAAGCGCAGAAAATCGTGCGTGACATGCTGGTGATGCCGGACGACAAACTGGTGGATGCCGAGACCGCCGCCGTGCGTCGCGATTACACGCCGCCGGCCGACAAGACCCTGCCGATCAAGAACGTCGTCGTGATCCTGATGGAAAGCATGGCCGGTCACTCGGTGGGCGCCTTGGGTGCACCGGGCAACATCACGCCGTACCTCGACAAACTGTCGAAGGAAGGCCTGCTGTTCGACCGCTTCTTCTCCAACGGGACCCATACTCACCAGGGTATGTTCGCCACCATGGCCTGTTTCCCGAACCTGCCAGGTTTCGAATACCTGATGCAGACGCCGGAAGGCAGCCACAAGTTGTCCGGCCTGCCGCAATTGCTCAGTGCCCGTAACTATGGAGACGTGTACGTCTACAACGGCGACTTCGCCTGGGATAACCAGTCGGGTTTCTTCAGCAACCAGGGCATGACCAACTTCATTGGTCGTAACGACTTCGTGAACCCGGTGTTCTCCGATCCGACCTGGGGCGTGTCCGACCAGGACATGTTCGACCGTGGTCTGGTCGAGCTCAAGGCACGGGAAAACGGCAAGCCGTTCTATGCGTTGCTGCAAACCCTGTCCAACCACACGCCATACGCCTTGCCGACCCCATTGCCGGTCGAGCGCGTGACCGATCGCGGTAGCCTGAACGAGCATTTGACCGCCATGCGGTACGCGGACTGGGCGCTGGGCCAGTTCTTTGAAAAGGCCCGCAAGGAGCCGTACTTCAAGGAAACCCTGTTTGTGATCGTCGGCGACCACGGTTTTGGCAACGAGCGTCAGATCACCGAAATGGACCTGGGCCGCTTCAACGTGCCGATGCTGATGATCGCACCGGGCATCCAGGAAAAGTTCGGCCAGCGTGACCATACCGTGGGCACGCAGATCGACATCGTGCCGACCATCATGGGTCGTATCGGTGGCGAAGTGCGTCATCAGTGCTGGGGCCGCGATTTGCTCAACCTGCCTGAAGGCGACACCGGTTTTGGCGTGATCAAGCCGTCGGGTAGCGAGCAGACCACCGCCATCATCACGGCTGATCAGATTCTGGTGCTGCCGAAGGAAAAGGAAATGGCGCCGAAGATGTACCAGTACGAACTGGGCGCGACACCTCACGCCGAGATCGTTCCGGATGCGCCGCGTACCGCTGAGTTGAAGCTCAAGCTCGAAGCGTTCCTGCAAACGGCGACCAAGAGTCTGATCGACAACACCGCCGGTGTGGTTGATGGCAAGCCGGACTAAGTCTTGATGCAATAAAAAAGAGGCCCTTGAAAAGGGCCTCTTTTTTTTGCCTGTTAAACCTTTATATCTTGCCGAGCAACAGCAGGATCAACAGCACCACCAACACCACGCCGATGATACCCGACGGGCCATAACCCCAACTTCTGGAGTGCGGGAAGACCGGTAAACCACCTACCAGCAGGAGGATCAGAATAATGATTAGAATTGTGCCCATGTCTATTTCCTTGTTGGAAGTGTTCTGGAATTACCTGGCGTTTAATGGTCAGCCGGGCTGCTATAAAACCGGGCTGCTTACAAATTCCGACTGTGGCGAATGAAGGAAAATTCCAAGTTTTTTTAATGTTTTTCGAAGAAAGGCTTATTTCGTTTTTATTGCTCTAGTGGGTTCAGGCACGCTCCCGGTTTGCTCGGGCCATTCAGCAATCTGATGGAGCGTGGGTCGGGCATTGTCCTTCGCTACACTCGATGCATCTTCCCCGGAACAACAAGGCTGTTTGCTATGCAAAATCGCATGATGATCACTGGTGCGGGCTCGGGCTTAGGTCGCGAAATCGCACTGCGCTGGGCGCGTGAAGGCTGGCAGCTGGCCTTGTCGGATGTCAGCGAACCCGGTCTGCAGGAAACCCTGAAATTGGTTCGCGAAGCCGGCGGCGATGGTTTTATCCAGCGTTGCGACGTGCGCGATTACAGTCAGCTGACCGCTTTCGCCCAAGCCTGCGACGAAAAACTCGGTGGCATCGATGTCATCGTCAACAACGCCGGCGTTGCCTCGGGCGGCTTCTTCAGTGAACTGTCCCTGGAAGACTGGGACTGGCAGATCGCGATCAACCTGATGGGCGTGGTCAAGGGTTGCAAGGCCTTCCTGCCGCTGCTGGAAAAAAGCAAAGGCAAGATCATCAACATCGCGTCGATGGCCGCCCTGATGCAAGGCCCGGCCATGAGCAACTACAACGTCGCCAAGGCTGGCGTGGTGGCGTTGTCCGAAAGCCTGCTGGTCGAACTGGCGCAACAGGAAATCGGCGTGCATGTGGTGTGCCCGTCGTTCTTCCAGACCAACCTGCTGGACTCGTTCCGTGGCCCGACGCCGGCCATGAAAGCCCAGGTCGGCAAGTTGCTGGAAAGCTCGCCGATCAGCGCGACCGACATTGCCGACTACATCTATCAGCACGTTGCTGCTGGCGAGTTCATGATTCTGCCTCACGAACAGGGCCGTATGGCCTGGGCGCTCAAGCAGAAGAATCCGCAATTGCTCTACGACGAAATGACCGCCATGGCCGATAAAATGCGCGCCAAGGCCAAACAAACCGCAGGCTGAACTTGCCCGTACGCAACACCGTCGTTAGGGTGGCCGCCATCGGCCATCCTCGCGGGACGTTTGCATGCTCAATTATTTGTGGTTTTTCCTCGCCGCGCTGTTCGAAATCGCCGGCTGTTTCGCCTTCTGGATGTGGCTGCGCCAGGGTAAAAGCGCCTGGTGGGTCGTGCCGGCTTTGCTCAGTCTGACCTTGTTCGCGCTGCTGCTGACCCGCATCGAAGCGACCTACGCCGGTCGCGCCTATGCCGCGTACGGTGGCATCTACATTATCGCGTCGATCGGCTGGCTGGCGGTGGTCGAGCGAATTCGTCCGCTGGGCTCGGACTGGATCGGCGTGGCGCTGTGTGTGATCGGGGCCAGCATCATCCTTTTCGGCCCGCGCTTCTCCGCGTCCTGAAGGATCGGTCCTTCATTCAATGGAATTGTCGGACGTTTCCATAGGAGCTGTTCGGGGTGCGCTGTAGGGCGGGACTGATTTGCTGCTGTCGCATTGTAGGCCCGCTGAGTGCAGGGCATCTTCAGGGTTCGATAACCCTGAAGGACGAATGCCATGCTTGTACTCAGTCGCGTTGTGGGCGAATTGATTTCCATCGGTGACAACATTTCCGTGCGCATTCTTGCCGTCAACGGAGGCAGTGTGCGCTTCGGTGTCGAAGCGCCGCAAAACGTCAATGTGCACCGGGCCGAGGTCTACGACCGCATCCAGCTCAAACTGGCGAAAAACAAAGGACGCTGAAGGCGTCAGTCGAACAGGTGCTTGGGCACATCGTGCTTGAGCATCAACTGGCACTGCTCGCTTTCCGGATCGAAGACAATCAGCGCCTGGCCCTTGGTCAATGCCTGGCGAACACGCAGAACACGGGTTTCCAGCGGCGTGTCATCGCCGTTGTCCGTACCGTCACGGGTCACGAAATCCTCGATCAGGCGGGTGAGGGTGTCGACTTCAAGTTGGTCGTGGGGGATCAGCATAGGCACCTCGGCTAAACAATGGCGCGATGCTACGGCGAATGACCGATGGCGACTAGCCTCGGCCTCACGTGTTGCCTGACCTACCGCCATCGCGAGCAAGCTCGCTCCCACAGTTAACCACGTACTTCCATGGGAATGCGGTCGAATGTGGGAGCGAGCTTGCTCGCGATGGCGGTAGGTCAGGCGACGAAAAAGTCAGAGTCAGGTATCCGAGCGCTGACCCACCAGACTATCCACCGACGGCACCCGCGTATCGCTTTCCATCTGCGTCTCATGTTCGATCTGATGACTGAACCGGTCCAGTGACCCTTTGGCCGGTTGTGCATCGCTGGCAAACACCGGCGGACTCAGAATGTAGGCGCCGAGCAACCGACTGAGCGCAGCGAGGCTGTCGATGTGGGTGCGTTCGTAGCCGTGAGTGGCGTCGCAGCCGAAGGCGAGCAGGGCGGTGCGAATGTCATGCCCGGCAGTGACCGCCGAATGGGCATCGCTGAAGTAATAGCGGAACAGGTCACGGCGCACCGGCAACTCATTGTCACTGGCCAGGCGCAGCAGATGCCGCGACAGGTGATAGTCGTAGGGTCCGCCGGAATCCTGCATTGCCACGCTCACCGCGTGTTCGCTGGAATGCTGACCCGGCGCGACCGGGGCAATGTCGATACCGACGAATTCGCTGACGTCCCACGGTAACGCCGCCGCCGCGCCACTGCCGGTTTCCTCGGTGATGGTGAACAGCGGATGACAGTCGATCATCAGCTCTTCGCCGCTGTCGACGATCGCTTTCAGCGCCGCCAGCAATGCCGCGACGCCGGCCTTGTCATCGAGATGACGGGCGCTGATGTGGCCGCTTTCGGTGAACTCCGGCAAAGGGTCGAACGCGACAAAATCACCGACGCTGATGCCCAGCGAGTCGCAATCGGCGCGGGTGGCGCAATAGGCGTCCAGACGCAACTCGATGTGATCCCAACTGATCGGCATTTCATCCACGGCGGTATTGAACGCATGCCCCGAAGCCATCAGCGGCAGCACGCTGCCACGGATCACACCGTTGTCGGTAAACAGGCTGACCCGGCTGCCCTCGGCAAAACGGCTGGACCAGCAGCCGACAGGCGCCAGGGTCAGACGGCCGTTGTCCTTGATCGCGCGAACCGCCGCGCCGATGGTATCGAGGTGAGCGGAGACCGCGCGGTCGGGACTGTTTTTCTTGCCCTTGAGGGTGGCGCGGATGGTGCCGCGACGGGTCATCTCAAAGGGAATGCCCAGCTCTTCAAGCCGCTCGGCGACGTAACGCACGATGGTGTCGGTGAACCCGGTCGGGCTGGGAATGGCGAGCATTTCCAGCAGGACTTTTTGCAGGTAGTTCAGATCCGGTTCGGGAATGTTGCTGGTCATGGAAACTCCTGATGAGTTGAGGCCATCGATGGTTCCGATGAGGGGAAAAATTTGGTGCCTGACCTGACGCCTTCGCGAGCAGGCTCGCTCCCACAGGGGAATGCGGTCAAATGTGGGAGCGAGCGAGCTTGCTCGCGATGGCGATGGCGATGGAACAGGCAACACATCAATGTCAGGCCGCCGGCTGACTGTGCGGAAACAACAAGTCCACAAACCGCTCAGCCGTCGGCTGCGGTTCATGGTTAGCCAAACCGGCACGCTCATTGGCTTCGATAAACACGTACTCCGGTTGATCGGCAGCGGGCACCATCAGGTCGAGTCCGACCATTGGAATATCCAGCGCCCGCGCCGCCCGCACCGCCGCATCCACCAAGGTCGGATGCAGAATCGCCGTGACATCCTCAAGAATCCCGCCGGTATGAAGATTCGCCGTCTTGCGTACGAACAGATGCTCACCGGCCGGCAGAATGCTGCTGTAGTCATAACCCGCCGCGTGCAAGGTGCGCTCCGTCTCATGGTCCAGCGGGATTTTGCTTTCACCGCTGGTCGCCGCCTGACGACGCCGGCTCTGCGCTTCGATCAGTGCACCGATGGAATGCTGACCGTCGCCCACCACTTCTGCCGGACGACGAATCGCCGCGGCGACCACCTCAAAACCGATCACCACAATCCGCAAATCGAGGCCTTCGTGGAAACTCTCCAGCAGCACTCGACTGTCGAACTGGCGGGCGGATTCGATGGCCTGCTGGACCTCTTCGATAGTCCGTAAATCCACCGCAACGCCTTGGCCCTGTTCGCCATCCAGCGGTTTGACCACCACCCGTTCGTGCTCGTCGAGAAACGCCAGATTGTCATCGGCATTACCGGCCAGTTGCTGCGACGGCAGGTTCAAACCGGCGGCCTTGAGCACTTTGTGCGTCAGGCTTTTGTCCTGGCACAACGTCATGCTGATGGCGCTGGTCAGATCGCTGAGGGATTCACGGCAACGTACGCGGCGTCCGCCATGGATCAAGGTGAACAGGCCGGCATCGGCGTCATCGACTTGCACTTCGATGCCGCGACGGTGCGCTTCCTCGACGATGATCCGTGCATAAGGATTGAACTCCGCTTCAGGACCCGGGCCCAGAAACAGCGGCTGATTGATGCAGTTTTTGCGCTTGATCGCGAACGTCGACAGGTTGCGAAACCCGAGCTTGGCGTAAAGACTTTTCGCCTGCCGGTTGTCGTGCAGCACGGACAGGTCCAGGTAACTCAGCCCACGGCTCATGAAGTGCTCGATCAAATGCCGCACCAACACTTCACCGACGCCCGGTCGCGAGCATTGCGGATCGACCGCCAGGCACCAAAGGCTGCTGCCATTTTCTGGATCGTTGAACGCCTTGTGATGGTTGAGGCCCATGACGCTGCCGATGATCGCGCCGCTGTCCTCGTCTTCGGCCAGCCAATACACCGGGCCGCCCTGATGGCGCGGAGTCAGCAGACTCGCGTCGATCGGTAGCATGCCGCGCAACTGATACAGCTGATTGATCGCCAGCCAGTCCGCATCGCTCTGGGCCCGGCGGATGCGAAAGCCGCGAAACACCCGAGTCGACTGGCGGTAGTCGCTGAACCACAGGCGCAAAGTGTCGGACGGGTCGAGAAACAACTGGGCCGGCTCCAGCCCCAGCACTTGCTGAGGTGCAGCCACGTACAGGGCGATGTCGCGTTCACCGGTGTGCTCGTTGAGCAGCTCTTGGGCCAGGCTTGCCGCATCCGGAAAGGTGTGGCCGATCAGCAACCGGCCCCAACCGCAATGCACGGCAATCGGTGCGGCGCCTAATTCACTGCCGTCTTCGGCCAGGCGCGCCTGCAAGCGTTCGTACGAGGGCGCCTGACCGCGCAACAAGCGTTGGCTGTAGGCCGTGGCGTGGGGTTTCATCGATCAGATTCCTTGTTCGCTGAGCCACAAGTTCAGGGCCGCCAATTGCCACAGCTTGGAACCGCGCAACGGAGTCAACTGGCCTTGCGGATCGGTCAGCAGGCGATCGAGCATCTCTGGCTTGAACAGGCCGCGATCCTGACTCGGATCGAGCAGCAGTTCGCGCACCCAGTTCAGCGTATCGCCCTGCAAATGCTTCAGGCCGGGGACCGGGAAGTAACCTTTCTTGCGATCGATCACTTCACTCGGAATCACCAGCCGCGCCGCTTCTTTCAAGACTTGCTTGCCGCCATCCGGCAGTTTGAATTTGCCCGGCACGCGGGCCGACAATTCCACCAGGCGATAGTCGAGAAACGGCGTACGCGCTTCCAGGCCCCAGGCCATGGTCATGTTGTCGACGCGTTTGACCGGGTCGTCCACCAGCATGATCGTGCTGTCCAGACGCAAGGCTTTGTCCACCGCTGCATCGGCGCCGGGCTGTGCGAAATGTTCCTTCACGAAGTCGCCAGCGGCGTCATTCGCTGTCAGCCATTTCGGCTGCACGGTGGCGGCGTAGTCGTCGTAGCTGCGGTCGAAAAACGCATCGCGATAGGCGGCGTACGGATCTTCGGCACCGTCGACTTGTGGGTACCAGTGATAACCGGCGAACAACTCGTCGGCACCCTGGCCGCTCTGCACCACTTTGCAATGCTTGGCCACTTCGCGGGACAGCAGATAGAAGGCGATGCAGTCATGGCTGACCATCGGTTCGCTCATGGCGCGGAACGCTGCGGGCAGTTGCTCGATGATTTCTTTTTCGTCGATGCGCAATTGGTGATGCTGGGTGCCGTAGTGCTTGGCGATCAGGTCTGAATACTGGAACTCGTCGCCGCGCTCGCCGCCGGCATCCTGGAAACCGATGGAGAAGGTCGACAGGTTTTCAACACCGACTTCACGCAACAGACCGACCAGCAGGCTCGAGTCGACACCGCCCGAAAGCAGAACACCGACGTCGACCGCCGCACGTTGACGGATCGCCACCGCGTCACGGGTGCTGTCGAGTACACGGTCGCGCCAGTCTTCGAGTGTCAGATTCATCTCGTCGGCGTGTGGGCCGTAGGGCAGGGTCCACCAGGTTTTCTGCTCGGTGGTGCCGTCCGCTTCGATGCGCATCCAGGTGGCTGGTGGCAGTTTTTCGATGCCAGCCAGCAAGGTGCGCGGGGCCGGGACTACGGCGTGGAAATTCAGATAGTGATTGAGCGCCACCGGATCGAGGATCGGGTTGATGTCGCCGCCTTTGAGCAGCGCCGGCAACGCCGAGGCAAAGCGCAGGCGCTGGCCGGTGCGCGACAGGTACAGCGGCTTCACGCCGAGACGGTCGCGGGCGATGAACAGGCGTTGGGCGTCACGCTCCCAGATGGCGAAGGCGAACATGCCGTTGAGCTTGGGCAGCAGCGCTTCGCCCCAGGCGTGATAGCCCTTGAGCAGCACTTCGGTGTCACCACCGGAATAGAAGGCATAACCGAGGCTTTCAAGCTCGGTGCGCAGTTCCGGGAAGTTGTAGATCGCGCCGTTGAAGGCCAGGGACAAACCCAGTTGGTTGTCGACCATCGGCTGCGCCGAGCCGTCCGACAGGTCCATGATTTTCAGGCGACGATGGCCCAGGGCAATCGGCCCTTGGGCATGAAAGCCCCATGCGTCAGGGCCGCGAGGGGCCAGGTGATGGGTGATTCGCTCAATGGCTGCAAGGTCTGCAGGTTGATGATCAAAACGTAACTCGCCAGCTAATCCGCACATAAATTCCTTACCGGTTTTTCCGTTGGGGAGGGTCAATCGATACCGCGCCAAAAACGGCGGGTACTCAGAAACTGACCCGGCTGAATCCCCGGAGTTTTAGACCGATAAGTTATAAGGCGCGCCGTCAGACTTTTCCGCGGACCAACTGGCGCACGGCGAAACGGTTGGGATGGCAGGCCTCGGCGACCGTTCTGGGCAGGGGCAGAGGCTCGTTTTCGATCCATGCCGCGAGCAATTCACCCGACAGTGGCGCAGTGATCAGACCGCGAGAGCCGTGGCCGCTGTTGACGTAAAAACCCTCAAGCCAGGGGCAGGGAATGTCCGGCACTTGCCGGGCGTCCTTACTCAGTACGGCGTAGGCGTCGGCGAACGCTGCTTGCTCGGCCAACGGGCCAACGATCGGTAGGTAGTCTGGACTGGTGCAGCGGAACGCGGCGCGTCCTTCAAGCTGTTGCGGGTCCAGTGCCCGAGCCTGCAGTCGCGTGGCCAGGTCGGGGGAGATTTCCTCGAGCAAGGCCAGGTTGCCGAGGTGTTCGGCGAGGGTCGGGGTCAGGTCATCGCTCTTGAAGTCGAAGCTGGCGCCGAGGGTGTGTTCGCCCAGTCGAGCCGGTGCCACATAGCCTTCGGCGCAGACGACGGTGGCCAGGCTCTGGCTTTCAGGGGTTTGCGCGAGTCGGGTGATCTGGCCACGAATGCGTTTGAGGGGCAGCTCGGCGCTTTGAGGGAAACGCTTGATCTCGGCGGCGCCGGCCAGGATCACCACGGGGGCACTGGCCAGCAAATCATCACCGTCCCAGGCCTGCCACTGATCATCAACCTTGCGCAGTTCCAGGACATCGCGATGGGGCAGCCACTGGATGTTCGCCGAAGACGCCTGCCAATGGCACAACGCCGGCGGATGAACCCAGCCACCTTGCGGGAAGAATAATCCGCCGTGCTCCAGGGCGATGCCGGCCTGAATCTGGGCTTGCGGTTGATCGAGCAAGTGCACCAGGTCTGGCGAAAAGGCGGCGGTCAATTGCGCTTGACGCTCGGCTTCCTTGGCGTTGAAGGCCAGTTGCAAGACCCCGCAATCGTCCCAGTCGACGCCCCGTTGCAGATGTTCGAGCAAGCGTCGGGTGTGACCGAAACCACTGACAATCAGCTGCGACAACGCAGTGCCGTGGGCCGACAGCTTGAGATACAAAACGCCCTGAGGATTGCCCGAGGCTTCCTGCGCCAGCGCATTGTGACGCTCCAGCAGACTCACTTGCCAACCCCGCGCCGCCAGGCTGGCGGCGCTGGCGCAACCGGCCAGTCCGGCGCCGATCACCATCGCGCGACGCTCGCCGTTCAGTGGCGTCGGCCGCGCAAACCACGGTTTAGCCACGGCGGGCGCAGGGACTTCTTCAGGCCAGCCGAGAAACACGCCCCGCAGGATTTCCCATTTGTGGCCAATGCCTGGCGTGCGCTTCATCTTGAAGCCCGCCGCATTCAGCAGGCGGCGCACCCAGCCGGTGCTGGTGAAGGTGCTGATGGTCGAGCCGGGGGCCGCCAGGCGCGCCAGTTCGGCGAACAGCTCGGCGGTCCACATGTCAGGGTTTTTCGCCGGGGCAAAGCCGTCGAGAAACCAGGCATCGATCTGCGCGTCCAGTTGCGGCAATTGTTCCAGCGCATCACCGATCAGCAGGGTCAGGGTCACGCGGCCGTTGTCCAGTACCAGGCGCTGGAAGCCTGGGTGGATTGCGATGTATTGCGTCAGCAATTGATCGGCAAACGGTTTGAGTTCCGGCCACAAGGCCAAGGCACGCTGCAGATCGGGCAGGCTCAGCGGGTACTTTTCGACACTGACAAAATGCAGCCGCGCCCCGGTCACCGCGTGCTGTTCGAACAGCTGCCAGGCGCAAAGGAAATTCAGCCCGGTGCCGAAACCGGTCTCGCCAATCACCAGTCGACCGCCGGCCGGCAATGCGGCAAAGCGTTCACGCAAAGCGTTCTGTTCGAGGAATACGTAGCGGGTTTCGTCCAGCCCCGACAGATCGGAAAAATACACATCATCGAACACCCGCGAACGCGGGAGCCCTTGGTCGTCCCAGTCGAGCTGGGCGTGGGGCAATACAGGTTTCATGGCAGGCTCGGCAACGGCAAGGCGGCCATTCTAGCCGATCGCCGGAGCGGTGCTTGATCCATGGCAACGTCCGAGCCAGCTCGAACGGTGAAAATGGGATTTCTCCCACGCAGGAGAGGTCAATCCGCTAGTCTTGCTCAATCCTGGAAGGAGCCGTCCCATGTTCGAATCCGCCGAAATCGGTCACGCCATCGACAAAGAAACCTACGACGCCGAAGAACCGGCCCTGCGTGAAGCCTTGCTCGAAGCGCAGTTCGAACTTCATCAGCAAAGCCGTTTTCCGGTGATCATTCTGATCAATGGCATCGAAGGCGCCGGCAAGGGCGAGACGGTCAAGTTGCTGAACGAATGGATGGACCCACGCCTGATCGAGGTCCGCACATTCGATCAGCAGACCGACGAAGAGCTGGCGCGGCCGCCGGCCTGGCGCTATTGGCGGATGCTCCCGGCCAAGGGCCGCATGGGGATCTTCTTCGGCAACTGGTACAGCCAGATGCTGCAAGGCCGGGTTCATGGCTTGTTCAAGGACCCAGTGCTGGATCAGGCGATCAACCAGTCCGAGCGCTTTGAAAAAATGCTCTGCGATGAAGGCGCGCTGATCTTCAAGTTCTGGTTCCACCTCTCCAAGAAGCAAATGAAGGCGCGGCTCAAGGCACTGGCGGATGACCCGCTGCACAGCTGGCGCATCAGTCCACTGGACTGGCAACAATCGAAAACCTACGACAAATTCGTGAAGTACGGCGAACGCGTGTTGCGCCGTACCAGCCGCGACTACGCACCTTGGCATGTGATCGAAGGGGTGGACCCTCATTACCGCAGCCTGGCGGTGGGCAAGATCCTGCTCGAAGGCCTGCAAAATGCCCTGAATCGACCCAAGGTTCATCCCGACAAGGTCAATGCCGCGCCGTTGCCCATCCATGTCGATCAGTTGAACCTGCTCGATAGCCTGGATTTGACCCTGAGCCTGGACAAGGACGATTACGAAGAACAACTGATTACCGAGCAGGCGCGATTCTCCGGCCTGATGCGCGACAAACGCATGCGTCGGCACGCCTTGGTGGCGGTGTTCGAGGGCAATGATGCGGCTGGCAAGGGCGGGGCGATCCGCCGGGTTGCGGCGGCCCTCGATCCGCGTCAGTACAGCATCGTGCCGATTGCCGCGCCCACCGAAGAGGAACGGGCGCAGCCTTATCTGTGGCGTTTCTGGCGGCACATCCCGGCCAGGGGCAAGTTCACGGTGTTCGATCGTTCGTGGTACGGGAGGGTGTTGGTGGAGCGCATCGAAGGCTTCTGCCCGCCGGCGGACTGGTTGCGGGCCTACAGTGAAATCAATGATTTTGAAGAGCTGATCGCCGAGGCCGGGGTGATCGTGGTCAAGTTCTGGCTGGCCATCGACAAGCAGACGCAACTGGAGCGCTTCCAGGCGCGGGAAGAAATTCCCTTCAAGCGTTTCAAGATCACCGAAGATGACTGGCGCAATCGTGACAAATGGGACGACTACCGTGCGGCGGTCGGTGACATGGTCGATCGCACCAGCACCGAGATATCGCCCTGGACGCTGGTGGAAGCCAATGACAAGCGCTGGGCGCGGGTCAAAGTCCTGCGCACCATCAATCTGGCGCTGGAAGAGGCGTTTGAAAAGTCCGACAAACACGACCGGAAAGTGAAACAGCACAAGAAGTGAGCGATGGTTACGCATACGCGGGGTGAATGATTGTCGCGGTCGGTAATGCAGTGGACTTATGCTCGGTCCACTCTCAACCGACAACAACAATGAGGTATGCCATGCGTGAAGTGGTGATCGTCGACAGCGTGCGGACCGGCCTGGCCAAATCCTTTCGCGGCAAGTTCAACCTGACCCGTCCGGACGACATGGCGGCCCATTGCGTCAATGCACTGCTGGCGCGCTCGGGCATCGATCCGGCCAGCGTCGAGGACTGCATCGTCGGTGCTGGTTCCAACGAAGGTGGCCAGGGCTTCAACATCGGTCGCAACATCGCGGTGCTGTCGCGCCTGGGCACCGGCACTGCCGGCATGACCCTCAACCGTTTTTGCTCGTCGGGCTTGCAGGCGATCGCCATCGCCGCCAACCAGATTGCCTCGGGTTGCAGCGACATCATCGTCGCCGGTGGCGTCGAGTCCATCAGCCTGACCATGAAAAGCATCAACACCGACAACCTGATCAACCCGCTGCTCAAAGAGCAGGTGCCGGGCATTTATTTCCCGATGGGCCAGACAGCCGAAATCGTCGCTCGTCGTTACGACGTCAGGCGCGAAGAACAGGATTTGTACGCGCTGCAAAGTCAGCAACGTACCGCTCAGGCTCAGGCCGATGGATTGTTTGACGATGAAATCGTGCCGATGGCGGTGAAGTATCGCGTTGAAGACAAGGCCACCGGTCAGGTGCAGATCCTTGACGGCATCGTCGATCATGACGACTGCAATCGCCCGGGCACCACCCTGGAAAGCCTGGCGGGATTGAAACCGGTGTTTGCCGAAGACGGTTCGGTGACGGCCGGCAACTCTTCGCAGCTGTCCGATGGCGCGTCGATGACGCTGGTGATGAGCCTGGAAAAAGCACTGGAACTGGGGTTGAAGCCCAAGGCGTTCTTCCGTGGTTTCACCGTGGCGGGTTGCGAGCCGGATGAAATGGGCATCGGTCCGGTGTTCTCGGTGCCGAAGTTGCTCAAGGCCAAGGGTTTGCGGATTTCCGACATTGATCTGTGGGAACTCAACGAAGCGTTCGCCTCGCAATGTTTGTATAGCCGTATTCGGTTGGAGATCGATAACGACAAGTACAACGTCAATGGTGGCTCGATTTCCATCGGCCATCCGTTCGGCATGACCGGTTCGCGTCAGGTCGGGCATCTCGTGCGTGAATTGCAGCGCCGCAACGTGCGTTACGGCATCGTCACCATGTGTGTGGGTGGCGGGATGGGGGCGACCGGGTTGTTCGAAGCGGTGCGTTAAGACTGCAAGATTTGTGTTGCCTGGTTAACCGCTATCGCGAGCAAGCTCGCTCCCACATTGGATCTATGTCGCACACGAGATCCCTGTGGGAGCGAGCCTGCTCGCGATGGCGGCGCCGCGGTCTAAAGGCTCATACGCAAAAGCAGCATCCGCTCGATGTAAGCCTGTACCTCCCGCGCCAATTTCTCCGGGTTTTCAAACGGCCCTTCCAGGGTGTTTTCCCGGGTGCTGAAATACAAATCCCCATTCACACGACACACCCGGTCGCAGCGAAAGTGCGTGGCGGGGGCATTGTCCTGGGCGCGTTTGCCGTACATGGCGATCTCCTGAGGAATGTTCCTGTTGGCGAATCCCATGAGCTTATGCATGAACCACTTGCAACGCCTGGCCAGCCGATCGACGGCATAGCGCCAATTTAATGGTGCGACCTGCACAGTTTCATTCGCGGCCAGCGCCCAACTGTCCCTGTGTGCCGAACGGCTCTAAGCCTAGAATGACCTTTCTCGCCACTTGGCTTCGGGGTTCGCAATGCACATTTCATCGGGTCGCTGGGTTTACGGTCTGTTCCTGGCCTTGGTGACTGCGCTGCTGTGGGGAATCCTGCCGATCAAACTCAAGCAAGTGCTGCTGGTGATGGACCCGGTCACGGTGACCTGGTTTCGCCTGATCGTATCCGGCGGGTGCCTGTTCATTTATCTGGCGGCGACCAAACGCCTGCCGAGCCGCAAGGTGCTCGGGCCGCGTGGTGGCTGGTTGGTGTTGATGGCGGTGCTCGGCCTGGTGGGCAACTACGTGCTGTACCTGATGGGGCTGAACCTGCTTAGCCCCGGCACCGCGCAACTGGTGGTGCAGATGGGCCCTATCATGTTGCTGATCGCCAGTCTGTTTGTGTTCAAGGAACGGTTCAGCGTGGGGCAGGGGATTGGCCTGCTGGTGCTGTTGATCGGTTTTGCCCTGTTTTTCAATCAGCGGCTGGCCGAGTTGCTGACCTCGCTGACCGAGTACACCACCGGCGTGCTGTTGGTGCTGTTGGCGTCCACGGTCTGGACGTTCTACGCCCTGGGCCAGAAGCAATTGCTCACGGTGTGGAATTCGCTGCAGGTGATGATGGTGATCTACCTGTTCTGCGCGATGTTGCTGACGCCGTGGGTGCATCCGCTGGAAGCACTGCAACTGAGTCCGCTGCAAGGCTGGCTACTGCTGGCGTGCTGCATGAACACCCTGATCGCCTATGGCGCGTTTGCCGAGGCTCTGGCGCATTGGGAGGCATCGCGGGTCAGTGCGACGCTGGCGATTACGCCGTTGGTGACGTTCGCTGCGGTGGCAGTGGCTGCGTGGTTGTGGCCGGACTATGTGCATGCCGAGACGATCAATGGTCTGGGTTATGGCGGGGCAGTGCTGGTGGTGCTGGGGTCGGCGCTGGTGGCGTTGGGGCCGTCGTTGATTGCCGGGCTCAGAGCCCGAAAGGCCCGAATAGCGGTCGGCTGAGGATCTTCAGCGCTGCGAATCGCGAGCAAGCTCGCTCCCACATTAACCGGGTTCTTTCAGAAGAATGCGGTCAACTGTGGGAGCGAGCTTGCTCGCGATGGCGGACTTACTGTCAACGCTGATCTCAGCCCTTTGCGCCCGCTTCCAGCATATTCTCCGGCCTTACCCACGCATCAAACTCTTCATCCGTCAGATACCCCAACTGCAACGCCGCCTCACGCAAGGTCAGCCCTTCTGCGTAAGCCTTTTTGGCGATCTCCGCCGATTTGTCATAACCAATGTGCGGATTCAGCGCCGTCACCAACATCAACCCACGCTCCAGATGTTCAGCCATTTTCTCTGCATCCGGTTCCAGACCGGCGATGCAATGCTGCTGGAAGTTGCTGCAGCCATCGCCGAGCAGGCGGATCGATTGCAGCAGGTTGTGGATGATCACCGGTTTGAACACGTTCAGCTGCAGGTGCCCCTGACTCGCGGCAAACCCGATGGCGACGTCGTTGCCCAATACCTGACACGCCAGCATCGATAGCGCTTCGCACTGAGTCGGATTGACCTTGCCCGGCATGATCGAGCTGCCCGGTTCGTTGGCCGGCAGTTTGACTTCGGCGAAGCCTGCTCGCGGCCCGGAGCCCAGCAGGCGCAGGTCGTTGGCGATTTTCATCAGGGTCACGGCGAGGGTTTTCAGCGCGCCGGACAGCGTGGTCAGCGGCTCATGACCCGCCAGGGCGGCGAATTTGTTGGGGGCGGTGACGAACGGCAGGCCGGAGAGGGCGGCCAGCTCGGCTGCGATGGCTTCGCCAAAACCGTGGGGCGAGTTCAGCCCGGTGCCGACCGCGGTGCCGCCCTGGGCCAGTTCACAGACGGCCGGCAGCGCGCTGCGGATCGCCCGTTCGGCGTAATCCAGTTGCGCGATGAACGCCGACAGTTCCTGACCGAAGGTAATCGGCGTCGCGTCCATCATGTGAGTACGACCGGTCTTGACCAGCTTCATGTGCCGCGCGGACAGCTCGGCCAATCCGCCCGACAGTTCGTTGATCGCCGGCAGCAATTGCTGTTGCACGGCCTGGGCTGCCGCGATGTGCATGGCGGTCGGGAAGCAGTCGTTGGAACTCTGGGAGCGGTTGACGTGATCGTTAGGGTGAACCGGCGACTTGCCGCCACGAGCATTACCCGCCAGTTCGTTGGCCCGACCGGCGATCACTTCGTTGACGTTCATGTTGCTCTGGGTGCCGCTGCCGGTCTGCCACACCACTAACGGGAACTGGTCGTCGTGGCTGCCGTCGAGCACTTCGTCGGCGGCCTGTTCGATCAGCCGGGCGATGTCGGCGGGCAGGTCACCGTTGCGGTCATTGACCCGCGCCGCGGCTTTCTTGATCAGCGCCAGGGCATGCAGCACCGCCAGCGGCATTTTTTCGTTGCCGATCGCGAAGTTAATCAGCGAGCGTTGCGTCTGAGCGCCCCAGTAGGCTTCATCCGGGACTTCCACCTGGCCAAGGCTGTCGGTTTCGATACGGCTCATCATGCACACTCCTGTAGGTCGATAGCGCAGTTTAGGCCGTGATCGCCGGCCGTGGTTCCATCAGTCTGTTTTTTGACCATTCAACCCCTCTAAATCAGGCCAGACAAGGCTTGGGGTTGAGTGACACACTTTTTTAGGTGCAGAATGGTCGCCCTTGGGGTAATGACCTCGCCTGCTAGAAAAGGAAACTCGATGACTCGTCTTCGTGCCATCTGTACCGCGGTTGCACTGGTTTGCGCCAGCGGCCCTGTTTTTGCCGATACCGCCAGCCACAACGCCAGTGCCGAAGCTTTCCTGACTCTGGCGCACGCTGACAAATTGGGCACTCCGGTGTACATGCAAGTGCAGCAAATGTTCGCTCAGCGCTTTGAACAGACCAAAGCCCCTGAATCGAAAAAAGCCTTGCTGGAAACCTACCAGGCCAAGGCTAACGCAGCTCTGGATGCAGCCATTGGCTGGAACAAGCTGAAGCCGGACATGGTCAAGCTCTACACCACCAACTTCAGCGAATCCGAGCTGAAGGACCTGGTCGCGTTCTACCAGTCGCCACTGGGCAAGAAAGTCCTGGAAAAAATGCCGCAGCTGACTCAGCAATCGGCCCAGATGACTCAAGCCAAGCTGGAAAGCGCCGTGCCTGTGGTCAACAAACTGCTGGCTGACATGACGGCCGAGCTGGAGCCTAAAGGCGCCGCCGCTCCAGCCAAGAAAAAGCCTTAAGCGGAGTTCGGTATGACCATGCAACAACGCATCGAATCGACGCTGGGCCTGTTGCAGCCGCAGCATCTGCAAGTGCTGGATGAAAGCCACATGCACAGCCGTGGGTTGCAGACCCACTTCAAGGCCGTGGTGGTGAGCCAGCAGTTCGAAGGGCTCAACCGCGTCAAGCGTCACCAGAAAGTCTACGGCACGCTCGGCGAGCTGATGGGCGAGTTCCATGCGTTGGCGCTGCATACCTACACGCCAGAGGAATGGGCACAGATCGACGCGGCTCCGGCCTCGCCGACCTGTGCTGGCGGCAGCAAGCATTAAGCATCGGTTTTTTGCTAGAATCCGCAACGCGCCGCTCACCCGGCGCGTTTTTTTTCGCATCCGGTTCACCCCTTACGAGGGTAGCCACCTGGAGAATCACCCATGACACAACAGATTGTCGTGGCGGCACTGTATAAGTTCGTCACCCTGGAAGATTACGTCGCCCTGCGCGAGCCACTGCTGCAAGCGATGGTCGACAACGGCATCAAAGGCACGCTGCTGATCGCCGAAGAAGGCATCAATGGCACCGTGTCCGGCAGTCGCGAAGGCATTGACGGGCTGATGGCCTGGCTCAAGAACGACCCGCGCATGGACGACATCGACCACAAAGAGTCGTACTGCGATGACCAGCCGTTCTATCGCACCAAAGTCAAACTCAAGAAAGAAATCGTCACCCTCGGCGTTGAGGGCGTGGACCCGAACAAAAAGGTCGGCACCTACGTCGATCCAGAGAACTGGAACGCCTTGATCAGCGATCCGGAAGTGCTGTTGATCGACACCCGCAACGACTACGAAGTCTCGATCGGCACCTTCGAAGGCGCCATCGACCCGAAAACCACCAGTTTTCGTGAATTCCCCGATTACATCAAAGCCAATTTCGACCCGGCCGTGCACAAGAAAGTCGCGATGTTCTGCACCGGCGGCATTCGTTGTGAAAAGGCGTCGAGCTATATGCTCAGCCAGGGCTTCGACGAGGTCTATCACCTCAAGGGCGGCATTCTGAAGTACCTCGAAGAGGTGCCGCAGGAAGAAACCAAATGGCAGGGCGACTGCTTCGTGTTCGATAACCGCGTGACCGTGCGCCACGACCTCAGCGAAGGCGACTACGATCAATGTCATGCCTGTCGTACACCGATCAGCGCCTCCGACCGCGCATCCGAGCACTACGTGGCCGGCATCAGTTGCCCGCATTGCTGGGATAAACTGAGCGAGAAGACCCGTCGCAGTGCCATCGACCGACAAAAGCAGATCGAACTGGCCAAGGCTCGCAACCTGCCTCATCCGATCGGCTACAACTACAAGCAAACTCCTTCCGAGGCTTGAACCATGTCTGTGCAACGCCTGCTCTATGTGATGGACCCGATGTGTTCCTGGTGCTGGGGCTTCGCGCCGGTGGCCAACGCGCTGGTCGAGCAGGCGCAAGCAGCGGGGGTGGACGTGCACCTGGTGGTGGGCGGTTTGCGTACCGGCAGCGGCTCCGCGCTGGAGCCGACCACCCGGCGCTACATCCTTGAGCATTGGCAGGCGGTCAACGAGGCGACTGGCCAACCGTTCAAGCTGGAAGGCGCATTGCCCGACGGGTTTGTCTACGACACCGAACCTGCCTGTCGGGCGCTGGTGACTGCACGCAGCCTGGCGCCGGATTGTGCGTGGAAACTGCTCGGGCTGATTCAGCACGCGTTTTATGCTGAAGGGCGCGACGTCACCCACGCCAGCGTTCTGGTGGAGCTGGCGGAGCAGGCCGGTCTGCCGCGCATCGAATTCGCCGCTGCGTTCGACCGTGCCGATCAGCACGCCGCGACGGCGGCCGATTTCACCTGGGTCCAGGACCTGGGCATTGCCGGTTTCCCTACCTTACTGGCTGAGCGTGATGGTCAATTGGCGCTGTTGACCAATGGCTATCAGCCGCTCAGCGTATTGTCTCCGTTGCTCGGCCGTTGGCTGGAGCGCGCTGCCTGTGCATGATCTGCCCGACGACGCCCCAACCGCTACACGTGTCGACCGTCTGAGCTGGGCAGAAATCCGTCGCCTGGCGCTGCATCACAAAAAATCCCTGTGGATCGCCAACGGCCTGGCGGTGTTGGCGACCCTGTGTAGCGTGCCAATTCCCTTGCTCCTGCCGTTGCTGGTGGACGAAGTGCTACTGGGCCACGGTGACGCCGCGCTGAAGATCATGAACCACGCGTTGCCCGACGACTGGCAAAAAGCGACGGGCTACATCGGCCTGATGCTGCTGGTGACCTTGTTGCTACGCTGTGGTGCCTTGTTCTTCAACGTGGTTCAGGCAAAGTTGTTTGCGGCACTGGCCAAAGACATCGTGTATCGCATCCGCACGCGACTGATCGAACGGCTCAAGCGTATTTCCCTGGGCGAATACGAAAGCCTGGGCAGCGGCACGGTCACCACGCATCTGGTCACCGACCTGGACACCGTGGACAAATTCGTCGGCGAAACCCTCAGTCGTTTCCTTGTGGCCATGCTGACCCTGGTCGGCACCGCCTCCATCCTGATGTGGATGCACTGGAAGCTGGCGTTGCTGATCCTGCTGTTCAACCCACTGGTGATCTACGCCACGGTACTGCTGGGCAAACGGGTCAAGCACCTGAAGAAACTCGAGAACGACAGCACTTCGCGCTTTACCCAGGCGCTGACCGAAACCCTCGACTCCATTCAGGAAGTGCGTGCCGGCAACCGTCAGGGATTTTTCCTTGGACGCCTGGGTCAGCGCGCCCGGGAAGTGCGCGATTACGCGGTGAACTCTCAGTGGAAAACCGATGCCTCGAACCGTGCAAGCGGCTTGTTGTTCCAGTTCGGCATCGATATTTTCCGTGCGGCGGCGATGCTCACCGTGCTGTTTTCCGACCTGTCCATTGGCCAGATGCTCGCGGTGTTCAGCTACCTGTGGTTCATGATCGGTCCGGTGGAACAGCTGCTGAATCTGCAGTACGCCTATTACGCGGCCGGCGGTGCGCTGTCGCGGATCAACGAGTTGCTGGCCCGGGCCGATGAGCCTGAATACCCGGGCGGTGTCGACCCGTTCAACGGTCGCGAAACCGTGGGCATCGAAGTCCAGGGATTGAGTTTCGGTTACGGCGATGAGCTGGTGTTGAACCAGATGAACCTGTCGATTGCCCCCGGCGAAAAGGTCGCGATTGTCGGCGCCAGCGGTGGCGGCAAAAGTACTCTGGTGCAGTTGCTGTTGGGCCTGTACACGCCGCTCGCCGGGACCATCCGCTTCGGCGGCTCGACCCAGCAAGAGATCGGCCTGGAAACCGTGCGGGAAAATGTCGCCGTGGTCCTGCAACATCCGGCGCTGTTCAACGACACCGTGCGCGCCAACCTGACGATGGGTCGTGAACGCAGTGACGAGGCCTGCTGGCAAGCGCTGGAAATCGCGCAATTGCACGCCACGATTCGAGAGTTGCCCAATGGCCTGGACAGCATCGTCGGACGTTCCGGTGTGCGCTTGTCCGGCGGCCAGCGTCAACGCCTGGCGATTGCGCGGATGGTGCTGGCCGACCCTAAAGTGGTGATCCTCGATGAGGCCACTTCAGCGCTGGATGCCGCCACCGAATACAACCTGCACCAGGCGTTGGCGCGGTTCCTGAGCCACCGCACCACGCTGATCATTGCGCACCGGTTGTCCGCGGTGAAGCAGGCTGATCGGGTACTGGTGTTCGATGGCGGGCAAATTGCCGAGGATGGCGACCATCAGCAGTTGATTGCTGATGGGGGGTTGTATGCCAAGCTTTATGGGCATTTGCAACAGTTGTAAGTCAATTCCACAGTACCTTCAGAGCATCCGCCCCGCCGTCATGGCCGAACTCTTTGATGACGACTGAACAGCTATTGCACGGCGGCATGGTCGTGGCCACGTCGACTGATTTGATCATATTGTTCTCCGGGTATTTTATCCGCAGGGTGCTAATCAATTTGGCCTCGCTGTCCAGAGAGGTCGGTCGGCTGGTCATCGCAGGCGTATAGGTATCGATATTCTTTATCGTATGCGGGATGGCCAATACCTTTCCTTTGCTTGAGACGTCCAACGACGTCCTGGTAAATGTCTGGCCGAAGTCAATGTTGAAGTAGGTGGTATCGCCGACGATGACTTTATCCGGGGCGAAAGGATGTTTGAACAGCGGCAGCTCTGCGGTAAGTCCTTGTGCGCCGGAAACGCTGACATAAACCTCGCGCTTACCGGTCGATGTCACGATGTCGACGTAAGCGATATTTCTCGGGTTATGTGATTGGAAATTGTCGGGGAGCAGCCTCTGGAGCTTCTCCATCGTCTTATTGATTTTCAAATCAATGTCCGGGTTGACAGTGATGGTCTTTTCAACGAACAGCGTATCGAAGATGTCTGCAGTTCTCTGGCGAAAGGACTCCGAAGCGTTTCGACTGCGAGACCAGGACGTCGCCCCGTTCGGAAGATTGCTGACAATCATTCGGGTTGAGTGATCGAACAGCACCGCTTCGCCTGGACTGGTATCGACCTTGAGCAGCTTGAGCGTATCAGGCGGATTCACGTGGCCGCCAATCGGAATGGCAATTTTTTCCATTGTTTTCAACGCACGTTCCACCGCTTCCGTGCCGTGAATCCTTGCCATATTGTTGGCATTCAACGATCCGGTGTAGACAGTCAGCAATTCTGCTTTGAGATCTTCCGGCAATGTGGAAGCTTTCTTGAAATTCAGCGTGTCTCTTATGCTTTGACCTTGTGCCAGTTCGGCGACGTAAAAAGCCCCAGCATCCAGCCGGGTGAACACATAGCGCTTCGAATCGTCTATCGCCGGGACGATGATGGCACCGGCCCCGAAGGTATCAAATTGATTATGGTTCCCGTAGGGAATACTCACCTTGATCCTCCCATAAACCCCTTTTTGGAACTCCACCGTAGCCGGGAGCTGGCTTTTGTTCTTCAGGGTTTTAAGCAGCATCGCCCGATCCGCAGTAGCCGGCGTATAGATACTGTCTCCGAACCACGGCGCCCAGCCTTTGTTTTCGTCGAAACTGCCAATGGCCGGCGTCGGTGCCGGAGCACGGGTGACGAATGTGGTCGTGCATACATCGGCACCCGGGTTACGTCGTACCCGGCAAGGCAAGGCTCTGAACATCGCCTGATCATCAATCAAGTTGGCACGGCGCAGTTGGTTGCCGTCCAGGCGATAGGGAATGTCATCGACGAACAGTGTGGTTCGACCATCGACCTCAAGTACTTCACGGATACGGGCGTTTTCCGGGAGTTCTACCAGGACGTGGGATTCGGTAGGAGATAACGTTTTGAAGGTTGACCGGCCCTGTATGAGGTTGTCGCTGTGATTGTGCAGACGCGGGCCATAGGGCAAGGACGTCACCGGGTCGACAGGGTGGAATCGGGTCAGGTCCGACGGGCTGGTATTGCGCACAAGTACATCATCGACACCGTTGACCGTTGCCAGTCGATCATTGTTTGTCAGCGGCTTCCAGCGCCCCGGATCGATTGTCTGGGGCAGGTTGTGCACCAGTCGGTAGCTGTCGGTGTGTCCTGTCAGTTTCTTGAGCCCGATAACACCAAAGCGTCCCGCCGTGCGCAGTCCTTTCCACGCACCGCTTCCCATTGACTTGAGTAGTGTCGGTAGCCCGTCCAGCGGATTGAGGTTACTCAGCGTGGCGGTCAGGAGTTTTCGGGTCAACGTTGAAAAGGAAGGCAGGCTTGCTTTGACGGTCATGTGCGAGGCTGTGGCCCCGGCCCTGATCAACCGCACCGAACCCGACATGAATTTCCCGATAGGGGTGATGAATGAAGCCAGGTCCAATACGAGTCCAGCCACGCCTATGAGTATCTGGTCAATTTTGCCCGACAAAATGTCCTCAATACTGCCCCAGAAGGGCACAAACCCTTTGGCGACCTCTACGAACGTATCCCGCCGTTGTTCGTTTCTAGCCCTGATGGTGTCGAATGCCGTCATGCCGCGGGCTTGGGTATGCAGCTGCCGTTCATCGACGTACAGAAAATTCGTTGCAATGTAGTGGGCCACTGCATTCAAACGGGAGGATACCAGCGCCGTTCCTTCGCTATGGCTATCGGCTGCGCTTGGCGATACAGCCGCCGGCACGTCACCTACCACGCCGAGGATCGCTATGCAGAACCTGTCAGCAGGCTGCGTGCCATCTAAGTGCGCTGACCAATCGAGAAGCAGAGAAGTGCTGATTTCAGCCGTATAGGTTTGTCCGGGGATTGAGGCGTGCAAGGGAAACGTGGTGCGAACCCCGTTGACTGTTGAAAACCTCAAGTGGGGTCGGCAACGAATGACGCCAGCACTCGGGATCAGTTCGTAATAGGTGATTTCATGATTGTGGGTCACCTGTAGAACGAAACCTTTTCTTGGCCGGAGGTCTCCCCTTAATTCGATGAGTGTTTTTTCCAGGTGCAGGCTCAGCAAGCGGACGTCACCCCGTTCAAGGGCATGGCGGTCGGCCAGTGGCAGCGAGGTCAGTAGACTGGCGATCAGGGTCTGATAGGCCGTCCTGATTTTCGAGAGGTAGTTTGTGAAGTCTGTTTCAAACTGCGTGTTGATATCAGGCAGCGTCTTGCCCCTGTATCTGCTAATAAACACACGCCTTTCGATCCCCCTATGATCCTTGCGAAATTCCTCATGTTGCAGGGTTCGCTTGTCGTCGATATTGATCCAGTGATTGTTTCGTGTTTTCCCATCGGATTGGGTTACAAACCATTTGCTTCCGTCATCGAATTGGCCATCGGCATAGACATCGAGGAATGCATCGCCTGTCAGCTTCAATGAGGGCATGTCTCTGGACCCCAAGCCGCTCGGTAACTCATCACGCAGCAACTTGCGCCCGTCCGATTCGAACATTGCATCGCCAAACAGATCATCCTTTACCCGTTTGGCCATCTTCAGTCTTTCAGGGGGCGGCAAATCGACTGTCATGACGGCGTTGTTCAGGCTCTTGCTGTGGCTTTCCAGAGCCGCCATCGCCCGCGTCATATCGTCCTCGTCGTAATCGGATTCTGTTCGCGATTGAACGATGCCACTGCAAACCGCCCATTCCAGCGCTGGCTCCATCCTCAGTCGCGCAATCTTCTCAAGTTGCTCGGACGAGGCGTCGGCGCTCCGGGTCAGGGGCAGGTCGACGAGTTGTTGAAAGGACAGCGGTTGCAATCGATCAAGGCCGAGTTCATCTGCCAGCAGCACGCCGTGCATGAAGTTCACCCACACCACCGAGCTTTTGTAAGGAAGGTCGGACGGGATATCGCGCACAGCGAAGTCCTTTGACAGACGGGTCTCGAACACCCGCGCGAGAAGGGCCGCCTGTTTTGCATAAGTGACCCGATTGGTGCGCAGCAAGTGCTGTTCAAAATCGCTGCGCAGGGTCTGGTAGCTTTTGCCCCAGTGACCCGGGTCTTGCCAGCGGAATCCGGCGAGTTCCTGCGGCTCATCGGCTGACGGGGCGTGCAAGTAAAGGCATATGGCTTTGCAAACCAGTTGATGGCGCACGGACGCCGACGTTTGTTCGCCAGGGCCTGCGCCATACCACTTGAGCGTCCTGAGCAGCCTGTCGCCCAGCTCTTTTGCTTCGACCGTGTTCAGCATTCGCTGGAGGAATACAGAGGGCGTCGCGCGCAGTTGATCCATGGAGGCGGAAGCCAGTACAGAGGCGCCGAGATGACCGATTAACGAACGCTTGCCGTTCAGGAAAGTCCTCACGATGTCGGTGATTTGAGCATCGATGCGTTTTGACTTGTAAGTGTCGATGGTCATGGGTTGCGCGAGGTTGGTGGCCGCGCGCTGAATAGCCTTGAACCGTCTTCGATCCTGAGCAGTGGGGCGCAGGCCCAAGACTTCGATATCCGGGCCGTCGTCGAGTCCCAGAGCCTGTCTGGCGCGAAATTCTTCGTCCGCCGGTGACAGGGGGCGTTGATCAGGTGAAGGTAAAGACGTCTCTGTCATGTTGCACTCCTTTGAAAGGGTTCCCGCAACGAATAGGGGGAGCCCGAAGTGCCCAGTAAACAGATCTGCAAACCGGCTTTGGCGGTATATATCTATAGGGAGCGCACGTGTACGGCATTGAGCCCGATCCTCTGCTTGCCGGAACCGGGAACGCACCCTAGTCTAGCTGTAGCGATCACGTCGGGATGCTGATCTGGCAGTGCTAAAACAAGGGACTTCATGAATCAAGCGCGGACTCTCGGAACGCCACGGTTGTTGGGCATTGTCTGGCCATTTATTGCCGTCGTGTTATTTCAAGCCTTGCTGGGCGGTGTCAGCCTATATGTTCTGTCGGCGGTTCGCGGCTACGTTGCCGGTGAAAGCCTGTGGTCCAAAGGCCAAAAAGACGCCATCTATTACCTCAATCTCTACGCCGACAGTCACGACGAGACGATATTCAACAAATACCAGAACGCGATTGCCGTGCCTCAGGGTGGCCACGAATTGCGTGTGGCGCTGGATCATCAGCCGCCGAATATCGACGCGGCACGGGTGGCGATCCTCAAGGGAGGTAACCACCCGGATGACGTCTCCAGTGTGATCTGGCTGTACCTCAATTTTCGGCACTTCACTTACCACAAGAAAGCCATCGACCTCTGGATGGTGGGCGATGCGTATATGGTGCAACTCGATGCCATTGCGCGGGAGATGCATCAGCGCATCACCACCCGTCAGGCCACCGATGCCGATATCAAGCGCTGGAAGGATCAGATATTCGTCATCAACGAAAGTGTGACACCGGCAGCGAAGGCCTTCAGCGATGCCTTGGGCGAAGGCTCGCGGATGATCCTGCGGGTGTTGCTGGTGACCAACCTCGCCACCGCCCTGGGCTTGATTGCATTAGCGCTGATGCGAACTCACAAACTGCTCAAACACCGCAATGCGTTCGCCGAGGCCCTGCAGTTGGAGAAGGATCGGGCGCAGATCACCCTGCAATCGATTGGCGATGGCGTGATCACCACGAATGTCGACGGTGCAATCGCCTACATGAACCCGGCCGCCGAGGCGTTGACTCACTGGAAGGCCGAGCAGGCGACGGGTTTGCCGCTGGCGGCGCTGTTCAATCTGCTGGACGAGAACGCTCAGGCCGATGGCTTCACGTTGATCGAGCACATTTTGAGCGGACAACTGAGCGGTGGCAGCGAACACTCCAAACTGATCCAGCGCCTGGATGGCAGCACGGTTTCGGTCACCCTGGTCGGTGCGCCGATCCGCAACGCCGGCAAGGTCAGCGGTACCGTGCTGGTATTGCACGACATGACCCAGGAGCGGCAATACATTGCCAATCTGTCCTGGCAGGCGACCCATGACGCCTTGACCGGGCTCGCCAACCGCCGCGAGTTCGAATATCGCCTGGAGCAGGCGCTGCACATCCTGGCGCGGCAGTCGGGGCGCCATGCCCTGATGTTCCTCGATCTGGATCAATTCAAACTGGTCAACGATACCTGCGGCCACGCGGCGGGTGACGAGTTGCTGCGGCATATCTGCGCGCTGTTGCAATCCGGTTTGCGCGAAGGCGATACCCTGGCCCGCCTGGGTGGCGACGAGTTTGGCATCCTGCTGGAGAACTGCGCCCCGGAAGCCGCAGAAAAAATCGCCGAGGGCCTGCGTCAGACCGTGCAGAACCTGCACTTCGTCTGGAAAGGCCGACCGTTCGTGACCACTGTGAGTATCGGGCTGGTTCACATCGCTCAGAATCCGACCACCCTCGAAGCTTCGCTGCGCGCTGCCGACATGGCCTGCTACATGGCCAAGGAAAAGGGCCGCAATCGGGTTCAGGTCTATCACGCCGACGATTCGGAACTGTCCCTGCGCTTCGGCGAGATGGCTTGGGTGCAACGCTTGCACATGGCGCTGGAAGAAGACCGCTTCTGTCTGTACGCACAGGAAATCGCGCCCCTTGGTCATATCGAGAAGGGCGGTGGACATATCGAAATTCTGTTGCGCCTGCATGACGAAGCCGGACGCATGATTTTGCCCGACAGTTTTATTCCGGCTGCTGAGCGTTATGGTCTGATGACGTCCCTTGACCGCTGGGTTGTACAGAACGTTTTCAAAATTATTGCCCAATGCATAGCCGAACAGCACAAAGGACCATTGGCCATGTGTGCGATTAATCTGTCAGGCACAACTATCGGAGATGAGGCGTTTCTGCACTTCCTGCGTGAACAGTTTGTTACTTACTCCATACCGCCTGAAATGATTTGTTTTGAAATCACTGAAACCAGTGCTATTTCCAATCTCGGAAGTGCAATCAGATTTATTAATGAACTCAAAGGTTTAGGTTGCCACTTTTCACTGGATGACTTTTGCGCCGGAATGTCCTCATTCGCCTACTTGAAACATTTACCTGTAGACTTCTTGAAGATCGACGGGAGTTTCGTAAAGGATATGCTGGACGACCCGATTAACCGCGCGATGGTCGAAGTGATCAATCACATCGGTCATGTTATGGGTAAGCGTACGATTGCCGAGTTTGTTGAAACACCCCAGATCGAGCAGGCATTGCTGGAGATCGGGGTGGATTACGCTCAAGGGTATGTTATTGAACGCCCGCATTTGTTTACCTGCGACAGTTTACAAAGTCGTCCAGCCAGGCCACAGCCTTTGTTATTCAAGGCGCCTGGCACGTTCCGTTGAAATCTCTTGCTGATCCTTATAATCACAATCAAAAGGAGCTCGACAGTGATCGACACATTCAACCGAACCGGACCACTCATGGAAGCTGCAAGTTATCCCGCCTGGGCTCAACGCCTGATCCAGGATTGCAGCGAGAGCAAACGCCGGGTTGTCGAACACGAACTGTATAAGCGTCTGCGTGATAACAAACTCAGTGCAAAGACCATGCGTCAGTACCTGATTGGTGGCTGGCCGGTAGTCGAACAGTTCGCGTTATATATGGCACAGAACCTGGCCAAGACTCGCTTTGCCCGCCATCCAGGTGAAGACATGGCACGTCGCTGGCTGATGCGTAACATACGCGTCGAATTGAACCATGCCGATTACTGGGTGCACTGGAGCCGTGCTCACGGTATCAGCTTGGAAGATCTGCAAGCGCAACAAGTTGCTCCGGAACTTCACGCCTTGAGCCACTGGTGCTGGCACACCAGTTCGTCGGATTCGCTGATCGTTGCCATTGCCGCCACCAACTACGCCATTGAAGGTGCGACCGGGGAGTGGTCGGCGCTGGTCTGCTCCAGTGGCGTCTACGCGGCATCATTCCCCGAGGAAGATCGCAAGCGGGCCATGAAGTGGCTGAAGATGCATGCCCAGTACGATGATGCCCACCCGTGGGAAGCCCTGGAAATCATCTGCACGCTGGCGGGCATGAACCCAAGCAAGTTCCTGCAAGCGGAATTGCGTCAGGCGGTCTGCAAAAGCTACGACTACATGTTCCTGTTCCTGGAACGCTGCATGCAGCTTGAGCATGCGGGAAAGGCTCCTGTCGCGCGCGAACGCATGGAGCTGGCCGAGAGCTGATCGGTTAATACACGCCATTGAAAAAGCCCGCTCCCCCTGTCTGTATCGAAAGGGGGGCGGGCTTTTTCGTAATGGCAGCAATCAGTCAGGCGCTGATCTTCAGCCCGACCAGTCCGGAAATGATCAACGCCACACTGGCGAGCCTGAACAGTGCCATGGATTCACCGAACAGAATGATCCCGGCGATCACCGTCCCGACTGCACCGACGCCCGTCCAGATCGCGTAGGCCGTGCCCAGCGGCAATTCCTTCATGGCAAGGCCCAGCAAGCCAAGGCTGATGGCCATGGCTGCAACGGTCAATGCGGTGGGGAGAGGGCGGCTGAAGCCATCGGTGTATTTCAGGCCGACGGCCCAGCCAACTTCGAACAGGCCGGCGAAAAACAGAATGATCCAGGACATGAGAGACCTCCATCGATTGACGGGGTCGTCCCCAGATTAATGACTCGATCGAGCCGCGAGGTCGTCCTCGCGTTTTGCAATAGAGTGCCCATCATTAACCTGGGGATCAAGTTTTCGGATCAGTCGATAGCCTGCTGCGCCGCAGTTTCCCGATCTTCTTTCTCGCTCATCCGGCGGAAATAGGTCGAGAGCAGCGCCCCGGAGATGTTGTGCCAGACGCTGAACAACGCACTCGGCACCGCCGCCAGCGGCGAGAAGTGCGCACTGGCCAGCGCTGCACCCAGCCCGGAGTTCTGCATGCCGACTTCCAGCGCCAGGGATTTACGCTGGGCCAGTGGCAACTTGAACAGTCTCCCGGTGAAGTAACCCAGCAGATAGCCGAAGCTGTTGTGCAGCATCACTACGGCCATGATCAGCAGGCCGGATTCGGCAATCTTCGCCTGACTGGCGGCCACTACGGCTGTGACAATAATGACGATGCTGACCACCGAGATCAGCGGTAGAACCTCCACCGCGTGGCGAACCCGATCACCCAGCAGACGCTGGGCAACCACGCCAAGCACGATCGGCAACAGCACCACTTGCAGGATCGACCAGAACAGCTCCATGAACGACACCGGCAACCAGGCTGAGGCCAGCAGCCAGATCAGCGCAGGGGTCAGCAGCGGGGCGAGGAGGGTGGTGACAGCGGCGATGGCCACCGACAGCGCCAGATCGCCGCGGGCCAGCCAGGTCATCACGTTCGACGAGGTGCCGCTTGGGCAGCAGCCGACCAGGATGACGCCGACAGCGATCTCCGGCGGCAAGTGGAAAGCCTGGCAAAGCAACCACGCCACACCGGGCATGATCACGAAATGCGCAACCACGCCCAAGGCCACGCGCCATGGATGGCGAGCGACTTCGGCGAAGTCTTCAAGTTTGAGGGTCAGGCCCATGCCGAACATCACCAGCCCCAGCAGCGGCACGATCGCGCCTTTCAGACCGATGAACCAGGTCGGTTGCAGGAACGCCACGACGGCGAAAATCAGTACCCAGTAAGCGAAGGTGTTGCCGACAAAACGACTCAATGCAGCCAGTGCACGCATGGCCTGATCCTTATTCTTGAGTAACACCATAAAACCAATGTGGGAGCGAGCCTGCTCGCGAAAGCGGTCTGTCATTCAACAATGATGCTGACTGACATGACGCCTTCGCGAGCAGGCTCGCTCCCACAGTTTGAGATCACAAACTTTTAGATCCCCTGCGGAGTCTCTTCGCCGCCCAACGCTTCAACCAGTGCCGGCAGGAAGTCGCCGAAGGTCAGCATCATCAGGGTGAAGCTGGCGTCCAGTTGGCCGAGGGCTTCTTCGCCACCGTCCTGTTCCGCCTGGTCTTGCAGCAGGTCTTCGAACTTCAGGCGCTTGACCACCATCTTGTCGTCAAGAACGAAAGACAGCTTGTCTTGCCAGGCCAGCGATAGCTGAGTGACCACTTTGCCGGTGCTCAGGTGCAGCTGGATTTCTTCGCTGGTCAGGTCCTGGCGCTTGCAACGCACGATACCGCCGTCTTCGTGGGTATCACGCAGCTCGCACTCGTCCAGCACGAAGAAATCGTCCGCGGCTTTCTGGGTGGTGACCCATTCAGTCATGGTCGCGGTAGGGGACATCTTCACGGTCAGCGGACGTACCGGCAGCGTGCCGATGACTTCACGCAGGGTGGACAACAGGTCTTCGGCACGTTTCGGGCTGGCCGAGTTGACCAGGATCAGGCCCTGTTTCGGCGCGATGGCAGCGAAAGTCGACGAGCGACGAATAAAGGCGCGTGGCAGGAAGGCCTGGATGATTTCATCCTTGATCTGGTCGCGTTCCTTTTTGTAGACCTTGCGCATTTGCTCCGCTTCGATCTCTTCGACCTTTTCCTTCACCGCGTCACGCACGACGCTGCCCGGCAGAATGCGTTCTTCTTTACGGGCGGCGATCAGCAGGAAGTCGCCACTGATGTGCGCCAGCGGAGCATCTTCGCCCTTGCCGAATGGCGCGACGAAACCGTAGGTGGTCAACTCCTGGCTTGCACATGGACGCGCCAGTTTGGTGGCCAGTGCAGTTTCCAACGCCTCGGCATCAAAAGGCAGATCTTGGGTCAGGCGATAGATAAGCAGGTTTTTGAACCACATGGGGCGAGTCTCTCCTTTATACAAAGGGGGGCATTATTCTCTTCGCAGCGCCATAGGCCAACCCTTCTCTAAGCCTTTGGAAGGCCTGAAAAAATTAATTTAAAAAGTGCTTGCCAGAGATGTGGTCGCTCCGTAGAATGCGCGCCACACCGAAAGTGAAGGGTGATTAGCTCAGCTGGGAGAGCGTCTGCCTTACAAGCAGAATGTCGGCGGTTCGATCCCGTCATCACCCACCATTCGCTTCCAGTGTTACGCGCAGCGGTAGTTCAGTCGGTTAGAATACCGGCCTGTCACGCCGGGGGTCGCGGGTTCGAGTCCCGTCCGCTGCGCCATATTCGGTTATCTGGAACGCTGAACGCCAGGTCACCACGGAAAAGCCCGCTTAACGCGGGTTTTTTTCTGTCCAAAGTTTGTACGTTGTTCCTGCAGGTCGCGTCGTTTTATGGGTTTTCAGATTTTTTTGAAAAATTACTCAATTAAATCAACACTTTATGAAAATCTGTGGCACAATGCGCCCCGCAACGAAGGTAAAGGGTGATTAGCTCAGCTGGGAGAGCGTCTGCCTTACAAGCAGAATGTCGGCGGTTCGATCCCGTCATCACCCACCACTTACTTTCAACGCTACGCGCAGCGGTAGTTCAGTCGGTTAGAATACCGGCCTGTCACGCCGGGGGTCGCGGGTTCGAGTCCCGTCCGCTGCGCCATATTCGGTCACCTGGAACGCTGAACGCCAGGTCACCACAGAAAGCCCGCTTAATGCGGGCTTTTTGCTGTCTGGGGTTTGGCTTCTGCCGAGGCTCCACCGAGAAAGCGACCTTCGGGTCGCTTTTTTTCGTTCTGCCTTCTTATTGTTCGGCGTTGCGGCTGTGCCGGTAATCGCTCACCGCTTCATACACGGCTTTGCGCAACCGATTGATGCCGCCAATGGGGCGATGAGCCTCAAGGCCAAACCACGGGTTGAACGACTGGTTATCGCATTGCACGTTCAGCGCAGGCGTATCGAAGTCCTGGGCGGGTACGTTGATCCGCGCCACGGTCTCGAACAGAGCATCGCTTTCTTGCCACTCAATACTCGTGTCTTCGATCGGCATGTACTTGGCCGGGTCCTGGCGTTGTATCTGCAGGACGAAACAGGCAGGCATCCGGTCGGTCGACAGTTGCTGGTTCAGTGCATTGCGCAGGAAGTTCGGCAACTTCTGGTTTTGCGCAGGCAGGGTGTAAGTCGGGCAGCTTGCCGGATCGGGCATGACACGGAACTTGGCATTGGCTTCGCCGAATTTGTAGGGCGAAACCGAGAAGTAAGTCGTCTGGGTCGGGCTTTGCGGGGCGGGTGACAGTGTCGCCAGCGCGATAAACAGATGGCGAACCTGCCAGGTCCGCGGGTCCCAACCCGGAAAGAACGCCATCAGCTTCTTGCCGTCAGCCTGTGCGGCCACATTCTGACGATACTCGGCGACATTGCTGACAAAGAAATTCGGATGGCTGAACATCACGAAGTCCTGTTCACCACGACTCTGTTGGTCATGCAGCAGTTGTTTACCGGGCACATCGAGCAACTTGATGGCCATGCCCCGTGCATCGCGGATGCTGTCGAACTGCGGGTAGGCATTGCCGTTGGACAGCCGCATCGTCGCTTGCCAGGTTTTGCCGGGTTCGCTGAACACACCCTGACGCAGTTCGCCCGCCAGGTCCGGCAGCACCTGAACCTCGGCCTTCACGCAGCCATGGGCCTTGGCATGGGCGTCGCGCAGGTAGCGGGTGCTTTCACGGTGCTGATCGACGATGCGCACGGCCGTCTGGATGATGTCTTGGGTCATCGCTGATTCGCCATCCGGAATCAGTTCTTCAGCCGAAACCGGGCCGCTGTGGTGCCAGGCGAACCACGCCGTGGCTAGCGCCCAGCCGAGCAATCCAAG
Organism: Pseudomonas sp. GL_093; assembly: GCF_057837605.1. NCBI lineage: Bacteria > Pseudomonadati > Pseudomonadota > Gammaproteobacteria > Pseudomonadales > Pseudomonadaceae > Pseudomonas > Pseudomonas sp. GL_093. Next base: position 5,249,078 of record NZ_CM174448.1, on the reverse strand, counting down.
ACCCAGCGACCACAACAGGGTTTTGCCGAGAAAGGCGCCAAAACGCATCCAGAGTCTGCTCATGGCAATTGTGCCTCTAACGGACCGCCCAACACTTTCAGATACTCCAGCAGCGCCCAGCGCTCTTCTGGTTGCAGCAGGCGACCGATGACGCCGTTGCCACGCTTGCCTGCCCGAAATTCGTGACCGCTGTTGTGATTGCCGGTGATGCGTGTGTCGAACATGAAGCCATTGGTGAAGGCCTCGGTGCGATAACCCAGGTGCCTGGGGTCGTACTCGAAAGTGCCCTTGTAGAAGGTGGTTGCGCGTTCATCCTGGGGCGAGAGCAACTGATAAATGCTCGGCACCGAACCGTTGTGCAGAAACGGTGCGGTGGCCCAGACTCCCGCCAATGGTCGCGCCTTGTAGGCGCGCAATTCGCGCACGCCAATCGGCAGGCCGAAGCCATCCATGTCCGGTCGTTCGGCCGCAGGAATGTTTGCTTCACGGAAGGCCCGGTTTCCGACGAAAGCGGTGACGTAGGCCAACCCTTTAGCCGATGAGAGCTTGCTCAAATCCAGCGGTTCGGTGGGCGTCGGCTGCAATTGCACATCCAGTTGCGCCAGCTCTGCCGGATCCCATTGCAAGGCTGTGAGGTCGAAGCGATGGTCGGCAATGTTATTGGCCGCGCCGGGGTCTGTGCCGATGAACTCCACGGGCAGCATTTTCAAATGTTGCGTCCAGCGCTCGTCGCTCTGGACCGATCGAGGTACATGGCAGCCGGCGCAGTTCTCAGTGAATAATTCGCGACCTTTTGCAGCCTGGGTTTTGTCGATGGCCCCCAGCAATTCTTCTGGCCAGGCCGGTGGTTTGAGCCGTTGCAGGGTTTGTTCGATCAGGTGCAGATCGCGCAAGCGGACACTGGACGGATAACGGGCGTCGCCTTTAAGCGGTTGGCCGTTAGCGTCGAAGAAATTCAGCGTGGCACCCACGCCCAAGGCCTCACCGATGTTGCGGGCCATCGGTTGCTGCGCCGAACCGTTCCACTGCACCCAGTCGAAGGTCCACATGTCCCACAGTTGCGGATAGTCGACCGGAGCGTTGGCTACACGGTAGTTGGCGGGGGAAATCGCATCGCCGAAACTGGCGTTGGCAATGCGCCCGAAAGCGTCGGTGCGGCCGGGGCCTTCTTCGGTGGGATAGAGCCCGCGATGGGTGTCGTTCCAGGCCACCTTCAAGAAGGTGTCGAGAGAGACTTTGAAATCTTTGCGCAGTTGTTGATGCCGGGCATCGTAGTCCTGGCCCAATACGTTGCGTGCGAAACGTTCGAATTTCCACGGGTTGTAGTAAGTCGACGTCAGACTCGCTACCAGCGCTTGTCCGAAACTGCCGCCGCGCAACGTAGGAACGCTGGATGGCAGAACGTGCTGAGCCGAACCGCCATCGATGCGCACGGCCTGGCCGTTAAAGCGCAGTTCGCCGGTGTGGCAGGCGGCGCAAGTAATGTCCAGAAACTCGTCCTGGCTTCCAGGGTTCTGATGAAGGGCAAAGCCCACTGGCAGATTGCCGGGGTTGTTCGGCGTGGGTCTCTGGCTGGGGTCGATCAGAAAACCGAAGCGGGCGAGGTATTCGGGGGCGGCGAATCGCTGTTGCGAGAACGGTAATTCGAGGGCCTTGAACCAGTCATAGCGCAAGCCTTTGACCTGAGTGCCCTGGGGCGTGAAGTAGTAAGTCTCGCGGTCACTGGCGCTCCATTGCTCCAGGTAATGCACCTGCTGCACGGGTGACCAGGCCGGCAGTTTAGGGTTGGCAGCGTAATACAGCACCACGGCGAGGCCCAGCCCCAGCAGGACTGCGAACAGAACCAGCAAGCGAAAGAAGAGGCGCAAGATAAACGTCCTTGTCGATTTGTAGCTCCCTTATGCCTCAGCAATCGGAGGTGCGGCAAGTGGCCATTACGCCAGATGCTGGGGGTTCTGCCATCGGTCTCTGTGAGCGCAAGATGACAGAAGCTTCATCAGCCCATTCCCGAAATGCGTTAAAACACCTGAACTTATCAGATGTTTCCTGCTCTCATGCCGGTAGCCATTGGTCGTGGCCGCCTGATAAGCTCGCGGCTTTATTCGATTGCCCTTTAGGCGCATGAACAAGGAAATAGCATGAAACAGCATCGGTTGGCGGCGGCGGTGGCCCTGGTTAGCCTGGTACTTGCGGGTTGTGATTCGCAGACCAGCGTAGAGCTGAAAACCCCGGCGCAAAAAGCTTCCTACGGGATTGGCCTGAACATGGGCAAGAGCCTGGCTCAGGAAGGCATGGATGATCTGGACTCCAAAGCCGTAGCCCAAGGCATCGAAGATGCCGTCGGCAAGAAAGAACAGAAGCTGAAGGATGACGAACTGGTCGAAGCCTTCGCAGCACTGCAAAAGCGTGCTGAAGAGCGTATGGCCAAAATGAGCGAAGAGTCGGCAGCGGCCGGCAAGAAATTCCTCGAAGACAACGCCAAGAAAGCCGGTGTAACCACTACCGCTTCGGGCCTGCAGTATGAAGTGGTCAAGAAAGCCGATGGCGCACAGCCTAAGCCGACCGACGTAGTGACCGTTCACTACACCGGCACCCTGACCAACGGCACTGTTTTCGACAGTTCCGTCGAGCGTGGCAGCCCGATCGATCTGCCGGTCAGCGGTGTGATTCCGGGTTGGGTCGAAGGCCTGCAACTGATGCACGTTGGCGAAAAGTACAAACTGTACATCCCTAGCGAACTGGCTTATGGCGCCCAAAGCCCAAGCCCGGCGATTCCAGCCAACTCGGTGCTGGTATTCGATCTGGAACTGCTGGCGATCAAGGATCCAGCAAAACAAGACGCTCCTGCCAAGTAATCAGCGTCTGCTCTAAAAACAACGCCTCGCTTATGCGGGGCGTTGTTGCATCTGGCGTTCAGCAAAGGTAAACAAAGCGAACGGATGCTGTAGGCTGGAGTCATAGCCATTGAGGACGCCCGTGCTAGCCGCGCCAGAGCGCCAAGTCAATGAAATCTTGGGCTTTTTTATGTGAGTAAAAAACGCCCGATCTGAGTTGGGCCCTTATGAAACGGGGCTTTCAGCCGTGAAAAGCAGCTCTGTTCACAAGGTTATCCACAATTTGTGTGGATAACATTTCAGCGGGAGGAATAATGAAAACACCCTGGAATTTCGCTCGTTTCCTGCCTCTGGCCGGACGCCTGCTCGCGCGTGGACGTTTGCCGACCTTGCTCTTCGCGGTAGCCAGCAAAGGTGCCAGCCAGGGTAACCGGCTGGGCAAGCTCAAGGATGATCTACGCCTGTTGCAGGCACTCTGCCTGGCTTACTGGCGCGGTGAGTATCGGGCTATCAGCCCCAAAGCCCTGATATCGGTCGTGGCAGGCCTGATGTACTTCCTCAGTCCGGTGGATGCCATTCCGGACTTCATTCCAGTGTTCGGCATGCTCGATGACATCGCGGTGCTGGCCTGGCTGATGAAGGTTCTCGACGATGAGCTCAACGCCTTCCGCGCCTGGCGCAAGCGTCAGTTGCCGGAAAAGCTTGCAGTGGTTGAACGCCTGCCCGATACCCCGGAACAACTTCAACTTCAGGGGCCGAAAAAAAACTGAACTGATTCAGTCTCATCCATAGATTGATACCCCCGCGACCTTGGCCGCTGTTAGGATTACACTTCTAGGGAAAAGTGCCGACTCGCTAAGTGTTGTTGTCCTACGGGGTAGTCATGGATATTCAGATAATTACACGCGAAGGAGAGCCCGAGTATGCGGTTCTGCCATGGGCTCAATATCAGGCTCTACTAAAAGCAGCAGGCATCAATGAACAACCGCCGCAGGTCGCCCCAGAGCGTCACGCGGCAACACCAGACCAGATTCTTCCGGGTCTGGATCAACTACGCAGTTTGCGCGAAGGGAAGGGCATCGCCATCGAGGCGTTAGCCCGCACGGTAGGCATCAGCCCGTCTTATCTGGCCTTGATCGAAAGTGGCGAGCGTCTACCCGACGCTGCGATTCGCCGCAGCCTGGCCTGGGAATTGACGGTGCCAGGGTGGAGGGATGAATCGTGAGCGTACGCATCAGTCGTCAACATTGGGACGGGTTGCTGGGCGAACTGGATCAGGCACGCCGCCAGCGACATCTTTTGACCTATCGGGCGCTGCTGGAGCGTTTGCAATTGCCGACGCCGGCCATGCTGACCCTCACGGCGGCCCTGGAGCATCTGGCCGCGCTGGACGCCAAGGCCGAGCAGCCACTGCGCAGTTCGCTGGTGATCAGTCAGGGGGCCAGTCGCCTGCCGCGTACCGGGTTCTTTGAGTGTGTCGAGCGTCTGGGGCGTTTCTCCGGGCCGTCCGATGGGGTGGCTGCAGCGTCCTGGCATGCCTCGGAAGTGGTGCGGGTGTTCGAATACGAATACCCCGAATCGGCAGAGGCCTGAGTGTTTCTGCGACTCAAGGCGAAGGCCAGTTACTGGCTGGCGCGTAGGCTGTTTCACTGGTCGTGGTTTGTGCGTCAGCCCCGTGGCTGGAGCTGGCTCGAAGGCCAGTTCGCACGCATGGCGAACCTGGGAGATGTCGGCGCGCAGAGCTTCTATGGCCACATCCTGACCTTTCGCGGCGTCGGCCTTGGGGCTCGTGAGGAAGGTGTGCGATTGCTGCGCCTGGCGGCGTTGGCGGGGGATGGCAAGGCGGCGTATCAAGTTGGCGTGATCAGTCTCGCTGGAACGCCGAGCAAAGCGCCGGATGCGGTTGAAGCTGCGCGGTTTTGGGAGATTGCTGCGAAGGCTGGGCATCCGCTGGCCGAGCTTAAACTGAAAGAGTTGGCGTCTCGCGGTTCCAAGGCACCGCCCTCAATCTGAGTTGAATGATCGTTCCCGCGCAGAGCGTGGGAACGATCAGGATCAGCAATCACCGCTGCCCGACGAGCAATTCTTCTTCGGCTTCAGGCACCGCCAGACTATCAATCACATGCACGCTATACCCCGGCACATTCTTCGCGTGATGCTTGGCCTGCGATGCCATCTCCGCCAACTGGCTTGCATTGAGTTGTCCACAGGCCTGTGGATGTAAATGCACCACGCCGATCGACAGTGACAACAATGCAAACTCCTGCCGCACGCCCTGACGGTTTGGAGCAATGAAGCAGCCAGCTTCCAGATGCTCGCTGCGATAAAAGCGGCGGCATTGGCTCTGGAAGTCGTCCAGCAGCTGGTTCAAGCGTTTGCGCCAGTCTTCCGGGCCGAGTACCAGCAGGAAGTCATCGCCGCCGATATGGCCGACAAAGTCGCGGGAAGGGTCGACGCGATCATTCAGGCATTGCGCCAGGCACAGCAGGACTTCGTCCCCACGGCCGTAGCCGTAGATGTCGTTGAAGGGTTTGAAACTGTCGATGTCCACGTAGCAGATCACCGATTCCCGTTGCTGTTGCAGCAGTCGCGTCAGGCATTGCTGGATCGGCACGTTGCCCGGCAGCAGGGTCAGGGGGTTGGCGTAACGGGCTTGCTGGATCTTCAGTTCAGTAATCAGTTTGAGTACGTCGATCACTCGGCCCAATCCCAGGTAACCGCCGTTGAGAGTGATGATGAAGTCTTCTTCGATGCGCTGCCGCGCGCGGCTGGTAATCAGGCGACTCACTTGTTGCAATGACTGGCTCATCTCAACGGCGAGGAAGTCATCACTCATTAAACGGCTGATCGGCTTGCGGGCGAACAGGTCGGTGGCAAAAGGCTTGAGCAGTGCATCGGAGAGCGAATGCCGGTGGACGATGCCGCAGGGCTGGCCTTGCTCGTCGAGTACCGCCAGGGAGTTCAGGTTGGCCTGGCAGCGAAAGGCTTCCAGGACGGTGGCGGTCGGGGTATCGCGACCCACTGCCGGTTGGTCGTTGAGCAACGCGCTAAGGTCGCTGACTTCATCATTTAACGCCACCGCTGTGCTTTCCCGTTTGGGCATCAGGGCTCGGGCATCACGAGGTGGATGTTCCTGGGGGCGGCAGAGCAGATAACCCTGAACCAGATCGACGCCCATCTCGGTCAACACCGCGAGTTCTTCCGGCAGCTCAATACCTTCCGCGATCACTTGTGCCCGTGAGGCCTTGGCGATTTGCAGGATCGAGCCGACGAATTCGCGCTTGAGGGCGTCCTGGTGAATGCCGTCGATGAAGTGTCGATCAATCTTCACGTAGTCCGGACGCAATTCAGACCACAGCCGCAAACTCGAATAGCCTGCGCCCAGATCATCCAGAGCAATGGAAAACCCCATCGCTCGATAGTGATGCAGCGCGGTTTGCAGCAGCTCGAAATCGTCGGTCGGGGTCTGTTCAGTCAGTTCGATCACCACCTGACTTGGCGGTATGCCGAAATCCTGCAGCAGTTGCAGGGTGCGACCGGGTTGGTGGGCGGCTTCGAGCAGGGATTCAGGGGAAACGTTGAGGAACAGTTTGCCGGGCAGTTGCTGATCATTGAAGCGTCGGCAGGCGCTTTGACGGCAAGCGATTTCCAGCTCGCTCAGGCGTCCGGCCTGACGGGCCACGGCAAACAGTGCGAGGGGGGAGTGCAGCGGACTGTTGGAGGGGCCGCGACTGAGGGCTTCGTAACCGACAATGCGTCGCTCAGAGAGGGAAATGATCGGCTGGAACAAGCTGTGCAAACCGCTTTGAGCCAGTATGGAACTCAAGGCACTCAGCTGTTCTGTGGTGGTCATGGCTTTCTCTGGCGATAAAAAAAGGACTGGGAGCACTCTCTTGGATAAAGAGGGGCTCCCAGTCCTTTATTTCACGACAGAATGATGACTGTATGATGACGCTCCGGAGAGCGTCAGCATTAAATTGCCATCATCTTGCTTGTAACAACCTTGCTCGTAACAACCTAGTGCTTGGCTACCGTGGTGTTGAGTTTCAAGTAATCCAGCAGAATCCGCCCGGTCTCGCTCAGGTAGGCATCGTCTTCTGGTTTGGTCTTGTCTGGCTCGGCCGCGATCGCGTCTTCGTCTTCTTTCTTCAGCTCTTTGAGCGGCTCTTCACCCTTGGCCTTGCGACGGATGTTTTCCATGGTCAGTTGCTTGGCTTCGATATCGGCGTGTTGTGCACGACGATCGGCTTCATTGAGGCTGACGGTTTTTTCCGCCATCAGTTTCTGCGCCAGGGCCAGTTTGTCGCGGATGAACACGAACTCCGCGTCTTTGGCCGAACGTAGGTCATGCTCGGATTTGAGCTGCGAAATGTACGGTTTGAACGGATCGACCGCAGGCTTGATGGCCGCGCGGATGGTGTCCCACGGCATGGCCTCAGGCAGTGCGCTTTCGCCGATTTCCTTGGTGTCGATGATCGACGGGTAATCGATGTCCGGCAGTACGCCCTGATGCTGGGTGCTCTGGCCGGAAACCCGGTAGAACTTGGCCAGGGTCAGTTTCAGCTCGCCATGGTTCAGCGGCTGAATGGTCTGCACGGTGCCTTTACCGAAGGTCTGGCCACCAATGATCAACGCGCGGTGATAGTCCTGCATGGCGCCGGCGAAAATCTCCGAAGCCGAGGCAGACAAGCGGTTGACCAACAACGCCATCGGCCCTTTGTAGAAGGCGCCCGGGTTCTCATCTTCCAGCACATCGACCCGGCCATCGGCATTACGCACGAGAACGGTCGGACCTTTGTCGATGAACAGGCTGGTCAGCTCGGTGGCTTCCTGCAGGGAACCGCCGCCGTTGTTGCGCAGATCGATGACCACGCCGTCGACCTTGTCTTTCTGCAACTCGGTCAGCAGTTTCTTGACGTCGCGAGTGGTGCTCTTGTAGTCCGGATCGCCAGCACGGAAAGCCTTGAAGTCCAGGTAGAAGGCCGGGATCTCGATGACGCCGAGCTTGTAGTCCTTGCCGTCCTGTTTCAGGTTGAGGACCGACTTCTTCACCGCCTGGTCTTCAAGCTTCACCGCTTCGCGAGTGATCGGGACGATCTTGCTGGTCTGGTCGTTCGGCGCATTGCTGGCCGGGATCACTTCCAGGCGCACCACGGTGCCTTTCGGCCCACGGATCAGCTTGACCACTTCGTCCAGGCGCCAGCCGACCACGTCGACCATCTCTTTGTTGCCCTGGGCAACGCCGATGATCTTGTCGGCCGGTGCGACGAGTTTGGTCTTGTCGGCCGGGCCTGCAGGCACCAGACGCACGACTTTCACCTGGTCGTTGTCGCTCTGCAACACGGCGCCGATGCCCTCGAGGGACAGGCTCATGTTGATGTCGAAGTTCTCCGCGTTATCCGGCGACAGATAGTTGGTGTGCGGGTCGTAGGACATGGCGAAGGTATTGATGTACGCCTGGAAGATGTCTTCCGGACGGGTCTGGTCCAGGCGCGTCAATTGATTCTTGTAGCGCTTGGTCAGGGTTTCCTGAATCTGCTTGGGCTCTTTGCCGGCGATCTTCATCCGCAGCACTTCGTCCTTGACGCGTTTGCGCCACAGCTCGTCGAGTTCTGCGGTGGACTTGAGCCAAGGGGCGTCCTTGCGATCGATCAGCAAGGTTTCCTTGGTGGTGAAGTCGATCTTGTCGACGCCTTTGTTCAACTCGGCAAGGGCGAAGTCCAGACGCGCTTTGACGCGGTCCAGGTAGCGCTTGTAGATGGTGAACCCGGCATTCAGGTCGCCGCTTTTGAGGAAGTCGTCAAACTGGGTTTTCCACTTGTCGAATTCGGCAATGTCGCTGGCCATGAAGTAGCTGCGCGACGGGTCCAGCAGCTTGAGATAGCTGTCATAGATGATCACGGAGCGCGCGTCATCGAGCGGCGGCTTGCTGTAGTGATGGCGCTTGAGCAACTCGACGACGTTCAGGCTGGCGATCACTTCGTCACGATCAGGCTGAAGCTTGTCCCAGCTATTGGCTGCAAACGAATTGGTCGACATCGGCAACAGACCGATACCAATGAATAGGGCTAGGGCGGTGCTGGGGAAAAAATGCTTCATGCTGATTCGACGCGGGGACAATTGATCACGCATATTAGGCCGTCTTTGAAGTCGCCGGTACCACTAGGCTCTGTACGAAAACTGCCTGCTAGGTTTCGTATAGGCCCCAGGGCCGGTCGCATAATGCAAGAAAGCCCGGCGCTACAGCTACGGGCTCAGTCCAGACTCACTATGGAGGCACTGTGAAAGCATTGCAAGGCGTTGAAGGTCGAGTGGAGTGGCTTGAAGAGCCCAGTCCTACATGCGATGTAGGACAAGTTCGGATTCGAGTGGCGGCTGCGGGTCTCAATCGCGCCGATTTGTTACAGAAGGCGGGTCTTTATCCGCCACCGCCGGGAGCCAGCCAGGTACTGGGTCTTGAGTGTTCGGGGGTCATCAGCGAGGTGGGGCCGGGCTCGTCCTGGCACGTCGGGGATCGGGTTTGCGCCTTGCTGGCCGGGGGCGGGATGGCCGAGGAGGTAGTTGTCGACGGACGGCATGTGTTGCCGGTTCCCGAAGGTTTGTCCCTGGCTGAGGCGGCAGCGCTGCCGGAAGTGTATGCGACCGTTTGGCTGAATTTGTTTCAACTGGCTGCGCTCAAGCCGGGTGAGAAAGTTCTGCTGCACGCCGGAGCAAGTGGAATCGGTTCAGCTGCCATTCAGCTGTGCAAGGCGTTTGGTAACCCGTGCTGGGTCAGCGTCGGTTCCGCCGAGCGTTTGGCTTACTGCGAAGCGCTGGGAGCCCAAGGTGGGGTCGTGCGCAACGGGGATCTGGACAGCTTGAGCGACCTGGGGCCATTCGATGTGATTCTCGACCCGGTGGGCGGCAACTACGCCGCGCTGAATCTGAAACTGATGGCGCGCGATGGCCGTTGGGTGCTGATCGGCCTGATGGGCGGTCGTGAGGCGCAGCTGGATCTGGCGCAGGTACTGGCCAAGCGCGTGCAGCTGCTGGGTTCGACCTTGCGCAGTCGCGACGAGCAGTTCAAGGCGGATCTGTTCAGCGATCTCAGCCAACATGTCTGGCCGTTGTTTGCTGAAGGACGTTTGAGCCCGCAATTGGCCAAGACCTTCCCGATCAAGGACGCCGAAGCGGCGTTTGCGGAGTTGGCGACTAATAAAGTGTCGGGAAAGTTGGTGTTGGTGATCGACGAAAGCCTGGTTTGATCCCTGTCGATCGTTCCCACGCTCTGCGTCACTAGTGTCCGGTAAAAACCCAAGGGGGAGCTTGCTCCCCCTTGCCGTGCCTGCTTCGTAAGCAATAATCAGGTTTTCAGACTCGATTTTCGCCCATGTTCAGCAGCACTCGATTTGCGCAAATGCTCCAGGCCCTTCCTCATCAGCTCTTCAAAGCAGCCGTCAAACGCTGTGGCGCTGATCGTTACGCCAAACAATTCACGTCCTGGGATCTGCTCGTCACGTTGATTTTTGGCCAGCTGACACAAGCCAAAAGCTTGCGCACGTTGGCGACAGCTTCACAGTCGCTGCAACCCCATCGTCACCACCTCAACGCCAAAAACATGGTGCGTTCAACCCTTTGTGATGCGTTGAACAAGCGCAGCTCAGAGCCGTTTCGGCTGGCCTGCGAGCACCTGCTTCAGGGCATTGGCCGCAAGCAGCGCAAGTCGCTCGAAGCCATGATCACCCTGATCGATTCGACCTCGATCAGCCTGCGCGGACCCGGTTTTGACGAATGGACCACCGCGACGAAAACCCGCATAACCCAAGGCTTGAAGGTGCATGTGGCCATCGATCCACAGCAAACAGCCCCGACTTACGTAAACATCACCGCCGCCAACGTCAACGATCTGAGCGATGCCCTGACCATGCCGCTTGAAGCGGGTATGACGTACGTTTTCGACAAGGGTTACTGCGACTACAACTGGTGGCACCAGATTGATCAGATGGGTTCTTTCTTCGTCACACGACTGAAGAAAAACGCCAATCTAAAGCCGGTAGAAAACTTGAGGGAACAGGGTGCACCGGAATTCATTGAGGCGGATGAATCGGTCTTGTTCGGTAAGAAATACCTGAACGCTCGACGTCCGAATCACTACCAAAATCAGGCTGTGCGTCGGGTTCAGGTCCGCCGAGAGGACCACGAAACGCCATTGATTCTGGTCACCAACGACTTCTCTCGCTCAGCGGAGGAGATCGCCGATCTGTACAAGCAACGTTGGCAAATCGAGCTGTTTTTCAAGTGGATCAAGCAAAACCTCAAGCTCAAACGGTATTTCGGCTTCTCTGAAAATGCCGTTCGTTTGCAGATCTACAGCGCCTTGATTACCTATCTTTTGCTGCATCTTTATCAGCGCCGTTCAGGTTGCTCCGGGTCTATTTCAGACTTTGCCATTCGGCTAACCCACAGCTTGTTCGAACGCCCGTTAAGCATCGAACACCTGGAACACCGAAGGCAAAAGCGAACAAAGCTGAAGGCTGCCCAAGGCAGCCTTCAGCTTTGAAAAGGTTTTACCGGACACTAGTGACGCTCTGCGTGGGAACGATCAGTCGGGAGAGGTGAGGTTACTTCCAGATATGGATTGGCCAGCCGGCTTTTTCGGCGTGCTCAAGCAGCACCGGATCCGGGTTTACCACGTGTGGGAAATCCACCTTCAGCAGCAACGGCAAATCATTGCGTGAGTCAGAGTAGAAACTGGCGCCCTCGAGGTTTTCCTCTTCCGCATCCAGCCACTCCAGCAAACGCGTGATCTTGCCTTCGCGGTAGGTCAGCGTGCCAACGGTGTTGCCGCTATACACCCCGTGTGCAACTTCCAGCTCGATGCCGAGAATCTCGTCAATGCCCAAACGATCGGCAATCGGCCTGACCAGGTGCGTGCCCGACGCCGAAATCACCAAAATCCGGTCGCCAGCCTTGCGATGGGCCGCAATGGCTTTGGTGGCGTCACTGAAAATGATCGGCTCGATGAAGTCTTCCACCCAGGGCCCTACCAAATGGTCGACCTCTTCCGGCGTGCGCCCGATCATCGGCTCCAGACTGAAGGTCATGTACTCCTCCATCCGCAGTTTCCCGTGGCTGTAGGCGTCCATCAGTTCGTTGTTCTGACGCATGAACGACTCGGGATCGACCCAACCCAGGCGGCCCATTTGCTCGCTCCAAAGGGTGGCGCAGTCGCCGTGGATCAGGGTTTCATCCAGATCAAAAATTGCCAGGGCCATCAGTGCGATTCTCTCTTCAACATCAGCAAAGTCATCAGGCTACCTCACACAGGGCCGTTGGATCGATGGAAAGCGCCAGACGCTGACCATCGGGATGCAGATCGGCCGCCGAGCGGTTCAGCACATCCACCACCAATTCCACGCCCCGGGCTTCGACCCGGTAGCGAATCACGTTGCCCAACAGGCTGTGGCTGCGGATTTGCGCGTCGAGTTCGCCGTTGAGGCTCAGCTCGATGGCTTCCGGGCGAATCGCGATGCGGTGGGTAATCGGTCGCTGCAGCAGTTTGGTGGCGCTGTCGGCGTCCAGCAGGTTGTAGTTGCCGATGAAACCAGCGGCAAAATAGTCGATGGGTGCAGTGTAAAGTGTCTGGGCGTCACCGCTCTGTACGATCTTTCCCTGATTCATCAAGAAAATCCGGTCGGACATGGTCAGGGCTTCTTCCTGATCGTGAGTGACGAAGATCGTGGTCAAGCCGAGTTCACGCTGGATCTGACGGATCTGTTCGCGCAGGTGCTTGCGAATCCGCGCATCGAGGGCCGACAGCGGTTCATCAAGCAGCAACAGACGAGGCCGGGTCACCAACGAGCGGGCGAGGGCGACTCGCTGGCATTGGCCGCCGGACAGTTGATGCGGATAACGCGCGGCGAAGTCGTTGAGTTCCACCAGTTTCAGTACTTCGGCAACACGCTTATGGCTGTCGTCGGCGTTGACCTTCTGCATGCGCAAACCAAAGGCGACGTTCTGCTCAACCGTCATGTTGGGAAACAGCGCGTAGCTCTGGAACACCATGCCGATCCCGCGTTTCTGCGGGCTCAACGGCACGAGGTCGACGCCATCGAGCAGGATTTTGCCGCCATCCACCGAGGTCAGCCCGGCGATGCAGCGAAGCAGTGTGGACTTGCCGCAACCGGACGGGCCGAGGAGGGTGACGAACTCGCCCTTCTGGATTTCACAGTTGATGTCGCTGAATACAGGGGTGCCTGAATAGTTTTTTTGCAGGTGTTGGACGCTGACATAGCTCATTCGCTTTTGTCCTTGTTCAAGATATTGGCAGCCCAGGTCAGAACCAGCACAAAGAAGAAGTAGGAAATCACCACCGCACTGGTGAAGTGGCCGCTGCTGTTACGCATGTTGTTGAGGTAGACCTGCAGGGTTTCGTAGCGGGTCCCGACGAGGATGTTGGCGAACACGAACTCACCGAACAGGAACGAGAACGACAGTAGCAACGCCACCATCAAACCTTTGCGCAAGTTCGGCAGTACCACCAGGAACGCGGCTTGCCAGGTGCTGGCACCGAGCAGTTGGGCAGCGTCCATCAGGTCGCGCAGGTTGATCGCTTGCAGGTTGTTGGTGATTGCCCGGTACATGAACGGCAGCGCCACGGTGAAGTAGCAACCGATCAGAATCCACGGTGTCCCGACCATCGCGAACGGCCCGGAACCGTAAAGCTGCAACAGACCCACCGACGACACCACCGGCGGCACCGCGAAGGGCAACAGGATCAGGATGTTCATCAGCGCATCGAGTTTCGGGAAGTGGTAATGCACCACAAACAGCAACGGCAGAATCAGCACCACCGACAGAATCAGCGCGCCGACGCAGACCAAAAGCGATTGACCGAACGCATGGAGAAATCGTGGATCACTCCACAGCTGCGCATACCATTTGATAGTGAAGCCGCTGGGCAAAATAGTTGCCGACCAACTGCTGGAGATCGAGTAAATCAGTGTTCCGAACAGCGGTAATAGCAGAATAGCAAACAGCAGGTAGACCACGACCCGGTGGTAGACACCGACGGGGCCCAGTTCAGCGCGAGACATGGTAGCTCCTCTTCAACAGCAGCTGATGCACGATGGTCACCAGGGTCATCAACGCCACCAGCACCACGGCCAGGGCGCTGGCCATGTTCGGGTCCAGGGAAATGTCGCCGGAAACCATCGCCGCAATGCGGATTGTCAGCACGTTGAAGTTGCCGGTGGTCAGGGCATACACCGTGGCGTACGCGCCCAGGGCGTTGGCCAGCAGGATCACAAACGTACCGAGCAGCGCCGGGGTCAGCACTGGCAAACCGATGTACCGCCAGTACTGCCAGCCTTTGGCGCCGAGCAACTCAGCGGACTCGCGCCAGTCTTCACGCAAGGCGTCGAAGGCCGGGTAGAGCAGCAATACGCCCAGCGGAATCTGGAAGTAGGTATAGAGAATGATCAGCCCGGTTTTCGAATACAAGTTGAAATCCTGAATGATCCCGGCCTGCTTGAGCATGAGGGTGAAGCTGCCGTTGAAGCCCAGCAGAATGATGAACGCGAAGGCCAAAGGCACGCCAGAAAAGTTGCTGGTCATGTTGGCGAAGGCGTTGACGAAGTTGCGCAGTTTCGAGTCGACCCGGCGCAGGGAGTAGGCGCCGAGCACCGCGATGATGATCCCTAACGCGCTGGACCAGAAGCTGATCTCGAGACTGAGCTGGATCGCCTGCAGATAGAACTTCGAGTTGAAGATTTTGGTGAAGTTGGCGATGCCCCAGCCGAACTCTTCCGATTGCAGGCTGTTGATCATTACCCAGCTCAACGGGGCGATCTCGAACACGATAAAGAACAGCACGAAGGGCAACAGGCACAGCGTCGCCAGCCATTTTCCGCGAGTCATGGCATTCACTTGAGGAGCTCCCGGCAGACTGGTTTGTCGTGGGTCACACCCAGCAGTTCGCAGACGGTGCCGCAGATTTCAGTCTGTTTCGGTGCGGCGCTGGCATTGAAGCTGAAGGCATCGCCGAAGACAAACAGCGGCACTTCGCGTTCTTCCGGCAACAGGCCGTTGTGGGAGCGGTCGTTGTTCATGCCATGGTCGGCGGTCACCAGCACTTGATACCCGGCGTCGAGCCAGGTTTGCAGATAATCGGCCAGAATAATGTCGACCGAGCGAGCGCTATTACGGTATTGCGGGGTGTCGAGGCCGTGCTTGTGCCCGGCGTCGTCAATGTTCATGGGGTGGACCAGTAAAAAGTTCGGCGCATGACGCAGGCGCAGGTTTTCGGCGTCGGCGAACAGGTGTGAGTCCGGGTAGTGATCGTTCCAGTAGAAATGACCGTGCTGGATTGGCAGGTCCGGGTTGTCGGTGTGACGATCCCGTGCGGGAACGAAGGGCGAGTTGTTGTACAGCTCGCTGACCCAGTGATAGGCCGCGGCGGCGGTTGTGAGGCCTGCATCGCTGGCGTAGTGATAAATGCTGCGCTGGTTGGACAGGCGCGAGACGTTGTTGTGGACGATGCCACTGTCGATCGGCGTGACGCCGGTCAGGATGCACTCGTAAAGCGGTCGGGACAGCGCCGGCAGTTCGCACTCCAGTTTGTAGAGCGCCGCGCGCCCTGCGCCAACGTAAGCCTGCAGGTGCCCCATGGCGTGTCGGGCGACCTCGTAATTGAGGCCGTCGAGTACGACAAGGATGACGTTGTGCTTCATAGGGGCTGGAACTCCGCAAAACAGAAATTTGAAACATCCATAGAAGCAAAGCTTGCTCGCGATGTGGGCAACTCGGACTGTCTGTTGACCGAGGTGAAGCCATCGCGGGCAAGCCTTGCTCCTACAAGAGTTGCAGTATCACTGCATCTCGATGATGACTACTTCCTGCCACTTCTGAGGAACGGACTTGGAAGTCTTCTCCCAGGCGTCGGCATCCTTGATCGGCGTTACGTGCTTGTATTGCTCGTTAGGCAACAGGTTGGCCTGTACATCAGCCGGCAGGGTCAGGTGCTCGGCACGGATCGGACGAGCGTTGCCGCGCGCCAGGTTGATTTGGCCTGCATCGCTGAAAATGTACTCGCGCGCCAGTTTGGCGGCGTTCGGGTGTTTGGCGTATTTGTTGATGATGGTGGTGTAGCCGGAGATCACCGAGCCATCGGATGGAATCACGACAGTGTAGTCATCCGGATTCACCATTTTGGCCTTGTAGCTCAGGCCGTTGAAGTCCCAGACCACGCCGACTTCGACTTCACCCTTTTCCATGCTGGCAATCGTTGGGTCCGTCATCGATAGGCGTTTTTGTTTGGCGAGCTCGGCGAAGAACAGCAGACCGGGTTCAATGTTCTTTTCGTTGCCGCCCTTGGAGAGCGCCGCTGCCAGAACGCCATTGATGGCCTGGGCGGACGTGCTCACGTCACCAATGGTGACCTTGTACTTGCCTTTCTCAAGATCGGCCCAGCTTTTGGGGGCGTCAGAACCGTGCAGCAGTTTGTTGTTGATGATGAACGCAATGGAACCGGTATAGGCCAGAGCCCAATGGCCATCTTTGTCTTTGGCCCAGTCTGGAACCTGATCCCAGGTGCTCGGCTTGTAAGGCTGCGAAACCTCTTGCTTGATAGCAATCGGGCCAAAGGCTGCACCGACGTCGCCGATGTCGGCGCTGGCGTTGTCTTTTTCAGCTTTGAACTTGGCGATTTCCTGGGCCGAGCTCATGTCGGTATCGATGTGTTTCAGGCCGTAGTTCTTGGCCAGGTCATCCCAGGTGCCTTTCCAGTTGGCCCAGTTGTCGGGCATGCCGACGCTGTTGACCTCACCTTCCGCTTTCGCCGCGGCTTCCAGGGTTTTCAAATCGGTATCAGCCGCCATCGCGGCGGTGCACATGGCAATGGTCGAGCCTAACAGTGAGGCCAGGAAAAGCTGTTTCATCCGAAGCTCCTTTGGGCGTTTTCAACGCTGCGATTGCGGTTGTGTTGGTCTAGGTCAGCAATACCTGAGCCAATTTAGGCGCCTCTGATGACATTTTGATGTCGACGACTGGTCGGCCTATATTTTTTGAGCTGCAATGCTCAGGCTTCGGAGTAAGCGTAGACCATGGCTAATAGGCTGATATAAAAGGACTTGGCCGTGAAATTGCAGGCGTCTGGATCAACCGTTCGGCGGCTTTGTCATCTGTCAGTCATGTGCAGTGCCTAGGCTTGTCGGGAGTTGAGGGAACCGATTTGAATCGCGGTTCCGCCCCGAAACAGTGCTGGTCTAGTCCAGATAGGTAACGTTGATGCGCATCGAGACAACCAAAGCGGTGACAGCCATCGGGCAGGTTCTGCAGGAACAGCTTGACCATGGCCTGTTGGCGCCCGGGAGCAAACTGCCGGCCGAGCGCAAGCTCAGTGAGTTGTTCGGTACCACCCGGATCACCGTGCGTGAAGCGTTGTTGCAGCTGGAAGCCCAGGGGCAGATCTATCGGGAGGAGCGCCGTGGCTGGTTCGTGTCGCCACCGCGCCTGGCCTACAACCTGATGCAGCGCAGTCACTTTCACGCGATGGTCAGTGCACAGGGGCGGGTGCCGTCCACCGAGGTGATTTCAGCGCGGTTGCAACCGGCGTCGGCGGCGGTCTGTGCCTGGTTGCAGTTGCCGGCGTTGTCCAGCGTGATTCAGATTTGCCGGGCACGGCGGATTGATGAGCGGCTGGTGTTGTATGTGGAGCACTATTTGAATCCGCAGTTTTTTCCGGGGATTCTGGATTTCGATTTGAATCAGTCGATTACCGAGCTGTATGCGCGGCATTACGATTTGCACTATGGGCGGGTGCGTTTCGAGATTGTGCCGACGGCGTTGTCGGTGGATGCGGCGGCGGCTTTACGGGTGTCGGTGGGGAGTCCTGGGTTGCGCATCGCTCGGGTCAATTACGATCAACATGAGCGGTTGATCGATTGTGATCTGGAGTTTTGGCGGCACGATGCGATTCATGTCGGGGTCGATGTGGTCTGAGCCTGGCCGCCATAGGTTGAGCGCTTGTACGGCGACATTATCCGAAGCGGTAAATGTCCATGCCCAAGGCTCCCATGGTGAATCCCTTGTGGGTCACGCTGAAGTTGCCTCCGGCGCCGCGGGCAAAATACAAAGGCAGCAAATGTTCATCACTTGGATGGTTGCGCACGGCATTCGGTGCTTGCTGACGATAATCGTGCAACGCGGTTTCGTCGTTGGCGGCGAGTTTTTCGATCATCCAGTCACGAAATGCCTGGGCCCAGGGTTCGACGCTTTCCGGGCCGGCGTGCCAGTCCAGTTCACGCAGGTTGTGGGTGATGCTCCCGGAACCGATCAGCAGCACGCCGTGTTCGCGCAGACTGGCCAGGGCATGACCGACGCGGGTCTGCAGGGCCGGGCCGCCGCGGGTGGGCAGCGAGACTTGCACCACGGGGATGTCGGCTTGTGGATACATCAATGACAAGGGCACCCAGACACCATGGTCGAACGGCCGTTCGGCGTCGATGCGTGCGGGCAGGCCATCGCTCTTCAGCAGTTCGACAACCTCTGCGGCCAATTGTGGATTGCCGGGCGCCGGGTATTGCACGTCGAACAACGCCTGCGGAAAGCCGCCGAAGTCATGCCAGGTTTCAGGCTGGGGATTGCCGCTGACGAGCAACTCATTGCTTTCCCAATGTGCAGATACAATTACGATGGCGTTGGGTTTCGGCAATTCTGCAGCCAGGCGAGCGAGGGCGGGCCCGCTGGCGCCCGGTTCCAGTGCCAACATGGGCGAGCCATGGGATATGTACAGGCTGGGGAACATGAATGAGCTCCTGAGGGGTAAGATGGCATCATCTTCAGTCAGATCATTGATCTAAATCTAATATAAGTTTTAGGGTCTTTTGATCGAATTTTCGGGATTAATTATGCAGCCGGAGTTTTGGCACAAGCGGTGGACGTCGAATCAGATCGGCTTTCACCTGCCGGAAGTGAATCCATATCTGCAACGGTACTGGCCGCAGCTGGGCCTGGAAGAGGGCGCGCGCGTACTGGTGCCGCTATGTGGCAAAAGCCTGGATCTGCTGTGGCTGGCGAAATGCGGTCACGAGGTGCTGGGCGTCGAGTTGTCGGAAAAAGCGGTGGAAGACTTTTTCCACGAGCATCAATTTGACCCGGACGTTAGCGACCAAGGCCCCTTCACCGTCTATCGGGCGGGCTCGATCGAGATCTGGTGTGGTGATTTCTTCGCGTTGACGGCCGGCGATGTCGCCGATTGCAGTGCGCTGTACGACCGCGCTGCGTTGATCGCCTTGCCACCGAAGATGCGCGAGCAATACGCCGAGCATCTGAAGCGGATTGTGCCGAAGGATTCGCTGGGGCTGCTGATTACCCTGGATTACGACCAGGCACAAATGGAGGGGCCGCCCTTTGCAGTGCTGGATGACGAAGTGCAACAGTTGTTCGGTGCTTCGTGGGAGTTGAAGATTCTGGAGGACCAGGACGTTCTGGGCGAAAGCTGGAAGTTCCTGGAAAACGGTGTTACGCGGCTTGAAGAGCGGGTGTACCGGGTTTCTACTCGGTAATTGATGTTGTTTGTGCTGGCCTCTTCGCGAGCAGGCTCGCTCCCACATTTGAAATGCATTCCCCCTGTGGGAGCGAGCTTGCTCCGGGCGGCGTTCCGACGATGGGGCCCGAATGAACACCACAAAAATCAGCAGACAAAAAAAGGCCCGCATCACTGCGGGCCTTTTCTTTTAGTGCGGAACCTCTCAGCCCCGACGACGCAGTGCGTCGATACGCTCTTCCAGCGGCGGGTGGCTCATGAACATGCGGGCGAACCCCTGTTTGATGCCACCGTTGATGCCGAAAGCCGTCAGGGTGTCCGGCATGTGCACCGGCAGCCCCTGTTCGGCACGCAGGCGTTGCAGGGCGCCGATCATTGCGGCGGTACCGGCCAGACGTGCACCGGCTTCGTCTGCACGGAATTCGCGTTTACGCGAGAACCACATGACGATGGCGCTGGCCAGAATGCCCAGGACCAGTTCGGCGAAGATGGTCGCCACGTAGTAGGCGATGCCCTGGCCTTCTTCGTTCTTGAAGATCACCTTGTCGACAAAGTTGCCGATGATCCGTGCGAAGAACATCACGAAGGTGTTCACCACGCCCTGGACCAATGCCAGGGTGACCATGTCGCCATTGGCTACGTGGCCGATTTCGTGGGCCAGAACGGCCTTCACTTCATCTGGCGAGAAACGCTCGAGCAGCCCTTGGCTGACCGCGACCAGCGCGTCGTTCTTGTTCCAGCCGGTGGCAAAGGCGTTCGCCTCGTAGGCCGGGAAAATACCGACTTCGGGCATCTTGATCCCGGCTTCCCGGGACAATTGCTCGACGGTTTGCAGCAGCCATTGCTCGTGACGTGTGCGCGGCTGGCTGATGATTTGGGTGCTGGTGCTCATCTTCGCCATCCACTTGGAGATGAACAGCGAGAACAGCGAACCGGCGAAACCAAAGACCGCACAGAAAATCAGCAGCTGATTGAGGTTGAGATCAACCCCGTTGGCCGCCATGAACCCGTTGAAGCCGAAAAGGCTCAGGGTGATGCTGGCAATCAGCACGACCGCCAGGTTAGTGGCCAAAAACAGCAGGATGCGCATCATGGTTGTAGAAATCTCCTCATGCTAAAGATGTAGCGTACTGCGGGGTATATAAGGTGCTGACCCGGGCTATTCAACCAGGTGACTATTTCAAACTGTGTCCTACGGCAACAGTCTAGCTGTTTGAAGGGCATTTCCGACGTCGATGCGGGAAGCGTTTGTCAGCCAATTAGCGTCATAGACCCCGCCGTTGTTAGACGCGAGCACTCAACGAGTCATCAGTCAGCGATTGAAGCAGCGATATTCGGCAGGGCGCAAAGAAATGTTGCTGAATCAATCACCGTGCGACTTGCGTAAGCGTCGCACGGTGACAGGCAGGTTACTGGCGATAGGTCTTGAGGAAGTTGCCGATACGTCCGATGGCCATGTCCAGGTCGTCCAGGCGTGGCAGGGTCACCACACGGAAGTGGTCCGGCCATGGCCAGTTGAAGGCGGTGCCTTGAACCACCAGCAGCTTCTCCGACAGCAGCAGGTCGAGCACGAATTTCTCGTCGTTATGGATCGGGCAGACTTTCGGGTCGATCCGTGGGAACGCATACAGCGCGCCCATTGGCTTGACGCAGCTCACGCCGGGAATGTCGTTGAGCAGTTCCCAGGTGCGATTGCGCTGTTCCAACAGTCGTCCGTTGGGCAATACCAGATCATTGATGCTCTGGTAGCCGCCGAGGGCGGTCTGGATCGCATGCTGGCTCGGCACGTTGGCACACAGACGCATGTTGGCCAGCATGTCGATGCCTTCGATGTAGCTCTGGGCGTGGTGTTTCGGGCCGGAAATGGCGATCCAGCCGGAACGGAAACCCGCCACGCGATAAGACTTGGACAGGCCGTTGAACGTCAGGCACAGCAGGTCTGGCGCCAGGGAAGCCGTGCAGATGTGCACGGCATCGTCGTACAGAATCTTGTCGTAGATTTCGTCGGAAAAAACCACCAGGTTGTGCTGACGGGCCAGTTCCAGCATGCCCAGCAGGACTTCTTTCGAATACACCGCACCGGTCGGGTTGTTCGGGTTGATGATCACCAGCGCTTTGGTGTTCGGGGTGATCTTGGCCTTGATGTCGGCCAGATCCGGCCACCAGTTGGCCTGCTCGTCGCACAGGTAATGCACCGGGTTGCCGCCCGACAGGCTCACCGCGGCGGTCCACAGCGGGTAGTCCGGAGCCGGCACCAGCACTTCGTCGCCGTTGTTGAGCAGGGCCTGCATCGACATCACGATCAGCTCGGAAACGCCGTTGCCCAAATAGATGTCTTCAATGCCGACGCCTTCTACCTGCTTTTGCTGGTAGTACTGCATCACGGCCTTGCGGGCGCTGAACAGGCCTTTGGAATCGCTGTAGCCCTGAGCAGTCGGCAGGTTACGGATGACGTCCTGAAGGATTTCATCCGGTGCTTCGAAACCAAAAGGCGCCGGGTTGCCAATGTTCAGCTTGAGGATGCGATGGCCTTCCTCTTCCAGGCGTTTGGCGTGCTTGAGCACTGGGCCGCGAATGTCGTAGCAGACGTTGGCGAGCTTGTTCGATTTGCTGACCTGCATGGCGATGTGTTCCCGAAAATGAACGATCCAGGCGGCGTATGAACGACCGTACTGGGAATCCTGCGTATTCACACAGGCCTGACGCCTTGAGAGGCAACACCCATAAATCCGTTTGAATGCGCGTGGTCTGGCTGCCAGACTGGCGTTTGACGAGGCGCAATCATACGTGCCGCCCGATCCGTGGAAAAGATACAGATCGGGCTTTTTCAGCTGCTGAGGTGTGATGATGGAAAAGTTGGAAAAAACCCTGGAAGAATGGCGGGCAATGCTCGATCCGGAGCAGTACAACGTTTGCCGCCTCAAAGGCACCGAACGGCCGTTCTCCGGCAAATACAACGACAGCAAGGTCGATGGTGTTTACCACTGCATCTGCTGCAACGAGCCGCTGTTCGACTCCAAGACCAAATTCGACTCCGGCTGCGGCTGGCCGAGCTTCTATGCACCGATCGGTGACAGCGCCATGGTCGAGATCCGTGACGTCAGCCACGGCATGATCCGCACCGAAGTGGTCTGCGCCAAATGCGATGCGCACCTGGGGCACGTGTTCCCGGACGGCCCGCCGCCGACCGGCCTGCGTTATTGCATCAACTCGGTGTGCCTGGACCTGGTACCCCGCGGGAAATAAACCAGAGGGCGATCGATGATCGCCCTTCGGATATTTAAATTGCACACAATTCAATTGCTCGCTATGTTTGTCTCATCTTCCCTCATTCAGAGTCCGAACCATGAGCGACAACCTGCTGAGCATCCCTTGCACCACCATCAAGGGTGAGCAAAAGACCCTGGCGGATTTCGCCGGCAAGGCCGTGTTGGTGGTCAACACCGCGAGCAAATGCGGCTTCACCCCGCAGTACAAGGGCCTTGAAGAGTTGTGGCAGACTTACAAGGATCAAGGTCTGGTGGTGCTGGGCTTTCCGTGTAACCAGTTCGGCAAGCAAGAGCCGGGCAACGAAGGGGCGATTTCCGAGTTCTGCGAGTTGAACTTCGGCGTCAGTTTTCCGCTGTTCAAAAAGATTGAAGTCAATGGCGCCGACGCCCATCCGCTGTTCGTTCAGCTGAAAAAACGTGCGCCGGGTGTGTTGGGTTCCCAAGGCATCAAGTGGAACTTCACCAAGTTTCTGATTGGCAAGGATGGCCAGCTGGTCAAGCGCTTCGCCCCCGCGACCAAGCCGCAGGACCTGACCCGCGAGATCGAAGCCCTGCTCAAATGAACACCTTGTCAGTCGATTCCCTGAAGCTTGACAGTCAACTGTGCTTCAAGCTGTACGCCGCTTCCCGGGCGGTGATCCGCGCCTACAAGCCGATGCTCGATCAGCTCGGCCTGACTTACCCGCAATACCTGGCGATGCTGGTGTTGTGGGAATGGCAGGAGGCAGCCCCGGAGCAGCCGACGGTCAAGGCGTTGGGCGAACGCCTGGCGCTGGATTCCGGCACGCTGACGCCGTTGCTCAAGCGTCTTGAGCAACTGCAACTGGTTCAGCGTCAGCGCTCGGCGCGGGACGAGCGTGAAGTGCACTTGAGCCTGTCGCCAACCGGCAAGGCGTTGCGCGATCAGGTCGGGCCGCTCAAGGCCCGTCTGTTATGTGACAGCGGTGTGGATCTGGACCGCCTGAATGATCTGCGCGATGGTCTCGATCACCTTTTGGGGCAAATCAAAGCGCTGTCGTAGTAGGAACCCACAAGTCCAGCAGGGCAGCCAACTCTTCCCGGCGGAAGGGTTTTGCCAGGTAATCGCTCATGCCTGCCGCACGACAGCGTTCGCGTTCTTCGGACATGGCGTTGGCGGTCAGGGCGACGATGGGCAGCTGTGGCCAGCGTCCGCTACGGCGGATTTGCCGACTGGCCTCGTAGCCGTCCATCACCGGCATGTTGCAGTCCATCAGCACCAGATCGAATTCGCTCTGCTCCAGCTGATCCAGCGCCTCGCCACCGTGACCGGCGACGATCACTTCGCAACCGAGTTTTCCGAGCATCCCCTTGGCCACCAATTGGTTGACCGGATTGTCCTCCACCAGCAGCACGCGTCCGCGTCGTTGTGGGGAGAGGGCGTCGAGCCGGGCACCGTTGATTGTGTTGAGCTCCGGCTGCAGGGTTCGCCGCAGTGTCTGGTACAGCGCATTGCGCGCCAGAGGCCGCGCCTGTTGTTGCAAAGGGGCGAGGGCACTGGCTTCTTCGCTGGGCATGAAACTGCCGTAAGCGGTGACCAGCAGAATGGGCGCTGTGCACGAAGGGCGAAGGCCAAACAGGCATTCGGGGCAATCGGTAATCAGTACATCCGGGTTCAGGCCCAGCAACGAGTCATCGATGGAACGCTGCTCATAGTCGAGCCCCCAACCGGGCAACACACTGTTCAACAGTTCTGCCAGACCGCTGCTGGCGGCAGTGATGGCGATGACCTTGCCCTGTAAAGAGGCGGGGGGAAGGGCGCGGGTGTGGCTGGGCAGCGGCAGATCCGCACAGAACTGGCTGCCGAAGCCTGCTTCCGAGCTGATGGTGAGGCGCCCTTGCATGGCTTCGCAGAGGTTGTAGGTCAGTGCCAGGCCCAATCCGGTCCCGCCGAATTGTCGGGTAATGCCGGCACCCGCTTGCGTGAAGGGCTGGAAGATCTTGACCTGGGCGTCCTGGGCGATACCGATGCCGGTGTCGCAGACTTCGATTCTGACGCCGTCCCCGAATGTCGACAGGCGCACATCGACCCGACCGAAACGGGTGAACTTGAGGGCGTTGGACAAGAGGTTGCTGACGATCTGTCGGACCCGCGTCGGATCCCCGAGCACCAGGGCCGGAAAGTGTGGGTCGATCAGGCAGCTCAGCTCGACACTCGGCGCGGCGTTTTGCGATAGCAGGTTCGCGGTGTCTTCGATCAGCGAGCCGAGGTCGAACGGAATATGTTCGAGCTCAAGTTGGCCGGCATCGAACTTCGACAAATCGAGAATATCGTTGAGCAGTTCCACCAGTACTTTGCCCGAGTCATGGGCGATGGACAGCTGTTGTTGTTGCTCGGCATTGAGCGGGCCGTCCAGGGAAAGCGCGATCATCCCCAGCAGGCCGTTGAGCGGCGTACGGATCTCGTGGCTCATGTTGGCCAGGAACACCGAGCGCGCTTCGGCCATGTCCAAGGCGGTTCTGCGGGCGACTTCCAGTTCCTGATTGGACTGGCTGAGCCGCGAGTTGATCGCCTTGAGCTCCGCTGTGCGGGCCGAGACGATGTTCTCCAGTTGCCCGAGGTAGTCGGTCAGGCGGTTTTCGGCGTTGCGTCGTTGCTGGATTTCGGTGGCGATGTTTTCGAATTGTTGATTGGCAACTTTGACCAGTACACCGATTTCATCGTTTTCATGGTCCGTCGGACACTCCAGCGACGTTGACTCCGTGCTGCGCGGGTCGCGACTGCTGAGTTCACGGATGACCCGCACCAACGGCTTGGTCAGCATCACATAGAACAGCGCCAGCAGGATGCCGGTCAGCAGCAGGCTGCGAGCGAAGCCGTTGAGCAGGGTCACCTCGGCCCGGCGCAGGAACCGGTTGCCGAATGAATAAGTGTCGACGTCCAGACGCAGGGTGCCGAGGGATTCAGTCGGCAAGTGATCCAGGTAGAGACGGTCTTCGAACTGCCGGTTGGCGCCGAACAGGAAGTCGCTGATCACCCGATAACCGCTTTGCACCTCCGGGCGTTTGACGCTGGCGAGCACGGTACTGTTGTTGTCGATCAACTGCGCGCCGATGATCGCCGGCGAGCGCAACAGGCCCAGGGTCAGTTCCTGAGCGAGTTCGGCGTCGATGTTATAGGCGATGCGAGACGCTGGGTTGTGGCTGATTTCCAGCAAAGACAGGATTTCGCGGTTGATGGAGGCGTCTTCACTGGCATAATCGATGCCTATTTGCAGCAGACTGAGCAGCGTGCCCAGAATGAAACCGACCAGCACGGTAAGCCTGGCTTGCTTGTAGGACAGCCGGTTGGTGAACTTGATATCCATGGGGTGTCGAACCACTTCCGTTTCCCTTCGCTGCTCAAGCATAGTCGATCATGCATGGATACCGATGTTCTCGCGAGCCCTTGTGCAAAGGGATGAACCGGACACCGAACGCTGTGTATTGTCGCTGTATCGCCATCATTACTGTGAACGTGCCCGAGGAGAAGACGTGGATTCCCGATTAAATGCTTTTCTTGAACGCGCCGATGCCGTTTTGGCCCGTATCGAACCGTTGCTGCCCACCCCTCGGCAAGCGATCGACTGGAATCATTGCCTTGCCGCACGCTGGCAACGCGAGGGGCGTAGCGGGTTCCTGTTGCCGCTGGAAGTCAGCCTCGACATGCGTTTGTCCGACCTGATCGGTGTCGACCGGCAACTGGAGCAACTGGGGCGAAATACCCAACAGTTCCTCGATGGCATGCCGGCCAACCACGCGTTGCTCTGGGGCTCGCGCGGCACCGGTAAATCGTCGCTGATTCGTGCCTTGCTGGCCGAACACGCCAAGGCCGGATTGCGGCTGATCGAGATCGAACGCGATCACCTGGCGGATTTGCCGCGCGTGGTCGAACAGATCGCCAAGCTGCCCCAGCGTTTCGTGCTGTTCTGCGATGACCTGTCATTCGAGTCGGGCGAGGGCGATTATCGCGTGCTCAAAAGCGTGCTCGACGGCTCTCTCGAACAGGCGCCGGATAACGTTTTGTTGTACGCCACGTCCAACCGTCGCCATCTGGTGCCGGAAAAGGAAAGCGATAACGAAAACTGGAAACGCGTTGACGGTGAACTCCATCCCAGCGAGGCGGTGGAAGACAAGATTGCGCTGTCGGACCGTTTTGGATTGTGGCTGTCGTTCTATCCGTTTACCCAGGAACACTTCCTCAACGTCGTCGAACACTGGATCGGTCAACTGGCCGACAAGGCGGGCCTTAAGTGGCAGCGAGACGAAGCACTGGACATCCTCGCGGTGCGCTGGGCCACGGGCCGGGGCAATCGCAACGGACGTTGCGCGTATCAATTTGCCCGCTATTGGGTCGGGCTGAAGCTGTTGGAGCACAAGGCATGATCGATTTACAAAAGAGCGGCCAGGGCCTCGAAGGCTACGGCATGCTGTGGGCGCAATTGGAGTCACTGCTGGCGGACGAGCGGGATTTCATTGCCAACGCCGCGCAGTTCTCGGCGTTCCTGTTCAACCAGCTCGATGACCTGAACTGGGCCGGGTTCTACCTCAATCGCAATGAAGAACTGGTACTTGGCCCGTTTCAGGGACAAATCGCCTGCGTGCGGATTCCGTTCGGCCGGGGTGTGTGCGGAGCGGCGGCGGCCACCTTGCAGACCCAGTTGGTCGAGGACGTGCACGCGTTCCCCGGACACATTGCTTGCGACAGCGCGTCGAACAGCGAGCTGGTGGTGCCACTGGTCAAGGACGGTCGCCTGATCGGCGTGCTGGACCTCGATAGCCCGAAACTGGCGCGTTTTACCGCTGAAGATCAGGCCGGTATCGAGCAGTTGGCGGCGATTTTCCTGCGCCTGACCGACTGCTGATCATGCCCGCAGGCCTGCCTTGACCAGCAGGCTTGCCGGATCAACCGCATCGATCTGTTGGGGATCGAGGAATCGATCGGCGTACTGCAAGTAGATTTGCGCGTCGATGAACAGCCCGAACAACTCAGGATCGATGTGGGCATCCCGGCACATGGTGGCCATGATGCCCAGCGCTTCGCTCAAGGACTTGGCTTTCTTGTAGGGGCGATCGGCGGCGGTCAGTGCTTCGAAAATATCGGCAATCGCCATCATCCGCGCTGGCAGGCTCATTTCTTCGCGCTTCAACTGTTTGGGATACCCGGTGCCGTCCATTTTCTCGTGGTGGCCGCCGGCGATCTCCGCGACATTGGTAAGGTGGCCGGGGAAGGGCAGGTGGCTGAGCATCAGAATCGTCTGCACCATGTGGTGATTGATGATGTAACGCTCCTCGCGGGTCAGGGTGCCTCGGGCAACACTCAGGTTGTAGAGCTCGCCCCGGTTGTACTTGTAGCGCGGCACATCGAGCTTGAACCCCCACGGATTATCCTCCGGAATCAGTTCGGCTTCGGGCCGTTCGAACAGGTGCTCGGGTTTGTCCGCCAGCAATGGCTCGCTGACCGGCAGTGTCGGAGCCGGGGTCCGCGCCTGACGCCGGTTCTCTTCCCAGGAAACACCCAGCCGGTCATCCAGGGTTCGGGTCCAGGTGCGTTGGGCGATGCTGCGCAGGCGTTGCAGGTCGGATTCGGCCATCGCCTCGCTACCCAGGTTGCAGCGGGCAATAAACGCGAAATCATCGTCCAGCCCCGCCAGCGTAGCGTTGCGCAGTTCGGCCAGGCGCTGCTCGTCACCGCCCAGGGCCATGGCTTGCCAATAGCTGATCCAGGCATCGCGCTTGAGCACTTCGAAGCGGGTGCGGATTTCGTGAATACGGTCGTTAAGGGTTTCCAGCTTCGTGGCTTTATCGACCACATACTCAGGAGTGGTGACCTTGCCGCAATCGTGCAGCCAGGCGGCGATGTGCAGCGCTTCCCATTCATCTTCGGTGGGTTGATAGCCACTGAAGGCCGGGTCCTGGCTGGCAGCGGCAGCTTGGGCGAGCATCAGGGTCAGCGCTGGCACTCGCTGGCAGTGACCTCCGGTATAGGGGCTTTTGGCGTCAATCGCCCCCGCCAGCAGTTGAATGAAGGAATCCAGCAGTTGTTTTTGTTTGGCTTGCAGCCGCTGACTTTCGATACTCACGGCGGCCGCGCCGGACACGGCCTGGAGGAACGCGATGCGGTCCGGGCGAAGTTTTTCCAGATCGCTCTGGTCGCCGGTATCAGCCAACAGCAGGATCAGCAGGCCCACGGTTTCGTTATGACGATTGTGCAGCCGAATGCCGATCAGATGAACGCGGGGACATTCCAGCGCATGCAACACCTTCTGCAAATCCCCGGCCTGTTCAAAACCAAGTGTGGTGACGACGTTGTCGGCATTCGACAGCTGTTGTAGCCATGCAGGGCTTTGCGGAGCCTGGAGTTCGTGTCCTCGAAGATCAAATGACGGCAATGCCCGTGAGGTGCCGTTGACGACCAGACCATGGGGCTCCATGCGATCGCCATCACTTTCGCGCAGGTAGATCAGACCGGCCTGGGCCTGGGCGATTTTCACGGTTTCAAACAACACCCGTTCCAGCAAGGGCGCGAAGCGGGTCTCGGCGCTCAGGCTGTCGGTGATCTGGAAAAAACTCGCCAGGGTGTCTTTCATACGCGTCATCGACACGCTCAGTTGATCGACTTCGAGCACGGGAGAGCGACGTGAGGCCGGAAAGTTGAAGTCGAAACTGCGAACCGCATCGGCCTCCCGTACCAGCGCTCGCAGGGGTTTAACCAGAACTCGCGAGGTCAGCCAGCCCAGCGGCAGGCACAGCAACAGCGTGGCCAGGGTAATCAACGCACCTTGCCAGCGCATTCGGTAGGCATCGACGAGTAATTCATCTTCCGGCACCAGCAGCGCCAGTTGCAGTCCCTGGGGGCCGCCCTCCTGCATGCTGCTGCGGGCAACGATCCATTGACGACCGGCGACATCCAGGCGATTACCTGCGGGGGGATTGTTGAGCAATGCGCCGAGGCCGGGGCTCAGGTCGGCGGCTTTGATCAGGCGGGCAGTCTGATCGTCGCTGATCAGTTTGCTGCTGTCGGGATACGCGATGGCATTCCCTTCCGCATCGAACAGCACGATGTCGGTACTGGGTGTCACGACATGTTTGGCCAGGGTTGCGGAGAGTTCCGCCAGGGTCAGATCAGCACCCATGATGGCCTGTTCGCCGCTGCGTCGGGCCAGGGTAGTGCCGACAATGTGGGTGGAGAAAAAGATGTAGGGTTCGGTAGTGATCTGATCGCTGTCGCTGCGGGCGCTGGCATACCAGGCGCGGGTTCGCGGATCGTAGGTTTCGTCGGGGTTGTCCTGGCGGCTGATGAGGGCCAGATCCTGATCGAAAAACAATGATTGGGAGCGGACCTGACCGCTGTTGCCTGTTCGCTCAATGCTCCACACCTGATAAGCCGCAGTGTCCGGTGCCTTGAGGAGCGTTTTCAGATCGGGGGTTCGCAAGGGCCGAACCATGAAGAAATCACCGTTGCCATAGCCCAGATACAACGAGGCCAGGTCGGGGTTGTCCTTGAGCGACTGGCTGAAGGGTTTGAGCAGCGCCAGGCGTTGCGCGAGGTCAGGTGCCTGGGTCGCCGGGTATTCCGCCAGCAGGGTCAGCAGATGGCGAATCGGTTCATAAGTGGCATGCAGGTCGAGACGGACGTCCTGCTCGATGCGGTTGAAGAGCTTTTCACTACTGGAAAGAATGATCTGCGTGGTTTGCTGGTAGTTGAAAAGGCCCAGCACCACGCCAGTCAGCAACAGCAGGAAAGTGAACATCACACTGATATGGACGTGCAGGGGAAACCGCCGTTGATCCGGGCGCAGTGGGCTGGGCATTGCGGGTCTCTCCATGATGGTGAACACACTGCTCAGCGTCCAAGCATAGTTAAGGCTCTGTCATTCTGCTTTTGTCGTTTTGGCCGATCTGTTGCTGCAATGCTTGCTCCAGGTCGAGCATGGCGCGCTCTATAGCCTTGCTGCAATCGGCCACTTCGTCGTGATGAAACACTTCATGGCAGGCCTTTTCCAGCGCCTCGCAACTGTCGATCACCCGGGAAGCCTGGACGATTCGGGCGGCGCCCTTGATTTTGTGGGCGACGTCGAGAAATGGCTGAGGTTCTTTGGAGGGGGACAGCGCCAGCAGTTCCTGTCGGTCCAGACGGTTGCTGTTCAACAGTTCGGTCAACAGTCGCTGGTCCAATACCGGATCTCCGCCGGTCAAAAGACGCAGTCCTTGCAGGCTGAATGCCGGATCACGGACGGTTGGCCTGATACCTTCAACCCACTGACTCAAGGCTGTCAGGGTAAGGGGCTTGAACAGGCAATCGTCCATCCCGGCTTGTTTGCAGCGTTGTATTTCTTCCGGTTGTGCATTGGCGGTAAAACCCAGCACGGTAGAGGGCGGGCGATGCGTTTTTTGTTCACGTCGGCGAATGGCGCGGGCCAGTTCGTATCCGTTCATGATCGGCATGTTGCAATCGACAATCACCAGATCGAACGGCTCGGCTTCCCATGCCTGAAGTCCTGCCTGGCCATCCGGTGCGACGCTGAATCGGTGACCCAGAAACTCCAGTTGCTGGCACATGAGCAAGCGATTGGCGGGGTGATCGTCGACCACCAAAACATTCAAGGGGGGCGTCGTGGTGTGGATTTGCGCTTCAACAGTCTCTGGCTTCTGCTCGAGTGGCAGTGTTGCCAGGTGCAACGACACCTCGACTTGAGTGCCGACACCCGGCTGGCTGCTCAATTGCAGGCTGCCGCCCATCATTTCGCACAGGCTGCGGCTGATCACCAGTCCAAGCCCCGCACCGCCTCTGGGTGACTGCCCGGAGTGATCGGCCTGGGCGAAAGGTTCGAACAGCCGCCGCTGATCCTGTTCACTGATCCCTATGCCGCTGTCGTGAACCTGCAACAGCATCCGGACCCGCTCAGGCTCGGCGGTCGGCTGCAGGTCGACGATGATCCTGATTTGGCCGTGCTCCGTAAACTTGATGGCGTTGCTCACCAGGTTGGACAGCACCTGCTTGAAGCGCATCGGGTCCAACAGGACATCAAACCCCGGATTGGCAGGGCGGAATTCCAGCAGCAGCCGGAGATTTTTCTGGCGCGCCAATCCATCGAAGACCCGCACCACCGAGGCCACGATTTCACTTGGATTGACCCGTTCAGGACTCAGGCTCAGCCGTCCGGATTCAATCCGTGCAATGTCGAGAATGTCCCCGATCAGCTCCAGCAGGTCCTTCGCCGAGTTGTACGCCACATCGATGGCCGGGCGATCCGGGTGCTCATGATCGATGCGCTTCAGCGTCAGTTCGAGCATGCCAATGACCGCATTCATCGGGGTGCGGATCTCATGGCTCATGGTCGCCAGAAATGTGGTTTTGGCTCGGTTGGCTTCATCGGCACGCTCTTTGGCATAGCGCAGATCATCGAACAGTTGCCGCCGTTCGCTGATGTCGATCCAGCCGCCAATGATGCCTTGTACTTCACCGCTCGAATCACGGTAGGGAAGAATCCAGTGGTAAATCGTCAGTCGACGGTCGCCGATGTGCAGCGCGCGATCGAGGATCAGCGGTATGCCCTCGGCCACGACGCGCTGGTAATCGGCCTGATATTCCCGGGCTTCGAACGCATTGCTCATGTTGGCTTGCATGACGCCTTTGCCGATGACGTCTTCACGTTTTGCGCAGAAGGCTTCCAGGTAACTGTCGTTGCAGCTTTGCAGCAGTCGCTGGCGATCGCGCACGTAGATGGGATGAGGCGTCCCGTTGACCAATGAGCGCATGAATTCGAATTGATCGTTCAATGCACGCTCGGCTGCCTGACGCTGCTTTATCTGGCGACGCATGTAAGCGTTCCAGGCAACGGAAATCAGCAGCAGCACCCCGGCACCGATAACGATTTGGTAGAACAGTCGGTGATAGTTGCGCCAGGTACTTTGCGAGGACGCCGAATAGCCGCGCCAGCGGCTGTTGATGATGCCCAGTTCTTCCGGTGCAATACTCAGCAGCGCCTTGTTGAGGATGGCGTTCAGTTCTTTGGCTTCCCGGCCTGTGGCCAGGGAGAATGCGGCCTGTCGGGTACCGATGGTGGTACTGATTTGAAGTGTTTGCTCGAAGAGCTGCGATGAGATGAAGTAGTTGGCAATCACCAGTGAATTCACCGCACCTTCTGCCTTACCCTCGGCCAGTAACTCCACGGCGCTGAACGCGTCCGGGGTTTCAATCAGCCTGATCCGCGGGAACTCGCTGCGAAGGTAATCCACCAGGGGATTGCCTTGGGCGATTGCCAGGCGTTTGTCCTGCAACTGCGCAAGGCTTGTCGGGCTGTCGGCGGCTTTGCGAGTCAGCAGGACAAAGGAATTTTGCAGATAGGGGCGGGTGAAGTTCAACGTCGTTTCACGTTGGGCGCTGGGGAGCAGGGCGGCGATCAAGTCGGCCTTATTGTCCCTGATCTGCTCGATCATCTCGTCATCACTGCGGCTGCGATGGACGTCGAAGCGCAAACCGGTGCGCAATCTGATCAGCTCGAGCAAGTCCGCGGTAACCCCACGAAAGTTGCCATCACTGTCGAAAAACGTCAGCGGCGCAAAAGCCTCATTGACCACCACACGCACTACCGGGTGTTGCGCCAGCCAGCGTTCTTCGTTGTGGGTGAGCTGCAGTTTTTGATCGGTGAGCAGCATGTCACTGCCGGCACTCCAGCGTTTGGCAATGTTGTCTCGTTCGCTGGTGGGGATGGCCATGAGCATTGCATTGATGATCCCGAGCAGTTGCGGGTTGTCCTTGTGCACGGCAAAGCTGAAACCGTGGGCTTCGTGTTTGCCGAAGTTGGCCATGCGGATGTTGTTCAGATACCCCTTGTTGATCATGTAATGGGTAGAAATGGTGTCACCCAGAAAAACATCAGCCTGGTCGAAGGCAACGGCATTGATCGCATTCTGGTAGGACGGAAAGGACGTGATGATCGCCCCCGGATACATGGCCTTGACCTCCTCCAGCGGCAAATAGTGATACACCATGCTCAGCCGTAGACCGGCCAGGCCATCGGTCAGGGATCTGGTTTCTCCTTCGCGTGTCACCAGAACCGGCTGGTCTACGGCGTAGGGGGTGGAAAGTACGATGTCAGCGTTGTGAGCTTCGAATCCATTGGCAGTACCCAGTAAATCGATCTCGCCGCTTTCGAGTGCCTCGATCGAGTCCTCCCGGGATGAGAAACGCCGAACCTTGATGGGCAAACCGGTGGTTTTGCCAAGGATACCTGCGTAATCGGCGGTAAAGCCTTCGTAGTCGTGACCACTGAGGGTCAGGTCGAAAGGGGGGTAGTCCGGTGCTGAAGTGCCAAGGATCAGTTCCCGTTTATTGTCTATCCATTGTCGTTGTGATTTATCCAGTTGGACTTCCTGGTGTCCGGCCATCGAGCGACTCATCAGGGTGTAGTGCTCGCTGACGGTCTGCGCAGCGGCCACTGAGGTGTTCAGGCATAAACCTGCGGCCATGAGTGTCAGATAATCCTTTATACGACTGGGCATCCTGTTTCTCACACTAACGCGTTACGTTTTGCCATATCGATGAGTTCAACCAGGGATTTGGCTTTGAGTTTCTGCATGAGGCGTTTTTTGTAAGTGCTGACAGTCTTGTTGCTCAGAAACATGCCTTTGGCAATTTCCTTGTTGGTGCGGCCTTGGGCAAAGAGTTGCAATACCATCAGTTCTCGGTCGTTGACTGACTTGAACAGTTCCAGGTCGGCAAAACGCGCGTCATCACAGCGAACAGGATTCAAAGCCTGGCTTGGGAAATAGTTGTAACCTGACAATACGGCTTTTATAGCACTGACCAGTTCACTCAGTTCTTCCTGTTTGCACACATATCCCGATGCGCCGGATTGCATGCAACGAATACCGAAAAGTGTTGGGCATTGTGCTGTTAATACCAACGTTTTCAGGCGGGTACTCATTGCGTTGAAACGGGCGAGAACTTCCAGCCCATCCAGTTTTGGAATACTGATGTCGAGAATGACCAGGTCAGGCATGCATTCGCGAACCATCTGCATGGCGTCGACCCCATTATCAGTTTCGCCGACGACTTTGTAACCTTCATGTTCAAGCAACATTCTGACGGCAAGGCGGATGACCGGGTGATCGTCGACAATAAAAACGGAGTTCATAATCAAATCCCATACGCGCTCTAATAAAGCGCGCACCTTAGCTCAGATAGTTGAGGCGACGCATGAGCTGACGGACCTGCAGCGGCAATATAGGAACAATCCTACAGCTGAAGAAGAATAGGACTACGTATCAACTAGGTTTTTTATGAAGAAGGGTAAAGGTTGTTGATAGTTAGTCGAGAGATTGGAAGTATTTAATTGTAAGTTGTGAGTGGTGTTTTGTCTGAGCTTTTAGTGCGTTTGGTGTGCGATTTTTTACAATGAGGCCAAGGTCAACAAGTTTCTAAATTCGGATTGTTTCAACGGTTTGATCAAGTATCCCAGTAATGGCAGTCCGTGTTCGTTGGCTTTTTTTTCAAGTTCATCCAGTTCGGCGGATGTCAGGCTACTTAACAGTATGGCCTGTCTAATCATCCCTCGGTGGCTGGCGAATTCGACCAGATCAAGACCGGAGAGGTCGGGCAGACATTGATCGCACAAAAGAATATCAAATGGTTGCACAGCCTTGAGCATTTGTTGCAAGGCGCCGTCGGCACTGTCGGTGGTGGTCAGTTGGGTGAAACCGTAACTCTCAAGCAGATATTGAGTCGCCCGGAGTTGGAAGGGGTGATCTTCTACCAGCAAGATGCGCAGATCGTCTTTGAACATAGGAGTATTCACGCTTCTTCTGTCGAACTGAAGGAAGCGAGATTATTTCGCGAAGTTACCGAATAATCGATCAGTTAGCTCCGCGCATGTTGTAGGGGGATT
This sequence comes from Pseudomonas sp. GL_093, assembly GCF_057837605.1. NCBI lineage: Bacteria > Pseudomonadati > Pseudomonadota > Gammaproteobacteria > Pseudomonadales > Pseudomonadaceae > Pseudomonas > Pseudomonas sp. GL_093. The sequence goes on along the minus strand of NZ_CM174448.1, from coordinate 5,213,560 downwards.
CGGTGAACGTTGAGTGCACTTGGGGTTTGAGAGGTAAATCAACCATTGCAGGCGGCGTAATGGCTGATCACCCAGGTCTCATCAGTGGCTCGAACGACCGGTCATCTCCAGCGCCATTTCGCTGGCATAGCTGTCAGTCATGCCGGCGATGAAATCAATCATCCGTAGAAACGAGGCGTGCAATGGGCCGTGAGGATCGGGCGCATTGTTACCCAGCAGGTCGAGGACTCGGCGACTCTTGAAGGACGGCGTTCGACCGTTGTGCTGTTCCAGTGCCGCGCCGCAGAAGGCATTGAGCAGGATTTCCAGCGTGGTGTAGGCGCCGATTTCATGCAGGGTCTTGCGCTTGTCCTGGAAGATTTTTTTCCGTGCCATGTCCTTCGCATTCAGGACGCAACGCTTGGCAGGGCCGTGCATGTGCTCCACCAGATCACCGGGCAGCGTGCCGGCCAGCAACGCGTCCTGTTGTTCGACAAAGGCCCGTGCTGCGGCGTTGGTCAGGTGTTCAATGGCTTTGCCTCGCAGGATCGCCAGTTTGCGCCGGCGCGAATCCAGTGGACCGAGCTGGCGATAGGTTTCCGGCAGATCGTCACCCACAAGGTCCAGCAACAGGGACTCGACTTCGGCGTACTCCAGCAACTCCATTTCCAGACCGTCTTCCAGATCGATCAGCGCGTAGCAGATGTCATCGGCAGCCTCCATCAGATACACCAGCGGATGGCGCGCCCAACGCTGTTCCTCGAGTTGTGGCAGGCCGAGTTTATGGGCGATTTGTTCCAGAAGCGGCAATTCGCTCTGATAGCAGCCGAACTTGTGTTTCTTGTAGCCCAGTGAGTCCGCGTGTTTTGCCGTCCATGGGTACTTCAGATAAGTACCCAGCGTGGCGTAGGTCAGCCGGGTGCCGCCGTCGAACTGGTGATATTCCAGCTGGGTGAGTACCCGGAAGCCTTGGGCATTGCCTTCGAAATTGAGAAAGTCATTACGTTCGACTTCGCTCATTGCATCCAGCCAGCCACGGCCGGCGGCTTGCTGGAACCAGTGGCGAATCGCGTCTTCTCCGGAATGGCCGAAGGGCGGATTGCCGATGTCATGGGCCAGGCAAGCCGATTGCACCACCATGCCCAGGTCGCTGGGCTCGCACCAGTCAGGCAGGGCGCTGCGGATGGTTTCGCCAACGCGCATGCCCAGCGAACGGCCGACGCAGCTGACTTCCAGCGAGTGGGTCAGGCGCGTGTGGATATGATCGTTGCTGGTGACCGGATGGACCTGGGTCTTGCGCCCTAGGCGGCGAAACGCGCCCGAGAAAATGATCCGGTCGTGGTCTTTGTGGAAAGGGCTGCGGCCGAGTTCTTCCGGGCTGTGCAGAGGCTTTCCGAGGCGTTCGCGGGTAAGCAGGGTTTGCCAATCCAAGGCGGGTTCTCTCCGTCAGGTGTTTGATTGCTTAAGCTTCCGGGTTCGCGTCCGGACCTGCAAGCGGAACTACAGCCCGGCGGCGTCGATATCGATGAGCAGCAGTCGCTCGCCGTGGTCGAAAAATTGCCCGGCGGTGAGGCAGTACTGGTTGCTGGTGGCATCGCGGTAAGTATTGGAGAGCGTCAACCTGCGCTCATCCCAACCCTCTGCCAGCAGGTGATAGAAGTAGGGACGCCACGACCAGTTGTGGCCCAGGTAGCGATTGTCGGCCTCCCAACCGTTGTTGCGCCATTCAAGGTTGGGCGTCATCTGCGTGCCGTGGCGGTCGCATTGATAGAAACGCAGCAGCCAGGGAAATGCATCCAGTTGTGGCAAGGCGCTGAGCGGCGCGCGGGCCTGAGCCCATGCTTGCAGGATGGTCATCAGCTCGCTGAGTTGCTGGCGCATGATCATCAGGCGGCCGCGCTCAGCCAGCTTCTGCTGAACATAGCGCTGACGCAGTTGCGCGAAGCGCTCGACAAAGGCGTCCGCGGCAAAGAAACCGGCTTGTGCCCGGGCGAACAGAAAGCCCTGAACGTAGCGCGAACCGCACTCCAGAGCAAAACTCAGTTGAGCCTCGGTTTCCACCCCTTCGGCGATGATCCAGCAACCGGTTTTCTCCGCCATTTGCGCCAGAGCCTTGACCACGTCGCTGCTCGGTCCACCTAGCGCAGCGGCCTGGAACAAGCGCATGTCGAGTTTGAGAATGTCCGGTTGCAGCGCGAGTACGCGATCAAGCTGAGAGTATCCGGCACCAAAATCATCGATGGCGATCCTCGCGCCGGCCTGTCGGTAGCGTGCCACGATTTCGGTCAGGCGCTGGATATCGCCCCCCAGTTCGGTGATCTCGAAGACAATGCGTTTCGGGTCGACGTTGTGCCTGCTCAATTGCTTGAGGCTCGGTAGCGCCTGGCCCTGTCGCAAGCGGTTGATCCAGCGTGGCGATATGTTCAGGCTCAGAAACCAGTCCGAAGGCGCTTCATGCAGGCGGCTCAGCGCGTTATCGCGGATCTGGCGATCCAGACGACGCAGCGCGATGGCGGGCGTTCGCGGGTCGGCGAACAGCGGCCCCACCGAGGCCAGTTGACCGTCGGTCTGGCGCAATCTTCCCAGTGCCTCGACGCCAGCGATACGGCCGGTGGCGGTATCGATGAAGGGTTGAAAACAGGCGAGCGGTTGCCCGTCGATCACGAGGCCTCCTTGGTCAGGTCTTGTTATTGGATAAAACCTGTTCACCGGGTAGGCACGCAGGATTGAACCCCTCGATAAAGAGGTTCAATGCCAATGTTGCAAGAATGCAGCCAGATAACGTAATGCTGTTCACTTAAGTTCGTTGTTTTCAGGTGTACACATGCGTAGCGAGGGGGCGGTGGATCGAGGGCCGACCTGTTTTTTGTGTGCATATCCGTTTCTGCGGTCACGGCGGCTTAGGGTTCCGCCCTTACGGCGGGTCACTTGGAAAAGCCCCAAGTAACCAAGGGCTCTTGCCCCTGACGTTCGGTGCCTCGCTGTGGCTCGGCATGCCCTCGCTCCGGTCCTGCTCCGTGGGCCCGCCGCCATCGGCCATCCATGGCCGGGGGCGGCTAACCCGGCATCCATGCCGGGTTGCCCACTGCGCAGAACCTCCACTCGGCCTCTCGATGGGGCGGTGCATCAAGATCAAAAGCTGCAGGCGAGCTAACGCTCGGCCTGTTGAGTGGTGAGGAGCGTGCGTACACCCCCTCCCTCCGGTAGGAGCTGTCGAGTGAAACGAGGCTGCGATCTTTTGATCTTGCTGTGGCTGTGGATGCGGCTTTTGATCTACTGCCCCTTTCCCAGAGGCCGAACGCAGGTATTGCGCAGGGGGCACCGCGGCAAGGATGCCGCGGTAGCCGCCCCCGGCCATGGATGGCCGATGGCGGCGGGCCCCCGGAGCAATGCCGGAGTGAGGGCATGCCGAGCCTAGGCGAGGCACCGAATGGCGGGGCAGGAGCCCTTGGTTACTTGGGGCTTTTCCAAGTGACTCGCTGTAAAAGCGAAACCGCCAGTCGCCATCACCGCAGAAACGGATATGTACCCCAACCCTAAGTGAACAGCATTATCCAGATAACGGCCTTAGGGGTTACGCGAAGAGCCTTGCATGACCAGCTTGATCAATGGCCCCAGCGTGGCGCCCAGACGAACCAGTCGAGTCAGGCTGCTGACGCCACCGCTCTTGGCGCCCTTACCTGTCAGAAAACCCAGCAAGGTGACGGCTGCCACGCCCCAGAGTGGAGCGTGCTTGATGCCGAAGCCATCTTGCAGGTTTTGCGTCATCCCGCGCACGCGCTGCAAGGGTTGCAGCAGTTGCGCGGATTCGTGGCGGATTTCCTGACGATGCATTTCCATGCGCAGGCGGATCAGCGCCTTGCGCATTTCGGTGCGCGAGCTGTTGTGAGGCAGTTCAGGCAGGCTCATGGCAGCAGACGCTCCCGATCGTTGGCTAACTCTTCCAGGGTGCCGTGGAAGGGCGACGATTCATCGAAAATCGCCGCTCTCAAGCGCATCGCACAGAAAATGGCCGCGAGTGTGTAGAAAACACAGAGCCCGATGATGGCGGCCAGGCGATAGGTGTCCCAAAACAGGATCAACACCAGCGTCGACAACCCCACCAGCAACAGCAAGGCAAAAACCAGCGCCAGGCCTGCGAATAGCAACAGGCTTACCGTGCGGGCTTTTTGTTCCTGCAATTCGATGCCGAACAGTTCGACATGGCTGTGCAGCAGTCCAAGAAAAGCGGCACCCAGGCGCCGCGGTGAGGAGCTTGGGCCCGTCGCGGACGAGCCGGATTCGCCGATCGCCATATCAGCGCCGAGTGGCCAGCAAGCCAAGCAGGAAACCAACGCCGGCCGCGATCCCGACCGATTGCCATGGGTTGGCCTGGACATAGTCTTCGGTGGCGGTAACGGCGGCCTTGCTGCGTTCGCGCAGGGAGTCTTCGGTCAGTTTCAAGGTTTCGCGCGCACGCAGCAGACTGTCGTGGATTTGCTCGCGCAGCTCATCAGCCTGATCGCCGGCCAACGTTGCGGTGTGTTCCAGCAACCGTTCGGTGTCGCTGACCAGGGTCTGAAAATCATTCATCAGGATTTCTTGAGCAGTCTTTGCCTTGATGCTGGCCATGGGTGGATCTCCGTAAGTGGCTTCTGAAGCGTTCGAGTATGAGCCTTGCGCGAAGGTTCAGTACAAATGACTGGTACAACTTTTGCTATGTCATGGTGCGTCTGCCTGCGCCGTTGCGCTGTTGCTGGGCAGGATTCGAGCAAAACCTTATCTCAAATAATGAAAACTCGCGCAAAGGTTCCAACCTTGTGCGCCAAAGTGGCTCATCGGGATCAATCTGCTGATCCCGGCAAGTCGCAACTTGGTGCATGAATTGTCTGCGCGAACTGCTTTGGTGCTTTTTTAGCCTTCAGGTCTGCCAACCCCATGGAAAATCTGCAAAGCGCTGTGGACAGTCTGGTCCATAGCTCCAATACGTTGTTCATTCTGATCGGCGCGGTCATGGTGCTGGCGATGCACGCCGGTTTCGCCTTTCTTGAAGTCGGCACGGTTCGACAAAAGAACCAGGTCAATGCCTTGTCGAAGATCCTCAGCGATTTCGCCATTTCGACCCTGGCCTACTTCTTTATAGGCTATTGGATTTCCTATGGGGTGACCTTCATGCAACCGGCGGCTGTGATCAATGCTGATCATGGCTATGGGCTGGTGAAGTTTTTCTTCCTGCTGACCTTTGCTGCGGCGATACCCGCGATCATTTCCGGTGGCATCGCCGAGCGTGCCCGCTTCGTCCCGCAGTTGTGTGCGACGGCACTGATCGTGGCGTTCATCTATCCGTTCTTCGAGGGCATGATCTGGAATGGCAACTTTGGCCTGCAAGCCTGGTTGCTGGAGCGTTTTGGCGCCAGCTTCCATGATTTCGCCGGCTCGGTAGTGGTTCACGCCATGGGCGGTTGGCTGGCCCTGGCGGCGGTGTTGTTGCTCGGGCCGCGCAATGGTCGTTATCGCGAAGGGCGACTGGTGGCGTTCGCGCCCTCGAGCATTCCCTTTTTGGCGCTGGGGTCGTGGATCCTGATCGTTGGCTGGTTCGGTTTCAACGTGATGAGCGCGCAAACCCTGCAAGGTGTCAGCGGACTGGTGGCGGTGAACTCGCTGATGGCCATGGTCGGCGGTACCGTGGCGGCGCTGATTGTCGGGCGCAATGACCCGGGCTTTCTGCATAACGGCCCGCTGGCCGGACTGGTGGCGATCTGTGCCGGTTCCGATCTGATGCACCCGGTGGGCGCGCTGATCACGGGCGTTATTGCTGGCGCACTGTTTGTCTGGTGCTTCACCGCGGCTCAAGTCAAATGGCGCATCGACGATGTGTTGGGCGTTTGGCCGTTGCATGGTTTGTGCGGCGTCTGGGGCGGGATCGCCTGCGGCATCTTCGGCCAGAGCGCGTTGGGTGGGTTGGGCGGCGTGAGTCTGATCAGCCAGTTGATCGGCACTGCGTTGGGGGTGGTCGTGGCGCTGGCCGGCGGCTTTGCCGTGTATGGCGCGATCAAGGCGTTCCATGGTCTGCGCCTGAGTCAGGAAGAAGAGTATTACGGCGCTGACTTGTCGGTGCACAAGATTGGCGCCGTCAGCCAGGACTAGGTCTCTTCGTCGTCAGCGCCTGGATAGAAACCGTGCAGCAGACGATAGCGGTCGTGCCGAATCTGGTCGGCCCGCTCCTGTACCTGATACGCGGGTAATCCCAGCATGATCAGCGCGTGGGAGGCGAGCATCAGGCTCGACTCCAGCAGTTCGGGCACGACTTCGCTGGCGCCGGCTGCCTTCAATTCGGCCAGTTGGCTGTCGTCGCGCGTGCGCACCAGAATCGGCACGGTCGCGTTGAGTCGCCGCGCTTCCTTGAGGATCAGCAACGCGATGTCGCTCTGATCCACGGCGATCACCAGCAGCCTGGCGCGCTCCAGCCCTATCGCGACCAGCAGTTCACCGCGACGTGAGTCGCCATAATGCACACAGGATTCACCCACGGCGGCTTCCTGGACACGCACCGGATCATTATCCAGTGCGATATAGGGTTGCTGCGCGTTGCGTAGCGCGCGTCCGATTGACTGACCCACACGACCATAGCCACAGATCACTACATGGTTATGCAAGTCGGCGTTGAGTGCGCTGATTTCCTCGAGTTTTGCTTCTTCGTTGGGTTTGCGGTGCAGGCGTGTGGCGATGTAGGGTGCGGCGCGCAGCAACAACGGCGTGACGAGCATCGAACAGAAGGTCGCCGCCAGCAGCAGGCCGCCAAAATCCGCGGGCATCAATTTGTTCTGCTGCATCTGTGCCATCAGCGCAAAGCAGAACTCGCTGCCCTGGGCCAATGCCAGGCCGCTGCGCCAAGCGGTTTCGCCATCGCTGCCACGCCATTTGACCAGCAGCGCAACGACGATGCCCTTGAGCACCAACAACCCCAGGGTCAGGCCGAGAATCAGCAGGCCGTGGCTGGCGAACAACTGCAAGTCGATCAGCATGCCGATACTGACGAAGAACAACCCGAGCAGGATGTCGCGGAACGGGCGGATGTCGGCCTCGATCTGATGCCGGTAGTGGCTTTCTCCCAGCAGCATGCCGGCGAGAAACGCACCCAGGGCAGGGGAGAGACCGAGCAGGTGCGTCAGCCATGCCGTCAGCAGAACAATCACCAGCGCCAGTAGCACGAACAGTTCCGGGGAACGGGCAGCCGCCACTTCATGGAACAGCCGCGGCAGCAACCAGCGACTGGCCAGCAGCAGACCGACGAACAGCACCACGGTTTTACCCAGCGTCAGTGGCAGCGCCCAATACCAGGCCTGGTCACTGCTGCCAGCGAACACCGGCACCAGGGTCAGCAGCAATACCGCCACGACGTCCTGGAACAACAACACGGCAATGGCATTCTGGCCGTGACTGCTGAAAATCTCGCCGAGACTGCTCAGCTCTTTACTGACAATGGCCGTGGAAGACAGCGACAGGCCGGCGCCGAGTAACAGCGCAGGCGTGATCGGCATGCCGAGCAGCATCAGCAAACCCCCTAACAGCATCCCGGAGCACAGCACCTGCAGACTGCCAAGCCCAAACACCACTCGGCGCAACGCGAGCATTTTCGACAGGGAAAACTCCAGCCCAAGGGAGAACAGCAGAAACACCACGCCCAACTCGGCGAGGTCCGGCAGTTCTTCGCTTTCATTCACCCAGCTGAATGCAGTTGGCCCGACGATCAGCCCCACGCACAAGTAGCCCAGCACCGGTGGCAATCGCAGGCGCTGGAACAGTGCAATCACCACCAGGGAGGAGGCGAAGATGATCAACAGATTGGCAAACACAAAAACTCCGGTGATGGACGCTGGCAATTCAAGCGTAGAGGCAAATAATCCGAGAGCATCGCGCAATGGGTATTGAAGACGACTGATGTGCGTCAGCGTATTGCCGCGATCCATTGCCGTTATGGCTCAAGGGTAGAGTACTCAATGGCTCGACGGCTTTTCGGGGCAGGCCTAGAATGATGACTTAATTTTTTCGGTTGAGCGCTCATGCTTCCTGAATGTCAGCTGTTCGGCACCCTTGGGTGTCATCTCTGTGAAGTGGCAGAAGCCATGCTGATGGAATTTGTCGAGCGCGGTCTGCTGGTGGAACTGGTGGATATCGCGGACGACGAAACATGGTTCGAAGCTTACAGTCTGCGTATTCCGATACTACGGCGGGTCGATACTGGCGCTGAGCTGGGCTGGCCGTTCAGTGCCGATCAGGTAGTGGCGTTCCTGCGTTAAGCGGTGGTTGCGGTGGCGATGTTCCGCCTGTCGAACTTTGCGATGGATCCCCTTGGCTTTACCGGTACTGATCGGATACTGTATGCGCATACAGTTATTCGTGATGCCTGCCTTGTACCCCTTGTTTTCGGGTTTGGGCAGGCGGTCCGGGCGTGAGAGGGATGAATCGTGGTCAATGTCGAACAATTGAAGAACAGCGTGAACCGGATGTCGGCGGACGTGGTGCGCGAGGCTGTCCTCGAATTGCGTCTGGATGGCCTGGTGACAGAAGGAAAAACTCCCTTCAATAAACTGCATTTCAATACCTGTTTCGCCGAAATCGAAGCCTTGTTCCAGCGTGCGGGTTATCACCGGCAGCTGGATGTCGTGGGCTATCAGGGCTTGTTGTATGCGCTTTATGATCCTGGTCGCTGGGAGGCAGTCGATGTGCTGCGCTGGCTCAAGGAGTTCACCGAAGCGGCAGCGCGCACGCAGATACCGGCTTGAGGATTCTCTTCTAGGTTCGTTCCGGCCGCTGTTGGATAATGCCGCCCTGTATTGAGGGTCAGAACTTTCGTATGTCCACTTCATCTTTTTCTGCTGCACACAACCAGGCCAGCACGCTCTACTTGCCGCCTGGTCCGTGGCAGACCGTACTCGATTGTCTGTGCGAACACTTCAGCGCCATCGGTCGTGAACAATGGCTGGACAGAATCGCTCGCGGTCGTGTCCTCGACGGTCACGGCATGCCGATCGCCCTTGATCTGCCTTACAAGGAAGGCTTGCGGATTCATTATTTCCGTGAGGTGCCGGACGAAAAGCCGATCCCGGTGGTCGAGTCGATTCTGTACGCGGATGAGCATTTGGTCGTGGCGGACAAGCCGCACTTTCTGCCAGTGACTCCCGCGGGTGAATACGTGGAGCAGACCCTGTTGCGACGGCTGATCCGTCGACTCGATAACCCGCATCTGGTGCCTTTGCATCGCATTGACCGGCACACAGCGGGGCTGGTGCTGTTTTCCGCCAACCCTCAGAGCCGTTCTGCCTATCAGTCGTTGTTTCCCACGCGACAAATCGAAAAGCGCTACGAGGCAATTGCGCGAGCGTTACCTGAACTCTCTTTTCCATTGGTCCATAAGAGTCGGCTCGTCAATGGTGAGCCTTTCTTCCGCATGCAGGAAGGTCCGGGCGTCAGCAATACCGAGACGGCTGTCGAAGTCAGGGAGAAGAACGGTGATCTCTGGCGTTATGCGCTTTACCCGGTGACGGGCAAGAAGCATCAGTTACGGGTGCACATGACAGCCTTGGGCGCCAGCATCTGCAACGACCCGTTTTATCCGCACGTACTCAAGGATGTTGAGGATGACTATGCCAATCCTTTGAAACTGCTCGCTCAGGGGCTACGGTTTGTGGACCCGGTCACCGGCCAGGAAAGAGCATTCGAAAGCACCATCACCCTGGAGTGGTGATCACGAGGTTCTGCGAATCTGCTGATCTTCAGCCACGAAAAAGCCCGCATAAAGCGGGCTTTTTCATATCCGGTTGTCACCGCAAAAATTACAGCTCCTTAACGGTACGAACCTGATCCTTGTTGATGCGGGTCTGCTTGCCATCCAGTTGTTCGAATTCGTAGAAACCCGAATCCTTATCGAACTTTGGCGCGTCGACAGCCTGGATTTCTCGACCGTCATTCAAGGTGATCACTGCAGGCGATGCGCAACCGGCGAGGGTAGCGAGGCCCAGTGCGAGCATGAAAGTGGCGAGGGTCCGTTGAGTCATGAGTGTGTCTCCGAATATGAATTCTTTTGGTTACTGTGCTTGAGACGTGTACAGCGAGCGCAAGTTCCTTCTCCTGTCAGTCTGACACAGTGTTGTGGGCACTTAATAGTTCCGGTGTGTTGAGGTTGGCCAGGCGTGGGTCATTGTCGGGGCATTGCAGGGCGGTAGCGCCCAGTTTGCGCATGAGGCGACCCGGGCTGCGTTCGCCGTCGTTCCAGGCACTGTCGAAATCGGCCGAGAGTGCCACGGGGATGATGCACAGTAGAGGTTCCCAGTGTTCGCCATGGCGCAGCATCAGCGGTTGGTCCGGATGCTGGTTGGCGGAGTCGCGCATGCTGTTGAGTAGTGCGGCGTCGATGCGCGGTACGTCACACGGCAGTACTAGCAGATGCGTATGGCGGGCGGCCTTCAGGCCTGCGCGAATACCGGCCAGGGGGCCAGGAAAGTCGCCCTCATCGTCATGAACCAGCTGGTCGGCGTAGGGCGCGTACTTTTCCAGGTTTCTGTTGCAGGAGATAATCAGGTCATCGCTCAGTGAACGGGTCTTGCGGTGCAAGTGGGCAATCAATGGCTCGCCATGCCATTCCAGCAGCCCTTTGTCCTGACCGCCCATGCGTTGGCCACGACCACCTGCCAGGAGCAGAATGGAACAGGGCGGCAAATGTGTATTCGAGGTCATGGCAGGTCTCCATGGGGGCGGCGAAAAAATGAAGCGCTGTGATATAACACCGGGCTGTTTCTCCTACAACTGGATGAGCCTATGAAAGCCAAGGCTGATGTACCTTTCGCACCGCTCAACATCGCGGTGCTGACGGTCAGCGATACCCGTACCCTGGAAACCGATACCTCAGGCCAGGTCTTCGTCGACGGTTTGAGCGCTGCCGGCCATAACCTGGCGGCCCGGGTTCTGCTCAAAGATGATCTCTACAAAATTCGCGCGCAAGTCGCCAACTGGATTGCCGACGATGTCGTGCAGGTGGTGCTGATCACTGGCGGCACCGGTTTCACGGGACGCGACAGCACTCCGGAAGCGGTAAGTTGCCTGCTGGACAAACAAGTCGACGGTTTTGGTGAGCTGTTCAGGCAGATATCGGTGGCGGATATTGGCACCTCTACTGTTCAGTCCCGTGCCCTGGCCGGCCTGGCTAATGGCACGCTGGTCTGCTGCTTGCCAGGTTCGACCAATGCCGTGCGCACCGGTTGGGATGGCATTCTTGCCGAGCAGCTGGATTCGCGGCACCGTCCGTGCAATTTCGTGGCCCATCTCAAACAGGCGGCACCCTGTGAATCCCGCGGGTAAGCCAGGCAAGACTGGCAGTCTGATGGCTGTCGAAGTGGCACTGGCGCGCTTGCTGGCAATGGCCGAAGCCTCACCGATTCGTGAGCGTGAACGCTTGCCATTGGCGCAGGTTCAGGGCCGGGTGCTGGCCGATGATCTGATCTCGACGCTTGATCTGCCACCTTGGCCCAACAGTGCCATGGACGGTTATGCCTTGCGCGTGGCCGACTGGACTGGAGAGCCACTGGTGGTCAGCCAGAAGATTTTTGCCGGTCAGGCTCCGGAGGCCTTGAAGCCTGGCACCTGCGCACGAATCTTCACTGGTGCGCCAGTGCCCGCCGGTGCAGATTGTGTCGAGATGCAGGAAAACACCGAGGTTCAGGCGGATGAGCGAGTACGTTTCACCGAAACCATGGCCCCAGGACAAAACATTCGTCCTCAAGGCCAGGAAGCTACTGTTGGTGAGTTGATTCTGCCAGCCGGCACGCGCCTCGGGCCGATTGAACAGGGGCTGGCTGCATCGCTGGGATGCGCAGAGCTGGACGTGATTCGCAAGGTTCGCGTTGCTGTTCTGTCCACCGGGGATGAACTGATTGAACCGGGTCAGGCTCTGGGGCCGGGACAGATCTACAACAGCAATCGAGTGTTGCTGTGCAGTTGGTTGCAGCGCCTGGGCTGTGAGGTGATTGATGCCGGAATTCTTCCGGATGATTTAGCGACCACCCGCACTCAACTGGGTGAGTTGAAGGATGTCGATCTGATCCTTTCCACCGGTGGTGTCTCGGTGGGAGAGGCTGACTTTCTGGGCATTGCCTTGCGTGAAGAGGGCGAGTTGACGTTGTGGAAACTCGCCATCAAACCCGGCAAACCGCTGACGTTCGGGCATTTTCGCGGCGTACCTGTAATTGGTTTGCCTGGCAATCCGGCTTCAACGCTGGTGACCTTTGCTTTGTTGGCAAGGCCCTATCTCTTGCGCCGACAGGGTGTAAAAGAGGTTGAGCCCCTGAAGTTTCAGGTGCCAGCAGGGTTTGCATGGCCAAAAGCAGGCAATCGACGCGAGTACTTGCGCGGACGTCTGGAGAATGGCCGGGCAATTATCTACAGGAATCAGAGTTCGGGTGTACTGCGTAGCGCTGCCTGGGCTGATGGTCTGGTTGAGGTGCTGGAGGAACGCACGCTGATCGAAGGTGACTACGTGAGCTTCATCCCGCTGAGCGAAGTCCTGAGCTGACTCCTGCCGCTGGCTTACTGCGCAAACCCGGTTGATCGAACCGGGTTTTGCGTTCATGGCTTACCCTTGGTGAGCCAGGAGTGTCACGAGCTGGTCGAAACGGCTATTGGCGATCCAGGCCAGAACCCCGATGACCACGGCTGTTCCGATAGCCGAATAGGCAAGCCTGTGTTTTATGGATTTGACGTCACTACGGACTTCATCCATGTCTCGTCGGATGTATTTGAGGTGTGTCTCCAACTCAACGACGCGAGATTCCATAGCAGCTTCTCCAATGGGCTTTGCGCTGTTTTTAAATTCAGCTTGATGATTGGCGCGTTTTTCTGCGAGCGGTGCAACCGGAATGACCGGTGACCTGATCTCTTTGCTTTGCATGGCACGTCCCTGTGTAGTTTCTGCTGATGTTTGATAACTTCAGGCGCCAAGGTGTACCAATCAAATGGGTCGGTCAATTGAGCCGATTCCTCACATCTTGTAAGAAAAAGTCCCGCCTTGTAGGACGCCATACGGCTCGACTTCAAATAATTCAAATTCTTGCGACTTTTATGTGGCGAGATGAGGTCAACATCTCCCATACGGAATTCAATCATGGGAGTGACAACTAATGAGCGAACGCAAGGCGCTGTTGATTCTGCATGGCAAGCAAGCGCTCAACGAGGCGGTTCGTTCTGCCGTTGCGGACAAGCGCAAACAGGGTTGGGAGCTGGCCGTTCGAGTGACCTGGGAAGCGGGCGACGCACAGCGTCTGGTAGATGAAGCACTGGCGGCAGGCTACACGCAGATCATTGCCGGTGGCGGTGACGGTACCTTGCGTGATATTGCCGAAGCCTTGGCGGCGCATTCGACGCAGGCCAGTCTGGTACTGATGCCGTTGGGGACCGCCAATGATTTTGCGCGTGCCGCCGGCGTGCCTCTGGAGCCCGGGCAGGCGCTGGAACTTCTCGACGCTGCGCCGAGGGCCATTGATCTGGGGGAGGTCGGCGGGCAGGTGTTCCTGAATATGGCCACGGGCGGTTTTGGCAGTCAGGTCACGGCAAACACCTCGGAGGACTTGAAAAAAATCCTCGGGGGCGCGGCTTACCTGTTCACCGGTTTATCGCGCTTCAGTGAGTTGCACGCAGCCTATGGCGAGTTGCAGGGGCCTGATTTCCAGTGGAGTGGCGAGCTGTTGGCATTGGGCATCGGCAATGGCCGGCAGGCCGGCGGTGGGCATGTGTTGTGTCCAGAAGCGCTGGCTGACGACGGTCTGCTGGACATCAGTATTCTGCCTGCGCCGCAGGAAGTCGTCGGCACCTTGAAAACCCTGCTGGCGGATGGCTTCGGCATCGACAACATGTTTGTGCGAGTCCGGTTGCCGTGGGTCGAAATCAAGGTCTCGGAAGGCCTCTACATCAACCTCGATGGCGAACCGCTGGAAGGTGACAACTTGCGTTTCTCGACACGTCCAGCGGCACTGCGCGTGCATCTACCTGAAAACTCGCCGCTGCTGGGGGCATCGCAATCGATCAATCATCCAGGCTGATGATCTGCTCGCGCACGGCGAACAGCACCAGGCCCGCCACATCGTAGATCTGCAAGCGCTTCATGATCTGCGAACGGTGGGTTTCAACGGTCTTGATGCTGAGGCCCAGGCCATTGGCAATTTCCCGGGTGGATTTTCCGCGAACGATCAGCCGAAGAATTTCCAGCTGACGCGCTGTCAGGTTGTGCGAGTCTGCAGGTTCCGGCTGGTTTTTCTGGGTTCGGGTCAGCGCCTGGTTGATGACGGTGTGGGCGATGGCCGGGCTCAGGTAGCGTTCGTTGTTACGCAAGGCATCCAGGGCATGTTCGAGCTCGGTAGCCGTGGTGTCCTTGAGCAGGTAGCCATGTGCACCGGATTCCAGTGCCTGCATGATGAGTGCGGGATCGGTGTGCATCGACAGGATCAGCACCTTGCTCTGCGGGCGTACTCGCTTGAGTCGCTGCAACGCGTCAAGGCCACTGGTTTCCTTCATGGAAATATCCAGCAGGATGATGTCGGGGGATAGTTGCTCGACCATCTCGAGCAACTGCGAGCCGTCATTGGCCTCACCGATTACCGCGTAGCCGGGAATATCCAGCACCAGAGCGCGCACGCCTGCCCTGATAAGCGAGTGGTCATCCACCAGAAGTAAGTTACAAGTCAACGCATAACCTTATTCGAACTGGCCCGTTCGAGCGCACGAGGCGCCCAGGGGAAGAGTGCTTCGATTTGAGTGCCTTTGCCTGGCTCGCTGGTCACGCTCAGTGTGCCTCCCAGCTGATTGATCCGTTCCGACATCCCTGCCATTCCACGTTGCCCTTCACGACCTGGATCGGTCGCTGGTGCGAAACCCAGGCCATCGTCGCTGATCAACAGCGACAGGCCCTGAGGTTGACGTTGCAGGCGGACCAACAGATTTTTCGCTTCGGCATGGCGCAATATATTGGTCACCGCTTCCTGGGTGATTCGAAAGGCGGCCAGCGTCATTTCCTCCGGTATACCGGCCAAACGCTGATGGCATTCCAGGCTCCAGTGCACCGGCGTGTTAGCCAGCGTCTTGAGTAAATGTGCCCGCAGACTGGCTTCCAGCCCGAGACTGGTCAGCTGCCTCGGATTGAGAATGGCCGATACGTCTCGCACTTTGGCCAGGGTTTCTTCCAGCGTGTCGCAGAGCACCGAACACTGGCCCTGAAGCTCTTCGGGCATTCGGCGTTTGAGCCAGTCGCTTTGAAGTTTTGCCGCGGTCAGCAATTGGCCGATGTCGTCATGCAGTTCCCGACTGAGCCGGCGCCGTTCGTTTTCCTGAACCTCCAACAGCCGGTCAGCCAACTCCTGGGGTTGAAACTTTATCGACTTGCGCGAAAGACAATACTGCACCCAGACGCAGGCCAATGCGGCGATATTGAGTACCAGCAGACTCAGCGGCAGGCGAGTGGACAGGCTATAAATCAGCAGACAGCCAAGCGCCGAGCCGGTACACAACACAAGCGTCACCAGACGCGCGTTTTTTCGGGAGGGTGGCTTTAGGGTGATCGACTTGAGGCTGGCGTACATAGCGGATGGAGCCAATGGATGTTCGCTGCGGGAAGACCTGGCATCGTGGATGACGGGTCTCTGTCTGGAGTCACTCTGCCATTAATTGACGTCAACTAATGGGCGGCATAATACCACTTAAGATACCGTTGGTCGCGTTTGGTATATAGGTCTGCAGGGTCAGGAAACAAGCGTTTATGGACAGCAGTTCCATAATGGAAAAAGTTGGGTGGCAAGAATGGTTTATTTGTTTCGAGTTGTCGTTAGCAGGTATGGAATATTCAATTGCGACATGGGCCCGCTAAAGTTAGAGGGGTAGTCATGGCAATAAAAAATCGCAGCACAGCATAGAGGCCCGATAATTCAGGCTTGTCGACCTGCAAAGGAAACGAGTGTGAACGGTTTGGAATTAGCGGGGGGTTGAAACTGACTGTGTCCGACCTGAAAGGCAAAGGCTTCGATCAGGGAGGTCTGTTCGCTGTCATCAAGGCTGAGTTGGCCGGTCTTCTGATCGATAAGCTCGAGTTGCCAGGCGATCAACGTCAGGCAGTCTTTCAGCGCACTCAGGGCCTGGTCGTGTAAATCCATGTGATTCTGGGCATGGCTCAGCAAACCATGAATGTGCAACGAAAACTCCGAAACGGCTGCCAGAGCGAGGGCATCGGCCTTGTTGGCCAGTTTGAGCAGGGTGCTCAGCATGCAGTCGATGGCATCCTTGTCATTGCTGATCAGTTGCAAATGACTCAGGCATTCCTCGGTTTTAACCAGGAGTGTCTCTGCTTCGACGAGAAACTCAGGGAGCCGGTGAGCCCACTCTTTACGATCGTTCGGCATGTTTATCTCCACAACGTCATGTCAAATGCGGGAATGTCGTGTGTGTCGACGGAGACGATCAGAGTCCCCGCATTGCTATGCCGTCGTGAGATCGCGCGCCGGCCTGTCTGGTTGCAGGCTGGGGAACTCGATAGGGTGGATGGCCACTTACCTGCGATCGCACACAAAAGCCTGACTCCGTTCATGCAATGAGAATGGCGTCACATTAATGGCTATTGGATATTGCGAATATCAGGTTGGGCCTGATTGTTACTAGGGGAATCCCTTACACGGGGGAACCAACCGAACGAAACGAGGTCTCGCGGCAGGCAATGGGGCAGATGAAATCGCCTGGCCAGTAAAGCATGATGCTAATGTGACATCAATGTTTGGTCGTGGCATTTTACACGGGGGTCAAGGTCCGGCGAAAACAGCCGATAACCCCCTTTAGTGAATTCATCAGAACAAGCCCAGGAGTCATTGATGGCCGGCATTCTCGACACAGTAGACCAACGCACGCAACTGGTGGGTGAGAATCGCCTGGAAATTCTGATGTTCCGGCTGGCCGGACGTCAATTGTTCGCGATCAACGTGTTCAAAGTGCAGGAAGTGCTGCAACTGCCGAAGCTGACCCTGATGCCCCAGCGTCATCCGTTTGTCTGCGGCGTGGTTAATCTGCGTGGCCAGACCCTGCCGGTGATCGACCTGTCCCAGGCCATCGGTATGCGTCCGCTGGTGCCAAGCCCGACCAGTACGATCATCGTTACTGAGTACAACCGTTCGGTGCAGGCGTTCCTGGTCGGTGGTGTGGACCGTATCGTCAACATGAACTGGGAGGCCATTCTGCCGCCGCCGGCCAGCGCCGGTCGTCAGCATTATTTGACTGCTATCAGCAAGGTCGACGATCAGTTGGTGGAAATCATCGACGTCGAAAAAGTCCTGGCGGAAATCGTCCCGTACAACGCCAAGGTATCGCGCGACAAACTCGACGATCCGGTTCTTGAGCGCGCCCGTGGCCGTGAAGTGCTGCTGGTGGATGACTCGAACGTGGCCCTGTCGCAATTGCGTGACACCTTGGGTCAGTTGGGCGTGAAGATGCACATCGCCAGCGATGGCTTGAAGGCACTGAACATGCTCAAGGCCTGGGCCGATACCGGTGTGAACATGACCGACAAACTGCTGATGATCTTCACCGATGCGGAAATGCCGGAAATGGACGGCTATCGCCTGACCACGGAAATCCGCAACGATCCGCGTCTGCGTGGCCTTTATGTGGTTCTGCATACCTCGTTGTCCGGCAGCTTCAACGACTCGATGGTGAAGAAGGTCGGCTGCGACAACTTCCTCTCCAAATTCCAGCCGGACAAACTCATCGATGTGGTACGCCAGCGCTTGATGCTCGATGAAGTGCCTGCCTGATAACGGTGCAAGAGGCTGGCCTGAAGTCAGCCTTTGATTCGGCGATCAAGCTCGTATAGGGTGGCGTTTTTGCCCACCAGGGAGCTGGCCATGTTGCGTCTGAGCGCGCTTTATCGTTATCCGTTGAAATCCGGCAAGGGCGAGATCCTGCAGCAGGTCAGCCTCGACAAGCTGGGCCTGGACGGTGATCGACGCTGGATGCTGGTGGACGAGGCCAGCGGGCGCTTCCTGACCCAGCGTGCGGTGGCGCAGATGAGTCAGCTGTCGGCGTTGTGGAATGCCGACGGGGGCTTGACCCTCAGTGCGCCGGGCCGCTCACCGATTGATATCGCCTTGCCCGCCAGCGACGCGGAACTGCGTGGCGTGACCATTTGGCGCGACACATTGCGTGTGCCGGATGCCGGTGACGAGGCGGGTGCCTGGGTCAGTGAATTCATTGGCAAACCGACTCGCCTGGTGCAAGTCCCTCTTGATCGCGCACGGACCACCCAGGCCGGCTACGGCAAGGACGACGATCAGGTGGCCTTCGCCGATGGCTTTCCGCTGTTGCTGATCGGACAGGCCTCGTTGGAGGACTTGTCGCAAAAGGTCGGCCGTCCGCTGGAAATGCTGCGCTTTCGGCCGAATCTGGTGATCGAGGGCAGCGAGGCGTATGCCGAAGATGGCTGGAAGCGTATCCGCATCGGCGATGTCGAGTTCCGCGTGGTCAAGTCGTGTTCACGCTGCATTCTGACCACCATCGACCCGCAAACCGGTGAGCGCAGTCAAGATCGCGAACCTCTGGCTACGTTGCAGAAGTACCGTGCCGAAGCCGACGGTGCGATGTTCGGACAGAACCTGGTCAACGACAGCAATGGTCAACTTGAAGTCGGTATGCCGGTGACGGTCCTGGAATAAGACAATCAGAATAAAAAATGCCCGTGTCCAAGGACGCGGGCATTTTTTTTGTCGCTGTGAAAACCCAGGGTTTTAGCCGCGGTATTCGCACAGGTAAGCGGTGTCGACGGCCACTTTCAGCTGGAACTTGCTGTTGGCGGGTACGTTGAACTGGCTGCCGGCGGCGAAGGTTTCCCAGTCGCTGCTGTCCGGCAGTTTGACGGTCAGGGCGCCGGACACCACGTGCATGATTTCACGCTGGCTGGTGCCGAATTCGTATTCGCCCGGTGCCATGACGCCGATGGTCGCAGGACCTTCAGCGGTGCCAAAGGCGATCGACTTGACGGTGCCGTCGAAGTACTCGTTGACTTTAAACATGGGCGATTCCTCGAAAAGGGCTAAAAAGGGCCGGCCAGTATGCACAAGGCCCATGCCGGCGTCACCTCTCTAAGACGGAAGAACCAGAGGCAATAATCGTGCGGTATTGCGCGCATCTTCCAGCGCCCGATGTTGTTGGCCATTGAACTGCATACCCGCCAGTTGCAGCGCGCCGTTGAGCCCCAGTGGGCGTTCCAGCCGGCGAGCCTTGGCAAAGCGCTGTTTGAGGTTCATGTGCGGCACTCGGCTCAGGGCGCTGTCGAGTTGCAGGCGCTCCCACTCCTGAACCAACTGTTTGCGATCGTAATCGCCCCAACTGGCCCAACCTTCGAGGCGCGAGTGATGCTGGCCGAGCCAGTGCTCGAATGACGCCCAGACCTCACTCAGAGGCTGCGCGGCATCGATGTTGGCCTGGGTGATGCGGGTCAGTTGCCGGCAAAACGGCGTCAGCAAAGGCCGACGCGTCGGGCGCACGAAGCGTTGAAAGCTATCCAGTTCTCGGCCTTTTCGGTCCACCAGGGTGGCGCCGATTTCGATGATTTCCATTTCCGTTACTGGCCAACCACCCTCATCGGTGGTGGCTTCTAGATCAATGACCAGCCAGTGAGGCATCGCAGGGTTCCTGGTATCCGCGTCCTGATAGGGCTTGAGCGTAGCCAAACCCGGCGGATCCGCCTAGCGGCTTATTCGACCTCCAACAAAATCTGACGATTTTTCACCTGGTCACCGACCCTGACCTGCAAGCGTTTGAGCACGCCGTCGATGCCCGACTTAAGCGGATGCTCCATTTTCATGGCCTCCAGCACCACCAACAACTGGCCTTTACTGACCGGGCTGCCCTCCGTCACCAGCACATCGACGATCGCCCCGTCCATCGGAGCCTTGAGGGTGCCGGTGCTGACGCTGGCCTGGCTGTTGACCACGGCTTGCGTCCGGTCCACCAGCCGTAGGTTGCCGGGTCGGGTGAACAGCCAGAGTTGCCCTGCCTCAAGACGATAAGCATGACGTCGCCGGATTCCGTTGATTTCCAGGCTAGCGCAGCGTCCGTCGCACTGGATGACCTTCAATTCAAAGGGCGTTGTGGCCACTTGAATCCGATACGGTTCACCCGGCACAGCATTCAATTCCACCGACCAATCCTGATCCTCAAGGCCGATTCGATAGTGCAAGGGCACGCTGGCGTTGTTGCGCCAACCGGCCAGTGGCGCGTGGTGAGACTGCGCCGAGGCCTGATAGAACAATGCAGCCGCGATGGCCAGTTCTTCGGCGCTCGGCACATGCGCATGCAGGCAGGGATGCTCGGCAAAGTGTGTCGGGATGAACCCGGTGCTGAACTCGCCACTGATGAACTGTGGGTGTTCGAGCAGGCTGGCGAGCAAGCGCTGATTGCTCTGTACGCCAAGCAGCACACTGTCCTGCACCGCCCGCAGCAACTGGCGCCGGGCTTCTTCGCGGGTGGCGCCGTGGGCGATGATCTTGCCCAGCATCGGGTCATAAAACGGGCTGATTGTCTGGCCTTCGATCAAGCCATGATCGATCCGCACACCGCGCTGCAACGCAGGCTCCCACGCGGTGATGCGACCGGTTTGTGGGAGAAAAGCGTGTGCCGGATCTTCGGCGTACAAACGGACTTCCATGGCATGGCCGCTGAGCTGAACCTGCTCCTGTCGCAAGGGCAGAGGCAGTCCTTCGGCGACGTGCAACTGCCAGGCCACCAGATCGAGGCCGGTAATCAATTCGGTCACCGGGTGCTCCACCTGGAGTCGGGTGTTCATCTCCAGGAAGTAAAACTGCCCGCGCGCATCCAGCAGGAACTCGACAGTGCCAGCGCCGACGTAATTCACGGCGCGACCCGCCTTGAGCGCCGCTTCGCCCATGGCCTGACGCAACTCGGCGGTCATCACCGGGCAGGGCGCTTCTTCGATGACTTTTTGATGGCGACGCTGGATCGAACAGTCGCGCTCGCCAAGGTAGATCAGGTTGCCGTGCTGGTCGCCGAACAGTTGAACTTCGACGTGACGCGGGTCGATCAGCGCTTGCTCGAGAATCAGTTCGTCACTGCCAAACCCATGCAGCGCTTCGGAGCGGGCGGTGCGCAGTTGCTCGAGCAAATCACTGGCCTCGTGCACCAGGCGCATGCCACGCCCGCCACCGCCGGCACTGGCCTTGATCATCAGCGGATAGCCGATGCGTGCAGCTTCGCGGCTAAGGGTTGCGTCGTCCTGTTCTTCGCCCTGATAACCCTTGATGCACGGTACACCGGCATCGAGCATGGCGAGTTTCGACAGGCGTTTGCTGCCCATCAGTTCGATGGCTTCGGGGCTGGGGCCGATGAAGGTGATGTCGGCATCCTGGCAGGCGCGGGCGAACCCGGCGTTTTCCGAGAGGAAGCCGTAGCCCGGATGGATTGCGTCAGCGCCCGTGCGCCGGGCGGCGTCGAGAATGGCCGGAATATTCAGATAGGACTGCTGCACCGGAGCCGGACCGATGTTCACGGCTTCGTCGGCCATCTGCACATGCAGCGCATCGGCGTCGGCATCGCTGAAGATTGCGACCGTGCGATAACCCAAGGCCTGGGCGGTGCGCTGGATGCGACAGGCGATTTCACCGCGGTTGGCAATCAGGATTTTTCTGAAGGCGGGCATTGGGTCTTCTCTCAAAGTGTGCGGTGACAGTGAAGGCGTCATCGCGAGCAAGCTCGCTCCCACAGGGGAATGCATTTCAAATGTGGGAGCGAGCTTGCTCGCGATGCTTTTAAAGGGCCCACCCCGGTTTACGCTTTTGTACGAAGGCCATGGTCCCCTCAATACCTTCAGCCCCGGTCACCGCCTCGCTGAACAAATCGGCCGCTTCATCCAGCAACGCATTCGATGGCTGTCCGGCACTCGCCAGCAACAACTTTTTGGTCGTCGCATTAGCCTCCGGTGCGCAGCACAACACGTGGGCCAATATTTCATCGAGACGCTCGGCCAACGCTTGCGCGTCATGTTCGACAAAATGCACCAATCCCATGCGCCGTGCGTGTGTGCCATCGAAACGTGCCGCGGTCAGCGCCAGTCGGCGAGTCTGAGTCAGGCCGATGCGCTGCACCACGAACGGCGCGATTTGCGCTGGCAGCAGACCGAGGCTGGTTTCCGGCAGACCGAATTGCGCCTGGTGATCGGCCAAGGCGACGTCGCTGACGCAGGCCAGACCGAAACCACCGCCGAGCACTGCGCCTTGCAGCACCGTGATCACCACTTGTGGTGCGTGTTGCACCTCTTGCAGCAGCGCACCGAATGCGCGATTCAAGTCGCGATAGGCGCTCGGGCCTTGAGCGCGTGCGTTGGCCATGTCCTTGATGTCGCCACCGGCGCAAAAATGCCCGCCGGCACCACCGATCACCAAGGCACGAATCTCACGGTCATCGCGCACGGCCAACAGCACGGCACGCAGTTCCGCGACCATCAACAGGCTCATGGCATTGCGGCTTTCCGGGCGGTTGAGGGTGATGTGCAGGACACCGTTATGCGATTCCAGCAGCAAGGTCTGGCAAACCGGCAGGGTGCTCATTTCTTTTTCCCCGGCAGGATGCCCATGAGTTTGCAGATGATCCCCAGCATGATTTCGTCGGCACCGCCGCCGATCGACACCAGCCGTACGTCACGGTAAGCACGGGCCACCGGGTTGTCCCACATGAAGCCCATGCCGCCCCAATATTGCAGGCAGCTGTCGCTGACTTCCCGGCCCAGACGCCCGGCCTTGAGTTTGGCCATCGACGCCAAGCGCGTGACGTCCTGGCCTTTGATGTACTGCTCGGTGGCCTGATAGACCAACGCCCGCAGGCATTCGATTTCGGTTTGCAGTTCGGCCAGGCGGAAGTGGATGACCTGGTTATCGATCAGCGCATTGCCGAAGGTTTTGCGCTCCTTGCAGTACTCGATGGTGCTGTCGACGCAGTACTCCAGGCCCTTGATCATGTTAGCCGCGCCGAACAGCCGTTCCTCCTGGAACTGCAGCATCTGCATCATGAACCCCGCGCCTTCATGGCCGATGCGGTTGCGTTGCGGCACGCGCACGTTGTCGAAAAACACCTGAGCGGTTTCCGAACTGCGCATGCCGAGCTTGTCCAGGTGCGAGCTGAGGCTGATGCCTGACGTGTTCATCGGCACCATGATCAGTGACTTGTTGATGTGCGGTTTGTCGTCCGAGGTGTTGGCCAGCAGGCAGATGAAATCCGCGCTCGGCGAGTTGGTGATCCACATCTTGCTGCCGTTGATCACGTAGTCGTCGCCGTCCTTGCGGGCGGTGGTTTTCAAACCGGCCACGTCGGAACCGGCGCCGACTTCGGAAACACCGATGCAGCCGACCTGCTCGCCAGTAATCGCCGGCCGCAGGAATTCTTCGCGCAATTCATCGGAGCCGAAACGCGCAAGCGCCGGGGTGCACATGTCGGTTTGCACGCCGATGGACATCGGAATGCCGCCGCAGTGGATGGTGCCGAACTCTTCAGCCGCGACGATCGAGTAGCTGTAATCGAGCCCCATGCCGCCAAACTTTTCCGGTTTGGAAATCCCCAGCAAGCCGAGGTCGCCGGCCTTGCGGAAGATCTCGTGGATCGGAAAGCGTCCGGCCTTTTCCCATGCCTCGACGTGAGGATTGATCTCGTGATCGACGAATTGGCGGACGGTGCGGCGCAGTGCTTCGTGTTCCTGGGTGAAGATCATTCTTATTGTTCTCCTGAGCGCCCTTAGAAACGGGCTACGCCAAAACTGTTGGTTTGCAGCGGCCGCACTTCGGCTTCATGACAGATATCCAGCAAGTACCCGAGCAAGGTCCGGGTGTCGCGAGGATCGATCAACCCGTCGTCCCACAAACTGGCGCTGCCGTACAGCGCGGTGGACTGGCTGTCGAGTTTCTGCGCGGTGACCTGTTCCAGCATGTCGAGCATTTTCGGGTCGGGCACCAGACCGTCCTTGGCCTGTTTGGCCTCGGTGACGATCCGCAGCACTTTGCCGGCCTGGGCGCCGCCCATCACCGCCGTGCGGCTGTTCGGCCAGGCGAAAATGAAGCGCGGGTCGAGGCCGCGGCCGCACATCGCGTAGTTGCCGGCGCCGTAGGAGCCACCGACGACGATGGTCAGTTTAGGCACGCGGGCATTGGCCACCGCTTGAATCATTTTCGCGCCGTGTTTGATCACGCCTTGCTGTTCCGACTCGGTGCCGACCATGAATCCGGTGGTGTTGTGAAAAAACAGCAGCGGCGTCTGGCTCTGGTCGCAGAGCTGAATGAACTGCGCCGCCTTGCTCGCACCCTTGGGTGTGATCGGCCCATTGTTGCCAATGAACCCGCAGGCGCGGCCTTGAATCTGCAAATGACCGCAGACGGTTTGCTGATCGAACTCACCCTTGAATTCGAGAAAGTTCGAGCCGTCGGCAATCCGCGCGATGATTTCGCGCACGTCGTAAGGTTTTTTCGCGTCGTCAGGAATCAGCCCGAGCAACTCGTCGATGGGGTAGAGCGGTTCTTCCCACCGACGTTCGGGTACCCAGGGCAGCTGATCGTTCCACGGCAACAGGCTGACAATCTCGCGCACCTGGCGCACGCCATCGGCATCGTTTTCGGCCAGGTATTCCGCGGTGCCGGCGATTTGCGCGTGCATCTCGGCGCCGCCCAGTGCTTCATCGGTGGCGACTTCGCCGGTGGCAGCCTTGAGCAGCGGCGGGCCGGCCAGAAACAGCTTGGCCTTGCCACGCACCACCACCACGTAATCCGACAACCCTGGCTGATAAGCGCCGCCCGCCGTGGCCGAGCCATGGACCACGGTGATTTGCGGCAGGCCCATGGCTGACATCCGCGCCTGATTGGCAAAGCTGCGGGCACCTTCGACGAAAATCTCCGCCGCGTAATTGAGGTTGGCGCCACCGCTTTCGGCCAGGGTAACGACCGGCAGTTTGTTCTCCATGGCGATCTGTTGCAGGCGCAGGGATTTTTTCAAACCGCTGGGGGAAATGGTCCCGCCCTTGATCGCACTGTTGTTCGCCACCACCAGCACGCGCACGCCGGACACGTAACCGATCCCGGCGATCAAGCCGCCGCCTGCGGAGCTGCCGTCCTTGTCGTCATGCAGTTTGTAGCCGGCCAGGCTGGCCAGTTCGAGGAACGGGGCGCCGGGGTCCAGCAGCAGATTGAGGCGTTCACGGGGCAACAATTGGCCGCGCTTGTCGAACCGGGGTTTGGCTTCGGCCGCCTTGTTCAGCAAGTTCTGTTCGAGCTGACGGACGTGCTCGATGCCGACCAACATCGCCGCGCGATTGCGCGCGAACTGTTCGCTGAACGGGTCCACTTGCGACTGAATCACCGGCATGACTTATTCCTTATCCTTGAGGACGTCCGGCAAGTAAGCGCGATGGAAGCCGTTATACGACTCGCTGATCTGCGCCTTGTGTATCGGCCAGGCGCGCCCGCCCAGGCTGGCGGCGCCGTCGATGCGCAAGGTGCTGCCACTGACAAACGCCGCGGCCGGGCTGAGCAGGAAAACGATCGCCGCGCTGACTTCCGATTCGGTGCCGATGCGTTTCAGTGGAACGTGCTCACGCAGCGTCGGGATCACCGCTTTGAACGCGCCTTCGTAGGTGTCCATGCCACTGGACGCGATCCAGCCCGGCGCCACGGCGTTGACCCGCACCCCGGCATAACCCCATTCGAACGCGGCGGTTTTGGTGAGGTTGTCCATGCCCGAACGCGCCGCGCCCGAGTGGCCCATGCCGGGCATGCCGCCCCACATGTCGGCGAGCATGTTGACGATGGCGCCGCCGTGCTTGCTCATGGATTGGTTGAACACTTCCCGGGCCATCAGGAAGCCGCCCATCAGGTTGGTGCGCAACACCGTATCGAAGCCTTTCTGATTGATCGACGCCAGCGGCGACGGGTACTGCCCGCCGGCATTATTGACCAGGCCGTGAATCGGTCCGTACTTGCGGATCAACTCGCTGACCACATGCGTGACCGCTTCTTCCTCACGAATATCGCAGACCATCCAATCCGCCTTGCCGCCATCTTCGGTAATCTCGGCCACGACGTTTTTCAGCTTGTCGGCCTTGCGTCCGAGCAGCAGCACATGGGCGCCGAGGGCCGCCAGTTCGTGAGCGGTGCAACGGCCGATGCCGCTGCCGCCACCGGTGACGATGATGTTTTGGCCTGCAAACAAATCGGCTTTGAAAATCGAATCGTAAGCCATGGCGACAGTCCTCTAGTTGACCTGGTCGGCGATGCGCTGAGGCACCGATATCTGGATTTCCAGCAGTTGCTGGGCGAAGGCCTTGCCTTGCGGGTCGATCCGCAGGCTAGCCACGCCACCGCCTCCCAGGGCGTTTTCCAGCAGAAAATTAAGGCTGTGGGTGCCCGGCAGGTACCAGCGTTCGACACGTCCGTGGATCGGGTCGAGGACGTGACTCATCCAGTCGACGATCACTTCCGGCGTCAAGGCTTCGGCAATCCACGGCAGGTACTCCGGCTTGCGGGCCATGACGCCGATGTTGCTGTGATTGCCCTTGTCACCGGAGCGCGCCACCGCAAGTTTGACCAGGGCCACGCTGGCATCGGCCCGGTCTGAGGGTTTCGGTGGGGCGCACGCCACGGGCAGGTCGGCGGTGTCGAGCACATCAACGGCGGGCAGGGCGCAGGGGTGGCGCTGGCCCTTGAGATCAATTTCCAGCGTGCAGGCGGTTTTGTCGATAAGGAACGAGAACAGCCGGATCAGCGGATACACCGTCGGCCGTCCACCGACAATCCCGGTCAGTCCCGGCGCCATGCCGGTGGCGGCCTGGGCGATCTCCCGGGAGAACACAATCAACGCCTGTTTACCCGGATGGCGCACCGCGAGTTTGATCACCACTTCGCGACTGTCCTGACGCTGACCGTGGTGGCCGTAAGTGGCCTCGCTGCCGAGCAGTTCGATGTTCACTTCGCTGTAGGGCGCCCAGCCACGCTGGCTGAAGATTTCCGAGGTCTTGTTGATGATCGCTTCGCTGACTCGACGCGCCTTGTCGACCGCATCTATCCCGGCGATCAGGCAGCTGGCGGTGCAGCGGAAACCGTCCGGGTACGTCGCGCTGACCTTGTACTGATCGGTCGGCGGCAAGCCTTTTGCGCCGTGCACCTGAACCGCATTTTTGCCTTGTTGCACGAGTTTGACTTCAGTGAAATCGCAGACCACGTCCGGCAGCAGATACGCCTGCGGGTTGCCGATTTCATACAGCATCTGCTCGCCGACCGTCAGCGGTGTGACCAGCCCGCCGGAGCCTTCGGGTTTGCTGACGATGAACTGGCTGTCGGCGCTGACTTCGACGATGGGGAAGCCGATGTGTTCGTAGTCGGGCACCTCGCGCCAATCGGTGAAGTTGCCGCCGGTGCACTGGGCGCCGCATTCGATGATGTGCCCGGCCAATGCGGCTTGGGCGAGTTTGTCGTAGTCGTGCCACGACCAGCCGAACTCATGCACCAGCGCGGCACTGACCACGGCGCTGTCGACCACGCGCCCGGTGATGACGATGTCGGCGCCCAGACGCAGGGCTTCGACGATGCCCGGTGCGCCGAGGTAGGCGTTGGTCGAGACGCACATCGGCGGCAAGGGCGCGCCGCTGAACATTTCATGGATACCGCTGCTGCCCAGCTGTTTGAGCTGCGGCTGCAGGTCATCGCCCAGCAGCACGGCGATTTTCAGCGCCACTCCGGCCTTGTCGCAGGCCGCTTGCAGGGCGGCGGCGCAGGCTTGCGGATTGACCCCGCCGGCGTTGCTGATGACGCGGATTTTCTGTTCGGCGAGTTGACCCAACAGCGGGCTGAGGACTTCGATGAAGTCGCTGGCGTAACCGGCCTGGGGATCTTTCATCCGCGCGCCGGCCATGATCGACATCGTGATTTCGGCCAGATAATCGAAGACCAGATAGTTCAGACGCCCACCTTCCACCAGTTGCGCGGCGGCGGTCGAGGTGTCGCCCCAGAAGGCGCTGGCGCAACCGATGCGGATTGTTTTTGGCACAGTCAACTCCATAACCACCCCCGACAGAAGTACATCGAGACTACCAAGCAAGCGCTTGGTTTGTAAACGGCTGAAATATCTTCTGCCCGAGCGCTTGCTTGGTCGCTCCGGCCAGCTTAAATTGCCCGCGCAACCCCGCAGTTTTAGCGGCGAGCGGCGTATTTGATTGATCGACTGTAGGAGAGAACGGGTGGACGAGCAAAAAGCCCTGAGGGTGATGCGCGAATTGGTCGACAGCGGCCAATTGACCGACCCGGACAGCGCCCGCGGCAAACTGCTGCAAGTGGCGGCTCACCTGTTCCGCAACAAAGGTTACGAACGCACCACCGTGCGCGATCTGGCCGGCGCCGTGGGGATTCAGTCAGGCAGCATTTTTCATCACTTCAAAAGCAAGGACGAGATCCTGCGGGCGGTGATGGAAGAAACCATTCGCTACAACACCGCGTTGATGCGTGCAGCCCTGGCAGAAGCCGGCAGTGTGCGCGAGCGGGTACTGGCGCTGATTCGTTGTGAGTTGCAGTCGATCATGGGCGGCAGCGGCGAGGCCATGGCGGTGTTGGTGTATGAATGGCGCTCGCTGTCCGCAGACGGGCAGGCGCAGGTGCTGGCGCTGCGTGATATTTATGAAGAACTCTGGCTGCAAGTGTTGGGTGAAGCCAAGGAGGCCGGTTTTATCCGCGGCGATGTGTTCATTACACGTCGTTTCCTGACCGGAGCGTTGTCCTGGACTACCACCTGGTTTCGCGCCGGCGGCAGCATGAGCCTCGATCAATTGGCCGATGAGGCATTGATTCTGGTGCTGGAAGAGCGGCAGTGAGCCGTCTATCTCGGCAAGAAACTGGCTAAGTAGCCGAAACCGCCTAGCTTGAATGCATTGATGCGTATTTTTTTGGGGAGTGGATTGTTTTGATGTCTTCGCCAATTCGGACGGCTTCGCGGCTTTTGCTGGCGACGCTTGCGGTGTTATGCGTGGTTCCGGTCCAGGCTGCACAGTTGGTGCGGGTCGGTGCCGCACATTTCCCCCCTTATACCGTGCGCCCGGAATCCGGGGCCGACACCGGTTTGCTGCCTCAGATGGTCGAGGCGCTCAATGCCTTGCAAAACGACTATCAGTTCGAGCTGGTGCCCACTTCCATTCCTCGACGTTTCAACGACTTCAAGGAAGGCCGGGTCGATATGGCGATTTTCGAGAACCCGGACTGGGGCTGGAAGGACATCCCGCATACCCTCGTCGACATGGGCCTGGAAGATGCAGAAATCTTTGTCGCGCAGAAGAAACCCGATCGCGATGAGAATTACTTCAAGGACCTGACAGGCAAACGCCTGGCGCTGTACAGCGGCTATCACTACGAGTTCGCCAATTTCAATGCCGATCCCAAGTATCTGGCCGACACCTACAAGGCCACGTTGACCTATTCCCACGACAGCAACTTGCTGATGGTGCTGCGCGCACGAGCGGACATTGCCTTGGTCACACGTTCCTACCTGAGCGATTACCTGCTGCGTAACGAGAAAGTCGGCGAGCAATTGTTGGTTTCCCAACGCATCGATCAGGTATATCACCATTACGCGCTGATCCGCCCTCAGGCGCCGATTACTGGCGAAGCATTCGGCAAGTTGCTGCAAGACCTGCGAGACAATGGCCAGATGCTGAAGATTTTCGATCCCTATAAAATTGCCCTGGTGCCGGTGGGCAAACCCTGATTCATGCCACGGGACGCGTATTTACCGACTTCTCTTAAATTTCCCGCACTGGCTCACGTCACCTCGTTGAACTGTCGACGATTAACGTGAGCCCGACCCATGTCCACTCTGAATGACCTGACTGCCCTGGCCTTGCCGACAGGAAGCCGTCTTGTAGCTGATGAAACCGAAAGCCGCCTGTGTCTCAGCCTTGAAGGGCAGCCGCTGATTCAGTTGCGCATGACTCGCGAGCCCGAGTTGCAGGTGCAAGTAGAAGAGCGCTTCGACCACGCCGACAATCGTACCGTCTGGGCGGCCTGTTATTGGCTGTTTGCCCGTGACCCAGCCTGCCAGCGCCTGACCTGGCAACTCGATGAAACCCCCACCGAAGCATTGCTCAGCGGGTTGCTGATCCCTACCGAAACCGTCGGCCAGTATTGCTGCGAGCGCACGCTGTTCTGGCAGTTGCCTCAGCCTTGGCTGGGCGCGTCACTGACATCGGGTTATCCGCAGCAAATGGTCATCAGTGGCGGCAAGCGTCATCCGCTGCGCCCGGTGAAACCGCGTGGTGAAGTCTATCGGCGTTTTGATGCGCGCCTTGGTGCCTGGATTTCCCTGCGCACGGTGGACATCGACCTGGACCTGGCGCGTTTCAATCGTTGGCAGAACAGCCCGCGTGTGGCGAGTTTCTGGCAGGAGGAGGGCAGTCTTGAACAGCATCACGAGTACCTGAGCAAACTTGAAGCCGATCCCCATACCCTGACGCTGATCGGTTGTTTCGATGATCAGCCGTTCGCCTACTTTGAAGCCTATTGGGCCAAGGAAGATCGCATCGCGCCGTTCTATGACACCGGCGATTACGATCGCGGTATTCACATGTTGGTGGGTGAGGAAAATCACCGTGGCCCGCACAAGGTGGCGAGCTGGTTATCGGCGTTGACGCATTACCTGTTTCTCGACGATCCACGCACTCAGCAACTGGTTGCCGAGCCTCGCGCCGACAACGCGAAGATGATCGGGCATATGCAGAACCAGGGTTTCTACTGCGAAAAAGCGTTCGACTTCCCGCACAAGCGCGCAGCGTTGATGGTGCTGGGGCGTGAGCGGTTTTTTGATCGGTGTGTGTTGGCTTGATGCTTAAGGCTCAAGATCCGTTGCGGTCTTGAGTCCGTCATCGTCGGAACGCCGCCCGGAGCAAGCTCGCTCCCACATTGGATCTTCAGTGAACACACAATGTGTGAGCGCTAGAGATCAAATGTGGGAGCGAGCTTGCTCGCGATGGGGGCGACGCAGATTTCCGATCTTAGCGACGGGCAAAGGTATCCACACGACTGCCCGACACCTTGCGGCAGTGCACCAGCGCATCGCGAATCATGAAGTTCACCAGGGTCGGCGAGACGCCAAGCTCCTTGGCGATGTCCTTTTGCGGCACGCCGTGTAGGCGATACATCTCGAAGGCGTAGCGGGTGCGGCTGGGCAGCTCGGTCAGCGCGTCGGCGATGTGTTCCAGCGTCGAGAAGTTGATGTGCGAGGTTTCCGGCGAAGCGCCTTGAATCACCACATTCAGACCTTCCTCTTCAGGGCCCGAATACTTCTGCTCCAGCGCCTGTTTGCGGTAGTGATCGATCGCCAGGTTGCGCACGATCTGGAACAGGTAGCTGAGCTGAGCCTTGAACGAGGACGTGATCTGCGGCGCGGATTGCAGCCGGAAAAACGCATCCTGCACCACGTCTTCAGCCCGCGACCGGCAGCCGGTAATGCGGGCTGCAATCTTGACCAGAATCAGTCGATTGTCGACGAATGCCTGAAGTAGCGGTGAATCGCACCTGCTTGTGGATACTTGTTCCGTCATGGAAATCACCTTGCTGCCAATAGGTTCGTGGGACGGCCCGCGGGGGCTGAGCCGTCCAACACATCGAGCGACAAATTATTCTGAATGATAATGATTGTCAAATGAGAAAGAGAACTAATGCTGCGCGAAGGTGCAGAGTGAGAACTGCGACACGTTGACGCGCCGTAGTCCCGTTGGCGATCAAGCCTGCCGACTAATTATTTGCAGACGTCGTCCGTTCTCATTGGTGAATGGCACAGCACAACCCTCATCACCCCGTAGGAGCGAGCTCGCTCGCGATGGTCGTCAACGATGACGATGGGCGCCTGACACCCCGCGGCGTTCTCCGGATTTTCGCGAGCAGGCTCGCTCCTACCAAGCCGAATTCAGGCAGGAAACCTCATGACCGACGCGTTCGAACTCCCCAGCACACTGGTCCAAGCCCTTCAGCGCCGAGCGGCCCTGACGCCGGACCGGGCGGCCTTGCGTTTTCTCGCCGAAACCGAGGATCAGGCTGTGGTGCTCAGTTATCGCGAGCTGGATCAGCGGGCGCGGACCATTGCTGGCGCGTTGCAGGCCGAGGCTGCGTTTGGCGATCGCGCGGTGCTGCTGTTTCCCAGCGGCCCGGATTACGTCGCGGCATTCTTCGGCTGCCTGTACGCCGGTGTGATCGCAGTGCCGGCCTATCCGCCGGAGTCGGCGCGTCGTCATCACCAGGAGCGTCTGCTGTCGATCATCAGCGATGCCGAACCGCGTCTGCTGCTGACCAGCGCCGGTCTGCGCGATGCGTTGCAGCAAATTGAGGGCGCGCCGCCTTTGCTGTGTGTCGATACGCTCGACAGTGCGTTGGCCGAACGTTGGGTGGCGCCGAACCTTGCAGACGACCACATCGCGTTCCTGCAATACACCTCGGGCTCCACCGCATTGCCTAAAGGAGTGCAAGTCAGCCACGGCAACCTGGTGGCCAATGAACTGCTGATTCGCCACGGCTTCGGCATTGATCTGAATCCCGACGATGTGATCGTCAGCTGGCTGCCGCTGTACCACGACATGGGCCTGATTGGCGGTCTGTTGCAGCCGATTTTCAGCGGTGTGCCGTGCGTGTTGATGTCGCCGGCGTATTTCCTCGGCCGGCCGTTGCGCTGGCTGGAAGCGATCAGCGAGTACGGCGGCACCATCAGCGGCGGGCCGGACTTTGCCTATCGGTTGTGCTGTGAGCGGGTCAGTGAATCGGCGCTGGAACGCCTCGACCTGAGTGGCTGGCGCGTGGCGTATTCCGGTTCCGAACCGATTCGCCTCGATACGCTGGAGCGCTTCGCCGAGAAATTCGCGGCCTGCGGCTTCACCCAAGACAGTTTCATGGCGTCCTACGGGTTGGCCGAAGCGACGCTGTTCGTGGCCGGCAGCGCTCGCGGTCAGGGCATTGGCAACCTGCGCGTGGACGATCAAGCCTTGGCACAAAACCGTGCGGAGCCGGGCGAGGGCAGCGCGATCATGAGTTGCGGCATCAGTCAGCCGGATCACGCGGTGCTGATTGTCGATCCGATTGCGCTCAACGAGTTGGCTGACAACGCGGTCGGCGAAGTCTGGGCCGCCGGGCCAAGCATCGCCCACGGCTACTGGCGCAACCCGGAGGCCAGCGCCAACACCTTCGTTCAGCACGCTGGCCGTACGTGGCTGCGCACCGGCGACCTGGGTTTTATGCGCGGCGGTGAACTGTTCATCACCGGGCGCTTGAAAGACATGTTGATCGTCCGTGGCCACAACCTTTATCCGCAGGACATCGAGCAAACCATCGAACGCGAAGTGGAGGTGGTGCGCAAAGGTCGTGTCGCCGCGTTCGCCGTGAACATCGAGGGTCAGGAAGGTATCGGCGTTGCAGCGGAAATCAGCCGCAGCGTGCAAAAGATCCTCCCACCCGACGCCCTGATCAAAGCCATCCGCCAAGCCGTGGCGGAGGCGTATCAGGAAGCGCCTAGCGTGGTGGTGCTGCTCAATCCGGGCGCGTTGCCCAAGACCTCCAGTGGCAAACTGCAACGCTCGGCATGCCGCAATCGTCTGGCGGACGGCAGCCTCGACAGCTATGCGTTGTTCCCGTCGGCAGACATCGAAAGTAAATCCGCGACTGAATCAGGTTCTGAACTGCAAACCCTGATCGGCCAGATCTGGTGCGAACAGCTGAGCGTCAAACAGATCAGCGCCGACGATCACTTCTTCCTGCTGGGCGGCAACTCCATCGCCGCCACCCAGGTGGTCGCACGTCTGCGCGAAGCACTCGGTCTGGAGCTGAACCTGCGCCTGCTGTTTGAAGCACCGACCCTTGGCGCGTTTGCCGCCGCAGTCGCTCAACAACAGCAGGACGGCGGACTCGCCCAAGGCGCGATCACTTCGTTGTCGCGTACCGAAGCCATACCGCAATCGCTTGCGCAAAACCGTCTGTGGATCACCTGGCAACTCGACCCGCAGAGCAGCGCCTACAACATTCCCGGCGCCTTGCGCCTGCGCGGCGAACTGGATGAAGACGCCTTGCGCGCCAGTTTCCAACAGCTGATCGAACGCCATGAATCCCTGCGTACGCGGTTCTTCGAACGTGATGGTGTGGCGCTGCAACAGGTCGATGCAGCGAGTGAGTTCAACCTGCAACTCATCGATATCAGCGACCTGCCGGTTGCCGAGCGTGAAGTTCGTGCGCAGCAAATTCGTGAGGACGAAGCCCGTACTCAATTCGATCTGGAGAAAGGCCCACTGCTGTGGGTGACCCTGGTACGCCTCGATGAAGAGGACCATCAACTGTTGGTGACGCTGCATCACATCATCGCCGACGGTTGGTCGCTGAACGTGCTGATCGACGAGTTCTCGCGCCTGTATGCCGCAGCGTCCCAAGGACAAAAGGCAACGCTTCCGGCATTGCCGACCCAGTACGCTGACTACGGCAGCTGGCAGCGCCAATGGCTGGCGCAAGGGGAGGGCGAGCGTCAGCTGACTTACTGGAAAGCGCAATTGGGCGATGAGCACCCAACCCTGAGCCTGGCCACTGATCATCCACGCTCGGCGCACCACATTCACACGGCTGCCCGCCATTCTGTGAAGCTGGGCGCGACCCTGAGCGATGCTATTCGCCAGACCGCCCAAGCCCATGAATCCACCTCCTTCATGCTGTTGCTCACCGCGTTCCAGAGCCTGCTGCACCGCTACAGCGGTCAACGCGACATCCGTATCGGCGTGCCCAACGCCAACCGTCCGCGTCTGGAAACTCAAGGGTTGATCGGCTTCTTCATCAACACTCAGGTGCTGCGCGCCGAGTTGGATTCGCAGCTGCCATTCGTGGAGCTGCTGGCGCAAACCCGTCGGGCGGCGTTGGACGCACAAGCGCATCAGGACCTGCCGTTCGAACAATTGCTCGAAGCCTTCCCGCAAGCCCGCGAACAAGGTTTGTTCCAAGTCATGTTCAACCACCAGCAACGGGATTTGAGCGCACTGCGTCGTCTGCCCGGGTTGCTGGCCGAAGAGCTGCCGTGGCACAGCCGCGAAGCCAAGTTCGACCTGCAACTGCACAGCGAGGAAGACAGAAATGGTCGCCTGAGCCTCTCCTTCGACTACTCCAGCGAGCTGTTCGACGCCGCGACCATCGAGCGTCTGGCCGAGCATTTCAGCAACCTGCTGCGAGCCGTTTGCGAGCAACCGAAAACCGCCATCGGCGACCTTCCACTGCTGACCCCGAGTGAGCACGATCAGCAAACATTGTGGAGCGCTGCACCGTGTACGCCGGCCAGCGTTTGGCTGCCGGAACTGCTCAACGAACAGGCTCGCCTGACCCCTGAACGCACCGCCCTGATGTGGGAAGGTGGCGCCATGGACTTCGCCGAACTGCACACCCATTCCAATCGACTGGCCCATTACCTGCGCGACAAAGGTGTCGGCCCGGACGTCTGCGTGGCCATTGCCGCCGAGCGTTCGCCGCAGTTGCTGATCGGCCTGCTGGCGATCATCAAGGCCGGTGGCGCCTACGTGCCGCTGGACCCGGATTACCCGGCCGAGCGCCTGGCCTACATGCTCAGCGACTGCGGCGTCGAATTGCTGCTGACCCAAACCCAATTACTCGACCGCTTGCCGGCCACCAATGGGGTCAGCGTGATCGCCATGGACGCCTTGCATCTGGAGAGCTGGCCGAGCCATGCACCGGGTTTGCACTTGCACGGCGACAACCTCGCCTACGTGATTTACACGTCAGGTTCCACCGGCCAGCCGAAGGGCGTCGGCAACACCCACGCAGCCCTCGCCGAGCGCCTGCAATGGATGCAGAACACCTATCGCCTGAACGACACCGACGTGCTGATGCAAAAGGCACCGATCAGTTTTGACGTGTCGGTGTGGGAGTGCTTCTGGCCACTGATTACCGGATGCCGTCTTCTGCTCGCCGGGCCGGGCGAACACCGCGATCCGCACCGCATCGCGCAACTGGTTCAGCAATTCGGCGTGACCACGCTGCACTTCGTACCGCCGCTGCTTTCGTTGTTCATCGACGAACCGCTGACCGCCGAGTGCACCAGCCTGCGCCGCGTATTCTCCGGTGGCGAAGCCTTGCCTGCCGAACTGCGCAACCGCGTGTTGGAACATCTGCCAGCCGTGCAATTGCACAATCGCTACGGCCCGACCGAAACCGCGATCAACGTCACTTATTGGCACTGCACAACCGCCGATGGCGAACGCTCGCCGATTGGTCGTCCGCTGGGCAATGTGCTGTGCCGCGTGCTCGATGAGGCACTCAATCCCGTGCCGGCCGGTGTGCCGGGCGAACTGTGCATCAGTGGCATCGGTTTGGCCCGTGGCTATTTGGGTCGTCCGGGTCTGACCGCTGAACGCTTCGTCGTCGATCCGCTGGGAGAGCAGGGCGCGCGTTTGTACCGCACCGGTGACCGCGCACGCTGGACCGCCGATGGCGTGATCGAATACCTCGGCCGACTCGATCAGCAGGTCAAACTGCGTGGCTTCCGCGTTGAACCGGAAGAAATCGAAGCACGATTGCTGGCTCAGGACGGCGTCGCTCAAGCCGTGGTGCTGGTGCGCGAAACGGCGGCCGGCGGGCAGTTGATCGGTTACTACACCGCAACCGATTCCACAGAAGATGTTGATGCTCAAACCGCACGCCTGAAAACTGCGCTGGCCGCCGAGTTGCCGGAATACATGGTCCCGGCGCAGCTGATGCGCCTGGACGAAATGCCCCTGAGCCCAAGCGGCAAACTCGATCATCGAGCGTTACCGGAACCGCAATGGCAAGTCTGCGAACACGTCGAGCCGGTCACCGCACTCGAGCAGCAAATCGCCGGCATCTGGCGTGAAGTATTAGGCCTCGCGCAAATTGGCCTGCGCGATGACTTTTTCGCCCTCGGCGGCCACTCTCTGCTGGCCACGCAAATCATTTCCCGCACCCGTCAGGCCTGCGACGTCGAGTTGCCGCTGCGCGCGCTGTTCGAAAACAGTGAACTGGGCGCGTTTGCCGAACAGGTTCAACTGATCCAGGCCAGCGGCAAAACCAACCAGCAGCCGCCGATCGAGAAAGTCGACCGCAGCCAACCGGTACCGTTGTCCTATTCCCAGCAGCGCATGTGGTTCCTCTGGCAGATGGAACCGGACAGCCCGGCCTACAACGTCGGCGGCATGGCGCGGCTGCGCGGGGTGCTCGATGTCGGGCGCTTCGAAGCCGCGCTGCAAGCACTGATCATGCGTCATGAAACCCTGCGCACCACGTTCCCGAGCATCGACGGCGTGGCCCGGCAACGGGTTCACCCGGACACCGGGATGCGCATGGGCTGGAAGGATTTCACCGCGCTGGATGCCGATGGCCGCGAGTGGGCGGTGCAGCAACTGGCCGACGACGAGGCGCATAAACCTTTCGATCTGGAAACCGGACCGCTGCTGCGCGCCTGCATGGTCAAGACCGCCGAGCACGAACATTATCTGGTGCTGACCCTGCACCACATCGTCACTGAAGGCTGGGCGATGGACATCTTCGCCCGGGAACTCAGCGCGCTCTACGAGGCCTTCGTCGATGACCGCGAATCGCCGCTGGAGCCGCTGCCGGTGCAATACCTGGATTACAGCGTCTGGCAGCGCCAGTGGCTGGAGTCCGGTGAACGTCAGCGCCAACTCGACTACTGGACCGCGCAACTGGGCCGCGAACATCCGCTGCTGGAATTGCCCGCCGACCGTCCACGTCCACCGGTACAAAGCCATCAGGGTGAACTGTTCCGTTTCGACCTGAGCGATGCTCTTGCCGCGCGCGTTCGTGCCTTCAATGCTCAAAACGGTCTGACCCTGTTCATGACCATGACCGCCGCGCTGGCCGTGCTGCTTTACCGCTACAGCGGCCAGACCGATTTGCGCATCGGCGCGCCGGTGGCCAACCGGATTCGTCCGGAAAGCGAAGGGCTGATCGGTGCGTTCCTCAACACTCAAGTGCTGCGTTGCCAACTCGACGGGCAGATGTCCGTGGGTGAGTTGTTCGAGCAGGTTCGCCATACCGTGATCGAAGGCCAGTCCCATCAGGACTTGCCGTTCGATCACTTGGTGGAAGCCTTGCAGCCACCGCGCAGCGCCGCTTACAACCCATTGTTCCAGGTGATGTGCAACGTGCAGCGCTGGGAATTCCAGCAGAGCCGCAGACTCGCCGGCATGACCGTCGAGTACCTGGCCAACGATGCGCGAGCGACCAAGTTCGACCTCAACCTGGAGGTCACTGACCTCGACCATCGTCTGGGTTGCTGCCTGACCTACAGCACCGATCTGTTCGATGAACCGCGCATTGCGCGCATGGCCGGGCATTGGCGCAACCTGCTGGAAGCGCTGCTGGCCGATCCGCAGCAGCGCCTCAGTGAGCTGCCGCTGCTGGAAGCCACCGAACAGCAACACCTGCTCGACAGCCTCGGCGTCGAGCCGGGCGAACATCGTCTCGACCAGTGCATTCATCACCTGTTCAGCGAGCAGGCCCTGGCGCGCAAGGATGCACCGGCATTGACCTTCGCCGGGCAAACCCTGAGCTACGCCGAGCTCGACAGTCGCGCCAATCGCCTGGCCTGGATGCTCCGCGAGCGGGGCGTGGGGCCGCAGGTTCGGGTCGGTCTGGCGCTTGAGCGTTCGCTGGACATGGTCGTCGGCCTGCTGGCGATCCTCAAGGCGGGCGGCGCCTACGTGCCGCTGGACCCGGAATACCCGCTGGACCGTTTGCACTACATGATCGAAGACAGCGGCATCGGTTTGCTGCTCAGCGATGCGGCGATGTTCAAGGCGCTCGGTGAATTGCCATCGACCGTTGCGCGTTGGTGTCTGGAAGAAGACGCCGCCACACTGGCCAACTACCCGGCCACTGAGCTGCCGTTCATCAGCCTGCCGCAGCATCAGGCGTACCTGATTTACACCTCAGGCTCTACCGGCAAACCGAAAGGCGTGGTGGTGTCCCACGGTGAAATCGCCATGCACTGCCGTGCGGTGATCGAGCGTTTTGGCATGCGTGCGGACGACTGCGAGCTGCACTTCTATTCCATCAACTTCGACGCCGCGACCGAGCGTTTGCTGGTGCCGTTGTTGAGTGGTGCTCAGGTTGTGTTGCGAGCACAGGGCCAGTGGGATGCAGAAGAAATCTGCGGTCTGATTCGCCGTCACAACATCAACATTCTCGGCTTCACCCCGAGCTACGGCAGCCAATTGGCGCAGTGGCTGGCGACTCAGGGCGAAATCCTGCCGGTGCGCATGTGCATCACCGGCGGTGAAGCGCTGACCGGCGAGCATCTGGCGCGGATTCGTGCAGCGTTCAAGCCGAGCCTGTTTTTCAACGCCTACGGCCCGACCGAAACCGTGGTCATGCCCCTGGCCAGTCTGGCGCCCGAGCAATTGGAAGAAGGCCTCGGCAGCGTGCCGATCGGCAGTGTGATTGGCGCTCGCGTGGCGTACATCCTCGATGCCGATCTGGCGCTGGTGCCGCAAGGCGCGACCGGCGAGTTGTACGTCGGCGGCGCCGGTCTGGCGCAGGGTTATCACCAGCGTCCGGGGATGACAGCCGAACGTTTTGTGGCTGATCCGTTCGCCGCCAATGGCGGGCGTCTGTACCGCACTGGCGATCTGGTGCGTCAGCGCGCCGACGGTCTGGTGGAATACCTCGGGCGTATTGACCATCAAGTGAAGATTCGTGGTTTTCGCATCGAGTTGGGTGAAATCGAAACCCGTCTGCTGGAACACGACTCCGTGCGTGAAGCCGTGGTGCTGGCGCTGGATGCCCCGAGCGGTAAACAACTGGTCGGCTATTTGGTGACTGAAGTCACCGAGCAAGACGAAGCGCAACAAAACACACTGCGTGAGGCGTTGAAGGCGCACCTCAAATCCCAGTTGCCGGATTACATGATGCCAACGCATTTGATCCTGCTGGCCAGCATGCCGCTGACCGCCAACGGCAAACTCGACCGCCGAGCATTGCCGGCGCCGGACCCGGAGCTGAACCGTCAGCAGTACGTGGCGCCGAGCAACGCGCTTGAACTGACGCTGGCCGCTATCTGGTGCGAAGTGCTGAACGTTCTACAGGTCGGCCTCAACGACAACTTCTTCGAACTGGGCGGCGATTCGATTCTGTCGATCCAGGTGGTCAGCCGTGCGCGGCAGCAGGGCATTCACTTCAGCCCGCGTGACCTGTTCCAGCACCAGACCGTGCAGACCCTGGCCGCCGTGGCGACCCGCACCGAGCAGGTCACCGCTGAACAAGGTTTGCTGACCGGCGAATCGCGCCTGACGCCGATCCAGCACTGGTTCTTCGACACCGACATCCCCCAGCGCCAACACTGGAACCAGGCATTGCTGCTGGAACCGACCGTGGCGCTGGAGCCCCATCGTCTGGAGCAAGCGCTGCTGGCTGTGATCGAACAGCACGACGCCTTGCGTTTGCGCTTCTCTGAATTTGCAGGCCAATGGCAAGCCGAGCACCAAGCGGTTTCCAACGCGCCGGTGCTTTGGCAAGTGCGCGTTACGTCCATGGACAAATGCGCGGCACTGTTCGCCGATGCCCAGCGCAGCCTCGACCTTGAGGACGGGCCGCTGATGCGCGCGCTGCTGGTCGATGGTCCCGAGGGGCAACAACGGCTGTTCATCGCCATTCACCACTTGGTCGTGGATGGGGTTTCGTGGCGGGTGTTGCTGGACGATTTGCAAACGGTGTATCGCCAACTGGACGCGGGGCAGTCGGCAAAACTGCCGGCGAAAACCAGTGCCTTCAAGGACTGGGCCGCACGCTTGCAGGCGTATGCCAGTAGCGAATCCTTGCGTGAGGAATTGAGTTGGTGGCAGTCGCAACTGGCCGGTGAAAGCGCCGAATTGCCGTGTGGTCGCCCCGAGGGTGGTCGACAGAATCGTCATGCGCAAACTGTCAGCGTGCGCCTCGATGTCGAGCGCACTCGCCAATTGTTGCAACAGGCACCGAGCGCCTATCGCACTCAGGTCAACGACTTGCTGCTGACCGCATTGGCCCGCGTGCTGTGCCGCTGGAGCGGTCACGAATCGGCGCTGATTCAACTCGAAGGCCATGGCCGCGAAACGCTGTTCGACGAGATCGATCTGACCCGCACCGTCGGCTGGTTCACCAGTGCCTATCCACTGCGGCTGATGCCTGCGGACGGGCAGGGTGCCTCGATCAAGGCGATCAAGGAACAACTGCGTGCGGTGCCGCACAAAGGTCTGGGTTATGGCGTGCTGCGTTATCTCGCCGATGACTCGAGCCGGCAGACCATGGCTGCCTTGCCGGGGGCGCCGATCACCTTCAACTACCTCGGTCAGTTCGACCAGAGCTTCGGCGCGGACGCCTTGTTCCGTCCTCTCGATGAAGCGGTCGGCGCGGCCCATGATCCTCGCGCGCCGCTGCCCAATGAGCTGAGCGTCGACAGTCAGGTCTATGGTGGTGAGCTGGTGCTGCGTTGGACCTTCAGCGCCGAACGCCACGATCTGCAGACCATCACTGAACTGGCAGACGCCTACCTCGGCGAATTGCAGAGCCTGATCGAGCATTGCCTGCGCGACGATGCGGGCGGCCTGACGCCGTCGGACTTCCCGCTAGCCAAGCTGACTCAGCCACAACTCGACGCGTTGCCCATCCCGGCGATTGCCATCGAAGACGTCTACCCGCTGACCCCGATGCAGGAAGGCATGCTGCTGCACACCTTGCTGGAACCGGGCACCGGCCTCTACTACATGCAGGATCGCTACCGCATCAACAGCGAGCTCGACCCGCAACGTTTCGCCCAGGCCTGGCAAGCGGTGATCGCCCGTCACGAAGCCCTGCGCGCGTCGTTCTGCTGGAACGTCGGCGAAGACATGCTGCAAGTTATCCACAAGCCGGGCAGCACACCAATCGAGTACCTGGACTGGACGGCAATCGCCGAAACCGAGCAAGAGCCGAAGTTGCAGGCGCTGCTGAAAAGCGAGCGCGAGGCCGGGTTCGATCTGCTCAATCAGGCACCGTTCCACCTGCGCCTGATCAAGGTCGGCGCGGCACGCTACTGGTTCATGATGAGCAACCACCACATCCTCATCGATGCCTGGTGCCGTTCGCTGCTGATGAGCGATTTCTTCGAAATCTACACCGCTCTGGACGAAGGTCGAGACGTGCAACTGGCCGTGCCGCCGCGTTATCGCGACTACATCGGCTGGCTGCAACGCCAGAGCCTGGCCGAGGCGCGGCAGTGGTGGAAAACCAACCTGCAAGGCTTCGAGCGGACCACGCCGATTCCGAGCGACCGGCCGTTCCTGCGCGAACATGCGGGCGAAAGCGGCGGCATGATCGTCGGCGACCGCTACACAAGGCTCGATGCCCGTGACGGTGCGCAACTGCGCGAACTGGCTCAGGCCCATCAGTTGACCATCAACACCTTCGCTCAAGCAGCGTGGGCGCTGGTGCTGCGCCGTTTGAGCGGCGATCGCGACGTGCTGTTTGGTGTCACGGTGGCCGGGCGTCCGGTGGACATGCCGGAGATGCAGCGTACTGTCGGGCTGTTCATCAACAGCATCGCGCTGCGGGTAAAAATGCCGGAAGACCATCAGCGTTGCAGCGTTCGTCAATGGCTGAGCGGTTTGCTCGACAGCAACATGCAACTGCGCGAGTACGAATACCTGCCGCTGGTGAGCATTCAGGAAAACAGCGAACTGCCCAAGGGCCAGCCGTTGTTCGACAGCCTGTTCGTGTTCGAAAACGCCCCGGTGGAAGTCTCGGTGCTGGACCGTGCGCAAAGCCTCAACGCGACCTCGGATTCGGGCCGCACCCACACCAACTTCCCGCTGACGGCGGTCTGCTACCCGGGCGATGACCTGGGCTTGCACCTGTCTTACGACCAGCGTTATTTCGATGAGTCGACCGTCGAGCGCATGCTCGGCGAGTTCAAGCGCTTGCTGTTGGCGCTGGTCGAAGGTTTCCACGGCGACATGGCCGATCTGCCGTTGCTGGGTGCCGAGGAGCAAGACTTCCTGATTCATGGCTGCAACCAGAGCGAACACGATTACCCGCTGGAGCAGAGTTATGTCTCATTGTTTGAAGCGCAGGTTGCCGAGCATCCACTGCGCATTGCCGCCAGTTGCCTGGATCTGCAGCACAGCTACCTTGAGCTGAATGAGCGCAGTAACCGTCTCGGTCACGCCTTGATCGCTGCAGGCGTGAGGCTGGATCAACCGGTGGCGTTGCTGGCTGAACGTAACCTCGATCTGCTGGGCATGATCATCGGCAGCTTCAAGGCTGGCGCGGGTTATTTGCCGCTGGATCCGGGGCTGCCGAGTCAGCGTCTGAGCCGGATCATCGACCTGAGCCGCACGCCGTTGCTGGTGTGTTCTCAGGCCTGCCGCGAGCAAGCGCTGGCGCTGCTGGATGAGTTCGGTTGCGCCAACCGGCCGAAGTTGTTGGTCTGGGAAGAGGTGCAGGCGAGCGAAATTTCGGTTGCGAATCCGGGCATCTACAGCGGCCCGAACAACCTTGCCTACGTGATCTATACCTCGGGTTCGACCGGCCTGCCGAAAGGCGTGATGGTCGAACAACGCGGCATGCTCAATAACCAGTTGAGCAAGGTGCCTTACCTGAACTTGAGCGATGCCGATGTGATCGCTCAGACCGCCTCGCAAAGTTTCGACATTTCGGTCTGGCAGTTCCTCGCCGCACCGCTGTTCGGCGCTCGAGTGGACATCGTGCCGAACACCATCGCCCATGATCCGCAAGGGTTGCTGGCGCATGTGGCGGCCCAGGGCATCACCGTGCTGGAAAGCGTGCCGTCGCTGATTCAGGGCATGCTCGCCCAGGAACGCATGAGCCTCGACGGTCTGCGCTGGATGCTGCCGACCGGTGAGGCAATGCCGCCGGAGCTGGCGCACCAGTGGCTGCTGCGCTACCCGGAGATCGGGTTGGTGAATGCTTACGGGCCGGCGGAATGCTCGGATGACGTGGCGTTCTTCCGTGTCGACATGGCGTCGACGCGCGGCAGCTACCTGCCGATTGGTACGCCGACCGACAACAACCGCTTGTACTTGCTTGATGGTGCGCTGGAACTGGTGCCGTTGGGTGCGGTGGGTGAGTTGTGCGTCGCGGGTACCGGTGTCGGCCGTGGCTACATCAGTGATCCGTTGCGCACCGCTCAAGTGTTTGTCCCGAACCCGTTTGGTAAACCGGGTGATCGTCTGTATCGCACCGGCGATCTGGCCCGTCGTCGCAGTGACGGCGTGCTGGAATACGTCGGGCGGATCGACCATCAAGTGAAGATCCGCGGCTACCGCATTGAGCTGGGTGAAATCGAAGCGCGTCTGCATGAGCAACCGGAAGTGCGCGAAGCGGCGGTCGGTGTACAGGACGGCGTGAACGGCAAACATCTGGTCGGCTATTTGGTAGCGGCT
Source organism: Pseudomonas sp. GL_093 (assembly GCF_057837605.1). NCBI lineage: Bacteria > Pseudomonadati > Pseudomonadota > Gammaproteobacteria > Pseudomonadales > Pseudomonadaceae > Pseudomonas > Pseudomonas sp. GL_093. The sequence goes on along the minus strand of NZ_CM174448.1, from coordinate 5,169,078 downwards.
GATGCTTTGATCAATCCAACCGAGCGATTGGAACGCATCAAGCAACGCCTGCGCGCCGAACTGCCGGAATACATGGTGCCGCTGCACTGGTTGTGGCTCGATCGGATGCCGCTGAATGCCAACGGAAAATTGGATCGCAAAGCGCTGCCGGCGCTGGAGATCGGCCAGTTGCAGAGTCAGGACTACCAGGCGCCGCACAATGAACTGGAGCAGACGCTGGCGGATATCTGGGCCGAGGTGCTGAAGGTCGAGAAGGTGGGGATTCGCGACAACTTCTTCGAGCTGGGCGGGCATTCATTGCTGGCGACGCAGATCGCTTCGCGGGTGCAGAAAGCCCTGCAACGTGATGTACCGCTGCGGGCGATGTTCGAATGCAGCACGGTGGTGGAGTTGGCCGAATACATCGAGGGATTGGCGGCGAGCGATATCACCGAGGAGAAGGTGGATCGTCTGAATGATCTGATGGCGGAGTTGGAGGGGCTTTGATTCTCTAGCGTCTGTTCTGGCCCCATCGCGAGCAAGCTCGCTCCCACAGTGGTTCTGTGAACACAGTCCCATTGTGGGAGCGAGCTTGCTCGCGATGAGGCCAGTGCAGACAACTACAAGGTTGACTGTGGAACGACTCCGGCACAGTCTGCCTGCTCCATTTTTTGCGAGAGGAGACAGTCAATGCCCTTCGTTACGGTTGATGGACAACCCCTTCACTACCTTGATCAAGGCACTGGCCCTGCCGTTCTGCTGGCCGGCAGTTATCTGTGGGACCAGGCCATGTGGGCGCCGCAGATCGCCGCCCTGTCGCAGCAATACCGGGTGATCGCTCTGGACCTTTGGGGTCACGGTGAATCCGGGCGGATGCCCGAGTGCACACAGTCGCTGGATGACATTGCGCGCCAGGCACTGGCGTTGCTTGATCACCTGGACATCGACCGTGTCACGCTGGTCGGTCTCTCGGTCGGCGGCATGTGGGGCGTGCGTCTGGCGCTGTCGGCGCCGCAGCGGATCAACGGTCTGGTGCTGATGGACACCTACGTCGGCGTCGAGCCGGAACCGACTCGCCAGTACTATTTCTCGCTGTTCAAACAGATCGAAGACACCGGCGTGATTGCGCCGCAGTTGCTCGATATCGTTGTGCCGATCTTCTTCCGTCCGGGCATCGATCCACAATCGGCGCTGTATCAGGACTTCCGCGCCAAACTGGCCGCACTGCCGCCGGAGCGTCTGCGCGAGAGCATCGTGCCGATGGGGCGGATTACGTTTGGGCGGGATGATCTGTTGCCGCGTCTGGGCGAGTTGGATCCTGACACCACGCTGCTGATGTGTGGCGATCAGGACAAACCGCGGCCGCCGTCGGAGACAAGGGAGATGGCCGAGTTGATCGGTTGCCCGTATGTATTGGTGCCGGAGGCGGGGCATATCTCCAATCTGGAGAATCCGCAGTTTGTCACCGACGCACTGCTGAAGTTTCTGGCTGACATAACTTAGTCGATCTTACTGACGCCATCGCGAGCAGGCTCGCTCCCACAGGGGAATGCATTCCAATGTGGGAGCGAGCTTGCTCGCGATGGGGCCATTAAATTCACTTCGGCCCGAGAATTTGCACCAACTTTTCCGGCGATGGCGCACCTTGCTGTTGTTGCAGCTCGCCCTTGTCGTCCATGTAGAAAATCGCCGGGGTGGCCTGCAGCTCCAGGTCTTCCATCAACTGCATGTTGGCCGCCAGCTTCGCCTGAATCGCCGGGGGCACGTTTTTCAGGGCTTTTAGCGAGCTGTTCTTGCCTGCCTTTTCATGGTCTTCCAGCGCTTTCTGCGGATCCTTGGCGGCCAGCAGTGCTGCCGATTTCCCCGGACTGTCTTCGCGAATGATGCCGACCATGATGTGCCGCAGCTGCACCTTGCCCGCCTTGACCCATGGCCGCGCCTGTTCCCAGAACACGTTGCAATAAGGGCAGTTCGGATCGCTGAACAGGTACACGATCCGCGGTGCATCTTTCTTCCCGTCGCCGATCCAGTTGCTGGCTTCCATCTTGCCCCAGACTTCCTTGGCCATCGGTGCGTAAACCAGCTTCTGCAACGGCGCGCTGCTCAGGTCCTTGCCGTCGGCGTCGTACAGATTGCCGAGCAGCACGTGCTTGCCATCCGGGGTCAGGTACAGCGCTATGCCACGGTTCTGGTACTGCGCCGCATAACCGCGCAAGCCGTCGGGAGCGTCGAATTGGCCGACGATTTTCGCGCCCTTGGCTTCGATTTTCTTGATCGCTTCGGGCAATTCTTCGGCGGCCTGCACCGACGGTAGATGCAGCAGGGCAGCGCCCAGGGTCAACGTCAGCAGGTGGCGGAGGCGGGGCATGGCAATTTCCTTGAAGAGGTGGCCGGTACGGCAGGATTCGGGGTGTCGAAGTTTTCCAGGGCGCGGGCCAGGCTGGCTTCCGACAGCTCACCCAGATGGCTGCCCAGCAGGCGACCGTCGGGGCTATAGAACAGCGTCGTCGGCAACGCCATGGAGCCGACGGCCTGGCCCAATCGGCCACTGCCGTCGAACAGCACGTTGGACAGGCTCAGGCCCTGGGTTTCCAGAAAAGTACTGACGCTTTGCATGCTTTCAGCCTGATTGACGAACAGGAACGTCAGGTCCGGACGGTGTTGTTGGGCGTTTTCCAGCACCGGCATTTCCCGACGGCACGGCGGACACCAGGTGGCCCAGAGATTGATCACCAACGGGCCGCCCTTGTAATCGGCCAGTTGCACGGTTTCACCGGCGGCATTGCGCAGGGTAATTTCCGGCAGGCGCGTACCTTGTTCGTAAATAGTCAGGGAGAAGGTCGCCAGCAGCCAGAACGCCAGGCCGCTGGCCACGCCAAAGCCCAACGGCCGGCGCAAGCCCGGGCGACGCCAGCCTCGATACAACGCGGCAAGCAGCAGTGCGATTACGCCCGGCCAGGCGAGGAAACCGCCGTCGCGCAGGTCGATGATCTGCCAGGGGTCATCGCGATAATGGGTCCAGTAAACGGCCACGAAACTGACCCGGGCGGCCAGCATGCCCAGCAGGAACAGGCTGAACAGCACCGACTCCGGATTCTCGCCGCCGCGCTTGGCCACCCGCCAGCCGACGAAAGTCGCCAGCGCCAGGGCACTGATCAGCAGCAGGTGATTAAGCGCGATGGCAAAAGTGCCGAGGGTAAAGGTCAGCATTAACGGGCGTCTCGGGTGGTGGTCCAGCGTTGCAGGAAAGTGTCGGCATCGACTTCGCCGGTGATGCGCTGGCTGCGACGCTCGATGCCGTCGGCGCCGATCCACAGCAGGCTCGGTGGTCCCGGCACTTTATAACGGCCGAGCAGTTCGCGGCTGGCGGCATTGTCGGCGGTGACGTCCAGCCGTAGCAAGCGCACATCGCTCAAGGCTTGCAGTACGTGAGCTTTGCCGAACACCTGTTTTTCCATGACCTTGCACGACACGCACCAGTCGGCGTAGTAGTCCAGCAGCACCCATTGGCCTTGAGCCTGTGCCGCGTCGAGTTCCCGTTGCAGAGCTGCCGGGTCCTTGATCGTGGTGAATGCGTCGTGCCCGCCCGGGTTTGCGGCGCTGCTCGAGTTTGCAGCGCTGTAGACCTGCAAAGGCTTCACCAAGTCATCACTGCCGCCGGCAGCACCGATCAGCAGTAAGCTGCCCCACACACCCAGCAATAGTGAGCTGGCGCCGAACACATGGGCGACGCGACTGAAACCTTCCGACTGCTTCCAGGCGCTGTACGCGGCAATCAGCAGCAACGCCCCGCACAAACCAATCCACAGTGATTCATCCAGCACCGGGCGTAGCATCAGCAACGCGGTGGCGAGGAACAGGAAGCCGAATATGCCCTTAAGCAAGTTCATCCAGGCGCCGGGTTTGGGCAGGAATCGATTGCCGACGGTGACCAACAACAGCAGCGGCACACCGATGCCGATGCCCATGGCGAACAGAATCAGCCCGCCATGCAGCGCATTGCCGCTTTGAGCGATATATAACAGCGCACCGGCCAGGGGGGCGGTCATGCACGGACCCACCAGCAAACCGGACAAGGCACCCAACACACCGGCGCCGAACAGGCTGCCGCCGCGCTGATTGCGCGAGACGTTTTCCAATCGATCACGCACGGCCACCGGCAGTTGCAACTCGAAGAAGCCGAACATCGGCAACGCCAGCAACACAAACACCGCCGCGAAACTGCCCAGCAACCAGGGGTTCTGCAACAACGCCTGCAGATTCGCCCCGAGCAGCGCGGCCAGCACGCCCATCGCGGCATACACCAGCGCCATGCTGATTACATAACTGGTGGCGAGAGAGAAACCACGTTTAGGCGTCGCGCCACTGCCGACAATCATTCCGGCGAGAATCGGCAGCATGGGCAACGAGCAAGGGGTGAAAGCGAGCAACAGGCCCAAGCCAAAGAACACCAGCAAACTCCAGCCCAAGGCGCGCTGTTGCAATCCGCTGGCCAAGGCTTGATCCGGCGCCTCGTTTGTCGCAGAAGTGGCCGCGTTGCCGCCCAGATCCACGACCTGCGTTTGCGGCGGATAACACAAACCGGCATCGGCACAGCCCTGGAATCCGACCTTGATCTGACCGGTCGCACCTGCCGGAATCTTCAGTTCCAGACCCTGACGATAGACCTGCTGTTCGCCGAAGAACTCGTCGCTGTGCGCTTCGCCGTCAGGCAATGCAGGCTTGTGTTCCGCGGGCAAGCCATCGAATTTCAGGCGTTGCTGGTAAAGGTAATAACCGTCGGCGATCTGCCAATAGAGCTGGGTTTCACCGGAATCAAGGCGTTCGGAGGTGAAGATGAACGCCTTGCCGACGGGAAGAAAATCGGGTTTGGTCGCGAACGGATCAGTCCCGGCCTGGGCCACACCCGAGATCAAGAGAACAAAAAATAGAAACAGTCGACGCATGGGTAAGCCTTATCCCTGTGCAAGTGAGGTGCAGAATGGGAGGCGGCGATTAACCGATGATTAACCACAGTGGCCTTGTGGCAATGGCGCTTGCGGCATAATGTCCGCTTAATCGGCCGCCGGCCTAATCACCTTTTTTCAACAGGTCTCACCATGCACGTACTGGTTTGCGAAGACGACGAGTTGATCGCCAGCGGCATTGTCGCCGGCCTCACCGCTCAGGGCCTGACGGTAGAGCATGTCGCCACCGCATCGTCTGCCCGGGCGATGCTCAAGGTCGCCGAGTTCGATGTGATGGTGCTCGACCTTGGTCTTCCCGATGAGGATGGCTTGAAGCTATTGCAGCAGTTGCGACACAGCGGTCTGGAAATCCCGGTGTTGATCCTCACCGCCCGGGATTCAGTCACCGACCGTGTTGATGGCTTGCAAGCCGGCGCCGACGATTACCTGCTCAAGCCGTTCGATTTGCGTGAACTCGCCGCGCGCCTGCACACCTTGTTACGACGGGTGGCGGGGCGCAGCGTCAACCTGATCGAACATGGCCGTCTGACTTACGACCCAAGTAGCCGCGAAACCATGCTCGGCGGCCAGCCGGTGGACCTTTCCCGTCGTGAGCAGTCGCTGTTGCAGGCCTTGCTGCATAATCGGGGCCGGGTGCTGTCGACCGAGCAACTGAAAGACAGCGTTTATGGTTTTAACGATGAGCTGGAAAGCAACGCCCTCAACGTGCACATCCATCACCTGCGGCGCAAACTCGGCAATGGCATTGTCGAGACAGTGCGCGGCCTGGGCTATCGCCTGGGGCCGGCCGATGGTGGAGAGGAATTGAAAAAGTGATGAGTCTGCGTTTGCGCCTGAGCCTGACACTCGGCGCCGCTTTTGCCCTGATCTGGGCCTTGGCTGCGGCCTGGATGCTCAGCGACCTGCGCAATCAGATGATGTTTTCCCTCGACCAGCGGCTGGTGGCGTCGGCACGCATGGTCGCCGGCCTGATGGAGCAACTGCCGCCATTGCCGAGCAAGGGCGAGGGCACCCATTTCAGCGCTGAACAACTGAGCCTCCCCGGCGGCATGGCCTGCCAGGTCAGTTCATTGCGCGGCGAAATCCTCGCCCGCAGCCACACCGATCCGCAACAAACCCTGGAAGCCGAGAAAATGGGCTTTCACGACCAGATGATCGACGGTGCACCGTGGCGCAGTTTCACCCTGGCCCGCGGCGACGTGCGCATCACCACCGCCGACCGGCAGATCGAGCGTGAGGCCTTGAACATGTCGATCCTGCTGGCGGCTTCGGTGCCGGTGGGCGTGGCCTTGCTCGGTTGCCTGTGCCTGCTGTGGCTGGGGATCGGCCAGGGGCTGGCGCCGCTCAACCGCATGCGCGATGCCTTGATGCGCCGCAGCGCCGACTCCCTGGAACCATTGCAGATCCAGCCGCTGCCCAGCGAACTGCAACCGTTGCTGGACACCCAGAATCAGCTGTTCCAGCGCATCGGCAAGACCATCGAACGGGAACGCCGTCTGACCGGTGACGCCGCCCACGAGCTGCGCAGCCCGCTGACGGCGATCAAGACCCACCTGCAAGTGGCGCGCATGACCGATGGCGCGGCCCGGGATCAATCCCTGGCCCGGGCCGAAGAGGGCGCCGATCGCCTGCACCGGACCCTTGAACAATTGCTGTTGCTGGCGCGGGTCGAGGGCAGTCTGTCGTTCGATGACGGCGTGCAATGCAGCGCCGAGCAGGTGGCGAAACTGGCGATTCAGGACGCTGCCAGTGGTGATCGTCAGCGGATCAAATTTCAAATGCCGTCGAAAATCTCTCACGCCCCGGTGCAAATGCCCGCGGTGCTGTCGATTGCCGCGCTGCGCAACCTGTTGGATAACGCCCTGCGTCATACCCCTGGCGAAGGAGCTGTGGAGCTGAGCCTGGAAACCACTGGCAGTCGCGTGCGCTTTTTGGTCCGCGACCACGGCCCGGGGATTGCCGAAGACGATCTGCAACACCTGACCCAACGCTTCTGGCGCAACGGCCAGAGCACCGGCTGCGGCCTGGGCCTGGCGATTGTTCAGGCAATCGTCCAGCGCTGTGGTTGCACCCTGCATTTCGACAGCCGGCCGGACGGGTTGCGGGTTGAACTGACCATGCCGTTGCAACCGGTCTAACCCACAACACAAATCCCCTGTGGGAGCGAGCTTGCTCGCGATGGCGTCCTGACATTCAACGTTGATATTGACTGTACAGGCGCCATCGCGAGCAAGCTCGCTCCCACAGGGGTTCTATGTTGCACATCAAATGTAACTCCTCTCCAATGGCATTTAAGCCACCACCAGCGCTATCGTCCCCGGCAGCTTTTTCTCAATGGATTGAGGTAACAGCGCCATGGATGCACCCCTACACATTTGCAAGGCCACCCCCGCCGACGCCGGCATCATCAGTCGGATCGTCGAGCGCTCCATTCGCGTGGGTTGCGCGCTCGACCATCGCAACGATCCGCTCACCGTCGCCACCTGGACCCACAACAAAACCATCGAACACGTGCAGCCCTGGCTGACCGACGAGCGGTTGTACCTGAACATCGCCCTGTTGCAGGACAAACCGGTCGGCGTCGCGATGGCTGCGATCAGCGGCAAGGTCGCGTTCTGTTATGTGCAACCGGAATGGTTTCGTCGCGGGGCCGGGCAAGCGCTGGTGCGCGACCTCGAAGGCTGGTTGACCGATCAGGGTTTGTGCCAGGCACGACTCAACAGCACCCGCACCAGTGAAGCGTTTTACCGTCATCTGGGTTACCAGCCTTGCGCCGAAACCTTCGCCGTAGCCGGGCTCCACGCCATTCCCATGCATAAAGCGCTGCCACCCCCTTCATAGAAAGCTGATCGAGGGTCTAAATCCTCGGCACCCTGATGCGTTTCCAGAACAGGAAAACCTTATTGAGGGGTCGAGAGATGTCAGTCGCTACCAGCCTTATGGAAGATCAGTCGGCCCGGATCACTCCGGCGCCGAACGAGACGCTTTATCAGTTCAATGAATCGCCGCTGCTGGCCCGTCAGAACCAGCAGGAATCGAATGCCCGCAGCTACCCGCGACGCATTCCCCTGGCCCTCAAACGTGCCAAGGGCATTTATGTCGAAGACGTCGAAGGCCGCCGTTTCATCGACTGCCTGGCCGGCGCAGGGACGTTGGCCCTTGGGCACAACCATCCGGTGGTGATCGAAGCGATCCAGCAAGTGCTGACCGATGAACTGCCACTGCACACCCTCGACCTGACCACCCCGGTCAAGGATCAGTTCGTTCAGGACCTGTTCGGTCTGCTACCGCCGGCTTTGGCCGCTGAAGCCAAGATCCAGTTCTGCGGCCCGACCGGCACCGACGCGGTGGAAGCCGCGCTGAAACTGGTGCGCACCGCCACCCGGCGCAGCGCCGTGCTGTCGTTTCAGGGCGGTTATCACGGCATGAGCCAAGGCGCGCTGAGCCTGATGGGCAGTCTGGGGCCGAAAAAGCCTTTGGGCGCTTTGCTCAGCAGCGGCGTGCAGTTCATGCCGTATCCCTACGATTACCGCTGCCCGTTCGGGCTCGGCGGCGCGCAAGGCGTGCAGGTCAATCTCAACTACCTGGAAAACCTGCTGAATGATCCAGAGGCCGGCGTGCAATTGCCGGCCGCGGTGATCGTTGAAGTGGTGCAGGGCGAGGGTGGGGTGATCCCGGCCGATCTCGACTGGCTGCGCGGCCTGCGGCGGATAACCGAAAAGGCCGGTGTTGCGCTGATCGTCGATGAAATTCAGAGCGGTTTTGCCCGCACCGGCAAGATGTTTGCCTTCGAACACGCCGGGATCATTCCGGACGTGGTGGTCATGTCCAAAGCCATCGGCGGCAGTTTGCCGCTGGCCGTGGTGGTCTATCGCGACTGGCTCGACACCTGGCTGCCGGGCGCCCATGCCGGGACCTTCCGCGGCAATCAAATGGCCATGGCCGCAGGTTCTGCGGTGATGCGTTACCTGACCGAACACAAGGTCTGCGAGCACGCCGCCGCCATGGGCGAGCGCTTGAGCGAACACCTGCGCATCCTGCAACGGGACTTCCCGCAACTGGGTGATATTCGCGGTCGCGGCTTGATGCTTGGCGTCGAGTTGGTCGATCCGACGGGCGCGCCGGATGCCTTGGGTCATCCGCCGATCTTCGGTCGTCTGGCGCCGCTGGTGCAGCGTGAATGCCTCAAGCGTGGCTTGATCCTTGAACTGGGCGGCCGTCATGGCGGCGTGGTGCGCTTCCTGCCGCCGCTGGTGATCACTGCCGCGGAAATCGATCGGGTAGCCGAGATTTTCGGCAGGGCCATGGCCGCTGCCACCACCAGCCTCTAAATTTTTCAGCGCCTCTAACGTTCTTTCTACATAGCGGCTGCGCACGCAGTGCAGCCCACCCTACAGCGATGGAGAAACACCATGACTTCAGTATTCGACCGCGAGGACATCCTCTTTCAGGTCGTGGTCAACCACGAAGAGCAGTACTCGATCTGGCCCGACTACAAAGCCGTGCCTGCAGGCTGGCGCACCGTGGGCAAGAGCGGCTTGAAGAAGGAATGCCTGGCTTACATCGAAGAAACCTGGACGGATATGCGCCCGCTGAGCTTGCGCCAGAAAATGGAAGAACAAGCGGCTGTGGCTCACTAAGTCACCGCGCAAAAAGAAGCCCGCTGAACTGGTAACAGTCAGCGGGCTTTTTTTGGCTCGGGATTTGTGTCGTCTGTCAGGCCGCCATCGCGAGCAGGCTCGCTCCCACATTGGATCTATGGCGCGACACAAATCCCCTGTGGGAGCGAGCCTGCTCGCGAAGAACGATAACGCGGTCCAACTGCAGTTACGCCCCGCTCAACCCCTTGATCAGCAAATCCACATTCCCTTCCAGCTCGGCCACCGGATCCGCCGCATCCACACTCAACACCACCAACCGACTCCCGGCCTCTGTAATCACCGCTTTCACCGCTTCCGACGGCTGTCGGTGGTGCAACACCACCGCCACGTCATTGTCCTTGAGCGTCGCACCCAATTGCTTGAGCGCTTCAGGTGTCCACTCGGCATCCGGCCGTGCATCGAGGCCGATCAGCTCCAGGTTGAGGCCGCCAATCAGATAGCCAAAGTGATCGCTCAGGCTCATCACGCTGAGGTTGTCGGCACTCGCCAGTCGCGCTTCACTGTCGGCGCTGAACTTGAGCAAGCGCTGTTTGAGCGCGGCCAGGTTGGCCTCGATCTTCGGCTTGGCCTCGGGTGCCAAGCGCACCAGGTCCGCCGCCATCACGTCCGCCATCCGCCCCATATTATTGCTGGAAAACCACGGCTGACTGTTCAACCCATCAACCTTGTTGCCAGGCTGCACGGCGATGCCGGGCAGGGCGCCGTCCACCGGGCGGGCGGCGTCGACCTCGACGATGCGGATGTTGCTACGCCGGGAGATCGGGTACAGCGGATCATCCGCCCACAGCGAACGCAGACCAATCACTGCATCGGCGTCGGTCGCCAGTTTGGCCAGCGCCGGGGCGCCACGACCTGTGAAGTACGCGGTCTGACGGCTGCCGGGCAGGTTCGCCGGTGCGGCACGTTCAAGGTTGACGTCGGTGCCTTTGAGCAAGACTTCGCCCAGACCATAAGTGATCGGCAAGGACGCCAGCACGCGCAGCGGTTTGGCGCTGTCAGCTGCAAAGGTTGTGTTGACCAGCCCGCACAGGGCTGCGGCCAGGGTCAGTTGACGCAGAGAGAAAGACATTTATCCGAGATTCCCTTTCAGGCTGGGGACAACGCCACGCGCAATGGCGGCGAGAGCGAAGGCGATACCGGCCACCAGAATGATCGCGGCGCCGGACGGGATAGGCAGGTCGAAGACAATCGGCGCAAGGATCCCGCACAGCGTGCTGACTGTAGCGATCAGCACAGAACACCAAAAGAAACCCTTCAGCGACTGACTCAGCAATCGCGCCGCCGCCGCTGGAATCACCAACAGGGCACCGACCAGAATCGCGCCGATGACTTTCACCGCCGCCACAGTGATCAGGGTCACCAGAATCACAAACAGATAATCCAGGGTCTTCACCGCCACACCACGGACCGCCGCCAGTTGCGGATTGAAACTGGCCAGCACGATTCGGTTGTACAGCGGCAAGGCCAGCGCCATGACCAGCGAACCGACGATGGCCAACACCAGCAGGTCATTGCCGTTGACGGTCAACACCGAACCGAACAACACGTTTTCGAGGATGTGCACGTTGATCTTGCCCGCCAGAATCAGCAGCAGACTGGCACCCAGCGCCAACGACACCGACAGAAACACACCGATCAACGTATCCGGCGCCAGACCCGTGCGGTTGCGCAGGTAGTTCAGCAAAATGCCGAACAACAAGCAGTAGCCGAACAGACTGCCGTAAGGCCCGGTGTACGGTTCGCCCAGCAGAATGCCGATGGCTACGCCGGTCAGCGCCGCGTGGCCCACCGCTTCGGAGAAAAATGCGAAGCGCTTGACCACCACCAACGTACCCAAACCGCCCAGCACCGGGCCGATCAGCAAACCGGCGAGCAACGCGTTGACCACAAATCCATAGGCCAGCGCCTCGGGCAGATAACCCGACGAGGCCCAGCCCTGAACCATCAAACGAAAGGCTTCGTAACTCATCAGGCAGCGCTCCGTGGATGGGTCGAGAACAGGATGAGCAGGCGTTCCGGGGTCAGCGCCTGTTTCGGCGTGGCATCGAACAGTACCCGGCGATTGAGCCCGGTGACCCGATCCGCCAGACGACCCACGGCTTCCAGATCATGCTCGATCCACAGCACGGTGATGCCGCTCTGGCGCCAGTCGCCGAGCAGTTGTTCGAACACCTGAATTCCCGCCTCATCCAAAGCCGACATCGGTTCATCCAACACCAACAATTGCGGCGCCGGAATCAACCCTTGAGCCAGCAATACACGCTGACGCTCACCGCCGGACAACGCACCCATGCGCCGCTTGCGTTTGTCCTGCATGCCGACCCGTTCCAGGGCTTCGCCAATCGCGGCGGCGTAGTGCTTGCTCAACCCGAGGAACGCCGGACGCCGCTGGCACATCGCGGCCATGAAATCGTCGACGGTCATCGGCAAGCCGCGATCGAATTCGAGAGCTTGAGGCACGTAGCCGATGGTGCCCGGTGTGCCGGGCCATTGCAGACTCAGACGGCCCTGATGCGGCATCTGCCCGAGCAAGGTCTTGATCAGCGAACTTTTACCGCCGCCGTTGGGGCCGACCAGCGCATGCACGCTGCCGGGCTGGACCTGAAAAGTGACGTTGTCGAGGATCGTCGTTCGCCCTAGGGTCAAACTGACCTCCGCAAAATCCAGCGTCGGCCCCAAAACCTGTGGGAGCGAGCTTGCTCGCGATTGCGGAGTGTCATCGGACAATAATGGCGACTGATCCACCGCTTTCGCGAGCAAGCTCGCTCCCACAGGGGATTCGGGGTTGGTCGAACTGATGGTTTCTTTCGCCGTCATGCCCCGGACTCCTGAATCGCCCGGACCACGGTGTTGAGGTTGCCGGTCATTTCCTTTTCATACTTGTCGGCGGTGTACTCGCCATAGGAAATGTGCGACAGCGGGTACAGCTTCACCCCGGATTCACGCTGGATGGTGTCGACGTAGGTGGACGGGAAATCCATCTCCGAGAAGATCACCTTCACGTCCAGTTCGCGCAGTTGATCGATGGTCTTTTTCAGCTGGCTCGGGCTCGGTTCGATGCCGTGCGCCGGTTCGACTACCGCGGTCACTTCCAGGCCGAATTCGCGCAGCAAATAGTCGTAAGCCGCGTGAACCGTGGCCACTCGCAGTTCGGCGTTCGGCGCCTCGGTCAGTTTCGCCAGGGCATCAGCGCGCATCTGCCGCAGGCGTTTGCCGTAGGCGCGGGCGTTCTGGGTGTAGGTCTTGGCGTTGGCCGGGTCGAGCCTGCCCAGTTCCCGGGCGATGTTGTTGACCTGGGCAATCGAGGCGCTGATCGACAGGAACGTGTGCGGGTTTACAACCTTGCCAGCGCCGCGAGCGGCGACGCCGGTGGCGGCCAGCAACGGCACGTTTTCGTTGGCTTCGATCACTGGGATGTTCGGCGTTTCGCTGGCGGCGATCATGCGGTCGGCGAAGTCGTCATGGCCGACACCGTTGAGCACGACCACGTCCAGACCGCTGATGCGCTTGATGTCTTCGGCGCGCGGCTCGTAGGCATGCGGGTTGAAACCGGCCGGAATTAGCGGCACCACCTCGGCCTTGTCACCGACGATGTTGGCCACATAGCTGTAATAAGGGTGCAGGGTGATGCCGATGCGCAGGCGCTTGGCCCCGTCAGCACTGGCCAGCGGGGTCAGCAGACAAGCCAGTAAACCGACCAACATCAGGCGCAAGAAAGAACGTTGAGATGAAATAGGCATGGGAAAGCGGTCTTCTCTCGGGTGAAGGCGAGGGTTCAGTGCCGGTGCTGGCGGGTCACGCCGGCATCGAATTGCGCGACGATCTGCTGCCAGCCAGCGCTTTCCAGCGCGGCGTCGGTGAGGTCGGTCGGGGCCGCGAGGGCGTTGCGGCGGTTGAGCCAGACGTCCGGAGCATCGTCGTCAGCGGTCAAACGCATCAGAAACGAGCCCGCCACGGTGGGCGTCTGGCTCTGGCCGAAGTAAGCCTTAGCGTCGAGCAATTGCCAGGCATGACTGCCACGGCTGACGGAACTGGCGTCCTGGGCGAACGGCGCAAAACCTTCATCGGCGAGGGCTGCGGGGGCGGGTAGCGCCTGTTGCTCCTGACGCAGCAGATGAATTTCGTCGAGCGTCACCCGCAGGTCGGCGTAGATGCCTTGCTCGGACGCGCTCAAGTCACGGCGGGCATCCAGTTGATGGCTGCCCACGCTGCTGACTTCCTGAGACTCACCGCGCCAGGCAACCACCGAGCCGGCAACCGCGAGGATCATCAGGCACAACAGCAACACATAGAGGGTTTCATGGCCGGCACCGGCCGGGCGGACGATTTGCGTAGTCGGCGTACTCATGGGGCTTCGATGTCCGCTTGGTCAATCTCGACGACGTGGCCGGGACCTGCGTCGAACAGCACGTAGAATTCAGCGCCGGGCTTCTTGAAGGTCAGGGTCGAATCCGCACCGAGCTTGCCCGGCACCAGGATGGTTTCGTCGTAGCCGATCACATCCAGGGTCACCCCCGGCGCGCCGCTGCCGTCGGAGAAACCACCGGTGCATTTGATCTGCTCGGCGTCGATGGCTTTGCATTCGCACATCGGGTTGTGGGCCAGGGCGCTGGCGCTGAAGCCGGTGCAGAGCACCAGCAATACGGCGCTCAGAGGACGTAAAGCGTTGATCATGGTTTGCCTCCTTGTTGGTTCAGCCAGGCGAGGGTGGCCGGGGATGCCTGGCTCAGGGGGATGGAGGCCTGATGCATGGCGCCGTCCCAGCCTTCCATGGTGATCCATAGCTCGGCATCGGCTTTGGTCTTCTCGGGGATCGGCAACATCGCGCCCATGCGGTACGGCGTGCCGAAGAAAATCACCCCGGCAGCGCGCAGGCTGCGCGGTTTGCCAATGCGCAGGTACGTCGCCTTGACCTGATCGCGGCAGCTGTCGCACAGCGCAGCGTTGAAGCTTTTCATGTAGCCGGCCGGACCATCGAGGGTCGGCGCTTCGTTTCGCAACTCGGCCAGGCGCAGGCTCCAGGGGCCGACCTGAACCTCGCCGATTTCCCGCTCGCCCAGGCCGGTATCACCGCGAAACAGCGCAGCGTCGGCGAAGTACTTGGGCATAAAACCCAGCGGCACCAGCAACAGCAGAACGTTGATGTGGAAGCGCCATTTGTGCCAGAAACGGCTCAGTTTCGAAGTCGGTTTTTCCGCAGTGAACAGGCTCATTGGCTGACCTCCGTGGTTTCACGGCTGTTGGCCGCAGCGGTCTGACTGCGCGGGCGTTTGTTGCTGCGTTTGAGGGCGTTGGCCGTGGCCAGGGCGGTGCGCTTGGTCCAGATCAACAGGCCGCTGAGGACCATCATGCTCAGGATCAGGCCGAAGAAGAACCAGATCAGTTTGATCCAGATGCCGCCGAAATCCCCGGTGTGCAGAGGACGCATGGACTCGGTCACCAGCTCCAGGCCGGAACGGTCCGACAACAGGCGGGTGGCGGTGATGTCGCCGGTATACGGGTTGATGTCGGCAGTCTGGAACATCAGCGGATACCAACTGCGCCCGCCTACCGAGAGGTAGCTATAGGCATTCGCAGGCAGGCTGACAAAGCTGTCGTCCAGGCCGGGAATACGTTCCTTGGCTTCGCGGATCGCCGTCTCCAGGCTGATCATCGGCGCCGGTGAACCGTCGGCAGTCAGCGGGACACTTTCCCGCGGAACCACAGCAGCCACCGGCGCGGTGGAAATCGAAATCTGGTTATCGAACATGAACGCCTGAATCAGAAACCAGGTGCTGGTGATGGAAATCACCGCGATAAACCAGATCGACCAGATGCCGCTGAGGCGGTGAAAGTCGCCCCAGAAAATTCGTGCACCGTGACGAATGCGCAACGTCGGGCGCAAGAATCCTTTCCAGAAGCGCTTGTAGACCACCAACCCGGTGACCAACGACGCCAGTAATGGCAGGCTGAGAAACGACACCAGGTACCAGCCCCAGCTGTAACCGTTGGTGAACGGCACCAGCCACCAACCATGCAGGGCGCGGGTAAACGCCTTGAAATTGAATTGCGGGGCAGTGCCCTGAATCACGCCGCTGTAGGGATTGACGTAAACCGTCACCGAGCGACCGTCGGGATAGCTGACGTCCACATCGAGGGCGAAGTGCGATTCATCGGGTCGGCTAATGGCCTCAACCAGAGTGTTGGGCTCAGCCTTCTTGATGGCGGCGATGATCTGGTCATAACTGAGCAGCGGCGCATCGTCCGAAGGTTGGCTGGCGCGCATTTGCGGGTTGGCCAGCCAGACGATTTCCTGGCTGACCACCGCCAGGGTGCCGGTCACGCACACGATCAACACGAAAAACCAGATCGGCAATGCCAGCCAGCTATGGACCAGAAACCAGAGTTTTGAGCGGGATTTCTTCGACATGATTAAAGGTCTTGTTTCGATGAGTGGGCCTCTGCTGCGGGCTTCGCAGCGATGAGGTCCATGAAGGGCCGAGCTGTGGCTTTTGCCTACGCGGGCCGACTGCATCTAAATAAGACGGATGAGCATCGAAAATCCCGAAGGGGGATATGAAAGAAAATGTTTCGTATTGCAATGAAGCCTGCCCTTTGTGGGAGCGAGCCTGCTCCGGGCGGCGTTCCGACGATTGCAATCATCAATTCAACATCGTTGTTGGCTGACCCAACGCCATCGCGAGCAAGCTCGCTCCCACATGGGATCTTCTGTGATCACATTATTTGTGAACACCCAAGATCAAACTGTGGGAGCGAGCTTGCTCCGGGCGGCGTTCCGACGATGAGGCCAGATCAGGCACTGAAGATTTCAACCCTGTTTAAACATCTCCTGCGCCCGCTGCTCAATCTGCTCCTGAGTCAGATCTTCCTTGCGCGTGGCCAGAAACCACAGATGTCCATAGGGATCCTTCAAGGTCCCCGAGCGGTCACCATAAAACTGATCCTTGACCTCGGAAATCACCGTGCCACCCGCCGCAATCGCCTGTTTATAAGACTTGTCCACATCGTTCACATACAGATGCAACCCCACGGACGGCGACTTGTCCGGATTGCTCAGTGGTCCCTGATCGCACGGCGTGCCAAGCATGATCGGGCAATCGCCGATGCGCAGTTCAGCGTGGCCGATGCCGCCATCGGGCATGGACAGGCGCATGACTTCGGTGGCGCCAAAGGCTTTCTTGTAGAACTCGATGGCTTCCGCCGCTTTTTGAATGCCCAGATACGGGGTGATGCTGTGATAACCCTCTGGAATAGGTTTGACGCTCATGGCTGTTCTCCCTGTTTTTGTTGTCCGTCGAGAAAGATCCTGTGCCGTTTTCCGGCCGGATAACTATAGGTCAGCCTCTTTTCTGCAACCGAGTGTCCGACGAGCAGCAGCACCACTGTTCAGCCATCAACAGCGAAGCAGCAGATTGCTCTTGCTCGTTATCTTGAGGTCGCGAAAGTACCGCTGAACTCCCGGAAAACATTGGCTCGGACGGTCAGGCACAGAAGCTGCAATGCCCTCTGGTAAACATTGGTACCGAGAGACTTGTATGCCTGAATCTGCCGTTTATCCGATCAACCCACCGGCCGCCCATCGGATCGCCAACGAAGCCGAAGCCTTGCGCGTCGCCGAACGCATTGCCGCGGTGTTGCTGGAGCAAGACGCCGAGCGCGACCGCACCCGCCAAGTGCCCGCCGAGATCGTCGATCTGTATTCCAACAGTGGTTTGTGGGGCATCAGCGTGCCGAAGGAATTCGGCGGCGCGCAGGTGTCCTATGCGGTGCTGGCGCAGGTCATCGCGATCATCTCGGCGGCCGATCCGTCTCTGGGGCAAATCCCGCAAAACCACTATTGCCTGCTGGAAGACATTCGCCTGCAAGGTACGCCTGAACAGCAAGCGCACTTCTTCGGGCTGGCGCTGCAAGGTCACCGCTTTGCCAATGCCTTGTCGGAAACCGGCGGCAAGAACGTGCAGGACATTCAGGCGACCATTCGCCGTTACGGCGACGGCCATGTGATCAACGGTCGCAAGGGTTATTGCACCGGTTCGCTCTACGCCCACTGGCTGGCGGTGCTGGCGCTGGACGAGGAGCAGAAGGGCCAGTTGGCCTTTGTCGAGCGTGGCACTAAAGGGTTGGTGATCGTCGACGACTGGGACAGCATCGGTCAGCGCACCACCTCCAGCGGCACGGTGCTGGCTGAGGACCTGCACGTCTCGGCGTTCAATCTGTTCCCGACGTATCGCTCTTATGAAACCCCCACCCTGGCGGGCCCGTTCGCGCAGTTGACCACCGCCGCCATCGATGCCGGCATCGCTCGCGCGGCGCTGCGCGACACCATCGCATTCGTCCAGCAGTTCGCTCGACCGTGGATCGACGCCGGAGTGGAAAAGGCCAGTGAAGATCCGCTGACCATCATTCAGGTCGGCGGCCTGGAGATTCGTCTGGAAGCGGCCGAAGCCTTGCTGGAACGCGCCGGTTGGGCGCTGGATGCCGCACGTTCGGCACCTGACGAAGACAATGTCGCGCAAGCCTCACTGGCCGTCGCCAAGGCCAAAGTGCTAACCACCGAAATCGCCATCGAAGCCAGCAACAAGCTCTTCGAACTCGGCGGCACTCGCTCGACCCTGAGGAAACACAACTTCGACCGCCACTGGCGCAACGCCCGGGTCCACACCCTGCATGATCCGGTGCGCTGGAAGTACCACGTGGTCGGCAACTGGCTGCTCAATGGCGTCAAACCACCGCGCCACGACTGGTCGTGACCATGGCCGAATGGTTGAAAAACATCTATTGGGCCGACATTGCCCAGGCCTGCCTCGACACCCTGAGCATGCTCGGCGCCGCCCTCGGTTTTACCGTGCTGCTGGGGTTGCCGCTGGGCGTGGTGTTGTTTCTCACCGGCAAGCGCCAATTGCATGAAGCGGTCGGTGTTTATCGGGTGCTGTCGGTGATCGTGAACATGCTGCGTTCGCTGCCGTTCATCATTTTGCTGATCGTGCTGATTCCCCTGACCACGTTGTTGGTCGGCACTTCACTTGGCGTGCCCGGGACGATCCCGCCGCTGGTGGTGGGTTGCACGCCGTTCTTCGCGCGGCTGGTGGAAACCGCCTTGCGCGAAGTCGATCGCGGGGTCGTGGAAGCGACTCAGGCCATGGGCGCCAACACGTGGCAGATCATCCGCCACACCTTGTTGCCCGAAGCACGGGGAGGGTTGCTGGCGGCGGTCACGGTGACCGCGATTGTGCTGGTGGATTACACGGCGATGGCCGGCGTGATCGGTGGCGGTGGCCTTGGTGACCTGGCGATCCGCTACGGCTATCAGCGTTTTCAGACCGACGTAATGGTGGTCACCGTGGTGCTTCTGCTGATCCTGGTCCAGGCCCTGCAAATGACCGGCGACCGATTGGTGGCGCGCTACAGCCGACGATAAACAGTTCGATTCAACCCTTAAAAATCGGCCCAACGTCCACCCCACGACGGCCACTCAATCTGCCTAGGAGCACACCATGAAAAAGACCCTGGCCATTCTGGCTGCCGTCCTGTCGTTCAACGCTCACGCCAACGAAAAACTCATCGTCGGCGCCACCCCGGTGCCGCACGCGGAAATCCTCGAATTCGTCAAACCGACCCTGGCCAAGGAAGGTGTGGACCTGGACATCAAGGTCTTCACCGACTTCATTCAGCCCAACCAGCAATTGGCGTTAAAGAATCTCGACGCCAACTATTACCAGTACCGGCCATTTCTCGATGATTTCAACAAAACCCGCCATACCGATCTGGTACCGGTGGTCGGCGTGCACATCGAACCGTTTGGCGCTTACTCGACCAAAATCAAAAGCATCGCCGAGTTGAAGGATGGCGCCACGGTGTCGATTCCCAATGACCCGGTGAACACCGGTCGCGCACTGGTGCTGCTACACGAAGCCGGCCTGATCAAACTCAAGGATCCGAGCAACACCCTGGCCACTCAGCGCGACATCATCGAAAACCCCAAGCACCTGAAAATCCGTGAACTGGAAGGTGCATTGCTGGCGCGTTCGGTGAGCCAGGTGGACCTGGCGTTTGTCTTCGCCAACTACGCACTGGAAGCGGGGATTGATACCAACAGCGCTTTGATTGTCGAGAAGGGCAAGAGTTTGTACATCGAGTTTCTGGTCGCGCGGCCGGACAACATCAATGATCCAGGCGTGCAGAAACTGGCCAAGGCGCTGAATTCCGATGAGGTTCGGCAGTTCATTTTGACCCGCTACAAGGGACAGATTGCGCCGGGATTCTGAATCTTCGTTGACTGGCGGGACGCCATCGCGAGCAAGCTCGCTCCCACATTTGATCTGTGGCGTTCATAAATCCAGTGTGGGAGCGAGCCTGCTCGCGATGGCCGCAACGCTATTTCGGATCTGTCCTGGATTCCAGTAGCTGAGCTCCCGGCCCCTGTTCGCCAAGCACATCGCCAAAGTTGCGCAACGGACACGCCTCCATCGACAGACACCCACAGCCAATGCAGCCATTGAGCTTGTCCCGCAGCAAGGTCAGCTGATTGATCCGCTCATCCAGATCCCGACTCCACTGCGCCGACAACACCTTCCAGTCCGCTGCCGTTGGCGCTCGATTGTCCGGCAGCGATTTCAATGCCTCGCCAATCTCCGCCAACGGAATGCCCAATCGCTGGGCCACTTTGATCAACGCCACCCGGCGCAATACTTCCCGTGGATAACGCCGCTGGTTGCCCTGGTTGCGATTACTTTTGATCAAACCCTTGGATTCGTAAAAGTGCAGTGCGGTGACCGCGACGCCGCTGCGCGCAGCCACTTGGCCGACGGTGAGTTCTTTATGCAGATTTTCCGAGGTGATCATTTAAAAAATGCCCCTTGACCTCAAGTTAACTCGAGGTTTTACCCTGCAAGCCTTCGGATCGCAAGATCCGGCTTACAGGTCAGTGGGGACTCTTCATGCAACTGTCAGAGAAAAATCGTAGCTTCACCCAATTGATTGAATTCGAGATTGAACCCCATCAGCAGCCCGCACTGGTGTCGGCGCTGTCGAAACAGACCGAACGTCTGGCCCAGGACTTCACAGGTTTTTTGAGCGCCAGCATCCAGGCCAGCGACGACGGCCGGCGGGTGCTCAATTACCTGCAATGGCAAACACGCGAGGCGGGAGAAGCCGCGTTTCAAAGCTTTGAAAGCGGCGAGCAGGATTTTTGGCAACTGATCCGCGCCCATCAGGCGAAAACCGTGACCTTCGGCTCGTTCCAGGTGCTGCACAGCCTGGAACGCAGCCACGACAACGCGCTGCACTGCAATCTGGTGGGTTAGATCGACAGCTGCATGACGCGCTCGCCTTGAAGGTTTTCCGTGGGCCGGCGTTTGTTCACCGCCAGTTCGCCAATCTTGATCAGTCGCGTGCGCGTTACGTTGCGGCTCAGCCCCAGTAGCGCAGCGGTGTGCACCTGGTTGTAATGGCTGAATCGATAGGCCGCCCGCAGCAACGCGTCTTCGACTTTCTCGTGCAGCGCCCCGGCCTGTTCTTCGAAGAGCTTTTGAAAGGCCCGATCGAGCAGGGCTTCCGGTGAGTCGTCGACGGTGCTGTGGTAATCGTCCTGACGCTCGATGCGCATGTTCGACAGGCGCAAATCGTCGCGTTCGATCACGCCGTTTCGGCAGATCAGCAGGGTGTGGTGAATGACGTTTTCCAGTTCGCGGATGTTGCCCGGCCAGCTGTAGCTGCGCAGTTTCAGTTCGGCCTCTTTGCTGATGGTGATGGTGCCGTAGCCGAGGCGCTGGCTGTAGGCTTCGACGAAGTGTCGGGTCAGCGGCAGGATGTCGCCGGGGCGGTCGCGCAGCGGGCTCAGTTCCAGGCTGACCACGTCGAGGCGGTAGTACAAATCCTCGCGGAAATGCCCGGCGTTGATGGCTTTCTCCAATTGCACATTGGTCGCGGCCAGCACGCGCACGTTGATGGGAATGCTCTTGCGCGAACCCAGTCGCACCACTTCGCGCTCCTGCAACACCCGCAACAACTTGACCTGAATCGCCATCGGCAAATCGCCGATTTCGTCGAGGAACAACGTACCGCCGTCGGCCTCTTCGAACCATCCGGCCTTGGCGCTCAACGCACCGGTGAAGGCACCTTTTTCATGGCCGAACAATTCGGCTTCCACCAGGGATTCGGAGAACGCGCCGCAATTCACTGCCACAAAAGGCCGGTTACGGCGGGCGCTGAGGTTGTGGATATGTCGCGCCACCAGCTCCTTGCCGGTGCCGGTTTCGCCGATGATCAGCACGCTGGCTTCACTCGGTGCGACTTGTTGAATGTGGGCGAGCAAGGCCTGGGATTTAGGGTCTTCGAACACCTGCGCCGTGGCGCGGATCGAGGTGGCCAGAGCGGGCGAGGGCGGTAAGGTCAGCAGTTGCATGGGCAGGCTCCATGAATAGAAGGCTATGAATAGAAAGTCGGAATCGGCAGGGACTGGTTGAGCGCCCAGTCACCGAGTTCATGGAGTTTGTAATCCACCGGGTCGTGCAGGGTTTGCGTACGCAGGTTGCGCCAGTGGCGGTCCAGTCGCAGTGAGGCATGAGTTGAACGGGCGCCGGTCACTTCGAACAATCGGCTACAGAGCTCCAGACCGTTGCGGGTGGCAGCGACCTTGGCCGTGGCGATGGCGTTAGCCAGGTGCCCGCGTTCTTCGGCGCTGAGGTTCGGGCCTTTGGCCCAGGCCTTGTCGAGCAACCCGGCAGCGCGCTCCACCAGCAGTCGAACACTTTCGAGGGCGACCCAGAATTCGCCGTAGTGGCCGAGTACATAAGGATCCTGGCGCACATCCTGAGCACTGGATTTGTGCCACGGACGAGTCTCGGTGAGGGTGTATTGCCGCGCCTCTTCGAAGGCACCTTCGGCGATGCCGAGGAACATGTGGGTGAAGGTCAGCTGGGCAATCAACGGCCGCAGGCAGGCGAATGGCGTACTCAACGGACCCGGATCGAGCAGCAATTCCGACTCTTCGACCCGTACCCGTTCGAACGTCGCGCTGCCGCTGTCGGTCTGGCGCTGGCCCATGTTGTTCCAGTCGTTGTGCAAGGTGATGCCGCTGCGACCGCTGGGAATCGCCGCGATCAACAGCTTGCCGCCAGCGCTTTCATCCACCGCCGAGGCGATCAGCATTTCCGAATCGCTGGCGCCGGAGCAGAAACTTTTCTTGCCGGAAAACTCACGCCAGCCACCGAGGTTCTTCACCACGGTGCGGGTGTCCAGCGGATTGAGGGCGTTGCCCCAGAACCAGTTCTTGCGCGCGGTCTGTTCGAACCACGGCTGCCACTGCTCGGGCCGGGCGAACAGGCGCACGGTGGCGAGCATCAGGTGATGGAAGCCGAAGACATGGGCAATTGAACTGTCGACCTTGGCGAACTCGCGCACGATGCTCAGGGTGTCACTCCAGCTGGCGCCGAGGCCGCCGTACTGGGTGGGAATGCTTAACGCGAGCAGACCGCTGTGGCGCAAGGCATCACGTTCGGCTTTGGGCGTACCGCCACGTTCATCGCGCTCGACAGCGGTCAGGGCAAACTCGGCGGCCAATCGACGGGCGGTCTGCAAGGGGGATATCAGGGCGCTTTGCGGTTTGGCAGTCACACGGGGCTCCTCAATGAAATCGACACAATCCCCTGTGGGAGTGAGCCTGCTCGCGATGGCGCCATAACAGTCGAAATAAATGTCGATTGGACGGACACCATCGCGAGCAGGCTCGCTCCCACAGGGTTGGCGTGGTCAGGCCGTGGCTTTAGTGGGCAGCACATCATTGGCGATCATTTCGCCAAACGGCCCGGTAAGGTTGGTAACCCCACGCCCGGCCAGGCTGGCATACGGCTCAGGCAACAACGGGAACACCAGCTCGGCAAAGCGATAAGCTTCTTCAAGGTGCGGATAGCCGGAGAAGATGAAGCTCTCGATTCCCAGGTCCGCGTACTCCTTGATTCGCGCCGCCACTTGCTGCGGATCACCCACCAACGCCGTCCCGGCACCGCCACGCACCAGACCAACACCGGCCCACAGGTTGGGGGATATTTCCAGGTTGTCACGACGCCCGTCATGCAGCGCGGCCATGCGCCGCTGACCTTCGGAATCGAAACGCGAGAACGACTTCTGCGCGGCCGCGATGGTCTCGTCGCTGATGTGCTCGATAAGTTTATCCGCGGCTTTCCAGGCTTCTTCGGCGGTCTCGCGAACGATCACGTGCAAGCGAATCCCGAACTTCACCGAGCGACCGTTTCGCGCTGCACGCTCACGCACATCGGCCAGTTTTTCCGCCACCGCGGCCGGTGGTTCGCCCCAAGTCAGGTAGACATCAACCTGCTCGGCGGCCAGTTCATGCGCTGCCTCGGAAGATCCGCCGAAGTACAGCGGCGGATACGGTTTTTGCACCGGCGGATACAGCGCCTTGGCGTTCTGCACTTGCAGGTGTTTGCCTTCGAAATCCACCGATTCGCCTTGCAGCACCCGACGCCAGATTTTCAGGAATTCGTCGGTCACTTCGTAGCGTTCGCTGTGATCGAGGAAGATGCCGTCGCCACGGTTTTCATCCGGATCACCGCCCGTGACCACGTTGATCAGCAAGCGGCCATTGGACAGTCGATCCAGCGTGGCGGCCATGCGCGCCGAGACCGTCGGCGAGATGATCCCCGGCCGAATCGCCACCAGGTAACGCAGGCGTTCGGTCAGCGGCACCAGCGCCGAAGCAATCACCCACGAATCCTCGCAGGAGCGCCCGGTGGGAATCAGTACACCGTGGTAGCCGAGGCTGTCGGCCGCCTGAGCCACTTGTTTCAGGTAGTTGAGTGTCACCGGGCGTGCGCCCTGAGTGGTGCCCAGGTAATGGCCGTCGCCGTGAGTCGGCAGAAACCAGAAAACATCCATGAAGAAATCCTTAAGCGATTTTCAGCAGATTTTTGGGGTGCACGCCAAACAACGGCGCCGCGCGTTCTGCAGCAAGGCGTATGCGGGCCTTCAAGGGCTCACTGGTTATTTGATAATTGGAGAAATCGGCTTCAGTGGCATAGACGCCAATCGGCAAGGTCAATGCCTGGAAGAAACTGAACAGCGGCCGCAACTGGTGATCCAGCACCAGCGCATGGCGTTCGCTGCCACCGGTGGCGGCCAGTAACACCGGCGTGTCGATCAATGCATTGAGGTCGATCAGGTCGAACAGATGCTTGAGCAGTCCAGGGTAGGAACCGCGATAAACCGGCGCGGCGACGATCAGCAGGTCAGCGTTCTCGATCGCTTGCAGCTCGGCTTCGATCTCGGCGCTCAATTCCTGACGGGACAGCGCGGCGCCCAACGGTCGGGCGATGTCACCCAGTTCAATCAGCTTGCTTTCAATCGGCAATTGCTCGGCCAGTTGCGCCAACAGCGCCTGGGTCAGCACCAATGTGCGGGATGGACGCCAGGTACCGCCGGAGAGGGCAACGACTTTCAATGGACGCGACATGATCAGTTCCTTTTTAAACAGTTGCTCAGGGAGCAGTGAGTAGTCACTGACAGAGAGCAAGAGCTGTACCAATCCCTCGGAGCCCCGATTTACGGGGCTTTCAGCGCGTTGGCCGGTAGACACTGTACGAATGGCAGAGCTGTTTGTTGAATGACTGTTGCTTGGCAAACAGTTGCTTGGGCAACAGTGCGTGAAGCGATGACAGTTGTTATAAAGGCTCTGTGTTATTCCGTAAAAGACCATAAATTAATATTTATAGATCGTTTAGAGATATAAGGCGCTCAAGTTGAGCGGCATTAGGCAAAGTCGATAGCCACTATCGAGAGCGTTGATTTCTGCTGATCGGATGCCCGGCGTAGCCTGTGTTCATTGCCCGAACCCAGATACACCAGGACGCTCACCATGAAACCTCTAATCGCTACTTTCTTGCTGCTTGCGGTCTCCGTGCTCGCCGGATGTGCCAGCCATGTTTCCCCGGAATTACGGCCGTACACCGCGGAAGAAACCAGAGAATTGGCACTTGAGGCGTTGAATCGTCGCGGTCTGTCTTTCGACGAATACCACGCGAAGAAAGCCGAATTGCTCGGCCAACCGCAAAAGTCGTTCAGTTTCGACAAACAAGGCGAGATGAACGCCGAACGTGCTGTACAGCTTCACGGTCGTCCTAGCTGATCGAAAACTGTACCGCTCGAAGTTTCACGCAACTGTCCGTGGGTTTCCCTGAAGTCCTGCGATAGGGTCAACACCTGACTGACCCCAATGGACTGCCACCCATGACGCTCTCGCTCGATTTGCTGCTGGGCTTCGCCCTGTTTGCGCTTGTCACCTCGATCACCCCCGGCCCCAACAACACGATGTTGCTGGCATCGGGTGTGAACTTCGGCTTTAACCGCACCATCCCCCACATGCTTGGCATTACCTGTGGCTTCTTCGTACTCGTCGTCGCGGTAGGTTTTGGCTTGGGCGCCGTGTTTCAAACTTATCCTTTGCTCTACAGCGTGCTGCGTTACGTCGGCGCGGCGTATTTGTTGTACCTGGCGTGGAAAATCGCCCGTTCGGGACCGGTTTCCGAGAGTGAAAAGGGCGAGAGCAAGCCGATCAGCTATTTGGGCGCCGCAGCGTTCCAGTGGGTCAATCCCAAAGCCTGGATCATGGCCATCGGTGCCATCAGCACCTACACGCCAATGCAGGGTTATTTCACCAACGTGATCGTGATTGCGGCCGTGTTCGCCTTGATCAACCTGCCGAGCGTCAGTGTCTGGGCAGGCTGCGGTACGTTGTTGCGCAACGTGCTGAAGGATCGCCGCTGGTTGCGGCTGTTCAACTGGGGCATGGCCTTGCTGCTGGTGGCTTCTCTGTATCCGTTGTTGCTCGAAAGCTTTAGCTGACGCATTGCTTCAACCGGTTGCCCGATGCCTGTTAAGCTCGACTTCAGGAGCGTTCCTACGCACTTTTAAATGAAGTTGTTCTTCTTTAACGGCCTCCGATCAGGTATTTCTAACGCTCTGCACATCGGCGCAGCTCACGAGGCTGCGCTTTGATGTTTCAGTGACGAGCCTCCTGATCCCGGAACATGCTCTGCGAGTCTTCTATGAATAAACGTCCTCTGTATTTCGACTACGCCGCCACCACGCCGGTGGATGAGCGAGTCATCAAGGTCATGGTCGAGTGTCTGGGTTTTACTGGCAACTTCGGCAACCCGGCGTCCAGCTCCCATGCGTTCGGTCAACAGGCCCGGCAAACGGTCGAGCAGGCGCGGTGTCAGGTCGCCGAACTGGTCGGCGCCCAGGCGGACCAGATCGTCTGGACCTCCGGCGCCACCGAATCGAACAACCTTGCCCTCAAGGGCGTGGCCCAGGCCCGCGGCGTTTCTGGCGGCCACATCATCACCAGCCAGATCGAACACAAAGCGATTCTCGACACGGCGAAGCAGTTGCAGGACGCCGGTGTTGCGGTGACCTATCTGGTGCCTGACGCCGAGGGTTTGATTACCCCGCAAGCGGTCAGCGAAGCGATGCGCGAAGACACCTTTCTGGTGTCGCTGATGCTGGTCAACAACGAGCTGGGCACCGTCAACGACATCTCGGCTATCGGTGAAGTCGTGCGTGCTCGCGATGCGTTGTTCCATGTCGACGCGGCTCAAGGTGCAGGCAAAGTGCTGATCGATCTGGCCCGGTGGCCAGTGGATCTGATGTCATTTTCCGCCCACAAGATTTACGGCCCCAAAGGCATCGGCGCGCTGTACGTCGGGCCGCGCGCGCAGCAGCATGTGCAGGCGCAGATTCACGGCGGTGGTCACGAGGGCGGTTTGCGTTCCGGCACCCTGGCGACTCACCAAATCGCTGGCATGGGTGTGGCGTTCGCGTTGGCGGCCTCTTCGTTCGACGAAGAGAAAGCCACGATCGTCCGGTTGCGCGAGCGCTTGCTCGAACAGTTGCTGAGTATTCCCGGCGTTCGCCTCAATGGCAGTCCGACCCAGCGCATCCCTCATACGTTGAGCCTGACCTTCAACGAAGGTGAGTTCAATTCCGCGGCGTTGAGCACTTCGATCGCGTTTTCCGCGACCTCGGCCTGCAATTCCGCGAGCAATGCGCCCTCCCATGTGCTGCTGGCCCTGGGGCATGACGCCCGCTCGGCGAGTCGCACCATTCGCTTGAGTCTCGGCCGGTTCACCACCGAGCAGGACATCGACCAAGCGGTACACCTGATTAAAGCGGCCTGCGCCAGTGCTCCGGCATTCTGGCAATAAGGTCTGAAAGTGTCGGCGTTGATCGGCACTCAACAATAATGATGAAGTGATTAGCAGGAGACATGATGAGTACGCAGCCTTCGATCAATGGATCGGTGCCCCAACGCCTGGCGCAAACCCGCGAACTGATGAGCCGGGAGGGCATTCATGCTCTGCTGGTGCCGTCGGCCGACCCACATCTTTCTGAATACCTGCCGGGTTACTGGCAAGGGCGGCAATGGTTGTCGGGCTTCCATGGCTCGGTCGGTACGCTGATCGTTACGCCGGACTTTGCCGGCGTCTGGGCCGACAGCCGTTATTGGGAACAAGCGACCAAGGAACTCAAAGGCAGCGGGATCGAACTGGTCAAGCTGCAACCGGGTCAGCCCGGCCCGCTGGACTGGCTGGCCGAGCAAACCCCTGAAGGCGGCGTCGTCGCGGTAGATGGTGCGGTAATGGCCGTGGCTTCGGCGCGTACTCTGGGTGGCAAGCTCGAAGAACGCGGCGCTCGACTGCGCACTGACATCGATGTGTTGAGCGAAGTCTGGAGCGACCGCCCGACGCTGCCGAATGAGCCGATCTATCAACACCTGCCGCCTCAGGCGACGGTCAGCCGCGGCGAGAAACTTGCCAAGCTGCGTGAGGTTTTGGAAGATCGCGGTGCCGACTGGCACTTCATCGCCACCCTCGACGACATCGCCTGGCTGTTCAACTTGCGCGGCGGTGATGTGTCGTTCAACCCGGTGTTTGTCTCCTTTGCCTTGATCAGCCAGCAGCAGGCAACCCTGTTCGTGGCGCTGAGCAAGGTCGATGCCGAACTGCGCGCCGTCCTCGAACAGGACGGCGTGACCCTGCGCGATTACAGCGAAGTGGCCGCCGCCTTGCGCGCCGTACCGAGCGGGGCGAGCCTGCAAGTCGATCCGGCGCGCGTCACCGCTGGCTTGCTGGAAAACCTGGATAGCGGTGTGAAGCTGGTCGAAGGCCTGAACCCGACGACGTTGGCCAAGTCGCAGAAAAGCCTGGCCGATGCCGAGCACATTCGTCAGGCCATGGAGCAGGACGGCGCGGCGCTGTGCGAATTCTTCACCTGGCTGGACACTGCGTTGGGTCGTGAACGCATCACCGAACTGACCATCGACGAACACCTGACGGCCGCGCGTACCCAACGTCCGGGGTATGTATCGCTGAGCTTCAACACCATTGCCGCGTTCAACGCCAACGGCGCGATGCCGCACTACCACGCCACCGAAGAAGAACACGCGGTGATCGAAGGCGACGGTCTGTTGCTGATCGACTCTGGCGGCCAGTACCTGGGCGGCACCACTGACATCACGCGGATGGTGCCGGTCGGTACGCCGACCGCTGAGCAGAAGCGCGATTGCACGCGAGTGCTCAAAGGTGTGATTGCGTTGTCCCGTGCGCAATTCCCTCGTGGCATTCTTTCGCCGTTGCTCGATTCGATTGCCCGGGCGCCGATCTGGGCTGAAAGCGTTGACTACGGTCACGGCACCGGTCACGGCGTCGGCTACTTCCTCAACGTGCACGAAGGCCCGCAGGTCATCGCCTATCAGGCCGCCGCGGCACCACAAACCGCTATGCAGCCGGGCATGATCACGTCCATCGAACCGGGCACTTACCGTCCGGGCCGCTGGGGTGTGCGGATCGAGAACCTGGTGTTGAACCGTGAGGCAGGCAAAAGCGAATTCGGTGAATTCCTGAAGTTCGAAACCCTGACCTTGTGCCCGATCGACACTCGCTGCCTGGAGCCGTCGCTGCTGACCGATGACGAAAAGCAGTGGTTCAACGCCTACCACGCCGAGGTGCGCCAGCGCTTGAACCCATTGCTCGACGGCGCAGCCCTTGAGTGGTTGAACACCCGGACTGCGGCTATTTGATCGGTTTGAGTTCAGGCGCTTCTTCGAGCGCCTGGCTCATGTAGTCGACAAAGGCTTTGACCCTGGCGGATTGGCGACGATTCGCCGGGGACACGGCATGAATCGGCAGCGACTGCGCGCTGTATTCCAGCAGAATCGCTTTCACGCGTCCCGCCTTCAAGTCCTCGCTGAACAGCCAAACCGGCGACAGCGCAATCCCCAATCCCCCCAACACCATCTCGCGGATTGCCTCGGAATTGTTACTTTGTGCGTTTCCCTTGATTCGCACTTCGTGACGCTGGGCATCTCTCTCGTAAACCCATAGGTTCTGACTGTTCAGCAGGTTGAACAGCAGGCAGTTGTGCTCGCTCAGTTCTTGCGGTGTTTGCGGGTGGCCGTGTTGCGCAAGGTAGTCGGGCGTTGCGACGGTCACTCGGTGGGTGGTGCCGATGCGGCGGGCAATCAATCCACTGTCGTTCAACTCGCCGATCCTGAACGTGACGTCCAGTCCTTCACTGACCAGGTCCTGATTTTGATCGCTCAGTTGCAGATCAATTTGCACCTGGGGATGTTTTTTGAGGAATGCCGGCAGTCGCGGAGCAATCTGCAAGCGCCCAAAACTCACGGAAGAGCCGATTTTAAGGTTTCCGGCAACAGCTTCGCGGCCGGAGTGAAAGCTGTGTTCTGCGGCATCTACGGCCGCCAGTATTTGTCGACATTCGCTGTAGTACCGCTGACCTTCGTCGGTCAGGGACAGTTGTCGGGTGCTGCGGGAAATCAGCTTCCCACCCAGCTCAGTTTCCAGTGCTCGCAGCACTTTGCTGATGGTCGGCTGACTGGTCTGCAATTCCCGGGCGACGGCAGAAAAGCTGCCACGTTCGACGACACGGACGAAGATCGCCATTGCATTGAGTTTGTCCACGGGGTTTCTCATTGATGCCAAATGGGCATGGTCACTATAGCTATATAGCGTCTTATCGGCATGAGTGAGCAGGAGGAAGATTTATCCCACAGCCACCTCTGACGGGAAGATGCGAAATGACTGACTCACTTGAAATGCGTGCTCTGATTGTTGATTCGGCTAACGGGCCTTTACGCTTGGCTTCCATTCAACGCCCCGTGCCTGGAGCCGGTCAGGTGTTGGTCAGGATCAAGGCCAGTGGGGTGAACCCTTTGGATGGAAAGATTCGCTCGGGTCAGGCTGCTCATGCGCGTCAGCCTTTGCCGGCGGTATTGGGTATTGATCTTGCGGGGACAGTGGCGGCATTGGGGGAGGGCGTCAGTGGATGGCTGCCGGGTGATGAGGTCTATGCGATGGCCACCGGCATTGGCGGTGCGCAGGGTTCACTGGCGGAGTACGCCGCCGTCGATGCACGACTGCTGGCGCGCAAGCCAGTCAATCTGAGCATGCGTGAGGCCGCAGGGTTGCCGTTGGTACTGATCACGGCGTGGGAAGGATTGGTGGATCGTGCGCGGGTGCGGACGGGGCAGAAAGTGCTGATTCACGGCGGTGCGGGTGGTGTCGGGCATGTGGCTGTGCAAATTGCCCGGGCTTTCGGTGCTGACGTGTTTGCCACCGGGTCGGCCGGGAAGCAGGCGATCATTGAAGGGGTTGGTGCGACGTTTATTGATTACCGTAAATCTTCGGTTGAGGAGTATGTGGCTGAGCACACGGCGGGGGAGGGTTTCGATATTGTCTACGACACGGTGGGTGGTGAGACGCTGGACGCTTCATTCAAGGCTGCCCGGGTCTACGAGGGGCATGTCGTGAGTTGTCTTGGATGGGGGCAGCACAGTCTTGCGCCACTCTCGTTTCGTGGGGCGACTTATTCTGGGGTGTTTACCTTGTTACCGTTGTTGACTGGCAAGGGGCGCGAGCATCACGGGGAGATACTTAGGGAGGCGGCGCAGTTGATCGAGGCGGGTCAGTTGAAACCGTTGCTCGACCCTCGGCAGTTCACCCTGCAAACCGCCGACGCCGCCCATGAGCTGCTCGATTCGGGAGCTGCGCAGGGGCGGTTGGTTGTCGAGATTTAACTCAGGGCTTCAAGGACGAAATCCAGGCGGTCCTGCCCGAAGAACAGCTGATTATCGACAAACATGCTTGGGGCACCGAATACGCCCCGTTGCACCGCTTTCTCTGTGTTGTCCTTGAGCGCCGCTTTGACCTCCTCGTCGGCGGTCAGGGCCAGCACCGCATTGGGCTCGAAACCGTTCTGTGTCAGTACTGACGCAACGGTTGCGAGGTCATCGAGGCTGCGGCCTTCTACCCACAGGGCGTGAAACAGGCAATCGATGAACGCCAGAAAGCGTTCGGGATGGCGCAATTGCATGCCGGTGACGGCGCGCATCAGCATCAGGGTGTTGATAGGAAAGTGGGGATTGAACTTCAGTGGCACGCCATAGCGCTTGGCATAGCGGTCCAGGTCTTGAAACATGTAGCGGCCCTTGGCGGGGATGGTCGCGGGGGAGGCGTTACCAGTGGCTTTGAAGACGCCACCCAGCAGGATGGGTATGTAGATCAACTGGCTGTCGGTCTGTTCGCAGATCTTCGGTAGTTGGGTATAGGCCAGGTAGGTGGCGGGGCTGCCGAGGTCGAAGTAGAACTCCACGGTTTTGCTCATGGTCGATGCGCTCTGTTTATTATTGTGGGGGAGGGCTTACCAGCGTTCGCTCCAGGGGCGCAGGTCCAGCTCGAAGGTCCATGCGTCACGGGGCTGGCTGTGCAGGTACCAATAGTTTTCGGCGATGTGCTCTGGATTGAGAATGCCGTCCTCGTCCTTGGTCGCGTACTTTTCGGGGAAACTCTCGCGGATAAAATCGGTATCGATGGCACCGTCGACTACAACATGCGCGACGTGGATGTTCATCGGCCCCAGTTCACGCGCCATGCTTTGCGCCAGGGCACGAATCCCGTGTTTGGCGCCGGCGAACGCCGCAAATCCTGAGGCCCCACGCAGGCCGGCGGTAGCACCGGTGAACAAAATTGTCCCGCGTTGACGCTTGGCCATGCGCTTGGCCACTTCACGAGCGTTGAGAAATCCTGAGAAGCAGGCCATTTCCCAGATCTTGAAATATTTGCGCGCGGTTTCTTCGAGAATGCTGCAAGGCACATTGGCGCCGATGTTGAAGACGAACGCTTCGATTGGGCCAATCTGGCTTTCGATCTGCTCAACTAACGCAATCACGTCCTCTTCCTTGCGTGCATCGCAGGCAAAACCATGGGCTTCACCGCCTTCGGCCTTGATGGTATCCACCAGCGGCTGGAGTTTGTCCGCGCTGCGTCGGGTGACACACGCCACAAATCCTTCCTGCGCAAAGCGTTTTGCAATTGCGCCGCCGGTGGCATCCCCAGCACCTACAACCAGTACGACCTTCTTGTTATTCATGGGTAGATCCCTTTGCTAAACGATCGTTAACTAAACGAACGTTATGCTACGATTCGGCAAGCGTCAAGGCGATCAATCCTGAGGGCAAGGCAATGCGTTACTCGGCCAATCACAAACTGGAAACCAAAGAGAAACTACTTGAAAGCAGTGCGGTGTCGGCCAAGAAGTCCGGTTTTTCAACGGTGGGTGTCGACGGTTTGATGAAGGCGATCGGTTTGAGTGGCGGGGCGTTCTACAGTCACTTTTCATCGAAGGATGAGCTGTTCGCTTCAATCGTCGAGCGTGAGCTGTCTCAAAGCCTGGAGCGTTTAGGGGCGGACCAGAGTCGTGACAAGCTCAAGCGCTGCCTGAAACACTATCTGAGCATGGCTCATGTCGAGCACCCGGAGTCCGGATGTGCTTTGCCGGCATTGGGGGCTGAGATTGCACGTTCAGACGTGATGATTCGTCAGCAGGCGGAGAGCTGGATTTGTCGGCTTCAGGGGAGTTGGGCGCAAGTTCTGGAAAGCGACAGCCTGGCCTGGGCGATTCTGTCGCAATGTATCGGTGCGTTGGTCATTGCGCGAATGCTGGCCACACCGGACATTCAGCGCGCGGTACTGAAATCCAGTTACGATGAGATTGGCCGCCAGATCGCAGGTCCACGAACCTGACCAGGCAGCATCAACCTATTTGCAGATGACGATCATGCTGCGGCTGGTATAGCCGGCAGGGTTGAGGCCGAACGGGTAATCGCCTGGTTCTTCCACAGCGTCCCCTGACTTGGCGATGACCTTGTAACCTTTGGGAGCGCACGAGTTGGCAGCGCTGGTGTAGCACTTGTCCCAGGATGACGACAGCCCGGAACAGTTGATATGCAGCCCTCTCTTGCCGTGTTTTACCTGGGTTTTCGATGTCGCCGCGCAGCCCGCAACCGCAAGTACGGCGATCAGTATCAAAATTCGTTTCATTACTGTCCTTATAGCGTCCCCGGATCTTTGCGCCCGGGTCTGGCTGCATTCGCTTTCGCTTGAAGCGTTCTGATATCCCTATCTGAAAAATCCATGTCTGACACTGGGTTACGGGTCTAAACATGGCCTAATTGCGCGGCAAATACCAGACCCTCGTCAAATCCTGTCTCAATCTGCAGCGACAGCAGGCTTGGTTGCACTCCCCATCGTCATGGTCGCGCCTATGGAAGCCAGAATGATGCACAGGATGGCCATCCATTGTGACAGTGAGAGGTACTCATGGAGAAACAACAGGCCTGACAGGGCGCCGATCGCAGGTTCAATACTCATCAACGTGCCGAAGGTCCGGGTCGGGATTCGGGTGAGGGCGACCATCTCCAGCGTGTAGGGCACGGCGGTGGACAGAATGGCGACAGCGATGGCCACGGGGATCAGTGAGGGAGTGAGCAGCGCGGCGCCAGCATGGACGATGCCGATAGGGGCTACAAAAAGTGCCGCAATCATCACCCCCAGTGCCGCGGTCTGCACGCCATTGTCGGCGCCGGCCTTTTGGCCGAACAGAATGTACAGCGCCCAGCAGACACCTGCGCCCAATGCGTAACCGGCGCCTACCAGATCGATTCCCGCGGTCGCTTCTCCCATAGGTATTAACAGCAGCAAGCCGACGGCTGCCAGGGCGATCCACAAAAAGTCGATCGCGCGACGTGAGGCGTAGATGGCTACCGCCAGTGGGCCGGTGAATTCCAGCGCAACCGCGATACCGAGGGGGACGGTTTGCAAGGACATATAGAAGAGGAAGTTCATGCCGCCCAACGCCATTCCGTAGACGATGACAGTGCGCAGGGATTTTGCGGTGAGCTTCGCTCGCCAGGGGCGCAGTATCAACATCATGATCACACTGGCGAAGATCAGCCGCAGGGTGGTGGTCCCTTGCGCGCCGATAATGGGGAACATGCTTTTAGCCAGGGAGGCTCCCGACTGGATTGATGCCATGGCTATCAATAGCAGGCCAACCGAAAACAGGGTCGAGGCAAGGCTGCGAGGTTGGTCATTCATGGCGTGGCATCGTCCGAAGTAGGAAGCGAGAGTGTTATTGGGCAATATACTGCGCATTCATGGCGGGCGCGTCTATATATAAGCAGCGATTTTGAGCATCCTTATAGAAAAGCATAATTAAGGGTTGACGGCAGATTCTGGAAGTCTATAATTCGCCCCACTTCCGGCGCAGTCGAAACGGAAAACTCCTTGGTAAACAATGAGTTGCGCAGTTTTCGACAGCGAGTTGCTTCAGGTCATCGAAGCCCAGAAGGAGTCGGTCAGGCAGGGTGGTTTAGCTTGATTGACGGTTCGATCTTCTCGGTCGAAAGCGGTGTAAAAGAGGTGTTGACAGCAGCGAGTAACGCTGTAGAATTCGCCTCCCGCTAACGAGAGATCGCAAGCGCAAGTGGTTGAAGTTGCAAAGGAAACTTTGAAAACTTCGGAAAATAACCGCTTGACAGCAACAGAGGCTGCTGTAGAATGCGCGCCTCGGTTGAGACGAAAGATCTTAACCAACCGCTCTTTAACAACTGAATCAAGCAATTCGTGTGGGTGCTTGTGGAGTCAGACTGATAGTCAGCAAGATTATCAGCATCACAAGTTACTCCGCGAGAAATCAAAGGTGTAACCAACGATTGCTGAGCCAAGTTTAGGGTTTCTTAAAAACCCAAAGATGTTTGAACTGAAGAGTTTGATCATGGCTCAGATTGAACGCTGGCGGCAGGCCTAACACATGCAAGTCGAGCGGCAGCACGGGTACTTGTACCTGGTGGCGAGCGGCGGACGGGTGAGTAATGCCTAGGAATCTGCCTGGTAGTGGGGGATAACGCTCGGAAACGGACGCTAATACCGCATACGTCCTACGGGAGAAAGCAGGGGACCTTCGGGCCTTGCGCTATCAGATGAGCCTAGGTCGGATTAGCTAGTTGGTGAGGTAATGGCTCACCAAGGCGACGATCCGTAACTGGTCTGAGAGGATGATCAGTCACACTGGAACTGAGACACGGTCCAGACTCCTACGGGAGGCAGCAGTGGGGAATATTGGACAATGGGCGAAAGCCTGATCCAGCCATGCCGCGTGTGTGAAGAAGGTCTTCGGATTGTAAAGCACTTTAAGTTGGGAGGAAGGGCATTAACCTAATACGTTGGTGTCTTGACGTTACCGACAGAATAAGCACCGGCTAACTCTGTGCCAGCAGCCGCGGTAATACAGAGGGTGCAAGCGTTAATCGGAATTACTGGGCGTAAAGCGCGCGTAGGTGGTTTGTTAAGTTGGATGTGAAATCCCCGGGCTCAACCTGGGAACTGCATTCAAAACTGACAAGCTAGAGTATGGTAGAGGGTGGTGGAATTTCCTGTGTAGCGGTGAAATGCGTAGATATAGGAAGGAACACCAGTGGCGAAGGCGACCACCTGGACTGATACTGACACTGAGGTGCGAAAGCGTGGGGAGCAAACAGGATTAGATACCCTGGTAGTCCACGCCGTAAACGATGTCAACTAGCCGTTGGGAGCCTTGAGCTCTTAGTGGCGCAGCTAACGCATTAAGTTGACCGCCTGGGGAGTACGGCCGCAAGGTTAAAACTCAAATGAATTGACGGGGGCCCGCACAAGCGGTGGAGCATGTGGTTTAATTCGAAGCAACGCGAAGAACCTTACCAGGCCTTGACATCCAATGAGTCTGCTAGAGATAGTGGAGTGCCTTCGGGAGCATTGAGACAGGTGCTGCATGGCTGTCGTCAGCTCGTGTCGTGAGATGTTGGGTTAAGTCCCGTAACGAGCGCAACCCTTGTCCTTAGTTACCAGCACGTAATGGTGGGCACTCTAAGGAGACTGCCGGTGACAAACCGGAGGAAGGTGGGGATGACGTCAAGTCATCATGGCCCTTACGGCCTGGGCTACACACGTGCTACAATGGTCGGTACAGAGGGTTGCCAAGCCGCGAGGTGGAGCTAATCCCAGAAAACCGATCGTAGTCCGGATCGCAGTCTGCAACTCGACTGCGTGAAGTCGGAATCGCTAGTAATCGCGAATCAGAATGTCGCGGTGAATACGTTCCCGGGCCTTGTACACACCGCCCGTCACACCATGGGAGTGGGTTGCACCAGAAGTAGCTAGTCTAACCTTCGGGAGGACGGTTACCACGGTGTGATTCATGACTGGGGTGAAGTCGTAACAAGGTAGCCGTAGGGGAACCTGCGGCTGGATCACCTCCTTAATCGACGACATCAGCTGCTCCATAAGTTCCCACACGAATTGCTTGATTCATTGAAGAAGACGATAAGAAGCAGCCCTAACAGGTTGTAGCTTAGTTGGTTGGAACGCACCCCATGCTCTGTGGTAAAGAGCAGGGTGGGGTCGGCCTTAAAGCTCGAAATTGGGTCTGTAGCTCAGTTGGTTAGAGCGCACCCCTGATAAGGGTGAGGTCGGCAGTTCGAATCTGCCCAGGCCCACCAATTTTGTGTGGGAACCTGTAGAAATACGGGGCCATAGCTCAGCTGGGAGAGCGCCTGCCTTGCACGCAGGAGGTCAACGGTTCGATCCCGTTTGGCTCCACCACTACTGCTTCTGTTTGTTGAAAGCTTAGAAATGAGCATTCCATCGTGATGATGGTGAATGTTGATTTCTAGTCTTTGGATTAGATCGTTCTTTAAAAATTTGGGTATGTGATAGAAAGATAGACTGAACAACACTTTCACTGGTGTTGGATCAGGCTAAGGTAAAATTTGTGAGTTGCTCTTAATTGAGTATTATCGAATTTTCGGCGAATGTCGTCTTCACAGTATAACCAGATTGCTTGGGGTTATATGGTCAAGTGAAGAAGCGCATACGGTGGATGCCTTGGCAGTCAGAGGCGATGAAAGACGTGGTAGCCTGCGAAAAGCTTCGGGGAGTCGGCAAACAGACTTTGATCCGGAGATGTCTGAATGGGGGAACCCAGCCATCATAAGATGGTTATCTTAAGCTGAATACATAGGCTTAAGAGGCGAACCAGGGGAACTGAAACATCTAAGTACCCTGAGGAAAAGAAATCAACCGAGATTCCCTTAGTAGTGGCGAGCGAACGGGGACTAGCCCTTAAGTGGCTTTGAGATTAGCGGAACGCTCTGGAAAGTGCGGCCATAGTGGGTGATAGCCCTGTACGCGAAAATCTCTTAGTCATGAAATCGAGTAGGACGGAGCACGAGAAACTTTGTCTGAATATGGGGGGACCATCCTCCAAGGCTAAATACTACTGACTGACCGATAGTGAACTAGTACCGTGAGGGAAAGGCGAAAAGAACCCCGGAGAGGGGAGTGAAATAGATCCTGAAACCGTATGCGTACAAGCAGTGGGAGCCCACTTTGTTGGGTGACTGCGTACCTTTTGTATAATGGGTCAGCGACTTATTTTCAGTGGCGAGCTTAACCGAATAGGGGAGGCGTAGCGAAAGCGAGTCTTAATAGGGCGTCTAGTCGCTGGGAATAGACCCGAAACCGGGCGATCTATCCATGGGCAGGTTGAAGGTTGGGTAACACTAACTGGAGGACCGAACCGACTACCGTTGAAAAGTTAGCGGATGACCTGTGGATCGGAGTGAAAGGCTAATCAAGCTCGGAGATAGCTGGTTCTCCTCGAAAGCTATTTAGGTAGCGCCTCATGTATCACTGTAGGGGGTAGAGCACTGTTTCGGCTAGGGGGTCATCCCGACTTACCAAACCGATGCAAACTCCGAATACCTACAAGTGCCGAGCATGGGAGACACACGGCGGGTGCTAACGTCCGTCGTGAAAAGGGAAACAACCCAGACCGTCAGCTAAGGTCCCAAAGTTATGGTTAAGTGGGAAACGATGTGGGAAGGCTTAGACAGCTAGGAGGTTGGCTTAGAAGCAGCCACCCTTTAAAGAAAGCGTAATAGCTCACTAGTCGAGTCGGCCTGCGCGGAAGATGTAACGGGGCTCAAACCATACACCGAAGCTACGGGTATCACTTAGGTGATGCGGTAGAGGAGCGTTCTGTAAGCCTGTGAAGGTGAGTTGAGAAGCTTGCTGGAGGTATCAGAAGTGCGAATGCTGACATGAGTAACGACAATGGGTGTGAAAAACACCCACGCCGAAAGACCAAGGTTTCCTGCGCAACGTTAATCGACGCAGGGTTAGTCGGTCCCTAAGGCGAGGCTGAAAAGCGTAGTCGATGGAAAACAGGTTAATATTCCTGTACTTCTGGTTATTGCGATGGAGGGACGGAGAAGGCTAGGCCAGCTTGGCGTTGGTTGTCCAAGTTTAAGGTGGTAGGCTGGAATCTTAGGTAAATCCGGGATTCTAAGGCCGAGAGCTGATGACGAGTTACCCTTTGGGTGACGAAGTGGTTGATGCCATGCTTCCAAGAAAAGCTTCTAAGCTTCAGGTAACCAGGAACCGTACCCCAAACCGACACAGGTGGTTGGGTAGAGAATACCAAGGCGCTTGAGAGAACTCGGGTGAAGGAACTAGGCAAAATGGCACCGTAACTTCGGGAGAAGGTGCGCCGGTGAGGGTGAAGCATTTACTGCGTAAGCCCATGCCGGTCGAAGATACCAGGCCGCTGCGACTGTTTATTAAAAACACAGCACTCTGCAAACACGAAAGTGGACGTATAGGGTGTGACGCCTGCCCGGTGCCGGAAGGTTAATTGATGGGGTTAGCTAACGCGAAGCTCTTGATCGAAGCCCCGGTAAACGGCGGCCGTAACTATAACGGTCCTAAGGTAGCGAAATTCCTTGTCGGGTAAGTTCCGACCTGCACGAATGGCGTAACGATGGCGGCGCTGTCTCCACCCGAGACTCAGTGAAATTGAAATCGCTGTGAAGATGCAGTGTATCCGCGGCTAGACGGAAAGACCCCGTGAACCTTTACTATAGCTTTGCACTGGACTTTGAATTTGCTTGTGTAGGATAGGTGGGAGGCTTTGAAGCGTGGACGCCAGTTCGCGTGGAGCCAACCTTGAAATACCACCCTGGCAACTTTGAGGTTCTAACTCAGGTCCGTTATCCGGATCGAGGACAGTGTATGGTGGGTAGTTTGACTGGGGCGGTCTCCTCCTAAAGAGTAACGGAGGAGTACGAAGGTGCGCTCAGACCGGTCGGAAATCGGTCGTAGAGTATAAAGGCAAAAGCGCGCTTGACTGCGAGACAGACACGTCGAGCAGGTACGAAAGTAGGTCTTAGTGATCCGGTGGTTCTGTATGGAAGGGCCATCGCTCAACGGATAAAAGGTACTCCGGGGATAACAGGCTGATACCGCCCAAGAGTTCATATCGACGGCGGTGTTTGGCACCTCGATGTCGGCTCATCACATCCTGGGGCTGAAGCCGGTCCCAAGGGTATGGCTGTTCGCCATTTAAAGTGGTACGCGAGCTGGGTTTAGAACGTCGTGAGACAGTTCGGTCCCTATCTGCCGTGGACGTTTGAGATTTGAGAGGGGCTGCTCCTAGTACGAGAGGACCGGAGTGGACGAACCTCTGGTGTTCCGGTTGTCACGCCAGTGGCATTGCCGGGTAGCTATGTTCGGAATAGATAACCGCTGAAAGCATCTAAGCGGGAAACTAGCCTCAAGATGAGATCTCACTGGGACCTTGAGTCCCCTGAAGGGCCGTCGAAGACTACGACGTTGATAGGTTGGGTGTGTAAGCGCTGTGAGGCGTTGAGCTAACCAATACTAATTGCCCGTGAGGCTTGACCATATAACACCCAAGCAATTTGCTGTCCTGAAGAGGCGCCAGATTGCGGTGTGTGAAGACGAAACGAACCGAAAGTTCGAGATACTCACAAAACACCTGCTGTCACATACCCAATTTGCTGAAGCGAGACCAACAGGTCACGACTCAGTACCCGAATTTCTTGACGACCATAGA
The DNA here is from genome assembly GCF_057837605.1 of Pseudomonas sp. GL_093. Lineage (NCBI taxonomy): Bacteria > Pseudomonadati > Pseudomonadota > Gammaproteobacteria > Pseudomonadales > Pseudomonadaceae > Pseudomonas > Pseudomonas sp. GL_093. Next base: position 5,128,151 of record NZ_CM174448.1, on the reverse strand, counting down.
GCATTGGAACCACCTGATCCCATCCCGAACTCAGTAGTGAAACGATGCATCGCCGATGGTAGTGTGGGGTTTCCCCATGTGAGAGTAGGTCATCGTCAAGATTAAATTCCGAAACCCCTATCTGCGTATGCAGGTAGGGGTTTTGTTTTGCCCGCAGAAAAGTGCCGTGGCGAAAAAGGGACAGTCCATCGGCTATCCCAGATTCCAGCAGCATCATTAGTGAAACTTCGGCAGAACGTATTCAGCGATCTCTTCCATAACCTCGGCAACCGGCCGCTCGCTACGACGCAGATGCAAGCCAACGTGCTGCACACCGGCTTCACGCAAAGCCTGGAGCTCATCGATCAGTGCCAGCCTCCCGCAACTGCCGCCAAAACGCACGCGTCGCATCGGTGCATGAGGATTGGCCGCCAGATCCAGGTGAACGAAGCTGATGTAGGGTTTATCGCCGCCGACCTCCCGCCACAGTCCCACACGGCGCCGATGCTCATCCGGAGTACCGGGGTAGGCGAGCCAGCCGTCCATGTGTTGGCCAATCCACGCTGGAGATTGCTGACCAAGGCCTGCAACCAGCAATGGCACTGGCTGATCTCGCTCCGGTAACAGGCGAGTACCTTCGGGCAGGCGGCCTTCACCTTGGCTGCGCAACAACTCGACCGTATCGCGAAAGATCTCTCCCCGCTGATCGTAGACCACACCAAACAACGGATACTCCATAGGCCGGTCGCCACTGGCCACACCCAGTAGCAGACGTCCATCGCTCAGCTCATCAACACTGTTGGCTGCCTTGAGCGTTAACCAAGGTTGACGTAGCGGTAATACAACCGCCGCCGTACCCAGCATGATGTTGTCGGTGATCCCTGCCAGGTAGCCAAGGTAGGAAAAGGTTTCAAACACCTGTGCAGCATCACCAAAATCGGGATCATAAACCGGCACATCACGCACCCACAGCGCACGGAAACCCGCCTTGTCTGCGAGGCGCGCCATAGCGGCATGCTGCTTCAGGTCCGGAACACCAAACGGTCGATCCTCGGCAATCCGCAGCCGCTGCCCATCGCTAGACCAATCGTTATCCAACGGCAGTTCCAGCCCAATGGAAAATCCATTGGAGCCCAGTAAACGTTGAAATCGTGGATGCATGAAAGACTCCAAAAAAACCAAACGAAATGACATGCACCCAGTATCTACAGGCCCTCCTTCAAGAAAAATGCATGAATGGGAATATCAATCTTGAGCAAACCGCACGAGTCATAAAAAAACCGACCGTCGTTTTGGCCCTCAAGGACAACCGTTAGAGGAAATCGCACTAAAGTGACCGCACGGTTTTTGGTATGGTGCAGCTCGTTTTTTAACGGACTGATTTCAAGCCTACGGATTGGCGCCCCTTTTACAGTCAAAGAGCTGCTGCAGAAATGCCCCAACCGATACCGATCAAGGACCACGAAAAAGAGACGCGCCTGGTCAACAAAAGACTGATGGCCTGCGCCCTGTTCGTTGTCGCCATTACCTGTGCGCTGGTCGTGCGCATGTATGTTCTGCAGGTGGTCGAATTTGACTATCACTCGACGATCTCTGAAAACAATCGCGTCCATGTCCTGCCGATCACCCCCACGCGCGGATTGATTTACGACCGCAACGGCGTAGTTCTGGCGGACAACCGTCCCAGCTTCAACCTGACCATCACCCGCGAACGCGCCTCCGATGTCAAAGAGGAACTGGATGAGGTGGTCAGCCTCCTGCACCTGCCGACCGAAGACCGCTCGCTGTTTGACAAGGCGATGAAACAGGCGCGCCATCCATTCGTGCCGGTCACCTTGTTCTATGAACTCAGCGAAGAACAGATCGCGGTGTTGGCGGTCAACGAGTTCCGTCTGCCGGGGATCGACGTAGAGCCACAATTCGTTCGCCACTACCCGATGGGGGCGCACTTTGCGCATTCAATCGGCTACGTTGGCCGCATCAACGAGAAAGAGTCCAAAGCCCTGGACACGGTGGAATACCGTGGCACTCAATCCATCGGCAAGACCGGCATCGAAAAATTCTACGAGTCGCAGTTGCACGGCCAAGTGGGTTACGAAGAAGTCGAAACCAACGCTCAGGGCCGGGTCCTGCGAGTGCTCAAGCACACCGATCCAATTCCAGGCAAAAACATCGTACTGAGCCTCGACGTCAAACTTCAGGAAGCCGCCGAGGAAGCCTTGGGTGATCGTCGCGGTTCGGTGGTCGCTCTTGATCCGTCGACCGGCGAAGTACTCGCGATGGTCAGTAAGCCGAGTTTCGACCCGAACCTGTTCGTCACCGGTATCAGCTTCAAGGAATACGCAGCGCTCCACGATTCCATCGACCGGCCGCTGTTTAACCGCGTACTGCGCGGCCTCTATGCACCGGGTTCGACCATCAAGCCGGAAGTGGCCATTGCCGGCCTGGACGCCGGCGTCGTTACCCCGCAGACCCGCGTCTTCGACCCCGGTTATTACCAACTCCCGGACTTCGATCACAAATACCGCAACTGGAACCACAGCGGCGATGGCTGGGTGGACATGGACGCGGCGATCATGCGCTCCAACGACACCTACTTCTACGACCTGGCCCATAAACTGGGCATCGATCGCCTGCATGACTACATGGCCATGTTCGGCCTCGGCGAGAAAGTCTCGCTGGACATGTTCGAAGAGTCTGCCGGTTTGATGCCATCGCAAGCCTGGAAGCGTGCCACGCGCCGTCAGGCATGGTTCCCGGGTGAGACCGTGATCCTCGGCATCGGCCAGGGCTACATGCAGGTCACGCCGTTGCAGCTGGCACAGGCCACGGCATTGATCGCCAACAAAGGTGTCTGGAACCGGCCGCACCTGGCCAAAACCGTGGACGGTGTGGCGCCAGTGGATGAGCATCCAATACCAAACATCCTGTTGAAAGACCCGCGTGACTGGGAGCAGGTCAACCATGGCATGCAAATGGTGATGCACGACGCTCGCGGGATTGCCCGAGCGGCAGCGCTGGGCGCTCAGTACCGTATCGCCGGCAAGAGTGGTACCGCGCAAGTGGTGGCGATCAAGCAGGGCGAACGTTACAACCGGGCGAAAACCCTGGAGCGTAACCGAGACAACGCCTTGTTCGTCGGTTTCGCCCCGGCCGAACATCCGAAGATTGTCATCTCGGTGATGATCGAAAACGGCGAGGCCGGTGGTCGCGTCGCAGGTCCTGTGGTGCGGCAGATCATGGACGCCTGGCTACTCGATCAGGACGGCCACTTGAAGCCGCAATACGCTACACCTAGCAAAGCACCGGGTGATCCTCACGTCTAAGCGATCAAGGCTTCACAGCACAGGCTCACGAATACTGAGCATGTGCTGGAAGCTTTCGAGGAACACGGTTTCGGCCTGACTCATCTTCTGTTCGCGATTCCACAGCAGCTGGATATCGAAATCCACCACCCCATCTTCCGGCGGCAAACGCCAGAGCAAACCTTGCTCGACATCCCTTCGTACCAGGTGCGTCGGCAGGCAGCCAATGCCGAACCCTGAACAGATCAAGCGATAAATCTCTTCGAAACTCGTCGATGAAGCGACGATCTTGCCGGTAAAACCTTGTTGGTCGCGGAACAATGTCAGGGGCGAAAGATTGCCCCCCAGTTGATCGCTGGTGAAGCTGACAAAGTTCTCCGCCGCGAGCTGTTCCAGGGTCAGATTCTCTTGCCCGAACAGTCGATGACGCTGCCCACAAAAGTACGCATAAGTCTCACGAAACAGTACTCGCTGCTCCAGCCGCGGCTGCGGTAAACGGCACAGGCCGACGCCAATGGTCGCTGTCTTTTGCAGCAGTGAACTGATGATGTTCGAGCTGCCCATCACCTCGACTTCAAACTCGATTTTTGGATGAGTTTCGTGGAAATCGGCGAGGAACTCGTCGTAATGTCGTGCTTGCACGCCGCTGACGGTAAGGATGCGAATCTTGCCGACCACGTCGTCGTTACGACTTTCTACCACCGTGCCCAGACGCGAAATATCGCCGTAAATATCCGCCGCAATACGCAGGACTTCCTCCCCGGTTTCCGTCAGGTCAAACCGTCGCCCACTGCGGGCAATCAACACACATTCCAGCTGTTCCTCCAGCCGTTTCAGTGCCTGGCTGACGGCTGACTGCGTGATGTGCAATCGCGCGGCGGCCCGGCTCATGCTGCCTTCCTGGCCGATCACCAAATAGGTGCGTAGGAGGTTCCAGTCGAGGCGGTCATTCAGAAAGCGGCGACCGACCCAAGGGTTAGAAGTGGAGGGCATAAAACTCCTGGTAGTAGCAAGGCTAATAGTAAAGATAAGAATTTGAAAATTGACTAATCCTGGCACGGAAGCGATAAAGCTAACAAGCGCCACAGAGTGCAACCCGTAAACAGCCTTCAGTACCTGCCCAAAACTATAAATACACAGGGTCCTTGCATGCACACTACCCCTCAACCGCGTCGAGCGGCGGCGGCAGCCTTCATTGGCACGACCATCGAGTTCTACGACTTCTACATCTATGCCACGGCGGCCGCGCTGGTGCTCGGGCAAGTGTTTTTTCCCAGCCACGACCCGGTGATGAGTACCCTGGCAGCGTTCGGCAGTTTCGCCGTCGGCTTCATCGCTCGCCCAATGGCCGGCATGGTGTTCGGTCATCTCGGTGATCGCCTGGGTCGCAAGAAAATGCTGCTGGTGACCATGGCCCTGATGGGGTTGGCGACCGCCGGCATCGGTCTGTTGCCCAGCTACGCCAGCGCCGGTATCTGGGCGCCGATCGGCCTGATCGTGCTGCGGTTGATTCAGGGCATTTCGGTCGGTGGCGAGTGGGGCGGGGCTGTGCTGATGGCCAGCGAACACGCCCCGGCCAAGCGCAAAACCTTCTACGCCTCGTTCGCCCAACTCGGCAGCCCGGCCGGTTTGCTGCTGGCTTTGATCGCCTTTCGCCTGGTGACATCCCTTGAGCCAGAGGACTTCCTCGCCTGGGGCTGGCGTCTGCCGTTTCTCGCCAGCGGTGTGTTGATGATGGTCGGCCTGATGATCCGTTCCGGTGTCCACGAGTCGCCGGAGTTCGCCAAGGCCCGGGACAACAACGAGACTTCCAAGTACCCGGTGAAGGACGTGATCCGCACCTGCTGGCGGCAGATCCTGTTTGCTGCCGCCGCCGTGACCATCGGTTCGGCCGGGTTCTTCTTTACCAATACGTTCATGATCACCTACGTCACCCAGTATCAGGGCATCGCGCGCTCGACGATTCTCGATTGCCTGTTCCTGGTGACCGTCATTCAGCTGCTCTCGCAACCGCTCTCCGCGTTGCTGGCCGAGCGCATCGGCGAAGGCCGCTTCCTCAAACTCGTCGCGCTGCTGTGCATGGTCACGCCGTACCCGATGTTCATGTTGGTGGGCACACAGAACATTGTGCTGATGACCGTCGGCATCGCCCTGGCGGTGGTGATTCTCTCGGCGCTGTACGCGGTGATCGCCGGCTACATGACCCAGGCGTTCCCGGTGCACCTGCGCTACTCGGGCATTTCTATCGCCTACCAACTCAGCTGCGCGCTGGCCGGCGGCACCACGCCGCTGATCGGCACGCTGCTGGCGAGCAAGTTTTCCGGACAATGGTTGCCGCTGGCGGTGTTCTTCACCTTGCTCTCGGCCCTGTCCTTGATCGGTGTTTGCGGCCTGGCCCGCCTGCGCGCCAACCCGGTCGTCACCCACGCTGCTAAAGAGGTGTATTCGTGAGTAAACCTGAACACATCGGCCCGGTTGAATGGCAAGCCCGTTGCGAACTGGCTGCGCTGTATCGCCTAGTCGCGCACTTTCGCATGACCGACCTGATCGACACCCACATCACCCTGCGAATTCCAGGGCCGGAGCACCACTTCCTGATCAACCGCTACGGGGTGATTTTCGACCGCATGCGCGCTTCGGACCTGGTGCGTATCGATCAGGACGGGCGAGTCGTCGATCCGGAGTATGAAGGTCATCGGGTCAACGCCGCCGGCTTCGTCATTCACTCGGCGATCCACATGGCCCGCCCGGATCTCAACTGTGTGATTCACACCCACACGGCCGCCGGCATGGCGGTCGCCGCCCAGAAGCACGGTTTGCTGCCGATCAGTCAGCACGCGCTGAAGTTCTACGGAAAATTGGCGTATCACACCTATGAAGGCATCGCGCTGTCACTGGATGAGCGCGAGCGTTTGATTGCCGATCTGGGCCCGCACCGGGCGATGATCCTGCGCAACCATGGACTGTTGGTCGGTGGTTCCGGCGTGGCCCAGGCGTTCCAGGAGATTCACTTCCTGGAGCGTGCCTGTCAGGCGCAGGTTGCGGCGTTGTCCGGTGGGTCGGCGCTGCATTATCCGTCCCCGGAAGTGTGCGCACATACTGCCGAACAGTTTGACCGCGATGAGCAGGACAACATCATCGACCTGGCCTGGGAGGCCGCACTGACCCTGATCGAATCCCAGCGCGAGTCATATTTGTCATGAACACCGTGGTTCTGCTGTCCCGCGACACCTTGCTGCTCAAGCAACTGCAGGCAGCCTTTGCCCGCAGTGCGCCGCAACTCACAACCGTGCTGGCGGATGATCCGTTGGCCAGGAATGCGCAGATTGCCGCGTGCTGGTTTCCCTTGCCGGGCAGTCTCGCCGCATTGCCGAACCTGCAAGTCATTCACTCGGTGGCCGCCGGCATCGATCACCTCGATCACGACCCGTCGTGCCCGGACTTGCCGATCTGCCGAGTGGTCGATCCCGGCCACCGCCAAGGCATGACCGAGTACGTGCGCTGGGCGGCGATTCACTATCACCGCGGCTTCGATCAGGTGCTGTTGCAGCAACAGGACCAGCGTTGGGAGCGGCCGCTGCAACGGGCGGCGGGGCAGTTCAAGGTCGGGGTGATGGGGCTTGGGTCGTTGGGCAGCGCGATTGCCCAGGACCTGGCTGCCGCCGGTTACGACGTGCGTGGTTGGGCGCGCCGCAGCAAGGACTTGCCGGGCGTACAGACGTTCGCCGGTGCGGAAAAGCTGAACCCGTTTCTCGATGGATTGGAGTTGCTGATCAACCTGTTGCCGCTGACCAGCGAAACCCGCGGCATCCTCGGCAGTGCAACGTTCGAGCGACTCGCCAATGGCGCCGCGCTGGTCAATTGTGGTCGCGGCGGTCATCTGAACATCGACGACCTCGAACTAGCCCTGGCCCGAGGAAAACTGCGCGGTGCGTTGCTGGATGTTTTCGAACAAGAACCGCTGCCGGTCGATCACCGCCTCTGGACAATGCCCGGCGTCACCATCACTCCGCACATGGCATCGGCGGCCTCTCACGACTGTATCGCCGAACAAGTAGCAGAGAACTTTCGCCGTTTAAATAGCGGAGAACCGTTATTGAATTGTGCAGACCGAACACTCGGTTATTAATAAGAAAGCGCCTTGCAAACTCGCCCATTGAATTGGGCGATCTATAACAACACTCCCTCACTTCGAACGTTTTACTGCCAGTTAAAACAATTAAATACGAGTTCCTGATGAACTCCTGGAGACAGTAATGAGCGATCTATCGCCTGTAGAAAAGTCCGGCGCACCTCCGGAAGTTGCAGTCAGCATGAAAAAAGTTGCCGTGGCCAGTGTGATTGGCACCACGGTGGAATGGTACGACTTGTTTGTGTTCGCCACGGCGTCGGCGCTGGTGTTCAACAAAGTGTTCTTTCCGGATTTCGATCCGTTGATCGGTACATTACTGGCATTCGGTACGTTTGCTTCGGCCTACCTGGCCCGGATTGTCGGCGCGGCACTGTTCGGTCATTTCGGTGACCGCTTGGGACGCAAGTCGATGTTGTTGGTTTCACTGTTGACCATGGGTGCCGCTACTTTCGCCATCGGGTTATTACCCAATTACGCGGCCATTGGTATCTGGGCGCCGATCCTGTTGTTGCTGCTGAGGGTGATTCAAGGCCTGGCGTTGGGTGGCGAGTGGGGCGGTGCGGTGCTGATGGCGGTGGAACATGCGCCCGCCAACAAACGCGGTTTGTACGGCTCATGGGTACAGATCGGCGTTCCGGCCGGGACCATGATTGCCAACCTGGCCTTCCTGCTGATTGCCGCGTGGCTATCCCCTGAAGACCTGTTGGCCTGGGGCTGGCGTATCCCGTTCCTGGGCAGCGTGCTGCTGATCGCCGTGGGCTTGTACATCCGTTTGAACATCTCTGAAACCCCGGCCTTCAACAAGGTCAAGGAAGCCGAGGTGCAAGTGAAAATGCCGCTGGCGGAAGTGTTTCGCAAGTACTGGAAACAAGTCGTGCTGGGCGGGATCGCCACCATGTCGACCGGGGCGTCGTTCAACATCATCGTTGCCTTCGGCCTGACCTACGGCACGCAGAATCTGGGGTTCAGCCGCAGCGTGATGCTTGGCGTGGTGTTGCTGTCCTGCGCCTGGTGCATCGTCATGCTGCCGGTGTTCGGCGCGCTGTCGGATCGTTACGGACGCAAGCCGATCATCGTTGCCGGCATCGTCGCCGAAGCGTTGGTGGCGTTCCCGCTGTTCTGGTTGATGGACACCAAAGAGTTGCCCTGTGTGATCTTCGGCTACCTGCTGTTGATGACGGCCTTCGCGGCCAATTACGGGCCGATCGCCACCTTCCTCGCCGAACTGTTCGGCACTCGGGTGCGCTATTCCGGGTTGTCGATCAGCTACATGTTGTCCGGTCTGCTCGGCAGTGCCGCGACGCCGATCGTCACCACCGCATTGCTGGCCGCGACCGGCAAAGGCTCTTCGGTGGCCTGGTACATGATCGGTGCAGCGTTGATTTCGCTGGTGGCGCTGTTGTTGCTGACCGAGACCTTCAAGCGAGACATCAGTGAAGTCCCAGCGGCAGTGCCGGCCAACGAGCCAGCCCTCGGCAAACCTGTCAAATCGGCCGCCGCCTGATCAATGGAGTTCAACAACATGCGCAGAATTCAGTCAGCCCCGGGCTTCATCGGCCCGGTCGGCCCTTACTCCCAAGCGGTGGTCAGCGGCCACCTAGTGTTCACCGCCGGGCAGATTCCGGCCCAGAGCGGGCTCGATGACCAGCCCGCCCACTTCACCGAACAAGTGCGACAAACCTTGCGCAATCTGGAAGCGATTCTGATTGAAGCCGGGTCCGATTTCAGTCACGTGATCAAGGTTAATGCGTACCTCACCGATCCCGCGCAGCTGGAGCTGTTCAACGCGGTGTATCGCGAGTTTCTCGGCCATGCGCCGCCGGCACGCACCACGGTGTGCGTGGCGTTGTGGGGTGTGTCGCTGGAAATCGACTGTGTTGCCGAGTTGATTGCCAAGGAGGCGCAACATGGATGAATCGCAGCTGATCGAGCAGCTCAACGCGGTGAGTTTTCCGACCCTCGGGCATTTTCTCGAGGAGGGCTTTGCCGACTCGCAACTGCGGGCCATGGTGCCCAATGTGAAACTGGTCGGCCGCGCGCTGACCCTGAAACTGGTGGGCGCCGATGCCATCGCGGTCAACCAGGCCCTGGCGCTCATCCAGCCCGGCGATGTGCTGGTGATCGACACCGATGGCGACTGGCAACACGCGCCGGTGGGCGCCGTCACCAGTTGCGCGGCGCGCTGCGCCGGTGCGGTGGGGATCGTGGTGGACGGCGCGGTGACCGACTTGCTCGAACTACGCGAGACCGGCCTACCGGTCTTCGCCCGCGGCACCAGCCTGCTGACCACCAAGTTGCATGGCCGTGGCGACAGTCAGATCAATCAGCCGATCCACTGTGCCGGCGTCACGGTGCATCCCGGGGATTTCGTGCTGGCGGACGACAACGGGGTGCTGTTTCTCGATCCGGTCACCGCGCAAAACGTCATCGAGCGTGCGCTGGCATCGGACCGGGCAGAACCGCAACTGCTGACCCGGTTAATGGCAGGCGAGCCGGTGTCCAGTGTCTTGAGTATCAAACTTTCTTAATGACCGGCAGCCAGCGCAAAAGCTGGCTGCTCAGGAACTTCAAAATCAATGAACAAACAACCGTTGGCACTTATTGCGATCGGCAGTGCGCTATTCAGTCCGTTAAGCATGGCGGACTTTATTAAAGACAGTAAAGCGACCCTCGGGATGCGTAACTATTACTTCAATAACGATAATCGCGATGGCGCCGCGAGCCCTTCAAAAACCGAAGAGTGGGCGCAGGGTTTCATGCTCAACTATCAGTCCGGATTCACCGAAGGCACCGTCGGCTTTGGTGTCGATGCGCTAGGGCTGCTGGGTATTCGCCTGGACAGCGGTGACGGTCGCCATGTCGGCAGTTCGATGATCCCCAACGATGGCAACGGCGCCGCCGAGCAATGGTCGCGTTTCGGTGCGACGGCGAAGATGCGCTTTGCCCAGACTGAAATGCGTTACGGCACGCTGACGCCGAAGTTGCCGATTCTGCAGGCCAACGACGGCCGGCTGCTGCCGCAGACGTTCGAGGGTGGGCAGATCGTCTCCAATGACTTCGAGCACCTGACCCTGACCGGTGGTCATCTCGAACACGCCACGGGCCGCGGTTCCAGCGACAGCACCGGCCTGGCCGTGGCCGGCGGCACCCGGGAAAGCAACGCGTTCAATTTTGCCGGTGCCGATTACAAGGTCACCGATGCGCTTCTGGCGCAGTACTACTACGCCACTCTCGAAGACTATTACCAACAGCATTTCGCCGGTCTGGTTCACAACCTGACGCTGGGGGATTTCGGCGCGCTGAAAACCGATCTGCGCTACTTCAAGACCTCCGCCGACGGTGCCAATGACTCGGCCAGCGGTCGGGCCAGCGGCTACCGTACCAGCGGTTATACGCAGAACGGCGACGGCAAGATCGACAACAATACCTGGAGCCTGGCGTTCACCTGGAGCATCGGCGCTCATGCGCTGATGGCCGGTTATCAGCAGGTGTCCAGTGACAGCGGATTCGTGCAGCTCAACCAGGGTGGTTTACCGGACAAAGGCGCTGGAGGCGCCAGCGTCTACCTGCTGACCGACCGTTACATCCAGAACTTCACCCGCGCCGGTGAACGTACCGGTTTTGCCCAGTACAGCTACGATTTCGCGGCTCTCGGCGTGCCGGGGCTCAAGGCTTCGGCGATGTACCTTTCAGGCAGCGGCATTAAAACGGTGGCCGGACCCGAGCAAGAGGAATGGGAGCGGGACCTGAGCCTCGACTACGTGATCCAGAGCGGGCCGTTGAAAAACGTCGCACTGGGTTGGCGCAACGGCATGTCGCGCAGTCAAGCGTCGCGCGATGCGGACCAGAACCGCCTGGTGGTCAGCTACAGTCTGCCGTTGTTCTGATCGGGTCACTCAGTCCAGCAAGCACTGTTGCAGGCTCTCGAGAAAGATCGTCTCGGCCCGGCTCATGCGCTGCTCGCGGTTCCACAGCAAATGAATGTCCACATCGGCAATCCCTTCGTGGGGCGGCAGGCGCCAGAGCAATCCGGCGTCGACGTCCGCCGCCACCACGTGCTCGGGTAAACAGCCGATCCCGTACCCGGCGATCACCAGTCGCCGGACTTCTTCCAGGCTCGGTGACGAGGCGACGATCCGTCCGCTGAAACCTTGCTGATCACGAAAAATCGTCAGCGGCGAGAGCATGCCGCCGATCTGGTCGCTGGTGAAACTGACGAAGTTCTCCCGCTGCAAATCCCCTTCGGCAACGTTCTGTTGGCCGAACAGCGCATGGTGCTTGCCGCAGAAAAACGCATAGCGCTGACGCAGGAACAGCCGTTGTTCCAGGCGCGGTTGTGGGCGGCGATTGAGGCTCAGGCCGAGGGTCGCGGTTTTTTCCTGGAGGGCGCTGACGATGTCGGAACTGCGCATCACGTCGACTTCCAGATCCACTCGCGGGTGCTGGCGATGAAAGTCCGCGAGGAAGTCATCGAAGCGCTCCGAAAAGATCCGGCTGATGATCAGCAAGCGAACCTTGCCGATCACTTCGTCGGCCGGTTGCTCCAGCACGCTGCTGACCTGGGACATCTGCCCGTAGATTTCCCCGGCCAGTTCGAAGATCTGCTCGCCGACTTCGGTCAGGGCAAACCGTGGCCCGCGACGGGCGATCAGTTGTCGGCCCAATTGCTCCTCCAGACGCTTCAGCGCCTGGCTCACTGCCGGTTGCGTCAGGTGCAGGCGGGCGGCGGCGCGGCTGATGCTGAGCTCCTGACCGATCACCCGAAAGGTGCGCAGCAGGTTCCAGTCCAGACGGTCATTGAGCAGGCGTTGTACATCGCGTTCGGCCATGGCGGCTCTCGATTATAAGCTGTAGTAATAGTCCGCATAATAAATAGAAAATTGACTAATCATAGCCCCGAGACGATAAATCATCTCCAGACAGGCGCCGTCAGAGCACCTTGATTTTGCAGTTTCACTCCTGCCAAAAAAATAACCAAAGGAGACCGACCCATGAAGCCCCACGCTTCTCCTCAGCCGCGCCGTGCGGCAGCCGCAGCCTTTATCGGCACCATGATCGAGTGGTACGACTTTTACATCTATGCCACCGCTGCTGCGCTGGTATTTGGCGCGCTGTTCTTCCCCTCCGACGACAAACTGTTCAGCACCATGGCCGCCTTCGGCACCTTCGCCGTGGGCTTTTTTGCGCGGCCGTTGGGCGGGATTATCTTCGGCCATATCGGCGACCGCATCGGCCGTAAAAAGTCGTTGATCATTACGTTGCTGATGATGGGCGTGGTCACGGTCTGCATCGGTTTGCTGCCGACCTACGCACAAATCGGCGCAGCGGCGCCGGTGTTGCTGATCCTGCTGCGCATCGTCCAGGGCATTGCCGTCGGTGGTGAGTGGGGCGGGGCGGTGTTGATGGCCGGCGAGCACGCGCCGAAAGGTCGACGCAACTTCTTCGCGTCCTTTGCGCAGCTGGGCAGCCCGGCCGGTTTGATCCTGTCACTGTTGGCCTTCAGTGCGGTCACTCGTTTGCCGGAAGAAGACCTGATGAGCTGGGGCTGGCGCCTGCCGTTCCTCGCCAGTTCGTTGTTGCTGCTGGTGGGCCTGGCGATTCGCCTGGGCGTGAATGAGTCGCCAGAGTTCCTCGCCAGCCGCGAATTGGCGCGCAAAAGCACACGCAAGGAGCAGGCGCCGGTCATGGAGGTCCTGCGTACCGCGTGGCGTCCGCTGCTGCTGTGCATCGGCGCCAACACCCTCGGAATCGCCGGGGTGTATTTCACCAACACCTTCATGATCGCCTACACCACCCAGCAACTCGAACTGCCGCGCTCGCTGATCCTTGAGTGCCTGTTTGTGGTGGCGATCATTCAGTTCTGCATTCAACCGCTGGCGGCGTGGGTCGCCGAGAAAATGGGCGCCACGCGATTCCTGTGTCTGGTGTCGTTGTTGGCCATCGCCTCGCCGTACCCGATGTTCGTGCTGGTCAGCTCGGCCCAGGCGCCGCTGATCATCCTCGGCATCGCCCTGGCGGTGGTGTGCATGGCGTCGTTCTACGCGGTGATCGCCGGTTACGTCAGCGGCATGTTCGAGACCCGCGTGCGCTACACCGCGATTTCGTTGGCCTATCAGATTTGCGGCGCCGTGGCCGGTGGCCTGACGCCGCTGATCGGCACCTTGCTGGCGCATAAGTTCGCCGGCCAATGGTGGCCGATGGCGGTGTTCTACAGCCTGATTGCCGCGACTTCGCTGATCTGTGTCCTGTCCCTTGCCCGCCGCCATGCCAGCGCTGAACGCCTCGAAATGGCCAACGCTTAATTAACGTATTCCCAGGAGTAACTCATGTTGAAAATTAATGGTGAACGCCTCTGGGCGAGTCTGATGGACATGGCCGAAATCGGCGCCACCGCCCGTGGCGGCAGCTGCCGCCTGGCCCTGAGCGATGAAGACAAGGCCGGTCGCGAACTGTTTTCCCACTGGTGCCGCGAAGCCGGCATGACCCTGAGCGTGGACGCCATCGGCAACCTGTTCGCCCGTCGCGCCGGCACCGACCCCGATGCCGCGCCAGTGATGATGGGCAGTCACCTCGACACTCAGCCTGAAGGCGGGCGTTTCGATGGCGTCTACGGCGTACTCGCCGGCCTGGAAGTGGTGCGTTGCCTGAATGACCTCGGCATCCAGACCCGCAAGCCGCTGGAAGTGGCGGTGTGGACCAACGAAGAAGGCGCACGCTTCACCCCGGCGATGTTCGGCTCGGCGGTGTTCACCGGGATCATGCCACTGGACGCAGCGCTGGCGGTGCGTGACATCGACGGCATCAGCGTTGCCGAGGCGTTGCAACGCACCGGTTACGCTGGCGAGCGCCCGTTTGGCGGCGCGGTGGATGCGTACTTTGAAGCGCACATCGAACAAGGGCCGATCCTAGAAGACAACGCCAAAAGCATCGGCGTGGTCAGCGGTGGCCAGGCGATTCGCTGGCTCGACGTGCGGGTCGAAGGCATGGCCGCCCACGCCGGTACAACGCCGATGCCGTTGCGCAAGGACGCCTTGTACGGCGTCGCACAAATGATCCAGGCAATCGAAGGCCTGGCCAGCGATTTCACCCCCGAAGGGCTGACCACTGTCGGCGAGTTGAGCATCAACAAGTCCTCGCGCAATACCATTCCGGGCTTGGTGAATTTCACCGTCGACCTGCGTCATCACCGCGACGAAGCCATCGAGGCCATGGAGCAGCAAGTCCGCGAGCGGCTTCAGGCGATTGCCGATAGCCGAGGCTTGAACCTGACGATTACGCCGCACTGGATCAGCCCGGCAACACCGTTCGATGCCGATTGCGTGGCGGCGGTGCAGCAGGCGGTGGACGCGTTGGGCTACGCTCAGCAATCGATTGTCAGTGGCGCCGGGCATGATGCGATTCATCTGGCGCGGTACTGCCCGACGGCGATGGTGTTCATCCCATGCGTCGGCGGATTGAGCCATAACGAAGCCGAAGATGTGCTGCCTGAAGACGTGCGTCAGGGCACTGATGTGTTGCTCAACGCTGTGCTGGCCCGCGCAGGAAGAACTGAATAAACGCAATCCCTGTGGGAGCGAGCCTGCTCGCGATAGCGGTGGATCAGTCGCCATCAATGTTGAATGTGCTGACCTCATCGCGAGCAAGCTCGCTCCCACAGTTGAACGCGAACGGATTCAAGATCTAGGTTAACTGACAGGTATTCATCCCATGCGCAGTTTTTTCCACCCCGAACAATTGCTTCACCATCCACGTAGCTACTACTCCCGTGGGCAGATGCGCACGCCGCAGGAAGTGCCTGAGCGGGCTCAGCGGTTGGTGCAGGCATCGCATTCACTGGGCTTTAATGTCGAGCAACCGGTCGATGCCGGGCTCGATCCGCTGCTGGCGGTCCACGGCGCGCCGTACCTGACGTTCTTGCAGGAAGCGCATCAGCGCTGGAAGGAGATCCCCGAAGACTGGGGCGACGAGGTGATGTCGAACATCTTCGTCCGCGAGCCCAACGCCCTGCGCGGGATTCTCGCCCAGGCCGCCCGCTATCTGGCGGATGGCAGTTGCCCGGTGGGCGAGCAGACCTGGCGGTCGGCCTATTGGTCGGCGCAAAGCGCGATCGCTGGCGCCCAAGCCTTGCTCGATGGCGAGCCGGCGGCTTACGCCTTGTGCCGTCCCCCCGGCCACCACGCCCGGGCCGAGGCGGCCGGGGGGTTCTGCTATGTGAACAACGCTGCGGTGGCTGCTCAGGTTCTGCGTGCCGGGTTTGCGCGCGTCGCGGTGCTCGACACCGACATGCACCACGGGCAGGGGATTCAGGAGATTTTCTACGACCGCGATGACGTGCTCTATGTCTCGGTGCATGGCGATCCGACCAACTTCTATCCGGGGGTTGCCGGGTTCGCTGATGAGCGGGGTGTCGGGAAGGGCGAGGGCTTCAACCTCAACTTGCCGATGGCGCATGGTGCCAGTGAGGCGGACTTCCTGGGTCAGTTGGACGTGGCATTGGCGGCGGTGAAAGACTTCGGCGCCGAAGTGTTGGTGTTGTCCTTGGGGTTCGATATTTTCGAGCTGGATCCGCAGAGCAAAGTGGCGGTGACCCGTGAAGGGTTTGCGCTACTGGGCGAGCGGATTCGCAGCCTTGGGTTGCCGTGTCTGATTGTGCAGGAGGGCGGGTATCACCTCGAAAGTCTTGAAGATAATGCGCGGGCGTTTTTTGTGAATACCGAGGTGTGGCAGCTCTGAGATCTTTGGTGTCTGGTCGATCGCTATCGCGAGCAGGCTCACTCCCACAATGGACCGAAGTGAACCGCAGATTTGTGTTCAACACCGGCCACTGTGGGAGTGAGCCTGCTCGCGATGAACGATAACGCGGTCCCCTGGATGAAACACAAGCGCCGTAAGGCACTTGCCATCGCCCTGACGTTAACGTAAAGATTGCGGCAGGGCGCTGATCTTAAAAAAGCGCAGGGCGGACCGATCCGGAGCGCTTGATGACGCTAATAAAAACAACTCCTCCCAAGCTGCACCACGAAGCCCGGCTGGCCCGGGAAAAACTCCATCTCGAGGGCGAAGTCCCGGATGGCGTGTTGCGGGCGGAAATCGATGCGTCGTGGCGGCGTAGCCTCAGCCATGGCGTGCATTTCAATGCCAAGCACGAGCTGGCGCTGGAATCGAGCGCGAGCCTCGACGTGCTGTTGGCGAGCAATCGGCTGCTGATCGACGCGGCATTGCCGGCCATCGATTACCTGGCCGAGCGCCAGGGCAAGGAAGGGCTGATCATCCTCGCCAATTCCGACGCCACCATCCTCGCTGTCGAAGGCCGCGCCGATCGCCTCAAGGGCAGCGGCCTGCAAGACATCACCCTTGGCGCCTGCTGGAGCGAAGCCGCTCGCGGCACCAACGCGCTGGGCACCGCATTGGTGGAAGCCCGGCCAACGATGATCGATTGCGGCGAACATTACCTCGATCGTTTGACCGATTTCTCCTGCACCTCGGTGCCGATCCATTGCCCGCAGGGCGACATCCTCGGTGTACTCGACCTGACCCGCGAAGGCCCGCTGGGCCGCGTCCATGACAGCACCGCGTTGCTGGCGATGGCTGTCAGCCAGATCGAAAGCCGGGTGTTCAACGCCAGTTATCCAGACGAAATCGTCCTGGCTTTCCACAGCCGTCGGCAATACCTCGAATCCCCTTGGCAGGGTCTGCTGGCGGTGAGCCTTGGCGGGCAGATTCTCGCGGTCAGCGCCCAGGCCTGTCAGTTGCTCCACGCCGA
Organism: Pseudomonas sp. GL_093; assembly: GCF_057837605.1. NCBI lineage: Bacteria > Pseudomonadati > Pseudomonadota > Gammaproteobacteria > Pseudomonadales > Pseudomonadaceae > Pseudomonas > Pseudomonas sp. GL_093. The sequence continues at coordinate 5,110,972 of NZ_CM174448.1, read as the reverse complement.
GCGCTCGGCGCTGGTCGGTCGACGCTGTGAAGAGTTTCTGGGCGTCGATGGCCTGCAACTTCTGTCGCGTCTGCATCAGGGCGGTGTCGGCAGTTTGCAAACGGCCAAAGGCGAGTTCTTCTACAAAACCCTGCGTGCGCCGCAGCGTTCGATCAACCTCAGTACGCCGCCGCGCAGCACAGCGAAAACCGCCAAAGCACAACCGGATCTCGAATCCCTGGCCGGCAGCAATGTCCGGTATGCCCGAGCGTTGCGCATGGCCCGTCAAGGCCTGGCCAATGAGCTGCCGGTGTTGCTGCTGGGCGAAACCGGCACCGGTAAGGAAGTCATCGCCCGCGCCCTGCACATGGCCGGCACCCGCTGCGACAAACCCTTTGTCGCGGTGAACTGCGCGGCGATCCCCGAAGGCCTGATCGAGTCGGAATTGTTCGGCTACCGCGAAGGCGCGTTCACCGGCTCGCGTCGCGGCGGCATGATCGGTCGTCTGCAACAGGCCCATGGCGGCACCTTGTTTCTCGACGAAATCGGCGACATGCCGCTGGCCTTGCAGGCCCGTCTGCTGCGGGTGTTGCAGGACCGCAAAGTGGCACCGTTGGGTGCCGGCGAAGAGCAAGACATCGACGTCGCACTGATCTGCGCCACGCACCGTGACCTCAAGCGCCTGGTCGAAGAAAAACATTTCCGCGAGGACCTGTTCTACCGCGTCAACGGCATCAGCGTGATGCTCCCGGCCTTGCGCGAACGTGAGGATTTCAGCGGTCTGGTCGCTCGCCTGCTGGCCAAGCTGGATGCGCCGACGATGGTCCTGCATGACGACTTGAACCGCTTGCTCGGCGGCTATCACTGGCCGGGCAACATTCGCCAACTGGAAATGGTTTTGCGTACAGCGCTGGCCATGCGCGAGCCGGGGGACACCGTACTCACCCTCGACCACTTGCCCGACAGCATGCTCGACGAGTTGAGCGCTACCGAACGCCCTCAGGCCGGCAGCATTCGCGAAAACGAACTGGAGCTGATTCGCCAATCCCTGGACACTCACCAGGGCAACGTCTCGGCCGCCGCCGACGCCTTGGGCATCAGCCGCGCGACCTTGTATCGCAAGCTCAAACAGTTGCGCTCGTGATGCAGCGCCTGATCGTTCGGCTGATCGACAGCCAGAACCCCGAAGCCCTGCAAGCGGCCTTGCGCTGGCTCTACAGCTTCGTGCGGCCGCATCGTCTGGCGATTGCCGGGCTGCTCGGGTTATCGGTTTGCGCCTCGTTGCTGGTGTTGGTCCAGCCTTGGCTGACCAAACTGCTGATCGACGATGGCCTGCTCGCACGCAACTTTCCGATGCTGGTGCTGATCGCCGGGCTGATGATTGTGGCCGGGTTGTTGGGCACTGCGCTGTCGGGGATCAATCGTTACCTGCACACGCGGCTGTCCGGACGGATTCTGTTTGCCCTGCGCGATGACCTTTATCGACATCTGCAAACGCTCTCGCCGAGTTTCTACGGACAGCGCCGCATCGGTGACCTGATGTCACGCCTCGATGGCGACGTCGCTGAGATCCAGCGCTTTGCCGTGGACTCCTTGTTCTCGGCGGTGTCGAGCGTGATCGGTCTGGTCTGCGCCGTGGCGATGCTGCTGACCCTGTCGTGGAAACTCTCGTTGCTGGCGCTGGTGCTGATTCCCCTCGATGTGCTCTGGCTACGCTGGATGCGACGCAAGGTCGAACGCGATGTGCGGCAATTGCGCGAGCGCTCGGCGGACATGTCCTCGTTCATGGTCGAGACCTTGCCGGTGATGAAATTCATTCAGTCTGCCGGCCAGCAACAGCGTGAATCGCGGCGCCTGGAGACATTGGGCCAAGGCTACATGAGCCAGTTATTGCGGTTGCAAGTCACCGAGTTTTTCACTCAGGCGGTGCCGGGCACACTGACGTCTCTGTCTCGTGCCTGCGCGTTCCTGATCGGCGGATATTGGGTGGTGCAGGGGACGTGGCAACTGGGCGCGCTGATCGCGTTTTCCACCTACCTGGGCATGGCCGTCGGACCGGTGCAGAGCCTGCTGGGTCTCTATGTCGCGGTCCAACGAATGACCGTCAGCCTCGGGCGCGTGATGGAATTGCGTGGCGAAGAGCCGACCGTTCTCACGCCGGTCACGCCGCAGCCGATGCCGGCCTCTGGCGAGCTGCGTTTCGACGACGTGCACTTCAGCCATCCCGGTCGCCCGACAACTTTGCGCGGCATCGAAGCGCGAATTCCTTACGGTTTGAAAGTTGCCCTGAGCGGCGGCTCTGGCGTCGGCAAAACGACCCTGATCGACCTGCTGCAACGGCACCACGACCCGCAGTCCGGTCGGGTGTTGCTGGGGGAGGTCGATCTGCGCGAGCTGGACCTGTTCCAGCTGCGTCGACGGATTGCCGTGGTCAGTCAGGACATCGTGCTGTTTCGCGGCAGCCTCGCCGACAACCTGGCCTACGCGGTGCCGGACGCCAGCCGTGAAGCGATTGCCGAAGTGGCGCGGCTGGCGCAACTCGACAGCCTGATCGAGTCGTTGCCCGAAGGCCTCGACAGTCCGTTGGGCGAACGTGGTCAGCAGTTGTCCGGTGGGCAGAAACAACGCATCGCCATCGCCCGGGCGCTGTTGCAGGATCCGTTGATTCTGGTGCTGGACGAAGCGACCTCGGCGGTGGATGAAGCCACCGAACGCGAAGTCATCGAAGCCATCGATCGACTGTTTGCCGGGCGTACGCGGATCCTCATCAGCCACCGTCCTTCAACCTTGGCGGATGCCGATTTGCGCTTTGAATTGCTCGACGGCGTACTCACTTCAAAAACGGTGCTGCATGAAGCCTGAGCTGCGGATTGGCGTGGTGGACAGCGGTCACTCGGCGGCGCAGCGGGTGCAGGTGATCGCCGGGCGACGCTTCTCGTTGCTGGCGGATGGATTGGCCGAGAGCGACTTGCGCGACGATCCGCTGGGCCACGGCAGTGCGGTGATCGAGGCCATCGGTCGGCGAGCGCCGTCGGCGGTATTTTGTGTGGCTCAGGTGTTCGACCAGCGTGGGGTCACCAGCGCGTTGCAGATCGCTACGGCAATTGATTGGCTGGTGGCGCAGGACGTCCGGCTGATCAATTTGAGCCTCGGTCTGCGTCAGGATCGCAGCCTGTTGCGTGAAGCCTGTGCCGGGGCGGTGGCGCGGGGCGTGTTGCTCTGTGCATCCAGCCCGGCTCAGGGCGAAGGCGTGTTTCCGGCGAATTATCCACAGGTGCTGCGAGTTACCGGCGATGCGCGTTGTGCCGAACAGGAATGGTCATGGCTCAACAGCGCTCAAGCGGATTTCGCCGCGTGTGTGCATGGAACTTATCCGGGGCAGTCCGGCGCCAGTCTCGGCTGTGCAGCGTTGAGCGGGCACATCGCAGGTTTCCTGGTTGCGCATCCCAAGGCGAGCAACGAACAAGTCATCGAGTGGCTGCGAGAAAACGCCCGTTATCGCGGCCCTGAACGGCGCTTCGGGCCATGATTTTGATTCTTGGCGCAGGGCCGGCGGGAGCGGCGGTTGCCTTGGGTTTGCGTCGACTCGGTTATCCCGTGACGCTGGTCAGCGAATGGCGGCGGTTTGCGGCGCTGGAAGGCGTTTCCATTCGGGTGCTGGAGGCCTTGCGTGGCGCGGGGCTTCATCAAGCCTTGGTGGATGCGGCGCTGCCGTCCCAACGACAGGTGTCATGGAACGGCCAGCAGCATGCGCAAAACATCGAATTTTTACTGGATCGCCCAAGCTTTGATCGAGGTTTGCGCGAGGATCTGCGCCTGGCTGGCGTTGAGCTGATCGAAGGCCGTGTGTTGACGGTACAGTCATCGGTTTCGGGCCATCGGATCGAGGTCGAAGGGCGCGAGGCGCTGCTGGCGGATTTTCTGGTTGAGGCGCGTGGGCGTCAGGCGCCGGCGCTTGGCAAAGGCCTGCGCGGACCGGAGACGGTCAGCTTGCTCAATCGCTGGCAAGGTACGCCGGGCAGCACCGCTAGTGCTGTGGAAAGCCTTGAGGACGGCTGGGCCTGGATGGCCCGGCGAGCCGACGGTCAGTGTTACTGGCAATGGACGGTGGACGTGGCCAGTGCTGAATTGCCGGGCAAGGCGATGTTGCTCGACTACTGTCGTCAACGGCGCCAAGGCTCGGCGTTGGCGCGAGCGTTTTTCGGTGTCGAGCCTGAGGTCGATCTACAGCTGCATGCGCGCAGCAGCACGGCGATTTTGTGCCCGCAGGTGTGTGGCGAAAACTGGATTCGGGTAGGGGATGCGGCGATGGCGGTGGATCCGCTGTCGGGCAACGGGATTTTTCAGTCCTTGTCGTCAGCGTTACAGGCGCCGACGGTGATCAACACGTTGTTGCGTAAACCCGAGCGAGCGGCGCTGGCTCAGCGCTTTCATCAGCAACGGGTGGAGCAGTTGTTTTTACGTTTTGCGCGGATCGGGCGGGATTTTTATGCCGATGAGCAGCGTTGGTTGCAGCAGCCATTCTGGCTTGCGCGCCGGCAGTGGCCGGATGCTGAAGTGGCGCATGCCGAGGCGGATTTTTCCTCGTTGAGGATTGAGCGCGCGCCGGTGTTGAAAGAGGGGTTTGTGGATGAGGCTGAGGTGGTGATCACGGCGGATCAGCCGCTGGGGATCTGGCATGTGCAAGGGGTTGAGCTGGCGCCGTTGGTGCGGCGGTTGCAGACCGAACCGGCCGAGCAGGCGTTGGCCGGGTTGACGGTGGAGCAGGGGCGGGTGGTTCGCAGTTGGTTGTTGGCTCAGGGATTCAAGCCCTGAGATTCTTGTTGTCTGGGCTGGCCCTATCGCGAGCAAGCTCGCTCCCACAGTAGTTTTGCGTCGATCACAAATCCCCTGTGGGAGCGAGCTTGCTCGCGATGGCGCCCGTGCGGGCGCCGCAGATCACAACTTGATCAACACCGACTTCAACTCGGTGTAATGCTCAATCGCCGCATACCCCATCTCGCGCCCAACCCCCGACATCTTGTACCCACCAAACGGCAACGCCGGGTCCAGGGCGCTGTGGCAGTTGACCCACACCGAACCCGACTTGATCCGCGGAATCATCCGGTGCACTGCCGCCAAATCGTTCGACCAGATACTCGCCCCAAGCCCATACGGACTGTCGTTGGCCATGCGCAACGCATCGGCTTCATCATCGAACGGAATCGCCACCAGCACCGGCCCGAAGATCTCCTCCTGCACCAGCGAGTGCTTCTGATCGACATCCACAATCACTGTCGGTTTAACGAAGAACCCCGGCCCGAACTGCTCACCACCGCAAGCGATGGTCGCGCCGCTTTCCCGACCCTTTTCGATGTACCCGTAAACCCGTTCCTGCTGACGCGCCGAGATCAGCGGCCCCATTTCCACACTTGGGTCCAGGCCATTGCCGAGCTTCATGGCGTTGGCGATGTCGGCGATGTCCGCCACCACATTGTCGAAATGCTTGCGCTGCACATACAGCCGCGAACCTGCGCAGCACACCTGTCCCTGATTGAAGAAAATCGCGCTGGCGGCGCCGGCTGCGGCGGACTTCAGGTCGGCGTCGGCCATGACGATGGTCGGTGATTTTCCGCCCAGTTCCAGGGTCACCCGGGTCATGGACTCCATGGCAATCTTGCCGATCTGCTTGCCCACGGCGGTGGAGCCGGTGAAGGTCAGCTTGTCCACCAACGGATTGTGGGTCAGGGCGGAACCAGCAGTGATGCCGGTGCCGGTGACCACGTTGAACACGCCTTCGGGGTAACCGGCTTCCAGCACCAGTTCGGCCAGTTTCAGCGCGGTCAGCGGGGTTTCATCGGCGGGTTTGAGCACCACGGTGCAACCGGTGGCCAGGGCCGGGCCGAGTTTCCAGCAGGCCAGCAGCAGCGGGAAGTTCCAGGCAACGATGGCGCCGACCACGCCCACCGCTTCGCGGCGGATGAAACTGTGGAATTGATCGTTGGGCATCAACGGTAACGACACTTCAACGCTGGAGCCTTCGATCTTGGTCGCCCAACCGGCCATATAGCGCAGGAAGTCGATGGACAGTTGCACGTCCATCACTTGGGCCACCGCCGCACTTTTGCCGTTGTTCAGGCATTCCAGTTGCGCCAGCAGTTCGGCGTCGCGCTCCATCAGATCAGCGAGTTTCCACAGCAGGTTCTGCCGTTCCCGAGGTCGGGTGCGGGTCCAGGCCGAATCATCGAAGGCCTGACGCGCAGCGAGCACGGCGCGGTCGACATCCTCAGGCGTCGCCCGCGGCACGACGCACAGCACTTCGCCGGTGGCCGGGTTGTGCAGGGGCATGGTCTGGCTGTCGGCGGCCTCGACCCAGTCGCCGCCGATGAGCATGCGCGGGGCGCGCTGGATGAACGCCGAGGTGGCGGGAAGCAAATAAGGGAGGGGCATGGCGAGACCTCTTGTTGTTCGTGAGAACGAGGGCTTTCGCAATGGCTGTGCCAAGTGCCCGAAAAGGCAGAACCGCCCTTGGTCGGCGGGGTTTTGGGGCGGTCAAGGGAGTCGCGGGCGCTGTGAGGTTGTTGCAAATTGCGACAGCTATGAGACGACGAGCAACCGGGTTGCGACCTTGAGGTACCTATTATTGAGGACTAGAATTTTCAGGATAGGTGGGTGAAATGACGGACCGTTCATCCGGCAATACATCTGGCGTGAGGGAGGTAACGATGTTCCTTTCAACCCTGGAAATTCAAAACATCATTGAACACAGTTTTCTGCCGTCCGTGTGCACCTGCACCATGGCGGCGGACCAGTCCCTGACGATTCGGGTCTGCGACTGCATGACCGGCAAAGTGGATATTGTGGCCACCCACGTTCCCCTGTGGACACTGGACAGTCCCCATGCAATCGCGTCGCTGGTGGCGGACATGCAGCACGAGATCGACGTACACAAAAGCGTTTCCCCCACCTATGACATCTGAATCGGCGTCACGCCGCACCGTGGGAAAACGGTGCGGCCCGCGCCGATTATTCAGGCTGAAAACTTCCGGGAAATTTCTTCGAACGTGTTGCCATCCACGGCGGCCAACAGCTTTCTGTCGTCCTTGAGCGTCGCCAGAAAGGTTACTTCGGTTTCCTTGCCAGCCAGCATGAACCCGGCAATTGCGCCGATGGGCCCCAACAGCATGGCCCCGGCCACGCCAAAGCCGATGGCATCCTTGATGTTGTTGATCGAATCCTCGTTGGCCACTTCCACGCTCTTGAACGATGAGAGCGGGAGGGTAATGCCAGGCCATGGATGAAGCGACGTTCTGAGGGTGAAAACGCCGTCTCTGTACTCTCCATCACCCTGCAGAAAGTCCCCCGCCAGGACAGTGATGCTTGCCATTTTTTTATCCCCTGGTGGCAATCGGTGAACAACCATTTCGCGCTTGCAGGGGATCGACGTCAATCGCCGGCCGATGAGCTGTTCCGGTCAGGCCATCTATGCTGTCTCAGACTGCAACAACTGTCGCGATATTAGACGCAGGCGATCTCGTTCAGCGATGGCGAAAAGCAGTCATCTTCGCGCAACGACTTGATTTAAAAGGTAATCGGCAAGCTGGCACGCTCCGTGTATTGCTCATTGCAGACGTTTCTCTTGCCTCCGTCAGCGGTGCGCCGCCGACGGCAGAAACCATAAAAACGATAAGCCACAAAAATAAGAAAGCACCGTGCGAGGTTCGACGTTGATGAAGAGAAAACTCCGATCAGGCCTGAGTGCCAGTCTGCTGGCCGTGGCCGCTTGTGTGGCGCTGCATTCGCCTTACAGCCTGGCAGCCCGCGACGCTCAGACCATCCTCAAGGAAACCTGTCAGGGCTGTCATACCCCCGAAGCCGATAACGCCCTGAGCCGCATCAGCCACCAGCGCAAAACCCCTGAAGGCTGGCTGATGAGCATCGCCCGCATGCAAACCATGCACGGTTTGCAGATCAGTGATGACGACCGCCGAGCCCTGGTCAAATACCTGGCCGACACCCAAGGCCTGGCCCCAAGCGAGACCGATGGGGTGCGTTATGCGCTGGAACGTCGACTCAATACCGTCGAGAAATTCGACGACCAGACCAGCCAGATGTGCGGCCGCTGCCACTCCGGTGCGCGGGTCGCCCTGCAACGTCGTCCCGCTCAGGAATGGGAGCGTCTGGTGAACTTCCACCTCGGCCAATGGCCGTCGCTGGAATACCAGGCTCTGGCTCGTGACCGTGATTGGTTCGACCTTGCTCGAAAAGACATGGTGCCGCTGTTGGCCAAGCGTTATCCGCTGGACAACCCGGCCTGGAAAAAATGGCTGAGCACCGCGCCGAAAGCTGATGTTCTGGTCGGTGACTGGAGCTTCAGCGGCCACTTGCCGGGCAAGGGTGAATTGGCCGGCGTGATGAGCGTCACGGCCGATGGCAGCGACACGTTCAAGGTCAGCGTCAAAGGCCAATACGCCGACGGCAGCCCGTTCAATGGCGATGGCAGCGCGATTCTCTACACCGGTTACGAATGGCGCGGCAACGTGACCATCGACGGCGTGACCATGCGCCAGGTGTTCGCCGCACAAGGCAACGCGATGCAGGGCCGGATGTTCGAGGCCGAGCACGATGAGCGGGGCCTGGACTTCGTCGCCGCCAAGCAGGGCAGCAGCCGTTTGCTGGCGGTGCAGCCGGGTTACCTGAAGGCTGGCGGCGAAACTGAAGTGACCCTTGTCGGCAGCGGCCTCACCGGCAAACCGAACTTCGGCAAAGGCGTGGAAGTGGTCGAGGTGCTGGAGCAGACGCCAGAGCGCCTGCGCGTCAAGCTCAAGGCCGCTGCGAATGCCCAACCGGGTCTGCGCAACGTCACCGTCGGCACGCTGAAAGGCCCGACCCTGTCGGTCTACAGCAAGATCGCTGAAGTTAAAGTCGTGCCCGAGTTCTCGGTGGCGCGGATCGGCGAGGGTGGTGGTTCGACGCCGAAAGTCCAGGGCCGTTTTGATGCCGAAGCCTGGGGCAAGGGTGCCGATGGCAAGCCGTATCGCATCGGCGTATTCCCGGCGCAGTGGTCGGTCGAAGCCTTCGACGACCGTGCCAAGGAAGACGAGGACGTCAAGTTCGCCGGCACCATGCAGGCTGACAGCGGCGTGTTCACACCGGGCGATGCCGGGCCGAACCCGCAGCGCAAAATGTCCACCAACAATGCCGGCAACCTCAAGGTGATCGCCGCGGTCGACGACGCAGGGAAATCCCTGACCGGCGAAGGCCACATGATCGTCACCGTGCAACGCTGGAACAATCCACCCATTCCATGATTTTGAAAACGTGAGCTGGCTGACTTCAACGGCTTCAGACATTTTTTTGGAATGACCGTGAGCCCCGTAGAACGGGGTTTGCACAGGAGGTTGCAATGGGCGCTATTTTGAATCTGGTTGAGCGGAACCTGCACGAAGTGCACGTCGATGCCGACCGCATGCTGTTTCACATTCCCAGCAGTTCGCTGTTCGCCAGCGATGAGCTGACCGGCACCATCATCGACACCTTGCGCGGTCCTGGCTGTTCGTCGGACGACCTGATCCAGCGTTTGTCGTCACGCTTCAACGGCGAAGAAATCACCGAGACCTTGCGTGAGTTGATGTCCCTGGAGTTGGTCAGCGACGGCTCGCCGCTGACCCCGGACATCGGCACCAAACGGGTCGAGCGCACGGCAATCAACACCGTGGTGCTCAACGTCAACACCGGCTGCAATCTGAGCTGCACCTACTGCTACAAGGAAGACCTGGACAAGCCGTCGGCCGGCAAGAAAATGGACGTCGAAACCGCGGTCGCGTCGGTGGAAATGCTGCTGCGCGAGTCGCCGGACGAAGAGCGTTTCACCGTGGTGTTTTTCGGTGGTGAGCCGCTGAGCAATCGCAAGCTGATCGAGTACATGGTCGATTATTGCGAGAAGCGTTTCCGCGAGGCCGGCAAGTTCGTCGAGTTCGTCATGACCACCAACGCGACGCTGCTCACAGAAGAGACCGTGGACTACCTCAACGCCCACCGTTTCGGCCTGTCAGTCAGTATCGACGGACCGAAAACCGTGCACGACCGCAATCGCATCACCGTGGGCGGGCAGGGCACTTACGACGTGGTGCGGCGCAAGGCCGAGATGCTGCTGTCGCGCTACATCAGTCGTCCGGTCGGTGCCCGCGTGACCCTGACCACCGGCGTCACTGACGTCGAAACCATCTGGGATCACCTGTTCAACGAACTGGGTTTTGCCGAAGTCGGGTTTGCCCCGGTGACCTCCGGCGACATCAGCACCTTCAACCTGTCCAGTGACGAACTGATCGAAGTCTTCGCCAACATGAAGAAACTCGGCCGGCGTTATCTGGAAGCGGCGCTGGAGCACCGCAACATCGGTTTCTCCAACCTGCACCAGTTGATCACCGACATCCACGAAGGCCACAAAAAAGCCCTGCCCTGCGGCGCGGGCCTGAAGATGCTGGCGGTGGATCACAAGGGCGAATTGAACCTGTGCCACCGCTTTACCGGCTCATCGTTGCCAACTTTCGGCAACGTTCATAGCGGGGTGAAGCAGGTGGAGTTGAACGACTTCCTGTCCCAGCGCCTCGACCGTACCAACACCGGTTGCGAGGACTGCCAGATCCGCAATCTGTGCTCCGGCGGCTGCTACCACGAGAGCTACGCCCGTTACGGCGATCCGACCCACCCGACCTATCACTACTGCGAACTGATGCGTGACTGGGTCGACTTCGGCATCGAGGTCTACACCCGGATCATGGCCCACAACCCTGCGTTTATCAGCAGCTACATCACTCCGCGCAAGGCTCACTGATATGAAACATCTCAAGGCAATCAATAATAAAGCGCTGAAACTGGATGAGGCCGCGGCCGAAAACCGCATCGAAGAAGTGGTGGCGATGAGTTCCGTCGCCGGCTGCGCCTCGACCACCGACCCCGGCTGGGAAATCGACGCCTTTGGCGGTGTGTCGTCGCTGTGCCAGCCGATGGAAGCCGACCTTTATGGCTGTTCCGATCCTTGCTGGTGGCCGGCCCAGGTGCCCGACATGATGAGCACCTACCCGGACTGGAACAAGGATGCCCAGGCGTCCAATGAAAACTGGCGCAACCTCGGGACTGTCTTTCCAAAAGACAAGTAATCGGTCAGATATAAGGATTCCAGCATGCCTAGCATCAAAGCCTGCGGCCTGGCCGCATTCGCCGTCCTGAGCGCCTGTTCGCTCACTGTTCTGGCCGATGAAAACACCGCACTACAAGATGGTCACGAGTACATGTTGACCACCAATTACCCGAACAACCTGCACGTCATCGACCTGGCCACCGACACCCTGTTCAAGACCTGCAAAATGCCGGATGCCTTCGGTCCCGGCACCGTTCAGTTGTCGCCGGACCGCAAGACCGCTTACGTGCTGAACAACCACTACGCGGATGTCTACGGTGTTGAACTCGACAGCTGCAAACAGGTGTTCCACGCCAGCATCACCCAGAAACCCGGAGAGAAAGCGCGGTCCATGTTCGCCTTCACCCTCAGTCATGACGGCAAGGAATTGTTCACCATTGCCAACCCGACGTTGATGCTTAACGACCGCTACGAAGTGCAGCAACCTCGGCTCGATGTGTACGCCACCGACGCCGGCATGGGCGCCAAACCCGTGCGCAGTTTCCCGGCGCCACGGCAGTTGACCATCATGCAGAGCGGTGACGACGGCGCGCTGTATGTGGCGGGGGCGGACGTCTACAAGGTCGATGTGAAAACCGGCAAGTTCGACGTGCTGATCCCCAGCCGCCACTGGAAACGTCCTGGCTACAGCGCGCCGGACGTGCTCTACGTGTGGAACCAGCAGACTTATCGCCATGACTTCTCGCTGCTCTACACCGCGGCAAAATTCAAGGACAAGAAGCAGGACCCGTTGACGGCTGAGTACCTTTACGGGCTGTTCAGCATCGACCTGAAAACCGGCAAGACCGAAACCACCGACTTCGGCCCGCTGACCGAAATCTACTTCAGCGGCATGCGCTCGCCGAAGGATCCGAACCTGATGTTCGGTGTGCTCAACCGTTTGGCGAAGTACGACATCAAGGAAAAGAAAATGCTCCAGGCGGCGACGCTGGATCATTCCTACTACTGCATTTCGTTCAACAAGGACGGCAGCAAAATTTATCTGGCTGGGACGTTTAACGATGTGGCGATCTTTGATCCCGAGAGCCTGAAGCAGATTGGCAGCATCAAGTTGCCGGGTGGGGATATGGCGATTACGACCGCGCAGATATTTGTTCGGTAATTTGCGGCGTCTGAACTGACGCTATCGCGAGCAAGCTCGCTCCCACAGTGGATCTTCAGTGTGATCACTATTGCGTGAATATCATTGAACCCTGTGGGAGCGAGCTTGCTCGCGATGAGGCCCTCAAGATCACTGAATCATCAAGCCCCAGGCACCGGACAACTCAAATCCCCCTCCTGGCACTTCAAATAATTCTTGAAAGTCTCAACCCGCGCCTTGGTCAATTCAGTAACACAGTTGCTGTAGATCAGCGGATACACACTCCCGCCTTCCACCCCGGCACTCGAGAACTTGCACTCGGCATCCCGAAACGCAATCCACGAACGCTGCGCCCCGATCAGCAGCTTTTTGCTTTCGGGGTTGCTCTTCAAACGCTCGTTGATCTGCTGGTAAAGCGCATTCAACTCCTTGTCCGCCGTCTTGTGCTGCTGCGCCGCGCACTGATTCATCGTGGCCTGATCGGCGGCGTTGTCGCAGTCCACAGCATAAGCAACGGTGGTGAACAGCAGAGGCGTCAGCGCCAGAAGAAAGCGTGGGTGCATGGGGGTTCTCGTTGTGGCAGGAAAGTCGGGATGCAGTTTAGTGCCGTATTCGACCCTTTATGTTTGCCATTCAGGGTATTTTTTAATCGAGTCATAGCCAAGCCACGGCACGTCATGTGTCGTCCAGATATGCGCCTGAGGCGTCATTTTCGGGTCATCGTCCAGTGTCGCCACACGAACAATAACGTGGCGTTGGGCCAAGCGTTCAGCCATCAAATGTGAACCGCAGACCGAACAGAAATGCCGAAGCTTGCCCGGTGACGATTCGTAGCTGCTCAGGCGGTCCTGGCCTTTGGTCCAGCGAAAATGTTCGCGCATGACTCCGGCTGTCGAGGCAAATGCCGCCGCGTGTGCCTTGCGACAGGTTTGGCAGTGGCAATGACTGATGGGCATGTCGAGGCTATCGACTTGGTACTCGACGGCTTCGCACAAACAGCTGCCATGCAGGCTATTCATCGCGTGCTCCTGATTGCGTTAGGGTGGCTGCCCGCAGCAAGGCGTCAGCCGTGGCTTCGATGTCTTCGCGCCAATGTAACTTCTCCAGCCAACGGTCGGGAATGGCCTGCACACCGTAATGAGCCCCGGCCAACTGGCCAACAATGGCGGCGGTGGTATCGGCGTCGTCGCCCAGGTTGGCGGCTTTCAGGATGGCGGCTTCAAAGCTGTCAGTCTGATGAAAGCACCACAGGGCCGCTTCCAGTGAAGCAACGCAGTAACCGCTGCCACGGATATCGCTTTCAGGTTTACCGAAATAATCGCCTCGTGCGATGGCGGCCACTTTGGGTTCCAAGCATGTCGTTTCTGACAAGCTGAGCACTTCTGCCTTGGGCGCGCCTTGTAACGCTCGGTGGATCAGCTCGGCGAACAACTGACAGCATTCGATCGCTTCCGGTGCGGCGTGGGTGGTTCGCGAGCTGTTGGCGGAAAACGCCAGGATCCGGTCGCGATCGGGAAGGTAATACAACACCACCGGCACCAGGCGCATCAGCGAGCCGTTGCCGGCCGTGCGGGGATCGGTGGAGCCGGCTAACGGTTCGCCGGTTTCCTGAAAACGCGTCAGGGCGTCGCGTACGGTCATGCCAATATCGAAGCATTCACCCGTTGAACTCAGATAACCCCATTGCCACCAATTCAAGTAACGACCCATTTGGTCGGCCGCCTCGAAGCCGTTTTTGCTCAGCAGGCTTTCGGCCAGGCACAGCGCCATCGAGGTGTCATCGGTCCATTGCCCGGGTTTCAGATTGAAAGGGCCGCCACCCACCATGTCGGTCAAGGGCTTGAACGAGCCGCGTGGCTGGAACTCGACGCTGGTGCCGACGGCATCACCGCAGGCCAGGCCCAGCAGGGCTCCGCGATAACGCTCCGTAAGTGAAAGCTGCATGAATCGTCCTTGCCTGAGTCAATTTCGTTTTTTACGTTAGCAGTTTCGGTCTACTCGTTTTGCTTTCAAACCAGCAGTTACACTTGGAAATGCAGCTGAATGTTTCGTCAGGGTTGATTGCGATACCCGATTGATACAACTTTAGGGTTGGTCTTGTGGTCTTACAGGCCTACTGTTCAGTACAGGAGGTGACTTATGAATCCAGCATCAGATCGCATCGAAAGGAAGATCCTGCTCAAAACGCCGCGCTCGCAGGTCTGGCGTGTGCTGGCCAATGCCGAAGCCTTTGGGCAGTGGTTTGGCGTGGCGCTTGAGGGCAAGCGTTTTGTCGCCGGTGAATGGACCCAGGGGCAGATTACGTACCCGGGTTATGAGCACTTGCTGTGGAATGTACTGGTGGAGCGGGTCGAGCCGGAACGGGTGTTTTCGTTTCGCTGGCATCCGTACGCGATTGAGCCCGATATCGATTACTCCCAGGAACCCACCACGCTGGTGAAGTTCGAGCTCGAAGACATGGATGAAGGCACGTTACTCAAGGTCACCGAGTCCGGTTTCGATCACATCCCTCAGACGCGCCGACTCAAGGCGTTCCGCATGGACAGCCGCGGTTGGGATGAGCAGATGAGTAATATCGAAGAATTTCTCAAAGTCAGTGCCAAGGCGCGCGAGCGTCAGGAAGAGTGATGGCTGCATGTTCGAACCTTGGCTGAAACGCTGGGCGCTGGTGCCGGACGGTGAACCGATAATCACGCCCGGCAGTCGTTTATTGCCGGTGCGCATGGGTGATGTGCCGGCGATGTTGAAGATTGCTGTCGATGCCGAAGAAAAGTTCGGCAATTTGTTGATGACCTGGTGGGGCGGCGAGGGCGCTGCCCGCGTTTATGCCCATGACGGTGACGGGTTGTTGATCGAGCGTGCCATGGGCCAGCGATCGCTGATGCACATGGCGCTCAACGGTCAGGATGACGAAGCCAGCCAGATCCAGTGTGCGGTGTTGGCGCGGTTGCATGCGCCGCGACCGTCACCGCCGCCACCATTGGTTCCATTGGCGCCATGGTTCAAGTCGCTTCGTCTGGCGGCTGAACAGTTTGGCGGCCCTTATTCCCTCAGTCTCGCCACTGCCGAAGCCTTGTTGGCCGAACCGCAAGACGTCGTGGTGCTGCACGGCGACATGCATCACGACAATGTTCTGGACTTCGGCCCGCGGGGTTGGCTGGCCATCGATCCCAAGCGGGTGATCGGTGAGCGCGGATTCGATTACGCCAACCTGATCTGTAATCCCGACTTGCCGACGGCGACTGATCCGCAGCGTTTCCACAGGCAGGTCGCGGTGGTGGCTGACGCCGCCGGCCTCGAGCGTCGACGGTTACTGCAATGGGTGTTGGCGTTTGCCGGATTGTCGGCAGCCTGGTTTCTCGAGGATGACGATACCCTGGCGGCAGATGGTCAGCTGCAGGCCGCTAAACTCGCGGCTTCAATGCTCGATACCTGAGCCGTCTAAGGGTTTTCGGAAGGGCGGCTATAGCGAATGTCCTACACGCGATGGTAGCTATGTCGTCTATTGCACATTGGATCCGAAGCGTAATCTAGCCTCATCAACCGAAGCACAGGAAGTGCTCGGGATCATGGATGATCGACCATAAGCAAGGAATCGCTGCCGACAGGGAGTCGTAATGGTCTTGGGAAAAACCCGCTTCGGCGGGTTTTTTTTTGTCTGTTGAAAAGGCTTTGGCAGAGGGCTTCAAGGCTGGAATGGTCAATGGCTTACACCAGCGTGTGGGTATGTCGTCTTTTGATGCGTCGCCGATGTGTTTAATCTGGATCCATCAACTGAGTCGCAGGAAGCGCTCAGGATCACGGATGATCGACCATTGGCCAGGATGGCTGCCGACAGGATGTCGAAATGGTCTTGAGAAACCCGCTTAGGCGGGTTTTTTTGTGGGCGATGGAAAATCCTCGGCACCTCATTTTGGCCGAGGAAACGGCAGCCAGGCACTGGCTGCCGGTCGGGATGGATCAGCGAGCTGACATCTGATCGAGTTTCGCCGCTGCACGCTCAGTGATTTCCGAGCGCAATTTCAATGACCCGGCAGCACGTTTGCGGGCCTCCTCCAGCACACTGACCGGAGCCGTCTCAGGACTGCCCGACGCAAACGGCGGTGCCGGTGCGTATTCGAGCTGCAACTGCACCAGCTCTGCCGTGTCCTTATCGAACAGCTCCGCGGCCAGGGTCAGGGCAAAATCGATGCCCGCCGTGATCCCGCCACCCGTCAACAGATTGCCGTCGCGCACCACCCGATCCTTTACCGGGATCGCCCCCAAAGGCGCCAGCAACTCGTGATAAGCCCAGTGAGTGGTAGCGCGTTTGCCCTTCAGCAGACCCGCCGCACCGAGCACCAGCGCGCCGGTACACACCGACGTGACGTAACGCGCGGTGGCGGCCTGCGCCTTGATGAAGGCCAGCGTCTGTTCATCTTCCATCAACGGCCCGACACCGCTGCCGCCGGGAATGCAGATGACATCCAGTGACGGGCAATCGTCGAAGGTGGTGGTCGGTTTCAGCACCAGGCCCGTGCTCGCGGTGACCGGCACCAGGTCCTTCCAGATCAAATGCACCTTCACGTCCGGCAGCGAGGCCAGTACGTCGTAAGGGCCGGTGAGGTCCAGTTGCTGAACCTGTGGAAACAACAGAAAACCGATCTGCAACGTCATGGCATTTTTCTCATGAAGTGGGTGGACGACTTCACTTTAGGCTCGTAGGATTTGGCGCATACGCCAATAACCCCACGAATTACGCCAATCATGCCGAAAACCATTCACGTGCTCGCCTTTGCCAATGTGCAATTGCTCGACGTCACCGGGCCGTTGCAGGTGTTCGCCTCGGCCAACGATATTTCCCGCCAGCAAGGCTTGCCGGCGCCTTACGCGCCGTCGGTGATTGCCCGCGGCGGCGGGGCGGTGATGTCGTCGGCGGGGCTGGCGCTGTTGGCCGAGCCGTTGCCCGAAGAGGGCAGTGACACGTTGATCATTGCCGGTGGCTGGGGCGTTTACGACGCGGCGCGAGATGAACCGCTGGTGGCGTGGGTACGTGAACATGCGACGGGGTGTCGGCGGGTATCATCGGTGTGCACCGGGGCATTTTTGCTGGCGGCCAGCGGCTGGCTCGATGGCCGGCGGGTGGTCACTCACTGGACCCGTTGCGAGCAGTTGGCGCAGCAACATCCGCGGCTGCAGGTTGAGCCCAATCCGATTTTCATCAATGACGGTCCGGTCTGGACCTCGGCCGGGGTCACCGCCGGTATCGATCTGGCGCTGGCCATGGTCGAAGAAGATCTTGGCCGCACGATGGCCCTGGAAGTTGCCCGGCAATTGGTGGTGTTCCTGAAACGTCCCGGCGGCCAGTCGCAGTTCAGCGTGACCCTCTCTTTGCAAAAGGAAGGCAACCGCTTCGACGAACTTCATGCCTGGATCAGCGAAAACCTCACCAAGGATCTCGGCGTCCCGACCCTGGCCTTGCAGGCCGGCATGAGCGAACGCAGCTTCGTCCGCCACTACCGCGCCGACACCGGCCAGACGCCAGCGCGGGCCATCGAACTGATTCGGGTCGAGACCGCCCGACGTTTGCTCAGCGATACCGGCGTACCGGTCAAACGGGTCGCGGTGCAATGCGGTTTCGGCAGCGAAGAGACGCTTCGACGCAGTTTTCTGCGGGCCATGGGCGTGACCCCGCAGGCCTATCGCGAGCGTTTCAGCGTCAGCCCTCCAGCAGATCCAGTAACGCTCTGAGCGTTGCCTCGGGTGCTTCTTCGGGAATGTTATGGCCGACGCCCGCCAGCACTCGCCGCTCATAACGCCCGGTGAAATGGGCGATGTCTTCGTCTATCTCCGGTGCCGGTCCGACGCCATCGTCGGCACCGCATAGAGAAATCGTCGGTACGCTGATCGGTGGCTGTCGGGTCAGCGCTTCTTCGATCCACTCCAGTGCCGGGTCGCCGGGCACGTACATGAACCGGTGGCGGTAGGAGTGAATCACCACCTCGACGAAATCCGGATTATCGAAGGCCGGTGCGCTTAACGGGTACAACTCAGGACCTTTTTTCCAGGTCGGTGACCACAACGTCCACAGCAATTCGCACAAAGCCCGGCGACTTTTCGTCAGGCCTTCGACGCCGCGTGGCGTGTGAAAGTAGTACTGATACCAGAGGCGGTGCTCGGTTTCCGGGTCCAACGGTTCAGTGGAATGGGGAATGTTCTGAAGGTTGTAACCGTCGCCGGTCACCAGGCAACGAACCCGCTCAGGCCATAGCGCCGCCACGATGCACGCCGCCCGACCACCCCAGTCGTAGCCGCACAGGGCGGCTTGTTTAATGGCCAACGCATCCATCAGATCCAGCAGATCCTGGGCGAGGGCGGCTTGTTGTCCGGAGCGCAGGGTGTCGGGGTGGTTGAACCGGGTCGGGCCGTAACCGCGCAGGTACGGGACGATGACGCGGTAGCCCTTGGCGGCGAGGGCTGGGGCGATTTCGTCGTAGGCGCGGGGAGAGTAGGGGAAACCGTGGAGGAGGATGATCGGGTCGCCGGTGGTGGGGCCGTGTTCTTCGTAGGCGAGCGACAGACTTGGCGTTTGGGTGAAGTGGATCAGCGCTTCATTGTTCATTCGACACTCCATAAAGAGTTGTTTTTCGCCTGTTTCCTAGGCTTCGATTTCCGCCACTTGATTGAAGTACTTCGACCGATCCGGCGTAAACGTCACCACCATGTTGGTCCGCGAACAGGTCAATGCCCGTTCTTCACCCAAATCAACATCCAGATCTTCCCCACGCAACCCTTGCCACTGAGCGAGGTATTTGAGGGATCCGTATTTTTCGAGTTTTTTCAGGCTGCGGCTGACGCCACCTTTCCAGCCCAGCACCGGCAGTTCGCCGGCAAGGCAGCGTTGGGCGAGTTCGGGGAAACGGGCGGCGCGTTGGCGGCCGATTTCCCAGCATTTGATCAGGCCTTTGTCTTGGGCTTCCCACAATTCGTCGCGGTTCAGTCCGGACCTGAGAGGGGTGTCAATGCTGCGGTGGATGCGCTGGGTCATTCTGGTTCCTTGAATTCGGGTTTTGTTGGACAGCTCCGCTGTACCCGTTGAGGGGGGATGGTAGGTGGGGATGTAACGGGTGGCAACAAACGTTTTCAGGCTATAGAAATGAGGTGCTTCGTGCGATTGAACAGGTCTGTTTAGTAGTTGTAGGAGCTTGGCCTGAACCGGCCAAAGTTTCTTTCGCCGGTATTCAGTCGGTCTTATGTTGTGGTTGATGGCCCCATCGCGAGCAAGTCGGATCGCCGCACCGTCGCTCCCACATTTAATCTCGGTTGAACACAAATTTCGTGGCCACTAAAGATCAAATGTGGGAGCGAGCTTGCTCGCGAAGGAGGCAACACGGTCTCAAGGCTGCCAGAAACTCTTCTCCCCACTCAATTTCCGATCCAGAAAGCACGCCGCACTGATCAGTGCCAAATGCGTCAGCGCTTGCGGCGTATTCCCCAGATGCCGCGCATGGCTGTCGAACTCTTCGGCGTACAACCCCAGCGGGTTCGCATACCTCAGCAACTGTTCAAATTCCAGATGCGCTTTTTCCACCCGTCCGGCGCGGGCCAGGCATTCGACGTACCAGAATGAGCACGCGGCGAAGGCGCCTTCGGTGCCGTCGAGGCCGTCGATCCGGGTGTCGTCATTGCGATAGCGGTAAACCATGCCATCGCGCACCAGATTCTTTTCGATGGCGTCGAGGGTCGCGAGCCAGCGCGGGTCTTTGGCGCTGACGAAGCGCACCAGCGGCATCAGTAGCATCGAGCCATCGAGGGCGGTGCCGCCGATGTGCTGGACGAAGTGCCCGCGTTCTTCGTTCCAGAAGTTTTCCCAGATGTCCGCGTAGATCGCCTGTCGGGTCTGGTCCCAGCGGGCGAACGGGGCGGGCAGTGAGCGTTTTGAGGCGAGGCGAATGGCTCGGTCCAGTGCGACCCAGCACATCAGCCGCGAGTGTAGAAAGTGATGCTGTTCGCCGCGCATTTCCCAGATGCCGACGTCCTCTTGCTCCCAGGTTTCGCAGACCTGGTCGACCACTTCTACGGTGTGTTTCCAGCCTTCATGGGAGATGGCGTCGCCATATTTGTTGACCAGGTACACCGCGTCCATCAGTTCGCCGAAGATGTCGAGCTGGACCTGGTCGTAAGCCTGATTGCCGATCCGTACCGGTGTTGCGCCGCCATGACCGGAGAGGTGCGAGAGTTCGGTTTCCGGCAGTTCCTGGCGGCCATCGATGGCGTAGAGGATGTTAAGTTTCATCGATTTACCGTGGCAATCGCTGACCCGCCCGCGCAGCCAGCGCATGTAATCATTGGCTTCCTGAACGAAGCCCAGGCGCATGAACGCGTAGACGGTGAACGAGGCGTCGCGGATCCACGTGTAGCGGTAGTCCCAGTTGCGCTCGCCGCCAGGTGTTTCCGGCAGGCCGAAGGTCGCGGCGGCGAGGATTGCGCCATGCTTGCGCGAGGTCAGCAGCTTCAACGCCAGGGCCGAGCGATTGACCATTTCCCGCCAGCGGCCGCGGTAGTTGGATTGACCAATCCAGTCGCGCCAGAACTTCAGGGTCCGTTCCAGGCAGATCGCGGCGGCGCCTTCCTTGAACCGCGGATCGTCGATACCGCCCAACATGAATTCGGCGCTCTGGTCCTGTTCGAGGGTGAATTCGGCGACTGCCGCATGGCTGTCTATGCGTAAAGCCTGATCCGAAGACAGGCGCAGGGACGGGTGATTGGCGGCCTCGAAGGTCACGTCCTCTTCATCCATGCGTGCGCGGGTCTTGGCGCGAGCGTAGTCATGACGCACGGCGCAGCGCATTTGAAACGTCGCCTGGCCGCTGACCACCCGAACCCGGCGCATCAGCACCGGCGTGTCATCTTCGCTGTCGCCGATGGGCAGCAGGTCGGTGACTTCGACGACTGCGCGGTCGCTCAGCCATCGGGTTTGCAGCACATTGGTGTCGGGCAGGTAAATCTGTTCGCGGCGGGCATCGGGCAGGTCCGGCGACAGTTGAAAGATACCGGCCTCGGGGGTGTCTAGCAGTGAGCAGAAAATCGAAGGGC
Organism: Pseudomonas sp. GL_093; assembly: GCF_057837605.1. NCBI lineage: Bacteria > Pseudomonadati > Pseudomonadota > Gammaproteobacteria > Pseudomonadales > Pseudomonadaceae > Pseudomonas > Pseudomonas sp. GL_093. Next base: position 5,089,655 of record NZ_CM174448.1, on the reverse strand, counting down.
TATCGAATTCCGGCCAGCAAAAAAAGTCCACGCTGCCTTTGTCATTGACCAGTGCCGCGCTGCGCATGTCGCCGATGATGCCGTGGGCGTCGATGGCGCTTTGTCGTTCGGGATGATGATCAGTCATTGCCGCGAAACTCCGGGAGCCTTGTGTCGAGGGCTTAACTAGCTGACTGGCGGGCGGTGATGAGAGTTCACGCAGAACCGTGAAAGTTTCGTCACCTGACTGCCTGATCGTTCCCACGCTCCGCGTGGGAATGCCTCTCTGGACGCTCTGCGTCCAACTGGGACGCAGAGCGTCCCTAGCTGCATTCCCACGCAGAGCGTGGGAACGATCAGGTCACGGGGGCAGCGCCTTAACACTCATCCAACAATTGCCTGCTTTCCCCTCAATCAAGCTTATGGCAACTTGCAGGCCCTTGTTGAGATCTGCACCTATGGCAAACCCCTACCTCGAGCTGTTCAAAGCCCCAGGCAGCAGCGCTTTTGTGCTGGCCGGGATGATCGCGCGCATGCCGATTTCCATGACCGGCATCGGCCTGATCACCATGCTCTCGCAGCTGCAGGGCGGGTATGGACTGGCTGGCGCAGTGGCGGCCACGTTTGCCCTGGCCACGGCGTTTTGCGCGCCGCAAGTCTCGCGGCTGGTGGACCGTTTCGGGCAGCGTCGGATCTTGCCAGTCTCGGCACTGATCGGTGGCGGAGCGTTGTTGCTGGTGTTGCTTTGCACTCGCTTGCAGGCGCCGAACTGGACGTTGTTTGTATTCGCCGCGCTGGCCGGTTGCATGCCGAGCATGTCGGCGATGGTGCGGGCGCGCTGGACCGAGGTGTATCGCGGCCAACCTGAGCTGCAAACCGCCTATGCACTGGAGTCGGTGCTGGACGAGGTCTGTTTTATCGTCGGGCCGCCACTGTCGGTGGGGTTGTGCGTGGTGGCGTTCCCCGAGGCGGGGCCGTTGGCGGCGTTGCTGATGCTGGCGATCGGGGTGACGGCGTTTGTGCTGCAACGTGACACCGAGCCAGCGATTCATCCCCATGAAGACCATCATCAGGCCTCGATCATTCGTTCCAGCGAGATTCAGTTACTGATGCTGTTGATGGTCGCCATGGGCACCATCGTCGGCGTGGTGGACGTGGTCAGCGTGGCGTTCGCCCAGCAGCAGGGCCAGCCGGCGGCGGCGAGCATTGTGTTGTCGGTGTATGCCATCGGCTCGTGCCTGGCGGGGCTGGCGTTCGGGGCGTTGCGCTCGAAACTGCCGTTGCCGCAACTGTTCCTGTACGGCGGAGTGGCGACGGCGGTGACCACGCTGCCGTTGCTGCTGGCGACGAACATTCTCGGGCTGTCGCTGGCGGTGTTCGTCGCCGGGTTGTTTTTTGCGCCGACCCTGATTGTGGCGATGGCGTTGGTGGAAGCATCGTGCCGCCGGCCAAACTCACTGAAGGCCTGACCTGGCTAGTGACCGGGTTGAGTATTGGTGTGGCGATCGGTGCGGCCAGTTCGGGTTGGCTGGTGGATGCGTTCGGCGCGCGCAGCGGGTTCTGGGTGGCGATTGCGGCTGGCGCCGTGGTCCTCGGTTCCGCAGTCCAGAGCTTCCGCCACTTGAAATAAAGAATAACTGTGGGAGCGAGCCTGCTCGCGATAGCGGTGTGTCAGTCAACATGGATGTGACAGACAGAGCGCTATCGCGAACAGGCTCGCTCCCACAGGGTTATCTGTACGACTAATTCTCCCCGGCGCTCATCCGTTCTCTTAACAGACAACTTTTTGAGGTAAACCCGGTGACCCAGCTGACATTGCTCTGCCTGCCTTATTCGGGCGCGAGTGCCATGGTCTACAGCCGCTGGCGGCGCAAGCTACCGGAGTGGCTCAAGCTGCAACCCGTGGAACTCCCAGGACGTGGCGCCCGGTTTGGCGAACCCTTGCACACCGACATGCGGCGCCTGGCGCTGCAACTCGCGCAGGAGCAAAAAGCCACGCTCAAGACGCCGTACGCGCTGTTCGGTCATAGCCTTGGCGCGTTGCTGGCCTGTGAGATGGCCCATGCGTTTCGCTCGCTGGGCTGTCCGGAACCGGTGGCGCTGTTCGCTTCGGGAACCGCCGCACCGACCCTGCGTGCCGACTACGACCGGGGTTTCGCCGAGCCCAAAACCGATGCCGAATTGATCGAGCTATTACGCACCCTCAACGGCACCCGTGAAGAGGTGCTGGCCAACGAAGAACTGATGAGCCTGACGCTGCCAGTGCTGCGCGCGGACTTTCTACTGTGCGGACGTTTCGAGCCGCAGCAACGCCCCTTGCTCAAGTGCCCGGTTCATGTGCTTGGCGGCAAGGCTGATCGTGCCACCACTGAGCAGCTGATCGGCTGGAGCAAGGAAACCCACGGTAGCTTTTCGGTGGACATGCTCGCTGGCGGTCACTTCTTTATCCACGAGCACGAGGCCAAGGTGTTGCGGGTGATCAAGGATCAGCTGGAAGTTCACCATCGGCGGCACGCCATGGCCGTCAGCGCCTGACCCAATCTCAACATCACTCAATACCTGTGGGAGCGAGCTTGCTCGCGATAGCGGTCTGTCAGTCACATCCATGTTGAATGTGCCGCCGCCATCGCGAGCAAGCTCGCTCCCACATTTTGAACTGCTACAACCTGACCTTTCCTCGCCACAACCTTCCTTCCTGATACTTGTTCTCATCCGCTAATTTTTCCGATCTGCATTCGTTTTATAGGGACGACGTGCCTTTGTGCTTCCCGCCACTGATCCGGATGCTAAGAAATGAATGCTGAAGACTCCTTGAAACTTGCTCGCCGGTTTATCGGGTTGCCCCTGGAAAAGCGCCAGATGTTCCTTGCGGCCTTGCAAAAGGAAGGCGTTGATTTCGCCCGTTTCCCCATTCCTGCCGGCGTCGAAGCCGAAGATCGCCAGGCGTTGTCGTACGCCCAGCAACGCATGTGGTTTCTCTGGCAGCTGGACCCGCAAAGCGGCGCGTACAACCTGCCGGGCGCGGTGCGTCTGACCGGGCAGTTGAACCTGTCCGCGCTGGAGCAAGCGTTCGTCAGCCTCGTTGAACGTCACGAAACCCTGCGCACCGTGTTCCAGAGCCAGGCCGATGACACCCTGCTGCAAGTGCCGGCCAGTGCGCCGTTGGTCATTGATCATGTGGATTTCAGCGCATTACCGGCCACGGAGCGCGAAAGGTCCGTTGCCCAAGCGGCCGAACAGCAATCCGTGCTGCCGTTTGATCTGGCAACCGGCCCATTGCTGCGCGTCACCTTGCTCAAACTCGCCGAGCAGGAACACGTCCTCCTATTGACCCTGCACCACATCGTTTCCGATGGCTGGTCGATGAACGTGCTGATCGACGAATTCATCCGCTGCTACGACGCCTTTGAGGCGGGTGCAGAACCGCAACTCGCGCCATTGCCGATCCAGTACAGCGACTATGCGTTGTGGCAACGTCGCTGGCTGGAGGCGGGTGAACAGGCGCGTCAACTCGACTACTGGCAGGCGCAACTGGGCGACGAGCACCCGGTGCTGGAACTGCCCACCGATCACCCGCGCCCGGCGATGCCGAGCTATCGCGGCACCCGTTATGAGTTCGCCGTCGACGGTCAGTTGGCCGAGCAACTGCGGGCCGCGGCGCAGAAACACAACATCACCCTGTTCATGCTGTTGCTCGGCGCCTTCAACGCGCTGCTGCATCGCTACACCGGGCAGACCGACATCCGCGTCGGCGTGCCGATCGCCAACCGCAACCGCGCCGAGATCGAAGGCCTGATCGGCTTCTTCGTCAACACCCAGGTGCTACGCACCCAGCTCGACGGCCAGACCCGTGTCGACGACTTGCTGCGTGCCATCAAGGAAACCGCCCTCGGTGCCCAGGCCCATCAGGACTTGCCGTTCGAGCGCCTGGTCGAGGCGCTGAAACTGGAACGCAGCCTCAGCCACACGCCGCTGTTCCAGGTGATGTACAACCACCAGCCGCAGGTCGCGGACATTTCCACGGTCAGCACCGCGTCCGGTCTGGCGCTGGGCGTGATCGAGTGGGAAGGGCGCACCACCCAGTTCGATCTGACCCTGGATACCTACGAAAAGGGCGGCAAGCTGCACGCCGCGCTGACCTACGCCAACGACCTGTTCGACGCAGCGACCATCGTGCGCATGGCGCAGCACTGGACGCATTTGTTGCAGGGCATGGTCAGTGATTCGCAGCAGCGCATCAGTGATTTGCCATTGCTGGAGAGCGCGGAATACCAGCGCATCGTGCATGACTGGAACCGCGCTGACGAAAGCTTCCCGCAGGACCTGTGCATTCATGAGCTGATCAGCCAGCAAGTCGTCGCGAACCCGAATGCATTGGCGGTGACCTTTGCCACGAAGCAGCTGACTTACGCCGAGCTCGACCATCAGGCCAATCGTCTGGCACATCGGTTGATCGAACTGGGCGTGGGCCCGGAGGTCCGGGTTGGCGTGGCGATGCAACGTTCCGACAACCTGTTGGTGGCGCTGCTGGCGGTACTCAAGGCGGGCGGCGCTTATGTGCCGTTGGACCCGGATTACCCGGCCGAACGCGTTGCCTACATGCTCGAAGACAGCCGCGCTTTGGTGCTGCTGACTGAGCAAGCTGTCGCCGCAACATTGAACGTGCCGGCGGATACACAAGTGTTGCTGATGGACGATACGGAGTGGGCCGCTTACCCAAGCAACGCGCCGGTGACCCGCGTCACGCCGGACAACCTCGCCTACGTGATCTACACCTCTGGCTCCACCGGCAAACCCAAAGGCGTGGCCATCGCCCACCGCAACGTGTTGGCGCTGATCGACTGGTCGAAATCGGTCTACAGCCGCGAAGACATCCAAGGCGTGTTGGCCTCAACGTCGGTGTGCTTCGACCTGTCGGTGTGGGAGCTGTTTGTCACACTGGCCAACGGCGGCTCGGTGATCATCGCCCGCAACGCCCTGGAATTACCGCAGCTGCCGGCCCGGGATCAGGTGCGCCTGATCAACACCGTGCCGTCGGCGATCAATGCGTTGCAGCGCGACGGGCAGATCCCGCCAAGCGTGCGCATCATCAACCTCGCCGGCGAGCCGTTGAAGCAGAGCCTGGTAGAGGCGCTGTATCAGCAGTCGACCGTCGAGCATGTCTACGATTTGTACGGTCCGTCCGAAGACACCACCTATTCGACCTGGACCCGTCGTGAGGCCGCTGGCCGCGCAAACATCGGCCGACCGCTGAAACACACCGCCAGCTATTTGCTCGATGCGGACCTGCAACCGGTGCCGCAAGGCGTGTCCGCCGAGCTGTACCTGGCTGGCGCCGGCATTACCCGTGGTTACCTGGCACGTCCGGGCATGACCGCCGAAAAATACGTGCCGAACCCGTTCTCCAACACCGGCGAACGCCTGTACCGCACCGGCGACCTGACCCGTTATCAGGCCGACGGCACGTTGCAATACGTCGGTCGTATCGACCATCAGGTCAAGGTCCGCGGTTTCCGCATCGAACTCGGCGAAATCGAAGCGCGACTGTTGCAGCAGGACGCCGTGCGCGAACTGGCGGTGTTGGCGCAGGACGGCGTCAACGGTCAGCAACTGGTCGCGTACATCGTGCCGACCGATCCGTCGCTGCTGGACGACATCGACGCTCAAGCGACCCAGCGTGAAACCTTGAAAGCCGCGCTGCGCCAGCATCTGCCGGACTACATGGTCCCGGCGTTCCTGCTGTTCCTCGAACAGCTGCCACTGACCCCCAACGGCAAACTCGAACGCAAGGCTTTGCCGGCGGTTGACGGCTCGCAGCAACAACGCGAACACGTCGCGCCGCGCACGGCGATGGAAAAGTCCCTGGCAGCGATTTGGCAGGACGTGTTGGCCATCGAAAATGTGGGTCTTGAAGACAACTTCTTCGAACTGGGCGGCGACTCCATCGTTTCCATGCAAGTGGTCAGCCGTGCGCGTCAGTCCGGGATCGTGTTGAGCCCCAAAGACCTGTTCCAGCACCAGACCATCCGCAGCCTGGCCCAGGCCGCCCGCAACGGTGAGCAACCGTTGATCGATCAAGGCCCAGCGGTTGGCGCGGTGGCGTTGGCGCCGGTGCAACAGTGGTTCTTCGAGCAAGCGATCCCCGAGCGTCAGCACTGGAACCAGTCGCTGCTGCTGGTGCCGCGCAAGGCGTTGAACGTCGAGGCTCTGGATCGCGCGCTTGAGCAATTGCTGACCCATCACGACAGCTTGCGCCTGCGTTACCAACAGACCGCCGAAGGTTGGCAACAAACCTATGCCGCGCCGACCACAGAGTCGGTGTTGTGGCAACGTCAGGCGCAATTGCTCGAAGAACTCAACGCCCTGTGCGACGAAGCCCAACGCAGTCTCGATTTGCAGAACGGTCCATTGATGCGGGCGCTTCTGGTAGCAATGGCCGACGGTACTCAGCGTTTGCTGCTGGTGATTCATCACTTGGCCGTGGACGGTGTTTCCTGGCGTGTACTGCTGGAAGACCTTCAACAGTTCTACAGTGGCGACGCCGCGACAACGGTAAAAACCAGCACCTATCAACGCTGGGTCGCTCGCTTGCAGGATCATCTGCCAGTCTTTGAAAACAGCCTCGGACACTGGCAGACCCAACTGAAAAACGCGCCGAGCGATCTGCCGCGCGACCGCCCAACCGGCGCACTGGAAAACCGCTTCGAACAAAAACTCGAACTCAAACTCGACGCTGAGCAAACCCGCAAACTGCTGCAACAGGCCCCGGCGGCCTATCGCACCCAGGTCAACGACCTGCTGCTGACCGCGCTGGCTCGCGCGGTTTGCCGCTGGAGCGGGCAGGGCAGCACGCTGATTCAGCTTGAAGGCCATGGCCGTGAAGACCTGTTCGACGACATCGACCTGACCCGCACCGTCGGCTGGTTCACCAGCCTGTTCCCGGTCAACCTGATGCCATCCAGCGATCTCGGCGCGTCGATCAAATCCATCAAAGAACAACTGCGTGCCGTGCCGGACAAAGGCCTGGGCTATGGCGCGTTGCGCTACCTCGGCACACCGGCGATTCGCGCCGAACTTGCGGCGTTGCCGCAACCGCGTATCACCTTCAATTATCTGGGGCAGTTCGACCGTCAGTTCGACGATGCGGCGATGTTTGTGCCGTCCACAGAAGGCAACGGTATCGCGCAAGATCCATCGGCACCGCTGGGCAACTGGCTGACGGTCGAAGGCCAGGTCTACGGCGGCGAGTTGTCGCTGAGCTGGGGTTTCAGCCGCGAGATGTTCGACGTCGCGACCATCCAGCGTCTGGCGGACGATTACGCGCTGGAACTGAGCGCGCTGATCGATCACTGCTGCGCCGTTGAAGCGCCGCAAGCCACACCGTCGGACTTCCCTTTGGCGCGCATCAGTCAGGTGCAACTCGATGCACTGCCGGTCGCTGTTTCGACCCTCGAAGACCTATATCCACTGTCGCCGATGCAGCAGGGCATGCTGTTCCACACCCTGTACGAACCCGAAGTCGGCGCTTACATCAGTCAGTTGCGCCTGGACATTCAGGGCCTCGACCCTCAGCGTTTTGCCGACGCCTGGCAAACCGCGCTGGAGCGTCATGACATCCTGCGCAGCAGCTTCCACTGGCAAGGTCTCGACACCGCGCATCAAGCGATTGTCCGCAACGTAGCGTTGCCGCTTGAAGTGCTTGAAGCAACCGACACCGATGCGCTGGCCGACGCTGAACGCGCCCAGGGTTTTGCACTGGGCAGCGCGCCGCTGTTCCGCTTGAAGCTCATCCGCGCGGGCGTCAATGACTGGCACCTGATCTACACCAGCCACCACATTTTGATGGACGGCTGGAGCAACGCGCAGCTGCTGGCCGAAGTGATCCAGCACTACGCCGCTGGACAATCGCTGCCGGCACCGACCGGGCAGTACCGCGATTATCTGGGTTGGTTGCAGCAGCAATCGGCCGTCGCTGGCGAGCAGTTCTGGAAAGCGGCATTGGCACCGCTTGAAGCGCCGACGTTGCTGGCCGAAGCCTTGCGGCCGCCGGTGGGTGCCGAGGGCAGCGAGGAATACCGAATCGCACTCGACAGCCGCGCGACCCAGCGTCTGGCCGAGTTCGCCCGTCAGCAGAAGGTCACCCTCAACACCGTGCTGCAAGCGGCGTGGAGCCTGTTGCTGCAACGCTACACCGGTCAGGATTGCGTCGTTTTCGGCACCACGGTCGCTGGGCGTTCTGCTCCGCTGCCGGGCATCGAAGAGCAGCTCGGCCTGTTCATCAACACGCTGCCGCTGGTGTGCGCGATGAAGCCGGATCAAACCGTCAGCCAATGGCTGGGCGAGTTGCAAGGGCTGAACCTGGCCATGCGCGAGTTTGAGCATGTGCCGCTTTACGATATTCAGGGCTGGGCGGGGCAGCAGGGTTCGGCGCTGTTCGACAGCCTGCTGGTGTTCGAAAACTTCCCGGTGGCCGAGGCGCTGAAGCAAGGCGCGCCGGCCGGGTTGTCGTTCGGCAACCTGCACAACCACGAACGCACGCACTATCCGCTGACCCTGGGCATCGAACTGGGCGAAGGCCTGAGCCTGGACTTCAGCTACGACGCGACGCGGTTCAGTGCGGTGCAGGTCGCTGAGTTGTCGGCCAATCTGCAGCATCTGCTGACGCAACTGGTGGCGCAGCCGGACGCGCCATTGGGCGCGCTGGAACTGCTCGATGTCGATGGCAAAGCCGCTGTGCTCGCAGTCAGCCAACCGGCCGCGGTTCAGTTATCCACAACGCTTTTGGCACACGAACAAATCGCCGCTCAGGCCGCCGCCACCCCAGACGCGATGGCATTGCAGGTCGATGGTCAGACCTTGAGCTACGGCCAATTGAACGCGCAGGCCAACCGACTGGCCCATCGCTTGATCGAAAACGGTGCCGGCCCCGGCAAGCGCGTCGGCCTGGCGCTGAACCGTGGTCCGCAACTGATCGTCAGCCTGCTGGCCGTGCTAAAAAGCGGCGCTGCCTATGTGCCGCTGGACCCGAAATACCCGGCTGAGCGCCTAGCCTACATGATCGATGACAGCCGCCTCGACGTGCTGCTGTGCGAGTCCGGTCTGCTGGAAAATGTGTCAGGCGTGCGACGTCTCGGCCTTGACGACAGCGCCGACTATCCCGACAGCAATCCGCAAAGCCACGCGCTCGCTGAAGACCTTGCCTACATCATCTACACCTCCGGCTCCACCGGCCAACCCAAAGGCGTGGCCATCGCCCATGCCGCGCTACGCGAGTTCTGCCAGACCGCCGCCGATTATTCGCTGCTGTCGGCGTCGGACCGCGTGTTGCAGTTCGCGACCTTCAGTTTCGATGGCTTCGTCGAGCAGTGCTTCCCGGCGTTGTGCGTCGGTGCGGCGTTGATCATGCGCGGCGATGAGGTGTGGGATGCCGGCCGACTTGCCACCGAAATCGTCCAGCAAGGCGTGACCGTGGCGGACTTGCCGGCCGCTTACTGGTACTTGCTGGCCCGGGAATGCGCGAGCGGTGTGGTGCGCAATCTCGGTGATTTGCGCCAGGTTCACGTCGGCGGCGAAGCGATGTCGGTCGAAGGTCTGCGCTTGTGGCATCAGGCCGGTTTGAGCCATGTGCGTTTGCTCAATACCTACGGCCCGACCGAGGCGACCGTGGTGTCCAGTGTTCACGAATGCCGTCTCGAAGATGCCAGCGACGCGTTTGGCATCCCGATCGGTCGAGCCATCGCAGGTCGGGCGCTGTATGTGCTGGACGCGGCCGGTCAGTTGTTGCCCAACGGTGGCGTCGGTGAACTGTGCATCGGCGCGCCGGCAAGCCTCGCTCAGAGCTACTTCGATCGCCCGGCGCTGACCGCTGAACGTTTCCTGCCGGACCCATTCGCCCGTGAACCGGGCGCACGGCTGTACCGCAGCGGCGACCTCGCGCGCTACAACGCTGAAGGGAATCTGGAATACGTCGGCCGCATCGACCATCAAGTGAAGATTCGCGGTTTCCGCATCGAAATGGGCGAGATCGAAGCCTGCCTGCAAGCTCGGGAGGAGGTGCGCGAAGCGGCGGTTATCGCTCAGGACGGTACGCAACTGGTGGCGTACATCGTGGCCAACGGCGCGGTAGCCTCTCAGACGGAATATCTGGAAGGCCTCAAAGCCGTTCTGCGCCAGTCGTTGCCTGAATACATGGTGCCAAATCACCTGATCCTGCTGGCCAAACTGCCGCTCAACAACAACGGCAAACTCGACCGCAGAGCCTTGCCGCGCGTTGAAGCCGGCGATGCACAACGTGACTTCGTGGCCCCGGCCGAAGGGCTGGAAACGCAACTCGCGCTGATCTGGCAGGAGGTATTGCAGGTCGAGCGCGTGGGCCGTGACGACAACTTCTTCGAGCTGGGCGGACACTCGCTGCTGGTGCTTCAGGTGATCTCCCGCGTACGTCAGCAGTTGCAGCTTGAACTGTCGGTGAGCAGTCTGTTCTCCGCCGCGAATCTGGCGGAATTCGCCGAGCGTGGAGCACTGGCGAGCGTCAGCGGCCAACCGTCCCTGCAACGTGCAGCGGTCGATCAGCCACACATTCTGTCGTACGCCCAACAGCGTCAATGGATTCTCTGGCAACTGGACCCTCAAAGTTCGGCCTACAACATTCCCGCCGCGCTGCGCCTCAAGGGCTCGCTGAACCGCGAAGCCCTGCGCGAAGCCTTCACTCAACTGCAGGCCCGTCACCAAACCCTGCGCACAACCTTTGAGCAGGACGGCCAGCAGGCGCGTCCGGTGCTGCACGACAATCTGGCGCTGCAACTGGATGAACGCACACTCGATCAGTCGTCGATCGACAATGCCGTAGCCGAAGAAATCGCCCGTCCGTTCGACCTGCGCAACGGTCCGCTGTGGCGCGTGTTGCTGCTGCAAGTGAACACTGACGAACACGTGCTGGTGCTCACCGTGCACCACATCGCTGCCGATGGCTGGTCGATGCAGGTCATGGTCGATGAATTCAGCGCGCTGTATCAGGCGGTCGTCGAAGGCAAAGCTGCGAACCTGTCGAGCCTGCCGGTGAACTACAGCGACTACGCCCGTTGGCAGCGTGACTGGCTGGAGGCCGGGGAGGGCGCACGCCAACTGGCGTGGTGGCGCGAGCAACTGGATGGCAGCCAGGCACCGCTGGCATTGCCGAGTGAACTGACCCGTCCGGCCCGTCGCACCGAGCGCGGCGCCAGCCTGGTGCTGAACGTTGATCGCGAATTGCTCGTCGGTTTGCGTCACCGTGCCCAGGAACAACAGGTGACTTTGTTCATGCTGTTGCTGGCGAGTTTCCAGACCTTGCTGCATCGCCAGAGCGGACAGTCGAGCATCAGCGTCGGCGTGCCGAGCGCCGGTCGTTCGCGCCTCGAAACCGAAGGCCTGATCGGCTTCTTCATCAACACCCAAGTGCTGCGTGCCGAGATCGATGGGCAGCAGACTTTCAGCACCTTGCTGCAACAGGTCAAGCGTGTGGCATTGGGCGCTCAGGCCAATCAGGACTTGCCGTTCGAGCAGTTGGTCGACGCCTTGCCGCCGGACCGCAGCCTCAATCACAGCCCATTGTTCCAGGTGCTCTACAACCATCAACAGCAGTTGGGCGCGAGCGTCGAGCGCAGCGTCGCCGACTTGCAGGTCGAGCGTCTGCACTGGCAGCAACACACCACGCAATTCGATCTGGTGCTCGACACTCAAGAGCAGGGCGAAGCGCTGGATGCCAGCCTGACCTACGCCACTGACCTGTACGACGAGGCGTCGATGAACCGCTTCGCCGAGCAGTGGCTAAACCTGCTGCGAGCGGTGGTCGTCGATCCGCAGCAGCGCGTCGCCGAACTGCCGTTGCTGCAAGCCCCGCAACGCGATGCGTTGATCCAGCACTGGAACCCGACGTTCCAGGCACAACCGCCGTCGCCAACCCTGCACCACTTGTTCGAAGCCCAGGCTGCCGAGCGACCGAACGCAATCGCGCTGGTCTACGAAGGCGAGCAACTGACCTACGCCGCGCTCAACGCTCAGGCCAACCGACTGGCGCGCAAACTGCGTGAACAGGGCGTCGGCCCCGAGGTGCGCGTCGGCATTGCCACCGAACGGGCGATGTCGCTGGTGGTTGGCTTGTTGGCGATTCTCAAGGCCGGCGGCGCCTATGTGCCGCTCGATCCGCAATACCCGGCCGAGCGCCTGAGCTACATGATCGAAGACAGCGGCATCACGTTGCTGCTGACTCAACAACACTTGATCGACGGTTTACCGGCCCGCGACGGCGTGCAGGTGCTGAGCCTGGAGTCGTTGCAACTGGAGGCCTTCAGCGACGACAACCTGCCAGCGCTGGCGACCCCGGACAACCTCGCCTACGTGATCTACACCTCCGGTTCTACCGGCCGGCCGAAGGGCGCATTGCTCAGCCACGGCAACGTCGGGCGTCTGCTCACCGCCACCGCTGCCGAGTTCAACTTCGGCCCGGACGATGTCTGGACGCTGTTCCATTCCTACGCGTTCGATTTCTCGGTGTGGGAGCTGTTCGGTTCGCTGTGCACCGGCGGGCGTCTGGTGATCGTGCCGTATTACATCAGCCGCGAGCCGCAAGAGTTTCATCGCTTGCTCTGTGATGAAGGCGTGACGGTGTTGAACCAGACCCCGACCGCGTTCCGCCAGTTGTTGCCGATTGCCTGCGCCAGCGAACGAAGTATGGCGTTGCGTCAGGTGATTTTCGGCGGCGAAGCGCTGGAAGTTGCGAGCCTGCGTCCATGGTTCGAACGCTTCGGCGACCAGCAGCCAACCCTGGTCAACATGTACGGCATCACCGAAACCACGGTGCACGTGACCTACCGTGCGATCCGCCTGGCCGACCTCGACGGCAAGGCCCAAAGCCCGATTGGCCTGCCGATCCGCGACCTGCGCTGGTACCTGCTCGACAGCCAGTTGCAACCGGTGCCGGTGGGCGTGGCGGGCGAGTTGTACATCGCCGGTGCTGGTCTGGCGCGCGGTTATCACGGCCGTTTCGGCCTGACTGCCGAGCGCTTCGTGCCAAGTCCGTTCGACGTATCACAGCGTCTCTATCGCAGCGGCGACCTGGCGCGTCAGCGTGCTGACGGCAGCATCGATTACCTCGGCCGGATCGACCAGCAAGTGAAGATCCGTGGCTTCCGCATCGAACTGGGTGAAATCGAAGCCGCGCTGCTGGCCCAACCGGGCGTGCGCCAAGCGGTGTTGAGCGTGCATACCGGCGACGGCTGCCCGCAGCTCTGTGCCTACGTCGTGGCCGAGCAAACCCCGCACGACCCGATCGTCTGGCGCGACAACTTGCGCGCCGCGCTCAAGGTGGATCTGCCGGATTACATGGTGCCGAGCCACTGGTTGTTGCTCGACGCCTTGCCGCTGACCGGCAACGGCAAGCTCGACCGCAAGGCCTTACCGGTGCCTGACGCTCAGGAATGGCAGCGACCGTTCGAAGCCCCCGAAGGCGATCTCGAACGGCAACTGGCCGACATCTGGGCCAGCGTGCTGGGCGTGGCGCAGATCGGCCGGCGCGACAACTTCTTTGAACTGGGCGGGCACTCGCTGCTCGCCGCCCAGGCCAGTGCCCGTGTGGAACTGGAACTGGGCATCGAGCTGCCGCTGCGTGCGCTGTTCGAATCCACCGACCTTCAGGCTTATGCCGCCATGGCCGGGCAACACGCCCCGGCTGACAACGATGCACGTCTTGATGCGCTTGAGTCGCTTCTCGACGAGATGGAGATCAACTGATGGAACACACCACTGCCCAGCGTATCGCCAGCCGCTTCGCCGGCCTGCCGGCTGACAAGCGCCGCGAGTTTCTGCAACGCATGCAAGAGCAGGGCGTGAGTTTTGGCCAACTGCCGATTCCGCCCGCTGCCGAGCCGCAAACGACCTTCGAACTGTCGTACGCGCAGCAGCGCCAGTGGTTCCTCTGGCAGCTAGATCCGCAGAGTTCCGCTTACAACATTCCCGCCGCGTTGCGTTTGCACGGGCCCCTGAATATCGCGGCGTTGCAGCAGAGTTTCGATGTGCTGCTGGAGCGGCATCAGAGTTTGCGCAGCCGTTTCGTCGAAGACGACGGTCAGGTGGTTCAGACGCTGGCCGGGTTCACCTCGCTGCCGATTGAACAGATCGACCTGCGCAGTGAACCTCAGGAACAGCGTCTCGATTTGGCCATGAAAGCGGTTGAGCAGGACATCGCCCGACCGTTCGATCTGCAGCACGGTCCGCTGTTGCGGGTCAGCCTGTTGCAGCTCGACGGCGAAGACCATGTGCTGTTGCTGACCCTGCACCACATCGTCACCGATGGTTGGTCGATGGGTGTGTTGGTGGAAGAGTTTTCCCGGCTCTACGCCGCCCATTGCCAAGGGCAAAACGCGGCGCTGGAAGCGTTGCCGATCCAGTATTCCGACTACGCAATGTGGCAGCGCCGCTGGATGGAAGCGGGGGAGCTGGAGCGTCAACTCAACTGGTGGCGCGAGACCCTGGGTAGCGAACAACCGCTGCTGGAATTGCCGACCGACCGTCCACGTCCGGCGCAGCCGAGCCAGCGCGGTGCGCGTCTGGATTTCGCCCTCGATGTAACGTTGGCCAGCGGCCTGATGAGCCTGGCCAAACAGCGCGGTGTCACGCCGTTCATGCTGTTGCTGGCGAGTTTCCAGGCCTTGCTCTATCGCTACAGCGGCCAGTCCGACCTGCGCGTTGGCGTGCCGATTGCCAACCGTAATCGCGCGGAAACCCGTGGCCTGATCGGCTTCTTCGTCAACACCCAGGTGATGCGTGCTGAACTCGACGGACGTCTGCCCTTCAGCCAATTGCTCGACCAGACCCGCGCCGCGTCGCTGGATGCCCAGGATTATCAGGACTTGCCGTTCGAGCGTCTGGTGCAGGCGCTGCAAGGTGAACGCAGCCTGAGCCACAGCCCATTGTTCCAGGTGATGTTCAACCACCAGCAAGCCAAACCGGCGGCGGTCAGCGGTTTGCTCGCCGGTCTGCGCGTCGAAGCGATGAACGCCACGGCGCACACCACGCAATTCGACCTGCAACTGGACACGCAGGAGGAGGGCGACAAGCTGTTCGCCAGCCTGACGTATGCCACCGATTTGTTCGACGCTGAGCGCATCGAGCATTTAGCGCGTCACTGGCGCAATTTGTTGGCCGGTGTGCTGGCGAACCCGCAATGCCCGCTCGCCGAGTTGCCATTGCTGAACGCCGACGAGCGTCTGCGCATCCTCGATGACCTGAACGACACGGCTCAAACCTATCCGGGCGAAGTCTGCGTGCAACGCCATTTCGAAGCGCGCGTGGCAGAAAACGGTGAGGCGACAGCGCTGGTGTTCCAGAACCAGAGCCTGAGTTACGCCGAGCTGAATTTGCGCGCCAACCGTTTGGCCCATCACTTGCGCGCCCAGGGCGTTGGCCCGGAAGTGTTGGTGGGGATTGCCTGCGACCGCTCGTTTGAAATGGTCGTCGGCCTGTTAGCCATTCTCAAGGCCGGCGGCGCGTATGTGCCGCTGGACCCAGAGTACCCGATTGATCG
Source organism: Pseudomonas sp. GL_093 (assembly GCF_057837605.1). Classification (NCBI taxonomy): domain Bacteria; kingdom Pseudomonadati; phylum Pseudomonadota; class Gammaproteobacteria; order Pseudomonadales; family Pseudomonadaceae; genus Pseudomonas; species Pseudomonas sp. GL_093. Next base: position 5,074,117 of record NZ_CM174448.1, on the reverse strand, counting down.
CCTGAGCTACATGATCGAGGACAGCGGCATTTCGCTGCTGCTGACCCAAGAACATTTGCTGGCGCAATTGCCGACCCCGGACAACGTGCGCACCTTGTGCCTGCACAGCGAAGCCGATTGGCTGAGCGATCTGCCGGGCACCGATCTGCCTACTTCTGATTTAAAGAGCCGCGCCATCGCAGAAAACCTCGCCTATGTGATTTACACCTCCGGCTCCACCGGCAAACCCAAGGGCGCGGGCAACCGCCATGTGGCGTTGCACAACCGTCTGGAGTGGATGCAGCAAGCCTACAACTTGCGGCCTACGGACCGCGTGCTGCAGAAAACGCCGTTCAGTTTCGACGTGTCGGTGTGGGAGTTTTTCTGGCCGCTGATGAAGGGCGCCACCCTGGTGATCGCCGCGCCGGGCGAGCATCGCGATCCGCAACGTCTGGCCGCGTTGATCGTCGAACAGGCGATCACCACGCTGCACTTTGTGCCGTCGATGCTCTCCGCATTCATCGGTGCCGACGAGGCGCTGGCCTGCACCTCGCTGCAACGGATCATTTGCAGCGGTGAAGCGCTGCCGATGGAACTGCAACGCCAGACGCTGCGCAGCCTGCCGCAAGCCAATCTCTACAACCTCTATGGCCCGACCGAAGCGGCCATCGACGTGACTCACTGGACCTGCGTGGAAGAGGGCCGCGACAGCGTGCCGATCGGTCGGCCAATCGCCAACCTGCGCACCTGCATCCTCGACAGCGAACTGCAGCCGTTGCCACTGGGCGCGGTGGGCGAGTTGTACCTGGGCGGTGTCGGTCTGGCGCGCGGTTATCACCGCCGTGGCGCGCTGACGGCCGAGCGTTTCGTGGTCGATCCGTTCGGCAGCGGCGAGCGCCTGTACCGCACCGGTGACCTGGCGCGTTATCGCGCTGATGGCGCCATCGACTACTGCGGGCGTATCGACCACCAAGTGAAGATTCGCGGTTTGCGTATCGAACTGGGCGAAATCGAAGCGCGTCTGCAAGAACATGCGGACGTGCAGGAAGCCGTGGTGCTGGCCCTCGATGGCCCGAGCGGCAAGCAATTGGTTGCGTACATCGTGCCGCAGGATCGAGCCTTGGTCAGCGCCGATGCAGAGCAGCAAAGCGCATGGTGTGAAACCCTGAAAAGCCATCTGCTGGCGAGCCTGCCGGATTACATGGTGCCGGCGCAGACCGTGCTGATCGAACAAATGCCGCTGAGCCAAAACGGCAAACTCGACCGTAAACGCCTGCCCGCGCCGACCGCGGAAGTCAGCCAACGCGCGTTCGAAGCGCCACGCAGTGAACATGAACAGGTGCTGGCGCAGATCTGGCAGGACGTGTTGGGCGTGGAGCAGGTCGGGCGTCAGGACAACTTCTTCGAACTGGGCGGCGACTCGATCATTTCGATTCAAGTGGTCAGCCGTGCCCGTCGTGCCGGCCTGAGCCTGCAACCGCGCGACCTGTTCCAGCAGCAGACGTTGCAAGCGCTGGCCGCCGTGGTCAAAGAACAGGCTGCGCCGTTGGCGCAGCAAGGGCCGGTGGACGGTGTGCAAATACTCACGCCGATCCAGCGCTGGTTCTTCGACGAGCCGATTCCGCAACGCGCGCACTGGAACCAGGCCGTGCTGTTGGTACCGCGTGAAACCCTCGAATTGCCACGTCTGCAAGCCGCGCTGCAACGGCTGCTCAAGCAGCACGATGCGCTGCGTTTGCGCTTCAGTCAGGTCGACGGTCAATGGTCGGCGCGGTATGTCGGGGCCGACAGCTGCGATGTGATCGACATGCTCTGGACCGCTCGCGTGGCCAGCGATGCCTCGCTGGAATCGGTGTGCGACGAAGCCCAGCGCAGCCTCAGCCTGCAAGACGGTCCGCTGCTGCGCGTGGCGTTGATCGCCCAGGCGGATGGCTCGCAGCGGTTGCTGTTGGTGATCCACCACTTGGCGGTGGACGGTGTGTCCTGGCGGGTGTTGCTGGAAGATTTGCAGGCCGCCTATCAAGGGCAAGAGCTGCCACCGAAGACCAGCGCCTTCCAGGCCTGGGCCGACAAGCTTGACGCATACGCACGTTCCGAAACCGCTGCCGGCGAACTGAACTGGTGGCAGGCGCAACTGAGCGTGGCGAATGATTCGCTGCCAGCCGCCAACGCCCAAGCCAGTCAGGCCGGGCATTTGCGTCAGGGCGTCAGCATCGGCCTGGACCGCGAGCAGACCCGCCAGTTGCTGCAACAGGCGCCAGCGATCTACCGCACTCAAGTCAACGACCTGCTGCTGACCGCACTGGCCCGCACCCTCAGCCGCTGGACCGGCCACGAGTCGGCGCTGATTCAGCTCGAAGGCCATGGCCGCGAAGAGCTGTTCGACGACATCGACCTGACTCGCACCGTCGGCTGGTTCTCCAGCCTGTTCCCGGTGCGCCTGACGCCGACCGCCGACCTTTCGGGTTCGATCAAGGCGATCAAGCAGCAACTGCGCGAAATCCCCGGCAAAGGCATGGGCTACGGCCTGTTGCGCTACATGGGCGATGCCGCGACCCAAGCGGCGTTGGCCGCGTTGCCGCAAGCGCGGGTGACGTTCAACTACCTCGGCCAGTTCGACCAGAGCTTTGCCGAGGACGCACTGTTCACTCCGGCCCGCGAATCCAGCGGCGCCGCGCAATCGGCTGACGCACCGTTGCCGAACTGGTTGTCGGTGGACGGTCAGGTCTATGGCGGCGAACTGAAACTCGACTGGACCTTCAGCCGCGAATGCTTCGACCTGCGCGAGATCGAAGCGCTGGCGGCGGATTTTCGCAGCGAGTTGCTGGCGCTGATCGCCCATTGCCTGAGCGACGGCGCGGGCGGCGTGACCCCGGCGGACTTCCCGCTGGCGCGTCTGACCCAGGCGCAACTCGATGGTCTGCCAGTGCCACCGGCGCAAATCGAGGACCTGTATCCGTTGTCGCCGATGCAGGCCGGTTTGTTGTTCCACAGCTTGTACGAATCCGATTCAGGCGCCTATGTGAACCAGCTCAGCGTCGAAGCCCGGGGGCTCGATGCCGAACGGCTGGGCCGCGCTTGGCAAGCGGTGCTCGACACTCATCCGATCCTGCGCAGCAGTTTCCACTTCCCCGACGGCTTCGAAGCGCCGGTGCAGTTGGTGCATCGTCATCTGCAATTGCCACTGACTTGCCTCGACTGGCGCAACCGCAGCGATCAGGCCGAAGCGTTGGTTCAACTGATCGACAGCGAACGCTTGCAGCTCGATTCGACTCGCGCGCCGCTGATGCGTTTGACCCTGGTGCGACTGGACGATGAGCGTCAGCAACTGATCTACACCCACCATCACTTGTTGCTCGATGGCTGGAGTAATTCGCTGCTGTTGAGCGAAGTCCTGCAGCGTTATGCCGGGCAAGACGTGCAGGCGCCGATTGGGCGTTTTGCCGACTACATTGGCTGGCTGCAACGTCAGGATGCCCAGGCTGACGAACTGTTCTGGCGCGAGCAATTGTCGACCTTGGACAACCCCACCTTGCTGGCGCAGAGCCTGGCCCATGGCGACAGTAAAAACCCGTCGACGGCGGAATTTGCCGATCATCGCCAGACCTTCGATGTCGCCACCAGCAAACGCTTCAGCGACTTTGCCCGTCAGCAAAAAGTCACCCTCAACACCTTGGTCCAAGGTGCCTGGGCACTCTTGCTGCAACGCTACAGCGGTCAACGCAGCGTCGCGTTCGGCGCGACCGTGGCGGGGCGGCCGGTGGACTTGGCGGGTGCTGAAAGCCAACTCGGCCTGTTCATCAATACTTTGCCGGTGATCAGCAGCCCGGACGCGGTTGAAAGCGTCGGCCAGTGGCTGACCCGTTTGCAGACGCAGAACCTGGAACTGCGTGAGCATGAATTCACCGCATTGGGTGACATTCAGCGCTGGGCCGGGCGTGCCGGAGAGCCGCTGTTCGACAGCCTGCTGGTGTTCGAAAACTTCCCGGTGGCCGAAGCCCTGCAACAGGGTGCGCCAGCCGGTTTGAGCTTCTCGATCCCGCAGAACCACGAACGCACCAACTTCCCGCTGACGCTGGCGGCTACTGCCGAAAGCCAACTCAGCCTGAACTGGAGCTACCAGTGCGCCCACTTCAGCGGCGAGGCGATTGCCCGCATGAGCGAGCATTTGGCCGCGCTGCTGGCAGCGATGGTCGCCGCACCACAGGCTGCATTGAGTGAACTGGACCTGCTGACCGCGCCGGAACGTGCGCAACAGTTAGTGGAGTGGAACCCCGCATTCACTGCGTCGGAAAACCCGCTCTGCGTGCATCAATTGATCGAGGCCCAGGCCGTTGTTCGCCCGGACGCCACGGCGCTGATTTTCAACGACCTGGAATTGAGCTTCGACCAACTCAACCGCCGCGCCAACCAATTGGCCCATCGCTTGCGCGCACTGGGCATCGGCCCGGAAGTGCGGGTCGGCCTGGCGATGCAGCGTTCGCCGGAAATGATCGTTGGCCTGCTGGCGATCCTCAAGGCGGGCGGTGCCTACGTGCCGCTTGACCCGGCGTACCCGGCCGAACGCCTGCGCTACCTGATGGAAGACAGCGGCATTTCGCTGCTGATCAGCCAATCGTGGCTGCGGGGAAAACTGCCCTTGCCGGAAGGCCTGTCGGTGCTGGAAATCGACCGCGAGCCGCTGGAGCAAATGTCGGAAACCAACCCGGTCAACCTGACCTGCGGCGAAAACCTCGCGTACCTGATTTACACCTCAGGCTCCACCGGACGGCCGAAAGGCGTGAGCGTGGCCCACGGTCCGTTGGCCATGCATTGCCTGTCGATCGGCGAGTTGTACGGCATGACCCCAGACGATCGCGAGCTGCAATTTGCCTCGATCAGCTTCGACGGCGCCCATGAGCGCTGGTTGACGCCACTGGTGTTCGGTTCGGCCGTAATGCCCCGCGACGACGAGTTGTGGAGCGTGGAGCGCACCTGCGCCGAGATCGAAAAGCACGGCATCACCATCGCCTGCTTCACCCCGACCTATCTGGGGCAGATCGCCGAATTCATGGGCGAAGCGGGGCGCGATTTGCCGATCCGCTCCTACACCCCATGCGGCGAAGGCATGGCCAAGCACGCGTTCGATGAAGTCCAGCAAGTGTTGCAACCGAAGCGCCTGATCAACGGCTACGGCCCGACCGAAACGGTGATCACGCCGCTGATCTGGCTGGCGTATCCGGATACCGAATTCGACTCGGCGTTCATGCCGATTGGCCGGCCAGTCGGCAACCGCAGCGCCTATATTCTGGACGGCGGCTTGCAGCCGTTGCCGGTTGGCGTGGCGGGCGAGTTGTACCTGGGCGGCGAGGGCGTCGCGCGTGGTTACCATCAACGTCCGGACCTGACGGCTGAACGCTTTGTGCCGGATCCGTTCGTGCCGGGCGCGCGTTTGTATCGCAGTGGCGACCTCGCGCGGTTCCGCGCTGACGGTGTCGTCGAGTACCTCGGCCGTATCGACCAGCAAGTGAAGATTCGCGGGTTCCGTATCGAACTCGGTGAAATCGAAGCCTGCCTGCTGGAACGCGAAGGCGTGCGTGAAGCGTTCGTGATCGATCGCGAAGGCCCGGTGAGCCGCCAGTTGGTCGGTTACGTGGTGCCGCGCGATCCACTCACCGACGAGCACGATTTGCGTGAAGCGCTGACGTTGCACCTGCGCAGCCGTCTGCCGGCGCACATGCTGCCAGCGCATTTGATGTGCCTGGCCACGTTGCCGCTGACGCCGAACGGCAAGCTTGATCGTCAAGGCCTGCCGGCGCCTGAAGCAACCCGGCAGAACCACGATCAAGTCGCCGCTGCGTCGCCGGCCGAAGCATTGCTGGTGGAGATCTGGCAGGAACTGCTGGGGCTGGAGTCGGTGGGCGTCACCGAGAACTTCTTCGAGCTGGGCGGTGACTCGATCATCTCGCTGCAAGCGGTGAGTCGTGCCGGTCAGCGCGGGCTGGTGTTCAGTCCGAAGCAACTGTTCGAGCAGCAAACCATTCGGGCACTCGCTGCGGTGGCGACCAGTCGTGAAGCGGCGTTGGTTGAAGCGCCGAAAGTCCCGGCTTTTGCGCTGGTGCCGCACATCGACATGGCCGCCCGGGTCGGGCTGCAAGACCTGTATCCGCTGTCGCCGATGCAGCAAGGCATGCTGTTCCATTGCCTCGATTCGCCGGAGCTGAACCCTTACGTCAACCAGTTGAGCGTGGCGGTGGATGGCTTGCAGGTGCCGCGTTTCCGCGCCGCTTGGCAATCCCTCGTCGAACGTCATGAAGTGCTGCGCGCGGCGTTCCGCTGGCGCGATGGCTTGGCCGATCCGCTGCAAGCGGTGTTCGCTGATGTCGAGTTGCCGATCGAAGAACTCGACTGGCGTGACCGCACCGACACTGAGCAGGCGCTGGGCGAACTGGCGGCTGCGGAACAGGCCAAAGGCTTCGACCTGAGCTGCCCGCCGTTGATGCGTTTTATCCTGGTGCGCCTGGGTGATGACCGTTACCAGATGATCTGGATCTACCATCACCTGCTGCTGGACGGCTGGAGCGCTTCGCGTCTGCTGGGCGACATGTTGCGCCTGTACCACAACGACAGCCTGCCGACCCTGGGCGGTCGTTACGCTGACTACATCGCCTGGCTGCAACGACAGGACGGTGCGCAGGCGGAAGGCTTCTGGCGTGAGTGTCTGGCGTTGCTCGAAGAACCGACCATTCTGGCCAAGGCTTCCGGTGCGACAGGCTCCGGCCATGGCGTGATGTACAGCAACCTCGACGCCGAGGCGACGCGCAAACTGCACAGCTTCGCCAAGCGTCAGCGCGTGACCCTCAACACACTGGTGCAAGGCGCGTGGCTGTTACTGCTGCAACGCCACAGCGGCCAACGCAGTGTCGCGTTCGGCGCCACGGTGGCGGGGCGTCCGACCGGGTTGGCCGGCGCGCAGGACATGCTCGGCCTGTTCATCAACACCTTGCCGGTGATCCAGACCCTCGATCCGCAACAGCCGTTGGGCGAGTGGTTGCGCGATTTGCAGGATTACAACCTGATGGTCCGCGACTACGAACACACGCCGTTGTCGGATATTCAGCGCTGGGCCGGGCAGGGTGGTCAGGGCTTGTTCGACAGCATCATCGTGTTCGAAAACCATCCGGTGGACCGTGCCTTGAAAGGGGGCGAGGAAGGTGAGCTGCGCTTCGCCGAGGTTGGCAGCGGCGGGGTGACCAACTTCCCGATGGACTTGATGGTCAGTGCCAATGAAGAAGGCCTGGAAGTCGAATACCTGTTCCTGCGTGATCGCTTCAGTGACGTGGAAGTTGAGCGGATTCGTGCGCAGCTTGAAGGGTTGCTGCGTGCGTTGCCGGAAGATGCCACGCGCCTGCTTGGCAACATTGGCTTGCCTGAGGCGCGTTTGAGTCTGCCGCAGGTGTCCGACGATAACGTCGATTTGTTGCACGCGTTCAATCAGCACGTGCGCACGCAACCGCAGAAAGTCGCCTTGAACTGCGAGGATCGGGAAGTCAGTTATGCACAGCTTGAGGCGCAGGCCAATGGGCTGGCGCAGCAACTGATTGGTCGCGGCATCGGGCCGGAAAGTCTGGTAGCGGTGGCATTGCCGCGTTCCGAGCGCACGATTGTTGCGTTCCTCGCGGTGCTCAAGGCTGGGGCGGCTTATCTGCCGCTGGACTTGGCGTACCCGGCCGAGCGGCTGGCTTATATGTTGAGCGATTCTGCGGCCAGCCTGTTGCTTTGCGACAGAGATCTGGGCGAACGACTGACCCTGGCTGATAGTCCGCCACGTCTGTTGCTCGATCAGATGTCCGTTGCTGGCAACACCGAGTGTCCGGTTGCCAATCCGCTGCCAGGGCATCTGGCGTACCTGATTTACACCTCCGGTTCCACCGGCCAACCGAAAGGCGTGGCCGTGGCGCGCGGACCGATTGCCCGGCATTGCCGCGGCATCATCGAGCTCTACGAACTGGCACCGCGCAGCCGCGAGCTGCACTTCATGTCGTTCGCCTTCGACGGTGCGCAGGAGCGTTGGCTGAGTGTGCTGTTGGCCGGCGGCAGTCTGGTGATCCGCGATGACAGTTTGTGGACGCCGGAGCAAACCCTGGAAGTGCTGCAGCGTCATGCCGTCACCGTGGCCTGTTTCCCGCCGGCGTACCTGCAACAGATGGCCGAAGTCGCCGAACGTCTGGGCAATCCACCGGCGGTCGAGGTGTATTGCTTTGGCGGTGATGCGGTGCCGGAGGCCAGTTTCGAGCAGGTCAAACGCGCCTTGCGTCCGCAGCGTCTGGTCAACGGTTACGGCCCGACCGAAACCGTGGTCACGCCGCTGCTGTGGCGTGCCGAGGTCAGCGAAACCTGCGATGCGGCGTATGCGCCGATTGGTCGTGGTGTGGCCGGGCGTGGTTTGTACGTGCTGGATGCCGACCTCAATCCGTTACCGGTCGGTGTCAGCGGCGAGTTGTACCTGGGCGGCGAATGCCTGGCGCGCGGTTATCACCAGCGTCCCGGCATGAGCGCCGAGCGTTTCATTCCGGACCCGTTCGAGGCCGGTGGCCGCATGTACCGCACCGGCGACCTGGTGCGCCAGCGCGAGTGCGGGTTGATCGACTACCTGGGGCGTCTCGACCAGCAAGTGAAGATCCGAGGTTTCCGCATTGAACTGGGCGAAATCGAAGCTCGTCTGCGCGACTGCGCCGGGGTGCAGGATGCCGCGGTGGTGGTGCACGACACGCCGACCGGTAAGCAGTTAGTGGGTTATGTGGTGGCGGCCGGTGCTGTCGGGCTGGATCGTCGCTTGAAGACTGAACTGCAAGCGCAACTGCCGGACTACATGGTGCCGGCGCGAATCATGGTGCTGGAGCGCTTCCCGCTGTCGGCCAACGGCAAGCTCGACCGTCGCGCACTGCCTACGCCGGAATGGGCGCTCGGCGGTTATCGCGCGCCACGCAACGCACTGGAAACGGCGCTGACCGCGATCTGGCAAGAGGTGCTGGGCGTGCCGCAAGTGGGCATCGATGACAACTTCTTCGAACTCGGCGGCGACTCGTTGCAGGTGCTCAAAGTCATCTCGCGGGTGCGCAGCCAGCCGCAACTGGGCTTTGAATTGAAGTTGCGCGACTTGATGCAGAAGCCGTGCATCGCCGAACTCAGCGGTTATCAGGCTGCCGAGCCGGCATCTGCACCAGACCCGTTGCTGGCGCTGAATGCGCGGATCCCGAACGTGCCGGCGCTGTTTTGCCTGCACGCCGGTTTCGGCACGGTGTTCGACTACGAACCGCTGGCCCGTCGACTGGAAGGCCGGCGCACGGTGTACGGCGTGCAATGCCGGATGCTGCTTGATCCGCTGTGGCAGGACGAGTCGCTGCTGGCCATGGCTCAGGCCTATGCGCAACGGATTCGCAGTCAGCAGGCCAAGGGGCCGTATTACTTGCTGGGTTGGTCATTGGGCGGGGCGTTGACGCAACTGGTCGCTCACGAACTGGAAGCCCAGGGTGAAACGGTCGCGTTTGCCGGGCTGGTCGACAGTTACGTAGCGGGCACCGCAGAAGCGGGGGACTGGCGCGAGGACCTGGGCGACTTCCTGAAGTTTGTGCTCGGTCTGCCGACCGATGAGGCTCAGGCATTGATTGCGCTGAAAGCCGCTGATTTGAATGAGCGCGAGGGTTCCACGGCGGTGATCGAGGCGGCCATGCACGGCTCCAATGAGCAAGCTGCGTTGGGCGCGGGGGAACTCACGCAGATCTTCGCCACCGGCTCACGCCTCAAGCAATTGGCGCTGGTGCATCGGCAACTGCCGGCGATCCAGGTCACGGCGCATCGCTGGTGGGTGGCTGAACGCGATGATGAACGTCGAGTGTTCGAGGCCCAGGTTGGTAGCCACGGCGTTGATCGCTTGTTGGCGGGCGGGCACTACGAGTTGCTGCGCGGTGATGAGTTGCTCGACGAGCTTGAAGACCTGTTGGAACGCCGATTGGCCATCGCTTAAACGAGGGCGTCACGGTCCCCTGTAGGAGCTGTCGAGTGAAACGAGGCTGCGATCTTTTTAAGATCAAGATCAAAAGATCGCAGCCTCGTTTCACTCGACAGCTCCTACAAAAGCTCCGCTCGTTTCAAGATTTTGTATTGACCTATTTGTGTAGAAGGATTCGTCCCATGGCTGTGTTGCCAGAACTTGAAGCATTTCTAGAACTCGCCGAGTTCGGCCGGATGACCGGCAAAAGTCGCGCGATGCATGAACAGTCGCCGCAACAGGCGCGGATCGATTTCGAAGCGTCGTCGGGGTTTCTCGATGTGCCGCTGGACAGCGTTGCCTGCGAGGACTTCACCATCGCCGCGCGAGATGGCCACAGCCTGTCGGCAAGGGTGTATCGCGACGGGCAATCGGTCGATGGGCTGCAACCGGTGGTGTTGTATTTCCATGGTGGCGGCTATGTAGTCGGCAGTCTCGATTCCCATGATGCGCTGTGCCGACGGCTGGCCTCCCAAGGTGGTTTTGCCTTGTTGACGGTGGATTATCGCCTGGCGCCGGAATGGCGATTCCCGACGCCGGTGCAGGATGCCTGCGATGCGGGTAACTGGCTGGTGCGTGAAGGCGCGGCACATGGCCTGGACGCAACGCGGGTGGCCGTGGCCGGTGACAGCGTGGGCGCGACGCTGGCGACGGTGTTGTCGATCATGGCGGTGCGTGAACCTGAGGAACTGGCGTTGAAACCCAAGGCGCAATTGTTGGTGTACCCGGTGACGGATGCCACCACCAAGCGTGCGTCGCATCGGGATTTCGCCGAGGGTTATTTGCTGGAGACGCCGACGCTGGATTGGTTCTATGCGCATTACGGGCGTACGCCGGAAGATCTGGCAGATTGGCGCTGCTCGCCGTTGCTGGCGGAGGATCTGTCAGGCGTGGCGCCGGCGTTGGTGTACCTGGCCGGGCATGATCCGTTGCATGACGAAGGGCTGGCGTATGCGGATCGGCTGCGAGCGGCGGGGAATGAGGTGACGTTGCTGGAACAGCCTGGGATGACCCATGACTTTTTGCGCATGGCGGGGTTGTTGGGGGAAGTGGAAGGGATTCATGCGGAAGTGGCGGGGTGGGTGCGTTCTCGGGTGTGAATGATCGCTCCCACGCTCCGCGTGGGAACGAAATGTGGGAGCGAGCCTGCTCGCGAAGAGGGAGTGTCAGTCGACATCACCGTTGCCTGGCACACCGCTTTCGCGAGCAGGCTCGCTCCCACATGGACCGCGTTTAAACATGGCTTGAGCCGGCGTGTTTAAAAGACCTGTAGGTTACTTCCTGAAAGCTACAACGCCTTGCGTCGTTGCCTACAGGTACGCCAGAATCCGCCGGCTTGTGCGCCTTGAGCCTGGGTTTTATCGTTTTCCGGTCGCTGAAAATCAGCGTCCGGATTTGACCGTCCGAGTTAATCAAGGCGTGCACATGCCCAAGAGAAGTTCAGTCTTTTTGCGGTGGCTGTGCGCGGGACACCTCCGGGTGTGCCGGATACCTTGATTTCCGGTCGGTCAACCCGCGTACAGCTGCCACCTTATTCGTTTGACCGCGGACGGTCGCAGCTCCACTAATCAAGGAGCACCACTATGTTCAAAGCCACCCCACGCACACCCAGCACCCTGTTCATCGTCAATCCAGAACTCGATACCGAAACCCTGCTGGCCCATGCGTGCGAATCGCTGGCCTCGGCCAATGTCATGACCATGGATCTGGCGGATCATATGGACGGGCCGAGTCGCAACTCCCTGCTGGGCATTGCGCAAGTCATCATGCTGGGGGAGCTGGCGGTGAACCGGGCGCTGGATAGGATTGATTCGCCTGAGTAGTTGCTGTCGGGTTTTAGTGTTTGATCAGTGGGATCTCTGGTGGGGCGACTACCGGCATCGCGAGCAAGCTCGCTCCCACATTTGGTTTTGTATCCACCACAGATCCACTGTGGGAGCGAGCTTGCTCGCGATGAGGGCATCACAGACGACACAAATCTCACAGCCATAAAAAATGCCCGTATCTCGCGATACGGGCATTTTTCATTTCAGCTCAGCCACTCAGAAATCATATTTCGCGGTGATCTGCAGGTTGCGTGGCTCGCCGTAGAACGTGGTGCCGAAGTTGCCCAGGCCGGTCAGGTACCTCTTGTCGAAGACGTTGTTGGCATTGGCGGTGAAGCTCAGGTGTTCGTCGTACTGATAACGGGTCATCAGGTCCACGAGGGTGTAGCCACCTTGCTTGAGCATGGTGCTGCCGCCCTCGCCACCGCCCACGTTGGGGCTGTAGCTCTGGCCGTAAAAAGCGCTCTGCCAGCTGACACCGCCACCGACGGTGAACTGGTCCAGCGCGCCGGGCAGACGGTAGGTGGTGAACGTACGAATCACGTGTTCCGGTTTGCTGGTGGCCAGCGGGAAACCGAAGATGCGCTGTTCGTCCTTGTCACGGGTGCGGGCGTAGGTGTAGCCGGCAGACACGTTCCAGTCCTGAGCCAGTTCGCCGGCCAGTTCCAGTTCCACACCATTGGTGGTGGCGCCGTCGGTGGCTTTGAAAATGCCATCGCCGGTATTCAAATCGGTGCCGATCGATTGAGCGACGTTGTCCTGCTCAATGCGGAAGAAGGCCAGGCTGGCGTTCAGTTTGCCTTCGAAGTAAGCCGCTTTCAGGCCGGTTTCGTAGCTGTCGCCTTCGACCGGTGCCAGGGTCGAACCGTTGATGTCCTTGTTGATCTGAGGTTGGTAGATCTTGGTGTAGCTGGCGTAGACCGAGTACGTATCGTTCAGGTCATAGACCACACCGGCGTAAGGCGTGACAACGCCGTGTTCCTTGTAGCTGGCGTGGGTGTCGGTGAGGGTGCCGCCCGGATAGTACGAGTAATCCTCGTTGTACTTGAAGGTGCTCAGACGGCTGCCGAGGATGAACGACAGGTCGTCGGTCGGACGCAGGCGCGTGGCCAGGTAAAGACCGTTCTGGCTCTGGGTGCGTTCGTACTTGCCGTTTTTCGGGAACTCCTGTTTCGGCAGGCTACCGTTCCAGTCATAGATGCTGCCCGGCACCAGTTCGAAGGCGCTGGTGTCGTACGTTGCGCCGGTCTGGCGCGAGTGGGACGCCATGAAGCCGGCCACCAGTTCGTGTTCGCGACCGCCCAGGGTGAACGGTCCGGAGACGTTCACGTCAGCCGTGTTTTGCACGCGATGACCTTCCCAGCGACCCCAGTAAAGGAAATTGCCTTCGCCCGTGGCGCGGTCCGCAGAACCGCCGCTGGCCGAGGCCAGTTGGGTATCGTGATCGGTGGTTTTCTGGTCGAAGCTGGCCTTGAACTTCCAGTCATTGGCCAGTGCCTGTTCCAGCGACGAGAAGTAGGTGACGCTGTCGAAATCACGACGGCTCCAGTCGGCGCCGGGGTTGAAACTGCGAGAGAAGTCGGTACGGCCGCCGTCGGTGAAGTACGGCGCGTTACCGGTCCAGGAACTGCCGCGCGGGGTGGCACTGGACTTGTCGACGCCGAGGGTCAACAGGGTGTCATCCGTCAGGTCGGCTTCGAGGATGCCGTAGAACAGGTCTTTCTTCTGGCTGTAGTGGTCGATGTACGAGCCTTTATCCTGGAGGGCGCCGACGAAGCGGCCGCGCACGCTGCCGGAATCGTTCAGCGAACCGGAGATGTCGCCTTCGGTGCGGTAGTTGTCCCAGTAACCGGCGGTGGCGCTGACCGAAGCCTTGAAGTCCTTGGTCGGTTTCTTGCGCACCAGGTTGACGGTGGCGGACGGGTCGCCCGCGCCGGTCATTAGGCCGGTGGCGCCTTTGATCACTTCGACGCGATCGAGGCTGGCAGCGTCGTCGCTGTTGTTGGGGTTCTCACCGTAAACGCCGTCGTACGGGAGGTTGATGCCATCGTACTGAAAGTTGGTGATGGCGAAGCCACGGGCGGAAAACTCGGTACGGTCACTGTCGTACTTCTGCGCCGTGACGCCAGGGGTGTTGCGCAATACGTCGCCGACGCTCTTGGCGCCGCGATCGTCCATTTGCTGACGCGTCACCACGGTCACCGATTGCGGTGTTTCGCGAAGGGTCAGCGGCAGTTTGGTCGCGGTGGTGGTGGCGCCGGTGGTGTAGGAACCGGTGTCTTCAGTGGTCAGGCCCAGGGCCTGGCCGGAAATGGTGGTCGCACCCAGTTGCAGGCTCGAGCCGCCGCCAGACACCAGGGTGACGCTGTTGCCGTTGATCTGGAACGAGATGCCGGTGCCTTGCAGCAGGGCCTTCAGGGCATCGGACGGTTCCAGTGAACCGGACACCGCGCGAGACTTGATCCCGGCAACCTGATCCGGGCTGTAGAGGATTTGCAGATTGGTCTGCATGCCCAGTTCGGTCAGCGCGTTGGAAAGCGATTGACCTGCAATGTTCACTTTTACAGGTGCCGCATTGGCCATCGAGCTCCCCAGCAAGGTGGCGGTCAGCAGTACGCTAGTGAACAGGGTGCGATGCAAAGTCGGGCGCTGTACGGCTAGCGCGAGAGGTGTGCGGCGTGTTTGAGGTCGCATTACTTACCTGAGCTCCTGAAAAAGTGTTGTGCAGAGTTTTTGTTAATAGGAATGATTATTAGACGCAGCACGAACGTAAAACCGGAAAGAAACCGGAGAAATAAAACTCTTGAAGGCCGCCGCAACGCGATCTATGTAGCAGCTGGCGAAGCCTGCGTTCGGCTGCGAAGCAGTCGTAAAACCAGAATCCGCGGTGCATCAGGAAGACCACGCGAGCCGAAATGGCGACTGCTGCGTCCGAACGCGGCCCGAACCGAACGCAGGCTTCGCCAGCTGCTACACAGACCGCGGTTTTCTGTTTCAGGCGGGGGCGAGCTCGGTGACGACCCGTCCGCTTTCCATGCGCACCAGTTGGTCCGCCACGTCGAAATAACGGTCATCGTGGGAGATCACGATGATGGTCTTGCCCAGGCGTTTAAGGTCCGGCAGCAGCTCGGTATAGAAGATCCGGCGGAAGGTGGGGTCCTGGTCGGCCGCCCATTCATCGAACACCAGCACCGGACGTTCCTCCAGCCAGGCATTGACCAGGGCCAGGCGTTTGCGCTGGCCGGTGGAGAGGTCGGTGGTGGTGAAGTTGCCGTCCTTGACGCTGACCTTGTGCGCGATCTCCAGCCGTTGCAGGTATTTGTTGGCGTCTTCGGGGATGTGCGTATCGCCCTGGACCACATCATCGAACAGGTAATAGTCGGCAAAAATCGTGGTGAACAGCTGGCGATAGTCATCGCGGTTCTGCGCGTCGATCGCCTCGCCATTGACGCGGATTTCTCCCTGTTGAGGTGTGTACAGACCCAGCAGTAGCTTGATCAGCGTGGTCTTGCCGCAACCGTTCTCGCCGACAATAAAGGTGATGTCGCCTTGCTTGATCGTCAGGTTCACCGGCCCTAGCTGGAAGGGCGCAGCGCCTTCGACCGCCGGGAAGCTGAAACGCACATCGGCCAGTTTCAGTTCGTGCACCGCTTGCTTGACGTTGCCTTTATCGCTGAGCAGCAGATGAGGTTCCGGGGTGGAAAACTGCTCCGACAGTTCGGCGATGCGGCGGAAGGCGATCTGCGCGCGACTGACAATCGGCAAGGTGCTGATCAAATGCTCCAGCGGGCCTTTCATATAAAGCAGCACCAGCACGAAGCCGCTCATCACGGTTTTATCGGCACTCGGCCAAAAGGTTTGCAGCGCGAGGGCCAGGCCGATGACCACGAAGAACAGCATCGAGCCGAAGGTCTTGGCGATCACGAAAGTGTTGATGGAACGCACTTGGGTGTTGCAGATGAACTCGGCCGTAGCCTTGATGCCCGAGACGAACATGCGCTGGCGGCGTGGGCGATGAATGCGCAGTTCCTTGGCACCTTCGGCAATCGCGTTGTAGTGCTTTTGCAGTTCATCTTCGGCCTCTCGGGCGGCCATGAAACCCTGAACACCCTTGCTCTGGGCATAGGCCTGAATCGCCGTGCCGATCAGGATGGCGGCGACCATGATCAGGAACATCGGCCACGACAGAATCGCCAGGTAGCCCATGCAACCCAGGGTCACGGTGACGGAAATGGCCAGCGGCGCGAAGGCGAAGGCGAAGTCGCTGATGGTGTCGACGTCGTGGGTCAGCACCGGGATCAATCGGTGGCTGCGATAGCGCTCGATCTGTTCGATTGGTGCCGACAGGACTTTCTCGCCCAGCTGTTTTCGCAGCTTGGCGATGATGTGCTGGCCGACATAATTGGTGCCGATGTCCGAGCAGATCGAACTGGCCAGCGCCAGCAGGCACAGGCCGGCGAACAGGGCGACGACGCCCTGGGTCAGGCCGGTGTCCGAATGCAGGGCGTTGTTGATGGTCGCCAGCAATACCGTGACGCTCAGGCCGCCGACCATGCCCAGGAAAATGGACGCGGCAACGATGAGCCGAAAGGGTTTCAACAGGGCGAACAATTCGCCGATGGCGCCACGGGTAGGCTGGGTCATGGAAGACAGTTCCTTGGGTCGTGAAGGCAGATACCCAGTAGAACGTCTGGTGGAAGGCTTAATTTAGAAGGGCGCCGACTGGCGGCGGGGGTTGCCACACAAAACCCTGTAGGAGCTGACGAGTGAAACGAGGCTGCGATCTTTTGATCTTGTCCCTCCGTGTCAGGCTACCTGTCGCCCTTGTTGATTGACTCAATCATTCAAGAGGGCGAAGGTGCATAACAATGTCCAAAATGGGCAAGCGATACGAAAGCGACTTCAAAGACTGGGTCGTTCTGCAAATGATGCCGCCCCTCAATCGATCAGTGGCAGAACTTGCCGTTGCGCTCAATCTCACGCCACAGTCACTGCGAAACTGGAGGCAAATGGCTAGAGATAAGGGCTTGATCGTTCCGGGAAACGGCAAGACCAGTGATCAATGGTCAAGCGCCGATAAATTCAATGCGGTCATGGAAACCGCGCCATTGAGCGAGGTTGAGATCTCTCAGTACTGCCGAATCAAGGGCATTTACCCTGAGCAAATCCAACAGTGGCGAGTGGCTTGCCAAAACGCCAATCCGGTTGTTGATCTCAACTCTCGAACCTCCAAGACAGCTGAGGAACGGCGCATCAAAGTACTTGAGCGTCAACTGATCCAGTCTGATGCCGGTCGTGCGGAGGCGGTGGCCTTGCTGGAGCTCAGAAAAAAAGCCAATGCGATCTGGGGCAAGGACAAGGAAGACTGATCAACGCCTCTGATCGTACGCACGCCATGAAGTTGATTGCAGACGCGGTGCTGAATGGTGCTCGTCGATATCGAGCCTGTAATGAGCTGGGGCTGAGCCTGCGAACAGTTCAACGCTGGCGACACGCTGACTGTGATGGGCGACTGCTGGCTCAGCGGGCAATGCCGACGAACAAGCTCAGTGAGGCAGAGCGCCAAGCGGTTCTTGATGCTGCCAATCAGGCTGGCTACGCCAGCCTCACCCCGCACCAAATCGTTCCTAAGCTGGCTGATAAAGGCATCTATCTGGCTTCGGAGTCGACGTTTTATCGTGTGTTAAAAGCCGCCAATCAAAACGTGCGTCGTGGCCGTACCAAAGCCCCAAAACGCAGGGTGCTGACGACGCATCGCGCTGACGCTCCCAATCAAGTGTGGTGTTGGGATATCACTTGGCTGCCCAGCACTGTCAAAGGTCGTTTTTTCTACTGGTACATGGTCAAGGATGTCTTCAGCCGCAAGCTGGTTGCCAATGAAGTGCATGAGGTTGAATGCGCTGAACACGCGTGTGAGCTGCTCAGAAAAGGATGCTTACGTGAACACACAGCAGGTCGTCCGTTGGTGCTGCACTCGGATAACGGCCACGTTATGAGAGGCTCTTTGTTACGTGAAAGCATGATAGCCCTGGGCGTCGAACCCTCTTTTAGCCGGCCAAGGGTGAGCAATGATAACGCCTATGCCGAGGCACTTTTTCGCACCGCAAAGTACTGCCCACTCTGGCCGGATCAACCATTTGATACGGTCACGGAAGCAAGGCTTTGGGTACAGAAATTTATCGAGTGGTACAACGAAGATCACCGCCACAGTGCTTTGAAATACGTGACACCAAACGAACGCCACGAAGGCAAAGCTACAGCTTTATTAAAAGCTAGAGCAGCGCTGTATGAAGATGCGAGGGAAGCTAATCCGAGCCGCTGGAGTACTCGGACACGGAACTGGAAGCTCGCAGATGCGGTGTATTTAAACCCGGAACGCCCTGAAATTAGGGGCGCAACGGGCTAACAACTGTAGGAGCAAGGCGACAGGTACCTTGACACGTACCGTTGTTTTTAAAAAGCAAAGTCAAAAGATCGCAGCCTCGTTTCACTCGTCAGCTCCTACAGAGAGCACAGTCATCCAGAAAACTCTGGGTTAAAGATCACGCACGATGCGAAATCCCATCCAGTCGCCGCGCTCTTGCGGGTACTGGCTATTGCGGTTGCCGGAGCGGGAGAACACCGGTGCTTCACCCCAGTCGTTGCCGCGAATCCGCACGGCTTCGCATTTGGGCTCGACCCAGGCGCTGCCATCGGTGGGCGCACCGACGTAGTCCGGGTGTTCGCAGTCCTCGACCCATTCGTAAACGTTGCCATGCATGTCGTACAGGCCAAAGGCGTTCGGCGGGTAACTGCCTACTGGCGAGCTGAAGCTGTAACCGTCCGCCGGGCCATAGGTGTTGGCGTGTTTGCTGATGCTGTATTCCTTGCCCTCATCGAACGGGAAGGGGAACGGCCCTTTGCTGCCGCCACGCGCGGCATATTCGCGTTGGGCTTCGCTGACCATGCGGTACGTCTGCCCGGTTTTTTTCGACAGCCAGGCGACGTAGTTCTTCACGTCGTCGAAGTTCATACACACCGCCGGCTGACGCGGGCTCTGCGGATAACGCGGCTTGCTGGCGACGCACTCGCGACCCGGCCGGGTGTCGCCATTGGCGATGGTCACGCCACTCTCGCGCACGTAGCTGTCCCATTCACCGGCAGTGACCTGGAAGCGGCTCATGGCGAACGGTTTGGCGAAGGTCACCTCGTGCATCGGACCTTCATCAGGCTCGCGCCCGACTTCGTCATCGGGGGTGCCCATGGTGAAGGTGCCGGCGGGCAGCACGACCATTTCCGGGCAGTCCCGGCAGTCCTTGAACACCTTGCCCGGTTGCGCCGTTGCCGCGGCTTGCGCGGCAGCCGGCAACAGGCCGGCCATGAGGGCTGTCAGTGTGAGTGCCTTGAAAGGCAGGGTCAGCAGATCACTGTTCATGAATCATCTCGATATAAAAAACGGGTGTCACGCCAGGCCCAATGTGGGAGTGAGCCTGCTCGCGATTGGGCCATCACATTCAACATTGATGGTGACTGACCCACCGCTATCGCGAGCAGGCTCGCTCCCACAGGGTTCTGCGTCATGGCGTCAGGAGGTCTTGGTCAGCAGGGCCATGAAACGGTCGATATCGTTTTCGGTGTTGAGCAAGCCGGGGGCGATGCGGATCACCGGGCCGACGTCGCGGTCCACCGAGTCGCAGACCAC
This sequence comes from Pseudomonas sp. GL_093, assembly GCF_057837605.1. Classification (NCBI taxonomy): domain Bacteria; kingdom Pseudomonadati; phylum Pseudomonadota; class Gammaproteobacteria; order Pseudomonadales; family Pseudomonadaceae; genus Pseudomonas; species Pseudomonas sp. GL_093. The sequence goes on along the minus strand of NZ_CM174448.1, from coordinate 5,054,601 downwards.
GCGGTTTTCCATCAGCTGGACGGCGACTTTTTCGCAGTCGTGATCTTTGATCCGGAAGAAGGTAAAGCCGGCCGACAGGTCCGGGCTTTTAGGCGTCACAAGCTCGATCTGCGGGTGCTCCAGCAAGCGGTTTTTCGCATAGGTATTGAGCGCGTGGATGCGCGCCTGCACCTCGGCCTTGCCCAGGTCCAGGTGCAGCTTGAAGGCTTCGTTCAGGGCCCAGCGATGTTCGAAGCTGTGATAGCCACCGGGGGTCATGATGGTCGAGAAGGTGGTGGCTTCGGAGAACGTTGGAATGGTCGGCGTCACGTCCTTGAGCTCGGTCGAACGGGCGCAGATGATCCCGGTACCGCGCGGGCCGAACATCCATTTGTGCGTGCCGGCAATGAAGAAATCGCAGTGCATGTCGGGGAAGTCGAGGTCCTCGACGCCGAAGCCATGGACGCCGTCGACCACATACAGGATGCGGTCCTTTTCCTCGCGGTTGCGATTCTGTTCGTCCACCAGTTTGCCAATCTCGCCGATCGGCAGTTTCACGCCGCTGCCCGATTGCACCCACGTCATACCGAGCACTCGGGTTTCCGGGCGAATGCCTTTGGCAATCGAGCCCAGCACTTCATCCACGGAAACGCTGTGGCTGTTCTCGAACAGCTTGAGCTTGCGAACCTTGACCCCGTCCTTTTGCTGGCGATACCCCAGCGCATAGTTCGTTGCGTAATGTTCGTGTTCGCTGGTGAGGATTTCCTGGTCGGGGCGCACATGGATGCCGCCGTAGATCAGGGAAAGGCCTTCGGTGGTGCTGCCGGTGAGGGCGATCTGCTCGGGCTTGGCCTTGAGGTAGCGACCGGCCCAGACGCGCACTTCCTGCTCGCGCTTTTCGGTTTCTCCCAAGTCCCAGTCCATGGCCCGGCCGGGGTTGCGGTCGAGGTTGGCGCGGTGCAGGTCGATGGCGTCACGTACAGGTTTGGGGTGTGAGGTCACCAGAAAGTTGGCGAAGTGCAGGTAGTCCGGGTCCTGATTGAACATCTGGCGCAGTTGCGCCCATTTATCCTTCGGCAGCGGCGCCGGATTGGCGGCCAGCGCCGGCAGGTTCACGGCAGCGCCAAAGGGCAGGCCGGCCGCGAGAATACCGGCCTGCTTGAGGAATGAACGACGGTTGGTCATGAGCTCGGTTCGCTTCTGCAAAAGAGAGAATCAGTTTTTCGCCACAGGCTTGGAGGACTTCTGCACCTGGTCCCAGACCCGCAGGAAGTTGCCGCCCCAGAGCTTGGCGATATCGGCTTCGCCGTAGCCGCGACTGATCAGCTCGGCTGTCACGTTGCGGGCCTCGCTGACATCCTTCCAACCGTCCAGGCCGCCACCGTCGTTGAAGTCGGAACTGATGCCGACATGGTCGATGCCGATTTTCTTCACCGCGTAGTCGATCGCGTCGCCGTAGTCCTTGAGCGTGGCCTTGGGCTCCTCGTCGACGATGGCGTAGAGCTGACTGGCGTACTCGCCGAAACGTTGTTCGGACCAGACGGTGATCACCGGGTCCCCCGGCATCAGTGCCATCTCCAGGCCTTGCAACGGTTGCAGGTCGAAGCGTGCGCGCAGGGCGTTGAGTTTGTCCTGGGTGGCCTGGCTCAGCGGGCGGATGTAGGTCGGGAAACCGACAATCTGCACCACGCCGCCGCTGTTCTTGATCAGTTGCATTTCCTGGTCGCTGAGGTTGCGCGGGATGTCCACCAACCCGCGTGGTGCCGAGTGGGACGCGACCATTGGCGCACGGCTCAGTTGGGCGACTTGCTCCAGCGCCTTGGTCGACATCTGCGAAACGTCGATGATCACGCCGAGGTCGTTGAGGCGGTGCACGGCCTGCTTGCCGATCTCCGAGAGGCCGCCGAGGGCGTCGCGGGAATCGTTGAAAAACGGCAACGGCCGGGATGAGTCAGCCCAGGCGTTGTTGCCCACGTAGCTGAAGCCGAACATGCGCATGCCGCGCGCCGCCCACTTGTCCAGGGCGTTCAGGTCATTGCCCAGCGGATAGGCGTTGAGCATGCTCATGAAGATCGCGAACTTGCCTTCGCCGTGCAGGCGGCGGAAGTCGTCGGGGGTGTAGGCGATGGCAACCTGATTGGGAAAGTCGCGAACCATTGTGCTGATGATTTTGTAGCGGGTTTCCTGCTCGAACCGTGCTTCGTCGACGAAACCGGCGGTTGGGCGGTGCGGGGCGTTGGCGCCGTTCCAGATCTCCGGCCAGCCGAAAATCGTCAGGGCCGCACCGGACAGGCGTCCGCGCCCGGTCTTGACCAGGTCGAATTGCCCGGTGCCGTCCTTGTCGGCTTCATTGCCGGCGGTGCCGAAGTCCAGCGGGACGGTGACGTGGCTGTCGAAGGAGAGGATTCGCTCGTGCAGCTCATCGGCCTGTTTCATCACCTTGACCGGGTAACCGGGATTGTCCTTGAACCAGTAATCCCAGGCCGCAAAGCCTGCACTGGCGCTGATCGCCAGGGCCAGCGGCAGGCCGATGTAAAGAGCCTTTTTCGAACGTGGTTTTGTCATTGCCGTCTCAGTCAGGTTCGTTGCCCCGGTGTGGGGGGCTTTGCTATCTGGGATGGACGAGTGATCCCGTTGGAAATTTAGGGTGGAGCTGATGGCCTCATCGCGAGCAGGCTCGCTCCCACAGGGATTTTGCGAACACCGAAGATCCACTGTGGGAGCTAGCCTGCTGGCGATGCTGTTAAATTTTTGAAGGGGATGAACGTTCTAGCTTGGATAAAGCCTGCTTCATGGCTGACACAGGTAGGGCAATGACGATTTCTCGACGATGGTTCATGGCAGGCCTGGCGCTGACCGGCGCCGCCGTGCCTGCGGTTTTTTATGGGCATCGTGAATGGACGAAACCGGATCCGACGATCACCCCCGGCGAAGCGTCATTCGATGTCGCGGATGTCGCTGGCCAGCATTTGGCGAACACCTTGCGCGGTGTTTGGCAGATTCGTTTCGAAGGGCGTGATGCCGGCATCGAAGGCCTGCCACGGGACGGGCTGGAGGTGTTTCTCGACATCGGTCACAAAGGTCGCGGCTTGAGCGGGTTCCTCGACACCGCCGAGCGTTTGCGTTCGAGCGAAGCGCCGCGTTACCGGGTGCTCGGCGATCTGGCCGTCGCTAAACCGGCGCAATTGAGCTGGCGGCTGCTCAGCGCCAGCGGCGCAGCGGATTACGAATTCAGCCTGTTGCTGGACGAAGTCTGGGCCGGTTTCGGCAATGCTGGCAGCGGCACCCTAAGTGGTCGGGTGTTGAATCTGGATCGTCCGTTGATGTTGACGGCCCAGGACAATCGCTTCATTGCCGTCAAGCGCGTGTTCCCCGAAGCCCGCGAGCGCAGCGGTCTCAATCCGCCACTGCTGGCCTGGCTGGTGTCCCCGGAGCATCGGCTGTTTCACCAGCTCTGGCATGCCTCCCGGGACAAATGGCACACCCTGCCCGAAGACAAACGCGGCGCCCTGCGCGGTATTGGCTGGCAGCCTGGCCCGCGGGACAAGGAGCGTGATGCCCGTGGCGCGCGCAAGGATCGTAACGGCTCGGGTGTGGATTTCTTCTTCATGCACCGGCACATGCTCGGCAAGGCGCGCTCCCTGCAAGACTTGCCGTCCTGGCAGCACTTCCCGCTGCCACAGCCGGAACTGGCGCGTGATCGGGTAGGGTTCGCCCGTTATTTCGACAACCACGACGGCACCGCGCTGCCGCCGACCTGGCTGGCCGACGACGATGCCGAGTACTCGCAATGGGTCAGCGACATCAAGACCGCCGAGACCTACCACAGCAATTTCCAGGTCTGGGAATCGCAGTACCGCGATCCGCGCTACCTGTCGAAATTGACCTTGGGTCAGTTCGGTTCAGAGGTGGAATTGGGGCTGCACGACTGGCTGCACATGCGTTGGGCCTCGGTGCCGCGTGATCCGTCCAACGGCCAACCCGTGCCGTTTGCCCGGGATCCGGCGGACTTTTCCGCACGCTGGTATGCGCCGGAAAACGACTTCCTCGGCGATCCGTTTTCGTCCCACGTGAACCCGGTGTTCTGGCATTTCCATGGCTGGATCGATGATCGTCTGGAAGACTGGTTCCGTGCGCACGAGCGTTTTCATCCGGGGGAGGTCAGTCGGCTGGAAGTGAATGGCGTGCCTTGGTTTTCGCCCGGCCGTTGGGTCGAGGTCGACGACCCGTGGCTCGGTCCGAGCACCCATGGTTGCAGTACTACGCCGGGATTACAGGCCGGCAAGTCGGTGGAGATGGACCCGGAAACCATGAAGCTGGCGTTGCGGATTACCTTTGGTGACGACGAGAAGAAACTGGAGGATCTGTTCCGCAAAGTGCCGCAGCGGCCTTGGTATGCAAGGCATTTGAAGGCCAAACCAGTCGTTACATGATCGTTCCCACGCTCTGCGTGGGAATGCCTCAACGGACGCTCCGCGTTCGGCTCTCGATGGGACGCAGAGCGTCCCGCGCTGCATTCCCACGCGGAGCGTGGGAACGATCATTTTCTAGAGTGTCTGCCACCCGCCGCCCAGCGCCTTGTACAACGCAATACTCGCCTGCAACCTCGACAACCGCAGTTGCACATTCAGATCCTGCGCCGCATACAGCGTGCGCTGTGTCTCCAGCACCGTCAGCAAATCCTCGGCACCGGCCTGATAGCGGCTTTGCGCAATGTTGAAGGCCGTCTGCGCCTGGTTCAGTTCTTCACCTTGCCACTGCCGCTGTTCGTCCAGACCGCGAATGCTGTTCAACGCTTTTTCCACATCGGCGAACCCATTGATGATCGCCCCACGATACGTCTCCAGCAGTTCCTCCTGGCGGGCCGTGGCCTTGTCGCGCTCAGCGCTCAGGCGACCATTGTTGAAGACCGGCGCGAGCAGTCCGGCGGTGAGGTTGTAGAAGGGATTACGCAGGACGTCGGCAGCGCGGTCGGCACCGGAGCCGATTTCTGCGCTGAGGGTTACGGCCGGCAGCATGGCTGCACGGGCGACGGTGACATTGGCTTGTGCGGCGGCCAATTGCGCTTCGGCGCGGGCGATGTCCGGGCGACGGCTGATCAGCTCGCTGGGCAGGCCAGCGCCAATGGTCGGCCATGACAGTTGATCAAAGCGTTCCTGACCCAAAGACAATGCCTGCACCGGCCGGCCGAGCAGGGCGGCAAGGCTGATCTGTGCGTCCTGAGCCTGTTGCTGCACCAGCGGCAATTGTCGCTGTTGCGCGGCGACCAGACTCTTCTGCTGCGCCAGTTCAAGGGCAGTTGCCGAGCCTGAGTCAAAACGCGTCTGCACCAGTTTCAAAACATTCTGCGCGTTCGCCAGGTTCAGCTCGGCGATGCGACTTTGCTCACGCAACGACAAGCTTTGCGCGTAGCTGTTGGCGACGCCGCTGAGCAGCGTCAACTCCACTGTCGCTTGATCGAATTCGCTGGCCTGCAAGCCGAATTGCGCACTGTCGCGGGAAGCGCGTTGGCCGCCCCAGAAGTCGACTTCGTAAGTGGCGCTGAGGTTGGCGTTAAAGTAATCGACGGCCTTGTTATCGCCGTCGGCATCGAGCTGGCTGTAGCCGTTGCCGCGCAATAGCTTCTGCCGATTGGCGTTCAGGCCAGCCTTGACCTCCGGCAGCAGCGAGCCGCCGGCAATCACGGTCTCGGCTTGCGCTTGACGCACCCGAGCGATAGCAGCGGCCAAATCGTAACTGCCGACCCGGGCCTGTTCGATCAAGCGATCAAGCTCCGGGCTGCCGAACTGCGTCCACCATTGCCGGTGGCTGCGGGTAGCGCTTTCAGTGTGTGGCGATTGCCAGGCGGCGGGCGGCTGGAGGCCGCTGTCCGGGCGCTGGGCGGGACTGCCGCAGGCGCCGAGCAACAGGCAGATAGTCAACAGGCTGAGTGTCGGCTTCATAGATCGATCATTCACTGGTAAGGGCCGTGACCGGGTCGAGTCGGGCAGCTTTGCGGGCCGGCATGAAGCCGAAGACAACACCGGTGACCAGGGCGCAGCCGAAGGCGCCGAGTACCGCTATCAAGGAGAACGCTACGGCAACTTCGCTGAGGATCAGCACGCCGCCGACGATCAGTGCCAGGGCAATCCCGGCGAGCCCGCCGACCACCGAAAGCATCACCGCTTCGGTCAGAAACTGCCGGAGGATGTCCCGTTGGCGGGCGCCGGTGGCCATGCGGATACCGATCTCGCGGGTGCGTTCGCGTACGGTCATGAGCATGATGTTCATCACTCCGATCCCGCCCACCAGCAACGAAATCGCGGCAATCGAGCCGAGCATCAGCGACAGCGTATTTTGCGTGCGCGCCTCGGCCTGGATCATCGCCGCGTTGTTGGTCAGTTCGAAATCCTTCTTGCCGTTGTGCAGACGCAGCATCAATTGCTCGATGGCTACTTCGGTCTCTTTGACCTTGCGTGCATCGGCAGCGGCGATGGCCACGTATTCGGGGTTGTGGGTGCCAAACAGTCGGACGCTGGCGGCGGAGTAGGGGATGGCGATGCGGTCGTCGCTGTCGGAGTCGCCCGAGCTGGCGCCTTTTCCCGCGAGCACGCCGACCACCTGGAACGGCACGTTCTCGATCAGGATGTACTGGCCGATCGGGTTGGCGACGTCCTTGAGCAACTTGGTTCGCACCTTGTGGCCGATCACCGCGACTGCCGCCGCGTTGCGTTCATCGTCCTGAGTGAAGTAGCTGCCTTCCACCACCGGCCAGTTGAAAATCGCCGGGAAGTTGGTGTCGTTGCCGCCGACGTAACTCAAGTGGTCGAGGTTGCCGAAACGCACCCCGGCCTCCTGGCCGTTGACCGGCATGATCCGTGTCACTTGCGGCAGGCTTCCCACCGCCGCGACATCATCCAGGGTGACGATGCCCAGCGGTGTTCGCGGGTTTGGCGACGAGCCGCTGAGGTAAATGATGTTGGAGCCGAACGCGCCCATTTGCGCCATCACCTGACGCTTGCTGCCTTCACCCACTGCCAGCATGACCACCACCGACGCGACGCCGATGATGATCCCGAGCAGCGTCAGTGCGGTACGAAAACGGTTGATCCACATCACCCGCCAGGCGGCTTGCACCGCATCGACCAGTTCGCCTTTCCAGGCGCCGGTGGCTTCTGCGCCTTCAGTCAGGCGCTTGCGCAGATCCACCGCTTGCAGCGCGCCAGGGTTGGCCGAGGTCTGCGCTTCGGGATTGTCGCGGGCGCTGTCGCTGACGATCAGCCCGTCGCGAATTTCGATGATGCGTTTGGCCCGTGCCGCGACTTCGCGGTCGTGGGTGATGAGGATCACCACGTGGCCCTGGCCCGCCAGTTCGTCGAGCAGGGTCATGACCTCGGCACCGCTGTGGCTGTCGAGGGCGCCGGTGGGTTCGTCGGCGAGGATGATGTGGCCGCCGTTCATCAAGGCGCGGGCGATGGACACACGCTGTTGCTGGCCGCCGGAGAGCTGGTGCGGACGGTTGCCGGTGCGCGAGGCCAGGCCGAGGCGGTCGAGCAGGGCGGCGGCGCGGGCGTGGCGTTCGGCGGCCGGCAAGCCTGCGTAGATGGCCGGCATCTCGACGTTTTCCTGGGCCGAACCGGACGGGATCAGGTGATAACCCTGGAACACAAAGCCGAAGGCTTCGCGGCGCAACCAGGCCAGTTCGTCGCTGTCGAGTGCGGCGACGTTTTCCCCGGCGAAGCGGTATTCGCCCGAGGTCGGGCGGTCGAGGCAGCCGAGGATGTTCATCAGCGTCGACTTGCCGGAGCCGGAGGCACCGACGATCGCCACGAATTCCCCGGCATGGATCGACAAGTTGATGCCGCGCAATACGTGAACTTCCGGTGAATCGCCGCCGCCGTAGGCTTTGCGGATGTCCTGCAGGTCGATCAGGGGCGTCAGCATTCAGCCGCCACTCCCGTCGGCCGGGCCGATCAACAGGTGATCGCCTTCCTGCAAGCCGTCGATGATCTGCACCCGCAGGCGATCGCTGATGCCGGTGCGGACGTCGCGCGGCTGGATGCTGCCGTTTTTGGCGACGACCTGGGCAATTTGCATATTCGCTTCAGTGCCGGCCTGCAACGCCGCGACAGGCGCAGTCAGGGTGTTTTTCGCCTGATCCGAAACGAAGAAGACCTGGGTGGTCATTTCCGCCATCAACGCGTTGTCGGCGTTATCGACGTCCAGCAATACGGTGTACAGCACCACGCGAGCACTGCCGCTTTTGCTCGAACTGGCGGGGCTGCCGCCGCCCTGGCTGGTCTGGTCCAGCGGCTTGGGCGGCACCGGCAAAATTTGCCGCACGGTGCTGTTCCAGCGACGGTTGCCGCCGCTGAGGGTGGTGAACCAGGCCGTCATCCCGGGTTTGACGTGACCGATATCGGCTTCCGACACCTCGGCCCAGACGGTCATCGGCGACAACTTGGCGATGCGCAGAATCAGTGGCGTTTGTTGCTGGGCGTTGAGGGTCTGGCCGACCCGGGCGTCGAGTGCGACGACGGTTCCGCTCATAGGCGCATAGATTCGGGTGTAACCCAATTCCGCCTGATCGCTGCGCAGGCTGGCCTGGGCCTGGCGGATCTGTGCCTGGAACATGTCGATGCGGGCCTGGGTGGCGCGCAGTTCGGCCTCGGCGGTCTGCACATCTTCTTCGCGGGTGGCGCCACCCGCCTTGAGGTTTTGCTGACGCTGGAATTTCTGCCGGGCGAGGTCGTGCTGCGCCCGTTGTTCCTGCAGCTGTGCCTTGAGGTTTTCGATGGAGAAACGTCCGGCGTCGAGTTTGGCCTGTTGCGTGGACGGATCGATCTCCACCAGCAACTGACCTTCCTTCACCACATCGCCGACCTCCACGTGGAGCTTGTGGATCTGCCCGGACGCCTGGGCACCGACGTCGACATAGCGTCGAGGTTGCAGGGTGCCCAGGGCCGTGACGCTGCTTTCGATGTCGGCGCGGGTGACCTGCACGGTGGCGAACTGGTCGCGGCCGGGCGGGATGATCTGCCAGGCGGCCACGGCGATAACGGGGATCAGACAAAGTGCTACAAGCAGGGCGCGTCGGGTCTGTCGGGGACGTTTCATGCAGGGTTCCGGCCAATGAATATCGGCCCGTCGCTCAGCCTGCGCACAGAATCGGGCAACAGCTGAGCGCTGTCGGGGGGCCGACAGAGACGGGGAGCTGTCCTGTAAACGATGAACGTACCGGGGAATTTAGGCGCGGACACAATCAAAATGTGGGAGCGAGCCTGCTCGCGAAAGCGATTTAACTTCAACACAAATGTTGTCTGGCCAGACGCCTTCGCGAGCAGGCTCGCTCCCACAGTTCAAGACTATTTGTGAGGCAAGGTGAAGCAATACTTTAAATCTATATGAGAATTACTATAAATTACGCGCTTCAAACTGCCACTATCGTGCCACTGCCTATTTCGGCGGTCGCCGGTCTGGCTCAAGGACAGAAACCGCACCCCTGCGGCCGGGAGTCATGTTGGAAAACTACTATCGCGAGCTGGTGTGTTTTTTGAACGCCAAGCTGGGCAACCGTCAGGTGGCCGAAGATGTGGTGCATGACGCTTATCTGCGGGTATTGGAGCGGTCCAGCGACACGCCGATCGAGCAGCCTCGGGCGTTCCTGTATCGCACCGCGCTCAATCTGGTGATCGACGACCATCGGCGCAATGCCCTGCGTCAGGTCGAATCGCTGGAAGTGCTCGACAACGAAGAGCGCTACTTCACCCCATCCCCTCATCACAGCCTCGATCACGGTCAACGCCTGGAGATGCTCCAGCGTGCATTGGCGGAATTACCCCGGCTGTGCCGCGAGAGTTTCCTGCTGCGCAAGATCGAAGGTCTGTCGCATCCGGAGATCGCCGAACACCTCGGTATTTCTCGCGCGCTGGTGGAGAAGCACATCGTCAATGCAATGAAACATTGCCGTGTGCGGATGCTGCAATGGGACGCCCATTGATCATTAGCGGTTAAATTTTTTTTCATTGTCCTCGTTCCTACTCAACAGACGACCTGCTGTCCTGCATCAGGTCACTTAGGCTTATTCCCCTTGTTGAGGGGTTCATCCAGAGGACACTGGAAATGACACAGGCAATTGCATCGCCCATCGTTCACGACCTGATCGGCGTCGGTTTCGGCCCTTCGAACCTGGCGCTGGCCATCGCTCTGCAAGAGCGCGGGCCGAGTCAGGGCGAGCTGGATGTTCTGTTTCTCGACAAGCAGGCCGACTACCGCTGGCACGGCAACACCCTGGTGACCCAGAGCGAGTTGCAGATCTCCTTCCTCAAGGACCTGGTGACCCTGCGCAACCCGACCAGCCCGTACTCCTTCGTCAACTACCTCAAGCACCACGGCCGTCTGGTGGACTTCATCAACCTGGGCACCTTTTATCCGTGCCGCATGGAGTACAACGATTACCTGCGCTGGGTCGCCGGGCAATTTGAAGCGCAGAGCCGCTACGGCGAAGAAGTGCTGGCCATCGAGCCGGTGCTGCACAACCAGCAGGTCGAAGCGCTGCGGGTGATCTCGCGCGATACTCAAGGTCAGCAGCACGTTCGCACCGCCCGTTCGGTGGTGGTCAGTGCCGGCGGAACACCGCGTATTCCCGAATCGTTCAAGGCGCTCAAGGGTGACAGCCGGGTGTTCCACCACTCCCAGTACCTGGCGCAGATGGCCAAGCAGCCGTGCGTGAACAACCAGCCGATGAGCATCGCAATCATCGGTGGCGGGCAGAGCGCGGCGGAAGCGTTCATCGACCTCAACGACAGCTTCCCGTCGGTGCAGGTGGACATGATCCTGCGTGGCTCGGCCCTGAAGCCGGCGGACGACAGCCCGTTCGTAAACGAAGTGTTCTCGCCGGAGTTCACTGATCTGGTGTTCCAGCAGGCGAGCAGCGAGCGCGAGCGTCTGGTCAACGAGTACCACAACACCAACTATTCGGTGGTGGACATCGACCTGATCGAACGCATCTACGGCATCTTCTATCGCCAGAAAGTCTCGGGCATCGCGCGCCATGCGTTCCGCACCCTGACCACCGTCGAAAGAGCCACCGCCACCGAGCGTGGTATCGAGTTGGCCGTGCGCAACAACGCCACCGGTGAAGTTACGGTTCGTCATTACGATGCCGTGGTATTGGCCACCGGTTACGAGCGCCAGATGCACCGCAAGCTGCTGGCGCCGCTGGAGCAATACCTGGGGGATTTCGAGGTTGATCGCAATTACAAACTGATCACTGACGAGCGCTGCAAGGCCGGCATCTACATGCAGGGCTTCTGCCAGGCCAGCCACGGTTTGAGCGACACCTTGCTGTCGATCCTGCCGATCCGCGCCGATGAGATTGCCGGTTCGTTGTATGACCATGGCAAGAACCGTGGGCATGGCCAGTCGGTGATGGACTTGCTGTTGGCGACTGCCAGCTAAGATCTTCAGCGACTGACAGGCCGTCATCGCGAGCAGGCTCGCTCCCACATTTAGCCTGTGGACACAGGTCCATTGTAGGAGTGAGCCTGCTCGCGATGAGGCCCTTGAAAGCACCGATAATTTTGAAAGCTGAACCCTTCCTGAAGAACCCCGCGATTCCCCCTCCACATGCCTTTCCTTCGTTTACTCTCCAGAAATCGGGGCGTAAGCTTCGCGCGTTTTCAATCAAAAGCGGAGACCCACAGTGGGTACTTGTTCGAGTGACAGTAGTCGGCCGGTTTCGATAACCGGCACCTTCCCGGCAAGATAACGCGCAACTTTTTTGTGCCGTTGTCTCGCCGAAAAGCGAGCAGCGGCATCCCGATCGCGGCCAGTCCTGGTCCGTGTCCCGACGTCCCTCTCATCGACGCTGAACCGTGCGTGATGTTCGACTGTGTGTCGTCATCGCGGCGTATCGACACGCCTGCTCGACGGTTTCCCGGCTGACCCTGGGGGAACTGCCATGAACCTGACCCTGCTCAAAGAATTCTTCGCCGGATTCCTGCGCACCCGCCACATCGCCCGACACTTCCGTCGCCTGGCGCTGCTGGAAAACTTCACCGACACCACGGTCAGCCGCGAGGTGCCTCCCACCCTGGCGCAAACCCTGGTGAGTGCCGCCAACAGCGACACCGGCCGACTGCTGGACAACCTCGGCAGCCACACCGATGGCCTGAGCGAACTCGAAGCCGATGCACTGCGCGTGCAATTCGGCCTCAACGAAGTCGAGCACGAACAGCCTCTGCCGTGGTGGACCCACTTGTGGCACTGCTACAAAAACCCGTTCAACCTGCTGCTGACCTTGCTCGCGGTCATCTCCTGGCTGACCGAAGACATGAAAGCCGCCATCGTGATTTTCTCCATGGTGGTGCTCTCGACCTTGCTGCGCTTCTGGCAGGAAACCAAATCCAACCAGGCCGCCGACGCGCTCAAGGCGATGGTGAGCAACACCGCCACGGTGTTGCGTCGGGATGTGCAACGTACCGAGCTGCCGATCAAGCAACTGGTGCCAGGCGACCTGATCGTGCTCTCGGCCGGCGACATGATTCCCGCCGATTGCCGGGTGCTCGGCGCCAAGGATTTGTTCGTCAGCCAGGCCGCGATGACCGGCGAATCGATGCCGGTGGAAAAATTCCCCCGTCAGCAGGACAGCGACACCCGCAACCCGCTGGACCTCGACAACATTCTGTTCATGGGCACCAACGTGGTGTCCGGTACGGCCATGGCGGTGATTCTCACCACCGGCAACAACACCTATTTCGGTGCACTGGCGCAGCGGGTCGGCGCCACCGATCGCGCACCCACCTCATTCCAGACCGGGGTCAACAAAGTCAGTTGGCTGTTGATTCGCTTCATGTTCGTCATGGCGCCGCTGGTGCTGTTCATCAACGGCTTCACCAAGGGCGACTGGACCCAGGCGCTGCTGTTCGCGCTGTCGATTGCCGTGGGCCTGACCCCGGAAATGCTGCCGATGATCGTCACCTCGACCCTGGCCAAGGGCGCGGTGTTCCTGTCGCGTAAAAAAGTCATCGTCAAACGCCTCGACGCGATCCAGAACTTCGGCGCCATGGACGTGCTGTGCACCGACAAGACCGGCACCCTGACTCAGGACAAAATCTTCCTGGCGCGCAATGTCGATGTCTGGGGCAACGATTCCGATGACGTGTTGGAAATGGCCTACCTCAACAGCTACTACCAGACCGGCCTGAAAAACCTGCTGGACGTGGCGGTGCTGGAACACGTGGAAATCCACCGTGAATTAAAAGTCGGCACCGCGTTTCGCAAGGTCGACGAGATCCCGTTCGACTTCACGCGCCGGCGGATGTCGGTGGTGGTCGCCGAGCGCGATCATTCGCACCTGCTGATCTGCAAAGGCGCGGTGGAAGAAGTGCTGGCGGTGTGCACGCGGGTGCGTCACGGCGAGGTCGATGAAGCACTGAGCGATGAATTGCTGGCGCGGATTCGTCAGGTCACCGCATCGTTCAACGCCGAAGGACTTCGTGTTGTCGCTGTCGCCGCACGGCCAATGATTGAGGGCCGCGACACCTACAGCCTGGCGGATGAGCAGGAACTGACGCTGATCGGTTACGTGGCGTTTCTCGATCCACCCAAGGAAAGCACCGCGCCGGCCCTCAAAGCATTGGCCGCTCACGGCGTGGCCGTGAAAGTGCTGACCGGCGACAACGAACTGGTGACCGCGAAGATTTGCCGCGAAGTCGGCCTGGACCAGCAAGGCCTGCTGATGGGCAACGACATCGAGCGCATGAGCGACGCCGAACTGGCGGTAGCGGTGGAGACCACCAACGTTTTCGCCAAACTCACCCCGTCGCACAAGGAACGCATCGTGCGTTTGCTCAAGGGCAACGGCCATGTGGTCGGTTTCATGGGTGACGGCATCAACGACGCGCCAGCGCTGCGCACCGCCGACATCGGCATTTCGGTGGACAGCGCCGTGGACATAGCCAAGGAAGCGGCGGACATCATCCTGCTGGAGAAAAGCCTGATGGTGCTGGAGGAGGGCGTGCTGGAAGGGCGTCGGACCTTCGCCAACATGCTCAAGTACATCAAAATGACTGCCAGTTCGAACTTCGGCAATGTGTTCTCGGTGCTGGTGGCCAGTGCGTTCATCCCGTTCCTGCCGATGCTGCCGATGCACCTGCTGGTGCAGAACCTGCTCTATGACATTTCGCAGATCGCCATCCCGTTCGATAACGTCGATGAAGAAATGCTGAAAACACCACAGCGCTGGCAGCCGGCGGACGTCGGGCGTTTCATGCTGTTTTTCGGGCCGATCAGCTCGATCTTCGACATCACCACGTTTGCCTTGATGTGGTACGTCTTCGACGCCAATACCCCGGACCATCAAACCCTGTTCCAGTCCGGCTGGTTCGTGGTCGGGCTGCTGACCCAGACCCTGATCGTGCACATGATCCGCACACCGAAAATCCCGTTCCTGCAAAGCCGGGCAGCGATGCCACTGATGGTGATGACTGGAATCATCATGGCCGTCGGCATCTTCCTGCCGATGGGACCGCTGGCGCACTACTTCAAATTGCAGGCGCTGCCGTCGCTGTACTTCGTGTTCCTGCCGGTGATTTTGCTGGCGTACATGGGCCTGACGCAGGCGGTGAAGGGGTTCTATATCCGCCGGTTTGGCTGGCAATAAAGCGTGCACATTTAGGAAAAGTCCTACAGAAAGCTCGGCGGGTCTTCCGTAGCCTTGCGCCCTCACGAATCTGACACTCTCTGGGGGCCCACGTTGTCGAACAAAGCCTTACGCATCCTGATCGCCGACGAGTTGCATTTTCACTGCATGAAGGTCGAGCGACTGTTCAATCAACTCGACTACTACCGGATAGCACCGGTGCACAGCCTTGAAGAACTGTTGACCCTGGTCGAATACGGTTGCGAGCCGTTTGATCTGGTGGTCATCAATGCCTCGCTGGCGGGCGGGGCGTTGAACCTGTTCGATTTTTTCCTTGATAACCAACAGGTTCATCACGCCTTGATCTATGACGGTCAACTGGCGCAACTGCCGCCCATTCCTGCCTGCGTTCAACAGACGGTTGAGGTGAGCCACGCAATGCTGCCTGATCGGGCATCCATTGAGCGGCTGATGGCGATTATCGATCCTGGTCTACCGTTCGTCGGCACTGTCATTTCTATCAGGTAGTTGCGCCCGGTTTTCCATGCAAAAGTCTTTGCGCAGCCATTACGTTCAACGGGGCAGGGCTTATGGGCATTGATTGCTCAATCGTCATATTTTTTTGCACAGGAAGTTGCCATGAAGTCAGTGCTGATTGTGGACGATCATCCGGTGGTTCGCGCCGCAGTCAAAATCGTACTGATGCAAGAGGATTTCAAGCAGATATACGAAGCGGCGTGTGGTAATGAGGTCTTGCCGAAGATCCGCGAACACAAGCCTGATCTGGTGGTGCTGGATCTGATAATGCCCTCGCTCGACGGGCTGGATGTGCTGGCGCGGATCAAAGCCAGTGAGGTGCCGTGCCGAGTACTGGTCTTCACGTCCCAGGAACCCATGTTTTATCAGGATCGTTGCATGAACGCCGGCGCCGCAGCCTATGTCGCGAAGACCAATGATTTGCAGCATTTGCACAAGGCCGTGCAAGCCGTGATGGCCGGTTACACCTATTTCGCCCAGCTGCCCTCGGCGTCGGTGTTGCTGAACTCGATACAACTGAGTGAAAAACAGATGATCGATAAACTCTCCGACCGGGAATTGACGATCTTTCAGCATCTGGCCCGGGGCACCAGTAACAAGGCGATCGCTGAAATCATGCACTTGAGTCACAAGACCGTCAGTACCTACAAGACCCGTCTGGTTGGAAAACTCAACGTGGACTCGGCGGTACTCCTGAGGGATTTTGCCAAGCGTAATCATCTGATCTGAGTGAGCCCGATCATGCGCGATTGTTTGTGGGCTCTGTTGCTGTTCTGTGGACTGGGAGCACCGGTGACGGCGGCCGATGAGCCAACGCTTTTGCATGTGCTGGGGCGTTCCGCGGTGGAGGGGTATCAGGTCCAGCTGGATGAAAAAGACTGGCAGTGGTTGCGTGGCAAACGAGTCTTGCGCCTCGGGGTGTCGGGGGCGGACTACCCGCCGTTCGAGATCACGCGAAACGTTGATGAGCTGGAAGGCATCACCGCAGACTATGCCGCACTGTTGGGGCAACTGCTGCACGTAAAAATCGACGTGCTTCGTTATCGCACGCGCGAGGCGGCCATGGATGCGCTCAAACGCGATGAACTGGACCTGCTCGGCACGTCCAACAACTTCGAGGCGGCTGACCCCGAGCTGACCCGATCCAGTGCCTATGCCGAAGATCAGCCGATGCTGGTCACCCGTCTGGACGACTGGATGCCCGTCGACCTCGCGGGCAAACGCATCGCCATGGTCGATGACTATCTGCAGGCGCAGACTGTCGAAGCCTTCTATCCCGATGCGAGCTTGCAACGCTACCCCTCGGCACTCGACGCGATCGGGGCGGTGGCGTTCGGGCAGGATGATGTGTACCTCGGGGACTTCATCAGCGCCAATTACCTCATCAATAACAACTACCTCAGCAACGTACGCCTGGTGGGGCCTTCCGGCCTGGACGCCAATCCGTTCGGCTTTGCCTTCAGCCGGGGCAACCCTCGTCTGAAGCGCATTGTCGATAAAGCCCTGGCGACGATTCCCATGGATGAGCGCACGGCCATCGAGCAGCGCTGGAGTGCCGGAAGAGCCAACATGGCGGGTCAAGAGCGAGTACGTTTGAGCGCCAGTGAACAACGTTGGCTGGATCAACATCCGACGGTGGAAGTCGGTGCCATCGAGAACTTTGCCCCGCTGACTTTTTACGATGCCCAGGGACAACTCAGCGGGTTGACTGCGCAATTGCTGACGCTGATCAGCCAGCGCAGCGGCTTGACCTTCAAGGTGCAGCGGGGTAACTCCCTCGATCAGCAGATCCAGCAACTCAAGGACGGCAAGATCGACGTGTTACCTGTGGTCACGCCCAGTATCGATCGCGAAGTCGAACTGCGTTTCACTCGGGCCTACTTGAACAATCCGTTTGTACTGGTCAGTGCGACCACCCCGGGAAGCCCCAGGACCCTGGATGACATGGCCGGTAAACGCCTGGCGATTTATCGCGGTCATCCGTTGCTCGGGTTCATCCGCGCTCGGGCGCCCAATGTACGTCTGGTCGAAGTGCAGAGTCCGGCGCAGGGTATGGAATGGGTGATCAAGGGCCAGGCCGACGGGGCCGTCAGTTCATTGATCGTGGCTCGGTATCTGATCACCCGGCAATACCGCGAGCGTCTGCGGATCAGCAGCACCGTGGGTGATGAACCGGCGCGTATCGCTCTGGCCACCAGCCGTGGTGCGCTGGAGTTGCACTCGATTCTGAACAAGGCACTGCTGAGTATTTCGCCCCGGGAGATGGATGAGCTGTTAGCCCGCTGGAGCAATGATGTGGTGGTCGATGACAGCTACTGGCTGCGTCATCGCCAAGGCATTCTCCAGGCGTTTGCCGCTGCGGGCGCTTTGTTGTTGCTCGCACTGGCCTGGATTGCCTGGCAGCGTCGGCAGATAGCTCAACGCCAACAACTGCTCGGGCAATTGCAGGATGCCAAGAACGCAGCCGACGATGCCAACCGTGCCAAAACCACCTTTCTGGCGACCATGAGTCATGAAATCCGCACACCGATGAATGCCCTGATCGGCATGCTCGAACTGGCGCTCAAGCGAGCGGAAGAGGGCTTCACTGATCGCTCCGCCATCGAAGTGGCCTCCAATGCCGCGCAGCAATTGCTGGCGTTGATTGGCGACATCCTGGACATCGCCCGCATCGAATCCGGGCATTTGTCGCTGACCCCTGAGCGGGCCAATCTACGCACGCTGGTGGAGTCGGTGTGCCGGGTTTTCGAAGGCCTGGCACGGCAGAAGAACTTGCAGTGGCGGGTCGAATTGGCCGAACACAGCGATCGTGACGTGTTAGTCGACCCCACGCGCTTCAAGCAGGTGCTGTCCAATCTGCTGAGCAACGCGATCAAGTTCACCCGTGAAGGTGAGGTGAGTCTGACATTGCGAGTAGAGCCCGGTGTGTCGGGGCATCTGGCCGTCAGTGTGCGTATTGAGGACAGCGGCATCGGTGTCAGTGTGGTCGATCAGCAACGACTGTTCAGCCCGTTCGTGCAGGCCGGTAACAGCCAGCAGTCCGGCCACAATGGCTCCGGACTGGGACTGGTGATCAGCCGCACTCTGTGCGAAATGATGGGCGGCCGATTGCAGCTCGACAGCGTCCTCGGACTGGGTACGCAGGTCGACATCAGCCTTGATCTGATTGCGTTGCAACCGTTGGCCTGCAGCGAGCGGGCCGATAGCGGATTGCAGGTGGCCACTCGGCTGCTGAGGATTCTGGTGGTCGACGATTACCCGGCCAATCGATTGTTGCTCTCACGGCAGCTGAGTTACCTGGGGCATCAGGTGCTGGAGATTGAGGATGGCGAGCGTGGTCTTGCGCAGTGGCGCGAGCATGAGCTCTATTTGGTCATCACCGATTGCAACATGCCGGTGGTCAATGGTTATGAATTGGCGGGTGCGATACGCGATGAAGAGCGCGCCAATGGCTTGCCACCCACGCTGATTCTTGGGTTTAGCGCCAATGCGCAGCCGGAGGAAAAGATCCGTTGTCTTGAAGCGGGCATGGACGACTGCCTGTTCAAACCGATCCGGTTGGCCGATTTGAGTGCCTGGCTGGCGTCCCGATTTGTGAATGAGCCGCCAGCGCCGGTTGCAGAAAAATCAACGTACGAGATCGACTTGACCGGCCTGGAGCTCTACGTCGGTGAAGACCGGACGCTGATCAATCAGTTGTTGCGCGAACTGGCCGTAACCAACCTCTACGATCGCGATGATCTGCTTGCGGCGCACGTCAGTGGCAATCGTCACCGGCTGCAAGACCTGGCGCACCGCATCAAGGGTGGTGCGCGCATGGTTCGTGCAAAACGTTTGATCGAGTGCTGCGAACATCTGGAACGTGCCTGCGCCGAGGGGCGCGCGGCGTTGATCGACGAGGCCGTCGATCAATTGCAGCACGCCATGGCACGCCTGGATCAGAACCTCAAGCGAGACTGACGCTTAATCCCACTGGGGCGCGATGCCTTTGGGGCTGGTCAGTCGATGGCCACGATCCAGACCCGCGATCAGCGCCATGTCGGCGTCGCTCAAGGTCATGGCGCAAGCTTTCAGGTTGCTGGCGAGGTTGGCGCGTTTGGTCGACGAGGGAATCACTGCGTAACCCAGTTGCATGGCCCAGGCCAACGTGACGTGTGCCGGCGTCGCCTGCAGGCGATCGGCGATCTGCTGGATCACCGGGTCTTTCAGCACTTCGCCGTAAGCGAGGGTCATGTACGAGGTGATCTGGATGCCCTGGCTCTGCGCGAATTCGACGACCTTGCGGTTTTGCAGGTAGGGATGCAATTCGATCTGGTTGGTCGCGATGTGTTCGGCGCCGACCGCGGCGATCGCCTGTTTCATCAGGTCGACGGTGAAGTTGGACACACCGATCTGCCGGGTCAGGCCCAGTTGTTTGGCTTCGAGCAGGGCGCCCATGAATTCCTCGACCGGCACCTGATCTTCCGGGGACGGCCAATGGATCAGGGTCAGGTCCAGGTAGTCGGTTTGCAGCTTTTGCAGGCTTTCCTTGAGGCTGTCGATCAGGCGATCCCTGGCGAAGTTGGCCACCCAGATCTTGCTGGTGATGAACAACTCGTCACGGGCAATGCCGCTGGCGGTAATCGCCTCGCCGACCTCGGCTTCGTTCTCGTAGATTTGCGCGGTATCGATGACTCGATAGCCCAGTTCCAGGCCAGTGCTCACCGAATCGATGACCACCTGGCCTTGCAAGCGAAAAGTACCAAGACCGAATGCGGGAATAGACATCAATGACTCCAGGGTTGCAGTGGGAATGGGCAGGAGTATCCGCGTCCGCACCCATGAGAAAAACCGCTGGATCGGCAAAGCAATGTTTACCGCAAGTCATGAATCGGGCGGCCATCTGGGGGGTTGATAGTGTTTGGTCGGCCGCCATCGCGAGCAGGCTCGCTCCCACATTGGATTGATGTACGCCACAGATCCCCTGTGGGAGCGAGCCTGCTCGCGATGGCCGCGACTCGGTTTAAAGCCTTACTTCACGACTGCTATGTCCGAACGCGGCCCGAACCGAACGCAGGCTTCGCCAGCTGGCGTGTGTACGGGCTTCTAAGCAATATCGCTGTGGCTGAATTCCTCGCCCAGAAAGTCGATCAATGCACGCACCGACGGCAGCAGCCCACGGCGTGACGGGAAGATGGCATGCACGATCCCGCATTTGGGTGCCCAGCCCGGCACCAGTTCCACCAGTCGGCCCGCGGCAATGTCATCGCGCACCACTACGCTGGGCAGGTGAGCGATGCCGATCCCGGCCACCACGGCGTGACGCAACGCCAACAGGTCATCGGTGACCATTCGTGGCGCATGCCGAATCATCGCGCTGGCGCCATCGGCCCCAAACAATTCCCACTGATATTCACGCTGCGCCGCGCCCCAGTGCAGGCTCGGCAACCCGCTGAGGTCGGCCGGGGAGGCCGGTGATGACAGGCGCGACACAAAGGCCGGACTGCCCACCAGGCACTGGGTGCTGTTGCCCAGCACCTTCATCACCATGTCGGTATTTTCCAGCGGCGGAAAGCGCACGCGCAGGGCGATGTCGAACCCCTCGTGGATCAGGTCGATCCGGCGGTTGGTGCTCTCGATGAACAACTCCACCAGCGGGTACTTGAGCATGTAGCGGGTCAGCATCGGCCCGACCCAGGCGTTGAGCAGCGCGGTCGGGCAACTGATGCGCACCAGGCCTTGGGGTTCGGAGCGGTTGCGTTCGATCAGTTCGGCAGCGCTTTCGGCTTCCACGCGCATCGCCAGGCAACGCTGGTAATAGGCCTGGCCGATTTCCGTCAGTGAACAATGCCGGCTGGTGCGGTGCAGCAGGCGCACACCGAGGCGCTCTTCGAGTTCGGCGATGCGTCGGCTCAGCTTCGACTTGGGCATGTCCAGCGCTCGACCGGCCGGGGCGAAACCGTGATGTTCCACCACTTGGGTGAAGTAGTAGAGGGTGTTGAGGTCTTCCACCATCGTTCTCCATA
Source organism: Pseudomonas sp. GL_093 (assembly GCF_057837605.1). Taxonomy (NCBI): domain Bacteria; kingdom Pseudomonadati; phylum Pseudomonadota; class Gammaproteobacteria; order Pseudomonadales; family Pseudomonadaceae; genus Pseudomonas; species Pseudomonas sp. GL_093. The sequence continues at coordinate 5,033,457 of NZ_CM174448.1, read as the reverse complement.
TAGAACGCTAAGGCTGATTTTTGCAGTCTAGTGCATCAAAGGGTTCAGTTTTAAGCTTTGTCCATCGCGTCACTCACCAGATTCGGAGGCGGAATGAAAAACATCATCGGTATCTACACCAGCCCACGGACCCATTGGGTCGGCGACGGTTTTCCGGTTCGCACGCTGTTTTCCTACGACAACCTGGGCAAACACATCAGCCCGTTTTTGCTGCTCGATCACGCCGGTCCGGCAGAATTCACCCCGACCACCGAGCGTCGTGGCGTTGGTCAGCATCCACACCGCGGTTTCGAAACCGTGACTATCGTTTATAAGGGCGAACTGGAACACCGCGACTCCACCGGCAGCGGCGGCAAGATCGGTCCAGGCGACGTGCAATGGATGACCGCAGCCTCCGGGATTCTCCACGAAGAGTTCCACTCAGAAGGTTTCGCCAAAACCGGCGGCACCCTGGAAATGGTTCAGCTGTGGGTCAACCTGCCGGCCAAGGACAAAATGGCCGACGCCGGTTACCAGACGATTCTCGATGGCGACATCCCGAGCATCCCGCTCAAGGACCAGGCCGGCAGCCTGCGCTTGATCGCCGGTGAGTTCGACGGCCACACCGGCCCGGCGCGCACGTTTACCCCGATTGACGTCTGGGACCTGCGCCTCAACGGCGGCAAGTTGCTGACCCTGGACCTGCACGAAGGTCGTAACACCGCACTTGTAGTGTTGCGTGGCACGGTTCAGGTCAACGGTGTGGAACTGGTGCGCGAAGGGCAGTTGGCGTTGTTCGAACGCAATGGCCAGCAGCTCAGCCTGGAAGCCAATAACGATGCCGTCGTGTTGCTGCTCAGTGGCGAGCCGATCGACGAGCCGATCGTCGGTCACGGTCCGTTCGTGATGAACACCGAGCAAGAGATTCACCAGGCCTTTGCCGACTTCCAGTCCGGTCGGTTCGGCCAGATGCACGGTTAACCCGCACAGGTTCAACAACCCGCTCTACACAGGATGCGTAGGCCGGTTCCCGGGCCAGGGATGGCTGTTGCCTGAAAGAAAGAGGAGACGCACATGAATACCGTCAACGCGGCCAACTTCAATGGCCAGAAACCGACCATCGATCCCAACGACAGCGCGATGCTGTTGATCGACCACCAGAGCGGATTGTTCCAGATCGTCAAGGACATGGACGTGCCGCAACTGCGCGCCAATGCCATTGCCCTGGCCAAAGCCGCGACTCTGCTGAAGATGCCGGTGATTACCACCGCCTCCGTTCCGCAAGGGCCGAACGGGCCGTTGATTCCGGAGATTCACGAGGCAGCACCGCACGCTCAATACGTGGCACGCAAAGGTGAAATCAACGCCTGGGACAATGCTGAGTTTCACGCGGCAGTAAAAGCGACCGGCAAGAAAACCCTGGTGATCGCCGGCACCCTGACCAGCGTTTGCCTGGCGTTCCCGTCCATCGCGGCGGTGCATGAAGGCTACAAAGTGTTTGCGGTGGTCGACGCTTCCGGCAACCACTCGAAACTGGCCACTGATCTGACAATTGCCCGATTGACGCAAGCCGGGGTGGTGCCTATCGACATCATGGCTACGCTCTCTGAGCTGCAAGGCTCGTGGAACCGTCCGGATGCCGAGCAGTGGGCGGCCGTCTACGCCCAGGCCATGCCGCATTATCAATTGCTGATCGAGAGCTATCTCAAGGCTCAGCAAGTGGCGAACGAACACGAAGTGCTGGACTCCCAGCGCTAACCGGGTACCCCACGCCGACTTCCACTCGGCATCGATAAAAAGCGAGGATTACTCCCATGACTACCTCTTACAAACGTCTCGACAAGGATAACGCCGCCGTTCTGTTGGTTGATCACCAGGCGGGTCTGCTTTCTCTGGTGCGCGACATCGAACCGGACCGTTTCAAGAACAACGTGTTGGCCCTGGCTGACCTGGCCAAGTACTTCAAGTTGCCGACCATTCTCACCACCAGTTTCGAAACCGGCCCCAACGGCCCGCTGGTGCCCGAGCTCAAGGCGCTGTTCCCGGACGCGCCGTACATCGCCCGTCCCGGCCAGATCAATGCCTGGGACAACGAAGACTTCGTCAAGGCGATCAAGGCCACCGGCAAGAAACAACTGATCATCGCCGGCGTGGTGACCGAAGTATGCGTGGCGTTCCCGGCGCTGTCGGCACTGGCTGAAGGCTTCGAGGTGTTCGTGGTGACTGACGCTTCCGGCACCTTCAACGAACTGACCCGTCAATCGGCCTGGGACCGCATGTCGGCCTCCGGCGCACAGTTGATGACCTGGTTCGGCCTGGCCTGTGAGCTGCATCGCGACTGGCGCAACGACGTGGAAGGCTTGGGCACCTTGTTCTCCAACCACATCCCGGACTATCGCAACCTGTTTACCAGCTACAACGCGCTGACTAACAGCAAGTAACCCCTGACAACATAGATCCCCCTGTGGGAGCGAGCTTGCTCGCGATTACGGTCTGCCAGTCACCATCAATGGTGACTGGCATGGCCTCATCGCGAGCAGGCTCGCTCCCACATTGGTTTTGCATCAAACACTCCTACAATGTGGCCAATGTGTGCGATCTTCCGATCATTGACCTTCGCTGGAGTTGCTTGATGCTGTCACTGCTTACCGATCACCCATTGATCTGCGCGATGGCTTTGATCCTTATCGATCTTGGGCTGTGGCGCCTGCTCAGTGCCAATGGCAGCCAATGGAAAATGGTCGTGCGGCTGGTGATTTTTTCGTTGTTCAGTGTCCTGCTGTTCAACGAAGGCCTGAACCCCATGGAGACGGCGCCCTGGCCCGACAACGTCCCGCTGCACCTGGCGGCCACCGGTTTGCAGATCGGCTGGTGGCTGTTCGGTGCGCGCACCCTGACGGTGCTGATCGGCGCGGTGATGATGCAACGGGTCGGGCACACCGGGCGCTTGCTCCAGGATTTGCTCGGCGCGGTGATTTTCCTGATCGCGATCATCGCCGCCCTTGCGTATGTACTCGATCTGCCGGTCAAAGGCGTGCTGGCGACCTCCGGCGCATTGGCGATCATCGTCGGCCTGGCTTTGCAAAGTACCCTCAGCGACGTGTTCTCCGGGATCGTCCTCAACACCACCAAGCCCTATCAACTGGATGACTGGATCTCGATCGACGGCACCGAAGGTCGAGTCACCGATATCGACTGGCGCGCGACGCGCCTGCAAACGGCCCAGGGCAGCATGGCGGTGATCCCCAACTCCCTGGCGGCCAAGGCCAAGATCATCAATTTCAGCCGGCCCAGTGACATTTTTGGCGTGTCCATCAGCTTGCAATTGAGCCCGCATGCGCGTCCGCAAACGGTGATCGACGCGCTGGAACGGGCGATGCAAGGATGCCGTTATTTGTTGATCAAACCGGCACCGTGTGTAGCGTTGAAAGGCTCCAGTGCCACTGGAGTGGAATACGAAATCAGTGGTTTTGTGGTCTCCATGGATCAGAAACGCATGGTCCGTAATCTGCTGTTCGACCTGGCGTACCGGCACTTGCAGGCCAGCGGCGTCAGCCTGTTGTCGAACGTCGAACCGAACGCACCCGCCAACCTGTCGCGGCCACGGGCATTGCTGGATGCGTCGAACATTTTCTCGACCCTGCGTCAGGAAGAGAAAGAAACCTTCAGCCAGAACATGACCCTGCAAAACTTCCGCGCCGGTGAAATGATCCTGCCAGCGGGGGAGGTCAGCGATCATTTGTTCATCATCGAATCCGGAGTCGTCTCGGTGGAGCTGAGCCGTGGCGGGGTCAAGTTCGAGTCCGGGCGAATGGGCCCGGGTGAGGTAATCGGCGAGGGCGGGATTTTGTCCGACACGGCGCTACCGGCGGACTTCAGCGCCAAGACATTCTGCAGCTTGTACCGGATCGAGAAGGAATACCTCAAACCGTGTCTGGATGCGCGGCATGACATCAGCGAAGCGATGAAGGCGTTGCTGGATTTCCGCTTGAACAAGGCTCAGACGTTGACTCAGGAAGCGCCTAGGGTTGTGCAGAAGAAGGGATTTTTGCAGTGGCTGCGCAATCGAGCGTAGGGGCTTGAAGGTCGTTGGAGCGGGTGTGGCAAAGGCATTTCGGATGAGGACGACATGGGCAGGAGGCACCCCATTGGCATCCTCATCTTCCCAATAATTGGCTATTTGCTGCAGATCAGTGCGGGATTAACGTAGCTCCACACCCTTTTGACTGGAGCCCACCATGCAACCGCGTATTGATTTCTACACTGCTTCCCCAGATGCACTCAAAGCCATGATCGCGCTGGAAACCGCTGTGTCGAAGCTGCCTCTGGAAAAAACGTTGATTGAACTGGTCAAGCTGCGCACCTCGCAAATTAACGGCTGCGCCTTCTGCCTGGATATGCACAGCGCCGATGCCCGCAAGGGCGGTGAAGACGAGCGCCGTCTGTACACACTGTCGGCCTGGCGTGAAACGCCGTTCTTCACTCCGCGTGAACGCGCGGCGCTGGCGTGGACCGAATCCCTGACGCTGCTGAGCCAGACCCACGCGCCGGATGAGGACTACGAACTGGCGGCGTCCGAGTTCAGCCCAAAGGAAATGGTCGACCTGACCGTGGCGATCACCACCATCAACGCCTGGAACCGCCTGGCGGTAGGTTTCCGCAAAATGCCTCAAGCCTGATCAATGAGCGTCTGCTGACGGCGCGGCCGGTGGTTTCACTTTGCGCATCAAGGGCACCATCGCCGTGGCAAGGATGAAGCAGACCATGATCATCAGGAACGCGTCGCCGTAGGTTTGTGTCTGCGCTTCGCGGTAGGTCAGCAGCCAGAGCTGATGCAGGCTGGCGGTGACGCCCGCGTCACCGCTTTGACCGAGGGCGGCGAAGTTGTTGCCGACCTGGGACAGCCATTGGTTGAGTGCTTCATTGGTGCTGTTGAGGTTTTCCGCCAGCCGGGTGAAGTGCAGGTTGGTGCGGTCATTCAGAATGGTCGCGCACGCGGCGATGCCGATGGCGCCACCCAGGTTTCGCATCAGGTTGAATAACCCCGAAGCATGTTTGAGCCGCGCCGGTGCCAGACCACCCAAGGTCAACGTCACCGCCGGCGGCACCGCCAGTTGCTGGGCAATCCCGCGCAGTGCTTGCGGCAACATCAATTCCTTAGCCCCCCAGTCATGGGTGATCGGGCTGAAATCCCACATCGACAACGCGAACAACCCAAGTCCGGTCATCATGATCCAGCGCAGATCAATGCGGTTGGCCAGAAAGGCGTACAGCGGAATCGCCATGATCTGGAACACCCCGGTGGAGAAAACCGCCAGACCAATGTCCAGCGCACCGTAGCCACGCACCCGGCCGAGAAACAGCGGCGTCAGGTAAATGGTGGCGAACAGGCCGATCCCGGTGACGAACGAAAAGAAACAGCCAAGGGCGAAGTTGCGGTCTTTCAAGGCGCGCAAATCGACGACCGGGTTGGCGACATGCAGGGTTCGACCGATGAACGCCAGGCCAGCCAGTCCGCTGATCCATGCCGTGGTCAGAATCGTGCTGTCGCTGAACCAGTTCCAGCGCGGGCCTTCTTCGAGGGTGTATTCCAGGCAACCGAGAAACAGCGCCATGAACACCATGCTCAAGTAGTCGGCGCCCTTGAGCAGCGACAGTTCCGGCTGGTCGATTTTCACCAGCATCGGCACCGCCACCGCGACGAAGATCCCCGGCACCAGGTTGATGTAGAACAGCCAGTGCCACGAGGACACATCGGTAATCCAGCCGCCGATTACCGGCCCCAGGGTCGGTGCCAATGAGGCCACCGCGCCGATGGTTGCGGCGGCGATTACCCGTTGCTTGCCGGTGAAGAAAAAGAACGCGGTGGTGAACACCAGCGGGATCATCGAACCGCCGAGAAACCCTTGCAGGGCGCGGAACGCGATCATGCTCTGAATGTTCCAGGCCGCGCCGCAGAGCAGGCTGGCCAGGGTGAAACCCACCGCTGAAGCGCAGAACAGCCAACGCGTCGAGAACACTCGGGAGAGCCAGCCGGACAGCGGGATCACGATGATTTCGGCGATCAGATAGCTGGTTTGCACCCACGCCGTTTCATCGGTGCCCGCCGAGAGTCCACCGCCGATATCACGCAACGACGCCGAGACGATCTGGATATCCAGCAGCGCGATGAACATGCCGATGCACATGCTGGCGAAGGCGAACACCTTGGTCGCCGTCGCCATGTTCGCGGCGTTGAACGGCTGTGCGGGAGCGGCGAGGGCGCGGCTCATGGTGCGCTGGCCACGGCCGGGGTTGCAGGTTCCTTGCGAGTGTCCACTTCAGCGGTGACCGACAGGCCCGGACGCAGATGGCCGAGCACGCCATCGGCCGGATCAAGCACGATGCGCACCGGCACCCGCTGAACGATTTTGGTGAAGTTGCCCGTAGCGTTTTCCGGCGGCAGCACGCTGAACTGCGAGCCACTGGCCGGCGCGAGACTGTCCAGATGACCGTGGAATTCCTGCCCCGAGAGCACGTCGGCATGAATGATCACCCGTTGCCCTGGGGTCATCCGCGCCAGTTGATCTTCCTTGAAATTGGCATCGACCCACAGCCCGCTGGCCGGTACCACCGACAGCAGTTGCGAACCGGCCTGAGCATAAGCGCCGACCCGCGCCCGGCGATTGCCGATCACGCCGTCTACCGGGGCCTTCAGTTCGGTGTAACCCACGTTCAACTGCGCCAGATCACGTTCGGCGCGTGCCTGCATCAGTGCGGCGCGGGCTTGTTGTTTCTGGGTTGCGATCACGTTCAGCTGACGTTGGGACGCCAGCAGTTCAGCCTGAGCCCGGGCGCTGAGGGCTTGGGCGGTCTTGAAGGTGGCGTTGGCGCGTTGGGCGCTTTCCACTGAGACGGCATTGCTGCCGACCAGTTTTTTGTAGCGAGCATCATCATCCCGGGAGCGGGCGGTTTCGGCGCCGGCGGCATCGATCCCGGCGCGGGCCTGGCCGATCACCGCGTGTTGCAATTCTTCGGTGGCATCAAGGTTGGCGAGCAGCGCTTCTTCGGCGGCCACCGCACCTTCGGCCTTGGCGAGATTGGCGCGGTAATCGCGGGAGTCGAGGCGAATCAGCACGTCACCGGCCTTGACCTTCTGGTTGTCGGTGACCAGCACTTCTTCGATGTAACCGGCCACCTTCGGCCCGATCACCGTCACATCGCCGCCGATGTAGGCGTCGTCGGTCTCTTCGATGAAACGGCCGGCGGTCCACCAGTGAGTCGCGTACAGCCCGGCGAACACCAGGCCAGCGATGACCGCAGCGAGCAAGATCAACCGTTTGAGCAGGGGAGGCTTGGGTGTGCTCACCGGGACAGCAAGGTCGGTTTCAAGGCTGGGCATGCTGGTCATGGAGATTACCTGTGGGAAACGAGTGTTTATTACGTGTGTAATATGACGCAGGTAATATTTTGTGGCAATTGATTTTTGCTGCCGGTCGTCAGTTACCCGAATGGTTCAGTCGATAAAGATGTTTGCCTGATAAGACGCCTTCGCGGGCAAGCCTCGCTCCTACAAGGACCATACAAATCCTGTAGGAGCGAGGCTTGCCCGCGAAGAACGATGACGCGCAGGTGGGATTGTTATTGGCTCGCCAACTTCGCCCCGGCCACCTTCACCCCATCCTGCCCATCCCGACTGCTCACCCCCACCAACCACGCTTCCAATACCGCCGGGTTGGCCTTGAGCCAGGCTTTTGCTGCCGTCCGCGGTTTCTGGTTCTGGTTCAACACGGCGTCCATCAACTGGTTCTCCATGGCCAGTGTGAACTCCATGTTCTGCAGCAATTTACCGACGTTGCTGCACTCTTTGAGGTAGTCCTTGCGCACATTGGTGTAAACCGTGGCCTGGCCAAAATTTGGCCCGAAGTACTCATCGCCGCCGCTGAGGTACTTCATCTTGTTGCGGGTGTTCATCGGGTGCGGTTCCCAGCCGAGGAACACCATCCATTCGTTTTTGCGGGTGGCGCGTTTGAGTTGCGAGAGCATCGCCGCTTCGCTGGATTCGACGATTTTGAAGTCCTTCAAGCCGAAGGCGTTCTTGTCGATCATGCTCTGGATCAGGCGGTTGCCGTCGTTACCCGGTTCGATGCCGTAGAGCTGGCCGTTGAGTGTGTCCTTGAATCTGGCGATGTCGGCAAAGTCGTGCAACCCGGCGTCGTACACATAATCGGGCACCGCCAGGGTGTACTTGGCGCCGTGCAGGTTGGCGCGTACGGTTTCCACGGTACCGGCGTCGCGGTAAGGCTTGATGTCGTTTTCGGTGGTGGGCATCCAGTTACCGAGGAACACGTCGAGCTCTTTGCCGGATGACAGTGCGCGATAGGTCACAGGAATCGACAGCAGGGTGGTTTTGGTTTTGTAACCCAGCGACTCCAGCACTTCGCTGGCAATGGCCGTGGTCACGGTGATGTCGGTCCAGCCGACATCGGAAAAACGCACCGTGGCACAGGACTCCGGTTCCGCTGCCTGGGCCAACAGCGGCAAGGTGATGGACGCAAGCAAGAGCAAGGCTTTCATGGGGGCGACTCCTCGAAGGTAAACGTCAGACCCCGAACCAGTTCAGAGGCGCGGGTTCGGTGTTGAGGTAGATGTGCTTGAGTTCGGTGAACTCATCCAGCCCGGCCCGCGACAGTTCGCGGCCGATGCCGCTGGACTTGTAGCCACCCCACGGCGCCTGTGGAAACGCCGCGTTGTAGTCATTGACCCACAAGGTGCCAACCCGCAACCGCTTGGCCATGCGGTAAGCCTTGCCGATGTCTTGGGTCCAGACCCCGGCGGCCAGACCGTAGGGTGTGTCATTGGCCAGTTGCAGCGCCTGGGCTTCGCCGCTGAAACGCTCGACGGTGATCACCGGACCGAAGACTTCCTCCTGGGCGATTCGCATCTCGGCCGTGACGTTGCCCAGCAAGGTTGGCCGCAGCCAGAAGCCACGTTCGAACTGCTCGGGAATCGTCCCGCCGGCCAGCAAGGTCGCGCCTTGTTCGACGGCACCGGCAATCATCGTGAGGATCTGGTCGCGCTGGCCAGCAGAAATCAGCGGACCCATTTGTGTGAGCGGGTCGAGGCCATCGCCCAGACGGATATTCAGAATTCGTCGCTGCAAGGCCTCGACAAATCGATCGTGAATCCCGTCCTCCACCAGCAACCGGGAACCGGCGGAACAGATTTGCCCGGCATTGAAAAACACCGCGTTCAGCGCCTGATCCAGCGCCACTTCAAAGTCGGCATCGGCGAACACGATGTTCGGATTCTTGCCGCCCAGTTCCAGCGCCACACGTTTGAAATTGCCGGTGGCCGCACGCATCACCTTGCCGCCGGCACCGGCGCCACCGGTTAGCGACACCAGGTCCACTTCATCGCTGGCCGCGAGCAATTCACCGACGTCACCCGGACCGCAGAGCAGGTTGAACACGCCGGCCGGAAGGTCTGCTTCGGCGAGTAACTCGGTCAAGCGATGGGCCGTCATCGGCGTCAGGCTGCTGGGTTTGAACACCACGGTGTTGCCAGCGGCCAGGGCCGGGGCGATCTTCCATACCGCTTGCAGCAGCGGGTAATTCCACGGAGCGATCAAGGCACACACGCCCACCGGTTCACGCTGGTTGAAGCTGATGACATGGGCCGGGGCATGGCTGTTGACGCTGGCACTTTCGGTTTCCAGCAGCGCCGCGTAATAGCGAAACGTGGCGACCACATTGCCAACGTCGCTGAGGCTTTCACCCAGGGTTTTGCCGGCGTTGAGGGTTTCCAGGCGGGCGAGGTTTTCGGCGTCCCTTTCGATCAAACCGGCGATCCGCTGCATCAGTTGCGCACGCTCGGTCACCCGCATCGTCGGCCACGGCCCCTCATCGAATGCCCGGCGTGCGGCACTGATCGCCAACTGCGCATCGACAGCCCCGGCCACGGCCACTTGCGTCAGCACGTCTTCGGTTGCGGGGTTGATGACGTCGCGGTAGCGCGCCGCCTGTGGTGCCTGCCAACGGCCTGCGATGAACAAGGGAATCTGAGGCATTTGCGTCTCCAGCCAAGTGGGTCGTGGTGCTCACTATGGCGGCGTCGGCAACGCTGCTATTGATCAAACACGGCATAACCACGCCGTTTTTCCACGGCTTCCCGGCTGCGAGATAACGGCAGTCAATGTCGTTTCCCGTCAAGTGCGCGCAAGGCGTCTCTCTACACTGCCAAGCATCCGGTTAAACGAACTGTGGGGGACGCAATGAATCAACCTGTCGAGCAACTGAGAATCCGCCTGGCCTGCGCCTTTCGCTGGGCGGCGCGGCTGAACCTGCATGAGTCCATCGCCAATCACTTCAGCGTGGCGGTGTCGGGTGACGGTCGGGAATTTTTGATCAATCCGTATGGCAAGCATTTCTCACGGATCAAGGCCAGCGACCTGCTGCTGGTGAATGCCGATGACCCCGCGAGCCTGGATCGCCCGGACGCGCCGGACATCACCGCATGGGCCTTGCACAGCGCCTTGCATCGCAACCAGCCGCACGCCCGTTGCATCCTGCATACCCACTCCAAATACGCGACGGCGCTGGCCTGCCTGACGGATTCGCGGTTGCCGCCGATCGAGCAGAACGCCATGCGATTTTTTGAGCGGGTGGTTATCGACGACGGATTCGATGGCATGGGCTTGGGAGACGAAGCCGAGCGCGTCAGTCATCTTCTGGGAGACAAACCGATTCTGCTGATGGGCAACCACGGCCTGCTGGTCGCGGCGCCGACCATCGCCCAGGCGTTCGATGATCTGTACTACTTCGAACGGGCCTGCGAGACGTACATCACCGCGCTTTCCACCGGTCGCGAGTTGCGCATCGCCAGTGATGAAATCGCCCGCAAGACCTGCCGGCAATGGCTCGACTATCCGGGCTTCGCCGACAAACATTTCAACGCGTTGATGGACATTCTGGATGAAGAAGAGCCGGGCTATCGACTGTGAGATCAATCCGCCTCGGCCGGCCGGTGTTCCTTGCGCAGCGGCTGGCGCATCACCGGGGCGGTCCAGACCTGGCTGCGGTCCTCGCTGGGCGGGCAACCGAAGCGGGCGCGGTAGGTGCGGGAAAAGTGCTCCAGCGAACCAAACCCTGAACACGCCGCCACTTGCGCCACGCTCAAGCGAGTTTGCTGTAGCAGGCTGTGGGCCTTGGCCAACCGCAAAGTGATGTAGTACTTGAGCGGCGACAGGCCGGTCTGATGCTTGAACTGCCGCTCCAGTTGTCGCCGCGAAAGGCCGACCTGGCTGGCAATTGCCTCGCAGTCGAGCGGTTCTTCCAGCGCCTTTTCCATCAACTGCACCGCACGACGAATCTTGCTGCCATACGGGCCGGTGTTGGTCAGGCCGCCATCGAGTTGATTGTCCGCCGGCGCACGTACTTGGCCCATCAGCAGGTGCATGCCGATTTCCCGCGACAGATCGCTGTCGATGCTTTGGCCGATCCAGCCGAGCAGCATGTCGAGCGTCGTCGTTGCGCCGGCGCAAGTCATGCGCTGACGCTCAAGCGTATAGAGCTGCGGCTTGGCGTGAACGCGGGGATAGCTCTCCTGAAAGCCCTGAAGATTGTCCCAGTGCACCGCGGCTTCATAGCCGTCGAGCACGCCGGCGGCCGCGAGTAATTCAGTGCCGGTTTCCACGCCCATCAACACCGCGCCGAACAACGCCTGTTTGCGCAGCCAGCTTTTGAGCGCCAGGTTGCGGCTGTGTTTATGCACATCGAAACTGGCGATCACCAGGCACACATCGAAACCCTGATCGGCGCGCAGACCCTCGTTGGCCACGGTCGTCAGGCCATTGCTGGCCTGCACCGGTTCACCGTCCAGCGATAACAGCGTCCATTCGAAGAGCTGCCTTTGGGTCAGCCAATTGGCAATGGCCAACGGTTCCAGCACCGCGGCTAACCCGAAGTTGGAAAACGACGGCAACAGCAGCACCGCCACCCGCAACGGCGTGACATCGCCGCGCCGCCAGGTGAAGCGGGTTTCGGGGGGCGCTGCGTTGTCGGACGGTTGATTGCTCATGCGTCATCTCTGCGTTCAAACATCATCGTTGCCGTGTCTGCCACTGCGGATGAATCCACACCGGCGCATCAGAGGGCGGCAGGGGGATCAATCCACGAATCATGTCGCTGGCCTTTTCAGCGATCATCACCGTTGGCGCATTGGTGTTGCCGCTGACGATCACCGGCATGATCGAGGCGTCCACCACCCGCAAGCCAACGAGGCCATGCACCTGCAGCTGCGGATCGACCACCGCTTCCGGATCAATGGCCGGTCCCATCTTGCAGGTGCCGCTGGCATGGTAACCGGTTTCCGTGACCTGCCTGGCCCAGGCATCCAGCGCTTCATCGCTCTGCGCGTCGGGGCCCGGGACCAATTCTTCACCTTTGAACGCGGCCATGGCCGGTTGCTCGATAATCTCGCGCACCAACCGTGCACCGGCGCGCATGTCAGTTTGGTCCTGCTCGGTTTTCAGGTAATTGAACAGGATGCGCGGTGGCTGTCGAGGGTCGGCGCTGTTCAACGTGACGCTGCCCAGGCTGGTGGGGCGCATCAGGTCGATATGGATCTGGAATGCATGACCTGGCACCAGGTCGACGCTGCCCGGTTGGACGGCCAGCGGCATGAAGGTCAGTTGCAAATCAGGATGCTCGACGCCGGCCCGGGAACGGATGAACGCGCCGGCTTCGAAATGATTACTCGCCGCCAATCCGTCGTGGGTCGCGAACCAGCGTGCGCCGATCCACCACTTGCCCGGCGCGGTGGTCCACGGATACAGCGACACCGGTTTTTTGCACAGGTACTGCACGACGGTGTCCGGATGGTCGTTGAGCCGCCGGCCAACACCGGGCAGGTCATGTTTCACCGTGATCCCCAGATCGCGCAATTCGGCCGCGGGACCCACGCCCGAGAGCAACAATAACTGCGGCGAATTGATCGCTCCAGCGGTCAGTAATACTTCGCGTCGGGCGTGAGCGTTATGAATCTCGCCGTTCTGCTCGTATTCGACCCCGACAGCGCGATTGCCGTCGAACAGGATGCGCAACGCCAACGCGTCGGTGGCCACCCGAATATTGCCCCGAGCCAGCGCCTCGCTCAGATAACCCCGCGAAGTGCTCCAGCGCCGCCCGGCGCGAGTGGTGCGATCCACTGGCCCGAAAGCTTCCTGTCGATAGCCGTTCAAGTCGCTGCTCAATCCATACCCGGCCTCGGCGCCGGCGGCCAAAAATGCCGCACACAACGGCGTCTGCGTATCGCCCGGTGTGACGTGCAAATGCCCCGTCGCCCCTCGGTAATCATCGGCGCCGTCGGCGTGGGTTTGCGCTCGCTTGAAGTACGGCAGCACCTCCTGATAACTCCAGCCGTCACATCCTTGATCGGCCCAACCGTCGTAATCCCGGGCATGGCCACGGATGTAGACCATGCCGTTGATCGACGACGAGCCGCCCAGCGTCCGACCTCGTGGTGTGCCGATCCGGCGTCCATCCAGATGTGGTTCCGGCTCGGAGCTGTAGCTCCAGTTGAAGCGCGTACCGCCGACCACGATCCCTACGGCGGAGGGCATGTCGATGGTCCAGCTCTTGTCGGCTGGACCGGCTTCCAGCACTAAAATCTGCACCGACGGGTCTTCACCCAAACGGTTGGCCAACACGCAGCCCGCAGACCCGGCGCCCACAATCAGGTAATCAAACTCATGATCGGCCATGGTTCGCTGTGCTCCACTTAAAGAAAATTCAGACTGCGGACGGCCCGTGAATACCGTTGAAAACCAGGCGATGAAAGTGGTGCACCAGGTGCTCGCTTTCATTGCTGCGCTGGGCGTCGATCATGTAGCGACCCTGGTCGTAGCCCAGAGAATGCAGGCCTTTCTGCACCGAGATGTTCAACGCGATGTCTTCCGGTCCCAAATCCTCATTCATCCACTTCATGCAGGACGCGGTGACCGCAGCGGTCTCGGAGTTGGTGGCGTAGTAACCAAAGCGCAGCAGCGAGCGCTCGGCGTCTAGCGGAATCATGATGAACGAGCCGAGAAACTCCGAGAACGGGAAGGTATAGAAGGTGTTGTTCGGCCACATGCCGATGTTGAAAAAGCATTCGTTGGGGTTCACCTGGCTTTTCAGGGGGACCCCATAGGCTTCGGTCACCGAGAGGTTGGCCGGGGCGACGTAGGTCCACCAGTTGTCGCGTTTGGTCAACTGATAGCCTTTGAAGTCGATCAGCTTGGCGAGGTCGATATGGCACGGCCCGGACAACTTGAAGTGATAGCCCTCGATGGAGTTGTCCATGATTACCTTCCAGTTGGCAGGCACGATCACGTCCTGCTCCTCGATCAGGCGCATGTTCGCAAGGTCCGGAAACACTCGACGCATTTCCTCATCGGCACCGGGGAACAGGTCCCGCAACGACGGCGCGGCCGGGTCAAGATTGAAGTAGATGAACCCGCCCAGTTCTTCGGTGCGGATCTGCGGAATGTTGAACTGCTGCAACTCGAAGTTCTTCATCTTTTCGCAACGCGGCGCACTGCGCAGGCTGCCATCCATCTCGTAGCACCACGAGTGATAGGCGCAGCGGACAACGCCGCCAGTAGTGCCGCGACGCTCTTCAAGCAAGCGGTTGCCGCGATGCTGGCAAACGTTGTGGAACGCATGGATCTGGCCCTGACGATTCTTCGCCACCACCACGCTCTGGTCGAACAGATCTGTGACCACGTACTGCCCCGGCTCGGCGAACTCGCTGACGTGTCCGGCGACGTGCCAGGCGTGCATGAAAATGTTATCGCGTTCGGCCTTGAACAGGGTCTCGTCGAAGAAGTAACGCGAGGGCAGGGTGAAGGCCTCTTCCGGGTCCTGATGGTCCCAACCGTCGACGGGGCTTTGCTGTTTGCGGGTTTGGAAACTTTGCATGGGGTGATCTCCACAGTGACTGGCCGCACGGCACGGCTGCTTGTTCTGGGCGTTAATCTAGGGCGCGGGGAGGCGGTGGGATTGATGGATTGCGACCAGTTGATGGGAGAAATCATCAAGCGCTTGAAGCGGGTCATCAGTGGTGACTGTTTGGAAAACCCCGCGGGAATCCAGCATAGAAATGACACAAACGGAAATCGGAGACGGTCATTTCGGAAACCTCCCACACCCTGAGTTTGAGCTTCCCGGTAGGGTCAACGGCCCCGGCACCCTGCCGAGCCCCCAAGGAAGAACGAACCATGACCAGAAAAGCCGTTATCGTTTTCAGCGGCGGACAAGACTCAACCACCTGCTTGATCCACTCATTGCCGATGTACGATGAAATTCATTGCATTACGTTTGATTATGGCCAGCGCCATCGTGCGGAAATCGAAGTGGCGCAACAGCTTTCAAAACAGCTTGGCGTGAAGGTGCACAAAGTATTAGACACTTCATTGTTGAGCGAACTGGCCATTAGCAGCTTGACGCGCGACCACATTCCAATTGCAAGGAGTACGGGGAACGGCGTGCCTGATACGTTCGTGCCTGGCAGGAATATTCTGTTTTTAACGTTGGCTTCTATTTATGCCTATCAAGTGGGGGCTGAAGCTGTCATCACAGGTGTGTGTGAAACAGAGAGCTCTGGTTATCCTGATTGTGGCGATGAGTTTGTTAAGGTGTTGAACAGCGCCATTCACTTGGGCATGGACTATAAGATTCGAATCGAGACGCCGCTTATGCGGCTGAACAAAGCTGAGACTTGGGCTTTGGCCGATTACCACAAGCAGCTGGATTTGATTCGTTACCACACATTGACTTGCTATAACGGCGTAACGGGAAGTGGATGCGCCGACTGTGATGCATGTGCTCTTCGTGCAAAAGGATTGAGTGAGTTTTTGGAGAATAGAGCAGAGGTTGTTCACAGTCTAAAAATTAAATTAGAACTATAGGAAGTAATGCACATAGGGGGAGAGGCGATTAGCAGCTAATTCACACTCCCTAGCTGGTGACTTCACTGCGCGATGGCTGTGATTTGATGGATGTCGTCGGACGACGATTGCAGGTGCGGGTTTCAGTGCAGGAAAACAGGTAGTGCCGATCAATTAAGCCGCAACACGATCTGTAGCAGCTGGCGAAGCCTGCGTTCGGCTGCGTAGCAGTCGTAAAACCTGAGTTTGCGGTCGTCCTGAAACACCGCATCATCTGATTTCACGACTGCTACACAGCCGAACGCAGGCTTCGCCAGCTTCTACGGTACGTGTTGTTCCTTAACGGGTCGGCTCCTACGGGTTCTTAATCCCGTTGCTTCCAGTTAATAGGAAGCATTACTATTCACGTCTCGTCTTCACAGCACACCACAATGACCCCCAAGCTGCCCCGCAGACACGGCTTTTTCGAGCATTACGAAGAGTTGGTCGGGACCTGGACCCGTCGCCTGAGAAATCGTCAGCAGGCCGAGGACCTGGCCCACGACACCTTCGTGAAGGTGCTTGAGTCCGATTCGGCGACGGTTGCACAACCTCGGGCGTACTTGCACCAGACCGCGCGCAACATCGCGGTGGATGGTTATCGGCGGGAGGATCGGCGGGGCGCCATGGAGTCGGAGGCGGTTGATCACAGTGTGTCGTCGTCCGGCGACCCGGAGCATTTCATGCAGGCGATCCAGTTGGCTGACTCCATCGAACGGGCGCTCACCGAGCTGCCGGTCAACTGCCGCAAAGTGTTTGTCTGGCAGAAGATCGAAGGCCTGACCCAGGCCGAAATCGCCGAACGCCTGGGTCTGTCCAAGAACATGGTGGAAAAGTATATGATCCGCACGCTGCGGCATCTGCGCGACCGCCTTGACGGATTGCAGCCATGATCGGCGGTGCCTTCTCATCCCCAGCCAAACAGGAACTTCCATGATGGATACTCGTGATTGTGCGTGCGGGCAAACAACGGTTCGCGACGAGGCGGCGCGATGGTTTGTGCGTTTGCAGGAACCTACGGTGAATGCCGAAGAGTCACGGCATTTCGACGCCTGGCTGGACGAACACCCTCAGCATCGCGACGAATTCCAGTTGCTCCAGGGCTTGTGGTCGGCGGCGGATTTGCTGCCGGCGGCGCGTCTGCAAGCCTTGTGTGAAACCCCGCCGGCCCGTAACAAACGTCGCCCGCTGGTACGTTATGCAGTGGCCGCCAGTGTGTTGGCCGTCGCGCTCGGGTTGGGGTTGTTCAGCGGTTTGAATCACCCGGCAATCTACACCGCGGAATTTTCCACGGCCCTGGGCGAGCGACGTCATGTGGCGTTGCCGGACGGTTCGGTGATCGACCTGAACAGCCGCAGCCGCGTTCAGGTGCGTTATGAAAACGACCGCCGCAGCATCGAGTTGACGCAGGGCGAAGCGATGTTCAGCGTCGAGCATGACACCCGTCGGCCCTTCGTGGTCGAGGCGGGCAGCGGTAAGGTGACGGTCACCGGCACCCGTTTTGATGTGCGCCGTGACACCACCCAAACCCGGGTCGTGGTGGAGCAGGGCACCGTCAAGGTTCAGAGCAGCACCGCGGCGGACAGCGATTTCATCAGCCTCACGGCCGGCCTCGGTACGCACATCGATGCCCAAGGCAAAGTGGCCGCTGCCTACGCGGTCAACCCTGCCGAGCTGACTGCCTGGCGCAGCGGCAAACTGGTGTTCAACAACGCCAGACTCAGCGATGTCGCCGAGGAAGTCTCGCGCTATCGGGCGAAACCGCTCACCGTCGATAACGACAAAGTGGGCAATCTGCGCCTGACCAGCGTGTTCAAATCCGATAACACCGACGCACTGCTCAAGATCTTGCCGAACATTCTGCCGGTGGCCGTGCGCACCCTCGATGACGGCAGTCAGGAAATAATTTCAAAATAAATTCAGGTTTTTTTCGAGTTGATCGTCTTCCTGTCCAACTGCAACTGGTTTGCATTAACAAGCGCACACTCTTGCGATCCACAGGACTACGTTCGACGTGAAAGAATCCACCGCTAAAAACAACAAATCACCTTGGTTGCGCCTCGCTCTCGCCCTGGCTGTCACTGCGGCGCTGCCCCAGGCCTTTGCCGCCGACGCGATTCGCATCCCGGCGCAACCCCTGGGGCAGGCCCTGAGTGAACTGGGCCAGCAAACCTCGCTGCAGGTGTTCTTCAGCCCTGAGCTGGTTGCCGGCAAACAGGCCCCGGCGGTGGACGGCAACCTTTCGCCAGAAGACGCGTTGCGCCAACTGCTGCAAGGCAGCGGTCTGCAATACCAGATCGACGAAGGTTCGGTCACGTTGATGCCGGCGCCGACGTCTGCTGCAAACGGCCCTTTGGAATTGGGCGTGACCGACATCAAAGTGGTTGGCAACTGGCTTGGTGACGCCGATGCCGCCGTGGTGCAGAACCACCCCGGCGCGCGTACGGTGATTCGCCGCGAGGCGATGGTCGAGCAGGGCGCGATGAACGTCGGCGACGTGCTGAAGCGCGTACCCGGTGTGCAAGTGCAGGACGCCAACGGCACCGGCGGCAGCGACATCTCCCTGAACGTCGGCGTGCGCGGCCTGACTTCGCGCATGTCGCCACGCTCCACCGTGCTGATTGACGGCGTGCCGGCAGCGTTTGCCCCGTACGGCCAGCCGCAGTTGTCCATGGCACCGATTTCTTCCGGCAACCTCGACAGCATCGACGTGGTTCGCGGCGCCGGCTCCGTGCGTTATGGGCCGCAGAACGTCGGTGGCGTGATCAACTTCGTCACTCGCGCGATTCCGGAGAAAGCCACCGGTGAAATCGGCAGCACCCTGGAAACCTCCCAACACGGTGGCTGGAAGCACATCGACACGGTGTTTCTCGGCGGCACCGCGGACAACGGCATCGGCATGGCGTTGCTGTACTCGGGTGTGAACGGCAACGGTTACCGTGAACGCAACAACGGCAACGACATCGACGACGTGATCCTCAAGACCCACTGGGCACCCACCGATGTGGACGATTTCAGCCTCAACTTCCACTACTACGACGCCAGCGCCGACATGCCCGGTGGCCTGACCCAGGCGCAGTACGACGCCGATCCGTTTCAGTCCGATCGCAACAACGACAACTTCAGTGGCCGCCGCAAGGACGTCTCGTTCAAGTGGGCACGGCAGATCGACGACCGCACCCAGGCCGAAGTGCTGACCTACTATTCCGACAGCTTCCGTGGCAGCAACATCGCCGCTCGCGATCAGAAAACCCTCGGCTCGTTCCCGCGGACTTACTACACCTTCGGGATTGAACCGCGGGTCTCCCGTGTGTTCGATGTCGGCCCGACCACCCAGGAAGTCAGTGTCGGTTATCGCTACCTCAAGGAAGGCATGCACGAAGAGGCGAGCCGCTTGGCGCTGGTCAACAACGAGCCGGTCGCGACCAAGAGCTCCGACGGCCATGTCTATCAGGACCGCACCGGTGGTACTGAAGCCAACTCGGTGTACGTCGATAACAAAATCGACGTCGGTAACTGGACCATCACCCCCGGCATCCGCTTTGAACACATCAGCACCGATTGGCACGATCGCCCGGTGCTCGACACCGCTGGCAAACCGGTGCTGGAAAAGAACCGCAGCATCGAAAGCAACGAGCCACTGCCGGCCCTGAGCGTGATGTATCACGTGTCGGAGGAGTGGAAGCTGTTCGCCAACTACGAAACCTCGTTTGGCAGCCTGCAGTATTTCCAGCTCGGCCAGGGTGGCGCGGGTGACAACACCGCCAATGGCCTGGAACCGGAAAAGGCCAAGACCTACGAGGTCGGCACGCGCTACAACAATGATGTGTGGGGTGGCGAAGTGACGCTGTTCTACATCGACTTCGATAAAGAGCTGCAATACATCAGCAACGATGCGGGCTGGACCAACCTCGGCGCGACCACGCACCAGGGCCTCGAAGCCTCGGTGCACTACGACATGGCGGCGCTGGACCCACGGCTGGACGGCCTGACCGCCAATGCCGGCTTCACTTACACCCGCGCCGTTTATGAAGGCGAGATCCCGGGCTTCAAGGGGCGTGACCTGCCGTTCTACTCACGTCAGGTGGCGACTGCCGGCCTGCGTTACGACATCAACCGCTGGACTTACAACCTCGATGCCTTTGCCCAGTCCAAGCAGCGTTCGCCGGGCGTGGCGGTGAACGCTGATGGCAGTTTCAGCGGCAACTACATCACCGAAGGCACCGCGGACGGCCAGTACGGCGACATCCCGGGTTACGTCACCTGGAACGTGCGCGGCGGTTATGACTTCGGCGCGACGCTTTCAAACCTGAAAGTCGGCGCCGGGGTGAAGAACATTTTCGACAAGCAGTACTTCACTCGTTCCAGCGACAACAACTCGGGGATGTACGTGGGTGCGCCGCGCACGTTCTTTGTGCAGGCTAGCGTCGGTTTCTGATAGACCGGGGTGACTTCATCGCGAGCAGGCTCGCTCCCACACTTGATCGGCGTCGAACACAGACAGTGTGTGCACCGAAGATCCCTGTGGGAGTGAGCCTGCTCCGGGCGGCGATCCGACGATGCTTCTAAACCTTCAACACCTTCCCGCCAATGGCCACCGCCACCAGCAACACCGCCATCAACCCGAAGGCAAAACTCAAACTGCTGCCATGGGCGATAAACCCGATCAACGCAGGCCCCGCAAGAATGCCCGCATAACCCAGCGTGGTAATGGCCGGCACGGCGACGCTTTCGGGCATCACCGTCTGTTTACCCACTGCGGTGTACAGCACCGGCACAATGTTAGAACACCCCGCCCCCAACAATGCATAACCCACCAGCGCCGCTTCCCAACTCGGGGCGAAGGTCGCCACAAACAGGCCCGCCGCGGCCGTCAACCCACCGAACACAATCACCCGGGTAGCGCCGAGACGACGCACGATCGAATCACCGGTCAAACGGCCGACGGTCATGGTCAACGCAAACGCCGCGTAACCCAGTCCCGCATAAGCGGTGTCGATCCCGCGCTCCTGCGCCAGGAACACCGCGCTCCAGTCGAGCGCCGCGCCTTCGGCGAGGAACACGATGAAACACATCCCGCCGATGAACAGCACGATGCCATGGGGAACAGCAAACGCCGGCCCCGAACTTTCGCTGCCGTAAGGCAATAGGTGCGGCGCGGCCTTGGCCAGGGCGATCAGCAGCATCACGATCACCACCAGCGTTGCCCCCAGCGGTGAAACCCCGAAGCCGAGCAGGGCACTGACGCCCGCCGCACCGACAATCCCGCCGAGGCTGAACAGCCCATGGAAACCCGACATCATGGTCTTGCCGCTGGCCCGTTCGACGATCACCGCTTGCAGGTTCACCGTCGAATCCACCGTGCCAAGGCCCGCGCCGAACATGAACAGCGCAGCAATCAACGCCGGAATCGACGTCACCGTCGCCAACAGCGGCAGGGCCGCACAGATCAGCAACACCCCGGCGCTCACCACCCGGCGACAGCCGAAACGCGTGGCCAGAAGCCCCGCCATCGGCATCGCCAGAATCGACCCCACCCCCAGGCACAACAGCAGCAAACCGAGCGTCCCTTCATCCAGCCCGGCCCGAGCCTTGGCGTAGGGCACCAGCGGCGCCCATGCTGCAATGCCGAAACCGGCAATGAAAAAAGCGATGCGCGTGGACATCTGTTCCAGGCGTCCGGGAACAAATGCGGTTTGGGTGTTGAGGTTGGTCATATCAATCCTTGGCAAAAAACGTCGCGTACAAGGGACAGTGACTCACCGGTGAGGGTTCGATCAGCGTCCGCCCAGGTTCGCGGTGAGGCAGGGTGACATCCTTGCACAGCCTGACGGTGTTTCGCGATATGTTGAGCCCAACCAATGATTTCCTTAAGGGAGGGCGCCATGGCGCGGAGGTACGATGCACGAGGCAATATCTACATGGTTGTGGCGCCTGAGGACTTGCGCAGCAATGGTATCGACATACCCGATCAGGCCAGCGACGCCGCGCAAACCCGCAAGGTCTGGGCGATGGCGGCCATCGAGGCTTGCTGTGGCTGGGCCCCCGGCACTCAACCACCGGGCAGCAAGGCCCATCGTAGCGATGGTTTGCTGGTGGGACCGTTCCAGTCGTCGCATCCTTTTGATTTGTTGATCGTGAACACCGACGGCACCCTGGCCGAGCGTAGCGGCAACGGCCTGACGATTTTTTCCCAGGCGCTCAGCGACCTTGGGCTCTGGCCGAGGGACGAGGCGTGTCTGCTCAGGGTTCATCATGACAAGGCCGATATGCCTTCACCGGGAGAAACATCGGTGAAACTGGCACAGGTCGAAGGTGTGCACGGTTTTTGGCTGGACTTGGGCAAGCCTGCCTTCGGGCCGGGTGCCGTCAGTGCCGAAGGGGTTGAAGGCGTGGCATTCAATGGTCACGAACTCAGCCATGTGCAGCCGTTGTCGGCGCTCGATCCCGCCTGGTCTCGAAGCCAGTTCGTGCGCATCGGTAATCCACATTGTGTGACGCTTTTAGAAAGCGCCGATGCCTTGCCGGGCAATGAGCAGATGCGTGAACCGCGGTTGTCCGAAGGGCTGACGCGTATCGCTTACGCCATGCCGACCGGGGCGGGGGAGCCGTGTGCTGCTGGCGTGAATCTGCAATGGGCGATGCTTGAGTCTGAAGGGCGAGTCGTCGCGCGGGTATTCGAGCGTGGAGAAGGGCCGACGGCGTCGTCGGGTACCAGCGCCAGTGCGGTGGCTTGCGCGGCGTGGCGGGTGGGTTGGGTCAGCGCCGGGGAGGTCAAAGTGGTTATGCCCGGCGGTACGGCGCCGATTCTTCTGGAGGAAGAGCTGGGTGAGTTGAGTCGGGTCAGGTTATTCGGGACGGCGCGGTTGATGGGGTGATTGTTAGATCGCCATCGCGAGCAGGCTCACTCCCACAGGGGATTTGTGAACGACACAGATCCAATGTGGGAGCGGGCTTGCTCGCGAAGGCGTGAGAGTGTCAGATTTTTTGTGTGCGGGCCGGTAATGGCCTGCCGTCAGGCAGGCCTTCATTTCACCAGGTCGGCCTGATGAATCGATCTCCGTACAAGACCGCAAACTGATTCATGGCGTTCTTCCAGTCATGGGCGGGGCTGCCCCAATTGGCGGTGATATTTTGCAATGCCAGCCAGATCAACTTCGTCGCTGCATCGTCGGTTGGAAAGTGCCCCCTTGTCTTGATGATCTTGCGCAACTGAGCATTGATGCTCTCGATAGCATTAGTGGTGTAGATCACTTTTCGTATGGCTGGCGGGAAGACAAAAAACGGGATGACTCGATCCCAGGCACGTCTCCAGGCCGCAGCCACCGTTGGATATTGCTTACCCCAAGGTCCAGACTCGAAGGCCTCTAGAGCCTGCTCGGCAACTTCAGCGTTGAGTGCTTGATAGATCGGTTTCAGGGCCTTGGCCAGTTCGCGGCGCTTGTCCCAAGCCGCGTAATCAAGGCTGTTACGGATCAAGTGGACGATACAGGTTTGCAACGTCGTCTGAGGAAACACCGCACTTAAGGCTTCTGGCATGCCTTTAAGTCCGTCAGTTACCGCGATCAAAACGTCTTCGACGCCTCGGGTCTTGAGGTCATTGAAGACCTTCATCCAGAACTTGGCACCCTCAGTGGTCTCAATCCAGATCCCCAAAATATCTCGTGTGCCGTCCGGCAACACGCCCAGGGCCAAGTAGATTGCCTTGTTGCGAACCACCCCTTCGTCACGGATTTTGACCCGCAGAGCATCGAAGAAAATGACTGGGTACATGGGTTCAAGTGGTCGTTGCTGCCAGGTACTGACTTCTTCCAGAACAGCATCGGTGACGGAGCTGATGAAGTCATGGGAGACGTCTGTTCCGTATTGCTCCGAGAGAAATGCACGAATCTCGCGAACACTCATGCCGCGGGCATACATAGCAATGATCTTGTCGTCGAAGCCTGTAAACCGGCGCTCGTGTTTGGGGATCAGGATCGGAGCAAAGCTGCCATCGCGGTCTCTGGGAATATCCAGGCGCAACGGGCCGTCATCGGTCAGCACGGTCTTGCCGCTTCGGCCGTTACGTTGGTTACTCGACTCCTCGGGGCGTTCCGCGCCCTGAGGATAACCAAGGTGGTGCCCCAACTCGGCACCAAGGGCTCGCTCGATGAGCGCCTTCTTGAACGCCATCGAGGCATCCTGAATGGCTTCGGCACTCATCGGGCCGTTTACGAACTGATCAATCAGCTCTTTTGGAATGGCTGGAAGGTCTCGCGCGGCCCCACTGGCCGGTTTTTTCTTGGTCGGCATACATGCACCTCTGCAACATGTTATGCCCGAACACAAAATTTATGACACTCCCGAAGGCGTCAGCCCAGTCAACGCAAATCTCAGCTCTGATCGCCGAAGAACTCCACCACCGGCATCTGCCGCTTCATCAACACCTTGCCATCGCGCACCGAATACAGCGGCAAGCCCTGGCTGCGGATCACCTCGTAATCACTGTCCGCCGACAGAATCAGCAAATTCGCCGGCCGCCCGCGTTCCAGTCCATAACGATCACCCAGGTTCATGGCCTTGGCGCTGTTGTCGGTAACCAGGTCCAGCGCGCTTTGAAGATTGCGGTAACCGAGCATGTGGCAGATGTGCAGGCCGGCTTCGAGCACTCGCAAGATATTGCCGTTGCCCAGCGGGTACCACGGGTCGACGATCGAATCCTGACCGAA
The DNA here is from genome assembly GCF_057837605.1 of Pseudomonas sp. GL_093. Lineage (NCBI taxonomy): Bacteria > Pseudomonadati > Pseudomonadota > Gammaproteobacteria > Pseudomonadales > Pseudomonadaceae > Pseudomonas > Pseudomonas sp. GL_093. Next base: position 5,008,824 of record NZ_CM174448.1, on the reverse strand, counting down.
ACACACGTTCATCCCGGCTTCGAGCAGCTCATTCACTCGAGTCACGCCACGGCGTTTCGGGAAGTTGTCGAAGCGCCCTTGCAGGTGAATGCTTTCGGTGGGGCAGGAGACAAAACTGATCCCCGAATGCCCGAGCAGGCGGAACAGTTTGGCGCAGTAAGCGTTGTCATAAGAGCCCATGGCCGTGGTGTGGCTGGCGGTCACTCGCGAACCCATGTCGCGGCTGCGGGCTTCTTCGGCCAGCACCTCCAGAAAGCGTGAGTGCGGGTCGTCGGTTTCATCGCAATGCACGTCCACCAGGCAACCGGTGCGCTCGGCCAGGTCCATCAGGAACTTCACCGAGCTCACGCCTTGATCGCGGGTGTACTCGAAATGCGGAATGCCGCCGACCACATCGGCGCCCATGCGGATCGCTTCTTCCATCAGCTCGCGACCGTTGCGGTACGACTCGATGCCTTCCTGCGGGAACGCAACGATCTGCATGTCAATCAGGTGACGGCTTTCCTCGCGCACTTCGAGCATCGCCTTGAGCGCGGTGAGCTGCGGGTCGGTGACGTCGACGTGGGTGCGCACGTGCTGGATGCCGTGGGCGGCGAGGGTCTGGATGGTTTTCTTGGCGCGGGTCTTGGTGTCCTCTTCGGTGATGGTCACCTTGCGCTCGCCCCAGCATTCGATGCCTTCGAACAAGGTGCCGCTCATGTTCCAGCGCGGCTCGCCGGCGGTGAGCGTGGCGTCGAGGTGGATGTGCGGCTCGACGAAGGGTGGCACCACCAGGTTGCCGCCAGCGTCCAGATCATCGGGGCCCAGGGTTGGGGCTTCGGTCTGTCGGGCGATGTTGCTGATCAGGCCGTTTTCCAGGTGCAATTCATGCAGGCCATCTTGGTTGCGCAGGCGGGCGTTGATGATGTGCATCAGGCGAATCCTTTTATAGATCTTGTAATGGTGCGTTGGCAGTACGGGCACCCAGCACGCCGGTCAGTAACACATACGTTAGCGCGGCAGCGGCAATCCCTACCAGCGGCGCGACCCACGGTGAACTGAAAGCAGCGACAGTGCCGACTGCGTAGGCGGCCAAACCGGCCCAGTTGAACGCTGGCAACCGGGCATCGGCCAGACGTGGGTATTGACCACGATAACGGTAGAAGAAGTCCGCCATGATCACGCCGCCAATCGGCGGAATCACGGTACCCAACAAAATCAGGTAGGGCACCAGCATGTCGTACATGCCCAGCAGTGCCAGCAACGTGCCGATCACCGCGCCCGCCAGGGTCACGGTCTTGCGACGGCCGGTGCGCAGCAGGTTGCAACCGGCAACGGCGAAGTTGTAGATGGTGTTGTCCTGGGTGCTCCAGATATTGAGCAGCAGCATCGCCATCGCCGCCATGGCGAAGCCTTGCAACAGCAACACTTCGACCACGTCCGGTTGCTGGTAGACGATGGCACCGTAGGCACCGATCAACACCATCAGGCCGTTGCCGATGAAGAAACCGATCAGGCTCGCCAGCACCGCGACGCGTGCTGAACGGGAGAAGCGCGTCCAGTTGGTCGCCTGGGTTGCGCCGCTGACAAAGGTGCCAAATACCAAGGTAATCGCGGTCGACCAATCCAGTGTTCCCGTCGGGACTACCGCGAGCAAACCGTCGAGGCCGCCGACCTTCACCGTGGCCACCCACATCGACAGCATCAGCAGCAACATCATCGCCGGTACGGCGATGTACGACAGAATCTCCAGGCCGCGATAGCCGACATACGCGGTCGCGCAAAACAGCAGGCCGAACAGCACCATCAGCCCGAGAACGGTACCCTCGCTCAATTCGAAATACTTGCCCAGCACCACGGCGGCAGTGGCCGTGCCCCAGGCGTACCAGCCGATCTGGGTAAAACCGAGGATCAGGTCGCTGAGCTTGCTGCCCACCTCACCGAAGCAAAAGCGTCCCATCAACACCGAATTCAGACCGCTCTTGAAGGCGATGTAACCCAGGCCTGCGGCGTAGATCCCCAGCAGCAGATTGCCGACGATAATCACCGCCATCATCTCGCCGAAGCTGAACGCCACACCGAGCTTGCCGCCGGCAAACATGGTCGCGGTAAAAAAGGTGAAACCCAGCAGCACCATGGCCGTTGAGGCCAGGCCTTTGCGGGCATGCATCGGGACTTCACTGAGGGGGTAGTCGTTGCCGGGATCGTTCTGCGTCATGGGGCGTTCCTTGCTGAATGAGTGACGCGGGAGCGTGTTGCAGTGGTCGTGCCAAGCGTGGGTTGGCTTAGTTATTTATAGCCGAGCGGGGGAATTTGGCTTGAGGAAGGGCGCGAAAGAGGTGCACCTGAAGGAACACAGAACCCATGTGGGAGCGAGCCGGCTCCGGGCGGCGTTCCGACTATAGCGGTGGGTCAGTCGACATCAATGTCGGATGTGACTCAGTCATCGTCGGAACGCCGCCCGGAGCCGGCTCGCTCCCACAGTGGATTCGGTTTCTTCAGGGGGATTTGTGTTGCGGCAGAAACCGCAGCAACGCCGCGACGATCGCTTCCGGCGCATCTTCCTGAACCAGATGCCCGGCATTCGGAATCGCCTGAAACCGTGACCCCGGAATCATCTGATGCAACGCCTGCCCGCGTTCAATGGGAATCCACTGATCATCTTCCCCCCACAGAATCTGCACCGGACAACGAACCGTCGGGTACAGCCCTTCGGCCTCTCGGGTATAACGCTCATCCATCTGCGCGATCTGCCGATAGAACGCCGCTTGCCCCGGATCGCCGAGCCACGGCTGCACGTAAGGCGCGAGTTCGTCGTCCGGGATTTCGCGCTTGATCGCCCCGCGTATATAGGTCGGCACAATCGCCCGTTGAATGTAATCGGGCAGGCCACTGAATGCCGCCTCATGCTGACGCACATGCTGCACAAACGGCGAACCCCAGGGCGTCAGCGCCACGGGATCAATCAGCGTCAGGCTGCGGTAATCCTTGCCGTTCAGCAGGTGAGCACGCAGAGCGGTGGCGCCGCCGAAGTCGTGAGCAACCACGTCTGGCCGTTCCAGGCCCCAGTGATCCAGCAAGTGAGCCAACAGGTCGTTCTGCACACCCAGCGACACATCGCCGTCGATTTTCTCCGAAAGCCCATAACCCAACAGATCAAAGTAATGCACCCGATGGGTGGTGATGAAGTGCGGCGCAATCCGGTGCCACACGTAAGAAGAGAAGGGCGTGCCATGCACGAACACCAGTGGTGGACCGTCACCCCGTACGGCGTAGCGAACGGAATGCCCGTTGAAGCGATAGGTCTGCGGCAGCGGCCAGTCAGTCATTGGGGGTGTCCTCTTGGCGTGGGGGAGCCAAAAAGCATAGGCATAAAAAAACAGCCATTGAAGGCTGTTTTTACATTTACTGACGAAACGCAGTTCACTGTGGGAGCGAGCCTGCTCGCGAAGGCGTCTGCACATTAAACATCAATGTGACTGCAAAGCCGCCATCGCGAGCAGGCTCGCTCCCACAGGTTTTTAGTGCGCTCAGCCCAGCGATTTGCTCATGTGCACACGGCGCAGGCCGTTCTCTTCGACCCGATGGGTTTCGACATACCCTCGGCGGGTGTACAGCGCAATGTTTTCGCTCATGGCTTCGTTGGTGTACAGCCGGATCGTTGGGTAACCCGCGTCGAGTGCGTGGCGTTCGGCGAAGTCCAGCAACTGACGGCCATGACCTTGCCCCTTGTCCGCCGGGCTGACCGCGATGTTGTCCAGCAGCAAGTACTCTTCCGTGTCGATCAACACCACAAAGCCGCTGAGTGTCTGCTCGTGGGCGAGTACATGGACGCGCCTGGCCAGCACTTGACTGGCGTAGTCATCCAGCATCGGTGCGGGTTTGCGGCCGATGCGCTCGATGTAAGGCGAGTAAGCCGCCTCGACGATGGCTTCGATCTGCGCGATATCCTCAAGCGTAGCGGGACGAATAAGCAGCGACATCAGACGGGTTCCTTTGGGCCAAGGATGAGGCCCGACTGTACCGGGGAGGACGGCGAAACGACAGGCATAAAAAAACCACCGTCGCCGGTGGTTCTTTTCAATCGGGTGTTTTTACTCACCGTGATAGATGCAACCGCTGGTGCACGTCTCGTGAATGCGGATCGCGCTGAGTTCCGGCAGCAGAGGCTTCAATTCTTTCCAGATGAATTTGGCCAGGACTTCACTGGTCGGGTTTTCCAGGCCAGGAATGTCGTTCAGGTAGTTATGGTCCAGGCGTTCATAGAGCGGCTTGAAGATCGCCTTGATTTCCGAGAAATCACGGATCCAGCCCGTGTGCGGATCGAGGTCGCCGCTCAGGTGGATCGCCACTTTGAACGAGTGACCGTGCAGGCGGCCGCACTTGTGGCCTTCCGGCACGTGGGGCAAGCGGTGGGCGGATTCGAAGGTAAATTCTTTGAAGATTTCCACAGTGATTTCAGCTCTGTCAGGTGGCGATCGCCGCGGCGATGTGGGCAGGCGGCGAGTTTAACAGTTTGCGTTTGGCGTTGCGGGAAAACACTGACTAAAGGGTCAGCAAGCGCTCCCCGAGGCGACCGCTGGCAGCCAGTTCGAGGAACTCATCGCCCATACGACGGCTTTCATCCATCGTCGTGCGCCAGTATTTCTGCCGGCTCGGGGCATCGCCCATGAAGCGTTTGAAGTCGTTGCGGTCCGGAAGTTTGCCGTAGGGCAGGCGCGCCAGGTATTCCTTCGAAGGCGCCAACAACAGGACATCCTGCAAACGCGCAGGACACGCGCGGCGCCACGGCAGGGTCTTGTCGAACCAGCCGGGAATCACCCGGTCGGTGAAATGTGGGTAGAGCACGATGTCGTTGCCGCTGTAGGGCAGGTCGAGGTGATAGTCCAGCAGACCGCCATCGCGAAACGTCCCGGCACCGGCACCCGGCAGGTCACGCACGCCTTCCATCACCATCGGGATCGAGCCTGACGCGAGCAAGGCCTGGCGCAGGTTGCCGGCATTCAGCGCAACGAAGCGCGAGGGGAAATCGTTCAATGCATTGACCGGCGGTGCCAGACGCGGATCGTGAATGATCAGCCGCTCGAAATGCCGCGACAGCCGCGCCCGGCCGCGCAGGTTGTCGGCGATCACCGATGACAGGCCCAGCCCCAGTCGGCCGCGATGATCGTCCGCCAGCAGGCCGTGGCTTTTGACCACCATGATGTTCAGTCGGTAATGAACGTTGTCCAGAATCGAGGCATCGCGGCCGTCGAGCAGGTCATCGAGCATGCGCCGAGAGCTCAGACTGATCTGCGCCATGGTCACGCCCTTGGCGAAGTTCTGCTCGGTGTAGAGGTGACCGAGGCGGCGGATACCTTCGGCGGCATCCGGCAGGCACGCGCTGGCGAAGCGCCAGGAACCCACCGACGCACCGATCAACGAACGCTCGCGCGGTGCCGCCGGCAGCCATTCGCCGAACAACGCCAGGTCCAGACCTTGAATCCCCAACGCCTTGGGACCACCGGCGGCACCCGGCAGTGTGCCGACATCGGCGGCGCTCAAACCGTTTTCACGGATGCGCGCCAAGGCACGAGGGCCGGCCTTGAGCGTCAGCGAGGGGAATTTGATGTGGATAGCGGTCATACCGGTCTCGAATGCAGGCAAGCGGGGGATTATAGACATGCACGGTCATTGTGGGAGCGAGCCTGCTCGCGAAGAGGCCGTTACAGCCAGCATTGATGTTGCCTGACCCAGCGCTTTCGCGAGCAGGCTCGCTCCCACAGGTGATGTCGTGTTGCCATCCCCAATGATGGCAATTCAGTTTCAATTAAGTTCGCCCCGTTAAGGTGCACTCCGTAGGCAACACATAAAAAAATACGGAGACACCCCATGAAAACCTTCACTGCCCTGTTCACCGCGTCCATCATCGGCATGACCGCCAGCATCGTCCACGCTCGCGACCTCGGTCCCGACGAAGCCCTGAGACTGCGCGACGCTGGTACCATTGTGTCTTTCGAGAAGCTCAACGCCACCGCTCTGGCCAAACATCCCGGCGCCAAGATCACCGAAACCGAACTGGAAGAAGAGTACGGCAAGTACGTCTATCAGGTGGAGTTGCGCGACCCTCAGGGCATTGAGTGGGACCTGGAATTGGACGCTGTCAGCGGGCAGATTCTCAAGGATCATCAGGATACGTAATGAAGGTGTTTTCTTTTTCACAGCGGTGCACGAGCGGTCGAATGGCGCTGGCGCTTCTGGCTTTTTGCTCGGTGGTCATGGCCCGCGACCTGGATCAGGACGAAGCCCTGCGCCTGCGTCAACGGGGCGTGATCCTGCCGCTGGAGCAGCTGTTGCAGCAAGCGCTGGACCGCTACCCCGGGGCCAAATTGCTGGAAGCCGAGCTTGAAGAGAAACACGACGTCTATGTTTATGAAGTCGAGTTGCTGACCGCCGACGGTGTGGTCCGCGAACTGGACCTCGACGCCAGCACCGGCCAGTTACTGAAAGACAGGGAAGATTGATCGATGCGTTTGCTTCTGGTGGAAGACCATGTGCCGCTGGCCGACGAACTGATGGCCGGCCTCAACCGACAGGGTTACGCCGTGGACTGGCTGGCCGACGGTCGCGACGCGGTGTATCAGGGCAGCAGCGAGCCTTATGACCTGATCATCCTCGACCTCGGCCTGCCGGGTTTGCCAGGGCTCGAGGTGCTGACGCAATGGCGGACCGCTGGTCTGTCCACGCCAGTGCTGATCCTCACCGCCCGTGATTCCTGGGCTGAACGGATCGAAGGCCTCAAGGCCGGCGCCGACGATTACCTGACCAAACCCTTCCACCCCGAAGAGCTGCACTTGCGCGTCCAGGCGCTATTGCGCCGTTCCCATGGCCATGCCAACCAGCCGACGCTCAAGTCTGCCGGACTGCACCTGGACGAAGGCCGACAATGCGTGACCCGCGACGGTGCTGACATCCAGCTCACCGCCGCTGAATTCCGCCTGCTGCGTTATTTCATGCTGCACCCCGAGCAGATTCTTTCCAAAAGCCACCTCGCCGAACACCTCTATGACGGTGAAACCGAGCGCGACTCCAACGTGCTCGAAGTCCACGTCAACCACCTGCGGCGCAAACTCGGGCGCAGTGTCATCGAAACCCGTCGCGGCCAGGGTTACCTGTTCGGCGGGCAAGCCCAGTGAGGTCGATCCAGCGCCGCTTGAGTCTGGGGCTGATCAGCGTGATGGTGATCGTCGGCCTGGTGCTGGCGCAGACCAGCCTGTGGCTGTTCGAAATGGGTTTGCAGCGCTACCTCGAAGCCGGGCTGCGCGACGACAGCGAAAACCTGCTGGTGGCGCTGGTGCGTGGGCCGCAGGGTTTACAGCTGGATGAGCGACACCTGTCGCCGGCCTATCAGCGACCGTTTTCCGGGCATTACTTCCGCATCGATTTTGCCGACAGCCATTGGCGCTCCCGTTCGCTATGGGATCAGGAACTGCCGCGCCTCGACCATGCCGGCCTGCACAGCAACCTGCAATTGGGGCCGGAAGGCCAGCAATTGCTGGTGCTGCGTTCGGACTATCGGCGCTTGGGCCAATCGATTTCCATCAGCGTGGCCCAGGATTACACGCCGGTGCGCGAGAGTTTCCAGCGCATGCGTCAAGTCGGTTTGGGCCTTGGGCTGGCGGGATTGCTGCTGATTCTGCTGCTGCAACGCATCACCGTGCGCCGCGCCTTGCGCCCGCTGGAAAAGGCGCGTGAGCAGATCGCCCAGTTGCAGCAGGGGCAGCGCTCGCAACTCGATGATCAGGTGCCGGTCGAGCTTGAGCCGCTGGTGGCGCAGATCAACCATTTGCTCGCTCACACCGAAGACAGCCTCAAGCGTTCGCGCAATGCGCTGGGTAACCTCGGCCACGCCTTGAAAACTCCGCTGGCGGTGTTGTTGAGCCTGGCCTCAAGCGAGAAGCTCGATGCGCAGCCGGAACTGCGCAAAGTGATTCAGGCGCAGCTGGAACAGGTCCAGCAGCGACTCAATCGCGAACTCAATCGCGCACGGTTATCCGGCGATGCGTTGCCGGGGGTGTTGTTTGATTGCGATGCTGAATTGCCTGGGTTACTGGCGACGTTGAACATGATTCATGGTGAGCATCTGGACCTCAGCTATGTGGCACCGAAGGGGTTGCAACTGCCTTGGGATCGCGAGGACTTGCTCGAACTGCTCGGTAACCTGCTGGACAACGCCTGCAAATGGGCGGACGCCGAGGTTCGGTTGAGCGTGGTCGAGACGGTAGAAGGGTTTGAGTTCAGCGTGGAAGACGATGGGCCTGGGATTCCCGAAGACCAGCGCGATCAGGTGTTCAGCCGGGGGACCAGGCTTGATGAACAGACGGATGGGCATGGGCTGGGATTGGGGATTGTGCGGGACATCGTCGATACGTGGGGCGGGGTGTTGCGGCTGGAGGAGAGCGAGTGGGGCGGGTTGAAAGTGCTAATCAAACTGCCCAAACGCTGAATAACCTGTGGGAGCGAGCTTGCTCGCGATAGCGCCAGTACATTTAACATCTATGTCGACTGTCAGACTGCTATCGCGAGCAAGCTCGCTCCCACATTGGATCTTCAGTGGGCAATAAGTCCGGGTTAAACGCGGAATTGATCCATCAAACCCTGCTGCTGATTCGCCAGGCTATTGAGCGACTGACTCACCCGCGCTGATTCATTCGCTTGCCCCGACAGCGACTCCGTCACATCCCGAATCGTCGCCACGTTGTTGTTGATCTCCTCGGCCACCGCACTTTGCTCTTCAGCGGCACTGGCGATCTGCAAGTTCATGTCGCTGATCACCGTCACCGCTTCACCAATCTGCCGCAGCGCCGTCACCGCCTGACCCACCTGTTCGACACTGCCCTGAGCCTGACGATGGCTGTTGTTCATCGAACCAACCACGTCCTGAGTGCCACTCTGCAATTGCTCGATCACCAGACGGGTTTCTTCGACAGACTCCTGGGTCCGGCGTGCCAGGTTGCGCACTTCATCGGCCACCACGGCAAAACCGCGTCCGGCTTCACCGGCACGAGCGGCCTCGATGGCGGCGTTAAGCGCCAGCAGGTTGGTCTGCTCAGCGATGGCCCGGATCACTTCCAGCACCGAACCGATCTTCTCGCTGTTGGCCGCCAGGCCTTCGACTTGAACCATTGCCGCGCTCATGTCGGCCGCGAGGTTGTCGATGCTGGCGGTGGTGCGGTCGATCACGGTCAAACCGCGACGGGTGGCCTGATCCGCATCCCGCGCCGCCTGTGCCGCTTGCGCTGCGCTGCGGGCAACGTCCTGGGCGGTGGCGCTCATTTCGTGGGAAGCGGTAGCGACCTGATCCACCTGACGGTATTGCTGCTCCATGCCGGCGCTGGTCTGGGTGGCGATGGCGGATGACTGATCCGCCGTGCTGCGCGCGTCCTGCACCGAGCGTTTGACCTCGGCGATGATCGGTTGCAGCTTGTCGAGGAAGCGGTTGAACCAGCCGGCCAATTGGCCGAGTTCGTCCTTTTTGTCATAGGCCAGGCGGCGGGTCAGATCGCCTTCGCCGCTGGCAATGTCTTCGAGCATGTGCGCCACACCGAGGATCGGCCGGGTCACGCTGCGGGCCATCAGCCACACCAGCAACAGGCCAATCAACGCGGCCAGCACACCCAGGCCGAGTTCGACCAGGGTGCCGGCGGTGTTGCTTTCATCGAGTTGTTTTTTCAGTGCTTCGGCGGGGCCGACCAGGACTTTCTCCGGCACATCGAGCAACACGCCCCAGGACTTGCCACCGGGAATCGGCTGGAACGGCGACAGCACTTTGAGCTGTTGATTGTTGTGCAGGCTTGCGGTCTTGCTGCTGGTGGCGAGCATGCGGATCAGCTCGGCACCGTTGGTCTTGTCCACGGTGTCCAGGCGCTGGCTGAGCTTGCTGGCGTCCGGGCTGTAACCGGCCAGCAAACCGACCGGGCTGATGATGCTGACGTTGGTCTGGCCATCATAGAGCTTCTTGCTCGCACCCTGGCTGACGGCTTGCAGGCTGTTGAGGTTGATGTCCACCGACAGCGAAGCGATGACCTTGCCGTTGACCATCAGCGGGAAAACGATGCTGGTCATCAGCACGTTCTGGCCGTCGATCACATAGAAGTAGGGTTCGATCACGCAGGGCTTGAGGGTCGTGCGCGGGCAGGTGAACCAGGCGTTGGCCGGTTCACCGCTGGGGCCGGTGCTGGTGTCGGCCATGTCGCTTTCCGGTAGCGCCATCGACGTCACCTTGCCCGGAGTCGGTTGCGACCAGTACAGGGCAAAACGACCCTTGTCGTTGCTGCCCAACTCGGCCTGGCCGGCGAACAGATCGTCCTTGCCGTCCAGCGCATTGGCTTCGAACACCAGCGAGAGGCCGAGCAATTCCGGATTGGCTTGCAGGGCCGACTTGACCTGGCGTGTCAGGTCTTCACGCAAGTCAAAGGCATCGAGAAAGCGTTTCTCGGCCTGGTCGCGCAGGAACAGCACCTGACGCGAAAAGCCGTGGCCATATTGATAGGCGTCCATGAACTGCTGGCGTATCCCCAGCGCCTGGTTTTCACCCTGGGATTCGATCCGGGCCTGGGCCGCTTCGGTGAGCATCTCCATGCTGGATGCTTTCACCATCTCGGAGCTGTGCTCCATGCGATACAGCGAAAGACCCACCAGCAGGGTCACGATGCCGGCCAGGCACAGCCCGGCCAGCAGGGTGATTTTCCATTGAATGGAAAGTTGTCTGAGCGACATGGAGACGTCCTTTATTCGATAAATATCTGAGACTTTGCACTGTAACGGCCGCTAATCTGCTTTCTTTATGCCGCTCGACGAATATCGAGGCACACAAACCTGTAGCCGCTGGCGCAGCCCTTGTGGGAGCGAGCCTGCTCGCGATGACGGAGTGTCAGTCGACATTTGTGTTGCCTGATCCACCGCTATCGCGAGCAGGCTCGCTCCCACAGGGGCATCACCAGCGGCAGCAAGGGATCGTGATCGCTTTGACAAGGCGTGGATGCTGCGGCACAGTGCGCGCCCTCTAATAAAACCCTCTCATTTAATCCGCTGGCGGCTCTTTGCAGACTGCCGGCCGGACTCTTTCCGTTTGCCTTGAGGTACCGATGATTAATGCTGTAATTGCCGCGGTCGGCATCATGCTGATCCTCAGCCTGTCCCGCGTGCACGTAGTAATCGCGCTGATCGTGGGCGCCCTGGTGGGTGGTTTGACCGGTGGCCTGGGCATCGACGCAACATTAAAAGCCTTCAACAGCGGCCTCGGTGGCGGCGCGACGGTCGCGTTGTCCTACGCATTGCTCGGCGCTTTCGCCGTGGCCATTGCCAAGTCCGGCCTGGCGCATGCCCTGGCCGACAAAGCCTTGCTGATGGTCGACCGCCAGCACGCCAGCGGTGGCCGTCAGGTCAAATGGCTGTTGATCGGTTTGCTGTGGGTGGTAGCCATCGCGTCCCAGAACATCTTGCCGATACATATCGCCTTCATTCCGCTGCTGGTGCCGCCGCTTTTATATGTGCTGACCAAGCTGCAGCTGGACCGCCGACTGATTGCCTGCGTCATGACCTTCGGCCTGATTACGCCGTACATGTTCCTGCCCGTGGGCTTCGGCAACATCTTCCTTAATGAAATCCTGCTGGCCAACGTCGCCCGTAGCGGTGTGGACATCAGCGGCATCAACGTCACCCATGCCATGGGGATTCCGGCCTTGGGCATGGTCGTCGGGCTCGCGGCAGCGTTTGTTAGCTATCGCAAGAAGCGCGTCTATGATCTGGAAAAGATCGAGCAAGTCGAACAGGTCGCGGTGCAGTACAACCCGATGAGCCTGATGGTCGCCGGTCTGGCCATCGCGGTGGCGTTTATCATTCAGCTGTTGCTGGACTCGATGATCATCGGTGCGTTGGCTGGCTTTCTGATTTTTTCGGTGTCGGGGATCGTGAAGTGGCGTGAAACCGACGACCTGTTCACCGAAGGCATGAAAATGATGGCGATGATCGGTTTCATCATGATCGCCGCCTCAGGTTTCGCCGAAGTGATGAAAGCCACCGGTGAGGTGCAGACACTGGTCGAAGCCTCGGCCTCGTGGATCGGCCACAGCAAAGGCATTGGCGCGTTGTTGATGTTGCTGGTTGGCCTGTTGGTGACCATGGGCATCGGTTCGTCGTTTTCCACAGTGCCGATCCTGGCAGCGATTTTTGTGCCGTTGTGCGTACAGTTGGGTTTCAGCCCGATCGCGATCGTGTGCATCGTCGGCACTGCCGGTGCGCTGGGCGATGCCGGCTCACCGGCGTCGGACTCGACCCTCGGCCCGACCTCGGGCCTGAACATCGACGGCCAGCATCACCACATCTGGGACACCGTGGTCCCGACCTTCCTGCACTACAACCTCCCGCTGCTGGCGTTCGGCTGGGTGGCGGCGATGGTTTTGTAAACACCGCAGATTAAATGTGGGAGCGAGCTTGCTCGCGATGGCGGTCTGTCTGATACATGGATGTTGGATGTGCCACCGCTATCGCGAGCAAGCTCGCTCCCACAGGGGATTTGCAGTGTTCCTTAATTCAACTTTTGATCCGGCGTGCCGTTAAAGCCTTTAACCACGCCAATAAAATCAAAAGAGTGAACCGTCATGCGCATGAGCCTGAAGGCTAAAGTCCTGTCCCTTGCCGTCCTCCCGGTGTTGCTCTTTGCGCTGGTCATCAGCCTGACCACGTTGTTCATTCTGCAGGAGCAGGCCCGCAAGGAAGTCGAGGAAACTCGCCAGCGCCTGCTCAGCGATGCCAAGGCAACGCTGCAAAGCTACGTCGCCGTGGCCATGACCACGATCAAACCGCTCTACGACGCAGCCGCCCCCGGTGATGACGCGGCGCGGGCCCAGGTGGTCAAGTTGCTGTCGAGCATCACCTACGGCAAGGACGGCTACTTCTTCGGCTACGACTCCAACACCGTGCGCCTGTTCAAGGCCAACAGCCCTGAAGGCGTGGGCCAGAGCTTCAAGGACAACCGCGATCCGAACGGCGTCTACGTCAACCGCGACCTGGTGAAAGTCGCCAAGGACGGCACCCACTACCTGCAATACAGCTCGCCGCTGCCCGGCAACACCCAAGTGCTGGTGCCGAAACTGGGCTACACCGAATACCTGCCGAAGTGGGACATGGCGGTCGGTACGTCGGTCAACCTCGACGGCATCGAAGCCCAAGTGGCACTGGTCGAAATCAAGGTCCAGGAGCGCATGCAAGGCGTGGTGCTGAGCATCGTCGGGATTGCCGCCGTGGTGCTGTTGGTGATTGCCGCCGCCGGGATGCTGCTGGCCAACACCATCCTGCGTCCGCTGAACCTGATGAAAGCCAACCTCGATGACATCGCGGCGGGCGAGGGCGACCTGACGCGTCGCCTGACCATTACCAGCCAGGACGAACTCGGCGAACTGGCCGGCTCGTTCAACCGCTTCGTCGACAAGATCCACGGCCTGGTGCGCCAGATTACCGAAATGACTTCGCAATTGACCGGGTTGGTGAATCAGGTCTCCGATCAGGCCCAGCGCTCGGATCAGGCCATGGAACGTCAGCGACACGAGACTGATCAGGTCGCCACGGCGATCAACCAAATGTCCGCCGCCGCTCAGGAAGTGGCGAAAAGTGCGCAAAACGCCGCGGTGGCTGCCCAGCAGACCGACGAAGAAGGTCAGGCTGCCAAGCGTGTGGTGGCCGGCAGCATCGTGAAGATTCATGCGTTGGTGGACGATATTCGCAGCAGCGGCGTGTCTCTCGACAGTTTGCAAAAAGACGTGTCGTCGATTGTCAGCGTGCTCGGCGTGATCCGTTCGATTGCCGAGCAGACCAACCTGTTGGCACTCAACGCCGCCATCGAAGCCGCTCGTGCCGGTGAGGCCGGGCGCGGCTTTGCCGTGGTGGCCGACGAGGTTCGTGCGTTGGCCAGTCGCACGCAAATCAGCACCCAGGAAATCCAGGGCATGATCGATCGCTTGCAGGCCGGCACCCAATCGGCCGTGGAAGCGATGCGCCGTTCCAGCGAGGCCGGCGACGGCACCTCGGCTCAGGCCAATGAAGCGGGAGCATCGCTGGACACCATGGCCCAGCTGATCGGCACCATCAATTCGATGAACGCGCAGATCGCCAGCGCCGCCGAAGAGCAGACCGCCGTGGCCGAAGAGATCAACCGCAGCGTGCATCAGATCGCCGTGGCGGTGGACAGCGTTGCCGACGAAACCCAGCTCGGCGCCCAGACCTCCCGCAGCCTGGCCGACCTCGGTCATCGTCTGGGCAAACTGGTGGGTCAGTTTCGCATCTGATTGCACCGGCACAGAACCTGTGGGAGCGAGCCTGCTCGCGATAGCGTCGGCACTTCCAGCATCAATGTGACTGATTCACCGCTATCGCGAGCAGGCTCGCTCCCACAGGGATTGTGGTGCTGACAGACATTACGGTTTGTCCCAGTAGGGCACTGCACCGAAGCACTCGATATAGAGTTTTTACTGTTGCTGTTCAGCGGTCCGCAACAGGGGCCCGCCTTGAATGAGCTGCCGCGCTGGCAGTTGATCGGCGGGATCAGTCCCCGGCAGGGCTGACGCAAGCTCCTACACTGGTGGTACGGGTCGCATTTGCCAGACCCGGACGACCACAACCTATGGAGTCAGGCTCATGATCGACAGTGAAAGTAAATGCGACTGCCCCAAATGCTCCTGCAAACTGGGCGAACATCCGATCGCGCGCCACGGCAAGCACTATTGCTGTGAAGCCTGCGCCAAGCACCACGAACATGGCGAAGAATGTGCCAGCAAGGGCTGCAAGTGCGCCCAACGCTGACCACTCATCCAAAAAAAGGTGGAGCCTGATCGGGCTCCACTTTCATTTCAATTTGCCGGCCGCCACTTGACGTTTTCCACGCCGAACTTCTCCGCCATCGGCTTGCTGGTTTTTTGCACCTTCTCTCGGCCGAAGCGGGGGATTCGTCCGACCCCCGCGTCGCAACTTGCCCAATGCCAAGCCTCCGCGTTATCCATCTTGTCCAGGCGGATGATGAAAGACTTGGGCGCGCCATGAAGGGTGTATTCAATGACGAAAAGTTTTGCGTTGTTCATAAAGCCCATATTCCTCCCTGTGGTAATACAAGGATCGTCGGGGTTACGGAAAATTCAGTCGGATTGTCAGGCGGATGCCACCAGTGGCGACAAGGCCGGTGGCTCGTTACCATGCAATCTCTGAAACCCCCAATGATTGCTGCCCATGGCCCTTGCCGCCCCGCCAGACCTGAGTGACACCGATGTGCCCGTGCAACCGCTGGCGCGCACCTATCCGCGCGGCTTGTACATCGAGCCGCATGAGCATGTCTGGGGGCAGTTGCTGTATGCGATGAGCGGGGTGATGTGGGTCGAGACGCCCCATGAAGCGCTGGTGGTGCCGCCGCAACGAGCGGTGTGGTTGCCGCCGGGTGTGCCCCACGGGATTCGCGTGGTCTCGGATTTACAGATGCGCAACATCTACTTGCGGCCCTCATTGGCGGCGACGCTGGACGACACGGTTCAGGTGATCGAAGTCGGCGGACTGTTGCGTGAGCTGATCGTCGGGTTGGTGGAGCAGGGCGACGATGGCGCGCCCGAGTATTACGAAGCGCTGGTCGGCCTGGCGCTGCTGGAGCTCAGGCGAGCCAGGCGCTCGTTGCTGAAAATCCCCTTGCCGGATGATTCCGACCGGCGCCTGATGAACCTGTGTCAGGCGGTCATGGCCGCGCCATCGCTGGACATTGCCTTCGAACAACACGCGGAAAACGCAGGTGCCAGCGTGCGTACCCTGGCGCGGTTGTTCAAGGACGGTCTGGGCATGGGCTTCGCCGAGTGGCGGCGCCAGGTGCAATTGGCGACGGCGGTGGCGGAGTTGATCCAGGGCGTGCCGGTCAGTGCGATTGCCCGGGAGCTGGGTTATTCACCGAGCAGCTTCAGCGACATGTTCCGACGTGAACTGGGTGTCGCGCCTTCGCAGTTTTCCGCGAGCCAGCGTCAGGATTGAAAGCGCTTTGGCCGATATTCAGAAGCACTTGGCCGATGCTCGTCGCGACCGATCTTTAGACTCTGGACCTATCTTAATTAGCCACGGAGTCCGCCATGAGCTTCCTCATCTCATTGGTCATCGGTCTGGGCGTCGGTCTGCTCTACGGCGCTCTGGATTTTCGTTCCCCCGCACCGCCGGCCATCGCGCTGGTAGGGCTGCTCGGCATGTTGGCCGGTGAGAAGTTGTGGCCAATGGGCCGGCAACTGGTCACTGGCTGGATCTCCTGAACCGTTTATTCATTCGAGGGAAACGCTCATGAAAGCACTGCAATTCGACAAGACCGGTGACCTCTCGGCCCTGCGCTATGTTGAGGTTCCTACCCCCGTCCCCGGCACCGATGAAGTGCTGGTCCAGATCAAGGCCGCCGGCCTCAACCCCAGCGATGTGAAGAACGTGCTGGGGCGTTTTCCCTACACCACACTGCCGCGGATTCCCGGTCGTGATTTCGCCGGTGTGGTCGTTGAGGGTCCGCAGGCTCTAATCGGCCAGGAAGTCTGGGGCACCGGCCGTGAGCTGGGATTTTTCGCCGATGGCTCCCATGCACAATTCGTCAAACTGCCGGCCAATGGCGTGGCGCAAAAGCCGACCCATTTGAGTTTCGCCCAGGCTGCCAGCCTCGGCGTGCCGTACACCACGGCGTGGGATGCGTTGGAACGCAGTGGGGTGACGGCCGAAACCCGGTTGCTGGTGATCGGTGGCGGGGCGGTTGGCACTGCGGCGCTGGCGCTGGCCAAGGTGCGTGGCGCTCAAGTACTGGCAGCGGCGCGGCGGCCGGAGCAGGTCAAGGATTTGCAGGCGCAGGGGTATCAGACGCTGCAACTGGATAATCCCGAGGACCTCGGTGCGCAGGTGAGCGCCGTGTATGCCGGTGGCGCTGATGTGATCTTCGACACTACCGGTTTCTGGCTGCCGGCCTCGGTCCCGGCGCTGGCCGCGTTCGGTCGCATCGCGATCATCGCCGCGCCGGTGGACGGCCTGGTGCAATTGCCGGCCCTGGCGCTGTATCGCAAGGGCGGTTCGGTGGTGGGGATCAACTCGTTGCTGTACGGCGTCCAGGCGTGTGCGGCGATGCTTGAGCAGTTCGGCACGTTCTTCGATCAGGGCTTGTTGCCGTTGCCCGAGGGCTTGTTTGAATCGCCGTTGGCGGAAGGTCTGGAGCGGTATGCCGAGGTGAGTCAAGGCAGTGGTGACAAAGTGATTTTGTTGCCATAACTCCAATCAAAATGTGGGAGCGGGCTTGCTCGCGAAAGCGGTATAACAGCCGACATCTTTGTTGAATGTTATGCCGCTTTCGCGAGCAAGCCCGCTCCCACATTTGATCTGTGTTAATCACAGATTTACGTGATCAACCTGTCAGATCAAGCCTCGGGAACACCGTTCTCCCACGCCGGCCAATTCTTCAAAATCTCCTGCACCAATGGATTTCCCGTCCGGTACAGGTTCTCCAGCGCCGGCACAAATCCACCTTGATCCGCATACTTGAGCAGGTTATCCACCTCACTTTGGCCCGGGGCTGGCCGGTCAAAATCGGAACCCGCACGCACCACCGCCAGCCGCTGGACATCGACTAATCCCTCGCGACTCGCCCGCAGCAGCGCCTCATAGGTGGAGTTGTCTTCCTGCTGCGTCGTGCAGTACTCACCTTTGTTATCGGTCAGCAGTTGGGTCCAGACTTCGGCGCGCTCACTCAACCGCGTCCCGGAAAACCAGGTATTGCCCGCCAGCGTGTCGCACTGCGTCACCACCGGCGGCTGATTGGCCGGGGCCGACGGATACTTCATGCGCCACACGGCCGATTCCTTGCTCTCGCTCAGCTCGACTTTTTGGGTCAGCGCAAAGGCCTTGGCCTGCAACTTCGGGTTGAGTTCGAAGACTTCGGTCTTGTAATCCAGCGGTGGTTTCTCGTTCGGGCCTTTGGTGTTGATGCCGATATAACCGGTCGGCCAGTCTGTCGGCGCGTCCCGGGAATCGATCTCCCACTGGGTGCCGAACTCCACCAGATAATGCGCCCACGCGGTGGTGCCAATGGTCCCGTGTTTCGGGCTGATCCCGGCAATCCCGGCGATCAGGAAGTAACTTTTGCGCAGGTCGAATTTCGACGACAGCGCCAGGGCCAGCGTCGACGCCGCGGCGTTGGTCTGGCCCATGCCGGTGACCATCAGGCATACCTGCTGGCTGTTGCAGCGAACGGTCGGGTACTCGGCGGACAGCCCCGGCACCCGCACTTCCTGCTTGAGCTCCAGCCGATCAATCCAGTTTTGCGCCTCGGGGGCGAACATGGTGATCAGCATCACTTTCGGCTGGATCGGCGCTTCAGTCGCCCAGGCCGTTGAAGAGAGCAGGGCGGCACAGGCCAGGGAAAGACGCGTCATTGCATGCATAAAACCTCCTGATTCAAACAAGACTTAAAACTGATAACCAACGCCGGCGTAGTAACCCCAGCCGTCGGAACGGGCGCGGAAGTTACCGTCGCCAAAATTCAATTCGCTGCCATCCTCCCAGTTGCCGCCGTTGTGGAAATAACGACCGACCAGGGTGAAACGCAAGTGGGTGAACGAGTACAGCAAGACGTTGGTGGCGACGGTGGCGTTGGCCGTGCGGGCCGGGTTGTCCTTGTGCAGGTCCGAGCCGAAGTCGACGTTGGTGAACCCGATGTAGGTCAGTGACGCGCCGTTGCTGAAGCTGCTGATCGGCACGATGTATTTGAGTTGGGCGCGATAGCCGTCCCACGAATACTCATTGCTGGCACCGTAGTTTTCCCACTGGTAGCGCCCATAGAAGTTGGCCGACAGGTTGACCCGCGAATGGGTATCGATGTCGGTGCCCAAACCGCTGTACAGCGTATTGGCGCGGTTGGCGCTGTTGCTGCCATGGTCGTAGATCCAGTCGAAGGCGACGTACCATTCCTTGAACGGCCCGATGGCCAGGCTGCGGCCGGCGAGGTAATCGATGGAGATCCGCGGTTCATGCTCCATGAACACCGGCGAGCCGTGGTCCCACACGCCTTTGTCATGGCTGTTGCCGATGTCGAAGATCTTCGGGATGTCGATGTAGCCGTACAACTCGAACGGCCCCTTGCGCCCGAAGTACTCGTATTCCAGGTAGATATCGTCGGCCGGTTGCGGGCCGAAACTGATGTCTTTGCTGCCGATGACGGTCAGGTCCTGATTGAACCAGTCCGAGAGGTACACGCCTTTTTTTGGTGGGCTGGCTTCGGGGCTGAGGGTTTCGCCCTGGGCGGATTCTTCGGCGGGAGCGGGTTGCGCCAAAACGGTGCTGCTGAGTAGTCCTGTAACGCTGGCCAGCAGCAAGGAAACAGCAAAAGTGCGCGAGCAAGTCACGCGGCTGGACGTGCGGTGCATTAAAAGTCCCTTTTCGTGCGGATCGAAGGCCCGCTTCTGCGGGCTTGCGCGGTTATGTAGCGAAAACGCTTGTGTCAGCGACTCGCAAACGTTTGCACAACGCATACCAGTTTTGCTCAAGGCACGGAAAAGGCTAGGGAATTGGTGGTTTAACTGTCCTTTCGGTCAACGATTCGCGGGACCTCAGGGGAGACGACGTTGATGTAGACTCTTTGGCACTGACTTCACGAGGTGTGTCCCCCCATGAGCGAGCCGATTCGTCTGACCCAATACAGCCACGGCGCAGGATGCGGCTGCAAAATCTCCCCGCAGGTGCTGGAGGTGATTCTGGCCGGCAGCGGGGCGCAGAACCTTGACCCGAAACTCTGGGTCGGCAACGCCTCGCGCGATGACGCGGCGGTGTATGCCATCGATGAAGAACGCGGCGTGGTGTCGACCACCGACTTCTTCATGCCGATCGTCGACGACCCGTTCGATTTCGGTCGGATCGCCGCCACCAATGCCATCAGCGACATCTACGCCATGGGCGGCGATCCGTTGATGGCGATTGCGATCCTTGGCTGGCCGGTCAACGTACTGGCGCCGGAGATTGCCCGGGAAGTGATTCGCGGCGGGCGTTCGGTCTGCGATGAAGCCGGAATTCCGTTGGCCGGTGGGCATTCCATCGACGCGCCGGAACCGATCTTCGGCCTCGCCGTGACCGGTCTCGTGGAAAAGCGCCACATGAAGCGCAACGACACCGCCACCGCCGGTTGCCTGCTCTACCTCACCAAACCGCTGGGCATCGGCATCCTCACCACCGCCGAGAAGAAGGGAAAATTGCGCCACGCCGACATCGGCCTGGCCCGCGACTGGATGTGCACCCTGAACAAACCCGGCAGCCGCTTCGGCAAACTCGAGTGCGTCACCGCGATGACCGACGTCACCGGTTTTGGCCTGCTGGGGCATTTGGTGGAAATGGCCGACGGCAGCAACGTGACCGCTCGCATCGAGTACGACCGCGTACCGCGTCTGCCGGGTGTCGAGTATTACCTCGACCAAGGCTGTGTGCCGGGCGGGACGCTGCGCAACTTCGACAGCTACGCCAGCAAGCTTGGGCGTCTTCAGGAAATGCACAAACGCGTGCTCTGCGATCCGCAGACCAGCGGTGGCCTGCTGGTTGCGGTCACCCCCGAAGGTAACGAACACTTCCTCACGGTGGCCGCCGAGCTGGGCCTGACCCTTGAGCCGATCGGCGAACTGATCGAGCGACAGACGAACGCGGTTGAGGTGTTTTGATGTCCATCGAATTCACCGATTACCGCGACATTTTCCTCAACGACCGACCGATGATGGATGCCCGTGCGCCGGTCGAATTTCTCAAGGGCTCATTCCCCGGCGTGATCAACCTGCCGCTGATGAATGACCATGAGCGGCAACGGGTCGGCACTTGTTACAAGCAACACGGCCAGCAAGCGGCCATTACGCTGGGGCACCAGTTGGTGTCCGGCGAGATAAAAGCCGAGCGTATCCAGGCCTGGGCCGATTTTGCCCGGGCTCATCCTGATGGGTATTTGTATTGTTTTCGCGGCGGTTTGCGTTCACAGATCGTCCAGCAATGGCTCAAGGACGAGGCGGGCATCGACTATCCGCGAGTGGGTGGCGGCTACAAGGCGATGCGCACCTTCTTGCTCGACACGCTAGATCAGGCGGTTGCCCAGTGTGATTTCGTCTTGCTGGGCGGCATGACCGGCACCGGTAAAACCGAAGTGCTCACGCAATTGCGCAACGGCCTGGACCTTGAAGGTCACGCCCATCATCGCGGCTCCAGTTTCGGTAAACGCGCCACCGGCCAACCCTCCAACATCGATTTTGAAAACCGTCTGGCAGTGGACGTGCTGAAGAAGCGCGCCCACGGTATCGAGCAGTTTGTGCTGGAAGACGAGAGCCGCGCGATCGGCAGTTGTGCGCTGCCGTTGCCGCTGTTTCAGGGCATGCAACAGTTTCCGATGGTCTGGCTGGAAGACAGCCTGGAAGGGCGGGTCGAACGGATCCTGCGCGATTACGTGGTGGACTTGTGTGCCGAGTTCATCGGCGTGCATGGCGATGAAGGCTTCGCGCTGTTTTCCGAGCGCTTGCTGGAGAGCCTGAACAATGTGCAGAAACGTCTGGGCGGTGAACGCCATCGGCGGATGTTGATGTTGATGGAAGACGCGCTGGCGGAGCAGGCGAGCAGCGGGGCAGTGGACTTGCACCGGGGCTGGATCGAAGGGTTGCTTCGCGAGTATTACGACCCGATGTATGCGTTTCAGCGGGAGAAGAAAGGGGCTCGCATTGAATTCGCCGGGGAGCGGGCTGCGGTGCTCGAATACCTGCGAGAGCGTGTTATCCAGTGAGGGTTATGTAGTTTCTGCCGGCCCCATCGCGAGCAGGCTCGCTCCCACAGTTGATCGCATTTCTTCTGGAAGAACTCGGTCAAATGTGGGAGCGAGCCTGCTCGCGAAGGGGCCCTTGCAGACGCTATAAAACTTAAAGCACTGCCGCCCCCTATGTTGGACAGGTCTGCGGACCGTTATTCAGGCCTTGCTTGTAGCTGTGGCTCACCACACTGGCCTTGCCGTTGTGCCAGGTCAGGGTGAGCACGAACAGCGAGTCGTAATCGCTGGATTCCCAGTCATCGGCGATGGTCTGTTTCTTGCCGACGGCTTCTCCAGCGACCTTGTTGATCAGTTCGGGCAGGTAGCCGTGGGACCAGGCGGTGTAGATGACCGAGTTGTGATACTTGTCCTGAAGCAACTCATCCGCGAGGTCGCTGGTGTCGTTGGCCGAGAAGTTGATGTTCACCGGCAAACCGAGCTTGATCGCGCTGGGGCTGATGGTTATCAGAGGACGGATGTAACTGTAGGAATTGTCCTGTTCGCCTTCCTCGACATTGCGCGTCGGGTTGGCGGCAAACACGTAGTTGGCCTTGCCGAATTTTTCCGGCAGCAAGGTGGCCAGGTCGATGGCGCGGTTCAGGCCCTGGCAGTTGAGCTGGCCGAGGCCCCCCTCTGGTTTTTCTGCGTGACGCAGGAACACCAGCGTCTGAGTGCCGTTTGCCGGTTGGGCGCGGCTTTCGCGGGAGTCCAGCACCAGAAACAACGCGCCGGCCGCCAGCAGGGCGGGCAGTAACAGATAAGCGCGATGTTTGAAGCGGTTGGCGAATTTCAGAGGGTTCTTCATGGAATTAGGGGTTCTTCAGCGCATTCGATTAAGGCTGACAAACCTTTACACCGCGAAATTCCTGCGTCGGTGTTTTCCATGTCATTCAGCCGGTCCGTTTCAAAGGGGCAGTGCTCAGAGTCCTCTGATACCCATTTGGTTCGATTCCGGCACGTGCGCAGCAATGTACCGGTAACCTTGAACAGGTCGGAGCTTAGGTTATCGACAGGATGTTGCGAATTTGTGGACACGTTACACGTAGTGGAGCAGATGCAGGCTGCAATCTTTTGATCATGTTCATCAGCGATATCAATAACGCCAAAAGGTCGCAGTTTTTCGGCCGCTGACATTATGATCGTCACTCTCAATTTTCTCGTGGATCCTTTCCCATGACCGATCTGTCCGCGTTCCCGATTACCCAAAAATGGCCGGCTCAATACCCCGAGTGGATCCAGCTTTACTCTTTGCCGACGCCTAACGGCGTCAAGGTGTCGATCATGCTCGAAGAGATCGGACTGCCCTACGAACCGCATCGTGTGGGCTTCGACACCAACGATCAGATGTCCCCCGAATTTCTTTCGCTGAACCCCAACAACAAGATCCCGGCAATCCTCGACCCCCACGGTCCGGGGGACCAACCCCTGGCGCTGTTCGAGTCCGGGGCGATTCTGATTTACCTGGCCGACAAGAGCGGGCAACTGCTGGCCCAGGAATCGGCGGCGCGATACGAGACCCTTCAATGGCTGATGTTTCAGATGGGCGGCATCGGGCCGATGTTCGGCCAGGTCGGTTTTTTCAACCGATTTGCCGGCAAGGACTACGAGGACAAACGTCCCCGCGACCGCTACGTCGATGAAAGCAAACGCCTGCTTAATGTGCTCAATAACCGCCTGGAAGGGCGCGACTGGATCATGGGCGAGCGCTACACCATTGCGGACATCGCGACCTTCCCCTGGGTGCGCAACCTGATCGGCTTCTATGAGGCTGGCGAGCTGGTGGGCATCGAGAACTTCCCGAACGTCACGCGGGTGCTGGAGCGCTTTCTGGCGCGGCCGGCGGTGATGCGCGGGCTGGAAATCCCCAAGCCAAACGCTTCGATTTGATCAAGAAACCAAGGAAGGCCATGCACTCATTCGATTTCAAGCAAGTAGATGTCTTCAGCCGTGTTGCGCTCAAGGGCAATCCGTTGGCGGTGGTGTTCGGTGCCGATGAGCTCAGCGATGAGCGCATGGCGGCGTTCGCCAGCTGGACCAACCTCAGCGAAACCACATTCATACTCGAACCGCGCGATCCTCGCGCCGATTATCGCGTGCGGATCTTCACCACCCTGAACGAATTGCCGTTCGCCGGTCATCCGACACTGGGCACCTGCCATGCGTGGCTGGAGGCCGGTGGCGTGCCCAAGGGCGAAGAGATCATTCAGGAGTGCGGCGTGGGGCTGGTGCGGGTTCGTCGACAAGGGACAGAGTTGGCTTTTCTCGCACCGCCATTGCTCAAAACCGGGCCGGTGGAGGCGGATGTGGTGGAACGGGTGCGGCGGGGGCTCGGGCTGGAATCAGGGGCGATCGTGCGCACTCAGTGGGTCGACAACGGTGCCGGATGGCTGGCGGTGATGGTCGAGGATCGCCAGCAGGTGCTGGACCTGCAACCGGATCATTCGCAAATGCTCGGCCTGGCCGTCGGTGTCATCGCGCCATGGCATCCCGAGCGTGATGGCGATGGCGCACAGTTCGAAGTGCGGGCATTCATCTCCGGCGACGGCATGCCGGAAGACCCCGCCACCGGCAGCCTGAACGCCGGGATTGCCCAATGGTTGCTCAGCGAAGGACTGGCGCCGGCGTCCTATGTGGTCAGCCAGGGCCTGACCATGGGCCGCGCCGGACGCATTCAGGTCGAGCAAGTGGGCGACGAAATCTGGATCGGCGGCGCGGTGGTGACCTGCATCAGCGGAACCCTGACGCTGTAAGAGCCTTGTAGCAGCTGTCGAGCCTGCGAGGCTGCGTTCGACTGCGAAGCGGTCGTAAAACCTGCAACCGTGTTCTTTCAGGCAGATCGCGTTCACCGGACACGACCGCTTCGCAGTCGAACGCAGCCTCGCAGGCTCGACAGCTGCTACAAGGCTCATATCTCAGTGATTATTGCCGAACCGGTAAGGGTTTTTCCTCACCTGAGATTTGTGCCCTGCAAGGTCCAGGGCATAAGCTTCGCCCCCTACGACTTTCGTCTCGTCCTCCCGTTTTTCAGGAACCCCTCATGTCCAGTCAGTTCCCCGAAGCACGTCCACGCCGTCTGCGCCGCAATGCGAGCCTGCGCAGCCTGTTCCAGGAAACCGAGTTCAGCTTGAACGATCTGGTGTTGCCGATTTTCGTCGAGGAAGAGATCGACGACTTCGTACCGATCAAAAGCATGCCCGGCGTGATGCGTATTCCAGAGTCGAAACTGGCGGGTGAGATCGAGCGTTATGCCCGGGCCGGGATCAAGTCGGTGATGACGTTCGGCGTGTCGCACCATTTGGACGGCAACGGCAGCGACACCTGGAGCGACAACGGTCTGGTGTCGCGCATGTCGCGCATCGCCAAGGACGCGGTGCCGGACATGATTGTGATGTCCGACACCTGCTTCTGTGAGTACACCGACCACGGCCATTGCGGTGTGCTGCACAACCATGAGGTCGACAACGACCAGACCCTGATCAATCTCGGCAAACAAGCCGTGGCCGCCGCTCGTGCCGGTGCTGACGTGATCGCCCCGTCGGCCGCCATGGACGGGCAGGTTCAGGCCATTCGCCGGGCGCTCGATGAAGCGGGTTTCAACCAGACCGCGATCATGGCCTATTCGACCAAGTTTGCCTCGGCGCTCTACGGTCCGTTCCGTGAAGCCGGCGGCAGCGCACTCAAGGGCGACCGCAAAAGCTACCAGATGAACCCGATGAACCGCCGCGAAGCCGTGCGCGAATCACTGATGGACGAGCAGGAAGGCGCCGACGCGCTGATGGTCAAACCGGCCGGCGCGTACCTGGACATCATCCGCGACATCCGTGAAGCCTCGCGTTTGCCGCTGTCGGCGTATCAGGTGAGCGGCGAGTACGCGATGATCAAATTCGCCGCCCAGGCCGGGGCGATAGATGAAGATCGCGTGGTGCGGGAAACCCTAGGGTCGATCAAACGGGCCGGCGCGGATCTGATCTTCACTTACTTTGCGATGGACCTGGCGCTGGCCGGCATCTAAAAAACACCACACAACCCCTGTGGGAGCGAGCTTGCTCGCGATAGCGGTTTGTCATTCAACATTGATGTCGACTGAACTGCCGCCATCGCGAGCAAGCTCGCTCCCACATTTGATTTTCGGTGTCTTCAAGATTTGCCGAAAAACGGTCTGATCCCGTGATCCCGGAAGTACCGCTCGATCACTTTGGGATCGGCAGAGTTGTCGGCAATCGCCACATACGTATCCGGCCGCAGCAGGTAAAACCCGTTACGCCCCAGACCAGCCGCTTCAAACGCCGGCCGCCAGTCAAACACATGCAACGGCAAATGATGTTCGTGGCACCAGGCGATCATTTCGTCGCTGGTGTCGCCATACACATGCACCTGCCAGGTCGCGCATTTCAGCGATTCGAAATTGTCCCCCTCACCATCGTGAGCCCAAGGCAGGCGGTCGCCACCGTGAACATGACCGGCAACGCCCGTGCTCAACGGCATCCCGCGATAGTTCAAGGTGATCTGCGACACCGTGCGAAACAGGAATTCACGGGACGCCTCAAACGATGCCATTTTCGGAATCACGAACGGCGCCAGACGCGTGCGCAACAAATCGGCCATGCGCCCTTCGGCCGTGACGAAACTGAACACCCGATCGGTGGTGGCAACCAGTTTGCGGGCAAACGCAATGCGCTCGGTTTCGTAAGTGTCGAGGAGTTTGGCTTCAGCGCCGCCGCTCAACACCGCCGCGAGTTTCCAGGCGAGGTTGATGGCATCGCCAATGCCGGTGTTCATGCCCTGGCCACCGGCGGGGCTGTGGACGTGGGCGGCGTCACCCAATAGAAACGCGCGCCCGGTGCTGAAATGATCCGCCACCCGATGATGCACGCGGTAGGTCGAGAACCAGTTCAGTTGCTCGATCTTTACTTTCATATGTTCGATGGCCCGGCTGCTGACGTCTTCAAATTGCAAGGTTTCGGCTTGCTCGGCGCGCTCGTCGCGTACGGTGCCGATCAGGCGGGCGCGGCCTTCACCGGCCAAGGGAAACACCGCGAGAAAATCCGCTTCATCGAGATCCACGTGCAGTTCGCCGTTGAACGTCGGGCCGCTGGCTTGCACGTCGGCGACGTAGAAAATCTGCTGGTAGGTGCCGCCGGGAAATCCGGTGTCCAGGGTCTTGCGCACGATCGACCGGGCACCGTCACAACCTGCCAGATAGCAAGCCTGGCAGGTTTCCTCCTGACCATCGGCCAAGCGCAAATAGGCGGTGATGCCGTCACCGGTTTCCACGAAACTCTCCAGCGCCGTGTTGCGCTCCACCTTGATGCCAAAGGTTTCGAGGCGGTCTATCAGCAGCCGTTCGTGTTCGTCCTGAGGAAAGATTTCGAGGAACGCATAAGGTGTCAGGCCTTCGCCGATGCGGCTCAACGGCAAGCGCGCCACGGGTTCGCCCTTGACCCAGAAGTTCGCCGCGGCCACTCGATGACCGTTCTGCACCACCGCATCGCTGAGGTCGAGCTGGCGATACAGCTCCAGCGTCCGTGCCTGCACGGCCAGCGCCCGCGACGTGGTTCCGGGTGTCGACGTCTTGTCGATGATGCGTACTTGCACGCCAAGCTTGCTCAGCCACAGCGCCAACACCAGCCCGGTCGGGCCGGCGCCGATGATCAGAACGTCGCTACGGTTCATGAGACTGTCCTCCTCGGTGTGTGGCTCAAGTATGGTTCAGCCGCGACAGACGGGCAGGATGTCTGCCAAACGGAAAAAGGCCCCGCGCTGCTACGGGGAACAGTGGGGGGCGGCGAGAGTCATAGCCTGCGCCATGCCATTGATCGTATGGTTACCCCGGCTCAACGGATTTGATGGAGCAACATGCAAGCCAATCGATTGATGATGAGCGTCGCCGCGCTGCTGGTGCTGGCGGGTTGCGGCACTCAGCGCACGCAAGAGCTCCCTGCTCGCAAGCCTGCCGAGGTCAAGGCCGAGATCGTGCGCCTGCTGCCGGCCCAAACCACCGATCGTCAAGGCTGGGCTACCGATATTTACGCAGCATTGGCTGCCCAGAACATTTATCCATCCACCCAAAACTTGTGCTCGGTACTGGCGGTCACCGAGCAGGAATCGACCTTTCAGGTGGACCCACCCGTACCGGGCCTGGGCAAAATCGCCCGCGAGGAGATCGACCGCCGTGCCGACAAAGCCCACATTCCCGGCCTGCTGGTCAGCGGTGCGCTGCAGGTGAGTTCATCCAACGGCAAAAGCTATAGCGACCGACTCAATGCCGCGCGCAGCGAAAAAGAGCTCAGCGCGATCTTCGATGACTTCATCGGCATGGTGCCCATGGGTCGGACGCTGTTCGGTGGGTTCAACCCGGTGCACACCGGCGGGCCGATGCAGGTCAGCATCGACTTCGCCGAGCAGCAGGCGAAGGCGTATCCGTACCCGGTGGACGGCTCGATCCGTCATGAAGTGTTCAGTCGTCGCGGCGGCATGTACTTCGGTATCGCCCACTTGCTCGGTTATCCGGTGAGCTACAAACAACCGCTGTATCGCTTTGCCGATTTCAATGCCGGTTGGTACGCCAGTCGCAATGCCGCGTTTCAGAACGCGGTGAGTCGCGCGTCGGGCATACCGCTGGCGCTGGACGGTGACCTGGTCCGCTACGATTCGATCATGCCGGGCACCACGGAATTGGCGGTGCGCACCCTCGGCAAGCAACTGGGCATGCGCAATCCGACCCTTCGGGACCAATTGGAGGAGGGCAAAAACTTCGAATTCGAGGACACCCAGCTCTATGCACGGGTTTTCGCCTTGGCCGAAAAGGCGGAAGGTCGGCCATTACCGCGTGCGGTGTTGCCGGGGATTGTGCTGCAAAGCCCGAAAATCACCCGCAAACTCACCACGGCGTGGTTTGCCAAGCGGGTCGATGAGCGTTATCAGCGTTGCATGGCGCGGGCCGGCAAGTGACCGAGCGCAAAAAACAGGCGTAAAAAAACCCGGCTGATGAGGCCGGGTTTCTCATTGAGTACTGCGGTAAAACCATTCATTTACGCAGCGCGGTTTTCGATCAGGCGATCCGAGCCACCTTCTGCAACGCGGTTCTCGATCAGGCGATCCGAACCACCTTCAGCAACGCGTTTCTCGATCAGACGATCCGAGCCACCTTCGGCAACACGATTTTCGATCAAACGATCCGAACCACCTTCGGCCACACGACTTTCAATCAGACGATCCGAGCCGCCTTCAGCGACAACCGGGTGAGCAGAGGTAGCGGCGAAAGCGTTAACTGCAAAAACCGAGAAAACGATGCTGAGGATAGTTTGGCGTTTCATGAGGGTGTGCTCCGGGGTGTAGTTGTTGGGTCTGGAGCTGATGTTACGCCGCGGATTTTTTATGAGAACTTCATTGCCGTGATGGTGAACATCGACGGCAATGATAGGAAGGACGAGGCACCCCACGCGAGCGTGATGTTTCAGTTCAACGACTCAGGTGCGACGGCGAACAAACTTGCGCCACAACCAGACCCACAGCATGAACAGCGGGAAGGCCAGAATCAGGAAGGGCAGCGCGTAGCTGACTTTTTCCAGCGCATCGGCGGCGCCATCGGCCAGGTTGTCCAGCAAATTGCTGAACGCTTGGCTCAGGTGCGACGAGCGACTGCTGGCGCCGGTCGGCAGGAACGACAGCGTGACCCGATTGGTGTCCAGTCGGCGCTGGTGCCCGGCGGCGATCTGGGCCAGGGCTTGCAGGTCGTTTTCGATCCCTGCCTGTTCCTTGCTCAAGGTAATCAGGTCCGTGACGCTGATGTCTTTGCGGGCCGCCAATTCATCCAGACGTTGCTGCTGAGCCTTGAGCCGTTCTTGACGCCGACGAGTGTCGTCCACAGCATCGGCCAGGTCTTCGGCGCTGGTGATCCGCTGACCCAGTTCCCCACCCTCGGCCGCCATCGTGACCAGCGGTTCGACGCCAGCGGGGGCAATGCGCAAAGTGATCTCGGCGCGGCCGGCGCCTTGCTCGATACGCAGAACGTTACAGGCCCCGAAGCGTGCGGTTTCGCAGGCCTCGCGTGTGGCCTGCAAGCGCGGCCCGATTTGCGCCTGGGGCAGCAACAGTTGCAGTTCGTGCTCATAGGCGAGCATGGCGCCACCGCGCCCTTGTTCACCGGCTAGACTGGCCGAAGACGAGTGTTCGCTCGGCGAGCAGCCACTCAAGGCCAAACCAGCCAGAAGCAACCCATAGAGACGAAGAAACGAGGCGAGACCGCCATCCTGTTGGCGCATGTTCTTTCCTTGAAGTGTGCAGTAGGGCTTGAACCGCGACAGGTAGTCATGAGTGCGGCCCGGGAGGCGTATCTTACCTGTATCGCCCGGCCCAATGGCAGGGAGCGTGCCTCGTGCCCAATCGTCTGCTGACGCTATTTTCGTTTCGCCAGGAGCGCGCGATATGTACCAGCTATACGGACACCAGAACTCCGGCGCTGCCGCGATAGAAGCGGCACTGGAGCTTTGCGAAATCCCTTACCGCTTCATCGACGTTGAAGCCTCTCCCGAGGCGACCCACGCGCTGGAGAAGCTCAATCCGCTCAAGCAGATTCCGGCACTGCAATTGCCCGATGGCAGCGTTCTCACCGAGAGCGCGGCGATTCTGATTCACCTGGGGCTCACGTTTCCCAAAGCAAATCTGCTGCCGAAAAACACCGCCGCGCGGGATCAGGCCATTCGCGGCCTGGTGTACATCGTCAGCAATTGCTATTCGGCCATTGGCATCATCGACTACCCCGAGCGTTGGTTGGCCGAGGCGGATGAATCGTCCAGGCAAAACCTCATGGCCGGCGCCCGCGCGCGACTGCACAGGAGTTGGGAGGTGTTTGCCGATCAGTTTTCGGGCGATTTGTATCTGGGTGACGAGACGCCGGGGGCGCTGGATGTGCTGGCGGCTGTGGTGTCCAGATGGGCGGGTAGCCGGGAACATTTACGCAGTGCAAGGCCTGGGTTTTTCGCGTGGCTTACGCGCATCGACCGGCACCCGACATTGGCACCGGTCTTCGCGCGGCATTGGCCGGACTGATCTATTCGCCGCGGATGTACTGCTCCAACTGGCGAATCAGCTCAGCCTGTTCGGCGATGGCCTCCTTGACCAGGTCGCCGATCGATAGCAAACCAATTAGCTGGCCGTTTTCCACCACCGGCAAGTGGCGCAGGCGTTTGTCGGACATGATGCCCATGCAGGTTTCGACGGTTTGATGGGTGTCCACGGTGATCACCGGCGACACCATGATGTCTTCGACCGGTGTACCGACGGAGGAGCGGCCCTTGAGCACAAGTTTGCGCGCATAGTCACGCTCGCTGATGATGCCGACGACCTCGCCATTCCTCAAGACCGGCAATGCGCCGACGTTTTTCGCGGCCATGACCATCAGCGCTTCCAGCACCATTTGATGCGGCGCAATGGTGTGGACCTCATGATTCTGTTCAGCCTTTAACTTCAGCAGTTGGGCGACGGTTTTCATGGCAGTTTCTCAGGTGTTGTCGTTGTCCTTGAAGAATCGTAGACACGGGCGCTGAGGGCAAGGCAGAAAGCGGCAGATAACGCGCAAAAAACGCCATTCAGCGGTTTTTCTTCCGAATATCTCCGTACCAGGTCGATAAACACCTGCAATCTGGCAGCGACTTCAAGAGCCACCCCTCACCCCAACCCTCTCCCCACGGGGGAGAGGGGGAAAGGGAGCTGATCTTTATGGTTTTCGAGCCTGAGTTCGACTCTATTTCCTCGGTCGCAGAACGTCTAAAAATCAACTCGGTCAGTCCCCTCTACCCCGTGGGGAGAGGGTTAGGGTGAGGGGTGTTTCCAAAGGCTGCCAAATCCATAAGCCACCACGCTCTCCATCCCGATCCCGCGTAGAATCTCCCTCTGAATCAGATTCGAGGTTGCAGTGGTGGATTTACAGCGGGGCTTCGTCCTGACTCGGCATTGGCGCGATACCCCGGCCGGTACGGAAGTCGAGTTCTGGCTGGCGACCGATACCGGTCCCCAGCGGATCCGCCTGCCTCATCAACCGTCGGTGGCGTTCATCCCCGCCGCCCAGCGCGAGCAGGCCGAAGCGCTGCTGCGCGGCGAAAAGAACGTCGAGCTGCGGCCGTTGGCGCTGCTGGATTTCGAGCACCGCCCGGTGCTCGGCCTGTATTGCCAGCAGCACGGTCAGTTGATGCGCCTGGAAACCGCGCTGCGCAAGGCCGGCGTCGACATGTTCGAAGCCGACGTGCGCCCGCCGGAACGCTACATGATGGAGCGTTTCATCACCGCGCCGGTCCGGTTCAGTGGCACGCCGAACGCCGAAGGCCTGCTGCTCGATGCGCAGATGAAACCCGACCCCGACTATCGCCCGAACCTCAGGCTGGTCTCGCTGGACATCGAAACCACCGCTCAGGGCGAGCTGTATTCCATCGCCCTGGAAGGCTGCGGCGAGCGCCAGGTCTACATGCTCGGCCCGCCCAATGGCGACGACAGCGAAGTGGATTTCCAGCTCGAATACTGCGATTCCCGAACCCTGCTGCTGAAAAGACTCAACGAATGGTTCGCCCGCCATGATCCCGACGCGATCATCGGCTGGAACGTCGTGCAATTCGACCTGCGTGTGCTTCACGAACACGCCCGGCGCCTGGCGGTGCCGCTGAAACTGGGGCGTGGAGGCGAGGAAATGCAGTGGCGTGAACACGGTAGCCGCAACCATTATTTCGCCTCGGCTGCTGGCCGGCTGATCATCGATGGGATCGAATCCCTGCGTTCGGCGACCTGGAGTTTCCCCTCGTTCAGCCTGGAAAACGTCGCGCAAACCCTGCTTGGTGAGGGCAAGTCGATCGACAATCCGTACCAGCGCATGGACGAAATCAACCGCATGTTCGCCGAGGACAAACCGGCCCTGGCCAAGTACAACCTCAAGGATTGCGAGCTGGTGACGCGGATTTTCGCCAAGACCGAGCTGCTGACCTTCCTGCTGGAACGGGCCAGCGTCACCGGTTTGCCGGCGGATCGCAGCGGCGGCTCGGTGGCGGCGTTCACGCACCTTTACATGCCGCTGATGCATCGCCAGGGTTTCGTTGCGCCGAACCTTGGGAACAAGCCTGCGCAGGCCAGCCCCGGCGGTTTTGTCATGGACTCGCAACCGGGGCTGTACGAGTCGGTGCTGGTGCTCGATTACAAAAGCCTCTATCCATCGATCATCCGAACCTTCCTCATCGACCCGGTGGGCTTGATCGAGGGGCTTAAACATCCCGATGACAGCGAGTCGGTGCCAGGCTTTCGCGGCGCGCGTTTTTCCAGAACCCGGCATTGCCTGCCCGCCATCGTCGCCCGGGTCGCCGAAGGTCGCGAAACCGCCAAGCGCGAACACAACGCGCCGTTGTCCCAGGCCCTGAAAATCATCATGAACGCTTTTTACGGCGTGCTCGGATCCAGCGGTTGCCGTTTCTTCGACACACGCCTGGCGTCGTCCATCACCCTGCGCGGTCACGAGATCATGCTACGTACGCGACAGCTGATCGAAGCCCAGGGCCACACGGTAATTTACGGCGACACCGATTCGACCTTCGTCTGGCTGCGCCGTGCCCATGGTCAACAAGAAGCCGCACAGATCGGCCGCGCGCTGGTGGATCACGTCAACCAGTGGTGGCGCGAGCATGTGCAGCAGCAATACGGTCTGGAAAGTGCCTTGGAGTTGCAGTTCGAAACCCACTACAAGCGCTTTCTGATGCCGACCATTCGCGGCGCCGAGGAGGGCAGCAAGAAGCGCTATGCGGGGCTTGTGACCCGCGTCGATGGCACCGACGAAATGGTCTACAAAGGCCTGGAAACCGTGCGCACCGACTGGTCGCCACTGGCCCGGCAATTCCAGCAGGAGTTGTACCTGCGCATCTTCAATCGCAAACCCTATCAGGATTATGTGCGCGACTATGTGCGCAAGACCTTGGCGGGGGAGTTCGACGATCGCCTGATCTACCGCAAGCGCCTGCGCCGCACCCTTGATGACTATCAGCGCAATGTGCCGCCTCACGTGCGTGCCGCGCGAATGGCCGATGATTACAACGACCAGCAGGGCCGCCCGCGGCAATACCAGAACGGTGGCTGGATCAGTTACGTGATCACCGTCGCCGGGCCCGAACCGCTGGAAATCCGCAGCGCGCCCATCGACTACGACCACTACGTCACCCGGCAACTGCAACCGGTGGCGGACGCCATTCTGCCCTTCGTGGACGACGACTTTTCAACCTTGATTGGTGGGCAGCTGGGCCTGTTTTGAGTCGAGTAGCAACAACGTCCAGTCATCCAGGATGCCGTGGAAATACTGGTCAAGTGCTCGATGAAAGTCGCTGTTAGCGCCGGCAACCTGGGCGAACAGCGTCATGGAAGAGTGAAACTTGAGATTGTCGGGGTGACCGAAGATGGCCGTAATTGAGCTGTTTTCGATGTTCAGCACCAATTGCGTGCAGGTGCGCAACCGTGAACCCAGCAGCGGATGATTGAGGTACGCCGCAGCTTCCTCTTTGGAACGAATGGCAAAGTGGCGGGACATCTCGCTGCCGCCCAATCCTGAGAATTGCGGAAAGATGAACCACATCCAGTGACTGCGCTTGTGACCGGCGTTCAGCTCGGCCTGGATCCGTTTGAACACCGGGTCCTGTGCCTGGATAAAGCGTTGCAGATTAAAGGAATCGTCCTGATCAGTGCTTCTCATGCCGAAGCCCTCTGACAGACTGCGATGGCTCAGACCATGGCCAACCGCTGTTTGCGTTGTGGCGCGCGAAACGCCTGGTCCAGCGCCTCCAGATCCCCAGCCTCCAGTTGCAATTGCGCGGCTTGCGCGTTGAGTTGCACGTGCTCGGGTCGGACCGCTTTGGGGATGGCGATCACGCCTTCCTTACGCAGCATCCATGCCAGTGCTACCTGGGCCGGCGTCACACGGTGACGGGCGGCTATTTGTTTGAGCGTTGCATGGTTCAGCATAGGCCCACCCTGACCGATCGGACAGTAGGCCATGACCGGCATTTGATGCTGGCGGCTCCAGGGCAGCAGATCAAACTCGATGCCGCGTTCTTCCAGGTTGTAGAGCACCTGATTGGTGGCACAGGCCGGTGAGGCCAGTTCCTCCAGGTCGTCGACATCAAAATTGGAGACGCCCCAGCGACCGATCTTGCCTTCTTCGCGCAGGCGTTCGAAGGCTTCGACCGTTTCTTCGAGGGGATACTGGCCGCGCCAGTGCAGCAGGTAGAGATCGATGTAATCGGTATCGAGCCGCCGCAGACTGCGTTCGCACGCCTGGGGGATGCCTTTGCGGCTGGCGTTGTGCGGGTACACCTTGCTGACCAGAAACACTTCATCACGTCTGCCGGCGATGGCTTCACCGACCACTTCCTCCGCGCCGCCCTCGCCGTACATTTCAGCGGTGTCGATGAGGGTCATGCCCAATTCGATGCCGAGGCGCAAAGCCGCCACTTCCTGGGTGTGCCGGGAACGATCTTCGCCCATGCGCCAGGTGCCTTGACCGATGACCGGTACGTTGACGCCGGCCAGTTCGAGGGTCCGCATTCAAATCTCCTTATTTTGAATCGATAAGTACTCTTCGGTTGGCAACAGAATACCCCGGTGGTTCCATCGACCTGTAGCAGCTGTCGAGCCTGCGAGGCTGCGTCCGGCTGCGAAGCAGTCGCCGAATCAAACAATGAGGTGTTTCAGGAGCATCGCGTGCGCAGGAACTGCGAGGACTTCGTCCTCGGACGCAGCCTCGCGGGCTCGGCAGCTGCTACATGATCGTGTGATGTCGGATAGTTAGTTGGCAGAAAACTTCATCACAGTGCTCTGGGCATAGGTCTTGCCCGGGTCCAGGCGCGTGGACGGAAAGGTCGGCTGATTCGGCGAATCCGGATAGTGCTGGGTCTCCAGCGTGAACGCGCCCCAGTGCGGATAGACCTTGCCGGCCTTGCCCTTGACCGAACCGTCGAGGAAGTTGCTGGTGTAGAACTGCACACCGGGCTCGCTGGTGTAGAGCTGCAAGCGACGACCGGATTGCGGATCGCTGACCTCGGCGGCGAGTTGGCCCACATCACCCATGGCGTTCAGCACCCAGTTGAAATCGAAGCCGCCCTGTTTCGGTTCGGCAAACTTCAACTGTGGGTGATCGGCTTTGATGTTCTTGCCAATGGCGGTCGGTTGGGTGAAGTCCATCGGTGTGCCGGCCACCGGGGCCAGTTCGCCGGTCGGGATCAATTTGCCGGTAACAGGCGTGTAATGGCTGGCATGCAGGGTGGCGAGCTGTTTCAGCACATCGCCGTTACCGGCGCCGGCCAGGTTGAAATAGCTGTGATTGGTCAGATTCAACACCGTGGCTTTATCGGTGGAAGCCTTGTAGTCAATGCGCAGCTCGTTGTGCTCGTTGAGGCTGTAGGTGACCTCGGTTTTCAGGTTGCCGGGGAAGCCCATTTCACCGTCCGCCGACAGGTATGTCAGGGTCACGCCGACCGAATCCTTGCCATTGCTCGGTTGGGCTTTCCAGACGTCTTTGTCAAAACCCTTGGGGCCGCCGTGCAGCGAATTGGAACCGTCGTTGAGCGGTACCTGATAGCGCTTGCCGTCCAGTTCGAAAGCACCGTTGGCCAGGCGATTGCCGAAGCGCCCGATGGTCGCACCGAAGTACGCGGTGCCGCTCTGGTAGCCCTGCACGTTATCGAAACCGAGCACCACATCGTCGAACTTGCCGTTTTTGTCCGGCACTTTCAGCGACTGCAGGATGCCGCCGTAGGTAATGACCGTGGCGGTCAGGCCATGGCTGTTGCGCAAGATGTATTGCTCGACGGGCGTGCCGTCATTGGTTTTGCCGAAGGACTTGTGTTCGCTGGACAGGCCGGCGGCCTGGGCGGAGAGGGTGGCGATCATCAGGGACAGTCCAAGGACGCAGAGTGGGTGTCGGGATTGAAGCATGGTTGACCTTCCTTTTTGTTGTTTTTGAAGAAGTAGTCATACTAATAATCGAGTTTTAATCCGATCAAGGAAGGATTTATAGCTTATGTATGAACTGTTGCAATTATAAAGTATGACTAATATGGTGATCCTCTTAACGAATGCCAACGCTTACGGACCGTCGGCACTGCACTTTTCAAGGATTCACGGCTCTATCCTTGGCCAGCCTGCGGCGAATCCCCACCGCCGGCCCATGCCCAAGTTCAATAACCCATGGCTCGAGTTTTACTCCGCACCACCCCGCGAATCCGCCGCCATTGCCTGCTGTTGGCCTGCTTGTCGATGCTCGCCGCCTCCGGGTGCAGCCAGCAGCAGGGCAGCGACATCGTCAGCCAGTTCCGCGAAGGCAAACCCCAGGAATTCCTCCAGACCAGCGTCGACCGCATAGCGACCCTGGCGATGCGCGACAACCTCGACAGCCTCTACCTGCTGATGAGCAAGCTCTACCTGCGCAACCCGGACGAGCTGAAAAAATCCGGCTTCCTCGACGCCCGCACCGCTGGCAAGCAAGTGCGCATGGCCATCGAACAGCAACAACCGCTGCCGACCCTGGGTGGCAAAAAAGACCTGGCAGCGCTGAGTTATGCCATGAGCCCGGAGTTTCTCGGCGACCGGGTCGGTGCCTTCATCTACGCCATCGGCAGCATGCTCGTCACCGCCCACGGCAATCGGCTCGAGTTCTACATGACGGATGTGATCAACCCGACGTTCGTCAGCAACGCCGCCCGCAATATCGAGAAAGCCACCTGGATACTCAGCCAGCGGCAAAGCAAGAACGGCGAGCCGTTGCTGTTTTCCAACGAAATTTCGGAGGAGGGCAGCAACCTGAGTTTCGCCGTGGAGTTCGGCAAGATCGTCGCGCGGCTGGACCTGCTGACGCAGATGCTGGACGAACGCTACCGACGGATCGGTTTGAATTACGCGCAGAGTTTGCTGTTCCTCAATTTTCTCCCAGTACAGTGAACCCCTTGTGGGAGCGAGCCTGCTCGCGAAGAGGCAGGACCGACACTTTTGCAGTGTCTGCCAAACCGCCTTCGCGAGCAGGCTCGCTCCCACAAGGAACTGCGTGCACAGGAAATACTGCGTACTTGTGGCATAAAGATAGATCGCATCGATATAAGTGGTTATAAGAAAAATCGCTATGCTGCGGACCAGATTTTTCATGCGTTTTTTGTGGGCGTGTTAATGGAATTCGGTAATTTCGGTTTAGTCGTGGCAGGTCTGGTGGTCGGCTTTATTGTCGGGATGACCGGGGTCGGTGGCGGTTCGTTGATGACCCCCATTCTGTTGTGGTTCGGCGTCAATCCGGCCACCGCAGTGGGGACGGATTTGCTGTACGCGGCGATTACCAAGTCCAGTGGCGTGCTGGTTCATCGAAAGAACAAGAACATCGACTGGGCCATTACCGGTTGGCTGACGCTCGGCAGTGTGCCGGCGGTGGCGCTGACATTGTGGTTCCTGAGCACCTTGCAAACGTCGCCCGAGGCGATGAACGCGGTCATCAAGCAGGCCTTGGGCTTTGTCCTGTTTGCCACGGCGCTGGCGATTTTCTTCAAGAAACGCCTGCTCGATTTCGCCCACAAACGCGCGGGCGGTCATTACAACCCCAGCGGCAACCGCTTGAATGCGCTGACCGTGATCACCGGCCTGGTCCTCGGCACCATGGTTGCCCTGACCTCCATCGGCGCTGGCGCCCTGGGCACTGTCGCGTTGTTCATTCTCTATCCGCTGCTGCCGACCCGCCGCCTGGTGGGCACGGAAATCGCGCACGCCGTACCGCTGACCCTGGTGGCCGGTCTCGGCCATGCGAGCATGGGCAACATGGATTGGCACGTGCTGGGTTACTTGCTGATCGGTTCGCTGCCGGGGATTTATCTGGGCAGTCACCTGACGGGCCGTATCTCCGATGAAGTGCTGCGACCTTGCCTGGCCACGATGCTGGTGCTGATCGGGTACAAACTGGCCTTTTAATCGGGTAGAGGTTCCAGAAACAAACCCGCTTGGCAGGCCCGCTTAGGGCCGGGTCAGAATCTCCAACAGATGCCCGTCCGGGTCATCGAAATAAACCCGCCGGCCACCGCCGTAATCGTTGATCTCGTTTGGGCGTTGTTTGCCGGGGTCGGCCCACCAGGGTTGCTTTCTGGCTTGCAGGCGGGCGAAGGCCGCATCGAAATCCTCGTCACCGATCAAAAACGCGTAGTGCTGGGAGGCTATCGGCGGGTCATTGTCGTAGAAGTCCAGCGACACACCGTTGTCGAACTTGACGATCAGCATCGGGCCAAAGGGTTCGGGGCCGGGCAGACCGAGGATGTCTGCCAGATAGTTGGCTGATGTCTGCTTGTCACGACACCAGACGATGGTGTGGTTCAACTGAGCGCTCATGCACAGGTCCTCACGGCGGATCAGGGCTTGGTTGTTGAGCTATGAGATTAGCTCAGCCTGTTGCGCAATGACCGCCCTGACCTAAGCTTGGGGCAAGGCGAGACATAATTGCGAGCGTCACCCGGAACGAACGCCGCGATGCGCAATCATTAGAGCGTGGATATCAAAAGGAGATGCGCATGCTCATCAGGTCATTGACCCTGACTACCCTGCTGGCTTTCGCCGGCGCCTTGTTCGCTGCCGATGACGGCTCACCGCTGGACATGGACAAGGGCAGGTCCCGGCCGTTGATTGTCATCGCTCCAAGTACGGTCGATCCCACGTGGGTCAGCCTGAAAAAGTCGCTGGATGATCCGACAAACCGCAAGGGGTTCACCGAGCGAAACATGGTCCTGTATACCGTGCTCAATTTGATGGGCCAGCGCGAGGGCAAAGACCTGGGGCCACAAGACACGGCGGCATTGATCCGCTCGCTCAAGTTGGGTGCCGGCGCGAAGAGCAAAGTCATCCTGGTGGGCAAGGACGGCGAAAAGAAACTTGAGAGTTCGGGGGATGAATCAAAATCGGTCGATTTGAAGAAAATTTTCGACACGATCGACGCCTTGCCAGCGACTGAGAAAGAAGCCGCAGCGATGACGGTCGCGACGCCTGTTGAAGCGGCTGAACCGGTCAATGGTGCAAAGGGTGCCAAGGGCGCAAAACCAGGCAAGTCGGCGAAACCCGCCAAGCCGCCTGAAATGCCGGATGATTGACCCCGGACCTTTGTAGCAACAATGAAAAATGGGCGACCTCAAGAGGTCGCCCATTTTTTTGCTCGGCAATTGCTAAAAGAAAAGGGTGTTCCAGGGTGAGATGTATTGGCTTCTATTGGTCTCGGAAGTTTCCTGCAAGTTCTGTCGGTCTTGATGAACTGGTTTCTGTCAGAGCGCACCGCTAGCCTTCGTCAGCCACCGCAAAAACGCGGTCGGACGTGGGAATCCGCGACACTGAGGGATCCAGGGACGAAAAACACCAATGGCACAAAAAGGAGCCTCGTCTGTGAAAAAGTTCAGCAAGCAGCAACCGCAAACCCCAACCGACGCCGATCATCTCGATCCCGCGAAGCCGTGTGAAACCGCAAAAGGCGCAGTCACCCGAAGCCCCAGGCGTACCGCCACGCCCCAGCAGATTTTCACTGTTGCTCCTGGAGTCGACACACTGACCCTGCTAAATCAGGCCTGCGAAAACCTTGCCTCCCTGACTGTCCTGATTGCGAATTTTGTCGGGAAACTGGAAGGCTCGAACCGCAAGGTGCTGCTGTCGATTCAGCAATTGGCGGCGGTCACCGAGTTGTTGGTGAATCAGGCACGGGAAAATCTTGATCCGAGAAACGATGCACCTGACGCTCAGCCGCCGACTCGGCATTGAGCTGACGCAGTAACGACAATGGGCGACCTCAAGGGGTCGCCCATTTTGTTCGCCTACTGGAAATCTGTAGCAGCTGTCGAGCCTGCGAGGCTGCGTTCGGCCGCGCAGCGGTCGTGAGATCAGACTATGCGGTGTTTCAGGTAGAACGCAGATACAGGTTTTACGACTGCTGCGCCCGAGCGCGGACCGAGCCGAACGCAGCCTCGCAGGCTCGACAGCTGCTACGAGAGATCGCGTTTCTGGGCTACTTCGCCAGTGCGCTCAATATCGTATGAGCAATCTTGATCCGTTCAGGGTTCGGGTAGTTTTTGTTGGCCAGGATCACGATGCCGATGTCTTTCGACGGCACATACGCCACGTAGGCACCGAAGCCGCTTGTTGAGCCGGTTTTGTTGATCAATACGTTTTCTGGTTGAGGTTGCGGCGGGGTCAGCCACTGGACTTTGTGAGCCTCCATCGTCATCTGCGTCGAGTTACCGGCCAGCAATGTATCGAGGGTGACCGGGTAGTGGTAGAACTCCCAACCCAGCCCCTGAGTCATCTCGCCCACCTTGTAGTAACCGGTATGCGTCGTGGCAATTGCCCGTTGCATCGGGTCTTCGAGGCTGGCCGGCTTCATGTTCGCCTCAACATACCGAATCATGTCCGCCGCGCTGGTTTTCACCCCATAAGCCTCCGAATCCAGTGCCCCCGGCCCAACCCGAATAGGCTTGTCTTCCTTGTTGTAACCCTGAGCGTAAAGCCCCATCTGAGCCTGCGGCACTGTGAGGTAGGTGTGCTTCAGCCCGAGTTTCGGCAGCAGGGTTTTTTCCATCACGTCATCAAACGGTGCGCCCATGCTTTGGGCTGCCAGATAACCGAACAACCCCAGGCTCGGGTTCGAATACAGCCGATGGCTGCCAGCGGCATAAGTCGGTTTCCACTGCTGGAAGTATCCGAACATCTTGTCCGGTGCATCGGCATCGTCGGGGAATTGCAGCGGCAGGCCGCCGGCGCTGTAGGTGCCCAGTTGCAGCACGCTGATGTTATCGAACGCGCTGCCACGCAGATCCGGCAGCACGCTGCTGGCCTTGTCCGACAGGGACAGCTTGCCGGTGGCCTGAGCGTAGGCGGCGAGGGTGGCGGTGAAGGTTTTGCTCACCGAACCGATCTCGAACAGGGTGTCTTCGGTGACGGCTTTGCCGTTTTCCTTCGAGGCCACGCCGTAGTTAAAGTAATGCGGTTGGCCGTTGACGGTAATTGCGATCGCGACACCGGGGATCTGCTGTTGCTGCATCACCGGTTCGATGGCGGCCTTCACGATGGCTTCGATGCGGTCGTCAGCAAAGCAATGACCGGCGCTGAGGAACAGTGCGAAAGCGCTGTAGAATGCGAGCTTGTTATGCATGATTGAGTCACTTTCCATGAGGTTCAAGGGTACTAACCGCTACACTCCGAGCGGCTTTTCAATCCGGGTTGCTGATAGGCGAGCCAAATCTATGCAGTCTGCCGAAATTCGACAACCGATGATATTTCGGACGAGACATTAGAAAAATTTGGGAGTGGTCATGATCCGGCCTCAATTACCGCTCAATGCATTGCGCGCCTTCGAGGCCTCTGCCCGGCACTTGAGTTTCACCCGGGCGGCCGTTGAGTTGTGTGTCACTCAGGCGGCGGTGAGCCATCAGGTCAAGAGCCTGGAGTCTCAACTTGGCGTGACCCTGTTCAAGCGCTTGCCCCGCGGGCTTATGCTGACCAGCGAAGGCGAAACG
Organism: Pseudomonas sp. GL_093; assembly: GCF_057837605.1. Classification (NCBI taxonomy): domain Bacteria; kingdom Pseudomonadati; phylum Pseudomonadota; class Gammaproteobacteria; order Pseudomonadales; family Pseudomonadaceae; genus Pseudomonas; species Pseudomonas sp. GL_093. Next base: position 4,966,473 of record NZ_CM174448.1, on the reverse strand, counting down.
CTGCTGCCGGTTCTGCGCGAATCTTTCGACCGTATCGCGCAAACCCTTGAGCGATTCGAAGGCGGACATTTTCGCGAGGTATTGACGGTCGGCGCGGTGGGGACGTTTGCGGTGGGCTGGTTGTTGCCACGGTTGACCGACTTCCAGGCGAAACATCCGTTCATAGATTTGCGCCTGTCGACCCACAACAATCGAGTGGATGTGGCGGCCGAAGGGCTGGATTACGCGATTCGTTTTGGCGCGGGGGCGTGGCATGGCATTGAAGCGGCGAGGTTGATCGAAGCGCCGTTATCGGTGTTGTGTGTGCCCGAGATTGCCCGGCAACTGAAAACTCCGACAGACCTGTTGCAGCAAACGCTGTTGCGTTCCTATCGCACGGACGAGTGGCCCGAATGGTTCCAGGCCACCGGCCTATCGACCCACACAGCGTCGCCCCGAAGCATCGTCTTCGACTCATCGCTGGCGATGATGGAGGCAGCGCTGCAAGGGGCGGGGGTGGCATTGGCGCCGCCGTTGATGTTCGGCCGGCAACTGGCGGCGGGTGCAATCGAACAACCGTTCGCTATCGGGATCACTACCGGCAGTTACTGGCTGACCCGCTTGCAGTCCCGCCCTGAAACGGCGGCGATGGCGGCGTTCAAGCAATGGTTGCTGCAAGCAGCACAAGAACCTGTGGGAGCGAGCCTGCTCGCGAAAGCGGTCTATCCGTCACATTGATGCTGGATGTGCCGACGTCTTCGCGAGCAGGCTCGCTCCCACAGGGATTGCGATATTCCAATAGCGTTAACGCACCAGACACGGCCGCTTGTTATCGAATTTCCATCCCGGAATCAGAAACTGCATCGCCACGCTGTCATCCCGCGCGCCCAATCCCATGCCTTTGTACAACTCATGGGCCTTGGCCAGCTGATCCATGTCCAGTTCGACGCCCAGCCCTGGTTTCTTCGGCACCTGCACGCAGCCGCCGACGATTTGCAGCGGCGCTTTGGTCAGGCGCTGACCGTCCTGCCAGATCCAGTGGGTGTCGATGGCGGTGATTTCACCCGGCGCAGCGGCCGCGACATGGGTGAACATCGCCAGGGAAATATCGAAGTGGTTGTTGGAATGCGAACCCCAGGTCAGGCCCCATTCATGGCACATCTGCGCCACGCGAACCGAGCCCTGCATCGTCCAGAAGTGCGGGTCGGCCAGCGGAATGTCCACTGATTGCAACTGGATCGCGTGGCCCATTTCCCGCCAGTCGGTGGCGATCATGTTGGTGGCGGTTTTCAAACCCGTGGCGCGACGGAATTCAGCCATGACTTCACGGCCCGAATAGCCGTTTTCCGCGCCGCACGGGTCTTCGGCGTAAGCCAGGACGTGATGCTGATCCCGGCACAGGCGAATGGCTTCTTTCAGCGACCACGCGCCATTCGGATCGAGGGTGATGCGCGCATCGGGGAAGCGTTCGGCCAGGGCGATGACGGCTTCGATTTCTTCATCGCCACTGAGCACGCCGCCCTTGAGTTTGAAGTCCTTGAAACCGTAGCGCGAGTGAGCCGCTTCGGCCAGACGCACCACGGCGTCGGCGGTCATGGCTTTTTCGTGACGTACGCGGAACCAGTCGTTGGCGGCGTCCGGCTCGCTGCGGTAGGTCAGGTTGGTTTCGTTTCGATCACCGACATAAAACAGGTAGCCGAGCATCTTCACTTCATCGCGCTGCTGACCTTCGCCGAGCAGGGCGGCGACCGGCACGTCCAGATGCTGACCGAGCAGATCGAGCAGGGCGGCTTCCAGGCCGGTGACGGCGTGGATGGTGATGCGCAAATCGAACGTCTGTAACCCGCGACCGCCGGCATCGCGATCGGCGAAGGTCTGGCGCACTTGATTGAGGATCTTCTGGTACGTGCCGATCGGGCTGCCAACCACCAGGCTGCGCGCATCTTCGAGAGTCTGGCGAATGCGCTCGCCGCCCGGTACTTCACCGACGCCAGTGTGACCGGCGTTGTCCTTGAGGATCACGATGTTGCGGGTGAAATACGGCCCGTGAGCGCCGCTCAGGTTGAGCAACATGCCGTCGTGGCCGGCCACTGGAACAACCTGCATGCTGGTGATGATCGGGGCTTTGGCGGTTTCTTGTGCGTTCATTGTTATGTCCTTCAAAACAGTGCTCTTACATGAGTGTTCAGGCGTGGTTGGGCGCTGGTTTGGCCAGTGCAGAGGCAGGTGCGGATTTCGGTTTGTTGCGTGCGGCGAAGACGATGATCGCGGCGATGATCGAGGTCGCGGCCAGGCCGTACAGCCCGCCCTGAATCGAACCGGTGCGTTCTTCCAGCAGACCGAACGTGGTCGGCGCGACGAAGCCGCCGAGGTTGCCCACCGAGTTGATCAGCGCGATCACACCTGCCGCAATTCGCGCATCCAGATAGGCCTGTGGAATCGGCCAGAACAACGACGACGCCGATTTGAAACCCAGCGCGGCAAAGCAGATCGCAACGAAGGCGAAGATCGGCCCACCGGTGGTGGACATGAACATCCCGGCTGCTGCGATCAGCAGGGCAGCGGCGACCCAGGCTTGTTGATGCTTCCATTTGGCCGACAGCGAAGCGAAGGCGTACATGCCAACGATCGACAGCAACCACGGAATCGAGTTGAACAACCCGACCTGAATATCGCTCAGGTCGCCCATCTTTTTGATGATGCTCGGCAGCCAGAAGGTCGCGGCGTAAATGGTCAATTGGATGAAGAAGTAGATCAGGCAGAACAGGATGATCTGGCGATCCTTGAGCAGGGTGCCCAACGACGGTTTGATCGGCGTCGCGGCTTCGCGGGCCAGTTGTTCGTCATCGATGGCCTTGACCAGCGCGTCTTGTTCGGCGCGGCTCAGCCATTTGGCGTCGTGGGGTTTGGAGTCCAGCCAGAACCAGACGAACACGCACAACCCCACCGAGAACATTCCTTCGATGAAGTACATCCACTGCCAGCCGTGCATGCCGAAACCGCTGATTTGCAGCAGCAACCCGGACAGCGGGCCGGAGATCAGCGAAGCAATCGCCGAACCGCTGAGGAAGATCGCAATCGCCTTGCCGCGTTCAACACCAGGTAACCAGCGGGTGAAGTAGTAAATCACTCCGGGGAAGAAACCGGCTTCGGCCACGCCCAGCAGGAATCGCAGGATATAGAAGTGGGTTTCGTTCTGGATGAACGCCATGCAAGCGGCGACCACGCCCCAGGTCAGCATGATGCGGGTCAGCCAGATTCGCGCGCCGACTTTTTGCAGGAGGATGTTGGAAGGGACTTCGAACAGCGCGTAACCGATGAAGAACAGGCCGGCGCCGAGGCCATAGGCGGCAGCGCCGATGCCCAGGTCATGTTCCATGTGGGCGCGGACGAAGCCGATGTTCACGCGGTCGATGTAGTTGACGATGAACATGATCACGAACAGCGGCAGTACATGGCGTTTCACTTTCGAGATGGCGGATTTCAGGACCGAATCGGCGCCATCGTTCATCCCGGATATGGATGTATTCACTGCGTTATCTCCCACTGATTATTTTTATGCGGGGTGCGACTGGGTGTTGCGATGTTGATAGACATCATACAACTACGTTTTTTCATACCGCAAGAGTGGTTGTCCAACAAAATGGCGCTTTATGGAGTGTTTATTATTCTTTTACGCTAATGCATGACCTTTATGATGGTCTCGAATACCTTGTTTGTTGAATGTTGTCATACAAGTTGGTCGGCGTTTTCCTGAGATTCCCGTCGAGCGCAGTGCTACGATTCCGTTAGCCCTGCTTTCGGATGATCGCCATGCAAGAAGACCTCGACGCGCCTGCCCGCAAGCGCACCCACAACCTGGCCCATGACCTGGTGGCCAAACTGACCCAGAGCATCTTGCTCGGCCAGATGCTGCCCGGGGACAAGCTGCCGTCCGAGAACACGATTGTTCAGGAGCACGGGGTCAGTCGCACGGTGGTGCGCGAGGCGATCTCGAAGTTGCAGGCGTCGGGGCTGGTGGAAACCCGCCACGGCATCGGCACCTTTGTTATCGAGCGAGCACCGGAGCAAGGGCTTCGGTTGAATGTCGATACCGCGCTGGGGGTGCGCAGCATTCTGGAGTTGCGCATGGGCCTGGAAACCCAGGCCGCCGCACTGGCGGCAACCCGTCGCACGGATCATCAGTTGGCACAGATGCGCGAAGCGCTGGACGACTATCAAAGCCTGCTGGCCAACAACGACAGCTGCGTCGAAGCCGACAAGCGCTTCCACCTGCTGATCGCCGAAGCCACCGGCAACGTGTGCTTCACCGAAATCATGCAGCACCTGGGCAGCGCCATGATCCCGCGCACCCGCGTCAATGCCGCCGAGCGCGGCGCAGTGGACTTGAGCAAGCTCGGGCAACTGGCCAACCTTGAGCACGAGGCGATTCTCAACGCGATCAAACGCCAGGATCCGGACGCGGCGCGGGCGGCCATGTGGCTGCACCTGACCAACAGTCGCGACCGGTTTTCGGCCGATCGCTGACCCTACATTTTGTGGGCGGCATTCCACCGCGTCATCGTTCTTCGCGAGCAGGCTCGCTCCCACAATTGACCGAGTTCACTCAGATCCAATGTGGGAGCGAGCCTGCTCGCGAAGGCGCCAGTCGCATTGGCGCCAGTCTGGATCAGGCGCTGGTTACTCGAGCAACCACCGGCCTGCGCTCCAGATTCAAGGCCAGCACGCTGACCAGCACCACCAGTGCGCCTCCAACGATCATCAACGTCGGCCGCTCGCCCAGCGCAAAAGAGGCAATCGCCATGGCGGTCGGTGGAATCAGATACAGCGTCATCGTCGCGCGGCTCAAATCCACATGAGTGAGCACATAGGCCCAGGCGAGATACGCAAGGGCACTTGGGAAAATGCCCAGCCCGATGACCGCAAGCTGCACTTCAACCGGAGCGGTGATGACCTGGCTCACCAGCCCCGGGAGATAAACCAACAGCAGCAGCGTCCCGAACCAAACCGTGTAACACACCAGCGTCAGCCCGTCGTAGCGCCGCGAGTGATGCTTCTGCAAGGCAAAGTAAACACTCCACGAAACCGCCGCCAACACAATCAGCCATCCATGGGCGTCGATGCTCCCCAGTCCGTGATCCCCGGCCACCACAATCACCACGCCGATCAATCCCAGGAAAACGCAGCCCCAGCGCCACGCGCTCACCCGGTCCTTGAACACGAAGCGCGCCAGCAGCGTACTGAACAACGGCGTTGATTGCGCCAACACACTGGAGGCGCCGGCGCTGACACTTTGCTGGCCGAAGTTCAGCGCGACATGGTGCAGGCTCACGGCAAAAAAACCGAGCGCGAACAGCAGCGGCAGGTCACGCCTGTTCGGCAGGCTGATGCCTCGGAACACCGCGACCACCGCCATGAATGCCGACGCCAGCAGAAACCGCAGCAAGGCCAGATGACCAGGCTCATAGGCCTGCAAACCGATGTGAATGCCGGTCGGTGAGTAACCCCAGCAGCCGACCACAAATGCCATGGCCAGGATGAGTTTGACGGGAGAACCGGGGGAGGGCGTGAGTGGCTTCATGATCGGGCACCTGTAGGCGGATGCACCCAGTATCAGAAGCCTGACTGTTCGCTACAACTGACTTATAGTGCGTCAACTCTTCACTTTCGGTGATGTATGGAGCTGGCACAGATACGCATGTTCAAGACTGTCGCCGAGGTCGGCAGCATCGCCCGGGCGGCCGAGTTGTTGCATTGCGTGCCGTCGAACATCACGGCACGGATCAAGTCCCTGGAAGCGGAACTGGGTGTCGCGCTGTTTCTGCGCGAGGGCCGAGGGCTGCGAATCAGCCCGACGGGGCAGACCTTTCTGGTTTATGCCTCGAAAATTCTCGCCCTGACGGCGGAAGCCAAACGCGCGGTGGACCCTTCGGCCGAGCCGTCAGGGCCGTTGCGCATTGGCGCCATCGAGTCGTCGGCGACCGGTCGATTGCCGCGTTTGCTGGCGAAATTCCACAAACGTTTCCCCGGCGTTGCGCTGGAACTGACCACCGGCACCTGGAGCCAATTGCTCGACGACACGCTCAATCACCGGCTCGACGGCGCGATCGTTGCGGTGGATGTCGAGCGCTCACACCTCAAGCGCACGCCGATGTACCGCGAGGAACTGCTGCTGATTGCCTCGACGTCCCTGGGACCGGTGCGTGACATCGCGGATTTGCAGGACAAGACCGTGTTCATGTGGCCTCAGGGCTGTCCCTACCGGGCGGCGCTGGAGCATTGGTTGCTGCGGCAGGGGCAGGCGTTGCCGATCGTCAGCCTGGCCAGTTACGGGGCGATTGTCGGCTGTGTCAGTGCCGGGGCGGGTGTCGCGCTGGTGCCAAAAGGCGTGTTTGATCAGTACGCCAAAGGGGCAGGTTGTGCGGGGTATGAGTTCCCCGAGCTGACGGCGATCGACAACCTGTTTTACTGGCATGAAAACGCCGGGGTTCACCCGGCGCGGGAAGCGTTTGTGGGGATGTTGCGTGAAGAGTTCGCCTGAGCCCCTGTGGGAGCGAGCTTGCTCGCGATAGCGGTTTAACATTCAACAATGATGTTGGCTGTGATTCCGTCATCGCGAGCAAGCTCGCTCCCACAGGGGAGGTGTGTGTTCTTGATGATCATGTGACGCTGACATCGCGCATCAACAACCCAAACCGCAAATCCACTGCATCCGGAATCGGCAAGTACACGGTGTGCCCGTCCCCCGGCGCCACCTCGATCGGCTCGCCTTTAACGTTTTGCAGCTCATGCAAGTCGAATTGGAAGTTGCCCTTGGGCGTCATCAGTTCCAGGCGGTCGCCCAAACCAAATCGATTCTTCACCTTGATCTCCGCCATCCGGTCACGCCGCTCGCCGGTCAGCTCGCCGACAAACTGCTGCCGCTCCGACACCGAACTGCCGTGCTGGTAGTTCTGGTATTCGTCATGCACATGCCGCCGCAGAAAACCTTCGGTGTAGCCGCGCTGGGCGAGGGATTCCAGATCCGTCATCAGGCCGCGGTCGAACTCGCGACCAGCCACCGCGTCGTCGATTGCCCGACGATAAACCTGAGTGGTCCGCGCGCAATAAAAGTGGGATTTGGTCCGGCCCTCGATTTTCAGTGAGTGCACGCCCATCTGCGTCAGACGCTCGACATGCTGCACCGCGCGCAGGTCCTTGGCGTTCATGATGTAAGTGCCGTGTTCGTCTTCGAAGGCCGGCATCAGTTCGTCGGGCCGATTGGCTTCCTGCAACAGGAACACCTGGTCGGTCGGGGCGCCGATGCCCAGGGTTGGTTCGGGCTGGAAGGTCTGAACGATCTCGCCGAGCTGATTTTCCGTGGCCTCTTGCGCCGAATATTTCCAGCGACAGGCGTTGGTGCAACTGCCCTGATTGGCGTCGCGCTTGTTCATGTAACCCGACAACAGGCAGCGACCGGAGTAGGCCATGCACAAGGCGCCGTGGACGAACACCTCCAGCTCCATCGCCGGGACTTGCTCGCGGATTTCGGCGATTTCTTCCAGGGACAGTTCCCGCGACAGGATGATCCGGCTCAAGCCTTGTTGCTGCCAGAACTCGACACTGGCCCAGTTCACCGTGTTGGCCTGTACCGAAAGGTGAATCGGCATCTGCGGATAATGCCGGCGAACCAGCATGATCAGGCCTGGATCGGACATGATCAGCGCGTCCGGCGCCATGGCAATTACCGGCGCCAGGTCTTTGAGGAAGGTTTTCAGTTTGGCGTTGTGCGGGGCGATGTTCACCACCACATAGAAGCGCTTGCCCTGAGCCTGGGCCTCGTGGATGCCGAGGGCCAGATTGGCGTGATCGAATTCGTTATTGCGCACCCGCAGGCTGTAGCGCGGCTGACCGGCGTACACCGCATCGGCGCCGTAGGCGAAGGCGTATCGCATGTTTTTCAGGGTGCCGGCGGGGGCGAGCAGTTCTGGAGGCAGGAGAGTCATGGCAGAGTCGGTCACAAAAGCCGCCGAGAGTAAGCGGCTTGCCCATGGGGTTCATTGATCTGGATCTATGCTTGATGAACAAACGGATGGCACTCGCGCGAACCGTGGCGGACTAAGCATCAGGACACGACATTGTGTCCTTGCGGACTGACATGGATCGGACATGAACGAAGAGACAGTACAAAACAAATCACTGGTGATTTTGCTGGGGCTGGTCACCGCCGCGTTCATCTGGATTTTGCTGCCGTTTTACGGCGCGGTGTTCTGGGCGGTGATCCTCGGCATCCTCTTCGCGCCCCTGCAGCGACGACTGCAACTGAAGTTCGGCTGGGAGCGCAACCTGACGTCGCTGCTCACCCTGAGCATCTGCCTGGTGATCGCGATTCTGCCGGTGATCGTCCTCAGTATCTTGCTGGTCCAGGAAGGGGCTGCGGTGTACAAGAGCATCGAAAGCGGCGAACTGGACATCGCCGGGTATGTGACGCATTTCAAACACAGCCTGCCGCCGTACTTCCAGCACTTGCTCGATCGGGCCGGGGTTGGCGAGCTGGAAGGGCTGCGAGAGAAGATCATCAAGAGTGCGGTGACAGGCAATGAGTTTATCGCCACTCAAGTCTTCAGTGTCGGTCAGGGTACGTTCGATTTTGTGGTGAGTTTTTTCATCATGCTCTACCTACTGTTCTTCTTTTTGCGGGACGGCGCCGAACTGGCCCGCAAAGTACGCGCTGCCGTGCCGCTGCAAGAGCACCAGAAACGTCGTTTGCAACTCAAGTTCAATCGCGTGGTTCGGGCGACAGTGAAGGGCAACCTGCTGGTGGCGATCACGCAGGGCGCATTGGGCGGTTTGATTTTCTGGTTTCTGGATATTCCGAGCGCGCTGCTCTGGGCGGTGCTGATGGCGTTTCTGTCGCTGTTGCCAGCAGTGGGAGCGGGGATCGTCTGGGCGCCAGTGGCGGCGTTTTTCCTGTTCACCGGGGCGATCTGGCAAGGCGTGGTGTTGGGGTTGTTCGGGGTTTTTGTGATCGGCCTGGTGGATAACGTGCTGCGACCGATCCTGGTGGGCAAGGATACCAAGATGCCGGACTATCTGATCCTGATCTCGACCCTTGGCGGTCTGGCGATCTTCGGCCTCAATGGCTTTGTGATCGGGCCGCTGATCGCTGCGCTGTTCATGTCGAGCTGGGCAATCTTTATTGAAACCAAGCCGCGGGTGCAGCTGCCTTAAGCGCTGAGATGGCCTTGGCCAATACGTTGCGACAGTGCCTGGGCGGCCGGCAGCGAGGTGAGCGGACCGCTGATCGGTTCGCCGTCCTGCACCAGGTACCAACAGGCGAGCAATCCTAGCTCTCTAAGCGGTGCGGGAACGGCGCTGCCGATAACGGACATGATCTGGACCTGGGACATAAGTACCTCCATTAATCTATGGAGCTACCTTACGGAACGGACACTTGGACGGACAATCAACGCTTTCGATAGTCGTCATTGACGCCAATGAGTCATCGGTTCAGTCGACCACCAGGTCCAGCATATGAACCACTTCCTGCTCGTTGAGCAGGCCTTTTCGCACCAGGTTTTCTGCCAGCAGCGAAAGAAACTTGGCGCTGCGATGGCCTTCCAGGTGCTTGAGTTCGGTCAGTGCGTTGTACACCTTGCTGGAAGTGCACAAGCCGACAATGCGGTGCGGGTTTTGCGTGGGCATGAGGTCGTCCTTGTTTTTATCAACCTGTTGTTAACGGACAGGTCCAAGATTGCGGACCCGACATGACATAAATATGACCGTTTTCCCCAAAGCGGGGGAAGGATGGCGAGTCAATCTTGCCAACTTGCACCGCAAAGACTGTCCCGACAGCGACCTTGGCGAGATTTATCCAGACCTCTGCCGACGGACGGTCACAAAAAAGGCCCCGCTGTTGAGGCGGGGCCTGATGATTCCGTTACCAGCGGCCATAGCCGTGGGGAGGGCCGTAGTAACCGCGCGGTGGACCGTAATAACCACGTGGCGGGCCGTAATAAACCGGCGGCGGGCCGTAATAGACCGGTTGTTGCACATAGACCGGTGCCGGCTGGTAATAAACCGGTGGGGGTTGTTGCACATAAACCGGTTGTGGCTGAGCGTAAACCGGTTGCTCTACATAGACCGGGCGGTTGCTGTTGATGATGGCCGAACCGACGATGGCCGAGCCAACGATTGCGCCAAATACCGCTGGACCTTGCCAACCGCCACCGCCATGCGCTTCTGCCTGCCCTGCGATAGCAAGAGCACCGATCAGCAAGGCTACTGTGGGGATTTTACGGATCATGATAGTTCCTCGGTTCTTCGACCCGGCGCTTGTGTCTGCAATAGACCCAAGGATTGTCGCGGGGATACTTCTAAGACAGCGTTTTTTTCAAAATCAGCACAGCCGTTGGGTAAATTTTGTGTAAGGTCTGTACCAGCTTCTTTACGATCCAATGAGGCCGCGTGCAGACACGCCGTTATGATCGATCAGACCCGATGGATTGGCTAATCCCGTCCATCTGAAAGTGCTATTCCAGGAGATTTTTCATGCAGATGAACCCCAACAAAGATACCCAGCTGTGCATGTCGCTTTCCGCACGTCCCGGGAACTTCGGTTTGCGGTTTCACAATCATCTGTATGAGCAATTGGAGCTGAATTTTTACTACAAGGCCTTCAGCAGTCAGGATCTGCCAGGCGCCGTTGGCGGTATTCGCGCCTTGGGGATTCGTGGTTGCGGCGTGTCGATGCCGTTCAAGGAGGCCTGCATTGCCCTGGTCGATGAACTGGACGCCTCCGCTGCGGCTATTCAATCGATCAACACCATCGTTAACACTAACGGCCATCTCAAGGCTTACAACACCGATTACATCGCGATCGCCCAGTTGCTTGACACCCACCAGGTGCCGAAGGAATTGACCTTTGCCCTGCGCGGCAGCGGCGGCATGGCCAAGGCTGTGGCCAGCGCCTTGCGCGATGGTGGCTACAAAAATGGCCTGATCGTCGCCCGTAACGAGCGTGCCGGACGGGCGTTGGCCGACTCGCTGGGCTATCGATGGCAAGCGGAGCTGGGCTCAGAGCGGCCGCAGATGCTGATCAACGTCACACCGATCGGCATGAACGGCCCTGAGGCCGATCAGCTGGCGTTCGATGCTGAAACCATCGCTGCTGCCGAGACTGTCTTCGATGTCGTGGCAGTCCCCTCGGAAACACCGTTGATTGTGCGCGCTCGTGCTGAAGGCAAGCGAGTGATCACCGGGCTGGAAGTGATCGCGATCCAGGCGCTGGAGCAGTTCGTGCTGTACACCGGCGTGCGGCCGACCGATGAGCAGTTTCACAAAGCCGTGGAATTTGCCCGCAATGGCCTTGGCTATTCTGGTGCCCGGCAAGCGAAACCGTGACTGAGGTGACTCATGCATCCTGCCATTCTTAATCTGGATCAGGCCGAGCTTGAACCGCTGCCCGAAGCGTTTGCCCCGACGGGAGATACCGCCGACCGCTATCGGCAACGGCAGGCGCGCATCGGCCAGCAACTGGGTGCGCAGAAGCTGGGTTATCGCCTGTACGCGCTGGAACCGGGGATGCGAGGCAGCCCGTTTCACAGTCATCGGGTCAACGAGGAGATGTTTTACATCGTGGCCGGGGAAGGGGAGATTCGCTTGGGCGCCGAGCGCTTTCCCGTTCGCGCCGGTGATGTCATTGCCTGCCCGCCGGGCGGCCCTGAAGCCGCGCACCAGATCATCAACACCAGCAACGCTGAGCTGCGCTACCTGGCGGTCAGCACCCAGCAATCACCCGAAATTTGCGAGTACCCGGATTCCGGCAAGTACGCGGTGATGGACGACTTCAAGGTCGATGCCGAGGGCAATACCTCGGGCTTCGTCGCCGTCGCCAGGCCGGCCGACGGCGTGGATTACTGGGACGGCGAATAATCGCGGCCTGTAGCAGCTGTCGAGCCTGCGAGGCTGCGTTCGGCTGCGCAGCAGTCGTAAACCCTGCATGTAAGATTTTCCTGAAACACCGCATCGCTTGATTTAACGACTGCTGCGCAGCCGAACGCAGCCTCGCAGGCTCGTCAGCTGCTACATAGACCGTGTTGTTTATTCGAGGCGGGCCAGACGCTCTTCCAGCGCCGCAATTCGCGCCTCCAGCTCTTCGATCCGCTCAACCGATACGCCGCCACCCGCGCCACGCTCGGTCGGGTTCTGCCGTGCCGCCAGGATCACTTCGATGTCCGCCGGGTCGCCCAAGGCGTGCATGTAGCGGTCTTCACGCTGACCGGCCTGGCGCGGAATCAACAGCGCCAGACCGCGAGCGATCAAGCGTTCCAGTTGATGCACCACCTGTTCGGCATCTTCGAAGTCATGCATGCGGCCGCTGCGGGTCAGCAGTTCATTGACCGTTTGCGGACCGCGCAGGAACAGCAGCCCCGCAAGAATGACCTGAGCCGGCACCAGTTCCAGTGCCTTGTCGACTTTGTGTTCCCAGCGATCCGCACGGCTGCCCATCACCAGTTTGGTGAAGCCGCGTCCTTCGAGGGCGCGCAGGCTCTGGCCGACCTGACCCTGGGTCAGGTTCATCACCGGCTCGCGGCTGGTTTTCTGGTTGCAGGCAATCACCAGCGCATTGAGCGTCAGCGGATAGGTTTCCGGGCTGGTGGCCTGTTTCTCGATCAACGAGCCCAGTATGCGGATTTCCGTGCTGTTAAGCCGCGGCTCGTCTAAGGTCATCTCTTGCTCAGTACTCATGGCTCTTTATCCTTCCCGGAGGCAATTTTTGCTCCTGCTGGCATGCACTTTAGATTGACGTGTGTCAATGGCAACTGAATTCGTCACGCCTTCTTGGCAATCATCACAAAACCTAAATGAATAATTAACGCTATTTTTACAATCCGACGAGCAACGTATGCAGGGCCGAGAACTGGCGGACCTCATTGTGGGCATCCGGTAGTTCTCCCATCGACGATATAAGCCTTATTGACTGGACTATGGAGCAAAGCATGAAGCTGACGTGGGTATTGGCCAAAAACAGTGCGCTGACCGGCGCGTACTCCTGATGACCGTTCTGGTCACTGGCGCTGCCGGTTTCATCGGGTATCACACTGTTAAGCGTTTGTGCCTGGAAGGCCTTGAAGTCATCGGAATCGACAACCTCAACGACTATTACAGCGTTGAGCTTAAACGCGCACGGCTCAACGAGCTTGCATCCTTGCCAGGCTTTCGTTTTCAGACCCTGGATATCGTCGACAAACCGGCTTTGATGGCGTTGTTCAAAGAACATCGTTTTACCGAGGTTGTGCACCTGGCGGCCCAGGCGGGAGTTCGCTATTCACTGGATAACCCGGACGTCTACGCGCAATCGAACCTGGTGGGTTTTCTGAATGTGTTGGAAGCTTGCCGTCACTATCGTCCCGAGCACCTGATCTATGCATCAAGCAGTTCGGTGTACGGTACCAACAGCAAAATGCCGTTCAGTGTTGAAGACGCTGTCGATCATCCCATTTCACTGTACGCGGCCAGCAAACGTGCCAATGAGTTGCTGGCTCACAGCTACTGTCATTTGTATGGGCTGAAGGCCAGCGGCCTACGCTTTTTTACCGTATACGGACCTTGGGGGCGCCCCGACATGGCGCTGTTCAAGTTCACCGAAGGGATCCTCAACGGCCTGCCGATCGATATCTATAATCACGGCCAGATGGCGCGCGACTTCACTTACATCGATGACATTGTCGAAAGTGTCGCCCGTTTGCGCCCACGGCCGCCGATCCCGGATGGGGAGGGCGACGGCGTTAACCGGATTTTCAATATCGGGCGTGGCATGCCGGTAGCACTGCTGGAATTCGTCGATTGTCTGGAATCGGCGCTGGGGATCAAAGCGCAGCGCAACTTTTTACCCTTACAGCCTGGTGATGTGGTCAAGACCTGGGCTGACGTGTCGGCATTGACCCAATGGGTCGACTTCCACCCTCAGGTGACGGTGGAAGAGGGTGTAGCGGAATTTGTGAAATGGTATCGCCACTTTTATCAGAGATGAAATGTTCGCCCTTGATAATAAGAAACCAAGGATTAAAGGGGGGACCCTATGAGTCATGAAATTTTTGTATCTGTACTGATTCCGGCAAAAAATGAAGCAAACAACCTAAAGCCCTTGATTGAAGAAGTGCGCATGGCCTTGGCCGATGAGGCGTACGAAATCATCGTCGTGGACGATGGCAGTACCGATGCCACTTTGCACGAACTGCGGCAGATCAAAAACAACGGCCTGAGCACGCTGCGTATCCTGCGTCATGAGCGTTCGCTTGGGCAAAGTACCTCGCTTTACCATGCGGCATTTGCTGCCAAGGGGCAGTGGCTGGCTACGCTCGATGGTGACGGCCAGAACGATCCTGCGGACATCCCCGGGATGTTGGCGTTGGTGCGCGGTGAACAGGGGCTGGCCGGCATTCAGTTGGTGGCCGGGCACCGGGTTAATCGTCGAGACAACGCGAGCAAGCGCTGGGCTTCGCGGTTTGCCAATGGATTGCGCAGCCGCATGCTCAAGGACCAGACACCGGACACCGGTTGCGGATTGAAACTGATCGAGCGGGCGGCGTTTCTGCGCCTGCCGTACTTCGATCATATGCATCGGTACATTCCTGCACTGATCCAGCGCCACAACGGCCGAATGATCACCCATCCGGTCAACCACAGGCACCGCACGGCCGGGGTCTCCAAATACGGCAACCTCGACCGTGCCCTGGTGGGCATTCTCGACCTGATCGGCGTCTGGTGGCTGATCCGGCGCACGCGCCTGAACGCCAATGCGCAGGAAATCGAAGGATGAATCTCTCCCGTGAAACCCTGTGGCTGGTGGTCGGCTTCGCCGGCCAGATAGCCTTTACCGGTCGCTTCGTCCTGCAGTGGCTGTACAGCGAATACAAGAAACGCAGCGTGATTCCAGTGAGTTTCTGGTACCTGAGCATCGTCGGTAGCGCCCTGCTGCTCGCTTATGCCATTTACCGGGAGGACCCGGTGTTCATTGCCGGTCAAGCCTTTGGCTCGATCGTTTATCTGCGCAATTTGCAGTTGATTGCCCGCAGCAAACACTTAAAGGACTGAGTCATGCGCAGAACGTTATCACCCCGGGTCGAATGCCTGGGTTTGATGTTGCTCGCCCTGGTTTTGATCGGTGCCGGGCTGGGGCTACGTCAGCCGCAGAATGTCGACGAGGAGCGATTCCTTGGCGTTGCGCTCGAGATGCTGCAGCACGGCTCGTGGCTGATTCCGCACCGTGCGGCAGAGATCTATGGCGACAAGCCGCCGATTTTCATGTGGACCGTGGCGTTCTTCGCCTGGCTCACCGGTAAACCCTCCATCGCCCTGTACCTGCCGGGGCTTCTATCGGCCGTGACGGTTACCGCAGTGGTCTATGACCTGGGCCGCCGGTTATGGAATCAGCGTGTCGGTCGGATGGCGGCGCTCTTGTACCTGGCGACTTATCAGACCTATAGCATCCTGCAGACCGGCCAGATCGACAGCTTTTTGATTCTGTTCACCTCCGTGGGCATGTACGGCCTGGCGCGGCACCTGTTGCTCGGGCCGGCCTGGCGCTGGTTCTACCTGGGTTGCGCCGCCATGGGTATTGGTGTGATCACCAAAGGGGTTGGCTTCGTCCCGGCCCTGATGCTGATTCCGTATGCCTACGCGGTACGCAAAGGTTGGCCCGGTGTGGTGGCCATGCCGGGCGAGGCGCGCAAGTGGCTGCTGGGATTGTTGGTCATGCTGGGCGCCATCGCGATCTGGTTACTGCCCTTGGCCTTGTCCATCGCGCTCAATGGCACTGCTGACGAGATCGCCTATGCGCGAGAAATTCTGCTGCGCCAGACCGCGGGACGCTATGCGGCCGCCTGGGACCATCGCGAGCCGTTCTGGTATTTCTTCGTTCACGTGATCCCGCAATATTGGCTGCCGCTGGTACTCGCGTTGCCTTGGCTGGTGCCCGCTTGGCGCCGGCAACTGCACAAGCGCGACGGCCGAGTGCTGGTGCTGCTGGGCTGGGTCGTGCTGGTGGTACTGTTTTTCTGTATCAGCAGCGGCAAGCGCAAGTTGTACATCTACCCGGCGCTGCCCGGGCTGGTGCTGGTGGCTGCACCGCTGATTCCCTGGTTGCTCAAGCGCTGGTTCAGTCAGCGTCCGCGTGGTCGGCGAGTATTCCAGGCGCTGGTCGTGACCTGGTTTGCGCTTTGGATTGCCCGCGGTTTCATCGAGCCGATCAAGGACGGTCCCAACCCTCATGAGGCGCTCATGGCGCAGGCGGCGACCATGACCCAAGGCGCCGACCTGGTGTTGGTCAATTGGCGCGAGGGCCATTGGCTGTTCGCGCGACAACCGATCGTGCACTTCGGGATGGTCGGCTCCACGGTCGAGCAGGCGGCACTGTGGCTGCGCGAACACCCTCAGGCGTACGCGTTGGTCCCCGACGAACTGTTGAGCCAGTGTTTCAATCCCCAGGCCGCGCGTGAGTTGGGCGAAACCTCCCGTGCACAGTGGTCGATCGTCGGTGCCGATGCCGATAACGGCCAATGTCATCCGGCAAAACCCGTCAATGTCTATCGATTTACTTGGGATCGGAAAAAAGCATGAGCAAAACAGGGAAGGTTGGCGTTCTGCTGATCGCCGTGCTGGTCGGCGTTAGCGTGGCTTCCGTTCATTTTAGCTGGCACGGGCAGTTGTACGCGCACTGGCATAACAGCTGGTATGGCAATCAGGCGCCAGACAAAAATATCTGGCTGCCAGACTACAAGGTCGCGATCGAAGGCAAACCGATCCCGGGCATCACCGATTTGTCCGGGCTCGCCTATGACCCTGATCACGACCGCTTGTTGGGTATCACCAATGGTGTGCCTATGGAAATTCTGGCGCTGACCCGTGACGGCGATTTGATCGAACGCTACCCATTGATCGGTTTCGAGGACACCGAAGGCATTGCTTACATGGGCAAAGGGCGGGTGGTCATCGTTGATGAACGAAAGCAGCGGCTGCACATTTTTACCCTTCCGGACACCGCTGGACCCATCCGTGAAGAGCAAACCGAATCACTCGCCATTGAGATCAACCTGAGCCAGCATAACAAGGGGTTTGAAGGTGTGACCTATGACCCGGCCAATGACCGCATCTTCGCCATCAAGGAGCGTGATCCGCGGCAACTGTACTCAATCACCGGCATGCTCGGCTCCATCGGCAGCCGAATGCAGATCCGTATCAAGGACTTGACGACCTGGGTCGACCGCGGCGTTTTCAGCAAAGACCTTTCCGAGGGTTACTACGATCCTCGGACCGGCCACTTACTGTTGCTAAGCGAAGAGTCCAGCAACGTGACCGAACTGGACCAGCAGGGTAACTTCGTCAGTATTCTCTCCCTGCGCGCCATGGCGGGTGACCTCAAGCATACGCCGCCGCAAGCCGAAGGCATGACCATGGACAACGCAGGCGAGCTTTACATTGTGAGCGAGCCCAATCTGTTTTACCGGTTCACTCAATCGAAGGCCGGTCTGTCGGCGAGTGCAGAAAAACACTGATGAAGTTGAAGTTTTCATGCCGGCAAGGGGCTAACGTGCGCAGATCGTTCAGAGGTGCGCTGCGTTTCCCCACCGGATAAAAGACCCGCCGCAGGGGGGCCGCGCATGGCTATAATCGCCCCACGTTTCCCTCCTGTCACAACACGAGACTGCCATGACTATTTCCCTGTACGCCGCTTCCGTTCCGGTTTTCAAACAAATGCTCAACGCCCTGAGCGACGTTTTGAACAAGGCCGAAGCCCACGCCACCGCCAAGAACATCGATCCAAATGCTTTCCTGCAAGCCCGTCTGTACCCGGACATGTTCCCGCTGGTTCGTCAGGTGCAGATCGCCGTTGATTTCGCCAAGGGCGTTTCCGCGCGTCTGGCCGAAGTTGAACTGCCGAAGTACGACGACACCGAAACCACCTTCGCCGAGCTGCAAGCGCTGATCGCCAAAGTGCTGGCCTTCATCGGCGAGATCAAACCGGAACAGATCGACGGCAAGGAAGGCATCGAAATCATCACCCGTCAGGGCACGCCGAAAGAGAAGCGCTTCACTGGCCAGGCTTACCTGCTGAGCTACGGTCTGCCGCAATTCTTCTTCCACGTCACCACCACCTACGCACTGCTGCGTCACAACGGTGTGGAAGTGGGCAAGCGTGATTACATGGGCGCGTTCTAAACCGCCCGGATATACAAAAGCCCGCCAAGGTTCGACCTTGGCGGGCTTTTTTTGGTGAGTCTTTTGATCTTTGTTACGCCAGACGTTGGGCTTTCTCGTCTTCACCCAGGCACGCCGCCGCGGTGAACAGTACGTCGGTGGAGGAATTCAGTGCGGTTTCCGCCGAGTCCTGCAACACCCCAATAATGAAACCGACCGCCACCACCTGCATGGCGATTTCACTGGGGATGCCAAACAGGCTGCACGCCAGTGGAATCAACAGCAACGAGCCGCCAGCCACACCCGAAGCTCCACACGCACAGATCGCCGCGACGACGCTCAGCAGGATGGCGGTCGGAATGTCCACGGCGATACCCAGCGTATGCACGGCCGCCAGGGTCAGCACGGTAATGGTGATCGCCGCGCCGGCCATGTTGATGGTCGCGCCCAACGGGATCGAGACCGAGTAGGTGTCTTCGTGCAGGCCCAGGCGCTTGCTCAATTCCAGGTTGACCGGAATGTTCGCCGCCGAGCTGCGGGTGAAAAATGCGGTGATGCCGCTTTCGCGCAAGCACATGATCACCAGTGGATACGGGTTGCGGCGCAGCTTCCAGAACACGATGACCGGGTTCATCACCAGCGCTACAAACAGCATGCAGCCCAGCAACACCGCCAGCAGATGCACGTAGCCGATCAAGGCACCGAAACCGGAGGTGGCGAGGGTCGACGCCACCAGGCCGAAAATGCCCAGCGGCGCAAAACGAATCACCAATCGCACGATCAAGGTCACGCCATTGGACAGGTCACCCAGCACCTCGCGAGTGGTGTCACCGGCATGGCGAATGGCAACGCCCATCCCGATCGCCCACGCCAGAATGCCGATGAAGTTGGCATTCATCAGCGCGCTGACCGGGTTGTCGACCACGCTCAGCAGCAGACTTTGCAACACTTCACTGATCCCGCCCGGCGCGGTGACCGCAACGTCGTGAGTGGCCAATACCAGGCTCGAGGGGAACAACGTACTGGCGACAACGGCCACCACCGCCGCCGCAAACGTTCCCAGCAGATACAGAAACAGAATCGGCCGGATGTGGGTTTCCTGGCCGTGCTTATGGTTGGCAATCGAGGCCATGACCAGCACGAACACCAGAATCGGCGCGACAGCTTTAAGCGCCGATACGAAGACTTTGCCGATAAACGCGGTGGACTTCGCCACCTCCGGCGCGAACAGGGCCAGGGCAATCCCGGCGATCAGGCCAATGATGATTTGTGTGACCAGGCTTAAGCGTTTCAGGCGTAACCATAGCGAAGGGGATGAAGCGGTCATAAAACGGCATCTCTGATTTTTTTAGGTGCGGGGTATCGCGACATCAATGCCAATCAATGGCCGATGAACAGGGTGTACATATCGCAGGGCGCGGACTTTATCACAGCGTGGTCTTCATCCTTCAGACCTGTGACGATCTGCCACCCGCGGGGTCAACGAGATCGGCAGGTTCGTGCAACCCTGATCGGAAACACTCTGTTAAGATTCGCCATCCTCATTTTCAAGTCATGCCAGTGGGCCTTCGGGCTAGCGCTGGTGTCGTCGTTTTCTGGAGTTCTGCATGCTGTTGCCCATCCTTCTGTTGTCTGCTGCCGGTTTCACGGTGCTGACCACGGAATTCATCATCGTCGGCCTGTTGCCGGCGATCGCTCGAGACCTTGAAGTCAGCATCCCCCAGGCGGGTTTGCTGGTGACCTTGTTCGCCTTCACGGTCGCCGCATTCGGGCCGTTCCTGACCGCCTATTTCGCAAGGTTCGAGCGCCGCAAATTGTTTATCTCGGTGCTGATCATGTTCGGCCTGGCCAACACCCTCGCGGCGTTTGCCCCGAACATCTGGGTGATGTCCGTCGCCCGATTGATCCCCGCGTTGGGGTTGCCAGTGTTCTGGGCGCTGGCCAGTGAAACCGCGGTGGACATTGTCGGCCCGGACTACGCGGGTCGCGCCATCGCCAAGATTGGTTTCGGCATTGTCTGCGCCACGGTGTTTGGCATTCCGGTGGGCACACTGATCTCCGATGCGTTCGGCTGGCGCAGTGCCTTCGGCATTCTGGCGGTGATCGCGTTTGCCAAGGCGTTGCTGCTGTTTATCTACCTGCCGAAAACCAATCTGCATCAGCATCAGGTGAGCTTTCGCTCGCAGTTCAGAATCCTGCGCAGCCCGCTGATGGTGGGGCATGTGCTGCTGTCGATCCTGGTGTTCAGCGGCATGTTCACCGCTTACACCTATCTGGCGGACATTCTTGAACGCCTGGCCGGTTTCAACGGCACGGTGGTCGGTTGGTGCCTGATGGGCTTCGGCGCGGTCGGGCTGATCGGCAACTCACTGGGCGGCCGCGCGGTGGATCGTCATCCGTTGATCGCCTCGATGATGTTCTGCGCGTTCATGATCGCCGGCCTGGTGGCGTTGGTGCCGAACATTCATTCGCCGCTGGGTCTGGCTGCGGCGATGGGGATCTGGGGCGTGACTCAGGCGGCGTTGTTCCTGGTCAGCCATGTGCGATTGATGAAGGCTGCACCCGAAGCACCGGCGTTCGCGGCATCGCTGAACATTGCCGGGGCTAACCTCGGGATAGGCCTGGGCGCCATGATCGGCGGTAGGGTCATCGACGGTGTAGGCCTGCAAGGTCTTGGTTTCGCGGCGGCCGCTTTTATCCTCGCCTCGATCCTCTTGGCCATCGCGCTGATGACCTTCAAGCCCCGCGAAGTCTGCGCCTGATACCTCACATCTCGGTGAACAGCTCGCGTCGGGCACCTTCGGTAATCGCGACAATGCCGGGGTGCTTGACCTTGCGTTCCACCGAAATGGCGTAGAACGACTCGGTCACCGCGTCGGTCTGGCCAATCAATTCCACGCCGTATTGGCGTATCACTTCATCGGCAATCACGCTCGGGCCGATGAAGATCCCGCTGCCGGATTGGCCGAACGCCTGCATCAAGGCGCTGTCGTCGAACTCGCCGACGATGCGCGGCTGGATCTGTTGCTCGGCAAACCAGCGCTGCAAGCGACTGCGCACCACGGTCTCCGGCCCTGGAATCAACAGCGGTGCGCCGTGCAGGCTGCGGGGGAAATCCTGACCGTATTGCGCCGCCAGTTCAGCAGTGGCGAAGAAACTGATCCCGCATTCCCCGAGTTTCTGGCTGTAGCCCTTGATGTCCAGGTGCGAGGGCATCGGGCTGTCGGAGATCACCAGATCGAGCCGCTGGATCGCCAGGTCGGCGAGCAGGCGTTCCAGTTTGTCTTCGCGACAGGTGATGCGCAGCGGCTCGCTCAATTCCATGGTCGGCGCAATCAGGCGATAGACGATGGATTTGGGCACCACGTCGGCCACCCCTACCCGAAACAGAATCTGCTGTTCATTGGGCTGTGCTCGCAGCATCAGCTCCAGTTCGCCGCCCAGCTGAAACATTTGCTCGGCGTAGGGCAGGGTCTGACGCCCGGCTTCGGTGAGTTCCAGCTGCCGGCCGACCCGGCGAAACAGCTCGATGCCATAGGTTTGTTCGAGCAGGGAAATCTGCCCGCTGATGGTCTGCGGCGTCAGGTTCAGCTGCTCGCAGGCGCGCACGATGCTGCCGGTCTTGGCCACCACCCAGAAGTAATGCAGCTGTCGATAGTTGAGCATGGCGACCTACAGTTCGTTAAAACCGAAGTATAACCGCTAAAAATACGAATTTTCCTGAAGTGTTTGCCTCCTTAGAATGCCCAGCTATCGACGGGTGGCCTTTTCGCCCTGTCTGTTCTATCGAGGAAAGCATCATGAAGCTTAAAACCACGGCACTGTTGATCACGTCTTTACTGGTATTGGCCGGTTGTGACCAGGCCGAAAAAAGCGCTCAGCAACTGATGGGCAAGGCTGCCGAAACCGCCAAGCAAGCGATCGACGACACCCACAAAGCCGCAGAGCAGGCAATCAGTGATGCCACGGGCGGGCTGATCAGCAAGAAAGAACAACCGGCCAAAGAAACGGACAAAACCGAATCTACGTCCCAGGAAATCTAAACCGTCTTAAAAGAGTCAGGACTGACCCATGGAATACCTTTTAGAACTTGCTGCAAGCCCCACCGCCTGGGTTGCCCTGGCCACGTTGATCGTCATGGAAATCGTACTCGGCATCGATAACCTGATCTTCATTTCGATCCTGACCAATAAACTGCCCGAGCAGCACCGGCAGAAGGCGCGGCGCATTGGTATCGGCATGGCGCTGATCCTGCGACTGGCGCTGTTGAGCACCATCGCGTTCATCGTCCAGTTGACTGAGCCTGTGATCGATATCTTCGGCCAGACGTTCTCCTGGAAGGACATGATCCTGATCGCCGGCGGCCTGTTCCTGTTGTGGAAGGCGACCACCGAGATCCATCACAGCATGGACCCGGCACCGGATGATCCGACGTCGGCCACCTCGACCGTGACCCTGGGCTTTGCCGCCGCGATCGGTCAGATCCTGCTGCTGGACATGGTGTTCTCCATCGACAGCATCATTACCGCTGTCGGCATGACCGAACATTTGCCGATCATGATCATCGCGGTGGTGGTGTCGGTACTGGTGATGTTGCTGGCGGCTGATCCTCTGGCCAAGTTCATCAACGACAACCCGACGGTGGTGATGCTGGCGCTGGGCTTCCTGATCATGATCGGCATGACGCTGATCGCCGAAGGTTTCGGCGCCCATGTACCGAAAGGCTACGTGTATGCGGCCATGGCGTTCTCGGCGACGATCGAGGGTTTGAACATGATGTCGCGACGGGCAAAGCAGAAGCGTATCGCCGCTGAAGCATAACCTGCGTTAAACGAAACGGCCGCCTGCGCTCGAAAGAGCCAGGCGGCCGTTTTTGTTTGAATACATAAGGGTGTCGGTCAGTGTGCGGTAGCGTGCTGCTCAGCGGATTTATCGGCTTTCGCCACCGGCGTCGACTGAGCCGGATGATGGTGCCGGCGAGTAATGCGCAGGACTCCCCATAACATGGCGGTGGCAACGGCCAGCCAGCCAGAAATCAACATCACAATGGTCATTGTCAGGCTCATCAGTGCCTCCTCTTCGCCCTGCTGCGGGCACACACTCTTTGCACATGACAGTCTAGTCGCTGCTGTGTTTCAGGCTATTGACCAAAGGTCAGCTGTCACCAATCAGTTCGCTCTATCGAATCCCGTCATCTGCCGGTTAAGGCTATACCGCTGCCGCGCGGCGTCCTATGATCGACGGCCAAGCCGGGAGCCGAATGCCTGGCGTCTAGATCAAGAGAGTGATGATGGTGCGGGTATTTTCTCGAATTCGATCGTTAGTGCTGGTCGTTGGCTGCGTGGCAGGTCTGGCTGGCTGCGCGGGTGTGGCGCCTGAAATCAAGCGCCTGCCGGAGCGTGTCGAGCTCAGTGGCACGTTCTACCGTGGCGTGGCGAATCAGAGTGGGCCGCAAGTGCTGGCCAGCATGTTGTCCCAGCAAGGCATTGTGATTACGCCAGGTTTGCTCGAAAAACCGTTGCATTTGCCGGGTGCCGAAGCCCAGTTGCAGCAGAACATGCAGAACCTCGCTCGCGAGTACGGCATGGTCGTCTATCCCCTCGACAGCAATCTGCCTGCACTGTTGACCCAGGTGGCGGCCGGTTACCCGGTAATGGTGCGTTTCACGGAAGGCTCGGCGTTCTGGGCTGAACCGCGTTACGCCATTCTTGCCGGGTACAACCGCCAGAAGCAGACGGTGCTGCTGCGCTCGGGCATGAATCGTCGGGAGTTGATGGGCTTCGGTTCGTTTGAATCAGCGCTCAAGGATGCCGGTGGCTGGGCCGTGCTGATCCAGAAGCCGAATCAACTGCCGGCCAATGTCGATCAACAACGATGGCTCAAGGCAGCGAGCGACCTTGCTCAGGCAGGTCAGGAGCAGGCGGCTGCCAGGGCGACGAAAGCGCTGAACGCACGATAAGTCCGTTCGTCATCTGTCGGGCACCCCTGGACTTTGCCGACCTCTAATGAAGTAGGGCCCGGATTTCTCCGGGCCAGACTCAAAGGAGGCGCCCATGGCACATTCCACCACCCCCGTCGGCCCGCACTCGTCTGAGCATTCTTCGGGTGATGAGTTGGGTTTCGATCCCGATTCGCCGGACCTCGCCGATCCTCAGGTCGACCCCATCGGACCTGCCAAGGCGCCCAGGGATGTGAAGCCGGGCGACAACTCCAAGGCTCCCGCGAAGCCTTACGATCCACTCGCCGATCTGAAACTCTGAGCTTGAGTGAGGTGCGTATGTCTACTGATTCGAGTTTCAACGACAAACGTCCGGACAGCGTTCCAACCACCCCGGAAAAGGACATCGATCCCGTGATGGATCCGAACGATCCGTTAAGGGATCCCTTGGCGCGTCCGATGGTTGTGCCAACGGAACATCCCCACGGCACGAGAGATCCGAGTGCCGGGGATGGCATTCCAGATGACGACCAGATGCCGTTGCCCAATGACTGACGCCGGACGAAAAAAAGCCCCGAATATTCGGGGCTTTCTTTTATCGTTTAGTTATTTCGACGCTTCAACCACGCCGCTCTGACGATGCTTGAGGTTCTTGTCGGATTTGTACTGCAAGGCTACAGACGGCACTTTCGTGCCTTGGCCGGTTTCCACCCAGCTGCGAATACGGCTGGCATCGGCAAAGTGTGTGTATTTGCCGAAAGCATCGAGGATGACCAGCGCAACCGGGCGATTGCCCATGCTGGTGACCAGCACCAGGCAGTGACCGGCCTCGTTGGTGAAGCCGGTTTTCGTCAGTTTGATGTCCCAGTTCGGTTTGTTGACCAAATGATCGGTATTACGGAAACCCAGGCTGTAGTTGGGTTTACGGAACGAGACGGTTTTTTCCTTGGTGGTACTTAGCTCAGTCAACAGTGGGTACTTGTGCGCAGCGATCAGCAGTTTGCTCAGGTCGCGAGCCGTGGACACGTTGCGAGGGGAGAGACCGGTGGGTTCGACGAAGTGCGTGCTGGTCATGCCCAGTGCTTTCGCTTTGGCATTCATTGCGGCAATGAACGCGACGTAGCCGCCCGGATAGTGATGGGCCAGGCTTGCGGCAGCGCGGTTTTCCGAGGACATCAGGGCAATCAGCAGCATTTCCTTGCGCGGCATTTCGCTGTTGAGTTTCACCCGGGAAAACACACCTTTCATTTCCGGGGTGTCACTGATGTTGATGTTGATGTATTCGTCCATGTTCTGTCTGGCTTCAACCACGACCAGGCCGGTCATCAGTTTGCTGACGGAAGCGATCGGCACCACCACGTCAGGATTGCTGGCATAGATGACTTTGTTGGTCTGCAGATCCATTAGCAATGCGCTGCCGGAGGCGATCTTCAGTGATGACGTATCTCGCGGCGCCGAAGTGGTGTCGGCAGCGTTGACCATTGGCGTGGTGAAAGTCCCTGTAAATGCAAAAAATAGGCTCAGGATGGAAAGACGGATTTTCACGCTGGCGAACTCATAAGGGTGGATATGCCGTTTTGTTACGGGCTGTTTCTTAAAAACGACGCATTTTAGGAGTATGAGCCACGAAAGCGCTAGGCGCCTGTATGGCGATTGCATTATATGAAAAAAAATTTAAAGTTTTTGATGCCTGCCCTTGGTGAGCAGGCGCCGGATTGACTTACTTTTGATCGTTGCGCCGTGGGTCGGGTTTGCGTTTGATCAGAGGCACCAGCATTGCGACGTTCTGCTGATAGCGTCGGTATTGCTCCCCAAACAGATCCACCAGATCTTTCTCTTCAAAATGCACCCCAATCAGGATGTAGAGAGTGTTGAGCAGCGCAAACAGTAGATGTCCGGCTGTCATGTCGGGTGTCGCCCAGAACACCATCACAAACCCCAAGTACATCGGGTGGCGAACCAGCTTGTAGAGTAATGGGGTTTTAAAGGCGGGGTTCTCGGGTCTGGCGGGGTAAAAGGCGCTGAGTGCCTGCTTTATGCCGAACAGTTCGAAATGGCTGATCAGGAACGTCGCGAGCACGACCACGCCCAGGCCCAGCCAAAATAAAGCCATGAGTAATCCGTGGCCCCATACAGACGTTACGCGCCAGATGGACGTTTCCATGGGTTGCCATAGCCAGAACAGCAGCGCGAGCGGCAGGCACGTCGACAATACGTAGGTCGCGCGCTCGATGGGGGGCGGGACGAACCGGGTCCACCAGCGCTTGAAGCGTTTTCGCGCCATGCCGCTGTGCTGTACGGCAAACAGCGTAATCAGCAAGGTGTCGACGAGGGCAGCCACGGGCCAGTCGAGGCTGGAGCCGGAGTTAATGTCTTTGGGCACTCCGATGCCTGAGAGAAAACCCGTCAGGTAAAGCGCGGTGAGCAGAAAACACAGGTAACAGAAGAGGCTGTAAAGCAGGCCAGCGAGTTTTCCAGTGAAAACGAAAAAACGATGGTGAGTCAGGCCGCGGGGGTTCATAAATGATGCCTTTTCAGCGTCGCGCGTACTTCCCGATTCGCGTCTACGGTTTATGGGATGTTTCGATAATCAGTCTAGGACGATTTAAGGTTTTCGCCGTTGCTCTGTCTGGCAGTCCTTCAGGGGTATTACTTGTTCCATGGCTGAAAACAAGAAACCCCACCAGCGGCGGGGTTTCTTGTGTGTTCGGCGTAGCCGGTGGAATCAGCTGTGCAGTGTTTCGGCTGCGTACAGCGTGTTTTCCAGCAGGCAAGCGCGGGTCATCGGGCCAACGCCACCCGGGACTGGAGTGATCCAGCCGGCGCGGGGCAGGGCGGTGTCGTAGATCACGTCACCGACCAGTTTGCCGTCTTCCTGGCGGTTGATGCCGACGTCGATCACGATCGCGCCTTCCTTGATCCACTCACCCTTTACCAGCCCCGGCTTGCCGGCGGCGACCACCACCAGATCGGCGCGACCGACGTGGCCTGCCAGATCCTTGGTGAAGCGGTGGGTGACGGTCACGGTGCAGCCGGCCAACAGTAATTCCATCGCCATCGGGCGGCCAACAATGTTGGAAGCCCCGACAACCACTGCGTCCATCCCGTAGAGATCGACACCGGTGCTTTCCAGCAACGTCATGATGCCTTTAGGCGTGCACGGACGCAGCAGCGGAATACGCTGGGCGAGGCGGCCGACGTTATAAGGGTGGAAACCGTCGACGTCCTTGTCTGGACGAATGCGCTCCAGCAATTTGGAGGCGTCCAGGTGTTCAGGTAAAGGAAGCTGAAGCAGAACGCCGTCAATCGCCGGGTCGTCGTTCAGGCGATCGATCAGATCGGTCAGCGCTTCTTGAGTGGTTTCGGAAGGCAGGTCGTAGGCTTGGGAAATGAAGCCGACCTCTTCACAGTCTTTACGCTTGTGCGAGACATAAACCTGAGAGGCAGGATCGCTGCCGACCAGGATCACCGCGAGGCCGGGCGTGCGCAGACCTTGCTGGCGACGCTCGTTGACGCGTTTGGCGATCTGCTGGCGCAGGCTGGCGGCGATCGATTTGCCGTCGATTAGTTGTGCAGTCATTGCGCGTGATTAACCATCGAGAGGGGAAAAAAAGAGAACGCATTCTCGCATGTCATGAGGTGAGGGCAAAGGCGCTTGGTCTGCAAATTCCCCTAACCCCTTTAATTAAATGAATTTTTTTTAAAAAAGAGTTGACGACCTTCAGGGTCACCTATAACATTCGTCGCACTTGTCGGGCACAGCCTAGCACTGGTTAAGAAGGTCGAGCAGAGTTGATGTTTAATTCGGTGAGACTGAAAGCACTTAGTTTGTAATCGTCCAAGAATACAGATTAACAAGGCGCCCGTAGCTCAGCTGGATAGAGCATCCGCCTTCTAAGCGGATGGTCGCAGGTTCGAGTCCTGCCGGGTGCGCCATTAGGCAGCTTTGGCACAAGTAACGCAACATGGCAATATGGTGGGCGTAGCTCAGTTGGTAGAGCACGGGATTGTGACTCCCGTTGTCGAGGGTTCGATCCCCTTCGTCCACCCCATATTTAGAAAGGCGCCAGATTAACAGTCTGGCGCCTTTGCTTTAAAAGCTTGATGCGGATGTGGTGGAATTGGTAGACACACTGGATTTAGGTTCCAGCGCCGCAAGGTGTGAGAGTTCGAGTCTCTCCGTCCGCACCATTACAAACAGCTATTTAATAGCAGAAAACGGCGCAGCACCTGAAAAGGGCTGCGCCGTTTTTGTTTTAGAAGTCTGAATTTTCAAAGCGGCCGCAGGTTCTGGGTCGAGAGGGCGGCTCGGATCGTCGGATTTATGTTTCTCGATGATGCTGGCTCGCCCGTTGGTCCCCTCGTGGGGTCGACTGTCAGGGATGGATTGCCGATGCCTTCTATATATAGAAGGATTGGCGCAGAGCCCTGGCATGATTGGCTGTATTTGCTAACAGGGCGAGGCACAACCGTTTGTCCCCGCCTATAAATTGCCTGCTGCTTTTTTACCCGTTTTCAGTAGGGTGACTTCTTGAGTTTGACCCACTAGAATGCATGCCCTTGATTCTGGGGTCGGAAACGGCCGGCTAACGTCTGTGCAACGAGGAATATCCATGCAAGTTTCTGTTGAAAATACTTCTGCTCTTGAGCGCCGCATGAGCATCACCGTGCCGGCTGAGCGCATCGAGACTCAGGTCAACAAGCGTCTGCAGCAGACTGCCCAAAAGGCCAAGATTGCTGGCTTCCGTCCAGGCAAAGTGCCAATGAGTGAAATCAAGCGCCGTTTTGGTGCTGATGCACGTCAGGAAGCCGTTGGCGACGTGATCCAGTCTTCTTTCTACGAAGCTGTTGTTGAACAAAAGCTGAACCCGGCTGGCGCTCCTTCGATCGAGCCGAAATCGCTGGAAGCTGGCAAAGACCTGGAATACGTCGCGATTTTCGAAGTGTTCCCTGAGTTCACCGTTGCCGGTTTCGAAGGTATCGCGGTTGAGCGCCTGAGCGCTGACGTGGCTGATGCCGATCTGGACAAAATGCTGGAAGTGCTGCGCAAGCAGAACACCCGTTTCGAAGTGGCCGATCGCGCTGCTCAAAACGAAGACCAGCTGAACATCGATTTCGTTGGCAAGGTCGACGGTGAAGTGTTCGCTGGCGGTTCCGCCAAAGGTACTCAGCTGGTTCTGGGTTCCGGCCGCATGATTCCTGGCTTTGAAGACGGTCTGGTTGGCGCTAAAGCCGGCGAAGAGCGCGTTCTGAACCTGACCTTCCCAGAGGACTATCAGAACCTCGACCTGGCAGGCAAAACTGCTGAGTTCACCGTGACCGTGAACACTGTTTCCGAGCCAAAACTGCCAGAACTGACCGAAGAATTCTTCGCTCAATTCGGCATCAAGGAAACGGGTCTGGAAGGCTTCCGCACCGAAGTTCGCAAGAACATGGAGCGTGAACTGCGTCAGGCGATCAAATCCAAGGTCAAGAATCAGGTAATGGATGGTCTGCTGGCCACCAACCCGATCGAAGTGCCTAAGGCTCTGCTGTCCAACGAAGTTGACCGTCTGCGCGTGCAGGCTGTTCAGCAGTTCGGTGGCAACATCAAGCCTGAGCAACTGCCGGCCGAGCTGTTCGAAGAGCAAGCCAAGCGCCGCGTTGTGCTGGGTCTGATCGTGGCTGAAGTGGTCAAGCAATTCGACCTCAAGCCTGACGAAGCCCGCGTTCGTGAAATGATTCAGGAAATGGCTTCGGCTTACCAGGAGCCTGAGCAGGTTGTGTCTTGGTACTACAAGAACGACCAGCAACTGAACGAAGTTCGTTCGGTTGTGCTGGAAGAACAAGTTGTGGATACTGTTCTGCAGAAAGCTAGCGTGACCGACAAATCGGTCTCTTACGAAGAAGCAGTCAAGCCGGTAGAAGCTCCACAAGCCGACTGATCGTTTTTGCGGTAAGAAGTACACACATAAGCCAGCCTTCGTGCTGGCTTATGCGTATTCAAGACATAACTATTTGGGAGTGACTGCAGAGCATGTTCCGTAATTCGTATATTCAGCAGAACTCTGATATCCAGGCCGCAGGCGGCCTGGTCCCGATGGTTGTCGAGCAGTCTGCTCGTGGCGAGCGCGCCTATGACATCTACTCGCGCCTTCTCAAGGAGCGAGTGATCTTTCTGGTTGGTCCGGTAGAGGACTACATGGCCAACCTGATCTGTGCGCAACTGCTGTTCCTTGAAGCGGAAAACCCGGACAAGGACATCCATCTCTATATCAACTCCCCGGGTGGTTCGGTGACGGCGGGCATGTCGATCTATGACACCATGCAGTTCATCAAGCCAAACGTGTCGACCACCTGTATCGGTCAAGCGTGCAGCATGGGTGCGTTTCTACTGACGGCCGGTGCCGCTGGCAAGCGTTACTGCCTGCCGAACTCACGTGTGATGATTCACCAGCCACTGGGCGGTTTCCAGGGCCAGGCTTCGGATATCGAAATCCATGCCAAGGAAATCCTCTTCATTCGTGAGCGTCTCAACACGCTGATGGCCAAGCATAGCGGGCACACTCTTGAAGAAATCGAGCGCGATACCAACCGCGATAATTTCATGAGTGCAGAAGCAGCGCGTGAATACGGGTTGATCGATGAAGTGATCAGCCAGCGCCCCGCTTAAATTAAGCAGCTCAAAATAAGGTTGGTCGGCGCGTCCGATCACTCGCGGGCTTGAAAAAGCCCGCAATAGCCTTCATCTTGTGTTGCAAGCCTATCGGATTTGGATCGAACGAATGACTGACACCCGCAACGGCGAGGACAACGGCAAGCTGCTCTATTGCTCCTTCTGTGGCAAAAGCCAGCATGAAGTGCGCAAATTGATTGCCGGCCCCTCGGTCTTTATCTGCGACGAGTGCGTCGACCTGTGCAATGACATCATCCGTGAGGAGGTGCAGGAAGCCCAGGCCGAAAGCAGCGCGCATAAATTGCCTTCGCCTAAAGAAATCAGCGGCATCCTTGATCAGTACGTGATTGGTCAGGAGCGTGCGAAAAAGGTTCTGGCCGTAGCGGTGTACAACCACTACAAGCGCCTGAACCAGCGTGACAAAAAGAATGACGATGTCGAACTCGGCAAGAGCAACATCTTGCTGATCGGCCCGACAGGCTCGGGTAAGACCCTGCTTGCCGAAACACTGGCCCGCTTGCTGAACGTTCCGTTCACCATCGCCGACGCAACCACCCTCACCGAGGCAGGTTACGTGGGTGAAGATGTCGAAAACATCATTCAGAAGCTGCTGCAGAAGTGCGATTACGACGTAGAAAAGGCCCAAATGGGCATTGTCTACATCGATGAGATCGACAAGATCTCGCGTAAATCTGACAACCCGTCGATCACCCGGGACGTTTCCGGTGAAGGCGTGCAGCAGGCCCTGCTCAAGTTGATCGAAGGCACGGTCGCTTCCGTTCCGCCACAAGGTGGTCGCAAGCATCCGCAGCAGGAATTCCTTCAGGTCGACACCCGTAACATCCTGTTCATCTGCGGTGGTGCGTTCTCCGGTCTGGAAAAGGTTATTCAAAACCGTTCCACCAAGGGCGGCATCGGTTTCAACGCGGAAGTGCGCAGCAAGGAAGAAGGCAAGAAAGTCGGTGAGTCCCTGCGTGAAGTCGAGCCTGACGATCTGGTCAAGTTCGGTCTGATCCCGGAATTCGTCGGTCGTCTGCCGGTACTTGCCACGCTGGACGAGCTTGATGAGGCTGCGCTGATGCAGATTCTCACCGAGCCGAAAAATGCTCTGACCAAACAGTATGCCAAGCTGTTCGAGATGGAAGGTGTGGATCTGGAATTCCGGGCCGACGCTCTGAAATCGGTCGCCAAACGTGCCCTGGAACGCAAAACCGGTGCCCGTGGACTGCGTTCGATTCTCGAAGGTGTATTGCTCGACACTATGTATGAAATCCCCTCGCAGTCCGAGGTGAGTAAAGTAGTGATCGACGAAAGCGTTATAGAAGGCAAGTCCAAGCCACTGTATATCTACGAAAACAGTGAGCCGGCTGCCAAGGCAGCGCCAGACGCCTAAGCGTCACGCTGCTGGAATAAAGAAGGGGCCTTCGGGCCCCTTTGCTTTTTGCGCGTTTTAACACCTTCTTTAAGCTTGTTTTTTTTGAAGGTAGCCCCCATCTTGGTTTCAAGCTCACTTCCATCTGTTTACGGCCTTATGGCCGCCGTAGAGGCGAAATCATGAAGACAACCATCGAATTGCCTCTCCTGCCATTGCGTGATGTTGTGGTTTATCCGCACATGGTTATCCCGCTGTTCGTGGGGCGCGAGAAATCCATCGAAGCCCTCGAGGCAGCGATGACGGGCGACAAGCAGATCCTTCTGCTGGCTCAGAGAAACCCTGCTGACGACGATCCCGGTGAAGAAGCACTTTATCGCGTAGGTACCATTGCTACCGTTCTACAGCTGCTCAAGCTGCCTGACGGCACGGTCAAGGTTTTGGTCGAAGGTGAGCAACGGGGCGCCGTTGAGCGTTTCAGCGAAGTGGACGGCCACTGCCGTGCCGAAGTCTCATTGATCGACGAAGTCGACGCGCCAGAGCGCGAGTCGGAAGTGTTCGTCCGCAGCCTGCTGGCTCAGTTCGAACAATATGTGCAACTGGGCAAGAAAGTCCCGGCTGAAGTCCTGTCGTCGCTCAACAGCATCGACGAACCAGGCCGCCTGGTCGACACCATGGCCGCACACATGGCCCTGAAGATCGAGCAGAAGCAGGAAATCCTCGAAATCATCGATTTGTCGGCCCGGGTCGAGCACGTTCTGGCGTTGCTGGATGCCGAGATCGACCTGCTGCAAGTCGAAAAACGCATTCGCGGTCGCGTCAAAAAACAAATGGAGCGCAGCCAGCGCGAGTACTACCTGAATGAGCAGATGAAGGCCATTCAGAAAGAGCTCGGCGACAGCGACGAAGGCCACAACGAAATCGAAGAGCTGAAAAAGCGCATCGATGCCGCCGGTCTGCCGAAAGATGCCTTGGTTAAAGCCCAGGGCGAACTGAACAAGTTAAAACAAATGTCGCCAATGTCTGCGGAAGCGACCGTGGTGCGCTCGTATATTGACTGGCTGGTTCAGGTGCCGTGGAAGGCGCAGAGCAAAGTGCGTCTGGACCTGGCGCGCGCTGAAGACATTCTCGATGCAGACCACTATGGTCTGGAAGAAGTCAAAGAGCGGATCCTCGAATACCTCGCCGTGCAAAAACGCGTGAAGAAAATTCGTGGTCCGGTGTTGTGCCTGGTCGGTCCTCCTGGGGTGGGTAAAACCTCTCTGGCGGAGTCGATTGCTCACGCCACAAACCGCAAATTCGTGCGCATGGCCCTCGGTGGTGTGCGTGATGAAGCGGAAATTCGTGGTCATCGCCGTACTTATATCGGTTCGATGCCAGGAAGATTGATTCAAAAGATGACAAAAGTGGGCGTCCGCAACCCGCTGTTCCTGCTCGATGAAATCGACAAAATGGGCAGCGACATGCGTGGCGATCCGGCGTCGGCGTTGCTGGAAGTGCTCGACCCTGAGCAGAACCACAACTTCAACGATCACTATCTGGAAGTCGACTACGACTTGTCCGATGTGATGTTCCTTTGCACCTCGAACTCCATGAACATTCCACCAGCCTTGCTGGACCGGATGGAAGTGATTCGCCTGCCGGGTTACACCGAAGACGAAAAGATCAACATCGCCGTCAAATACCTTTCGCCAAAGCAGATTACGGCTAACGGCTTGAAAAAAGGCGAGCTGGAATTCGACGCCGAAGCGATCCGTGACATCATCCGCTACTACACCCGCGAAGCCGGTGTACGTGGGCTGGAGCGCCAGATTGCCAAGGTTTGCCGCAAGGCGGTCAAAGAGCATGCAATGGAAAAACGCTTCTCGGTGAAGGTCACTGCCGAGATGCTGGAACACTTCCTGGGCGTGCGCAAATTCCGCTACGGTCTGGCTGAATCGCAGGATCAGATCGGTCAGGTCACCGGGCTGGCGTGGACTCAAGTGGGCGGCGAATTGCTGACCATCGAAGCCGCCGTCGTACCGGGTAAAGGCCAGTTGATCAAGACCGGTTCTTTGGGTGACGTCATGGTCGAATCGATCACGGCGGCCCTGACTGTTGTTCGCAGTCGCGCGAAGAGCCTGGGGATTCCCCTGGACTTCCACGAGAAGCGCGACACGCACATCCATATGCCGGAAGGGGCGACCCCGAAGGACGGCCCTAGCGCCGGTGTGGGCATGTGCACGGCTCTGGTGTCGGCATTGACCGGGATCCCTGTGCGCGCGGACGTTGCGATGACTGGCGAAATTACGCTGCGTGGTCAGGTGCTGGCGATTGGCGGTTTGAAAGAAAAACTGCTCGCTGCTCACCGTGGTGGAATCAAGACGGTGATCATTCCTGAAGAGAACGTACGCGATCTGAAGGAAATTCCTGACAATATCAAGCAAGATCTGCAGATTAAACCGGTTAAATGGATTGACGAGGTCCTGCAAATTGCGCTGCAATACGCGCCGGAGCCCTTGCCAGATGTAGCTCCAGAGATAGTTGCAAAGGATGAAAAACGCGAGTCTGACTCTAAGGAAAGAATTAGCACGCATTAGTACGCATTTGCCTGGGTGGCTTGTTGACAGCTTTTTAGAGCCCTTGTTATAAAGCGGCTCTTAAGTGTCTGTAGGCCATTCAGCACTCGTTTTTGCTTTCACCAAAAAACTTAGAATCATACTCAAAATAGATATAAGGGGACTTAGAGTGAACAAGTCGGAACTGATTGATGCTATCGCTGCATCCGCTGATATCCCGAAAGCTGCTGCTGGCCGTGCGCTGGACGCTGTAATCGAATCCGTCACTGGCGCTCTCAAGGCCGGCGACTCTGTTGTTCTGGTTGGTTTCGGTACTTTCTCCGTAACTGATCGTCCAGCTCGCATTGGTCGTAACCCACAGACCGGTAAGACGCTGGAAATCGCAGCTGCTAAAAAACCAGGTTTCAAAGCCGGTAAAGCACTGAAAGAAGCTGTCAACTAAGTTCGATTCAGGTTTTTGCCTATCCGGGTCGGGGTCATGCCTGACCTGGCAGCGGAGCGGTAGTCCAGTCGGCGAGTCGCCGATCCGAGACACCGAGGCTCGCAAGTTCGAGTCATCGGTCCGCTCCGCCAGTTACGAGAAGGCGCATCCTCGGATGCGCCTTTCTTCTATCCGGATTCTACCCACGCTCCACGGTTGCCTAATTTTGAAGTTCAACCGTTTCTGGGGGACGCATGCTGCAGAATATCAGGGACAATTCACAAGGCTGGATTGCCAAGACCATTATCGGGGTCATCGTTGCACTGATGGCTTTGACCGGTTTCGACGCCATCTTCAAGGCCACTACGCATCGTAATGATGCGGCCAAGGTCAATGGTGAAGAAATCAGCCAGAACGAGCTGAGCCAGGCGGTCGATATGCAACGCCGTCAGCTCATGCAACAGCTGGGCAAGGATTTCGATGCTTCCTTGCTCGACGAAAAAATGCTGCGCGAATCGGCCCTCAAAGGCTTGATCGATCGCAAGCTGCTGCTGCAAGGCGCAGAAAACTCGAAGTTCGCTTTTTCCGAAGCTGCTTTGGACCAGGTGATCCTGCAAACGCCTGAATTCCAGGTTGATGGCAAGTTCAGCCCTGAGCGTTTCGACCAGGTTATTCGCCAACTCGGCTACAGCCGCATGCAATTCCGCCAGATGCTGGCTCAGGAAATGCTGATCGGTCAGCTGCGCGCTGGTCTGGCAGGTAGCGGTTTCGTCACCGACGCACAGGTTCTGGCATTCGCCCGTCTCGAAAAACAGACCCGCGATTTCGCTTCCTTGAACGTCAAGGTCGACCCGGCGGCTGTGAAGCTGACCGACGATGAAGTCAAAGCCTACTACGACGAACACGCCAAGGAATTCATGACGCCGGATCAGGTGGTCATTGATTACCTGGAGTTGAAGAAGGCTTCCTTCTTTGATCAGGTCAGCGTCAAGGACGAAGACCTGCAAGCGGCGTATCAGAAAGAGACCGCGAACCTGTCGGAACAACGCCGGGCCGCGCACATTCTGAT
Organism: Pseudomonas sp. GL_093; assembly: GCF_057837605.1. Lineage (NCBI taxonomy): Bacteria > Pseudomonadati > Pseudomonadota > Gammaproteobacteria > Pseudomonadales > Pseudomonadaceae > Pseudomonas > Pseudomonas sp. GL_093. The sequence goes on along the minus strand of NZ_CM174448.1, from coordinate 4,930,301 downwards.
CGAAGTGAACGACAAGGCGACCGAAGCGCAAGCCAAGGCCAAGATCGAAGAGATCCAGGCACGCCTGGCCAAAGGCGAGAAGTTCGAAGCTCTGGCCAAGGAGTTCTCCCAGGATCCTGGTTCGGCGAACAACGGCGGTGACCTCGGCTATGCCGGTCCTGGTGTCTACGATCCAGCCTTCGAAACAGCGCTGTATGCGTTGGCCAAGGATCAGGTCTCGGCGCCGGTTCGCACCGACTTCGGTTTCCACCTGATCAAGCTGTTGGGTGTCGAAGCGCCTGAAGTGCCGACGCTCGCCAGCCTGAAAGACAAGCTGACCCGTGAGCTGAAAACCCAGCAGGTCGAGCAGCGTTTCGTGGAGGCGACCAAGCAACTGGAAGACTCGTCGTTCGAAGCCTCCGATCTGGTTCAGCCGGCGCAGGACCTGAAGCTCACTGTTCATACGTCCAAACCGTTCGGCCGTGAAGGTGGCGACGGTGTTGCGGCCAACCGTGCCGTGGTCACTGCGGCGTTCAGCCCTGAAGTGTTGGATGAGGGTGCCAACAGCACCGCTATCGAGCTCGATCCGGAAACCGTGATCGTGTTGCGCGCCAAGGAGCACCTGAAACCTGCGCAACTGCCGCTGGAAAGCGTAGCTGCCAGTATTCGCGTGCAATTGGCCAAGGAACACGCCAGTTCTGCCGCCAAGACCAAGGCTGAAGAGCTGATTGTCAGCCTGCGCGATGGCAAGACTGCGCTGGACAAGGCGATCGACGGTCAGAGCTGGAAAGTGACCCAGGCAGCCACTCGTGGCCAGGAAGGGGTTGACCCAACCGTGCTGCAGGCGCTGTTCCGCATGCCCAAGCCTGTCGCCAAGGACAAGCCGACCTTCAGCAGCGTGACCCTGGCCGACGGTAGCCTGGTGATTGTGCGTCTGAACGGCGTGAACGAAGCTGCTGCGCCGACCGAAGAAGAGAAGGCTCAATACCGTCGCTTCCTTGCTTCGCGCATTGGCCAGCAAGACTTTGCGGCCTACCGCAAACAGCTGGAAAGCCAGGCTGAGATCAAACGCTTCTGATGCCTGACTGAGTGTTGCGCTACACAAAGACCCCGGCCGAAAGGCTGGGGTTTTTTATGGGCGAAACAAAAGCAGCGAGGGTTACCCGTCGCCTGAGTGTTTCCCGTGCGACTTTTTCCTGTAAATGACAGTCAGTAGACTTGTAACTGTTTTAAGACACTAATCGATACTCCGCTAAGCATCGATCTGTTGCACAATACGCCCCGGACCGTTTTCCTCAGGATGTTCAATGTTTAAATCATTTCCCATGCGTGTTGCAGGGCTGGCGTTGGTGCTGGCCGCCGCGGCCGGCTGCTCGTCGAAGAAAGCCCCGATCTATGAGCATGAGAACTTCGATGACTCCGGAACGTTTTCGCGCAGCTACCCGGTGACGGATGCGCAGACGTGCGAAGCCGCCCGTCGGGCGTTGCTCAGCCAGGGCTACATCATCACCAGCGCCGACCCGAAACTGGTCAGCGGACACAAAAGCTTCCAGCAGACCGGCGAAACCCACATGGAGATCAGCTTCAGTGTGGTCTGTGCCGATGACGGCAGTGAAGGGCACCACGCGACGATGTTCGCCAACGCCCTGCAGGACCGTTATGCGCTGAAGAAGACCAACAACTCCGCCAGCGTTGGTGTAGGCGTGCTGGGTTCTGTGTCGATGCCGATCGGCTCGTCCGACGACTCGATGGTCAAGGTCGCCAGCGAAACCGTATCGTCGCCCAAGTTCTACGAGCGGTTCTTCACCCTGGTCGAGTTGTTCCTGCCGCCGGAAGCGAAAAAGGCCGCGCACATCAAGGATAAGCCGAAACCCGATCTCGGCGTGCCTGAAGCCAAGGTCGCACCGGCTCCGTTGGCGCCGTCTGCGGCAGAACCTGCGCCGGCACCTGCCGAAGCTGCTCCAGCAGCCTCTGAGCCGGTTGCACCGCCGCCTGAAGCCGCTCCGATTGCTCCGGCCGGGAATACCGAGCCGGCATCGACCACGGAAACCGTCACTCCGCCGCCCCAATCAAGCCTGCCTCCACCCACCGAGCCTATTTCGGCCATTCCTGTATCTGGCCAGTAATCGTGCTCTGACGCTGCGGGATCGGGTCAGACGACACCAATCCCGCAGCGGCTTTTAAATTGATCCGCGTCAACCCAGGCCGTTGTCCTACGGCCTGTATCGAAAAAATCCTGTGATAAATTCCTGACGGCCTGCTACGTTTTATTAAGTAGCCGCTGAGCGGCGTGCCTGCGTCATTTTTCTTTCACGTGGGCACTTTATGCTCGGGGCGCTGGTCATTTATTCAGGCGTTTTTTTCAACGAGCTGTGGGGGATTCAAAATGGACGATTATCAAGAAGAGCTGCTCGAGTATCAGGCGTTTGAACTGGACCCGCTGGAACCGGCCGAAGACGCTACCGAGCTGTAAGCGTCAAGCGGATTGGCGATGACTGCGGCGAAACTCGCCGGGAGTCTGGCCGCTCCAGCGTTTGAAGGCCCTTTGAAAGGCTTCGGCTGAGGCAAAGCCCAGCAGGTAGGCGATTTCTCCGAACGCCAGTTCGGTATCGCGGATGTAGGTCATGGCCAGGTCGCGACGCGTGTCATTGAGGATCGCGCGAAATTGCGTGCCTTCCTCGGCGAGTTTGCGGCGCAAGGTCCAGGTTGGCAGCTTCAGGCGTGCCGCCACTTCTTCCAGGTCGGGTTCCCGGCCACCATTGAGCAATGGCCCCAGTAACTGAGTGATGCGTTCACGCAGGCTGCGGGTGCGTGTCAGTTGCTCCAGCTCCCGTTCACACAGTTGCAGCAAGTGTCGCCAGGTGCTCGGGCAGTGTTCCGGGTTGCGCTGGGCGAGGCTGGCAAGGCTCAAGCGCAGTTGATTGTGCTCGCCGCCAAACTGGATCGGGCAGTCGCCCAGCACCTCATAAGCCGTTCGGTAATCCGGCTCATCGAACTCGATCTCGATGCGTTCGGCCCTTAAAAGGGCAGGGCTGATGCTGGACAATTGCTGCAACCAGCCAGCGATGATCGAATCCACCACGAAGCGGTTGTAGGCGTTGTAAGGGCTGATGGAATAAAACCGCAGCCAGGCGCCTTGGGCGTCTTCGTGAAAGCTCGATTGACCGCGATAGTTGGAGCCATACAAGGCTTCGAAGCGAATCAGGCACCGCGCGGCTTCTCGCACCGTTGGCGCCTGAGCGGCCGTGACCCCGGCCAGGCCGACCTGGCTCAGGCGACTGAGCTGACCCATGCGCAAGCCAAGTGCCGGGTTGTCGGTCAGTTGAATGGCGCTGTGACCCAGGCGCATGTAGCGCGGGATCGAGAGCCGGGCGCTCGCTTCGCTCAGGCGAGCCGTGTCGAGGCCGTATTGTTCGAGCAACGGCTGAGGGTCTACACCATGGCTGCGCACGGCGTCGGCCAGGCTATGAACAAAGCCGACCGACAGATCGCCGAGGCGCATCGGCAACGGTTTCATCGGTTACAACCAGAGGTTCAGCAATCGCGCGCCACGGGCATTGCCGTCGGCGAACTGCTGCCCGTTGCTGCTGAGAAAACTTTGACCGGCGCTGCCCTGATCCCAGAACTGACCGCGCAGGAACACGCTCATGCCGGCGATTGCCTGGCTGCTGGGCGGCTGGGCGGTGAGGGTCAGACGATGCCAGGCCTGGCCTTCGCTGAGCTCCCCGGCCTTGAGACTGACGGAGTCAGGCGTCGACAGACCCTTGTAACCGCCCCACGGTTTGTCCCAGGTGCCGCGCCCGATCACAAACGCCGGGACCGCGACGAACTGCGCTCCCTGGTCGTCGAGCTTGCGGTAATTGTCCGGGTACCAGCTGTCGCTGCCGATCAACACGCCCAGGCGTCCGGCCGGGGTGTCGACGACGTTGAGCGTATGCTCGCCGTTGGCGGCGATGACTTCATGTTCATCGAAAATCGGGTGCATCTGGCGCTGGGGTTGGCCGATCGGCAAGCCATCGCGACCGAATACCACGCTGCTGTTGTACAACGCGCCGCGGCCGATTTTCAGGGTGCCGTCGATGATGCTGGGCTCGGGTAGCACGATGGAGCCCGCCACCAACGTCACGTGGAATTCTTTCGCCAGACCACCAAACAGTGACTGGTAGTCCTTGGCCATGCCTTTGGCCTTCATGCGCAGGTGCGCGTCGTCCAGACGTTTGTCGCCCTTGGCGCTGATCAGTGCGCGGACGAACTTCAGTGGGTTACTGACCGCCAGCCAGTTCATGGCTTCCTTGAGCGTGGTCGCCTGGTACAGCTCATCTTTCTCGCCGCTGACCATCAACCAGGTGCCGACATGTTCGGGCAGGACGACGATGGTTTTTTCGTTCAGCAGGCCCTGGTCCTGGGCCTTCTGCAAATAGGCCGCCAACTTGCGGTGCAGGCGCTCGGGGCTTTGATAGTCGGTGGGAAACAGCTCGGGCTGGATGCCCAGCAAATTGCCGCGATCAGCGGGTGTGCCTTGGTCGACCGCGAGGTTGATGCGCAGGTCCGACAGGTAATGACCCACCGGACGGTCCGCGGCCCACATGGCGTAGGTCGTAAGGGCGGCAATCAATGCCATGGAGAAGGTCAGGTACAGAAGTTTGCGCATGGGGAAACAGTCAACGGCCGTGTGCAGGATTCGCGACTAGGGTAGGGCGCATGCCGGCCCTTGCCAAGGGGCGCTGCACATTTGGATCAATAAGTTGTCAGTTACGGTCATTGAGTGACAGCGGCGCGACTCTTAGTCTGTCCAACATGACTGACGGGGCCGCAGAGCTCCTGCACTTTTTCCGTGATCGCTCGATGTGGAGTTACCGATGGCCGCCGCTCATTACCCGCACCTGTTGGCCCCGCTGGACCTGGGTTTTACCACGCTGCGCAACCGTACCCTGATGGGTTCGATGCACACCGGTCTTGAGGAAAAGCCCGGCGGTTTCGAGCGCATGGCGGCGTACTTCGCCGAACGTGCCCGTGGCGGCGTTGGCCTGATGGTCACCGGCGGTATTGGCCCGAACGACGAGGGTGGGGTGTACTCCGGCGCGGCCAAACTGACCACTGAGGAAGAAGCGCTCAAGCACCGCATCGTCACCCGCGCGGTGCACGAGGCGGGCGGCAAGATCTGCATGCAGATCCTTCACGCCGGGCGTTATGCCTACAGCCCGAAACAGGTCGCGCCGAGCGCCATTCAGGCGCCGATCAACCCGTTCAAGCCTAAAGAGCTGGACGAGGAAGGCATCGAGAAGCAGATCAGCGATTTCGTCACCTGCTCGACCCTGGCGCAACAGGCCGAGTACGACGGCGTCGAGATCATGGGCTCCGAAGGTTATTTCATTAACCAGTTCCTCGCCGCCCACACCAACCACCGCACCGACCGTTGGGGCGGCAGCTACGAAAACCGCATGCGCCTGCCGGTGGAAATCGTCCGCCGGGTGCGCGAAGCGGTAGGCCCGAACTTCATTATTATCTTCCGCCTGTCGATGCTCGATCTGGTGGAGGGCGGGAGCAGCTGGGAAGAAATCGTAACACTGGCCAAGGCCATCGAGCAGGCCGGTGCGACCATCATCAACACCGGCATCGGCTGGCACGAAGCGCGGATCCCGACCATCGCCACCAAAGTGCCGCGCGGTGCGTTCAGCAAAGTCACGGCCAAGCTGCGCGGTTCGGTGAGCATTCCGCTGATCACCACCAACCGTATCAACACCCCGGAAGTCGCCGAGCAGATTCTGGCCGAAGGCGATGCCGACATGGTCTCCATGGCGCGGCCGTTCCTCGCCGACCCGGACTTCGTCAACAAGGCCGCTGAAGGTCGTGCCGATGAAATCAACACCTGCATCGGTTGCAACCAGGCCTGTCTGGACCACACCTTCGGCGGCAAGTTGACCAGTTGCCTGGTGAACCCGCGCGCCTGTCATGAAACCGAACTCAATTACCTGCCGGTGCAGCAGATCAAGAAAATCGCGGTGGTCGGTGCCGGTCCTGCGGGTCTGTCCGCGGCGACCGTGGCCGCCGAGCGTGGCCATCAGGTGACGCTGTTCGATTCGGCCAGCGAAATCGGTGGCCAGTTCAACATCGCCAAGCGTGTGCCGGGCAAGGAAGAGTTCTTCGAAACCCTGCGCTACTTCAACCGCAAACTGCAGACCACCCACGTTGAGGTGTGCCTGAACACCCGCGTCGACGTCGCACAGCTGGTCGAAGGCGGTTACGACGAGATCATTCTCGCCACCGGCATTGCTCCAAGAACCCCGGCGATTCCGGGTGTCGAGAACGCCAAGGTGCTGAGCTACCTGGACGTGATCCTTGAGCGCAAACCGGTGGGCAAACGCGTCGCGGTGATTGGTGCCGGTGGTATCGGATTTGATGTGTCGGAGTTCCTGGTTCACCAGGGCGTGGCCACCAGCCAAAATCGCGAGGCGTTCTGGAAGGAGTGGGGCATCGATACGCATCTGCAAGCGCGCGGCGGTGTCGCCGGCATCAAGGCTGAACCCCATGCACCGGCACGTGAAGTGTTCCTGCTGCAGCGCAAGAAATCCAAGGTCGGCGATGGCCTGGGTAAAACCACCGGCTGGATTCACCGCACCGGTCTGAAAAACAAGCAGGTGCAGATGCTCAACAGCGTTGAGTACCTGAAGATCGACGACGAAGGTTTGCACATCCGCATCGGCGAAACCGGCGAGCCACAAGTGCTGCCGGTGGACAACATCGTGATCTGCGCCGGGCAGGATCCGCTGCGTGAATTGCAGGAGGGGCTGGTGGCGGCCGGGCAGAACGTGCATTTGATTGGCGGCGCGGATGTGGCGGCTGAGTTGGATGCCAAGCGGGCGATCAACCAGGGTTCGCGTCTGGCTGCCGAGTTGTAATACGCAGGTCGAGCGCGCCAATGGCCATCGCGAGCAAGCTCGCTCCCACAGTAGATCTTCGGTGCGACATGGATCGAGTGTGGGAGCGAGCTTGCTCGCGATGGCTGACTTTGAGCGACTAGAATGCTGGATCTATCCGAGCACAATCAGGCGCCAATGCTTTCCCCTCCAACCGATTGGCTACCCCAGGCCCCCCTCGAACCCCTTCATCTTGATTGGCTGACCCGATCAAGCATCGAAGTCGCGATCCTGCGCCTCGACCAGATCGACCCACTGATCAGCGGTAACAAGTGGTTCAAACTCATTGAGCACCTGAAAGCCGCTGACCAGATCGGTGCCAAAGGCATCATCAGTCTGGGCGGTGCCCACTCCAATCATCTGCATGCACTGGCGGCGGCGGGTAAACGTTTTGGTTTTCGCACCGTTGGCCTGCTGCGCGGTCATCCGCAAGAAACGCCGACGGTGAAAGACTTGCAGGCGTTCGGTATGCAGCTGCATTGGCTCGGTTATGGCGGTTATCGAGCGCGGCACGAGCCGGGTTTCTGGCTGCCATGGCAGGCGCAGTATCCGGATCTGCATCCGGTGTCGGAAGGTGGCGGCGGTTTGCAGGGAGCCAAGGGTTGCATACCGCTGAGGACAATGGTCAGCGAGCAACTGAACGGTCTTGGCTGGAGCGACTACGACGGCTGGTGGCTGGCCTGCGGAACGGGCACGACCCTGGCCGGTCTGGTGCTGGCCGAGGCGGGTGAACACCCGGTGTATGGCGCGCTGGCGGTGCCCGACGATCATGGGGTGGCGCAGCAAGTCGAATCAATTGTGCAAGAGGCGGGTTTACAGTGTCGCGCTTATGAATTGTTCGACGCCAGTCGTGGCGGCTTTGCCAAAGTCGATCCGCTGTTGCTCGAATTCATCGATCAGACCGAACAGGCCTGCGGCATTCCCCTCGAACCGCTGTACACCGGCAAAGCCCTGTTGGCGCTCAAGCAGCAAGTCGAAGCCGGAAGATTCGAAAAGGGCACGCGCCTGATCTTCATCCATACCGGCGGTTTGCAGGGCCGCCGGGGTTTCCAGTGAGCGGCGGGATTCACCCGCGCTTGGGCATCATCCGCAGCAAGGTGTTATCACCCACTACATAGTGGTGATAAATCCCCGCCACGGCGTGCAGGCCGATCAGCCAGTAACCGATGGTGCCGCCGAGTTCATGCCAGCCCTGGAGTTCTTTGGCGAACTCCTTGTTTTCGGCAATCAGCAACGGCAGATCAATGCCGTAAAACATCACTTGATTGCCCTTGGCGCTGGTCACCAGCCAACCCAAAATCGGCATGGCGATCATGAAAATGTACAGCGCCCAGTGCATCAGCCTGGCCAGCACGGTCTGCCAGTGAGGCGAGGCCGGGAAGATCTGCGGTGCCGGGCCGAGGCTGCGGGCGAACAGCCGCAGCCAGACCAGCACGAACACGGTCAGGCCGAGCATGAAGTGTGATTCGACGATCAGTGTTCGTGCCCCACTGCCTTTGGGAAAGATCCCGCGAAACTCGATAGACGCGTAAACCAGCGCCAGCAGGACCAGCATCAACCAATGCAGCGCGATCGATACGGTGCTGTAGCGTGAGTCAGAGTTCTTCCAGGGCATACGGTGTTCCTCACAGGTCAGGTCGAGCCACCGTTCTTGTTCGACGGTGTGCTTTAACTGTAATCCGCTTTGGTGGATTTGCCTGTGGCTATTTGGGTGTTCAATGCTCTAGATCACGAGGTCGGCCACAAAAAAGCGCCAGTTCCGTTAAAGAACTGGCGCTTTTTTATGCGGCGGCAGGCGCAATCAGTTGGTTTGCGGCATCTCGCCCTTGGCCAGACGCTTATTGATATCGGCAATCACTTCCGGCAAATCGGTGATGGTGTCGATCATGTAGTGCGGCCGTGAACCTTCGAACATCCCGTGGATGCGCTTGCGTTCGCTGGCCAGTTGGTCGCTGCCGAGGGCGCGGTAACCTTCGTAGTCCAGGCCCAGCGCGTTGCCCGAGCAGATCAGCGCCACGGTCCACATGCCGGCACGACGACCTTCGAGAATGCCCGGCACGGTGTCGTCGATCTTCACGCAGGCTGCGACATCATCGATGCCCAGCGCGATCACGTTGGCCAGCGCCTGGGCCGGCCATGGACGGCCGTTGGGCACTTCGTCGGTGGCGACCACGTGGTCAGCGACGTAGCCGTTGGTGGCGGCCAGTTCGACCACCTTGTCCATGACCTGTTTCGGGTAGCCGGAGCAGGAACCGATCTTGATCCCTTGCTGGCGAAGATTGGCGATGGTGTCCAGCGCGCCCGGAATCAGCGCCGAGTGCTCGGCGATTTTCTCGATTTGCAGGGGCATGAAGCGTTTGTAGATGGCGGTGACGTCATCGTCGGTTGGCGTACGGCCGAACACGGCGCGATAACGTTCGGCCACTTCCGGCTGATCGCACAGGGTGCGGATGTGGTCCCACTTGCCCATGCCCATCGGCCCGCGGGCTTCTTCGATGGACACCTGGACGTCGAATTCGGCGAAGGCTTCGACAAAAATTTGAGTTGGCGCGAAAGAGCCGAAGTCGACCACGGTGCCGGCCCAGTCGAGGATGGCGGCTTGCAGCTTGGTTGGGTTTGCGTAGTTCATGTCTCAAATCCTGTATTTGGGGAATGAAGAGCCCTGTAGCAGCTGTCGAGCCCCAGCGAGGCTGCGTTCGGCTGCGCAGCAGTCGTTAACTCTGGCTACTCGGTTCATCTAAAAACACCGAGGTGGATGGTTTACGACTGCTTCGCAGCCGAACGCAGCCTCGCAGGCTCGACAGCTGCTACAAGTCGTGGTGAGTCAGATTTCGAGGACTTCCATCTCGCGCAGCACTTCGGCGATCGCCGCCACGGCCGCGTGCATCTCGTCCTGGTTGACGTGGCCAATGCAGCCGACGCGGAAGGTTTCGACCTGGGTCAATTTGCCGGGGTAGAGGATGAAACCCTTGGCCTTGACGCGTTCGTAGAATTCCTTGAACTGGTAGCGCGGATCTTTCGGTGCATGAAAGGTGACGATGATCGGCGCCTGAATCGCGGCGGGCAGGAAGCTGCGCAGCCCCAGTTTGGCCATGTCATCGAGCAGCACCTGGCAGTTGTTGGCATAGCGCTGATGCCGGGCGGGCAAGCCACCTTCTTCGTTGTATTGCAGCAGGGCTTCGTGCAACGCCGCGACCACGTGGGTCGGCGGGGTGAAGCGCCACTGGCCGGTCTTGGCCATGTAGGTGTGCTGGTCGAAAAGGTCCATCGCCAGCGAGTGCGAGTTACCGGCGGCATCGGCCAACGCTTCTTTGCGAGCAAAGACAAAGCCCATTCCCGGCACGCCTTCCAGGCATTTTCCCGAGGCGGCGATCAGCGCATCGAACGGCACCTGTTGCGCGTCAA
>NZ_CM174448.1:0-115000 GCF_057837605.1 Pseudomonas sp. GL_093 | reverse complement strand
ACCCAACACCCGCTGCAGAACCTCCAACGTGTGCTCGCCCAATAAAGGGGGCGCATTGCGATACTCCACAGGTGTTTCGGACAGACGAATCGGACTCGCCACCTGCGGCACCATCCCGGCCAGCACATGGGGCAGCTCGATCGCCAACCCGCGCGCCTTAACCTGAGGATCCGCAAACATCTGAGCCAGATCATTGATCGGCCCGCACGGCACACCTGCTTGCTCCAGCTGCAGCACCCACTCAGCAGTCGTCTTGAACACCGTCGCCTGGCGGATAAGCGGAATCAACACCGCACGATTCGCCACCCGCAACTTGTTGGTCACAAAGCGTGGATCATCTGCCCACTGCGGCTGACCAGCCACCTCAGCAAACTTGCGGAACTGCCCGTCATTACCCACGGTGAGGATGAAGTCCCCATCCGCCGTAGGAAAGTCCTGATAAGGCACGATATTCGGATGAGCATTACCCAGGCGCTTCGGAGCATTGCCCGTAGTCAGGTAATTCATTGCCTGGTTAGCCAGACAAGCCACCTGAACATCCAACAGCGCCATATCAATATGCTGACCGCCACCGTCATGATCCCGATGCGCAAGCGCTGCAAGGATCGCCACGGTCGAATAGAGGCCGGTCAAGATGTCCGTCAGCGCCACGCCAACTTTCACCGGCCCGGCACCCTCATCCCCTTCGGGTCGCCCCGTCAGACTCATCAGACCGCCCAATCCCTGGATCATGAAGTCATAACCCGCGCGCTTGGCGTAAGGGCCAGTCTGGCCAAACCCGGTAATCGAGCAATAGATCAGATTCGGATTGATCGCCTTTAGAGACTCATAGTCCAAACCATATGCCGCCAGCCCACCGACCTTGAAGTTCTCGATCAGGATGTCCGACTTCGCCGCCAAATCGCGCACCAGCTTCTGCCCTTCAGGCCGGGTGAAGTCGATGGTGACCGATTGCTTATTGCGATTGGCCGACAAGTAATAGGCGGCCTCGCTAGTGTTCTCGCCATAAGCGTCTTTAAGGAAGGGAGGCCCCCAGGCGCGCGTGTCATCGCCATTACCCGGGCGCTCGACCTTGATCACATCGGCGCCAAGGTCAGCAAGGATCTGCCCGGCCCAGGGCCCGGCCAGCACCCGCGATAAATCCAGTACCCGTAGATGCGAAAGCGCGCCCATGGCCGTTCTCCTATTAATAGAACGCCTGGATGCCAGTCTGCGCACGACCGAGGATCAGTGCGTGGACGTCATGCGTACCTTCATAGGTATTCACCACTTCCAGGTTGACCAAGTGGCGAGCAACACCGAACTCATCGGAAATACCGTTACCACCCAGCATGTCGCGCGCCATCCGAGCAATGTCCAGGGACTTGCCGCAGGAGTTGCGCTTCATCATCGAAGTGATCTCGACCGCCGCAGTACCTTCATCTTTCATACGACCCAGACGCAGGCAGCCTTGCAGCGCCATGGTGATCTCGGTCTGCATGTCGGCCAGCTTCTTCTGGATCAGCTGAGTGGCGGCCAATGGGCGACCGAACTGCTTGCGATCCAGAGTGTACTGGCGAGCGGTATGCCAGCAGAACTCAGCAGCACCCAGCGCACCCCAGGAGATGCCATAGCGTGCGGAGTTGAGGCAGGTGAACGGACCTTTCAGACCGCGCACATCCGGGAAAATGTTTTCTTCAGGGACAAACACGTTGTCCATGACGATCTCGCCGGTGATGGATGCACGCAAGCCGACCTTGCCGTGAATCGCCGGAGCGCTCAGGCCTTTCCAGCCCTTCTCCAGAACGAAGCCACGAATGTCACCCGCATCGTCCTTGCCCCATACGACGAACACATCGGCGATCGGGCTGTTGGTGATCCACATCTTGCTGCCGGTCAGGCTGTAGCCGCCTTCCACTTTGCGTGCACGAGTAATCATCGCACCTGGGTCGGAGCCGTGGTCAGGTTCGGTCAGACCAAAGCAACCGATCCATTCACCCGAGGCCAGTTTCGGCAGGTATTTCTGTTTCTGGGCTTCGGTGCCGAATTCATTGATCGGCACCATGACCAGCGAGGACTGCACACTCATCATCGAGCGATAGCCGGAGTCGACGCGCTCGACTTCACGGGCGATCAGGCCGTAGCTGACGTAGTTCAGACCGCTTCCACCATACTGCTCAGGGATAGTCGCGCCCAACAGACCTATTTCGCCCATCTCGCGAAAGATCGCCGGGTCGGTCTTTTCATGGCGGAAAGCTTCGAGAACACGCGGCGCGAGCTTCTGCTGAGCGAATTGCTTAGCGGTGTCGCGGATCATGCGTTCTTCTTCGGTGAGCTGTTGATCCAGCAGCAGGGGATCGATCCAGTTGAAGCTAGCTTTACCGCCCATGAGTGTGTCCTCTCGAATCGGGTCAAATAACGTGGGCTGATCCTAGGCCGGGTTCGGCGTTACGGCAAACGAGGATTCTGCATACTGTTGTGCTAATTTCTCACTCCGAAACATCGCAAAATAGCTTTTATGCGATGTATTAGTGAGGTTGACGTACATGCGCAGGAAAATCCCCAGCACAACGGCCCTGATCAGCTTTGAAGCGGCCGCTCGCCACGAAAGTTTTACCAAGGCCGCTCAGGAGCTTTCGCTCACTCAAGGCGCCATTTGCCGACAGATCGCCAGCCTTGAGGAGTTCCTCAGCGTAGAACTGTTCCGACGCTCGCGGCGCGGAGTCAAGCTGACGGAGGCCGGTCTTTCCTACAGCCGCCGGGTTGCCACCCAACTCGATGCCGTTGAACGGGACACCTTGTCAGTGATGGGCCAGCAAGGTGCCAACGTGATCGAGCTGGCGGTAGTTCCAACCTTCGGCACTCAATGGCTGTTGCCACGACTCAAGGATTTCCAGCAAAAACACCCGGAAGTGACGGTCAACCTCACCAACCGAACGCGGCCCTTCCTGTTTGCCGATACCGACTTCGATGCCGCGATCTATTTTGGCGACGCGGACTGGTCGGGTACCGAATCCCACAGGCTGATGGGCGAAAATCCGATGCCGGTGTGCAGCCCCAATCTCATGGGGAAAAAGACAACCCTGTCTCCCGGCGAAATCGCCGAATTGCCCCTGTTGCAGCAGACCACTCGCCCTTATGCCTGGCGCCAGTGGTTCAACTCTCAAAACCTAAATGTCCCGCGAGACATGACAGGGCCGCGCTACGAGCTATTCTCCATGCTTGCCCAAGCGGCCATGCACGATATGGGAATAGCGCTGATTCCGCCGTTCCTGATTCAACGCGAACTGGCCGAGAAGCGGCTGGTCATTGCCAACGCCCAAGCGTTATCAAGCATCAAGGCGTATTACTTGATGATTCCCGAGCGAAAGGTCGAATCGGCCTCTTTAAGGGCATTTCGCGATTGGCTGGTCAATCAGGCACAGAGCTACAGCCTAGAAGGATAAAGGCTTTGCGCTATTAGCTGACCACGTAGTCAACAATATCAAGGCACTACAGATATAAGTATTTGTCGCATATTCGAAGACTGTAACGACAAGCAGTACAAACGTCCCACAAGAGCCTGAAAACGTGGCCTTGAGCCTCTATTGCGGAGCAATAACGACTCATTCACCTGACCGATGCGTAAATTCTTCAATTTTTACAAGAATCCTTACAAGGCACGGCGTGCAAGGGATTGAACCGGTCAGTTGCGACATTCGGTCACGGGGTGACTTGTAGTTAATTTTCCGTCACCCGTCATAAACCCTTGAAGGGCACTAAGTTCGCCTGCAAAATGCCGCGCCCCGCCCTGATTTGGCGGGATCGTGCTGATCGGCCGCCCCCAGCCGCACCATCCGAAGTGCCTGGGTTTACTCAATAAGATCACGCAGGAGATTTGACGTGCACATTGGTGTTCCTCTCGAAACCCAGACCGGTGAAACACGGGTTGCTGCAACCCCGGAAACCATCAAGAAGCTGATCGGCCAGGGTCATAAGGTCACTGTGCAAAGCGGCGCCGGCATTAACGCCAGCGTTGTTGACAGTGCCTATGAAGCGGCAGGCGCAATTATTGGCAGCGCCAACGATGCGTTTGGTGCCGAGCTGATTCTCAAGGTGGTCGCCCCCAGCGACAGCGAACTGACGCTGATTAAAAGCGGCACCGTTGTGGTGGGCATGCTCAACCCGTTCAGCAATGAAACCATTGCCAAGCTGGCTGAGTGCGGCATTACCGCTTTCGCACTGGAGGCCGCGCCGCGCACCTCCCGCGCTCAGAGCCTGGATGTGCTGTCCTCTCAAGCCAACATCGCCGGGTATAAAGCCGTGTTGCTGGCCGCTCACCACTATCCACGCTTCATGCCGATGCTGATGACTGCTGCGGGTACCGTGAAAGCGGCGCGCGTGCTGATTCTCGGTGCTGGCGTGGCTGGTTTGCAGGCGATCGCTACGGCGAAACGTCTGGGTGCAGTGATCGAAGCGTCTGACGTACGTCCTGCGGTAAAAGAGCAGATCGAATCCCTCGGCGCCAAGTTCGTCGACGTGCCTTATGAGACCGATGAAGAGCGCGAATGCGCCGTTGGTGTCGGCGGTTACGCACGACCAATGCCCGCCAGCTGGATGCAACGTCAGGCCCTGGCCGTGCACGAACGCGCCAAGCAGGCTGACATCATCATCACCACCGCACTGATCCCGGGCCGCAAGGCACCGACGCTGTTGAGCGCGGAAACCGTGGCACAGATGAAGCCAGGCTCGGTGGTCATCGACCTCGCTGCAGCCCAGGGCGGTAACTGCCCGCTGACCGTGGCCGATCAGGTCGTCGTCGAGAATGGCGTGATCATTTGCGGCCCGACCAATCTGGCCGGCGCAGTCGCAGCAGACGCTTCGGCATTGTATGCGCGCAACCTGCTGGACTTCCTGAAGCTGGTCTTCAACAAAGAAGGCCAGTTCGAGATCAACCTCGAAGACGACATCGTCGCCGCGTGCCTGATGTGCCGCGACGGCCAAGTCATCCGCAAAAACGCCTAAGCAGGGATTCAGACGATGGAAGAGCTTATCTCCCCCGGTATCTACAACCTGATCATCTTCGTGCTGGCGATTTATGTCGGTTATCACGTGGTCTGGAACGTTACACCTGCACTGCACACGCCTTTGATGGCGGTGACCAACGCGATCTCGGCGATCGTGATCGTCGGTGCCATGCTGGCCGCGGCGTTGACCGTCACACCTCTGGGCAAAACCATGGGCACCCTGGCCGTAGCCCTGGCGGCGGTCAACGTGTTTGGTGGCTTCCTGGTTACCCGCAGGATGCTTGAGATGTTCAAGAAAAAAGCCCCGAAAGCAGTAAAAGAAGAGGCGCCTAAGTAATGAGCATGAATCTTGTAACGGCGCTCTACTTGATCGCGTCGATCTGTTTCATCCAGGCCCTGAAAGGCCTGTCGCACCCGACCACGTCGCGGCGCGGCAATGTGTACGGCATGCTCGGCATGGCATTGGCGATCCTCACCACCGTGGGCCTCGTCTATAAGCTGGGGGCTGAGCTCGCGACTGCCGGCATCGGCTACGTCATCGTAGGTCTGTTGGTCGGCGGTACCGCCGGGTCGATCATGGCCAAGCGCGTTGAAATGACAAAAATGCCGGAACTGGTCGCCTTCATGCACAGCATGATCGGTATGGCCGCGGTGTTCATTGCCATCGCTGCTGTCGTTGAACCGCAATCGCTGGGCATCGTCAAGCAACTGGGTGATGCGATTCCTGCTGGTAACCGTCTGGAGCTGTTCCTCGGCGCGGCCATCGGTGCAATCACCTTCTCCGGTTCGGTGATCGCGTTCGGCAAGCTGTCGGGCAAGTACAAGTTCCGCCTGTTCCAGGGCGCACCCGTACAGTTCGGCGGTCAGCACAAGCTGAACCTGCTGCTGGGCCTGGCCACGCTCGGCCTGGGCATCACCTTCATGATGACTGGCAACCTCGGTGCTTTCGCCCTCATGCTGGCCCTAGCCTTCGTGATGGGTGTGCTGATCATCATCCCGATCGGCGGCGCCGATATGCCGGTGGTGGTTTCGATGCTCAACAGCTACTCCGGTTGGGCAGCGGCAGGTATCGGCTTCTCGCTGAACAACTCGATGCTGATCATTGCCGGCTCCCTGGTGGGTTCATCCGGTGCGATCCTCTCGTACATCATGTGCAAGGCGATGAACCGTTCGTTCTTCAACGTATTGCTCGGCGGTTTCGGCAACACGGCAGAGGCAGCTGGCCCGGCAGGTTCGAAAGAGGCCCGTCCGGTGAAATCCGGTTCGGCTGACGATGCGACCTTCCTGCTGACCAACGCCGACACCGTGATCATCGTTCCGGGTTATGGCCTGGCGGTGGCACGCGCCCAACACTCACTGATGGAATTGGCGGAGAAGCTGACTCACCGGGGAGTCACCGTGAAGTTTGCGATCCACCCGGTGGCTGGTCGGATGCCAGGGCACATGAACGTCCTGCTGGCCGAGGCCGAAGTGCCATACGAGCAAGTGTTCGAGATGGATGACATTAACTCCGAGTTCGGTCAGACCGACGTGGTGCTGGTGCTCGGCGCCAACGACGTGGTCAACCCGGCCGCGAAGAACGATCCGAAATCGCCAATTGCCGGTATGCCGATTCTCGAGGCTTATAAAGCCAAGACCGTGATCGTCAACAAGCGCTCGATGGCCAGCGGCTATGCCGGTCTGGACAACGAGCTGTTCTACCTCGACAAAACCATGATGGTCTTCGGCGACGCCAAGAAAGTCATCGAAGACATGGTCAAAGCCGTCGAGTAAAACCTGCTCCAGCGCAATACCCAAAACCTCAGCCTTTAGTAGGCTGGGGTTTTTTATTGCCCGCTAAAAACCGACCAAAGGCTCTAAATCAGGGCTCTGCATTCGACCATGGTAGCGGGAGGAATTTTTTTGAAATCACTAAACTGCACACCTTGCTTTCGTTGCCCGAGATAACAATCCATGTACCGTGATCGTATTCGCTTGCCTTCGTTGTTGGATAAGGTGATGAGCGCCGCTGACGCTGCCGCTCTGATTGAGGACGGCATGACCGTCGGCATGAGTGGTTTCACTCGCGCCGGCGAAGCCAAGGCCGTGCCCCACGCATTGGCCGAACGCGCCAAAATCACCCCGCTGAAAATCACGCTGATGACCGGCGCCAGCCTGGGCAACGACCTCGATAAACAGCTCACCGAAGCCGGCGTATTGTCACGACGCATGCCCTTCCAGGTCGACAGCACCCTGCGCAAAGCCATTAACGCCGGCGAAGTGATGTTCATTGACCAGCATCTGTCGGAAACCGTGGAGTCGCTGCGCAATCAGCAACTCAAGCTGCCGGACATCGCGGTGATTGAGGCCGTAGCGATCACCGAGCAGGGCCATATCGTGCCAACCACGTCGGTGGGTAACTCGGCCAGCTTCGCGATTTTCGCCAAACAGGTGATCGTCGAGATCAACCTGGCGCACAACCCGAATCTCGAAGGCCTGCACGACATCTATATCCCGACCTATCGGCCGACCCGCACGCCGATCCCGCTGGTAAAGGTCGACGATCGCATTGGCAGCACTGCCATCCCGATCCCACCGGAAAAGATCGTCGCAATCGTGATCACCAATCAGTCCGACTCACCGTCCACCGTACTGCCGCCGGACGTTGATACCCAGGCCATTGCCGACCACCTGATCGACTTCTTCAAGCAGGAAGTGGCTGCCGGGCGCATGACCAACAAGCTCGGCCCGCTGCAAGCCGGGATTGGCAACATCGCCAACTCGGTGATGTGCGGCCTGATCGACTCGCCGTTTGAAGACCTGACGATGTATTCCGAAGTGCTTCAGGACTCGACCTTCGACCTGATCGATGCCGGCAAGCTGAGCTTTGCTTCGGGCAGTTCGATCACCTTGTCGAGCCGTCGCAATACCGATGTTTTCGGCAACCTTGAGCGCTACAAGGACAAACTGGTCCTGCGCCCGCAAGAAATCTCCAACCACCCGGAAGTGGTGCGCCGGCTCGGCATCATCGGCATCAACACGGCGCTTGAGTTCGACTTGTACGGCAACGTCAACTCCACCCACATCTGCGGCACGCGGATGATGAACGGCATCGGCGGCTCGGGCGACTTTGCGCGCAATGCGCATTTGGCGATCTTCGTAACCAAATCGATCGCCAAGGGCGGCGCGATCTCCAGCGTGGTGCCGATGGTCAGCCACGTTGATCACACTGAGCATGACGTCGACATCCTTGTCACCGAGATCGGTCTGGCGGACTTGCGGGGCCTGGCGCCGCGAGAGCGTGCTCGGGTCATCATCGATAACTGCGTGCACCCGGACTATCGCCAAGCCCTGGATGACTACTTCACAGCCGCGTGCGCACTCGGCGGGCACACGCCTCATATCCTGCGCGATGCCCTGAGCTGGCACATCAACCTGGAAGAAACCGGGCGAATGCTCACGGTGTAATTGGTACAGATAGCAGCTGACGCAAACACAGTTTCGTCAGCTTGCTGTTGCCAGACCAAATCCTGAATAAAACTGTACTGCTGTACTGGTCTTTTCCTACCGTAATTGCCTACCTTTCCAAGCCAATCAAGCAAAAACGCACTATATCAGTGCGGACAAGTACAGTTGCCTCAATTTAGACCAGTACACCACCCTTTAACAGTTAACTGGTCCCTCACAATACAGGTGAACTGTATCTAGAGAGACTGGCCAAACGAGAGGATCATTGGCATCAGTTAAACCACTACCTAATCCCGCCATAAGCGGAAGGATGTCAACCATGGAACGTACACTCAGTTCCGAGCTGTTTTTCGAAGACAACGCTGTAAAAACCCAGGCTTCCACGCCTCTTCGCGTTCTCGCCAACCTGATGCTGTGGCAGCGCCGCATCTCCAGCCGCCATCAACTGGCTCGTCTGGATTCGCGTCTGCTGGCTGACGCAGGGATTAGCGAAGCACAACGCTACGAAGAGCTGAGCAAGCCGTTCTGGCGCTAAGTTAGCGTCGCTGGCTCTGACCCACCGGGTCCACCGCCAGCACTCCAAATTGAAAAAACAAAGCCCGTCGTGGGAAACCACGACGGGCTTTGTCGTTTTGGACCCTCAACATGGGTCATACAGTAGAGCTATCGCTTAACATGTACAGTTTTACTATTTGCACAACTGAACCAGTACAATTTCAGTGCAGTGTGTCTGTTGCGGAAGAGAGGACGGGATCACCATGAAATCCCGAACTGCCAGCAAAAGGACCGCGCCATGAATCACTTACTGGATGTTTCCGCTTCCACACCTCAATCAACGCCTCGCTCCCACTGGGTTCGTAGATTGCTGAGGGGTCTCGCCAACAACCTGGAAAGGGCTCGAACCCGGCGTTTATTGGGCCAACTCAATGACCGGCAGCTCTCAGACCTGAACATCAGCCACGCGGATCGTCTCAACGAATTGGACAAACCGTTCTGGCGCTAGCTTCCTACTTGAACAGACGGGACTGTGCGAACCGATACTCATAGGCCTAATATCCAGATTGAAAGTGGCGAACGCCGCATGATTGGCGTCTGATTCAACAGACACTGCGCCACCTCTCAATCGGTTTTCCAAAGGAGTTTCACCATGTCCCGTCTTCGTCTGCTCAGCGCTGCAGCCCTGCTTGCCGTGGCTGCCAATTCCCACGCCACCAGCTTTATCGTGACCACCGATACCGTCGTCAATGCGCTCAAGGCCACGTCCGATGCGACCTCCGATGTCACTTCTTCCTTTCGCGATGACAAAATCGTGCGCGCCGCCCGTGACGACGCCGCCAGCTTCGTGGCCAGCGAAGGCGCCATTCGTGGCGTGAAACTGGAAAGCGCACTCGACCATATTCGCCACCAGGCACCTCAATTGAGCGCGACCGATGCACAACTGGCGCAAGCCATACTGACGATCTAAGCGACATCACTGACGTGGGACACGCCCGCCGTGTCCCAATGTTTCCGCGCTGGCTCTAGACCGGGCGTTGCGCTAGCCTTGCGACTCGCCTTCAGCTTTCGAGTCTCATGCGTTTCCTTTCAAATCTGTTAATCACTCCGGTTTTCGCCATTGCCTGCTGGGTGGGTTCGGCCCATGCCTTTGACGCCTTCAACCTGTCTACACAAGGCATCGTGGCTACCGGCTACGCCACAAGCATGGTGACCTCCGCCCCCTTCGACCGTAAGCTGCTAGTCGCGGCACAGGATGACGCTGCGGCGTTCATCGCCAGTGACGGCCAACTGCGAGGAGCACAACTGGAGTCCGCCCTTATTTATCTGCGCCGGACCCAGCCAAAACTTCATGTCAGCGACCTTGAACTGGCGCAGGCAATTCTCGTCCAATAGTTATCCTTGTTCTTACGGAGTCGTTCCATGCGTAGCCCCCTGATTGTTGCCGCCCTTGGCCTGCTGTTATTGGCCGATGTGACTCAGGCGCACACCCTGGTTGCCACCAGTAACATCCTCATCAACGCCACCCGGCGCACCCTTGATTTCACTTCCGATACCACGACGTCCATCCGTGACTCGAAGATCGTTCGTGAAGCCCACGACGATGCGGCCAGTTTCGTCGCCAGCGATGGCGAAATTCGTGGCGCGCACCTGGAAGCGGCCTTCAACACGCTGCGCACCCGCGTACCGGAAGCCCGCGACGCCAGTGATCAGGTTCTCGCCGAAGCCATCCTCGCACTGTGAGGTCGCCAGGCGCCTGGCTGTTGGCCGGGGTCATGTTGCTGCTCGGCAACACGGCCCAGGCTGACTTGCAATTAAGGCTTAAAACCGAAGGCCTCAGCCCCGCTCAACAACAGGCCAGCCAAGCGTTGCTCGATGAAGCCATGCAGGCGCTGCCGCCGCGGTTCATCGAGCAGCTCGACCGACGCATCGACGTTGGCTGGACCGCTGACATGCCGAGCAACGCTTACGGCCAGGCGTCGCTGGTGTCCGAGCTCGATCTCAACCGCAACCTGCTAGCCAGCCTCACTGATGGCAGCGCCGCGACCAAAAAGACTTATCGTCCCCATGGCACCGTGCGCCGCGAAATGCTTGCCACGGTGTTGCACGAACTCACCCACATCTATGATCGCTCGCGCCTGTGGCCAGACGCGGAGCGCACGCTGATTCAGCGTTGCACCCGGCGCAACAGCAGCTCAGGGCTGATTGGCATTCCCGATCAATGCCGCGGCCAGTCCGACCGACGCTTTACGCTCAGCGACGACCCGCATCTGCTCGACCTTGCCGGCTGGCCACAGTATGTCGGCCGTCGTGGCGAGCGCGAACAGCACAACCGGCAAATTGCCCGCAGCCCCGACATTTACGAGACGAGCAGCCCCAAGGAGTTCGTCGCGGTCAACATGGAGTATTTCCTTCTCGACCCGGCCTACGCCTGTCGCCGTCCTGCGCTGTACCGCTACTACAAAGAACATTTCGGTTGGTCGCCCGCCGCTAAAGACACCTGCGGCAAATCCTTCTCCTTCCTCAATGCCGGCAATGATTTCGCCAAAACGCCACTGGGCCAGGTTGATCCGGAACGGGTCTACGCCGTCGACTATTTGCTGGCAGAAGCCAACCAGAACTGGGTCAGCCGCTGGGGTCACAGCATGTTGCGGTTGGTGATCTGTGCACCCGGCCGCCCCCGTGGGCCGGATTGTCGGCTGGATCTGGATCAGCATCTGGTGCTGTCCTACCGCGCCTTCGTCGGTGACGTGCAGCTGTCGAGTTGGGACGGATTGGTGGGCAAATACCCGTCGCGCCTGTTTGTCCTGCCGCTGGCGCAGGTGATCGACGAATACACCAAGACCGAACTGCGCAGCCTGGCCTCGGTGCCGCTGAACCTGTCGCGCAACGAGATCGAAGACGTGGTGGAACACGCCGCCGAAATGCACTGGAGTTACGACGGCAACTACTTCTTCCTGTCCAACAACTGCGCTGTAGAGGGCCTGAAGCTACTACGTAGCAGCACCAACAATACAAAACTGGTCGGGTTGGACAGCATCATGCCCAACGGTTTGCTGGAAGTGCTCAAGGGTCGCGGACTGGCGGACACCAGCGTGCTGGATGATCCCCGCGAAGCGCTGCGCCTGGGCTACCGATTCGACTCCTTCCGCGATCGTTATCAAGCGATGTTCGAAGTGCTGAAGAAGCACTTGCCGATCAAGCAGGAAAAGGTTGAAGACTGGCTTGCATTGAAAGCTGAAGAGCGCCGGCAATGGATCGACCAAGCCGATTTGCGCACCAGCGCAGCCTTGCTGTTATTGGAGCAGGCAGCCTTCCGCCAACAATTGGTGCTGGCCCAGGACGAAGTAAAGCAGCGCTATCTGGGCGCTCGGGAATTGAAGAACGGCGGCATGGACAAGGCCAACGCAACTTTGCAGCAAATCCTTGCCAACAGCGGCTTCCTCAGCCGCCCGGCGGAGTTGCTTGGCACCGGTGGTTATGGATTGCCGCAGCCGAGTGAGTGGCAGCGTCTGGAATCGGAAAGCAGCCTGCGGCAGAAACAACTTCAGGCGCTGACAGGCGATCTGGACAAGGAAGTGAGAGCGCTGCTCGAACCGAGCCGTGCAGCCGAAATGGCCGCCAATGAAGCCAACCTGAAGCAAGTTGGCGAGCATCTGAGGAAGTTGCACAAGGCTGCGGGCGGCTTGGAGTTGCCGTAAACAACAGGCTTCGCGGCTAATCCGCGAAGCCTTCAACACCTACCTGCTATTCAAAGCACCCCTTCGAGAATTTCATAAACGATCCCGGTTCCTATGGCGATCAGCACAATGTCGCCACCCGCACGGCGCCATTCGTACCCTGGGTAATATGGCAGCCGGCCCAAGGCACGGTTATCCAGGCGTTCGCCGTAATAGCCGTGAGGCAGCGGTCGGCCACGCACCAGATGAATACCTGGAGGTGGCGGAGCACCGCGTACGAAATAGCCATGGTTATCGTGGATAGTCTGGCGCACCGGGCCGAAGTCCCGTGGCGGAGGGCCGCCGCGATGATTGTCCTGCGGGCCACGGTGATCGTCGCCATGATTGTCACCGCGGTTATCGTAATGGCCTTGCTGCGGGCCGCCGCGGTCGTGATCGTCGCGCTGATCAGCACTCGCATTCAGCAACGGGGTGGCACTGAGCATCAGCACACCCAGGCTGGCAATCAGACGTTTCGGCATTTTCATCGGGTCTTTCCTCACTGCACATACAGCAAAAAGGGCTTCAGAACGTAGTCCTGAAGCCCTCGGTCTTGCTGTTTAGTCTGTGCCGCGAGGCTCTAATTCCTCTGTATCAGGAACTTTACCTTCAGCTGACGCGGGCTTTACGCACGCCTTCGGCCAACGCCGAGCAAAGGCTCAACACGCCATCAACTGCCTGATCCGGTGTTGACGCATTGGCGATGTGATCGATCAACGCCGAACCCACCACCACACCATCAGCCAGACGCGCAATGGACGCCGCTTGCTCCGGTGTACGAATACCGAAACCGATGCTGATCGGCAGATCGGTATGGCGACGCAGACGCGCAACCGCTTCTTCAACATGCTCCAGCGTCGCAGCGCCCGCACCGGTCACACCGGCGACAGACACGTAATAGACGAAACCTGAGCTGCCGTTCAGGACAGTCGGCAGGCGCACATCATCGGTCGTCGGGGTGGTCAGACGGATGAAGTCCAGACCGGCAGCCTGGGCCGGATCGCACAGTTCGCCGTTATGCTCCGGCGGCAAGTCGACCACGATCAGACCGTCAACGCCGGCCTCTTTGGCGTCGGCAATGAAACGCGGCACGCCATACATGTGAATCGGGTTGAAGTAACCCATCAGCACCAGCGGCGTCTCGGTATTGCCTTCACGGAACTCGCGAACCATTTGCAGGGTTTTCGCCAGGTTCTGCTTGGCGCCGAGGGCGCGGATATTGGCCAACTGGATTGCCGGGCCATCGGCCATTGGATCGGTGAAGGGCATACCCAACTCGATCACGTCGGCACCAGCGCCTGGCAAGCCTTTGAGGATCGCCAGCGAGGTGTCATAGCTCGGGTCGCCAGCGGTCACGAAGGTCACCAGGGCGGCACGATTCTGTTCCTTGAGTTCGGCAAAACGCGTTTGCAGGCGGCTCATCAGTGTTTCTCCTGCTTGGATTGTTCCATGTGGTGCATCACGGTCTGCATGTCTTTGTCCCCGCGGCCGGACAGGTTGACCACCATCAGGTGATCTTTCGGCAGGGTCGGTGCGCGCTTGAACACTTCGGCCAGGGCATGGGCGCTTTCCAGTGCAGGAATAATCCCTTCCAGACGGCAGCATTTGTGGAACGCGTCGAGGGCTTCGTCGTCGGTTACCGAGGTGTATTGGACGCGGCCGATGTCATGCAACCATGCGTGTTCCGGGCCGATGCCTGGATAGTCGAGGCCGGCAGAGATCGAGTGAGCGTCGATGATCTGGCCATCGTCGTCCTGCAGCAGGAAGGTACGGTTGCCGTGCAGCACACCCGGTACGCCACCGTTCAGGCTGGCTGCGTGCTTGCCGGTTTCGATGCCGTAGCCGGCAGCTTCAACGCCGATGATCTCGACGCTTTTGTCGTCGAGGAACGGGTGAAACAGGCCCATGGCGTTGGAGCCGCCACCGATGCACGCCACCAGGCTGTCCGGCAGACGACCTTCCTGGTCTTGCAGTTGAGTACGGGTTTCTTTGCCGATAACGGCCTGGAAGTCGCGAACCATCGCAGGATAAGGGTGCGGACCGGCCACCGTGCCGATCAGGTAGAAGGTGCTGTCGACGTTGGTCACCCAGTCACGCAGGGCTTCGTTCATCGCGTCTTTCAGGGTGCCAGTACCGGCCACGACCGGGATCACTTCGGCGCCCAGCAGCTTCATGCGAAATACGTTGGCCTGCTGACGTTCGATGTCAGTGGTGCCCATGTAGATCACGCAATCGAGGCCAAAACGTGCAGCCACGGTGGCGGTCGCCACGCCGTGCATGCCAGCGCCGGTCTCGGCGATGATGCGTTTCTTGCCCATGCGCCGCGCCAGCAGGATCTGGCCGATGCAGTTGTTGATCTTGTGCGCGCCGGTGTGGTTCAGCTCTTCGCGCTTGAGGTAAATCTTCGCGCCGCCGCAGAACTCTGTCAGACGTTCGGCAAAGTACAGTGGGCTTGGACGACCCACGTAGTCGCGCTGGAAGTAGGCCAATTCTTCTTTGAATGCAGGATCATCCTTGGCCAATTCGTATTCACGGGCCAGATCGAGGATCAACGGCATCAGGGTTTCGGCGACGTAACGGCCGCCGAACGCGCCAAACAGGCCGTTGGCATCGGGGCCGTTGCGCAGATTAGTCTGGGTCATGGGTCGCTCCAGTTGAATGCGTGGGATGATGCTTTTGAAGAGAGAGTGGGCTAACTCTACCCCTGACGCCTTGAGCTGAAAACCGATAAGATCGCTGCATCCTGTCAGGAAAACTCACAGATACCATGAGCCATGACCTTCCTCCGCTGAACGCCCTTCGGGCCTTCGAAGCGACTGCCCGCCTGAATAGCGTCAGCAAGGCCGCCGAACAGCTGCACGTCACCCATGGTGCGGTCAGCCGGCAACTCAAGGTGCTTGAAGAACACCTGGGCGTGAGCCTGTTCATCAAGGATGGTCGCGGCCTTAAACTCACAGATGCGGGCATTCGTTTGCGCGATGCCAGCGGTGAGGCGTTCGAGCGTTTACGGACTGTTTGTGCAGAACTGACCCAAAGCACCGTCGATGCACCATTCGTACTGGGTTGCTCGGGCAGCTTGTTGGCACGCTGGTTTATTCCCAGGTTGGGACGGCTGAATACCGACCTGCCGGACCTGCGCCTGCACCTGTCGGCTGGCGAGGGGGATCTCGATCCACGCCGCCCGGGACTGGACGCCTTGCTGGTGTTTGCCGAGCCACCGTGGCCAGCGGACATGCAAGTCTATGAGTTGGCGAGCGAACGGATCGGCCCGGTCATGAGCCCGCGATTCGCCGGCTTCGAACGACTGCAAGACGCGCCGCCCGCAGCGCTGCTGAGCGAGCCATTGCTGCACACCACCTCACGCCCTCAGGCCTGGCCAAGCTGGGCACAGCAAAGCGACCTCGACGCCAAAGCGTTGAAGTACGGACAAGGTTTCGAGCATTTGTATTACTTGTTGGAGGCCGCAGTGGCCGGCCTGGGTGTGGCGATTGCGCCCGAGCCGCTGGTCGCTGAGGACTTGAAGGCCGGACGCCTGGTTGCGCCATGGGGCTTCAGTGAAACCCCGGCACAACTGGCGTTGTGGCTACCCAAGCGCGCCGCGGACGGGCGCGCTCGGCAACTGGCGCAGTGGCTCAAAAACGAGCTGCGCCAGACGGATTAATCACCGCGTTTGAACAGAAGATAAGCCGCGAGCAGCCCCAATGCACCGACAGCCACACCCGCTGTCGTCCAAGGGTGTTCCTGGGCGTAATCCCGCGTGGCAATCCCGGTTTCACGGGTTTTGACTTTGACGTCTTCGTACGCATCGCTGAGCAGATGGCGCGAATGCTTCAGCGCGTTCTCGGCGTTGCTTTTCAAGACTTTAAGGGTTTTACGCGACTCGTCCGAGGCGTCGTCCTTCAGGTTTTCCAAAGACTTCAGCAGACTCTCGATCTCGGCTTCCATGCTTTGCAATGAGGCTTTACGTAAAGAGGTGTTGGCCATGGTGGCTCTCCTGCATTGATTGAGTTGCGTGTGTTGGTTGGGACTTCAGGGGTTCGAGAAAGTGCAGTAAATCTGAACTTCCACTTCGGATTGGCCGACAGAAGTAATACGAAAAATCACTGCTAGGCTGTATTTCACACCCTGAGGAGAACGCCATGACTGACCATCACACCTACAAGAAAGTCGAACTCGTCGGTTCGTCCACCAGCAGCATCGAAGACGCCATCAACAACGCACTGGCCGAGGCCAGCAAAAGCCTCAAATATATGGAATGGTTTGAAGTGACCGAAACCCGCGGGCACATCAAGGACGGTAAGGCAGCGCACTTTCAGGTGACGCTCAAAGTCGGGTTCCGGATTGCCAGTAGCTGAGTTTGAGCTAATCTTCTGAGCCTGCGCGCTGGCCGAGCGCCATAGGGAATGGCAAAGCGCTACATATTTACATCCGGCTGATTGCTGGGTGACCCTATTGACCCGACCAGGGAATGCGACCCGATGAAGAATTTTATTTTAGCGGTAGGTTTGTTGATTTTTGCGGGAACAGCCCTTGCCCAGGGCAAGTCGTGCGAAGAGCTAAAAGCTGAAATCGCCGCGAAACTGGATGCCAAGGGCATTTCTAATTATTCACTGGAAATCGTCGATAAAGGCACTGCTGCCGGTGGGAAAGTCGTCGGCACCTGTGAAAAAGGCTCCAAGCAAATCGTCTACAAGCAGGGCTGACCTCCCTCGAAATTGAAAAAGCCGACGCAATGACGTCGGCTTTTTTGTGCCCCGCTATTTGAGCGTCAGCCCTTCATGACCTGGGCCAGCAGCTCATAGGAGTGCACGCGATCGGCATGTTCGTACAGGTCGCAGGTAAAAATCAGCTCGTCCGCCTGGGTCTGCTCGATCAGCACTTCCAGTTTGGCGCGGATTTTCTGCGGACTGCCAACCATTGCCAGGCCAAGGAAATCGCCGACCGCCTCTTTCTCATGAGGCAGCCACAGGCCGTCCATGGTTTTTACCGGAGGACGTTGCACCAGGCTCTGGCCACGCATCAACGCCAGGATGCGCTGATAGACCGAAGTCGCCAGATAATCGGCCTGCTCGTCGGTGTCGGCAGCCACCAAGGGCACACCGAGCATTACGTAAGGCTTATCCAATATTGCTGAAGGCTTGAAGTGATTGCGATAGACGCGAATGGCCTCATGCATGAAGCGCGGTGCGAAATGTGAAGCGAAGGCGTAGGGCAAACCGCGCTCACCCGCTAGTTGCGCACTGAACAAGCTGGAGCCCAGCAGCCAGACCGGGACGTTGGTGCCGGTGCCTGGCATTGCGATGATCCGCTGGTCCGGGGTGCGCGGTCCGAGGTAGCGCATCAGCTCCGCCACGTCTTCCGGGAAATCGTCGGCGCTGCCGGAGCGTTCACGACGCAAGGCGCGGGCAGTCATCTGGTCGGAACCGGGCGCACGGCCCAGGCCCAGGTCGATCCGGCCCGGGTACAGACTTTCGAGCGTGCCGAACTGCTCGGCGATCACCAGCGGCGCGTGGTTTGGCAGCATCACACCGCCCGAGCCAACACGAATGGTCGAGGTGCCGCCAGCCAGGTAGCCAAGCAGTACCGAAGTCGCCGAACTCGCAATGCCATCCATGTTGTGGTGTTCGGCAACCCAAAAGCGGTTGTAGCCGAATTTTTCGACGTGCTGAGCCAGGTCCAAGGAATTGCGCAGCGACTGGGCCGCGCTGCCGTTCTCCCGCACGGGCACCAGATCGAGGGTCGAGAACTTGATATCGGACAGTCGTTTCATAAGCCTGCTTCTCCAATTGAGGGCGCAGGTTTTTTCTTACAAACGAAAACCTGCCGAATCTATAAGCGTGATTCATGCAATGAGGGCATATACCCGAGTTTCAATAGCCAAGGCATAAATTCCTACGAAAACGGTAGGACTAATGAGATCAGGTGAACTTTGCACCACGGTCTATCCTCAGAACCCTAGCAACCGAAAACCACAAAGGCGCGACGCTTCGTGCCGGATCTTGAGGAGGCAGACATGGCTATTACGAAGAAAGCATCGGCTCATTGGGCAGGTGATCTGAAAACCGGCATCGGCTCGATTTCCACGGAAACCGGTGTCCTCAGAGAAGCGCCCTACGGCTTCAAGGCCCGTTTCGAGGGCGGCAAGGGCACCAATCCGGAAGAGTTGATCGGTGCAGCGCACGCGGGCTGCTTCTCCATGGCGTTTTCGATGATTCTCGGCGATGCCGGTCTCAAGGCTGACAGCATTGATACCAATGCCGAAGTCACCCTGGACCAGGTGGACGGCGGATTCGCGATCACGGCAGTGAAATTGATCCTCAAAGCGAAGATTCCCGGGGCAACTCAGGCTCAATTTGAGGAATTGAGCAATAAAGCCAAAGAAGGCTGCCCGGTTTCCAAAGTGTTGAATGCGAAAATCAGCCTGGATGCAACATTGGTCAGCTGATAGAGGGTTGTCGCGCTCCCCGATAAAAGATCGCAGCCTCGGCAGGCTGCGTTCTTTTTTTGCGCTGAAACAAAACCTGGCTGGCGAGATTGTGGTCGAATAAATGACAGCAGCTAAAACGCATCATCGTGCGCGCTGCCTCAAAGGAGCTTCAACCATGAAACGTTTTGCCTTGGCGGTTATCTGTTGCGCGCTGGCCACATCGGCCCTGGCGGCAGCGAAATCCTGTGAAGAACTCAAGGCCGAGATTGAAGCCAAGATCCAGGCCAATAACGTCTCGTCCTACACGCTGGAAATCGTCACCAACGACGAAGTACACGATCAGAATATGGTCGTTGGCTCGTGCGAAGGCGGCACGAAGAAAATCATCTACCAGAAGAACGACCGCTGATTCACCTCACATGAGGCAATAGGACTCTCGGTCTTCAGCGACGATTTCACGCTTGGCGTTGTACAGCCGGGCACCGGGAGTAAACGCTATCGACTGGCCTACCAGCACATAACGTTGGCCGGCTTCGAAATGATCATAGTTGATGGTCAGATAGCACAGCCGTTCCGAGGGACCGTCCATCACACCTAAGCCACCACCACCGGGCACTTCGAAGTCGAATCGAACGATCAGCTCATGGCTGCCGGGGGTGACCTGGAAAAAACGCCCGTCGCGCAACCGCTGCTTGTCCAGTCGTTCGGCCATCAGCAATTTATCGTTGGGGAATGGCGTAGAAAACTCGACCCAGGCCATCTGCGGATTAACCGCTGGCAACGGGCTCTGACAGCCAGCAACGATGCTTGCAGCAAGTAACAGCATTAACCTGCGCATGATGATTTTCTCAAGGACTAGACCTTAAGAATAACGCCGATCAGGTGCGTTGGCAGCCTGCCGGTACACCCTGGCCAATCACTTTTCGCTGTTGATCGTAGAGTTTTGCCCACGGCCGAAAGCCGATATTTCCTGCTTTGAGCTGATACCGCTCGCCGGCATTGAAGTCCTTGAATTTCACGTTCAACTGGCAATCACGCCATAGCGGCTCGGCGTCGGGGCCGATGTTGCTTGGCGCGACCGGGAATTGGTAACGAACCGTCAGCTCATGGCTACCCGGCTGGACCTCAAAATAGCGCTTGTCGGTAGCGGCCTTGTCATCGACTTCCAGCGCCTGCAGCGCGGTGTCTTCCTGCTTCGACTCCAGGTCGATCCACGCTTGAGCCGGATCATGGCGGGGTAATCCGAATCCAGCACAACCGGCCAGCAACAGCAGGCTTCCTGTCAGCATCAACGTGCGCATAGCGGAGCTCCAGTCAGGCGGGATAGTCTTGCGGGCAGACTCTCCAGGGATGATTCATTTTGATCAGGCCGCTTCCAAGCCTTGGGTTACTTGATCGCGTTTTACGCATTTTGTTTCCGGGTGTGTTGTTTTTGTTTCTCAACGGTTGCGCCGGCATCAGCTATTACGGCCAATTGGCCAGTGGTCAGCTGCAATTGCTGCGGGCACGCGAGCCGGTTTCCACAGTGATTGCCGATCCCGGTCGCGATCAGCTATTGCGTGCGCACCTGACTCAATCGCAAAAGGCCCGGACCTTCGCCAGCCAACAGCTGCATCTGCCGGATAACCAGAGTTACCGTTTGTACTCCGACATTGGCCGGCCGTTCGTAGTCTGGAACGTGTTTGCCACGCCGGAATTTTCCCTGTCACCACAGAACCATTGCTTTCCTATCGCCGGTTGCGTCGCCTATCGCGGTTATTACAGTCAGAGCGCGGCCCGCGGTGAAGCTGCGTTGCAACGATTGCAAGGTATGGACGTGTCGATCGGCGGCGTCGAGGCTTATTCGACGCTCGGCTGGTTCAACGATCCGATTATCAGTTCGATGATGGCCTGGGGTGACGAACGATTGGCCACGCTGATCTTCCATGAACTGGCGCATCAACGTGTTTATGTGAAGGACGACACCGAGTTCAATGAGTCTTTCGCCACCTTCGTCGAACAGGAAGGCACCCGCCAATGGCGTGCATTCCGCGGCCTGGCGCCAGACAGCGGCGCACAGGTGCAGCAACGGGACCAGTTCATTCAGTTGGTTCTGGATACCCGCACGCGACTCGAACGGCTGTACACCCTGCCCCTGCCCGCCGACCGGATGCGCCAGCGCAAAGCCGACGAGTTCGAACGATTGCGGGGTGAATACCGGCAGCTGCGCGACAGCCAATGGGCTGGGGACAAACGCTATGACGCGTGGATCAATGCGCCGATGAACAATGCCCGGCTGATGCCATTTGGGCTGTACGACCAATGGGTGCCGGCGTTTGCGGCGTTGTTCAGACAGGTGGGCGGGGATTGGGTGAAGTTTTATGCATCGGTCGAGAAGCTCGGCGCGTTGCCGGTTGCAGAACGTAAGGCGGCTTTGAAGGCATTGGCTGGAGCATAAAACTTCAGAGGCGGAGCGGGCCTCTTCGCGAGCAGGCTCGCTCCCACAACGGACTTGTATTCGCAGATCTAATGTGGGAGCGAGCCTGCTCGCGAAGGCGATTGAACTATCGCTGCAAAAACGCCTGATGCATCTCTTCCAGCGTCTCGAAGTGATAAGTCGGCGCTTCAGCGCTCAACTCTTCCCGACTGCCAAACCCGTAACCCACCGCCGCCGCATCCAGCCCATTGCTGCGCGCACCGATCAAATCGTGCTTACGGTCGCCGATCATCAGGGTGTTGGCCGGGTCCAGGCCTTCTTCGGCCATCAAGTGGGCGATCAGCTCGACTTTGTTGGTCCGGGTTCCATCCAGTTCGCTGCCATAGATCACTTTGAAGTGCTTGGCGAAGTCGAAGTGCCGGGCAATTTCCCGGGCGAAAATCCACGGTTTGGACGTCGCGATGCACAGCTGTCGCCCTTGCCCGCCGAGGGTTTCCAACAGAGGTGTGACGCCATCGAACACGCGATTCTCGTACAGGCCGGTGACCTTGAAGCGTTCGCGATAGAAGTTCACCGCTTCCCACGCCTTGGGCTCGTCGAAATCGTAGAACTGCATGAACGCCTGCAACAACGGCGGGCCGATGAAGTGTTCAAGTTTGGTCAGGTCGGGCTCATCGATGCCCAGTTTGCTCAAGGCGAACTGGATCGAACGGGTGATGCCCTCGCGTGGATCGGTCAGGGTGCCATCGAGGTCGAACAATACGGTTTGGTAATGCATGTTGAATCCTGAATAAGGGCGCAGGGTCAGAGCTGGTCGTAGCCTTCGGCCAGATGCAAATTCTTGAGCTTCACGTAGTTCGCCGCGCTGTAGGTGAAAAAGGCTTTTTCTTTGTCAGTCAGTGGCCGAATCTGCTTCACCGGGCTGCCCACATAAAGGAAGCCGCTTTCAAGGCGTTTGCCCGGCGGCACCAGGCTGCCAGCACCGATAATCACGTCGTCCTCGACCACCGCACCGTCCATGACGATGCTGCCCATGCCGATCAGAATCCGATTGCCCACGGCGCAGCCGTGGAGCATGACTTTATGCGCGATGGTCACATCATCGCCAATCAGCAACGGAAAGCCATCGGGATTGAACGGCCCGGCATGGGTGATGTGCAGCACACAGCCGTCCTGCACGCTGGTGCGCGCGCCGATACGGATGCGGTGCATGTCGCCACGAATCACCGTCAGCGGCCAGACCGAGCTGTCTTCGCCGATTTCGACGTCGCCGATCACCACCGCCGAACCGTCGACAAAGGCGCCTTTGCCCAGTAGCGGCGTGTGGTTCTGATACTTGCGAAGGGTCACGATAGGCTCTCTCTCTTTTGCTGATAGCTGCGGTGAGCGTCGATTGTAATTAAGATGGCGCAATGTTTCTTCCAGCCAAGGTGCCAAACGTGAGCGTGAACAACCCTCTTTTGCAGTCCTACGACCTGCCGCCGTTCTCGGCGATCCGGGCCGAACACGTGCAACCGGCCATTGAACAGATCCTGGCTGACAACCGCGCCGCCATTATCGAGATCCTCAAAGTCCAGGGCAAACAACCGACCTGGGCCGGCCTGGTGCTGGCGATGGACGAGCTGAATGATCGACTGGGCGCCGCCTGGAGCCCGGTCAGCCACCTGAATGCCGTGTGCAACAGCGCCGAATTGCGCGAAGCCTACGAATCCTGCCTGCCGGCCTTGAGCGCCTACTCCACCGAATTGGGCCAAAACCGCGAGTTGTTCGAGGCGTTCGAAGCGCTGGCTAACAGTCCCGAAGCTGCCGGTTTCGAGGTGGCGCAGAAAACTATCCTGGAACACTCCCTGCGTGACTTCCGTCTGTCGGGTATCGACCTGCCGGAAGCCGAACAAAAGCGTTACGCCGAAGTGCAGAGCAAATTGTCGGAGCTGGGCAGCCGCTTCTCCAACCAACTGCTCGATGCCACTCAGGCCTGGACCAAACACGTCACTGACGAAGCTACCCTCGCTGGCCTGACCAATTCGGCCAAGGCGCAAATGGCCGCGGCTGCACAGGCCAAAGGCCTGGAAGGCTTCTTGATCACCCTGGAATTCCCGAGCTACTACGCGGTGATGACCTACGCCCAAGACCGCTCCCTGCGCGAAGAAGTCTACGCCGCCTACTGCACCCGTGCGTCGGACCAAGGCCCGAATGCCGGTCAGAACGATAACGGCCCGGTCATGGAAGAAATCCTCGACCTGCGTCAGGAGCTTGCAAAACTCTTGGGCTTCGCCAGCTTCTCGGAGCTGAGCCTGGCCACCAAAATGGCCGAATCGAGCGATCAGGTACTGAGTTTCCTGCGCGATCTGGCCAAGCGCAGTAAACCGTTCGCCGCCCAGGATCTGGAACAGCTCAAGGCGTACGCCTCCGAACAAGGCTGCCCGGACCTGCAAAGCTGGGACAGCGGTTTCTACGGTGAAAAGCTTCGCGAGCAGCGCTACAGCGTTGCCCAGGAAGCCCTTCGCGCTTACTTCCCGATCGACAAAGTGCTGGGCGGTCTGTTCGCTATCGTTCAGCGCCTGTACGGCATTGAAATCGCCGAACTGAAAGGCTTCGACACCTGGCACCCGGATGTTCGCCTGTTCGAAATCAAGGAAAACGGCCAGCACGTCGGCCGCTTCTTCTTCGACCTCTACGCTCGCGCCAACAAGCGTGGCGGTGCCTGGATGGACGGCGCCCGTGACCGTCGCCGCAC
This sequence comes from Pseudomonas sp. GL_093, assembly GCF_057837605.1. Taxonomy (NCBI): domain Bacteria; kingdom Pseudomonadati; phylum Pseudomonadota; class Gammaproteobacteria; order Pseudomonadales; family Pseudomonadaceae; genus Pseudomonas; species Pseudomonas sp. GL_093. The sequence goes on along the minus strand of NZ_CM174448.1, from coordinate 90,774 downwards.
GATCAGCGGCGTATTGCAAAGTCCGGTGGCGAACCTGGTGTGCAACTTCACCCCGGCCGACAGCGGCAAACCGGCCCTGCTGACCCACGATGAAGTGACCACCCTGTTCCACGAATTCGGTCACGGCCTGCATCACCTGTTGACCCGCGTTGAACACGCCGGCGTATCCGGCATCAACGGCGTGGCCTGGGATGCGGTCGAGCTGCCAAGCCAGTTCATGGAGAACTGGTGCTGGGAGCCGGAAGGTCTGGCGCTGATTTCCGGTCACTACGAAACCGGCGAACCGCTGCCTCAGGACCTGCTGGAGAAAATGCTCGCCGCGAAGAACTTCCAGTCCGGCCTGATGATGGTCCGTCAGCTGGAGTTCTCGCTGTTCGACTTCGACCTGCACGCCACCCACGGTGACGGCCGCAGCGTGGCGCAGGTACTTGAAGGTGTGCGCGACGAGGTCTCGGTCATGCGCCCACCCGCCTACAACCGTTTCCCGAACAGCTTTGCGCACATCTTCGCCGGCGGTTATGCGGCGGGCTACTACAGCTACAAGTGGGCTGAAGTGCTGTCGGCGGATGCCTTCTCGAAATTCGAAGAAGACGGCGTACTCAACGCCGAGACCGGCCGTGCATTCCGCGAAGCGATCCTGGCGCGCGGTGGTTCCCAGGAGCCAATGGTGCTGTTCGTCGACTTCCGCGGACGTCCGCCGTCGATTGACGCACTCTTGCGCCACAGCGGCCTGAGTGAGGTCGCGGCAGCATGAGCGAGGGTCATGTGATCACGAAAAAGCGCTTTATCGCCGGGGCTGTCTGCCCGGCCTGCAGCGAGCCGGACAAGTTGATGATGTGGAACGAAGACGAAGTTCCGCACCGCGAGTGCGTGGCCTGCGGTTATTCCGACACGTTGAATGAACAAGGCCTGTCGGTACCCAAGGAATTGGGCACGCGGGTCAACACCTCGGCGCTGAAGGTGCCGGACGCCAAGGTTCAGGCCGTGCAGTTTTTCCCGAACCCGAAGCTGAAGAAAAAGCCTGACGAGCAACACTGAGTCAACTCCACCTTCCACTCCTGAACGGATTGGAAGGTGGTATCTATCTACCACCTTTCCCCTGCGCTTCCTTTATAGGCTGACCACATTCAGCCTCTACTCAAGGAAGACGCCATGCCCGATACCCATCCGCTTTTGCAGGCCCAGAGGCCATTGCCCGCGGAGGTAACGGTTTACTCGACGTGGGCCGATTTGAACCAGCTCTTCATCGAACAACTGGCGAACGGGCTCGTGCTGCAATCGCCGTTGGCCAGCGCGGTGCGGAGCTTGTCGACATCAGCCTGCATCATGTAACGGACGCCGTCCTTGAAATGAGTGCTGTCACCAAAGCCGCCCTGGGTCATTTCGTTCAGGGCGTCTTCCTTGCTCCAACCCTGCACCACGACCCGGTACATGGCCGCCATCAGGCCCGTGCGGTCCGAACCATGCTTGCAGTGCATCAGCACCGGTCCCTTGGCTTCGGCAGTCTGGATCGCGCGAAGGGCCTTGAGTACATCCGCATCATCCACATGGTTGGTGCGATAGGGCAGCTGTACCTGTGCGATCCCTGGTGTCGACAACCAGCTGGAGTCCGACTCGGGCAGGAAAGTGATAACGGTCCCGACCTTGAGTTTTTCCAGTAACGGCACGGCGCCGCTGTCGGGCAATGCACTGCGATAGAGCGTCGGGGACATTTTGAAGAGGTTGTATTGCACCTCGACCGATTGAGCCCACTCCGCAGGTCGGGGCAACGCACTGTCGTCGGCAAGGGCCGGCGTCAGGTTCAACAGTGCGGCCAGCGACAGGCAGATCGCTGGGATAAAACGCGATAGAGACATGCTCGGGGTGACCGTTCAGGAGAATTGGGAAGATGACGGCCCAGCTTCCCCCCCGAGCAGTCAAAGGCCTGTGAGCCGTCTGTCAAAGAATCGTGAATCGGCCGATCGCTTTCGTCGCAAAACCGAGGTTTTTCAGCTGAATCGGTTCATCTTTATGCTTAGCCTGCTACCATTTGTTTCTCCATATTACCGATGCGCCCTATTGCTCCCCGCTTGCTGGCGATCTTCATCGGTGCCAAAACGAAAAGTCGTCCTGCGAGACGGCTGAAAAACCGCTATGCCTGATGAGGTGCCACCCTATGTCCGATCAAGATCGAGACAACCCGCGGCGTGAGTTTTTGCGCAAATCCCTGACCTTGATCCCGGTGGTCACCGTTGCCAGCACCGGTCTGGGCAGCACGGTCCTGATGGCCGCGCCCGAAGCAGCCCCGGCCAGCTCCGGCAAAGCGCCGGTCAGCACCAGCACCTATGAACCCGGCTACTTCACCGCCGAAGAATGGACGTTCATCCAGGCGGCTGTCGCGCAGCTGATTCCGAGCGATGCCCAAGGGCCAGGCGCCCTGGAAGCCGGTGTCCCCGAATACATCGACCGCCAGATGAACACGCCTTACGCGGCCGGCGCGCTGTGGTTCATGCAGGGACCGTTCAACGCAGACGCGGCTCCGGAAATGGGCTGGCAGAGCAAACTGGTGCCCAAAGAGATTTATCGCCTGGGCATCGCCGCCACGGATGCTTGGTCGAAAGCGTTCAACGGTAAAGTATTTGCCGAGCAAGACAGCGCTACCCGAGACGATTTGCTCAAGCAACTCGAGGTCGGAAAACCTCAGTTCGACAGTGTTCCAGCGAAGATTTTCTTCAACCTGCTGCTGCAAAACACCAAAGAAGGGTTCTTCTGCGACCCGATTCACGGCGGCAATAAAGGCATGGTCGGCTGGACCATGATCGGCTTCCCCGGCGCCCGCGCCGATTTCATGGATTGGGTGGAACGCAACGAGCAATACCCCTTCCCGGCAGTTTCGATTCGCGGCGAGAGGGCGTAAGCATGGCAACGGTAATGAAGAAGGTCGACGCAGTGATCGTCGGTTTTGGCTGGACGGGCGCGATCATGGCCAAGGAGCTGACAGAAGCCGGCCTGAATGTGCTGGCGCTGGAGCGCGGGCCGATGCAGGACACTTACCCCGACGGCAACTATCCACAGGTGATCGACGAACTCACCTACAGCGTGCGGAAAAAACTCTTCCAGGACATTTCCAAAGAGACCGTGACCATTCGCCATAGCGTGAATGACATCGCGCTGCCGAACCGCCAACTCGGCGCCTTCCTGCCCGGCAACGGTGTCGGCGGTGCCGGTTTGCACTGGTCCGGCGTGCACTTTCGGGTCGACCCGATCGAGTTGCGCATGCGCAGCCACTATGAAGAACGCTACGGCAAAAGCTTCATCCCCAAGGACATGACCATCCAGGACTTCGGCGTCAGCTATGAGGAGTTGGAACCGTTTTTCGATTACGCCGAGAAGGTTTTCGGCACATCGGGTCAGGCCTGGACGGTGAAGGGTCAGTTGGTCGGTGAAGGCAAGGGCGGCAACCCGTACGCGCCGGATCGTTCGAATCATTTCCCGCTGGAGTCGCAGAAGAACACTGTTTCCGCACAGCTGTTTCAGAAAGCGGCCACCGCAGTAGGTTACAAACCCTACAACTTGCCCTCGGCCAATACGTCAGGCCCCTACACCAACCCCTATGGCGCACAGATGGGCCCGTGCAACTTCTGCGGTTTTTGCAGCGGCTATGTCTGCTACATGTATTCCAAGGCATCGCCGAACGTAAACATTCTGCCGGCGCTCAAACCGCTGCCCAATTTCGAGCTGCGGCCCAACTCCCACGTACTGCGGGTCAATCTCGACAGCACCAAGAGCAAGGCGACAGGCGTGACCTACATCGATGGCCAGGGCCGGGAAATCGAGCAGCCGGCAGATCTGGTGATCCTCGGTGCCTTCCAGTTCCACAATGTGCGGCTGATGTTGCTTTCGGGTATCGGCAAACCGTATGACCCGATCAGTGGCGAAGGCGTGGTCGGCAAGAACTTCGCCTACCAGAACATGGCCACCATCAAGGCCTACTTCGACAAAGACACCCACACCAATAACTTTATTGGTGCCGGCGGTAACGGCGTGGCGGTGGACGACTTCAACGCCGACAACTTCGATCACGGCCCCCATGGTTTCGTCGGCGGCTCGCCGATGTGGGTCAACCAGGCCGGCAGCCGACCAATCGCAGGCACATCCAACCCGCCAGGCACCCCGGCCTGGGGCAGTGCCTGGAAACGTGCCACCGCCGATTACTACACCCATCAAGTGTCGATGGATGCCCACGGCGCGCATCAGTCCTACCGCGGCAACTACCTCGATCTGGACCCGGTGTACCGCGATGCCTACGGCTTGCCGCTGTTGCGGATGACCTTCGACTGGCAGGAAAACGACATCAAGATGAACCGCTTCATGGTCGAGAAAATGGGCAAGATCGCCGAAGCGATGAGCCCCAAGGCCATCGCCGTACTGGGCAAGAAAGTTGGTGATCACTTCAACACCGCGTCTTACCAGACCACCCACCTCAACGGTGGCGCGATCATGGGCACCCATCCGAAAACCAGCGCCCTGAACCGTTACTTGCAGAGCTGGGATGTGCATAACGTTTTCGTCCCTGGTGCATCAGCTTTCCCACAAGGTCTGGGCTACAACCCTACCGGTCTGGTGGCAGCGTTGACCTACTGGTCGGCCCGGGCGATCCGCGAGCAGTACCTGAAAAACCCCGGCCCGCTGGTTCAGGCTTAAGGAGCGATGACCATGAAAGCACTTGTTATCGCGACCCTGGCGCTGCTCGGTTGTGGCTCGATCAACGCCGCAGAAATCGATCAAAACCTGATCAAACAAGGCGAGTACCTCGCCCGCGCGGGTGACTGCGTGGCTTGCCATACCGCCAAGGACGGCAAGCCGTTCGCCGGCGGCCTGCCGATGGAAACGCCGATCGGGACGATCTACTCCACCAATATCACGCCGGATAAAACCGGCCTGGGCAACTACAGCTTTGAGGATTTCGACAAGGCCGTGCGCCATGGCGTCGCCAAAAACGGTAGTACGTTGTACCCGGCGATGCCCTATCCGTCCTACGCCAGCGTCAACGAACCCGACATACAAGCCTTGTACGCCTACTTCATGCATGGCGTGGCGCCTGTCGCTCAGGAGAACAAGGCCAGCGACATTCCCTGGCCTTTGAGCATGCGCTGGCCGCTTGCGGGCTGGCGCTGGATGTTTGCCCCGGCTGTGGCGGACTACAAAGCGGCACCCGGCGAAGATGCCGTGGTCAGTCGTGGGGCTTATCTGGTCGAGGGCCTCGGACATTGCGGTGCGTGCCATACGCCGCGTGCCCTGACCATGCAGGAAAAAGCCCTGAATGCAGGCGAAGGCAGCGCATTTCTGTCAGGCAGTGCACCGCTTGAAGGCTGGATCGCGAAAAGTCTGCGCGGCGATCACAAAGACGGCCTCGGGAGCTGGAGCGAAGAGCAACTGGTGCAGTTCCTCAAGACCGGTCGCAGTGATCGCAGCGCAGTGTTTGGTGGCATGAGTGATGTGGTGACGCACAGCATGCAGTTCATGACCGACAACGATCTGACCGCGATTGCCCGTTACCTCAAATCCTTGCCGGCGAATGATCCCGACGATCAGCCGCACCAGTACGACAAACAGGTAGCACAGGCGCTGTGGAACGGGGACGACAGCAAGCCTGGCGCTTCGGTGTACATCGACAACTGCGCGGCCTGTCACCGTACCGATGGCCATGGCTACACCAAAGTGTTCCCGGCGCTGGCGGGCAACCCGGTGTTGCAGTCGGAGGATCCGACGTCACTGATTCACATCGTGCTCAAGGGCGGTACCCTGCCGGCGACTCACACGGCACCTTCGACCTTTACCATGCCGGGATTCGCCTGGCGCTTGTCGGATCAGGAAGTGGCGGATGTGGTGAGTTTCATCCGCGGCAGCTGGGGCAACGGCGGCTTGCCGGTCAAGGCGAGCGAGGTAGCAGACCTGCGCACGGATGATATGAAGACCACGTCGGCCGACGATCTGGGGCAAGTCACCCGGAAGAACTGACTGCCCAGCGGCACTAGCCAGATGAATAACGCCTCTATACTGTATATAAAAACAGTACAGAGGCGTTTTCATGTCCACCCCTCTTCCCCCTCGCGGTCGCGGCACCGCCACCAACCCGCACAACCGTTTCGCGCCGAATCGCTCGGTGGCCGAGGATGACGGCTGGTATCAGGAAGCGCCGATCACCCAAGGCACCGAGGTGCGCATCGAAACGGCGAAAACCATCATCACTCGCAACAACTCGCCGGACTTGCCCTTCGATCGTTCGATCAATCCCTATCGCGGCTGCGAGCATGGCTGCATCTATTGCTACGCGCGGCCCAGCCACGCTTATTGGGACATGTCGCCAGGGCTGGATTTCGAAACCAAACTGATCGCCAAGACCAACGCCGCCGATGTGCTGGAAGAACAACTGTCCAAGCGCGGCTATCAATGTGCGCCGATCAATCTGGGCTCCAATACGGATCCTTATCAGCCGATCGAGCGCGAACACAAAATCACCCGCAAAACCCTCGAAGTGCTGCTGCGCTATCGCCATCCCGTGACCATCATTACCAAGGGCTCGCTGATTCTTCGGGATCTGGACCTGCTGGTCGAACTCGCCGAGCAAAGGCTGGTGGCGGTGATGATCAGCCTCACCACCCTGGACGACGAGCTCAAACGCATCCTCGAACCGCGTGCCGCTGCACCCAAGGCTCGGTTGCGGGCGATCCGCGTGATGCGTGAAGCGGGAATTCCGGTGGGCGTTCTGTGCTCGCCGATGATTCCGATGATCAACGACAGCGAACTCGAAAGCCTGCTCACCGAGGCTCATGCCGCAGGGGCGCAAAGTGCGGCCTACATGATGCTGCGCCTGCCACTGGAAGTTGCCCCGCTGTTCGAAGAATGGCTGGCGGCCCACTATCCTCAGCGTGCCGCTCATGTGTTGAGCCTGATTCGTCAGAGCCGTGGTGGCGAGCTCTACGACAGTCGCTTCGGTGCCAGGATGCGTGGCGAAGGGCCGTTTGCCGATCTGCTGGCGCAACGCTTTGCCAAAACCATCAAACGCCTGGGGCTCAATCGTCGGGAAGGTTTCAATCTGGACTGCGAAGCCTTCTGTCCGCCGGGTCGCCAAATGTCGTTGATTTGAGGACAATTGGCCTATGGTTGAGTAGGGTGAAATGCACTTTGCCACTACGCCGGTCACGTTTTTTGTGACCTGGAACACACGTTCTAGAGCGTTTTATTCAGTTTGAGTTAAGTTTCAGCCGCTACCTTGTTCATCGAGTGACTGATGGGTCGAGATGCTCGGCCTGGATGTTTTTAAACAGCCACTGGCTTCACACCGGACAAAACGGGAAAATTCCCTGACTCCGCCAAAGAGGATGAATCATGAGTGACAAGGATAAACAGCCGTTGGCTGCGTCGGCTTCAGCCCAACCCGAGGCGGAAACCGCCGATGCAGCGCTGCAGCATATCGTTGACGGCTTTTTGCATTTTCATCACGAGGTTTTTCCACAGCAGGAAGAACTCTTCAAAAAACTCGCCACGGCCCAGAGCCCCAGGGCGATGTTCATCGCCTGCGCCGATTCGCGCATCGTTCCTGAGCTGATCACCCAAAGCTCCCCCGGCGACTTGTTCGTCACCCGTAACGTCGGCAACGTTGTGCCGCCTTATGGGCAAATGAACGGCGGTGTTTCCACGGCGATCGAATACGCCGTTCTGGCCCTCGGCGTGCAACACATCATCATCTGCGGGCACTCGGACTGTGGCGCGATGCGCGCAGTGCTCAACCCGCAAAGCCTGGAAAAAATGCCAACGGTCAAAGCCTGGTTGCGTCATGCCGAAGTGGCAAAAACCATGGTCCAGGAAAACTGCCATTGCGCTGACGAAAACGAAAGCATGCACGTCCTCACCGAGGAGAATGTGATCGCCCAGCTGCAGCATTTGCGCACGCACCCGTCGGTTGCCTCGCGCATGGCCAATGGTCAGCTGTTTATCCATGGTTGGATCTACAACATCGAAACCAGCGAAATCAGAGCTTACGACGCGGACAAGGGGTGTTTCCTGCCGCTCGATGGCAGCCATCCGATTCCGGTGGCGACGCCCAAAGCGCGCTTCTAAATCTTCCTAAATTACTGTGTGGTTTAGCCGAGGCTGCTGATCAAGCAGCCCGGCTTCGCCACGCCTGAAGAAAACTTCGGGAGAGTCACCATGCGTGCTGCTCAACTTAAAGCTGTTCTGCCACGGGAGCTGCTGGCGTCCGTGGTTGTGTTTCTCGTCGCCCTGCCCTTGTGCATGGGCATCGCCATCGCCTCGGGGCTGCCGCCGTCCAAAGGCTTGATCACCGGGATCATCGGTGGCCTGGTGGTGGGCTGGATTGCCGGTTCGCCACTGCAAGTCAGTGGCCCGGCGGCCGGTTTGGCGGTTCTGGTGTTCGAACTGGTACGCCAGCACGGCATCGACATGCTCGGGCCAATCCTGTTGCTGGCCGGTTTTCTGCAGCTGGTGGCTGGGCGTTTGAAGCTGGGCTGCTGGTTTCGGGTGACGGCACCGGCCGTGGTCTACGGCATGCTCGCCGGGATTGGTGTACTGATCGTGTTGTCACAGGTGCATGTGATGCTCGACGCCGTGCCCAAGCCCTCAGGGCTGGATAATCTGGCAGCCTTCCCGGCTGCCGTCGCCCAGGCCTTGCCGTCCTTGGGTTGGCAAGCCGGTTTGCTCGGGCTATCGACGATTGCGGTGATGTGGCTGTGGGAGAAATTTCGCCCCCATTCCCTGCGCTTCATTCCCGGCGCACTGCTGGGTGTAGGCCTGGCGACTGTCGCCAGCCTGGTGCTCGCCTTGCAGGTCAAACGAGTGGAGGTCCCGGCCAACCTGGCGGAAGCCATCGACTGGCTGAAACCCGCAGATTTACTCAACCTCGCTGACCCGACGCTGCTCATTGCCGCATTTGCCGTGGCGTTTATCGCCAGCGCCGAAACCCTGCTTTCGGCCGCCGCGGTGGACCGCATGCACAGCGGCCAGCGCTCGGACTTCGACCGGGAATTGTCAGCTCAAGGCGTCGGCAACATGCTCTGTGGTCTGCTCGGCGCGCTACCGATGACCGGCGTGATCGTGCGCAGTTCGGCCAACGTCCAGGCCGGCGCCACCACGCGACTGTCGACGATCTTCCACGGCCTGTGGTTGCTGGCTTTCGTGTTGCTGCTGTCCAGCGTACTGCAAAGCATCCCGGTAGCGAGTCTGGCGGGTGTTCTGGTTTACACCGGCTTCAAACTGGTCGACCTCAAGGCCTTCCGTGGTCTGGGCCGTTATGGGCGGATGCCGATGTTCACCTACGCGGCAACAGCCCTGGCGATCATCTTCACCGACCTGCTGACCGGCGTGCTGATCGGCTTCGGCCTGACCTTGGCCAAACTGGCCTGGAAGGCTTCGCGGCTGAAAATCAGCCTGATCGATTTGCCCAAGGACGGCGAAATGGAGCTGCGATTGATAGGTGCAGCGACCTTCCTCAAAGTGCCGGCGCTGACTCAGGTTCTGGGGACCATTCCGGCAGGCGCGACGGTGCATGTGCCGCTGAATAACCTGAGTTACATCGATCACTCGTGTCTGGAGTTGCTGGAGGAATGGGGTCGGGCCAATGCGGCCAAGGGATCAAAACTGTTGATTGAAGCGCGGGGGTTGAAGCGCAGGTTGGAAGGGCGGTTACGTACCACCACCGGAGTAGGTTCGGCTGCATAGAAAACAATGTGGGAGCGAGCTTGCTCGCGATGGCGATTGGTCATTCAACATTCATGTCGACTGACACACCGCAATCGCGAGCAAGCTCGCTCCCACAGGGGGATTGTGTTGATCAATGGATCAAGCCGCTGGCTGATCCAGTTCCAGGCCCACGCCTAACCGGCGCGACATGCACGGCCAGCGCTTCCACGCAGCGCCAGTGTCCGGGCTGCTTAGCTTTCCACGGTAGGCTTCCACCGACTCCAGCGCGAAGCTTTCGTCGTCGAGCATCTCGTCCACGGCGTGATGTACAGCCTCATCCAGTTGGTTGGCGAACTCCTCACCGATCAGTTGGTGGGCAATCAGGTTGGCGACAGTCATGTCCAAGGGGATCAGTGGCTGGCCAAAATGCTTGATGTACAGGTCATTGACCTCTTCGACAAAACGGTGCGCCAGATAGGCTTCGTCCAGCAGGCTGTCGAGCCCGATGTGCCCAGCCATTATCGTCGGCGGCTGGAGGAAGTACTGTTCGGCAATTTTCAGCACCGGTTTGATCTGTGACTCGATACCCGCTTCCCTGGCAACTTCATTGGCTGCATCCAGCAGATCAGGAACTTCATCGATGTAGGCGGCGACAAAACGCGTCAGCACACCATTGGCGTCCGCTTCCGGCAATTGGATGGATGGGTGTAGATGAGGCAGTTTGCTTTCCAGCTGACGAGTCAGCAGGCCGGTTTCAGCTTCGTGTTGTTGGGCTTTTTGGATCTGCTCGCGCAATGCGGCGGTGTTCATGAAAACTCCAGGAAACAAAGGCAATGAAATAGGGAAGACATAACTTAGCTGGCATACGAAAAATGCTAAGACGCATTTGTCATAATTATTTCATCCTTGAGACATCAAAGTTATATCGGTTTGCCACCACTCGTCTGCATCCTTCTCCATTCGTGCCCTGGAACGCAAGTCCCACCTGTTTCAGATGATTTACGCCCTCACATTGCGAGGTGGCAGTCGCTGTCTATACTCGGGTGGGAATGGAGTTAGCTGATGACGCCCGACTGCACACGCAGCAAGGCTCGGCGATTCAAGTTCGTAGTCTGAAAAAGCCGCTCCCTTGCCGCAGGTGAAAGCCGGCGGGATAACAAGAACGATAAGGGGAACCCGCAATGATGCGACATCCACACGTCTGGATGGGCCTCCTGTTGTGGTCGATTTTCAGTCAGGCACAAGCGGCCTGGACTGTGAATATGGCGCCGGGAGCGACTGAAATCAGTCACGCAGTATTTGACCTGCACATGACCATTTTCTGGATCTGTGTAGTGATCGGCATCATCGTCTTCGGCGCCATGTTCTGGTCGATGATTCTCCACCGCCGCTCGACCGGGCAGGTGGCCGCAAAATTTCATGAAAGCACCACCGTTGAAATCCTCTGGACCATCGTGCCCTTCCTGATCCTGGTGGCCATGGCGGTTCCCGCGACCGCAACCCTGATCAAGATGTACGACGCCAGTGAGCCGGATATCGATATCCAGGTCACCGGCTATCAGTGGAAGTGGCACTACAAATACCTGGGCCAGGACGTTGAGTTCTTCAGCAACCTGACCACGCCCGCCGATCAGATCCACAACAAGGAAGCCAAGAGCGAGCACTACTTGCTTGAGGTCGATAAGCCTTTGGTGCTGCCGATCGGCGCCAAGGTGCGCTTCCTGGTGACTTCCGCCGACGTCATCCACTCCTGGTGGGTGCCGGCTTTTGCGGTCAAGCGCGATGCGATTCCGGGGTTCGTCAACGAAGCCTGGACCCGCGTCGACAAGCCCGGCATCTACCGCGGTCAATGCGCCGAATTGTGCGGCAAGGACCACGGCTTCATGCCGATCGTGGTCGAGGTCAAGGAAAAGGCCGATTACGAAAAATGGCTGGGCGAGCGCAAGGCTGAAGCCCTGCAGCTCAAAGAGTTGACCAGCAAGGAATGGACCCTCGACGAGCTTAAAGAGCGCGGCGACAAGATCTACCACACCACCTGCGTCGCCTGTCACCAGGCCGAAGGTCAGGGCCTGCCGCCGATGTTCCCGGCACTTAAGGGCTCGAAAATCGCCACCGGACCGAAAGAAGGACACCTGAGCCTTGTCTTCCACGGCAAGCCCGGCACCGCCATGGCGGCGTTCGGCAAGCAGCTTTCGGAAGTCGATATCGCAGCGGTCGTGACCTACGAACGTAACGCCTGGGGCAACAACAAGGGCGACATGGTCACCCCTAAAGAAGTGCTGGAGCTGAAACAGGCGGAAAGCAAATGACCCGGTCTATTGCGCACGTAAGGAACCAGTCGGGGCATCGCGCCCCGGCCTGCCCAGCCCATCTGTTTGCAGGAGACAGGACATGACTGCTGTCGTCGATGACCATGTTCATACCGGCACCGCCCACGCCCACGGCCCCGCCAAAGGCCTGATGCGCTGGGTACTGACCACCAACCACAAGGATATCGGCACGCTGTACCTGTGGTTCGCGTTCTCCATGTTTTTGCTCGGCGGCTCGTTCGCGATGGTGATTCGTGCCGAGTTGTTCCAACCGGGACTGCAAATCGTCGAACCGGCGTTCTTCAACCAGATGACCACCATGCACGGCCTGGTGATGGTCTTCGGTGCGGTGATGCCGGCCTTCGTCGGCCTCGCCAACTGGATGATCCCGTTGATGATCGGCGCGCCGGACATGGCCCTGCCACGGATGAACAACTTCAGCTTCTGGCTATTGCCGGCGGCGTTCATCCTGTTGATATCGACCCTGTTCACCCCCGGCGGTGGCCCGAACTTCGGCTGGACGTTCTACGCCCCGCTGTCGACGACCTACGCACCGGAAAGCGTGACGTTCTTCATCTTCGCCATCCACTTGATGGGGATCAGTTCGATCATGGGCGCGATCAACGTGATCGCCACCATCCTCAACCTGCGCGCCCCCGGCATGACGTTGATGAAAATGCCGCTGTTCGTCTGGACCTGGCTGATTACCGCGTTCCTGCTGATCGCGGTGATGCCGGTACTGGCCGGCTGCGTGACGATGATGCTGATGGACATCCACTTCGGCACCAGCTTCTTCAGTGCCGCCGGTGGCGGTGACCCGGTGTTGTTCCAGCACGTGTTCTGGTTCTTCGGTCACCCCGAGGTGTACATCATGATCCTGCCGGCCTTCGGTGCCGTCAGTTCGATCATTCCGGCCTTCTCGCGCAAGCCGCTGTTTGGCTACACCTCGATGGTCTATGCGACGGCGAGTATCGCGTTCCTGTCGTTCATCGTTTGGGCGCACCACATGTTCGTGGTCGGCATTCCGTTGGTGGGCGAGTTGTTCTTCATGTACGCCACGCTGCTGATCGCGGTGCCGACTGGCGTGAAGGTGTTCAACTGGGCCAGCACCATGTGGCAAGGCTCGCTGACCTTCGAAACACCGATGCTGTTTGCGGTGGCGTTCGTGATCCTGTTCTCCATTGGCGGGTTCTCCGGGCTGATGCTGGCCATCGCCCCGGCGGACTTTCAGTACCAGGACACCTACTTTGTGGTCGCGCACTTCCATTACGTACTGGTGCCTGGAGCCATCTTCGGGATCTTCGCCTCGGCCTACTACTGGATGCCGAAATGGACCGGCCATATGTACGACGAAACCCTCGGCAAGCTGCACTTCTGGCTGTCGTTCATCGGCATGAACATGGCGTTCTTCCCGATGCACTTCGTGGGGCTGGCGGGCATGCCGCGGCGGATTCCCGACTACAACCTGCAATTCGCCGACTTCAACATGGTGTCGTCGATCGGCGCGTTCATGTTCGGCGCCACGCAGATCTTCTTCCTGTTCATCGTGATCAAGACCATCCGTGGCGGCCCGCCAGCACCGGCCAAACCGTGGGATGGGGCTGAAGGTCTGGAATGGAGCGTCCCGTCACCGGCGCCGTATCACACCTTCACCACGCCGCCGGAAGTGAAATGAACAGCTTTGCCTTTGTGGGAGCGAGCCTGCTCGCGAAGAACGATGACGCGGTCTGTCTGTTAAACCGCGGCGTCTGCTTCGCGAGCAGGCTCACTCCCACAGGGTTCTCGGCGGAGGTTGGAAATCATGGCTGACTCGATATCACTGAAGAAACTGGTCACGCGCCTGCTGTTGGTGGTGGTGGCGATGTTTGTCTTCGGGTTTGCCCTGGTGCCGATCTACGACGTGATGTGCAAGGCGTTCGGCATCAACGGCAAGACCGGCGGGCAGTACGAGGGCGAGCAAACGGTCGACACCTCGCGGCAGGTCCGCGTGCAGTTTCTGTCGACCAATGCCGCCGACATGTCCTGGGACTTCTATCCCAAGGGCGATGAACTGGTGGCGAATCCAGGAGCGGTGAACGAGATGATTTTCATCGCCCATAACCCGACCGATCGCCCGATGAGCGCCCAGGCGGTTCCGAGCATCGCGCCCAGCGCCGCGGCGGCGTACTTCCACAAGACCGAGTGTTTCTGCTTTACCCAGCAAGTGCTGCAGCCCGGTCAACGGATCGAGATGCCGGTACGTTTCATCGTTGACCGTGACATGCCCAAGGATGTGAAGCACCTGACGCTGTCTTACACGCTGTTCGATATCACCGCCCGACATCCACCGGTGGCTGTAAATACTGGCGGCTGAGCGTGCCCGATAAGGAGAACAATAAATGGCAACTCATGAACATTATTACGTACCGGCCCAGAGCAAATGGCCGATCATTGCCACCGCCGGCATGTTCACCACCGTGTTCGGCCTGGCCACCTGGTTCAACGACCTGAAGGCGGCGCGGCCGGAGTCCCACGGCCCGCTGATCTTTTTCGTCGGAGGCCTGCTGGTGGCCTACATGCTGTTCGGCTGGTTCGGTACGGTGATCAAGGAAAGCCGCCAGGGGTTGTACAGCGCCCAGATGGATCGCTCGTTCCGCTGGGGCATGAGCTGGTTCATCTTCTCGGAGGTGATGTTCTTCATCGCCTTCTTCGGCGCGCTGTTTTATGTGAGAAACATTTCCGGCCCGGCACTCGGTGGTGAAGGGGCCAAAGGCATCGCTCATATGCTTTGGCCAAATTTCCAGTTTGCGTGGCCATTGCTGCACACCCCTGACCCGAAACTCTTTCCGCCACCCAAGGAAGTCATCAGTCCCTGGGGCCTGCCGCTGCTCAATACCATTTTGCTGGTGAGCTCCAGCGTCACCGTGACCATCGCCCACCACGCCTTGAAGAAAGGTCATCGCGGCGCGCTGAAAATCTGGCTGGCGCTCACCGTGTTACTGGGCTGCGCGTTCCTTGGTTTTCAGGCCGAAGAATACATGCATGCCTACCACGAACTGGGCCTGACCCTGGGTTCGGGCATCTACGGCGCGACCTTCTTCATGCTCACCGGCTTCCACGGTGCCCACGTGACCATCGGCACCATCATCTTGTTTGTGATGTTGATGCGGATCATGCGCGGGCACTTCGACGCCGAGCACCAGTTCGCGTTTGAAGCGGCGAGTTGGTACTGGCACTTCGTGGACGTGGTGTGGATCGGGCTTTTCGTTTTCGTCTACGTGCTCTGAGGCTTACCAAGGTGCGTGCGACACCAACTGGCCGCTGAAAAAACCCCAGGCAATCAAGCCGACGGTAATGGCGGCCAGCGCAACACGAACACTCAAGGCAATGACGAGGCGGTTCGAGCTGCTGTCGTCCTTGACCAGAAAAAACAGGCCGCTGAACAGGCTGACAACCGTGGCAATCAGCATCAGGACGATGGCTGCTTTGAGCATGGTGAGACTCCGGGGGAAAGGCGATGCACTTGAGTATAGCTATCGCGACTACCGACTTTCTGGCGACGCCATGAAGCGTTTCCGGCCGGGCATCGTGCCGACCCTGGTGGTCGCGGTGTTGTTGCCCATGCTGGTGTCACTCGGGTTCTGGCAATTGAGCCGGGGCGCAGAGAAAAGCGCGCTGCTGCAAAGTTACACCGAGCGCCGTGCCGCTGAACCGATGGCCAGCACCGAGCTGCAACCCACCGCAGATCCAGCCTTTCGCCGCGTTCACCTGCACGGCCAGTTCGATGCCGCCCACAGTTTGTTGCTGGATAACCGTCAGCGCGACGGCAAGGTTGGCGTCGAACTGCTGCAACCGTTTCAGGATCAGGCGACCGGGCTCTGGCTGCTGGTCAATCGCGGCTGGCTGCCGTGGCCGGATCGCCGCACCCCACCGCAATTCACCACACCGACTCAGGCCCTGAGTCTCGTTGCCTGGGTCTACGTCTCCCCCGGCGCCACCTTCCAATTGCACGCCGACCCGAACACCACGACCTGGCCACAACTGGTTACCGCAGTTGAACCAGCCAAGCTCTGGACGGCGCTGGATCGCGAAGGTTTTGCCTACGAATTACGCGCAGAAAGCGGTCCCGCGACTTACCAGGCTGACTGGCCGGTAGTCGCCATGGGACCGGAAAAACACCTGGCTTATGCCGTGCAGTGGTTCGCCATGTCGATCGCCCTGTTCGGCCTCTATCTCTATCTCGGCTGGCACAACGCAAAGGAGAAACACCATGGGAGCGGCCATGAATCCACCCAGCATGTCTGAGGCGAAATCGCCGGCGAGTCGGCGCAAAGGTCGCTTGCAGTTACTGCTGATCCTGCTTGGGGTGATCGGTCCGATGATCCTCGCCACCGGCATGTACAAATTGCAGTTCTGGGTGCCGGAAGGTCGCAGCTATCACGGCGAACTGATCGGCAACGGCCAGACCCGCGCCGACCTCGGCGTCCAGGCGCAGGAGGATCGTTGGCAGATACTGGTGACCGCGCCCAAGGATTGCTCGGTGGACTGCCAGCAACTGGTGTACCTGGCGCGGCAGATCCAGATCGGCCTCGGCCGTGATGCCGGGCGCGCCAGTCATGCCTTGGCTGCGGCACAACCGCTGAGCAGTGAATACGACGCCAAGCTGACGCGCGAGTATCCTCAATTACAGCGTTATCCACTGAATTTGACCGACTTCCATAAGACCGCCGGCGACCAGTCAGTGCCGCAGCTGTGGATCATCGATCCGCATGGCAATCTGGTGCTGCGCTACGACCCGACGGTGAAGGGTAAGGATCTGCTCAACGACCTGCGCCATTTGCTGAAACTGTCGAACATCGGATAAGGGCATCGTCATGGCCAAACCTGGATTTCGCCTCGCGCTGTTTGCCACCTTGCTGGCACTGATTGTGGTGTTGCTCGGCGCCTACACCCGCCTGACCCACGCCGGCCTCGGCTGTCCGGACTGGCCGGGTTGCTATGGCTTTATCAGCGTACCGAAAAGCGAAGTTCAATTGGCCCATGCCGAACTGCATTTTCCCGACGCTCCCGTCGAAGCCCATAAGGGCTGGAACGAGATGGTTCACCGCTATTTCGCCGGCACGCTGGGGCTGTTGATCTCGGTATTGGCCGGTCGCGCCTGGGTTCATCGTCGTCATCCGGGGCAGCCGGTGAAGTTGCCGTTGTTTCTGCTGGCGGTGGTGTTCGCCCAGGCAGCGTTCGGCATGTGGACGGTGACGCTCAAGCTCTGGCCGCAAGTGGTCACCGGGCATTTGCTCGGCGGCTTTGCGACGTTGAGTCTGTTGTTTTTGCTGACGTTGCGATTGTCCGGCGTGTTGCCGGCGCTGACCGTACCACGTCGTTTGCAGTACTGGGCGACCGCCGGGTTGCTGCTGGTGATTCTGCAAATTGCCTTGGGTGGATGGGTCAGTTCCAACTACGCGGCGGTGGCCTGTATCGACTTCCCGACCTGTCATGGGCAGTGGTTGCCGCCGGCGGACTTCGCCAACGGTTTTCACCTGACTCAACACATCGGCCCCAATTACCTCGGCGGGCAACTGGACAGCGATGCCCGCACCGCGATTCATCTGACTCACCGCATCGGCGCTTTGCTGGTGACCCTGGTTTTGCTGGGGCTGGCCTGGCAGCTGAAGGTGGTCGGCATGACGCGGCTGGCCGGGTTGGTGCTGATCGCACTCGCCGCACAAATCACCCTCGGCATCAGCAATGTGCTGTTTCACCTGCCGCTGCCAGTGGCCGTCGCGCACAACGCGGGCGGCGCGGCACTGTTGCTGACGATGGTGCTGGTCAATTATCACGCGCGAACCAGTCTGGTTCGGGTCAAGCAGCAACCCCCTGCACGCTGGCGGTTCAGCCCGCGTAAACACTCAGCCGGGCCCATAACAATAAAAGGAGAGATGCCATGGCGACTCTGATCGGCGCACGTCACAGTCAGGCGATCTGGCGTGACTACCTGGAACTGACCAAACCGAAAGTGGTGGTGCTGATGCTCATCACCTCGCTGGTCGGCATGTTCCTCGCGACCCGCGCCGGGGTGCCGTGGACGGTGCTGGTGTTCGGCAATCTGGGGATCGCCTTGTGTGCCGGTGGTGCGGCAGCTGTCAATCATGTGGTGGACCGACGCATCGATGCGGTCATGGCCCGCACGCACAAACGTCCCCTGGCCGAAGGTCGAGTGTCACCGGCGGCCGCGCTGACGTTTGCCTTGGTATTGGCGGTGCTTGGGCAAGCCGTACTGCTGGCCTTCACCAATCCACTGACGGCGTGGCTGACCCTGGCCTCGCTACTCGGCTATGCGGTGGTCTACACCGGTTTCCTGAAACGCGCGACGCCGCAAAACATCGTCATCGGCGGACTGGCCGGCGCCGCCCCGCCACTGCTCGGCTGGACCGCCGCCACCGGCCACGTCAGCGCCGAACCCCTGCTGTTGGTGTTGATCATCTTCGCCTGGACCCCGCCGCACTTCTGGGCGCTGGCCATTCACCGTAAAGAGGAATACGCCAAGGCCGACATTCCGATGCTGCCGGTGACCCATGGCGAGCACTACACCAAGGTCCACATCCTGCTTTATACCTTTGCGCTGCTGGCCGTCAGCCTGATGCCGTACGTGATCCACATGAGCGGCGTGCTCTACCTGATTTGCGCGCTGGGACTGGGCGCGAGGTTTCTGCAATGGGCCATCGTGCTGTACCGTGGCACTCGGCCGCACGCGGCGATCAACACGTTCAAGTACTCTATTTACTACTTGTTCCTGCTGTTTATCGCGCTGCTCGTAGACCACTACTTACTGTTGAACCTATGACTCGAACCCAGAAAACCGTCTTCATCCTCGTTGCCCTGATCGCGCTGGTCCTGGGCCTGACCATCAACAAAGTGCTGTCTGGAAAAGGCCAGGGCGACCCGACGGCTCTGATCGATGCCGGGATCATTCTGCTACCGCAAAGCCGCAACCTGCCGAACGTGACGATGACCGACCAGAACGGCAAACCGGTGGCGGTCAATGAGCTGAAAGACAAATGGTCGCTGCTGTTCTTCGGCTACACCTTCTGCCCCGACATTTGCCCGACCACCCTCGCCCAGTTGCGTCAGATCAAGAGCGAACTGCCGCCGGAAGCGGTGGATAAGTTGCAGATCATTCTGGTCAGCGTCGACCCGAATCGCGACACGCCCCAGCAGCTCAAGCAGTACCTGGGCTATTTCGATCCGCAATTCCAAGGGCTGACGGCTTCGTCGGTTGAAGACATTCAGAAACTGGCCAACGCGGTGAGTATTCCGTTCATTCCGGCGGACACCAGCAAGCCGAACTACACCGTTGACCACAGCGGCAACCTGGCGGTGATCGGGCCGGACGGGACGCAGCGAGGGTTCATTCGGGCGCCGTTGAACAACGTGAAATTGGTGGCGCAGTTGCCGGTGATGCTTAACCGCAAATAATTAACACCGCATACCCCTGTAGGAGTGAGCCTGCTCGCGATTGCAGTCTGACATTCAACATCAATGTTGGCAGTGATGGCGCTATCGCGAGCAGGCTCGCTCCTACAGGGGATGGTGTTTCAGGCATAAAAAATGGGGCGCATTCAATGCGCCCCATTTTTCGTTAAAGCTTCAGATCAGAACGCCGGCACGACCGCGCCTTTGTACTTCTCGAGGATGAAGGCTTTCACTTCCGGGCTGTGAAGGGCAGCAATCAGCTTCTTCATCGCTTCGCTGTCCTTGTCGTCTGGACGGGCAACGAGGATGTTCACGTAAGGCGAGTCGCTGCCTTCGATGACCAGCGCGTCCTTGGACGGATCAAGCTTGGCTTCCAGCGCGTAGTTGGTGTTGATCAGCGCCAGGTCGACCTGGGTCAGCACGCGCGGGATGGTCGCGGCTTCCAGTTCACGAAATTTCAGGTCCTTGGTGTTCTCGGTGATGTCCTTGACGGTCGCGAGGATGTTGTTCGAATCCTTCAACTTGATCAGGCCAGCCTTCGCCAGCAGCAACAGCGCACGGCCGCCGTTGGTGGCGTCGTTCGGGATAACCACGTTGGCGCCGCCTGGCAGTTCGGTCAGCGCTTTGTACTTGCTGGAGTAAGCGCCCAGCGGTTCCAGGTGCACACCGGCAACGGCCACCAGGTTGGTGCCCTTGGCCTTGTTGAATTCATCGAGGTACGGCTGGTGCTGGAAGAAGTTGGCGTCCAGACGTTTTTCGGCCACCTGCACGTTCGGCTGAATGTAGTCGGTGAAGACTTTGACCTTCAGGTCCACGCCTTCTTTGGCCAGGGCCGGTTTCACGAATTCGAGGATTTCTGCGTGCGGAACCGGGGTGGCCGCGACGGTCAGGGTTTCATTGGCCTGGGCAGAGAACGCCGCAACGGCTGCGAGCGCTACGAGTAGTTTTTTCATTCAGCTAACTCCTTGTGCGGCGCCGGTCTTCGACGCCTGCCAGCGAATGGCCGGCTCAATTGTCATTTACGGGACTCTTTATTTCCTGGAGAAGTGCACAACCAACTTATCGCCAACGGTTTGCAGCACCTGGACCAGCACCAACAGCAACAGCACCGTCACGACCATCACATCGGGCTGGAAACGCTGGTAACCGAAACGGATCGCCAGGTCACCCAAACCACCCGCGCCGACCACACCTGCCATCGCCGTGTAGGACACCAGTGTAATGGCTGTCACCGTAATCGCCGCGAAGATGCCCGGGCGGGCTTCCGGCAGCAAGGCATTGGTGATGATTTGCCGGGTCGTCGCGCCCATGGCCTGGGTCGCCTCGATGATGCCGCGATCCACTTCACGCAGGGCGGTTTCCACCAGCCGCGCAAAGAATGGCGTAGCGCCCACCACCAGCGGCGGAATCGCACCGGCGACACCGAGGGACGTACCGGTGATCAACACCGTGAACGGAATCATCACAATCAGCAGAATAATGAACGGCAGCGAACGCAGGATGTTCACCATCAGCGACAACATTGCGTAGACGCCTTTGGCTTCCAGCAACTGACGCGGGCTGCAGAGGAACAACAGCACGCCCAGGGGCAGACCGAGCAAAACGGTGAACAACAGCGAACCGAAGAGCATCAGAAAGGTATCGCCGGTGGCCAGCCAGATTTCGAACCAGTCGATATTGACGAAGAAACTTGCCAGGACTTCCATCAGCGCAGCACCTCCATGTGGACGTCAGCTGCGGTGAAGTGGGCGAACGCCGCTTCCATGTCGCCACCGGTAACGGCCAGGGTCAACTGCCCGTAGGGCACGTCTTTAATGCGGTCGATACGACCGGCCAGGATGCTGTAGTCCACACCCGTTTCACGAGCGACGGTACCCAGTAGCGGTGCGTAGGTCGCTTCGCCCTGGAAGGTCAGACGCACGATACGGCCCGGCACGTGAGCGAAGTCGTCGCGCTGTTCGCTTTCGTCGATCTGCTCGTCTTCTTGCACGAAGCGTTTGGTGGTCGGGTGCTTCGGATGCAGGAACACCTCGGCCACCGAACCTTGCTCGACGATCACGCCAGCGTCCATCACCGCGACCTGGTCGCAGACCCGGCGGATCACGTCCATCTCGTGGGTGATCAACACGATGGTCAGCTTCAGCTCGCGATTGATCTCGGCCAGCAATTGCAGGACCGACGCGGTGGTCTGCGGGTCCAGTGCGCTGGTGGCTTCGTCGCACAGCAGGATTTTCGGCTTGGTTGCCAGGGCGCGGGCAATGCCGACGCGCTGCTTCTGGCCACCGGACAACTGCGCCGGGTACTTCTTGGCGTGGTCGGACAGGCCGACCCGCTTCAGCAATTCGGCCACACGACGGTCGATCTCGCTGCGCGACAGTTCACCGGCCAGGGTCAGTGGCAGCGCGACGTTGTCGGCCACGGTCTTGGACGCCAGCAAGTTGAAGTGCTGGAAAATCATCCCGACTTGCTGACGGAAGCGTCGCAGGCTGTTGGCGTCGAGCGCGGTGACTTCTTCGCCGTCGACAAATATCTTGCCGCCACTGGACTCTTCCAGGCGATTGATCAGACGCAGCAGGGTACTTTTTCCCGCACCGGAATGGCCGATCAGACCGAAGACCTGACCGTTCTCAATCGTCAGACTGGTCGGATGCAGGGCGGGAATATCCTTACCGGCGACGCGGTAGGTTTTGTGGACGTTTTGAAACTCGATCACGTAGCGAACCTTGTGGGGCGCGTTGGAAAAGGATCAGCGGTTAGCCGGGCGCGCATTTTAGCCTGTCCGTATAGAGGTTATTAGCATTTATTCCGCATTCAACCTTCCATTTGGCAATAACGCGATCAAAGGTTAGAAAAAAGGAACGGCGCAAATCGTCATCAGTCACTAATTAGGCAACTCGAAAACGCCCTTGGTCCGTGCCTGGGGTATTGCTCAAGAGTCCTGGCTACGGCGGGAATCGCAACGAGGAGTTTTGTCTGATGAGTACTAAAAAGCCTGCCGCAACCAAAAGCGCACTGGCCGGGACCGATACGCCGGACCGCGGGAACACCAATGCCAAGCTCGACAGCCTGGAGCCATTTCGCTCCGACGCCACTGAACAGGCCCTGCGTACCAACCAGGGCGTGAAAGTCTCGGACAACCAGAACACGTTGAAGGCCGGCGCCCGCGGGCCATCGTTGCTGGAAGATTTCATCATGCGTGAAAAGATCACGCACTTTGACCATGAACGCATTCCCGAGCGCATCGTCCACGCCCGCGGCACCGGTGCTCACGGCTATTTCCAGTGCTATGAAACCCATTCCGTGTTGACCAAGGCCGGGTTCCTACAAGACCCAAGCCAAAAAACCCCGGTCTTCGTCCGCTTCTCCACGGTGCAGGGCCCTCGCGGGTCGGGCGATACCGTGCGGGACGTACGAGGTTTCGCGGTGAAGTTTTTCA
Source organism: Pseudomonas sp. GL_093 (assembly GCF_057837605.1). Taxonomy (NCBI): domain Bacteria; kingdom Pseudomonadati; phylum Pseudomonadota; class Gammaproteobacteria; order Pseudomonadales; family Pseudomonadaceae; genus Pseudomonas; species Pseudomonas sp. GL_093. The sequence goes on along the minus strand of NZ_CM174448.1, from coordinate 67,899 downwards.
CCGACGAAGGAAACTTCGACTTGGTGGGCAATAACATGCCGGTGTTTTTCATTCAGGATGCGATCAAGTTTCCTGACTTCGTACACGCGGTGAAACCCGAGCCGCACAATGAAATACCCACCGGCGGCTCAGCTCACGATACCTTTTGGGATTTTGTCTCGCTGGTACCGGAATCGGCGCACATGGTGATCTGGACCATGTCCGACCGTGCGATCCCGAAAAGCCTGCGCAGCATGCAAGGCTTCGGCGTGCACACCTTCCGCCTGATCAACGCCGAAGGTAAATCGCGCTTCGTCAAATTCCACTGGCGCCCCACGGCCGGGACCTGTTCGCTGGTGTGGGATGAAGCACAGAAACTCGCCGGTAAAGACACGGATTACCACCGTCGCGATCTCTGGGAGTCGATCGAGATGGGCGACTACCCGCAATGGGAGCTGGGCGTACAGATCATCGAGGAGGAGAACGAACATAAATTCGACTTCGACATCCTCGACCCGACCAAGCTGATCCCGGAAGAACTGGTGCCGATCACCCCACTGGGCAAAATGACCCTCAACCGTAACCCCGACAACTTCTTCGCCGAAACCGAACAGGTCGCCTTCTGCCCTGGGCATATCGTGCCGGGGATCGACTTTTCCAACGATCCATTGCTGCAAGGTCGACTGTTTTCCTACACCGATACGCAAATCAGCCGACTTGGCGGGCCGAACTTTCACGAGATCCCGATCAACCGCCCGGTGGCACCGTTCCACAATGGTCAACGGGATGCGCTGCATCGCACCACCATCGACAAGGGTCGCGCGTCCTACGAGCCGAACTCCATTGATAGCGGCTGGCCGAAAGAAACGCCGCCGGCAGCACAAGATGGTGGCTTTGAAAGTTACCCAGAGCGCATCGACGCCAACAAGATCCGTCAGCGCAGCGAATCCTTCAGCGACCACTTCTCCCAGGCACGGCTGTTTTTCCACAGCATGAGCAAGCACGAGCAGGAGCACATCATCTCGGCTTACAGCTTCGAGCTGGGCAAGGTTGAGCGGGCGTTCATCCGCGCGCGCCAGGTGAATGAGATTCTGGCCAACATCGATCTGGATCTGGCCAAGCGCGTGGCGCAGAACCTGGGGTTGCCAGCGCCCAAAGCCGGGACGGTCGAAGTACGCAAAACCTCACCGGATCGCTCGCCAGCCCTGAGTCAGGCCAACTTGCTGCCGGCAGATATAAAAACCCGCAAAGTGGCAATCCTGGCAGCCAATGGCGTCGATGGTGCAGCGATTGATGCCATGAAGAAAGCGCTGAAGGCCGAAGGTGCGCACGCCAAACTGCTCGGCCCGACGTCTGCCCCTGTGACCACCGCCGATGGCAAGACGCTGCCGGTCGATGCGTCGATGGAGGGCTTGCCTTCGGTGGCGTTCGATGCGGTGTTTGTGCCCGGCGGCGCGGCGTCGATCAAGGCGTTGAGCACCGACGGTGTGGCGCTGCATTACCTGTTGGAGGCGTACAAGCATTTGAAGGCGATTGCGCTGCAAGGCGAGGCCAAACAGTTGCTGGATGTGTTGAAGCTGGAGGCTGATGCGGGGTTTATCGTGGAGGCGGATGCGAAGTTGATCAAACCGTTTTTTGCCGCGATCGGGCAGCATCGGGTGTGGGACAGGGAGCCGAAAGCCAAGGCGATTCCGGCTTAAGGTTTGTATCGATAGGGAGGACGCTATCGCGAGCAAGCTCGCTCCCACAGTTGACCGGGTTGTTCAATAGAACGCGGTCTAATGTGGGAGCGAGCTTGCTCGCGATGCTTTTAGGGCTTGCGAGGACTCAGAACCATCTGCGCCGGAATGTTGCGCAAAATCTGCTTCTCGAGGTTCAGATCAAAATCCGCATCGAGTTTCTTCACGCGCTTGGTCAGCAACGTAGTCAACCAAGGGAAGTCCTGGGTGCGTGGCGCCTGAATGCTCACGTCGCACTGGTAATTCACCACATCGGCGGCGATCGCATCCAGTTGACGACGAAGCTTGGTCATATCCGTCAGGTTCAACGCAACCGTGGTGCTTTCAGCCGTCGGATCAATGACCTTGGCCTGTGGCTTGGCTTCGGCAGCCATGAGCGCAGCTTCGGCTCTATCCAGTTCAGCTTTGCGGGCATCAACGATGGCATTGTTGACCCCGCCAGTCAGCGCCGGAGCCTTGGGCATCAACGACCGGGCGCGGCTCAGCGCCGTGGCAGCCGCATTCACATCGCCCTTTTGCAGCACGATCTGACTGCGGCGCAGATAGGCTTCGGCCAGTTGCCGCTGGTATTGCTCAAGCGATTGATCATTGGGCGACTCGGCCTGCAAGGCAGCCAGTTGATCTTCGGCAGTCGCCAGCTCACTGCTGGCGAGGCTTTGTTCCAGCTGTGCGATGGCCGTGGCCCGTGCACCGGTAGCCTCGGTGGCCGCCGGTGGCGTGCTTTGACAAGCGCCCAGTAGCAGCGAAAATACGACAAGGAGCAGATAACGGGAGGCGAACGGCTTCATTCCTGCGACTCTCTATTTGCGCAAAAAACGAGCAAGTCTACACCCCTCGACGGGGCAGGACAAAACTCAGCAGAAACAGTGCGGCGGCCGTCACAACAATCGATGGGCCCGCCGGGGTGTCCTTGAACCACGACAGCGCCAGCCCGCCACAGACCGCGAGCATGCCCAGCAGGCTCGCGCCCAGTGCCATCTGCTCCGGTGACCGGGCGTGACGTTGTGCCGCAGCCGCCGGGATGATCAGCAAGGACGTAATCAGCAACACACCGACGATTTTCATCGCCACCGCGATCACCACAGCGATCAGCAACATCAGGGTCAAGCGCAACGCCGCCACCGGCAGACCTTCAACCCTGGCCAATTCTTCGTGCACCGTGATTGCCAGCAATGGCCGCCACAACGTCACCAGCAAGGCCAGAACGGCCGCGCTGCCGCCGAGTATCCAGGCCAGATCGGTCGGGCTGATCGCCAGCAAGTCGCCGAACAGATAAGCCATCAGGTCGATCCGCACTTCGTGCATGAAGCTTAGTACGACCAAACCCAAAGAGAGCGTGCTCGGTGCGAGAATTCCCAAAAGCGTGTCGGACGCCAGCGGTTGACGCTGCTGCAAGGTCACCAGCAACACCGCCAACAGCAGGCAGCCTACGGTGACCGCAACGGTCGGGCTGACATCCAGCAGAAAACCCAGCGCCACGCCGAGCAGCGCGGCATGCGAAAGGGTGTCGCCGAAATAGGCCATGCGCCGCCAGACCACGAACGAACCTAGCGGGCCCGCGACCAACGCCAGGGCCAGACCTGCAAGCAGGGCGTAGAGCAGAAAATCAGCCATGCTTGCAGCTATCTCCGTGAACGTGGGTAGGGGCCGACGGGGCAGCGTTGACTACCGAGCCATGCAAGTCATGGGCGTGGTCGTGATGGTGGTGATAAATCGCCAGGCTTTGTGCGTTCTTTCCGAACAGCTCGACGAAAGCCGGATCACCGCTGACCTGCTCAGGGTGCCCGGAGCAGCAGACGTGACGGTTGAGGCAGACCACCTGATCGGTGGTGCTCATCACCAGGTGCAAATCGTGGGACACCATCAACACGCCGCAGCCGTGGCGGTCGCGCAATCGTGTGATCAGGCTGTAGAGCTCGGCCTGACCGGCCACATCGACGCCTTGCACCGGTTCGTCGAGCACCAGCAGTTCCGGCTCACGCAGCAATGCCCGGGCCAGCAGCACCCGCTGCATTTCGCCTCCGGAAACACTTTGCACCGGGCTGTCGATCACCTGTTCGGCGCCGACTTCCTTGAGTGCCGACAAGGCCATGGCGCGGTCCACGCCCGGCACCAGGCGCAAGAAGCGCAGCACCGACAGCGGCAGTGTCGGATCGACGTGAAGTTTTTGCGGCATGTAACCGACCCGCAGTTTCGGCTTGCGCCACACGCTGCCGCTGTCCGGCTTCAACAGACCGAGTACCGCGCGCACCAGCGTGGTCTTGCCGGCGCCGTTAGGGCCGATCAGGGTGACGATCTGCCCCGGCTCGACACTCAGCTCGATGTTATCCAGCACGTTTTGTCCGGCAAAGGTGACAGCAACCTGCTCGAGGCGGATCAGCGCATTGCTCATTAAACCCCCTGGCAACCTGAGCACAGGCCGACCACTTCAACGGTCTGGCCCTCGACGACAAAACCGACATCCTTGGCGCTACTGATGATCGCGTCACTGATGGATTTCTGTTCGAGTTCGATGGCGGCGTGGCATTCGCGGCAAATCAGGAACTGGCCCTGGTGGGCGTGTTCCGGGTGATTGCAGCCAACGAAGGCGTTCAACGAGGAGATACGGTGTACGAGGCCGTTTTCCAGCAGGAAATCCAGCGCACGGTACACAGTCGGCGGCGCCGCACGGCGGCCGTCCTGCTCGCTGAGTACCGCGAGAATGTCGTAGGCACCCAACGGTTTGTGGCTTTGCCAGACCAGTTCCAGCACCCGCCGACGCAAGGCGGTCAGGCGCAGGCCTTGACGTGCGCACAGAGCATCGGCCTCAGACAATGCGCTATGGACGCAATGAGAGTGGTCGTGGGGACGGCTGGCAATCGGTGTTTTAGGCATGAGCGGCGACGAGTTTTGTGAGAGACGTTATTATGTTACCCGTTCTCGCCTCTTCGAGTGGTCATCGTGTCCCGACTTTTTTCTATCTTTGTCGCATTTGTCGCCAGTTTTCTGCTGATGGGTTCAGCTCACGCCGAAGTCAAAGTTCTCACCAGTATCAAGCCTCTACAGCTGATCGCGGCGGCGGTGCAGGACGGCGTGGCGATTCCGGAAGTCTTGCTGCCGCCCGGCGCCTCGCCTCATAACTATGCCTTGCGCCCATCCGACGTACGGAAGGTGCAATCGGTGGATCTGGTGTACTGGATCGGTCCGAGCATGGAAGGTTTCCTGCCCCGCGTGCTGAACGGTCGTACGCTGCCCAGCGTCGCCGTGCAGGATTTGCCGGGGCTGAAACTGCGACGTTTCGCCGAAGATAGCCACTCCCATGCTGAAGAAGCCGATGAACACGATCACGATCACCGTCCCGGCAGTCTGGACGCGCACTTGTGGCTTTCGCCGGTCAACGCCCGTGTTATCGCCACAAAAATGGCCGCAGACCTGAGCGCAGCCGATCCGGCCAATGCCGCGCGTTATCAGAGCAACCTCAAGGCGTTCGATGAGCGTCTGGATGCAATGGATCTTCGCTTGAAGGCGCGCCTGGCCGGCATCGCGGGCAAACCTTACTTCGTATTCCACGAGGCCTTCGACTACTTTGAAGACGCCTACGGCCTCAAGCACGCCGGCGTATTCAGCGTCGCCGCCGAGGTTCAGCCCGGCGCCCAGCACGTCGCGGCGATGCGCACTCGATTGCAGGAAGTCGGCAAAACCTGCGTGTTCAGCGAACCGCCTCTGCGTCCGCGCCTGGCGGAAACCCTGGTGGCGGGATTGCCGGTGAAGCTGGCGGAACTAGACGCGTTGGGAGGCTACACGCCGGCAACCGCTCAGGGGTATGAGCAGGTGCTGGAGAAGTTAGGGAATGATTTGGCTGGGTGCCTGGAGTCGTTGTAACTCAGACATTTGTGTCGCTCCATTCGCGAGCAGGCTCGCTCCCACATTGATCGATGTGAACACAGATTTTGTGTCCACTAAAGATCCCCGGTGGGAGCGAGCCTGCTCGCGAAGCTTTTAGAGCGCGAACGGCAGCGGCGTGCTGACTTTCTGCCGCTGCGCCAGACGCTGCTGAAACTCCATCGGATCGTGAATCAGCACGTCCTGCCCGGCAAACGACTCGGCGGCGATCAACCGCGACAACCAGAACCGCACACATGCCACCCGCAGCAGGGTCGGCCACAACTCCGCCTCGGCCGCCGTGAACGGTCGCAGCGCGGCATAAGCGCCGAGCAACGCCCTCGCCCGCGGCCCGTCGATCAATCCACTCTCGTCCGAACACCAGTCGTTCAAGGCGATCGCCACGTCGTAGAGCATCGGCCCCGAACACGCGTTGTAGAAGTCGATCAACCCGGTCAGGTGGGTGCCTTCGAACATCGCGTTATCGCGGAACAGGTCGGCGTGGATGTTGGCTCGTGGCAGCGCAAGAATTTTCGTCTTCTGCTGTGTGATTTCGTCCAGCGCCCGTTGCAGCAGATCGCTTTGCTCGGGATTGAGGTGCGACAGCAACTGCGCGCCCTCTTCCAGCATCCAGTCCAGGCCGCGATCGGTCTTGCGCTTGATCATGTTGGCCTGGGTCGCAAGGTGCAGATGGCCGAGCAACTCGCCCACCTGAGCGCAATGCTGCGCATTGGCTTCCTTGATGTGCTTGCCAGCCAGACGCGGCTGCAACAGCGCAGGTTTGCCGGCCAGTTCGCGCAAGGCGACGCCGTCAGTGGTGCGCAAGGCATAAGGCACTGGCAGGTCGGCGTCATGCAGCACGTCGAGCAGCTCTATGAAGAACGGCATTTCCTGAACCGGACCACGCTCAACCAGGGTCAGGACAAATTCGCCCTGCTCCAGGCTGATGAAGAAATTGGTGTTTTCGCTACCAGCGGCAATCCCCTGGAAATCAAGCAGGCGGCCGAGCCCGTAAGGGGCGAGAAAGGTTTCCAGCTCGGGCCGAGCCAGCGGGGTGAACACAGACATGTTTGAACTGCCAGTACGGGCGCCGCTGCTTGAGCCAGCGCCGATTGAAATTAAGAAACTACTTCCACTCAAAGATCTTCCACGACGGAATCAGCATATCCGGCTGATCCGAGCGGATGAAGTTTGCATCTGTCCCGTCCGCACGCACCAGAAAATACGGCGGTGCGCCCTTCGGTGTGACCTTGATTGCATACAGGAAACCGTTTTGACGGTACTCCTGGATGGTTTTATCCCCTTCCGTGCGGATAGTGACTTCCGGCTCCGGTGTCGGCGCATCGTTCGCCGCCATGACGGCCAACGGAACGGATGCAAACAACCCAGCCAGCAACAGGCGATTTAGTGTGCGCATGATAACCTTGTCCCTTTGTCGTCAACGGTCCCGCTATTCTAGCGCCGGACCCGCCGAAAAGGTTGATCCTGCTCATGAGCCAAGCCCCCCTCGTCCTGGTGGACGGTTCTTCTTACCTGTACCGCGCCTTTCACGCCCTCCCACCGCTGACCACCTCCAAAGGTCTGCCGACCGGTGCGGTCAAGGGCGTATTGAACATGCTCAAGAGTCTGCGCAAGCAGTATCCGGAAAGTCCGTTCGCCGTGGTGTTCGACGCCAAGGGTGGGACATTTCGCGATGACATGTACGCCGAATACAAGGCCAACCGCCCAAGCATGCCCGACGACATGCGTGTTCAGATCGAGCCGCTGCACCAGAGCGTGATCGCCCTGGGCTTCCCGCTCCTGTGCGTCGAAGGCGTTGAAGCCGATGACGTGATCGGCACCCTGGCCCGCAGCAGCGCGGCAGCCGACCGCCCGGTGGTGATCTCCACCGGCGACAAGGACATGGCGCAGCTGGTCGACGGCCACATTACCTTGGTCAATACCATGACCGGTAGCGCGCTGGACGTGGAGGGCGTGAAGGAGAAATTCGGCGTCGCTCCCGAGCAGATCATCGATTACCTGGCACTCATGGGCGATTCTTCCGACAACATTCCGGGCGTTCCGGGTATTGGCCCGAAGACCGCTTCCGGCCTGTTGGTCGGTGTGAACGGCGGCCTGACCGAGCTCTATGCGCAGCTCGACATCGTCCCGACCCTGCCGATTCGCGGGGCCAAAACCCTGCCGGCCAAGCTCGAAGAGCACAAGGAGATGGCGTTTCTCTCCTACCAATTGGCAACCATCAAGATCGACGTGCCGCTGGATATCGGCCTCGACGACCTGCAAATGGGCAAGCCGGATCACGACAAGCTCGCCGAGCTCTATACCCTGCTGGAGTTCAAGAGCTGGTTCGAAGATAACCAGCGCGACGCCAAGCGTTCCGGTCAGGAAGTCGTCGCTCCGGTGGCTGAAGAAGCGGCCGTCGATACCGAACTCAAGTACACCACTATCCTCACCCAGGCTGATTTCGACCTGTGGCTGAAGAAGCTCAACGACGCCAAGCTGATTGCCTTCGATACCGAAACCACTGGCATCGATGCGCAGCAGGCGCAACTGGTGGGCCTGTCTTTCGCTGTACAAGCCAACGAAGCGGCCTACATCCCGCTGACCCATTCCTACATGGGCGTGCCGGATCAGCTCGATCGCGACACCGTGCTGCGCGCGCTGAAGCCAATTTTGGAAGACCCAAGCAAACTCAAGGTTGGCCAGCACGCCAAGTTCGACATGAACATCCTGGCCAACTGCGCCATCGGTGGCGATCAGAGCTGCGGCATCACCGTACAAGGCGTCGCTTTCGATACGATGCTCGAATCCTACGTGCTGGACTCCACCGCGACCCGCCACGACATGGACAGCCTGGCGCTCAAGTACCTGAATCACACCACCACCAGTTTTCAGGACATCGCCGGCAAGGGTGCCAAACAGCTGACATTTGACCAGATCTCCCTGGAACTGGCCGGACCTTACGCCGCCGAAGACGCCGACGTGACGCTGCGCCTGCATCAAACCCTGCAGGAAAAGCTCAATGCCATCCCGAGCCTGAGCAAGGTCCTGAGCGAAATCGAAATGCCGTTGGTGCCGGTGCTGGCACGGATTGAACGCCAAGGCGCACTGGTCGATGCCAACCTGCTGGGCATTCAGAGCGTTGAGCTGGGCGAGAAAATGGTCGCCCTCGAGCGCGAGGCGTTCGCCATTGCCGGGGAAGAATTCAACCTCGGCTCGCCAAAGCAATTGGGCGTGATCCTGTACGAAAAACTCGGCCTGCCGATCATCAGCAAAACCGCCAAGGGCCAGGCGTCCACCGCCGAAGCCGTGCTGGCGGAACTGGCCGAACAGGATTTCCCGCTGCCCAAAGTACTGATGCAGTACCGCTCGATGAGCAAGCTGAAAAGCACCTACACCGATCGCCTGCCAGAGCAGATCAACCCGCGCACCGGGCGAATTCATACCTCTTATCATCAGGCCGTCGCGGCGACCGGGCGTTTGTCGTCCAGCGACCCGAACCTGCAGAACATTCCGATCCGCACCGCCGAAGGGCGTCGGATTCGTCAGGCGTTCGTCGCGCCAAAAGGCTACAAGCTACTGGCAGCGGACTACTCGCAAATCGAACTGCGAATCATGGCTCACCTGGCCAAGGACGAAGGTTTGCTGCACGCGTTCCGCAATGATCTGGACGTGCACAAAGCCACCGCAGCGGAAGTCTTCGGGGTTGAACTGGCAGAGGTCACCACCGACCAACGGCGCAGTGCCAAGGCGATCAACTTCGGTTTGATCTACGGCATGAGCGCGTTTGGCCTGGCCAAGCAGATTGGTGTTGATCGCAAGCAATCCCAGGCCTACATCGACCGATACTTCGCCCGCTACCCAGGCGTGCTGGAATACATGGAACGCACCCGCGCCCAGGCCGCCGAACAAGGTTTCGTCGAAACCATCTTCGGTCGTCGTCTGTACCTGCCGGAAATCAACGCAAAAAACCCGGCCCTGCGCAAAGGTGCCGAACGCACGGCGATCAACGCCCCGATGCAAGGCACTGCGGCGGACATCATCAAGAAAGCCATGATTGCCGTGGATAGCTGGCTGACAGCGTCAGGCCTTGACGCCAAAGTCATCCTGCAGGTGCACGATGAATTGGTTCTGGAAGTGCGTGAAGATTTGGTCGACCAGGTCCGCGATGAAATTCGCGTGCACATGAGCGACGCAGCGAAGCTTGATGTGCCGCTGTTGGTAGAGGTTGGTGTAGGAAATAACTGGGATGAGGCTCACTGAGCCGTCTGAAAAGGTGTTTTCCGCTGCGGCATAGTGCCGCGGCAGAAGGACCGAAGGGCGCTTAGTTCGGAAAATTCGATGGCCTATTCCAAAGGCTTTTTAAAAAAATCTGAACTAATCGCCTGAATCGCCACTCAGAGTTACTGAATGGGTGGTGAAGCCCTTCGATGCTCCTAATGTTGTGTTAAGTGTTGGCAGATATCTGGACCCCGCCCTAGCGGTCCGGAACTTGAACCCCGGAACTTCCCCCTCCCCATAAGAAGTCCGGGGTTTTTTTTGCCCGCGGTTTTTGTAAATGAGCTTACTCCGCGAGCTCGGCGCCCTTGTCCGCCAGCTCCATCCAACCCGCCAGTACAGTGTAGGCGTCTTCCAGGCCCATGCGTTTTGGCGCCGAGAACAGCTGGATGCTGATCGCATCTCCCCAACCCTTGCGAATGTCTGCCTGAACCTTGAGCAGGACGTTTTTCGCCGCGCCGTAGGTCAACTTGTCGGCTTTGGTCAGCAAAATGTGCATCGGCATGCCACTGGCGACAGCCCAGTCGAGCATCAGCAGGTCGAAGTCGGTCATTGGATGACGGATGTCCATCATCAAAATCAGACCCTTCAAACTCTCCCGACCACCCAGATAGGCTTCCAGGTGACGCTGCCAGTGCAGCTTCAACGGGATAGGCACTTTCGCGTAACCGTACCCCGGCAGGTCGACCAGACGACGATCATCGTCTAGCTTGAAGAAGTTCAAGAGCTGCGTGCGACCCGGAGTTTTCGAGGTCCGCGCAAGGCTGGCGTGCGTCAAGGTGTTCAGCGCACTGGACTTGCCGGCGTTGGAACGCCCGGCGAAGGCCACTTCAAAGCCTTCGTCGTCGGGACATTGATCGACTTTGGCAGCGCTGAGCATGAAGGTGGACTGTTGGCACAGGCCGAGGATGGGGTTCTTGAGTTGCATGGGATTTCCGATGTGGGCGGCGCCGGGAATGGACGCGGCGAGCAGTGTCGTTTCCGTTTCAGTGACGCCAGTATATAATGCCGCAGATTTTGTGTGCGCTTTGTCCCAGCGTAGGATGAAGTTCACGAGAGCGATTGACCTTGATTGCGCACTAGAACGCAGAACGCTCTCAACCCTGAAAAGGTCGTTTTATGACGAAATGGCTGCTAGCTGCCGGTGTCTTGATGCCGCTTTACAGCGCTCAGGCTACACAGGATCCGGAAGCTGTGTACAACCGTGTTTGTGGTGCCTGTCATTCCGGCCAACTACCCATGGCGCCCAAAAAGGGCGATCAGGAAGCTTGGACGCCGAGGTTGGCGAAAGGTATGGAGACGCTGGTGCAACACGTGACCCAGGGTTTCAAGGCGATGCCGCCGCGTGGTTTGTGCATGGACTGCAGTGCCGAGGATTACCAAGCAATCATCCAGTGGATGAGCGAGTGATCCCGGTCCATAACTCTTTAACCCTTAGCCGTAGTTGGATTAGCTGATGAACAAATTGATCGTGAGTCTGCTGTTGACCGTGGGGATCTCCGGCATTGCCCATGCTGCAGGTGATGCGACTGCTGGTCAGGCGAAAGCCGCAGTATGTGGCGCCTGTCATGGCCCGGATGGCAACAGTATGGCGCCTAACTTTCCGAAACTGGCAGGCCAGGGCGAGCGTTATCTGAACAAGCAGCTACACGACATCAAGTCCGGCAAACGCACGGTACTGGAAATGACCGGCCTGCTGACCAACCTGAGTGATCAGGATCTGGCCGATATCGCCGCCTACTTCGCCAGTCAAAAAGGCAGCGTCGGCGCCGCCGACCCGAAAGTCGTTTCTCGCGGTGAAGCACTGTTCCGCGGCGGCGATCTGGCCAAGGGCCTGCCAGCCTGCACCGGTTGCCACTCGCCAAATGGTGCGGGCAACGCAGCTGCCGGCTTCCCGCACCTGGGCGGCCAGCACGCTCAGTATGTAGCCAAGCAACTGACCGACTTCCGCAAGGAAGAAGCCGGCCGCACCAACGATGGCGACACCAAGCCGATGCAGAGCATCTCCAAAAAGCTGAGCGACGAAGATATCGCAGCGGTGTCCAGCTACATTCAAGGTCTGCACTAAGACCGACGAATCGGGCGTTGCGCGAGACTTACATCTCCTGCAACGTTAACGCTCTATTAATCCGTCGCAGCAAGTATAAAAAGGGTGGCTTAGGCCGCCCTTTTTTGTGGCCGCTGCCGTTACACTACAGAACTCAAGCCCGCCAGGACCTGTCTGAAAACAGGTCGCGCGAGGCGACCAAAATTGTCCAGGAGTAAAGCATGCGTAATCTGATCATCAGCGCCGCACTCGTCGCTGCCAGCCTGTTCGGCATGACCGCCCAAGCTGCTGAAGCACCCGCAGCGCCATATGTCGAACTGACCAATCCCGTCCCGGTAGCTGTGCCTGGCAAGATCGAAGTGGTGGAGCTGTTCTGGTACGGCTGCCCGCACTGCTACGCTTTCGAGCCTGTAATCAATCCATGGGTTGAGAAACTGCCTTCCGACGTGAACTTCGTCCGCATTCCGGCCATGTTCGGCGGCCCGTGGAACGCACACGGCCAGATGTTCCTGACCCTTGAAGCCATGGGCGTTGAAAACAAGGTTCACGCTGCGGTGTTCAACGCAATTCAGAAAGAACACAAGAAGCTGGTCGACAAGAATGAAATGGCAGATTTCCTGGCCACTCAGGGCGTAGACAAGGACAAGTTCCTGGCCACCTTCGACTCCTTTGCCATCAAGGGCCAGATCGTCAAGGCCACTGACCTGGCCAAAAAGTATGAAATCTCCGGCGTTCCAACCATGATCGTCAACGGCAAGTATCGCTTCGACGTGGGCTCTGCCGGCGGTGCCGAGCAAGCATTGCAACTGGCCGACAAGCTGATCGACAAAGAGCGAGCGGCTAACAAGGCTGCTGCCAACTAAGCGCGGCGACTGCCATGCGCCGCTGGGGCACTGAACGCGTCGTTGGCCTGCATGATCCGCGGGTCAACGAACATCATCTGGAATCGACGGGCCTACCCGCAGACAGTCGTCTGCGCTTGCTCAGCTTCAATATCCAGGTCGGCATCAGTACCGAGCGCTACCACCATTACCTGACCCGGGGCTGGCAGCATCTGTTGCCGCACACCGGGCGTGCCGACAATCTGCAGAAGATCGGCAATCTACTGGGCGACTTCGATCTGGTCGCCTTGCAGGAAGCCGATGGCGGCAGCTTGCGATCAGGCTACGTCAACCAGGTCGAACACCTGGCCCAGCTCGGCGCATTCCCCTACTGGTATCAACAACTCAATCGCAATCTCGGACGCCTCGGCCAGCACAGCAATGGTGTGCTCAGCCGCCTGCGCCCGTGGGCGATTGAAGATCATCCGCTACCGGGGCCCAAGGGTCGTGGGGCGATTCTGGTGCGCTTTGGCGAAGGTCCTGAGGCACTGGTGGTGGTCATGATGCACCTGGCACTGGGCGCCCGCGCCCGCAGCTTGCAACTGGCTTACATCCGCGAGTTGATTGGCGGCTATAAACACCAGGTGCTGATGGGCGACATGAATACCCATGCCAGTGACTTGCTGCAAAACTCCCCGTTGCGTGACCTCGGCCTGCTCGCGCCGCAACTGGAAGCGACGTTCCCTAGCTGGCGCCCGCAGCGCTGCCTGGACCATATTCTACTGAGCCCCACCCTGACCCTTGAAAAGGTCGAGGTGCTGGCACAACCCATTTCCGATCACCTGCCGGTCGCGGTAGAGATTCGTCTGCCGGGTTCGCTCACGGCCGATGCATTACCCGCGTTGAGTCCTGCCCCTCGCGGATCCCATGAATGAGCGACGAAGCACAGCGCTGGAAAGAGAAGTACCTCAAGAGCATCGAACAACAGGAAAAGCTCGAACGTCGATGGGACGCCCGGCTCGACCTGCTGCGTCGCGGCCTGGTACGCAGCACGCTGGCCGCCGAGGGCACCGACCGCGTCGTTGACCAATGCATGAAGGAAATGCGTGAAGTCGTGCGCACCGACGACATGGACGCCGGCCTGGCCGCCCTGCTTCCGCGGCTGGAAAAAGCCGTGCTCGACTCCGAACAACGCCGGGAAACCCGGGTCAATCAGACCAGCGCCGCATTGACCGCGCTGGTCTCGCAGCTGCAAACATTACCGCTGCCCCGCGAAGTAAGCCGGCCGCTGAAAAACTTCGCCAAACAACTGGATGCAAGAGTCGGGCAGGCGCGCGAGATTCCGTTGCTGCTCAGCGAACTGAGCGGTCTGCAAGGCAAAGCGCTGAATCAGCTTGAAAACCCGGCAGAACCCGGCCGCCCTGGTTTGCTGCAGCGGCTTTTTGGTAGCCGTGAAGCGGATGAAGCGGCATTACAGGTTGTCCCCGGCACTGTTCCGACGCCCACCCTGCAGCATGCCGAAGCGGTTGCCGTGCCTCATGCAGAGACATCACAGGTAACCGTCGATCTCGCACCAAAAATCGATAAGCCGCAAGTGGCGGTTACACAAATTGCCGCGCCCGCGACTGCATCCGAGCCTCCGACAATCGAGGCTCCGCCCGCAGCAGCGCCTTCTCCTGCAGTTGTAGCGTTTGTCCCGCCGGTGCTCGAGCCGGAGCGAGCACACGCCCAGACTCCAGAGACGCAACCACAACCGGACATAGACCATCCAGAAGAACCCGCGCCATCAATCATCGAGCCAGAAATACAGACTCAACCGGCAATCAATCCCGACGAACTGACCCCGGTGGTCTATCTCGACAGCCTGCCGTTGCCCCCGGCCATGGCCGAGGTGTTGGCCGCCGTAGACGCTGAACAATCCGAGCCGGATGTTCTCTACGCCCTGCCGGACTCTCCCGAGCCGTCCTACAGCTCGGTGGCCAAGCACATCGAAGACACGTTACTGGGCCTGCTCGACGACCTGACGCTGCCCGAGCGTCATCGTCCGCAAGCCGAAGCGATGCGTGATCGTCTGCAAAACGGTTTGAATTGGTACGAACTTCTGCCGATCCTCGACGATCTGGCAACCTTGATGCTGGCAATCACCGACAGTGGCCAGCATGAATTCGAAGCTTACTTGCAACAGCTAAACGAACGCCTCGAGTCGTTCCAAAGCAACTTGCAAGCCGCCAGCGAAGGCCATGCCGACAACCGTTCCGCCGCACGCGAGATGGACACGCAGATCCGCGAGCAGGTCGACGGCTTGCAGAGCAGCATGCAGGAAGCCGCCGACCTGGACGATCTCAAGCACGTTCTGGAAAACCATCTGGAAGGCCTGCTCGGCACCATGGACCAGCACCAGAAGCAGCGTAACGAGCGCGAGCAGGAAGTCGCGGCCCGCCTCCATGGTCTGGCCGAACGCGTTGCGCACATGGAGCAGGAAGCCCTGGGCTACCGCGAGCATCTTGAAGAGCAGCGTCAGAAAGCCTTGATCGACCCGCTTACCGGCCTGCCTAACCGGGCAGCCTGGAGCGAACGGCTGGATCACGAAATCAACCAGTGGCAGCAACACGGCAACACCCTGTTGCTGGCAATGCTCGACCTCGACCATTTCAAACGCATTAACGATAACTATGGTCACTTGGCGGGCGACAAAGTACTGAAAATCATCGCCAGCGTGCTACGCAAGCGCCTGCGCGGGACGGATTTCATTGCCCGGTTCGGCGGTGAGGAGTTTGTCCTTTTGATGCCAGACACAGCCCCATCTGCTGGCGCGAAACTGCTGGAAAAGCTGCGCGCCTCGATCGAAGCCTGCCCTTTCCACTTCAAGGGTGAACCAGTAACCATCACCATTTCCATGGGCCTGACTGCATTCAAACCCGGCGAACATAGCGATCTGGTCCTTAAAAGAGCCGATCAGGCCCTATATCGCGCGAAACATGCCGGCCGCAACCAAGTGGCACTGGGCTGACAGTCAATTGTTCCATTTTGTTTAAAACTTCGCGTTGGCCGTCTGCACGCAAGGCAGTACGTTACACTGTTGCATTACTGTCTTGCGTGTATTGCCTTCTGCCATGAAATATCTATCTCTTATCGTATCGCTGATTCTGTTGGCCGGTTGTGCCAGCGGCCCCCGGTTCGACACCCGTCACCCTTCAGCCAATTACGACAGCCGCATTCAGTTCGTGGTGGTGCACTACACCTCCGCGTCACTGGAGCGCTCGCTGCAACTGCTGACCCACGGCGAGGTCAGCAGCCACTATCTGATTGGCGACGACAAGGGCGCCACCATCTACAAGCTAATGGATGAAAACCTCCGAGCCTGGCACGCCGGGGAAAGCGAATGGCAAGGCCGGACCTGGTTGAACTCCAGTTCCATCGGTATCGAAATCGTCAATCCAGGCTTTAAAGACACCCCGACCGGGCGCCTTTGGTACCCCTACAGTGAAGACCAGGTCCAGTCCCTGATCGTCCTGCTCAAGGACATCAGCAAGCGTTACGCCATCAACCCCCGCAGCATCATCGGCCACAGCGACATCGCCCCGCTGCGCAAGCTTGATCCGGGGCCGCTGTTCCCCTGGAAGCGCCTGGCTGCCGAAGGCCTGGGAGTCTGGCCGAATGAGCAGGCGGTAACGCGTCAGCAAGCACAGTTCGAAGTACAACTGCCAACCATCAGCTGGTTTCAGGCACAGCTGGCTCGCGCGGGTTATCCCACGCCGCAAACCGGCGAACTGGATGTTGCGACACGCCATGTGATTGCGGCCTTCCAGATGCATTTCCGACCGTCACGTTTCGATGGCACGCCAGATGCGCAAACCGCGGCGCTTCTACAAGTCTTGAATCAGACAAAATAATGACGCCCGCCCGACGGTCAGGGCTTTTTTCCAATCAGCAGCTATAACTCATTGGTAATTCTTCGGATATTCCCTATGCCTGCTGCTCGAGAGACACTACGTAGTTGGTTCTTTCGCCCTTGGTTTTTGGCGATACTAGCTGCTGCCTTGAGCGCGACACTCCTGATGGCCGGCAGCCTGTTCGTGGCCATGCATCAAGTCGAGCAGAGCGAAAGTGAAGAAATGAATGCCCAGGGCGAGCGCTTCCTTGCTCGCCTGGAGCAACTATTCGGGCAGCTGCGTGAAAGCCTCGACGACCTGGAAGCCCAGCCGTTACGCGGCTGCGATGACGAAATGATCGCGACCTTGCAACAAGTCAGCTTCAATTACCGTTTCGTTTACGAAGCCGCCTATATGGACGCCTCGCGGATCTGTTCCAACCGCCCCCGCCAGGAAGGGCTGTCGATGATAAGGCCGCCAGACATCATGGGGCCGACCTACAGCTACTGGCTGAACACCACCACCGAACCCGATGAAAACCGTGCCGCGCTGATGCTCGGACGCGGCAATTTTCGTGTCGCGACGTCTCGCGGGCATTTGACCGACATGGTCGACTTGCCGCCGGGAAGCAGCCTGCTGGTGGTGCTCGACCACGGTACGCGCGCGATTCCGGTACTGGGTATCTCGCAGGCCTGGCCACCCACAGAACCCTGGCCCCCGAAAAGCCTCGACGCGCTACAAGTGACGCATTCCCGCTTGATTTACCGCATGCCAACCAACAATCCCGAATACCAATTGGTGCTGATCAGCCCGCGCACCGGTATGCATGTGCCCGCAGTCTGGTGGTGGTTGCTGCCGGCCAGCCTGGCACTCGCCTTATGCGTGGGTTTTCTGGTGCTTCTGCTGGTGCGCCAGCGACAGTCGCTGGACGCCGAACTGAGTGGCGCCATACGGCGAGGCGAATTGCAGGTGCTGTATCAGCCGATCTTCGACCTCGACAGCCGCAACTGTGTCGGGGCAGAAGCCTTGCTGCGCTGGCGAAGGCCGGACGGCACCCTGACCAGCCCCGACCTGTTTATTCCGATGGCGGAGAACACCGGCCAGATCCGCCAGATGACCGACTTCGTCCTGCAACGCCTGCTTGAGCAGCTGGGTCAATTGTTGCGGGCCAATCCGCAACTGTACATCTCGGTCAACCTGGCGGCCTGCGACGTCATGGTGCCGCGTATCGGCCAAGTCATGGCGCGCCTGCTGACCTTGCACCGCGTCGCGGCAAAGCAAATTGCCTTTGAGGTCACCGAGCGGGGATTGATCGATGTCGTGGTAGCCCGGGAAAACCTGCAAGCCTTGCGGGATGTCGGGCATCAAGTGCTGATTGATGACTTTGGCACCGGCTATTGCAGCCTCGCCTATCTGCAAACCCTGCCAGTCGATTGCCTGAAAATCGACAAAGCGTTTATCGATGCGCTGGGTCATGACGCTGCAAGTAGCGGTGTCGCCCCACACATCATTCACATGGCCCAGGCCCTGCAACTCAAGGTGATTGCCGAGGGCATCGAACTTGAATCCCAGGCGGCGCTTCTAAGCAGTGAAGGCGTGAAATTCGGTCAGGGTTGGCTATTCGCCCATGCGTTGAGTGCGGTGCAGTTCATCGAGCTGATTACCCGTGGTCGCCGATTGGCTGCCCGACGTCTCGATGACGAAGCCTGAGGCGGCTGCGGCTTAAACCGACAACGCCATATAGAACTGAGTACCCTGCCCTGGCCGCGAATAAACCCCCATCCGACCGCCGTGCAACTGCACGATTTCCTTGCACAGCGCCAGACCGAGTCCGGCTCCGCCCTTCTTGCGACCGACCTGTACAAAAGGTTCGAAAATCCGCCCCTGCTGACCATAGGCAATGCCTTCGCCGTTGTCCTCGACGCTGATAATCACTCGTTCCCCATGGCGTCGAGCCTGCAAACGTATTTGCCCGCCGGAAGCGGTGTGGCGCAACGCGTTGTCGATCAGGTTATCGAGCACCCGGTCCAGCTGCGGCTGATCGGCCTGTAATCGCGGTAATGGCCCCTGCACTTCCACTAGCAGGTCGATGCCCTGCTCTTCTGCCGGGCCGGCAAAACGTGCCCGGGCCTGCTCCAGCAAATCCTCGATGGAGCACGGCGCCAACGTGAGTTTCTGCAATCCGTTCTGGTAGCGGGAGAAGTTCAACAGGTCATTGATCAACTGCATCAAGCGCTGCATCTCTTCATTCACGGTGTCCAGCAGATCAGCTTCACGCGAGTCCTTGGCAAAGTGCGCGCGCTCGCGAAACAGGCCGAACGCCATGTGCATCCCGGTAACCGGTGTTCGCAATTCATGTGAGGCGCGCAACACGAACTCGCTGCGCACCCGCTCAAACGCCCGCTGTTCGGTGACGTCATGCAGCACCATCACGGCACCGAGAATATGTCCCTGTGTATGGCTGACCGGCGTCAGACTGAAGGTCAGCAACCGCGACTCACCGTCGACCTCGATGCTCAGGTCCTCAGGCGCCCGCTCCAGGGTGCCGCCGCGCAGCACCAGTTGCAGCTGATCATCGAGTTCGGGACGCTCAAGCGCCGTACCCAGACCTTGACCGAGACGATCGCTGTCCCAACCCAACTGACGCTGCGCCACTGGATTGAGGTGCTCCAAATGACCATCGCGGTCAATCATCAAAAGCCCATCGTCGATGCTATCGAGCACGGCCTGCAAACGCTGCTGGCCGGCGAGCAGTTCATCGACATTGGTGGCCTGATGCTCGCGCAAGGCCTCGGCCATGATCCCGAAGCGCTTGGTCAGCAGGTTCATTTCCACGGCCGAGGAAATCGGCAGCGTCACTTCGAAATTGCCTTGGCCAATGTTATCCGCCGCCTGGGCCAGGGCCTCGATCGGTGCACCAAAACGTTGAGCAATAGCGTGGGCAGTGACGAAACCGATGATCAGCACCGCCAACCCCACCAACCCGAGCAGGCCGGCAATCAGCAGCGCCCTCTCCCGAGCCTGGCGCTCGGTGGCATTGATGTTATCCAGCGCACGCTGTTGCTCGACGAGCAAACCAGTGCGCAGCGCATTGAATTTTTCGGTGAGTTCTTTGTTGCCACTCAACACCTGCGTCGAGTCACGTGACAGGTCGTACGCCTGCAGAAAGCTCAGGTAGTCAGTCTTGGCCTGCTCGAAACCGAACTGGCGCTCATCGCCAGCCTGGGAATGGGCAATGCCGTCGTCAAGCAACTGGAAATAATGCTGCTTGGACGCCTCAAACGCTGCAGGATCCGGCTTCTCGCTGAGCATGATCATCAGCTGATCGCCCAAGGTCTGACGCATTTTCAGCCCCAGGTCGAGCGTGACGAAATTATTGCGATTCAGCGCTTCCTGGGAACTCGCCATCTGCATAACGCTGACCAGCCCGAGCAACAGCCCAAGCAGCGCCACGGTGATCAGTGCGGAAATACTCAGAAACAGCCGCGTGCGCAACTTCATCGCCAGTCTCATCGGAGACAGCTCACAAGTTGTACTGCTTGCGTTTTCGGTACAACGTCGAGGCATCGATACCCAGGGTCTTGGCGGCCTGGTCCAGCGTATCTGCAGTGGCGAGCACCGCTCCGATGTGGGCTTTTTCCAATTCATCCAGACTCAGCGCAGCGCCGATGCGAGGTGCGTTGTTGACCGGGGTTTCAGCCATGCCCAAGTGACTGATCTCGACCCGTTCCTGTGGACAAATGATGCTTGCCCGCTCCACAACGTTGCGCAGTTCGCGAATGTTCCCCGGCCAGCGGTAGCCGAGCAGCGCTTCACGGGCTTCGTCGCTGAAGCCCCGAGCCGGACGCGCGTACTCCTTGACGAAACGGGCCAGAAAGCGATCGGCCAGGTTCAGAATATCTTCCCTGCGTTCGCGCAGTGGCGGCAGGTGCAGGGTGATCACGTTCAGGCGGTAGAGCAGGTCTTCGCGGAAACGGCCATCGCGGACCATGTCTTCGAGGTTCTGGTTGGTGGCCGCGAGGATGCGCACATCGGCGCGGCGGGTGACCGGGTCGCCCACCCGTTCGTATTCTTTATCCTGGATGAAACGCAGCAGTTTAGGTTGCAAAACCAACGGAAAATCGCCGATCTCGTCAAGAAACAGCGTCCCACCGTCGGCCTGATTGACACGACCCAGAGTACTTTCGCTGGCCCCGGTGAACGCGCCACGGCTGTGGCCGAAGAGCTCGCTTTCCATGAGTTCGGCGGTCAGGGACGGGCAGTTGATCGTGATGCAGGATTTCTTCGCGCGCTTGCTCCAACCGTGAATGGCCTGGGACAGCTCGCCTTTACCGGTGCCGGACTCGCCGAGAATCAAAATATTGGCATCGGTGTTGGCCACCTGGCGGGCGGTTTCGAGCACGACTTTCATCGCCGGGCTGTGAGAGTCCAGGCCATCCTTGGGTTTGCGCACTTCGCCTTCAAGGGCTTCCAGACGTGCCGACAGTTGCCGCACTTCCAGCTGCTTGGCGGTGGCCAGGCGCAACTGGTCGGGGCTGCAAGGCTTGACCAGATAGTCGGCGGCACCGGCCTGAATGGCATCCACGGCAGTATCCACGGCCGAATGAGCGGTGACGATCACCACCCTCATCCACGGCGCCTGAATGCGCATTTGGGCCAGCACATCGAGGCCATTGTCTTCACCCAGACGCAGGTCGAGGAAGCACAGGTCGAAGACTTGGCGCTGAAGCAGTGCATCAGCCTGAGCGGCGCTGTTGGCGGTAGCGACGCTGTAGCCTTCATCTTCGAGGCAATAACGGAAAGTACGCAGGATGGCGGACTCATCGTCCACCAGCAGAATGCGGCCTTGATGCTCAGTGGCTGATTCCATTTTCCTACGCTCCTTAAAGAATGATCTTGGTTAGTCCCGGAATAATCGGGCAAGTTGCATGGTTGATTCTGGTCGATTCCAGCCACAGCAGCGTAGCTCTCTCCTCACCCTACGGCTAATCGCCTGATTTTGTTGTTTTTTTATCAGATAGCCGGTTCGCGGGCGATTCCCGCTGTCCCCTTGTGACATCCACGCCCTCCTCGCAATTCAAAAATATTGAAATTTCTTACAAGTCCATCGTGCATTACGCACGACTTCAAAAGGACCATCGTGCAGGATGCGTCCGACCCGCTTCCTACATCATTAATAACCAACTGATTTTATTGACTTTTATTATCATGAAAAGCTGGCATGCAGGCTGCAATGGTCTGATTAATCGGGGCATTTAAAAGTCGCCCCTAACAAGATCACCACAGTGTGGGAGGAGCTTCAGGATGAGTCGCCAACGTGCCGCCCAGTTGCGTATCTCGCCACTGCATATCCAGCAAGGCCTGTTTGCTGTTCTGGCGCTATTGATCACCTTGATCGCCGGCCAGCAGTTTCAGCGTTGGGAGCAGAACCAGCAGCCAGAAGCGCCACGCTTGTCGATTCAGCACCCGACCCAAACCCATTTCAGCGCGGCCAGCAGTAACCAGGCTGACAGCCCCCCAATGCGAATGATGGACGTCGACCAGGCTCAGCCTGCGGATGAGATGCCTCGTCAGGAACGTTGGGTGTTCTAGACACATGAACTTGGCGCGTTCGAGGCGCCGGGAAAAGCACCACAGGCAACATCTCTAAATAGAAGCGTAAGGAGAATCACCATGTTGAGCTGGGCAATCACATTCTTGATCATTGCCATCATCGCTGCGGTACTGGGCTTCGGTGGTATCGCGGGCACCGCCACGGGTATCGCCAAGATTCTCTTTGTCGTGTTCCTGGTGATGTTCATTGCTTCCTTCTTCTTTGGCCGTCGCGGTCGAGGGTGAACATGAGCGTTTTGTTAAAGACACTGGCAGCCGCCCTGCTTCTGGGCGGCAGTGCCATGGAAGAAAGATCCACACGGGTACTGAATTCGTAACATGAAAGAAGCAGCATGGCTTCTTTCCACTGCGCTACCCGAGGACGGTAGACGCATGATCAAGGGGCCGGGACGTTCTGCCTGTTTCAGGGGCGGAGTGACCTACGGGTACAGGGAGTGCCTGCGCAAGGGCCGGGTCAGGCAGAAGCTGCGACGCAAGTTCGTCGGTCACTCATGGATCGACGGACTTGCGAAGAGCTCCTCAGCGCAAAGTATTGTCCTAGAGCGTTCTGCTCGCCTCCTCCGTCAATCCCTCGCAAAACCATTTCGCGGTGTTTCTTTGGTGACCGTATATCGAGAAAACTGCGCCTCAAAGACCGAGAATTTTCGCGCTTAAACGTAGGCTTTTTCCCAAGTTTTAGTCCTCATTCCCTTGTTCAAAAAACAACCAACCTCCTCTGCGATGGCCGGTTCACGGCACTTATGCCTGCCGAAATGTCGTATTCGAACCGGTTGGGACGCGAGTTTCAGTAAAAAAAGCTCATGCCGATTCGGCATAGGGTAGGCGTTTACGGCATTAGACGTCGCTTCCTTGCATCTGAATAGTTGCGCCTTTTTTCGCCTGCCAGAGAGCCGATAACAAGCGCTCCGGGGCACCTTATACGGGGGCAGATGCACAAGACTTTTTCGCCACAAGCGTTCCAGTTCTTGCATCTGTCTGAGTCAAACGCAAGTAAGGGTAAAGATATGAAGAAGGCAAAGCTTAGCCTCGCCTGGCAGATCCTCATCGGTCTGGTATTGGGGATTGCAATCGGTGCGCTGCTCAACCATTTCAGTGCCGAAAAAGCCTGGTGGGTCAGCAACGTCCTGCAACCAGCAGGCGATATCTTTATCCGTCTGATCAAGATGATTGTGATCCCGATCGTGATCTCTTCGCTGATCGTCGGTATTGCAGGCGTCGGCGACGCGAAGAAGCTCGGGCGTATCGGCCTCAAGACCATCCTCTACTTCGAGATCGTCACCACCATCGCCATCGTGGTCGGTCTGGTGTTGGCCAACGTGTTCCATCCGGGCACCGGCATCGACATGAGCACCCTGGGTACTGTGGATATTTCCAAGTACCAGGCCACTGCCGCCGAGGTTCAGCATGAACATGCGTTCATCGAAACCATCCTCAACCTGATCCCGTCGAACATCTTCGCGGCCATGGCCCGCGGCGAGATGTTGCCGATCATCTTCTTCTCCGTATTGTTCGGTCTCGGTCTGTCGAGCCTGCAATCGGACCTGCGCGAGCCGCTGGTGAAGATGTTCCAGGGCGTGTCGGAAAGCATGTTCAAAGTCACCCACATGATCATGAACTACGCCCCGATCGGCGTTTTCGCACTGATCGCGGTGACCGTGGCCAACTTCGGCTTCGCCTCTCTGATACCGCTGGCCAAACTGGTGATCCTGGTTTACGTCGCCATCGCCTTCTTCGCCTTTGTGGTGCTGGGCCTGATCGCTCGCCTGTTCGGCTTCTCGGTGATCAAGCTGATCCGCATCTTCAAGGATGAGCTGGTGCTGGCCTACTCCACCGCCAGTTCCGAAACCGTGCTGCCGCGCGTGATCGAGAAAATGGAAGCCTACGGCGCGCCGAAAGCCATTTGCAGCTTCGTGGTCCCGACCGGTTACTCGTTCAACCTCGACGGTTCGACCCTGTACCAGAGCATCGCGGCCATCTTCATTGCCCAGCTCTACGGCATCGACCTGTCGATCAGCCAGCAATTGCTGCTGGTGCTGACCCTGATGGTCACCTCCAAAGGCATCGCCGGCGTACCGGGTGTGTCCTTCGTGGTGCTGCTGGCCACCTTGGGCAGCGTGGGTATTCCGCTCGAAGGCCTGGCGTTCATCGCCGGTGTCGACCGCATCATGGACATGGCCCGTACCGCACTGAACGTGATCGGCAATGCCTTGGCCGTGCTGGTCATCTCCCGCTGGGAAGGCATGTACGACGACGCCAAGGGCGAGCGCTACTGGAACTCGCTGCCGCACTGGCGCAGCAAGGAAAAATTGCCAGCTGGCGAGATTTCCAGCAACTGATAGCTGAACCCTGGCCTGGCTTTTATGTGGGAGCCAGCCTGCTGGCGATAGCGGTGTATCAAACAACAGAGATGTTGAATGTGCCGGCCTCATCGCCAGCAGGCTGGCTCCCACAGTGACCCGAGCAAGCCACACAAACAAACCCCGGAGAAATCCGGGGTTTGTCGTTTCTGGCTACCCCGCTATCATTCGCCGCATTCTTCGGGGGATTTGACTGATGCTTAATGGCCTGTGGCTTGGCTTCTTCATCGTGGCTGCCGTTTCGGCACTGGCGCAATGGCTGATCGGCGGTAACGCCGGGATCTTCGCGGCGATGGTGGAAAGCATTTTCGCCATGGCCAAGTTGTCGGTCGAAGTCATGGTCCTGTTGTTCGGCACCCTGACGCTCTGGCTGGGCTTTCTGCGGATTGCCGAGAAAGCCGGGATCGTCGAGTGGCTGGCCAAAGCGCTGGGCCCGTTGTTCCTGCGGCTGATGCCGGGAGTGCCGGCCGGGCACCCAGCCATCGGCCTGATCACGCTGAACTTCGCCGCCAACGGCCTGGGCCTGGACAACGCCGCCACGCCAATCGGCCTTAAAGCCATGAAGGCACTGCAAGAGCTCAACCCCAGCGACACCATCGCCAGCAACGCGCAGATCCTGTTTCTGGTGCTCAACGCCTCTTCCCTGACCCTGCTGCCGGTGACGATCTTCATGTACCGCGCCCAGCAAGGTGCGCCCGATCCTACCCTGGTGTTCCTGCCAATCCTGCTCGCCACCAGTTGCTCGACATTGGTCGGCCTGCTGTCGGTGGCGTTCATGCAGCGTCTGCGCCTGTGGGACCCGGTGGTGCTCGCATACCTGATTCCCGGTGCCTTGGCCCTCGGTGCCTTCATGGCGCTGCTGGCGACGCTCTCAGCGACCGCTCTGGCCAGCCTGTCATCGATCCTCGGCAACGTGACGCTGTTCGGGCTGATCATGTTGTTTCTGGTGATCGGCGCGCTGCGTAAGGTGAAGGTGTACGAAGCGTTCGTCGAAGGCGCCAAAGAAGGCTTCGACGTGGCCAAGAACCTGCTGCCGTATCTGGTGGCGATGCTGTGTGCCGTCGGCGTGCTGCGGGCATCCGGAGCGCTGGACTTTGGCCTGGACGGGATTCGGCATCTGGTGGAATGGGCCGGCTGGGACACGCGCTTCGTCGATGCGCTGCCGACCGCCATGGTCAAGCCGTTCTCCGGCAGTGCCGCCCGGGCGATGCTGATCGAAACCATGAAAACGTCTGGCGTGGACAGCTTCCCGGCGCTGGTGGCGGCGACGATTCAGGGCAGTACCGAAACGACCTTCTACGTATTGGCGGTGTACTTCGGCGCGGTGGGAATCCAGCGGGCGCGGCATGCGGTGGGGTGTGCGTTGCTGGCGGAGCTTGCCGGGGTGTTGGGCGCGATCGGCGTCTGCTACTGGTTCTTCGGATAAACCAAAAACCCTGTGGGAGCGAGCCTGCTCGCGATGAGGTCGGCACATTCAACAATTCTGTTGGCTGTTAAACCGCCATCGCGAGCAGGCTCGCTCCCACATTGGGATATGTGTAGGTCTTCAAGGCCTTGGCGGCGGGGCGACTTTCTGTCCTTGCTCAACCGCCCAAGCCACCACCTGCGCTGTCAACTGGTCACTGGCCAGGCCAAACCCCGCCACCACCGCCGGCACCTTCGCATCGCTCAACGGCTGACGCACCTCAAAGCGTCGGCTGGCGAGGATTCGCTGGTCATAACCGCGCACCAGCAATGCATCCAGACGCACTACAACGCTCGCGTTCGTTCCTTGGTACTCAGTCTGGAACGCCTGCAGGCTACCGCCCAGTTCAAGATCCGCCTGGAAGTTGCTGTCATCGGTACTGAGCAATGTCACCCGACCATCACGCTGGAAACCGTCCAACAGACGATTGCGCAGCAACACCGGTGCCGGGTCGCTCCAACGCGAAGCCTTGTAGCTGCTGATCAAATCACCTTGAGGGATCACGGCGATCTTCGGGCTGTTCAAGGCTTCGCTGGCCTGCGGCTTGGTCAGGCGCAGCGACCAGCGTTGCGGCGTCCCGTGACTGGCCGATGCGCTGCTCTGGGCCGAAGGCAACCGATAGACATCGGACGGCTCGGCCTTGGGCAGGATCGAGCAGGCGCTGAGCACAATGAAGCTGGCGAGGAGGGCGAGGTGAGGCCGCTTCATGGCGTGAACTCCTTGTTCTTGTCATTGCCCAGCAAATAACCGGCGGGGTTGGCTTCCAGACGCTGGGAAATAGCCCGCAATGACGTCAGGGTGTCGCGCAGTTCACGCACTGCTGGAGCCAAGCCATTGAGGCCTTGCATGCCGCTGTTGAGCGAATCCTGATTGGTCGTGAGCAACGTGTTGATGGTCGCGCTGCTCTGTTCCAGCGACTTCATCGCCTGCTCGGCACTGCCGAACATCTGCTTGCCTTGATCGTTGAGCATGCCATTGGCATTGCGCATCAGCGCCGACGTCTGCTCCAGCATGGCGCCGGCCTGTTTGCCGACCGAGGCCAGTTGCTGCATCGCCTGGCGAATATCGCCGCGCTGGTCGGCGATGGTGCCGGTGGTTTGTTCCAGATTCTCAAGGGTATTGCTGATGCGCTCGACGTTGTCCGAGGAAAACATCTGGTTGGCGTTATGCATCAGCATGTTCACGCCAGCCATCAGGTCGCCGCTGTCGTTCAACAAGCGAGCGATAGGCGAGGGCGATGCAATAATTGTCGGTAACTCACCGTCCTTGCCCTTGAGCTTCGGACTCTGCGGCGTACCGCCACTGAGCTGAATGATCGAGGTGCCGGTGATCCCGGTCAGCGCCAATATGGCCCGGGTGTCTTCCTTGATCGGCGTATCACCGCCCAGGCGAATCCGCGCCAACACCCTGCGCGGGTCTTTCGGGTCCAGGCGCAGGGCCACCACGTCGCCGACCTTGATCCCGCTGTACTGCACGGCGCTGCCCTTGGACAAGCCGCTGACCGCCTCGTTGAAGACGATCTCATAATCCTTGAACTCGGTGTCGACGCTGGACTTGGCCAGCCATAAGCCGAAGAGCAGGGCGCCCGCCACCACAATCACGGTGAACAGGCCGATCAATACGTGATGGGCTCGGGTTTCCATGTCAGACCTCCTTAAGCTGTTGAGCGGCGGTCAGCGCCGCGCGGCCGCGAGGGCCATGGAAGTATTCGTGAATCCACGGATCGGCGGTTTCCGACACCTTGTCGATGGCATCCGCCACCAGCACTTTTTTCTGCGCCAGCACCGCCACCCGGTCGGTGATGGTGTAGAGCGTGTCGAGGTCGTGGGTGACCAGAAACACACTCAGACCCAACGCATCGCGCAGGGTCAGGATCAATTGATCGAACGCCGCCGCGCCAATCGGATCGAGGCCGGCGGTGGGTTCGTCGAGAAACAGGATGTCCGGGTCCAGCGCCAGCGCGCGGGCCAGTGCCGCACGCTTGATCATGCCGCCGGACAGCGAAGCGGGGTACTTGTCGGCCGCCGACAGCGGCAACCCGGCCAAGGCCATTTTCACTGCCGCCAGGTGTTCGGCGTCCTCTCGGCTCAAACCGGCATGCTCGATCAGGGGCAGGGCGACGTTCTCGGTCACGGTCAGCGAAGAGAACAGGGCGCCTTTCTGGAACAGCACGCCGAAGCGCCGTTCGACCATCGAGCGTTCGTGTTCGGACAGCGTCGGCAGGTTTTTGCCAAAGACCTTCACCACCCCTTCGCTGGGCTGACGCAAGCCGACGATGCTGCGCAACAACACCGATTTACCGCTGCCGGAACCGCCGACCACGGCCAGGATTTCGCCCTTGTACAAATCCAGATCGAGGTTCTCATGCACGCTCTGGCGACCGAAGCGATTGCACAGCCCGCGGACTTCGATCACCGCCTCGGAGGGCGCTCGGGGTAGACGATTCACCAGCCCATCTCCATGAAAAACAGCGCGGCCACGGCGTCGAGCACGATCACCACGAAAATCGACTGCACCACGCTCGACGTGGTGTGAGCACCGACGGATTCGGCGCTGCCGCTGACCTTGAAGCCCTCTAGGCAGCCGATCGCGGCGATCAGAAACGCGAAAATCGGCGCTTTGACGATCCCCACCACAAAATGCTGAACGCCAATATCCGATTGCAGCAGCGACAGGAACATCGCTGGCGAGATATCCAGCGCCACCGCGCAAACCACACCGCCGCCGACGATCCCCGAAAGCATCGCCAGAAAGGTCAGCATCGGCAGCGCGACCAGCAGGGCCAACACGCGCGGCACCACCAGCAGCTCCATCGGGTCGAGGCCCAAGGTGCGGATGGCGTCGATTTCTTCGTTGGCTTTCATCGAGCCGATCTGCGCAGTGAACGCGCTGGCGGTGCGGCCGGCCATCAGGATCGCGGTCAGCAACACACCGAATTCGCGCAGGAAGGAGAACGCCACCAGGTCCACGGTGAAAATACTCGCGCCGAAACTCGCCAGCACCGTCGCCCCGAGAAACGCCACCACGGCGCCCACCAGAAAGGTCAGCAGGGCAACGATGGGCGCGGCGTCGAGGCCGGTCTGTTCGATGTGCGCCACCATCGGCGTGATGCGCCAGCGTTTCGGGCGAAACAGACCGCGAGCGATGGTTTCCAGAATCAGGCCGACGAAACCCAGCAGCTGCAGGGTGTCCTGCCAGACGGCGTCGACCGCACGGCCGATGCGGGTCAGCAGTTGAATGCCGACGCTGATTTCCGGTTCCTTGATCGGCACGCAGAAGTCGGTCAGCGAGCAATAGACGGTCTGCAACAAGGCACGGTCGGCCGAGGACAGTGTGCAATCGGGGTGTTCGGCGGATCGGCCCAAACGCTCGGACCCGAGCAACTCCACCAGCAGCGACGCGCCAGCGGTGTCGAGCGCGCCGAGGCCGTTGAGGTCGATGTGAGTGCTGTCGTCGTATTGGCCGCGGAGCTTTTCGCTCAGGTGCTTGAGATCGGCGTAATGGGCAAGCGTCCAGTCACCCGTGACCCGCAACTGAGCAGGGGAGTGAGAGGTGTCCAGTCGGACACTGCCGGGCATTGTGCTGCTGGTCATAAGCTCCGTGCTTTATCGGCTATTACGCAGCTCTACGTAATAGCACGAACGGGTTACTTTGCGGCAGTCGCCGGCTTGTTGTCCTTTACCACGAAGCGCAACACACCGATCACCTGGCCATCTTCGGTCAGCACCCGAACCTGCCATTTACCCGCAGGGTTGCCGGGGAAATTCTGCTTGTGGGTCCAGGCCCGATAGCCTTCCTTGCGGCCGCCGTGGATATCCAGCGGGATACGGTCGACCTCTTTGCCGTTGAACTGCCACACGTGATAGATCCGCTCATCCAGACCGCGCGGGGCGTTGATCGCGGTATAGGCATACAGCCCGTCACCACGAATCTGGTCGGCGCTGACTTCTTCCAGACTCTTGCCAGGTGTGCGGTCCTGCATTTGCGTGCTGATCGCCACGTCGGTCATCCACAGGGTCGCCGGCGGCACCCAGGATCGCAGCACCCAACCGAGCGCGCCGATGCCCAGCGTGATACTAAGAATCGCCAGCGCGTTGCGCACGGTACGAATCGGGAAGATCGACGCCAGGCTCGGGAACGACAGCACGACGGCGGTGCCCAGGGCCAGTTTGAAACTCTGAGCGGTGGTCAGGTGCAGGATGACGGGCAGGGCGGTCAGCAGTGCAGCGAACAGCGTCAGTGTGTGCAGTGCCAGGAACGCCCAGCGCCGGGGGGCCAGCCATTTGTAGTAGAGCGGGTCGGTGATGGAAATCAGCGCGGCGATGCCCAGCAGCCCGGTGAAGAACAGCTGGCCGCTGTTCCAGGTGGTGGTGATAAAAAAGAACGGCAGGACGAAGAACAGGCTTTCCTGGTGGATCATCTGCGTGGCGTAGCGCAGCAGAGGTTGGGGGATTTCGCGTTTGAAGATTCTGGCGAACAGCTTGGTGAGGCTGTTTTCCAGCATCAGCCAGATCCAGCTGACCAGCATGATGGTGGTGATCCAGGTCGCCAGACCTTGCTGGCGATCCACCAGAATGAAGCTGCCGACCCCGGAAATGAAACCGCCGAGCGCAATGACCCCTGGGTAGCGCTTCATCAATTCCAGGATGCGCTGTACGTATAGGGTCAGAGTAGGCATTCGGCGGTTCGCAATAGTCGTGGGAAAAATCCTCGACAGGGTAACCGCCGGAGGTCAGCGTGGCGAGGGGCTGCGATCCGATCACAAAACCCCGTAGCAGCTGGCGTAGCCTGCGTTCGGCTGCGCAGCAGTCGCCAATCCGTTATGTCAGATAAACCTGACGGACCGCGTTGAATGATTTTACGACTGCTGCGCAGCCGAACGCAGGCTACGCCAGCTGCTACGGGGTTCGCGGTGCTCTTCGATGCAAGCGCCAACCCATCAGTATCAATACGATGAGCCCCAGCACCCCGGCAATCGCCCACATAAACTGATCATCACTGATCAACGGCTTTTCGATCCGCAGGTAGCCCGGCTGCATGAGCAATTCACGCATGGCCTTGTTTGCTTCCTCCAGCGTCACTCCTTGCAGTTCCTTGGCAGGGTTGGCGAAACGGCCGTCCTCGTAGTCCCCAAGGGCACTCCAATAATAATCGGCCAACGCGCTGTTGCCTTGCACGGCCCAGGCCTGGCGGGCGATGGCGGCCTGCTTGAGGCGGTTGAAGGTGTTGGCATTGAGACCGTCCCTGAGCAACCCGGCCTTCAGATCCTCCAGCACCTGTTCGGCCTCGGGCACGTCGTCGCGCTCAAGGTCTGCGTTCAGGCTCATGAAGCCCACGCCGCCAAACACCTCGCGCTCGGCCGAGGGGCCGTAGGACAAGCCATGGGCCAAGCGCAATTTGCGGTAGAGCGCCCAGTCCAGATACTCCTTGAGCAAGTCGAAGGTTTCATCGTGCTGATCCTCCAGCACCGGCTCTGGCACCAGCCAATGCAACTTGGCACTGCCGCCGACAAAACCGTGACTCAGGGTGCGCTCATGGGCAGCACTGGCCTGGATCGCCGGCAGGGGCGGGTGATCAGTCGGGTCGACCGCTTCAAGCGCGCCATAAGACCGTTCCAGATAGGCCGGCAGCAACCGCTCGAGGTCGCCGACCACGATCAGGGTCATGTTGTTGGGCGCGTACCAGGCCTTGCGTACCTTTTCCAACTGATCGCGGGTCAGGTGATCGACCTCAGGCCGCTCGGGGCATTTGAGGCCCAGTTCCACCGCCAGCTGATTACTCGCCGTGTGGCCAAGGTCCTGGCGATCCAGCCAGCGTTGCAGGTGCGAGTAATGGCCGCCGTCTTCGCGCTCGACCACTTGTTTGGCGGCGTTGATGGCGTTGTCGTCGATTCGGGTCTGGGTCAGCAGCGCCAGCAGCAGGTCAAGGACCTTGCGCTGGTTTTTCGCCGGGGCTTCGATGACAAACGTCGTGTCGGCATTACTGGTGTAGGCGTTCCACTCGCCACCCAAGGCCTGCATGCGCTCTTCCAGCCCGCCTTCGCCCGTGGCGTCGATGCCGCTGAACAGCAAGTGCTCAAGCAGGTGCGGCAGCTCCTTGTCGGCGCAGCTGAAATCATCGATGCCGACGCCGACCACCAAACGAATCGCCACATGCCCGTGCTCGGTGCCGGGTTTGAGCATTAATTGCAGGCCGTTGGGCAGCGTATAGCCCTCGACCTGAAAGCGATCCAGGGCAAATGAAGGGAATGAGCCAAGCAACAGACAGGCGAACAACAAACAACGCATAACGGGTTTCCATACGGCCAGCGTAAGTTCAACAGACTTCAGGCAACTGTGGACGTTCAGGGTGAATGCGTAATGTCAGCGAATTCGTCGACCGCCAGAGCACCGGTGTCGGAAGTTTCCAGCACCACATAGGCGCTGCTGCAAAACAGCGAATTCAGACGCTTCATATCGGCAATCAACTCCAGGTGCAACGAGCTGGTTTCGATACTCTGCACGATCTTACGTTGCAATCGGCTGACGTGAGCATGGGCCAGGCGCCGTTCCTGTGCGCGAAAGCGACGTTTCTCACGCAGTAACTGGCGGGCACTTTCCTTGTCGGCACTGAGGAACACCGACAACCCCAGGCGCAGGTTGGATATCAACTGAGTGTGCAACCCCGCCAACTCTTCCAGGCCGACCTCGGAAAAAGACCGGCGCTGAGAGGTTTTCTGCTGCTGAACCTTGCGCAGCATACGTTCGATGAGGTCGCTGGCGAGCTTGAGGTTGATCGCCAGCTCGATGATTTCCGCCCAGCGCCGACTGTCCTGCTCGCTGAGGTCTTCACGAGGCATTTGCGCCAGATACAACTTGATGGCGCCGTAGAGCGATTCCACATCATCAGTCAGGCGCCGCATTTCCTGGGTAATGGCGGTTTGCTTGCCGTTCAGCACGTCGAGCATGGCCTCGAGCATGTTGTCGATCAGGTCGCCGATACGCAGGGTTTCCCGGGCGGCATTGGCCAGCGCCAGGCTGGGCGTGACCAACGCCGTCGGATCAAGATGCCGCGGTTTGGCAGTGCCGTTGACTTGCGGGCGCTCCGGCAGCACCCACGCACAGAACCTGGCCATCGGCCCGACACTCGGCAGCAAGAGCAGGCAGCGCGCGGTGTTGTAGAGCAGGTGAAAGCCGATGACCATTTCCTGAGGGCTGAAGTCCAGGCTGTCGATCCAGTGCACCAACGGGTCGAGCACCGGAATGATCAGCAACAGACCAATCAACTTGTACAGCAAGCTGCCCAACGCCACCTGGCGGCCGGCGGCGTTCTGCATGCTGGTGCTGAGGAAGGCGAGGATGCCGCTGCCGATGTTGGCGCCGATCACCAGGCCGATGGCCACGGGCAGGCTGATCACTGCGGCACCGGCCAGGGTCGCGGTCAGCAGGACGGCGGCCAGGCTGGAGTAGGAAACCATTGCGAACAACGCGCCGACCAGGGCATCCAGCAAGATGTCGCCGGTCAGCGAGGCGAAAATCACCTTCACGCCTTGGGCCTGGGTGATCGGCGCGGCGGATTCGACGATCAGTTGCAGCGCCAGGATGATCAGCCCCAGGCCGATACCGACCCGACCCATCTGTCCAACCCGGGTCTGTTTGCGCGACAGGAAGAAAATCACCCCAAGAAAGATCAGCAGCGGCGATAGCCACGACAGGTCGAAGGTCAGCACTCGCGCCATCAGCGCAGTACCGACGTCGGCCCCGAGCATGGTCGCCAGGGCCGGGGTCAGCGCCATCAGGCCCTGACCGACAAAGGAGGTGACGAGCATGGCGGTGGCGTTGCTGCTCTGGACCATCGCCGTCACGATGATCCCCGAGATGAACGCCAGCCAGCGCTTGGACATGTTCCGGCCAATCACATGGCGCAGGTTGGAACCGTAGACCCGCAGGATGCCGGTTCGGACGATGTGCGTGCCCCAAATCAACAAGGCCACGGCAGATAACAAATTGAGCAGGGTGAGCATGCAGGCCCCCTGTGGTGGTAGCGCCCCATTGGGGCAAATTTGACGGTGCCGCGCGTTCTTCTACGTTCTGTACTTAAGCTGTAGTTGGCTAACGGTCTGGGCGCCAGCATCGCACAGCTAAAGTAGCGATTGAAACAAAACTGTCATGAAAACAGGTTCATGCAGGTATGAAAAAGGGGCCCATAGATCTCAGCACCTCAGTTGAAAGGTTACGCGAACATAACCTGCGGTCTGTGCGTCAACCTTTGGAAAGAACTGTCGGCTAATTCTTCAACTGCGTTGATGTGATTCACGCGCTCTGCAACACATGTTTAATGACACCCAGAGTTACTTCTCGGAGGCTACAACGCCTTGCGCCGTTGCCTACGGTTACGCCAGAATCCGCCGGCTTGTGCGCCTTGGCCCTGGCCTCTATCGTTTCCCTGCCACTACCTATCAGTGGTCGGGTTTAGTAGCCTGAGGTGTTATCAGTACGGTGCAGAAGCGCTGTCAGTCAGATTTTTTGTCTGAACTTGATGGTGGCTGTGCGCAGGGCGCTTCGGCGCGCCGGCAATGCTGATTCTCCCCGGTCTACTAACCTGCGCACGGCCGCCACCCTTCTTTTAGTAGAGAACGGTAAGCGGCCCCATTCAGGAGTAAATCAGCTTATGTTCAAGGTAACGCCCAACCCACCGGATACCGATCCGGTCCCCCACGACTTCCCGCCGCGCAAACCCAGCAGCATTTTCTTCATAGACCCCAAGGTCGATAACGAAACCTTGCTCGGGCACGCCTGCGAATCGTTGGCGTCAGCCAGCGTAATGGCCAGTGATTTCGCAGGGTTTCTGGATGGCCCACAGCGCAGCACCCTGCTGGGGATTCAGCAAAGCATCATGTTGGGGGAATTGGCGGTGAATCGAGTGCTGGATAACCTCGATCCGCCAGGGTAATCACAGAGCAAAAAAAATGTGGGAGCGAGCCTGCTCGCGATGGGGCCGTCACATTCAACATCGATGTTGACTGACAGGCCGCTATCGCGAGCAGGCTCGCTCCCACAAGTTTTGTGCACTGGCTGACACCAGCCAGTGCACAGGCTCGGGTTATTGACCCGGAATGTCCTTGCGCAGTTTCACCGGGTCCTGCTGTTTGCGCTTTTTCGCCATCGCGGTGCGCATCTTGATGTTGATCGCCTCCACCGCCAGCGAGAACGCCATGGCGAAGTAGACGTAGCCTTTTGGCACGTGAACGTCGAGGGATTCAGCAATCAGCACAGTACCGACGATCAACAGGAACGACAGCGCCAGCATCTTCAGCGACGGGTGCTTGTCGATGAACTCGCTGATGGTGCCCGAAGCCCACATCATCACCAGCACGGCAACGACGATCGCCGCGACCATGACCGGTACGTGGGACACCATGCCCACGGCGGTGATGACCGAGTCCAGTGAGAACACGATGTCGATAATTGCGATCTGAATGATGGTGTAGAGGAAGTTGCCGCCCTTGCCGCTCGGCTCCTCATTGGTTTCGTCTTCACCTTCCAGCGCGTGGTACATCTCTTGCGAGCTTTTCCACAGCAGGAACAGACCACCGAAGAACAGGATCAGGTCACGTCCGGAAATGCCTTGGCCGAACACTTCGAACAGGTCCGCGGTGAGGCGCATGACCCAGGTGATCGACAGCAGCAACAGGATCCGCGTGACCATGGCCAGTGCCAGACCGAAAATCCGCGTGCGTGCCTGCATGTGCTTGGGCATGCGGCTGACCAGGATCGAAATCATGATGATGTTATCGATACCCAGAACGATTTCCAGGGCGGTCAGGGTGAAGAAGGCAACCCAGATTTCAGGGTTGGTCAGCCATTCCATGTGTATTCCTTTGTGCGTGTGTTAAACCACGAAGGGCCCAGGCTTCAAACAACAAAGCCTGGACCCGTCATGGTGAGTCTTGGGCTTATAGAGTGCTGAACAGCGGAAAAATCCCCATCAGCAAAGCGGCGATCAGTATGCACATGCAAACCAGCACTGCCCACTTCAGGGTGAAACGCTGGTGATCACCGAAGTCGATACCGGCCAGGGCCACCAACAGGTAGGTCGATGGTACCAACGGGCTCAACAGGTGGACGGGCTGACCGACGATCGAGGCACGTGCCATTTCAACCGCGGTTATACCGTAATGACTGGCGGCTTCCGCAAGTACCGGTAACACGCCGTAATAAAATGCATCGTTCGACATGAAGAACGTGAACGGCATGCTCACCAGTGCAGTGATCACCGCCAGGTACGGGCCGAGGAAGTCCGGGATGACCGCCAACAGGCTTTTCGACATCGCATCGACCATGCCGGTGCCCGTCAGGATACCGGTGAAGATACCGGCCGCGAAGATCAAGCCGACCACCGCCAACACGCTACCGGCGTGGGCCGCGACGCGGTCCTTCTGCTGTTGCAGGCACGGGTAGTTGACGATCATCGCGATGCTGAACGCCACCATGAACAGCACCGGCAGCGGCAACAGACCAGCGACCAGGGTGCCCATCAGGGCCAGGGTCAGGGCGCCGTTGAACCAGATCAACTTCGGACGACGGGCATCCGGGAATTGCGAAACGCTGATTTCACTGTGGTCGATTTCATCGCCCACCAGGTGCAGCTCACCCAGACGCGCACGCTCACGCTTGCCGTAGAAGTAGGCAATCATGAGGATGGCCAGCACCCCGAAAGCCATCGCCGGAATCATCGGTACGAAGATGTCGGACGGATCCACATGCAGCGCACTGGCGGCACGAGCGGTCGGGCCGCCCCATGGCGTCATGTTCATCACGCCACCGGCGAGGATGATCAGGCCGGCCATGATCCGCGGGCTCATGCCGATACGGGCGTAGAGCGGCAGCATGGCGGCCACACAGATCATATAAGTGGTGGCGCCATCACCGTCCATGGACACGATCAGCGCCAGTACGGCGGTGCCGACCGAAACTTTCAACGGGTCGCCCTTGACCAGTTTGAGGATCTTGCGCACGGCCGGGTCGAACAGACCTGAGTCGATCATCAGGGCGAAGTACAGAATGGCGAACATCAGCATCACACCGGTCGGTGCGAGCTTGGTGATGCCTTCGAGCATCATCGGGCCGATCTTCGGCGCAAAACCACCGAACAGCGCGAACAGGATCGGGATAATGATCAGAGCGATCAGCGCGGAAAGGCGCTTGGTCATGATCAGGAACATGAACGTGATGACCATGGCAAAGCCAAGGAAAGTCAGCATGGGAATACTCCAGGCATAGCGCGTCTAGGGAATGGGCGAACCGGGTGGGTCAGCGCAGAACGGGAAGCACGAGGCGTATGGGCGGAGTGACAGCGAAGCGGCGGGTAGAAGAGGACATCAGGATCACCATTGTTGTTGTTAAATGGACCGTGCAAGCAATCAAACACTCACGTTGGCCAACCGGTCTGTTGCCGGTAGTGGGGGCGATCCTAATCGGGGAAGCTTTCAGCCAGCTTTCGCGGATGAAAGCATTGACCAGATGTGCAACCGGTCGTCGGACGGGTTTCAAGTCCCTGAACACAGGGCAGGAGGACAAAACATGGCCGAAATTCATACGGGCGGCTGCCACTGCGGACATCTGCGCTATCAATTCAGTGGGCCTTTGCACGACATCGCCCACTGTCATTGTTCGATTTGCCGACGGGTCAGCGGCGGGATCGTGACCACCTGGATCACCGTGCCCGCATCAGCCTTTGAATGGGTGAAAGGGATACCCGCGCAGTACGACTCATCAACAACCTGCGTGCGGTATTTCTGCGGCAACTGTGGGGCGCAGCTGGCGCTGGTCTCGCACCTGAGCCCGGACAGCATCGATGTAACCATCGCCACCCTCGATCATCCCGAGCAGGCACCCGCCGAAAAACATATCTGGACTGACAACCGACTGCCTTGGCTGCATCTGGATGAACATTTGCCCGGCGAAGCCGAGGAACAGTTGTAAACTGATCAAAAAATAGACAGATCCAGTGGCCGAATCGCGCCCATCCAGATGGCGTGCTCGGTGTGGTCGAGCAGATCGTCGCCGGTGTCCGGGTGCAGGAACACCACCAAACCCTTGCGGTTGAGCGCAAGCCAGGGCAACACGTCGCCGATGTATTGCGGCTCGAAAGCCAACTGACAGCTCCAGTCCGGATGCGGGCCCACCGGGCGTTCATGGACGCGACCCATCCTCACTGGAAACAGTTGCGCCGCCTGCTCACACAAGGCTCGCGCCTGAGGAAGGGTGCTGGCGTCGAAGTAGACATGGGCGTGGTAGCCCTTGATCCGCTGCATTTGAAACCCTCTGTACCGAGTCGAACCGGCGTTGTTTCCCACAGGTCACACGCCATAGAGATAGGAAGAACGGAGCACGGCCATGAAAAATGCCGAAACCCCGGTGGTGAAAGTGGTGCTTTATGGTGCCATGAGTAGCCTGGGCAGTGCGCTGATGGCTGAAATGCTACGGCGCCAACATGAAGTGATCGCGATTCTCGATGACCTGACGGCCCTCGCGCCGCTCCCGGGATTGCGGACCAAGACCGGCGATTTGTTCGACGCCAAGCGGGTCAAGCAGAGCGTCGCCGGGTGTTCGGCGGTGATCTGTCTGCTGGATGCACCCGGATTGCCGATGAACAGCGAGCACGTGGAAAAATCCATCGTGCCCGGCCCGGTCGAGCAAGTGCTGGCGGTGGATGCGCTGATCGATGGCATGCAGGCCTCGGGGATTTCCCGGCTGTTTCTGGTGGGCGATTTCGAGGTATTGGACGACCCGGAGATAGAAGATCGACTACAACGCCACGCCGCCGAAGAAATCCGCGAGGCCCTGCAAAGCAGCACCTTGCACTGGACGCTGGTGAATGCGCCGCGCGGGGTGGCCGGGCTGACCATCGAGCATTTCAGCCACGTCAGCAGTAGCCTGGAGCCGGGTCTCGCCGAACCGCTTGAACGGTTGAGCCGGGTGGCGACAGGGATTGCCGATGAGTTGCGGTTGAACCTGCATGTCGGCGAACACGTGACCTTTGTCGCGACCGAGGCTATACAGCGATAGACGGCAGCGGCAGGCCATTCAACGATTGCGCACTGCTGGCCTGCTCAGCCATCAGCCAGTCCACAAACTGTTGAATCAGCGCGCCACGCCGTTTCCGCTGGGGCAGGACCACGTAATAGCCGAGCCTGGAAATCACCGTTTCCGCAATCGGTCGGCACAACAAACCTTGCGCCAGCAAGTTATCCACAAGGTGCCGCCACCCGATGGCCACGCCTTGGCCGCCAATCGCCGCCTGGATCAGCAACGTGTAATTGTCGAAGCGCAATTGCCCAGGCGCAGGTGCCGAAGCGATCCCCAACTCCCGAAACACGCCGCTCCAGTCGAACCAGTTGCTGCTGTTTTCGCCTCGAAGGTGCAGTAGCGGGAACTCGAGCAATGACTGGGCCGGTAAGGGCAGGGGACGATCCTTCAACAGAAGCGGGCTGCACACCGGAAAGACTTCCTCGCTGAACAGCCAATGGCTTTCGCCCTGTTTGAATCTGCCATCCCCAAACAACACCGCCACATCAATATCGGTGCGCAGCATGTTGAGGCTGCGTTCGCTGGTGACCAGGCTGACGTCCACTTGAGGATTGGCGGCATGGAAGCGGTGCAGGCGCGGCATCAGCCAATACGCGGCGAAGGCGAAATCGGTGGCGACCTGCAACACTTCATGCTGGTGCTGTGCGCTGATCGCGCTCAATCCTGCGTCGATATTCTGCAATCCGAGCTGAACCTGCTCAAACAGGATCGTCCCGGCCTCAGTCAGTTCGATGCCGCGATAGATGCGGTCGAACAGCCGCGTCCCGAGTTGTTCTTCCAACCGTTTGATCTGCTGGCTGATGGCCGGTTGCGTGGTGCCGAGCTCCACCGCGGCCGCCGTGAAGCTGCGTTGACGGGCCGCTGCTTCAAAGGCGCGAAGCAAATCCAGAGACAAATCACCAAGGGCGTCATACATAAGCTGTGCTTATCCTAGTCATTGCCGCGCGTGGGCTTTACCACAAACTGCGTGGGCTACATGCTCGATCGCAGCACTCTCGCATAAATATTCACTATGGAATGCCGCGATCACATGAAGCGCAAGAATATTCTTTTCATCATGGCCGATCAGATGGCCGCGCCAATGTTGCCGTTCTACGGCCCTTCGCCCATCAAACTGCCGAATCTCAGCCGCCTCGCCGCCGAAGGCGTGGTGTTCGACGCCGCGTATTGCAACAGCCCACTGTGCGCGCCATCGCGTTTTACCCTGGTCAGCGGTCAGTTGCCGAGCAAGATCGGCGCCTACGACAACGCGGCCGATTTCCCCGCCGATGTACCGACTTACGCCCACTACCTGCGTCGACTCGGCTACCGCACCGCGCTGTCGGGCAAGATGCATTTCTGCGGCCCGGATCAGTTGCATGGCTATGAAGAACGCCTGACCAGCGACATCTACCCGGCCGATTACGGCTGGTCGGTGAACTGGGACGAGCCAGACGTGCGTCCAACCTGGTTTCACAATATGTCTTCGGTGCTGCAGGCCGGGCCGTGCGTACGCACCAATCAGCTGGATTTCGACGAAGAGGTGGTGTTCAAGGCCCAACAGTATTTGTTCGATCACATCCGGGAAGATGGCGATCAACCGTTCTGCCTGACTGTTTCGATGACTCACCCACACGACCCGTACACCATTCCCAAGGCCTTCTGGGATATGTACGACGACGCCGACATCCCGTTGCCCGAAACCCCGGCACAGACCGAACTTGATCCGCACTCCCAGCGCTTGCTCAAGGTTTACGACCTGTGGGACAAACCGCTGCCTGTGGATAAGATTCGCGATGCGCGCCGCGCGTACTTCGGTGCGTGCAGCTATATAGACAGTAACGTCGGCAAACTCCTGCAAACACTCGAGGAAGCCGGTCTTATCGATGACACCATCATTGTGTTTTCCGGCGACCACGGCGACATGCTCGGCGAGCGTGGGCTCTGGTACAAAATGCACTGGTACGAAATGGCCGCCCGCGTACCGCTGTTGATCAGTGCGCCGGGGCAATTCGGGGCTGGCCGGGTCAGCGCGGCGGTCTCCACCGCCGATCTGTTGCCAACCTTCGTCGAACTGGCCGGCGGCTCGCTGGAGCCGGGGCTGCCGCTGGATGGCCGCTCGCTGGTCTCGCACCTGCAAGGGCAGGGCGGTCATGACGAGGTCTTCGGCGAATACATGGCTGAAGGCACCATCAGCCCGCTGATGATGATTCGTCGCGGCGCCTACAAATTCATCTACAGCGAAGACGATCCTTGCCTGCTCTTCGACGTACACAACGACCCGCGCGAACAGGAAGAACTCAGCCAATCGCCGCAACATCGGCCGCTTTTCGATGAATTTCTCGCTGAAGCCCGGGCCAAATGGGATATCCCGGCGATTCATCAACAAGTGCTCGCCAGCCAGCGACGCCGACGATTTGTCGCCGAGGCATTAACCATCGGCAAGCTGAAGAGTTGGGATCACCAGCCGCTGGTGGACGCCAGTCAGCAGTACATGCGCAACCACATCGACCTCGACGATCTGGAGCGTAAAGCACGTTATCCACAACCCTGCCAAAACCAATAATGTTAAGGGGAATGCCATGCGTAGGTTATCCACAGCAATGACGGTCGGGCTTCTGGCTCTGGGCAGTGCGTCGGCGTATGCCGATCAGAGTTGCGAGACGGTGAAAATGGCCGACCCTGGCTGGAGCGACATTGCCGCGACCAACGCCATCACCGGGTTTCTGCTGGACGGCATGGGTTACAAGGCCAAAGTCGACACGCTGGCGGTGCCGATCACCTTTGGCGGCTTGAAAGATGGCCAGGTCGACGTGTTTCTCGGTAACTGGATGCCGGCACAACAGGGCTTCTACGACAAGTTCGTGGCCACCGGCGATGTCACGCAACTGGCGAAGAACCTCGACGGCACCGAATTCACCCTCGCCGTCCCGGATTACGTCTGGGACGCGGGTGTGCATAACTTTTCCGACCTGAACAAATACGCCGACAAGTTCGACAAGAAGATCTACGGCATCGGCTCCGGCGCTCCCGCCAACATCTCCTTGCAGGACATCATCAAGAAGAACGACTTCGACATGGGTCAGTGGAAACTGGTCGAGTCCAGCGAGCAGGCAATGCTGGCGGAAGTGTCTCGCGCGGTGAAGAAACAGAAGTTCGTGACCTTCCTCGGCTGGACACCGCACCCGATGAACGTGCAACTGAAAATGCATTACCTCAAGGGCGGCGAGAAGTACTTCGGCGACACCGGCAGCGTCCACACCCTGACCCGCAAAGGTTATGCACAGGCCTGCCCGAACGTCGGCAAACTGCTCACCAACCTGAGTTTCACCCAGGACATGGAGAACAGCATCATGGCCGAGGTGGTGAACAAGAAGGTCAGCAATGCTGATGCGGCCAAGGCGTGGATCAAGGCTAATCCGGCGGTACTGGATAAGTGGCTGGACGGGGTGAAGACAGTGGATGGAAAGGATGCGTTGGGGGCGGTGAAGGCGAAGCTTTGATCGGGTGATCGTGGATTCTGTGTCGGGCTCAGGATCGACCCCTCACCCCAGCCCTCTCCCCACGGGGGAGAGGGGAAAGGGGGCCGATCTCCATGCTTTTCAAATCCTGCGTTCACCTCGATATTTCAGGTCGATGTAGCTTGAGAAAACAACTCGGTCAGTCCCCTCTACCCTCTGGGGAGAGGGTTAGGGTGAGGGGTGGATTCATCTGACACTCCTCACACCCTGCTACCCTTGCGCAAAC
This sequence comes from Pseudomonas sp. GL_093, assembly GCF_057837605.1. Lineage (NCBI taxonomy): Bacteria > Pseudomonadati > Pseudomonadota > Gammaproteobacteria > Pseudomonadales > Pseudomonadaceae > Pseudomonas > Pseudomonas sp. GL_093. Next base: position 25,071 of record NZ_CM174448.1, on the reverse strand, counting down.
CCCTACCCGAGAGGACCCATGGCCTTCCCAAGCCGCCATTCGCTCTTCCCTTTCCTCAGCTGGTTGCCTCGGCAAACCCGCGCCAGCGTCGGTCGCGATCTGATCGTCGGCCTCAGCGGCGCGATTCTCGCGTTGCCGCAATCCATTGCCTACGCGCTGATCGCCGGTCTCCCACCTGAATACGGTCTGTACGCGGCGATTATCCCGGTGCTGATCGCCTGTCTCTGGGGTTCTTCGTGGCACTTGATCTGCGGTCCTACGGCGGCGATTTCTATTGTCTTGTACGCCAGCGTCAGTCCTCTGGCCGTTCCTGCGTCAGAGGACTACGTCACCCTGATCCTGTTGCTGACACTGCTTGCCGGCATTTTCCAGTGGCTGCTCGGTTTGCTGCGCTTCGGCGCCTTGGTGAATTTCGTCTCGCACTCGGTGGTGCTGGGTTTCACCCTCGGCGCGGCGGTGGTGATTGCCATCGGCCAACTGCCGAATCTGTTGGGGCTGGAATTGCCCAACCAGGCAACAGCGCTGAACAGTTTGATGATGCTCTTCAGTCACCTCGGCGAAGTGGATAAACCGTCGCTAATGCTGGGCCTGGCGACGGTCGTGGTGGGCGTGGTGTTGAAACTGCTGTTGCCGCGCTGGCCGACGCTGTTGATCACCCTGGCGCTGAGCGGATTGCTGGTCTGGCTCTGGCCATCGATGTTTGGCAATGTGAAGTTGGTCAGCGCGTTTGTCGGGCGGCTGCCGCCTTTCAGCCCGCTGCCGCTGGATCTGGACCTGATTCTGCGTTTGTTACCCAGCGCGGTGGCGGTGGGCATGCTCGGGCTGGTCACCAGTCTGTCGATTGCCCGCTCCTTGTCGGCCCGCTCACAACAGTTGCTCGACGCCAACCAAGAGGTCCGCGCCCAGGGTTTATCGAACATGGTCGGTGCGTTTTTTTCCGGATCGCTGTCAGCCGGTTCCTTCACCCGCTCGGGCCTGAGCTACGAAGCGGGCGCCTGCTCGCCGATGGCCGGCGTTTTTTCGGCTATGTGGGTGGCGCTGTTCGCCATTTTCGGCGCGAATTTGATCGCGCACATTCCAATCCCGGCCATGGCCGGCAGCATTCTGTTGATCGCCTGGGGGCTGGTGGATCATCGCGGCATTCGCGCGTTGTTGCGGGTCAGCCGCGCCGAGTTCCTGGTCATGGCGCTGACCTGTGTCGCCACGCTGCTGCTGGAATTGCAGACCGCGATCTACGCCGGGGTGCTGGCTTCGCTGTTCTTCTACCTCAAACGCACCTCGCAACCGCGAGTTCAACATTGGCGTGATGGGGATGAAGACATTCTGCGGGTTGGCGGTTCGATTTTTTTCGGCGCCAGCCATTACCTGCAAGTACGCCTGCAACGGATGCACGGCGTGCGCGTGGTGATCGAAGCGCAGCAGATCAACTTCATCGACTATTCAGGCGTGGAGATGCTGCATCAGGAAGCGCGACGACTGCTCCGGCAGGATCGCAGCCTGACCCTGCGGCGCGCACGGCCGCAGGTGGTGGAAGAATTGAGGAAGCTGGAAGGGGCGGAAAAATGCCCGATCCGGTTTGAGGATTAAAGCGCGAGTTGCCGACGCAACTCGGCGAGCACCGGCGCCGTATCCGGACGTACGCCGCGCCACAGGAAGAAAGCTTCTGCCGCTTGTTCGGCGAGCATCCCCAAGCCATCCATCGACACCGACGCGCCATGTTCACTGGCCCAACGGCAGAACGAGGTCGGCTCCTTGCCGTACATCATGTCGTAGCACACCGTCTTGCCCGGCTCGATCAAACTGCTGGCAATCGGCGGTACATCCCCTGACAGACTGGCGGACGTCGCGTTGATGATCAGATCGACCGACTCCTTCAACCAATCAAAACCACTGGCCGACACCGGCCCCAGGTCCGCGAACAATTCCGCCAACAGTTCGGCTTTTTCCACCGTGCGGTTGGCGATAATGACCGAAGCGGGTTGCTCGGCCAGCAACGGCTCCAGCGCACCGCGCACTGCGCCGCCAGCACCAAGCAGCAGGATGCGTTTGCCCTTGAGGCTGAAACCGGCGTTGACCGTCAGGTCCCGCACCAGCCCGGCGCCATCGGTGTTGTCGCCCAGCAGGCTGCCATCAGCGAGTTTGCTCAGGGTGTTCACCGCACCGGCGCGCTGCGCCCGCGCCGTCAGACTGTTCGCCAGACGATAGGCCTCTTCCTTGAACGGCACCGTCACATTCGCCCCGCGACCTTCGAGGAAAAACGTCCGGGCGCAGGTGGAAAAATCGTCGAGGGGCGCCAGCAACGTGTTGTAGTCCAGTTTCTGAGCGGTCTGCTCGGCGAACAGACGGTGGATCAGCGGCGATTTGCTGTGGCCAATCGGGTTACCGAATACGACGTAACGGTCCATCAGGATTCCTCGTTCAGGCCTTGGCCAACCAATCGCGGTCTTGCAGGAAGTACTCGGTCAGCCGGGCTTCTTCGCTGCCCGGCTCGGCTTTCCAGTCGTAACTCCAGCGTACTTGCGGCGGCAGGGACATCAGGATCGACTCGGTACGCCCGCCCGATTGCAGACCGAACAGCGTGCCGCGGTCGTAGACCAGGTTGAATTCAACGTAGCGCCCACGGCGGAATTCCTGGAATTCACGCTGTTTGGCGGTAAACGCATCATTTTTGCGGCGCTGCACGATCGGCAGATAGGCGTCGATGAACGCGTCACCGATGGCGCGCATGAAAGCGAAGCTGGTGTCGAAGTCCCACTCGTTCAAGTCATCGAAGAACAGGCCGCCGATACCGCGCGGCTCGTGGCGATGCTTGATGTGGAAATAGCTGTCGCACCAGGCCTTGTAGCGCGAGTACACATCCGGACCGAACGGCGCGCAGGCCTGTTCGGCGACGCGGTGCCAATGCACGCAGTCTTCTTCATTGCCGTAATAAGGGGTCAGGTCGAAGCCGCCACCAAACCACCAGACCGGTTCTTCGCCTTCTTTTTCAGCGATGAAAAAGCGCACGTTGGCGTGGGACGTCGGCACATACGGGTTGTGTGGGTGAATGACCAGCGACACGCCGAGGGCTTCGAAGCCACGGCCGGCCAGTTCTGGTCGATGGGCGCTGGCGGACGGTGGGAGACCGCTGCCGAAGACGTGGGAAAAGTTGACGCCGCCCTTTTCGATGACCGCGCCGTTTTCGATCACCCGGGTGCGGCCGCCGCCACCGGCATTCCGGGTCCAGGCGTCTTCGACGAACTGCGTGCCGCCGTCTTCAGCTTCGAGGGCCGCGCAAATGCGGTCTTGCAGGTCGAGCAGGTAGGCTTTTACGGCCTCGGTGCGGGTCGTCATGTCATCACCTTGAATCGGGCAAAGCTACGCGGCGCTCCATGGGAGCGGGGGCCGGCGCAAATGGGCGCGTAGCATAACATCGCAGATGGGCCTGCCGCAGTTGACGAAGATCAAGCATGGGAGTTCGATAGGGAGCTTCGCGCTACAACTCCAGTAGCCAAGACCTAAGGAGAGTTCTGATGGCTAAGCGTATCCAGTTCCGCGCCCATGGCGGCCCCGAAGTACTCGAATATGTCGATTACCAACCCGCCGAGCCCGGCCCGCAGCAGGTTCGCGTGACCAACAAGGCCATCGGCCTGAATTTCATCGACACCTATTACCGCAGTGGTCTCTATGCGCCGCCAGCCCTGCCATCGGGCCTGGGCTCGGAAGGCGCGGGCGTGGTCGAGGCGGTGGGCAGTGAAGTCACCCGGTTCAAGGTCGGTGATCGCGTGGCGTATGGCAGCGGTCCATTGGGCGCCTACAGCGACGTTCATGTGTTGCCGGAGGCCAACCTGGTGCATCTGCCGGACGCGATCAGCTTCGAACAGGCCGCGGGCGTAATGCTCAAGGGTCTGACCGTGCAGTACCTGCTGCGTCAGACCTATGAACTCAAGGGCGGCGAAACCATCCTGTTTCACGCGGCCGCGGGTGGCGTCGGCTCCCTGGCCTGCCAATGGGCCAAGGCCTTGGGCGTGAAGTTGATCGGCACGGTCAGCTCACCGGAGAAAGCCGCACTGGCCAAGGCCAACGGCGCTTGGGCGACCATCGACTACAGCCATGAAAACGTCGCACAGCGCGTACTGGAATTGACTGACGGGAAAAAAGTCCCGGTGGTGTACGACGGCGTGGGCAAGGACACTTGGCTGACTTCGCTTGATAGCGCGGCGCCTCGCGGTCTGGTGGTGAGCTTCGGCAATGCGTCGGGCGCGGTAGATGGGGTGAACCTGGGAATTCTGTCGGCGAAGGGTTCGCTGTACGTGACCCGGCCTACGCTTGCGACTTACGCTAACAATGCTGAAAACCTGCAGCGTATGGCGGATGAGCTGTTTGAGATGATCATCAGCGGGAAGTTGAAGGTGGACATCAGCCAGAAGTATCCATTGGCTGAAGCGGCGAAGGCACAGACCGAGTTGTCGGCGCGGCGTACGACTGGCTCGACTGTTTTGTTGCCTTGAAGACGCCTTCGCGAGCAAGCCCGCTCCCACAGGGTTTTTGTGATCGACACATAACCATTGTGGGAGCGAGCTTGCTCGCGATTGGCAGCGCCGCGGTTTTAATCGGGGCGCACAACGTGGCCAGTCGCCAGATCGCGGATAACGCTCGGATTCTTGCGCCCACCCAGATTCCCACCCAACACGTAATCCACCTGCCCACGGAAATACTGCTCGACGCGAATCCGCGTCCGCGCCGCCGGTTGGCCCTGCGGGTTGGCCGACGTTGAAACCAACGGCCCGACCACCGCGCACAAATCCCGCACCAACGGGTGATCGCTGACCCGCAGCGCCACCGTTTCATGCACGCCGGTAATCCACTGCGGCAACATATTCTGATGCGGCACCAGCCAGGTGTTCGGCCCTGGCCAGGTGCTGGCCATGCGATCCATCCACAATTCAGGAAAGTCTTCGAAGAGGAAGTCGAACTGGCGAATGTTGTCGGCCACCAGAATCAACCCTTTTTCCACCGACCGACCCTTGATCGCCAGCAGACGATAGACCGCCTCTTCGTCCCACGGGTCGCAACCCAGGCCCCAGACCGCTTCGGTTGGGTAGGCAATCACCGCGCCTGCGCGAATGGCTCGTGCGGCTTGTTGCACACGCCAACTGTTGACCATGAAAAACTCTCCGGAATAAGGCTCTGCGCAGTTTACCGATCTTCCTTATAAAACCTAGCTCACCCGCGCAAACCAGCGCCCGCTTTCGCAGACCGCACGGCCGTCCATTTCCAGCTCCGTCAGCGCTGCCAGCACTTTTGGCAGGGCCCAGCCGCTGGTGACGGACAACGCCTCACTGGTGTGCGGTGCGGCATGCAGCAGCATGAGCAACGGATGTGTCACCGCGGGTGTCGCTGTGGATAACGGCAACCGTTGCCAGCCACGCAAGGCTTCGAGGATGTGCTCGATGGTTTCCACCAGCACCGCGCCGTCGCGGATCAGCTGATGACAACCCTTTGCGCCCGGGTGATGAATCGACCCGGGAATCGCATACACCTCGCGCCCTTGTTCCGCCGCCAGCCTCGCAGTGATCAACGAACCGCTGGCGACACTCGCCTCGACCACCAGCACACCCAGGGATAAACCGCTGATGATCCGATTGCGCCGAGGGAAGTTACTGGCGGTCGGTCCGGCGTCCAGCGGGAACTCCGAAAGCACCGCGCTGCCCGAGGCCATCATGGCGTCTGCCAGCCGTCGATTGCGCTGTGGATAAAACTTTTCAAGTCCCGTGCCAAGTACACCGACCGTTCGCCCCCCCACGTCCAAAGCGGCTTGATGGGCCGCGGCATCAATGCCCAGCGCCAGACCGCTGGTAATGACAAAACCGGCGCCGGCCAGACTGCGGGAAAATGCGGCGGCGGTGTCCATGCCCGGCCGCGAAGCGCGACGGCTGCCGACCATCGCCAACTGCGGTTTTTCCAGAATGCCGGGATCGCCCGCCACGAATAACAGCGGCGGCGCATCACTGATTTCCGCCAACAGTGCCGGATAGTCAGGTTGGTCCCACATCAGTAAATGCTGGCCCGGACGCTCTAACCAGGCCAATGCATGGCTTGCGCCATCACGGATTTCACTGGAGCGCCTGGCCTCCGCGCAAGCGAGGGGCAAACCCAACGAACGCCAAGCACTGGCCGGCGCGCTGATAGCCTTGGACGCCGAGCCGAAGGCTTCAAGCAATTTCTTGAATCGCGCAGGACCGAGCTCCGGCAGGCGATGCAAACGTAAACGAGCTTCCAGTTCCGCAGGGGAAACCGGTGCAAAAGCAGACAGCGACATGGATCATCCTTGATCGTTATGAGTCCCGTTCAAACGGGAATAAGCTGTGGATAACTCTGTTGGTAACTTGTGGAGCCTGTTAAGGATTTCGCACCTTGTCCAGCACCGCCAGGGAGCGTGATGCATAGAGCACCAGCCCGTAACTGAGCTTGTCGTAGGTGCGGAAAACCATCAGCAAACCGGCGCGCTCATCCGGGATTTTCAGTGGCTGACCGGTGATCCGGTCACGCACGGTTTCGCCGGTTTTCATCACCACCAACACGTTGCCTTCGACCAGGCCATCGCGCTGGCCCTTGTTCAGCGTGACCACATCCAGCGCGCCAATTTGGGTAACCCCGCGCGGCACATCGATGATCAACCCGTTGATCTCGGTTTTTGGCGCACTGGGCATGAAGGTCGAGTTGATCGAGCGCTCTTCACCGCTGAACAAGCGGTCGCCGAGGCGGACTTCCTGAGTGGTGCGTTGCAGCGCCAGGGTGGCGACGTCGCCTTCAGTGGCCACAATCTCGCCGCCGCCGATGTCGTCGGCATTGATCCCCAAAAATTCTTTACTGACAGGATCGGTGTACACCTTGCCCTGACGGAAGATGCCGTAAACCGGCTGAGCCGGGTCGAAGTGACCGCGAGCGAAGATTCGGTCACCGGTGCCACTGAGCACGCGTTCGGCATCGCCGGCGACGATATAAGGCGCCTTGTTGAAGTCCTCGACCGTGTCGACGATGCGGTTGCTCAGCAGAAAGCTGTTGATCGATTGCAGCGGAATGCTCGGTATAGCGTCGGCTACCGGGCTGCTGCGGATGCGTGGCGACAGCTTGATGGTGCCCCGGGAAGCGCCGCGGTTGAGGGTCAGGCGTGGCTGCCCGTTGACGTAGACCAGCGACAGCGAGTCGCCAGGGTAAATCAGATTAGGGTTTTCGATCTGTGGATTGGCCTGCCAGAGTTCCGGCCATTTCCACGGTTCACGAAGGAATTTCCCCGATATGTCCCAGAGTGTGTCACCGGATACCACGGTGTATTGCTGTGGAAAACCTTCCTTGAGTTGCACTTGCCCGTGCGCCAAACCGGCCGAGGCCAGAAGGAGCAAGGCGAGTAGTGATTTCCTCATGCGGTGAATCCCTTTATTATGTGCATTCGCGTAGAACGCCAGAGCCCTCGTGGCTCGCTCCCGACTCTTTACCAAAAAGAGCAGGAAGCTACGTTTTACAACGGTAGCCTGCATCTTCGGACCCGCCAGGCCATCGACCCGACATTACCTCAAACGTGCAGCAATTAAGCTTATGGCCATTTTAGACATCCTCGAATTCCCCGATTCGCGCCTGCGCACTATCGCCAAACCTGTGGCCGTAGTGGACGACGAAGTGCGTCAGTTGGTCGATGACATGTTTGAAACAATGTATGAAGCGCCAGGCATCGGCCTCGCCGCGACCCAGGTCAACGTGCACAAACGTATCGTCGTGATGGACCTCTCCGAAGACCGCAGCGAACCACGGGTGTTCATCAACCCCGAGTTCGAAACCCTGACCGACGAGATGGAGCAATATCAAGAAGGCTGCCTCTCGGTGCCGGGCTTCTACGAAAACGTCGATCGCCCACAGAAGGTTAAAGTCAAGGCCCTGGACCGCGACGGCCAGCCTTACGAACTGATCGCCGAAGGCCTGCTCGCCGTGTGCATCCAGCATGAATGCGACCACCTGAACGGCAAATTGTTCGTTGACTACCTGTCCAATCTCAAACGCGACCGAATCAAGAAGAAACTGGAAAAGCTCCATCGCCAGAACGCTTGATGCCCTCCTTTCAAAGGCTTGCTGCGGCAAGCCTTTTTCTTTTGCGAGACCTTTTGAATGACTGAGCCACTGCGCATCGTCTTTGCCGGCACCCCGGAATTCGCCGCCGAACACCTCAAGGCCCTGCTCGACAGCCCTTACGAGATCGTCGCGGTCTACACCCAACCGGACCGTCCGGCGGGCCGTGGGCAAAAGTTGATGCCAAGTCCGGTCAAGCAGTTGGCTCTGGAAAACAACATTCCTGTGTTGCAACCGCCAACCCTGCGCAACGAAGACGCTCAGGCTGAACTGGCCGCGCTCAAGCCGGACTTGCTGGTGGTGGTCGCCTACGGCCTGATCCTGCCGCAAGTGGTGCTGGATATTCCACGTCTGGGCTGCATCAACAGCCACGCCTCCTTGCTGCCACGCTGGCGCGGTGCGGCGCCGATCCAGCGTGCCGTCGAAGCGGGCGACAGCGAAAGCGGCGTGACCGTGATGCGCATGGAGCTGGGACTCGACACCGGGCCGATGCTGCTGAAAGTCACCACCCCGATCACCGGTGAAGACACCGGCGGCAGCCTCCACGACCGTCTGGCGGAAATGGGCCCACCCGCCGTGATTCAAGCAATCGCCGGCCTCGCCGCCGGGACGCTGGAAGGCGACGTGCAGGACGACAGCCTCGCCACTTATGCTCACAAATTGAACAAAGATGAAGCGCGCATCGACTGGAGCCGTCCGGCGGTTGAGCTGGAACGTCTGGTCCGCGCCTTCAATCCATGGCCGATCTGTCACAGCACGCTGAATGGCGAAGCGCTGAAAGTCCTGGCCGCGAGCCTCGCCGAAGGGCAGGGCGCTCCAGGTGAAATCCTCAGCGCCAGCAAGGATGGTTTGATCGTCGCCTGCGGTGAGCAAGCCCTGTGTCTGACTCGTCTGCAATTGCCCGGCGGCAAGGCGCTGAACTTCAGCGACTTGTTCAACAGCCGTCGTGAGAAATTCGCCGTTGGCACCGTCCTCGGTCAAGCGGCGGACGCTCAATGAATCCACGTCTGGCCGCCGCCAAGGCACTTGCTGCTGTTCTTAACGGAAAAGCCTCACTCAACAGTTCCCTGCCGACGCAGATGGACAAGGTCGAAGACCGTGATCGCGGCTTCACCCAAGACCTGGCATTCGGCACCGCGCGCTGGCAGCCACGTTTGTCGGCGCTGGCGGCCAAGTTGCTACAGAAGCCGTTCAAGGCAGCTGACGCCGATGTCGAAGCACTGTTGCTGGTCGGTCTCTACCAGTTGCTCTACACCCGGGTTCCGGCCCATGCCGCCATCGGTGAAACCGTGGGTTGCGCCGACAAGCTGAAAAAGCCCTGGGCCAAGGCCTTGCTCAACGCCGTGCTGCGCCGCGCCCAGCGTGAAAGCGAAGCGCTGCTGGCCGAGCTGGAACACGATCCGGTGGTGCGCACCGCTCACCCGCGCTGGCTGCAAAAATCCCTGAAGGCTTTCTGGCCTGAGCAGTGGGAAGCCATTTGTGCGGCGAACAACGCGCATCCGCCGATGATCCTGCGGGTCAACCGTCGTCATCAAAGCCGCGACGCTTACCTCGGGTTGCTGACTGACGCCGGCATCGCCGCCACGCCGTGTGTTTACAGTCAGGACGGCATCATTCTCGACGCCGCTGCCGACGTGCGCAGCTTGCCGGGTTTCGCCGAAGGCTGGATCAGCGTGCAGGACGAGGCGGCGCAACTGGCCGCCGATCTGCTCGACCTGGCACCGGGCCAACGGGTGCTGGACGCCTGCTGTGCACCGGGCGGCAAGACCTGCCACATCCTTGAAGCCGAGCCGGCCCTCGCCGGCGTGGTGGCGGTGGACCTGGAAGCCAAGCGTCTGGTGCGAGTGCGGGAAAACCTTGCACGCCTGGGCCTGAGCGCTGAACTGATCGCCGCCGACGGCCGCGACACCGCGACCTGGTGGGATGGCAAGCCGTTCCAGCGCATTCTGCTGGACGCGCCGTGCTCGGCCACCGGAGTGATCCGTCGTCACCCGGACATCAAGCTGACTCGCCAACCCGACGACATCGCCGCACTGGCGGTGCTTCAGGGCGAGTTGCTCGATGCCATGTGGATAACTTTGGAGGTCGGCGGCATCCTGCTTTACGCCACCTGCTCCACGCTGCCGACCGAGAACACCGAAGTCATCGAAGCCTTCCTCGCTCGCACGCCGGGCGCCCGTGAGCTGGACCTCGCCACTCAAGCCGGTATCAAGCAACCTCACGGTCGTCAATTGCTGGCCCAGGACGGCGGCCACGACGGGTTCTACTACGCCAAGCTGATCAAGATCGCTGCCGCGCGCGGTTAATGGGTTTTAAGGGAGTGACTGGATGAAAATCATCATCCTCGGCGCAGGGCAGGTCGGCGGTTCGCTGGCAGAACACTTGGCCAGCGAGGCCAATGACATCACCGTGGTCGACACCGACGGCGAACGCCTGCGCGACCTCGGCGATCGGCTGGACATCCGCACCGTGCAAGGCCGCGGCTCGCTGCCGACGGTGCTGCGTCAGGCCGGCGCGGACGACGCTGACATGCTGGTGGCAGTGACCAACAGCGACGAAACCAACATGATTGCCTGTCAGGTGGCCCACTCCCTGTTTCACACGCCGACCAAGATTGCCCGGGTTCGCGAAGCCGCCTACCTGACTCGCTCCGAGCTGTTCGACAACGAAGCGATTCCGGTGGACGTGCTGATCAGCCCGGAGCAAGTGGTCACCAATTACATCAAGCGCCTGATCCAGCATCCGGGCGCCTTGCAGGTGATCGACTTCGCCGAAGGCAAGGCGCAGCTGGTGGCGGTGAAGGCCTATTACGGCGGCCCGCTGGTGGGTCAGCAACTGCGCCAGTTGCGCGAACACATGCCGAATGTCGAAACCCGTGTCGCGGCGATTTTCCGTCGTGATCGGCCGATCCTGCCGCAGGGCGATACGGTGATCGAGGCGGACGACGAAGTCTTTTTCATCGCCGCCAAGGCGAATATTCGCGCGGTGATGAGCGAAATGCGCCGCCTCGATGAGAGCTACAAGCGCATCGTCATCGCCGGCGGCGGGCAGATCGGTGAGCGTTTGGCCGAGGCCATCGAAAGCCGATACCAAGTGAAGATCATCGAGATGAACCCGGCGCGCTGCCGTCATCTCTCGGACACGCTCGACAGCACTGTGGTGTTGCAGGGCAGTGCCTCCGACCGCGACTTGCTGATGGAAGAGAACATCGCCGACGCCGACCTTTTCCTGGCGCTGACCAACGACGACGAAGCCAACATCATGTCGTCGCTGCTGGCCAAGCGCCTGGGCGCGAAGAAGGTGATGACCATCATCAACAACCCGGCCTACGTCGACCTGATCCAGGGCGGCGACATCGACATCGCCATCAGCCCGCAATTGGCGACCATCGGCACATTGCTGGCCCACGTGCGTCGCGGCGATATCGTCAGCGTGCACTCATTGCGCCGGGGCGCGGCGGAAGCCATCGAGGCGATTGCCCATGGTGATGAGAAGTCGAGTAAGGTCATCGGCAAGTCCATTGAGAACATTGGCTTGCCGCCAGGCACCACTATTGGCGCAATCATCCGTGACGAAGAGGTGATCATTGCTCACGACGACACAGTGATCGCGGCCGGTGACCATGTGATTCTGTTCCTTGTGGATAAAAAGCATATTAGGGATGTGGAAAAGCTGTTCCATGTGGGACTCAGCTTCTTCTGATCCATAAACTGCGGTGGCCGGTCTGGCCTCATCGCGAGCAGGCTCGCTCCCACAGGGGATCACTGTCGAACACAAAATCTGCGTTCACTGAAAATCTACTGTGGGAGCGAGCCTGCTCGCGATGGCTGCCTTGAAGCTGACCAACCTCTAAAAGGAATCCACCCAATGCTCGAATCCCTGGAAAAAATGCTCGCAAAGGGTGTGGATAACTCATTGCTGCGCTTCGGGCTGGGCAAGGGTTATCTGGATCTTGGAGAAAACGCCAAGGCCGCTGAGCATTTCCAGCGTTGCGTCGAATTCGATCCGAAATATTCGGCAGCCTGGAAGCTATTGGGCAAGGCCCATCTGGGGCTGAAGGATTTCGCGTCCGCACGTCAGGCGTGGGAACAGGGCCTGGAAGCCGCTCGCGCCCATGGCGACAAGCAGGCCGAAAAGGAAATGACGGTGTTTCTGAAGAAGCTTGAGCGTCAGGCTCACTGATCAGAGGTACCGCAGGCCAATGCCCTCGGCATCCACCAGCACCACTTCCATGCGCACTCGCGGCGCGCCTGTGGGTAAGCCCTGCACCTGACCGTACACCACCGCGCCCTTGGGCAAGGTCGACAGGCCCGGATGCTTGACGTAGACACCTGTCGTCGACAGGTTACGCGTCTGGCCCAGGCATTCACCGAAGCTGTGGTGACTGATCTTGATGCGAAACGATTTGCGGTGTTCGGACATCTTCTGCGCCCTTTATTGAACAGTTGTGGATAACCCTGGCCCCAAGGTTATCCACAGATCATGCCAATCGACTCAATACCAGCGTTCTTCACCCGGCGGACGCTTCTTGAAGCGCTTCATGCTCCACATGTACTGGCTCGGATACGCCCGCACATAGCGCTCGACCACCTGGCTCATGGCTGCGCAGGACGTTTCGGTATCAGTGCTGTACATGGCCTCTGGCGCGGCTTCGAGGATCACTTTGTAACCCGAACCGTCGGGCAGACGTAGCGCATGCAGGAACACGCCGACCGCTTTGCCGCCGGCGAGCATGTTCGGTACGAATTTGCTGGTCAGGGCCTGAGTGGCGAAGAACGGCACGAAAATCCCGGCGGATTCGGACGGTTCCGGGTCAGCGGGAATGCCCACTGCACCACCTTTGCGCACTTCCTTGATAACACTGAGGATGCCTTCCTTGGTAGAAGCCGCAACTCGGTTACCCAATTGCACCCGCTGCTTGCGCAGCAAATCATCCACCGCCTTCAACTTTGGCGGGCGATAGAAAATGATCGGTTTGCACTGGCTGCAATAGAAGTGGTTCAACACTTCCCAGTTGCCCAAGTGGCTGGTGATACCGACGACACCTTTGCCGGAGGCGAGGGCGTCCTTTAATACGTCGAGACCTTCGACTTCACGCACCAGGTCGATGGAGCGCTGGGCCGGCCAGATCCAGGCGCAGGCGCTTTCGGTCAGGGACTTGCCGATGTCTTTCAAGCTCTGGCCTACCAGACGCTCACGCTCGGCCGGGTCCATATCCGGAAAACACTTGGCGAGATTGATCCGCACGACATCGCGGGAACGGTTAGGGGTTTTCCACATGACCCAGCCGATGACCGAGCCCACTGCCTGCACTGCCCGCCACGGAAGCAGGGCAAACAGCCGCAGAGCGCCTACCAGCAAGGCGCCTTTAAACTTATCCACAGGTCACTCCTGATCTTGTGCTGTGCGCGAGGCGGCTATTCTAACCGCCGATCGCCAGCGCCGCGTAGCGATCGCAATCCTGGGTGTGGTCCATGACCATGCCCGAGGCCTGCATCAGCGCGTAACAAATAGTCGGGCCGACGAACGTGAAGCCGGCCTTTTTCAGGCCTTTGCTCATCTCCACGGCGGTCGGCGTCACGGCCGGCACTTCACTGCGATCCTTGAAATGGTTGATCACAGGCTTGCCGTCGACGAAGGACCAGAGAAACTCCACCGGATCCTCCAGCGCCAGCCAGGCCTGGGCATTGCGCCGGGCCGCATTGAGTTTGAGGCGATTGCGAATGATGCCCGGATCGAGCATCAATTCATCGATTTCGGCGTCGCTCATCTGCGCCACGCGTTGTACGTCGAAGCCGAACATTACCTGACGATAGTGCTCACGTTTACGCAGCACGGTGATCCAGGAAAGGCCGGCCTGGAACCCTTCGAGCAAAAGCAACTCGAACAATCCCTGCGCATCGCGTAGCGGCGTGCCCCACTCCTGATCGTGATAAGCCATGTACAGCGGATCTTCGGAACACCAAAAGCAGCGTGGCATAAGGCTCCAGGGGGCGTGCGCAGGACCGAATCGGGTATACTCCCGCTCTTTAAATCGCAGCCCAAGAAACAGGTGAATTTCGTGAGCCAGCCTACGCCAGCCGTGCGTACCTTCCAAGACTTGATCCTCGCCCTCCAGCAATACTGGGCCGAGCAAGGTTGTGTGGTACTTCAGCCCTACGATATGGAAGTAGGCGCCGGGACTTTCCACACTGCCACGTTTCTGCGCGCCATTGGCCCGGAAACCTGGAACGCCGCTTATGTGCAGCCCAGTCGTCGCCCGACTGACGGCCGCTACGGCGAAAACCCGAACCGTCTGCAGCACTACTACCAGTTCCAGGTCGTGCTGAAGCCGAACCCGGACAACTTCCAGGAACTGTACCTGGGCTCCCTCAAGCATGTCGGCCTGGACCCGCTGGTCCACGACATTCGCTTCGTTGAAGACAATTGGGAATCGCCAACACTGGGCGCCTGGGGTCTGGGCTGGGAAGTCTGGCTCAACGGCATGGAAGTGACGCAGTTCACTTACTTCCAGCAAGCGGGCGGCATCGAGTGCTACCCGGTGACCGGCGAAATCACTTACGGTCTTGAGCGTCTGGCCATGTACCTGCAAGGCGTAGACTCGGTCTACGACCTGGTCTGGGCTGACGGTCCGTTCGGCAAAGTGACCTACGGCGACGTGTTCCACCAGAACGAAGTCGAGCAATCGACCTACAACTTCGAACACGCCAACGTCGAGAAGCTGTTCGAACTGTTCGATTTCTACGAAAGCGAAGCCAAGCGCCTGATCGAACTCGACCAGCCGCTGCCGTTGCCAAGCTACGAAATGGTGTTGAAGGCCTCCCACACCTTCAACCTGCTGGATGCTCGCCGGGCGATCTCGGTGACTGCGCGTCAGCAATACATTCTGCGTGTCCGCACTCTGGCGCGTTCCGTTGCGCAAGCTTACCTGCTGGCTCGCGCCAAGTTGGGCTTCCCAATGGCGACCCCGGACCTGCGTGACGAAGTACTGGCCAAGCTGGAGGCAGCACAATGAGTGCTCTAGATTTTCTGGTTGAACTGGGCACCGAAGAACTGCCACCCAAAGCCCTGAACACCCTGGCCGACGCGTTCCTGGCCGGTATCGACAAGGGCCTGCAAGCCGCTGGCCTGAACTACGAGACCAAAACCGTCTACGCCGCGCCACGTCGTCTGGCTGTGCTGATCACCGATCTGGCGACTCAGCAGCCGGACCGCAGCATCAACCTCGATGGCCCGCCACGTCAGGCCGCGTTCGATGCCGAAGGCAACCCGACTCAAGCAGCTCTGGGCTTCGCCAAGAAGTGCGGCGTCGACCTGAGCGAAATCGATCAGAGCGGCCCGAAACTGCGTTACAGCCAAAGCATCGCCGGCAAACCGACCGCGAGCCTGCTGCCGACCATCGTCGAAGATTCCCTGAACGACCTGCCAATTCCCAAGCGCATGCGCTGGGGTGCTCGCAAGGAAGAATTCGTTCGTCCGACCCAGTGGCTGGTGATGCTGCTCGGTGACCAGGTCATCGATTGCACGATCCTCGCCCAGAAGGCGGGTCGCGATTCCCGTGGTCACCGCTTCCATCACCCGGAAAGCGTGCGCATCACCTCGCCGGCCAACTATTTGACCGACCTGCGTGCCGCTTACGTATTGGCCGATGCCAATGAGCGTCGCGAGTTGATCAGCAAGCGCGTCGAAGAGCTGGCGACGATGCAGGAAGGGACGGCGATTGTGCCCCCAGCGCTGCTCGACGAAGTGACCGCGCTGGTTGAATGGCCGGTGCCGCTGGTGTGCTCGTTCGAAGAGCGTTTCCTCGACGTGCCGCAAGAAGCCCTGATCACCACCATGCAGGACAACCAGAAGTACTTCTGCCTGCTGGATGCCGACGGCAAGTTGCTGCCACGTTTCATTACCGTGGCCAACATCGAAAGCAAAGACCCGCAGCAGATCATCGCCGGTAACGAGAAAGTGGTTCGCCCACGCCTGACCGACGCCGAGTTCTTCTTCAAGCAAGACAAGAAGCAGAAACTCGAAGACTTCAACCTGCGTCTGCAGAACGTGGTGTTCCAGGAAAAACTCGGCAGCGTCTACGACAAGGCCGAGCGCGTTTCCAAACTTGCTGCGTTCATCGCCCAACGCATTGGCGGCAACGCCGCGTGGGCTTCCCGTGCAGGCTTGCTGTCCAAGTGCGACCTGGCGACCGAGATGGTCGGTGAGTTCCCGGAGATGCAAGGTGTCGCCGGTTACTACTACGCCCTCAACGACGGCGAGCCGGAAGAAGTCGCTCTGGCGCTGAACGAGCAGTACATGCCGCGCGGTGCCGGCGCTGAACTGCCGACCACCCTGACCGGTGCGGCCGTGGCCATCGCTGACAAGCTCGACACGCTGGTGGGGATTTTCGGCATCGGCATGCTGCCAACCGGTAGCAAAGACCCGTACGCCTTGCGCCGTGCTGCACTCGGCGTGTTGCGCATCCTGATCGACAAGAAGCTCGACCTCGACCTGAACGACGCCGTGGCTTTCGCCGTGAATGCGTTCGGTACCAAGGTCAAGGCTGCCGGCCTCAACGATTCGGTGCTGGAGTTCATCTTCGACCGTCTGCGTGCCCGTTACGAAGACGAAGGCGTGGATGTCGGGACTTACCTGTCGGTGCGTGCCCTGAAACCGGGTTCGGCGCTGGACTTCGATCAGCGCGTACAAGCGGTAGAGGCGTTCCGCAAATTACCGGAAGCCGCTGCCCTGGCCGCAGTGAACAAGCGCGTTTCGAACTTGCTGAGCAAGGTCGAAGGCTCTGTTCCTTCGGTCGTGGAAGCCAAGTACTTCGACAACGCCAACGAGTTCTCCCTGTACTCGGCGATCCAGCAGGCTGACCAGGCTGTCCAGCCGATGGCGGCGGCGCGTCAGTACAGCGAATCGCTGGCACGTCTGGCTGCCTTGCGCGAGCCAGTGGATGCGTTCTTCGAAGCCGTGATGGTCAACGCGGAAGATGCCAAGGTCCGCGCCAACCGTTATGCGCTGCTGTTGCGCCTGCGTGGGCTGTTCCTCGGCGTCGCCGACATTTCGCTGCTGGGTTGAGGGGCTGCTGTTGAAACTGCTGATTCTCGATCGGGACGGGGTGATCAATTACGACTCCGACGCTTACATCAAGTCGGTGGATGAGTGGATTCCGCTCCCGGGTTCGATCGAAGCCATCGCGCAGTTGAGCAAGGCCGGCTGGACGGTAGCAGTGGCTACCAACCAGTCGGGCATCGCTCGCGGCTATTACGACATCGCCACCCTGGACGCCATGCACGAGCGCTTGCGCGAGCGGGTGGCGGAGCAGGGCGGTGAAGTCGGGCTGATCGTCTATTGCCCGCACGGGCCGGACGATGGCTGCGATTGCCGCAAACCAAAACCCGGGATGTTGAAAACCATCGCCGCGCATTACAACGTATCGCTGACCAATCTTTGGTTCGTCGGCGATACCCTAGGTGACCTGGAGGCCGCCAAAGCCGTCGATTCTCAGCCAGTTTTGGTAAAGACCGGGAAAGGCGAAAAGACTTTGGGCAAGACCCTACCGGCAGGCACCTTGATTTTTGACGATCTGGCGGCGATTGCCGCAGAACTTATCCACAATTAGAGTGCTTCGATTGTTCCTGACCAAGGATTGATCGGGAGTGCGCTTGAATAGGCGGGCAGTGCCCGCAACGGTAAACGTCGCCATGTCGATACTGCAGGCCATCAGAACCTTCCTCTTTTATCTGTTGCTGGGCACCAGCTCTTTGCTCTGGTGCAGCCTGAGCTTTTTTATCGCGCCTTTTCTGCCGTTCAAGGCGCGCTATCGCTTCATCAATGTGTACTGGTGCCGCTGCGCCTTGTGGCTGAGCAAAGTCTTTCTGGGCATCAGCTACGAAGTGAAGGGCGCTGAGAACGTGCCTGACCAGCCCTGCGTGATTCAGTCGAACCACCAGAGCACGTGGGAGACGTTCTTCCTATCCGCCTACTTTGAGCCATTGAGCCAGGTACTTAAGCGCGAACTGCTCTTCGTTCCGTTTTTCGGCTGGGCCATGGCCATGCTGCGACCGATCGCCATCGACCGCGACAACCCGAAAGCGGCGCTCAAGCATGTGGCGAAGAAAGGCGATGAACTGCTGAAGGATGGTGTCTGGGTCCTGATATTCCCAGAGGGAACGCGCGTTCCTTACGGCACCATCGGAAAATTCTCTCGCGGTGGTACCGCTTTAGCCGTCAACGCCGCACTTCCCGTGCTGCCGATTGCGCACAATGCTGGCAAGTTCTGGCCGAAAGCCGGTTGGGCGAAGAAGCACGGCGTCATTACCGTGATCATCGGCGCACCCATGTATGCCGAGGGTAGCGGGCCGCGAGCGATTGCCGAGCTGAATGATCGGGTCCAGGCCTGGAACGAGCAGATGCAACGTGAAATGGGTTCGCTGCCACCCGCCCCGCAAGCCCCGGCTGCTACTGACCAAGTGGCTGTCTGAGATTTTGTGGATAACCTGTGTACCGTTTGGTTGAAATGCGTCGAATTTAGTTCGTAGGTTTATGATTTATATACATATTTTATAAACCCATAAAAAACCGAAAAAGGTGCATAAGTTTTTTTTGGACGTAAAAAAACCGGCTGATATAGCCGGTTTTTTTATGCCCGCAATGGCCGTGTTTCAATCGTTGCACATCATCAAGAGTGGATTGTTACCAGAGCCATTTACGGACAATAAAAAAGGCCAACGCTTGAGCGTTGGCCTTTTTCGTTTGGCAGGTTCGCTGAATCAGAAGTCCAGGTTGGAAACCGCCAGGGCGTTGCTTTCGATGAAGTCACGACGAGGCTCGACCGCATCACCCATCAGGGTGTTGAAGATCTGGTCCGCGCCAATGGCGTCTTCGATGGTCACTTTGAGCATCCGGCGCTGGCTTGGGTCCATGGTGGTTTCCCACAGCTGATCCGGGTTCATTTCGCCCAGACCTTTGTATCGCTGGATGGTGTGACGCTTGGTGCTTTCGGCCATCAGCCATTCAAGGGCTTCCTTGAACTCGGTGACCGGCTTCTTGCGCTCGCCACGCTGGATATACGCGCCATCGTCCAGCAAGGTGCTCAGTTGAGCGCCCAGAGAAACAACAGTCTTGTAATCGTTGCTGCCGAAGAAGTCGCGGTTGAAGGTGACGTAGTTCGACAAGCCGTGGGAGATCAGTTCGACCTCAGGCAGCCAGACGTTACGTTCACGGTCTTCACGCAGGCTGGCTTTGTAGACCAGGCCGGACTTCTCGACGGTGCGCAGGCGAACTTCGTACTGGGCCATCCAATCCTGCATCGCAGCGTGATCGGACAATTGCTCCAGGCTAACGGCAGGCAGGTAGATGAAGTGCTCGGTCAGCTCCTGTGGGTACAGGCGCGACAGACGCTTGAGTGTCTTCATTACCAGACGGAAGTCATTCACCAGACGCTCGAGGGCGGGACCGGAAATACCCGGGGCTTCCTCGTTCAGGTGCAGGCTCGCATCTTCCAGGGCCGACTGCGTCATGTACTCTTCCATGGCGTCGTCGTCTTTGATGTATTGCTCTTGCTTGCCTTTCTTGACCTTGTACAGCGGTGGCTGGGCGATGTAGATGTAGCCGCGCTCGATCAGCTCCGGCAACTGACGGAAGAAGAAGGTCAGCAGCAGGGTACGGATGTGCGAACCGTCGACGTCAGCATCGGTCATGATGATGATGTTGTGGTAACGCAGCTTCGCGATGTTGTACTCATCGCGGCCAATGCCACAGCCCAGCGCGGTGATCAAGGTGCCCACTTCTTGCGAAGAGATCATCTTGTCGAAGCGCGCCTTCTCGACGTTCAGGATCTTGCCCTTGAGAGGCAGGATGGCTTGGGTGCGACGGTTGCGTCCCTGCTTGGCGGAGCCGCCAGCAGAGTCACCTTCCACGAGGTACAGTTCGGAAAGGGCAGGGTCTTTTTCCTGGCAGTCAGCCAGTTTGCCCGGCAGGCCGGCGATATCCAGCGCGCCTTTACGACGGGTCATCTCACGGGCTTTACGCGCCGCTTCACGAGCGCGAGCCGCATCGATCATCTTGCCGACGACCAGTTTGGCTTCGTTCGGGTTTTCCAGTAGGAAGTCGGAGAAGTACTTGCCCATTTCCTGTTCGACCGCGGTCTTCACTTCGGAAGAAACCAGCTTGTCTTTGGTCTGGGAGCTGAACTTCGGATCCGGCACTTTTACCGAGATGATCGCGGTCAGGCCTTCACGGGCATCGTCACCGGTGGTCGCGACTTTGTGCTTCTTCGCCAGACCTTCTGCTTCGATGTAGGTGTTCAGGTTACGCGTCAGTGCGGAACGGAAACCCACCAGGTGAGTACCGCCATCGCGCTGTGGAATGTTGTTGGTGAAGCACAACAGGTTCTCGTTGAAGCTGTCGTTCCACTGCAAGGCGATTTCCACGCCGATGCCGTCTTCGCGCTGGATGTTGAAGTGGAACACCTGGTTGACCGGGGTCTTGTTGGTGTTCAGGTATTCAACGAACGCACGCAGGCCACCCTCGTACTTGAACAGCTCTTCCTTGCCGCTGCGCTCATCCTTGAGGACGATGCCGACACCGGAGTTAAGGAAGGACAGTTCACGAATCCGCTTGGCCAGGATGTCCCAGCTGAAGTGGATGTTCTTGAACGTCAGGTCGGACGGTTTGAAGTGGATCTGAGTGCCGGTGCTTTCACTCTCACCGACGATTTTCATCGGTTCTTTTGGAACACCGTGAATGTAGGTCTGTTCCCAGATTTTGCCGCTGCGGCGAACGGTCAAGACCAGCTCTTCGGACAGGGCGTTCACAACCGACACACCTACACCGTGCAGACCGCCGGATACTTTGTAGGAGTTGTCATCGAACTTACCGCCGGCGTGCAGCACGGTCATGATGACCTCGGCTGCCGAGACGCCTTCTTCTTTGTGCACGTCTACCGGGATACCACGACCGTTGTCGCGAACGGTGATGGATTCGTCCGGGTGGATGATGATGCTGATGTCGTCGCAGTGGCCAGCGAGCGCTTCATCGATGGAGTTGTCGACTACCTCGAAGACCATGTGGTGCAGACCGCTACCATCGTCGGTGTCACCAATGTACATACCGGGACGTTTGCGTACGGCATCCAGGCCTTTCAGCACTTTAATGCTCGTTGAGTCGTAGGTATTCGTATTTTCTTCGCTCAATGCCTTCACTCCCGATGGTCGTGGGTCTGGGTGATACGGCCCTGTTCCACGTGGAACAGAGCGACTGGCGTTTCCGTCTGCCAGCCTTCCCTCAATAATTCGTGATCTACACAGGTGATAAACACCTGGCAGCGTAAGTCTTCCAGCAAGCGGCAAAGCGCGCGGCGGTGGTGCTCGTCCAGTTCGGACGGCAGGTCATCCACCAGATAAATACACTGGCCGCGTCGGGCCTGGCTGACCAAGTGCCCTTGAGCAATCCGCAATGCACAGACCACCAGCTTCTGCTGACCGCGAGACAAGATGTCCGCGGCGTTATGCGCGCCCAATCTAAGACGCAAATCAGCACGCTGCGGTCCGGCTTGGGTGTGACCCATTTGCTGATCCCGCTGAAGGGACCCGGCGAGTACTGCACTCAGCTCGCGGTCTTTGTCCCAACCTCGGTAATAGCTGAGCGTTAAGCCCTCGAGCTCAACCAGTTCGCTCAAGGTCTGTTCAAAGACTGGTTTCAAGGCTTTGATATAAGCGCGGCGGTATTCATCAATTTCAGCGCTGGCCTGGCACAGTTCCCTGTCCCAAACCGCTTGCGAAACGGCGTCAAGTGTACCATGCCGCAGCCAAGAGTTTCTCTGGCGCAGGGCCTTCTGCAAGCGCTGCCAGGTGGACATGAATCGTGGTTCCACGTGGAACACGCCCCAGTCGAGAAACTGCCGGCGAATCTTCGGTGCGCCTTCCAGCAAGCGGAAGCTATCAGGGTTGATCAGCTGCAGCGGCAGGATTTCCGCCAGTTGCGCCGCGCTGCGAGCGTTCTGCCCGTCGATGCGAATCTGAAACTCCCCTTGACGGTCTCGGGAGATCCCCAAGGCGCTGTGCCCACCCTCGGCCATCTCCACCTGACCAAACACCGTACAGGCGAGCTGCTCGTACTGGATGACCGGTAACAGGCGGGTGCTACGAAACGAACGGGCAAGCCCCAGCAGATGAATGGCTTCCAGAACACTGGTTTTGCCGCTGCCGTTGGCGCCGTAAAGAATGTTGATTCGGGGGGAGGGGGAGAAGGTCACCGGGTGCAGATTGCGCACCGCGGTGACCGAGACGCGACTTAAGGACATCTAGCTTCTGCTGAGCATGATTACAGACGCATCGGCATGACAACGTAGGCCGAGTCGTCGTTGTCGGACTCTTGCACCAGCGCACTGCTGTTGGAGTCGGACAGAATCAGACGAACCTGCTCAGTCGTCATCACGCCCAACACGTCCAGCAGGTAGCTCACGTTGAAGCCGATTTCCAGATTGCCGCCGTTGTACTCGACGCCCACTTCTTCTTCCGCTTCTTCCTGTTCGGGGTTGTTCGCCTGGATCTTCAGCTGACCGTTGGCCAGTTGCAGACGAATGCCGCGGTACTTCTCGTTGGACAGAATCGCGGTACGGCTGAACGCTTCACGCAGGGCCTGACGATCGCCGAGAACCAGTTTGTCGCCGCCCTTAGGCAGAACGCGCTCGTAGTCAGGGAATTTGCCGTCGACCAGTTTCGAGGTAAAGGTGAATTCGCCAGTGGTGGCGCGGATGTGATGTTGACCCAGAACGATGCTGACGATGCCGTCCGGTTCAGTCAGCAGACGCGCCAGCTCAAGGATACCCTTGCGCGGCACGATCACCTGGTGACGATCCGGCTGACCGATATCGGCCTTCATCGAGCACATGGCCAGACGGTGACCGTCGGTGGCCACGGCGCGGATGATGCCTTCGGAAACTTCCAGCAGCATGCCGTTGAGGTAGTAACGCACGTCCTGCTGGGCCATGGCGAAGCTGGTGCGTTCGATCAAACGGCGCAGTTTGCTTTGCTCAAGGCTGCACGTCAGCGAGCCGGGACCTTCTTCCACAGTCGGGAAGTCATTGGCCGGCAGGGTCGACAGGGTGAAGCGGCTACGGCCGGCCTTCACCACGAGCTTCTGCTCGTCGACCTTGATGTCGATCAGCGCATCGTTCGGCAAGCTTTTGCAGATATCCATCAGCTTGCGCGCAGGCACAGTGATGGAACCTGGATCGGCAGGCTCTTCGAGTTGTACACGACCGACCAGCTCGACTTCCAGGTCGGTACCGGTCAGCGACAATTGCTGGCCTTCGACAACCAGCAGCACGTTGGAGAGCACCGGCAAGGTCTGTCGGCGCTCGACGACGCCTGCGACCAGTTGCAGGGGTTTCAACAGGGCTTCGCGTTGAATGGTGAAATGCATGGTCTAGTCCCTTGCCTTAATAAGCTGCGCTGGTGTTCATCAAGTGGTCAGTGTACGCAGCAGGTTCTTGTAGTCCTCGCGGATGTCCGCGTCGGATTCCTTAAGTTCGTTGATCTTGCGGCAGGCGTGCAAAACAGTCGTGTGGTCCCGGCCGCCAAACACATCGCCGATTTCCGGCAGGCTGTGGTTAGTCAACTCTTTGGACAATGCCATTGCAACCTGACGCGGACGTGCGACCGAGCGTGAACGACGCTTGGACAGCAGGTCGGAGATCTTGATCTTGTAGTACTCGGCGACCGTGCGCTGAATGTTATCCACAGAGACCAGTTTGTCTTGCAGCGCCAACAAGTCTTTCAGGGATTCGCGAATCAGCTCGATGGTGATGTCGCGGCCCATGAAGTGCGAGTGGGCAATCACGCGTTTCAGCGCGCCTTCCAACTCACGGACGTTGGAGCGAATACGCTGGGCAATGAAGAACGCCGCGTCATGGGGCAGATCGACTTTGGCCTGATCGGCCTTTTTCATCAGGATCGCCACGCGGGTTTCCAGCTCCGGCGGCTCGACGGCTACCGTCAGGCCCCAGCCGAAGCGGGATTTGAGGCGCTCTTCAAGGCCTTCGATTTCTTTCGGGTAGCGGTCACTGGTGAGAATGACCTGCTGGCCACCTTCAAGCAGGGCGTTGAAGGTGTGGAAAAACTCTTCCTGGGAACGTTCTTTGCGGGCGAAGAATTGAATGTCATCGATCAACAACGCATCCACTGAACGGTAGAAGCGCTTGAACTCGTTGATGGCGTTCAGCTGCAGGGCCTTGACCATATCGGCCACGAACCGCTCGGAATGCAGGTACACAACCTTGGCATTCGGATTCTTCTTTAATAGGTGGTTACCCACCGCGTGCATCAAGTGGGTTTTACCCAAGCCGACGCCACCATAAAGGAAGAGCGGGTTGTAACCGTGCTTGGGATTGTCCGCCACTTGCCAGGCCGCAGCCCGGGCCAGTTGGTTGGACTTGCCCTCGACGAAGTTTTCGAAGGTGAAGGTGCGGTTCAGGTAGCTGGTGTGCTTGAGCGCGCCTTCGACCTGCACCGTACGCTGTTCGGCGCGAATCGGTGCCTGTTGCGAACTGGCACCGGCCATTGGATCGAAGCTGTCGCGCGATGGCTCTTCATTAACTTCGGCAACTTTTTGCGTCGCACGCTTGGTCGGAGCGGCTACCGGGGCTGGCGCCGTAGCGCTGACAGGTGCCTGAGCCTGTGAAGCAGCAGCGGCCAACGGAGCATTTGGGGCGGCACGCGGTGCCGAACTGCGTTTGCTGCCTATTAATAAGGACAGCGCCGGCGCCATGCCATTGCCATGCTCATCCAGCAGTTCAAGGACGCGGCCCAAGTACTTTTCGTTGACCCAGTCGAGAACAAAGCGATTCGGTGCGTAGACACGCAACTCGTCGCCTTCGGCTTCGACCTGTAGTGGACGGATCCAAGTGTTGAATTGTTGGGCAGGCAGCTCATCGCGCAAAAGCTCCACGCACTGCTGCCAAAGTTCCACTGACAC